>NZ_CM129525.1:2260000-2712500 GCF_052946295.1 Rhizobium sp. KDH_Rht_773_N | reverse complement strand
GTGTCCCGCCTGCAGAAGATGATTTCAGCGCAGGGCGCGGAAGCCTATTACGAAGTACGCAACCGTGCCGGAAAGGCTTACGAAGATGCGCTTCCGCGTGCCAAAGGTGCCGTTGCCCAGATTCGTGCCGAAGGTGCGGCGGTCGCCGGCACCGCCCGCGAACACCCGGCTGCAACCACCACGGCGCTTCTGCTTGCCGGCGCGATCGGCTTCCTGGCAGGCTACATGCTGTCGGGCGCCACGCAGCCCGAACCGCGCCACTGGTGGCGTTAGCCCATCCACCTCCACTCCCGCATTTTGTACGCATCCTGCAGATCCGTTTTTTGCAGGGTGCGTAAACACTTATGTCTTAGAAAAACCGATTTTTAATGCGATCGATGGGAATATAATAATGAAGGGAGGTCACCATGGACAGCAAAAGAGAGAAGCTGATTGTCGAAGTCAGTATCGACGGCAGCGACGGCCGACGTGCAGTCGGCATCATGAATATGCGCCAGGCACTCGATCTGCCCGAAATGCCGAGCCTTTCCTACACGCATCCGGACCCGGCCAAGGCCGCAGCCGGGATCGTGATGAACCGGCAGGAACTCGCCGGCTTCATGGCCTGCCCGTGAGGCGGTAGAAAGACCCTTTTTACCCGCTGCGCTTTCCCGAAGCGTCGATGGTTCCATTCGGCATCCGAAATCCCCTCCTCCCCAGAATTTCGAACACCATTGCTGGCATCCGTGCGTCGTTCATGCCAAGAACGGCTCTCGCAATCACATCAGGGATGGCGAAGTGAGAAGCCGGCGAGCACCGCAGAAAACACGCGAACACAACAAACCCGAGGCCGGCCCGGCCGGCAAGCGGGTTACGCTCCCGCGCGCGCTCTCCAAACTCGGCTATTGTTCCCGCACCCAGGCTGAAAGGCTGATCGCCGACGGCCGTGTCGCGGTCGAGGATCGCATCATCACGGATCCCTCGGCATGGGTCGATCTTTCGACCGCCCTTATCAAGGTCGATGGCAAAGAGATCGCCGCCGAGGCCAGGATATACCTGATGCTCAACAAGCCGCGCGGCCTTGTCACCACGCGTCACGATCCGGAAGGTCGTCCGACCGTCTATGACTGCCTGGCTGATTTCGACGTCCCGCATCTTTCGCCTGTCGGCCGGCTCGACAAGGCGAGCGAGGGCCTGCTGCTCTTCACCAACGATACGGAATTCGCACAAGCACTGCTCGATCCGATCACCCACGTCCCGAAATCCTACCATGTCCAGATCGATCGGATCGCCGATGACGACATGCTGGCGGCGATGACGTCGGGCCTTCGACATGACGGCGAACTGCTGCGCGCCACCGCCGCCCGCAGGCTGCGCGAAGGCGACCGCAATTCCTGGATCGAAGTGGAACTTCAGGAAGGCCGCAACCGGCAGATCCGGCGGATGCTCGAAGCGCTCGATATTGCCTGCCTGCGGCTCGTGCGCGTCGCGATCGGTGGGCTGGAACTCGGCGATCTGCCGAAGGGATCGGTCAGGGAACTGACGGAATCCGAGCTGAAGGACCTGCGCCGCAAGGTCGGTACCGGCAAGGCGATGCGAGGTTGAGAATGAACGAGATGAAGCCGCATGATTTCTGGCAGGACATCCATCCGCCGGGCAGCTTCGAAACGGACGGCGATTTCACCTCCTTCTTCGTGGCCGAACTGGAAGACGGCAGGCAATTGCGGCTGCCGATCCGCCTGCTCGCGGACGGCGAGCATGCGCTGGCCTCGCTGATCATCAACCAGGCAGGTTTTGCCGTGCTCGATGCGCTCGCCGAAAGCCTTGCGGCAAAGATAGGACCCCTCGATATCGATGTGGTTGCCGGCCTGCCGACACTCGGCCTCACCCTTGCTGCCGCCGTTGCCCAGAAGCTCGGGCACAGCCGCTACGTGCCACTCGGCACTTCCCGCAAATTCTGGTATCGCGACGAACTCTCGGTCGCCCTCTCCTCGATCACCACTCCGGAACAGCAGAAACGGCTCTATGTCGATCCGCGCATGCTGCCGCTTCTCGAAGGATGCCGCGTTGCGCTGATCGACGACGTCATCTCGAGCGGGACCTCGATCGTCGCCGGCCTCGATCTTCTCGCGAGCTGCGGCATAGAGCCGGTCGTCATCGGCGCGGCGATGCTGCAGTCGGACCGTTGGCGCGCCCGGCTCGACGCCGCGGGACCGCAATGGCAGGCACGCACAAAAGGCGTTTTTGCAACGCCCATCCTCGAGCGGACGGCCGAAGGGAAATGGCGCAGGCCGGCCTGAGCGCCCGCGGGACGGCCGCTGGCAGGGCATGTGAGGAGCAATCATTCTTTCGTCTGAGCAGGCTATACAGCGCCGGACGAATGGCTACATTCGGCCTGTGATCGAAGACAGGAACCCCGATGACGCTCGAGCAAGCAGCCCTCCTGATCCTGCTGACGGCCATGCTCTTCCTGTTTTCCCTCGACCGCCTGCGCATGGAAGTCATCTCGATCGGCGGATTGCTTGCAGGTTACGGGCTCGGCCTGTACCCCGCCGACGGTATCTTTGCCGGCTTCGCGAGCCCCGTCGTCATCACCGTGGTCGAAATCCTGCTGATCGTCCAGGTGCTGGCCCGCACCAAACTCTTTGACAGTCTCGCCGAGCGCTTCGTGGCCTCGGGCCTCTCGCACTTCCGGGTCATAACAGGCGTCTCCGCCCTGACCGGCTTCATCTCGATCTTCATGAACAGTATCGGCGCCTTTGCGATTACCCTGCCGCTGGCGCTCCGGCTGAACACGCTTATGGCCATTCCGCGCCGGCAGCTCGTGATGCCGATCTCCTTTGCCGCTCTTCTTGGCGGTCTCGTCTCCCTGATCGGCACGCCCGCCAATCTTCTCGTCAGCGACGCGCTTGAAAACGCGACCGGCAAGGGTTTCCGTTTCTTCGACTTCGCTTATGTCGGCCTTCCGGTCGCCATTTCAGGCATTCTGCTCATCGCCCTGATCGTGCGGCAACTGTTTCCGGAGCCGGACGAAGCTGCGGAAACGCCAGTTCCGCCGGCCCGCCGCATCGTCGCGGAGCGCACCATTCCCGAGCATTCGCCGTTGATCGGCGCAACGCTTGCCCAATGTGCCGAGCGTTTCGGCATCCAGCCGCATGCGTTGATCCGCGACCGCGCTTTCGTCTTCGGCCCGCTCGAACAATCCGTCATCCAGTCGGGCGACATTCTGCTGGCGCAGGGCGCCGATTCCGTCTTCGCGGATCTGGCCGCCTCGCAGGCCCTGGTGGCGGAGGCCCATCCGCACGGGCTGCAGCCGGATTTCACCAGCATCGAGGCCGTCGTCATGCCGGAAAGCACCGTCGTCGGTTCACGTGTCGCATCGCTGGAGGTCTTCCGCAATCGCGGGGTCACGGTCTCGGCGCTGTCGATGCGCTCTCCGCGCGTCGAAGGGCGCTTTGCCGATCTGCAGCTTTCGATCGGCGACATCCTGGTGCTGGAAGGTCCGAAAGCGGCGATCGCGGAAGCGCTCGAAGAGTGCGAATGCCTGCCGCTCGCCTCGGCAGCGCCCACCCCTGCCGCGGCGGCCTCTTGGCGGCCTTTCGCCATTTTTGCCTCCGGCGTTGCCGCTTCCGCCTTCGGCCTGCGTCCCGACATCGCGCTTGCCTTCGTCTTGCTCGCACTTGCCCTGCCCGGCTATCTGAACATCCGCCAGGCGATGGCGGATCTCAATTGGCCGATCATCATCATGCTCGCGGCGATGATCCCGATCGGCCAGGCGGTCGCCACAACGGGCATGGCCGAAACCATTGCGACCTGGCTGAGCCTTGTAGTCCCCATTGCCGATCCGTTGTGGGGTATTGCGCTCGTCCTGTTTCTCGCCATGGCGCTGACGCCCTTCGTCAACAATGCGACGGTCGCGATCGTGCTTGCGCCGATTGCTCTGGAATTTGCGCGCGCCGGACAGCATGCACCGCAGGCCTACCTGATAGCGGTGGCCGCCGGCGCCTCGCAGGATTTCCTGACCCCGTTCGGCCATCACAACAATACGCTGTCGATGAGCATCGGCAGCTACCGCTTCGGCGATTTCCTTCGGGCCGGCTGGCCGCTGACGCTCGCCGGTTATATATTGACACTCGTTCTCATCGCCCTCTTCTGGCTTTGAATGAGCCTTTGCTTGACTTCCGCGGCAATGAAACTAGAGCAGGGACAGAGCATGCGGCGCAAAAGCGTGGAGCGGTTTTGCGATAACGACATGCGTAAAACAAAGACCTGAAGCGTCGGAAGCGAACCCCAAAGATCGCGGCACGCTTTAGCCTCAGCCGATAGAAGGATAGCCAGGCGCCGTGCGTATTCTCTCCGAAGCCCATTTCCCGGAACTGCCGAACTACTATCGCGGCAAGGTGCGTGAGAACTATGATCTTCCGGACGGCCGGCGCATCATCATCAGCACCGACCGGCTGAGCGCCTTCGACCGCATCCTGACCTGCATTCCCTACAAGGGGCAGGTATTGACGCAGACGGCCCGTTACTGGTTCGAGGCGACGAAGGATATCTGCCCCAACCATGTTCTCGGCTATCCCGACCCGAATGTCGTCATCGGCAAGCGTCTCGATATTCTGCCGGTCGAGATTGTGGTGCGCGGTTATCTCGCCGGCACGACCGGCACGTCGATCCTGACGCTCTACAAGAAGGGCGAGCGGGAAATGTACGGCATCCGCCTGCCCGATGGCATGCGCGACAATCAGATCCTGCCCGAACCGGTCATCACGCCGACCAGCAAGGAATTCGACGGCGGCCACGACGAGCCGCTGACACCGGCCGAAATCGTCGGCCGCGGCCTGTTGACGAAAGAGCAGTGGGAAACGCTGTCGAAATATGCGCTGGCTCTTTTTGCCCGCGGCCAGGAAATGGCGGCAAAGCGCGGCCTCATCCTCGTCGATACGAAGTATGAGTTCGGTACGGACGAAGACGGCAACATCATTCTTGCCGACGAGATCCATACGCCTGACAGCAGCCGCTACTGGGTGGCGCAAACCTATCCCGCGGCCTTCGACGCGGGCCAACGGCCGGAAAGCTTCGACAAGGATTTCGTCCGCGCCTGGGTGGCGGAGCGCTGCGATCCCTACAAAGACGAGATCCCGGAAATTCCGGTCGAGCTGATCGAGCAGACCTCCGCCGTCTATATCAAGGCCTATGAATGGATTACCGGCGAACCTTTCGTCGCCGATATCAGCGGCGAAACGCCCGCGGCGCGTATCCGGGCAAATCTCGCGCCCTATTTCCCCTGAACCGTTGAAGGCCAAGCTGCGAGACCGCTTGCAGGTTTTCGGCCAATCGCGCTAGCATCGTGAAAAAGAGGTGCCGGGCCAAGCCCGGCGGGGGACAGATGGCACGCAGGCCCAGACGCAAGGCCGAGGAAACCCGGGAGGATATCCTCTCGATGGCGGAGACCCTGTTTCGCCAGCGCGGCTTCGTCGCGGTTTCCATCGCCGATATCGCCGCTTCGCTGCACATGTCGCCGGCCAACGTTTTCAAGCATTTTCATTCAAAGGCGGTGCTCGTCGATGCGATTGCCGAACGCCATCTCGGCAACGCCACCGAGCGCTTCGCTGCCGTCGACACCAGCCTGCCGCCGAAGGAACAGCTGCTGAGCTTCGTCCTGCGCCTGCTCGACAGCCATCTGCAGGACATACAGCAGAACCCCTACATCTTCGAAATGGTGATCTCGACGATCGATGCCAAGCTCGACGCCGGTCATCGCTATCGCGAGCGGATAGAGCAGAAGCTTGGTGAGATCATCCGTGAAGGCGTAGCCGAAGGCAATTACCGCTGCGACAATACGGACGCGGCCGCGCGCACCGTCGCAGACGTTCTGGCTTGCGTTCTGCACCCCATTCTCATCGCCAAGGACGACAAAAACACGCTTGTGCACCGCGCCGAAAAAATCGTGTGTTTCGTGGATGCCGCACTGCAAAATAACCCTTGCTAAGTGACGATTGCTGAATTACGTCACTTCAGAAAGCTTTTCTTAATATCGGATAACGGCATCTGTTTCCGGATCAATTGTCACGCTTATATAGAGCGGCGCGTCACAGGGCCGGCGATTGAACCGCTACTGCCAACCGCACAGGAATTCAGCATGACTCGGCGTTCCCTCATCGTCTCCTCGGCCCTCCTGCTGGTTATGGGCCTTGCCGCCTGCAACGACAGCGGCAGCAAGCCCGCCGGCAATGCAGGTGCCGGAGCCGCCCAGCAGGCCGCCCCCGTCGGTGTTGTCACGCTGAAGAAGGATACCTATCCGATCACCACGATCCTGCCCGGGCGCGCCGAAGCCTTCCAGGTGGCCGATATCCGCCCGCAGGTGAACGGCATCATCCGCGAAATTGCCTTTAAGGAAGGCGGCGAGGTCAAGAAGGGCGACCTGCTCTACCAGATCGACGACGCCGCCTACCGCGCGGCCGTCGAGCAGGCCCAGGCCGCAATTTCCAAGGCCGAGGCAAGCGTGCCCAGCGCCCAGAGCAATTTCGACCGTTACCAGCGCCTGGTCGGCAGCGGCGCAACGCAGATCGAATTCGAAACCGCCCGCACGGCCCTTGCTCAGGCGAATGCCGAAGTCGAAGCAGCCAAGGCCGCCCTTACCGCGGCGCAGATCGATCTCGACCATACGAAGATCATTGCTCCGTTCGACGGAGTGATCGACCAGACGGCCTACAATATCGGCAACGTCGTCGCGGCCAACCAGACAACTGCGCTGACCACAATCCGTCAGCTCGATCCGATCTACATTTCGCTGACGGAATCGAGCACCAACCTGCTGAAGCTGCGCGACGCGATCGCTGCCGGCGAAGTCAAGGGCGAGGACAGCAATGTCGCGTTCCGGCTGATCCTCGAGGACGGCCGTGAATATAATCAGAAGGGCAAGCTCGACATGTCGAAGCAGGTCGTCAGCGAAACGACCGGCACCTTCATCATCCGCGTGGTCTTCCCGAATCCGGACCGCGTCATCCTGCCGGGCATGTATGTGCGCGCCACCGTCGAACTCGGCGCAGAATCCGGATATTCCCTGCCGCAGCTTGCGACCACCCGCGACGCCAACGGTCGTTTGACCGCGCAGTTCGTTTCCGCCGAGGGCAAGGTCGAAACTCGCGTATTCCAGAACGCCGCACCCTCCAACAACTCCTGGCTTGTGACCGAGGGCGTGAAAGATGGCGACCAGCTCATCGTCAGCGGCCTGCAGTCGATTGTTTCAGGCATGCCGGTGAAGCCGGTCCCGATGAAGATCAACGACAACGGCGTGGTTGTCCCTGCCGATCAGCCCGCGGCCGGAGGCGAACAGAAGCCCGCAGCAAAATAATGCGCAGGCATTTTCGCATCGTCACCGTCCCAGCCGCACAGGAATAACCGATGGCCAAGTTTTTTATCCGACGACCGATCTTTGCCTGGGTCATTGCGATCACCATCATGCTCGCCGGCCTGCTCGCCATCTTCACGCTGTCGATCTCGCAATATCCTGACATTGCGCCGACCACGGTCCGCATCAACGCCACCTATCGTGGCGCCAGCGCCGAAACGGTCGAAAAATCGGTGACGACCATCATCGAAGACGGCATGACCGGTCTCGACGATCTGACCTACATGACCTCGACCTCGTCGACAGGCTCTGCCAGCATTTCGCTGACCTTCGGCACCAGCATCAATCCCGACATTGCGCAGGTCCAGGTGCAGAACAAGCTGCAGCTCGTCCAGTCGCAGCTGCCGGGCGACGTCATAGATGCCGGTATCAGCGTCACGCGCTCCACCTCGAGCATTCTTCTCGTCGGCTCGCTGATCTCGACCGACGGCAAGCGCACCTCCGTCGACCTCGGCAACATCATGTCGACCTCGATCGAGGATCAGATCCAGCGCCTGGAAGGCGTGGGCAGCATCAACGTGTTCGGCTCCGGCTACGCCATGCGCGTCTGGCTTGACCCGTTCAAGCTGCAGAAATTCCAGCTCACCCCCGGCGACGTGACCTCCGCCATCCAGGCGCAGAACACGCAGGTCTCGGTCGGTTCGCTCGGTGCCCAGCCCTCCGTTCCGGGCCAGCAGATCAACGTGACGATCACGGCCCAGAGCCAGCTCACCACGGTTGCGGATTTCGAGCACATCATCCTGAAGGTCGAAAAGGACGGCTCGACCGTTCGCCTCAGCGATGTCGCCCGCGTCGAGATCGGTCAGGAAAGCTACGGGGGCAGCTCACGGTATAACGGCCTGCCGTCGTCGGGCTTTGCAGTAAACCTTGCGATCGGTGCGAACGCCATCGACACCGCCGCGCGTGTGCGCACCGCGCTCGAAACGATCGGTCGCGGCCTGCCGGAAGGCGTCGAGATCACCTATCCCTACGACACGACGCCCTTCGTCGAACTGTCGATCGAAAAGGTCGTGCACACGCTGATCGAGGCGATCGTGCTCGTCTTCGTGGTTCTGTTGATCTTCCTGCAGAATCTGCGGGCGACCCTGATTCCGACCATCGCCGTTCCCGTCGTGCTTCTCGGCACTTTCGGCATCCTCGCGGCGACTGGCTACTCGATCAATACGCTGACCATGTTTGCCATGGTGCTGGCAATCGGCCTTCTCGTCGACGACGCCATCGTCGTCGTCGAAAATGTCGAGCGCATCATGTCGGAGGAAAAGCTCTCGCCGCTGGAGGCGACCGAGAAGTCGATGGGTGAAATCACCGGCGCCATCGTCGGCATCGCTCTCGTGCTGACCGCCGTCTTCATCCCGATGGCCTTTTTCGGCGGCTCGACCGGCATCATCTACCGCCAGTTCTCCATCACCATCGTTTCGGCCATGCTGCTTTCGGCACTCGTCGCCATCGTGCTGACGCCGGCGCTCTGCGCCACGATGCTGAAGCCGGTCGACGAGCACAAGAAGCACCGCATCGGCGACTGGTTCAACCGCAACTTCACCCGCTCGACCAACGGTTATGTGCGCGCCATCGGCTATCTCCTGAAGCGGCCGATCCGGGTCATGCTGGTGTTCCTGCTGGTCGGCGCCGGCTGCGCCTATCTCTTCACCCGCCTGCCGAGCTCGTTCCTGCCGCAGGAAGACCAGGGCGTGCTGCTCACCATCGTCACCACGCCGCCGGGCTCCACCACCCAGCAGACGCAGGCCGTCGTCGAAAAGGTCGAAAAATACTTCCGTGAGAACGAGAAGGACGCGGTGGATTCCGTCTTTGGCGCGCTCGGCTTCGGCTTCAACGGTTCCGGCCAGAACAGCGCCATCGTCTTCACAAAGCTCAAGGACTTCTCGCTGCGCACCGATCCCAATCTCAGCGCGCAATCGGTGGTCAACCGGGCTCTCAGGAACTTCTTTACGATCCGCGAAGCCCAGGTCTTTGCGCTGCTGCCGCCGGCGATCCAGGGTCTCGGCGTATCGAGCGGCTTCTCCATGTATCTTGTCGATACCGGCGGCCACGGCAATGAGGCCCTGACGGCCGCCTCCAAGCGGCTGATCCAGATGGCCGGCGGCACCGGCAAGGTCGTGGCCCTTCGCTCCAACAACAAGGAAGTCGAGCCGCAGATGAAGATCCTGATCGATCAGGAGAAGATCGGCGCCATGGGTGTCGACCTTGCGTCGGTCAACTCCATGCTGTCGATCATCTTCACCGGACGCGACGTCAACGACTTCACGCTGAACGGCGAGATCAAGCCGGTTTACGTGCAGGGTGACGCCCCCTTCCGCATGCAGCCGACCGATCTGAACCACTGGTATGCCCGCAACAACGCCGGCGAAATGGTGCCCTTCTCCGCCTTCACGACAACCCAATGGGTCGAAGGCGCGCCGTCGCTTGCCCGGTTCAATGCCGTCAGCGCCATCCCGCTCGACGGTGCGGCCGCCCCTGGCGTCTCCTCGGGCGAAGCCATGAACGAGATGGAGGCGCTGACGGCACAGCTCGGCGGCGGCTATACGGTCGCCTGGCAGGGCATTTCCTATCAGGAACGGCTCTCGGGCTCGCAAGCCCCCATGCTCTACGCGATTTCGGTTCTCGTCGTCTTCCTCTGCCTGGCTGCACTCTACGAGAGCTGGTCGATCCCGTTCTCGGTCATCATGGCGGTCCCGGTCGGCGTGCTCGGCGCGCTCGCGGCAGCAACGCTGTTCGGGCAGGCGAACGATGTCTATTTCAAGGTGGGTTTGCTCACGACCATCGGCCTTGCGGCGAAGAACGCGATCCTGATCGTGGAATTCGCAAAGGACCGAATGGAGACCGGCATGGGGCTCTTCGAAGCGACGCTGGAAGCGGCAAGGCTGCGCTTGCGCCCGATCGTCATGACCTCTCTGGCGTTCATCCTCGGCGTCGCGCCTTTGGCCATCGCAACGGGCGCGGGTTCCGCCGCCCAGAACGCGATCGGCATCGGCGTCCTCGGCGGCATGCTTGCTGCGACGATGCTCGGCATTTTCTTCGTGCCGTCCTTCTTCGTCGTCATCCGCCGCATCTTTGCCACACGGCAAAAAAATGAGGCGGGAGTGTGATAAAAATGCACTGTGAGAAAGCTTTCCGGATTGCTACATTGCGCACGGACTGCTTCGGCATGTGTTTAGCGTAAGAAACGAGGCGCGTCGGGCCGATAGTGAAGCATGACGCTTCGGACAAGAATTGACTTGCTCGAGTTACAGGATGAAATGCATGGTACCTCTTCGTTATGCCACACCGGCGCTATTGTTATTGCTGTCGGGCTGTGTTTTAGGCCCTGATCACGTACCTCCTGAAATGCCGCTCCCTGGAAAATTCAGCGAAGGCGGCAAAAAGAGCAACGGCGACGTCGCCACCACGGCCTGGTGGACCGCCTATAACGACCGCAAGCTCAACAGCCTTATTCAGATCGGCCTCGATCAGAACCTGACGGTTCAGCAGGCCATTGAACGTATCAATTCCGCATCCGCCAACGTGACCATCGCCGGCGCCGGCGCATTGCCCGCCCTCGATGTCGGCGCCTCTCACACCGTCAGCGGCCAGACCGGCGAACTGCGCACCCAGTTCAACACCCGCAACACCAGCGCCGGACAGCTCTCCCTGTCCTGGCTGCTCGACATGTTCGGCCTCTACAAGCGCAGCAAGGAAAGCGCCCTCGCCTCGCTCGACTCCGCTTACGCGGCCGCCGACATCGCCAAGCTCTCCTACATCCAGGACCTTGTCTCAACCTATATCGATCTGCGCTTCTATCAGCAGCGCCTGGCACTTTCGAAGGCCAACCTGAAGTCTCGTCAGGAAACCTACGACCTCACCAAGTTCCAGCTTGATGCCGGTGCGGCCTCCCGCCTCGACGTCGTGCAGGCCGAAGGCCTCGTCCAGTCGACGCTCGCAGAAATCCCCGGCCTCGAAACCAATATCCGCGTTTCGGCCCACCATATCGCCACCCTCGTCGGCCAGCCGGCCGGCTCCATGGTCGACGAACTGTTGCGCGGCTCCGGTCAGCCGACTTTCCGCGGCGGCATCAATTCCGGCATTCCGGCCGACCTGATCCGCAATCGTCCCGACATTCGTCAGGCTGAGCGCAACCTCGCTGCCGCCACCGCCCAGATCGGTGTCGCCGAGGCGCAGCTCTATCCGTCGATCTCGCTGTCCGGTTCGATCTCGCCGAGCTACATCAACCAGCGCGGCATGCACGGCGGCCTGTCGGCATGGTCCTTCGGCCCGACGCTGAACCTGCCGATCCTCGATGGCGGCCGCCTGCGCGCCAATGTCGACGTTTCCAAATCCGACGCGGCCGCAGCCTACCTCGCCTGGAAGCAGACCGTGCTGACGGCGGTCGAGCAGGTCGAAAACGCCCTGTCGGCCGTTCGCCGCGATGCTCAGACGGTCGATGCGTTGCGCGCACAGGTCCGCACGACGCAGGAAACGCTCGAACTCTCGACGGCATCGTACAAGGACGGTGCTTCCTCGCTGCTCGACGTTCTCGATGCCCAGCGTCAGGTTTCTCTCGCTCAGGCAAGCCTCGCCGCCGCTGTTCAGCAGATGGCGAAGGACTACGCTGCGCTCAACATCGCAACCGGCGGCGGCTTCGCTCCCGGCGGCAAGACCACGGCTCCGGCACCGGTCAAAGTTGCCAAGGGCAGCTGAGGTCCTCGCATAATCTTATCGTGAAGCCCCGCGGGTCAGGTCTCTCGCGGGGCTTTTTGTTTGCGCGACCATTCGACCGGACAGATAATTGCGCATCGGAGGAATTTGGATTCGACAAGCCGCGATCGCTACGCTATGCAGTTGCTTAAACGATTAAGCGAAGCACGTCGGAACAATGGCTTCACAACGCCCGGGACCCAACCTCAGCAGGATAGCGACGTCGCTCGGCGTCTCTGTTGCCACCGTCTCGAATGCGCTGTCCGGCAAGGGCCGGGTGTCCGACGCTCTAATCGAAAGAATTCGCGCGCATGCCGCCGAACTTGGCTATGTGCCGAGCCAGGCAGGCCGGGCCCTGCGCACCGGTCGCAGCGGCGTGCTCGGCCTTGTCCTGCCCGATATCGCCAACCCTCTCTTTCCCAAGATCGCCCAGGCCATCGAATATGCTGCATCCGCGGCAGGCTACGGCGTGCTGATTGCCGACTCCCGCGGCGATATCACGGCGCAGACCGAGGCGATCAACCGGCTGGTGGAACGTGGCGTTGACGGCATGGTGGTTGTGCCGCGTCGTGCGACCCGCATTTCTGGCGCAAGCTGCCCGGTCGCCGTCATCGACACCGCCTCCACGCCCGGCAATACGGTCGCCGCCGACCACTGGCAAGGCGGCAGGGAGATCGCCGCCCATCTCGCCGGCCTCGGTCACAGGCAGATCCTGATCATCGGCAACAATCATGAGTCCAATGTCCAGAACGACAGGGCCGGCGGCATCAGGGCCGGCCTGCAGCCCGGCATGCGCTCCGAAACGCTCTGGATCGAGCGGCTCGAGGCCGAGACAGGCGTCGGCTGCCGCCTGGGCCTTGCGGAAAAGGCAGGTCAGGGCTTCACCGCCTTTGCCGCGCTTTCCGACCTGCAGGCTTTGCGCGCGCTGACCGAGCTGCAGCAGGAGGGTATCAGCGTGCCTGCCGATGTCAGCGTCACCGGCTTCGATGACCTCATCTGGTCGCCTGTCGTCACGCCGTCGCTGACGACGGTGAGGATGGACATGGATACGATCGCCGAAATCGCCGTTTCGGCACTGGTCGACAGAATTAACGAAAGCGGCATACGAGAGGGCGTGCTGGTTACGGCGGAGACCGAACGCGTGCCCATGCAGCTGATCGTCCGCCAATCCTCCGGGCCTGCGAACCCGGCACAAAAAACCTCAGAGATGGAGAACATGTAGAATGAAGAAAGCCCTCATTGCATCGGTGGCGCTTGCCGCACTTTTCCCGCTCGGCGCCGCAGCACAGGACCGCACGCTGACCATTTCCGTCTATGCCTTTGCGCAGGACGACTACAAGACGATCGTCTACGATCCATTCGAAGCCAAGTGTGGCTGCAAGCTCGTCGTCGAAACCGGCAACAGCGTCGAGCGCCTCGCCAAGATGGAAGCCAACAAGGCCAATCCGGTGGTCGATCTTGCCGCCGTCTCCATGGCTGACGGTCTTGCCGCCGCCCGCGCCGGCCTGATCGACAAGGTCGATACGTCCAAGCTTCAAAATTTCTCCAAGCTCTATGATGTCGCCAAGGATCCGAACGGCGACGGCATGAGCGTCGGCTATACCTTCTACGCCACCTCGATCGCCTACCGCTCCGACAAGATGAAGATCGAATCCTGGGCCGACCTGCTGAAGCCGGAATATGTCGGCCACGTCGCCTTCCCGAATGTCACGACCAACCAGGGTCCGCCGGCGCTTTATATGCTCGGCCTCGCGCTCGGCAAGGACACGCCCGATCTCAAGGCGCCGATCGAAGCACTCGGCGAGAAGAAGGACGAGATCGTCACCTTCTATGAAAAATCCTCCCAGCTCGTGCAGCTCATGCAGCAGGAAGAAATCTGGGCGGCTCCGATCGGCCGCTTCTCCTGGGCAGGCTTCACCAAGCTTAATGTTCCCGTTGCCTGGGCAACGCCGAAGGAAGGCCAGACCGGCGGCATGAACGTGCTGGTCATGACCAAGGGCTCGAAGAACCAGGACCTCGCCATGCAGTTCATGGATTTCTGGCTCTCGACCGAAGTTCAGACCAAACTCGCCGAAAAGCTGATCGACAGCCCGGCGAACAAGGAGGTCAAGGTCTCCGACGAGGTCGCCAACAACATCACCTACGGCGAGGAAACCGCCAAGAGCCTGAAGCTCATCCCCTCTGCCGCCGCGCTCGACAATCGCAACGGCTGGCTGAAGGAATGGAACGAAAAGGTCGGCCAGTAATCCGCCGCCGATAATGGTCCCGGCGCCGGCCGGGACCGACCTCTCCCCCGCTCGAAAGGCGTCCCATGTTCCAGAACCGCGCCGAAGCCCTGGCACTTGCCCTGCCGGCAGCGATCTTCGCAGCCGTGGTCTTTCTGCTGCCCGTCGCGATCCTGCTCTCCGAAGGCTTTCGCAGCAGCGGGGCCTGGACGCTCGCGGCCTATACGGATTTCTTCGCGCAGACGCTGAACCGCACCGTCTTCTTCCGCACGTTCCGGCTCGGCCTTGAAGTGACGGCCGTTTCGGCCGTTATCGGCTATGCCGCAGCCTTCGCAATCGTCAATCTGCCCGCCAAGGGCAAGGGCCGCATGATTGGCCTCGTCACCCTGCCGCTGATGATTTCGCCTGTTGCCCGTACCTATGCCTGGATCGTCATTCTCGGCCGCACCGGCATCGTCAACGAAGCCGTCACCGGCCTCGGCCTGAGCGCGGAGCCGCTGCGCCTTCTCTTCACGGAAACCGCTGTCTTCATCGGCCTGCTGCAGCTCTTCCTGCCGCTGATGATCCTGTCGCTCATCAGCGCGCTGGAGAACATGCCGAAGGATGCCATTCCCGCCGCCCGCGTGCTCGGCGCCAACTGGTTCCAGGTCTTCTGGAAGGTCATTCTGCCGCTCACCAGGGAGGGGCTTGTCGTCGGCGGCACGCTGGTCTTCACCGGCTCGCTGACGGCCTACATCACCCCGGCCATTCTCGGCGGCTCCAAGGTGCTGATGCTGGAAACGCTGATGTACCAGCAGGTATCGGTCGCCAACAACTTCGTCTCGGCGAGCGTCATCGCCTTCATCCTGATCGTCATGAGCTTTGCCGCCAATATTCTGTTGAAACGGCTCGCAACTGCGAGGAACCGTCGATGAGCATCCGCCTGTTCTCACCGGTCGTACTGTTCCTGCTGCTGGTCTTCCTGATCGGTCCCTTCCTGATCATCATCGCCGCCTCCCTTTCGGCCGGCGATACGCTGGCCTTCCCGCCGCAGGGCCTGTCGCTGCGCTGGGTTGCCAAGGTCTTCACCATCGACAGCTTCCGAGACAGCTTTGCCATGTCGATGTTTCTCGCGGTTTTCGGCACGCTGGCAGCGCTCGTCCTCGGGATTCCCGCCGCCTATGCCCTGTCGCGCTACAGGCTGCCCGGCTCCGAGGCGATGAGAACCGTCGTCTCGCTGCCGATCATCGTGCCGGGCATCATCGTGGGCCTGGCGCTGCTGCGTTATCTCGTCGTTCCTTTCGGCTTCAACATCACGCTGGCGCTGTTCTTTGCCCATACCGCCCTGGTGCTGCCCTATGCCGTGCGCGTGGTGTCTGCGAGCCTCGGGAACCTTCGCGCGGATATCGAGGAAGCCGCGGTCCTGCTTGGCTCGTCGCGGTTTGGCGCCTTCTTCCGCGTGGTTATGCCGAATATTCGCGGCGGCATTCTCGCCGCCTTCATTCTCGGCTTCGTCACCAGCTTCAACCAGGTGCCCGTTTCGCTGTTCCTCTCCGGCCCCGGCGTGCGCACCCTGCCGATCGACATGCTGGGCTATATGGAGACCACTTACGACCCGTCCGTTGCCGCGCTCTCGGCGCTGCTCGCCTTCCTTTCGATCGGCATCGTCTTCCTCGCCGAACGCTTCCTGGGATTCTCTCGCTATGTCTGATGCCTACCTTCAACTCGACAAGCTGACGCTTGCCTATGGCGATACGGTCGCGGTGAAGGGCCTCGACCTGTCGATCGCCAAGGGTGAACTGGTGGCGCTTCTCGGCCCCTCCGGCTGCGGCAAGACGACGACCATGCGCGCCATAGCAGGCCTGCTCACCCCAGCCTCCGGCCGCATCAATCTCGATGGCGCCGATATTACCCGTGTCTCCGCCAACAAGCGCGCTGTCGGTCTCGTCTTCCAATCCTATGCGCTGTTCCCGCATTTGACGGTCTATGAAAACGTTGCTTTCGGCCTGCGCCTGAAAGGTCTTCGCGGCAAGGATCTGGACACCAGGGTCAATGGCGGCCTGAAGTCCGTCGGATTGGCGAAATTCGCAGGCCGCAAACCGGCTGAACTCTCCGGCGGCCAGCAGCAGCGTGTGGCGCTTGCCCGTTCCATGGTCATGGAGCCGAAAGTGTTGCTGCTCGACGAACCGCTCTCCAATCTCGACGCCCGTCTGCGCCTTGAAATGCGCGCCGAACTGCAACGCGTGCAGAAGGAGACCGGTGTCACCATGATCTTCGTCACCCACGATCAGGCAGAGGCACTCGCCCTTGCCGACCGCATCATCGTCATGCTGAATGGCGGAATCGAACAGATCGGCACGCCCGAGGACATCTACAACAAGCCTGTCTCCTCCTTCGTCGCCGATTTCGTCGGCTTCGAGAATATCTTTGCGCTGAAGGACGGAAAGCTTGCGACGGCAAACGGCCCGGTCGCGCTTGCAACTCCGGCGCCTGACGATACGGCGGGCCTGGCCTGGCGGCCGCGCGCGGTGATGCTTGGTTCCGGTCCTTTCCAGGGCACCGTGCGCGGCACATCCTTTGCCGGCAACAGCCGCGAATATCTGCTGGACAGCACGCTCGGGCCGATCAAGGCGGAGGTTGATGCCACCCTGCCGCAACACGAACTCGGCAGCGCCATCGCCTTCGACCTGCCGGTCGCGGCCGCCGCAAGCCTCAAGCGTTTCGGGTGACATCATGGGTGTGTGGATCGACACGGATATGGGTTTCGACGATATCGCCGCCATCATGGTGGTGACGAATGCCGAACTCACGATCGACGGCGTATCCCTGGTGTTCGGCAATGCCTCGCTGCCGCAGGTGCGCACCAATGCGGCGGGTGCCGCCAAAGCCTTCGGCTGGAAATTTCCGATCCATACCGGCCGCCACATGCCCGTCCTCGGCAAGCTCGAGACGGCCCAGGCAGTGCTCGGCGAAAGCGGCATCCCCACGACCGGCAGACACCTGCCGCCTGCCGCGATCCTGCCGGATAGCGACGCCTTTGCCGCACTTTGCCGCTGGCTGGAACTGGAGGGCCCGCACCGTATCCTGGCGCTCGGACCGCTGACGAACATCGCAGCCCTTGCGCTTGCCCGCCCCGATCTTGCCGCCCGCATCACCGAACTCGTCTGGATGGGCGGCGGCGTCACCTCGGGCAACCACACGGCATCGGCCGAATTCAACGCGCTCGCAGACCCCGAAGCGCTGGCCATCGTCATCGCCCACAAACTGCCGCTGCGCATGGTCGATCTCGATCTCTGCCGCAAGGTCCTCGCAAAACCCGAGGATGCCGATCCGGTCCGCGCCGCGGGCGGCACCAATGCCGATCTGATCGCCGACATGTTTGCTGGTTATATCGCGATCGGCACCAGCCGCGGTCGTCCCGCCATGGCGATCTACGATCCTTCGGCCGCCGTCGCCTTCGCTGCTCCGCAAGTGGTGAGTTTCCGCCCTGCCCGCATCGACGTGGAATTGCACGGGCAACATACGCGCGGGCGCACGGTCGTTGAAACCCGCGCCACCCACGCAACGTTCAATGCACAGTTCGCCGCCGACATCGATGCCGACATGGCGCGTGTCATCATTCTCGCCGCCCTGGTCAACGAGGCCCGCAAATGACCGCCACTCCGCGCCAGGAACCTGGCGATCTCAACGAGCCCGCCTTACGCGCCCGCGCCGTGGCCGCCGCCCGTGGCGACAGCCCCTTCGATCTGCTGATCACCGGCGGCCGCATTCTCGATAGCGTCACCGGCCTGATCCGCGAAGCCGATATCGGCCTCGTCGGCGCCTTGATTGCGAGCGTGCACGTACCGGCAAGCCGCACGGACGCGGCCGATGTAATCGATGCCGCCGGCAGCATCGTTTCTCCCGGTCTCATCGATACGCACATGCATGTCGAAAGCTCGATGGTGACGCCGGCCGAATATGCTGAAGCCGTGCTGCCGCGCGGCGTGACGACGGTCGTCTGGGATCCCCACGAATTCGGCAATGTCCATGGTCTTGACGGGGTGCGATGGGCGATCGAGGCGGCGCGCAACTTGCCGCTGCGCATGATCCTGCTGGCTCCTTCCTGCGTCCCTTCCGCCCCCGGGCTTGAACTGGCCGGTGCGGATTTCGACGCCGGCGTCATCGCCGAACTGCTGCGCGCGCCGGCGATCGGGGGTGTCGCTGAGGTCATGAACATGCACGGCGTCATCGATGGCGATCCTCGCATGACGGCGATCGTCAATGCCGGCCTGGCCTCCGGCAAACTCGTCTGCGGCCATGCCCGCGGGCTGGAAGGCGCCGACCTCAATGCCTTCATGGCTGCCGGCATTACGTCCGATCACGAACTCACGTCCGGCCAGGACCTGCTGCAGAAACTCGCGGCCGGGATGACGATCGAGCTGCGCGGCTCGCACGATCACCTGCTGAAGGAATTCGTCGATGCATTGAACGGCATCGGCCATCTTCCGCCGACCGTCACACTCTGCACCGATGACGTCTTCCCCGACGAACTTCACGAGAATGGCGGCCTCGACGATGTGGTGCGCCGCCTCGTGCGTTATGGCATGCGCCCGGAATGGGCCTTGCGCGCTGCGACCTTCAACGCTGCGCAGCGTCTGAAACGCTCGGATCTCGGCCTCATCGCTCCCGGACGCCGCGCCGATCTCGTGCTGTTTGCGGATATGAGCGAATTCAAGGCCCGCGCCGTCATCGCCAACGGCCGCCTGGTTGCCGAAAATGGCGCGGTGAGGGATCCGATCCCGCCGCTCGATACCAGCCCGCTCATGCAATCGGTCAAGCTTGCGCCGCTTGCCGACGATGATTTCCGCATTCGCTCAGCGGGCACCAGGGTGCGCCTGGCAACGATCGACCGCCCGCGTTTCACCCAGTGGGGCGAAGCGGAGGGAGACGTTCGCGACGGCTTTGTCGTCCCCCCGGCCGGCAGCGCCATGATCGCGGTCGCGCACCGTCATGGACTGGCGGACGGCAGGCCGCGTGTCGGCTTCCTGACGGGCTGGGGCCAATGGCACGGCGCCTTTTGCACCACCGTCTCGCATGACAGCCACAATCTCACCGTCTTCGGCGGAAATGCGCGAGACATGGCGCTTGCAGCAAACGCGGTTATCGAGGTCGGCGGCGGCATGGCCGTGGCAAAGGACGGCCGCGTCGAAGTCCTTCTGCCCCTGCCGCTCTCCGGCCTCGTGACCGATGCCTCGCTGGAGGAAACCGCCAACGGCTTTGCCGGCATCCGCAAGGCGATGGAGAAGATCGTCGACTGGAAACCACCCTATCTGGTCTTCAAGGCCTGCTTCGGCGCGACGCTCGCCTGCAATGCCGGGCCGCACCAGACCGATCGCGGCATCGCCGACGTCATCACCGGTAAGGTTCTTGAGAGCCCGGTATTGGAGGTCTTCTGAGGCGATTTAAGCCTCAGCCTTGAGCTCCCGTTCCACCAGCGACACCCAATAGGCCGCACCATATTGCAGCGCCTCGTCGTTGAAGTCATATGCCGTGTTGTGATGCAGCGCCCCATCGACGGCCGGGCCATTGCCAAGCCAGACATAGCAGCCGGGAGCATTCTGACCGAAGAAGGCGAAATCGTCGCCGGCGGTTGACGGCGGAAAACTCGTGCGGGCCTTTTCGCCAAAGACGGCCTTTGCGGCAGCCAGCGCCCGCGCCGTCGCATCCGCATTGTTGACCACCGGCGGAATGCGGCGTTCGAATTCATAATCCGCCGAGATGCCGAACATGGCGGCCGTGCCCCGCGCCAGACGGCTGATTTCGGACTCCAGCTGATCGCGCACCTCGGGCGAATAGGCCCGCGCCGTCCCGCCGATCTCGACGATATCGGGGATGACGTTGAGGGCCTTGGGATTGCCGGCCTGCAGCGAACAGGCGCTGACCACTGCCGGCTGAAGCGGATCGACGACGCGCCCGACGATCGCCTGCAGCGACGAAAGGAAGGTGGCGGCTGCCGTGATCGGATCGCGCCCGAGATGGGGCTTTGCCCCATGCGTACCGATGCCGCGGAAGGTGATCCGCCAGCTGTCGGACGAGGCAAGCTGCGGCCCCTCGACGACAGCGATCTCGTCCACGGCAAGGCCGGGCATGTTGTGCAGGCCATAGACGGCATCGCAGGGAAAGAGCTTGAACAGCCCCTCCTCCACCATGCGTTTTGCGCCGCCGCGGCCCTCTTCTGCCGGCTGGAAGATGAAATGCACGGTACCGGAGAAACTCCGCGTTTCGGCGAGATAGCGTGCCGCGCCGAGCAACATCGCCGTATGCCCGTCATGACCGCAGGCATGCATCTTGCCCGGCACTGTCGACCTGTAAGGCCGCTCTGCCGTCTCGGGCATGGCGAGCGCGTCCATGTCTGCCCTCAGCCCGATCGCGCGTGTGCCGTTGCCGATCTGCAGCGTGCCGACGACGCCCGTGCCGCCGAGGCCGCGATGGACCACGATACCGGCCTCCTCCAGAAGCCTGGCGACGATCCCGCTGGTGCGCTCTTCCTCGAAGCCGAGTTCGGGATGGGCATGCAGATCGCGACGCAGAGAGGTCAGAAAAGGCAGATCGTTGCTGATCCGGGCGGGAATGCTCATGAGCCTGGATATCCTGTAAAACGAAAACGGGCGCCCGATAGCGCCCGTATCAGATCGTTCTTTCTTCATCAAACAGGCCGGGAGCGCAAGCCCTCACGCCTCTTCGACAAAGACCTCTTCGCGCTTGCGCTTCACGCTGGGCAGGAAGACGACGATCAGCACGGCAAGCGCGATCGCCAGCAGGATGGCGCTGATCGGCCGGGTGAGGAAAGTCGTTGCATCGCCGCGCGACAGGATCATGGCGCGCCTCAGGTTCTCCTCGAGCAACGGCCCGAGCACGAAGCCGAGCAGGAGTGGCGCCGGCTCGCAGCGAAGTTTGGCGAGCACGTAGCCGATGAGACCGAAGAAGGCGATGGCATAAAGGTCGTAGACGTTGGAATTGACGCTGTAGACTCCGATCGAGCAGAAAGCCATGATCACGGGGAAAAGCACGTAATAGGGCACCGTCAGCAGCTTCACCCAAAGCCCGATCAGCGGCAGGTTGAGGATGACGAGCATCAGATTGCCGATCCACATGGAGGCGATAATGCCCCAGAACAGGGCGGGCTGTTCCGTTGCCACATTCGGCCCCGGCACGATGCCCTGGATGATCATCGCGCCGACCATCAGCGCCATGACAGGGTTTGCCGGAATGCCGAGCGTCAGCAGCGGAATGAATGAAGTCTGAGCCCCGGCATTATTGGCCGATTCCGGCCCCGCGACGCCGGCAACCGAACCGTGGCCGAACTCTTCCGGTTTCTTCGAAACGCGCTTTTCCACCGTGTAGGAGGCAAATGACGCGAGGATTGCTCCGCCGCCCGGCAGAATGCCCAGTGCCGAGCCGATGACCGTGCCGCGGACAACCGGCGCAATCATCTCCTTGAACTCTTCCTTCGACGGCAGCAGACCCGTAACTTTCGCCATCAGCACCGTGCGCGTCTTCTCGCCCTCCAGATTGCGCAGGATTTCCGCAATACCGAAGACGCCGACCGCCAGCGCCACGAAATTCAGCCCGTCGGCATATTCGCGAATGCCGAGCGTGAAACGGGGCGTGCCGGTATAGATGTCCGTGCCCACAAGGCCGAGCAGCAGTCCGAGCGCCACCATTGCCAGCGCCTTGACGACCGAGCCGTGCGCCAGTGCGATCGAAGACACGAGACCGACGATCATCAGCGAGAAATATTCCGCCGAGCCGAATTGCAGCGCGATTGCCGTCAACGGCGGCGCAAAGATCGCCACAAGGAAGGTCGAGACCGTGCCGGCGAAAAACGAGCCGAGCGCGGCGATTGCAAGAGCCGCCCCGGCCCGGCCCTTCCGCGCCATCTGATAACCGTCGATGGCCGTGACGGCCGAGGAGGATTCGCCGGGCATATTGATGAGGATCGCCGTCGTCGAGCCGCCATACTGCGCACCGTAATAAATGCCGGCGAGCATGATGAGCGAAGAAACCGGCTCGAGCTGGAACGTGATCGGCAGCAGCATGGCGATCGTGGCTGTTGCGCCAATGCCGGGCAGCACGCCGATCAACGTGCCGAGCAGCACGCCGATGAGGCAGAAGAACAGGTTTGCCAGGCTTCCGGCCGTGTAGAAACCGAGGGCGAGATTGCTGAAAAGTTCCATCCCCGCCTCCTAGAACCGGACCCAGGGGCCGAAACGTTCGAACGGCAGCCCGAGCCCGTAGCTGAAGACGGCGACAGAAAAGGCCGTCAGTACCAGGGAAAGGACAAGCGCCATCAGCACATTCATGCGGGAAGACGCAAAGCAGGCGATGAGGGCCGTCAGGAAAATGGCCGGCGCAAAGCCAAGCCCGCGCACCGTCAACCCGAAGAAGACGGGTGCGGGGAGAATGAAGAGCATGCCGCGCCAGGCGAACGGCTCGATCGGCTCCCCCTGAACCCGTACCGCCTGCACGAGGATGATGAGGCCGAGCAGAACGAGGATGCCCGACAGGACGAGCGGGAAATAGCCTGGCCCCATGCGCAGCGCCGTGCCGATTTCAAGTTCCAGCGACTGATAGGCAAAGAAGGCGCCGGTTGCGGCGAGCAAGGCGCCGCAGATGACGTTGGTTGTGTCGAAACTGAGGGATTTCATAATGTCTCCCGGTGTTGGAGATGGAGCGTCGCTGCCGATGCCGGGCTGCGCAGACACCCTCCTCCCGGCCGGGAGGAGGGTGCGAAGGTCGCAGTCAGGCTCAGTCTGCGTATTCGCCGGCAGCTTCGATAACGGGCTTCCAGCGAGCGATTTCGCTCTCAAGCTTCGCCTTCAGCGCCGCCGGCGTTGCATCGGCGTCCGATGAGGGGGCCGTGCCAAGCTCTGCGAAACGGGCGGCAACGTTCGGATCCTTCAACGCGACCTGCAGCGCCTTCGACAGACGCTCGTTGATTTCGGCCGGCGTGCCCTTCGGCGTGTAGATGCCATGCCAGATGCCGACTTCGAAGCCAGGCAGGCCGGCTTCGACGGCGGTCGGAATGTCCTTGAGCACATCGAGGCGGGCTGGCGAGGTCACGGCATAGGCCTTGATCGTGCCGCCCTGGATCTGCTTCGTCGTATTGGTCGTCTGGTCGCACATGATATCGACCTGGCCGCCGAGAAGATCGGTCATGGCCGGGCCGGTACCCTTGTAGGGAACGGTCGTGAGCGGCGTCTGGATGGCGCTCATGAACATCATGCCGCAAAGATGGGATGCCGCGCCGATGCCGGCATTGGCGACAGTGACCTTGTCCTTGTTGGCCTTCACATATTCGACCAGACCCTTCAGGTCGGCCGGTTCGAAATCCTTGCGGGCGACGATCGTCATCGGAACGTCGGTGACGAGGCCGACATATTCGAAAGCATTCAGCGTGTCATAGGCGAGCTTGCGGTAAAGCGTGGCGCTGGTAGCCATGCCGATATGGTGCAGCAGGATCGTATAACCATCCGGATCGGCAGCGGCCACCCGGCCGGCGCCCAGGGTACCGCCCGCGCCGCCAACATTTTCGACGACGATCTGCTGGCCGAGATCCTTCGACATGGATTCCGCGACGAGGCGCGCGACAGTATCGGTCGGGCCGCCGGCCGAGAAAGGCACGACCATGGTGATGGTGCGCTCGGGATAGGTCTGCGCCGAAGCGGCATGGGCAAGAAGCGAAACGGCAGCGGCGGCGGTCACGCCGAGCATGGCCTTCAGGATTTTCATCGTTTTCCTCCCTGATGAAAATAGGTTGTCCCGCCGGCAGCATCCTCCGCACCGGCTCGGATGACCCATTTGCAGGCGGGAAAGCAGCAGCCGCAATCGCGGCACGAAGGGAGGAATGACGATTTTGCGACAGTGCGCCGCAGCATGGGTCGATTCGGAAACAAATGGTTAAAGCGATGGGTGGAAATCCACCCATCGGTTGTTCTTCAACGGTTCGGAGGCAGGACGACCTCGCCCGTTTCCAGGAGGGACTTGAGATTGGAGAGAATTTGCGGCCACCCGCCGGAGACGGCACCGATGAACTTCGAGCCCTCGACCGGGATGGAATGCGTCAGCGTCAGCTTGACCGCCTCGCCAGCCGGCTCGAGCTCTATCACGCACTCGGAAAACCCTTCGGCCTTGAGCTCCGGCCTGAACTGGTTATGCCACTTCAGGACAAGCCGCCTGGGCGGATCGAACTCGAGGATTTCGCCGGTATCGGTGACGGTGCCGTCGGAATAACGCATCCGCCAGGCAGAGCCGGCCTTCCAATCGGTTTCAAACTGCACTCCAAGCCAGAATTTCTTCATGAATTCCGATGTCGTGAGCGCAGACCAGAGCTGTTCCGGTGTGGTGCGAATATAGGTGACGTAGTTGAATGCGCTGCCTGCCATGATGATACTCCCTTTTGGCCAAGGCTTGGGTCACACCCTCGCCGGCAGGCCGGGCGATTCATTCGTCCTTGCTGCCTTCGAGGCTCTTCTTGAGATCGGAGAGCGCGTCCAATGCACGGCGCTCGAACTTGCTGATCCAGCGATCCGCGATCTCGTTGATCGGAACCGGATTGATGTAATGCAGCTTCTCGCGCCCCTGCCTGCGCGTGGAAACGAGATTTGCTTCCTCCAGAATGCCGAGATGTTTCGTTACCGCCTGGCGCGTCATCTCCAGCCCTTCGCACAATTCGCCGAGCGTCTGGCCGTTGCGCGCATGCAGGCGGTCCAGCAGGCGACGCCGGCTGCCGTCCGCCAAAGCCCGAAAAACCGTGTCTTCATCCATGCTGATACGGAACCATTTGGTTGCCTGTTTTCATTTTATAGGCAACCAAATGGTTGCCTGTCAAGACCTGACGCGGACAAGGCCTGAAAGCAGGCCACGACATCGGGGATTCGGAACGGGATCAGAACTCGCGTCGCATCTCACCGGCCATCTCGTTGGCCAGCAGTTTCTTGTCGAGACCGTATTTCTGCATCTTCTCGTAAAGCGTCTTGCGCGAAATGCCGAGCGATTCATAGACCGGCTTCAGGCTGCCGCCATGGGCGACAAGCGCGCTCGCAATCACGCCGCGCTCGAATTCGGCGACGCGCTCGGCAAGCCCCGCAGCCTCGACCTGCCGCCCGCCGCCATCAAGGCCGAGCACGAAGCGGTCGGCGGCATTGCGCAATTCGCGGACATTGCCCGGCCACTCGCGTTGCGCAATGTCGGAGATCACATCCGGCGGCACGGCCATATCGTCCTTGCCGTAGCGCGCGGCCGCCTCCCTGACGAGTTGCATGAAGAGCAGCGGAACGTCGGCCCGGCGTTGTGAGAGCGACGGCACATGAATGGTCGCGACGTTGAGCCGGTAAAGCAGGTCGGCGCGGAACCGGCCATTGGCGACCTCGGCCTCCAGATCGACCTTGCTCGTGGCGATGAACCGCACGTCGAGCGGCACGGTCTCGTTCGACCCGAGCCGTGAAATCATGCGCTCCTGCAGCACCCGCAGGAACTTCGCCTGCAGATCGACCGGCATGGAGCCGATCTCGTCAAGCAGAATGGTCCCGCCGCGGCCATGCTCGAACTTGCCGTAGCGGGGCCGCACGGCACCCGGAAAAGCGCCAGCCTCATGCCCGAAAAGTTCGCTCTCGATCAGGTTTGCCGGAAGGGCGGCGCAATTGATGGCGATGAACGGCCGGCTTGCCCGTGCGCTGATATCGTGCAGCGCCCGCGCCACCACTTCCTTGCCCGCCCCGGTATCGCCGACGACAAGCGTATCGGCATCGCTCGCCCCGATCGCGCGGATACGGTAGCGCAGGTCGACCATGATCTGCGTGCGTCCGGGCAGCCGCGCCTCGATATCGTCGCGCTTGCCGGCAACGGCCTTCAGCAGCCGGTTCTCCAGCACCAGGCTGCGCCGCTCCATGGCGCGACGGATGACGCCGGCGAGCATCTGCGGCGTGAAGGGTTTCTCGATGAAATCATAGGCACCCTCACGCATCGCCTTGACGGCGAGCTGCACATCTCCATGGCCGGTGACGAGAATGACAGGCACTTCCGCATCGAGTTCCCGGATCTTCTGCATCAGCGTCATGCCGTCCATGCCCGGCATGCGGATATCGGTAACGACGACACCGGGAAAACTGTAGCCGATCAGTTCCAGCACATGATCGGCGTTCGAAAACGTTTCGACGCTGAAACCGGAGAGTTCCAGCGCCTGCGCGGTCGAGCGGCGCAGTTCCTCCTCGTCATCGACGAGCAATATTTTCTGCTCGTTCATTCCGCCGCCTCCGGCATCATGCCAGCTGCCGCGGAAAGCTCGATACGGAACACCGCCCCGCCCTCCGGATGGTTGGAAACGGTCAGGCTGCCGCCGAAATCCTTGATGATGTTATAGGAAATGGAAAGCCCGAGGCCGAGCCCCTTGCCCACCCCTTTGGTGGTGAAGAAGGGATCGAAGATGCGCTCGGCAATCGCCGCCGGCACGCCCGGCCCGTGGTCGCGCACGGCCAGGATGACCCTGCCGGCCTCCTCGGAAGCCGAAACCTCGATGCGGCGGTCCTCCAGCCCCTCGACGGCATCGGCTGCATTCGAGATCACGTTGACCAGCACCTGCTGCAGGCGCACCGAACCGGCCTTGACCACCGGCGGCCGCGGCCCGAGATGCAGCCGGAGATCGGCGTCAGCCGCCTTGAGCCGCCAGGCGATGATCTCCAGCGTATCGCGGATCGCCTCGTCCAGCGGCACCGGACCGAGCTTCTCATTGGGCTTGCGCGCGAAATTGCGCAGGTGCCGGCTGATGGACGCCATGCGATCGATCAGCCCGCCGATGCGCTGGATATTGTCCTGCGCTTCGGCCGTTCGGCCGCGCTCCAGCAGCACGGCGGCGCTGTCCGTATAGGTCTTGGCGGCGGCAAGCGGCTGGTTGAACTCGTGTGAAAGCGCCGCCGACATCTGACCGAGACCCGCAAGCTTGCCCGCCTGGATGAGATCGGCCTGGGTCTGGCGCAGCCGCTGCTCGGTCAGGCGCCGCTCGGCAATCTCCTGCTCGATGCGGCTGTTGACGCGGGCAAGATCCGCTGTGCGTTCCTCGACCCGCCGCTCCAGCTCGTTCTGCGCCTCGGCCTGCAGCTGCAGGCGTTCGGCAAGCCGCATGCGCCGCTGCCGAAGAATGGCAAAGGTCAGGCCGGCAATGCAGAGAATGAGAAAGACGACGACAAGCGCGGTGCGCGCCTGTGCCCGGATGGAGCCCGTGTCCATCAGCACGTTCACCGTCCAGTCTTCGGCCGGCATATAGTGAGAGAGCACGAGATATTCGCTTTGCCCGTGGTCGCCGGTCAGCGTCATCAGGTCATGATCCTCGAAGTGATGGCGGACGACCGGCAGTTCGACAAGCTTCGCATTGGCATAACGCCGCGACGCCTCGGTACGCGCTATCCGATCCGAACTCAGCGGCAGGATTGCCCCATAGAGCCAGTCCGGACTGTCCGACATGAAGATGATGCCCTCGGGATCGGAGACGAAGATACGGTACTCGCCGCCGCTCCAGGAGGATTCGATCACATCGATATCGACCTTGAAGACGATGACGCCGCGGATTTGCCCATCCACCCGGATCGGCGAGGAGAAATAGTAGCCGCGCTTCAGCGACGTCGTGCCGAGCGCGTAGAAGCGTGCCTGCCGCCCGCCGATCGCCTCCTGGAAATAGGGGCGGTAGCTGAAGTTTTCACCGACGAAACTGCCGGGACCGTCATAGTTGCTGGCAGCGATCGTCTCACCGTCCGGACGCACGACATAAATGTCGGAGGATTTCAGCAGTCCGTTGATTTCCTTGAGGTAAAGATTGGCGGTGTCACGCAGCGAGCGATCCTCCGGCCGGCTCACCAGCTCCTTGATATCGTCGTGATCGGCAATCAGTGCCGGCAGGGCCTCGTAGCGGCTGAGGTGGCCGCTGAGCGCCGAGACAGCGAGCCGCAGCGCCGTGCCCGCTTGCGCCGACGCTTCCCCCATATAGGCACGTGTCGCGACCGCGCTCCCGTAGTAGAAGAAAGCGAAGACCAGCAAGGGTGCGGCGCAAAGCGCCGCAATGACACGATAGCGCGAAGACAGGGTCTCGCTCCTCCCTTTCCGCCTCCGCTCCCCGTGGAGGCATAACCCGACCGCTCAAGTGTAATGAGCACGGCAGAGTTTTCCAAGGGGCGCCGAAACTTGACACTTGTCAGGCACGCATGTCTGATTGCTGCACCGCAAGGAGACCGCCATGAGCGACGAGCAGATCCCGCAAGACAGCAAGCTCACGACATCCAAGCGCCGCTGGGCGGCAGAGGGAAAATTCCTGACCGGCCGCGTCAGCCGCCCGGAAGCCGAGCGCCTGCCGCCGGGCCAGCATCTGGTCAAGAACTGGCCGGTGCTCGATCTTGGCCAGCAGCCGGTCATTGCCATCGACAGCTGGAAATTGGAGGTGCGAGGTCTCGTCGAGACGGAACTCGACCTCAACTGGGCGGCCTTCCAGGCCCTGGAACAGAGCAGCATGGTCAGCGATATCCATTGCGTGACGACATGGTCGCGCTACGACAACAAATGGAAAGGCGTTGCCACCCGCGATCTGCTCGATCTCGCCATGCCCAAGGCGGAGGCGAGCTACGTCATGCTGACCAGCTATGACGGCTACACCACCAATCTGCCGCTTTCGGATTTCGCAGCCGAGGATGCGATCCTCGCCACCGCGTGGGAGGGCCTGCCGCTCACCCGCGATCACGGCGGGCCGATGCGTCTTGTCGTGCCGCACCTTTATTTCTGGAAAAGCGCCAAATGGCTGCGCCGCATCGACCTGATGCCGTCGGACAGGGCCGGCTTCTGGGAAAAGAACGGCTACCACATGTACGGCGATCCGTGGCGCGAGCAGCGCTATTCGGAAGATTGAACGCGAAGAACCCGCCTCAGGGCAAAGTATCCTGCGGCAAGGATTGCCGCCAGTCCCGTGAGCGAAGCCATGCTCGCCGGGTGCAATGGAATTTCGCCCCAGTGCGGGCGCACGATATCCGCCGTATTGAACCCTTCGCCGCTGAAGCGGCAGGTCACAAGCGAAAGCCCGCGCCGCACCATGTCGACATCCACGGCCGATATGATTTCTGCCGCCGCCGCTGCCTCTTGCGGCATATCCCGCATCGCCAGCAGCACCGCCTTTGTCGCCGCGAGATAAGCATGGGCGCATTCGTTGAACGGGCTTTCCTCATCCGTCACGCTCCCCGGCATTCGACCCCAGAGGCAATAGGAATACTGGATTTCCGCATAGTTCAGCACGCGCCGGAAAGCTTCGTTCGTATCGACCGCCCGCGAGGCGAGATCCATGATGCGTCCGCGATAATCGGCAATGACCGCCATCTCGCCGTGAGAGATTTCGGCCACCGGCAGACCGGCATGACTGCCCTCGCCGCTGCGGATATGTGCGGATGCGCTGCCTGCGACAAGCAAGGCAAGCCCGAACCAGATGTTGAGCAATGATCTTTTCACAACAGGGCGATCCGAAACGAAGCGGCCATGAGCCCGGAGAGGCAGGAGCTCAAAAGCCCCTGCTCCGCATTCTATCGATAGGCCGGGCGCAGCCCGCTCTTCAAACCGAGGCGCTTTTCCGCCAGGGCGCCGAAGGCAAGGCCGAGAACCGACCAGAGGATCACATGCATGCCGAGCGAGGTCGTGCGGAACCGCCACAGCACCATGGCCGAGAAATTCTCCGGCACTTCGTTGATCGGCGGCAGCAGATATTCCACGAGGCCGATGAAGACGACGAAGAGGACGCCGGCGATGATCGCCGCATTCCAGGTGCCGAAATTCGCAGCCAGCCGGCGGGCAATCGCGATAGCGGCGACCAGCGAAGCAATCGAAACGACGATCATCAGGAAAAACAATTCGGTGCGCACGCCGATCGTATCCGGATTGCCGACAGCCGGCGGATTGGCCGGATATTTGATGGCGGGAACGATGACGACGGCAACGAAAGCGGCTGCGGCGATGGCGGCCGACGTGCCGCGCGCCGAAAGGCTGCTGAAGCGGCCATGCACGAAGGCGAAGACAAGTGCGAACAGGCCGCCGACGGCAACACTGTAAGCCATGACGCCCGTGAAGAGCCCAAGCCCCGCCTGCGTGGCGCGGCTGACGATTTCCGGCTCGGCGGCCTCGCCGGCAGCCTGCGCCGTCGCCTCCTCAAAGGCAATCGCCGCATCGACAAGCGGCTCTCCGAAGAAGCGCGCGAAGGCAAAAACCAGGATGCCAGCAATCACGCCCGCGACCATGCCGCGGAGCAGAAGATTTCCAACCATGTGAGACACTCCCTTAGTGGCAGGGGAAGCCGAGCAGGTGGCGGCCGTCATGCACGAATTCGTGCACGTACATGCCGTTGAAGAGCGCCATCGCCCCTTCTTCCGTGCCGACGAAATAGATGGCGATCAGCATCAGCAGGCCGCCGAAGATCGCCCAGGGCAGAATCTGGCCTACGGGAATTGGCGCGGGTGACGCGACGGGCGCGAAAGTGGTGTCAGACATGTATTCCTCCTGGAATGACGCGTTCAGTCGAAGATCTTGCGTACGGTAGGGTCTGACTTCCAACGCGAAGAATTTCGACACGCTGGTCACAGTGGCGCGACCGCGCCGGATTTTCACCGGCTTCCAAACCCGCAACGTCACGGTTATATCTGCTGCTCAAAGAGACTGTCAACGAAACTTCATATGCGGGCGGCTGCCATCCCGCCCTATCTTCGGAGGGCGCGAAACGTGACCACCCGCCTCACATGGATCTGCCACGGCGCGACAGCAGCCAACCGCACCGCCTCCTTCCCAACCGACGAGCCGCTGGAGGAAAGCACGCCGCGCCAAGCCGCCCTCCCGGCACCGGGGCGAGCGGACACGGTGTTCGTCAGCCCGGCTCTGCGCGCGCGCCAGACCGCCGAGATTCTGGGCTTCGACGCAATCCTTGCCCCCTCTCTCAGGGATTGCGACTACGGCCGCTGGGCAGGCAGGCCGCTCATGAGCCTTCACGCGGAAGAACCTGAAAATTTCGCCCTCTGGATGTCCGATCCCGAAGCAGCCCCGCATGAGGGCGAGAGCCTGCAGGAGCTTGCAAGCCGCGTTGCCGGCTGGATGAACGAGGAAATGCCGCTTGGTGGCCACATCGTTGCCATCAGCCATGCAGCCGTCATTCGCGCAGCGATCCTGAATGTGCTGAAGGCGCCGCCCGCCGCCTTCTGGACCATCGACGTCCCGCCGCTCGGCATGGTGCGCATGACCCATGACGGCCGCCGCTGGTCGCTGCGTTTCTGAATGAGCCTCGTAAATTAGTCCAGTCTTACACAAGCAAACGCGATCATACATAGCGAACCCGGAACCCCGGGCTCTACGTCCTTCCCTGAGGAGACGAAAAATGACCTATGACTGGAGTGGGGAGCGCACGCGGCGTATTCGCATCGTGCGTGTCGCAACTGTCGTCGCCGTTCTCGTCGGCGTCATGATCGGCCTGCCGTTGCTGATCAACGTCGCCTGAACTGTCAGAATACGTCAAAGGCGAGCGTGCCGTGGCCGCTCGCCTTTCTCTTTGCCGCCTTATTGCGGGATCTGGATAACGGCGAAAAACAGGCCGAGCTGACGGATCGCGTGAGCGAAATTGTCGTAATCGACCGGTTTGGTGATGTAGACATTGGCGCCGAGATCGTAGCAGCGCTGGATCTCGCGCTCGTCATCGGTCGTCGTCAGGATCACGACCGGCAGACGCTTGGTATGGTCGTTGCCCTTGATCTTTTCCAGGATATCGATGCCCGACATATCCGGCAGGTTCAGATCCAGAAGCACGAGAAGATAGCGGTCGCGGCTGACTTCACCGCTGCGATCCGCGCCGAGAATGTAATCGAGCGCACTGGCGCCGTTGGTGAACGGGACGATCTCGTTATTGACGCCGGCGCGGCGCACGTTCTTCTCGATGAGGCGGGCATGCCCCTCATCGTCCTCGATCATGACGATCGTGACTTCCTTGCCGGTGGCTTTCATGTCTCTGCCTTTATGATTGTGCTGAGGTCTGCAGGCAGCACCAGCGAAAATGTGCTGCCGACGCCTTCGGTCGAGTTGACCGTAACATCGCCTCCCAAATTTCGTATTAACGAACGCACATAGGCAAGCCCGATGCCTTCACCCGGCTGATCCTGCTCGCCGGCACGCCGGAAAAGCTCGAATACGCGCTCCAGATCGGTCTTGCCGATACCACGGCCATTGTCCTTGATATCGATCTGGACACGCCCCTTGCCGGCGGGCACCGCCGTCACATGCAGATCGAGCGGGCGGTTCAACGATCGGTATTTTACGGCATTGTCGAAGAGATTGCCAAAGATCTGATCGAGCGAGAAGCGGTCCGTCACGAGCACGGGCACGCGCACGTCGATCTCCACCTTGCCCTCGGAGGCCGCGATCTGGTGCTGGACGCTCGCCGCAGCCGTCTCGAGTACCGCCTTGAGGTCGACCCGCTCGGGAACAAGCTTGCGCCGGCCATCGCGTGAAATCTTCAGGATGGCATTGATCAGCGCATCCATCTTGCGGGTAGAAGACCGGATGAAGCCCATCGCTTCCGGCAGGTCCTCCTCCACCGCAAGCCTTGCTTCCTTGATTTCATCGTCATTGAGCGGCTTGCCATCTGCCAGAACATAGGCGGTCACGGCCTTCAGGCTGGTTTCCAGCTCGCTCAGGAAGCCCATGATATTGACCAACGGCGCGCGAAGATCGTGGGTCACGATATAGGCGAAACGCTGGATCTCCTGGTTGGCCCGCATCAGGTCCTCGGTACGCTCGCTGACGCGCTCCTCCAGACCGGCATTGAGGATTTCGAGTTCCGCCTGCGCTCGCGAGAGCTCGCGCACATGCTGAACGATGATGAGGATGGCGCCGCCGATGACGATGACAATGGCAAGCGCGCCGCCGATAGTGACCCATTGCAGATTGTCGGCCGCGTCCAGCTGTTCGGTAACGATGACGCGCAGCCGGTCATCGGTCGAGGCGATTAGGGCGATCAGCGTCGAGCGCGCCACCGCCATCGCCGCGTTGCCGGTATCGCTGCGGACGATCGAGAGGGCATCCGCCATCTGCCCCTCGGAGGCGAGCGTAATGGTCGACGAAAGTTCCTTGAGCTTGGCATCGATCGCATTGTCGAGAGGCGCCAGGCTCTCGCTGTAACGGGAAACATCCTCTGTCGCCTCCCGCAGCCTTTGACGCCTCTGCTGCAGGTTCTGGATCGCCGTGTTGTAGGGGTCGAGATATGCCCGGTCGAGCGTCAGCAGGAAACCGCGCTGGCCCGTTTCGGCATCCTGCAGCGTCGACAACAGGTCGGCTGCTGCGCTGCGCACGCGCCGGATCTGCGCCACTTCATCGGAATAGAAGCTGTTTTGCCGCACAAGCCAGAGCGAGGCCCCGACAATCGCCACCAGGATCAGCACGCCGAGCGCCAGCATGATCAGCGCAGAGCGCACGAAGGAAGCATTTGAGGAGGGCATGAAGGGCGATCTCTGAGCGGGTTTGAAGTAGCAGTGACCGAAAAACGCCCTGCGATCAAGCCGATGATCGCAGGGCGCCTCCTTGTATGACGGCCATGAAAGGATGGATCAGTGTTTGCTGCCCTTCGGTATGGCCGTGTTGGTGACGGAGACCGGATCGCTGGCCGGAAAAGTGCCTTCCAGTCCCTCGTCCAGCTGTTCTTCCATCGCCTCCTCATCCCTCGCCGACCGCGCACTGCGCCGGGCGGCGGCATGATCGCCCTCGTCGTCACGGATTTGCGCCGTGGCGAAGCGGCTCATCACTTCCCTCGCCTTTTCGACCGCGTTCAGCCGGTTCAGCTGCTGACCGTGCTCGTTCCTGATCTGCACGGAGACGACTTCGCCGCCATCGCCCACGAACTCGACCGTGAAGCCGCCCTTGCCGCCATAGGCGGGTATGACCTGGGTACCGACAAGTTGCATGAGATCGTCCTCTCTCGTGGGTGGTTCCGGAAAACGGCCTGAACGCTGCATTGGTTCCGCTCAGGACGAATTGATGTAGTCCACTTTCAGCTCCAGCCGCAGGCGCACGATCGCGGACCGATCACCATTCTGCACCTCGATGCCCAAGGTTCCGCCCGGCCGTTGCGGCAGACCATCGAGCGCCATTTCGGCAAGCACATGTTTTGCCTCCTCCACCGCGGCGAAGAGATCGGGAAATTCGAAGGGAAGATCCCCCGGGATCGTGCCGTCATTGTCCATGGTCTTGAAATAGAAGTGCGACATCTGGCTGCGTCCGTTGCCAAGCCATAAAGCGGGAGCCGGCGAAAGGTTTCCAATCGCCGGTGAAATTCAACGCCCCGTCACCTGTCGGGAAACGTTTTTCCGGGTATCGAATGCAAGCCCGTCCCCGCCAAACCTGCTGCCGCCTGCTGGCATGGCCCCGACAATTCGCCTTCAGGTTTCAATAAACATTTCAGAATTTGATGATATTTCCGCCGCGGGTGGAGATGGAGAAGTCGATGCTGGAGTTCTTCAAAAGCAGGGCGGGAAGGCAATGTCTGACGATCGTGGCGCTCGGTGCGGCGCTGTGGATTTCGGGCGCCCTGCTGGATGTCGATAGCTGGCTCGTCACCTTCATGAGCCGCTTCGAGAATTACGGCGCCGACAAGTTTGTGCTCGCCCTCGGCATTGCCGGTGCCATGAGTTTCATCTATTCCGTGCTGCGTATCGCCGACCTTCGCAAGGAAATGCAGCTTCGCGATGCCGCCCAGGCACGCGCCGACTGGACCGCTACCCACGACCACCTGACGAAGCTTCCGAACCGCTACGCCTTCGAACGCAAGATACTGCCGAGGCCCGCTGACAAGGACGGCACTATTCCCGACGAAGCCAAGGGCAACGTCACGATATTTTCCGTGGATCTCGACGGCTTCAAGAAAGTCAACGACCTCGTCGGTCACAAGGGCGGCGACGTGCTGCTGGTGGAAGTGGCCAAGCGCATCTGCGCGCTCGGCAATGCCGATTGCGTCTACCGCTTCGGCGGGGACGAGTTCATCATCATCGCCCTTGGTCTCACAGCCGCGCGCGAGGAATGGTTTGCCAAGGTGCTGATCCAGGCGGTTACGCGGCCCATCCTGATCGACGGTTTCGCCGTCGAGGTCGGCGCCAGCGTGGGCTACGACCGCTGGAGCGAAGGCGCAGAGCCGCTGGACGATGCCGCCCACCGCGCCGACCTTGCCATGTACGAGGCGAAATCGCGCGGCCCCAACCATCAGCTGGTCTTCGAACCATCCATGCAGGACAGGGTGACGGAACGCGCATCGCTGGAGACCAAGCTGCGCGGTGCCATCCAGAACAAGGCCATCAGAACCAATTATCAGCCGCTGATCGATCTCAGGAGCGGCAGGCTTTGCGGCTTCGAAGCGCTGGCCCGGTGGACGGACGAAGACGGCATGAACATTCCGCCCCCGGTCTTCATCGGCATTGCCGAAGAGACCGGCATGATTACCGAACTGTTTGAAGACCTCCTCGCCCAGGCCTGCAGCGATGCGCGCGCCTGGCCAGACGACGTCAGGCTTTCCTTCAACGTGTCGCCCGTGCAGATGGAAGACAAGCTCCTTGCCTCGCGCATCCTCAAAGTGCTCGCGGCAAGCCGCCTGCCAGCCTGGCGGCTGGAAGTTGAAATCACCGAAAACGCGCTGATCCAGGATCCGGTGATCGCCGCCCATATTCTCGATGAACTGCACGCGGCAGGCGTGCAGATCGCGCTCGACGATTTCGGCACGGGCTATTCGAGCCTTGCCCAGCTCGCCCGCTATCGCTTCGACAAGATCAAGATCGACAAGAGTTTCATCGCCACCTGCCGGGAAGACGAGAAACAGGAAAAGATCGTCCGCGCCATGCTCGCTCTCGGAAGAAGCCTCAATATCAAGACGACGGCGGAAGGCGTGGAGGAACATGCCCAGCTCGCCTATCTGCTGCAACTCGGCTGCGATATCGGCCAGGGCTATCTCTTCGGCAAGGCGATGCCCGCCGCGGAAGCGGGCACCTTCATCAAAAGCCAGAATGCCAATCTGGCCTCTACAGCTTAACCGACCTCAGAAAACCTGCCGCAGGATCACGAACAGCAGGAAGGCGATCGCAATCGAGGCCGGCAGCGTCAGCACCCAGGCCATGATCATGTTGCGCACGGTGGACCATTGCAGGCCCGAACCGTTCGCCGCCATCGTGCCGGCGACACCCGACGACAGCACATGCGTGGTTGAAACCGGCAGGCCGAGATGGTCTGCCGAGGCGATCGTCACCATGGCAACCACTTCCGCCGCAGCGCCCTGCCCGTAGGTCAGGTGCGTCTTGCCGATCTTCTCGCCAACGGTGACGACGATGCGCCTCCAGCCGACCATGGTGCCGAGGCCGAGGGCCAATGCTACGGCAACCTTGACCCAGAGCGGAATGAACTTCGTCGCATTGTCGACCGAGGCGTGATAGGCCGTGACCGCCTTCAGGTCATTGGCATCCATCGGCAGCAGCTTCTGCTTGTCGATGAGCTTCAGCGCCTCGCCGATCAGATAGATATCGTTGCGGATGTTGCTGACGAGATTGGTCGGAACGGCCTCCAGCGTCGGGAAGGCGGCAACCTCGGCGCTCGTCTGGTGGATATATTGCTGCAGCGCCGGCGTGGTCGCATCCGTCCAGACCCTGTTCTTGACCGCATTGCCGACCGCAGCCTTGTAATCGGTGACGGTCACGCCCGGTTTCACATATTTGCCGAGCGCCGTTTCGACCTGCGCGGAGGCCGACTTGTAGGCTTCGAGATAGTTGACGTCGGGCGTGCGGTTGAGCGCGAAGGCGGTCGGCACAAGACCGATAAGGATCAGCATGATGAGACCCATGCCCTTCTGACCGTCATTCGAGCCGTGAGCGAAGCTGACGCCGGTGCAGGTGAAGATCAGGATGGCGCGGATCCACAGCGGCGGCGGCTGGTTGCCCTTCGGCTCCTGATAGAGTTCGGGCTTGCGCACGAGGAATTTCAGGACCACCAGCAGAATGGCGGAAAGGCCGAAGCCGATGACTGGCGAGATCAACAGCGACAGGCCGATGCTGGTGGCCTGCGACCAGTCCACGCCACTGGTGGCAGTGCCGGCCGGCGCCAGGAACTGGTTGGCGAGACCGACGCCGATGATGGAGCCGACCAGCGTGTGCGAACTTGAGGACGGCAGGCCGAGATACCAGGTGCCGAGGTTCCAGATGATCGCCGCGATCAGCAGTGCAAAGACCATGGCAAGACCGGAGCCGGAGCCGACCTGCAGGATGAGCTCGACCGGCAGCAGCGCCAGGATGCCGAAGGCGACGGCGCCTGTCGACGTCAAAACGCCGAGGAAGTTGAAGAAGCCCGACCAGATGACGGCAAATTCCGCCGGCATGGAGCGGGTGTAGATGACGGTTGCCACGGCATTGGCCGTATCGTGGAAACCGTTGACGAACTCGAAGCCGAGCGCGATCAGCAGCGCAAGGCCGAGAAGTATCCAGGGAACGGCAATTGCGGCAGTCAGATCACGGGCGAGGGCATAGGCAACATATCCAAGGCCGCAGATCACAACGAGCCCGAACACCGGCAGGAACCACTTGCCGGGTGGAGTTCGAATGCTGCAGCGGATGGGAAACGTCGCCTTGGCTTGGGGCAATGTCAGCCATGGCATAGTTCCTTGTTCCATTTGCAAAATTGCCATTTGTTAATAAATCCCTAGCGTGAAGCTCTCATGACGCGGCCCACGTGCGCCCTCCCTTGAGTGCGCATCGTCCACGGGCCGAAATCGACAACCAAAAATTGCCCGGCGTTTGCGGAAGAGGCTTTCCACCCGGCGCGACGACGCTAAGTTCGTTCATCGTCACGCTTGCCGGGGAGCATCAAGCAAATGCCGTCGACCGACCTTCTCCTGACCTTCAACACCGGCTCCTCGACGGTGAAGATCGGCATCTTTGCAATCGAGGATGCAAAGGTGCGGCGTATCGGAAAGGGCATGATCGACTTCCGCGCCGAGCCCCTCACCTTCAGCATTACGGAAGGCCCGAAGACCTTCGACACGCCGCTCGAGGCCGAGCTCACCGACGATCTGCACGCTGTTATCGACGAAACCTTTGCGTTGCTTTCGCAGCATTTCGATATCGGCGCCGTCCGCGCTGCCGGCCATCGCGTCGTTCATGGCGGCGACCGTTTCATCGAAGCGACAGTGCTCGATGACGCCGCAATCGATGCCATCGATGCGCTGACGCCGCTTGCCCCCCTTCATCAGCCGCAGGCGCTCCGCTTCATCCGCGCACTGAAGCACCTGAAGCCGCATCTGACCCAGACGGCCTCCTTCGATACCGCCTTTCACGCCACTCAGACCGATCTCGTGCGCCGCTTCGCCATCCCTCGCGCGCTCCATGACGAGGGCATCAAGCGCTATGGCTTTCATGGCCTCTCCTACAAGTTCATCGCCGGTGAAGTCAGTCGGAGACTGTCGAGCAAACCTAAAATCGTCGCTGCCCATCTCGGCAGCGGCGCAAGCCTCTGCGCTTTGGAGAAAGGCGCCAGTCGCGATTGCAGCATGGGCTTTTCGACGCTTGACGGCATTCCGATGGCCACGCGACCCGGCTGGCTCGATCCGGGCGTGATCCTGCACCTGCAGCAGCAAAAGAAGCAATCCGTCGATCAGGTGGAAGACATGCTCTACCATCGCTCCGGTCTGCTTGGAGTTTCCGGCATCAATGCCGACAGTCGCGATCTTCTCGAGGACGGCAGCCCGCAAGCCCGCGAGGCGCTCGACCTCTTCACGCTGCGCATTGCCGGCGAGATCGGCCGCATGTCGGTGACGCTCGGCGGGCTCGACGCCATCGTCTTCACGGCCGGCATCGGCGAACACCAGCCGCAGATCCGGGCAGCGGTCCTGCAGCACCTGAGCTGGCTCGGTCTTACGATCGACGAAAGGGCGAATGCCGCCAACGGCTTCACCATCACGACCCCCGCAAGCCGCATAACGGCACATGTCATTGCTACCGACGAGGAACAGATCATCGCTCAGGAGGCGCTTTCTATTCTTGGCCCTGGCTGATCCAGATCAAATGCGTGCCGGTACCATCAGCTAGAATTGACGTTGAACAAGTTTAAACGGGAGAAATCCATGGAAAAGCATGTCTCGACTCCAGCAATTCTTTCCGACGCCGAACTTATGCTTATCGACCGCTACTGGCGGGCAGCCAACTATCTTTCGGTCGGCCAGATCTATCTCCTGTCCAATCCGCTGCTGCGCCAGCCGCTGATGCCGGACCATATCAAGCCCCGTCTGCTTGGCCATTGGGGCACGACGCCGGGCCTCAACTTCATCTATGCGCATCTGAACCGTGTCATCCGCGCCCGCGATCTCGACATCATCTATATGTGCGGCCCCGGTCACGGCGGCCCCGGCATGGTCGCCAACACCTATCTCGAAGGCATCTACAGCGAGATCTATCCCGATATTGCCGAGACCGAAGAGGGCATGCGCAAGCTGTTCCGCCAGTTCTCCTTTCCGGGCGGCATCCCGAGCCATGCCGCGCCGGAAACGCCCGGCTCCATCCACGAGGGCGGCGAACTCGGCTATGCGCTTGTCCATGCCTATGGCGCAGCCTTCGACAATCCCGATCTCGTCGTCGCCTGCGTCATCGGTGACGGCGAGGCCGAAACCGGCCCGCTTGCCGCAAGCTGGCATTCCAACAAGTTCCTGAACCCCGCCCGCGACGGCGCCGTTCTGCCGATCCTGCACCTGAACGGCTACAAGATCGCCAATCCGACCGTCCTCGGCCGTGCCAGCGACGAAGATCTGACGCACCTGTTCGAAGGCTACGGTTACGAGCCCTTTTTCGTCGAGGGCCACGAACCGGCAAAGATGCACCAGCAGATGGCGGCGACCTTCGAAACGGTCTTCGACCGCATTCGCGCCATCCAGAAAGAGGCGCGCGACGGCAAGGCGCCGCAGGCCTGCCCGCGCTGGCCGATGATCGTGCTGCGCAGCCCCAAGGGCTGGACCGGACCGAAGGAGGTGGACGGCAAGAAGGTCGAAGGTTTCTGGCGCGCCCATCAGGTGCCGGTTTCCAATTGCCGCGATGACGACGGGCACAGAAAAATCCTCGAGGACTGGATGCGCAGCTACGGTCCCGAAGAGCTTTTCGACGCCTCCGGCAAACTGAAGCCGGAACTGCGCGCACTCGCGCCCGCAGGCAAGCGCCGCATGGGTGCCAATCCGCACGCCAATGGCGGTCTGCTGCGCAAGGAACTGATGACACCCGATATCCGCGCCTATGAGGTGAAGATCGAGAAGCGCGGCGATGCCATGGTGCAATCCACCGAAATCCTCGGCCGCTACCTGCGCGACACGCTGACGCTCAACGCGGCCAACGCCAACTTCCGCATCTTCGGCCCCGACGAAACGGAATCGAACCGTCTCGGCAGCGTCTTCGAAGTGACCGACCGCGTCTGGATGGAAAGGATCGAACCCTATGACGTCAGCCTCTCCGGCGACGGGCGGGTCATGGAGGTGCTGAGCGAACATCTGTGCCAGGGATGGCTGGAGGGCTACCTGCTGACGGGCAGGCACGGCCTGTTTTCCTGCTACGAGGCCTTCATCCACATCATCGATTCCATGTTCAACCAGCACGCCAAATGGCTGAAGGTCACGCGCGAACTGGAATGGAGGAAGCCGATTTCCTCGCTGAACTATCTGCTGACCTCACATGTCTGGCGGCAGGATCACAACGGCTTCTCGCATCAGGACCCCGGTTTCGTCGATCTCGTCGCCAACAAGAAGGCCGATATCGTGCGCATCTACCTGCCGCCGGATGCCAATACGCTGCTATGGGTCGGCGACCATTGCCTGAAGACCTATGACCGCATCAACGTCATCGTTGCCGGCAAGCAGCCGGAGCCGCAATGGCTGACGATGGACGAGGCGGTAAGACATTGCGAGGCCGGCATCGGCATCTGGCATTGGGCAAGTCATGAGGACGACACGGTGGCGCCCGATATCGTCATGGCCTGCGCCGGCGACGTGCCGACCATGGAGACGCTCGCCGCGGTCGATCTTCTGCACCGGCATATTCCGCAACTGAAGATCCGCACGGTCAACGTGGTCGACCTGCTCGCCCTGCAATCGAAGGACCAGCATCCGCACGGCCTGACGGACGAGAATTTCGATGCGATCTTCACCACGGAAAGGCCGGTCGTTTTCGCCTATCACGGCTATCCCTACCTCATCCACCGGCTGACCTATAAGCGCACCAACCATCGCAACATCCACGTGCGCGGCTTCATCGAGGAAGGCACGACCACCACGCCTTTCGACATGACGGTGCTCAACGAACTCGACCGCTTCCACCTCGCCATCGAGGCGATCGAACGGGTTCCCGGCCTGAAGGAAAAAGTGCCTGAAGTGCTGGAGAGCCTGAAGGCCAAGCTCGTCGAACATCATGCCTATGTCCGCGAATATGGCGAGGACATGCCTGAAGTGCGCGCCTGGAAATGGCCGGCGCCCTGAGCCGAAGGCAGACGAAACGAAAAGGGCCGCGTGGAAGCCGCGCGGCCCTTCCCCAGCCGTGATGCAGGATCACGATGTTATTGTGCGCTCGGCGCGGGCGCGCCCGTCGGGCCGCTGGCGCCGCCGGCAGGCGCCGGCTCTGCCGCTGCCGGCGGCTTGATCGAGCCGGTTGCCGGATTGTTGTCGAGCGTGCCCTGGCCCGAGGGCTGGGCATTGATCGGGTCCGAAGTCGTGGACGCGGTCGAAGCCGGTTCGTTGCTCGTGCCCGGCCAGATGGCAAAGCTTGCCGCAGCGATCAGAATGACCAGAATGCCGGCTGCCAGCATGCCCCAGACCGAGACGCTGCGCCGCTCATCGGCGAGCGTCTTTTCCTCCTGGTAGGATGCCTGCCCGAGCGGCATGCCTGTATTCTCATCCACAATTCGGTTCTTGTCGTCACCATATTGGGTCATCGCTTGATCCTCCAATCTGTAACGGAGAAACAAAATTGGCGGCAAGATGTTCCATTGAAGCGGTTTTTCGGATCTATCCGCAAAGCGACAACCATCCGCTTTCTTGACCAGGTCGCATTTCGTCAGCATCATCCATGACATTAGATCAGGAGTAATCCATGGCATTCGACGGCCGCCTGCTTTCCGGTGTCAGCACGCTTGCCGCCGTGGTCGAAAGCGGCAGCTTCGTCAAGGCGGCCGACGCGCTCGGTCTTTCAGCCTCCGGCGTCAGCCGGGCCGTATCGCGGCTGGAGGCACGTGTCGGCGTACGCCTGCTCGACCGCACCACGCGTTCGGTGCGGCTGACGGATGAAGGCGCCCGCTTCTACCGGCAGGTCGCACCGCATCTCGACGGCATCGAGGAAGCCGCGATGCTCGCGTCAGGCGCTTCGCAGACCGTCCGTGGCCGCCTGCGCGTCGATGTCGATCCGATCTTTTCCCGCATGGTCCTCGCACCGCATCTCAAGCAATTCATGATCCGCTATCCGGGGCTGGAACTCGAATTGATAACCCGCGACCTGATGAGCGATCTCGTCGCCGACGGCATCGATATTGCCATCCGCTTCGGCCAGCAGCCGAGTTCCTCGCGCATCGCCCGCAAGCTGATGAAAACCCGCGTCCTGACGGTCGCAGCGCCGGCCTATCTCGCCGAACACGGCACGCCGAAGACACCTGCCGATATTGCCGGCCACTCCTGCATCCAGTTCCGGGATCCGCTGACCGGACGGACGTTCGAATGGGAATTGCACAGAGGCAGGAAGATCGTGTCGCTTAGCGCGCGCGGGCCGCTTCTGATGAGCGACCCCGGCACCATGCTGGACGCCTGCCTTGCAGGCGCCGGCATCGCCCAGGTGCTCGCGCTCAGCGTCAAGGATCTTCTGGCCGAGGGGCGCCTTGTCGAACTCTATCCCGATTGGCCGGGCGAGACCTTTCCGCTCTATGCCATCCACCCCTCCCGGCATCATGTGCCGGCCAAGGTCAATGCCTTCATCGAATTCTGCCTCGAACGCATCGGCCACTAGATGACGATCTTCGAAAGTTGGTGACAACCTTGCCACCCACGTTCCGGATTTGCCGGGACCTGGGTTATGAATTCCCCGACCGGAAACACCGCCGAGGAAAGCCATGAAGGGTTTTGCAGCCAACCTGACCGCCTCCCGACTGGAGGAGATGCTTGCCTTCTACATGACGCCGGAGGCAAGCAGCCGCAACGAAACCGACCGCGTCGAAAGGGAAAATGGCGCGCCTCCGGCAAAGGTGGCCGATCATGCTGCCGAGCGCGGAATGCCCCTTGCCGCGCTGGCGGAAAACTGAGCCGGTTATTTTACCACCAGAACCGGGATGCCAGCCTCGGAAAGGACCTCGGAGGTCTGGCTGCCAAGCATGAGCCGCGAGATCCCGCGGCGGCCGTGCGAGGAGATGACGATCAGGCCGCAGCCCCGTTCCGCAGCCGTTTCCAGAATGGCTGCCGCCGGCGAAAGATTTACCTTGCTGACGAAGTCGGCGACAACCCCGGCATTCCTGGCCTTCTCGCCGATGATCTTTTCCAGATCCTCGATCTCTTTGCGGCGGCCCTCGTTATAGCTGTCGATCGCCTCGGCCTGCACGACCCCCTGCAACGCAAAGCCGGTCAGCGGCACGATGACGCTGACGACCGTCACCGGAAGGTTGAGCGCCCCGGCAAGCGCAAGACCGTGGTCGACACCCCGGGCGGCAAGGTCCGAACCGTCGGTGGGCAGCAATATGCGATTGTACATGGGAGATCCGTTCTGCTGACTGAATTCAGATGGAAGGAATTCAGCCGCAATCGTAATCCCGCGCCTTGACGCAGGTCAATCTTGGGGCCGCGCTCAATCCCAGAGGAAATCCTGGCTTTCGATGCGGGAGGCAAGCTTCAGCGTTCCGTCGGGTTGCACGACATAACGCTCGAACTGCCGATAACCGAATTCACCGAGGAAAGTGTGCTTTATCACCGTGCCGGGCTTGTAAGGCGAGTGAATAACCTTGCCGCCATAGGTCAGGCTGCCCGGGACCGGCTGGTCCTGCGTCGTCGTGCTGCAGCCGGCGGCAAGAAGAAGCGCTGCGACAACGGCGTATTTCATCGTGGGGTCCCCGGATAGCAAAGCGTCCTGCAGCAAAAATATACCGCCTGCACGGGTGGTGCGCACTTACTGATTCACTTTTCGGAGAAATGGTAGCGGAGGAGGGATTTGAACCCCCGACACAAGGATTATGATTCCTCTGCTCTGACCTACTGAGCTACTCCGCCACTGGTCAAACGACACCGTTCGCGAAGCGCTTCCGGTTCGTGGGATGTGCGGCTTATAAGGTGCGCTTCCGCTTTGTGTCAAGCACATGATGGAGAAAAACGGTGGGCTTTCCGCAGCACCGTTTTTCGCCCTTTCAGGCCATGGCGTGAGTGGAAAGCAGCGCCTTCAGGGAGGCTTCCGCTGCCGGCTCGCGCTCGGACCGCTCGATGAAGCCGCCGCCGAAGACGCGGGCGTCGTCGCCGGGAGCCGAGTAGAGCGCGCAGGCCTGGCCGGGCGCAATACCCGCTTCGCCCACCGTCAGGTCGACATAGATGCCGCTCGCATCGGCATGCAGCACGGCAGGCGCCGGCGCGCGGGTGGAGCGGACCTTGGCGTAGCAGGCAAAACCCTCGCCCGAGGCTGCGACCTGAAGCGGCTCGTCGCCAAGCCAGTTGACGTCGCGCAGATAGACGCGGTGCGTCTCCAGCGCCTCCTTGGGGCCGACGATGACGCGGCGCGAGCGAGCGTCGAGATAGACGACATAAAGCGGCTCGCCGGTCGCAATGCCGATGCCGCGCCGCTGGCCGATCGTGTAATGCAGGATGCCCTCGTGCTGGCCGAGGATGCGGCCGTCGAGATGCACGATATCGCCGGCCAGAGCCGAATTCGGCTTCAGCTTGGTGATGATATCGGAATATTTGCCCTGCGGCACGAAGCAGATGTCCTGGCTGTCGGCCTTCTTGGCGACGACGAGGCCCATCTCCTCGGCCAGCCGGCGGGTCTCCGACTTCGGCAGACCACCGAGCGGGAAGCGCAGATAATCGATCTGCTCCTGTGTCGTGGCAAAAAGGAAATAGCTCTGGTCGCGGTCGGCATCGGCCGGGCGATAGAGCGCGCGGCGGCCGGGATTGCCGGAAGACGGATTGGGGCGCGAACGGATATAGTGGCCGGTTGCCAGCGCATCGGCGCCAAGCTCCTTTGCCGTCGCCAGAAGATCGGCGAACTTGACCGTCTGGTTGCAGGCAACGCAGGGGATCGGCGTCTCGCCGGCGACATAACTTTCCGCAAACGGATTGATGACGGTTTCACGGAACCGCTTCTCGTAATCGAGCACGTAATGCGGAATGCCGAGCGTTTCGCAGACACGGCGCGCATCGTCGATATCCTGGCCCGCGCAGCAGGAACCGGCCCGATGAACGGCCGCGCCATGATCGTAAAGCTGCAGCGTGATGCCGAGCACATCATATCCCTGGCGTTTGAGAAGCCCGGCCACGACGGAGCTGTCAACGCCGCCAGACATGGCGACGACGACACGGGTGTCTTCCGGCTGCTTGTCAAAATCCAGTGTGTTCACGAGTGCTGCCAAATTCTGTGCTGTTTCGATCCGCCTTCCTGATCGCGAAATATGGCGGATTTCCTGTATTTCCGGCGGGATCGGCCGCCAGCTTGCATGGGCGACGGATATAGAAACTATTGCGTCTCCGCGCAAGGCCCGGCGTTCCGGCCTTTCCGGCAACGTCATGCGCGGGTCACGCATTGCAGCTATTCGCAATCGACCTTTGATAGGCCGCATTTCATCCCATAGATGAAACAACCCACCTTCTAAAAGATTCGGATAAATGACAGCCGCCTCCACCACGCTTCGTGGCGTCCTCGTCGCATTTGCGGCCTATGCCGTCTTTGCCTTCAGCGATGCATCCATCAAGGCCCTACACGGCACGGTTCCCTCCTTCCAGGTCGCGTTCACGGGTGCGATCCTCAGCCTTGCCGCCCTGCCGTTCATCAAGGGACCGGGCGATTCCTGGCTGGATATTTTCAGAACGACGAACCGGCCGCTCTGGCTGGTGCGCTTCGCGGCCGGCGCAACCGGCGCAATCGCCTCGATCATCACCTTCACCAAATTGCCGATGGCGGAAGCCTTCTGCCTGCTCTTCTTGCTGCCGTCCTTCGTTACCATTCTCTCGGTGATCTTCCTGAAGGAGGATGTGCGCTGGCAGCGCTGGGCAGCCGTCATCGTCGGTTTCCTCGGAGTGCTCGTGGTTTTAAGGCCCGGTTTCCGCGAATTGTCCGTCGGCCATCTGGCGGCGACCATCGGTGCGATCGCGGCTGCCGTCGCCATCGTCATCCTGCGCAAGCTCGGCCCGGCCGAGAAGCGCCTTTCGCTTTATGGCGCCTCGCTGCTCGGCACCCTGATCGTCAGCGGCCTTCTCATGCTGTCGCAGATGGTTGCGCCGACGCCGCAGCAATGGCTGTTCCTTGCAAGCTACGGCCTGCTCGGTGCAGCGGGCAACGTGATGCTGATGACCGCCGCGCGGCTTGCCCCGGCAACGCTCGTCGCAACGCCGCAATACAGCCAGATGATCTGGGCGATCGCTTTCGGCTACCTCTTCTTCAACGACAGCGTCGATCTGCCGATGGCCTTGGGTATCGTGCTCATCATCTGCTCGGGCCTGTTGACCTTGATCCGCGAGCGCAAGCGCCATGTGCCCCTGCCTGCGGCCGTCGCTTCAGGTGATGCCCAGTCGCCGATTGCCACGACCCCGGTCGAAGGCGAGGCCGCCGCGCCAACACGATAGTGCGTTTGGTCGCCAGGCACCCGGAAGCCGCCATACGATCACATTCAGGCCGCGCCGCGACCTGCGAAAAGGGAGCACCAAAAAAGGCGCAACCGAAGCTGCGCCTTGAAACAAAGAGGTGGATGTTGCTGGCTCAGGTGCCGATCAGTTTGTTGCAGGCAAGCGCGATGCCCGGATTGGCGATGATGGCAGTCACGATCGCCAGCCCGATCATCGAAAGCGTGTAGCGTTTCATGTGCATCCTCCTTTTCCAGCCCGCCGGAAGTATGCAATACCGACCGGCATTATCAAAATAACGAATGATTGAAGCCAGTGTGCAGGCCGGTCCTTCAGTTCTCCAGGCTGGGATCGACGAAGAGCGATCCGTTATAGGCGCCGCAACTCGTGCGGATGGCAACGACGATCCAGATTGCGGCGAGCACGGCGACCAGAGCCTCCCCGAATAGCGTGAGCGCCGGCAGCGGGAAGATACCGGCAAGCCGCAGCGTCACAACGGCATAGACGCCGATCGGGAAAGTATAACCCCACCAGCCGAGATTGAAGGGCAGCCCCTGCCGCAACTGGTTGACGGTGATAGCGACCGCCAGGCCAAGCCACCAGAGACCGTAACCCCACAACAGGACCGCGCCCAGCAGAGCCGCACCGGAAATTGCCGGGGCCAGCGCATCGAGGCCACCGGCTGCAAGAGCCTGCCGGCCATTGACGGAAAACAGGACAAGACCCAGTGCCCCAGTGCCGATGGGACCGAGCGCCAGGAAGCTCGTCGCTGCCATGCTGGCCGGCGGCAGCTTGTGCAAGGCCATGCGCAGGAAGAGGATGACGAGAATACCGAGCGCCAGCGGCACCGAACAGGACCAGAACACGAAGCTCGCAAAGAGCACAGGAAGCTGCGCGCCTCCGGCAAGATGCGGCAGCAGCAGCGCGCCGCTGGCAGCGGCGACCTCGGAGGCCACGACCGGCAGAAGCCACACGGCGCTCATATGCTCGATGGCATGCTGCTGTCGCGTGAACATGACCAGCGGAACGGCAAGCCCCGCCACGACCGCCAGCGCCGAATCCAGCCACCACAATTGCGCGGCGGCAGGAACAGCTGCACTGCCGAACAAATCCGGGCCGAAGATCAGCAGGCCGTTGACGATGGTGGCAAGCCCCATGGGAATGCACCCGAAGAACATCGAGACGACGGGATGGTCAAAAGCCCTGAGCGCAACGCCGGGATGCAGCACCCACTTTGCGGCATACAGGCAGGTCAGCACCGCAAACAAGCCGATATTCGCAAGCCACAGCGCCTCGCCTGCCGCGTGCAGCGCCGGCGAAGCGGGGAACTGCCCGAGGCAGACGGCAAGGATGCCGGTTCCCATCGTCGTTGCAAACCAGTTCGGCGTGAAATGGCGCAGAGCCCGCGCCCGCGGGCGAACGGTCGGCACGGAGGGAGAAAATTGGAGAGCGGTCATGACGAATTCCTTTCGTTGACCGTTTTCCTATCTCTGCTAAATAATCGATTCCAACGATTTATATTTGTAATTTCGTTCGATAAAATCGAATGATTTCTGGAGGCCGGCATGACACTGGAACAGCTGAGAATATTCGCTGAGGTGGCGGCGCGGCAGCACATTACCAAGGCGTCCGACCACCTGAACATGACCCAATCAGCCGTCAGCGCGGCAATTACCGCGCTGGAGACCCGCCACGGCGTTACCCTCTTCGATCGCGTCGGCCGCTCGATCGTGCTCAACCGGACCGGCCAGCTGTTTCTGAAGGAAGCCCAGGCCGTACTTGCCAGCGCAAAGGCGGCTGAGGCTGCGCTGATGGATCTCTCCGGCCTCATGCATGGCGAACTCTCGCTGATGGCAAGCCAGACGATCGGCGGTTATTGGCTCTCGTCGCGGCTCGCGGCGTTCCGGCGGAACTATCCGGGGATCGAACTCGCCGTTCGCATCGGCAATACGGCCGAAGTGTCGAACGCCGTTGCCAACGGCGAGGTGGAGGTGGGCCTCATCGAGTGGCCGAATGACCGGCGCGGCGTTTCGGCAAGGCAGGTGGCAATGGACGAGATGATCGTCGTCGTTGCCCCCAGCCACCCCTGGGCGGATGGCAAGGCGCGCGGTCCGGCTGATTTCCCCCAGACGCAATGGGTTCTGCGCGAACGGGGCTCCGGCACCCGCCTTGCCTTCGAAAGCCTTCTGCACAAGGCCGGCCTTGATATCGAAGCGCTCGACGTGGCGATGGTGCTGCCGGAGAACGAGCCGCTCGTCGGCGTCGTCGAAGCCGGAATCGGCGCGACGCTGATGTCGCGCAGCGTCATTGCCATGAAGCTGGAAACCGGTCTTTTGGCCGAGGTGAATATGCCGCCCCTGCCCCGGCCCTTCTTCCTGCTGCGCCATGAGGAGCGCTATCGCAGCAAGGCAGCCGATGCTTTCGATGCGATGATTTCAGGCTGACGCCTTCTTCTGCTGGCGACCGTAGATCAATGCTTCCGCCTCATGCTGCGGCATGGGCTTGCCGAGCAGAAATCCCTGCACTTCGCCAAAGCCTTCCGCCCGCAGCTTCTGCAGCTGCTCCTCGGTCTCGATGCCCTCGGCGAGCGTCACCGCGTTGAAACCGGAGCCGATGCCGGCCACGGCCCGCACGATGGCAAGGTTGCCGGGGTCCGTCTCGATGCCGGACACGAAGCTGCGGTCGAGCTTGATCTTGTCGAAAGCGAAGGCACGCAGATAGCTGAGCGAGGAATAGCCCGTGCCAAAATCGTCGATGGCAATGCGCACCCCGAGTTCCTTCAGCGCCCGCAGCAGCGGCAGGCTTTGCGCCACATCGGTCAAAAAGACGGATTCGGTGATTTCGATTTCCAGCCGCTCGGGGCGCAGACCCGCCTCGTCGAGTGCCGAGACAACGCTGGAAAGCAGGCTCGCATGGCGGAACTGGCTGACGGAAAGATTGACCGCGATCTTCACATGGCCCGGCCAGGAAGCGGCCGCACGGCAGGCCTCCCGCAACACCCAGTCGCCGATCGGAACGATCAGCCCCGTTTCTTCCGCCAGCGGAATGAATTCCATCGGCGGCACAAGACCGCGCAGCGGATGCCGCCAGCGGATCAGCGCCTCGAAACCGCCGATGCCATCATCATCGAGCTGGATGATCGGCTGGTAATAAAGCTCGAACTGGCCATGTTCGAGCGCATCGCGCAATTCGCCGGTCAGATGGTGCCGGCGTTCGGCCTCGAGCCGCATCGCCGGCTCGTAGAACCGGTAGGTCGAGCGGCCGCTTTCCTTGGCGGCATAGAGCGCAAGGTCGGCATGGCGCATCAGCACCTCCGCTTCGCCGGCATCGACAGGTGCCAGCGCAATGCCGATACTGCAGGTGACATGCTCTCGCGTGCCATCGAGATCAAAAGCCCTGGCAAGCGATTTGAGCAGCAGATCGGCAAAACGCTCGGCCCGGTCGGGTTCGACGAGCTGCAGCACGACGGCGAATTCATCGCCGCCGAGACGCGCCACGAGATCGCCCTCGTCGGCAAGAGCCAGCAAACGCTCCGCCACCTGGCAGAGAAGCGCATCGCCGGCGGCATGGCCCTTGCTGTCGTTGATTGTCTTGAAATGATCGACGTCGATATAGAGCAGCGCTACCGGCTTTTCGACGGAAGCAGTGATGGCCTGCTTGCGGATATGCTTGGAAAAGGCGGCGCGGTTCGGCAGGCGCGTGAGCGAGTCGTGCATGGCAAGATGCGCAAGTTTTGCCTCCACCGCGCGCTCTTCCGTTACGTCGTGGGAGATACCCAGCAGATAGCGCGGCTCCTTGCCCTCGGGCGCTGGCAGGGCACGCTTGACAGTGCGCAGGATCCGCTTGCCGCCGTCAGCCCGCTCCATCGTTTCCTCGAAGCTGATCGTCGCACCGGTGGCGAATGCCTCCTGATCCTGTTTACGGAAGATCGCGGTCTGCTCGAGCGGGAAGAAGTCCCGGTCCGTCCTTCCAACCACGTCGCCGGCATCAAAGCCCATGATCTCGCCACAGGCCTCGTTCAGCAGAATATAGCGGCCATCCTCGCCCATATCCTTCACGAAGACGCCGACCGGCAGGTTATCGACGATGCTGTCGAGCAGGGAACGCGTATCGGTGATCTGGCGCTGTGCGGCATTCACCTCGGTCCGGTCCTGCACGATCGCCAGGATGGCATTCCTTCCTTCGAAACGCACTTCCCGTCCGTATGTCAGAACTTCGATGGTCTCGCCATTGGCCTTCAGATGCGTCCAGCGCTCGGCCTTCTCCATGTCGGAACGATCATGAACGGCGCTGAGCATCCGCTCCCGCTCGGCAGCCGGGCGGATATCGAGCACGGTCATGCGCTGATAGTCCTGCGGGCTGTAGCCGTAGAGCGTGAGCGCCGCATCGTTGACGATCAGGAAGCGTAGCGTATCGGGATCGTAGACCCACATCGGGGAAGGATGCGTCGCAAACAGCGAACGGAAATCGTCGACAAGGGCTTCGGGCTGCCCGGATATCGTCTGAAACGAGGCCATTGAGAAATTCACGCGGAACTGAAACCAATATGGAAAGTGGTATAGCCGAGAAAGCTAAATAAAATCACAATCATAAGAGGCCCAAACTTTGGGCGGCCGCCTGTAAAATAAGCAGCGGACGTTTCAAAATTCAGCCAATTCGCGGCACGGTTGAACACTCTGCCGACCGCCACCCCAAGGTTCGAACACATAGCTGATTGTCAGGTGGAACCAATTCATTTCCAAAGAGTTATTTCCAGCTGAAAATACAACCCATCTGCAGGGAGGCAACGATGGGCACCTCCGCAATGACAAACCACGACAAGATCCGGAAATGGATCGAAGCACGCGGCGGCCATCCCGCCCGGATGAAAAGCGGCCTGGTCGGAGTCGAATTCGGCAGGCAGGAAACCTCTGTCGAGAATATCTCCTGGGACGAATTCTTCAGGGTTTTCGATGCGAGCAGAGACAGTTTCCTGCATCACGACACGGATACGACCCGCCACTGATCACGGCCCACGGACGGTGCAGCTGGACCAAATAAAAAACCGGCACGGAGACCGGGCCGGTTTTTCATGTCTTTCCTTGGGAGGAAAACTCAATCGACGTTGAAGGTCAGCGGCTTTGCCTGCCGGATCGCCGGATGGGCCGTCAGCTTGCCCAGAACGACATCGTCCACGGCTGCGTCCACATAGAGCAGAGCGATGGCGTCGCCGCCCTGCTTGTCACGGCCGAGCTGGAAGTTGGCGATATTGACGCCGGCCGCGCCAAGCGTCGTGCCGATAAAGCCGACCATGCCGGGAACGTCGGTATTGGCGATATAGATCATATGGCTGCCGACATCGGCGTCGAGGTTGATGCCCTTGATCTGGATGAAACGCGGCTTGCCGTCGGAGAAGACCGTTCCGGCGACCGAGCGCGTCATGGATTCCGTCGTCACCGTCAGCTTGATATAACCGTCGAAGACACCCGACTTGTCGCGCTTGACCTCGGAGAGGATGATGCCCTTTTCCTTGATCATGATCGGTGCCGAAACCATGTTGACGTCGGCGACCTGCGAGCGGATCAGGCCGGCAAGAACCGCCGAGGTCAGCGCCCTCGTATTCATGCTGGCGGTAACGCCGTCATAAAGGATTTCGATTTCCTTGATCGGCTCTTCCGTGACCTGGCCGACGAAGGCGCCGAGAACATCGGCGAGCTTGATGAACGGCTTCAGGATCGGCGCTTCCTCCGCCGTGATCGACGGCATGTTGATGGCGTTCGAAACCGCACCCTTGACGAGGTAATCGGCCATCTGCTCGGCAACCTGCAGGGCGACGTTCTCCTGCGCTTCCGTGGTCGATGCGCCCAGATGCGGCGTGCAGACGACGTTCGGCAGGCCGAAGAGCGGGCTTTCCTTGGCAGGCTCGACTTCAAACACGTCGAAAGCCGCACCGGCAACATGGCCGGACTTGATGGCATCGGCAAGGGCGGCCTCATCGACGAGACCGCCGCGGGCGCAATTGATGATGCGAACGCCGGGCTTGGTCTTGGCAAGTGCTTCCCTGTTCAGGATACCGCGCGTCTTGTCCGTCATCGGCACATGCAGCGTGATGAAATCGGCCAGGGCGAGCAGCTCGTCGAGCTCGACCTTGGTGACGCCCATCTCCTCGGCGCGCTCCTTGGAAAGGAACGGGTCATAGGCAACGACATGCATCTTCAGGCCGATGGCGCGGGCGCACACGATGGAGCCGATATTGCCGGCGCCGATGACGCCCAGCGTCTTGCCGGTGATTTCGACACCCATGAATTTCGACTTTTCCCACTTGCCGGCCTGCGTGGAGAGATCGGCTGCCGGAAGCTGGCGGGCAACGGCAAACATCAGGGCAATCGCATGTTCGGCTGTCGTGATCGAGTTGCCGAAGGGCGTGTTCATGACGATGATACCGCGACGCGAGGCGGCCGGGATATCGACATTGTCGACGCCGATACCGGCGCGGCCGACGACCTTGAGATTCTTGGCGGCTTCGATGATCTTTTCCGTCACCTTGGTGGCAGAACGGATGGCAAGGCCGTCATAATTGCCGATGACTTCGAACAGCTTGTCCTTGTCCTTGCCGAGCTGCGGCTGGAAATCGACTTCGACGCCGCGATCGCGGAAGATCTGGACGGCGGTTTCCGACAGTTCGTCGGATACGAGAACGCGAGGTGCCATGCGGGCCTCCTTCAAAGAGTTCAGCGATAAACTTGAATAGGGAATGCGAGGCTCCGCCATCAGGCGGAGCCGGATGCGATCACATCAGGCAGCAGCCTGGGAAAGCGCAGCCTTCTGCGTTGCGAAGGCCCAGGACAGCCAGGGCATCAGCTTCTGCATGTCGGCGGCCTCGATCGTCGCACCTGCCCAGATGCGCAGGCCGGACGGCGCGTCGCGATAAGCGCCGATATCAAAGGCAACGCCTTCCTTTTCGAGGAGAGCGACGAGGCCCTTGGCAAAATTCGCCTGGCCATCGGCATCGAGAGCTGCAACGTCCTTGTCGACGATCTTCAGGCAGATCGACGTGTTGGATTCGATCTCCGGCTTGACGGCGAGGTTGGCGATCCAGTCGTTTGCAGCGACGAAATCGGCAATCACCTTGGCATTGGCATCGGCGCGACCGATCAGCGCCTTGAGCCCGCCGAGCTGCTTGGCCCAGAGAAGCGCATCGATATAGTCCTCGACGCAAAGCATCGACGGCGTGTTGATCGTCTCGCCCTGGAAGATGCCCTCGATCAGCTTTCCGCCCGACGTCAGGCGGAAGATCTTCGGCAGCGGCCAGGCCGGCTGGTAGGAAACCAGCCGCTCGACGGCACGCGGCGACAGGATGAGGATGCCATGCGCACCTTCGCCGCCCAGAACCTTCTGCCAGGAGAAGGTGACGACATCGAGCTTGGCGAAATCGAGGTTCTGCGCGAAGGCGGCAGAGGTTGCATCGCAGATCGTCAGGCCCTTGCGGTTGGCAGGGATGAAATCGGCATTGGGAACGCGCACGCCCGAGGTCGTGCCGTTCCAGGTGAAGACCACGTCACGGTCGAAATCGACGGTGGAAAGGTCCGGAAGCTCGCCGTAGCCGGCTTCGATCTTGCGAACGTCCTTGAGCTTCAGCTGCTTGACGACGTCAGTGACCCAGCCTGCGCCGAAGCTTTCCCAGGCGACCATATCGACGCCGCGCTCGCCGAGCAGCGACCACAGCGCCATCTCGACAGCGCCGGTATCGGAAGCCGGCACGATGCCGATGCGGTAATCCGCAGGCACTTCCAGGATTTCGCGGGTAAGATCGATCGCCTGCTTCAGCTTGGCCTTGCCGACTTTCGCACGGTGCGAACGGCCAAGGGCCGCATCGGAAAGAGCCTCGAGCGTCCAACCAGGACGTTTCGCGCAGGGGCCAGAAGAAAAATGGGTGTTTTGCGGACGCACGTCCGGCTTTGCGGTATTTGCCATATTGCTACCCTTCCAGATAGATGGCTCCTCGTTGGGGAGGAGTGTCCCGCCGCCGTGTTTATGGGCGAAGCCCGTCATAGTCAAGCGGGTGATGTCGTTTCTGGAAGCTATTTTGCCGCAGCGGCGATCACGTTTTCAGTCAGGCCCCGCTGGTTCATGGACCAGCGCAGATCCGCGCCCGCCTCTTCGGCGCGGGGGCATCCTGGCAGTGGCCTCAAGGATCACCCGCCAAAACAAAAAGCCGCCCTCTACGGGCGGCTTTCGATTATCCTTGAAACTATGGGCTTACTTATAGACCGGCTGCTGCAGCGGAATTTCCGGCGGCTCGTAGGCGACCGGCTGTGCGCATCCGCCGAACAGGTAGCGGGCGCCGACGCGAGCTTCGTGGACATTGACGCCACGGTCGCGGCCCGGACCGCCGTTTTCGTTGTAGCCGAACATGTTGCCGCCATCGATATGCAGGTAACGGTAGCCGACATCGGCCTTGACGTTGCAGGTCACGTCGATCGAAGCGCCGGCCATGAGGGCGTAGCTGAACCGCCAGCCGCCGCGACCGCCATGGACGACCTCGTCATCGCAACCGCTGCCGTCATCGGCGCAGGCGACGTTGCGGAGGTCCTTCCACTTGACGTAGGAACCACCGATACCGGCGCCGACGTAAGGCGTGAAGTAGGCATAGGTGCCGAGATCGACATAGGCGTTGGCGAGAAGCGTGTAGGCCGTCATCGAAGATACGTCGCGCGAAGTACATGCGACAACGCAGGCACCGAAGGCAGCGCCGCCGCCCGTTGTCGAACCGTGGAAGTCAGACTTGGCGAGATAGTCGAAGGTCAAATCGGTGCGCAGATAGCTGTTGATCTGATAGCCGACACCGCCGCCGAGGGTCCAGGTATCGTCCAGATCCGCACTGTCGAAATCGGCTTCGAGAGCATTGCTGCCCTGGAAGAACTTCGCGCCGCGCAGGTCGGTAAAGGCATAGCCGACATCGCCGCGCAGATACCAACCGGTGGCTTCGCTGACGGCGACTTCCGGCGGCTGTTCCGGCACGGGCTCGACCGGAGCAAGATCGGCAGAATATGCATTCGACGCGACCAGCAGCGCGGCGAAAATACCGGACAAAGTTCGTTTCATGGATTCACCCCAGTCGGTTGCGTCGGCGCGCAGTGGCCGCCAAAACGGATACGCTTTTTATGGATAATGAATCGGAAACGTTAAAAGCTGCTTAACCATAAGAAGTAATTCGCATATTCGCGGCAGAACATGTTTCAGAAAAGTAAATGCGCGCGCCCCTCCCGTTTTGACTTCCAAGATCGGCAACCGGACAAATAAAAGGGACGCTAATTTCACGACAGCAGACAAAGAGAGCGGAAAGAGAGGCAAACCGCATCACACGCATGGTCTTTGAGCCGCGGACCGCTTAAGAAGGCCAATATTTTCAATGTCGGATCAGCATATGCAGAACACCAGCAGCCAGGCCGCCGATAACATTGCCGAGCTCTACGAGCGGCATGCCAAAATCTGGGATGCCAGCCGCGGCAAGACGCTTTTTGAGCGCAGCTGGCTGGATCGCTTCACCGCACTGATCCCGCAGGGCGGCGCGATTCTCGATATCGGCTGCGGGTCCGGCGAGCCCCTCGCGCGCCATTTCATCGAAAGCGGCTATGCGCTGACCGGCATCGATTCCTCACCCAGCCTGATCGACATGTGCCGAACGCGTTTCCCGAATGCCAGCTGGCAGGTCGCAGACATGCGCCGCCTCTCGTCTGGCAGAAGTTTCGATGGGCTGATTGCCTGGGACAACTTCTTCCATCTGACAGCGGAAGATCAGCGGCGCATGTTCCCGTTGTTCCGTGCCCATTCGAAGCCGGGAACCGCGCTGATGTTCACCAGCGGTCCGGCCCATGGTGAAGCCATGGGCGTCTTCGTCGGCGAGCCGCTTTATCACAGCAGCCTCGGCGCGGACGAATACCGTGCCCTGCTGCAGGATCACGGTTTTGCAGTTGTCGCTCACAAAGCCGAAGACCCGGCCTGCGGCAACCACACGGTCTGGCTCGCCCAACACCGATAGAGCCACCAATGAAAAAGCCGGCGCGAGGGCCGGCTTTTTCAATCTCTTTTGCGGCGCTTTCAGGCTGCGCTGCGGACACTCGAAATCGTGCCGATCAGATCGTTGACGATACGCTCGATCTGAGCACGGTCGTCTCCCTCCGCCATGACGCGGATCAGGGGCTCGGTACCGGACGGGCGAATGACGAGGCGGCCGTTCTTGGAAAGCTCGGCTTCCGCATCGGCAATCGCCTTGACCACCTGCAGGTCTTCCAGCGGCTTGCCGCCTGTGATGCGGACATTGCGCAGAAGCTGCGGCACCGGCTCGAAGCGGCGGCAGACTTCGCTGACCGTCTTGCCCGTGCGCTTGACGGCGGCAAGGATCTGCAGCGCCGCCACCAGACCGTCGCCGGTCGTGCCATAGTCCGAAAGCACGATATGACCGGACTGCTCGCCACCGACATTGTAATTGTGCTGGCGCATGTGCTCGACGACATAGCGGTCGCCGACCTTCGTTCGCGCAAGGCCGAGGCCCTTGTCCTCAAGGAAACGCTCAAGGCCGAGGTTGGACATGACGGTCGCGACGATGCCGTTGCCGCGCAGCTGCTGGCTCTCGGCCCAGCTCTCGGCGATGACGGCCATCAGCTGATCACCATCGACGATCGAACCGTTCTCATCGACAATGATGACGCGGTCTGCATCGCCATCGAGCGCAATGCCGATATCGGCGCGCACCTCATCGACCTTCTTCTGCAGGGCGACGGGGCTGGTGGAGCCGCAATTCAGATTGATGTTCGTGCCGTTCGGATCGTTGCCGATCGTCACCACGTCGGCGCCGAGCTCCCAGAGCACGGCGGGTGCCACTTTGTAGGCTGCACCGTTGGCGCAATCGACTGCGACGCGCAGGCCCTGCAAGGTCACGTCACGCGGCAAGGTGCGTTTGACGTGCTCGAGATAACGGTAGATATCACCGTCGACGCGCTTGGCGCGTCCGATTTCCTCAGCCTTGGCAAGTTGTCCCGACAGGTCCTTCTCGAGCAGGTCTTCGATCTGCGCCTCGATATCGTCGGAGAGCTTGTAACCATCGGGGCCGAAAAGCTTGATGCCGTTGTCCTGGAACGGATTGTGCGAGGCCGAAATCATCACGCCGATATCGCATCTGAGCGAACGGGTCAGCATGGCAACGGCCGGCGTCGGAATAGGCCCGAGCAGGAAGACGTCCAACCCGGCCGCGGTAAAGCCTGCCACGAGGGCATTCTCCAGCATGTATCCCGAAAGGCGCGTATCCTTGCCGATCACCACGCGATGGCGATGGGCGCCGTTGCGAAAAATCGTGCCTGCAGCGATGCCGACCCGCATGGCAAGGTCCGGCGTCATGGGGAAGATGTTGGCCTCGCCACGGATGCCGTCCGTCCCAAAATAACGTCTTTTCATATGCACTCCTGCGCTTTCCGCGCGTCGTAGAAGCTTACGCATTTCTCAACCAGGAATCCGTCGTCAAGATTGGTGCTGCGCCTGAAACCTTGATTCAGACCTGTCTTCAGTCAGCGGAATGCCACAAAACCGCGCAACCGGCACGTAAATTACCAAGAAAACCGATTATATCCTGTTACTAATATTAAAAGGGCCGGATTCCCTGTGGAAATCCGGCCCTTTAGGAGAAATCCCCTTTTATTTCAGTGGGGCTGCGGTTCCAGCCCGCCCTCGGGTTCGTCACCCTTGGAAGCAGGGCGTACACCGGCCTTCGGCACGGCCGAGCCGCGGCTCGGAGGCGAATCATCGCCAAGGTCGCGCGCAGGCTTTTCGCCACGGATCAGCGCCTTGATCTCTTCGCCGGTCAGCGTCTCGTATTCGAGCAGCCCCTCGGCAAGGGCGACGAACTCGTCGTGCTTTTCCGTCAGGATGTCCCTGGCCTGCTGATAGGCCTGGTCGATCAGGCGGCGCACCTCGTTGTCGATCTTCTGCGCGGTGGCTTCCGAAACGTTCTTCGACTGCGAAACCGAATGACCGAGGAAGACTTCCTGCTGGTTTTCGCCATAGGCAACTTGCCCGAGCTCGTCGGAGAAGCCCCATTGAGTGACCATCGCACGGGCAAGCTTGGTCGCCTGCTCGATATCGGACGAAGCACCCGACGTGATGTTCTCCTTGCCGAAGGTCAGTTCTTCGGCAACGCGGCCGCCCATCATGATGCACAGGCGCGAGATCATCCACTTGTAGCTCATCGAGTAACGGTCGCCCTCGGGGAGCTGCATGACCATGCCGAGCGCGCGGCCGCGCGGAATGATCGTTGCCTTGTGCAGCGGATCGGCGACGGCGACGTTCAGCGCGGTGATGGCGTGACCGGCCTCGTGATAGGCCGTGAGCTTCTTCTCCGCCTCGGTCATGGCCGAAGAGCGGCGCTCCGCACCCATCATGATCTTGTCCTTGGCGTCTTCGAATTCCTGCATGGTGACGACACGCTTGTTGCGGCGGGCGGCCATGAGGGCAGCTTCGTTGACGAGGTTCATCAGATCGGCACCGGAGAAACCGGGAGTGCCCCGAGCCAGGACCTTGAGATCGACATTCGGCGCCAGCGGAACGTTGCGGGCATGAACCTTGAGGATGCGCTCGCGGCCGACGATATCGGGGTTGGGAACCACGACCTGCCGGTCGAAACGGCCCGGACGCAACAGCGCCGGATCGAGAACGTCGGGACGGTTGGTCGCAGCGATCAGGATGATGCCTTCGTTGGCTTCGAAACCGTCCATCTCGACCAGCAGCTGGTTCAGCGTCTGTTCGCGTTCGTCGTTGCCGCCGCCGAGACCGGCGCCGCGATGGCGGCCGACGGCGTCGATTTCGTCGATGAAGATGATGCAGGGCGCATTCTTCTTGGCCTGCTCGAACATGTCGCGCACGCGGCTTGCACCGACGCCGACGAACATTTCAACGAAGTCCGAACCGGAAATGGTGAAGAACGGCACGTTCGCTTCGCCGGCAACCGAGCGGGCAAGGAGCGTCTTGCCGGTACCGGGAGGGCCGACGAGCAGCACGCCGCGCGGGATCTTGCCGCCGAGGCGCTGGAACTTCTGCGGGTCGCGCAGGAACTCGACGATTTCTTCGAGATCCTGCTTGGCCTCGTCCACACCGGCAACGTCGTCAAAGGTGACGCGGCCATGCGCCTCGGTCAGAAGCTTGGCCTTGGATTTGCCAAAACCCATCGCTCCGCGGGAACCGCCCTGCATCTGGCGCATGAAGAACAGCCAGACGCCAAGGATCAGCAGCATCGGCAGCAGCGTTCCGAGATAGCTGAGGAAGCCGGAAGAACCATCGGTTTCCGGACGCGCAGTGACGGCAACATTCTTGGACTGCAGGCGATCGAGCAGACTGTCGTCGATCACGGGCGAATAGGTCTGGAACGTATTGTTGTTCTCCAGATAGGTTCCGGTCAGCCTGTTGCCGGTGACCACGACATCCTTCACCCGGCCCGCGTCGACCTCACGCAGGAACTGCGAATAAGGGATTTCACGCGAACCCGTCTGCGCCGGAGCCGTCTGGAACATACTGAAGAGGGCGATCAGCAGAAGCGCTATGATCGCCCACAAGGCGAAATTACGTAAGTTAGGGTTCATCGAACTCCCCAGCACTGGACGGTCGCCTCATGGCGGCCGTCATATTTGGTCTCTAACATAGGGTTGCGCCAGGCCATTGCCAAGGCAATCCACTCTGTCAGATCGTTTTTCCGTCAATACTTCTTAAAGGCGGCTCCGCATAGGGCGCCCTTGAGAAAACTGCCGAAAGCCTGTCGGCAAAGGTGAAATCAAATCGTGTCAAAAAGCGGTCGAAGGGGGCAAAATGGGGCGCCAAATCGACCGACCGCGCCGTTTCCGGCAATAAAGGCCCCTCCCGGGCAGAAATGACCGGCGCAGAGGCGGCTGCCCGTTTCCATATCGCCCGGGGCAGATCCCGGCTCCAGTCCCGGTCATCGCCCCGCCCGTCACCGGGATCCGGCAAATCCTGGTCCTCGGGGGCGGAAGACCCCTTCCGCCTTGTTGCGTCATTCGTCGCACCGGCGCGCGCCACGATTTCTATGGTTGCCCCTGACCTGTTTCTCGCAGCAAATCTCCCATCCCAGACCCCGACCTCCCCCGGCCGCAGCACCAGAGGCAGGATGCCCCGGCTCTCGCGTGCCAGGTAAAGCCCGTCATGCCGCAGATCGAATACGACGCGGCCGACAGTCGTGCGCCCGGACTTGCCAGCGGTGGCGAATGCCAGAAGCCGCTCCATCTGCATCCGTCCCGGTACAAACGGCTGGCCGCCGAAAACGGCCGTCAGACGACCGAGCGCATAGTCAAGAACTCCGCGATCCTGCCTCAAACCTTCAGGCATCACCTGCCCGAGCAAACCGCCATGGAGCCGGAAATGGCGATCCAGCCACGCGGCCCCATCGGAAGAAAGGGCCAGCCGCTCCCTCCAGGCAGCGCGAACATCGGTCCCGGCGCTCCCCTCGGCGGCAAGCTGCCGGCGCATCCGCACGCGCTCGTATTTCACATCCTCGTTGCTGGGATCGTCGATCCAGGCCACGTCGCGCGCGGTCAGATAGCGGCGGATATCAGCCCGCGTGGAGAAAAGTAGCGGCCGCAGGATCCAGAAACGCCGGTCGAACAGCACGCCGTCCGCAATGCCGGTCGAAATCTGCTCCGCGCGCATCCCACGCATCTGCAGCGTTTCGCGCTGGTCGTCCAGCGTATGCCCGGTCACGATGAGGCTCGCATCAAGCGCTTGCGCCGCCTCGGCAAGAAGGCCGTAACGCGCCTCGCGTGCGGCGGCCATGATGCCGGTTTTCGGTTTTTCCCCCTGCCAGACCATCGTCCGGTGCACAATGCCCGACCACGCGCAGAGAGCGGCGACCCGGCCGGCCTCATTCGCGGATTCGCTGCGCAGAGCGTGATCGACAGTCGCGGCACAAAGGGAAATGGGAATATCAGGGTTGGCCTTCAGCGCGTCTCGCAGCAAAAGCAGCAGGCCACTGGAATCGCTCCCGCCGGAAATCGCGACAAGAATGCGCGCGGGCGTCTTAAGCGAAGCGAGGAAACGGCTGATTGCCGCCTCGGGAGAAATGGGGTCTTCCGGAAGCAAACCGGAAGACCTTAGCAGGCGAGACGTTTCTGTTCGCTCGCGACCTTGTTTATAACGGCACGGGAGGCCTTCGGATAGCGCTTGGTGACTTCGCGAAGCGTGGCGCAGGCCGTGTCGGTATTGTCGAGCGCGGCAAGCGACATGCCAAGCTTCAACAGCATCTCGGGCGCCTTTTCGGACGTGCCGTATTTCTGGTGGGCGTTCAGGAAGGTCTTCGCCGCTTCGTTGAACTTGCCCTGCGAATAAAGCGCTTCACCGAGCCAGAAATTGGCATCCGCGGCGCGGGCGCTGTTCGGATAACGGGAAATGTACTGGGTGAATTCCTGCTCGGCCGTACCATAGTCGCCGGAAAGCACGTGGCCGTAGGCCGCCCTGTACTGGTCGCCCTCGCTACCGAGCGAGGCCGTCTGCTGTGGCCCGGCCGCATCCGGCAGCGGTGCGGAACCGACCGTCGCGTTTTCGTTCATGGAATTGCCGACAGGGTTGCCGTTCTGGTCGAACTGGATGGAACCGAGTTCGCGCGGCGGCTGACCGAGGCCGTCATTGGCCGGCACATCGGTGGAGGGAGCCGTTTCGGCTCCCTGCGGGGCTTGGATGACCCTGGCGATATCGTCACCACCGCCGGATGCCGGCGGCGCGACATCGGCCTCGCTCTTCTTCACCGGCGTCTTGGCTCCGCCGCCACCGCTTGCGCCGCCCGTCTTCTCGAGCTGCTGGAAGCGGAATTCGTTGTCTTCCTGCTGCTTGCGGATCGTCTCCTGCATCTGGAGGAGCTGATAGCTCATTTCCTCGATACGGCCGTTCAGCTGCCGCATCTGGTCTTCCATCTGCTGGATGCGGATTTCCGCATCGCCGCTCTGCACCTTGACAATTGGCGCTGTCGGCTGGCCCTGTTGCGCGGATTGGCCGCCGATATGCAAGCCGAAGAACGAAGCGGAATAAGCCGCTCGCTCGCTCCCGGTCACGGCCGCAAGGCACAGCATGCCTGCCACGACTAGTTTCTTCATTTGTATCGTCCTGTCCCAGTGATTCTTCGCGCCCCGATGGCACGAACAGGAGATTTTTCCAATTGCTGTCAAAAAGCAACGGAGTCTGGCCAAAGTGTGGTCAAAAAGAAAGGCGGCCTGCAAGGGGCCGCCTCCTCAAAATCCCGGTTTTGCCGGAAATTACATGCCTGCGCCACCGAGGACGGTGACGGCGCGGCGGTTTTGCGACCAGCAGGAAATATCGTCGCAGACGGCAACCGGACGTTCCTTGCCGTAGGAGATCGTCTTCATACGCTGGGCCGGAACGCCGCGCGAAGCGAGATAATCCTTGGCAGCAGCCGCACGACGGGCGCCGAGAGCGAGGTTGTATTCGCGCGTACCGCGTTCGTCGGCATGGCCTTCGACCGTGATTGCGTAATTCGGATAGCGGGCAAGCCACTGGGCCTGACGGTCGAGCGTCTGGGCAGCATCTGCGCGGATCGTCGTGGAATCGGTGTCGAAGAAGATACGGTCGCCGACATTGACCGTGAAGTCCTGGGCGGAGCCAGGCGTTGCCGCGCCGGCACCGAGGCCGAGATCGCCAGCGCTGTTCGGCACGTTCTTCTTGTTGGCGCAGCTCGCAAGAGCGAGGCCGGCGACAAGTGCGATCATGACGGGGTTGCGGGCGAAATTCTGCAGACGGCTCATTGCCGGGGTGTGAATTCGGCTCATGGCCGGGTCTCCTTGCGACTTCAATCAGGGTTGCCGGACAGTAACCGCACTCGGTTAACCGGCCATCAAAGATTATGGTTAACGATTTGCTGATTTGTCCCTGCATTGCCCATTTTCAGGACTTTGCGGCGACATGAAGGCGATTTTTCAGCCCTCCACTACTCCAGAAGCGGCGACCAGGCCGGGTCGGATGCAAAGGTCGGGGTCTTGATGAGCTGTTCGTTGTAACCAGTCAGGTCGATCGAATAGAGCTGCGGACCGCCCGCCCCCGCGGCCTGACGGAAGAACATGATGACGCGGCCATTCGGCGCCCAGGTCGGGCCTTCGTTATGGAAACCGGTCGTCAGAATGCGCTCGCCCGAACCGTCCGGCTTCATCACGCCGATCGAGAACTTGCCGCCCGACTGCTTCGTGAAGGCGATCAGATCGCCGCGCGGCGACCAGACCGGCGTGGAATAGCGGCCGTCACCGAAGGAAATACGGGTCTGGCCCGAGCCGTCGGCATTCATGACATAGATCTGCGACTGTCCGCCGCGGTCGCTTTCGAAGGCGATGCGATTGCCGTCGGGCGAATAGGAGGGCGACGTGTCGATCGCAGCCGTCGACGTCAGGCGGGTTGTCGTGCGCGAGCGCAGGTCCATCGTGTAGATGTTCGAGTTGCCTTCCTGCTGCAGGCTCATGATGACCTTCTGGCCATCGGGAGAAAAGCGCGGCGAGAAGGTCATGCCCGGGAAGTTGCCGACGACCTCACGCTGCCCGGTCTCGAGTTGCAGCAGATAGACGCGCGGCTGCTGGTTGGCGAAGGACATGTAGGTGACTTCCTGCCGGTTCGGCGAGAAGCGCGGCGTCAGGACGAGGTCGCTGCCATCGGTCAGCATGCGCACGTTGAAACCGTCCTGGTCCATGATCGCCAGCTGCCGCTTGCGCTGCTGCTTGGTGCCCGATTCGGATACGAAGACGACACGGGTATCGAAATAACCCTCTTCGCCGGTGATCTGCTTGTAGATCGCGTCAGCGATAATGTGGGCGACGCGGCGCCAGTTTTCCGGCTGCGTGTAGAACTGCTGGCCGGTCATCTGCTGGCCGGCAAAAGTGTCCCAGAGACGGAATTCGGCGCGAAGGCGACCATCCGCTTCCTGGGTGACGCGACCTGTGACCAGGGCCTGGGCATTGATGACCTTCCAGTCCTCGAAGCGCGGCGAGGCGTCCGGATTGGAAATCTTCTCGATGAAGGCCGTCTTGTTGATCGGCGCGAACAGACCGGACCTCTGCAGGTCGGCGGCAATGACCTGGGAAACCTGCGCGCCCATGTTGCCCTGCAGGAAGTCCGTCACTGCGATCGGCAGCGGCTGAACGTTACCCTTGTTGATGTTGATCTCAACAAGCGCGTTGGCCGGCGTCGCAAAGGCGGCGGCGGTCATCAGGCCGGCTGCGACCATGATGGCGCGGAAGAAGGAACACTTTGTCATACCAAACAGCCTTTCAGCATCTATGGAGTCGGATCGCCGGGTTCGAAGCGCAGGACGATTTCTTTCCAGGATTCGTATTTGTCTTTCGGAAGCGTGGTGAATGGGGACGCGCGCTGCACCGCGCGGAGAGCTGCAGCTGACAGACTTTGCCGCGCAGCCTCATCGCCGCCCGACGCCGTTACCAGCGGCGACCCCTTGATCGCGCCAGTCCTGCTAAGCTTCAGGTGAACAGTGATCAGAACCTTGCCACTCTTCAGCGAATCTGCCGGGACATTGAAATAAGTGGATACTGCCTGACGGATTGATTCCGCTGACGCGTCGGACGTCGCTGTCCCGAAGGGCTGCGCCGATACCTCGCAGGCAAAGCCCGTCAGCGCGCCAAACAGGATAGCGGCTGCAAGAGACTTGGTACCGTGCGAGAGGTCCGTCAGCATCTAGATTCCCAGATCGCTCGGATCGAAATTGACGACGACTTCATTCCAGGCGTCGTATTTGTCTTTCGGCAAGCTTGAGAACGGCGCCGATTTCATGATGGCACGATAAGCGCCGCCTGCCAGAGCCCGGCGGGTAGAATCATTATCGCCACCGGTCGCTTCGACTTCCGGTTCACCGATGATATTGCCGTCCTGATCGAGCTTCATGTGCACCTTGATGCGCACATCCGCCATGCCTTCCATGCCAGGAATGACCGACCAGTTGCCGGCGATTGCGCTCTTCAGCGCATCCATTTCACTGAGAGACAGTTTCGAAGCGCCGTTGGTGGCCTTCTTCGCGCCCAGCGACGCTTCCTGCGTCGAACGCTTGGCACCCCCGGCAGAGGGATCGGTCTTGTTCAAAAGTGCCGAAATCTCGTCCGCATTGAAGTCGCTCTTCATCGACGACGCGGATTTCGCCACTTCCTGCTTCTTGTCAGCTTTCTTCTTGTCCGTCGGCGTTTCCGCAGCTTTCGGCTGGTCCGGGGTCTTCTCCGGGGGCTTTTCGGCAGCCTTCGGCTCCGGCGGCTTGACCTGCGGCTTGACGACCGGCGTCGGCACCTTGTCGGGCAATGCTTCCGCATCCGGCTTCGGCGGCTCTTCAGGCTTGGCCTGTTCTTCCGGCGGCTTTTCCTCGGGCTTCGGCGGCGGCGTTATTTCTGCCGGCTTGGTCTGGGGAATGGAAGCGACTTCCTTCGGCTGTTCGACCTCGGTCTCTTCCTTGTTGATTTCCTTGACGTCGTTCGGCTTGGGGTCGATCTGTGGCTGCGGCTTGTCGCTCGAATTGGCGGCAGCCGCTTCGCTGTTGCTCGGCTTGGCGTTCGGAACCGGCGGCGTCTTCAGGTCGACATTGTTGTCACCGGCATTTTCCGCCGGCTGCGCGATCGGCGGCCGGGTCGTCGGCACCGGCGCAGAAGTCTCCTTTTTCGGAGCCTTCTTGTCGCCCTGCTGCATCTGCGTGATGGATTCCACCGGCACGAGATCGACCGGCATCGCCTCGAAATCCTCCACCTTGAAGGATTCCGGGGCGCTCAGCGACACCAGCGCCCAGGTAAGCACCAGCCCGTGCAGAACCGCAGATGTGACGACGCTGGTCTTCATCTTGAGCGTTACTGGTCCTTCTTCTGCTGCGTCACGAGGCCGATATTCTTGAAGCCCGCGCCCTGGATGCGGGCCATGACGTCGGCGATCACGCCGTAAGGCGCCGTCGCATCGCCGCGCACGAAGATGCGCTCGTTATAGCCGGTGGTGGCGATCGCCTCGAGCTTTGCCGCAATCTCTTCGGCCGGGATCGGCGTTTCCTGCAGATAGACTTCGCCGCTGTTCTTGACCGAAATCGTGATCGGCTGCGTCTCGGAATTCAGTGCCTTGGCCTGCGTTTCCGGCAGGTCGATCGGCACGCCGACCGTCATCATCGGCGCCGCCACCATGAAGATGATGAGCAGCACGAGCATGACGTCGACCAGCGGCGTCACGTTGATTTCGGAGATTACTCCCTTGCTGCGGCCACCGCGGCGGCGGCGTCCGCCGCCTCCTCCGCTATTGCCTCCTACAGCCATACCCATGGTCGTCTACTCCGTTACTGCGCGGCCTGGCGCGGCTGCAGCTTCTCGTCGATCTGGCGCGAAAGGATGGCGGAGAATTCGTCCGCAAAGCCTTCCATGCGCGCCGAGAGCTTGCCGGCGTCGGCGGAGAACTTGTTGTAGGCGATAACCGCCGGAATAGCGGCGACGAGGCCGATGGCGGTCGCCAGAAGCGCTTCCGCGATACCGGGTGCGACGACCGCAAGGTTGGTCGACTTCGAACCGGCGATTGCCTGGAACGAGGTCATGATACCGACGACCGTGCCGAAGAGGCCGATGAACGGGCCGGCCGAGCCGATCGTTGCAAGCGAGCCGAGGCGGGCCGAGAGATATTCGGATTCACGGGCAAGCGTTACGTCCATGGCGCGGTCGATACGCATCTGCAGGCCGATCGGCGACCGCGCGCCGCGCTCGAAGGATTTCTTCCATTCGCGCATCGCTGCAACGAAGATCGCCGCAAGGCCGGTATTGTTGCGCTCCGAAAGCGTCCGGTAGAGCTCTTCCAGCGACTGGCCCGACCAGAAGACCTGCTCGAACTTGTCGAACTGGCGGCGGGCACGGCCGTAAGCCAGATATTTGTCGATGACGATCGCCCAGGTCCATACCGAGGCGGCGATGAGGCCGAGCATGACCAGCTTGACGACAAGACCAGCCTGCATGAAAAGCGACCAGAGGCTGACGTCGGTCGTGGCTGCTGCCAATCCTACTTGTTCCATAGATCCAAAATCCCCGAATCCAAACGCCCGGCGCTTGACCGGGCGGCACAAAGTGATCTCGCAAGAATGTCTGGCGGCCGCCGCCCAAAGCCCTGGTCAAGCTTCCAAGCTCTTCTTCCGCCTTCTTGCCGTCAAATTTGGTCAAAGGAAGGCGTGCGTCGCACAAACTCCGACTCCGCGAGTAAGACACCATTATGGTTAATAGATCGTTAGTGCCGGACTATGACAGCGGGAATGTCGCGGGAGATTTTGTTCCTGGATTAACTTGACCGGAGAATTGTCCGGTTGCTGAACACAGCGCTCATCTTGCAGCGCGGCAATTCCTTCACACAAAATTCAAGTTTTTACAAGCCCTCGATTCCGCCAGTTTGACGCAGGAAACGGCTGCCCATCCCGATCCTTTCAGCTTTCCGGAATAAGCATCTGCCGCGCCAGGGCCTCCGGCAACCGGCGCGGCCGCCCCTTTGCGTTGATGACGGCGATGATGACCTTTGCCGATATCAGCAGCGTTTCGTCGCGGCGGATCTCCTGGTTGAGCACCATCTTGGCGCCGCCGGCCTTTTCGGTATGGGTCACGACGGTCAGGATATCGTCCATGCGCGCCGGGCTCTTGAAGTCGATCTCCATGCGATGGACAACGAAGACGAGCCCTTCCTCGTCGGCATTGACGAGTTCGCGCTGCTCGACGCCAAGGCAGCGAAGATAGTCCGTGCGGCCGCGTTCGAGGAAATGCAGATAGCGTGCGTGATAGACCAGACCGGAGAAATCCGTATCTTCATAATAGACCCGCTGCACGAGCCGGTGCCCCGCCTCGGTGAGTTCTCCGGAAATAGAAAAGCCGTGTTCCGCCATAATTTTCTCCAAACTTTCCGGCCCTGTTTGACGCAACGCGTCTCGACAGGCAAGCATTGAACAATTGTCATATTTCCTAATTATTCCCGTTAGGAAGCAACCCATGAGGAGCCAGTGGCATGAAGATTGCAGTGATGGGCGGAGACGGATTCATCGGTTGGCCAACCTCGCTGCATCTCTCTGATGCCGGGCATGACGTCCACATCCTCGACAATCTCTCCCGCCGCTGGATCGACACCGAACTCGGCGTCCAGTCGCTGACGCCGATGGATTCCATCCAGGAGCGCACCCGTATCTGGCACGCCGAGACCGGCCGCCGCATCCACTTCAATCTCATCGACCTTGCCCGCGACTACGAACTGCTGAAGAAATGGCTCGCGGAAAACCGGCCGGACGCGATCATCCACTTCGCCGAACAGCGTGCCGCGCCCTATTCGATGAAGAGCGACCGCCACAAGAACTACACCGTCAACAACAACGTCAGCGCCACACATAACCTCCTGAACGCGCTGGTCGAACTGCAGCTCGATGCGCATCTGGTCCATCTCGGCACGATGGGCGTCTATGGCTATTCGACTGTTGGAGCCGCCATCCCCGAAGGTTATCTGCCCGTCGGCATCGAAACGATGGACGGCGAAACGGCCTCCCAGGAAATTCTCTACCCATCCAATCCCGGCTCGATCTACCACATGACCAAATGCCTGGATCAGTTGCTCTTTCAGTTCTATGCCAAGAATGACAGCCTCAGGATCACCGATCTGCATCAGGGCATCGTCTGGGGCACGCACACCGAACAGACGCGCCGTCACCCGCAGCTCATCAACCGTTTCGACTATGATGGCGATTACGGCACGGTCCTGAACCGTTTCCTCATTCAGGCGGCCATCGGTTATCCGCTGACGGTTCATGGCACCGGCGGCCAGACACGCGCCTTCATCCATATCCAGGATTCGGTCCGCTGCATCGAACTGGCGCTGAAGAACCCGCCCGCCCGCGGCTCCCGCGTCGAGATCTTCAACCAGATGACCGAGACCCATCGCGTGCGCGATCTCGCCGAGATGATCGCCAGGATGAGCGGCGCCGAGATCGTCTGGCTGCCCAACCCGCGCAAGGAAGCGGCCGAGAACGATCTCGTCGTCAAAAACGACAAGTTCCTGGGCCTCGGCCTCAATCCGATCACCCTGCAGGCAGGCCTGCTGGACGAAATCGTCGAGGTCGCCAGGAAATTCGCCTACCGCGTCGACCGCTCCCGTGTCCCGGCCGTCTCCGCCTGGACGAAGGATATTGCCGCGACGATCAATCACGACCCGGAAGGCAAGCGGCTGAAGTCCGTATCATGAGTGGCGCTTTCCTTTCGACGTACCGCCCCCGCGGGAGCGAGGCCGTTCAGGAAAGTGCTCCGCATCCATGACCCCCGCCCCGCGTTTCGCCTACGTCACTCTTGTCACCAATGCCGATTACGCCCTGGGTGCCACGGCGTTGGCAAACTCCCTGCGCCGCACGGGCACGGAGGCCGCCATCGTCATCCTGCATACCGGCGGTGTCGTCGCGGCCAGCCTCGCCCCGCTGGAAAGTCTCGGCTGCCGGCTGATCGAAGTCGAGCATCTGCCGCTGTCCGATGCCTTCAACGAGCGCCATGCACGCGGCAGTCTCCACGCAGCCGCCCCTTTCACCAAAGGCCGCAAGCCGGCCTTTCATTCGCCGCTCGATAACTTCTGCAAGCTCCGCCTCTGGCAGCGCGTCGAATATGAGCGTTGCGTTTTCATCGATGCGGACTCGATCGTTCTGAAGAACATCGACAAACTCTTCGACTACCCGGAATTCTCCGCAGCACCGAATGTCTATGAAAGTCTCGCCGACTTCCGCCGCATGAATTCCGGCGTCTTCGTCGCCCGTCCGTCGGAGGAAACCTTCCGGCGCATGCTCGAGCTTCTGGATCAGCCCGCCATTTTCTGGCGGCGCACCGACCAGACCTTCCTCGAGACGTTCTTTCCCGATTGGCACGGCCTGCCGGTCTATTACAACATGCTGCAATATGTCTGGTTCACAATGCCGGCCCTGTGGGATTGGAAGAGCATTTCCATCCTGCACTATCAATATGAAAAACCTTGGGAAAAAGATCATCCCAAGGCGACAAGGCTACAACCCTTGATCGATTTGTGGCACAGTTTCCACACGGGCGGCCCTGTGCCGGAGATCGCATCTCTGGCCAATCCGGATGAGGCGGGATGAAAGTACTGGTATCGGGCGGGACGGGCCTCGTCGGACGTTATATCGTCGAAGAGCTGCTGTCGGCCGGATATCAGGTGATAGTCGGCGGACGGCGCGCACCGCTCCCTCGGTCCTTCTCCCGTCCGGTCGATTTCGCCCCGCTTTCGCTCGATCCGGACGAGGACGCTATCGGCGCCTTCGATGACGCCTATTTCTTCGTGCACGCCGCCTTCAGCCACGTCGAAGGAAAATACCGCGGCGGCGAAGGCAATGACCCGAAGGCGTTCCGCCGCCAGAATCTCGACGGCACGGCAAAGCTCTTCGAAGCGGCAAAGCGCGCCGGCACGCGCCGTTGCATCTTCCTGTCCAGCCGCGCCGCCTATGGCGAACACGCATCGGGCTCCGAACTTTTCGAAACCATGGCCGCAGCACCTGAAACCCTCTACGGCCAGGTCAAGCTCGACGCGGAACGCACGCTCGCCCACCTTTCCGGCCCGGGCTTTGCGGGAGCAAGCCTGCGCTCGACCGGCGTTTATGGCGACCGTTCTCCAAACAAATGGGATCGCCTGATCGACGACTATCTCACCGGCCGACCTGTCCCCGTGCGCGCCGGAACCGAAGTACACGGCCGCGATCTCGGCCGCGCCGTGCGGCTGATGCTGGAAACGGAAAGCGCCCGGATTTCCGGGGAAGTCTTCAACGTCTCGGATATCGCCGTCGACACAAGGGATATTCTTTCACCGATAAAGCATCGCGCCCACTGTCCCTTCCCGCTGCCCGAGGCAGCGGACAAGACGAAGCTTTGTGCCATGAATACAGGCAAGATCCGTGCGCTCGGCTGGAAGCCCGGCGGCATGCCTCTTTTCGAGCAGACGATGGGGCAGTTAGCCGAGAAACAAATGCTTCCCCGGCCCAGTTCCACGCAAGTCTGATCTGGCAAAGTGCGCCCCAAATGTAATCGGGGGTATATTATGCAGATTGCAACCGTTTCGGCATCCACCCTTCTGCGTGGCACTCAACCGGCACAATCCGGCGTTTCGTCCACGGGGGACGAGCCTGACACCGGCGTATTGAAGATCCAGCGGCAATCGCTGGCGCTGGAGCAGGTGCGCAATTCTCTCGCAAGCTCCGCCGACGATGCAAAGAGCCGCGCCCAGCGCAAGCTCGAAGAAGCGAAGCAGGAGCTGCAGGCGCTGAAAACGGCGGGCTTTCCTCCTGAAGTGATTGCGCGTCTTGCCGCCGAACTCGCGCGCAAGGTCGGCGCCGCCGCCTCCGAATTCGCTTCGGCCGTCGCCACTGGCGGTTCCACCGACGCAAGTGCCGCGACCAGCACGGCAGCCGCATCGGCTTCCGCCGCCGCAACGACCGATACCGCCACGAATGCTACGGCCAGCGTTGTCGCAAGCGATGCGGCGGCTTCTACCGAGACGACGCAGGATACAGAAGCGACGACGGAAGCGACCGACGACGGCACGAATGCCGCGGAAACGGATGGTGCGGCCCATGCCCGCAAGGCCTATCAGGAAATCGTCGAAGATGGCCCGAAGTCGTCGGCAATTTCCGCCGATGACCGCAAGACGATGGAAGAGTTCAAATCTATCGTCCGCGAGTTGAAGCAGATTCTCGAAAAGGCGATGCGCGACCTGCGCGAGAAGAACCGCGATGCAGCTTCAGACGCTGCGATCGGTACGGCGCAGTCGGCCGTGACCGGCCTCTCGGCTGCGGTGCCGGCGGCGACCATTCCCTCCAGTATCGTGGTCTAGGATCCATCGACATTCAGGATTCCCATATGTGGAACGGCTCTGCGGTCAAGGTGTTCAATCGTTGATATTCCGAGGGCTGGTGCGCCCATATGTCCGGCCTTTTCGCGCAGCATTGGCTACTGGCCTTGATGACGTTCGCGACTGGAGTGACCTAAACAAATCAGCGAGCTCGAAGCACGTTGGGAATCACGGTCTTGATCCAATCCGGATGTCTTTCCTCGGGGTCATCATTGGTCTTGCACCTTGGCTTCAGCTTGTCAGCAGCGACAAGCGATCTTTAGGCCGCCATTGTTTCGGTCGTGGTGTTGTGGAATTGACCCCCTCTCACTAAAAGAGCCCAAATAATGCGCGCCATCTTGTTGGCCAGCGCAATGGCGGCGACCTTATATGGCCTGCGCTTGAGCAACTCGATCAGCCAAGTTGATGCCTTTGCGCCTCGACGTGCATGCTGGATGACGGCGGACGCCCCTACAACCAACAGAGATCGTAAGACCGGGTTTCCCATTTTCGAGATTCTTCCCAATCTGGTTTTTCCACCTGTGGAATTCGATTTCGGGGTCAGGCCTATCCAAGCTGCAAAATGACGACCAGACTTGAAGGCCCGTGGGTCGGGTACAAATGCCGCAATAGAGTTGGCAGTGATTGGACCCACGCCTGGAATTGAGGTCAGTCGGCTCAATGTCGCATCCTGTCGTGTTTCGCGGACCATGTGCTTCTCCAATTTAACGATCTCTGATGTGTACGCCTCTATCTGATGGGTCAGCGGCAACAGGGCGATGCGGGCCAAAGGTGGCAAGCGGGCATCATCCTCATCACGGACGATTGCGGCGAGGTCGTCGACCTTGCCCACACCTCTGGATATGGTAATGCCCAGCTCGGTAAGATGGCCGCGCAAAGCATTGATCGTTTGGGTGCGCTGCCGAACCAGCAGGTCACGTGCCTTCAAGAGCATAGCCGTGGCTTGTTGGTCGATGGTCTTGTGCGGTACGAAACGCATCGACGGCCGGCCTACAGCTTCGCATATCGCCTCAGCATCTGCCGCGTCATTCTTTCCTCTTTTGACATACGGCTTCACGTAAGCGGGTGGGATCAATCGAACTTCATGTCCGAGAGCCGTGATTTCTCGTGCCCAGTAATGAGCGCCGCCGCACGCCTCCAAACCAACAATGCAGGACCGGACTTTGCCGAAGAACTTTAAAACCTCTGAACGTCGAAGCTGCCTGCGAAGGATGGCGTTTCCTTCGTTATCCACTCCGTGTAACTGAAAGACTTGCTTGGCCGTGTCGAGGCCGATGGTTGCGATCAAAGTCATAACAAGGCTCCATGCTCTTCGCCGAACCACATGCTCGGCACCTGGAATTCAGGATAGGGTGGGAGCAGAGCCGTTCCACAACATCAAATCAGTTGCTGAGTGATTCATAGGCTGCCGTGATGATCACGGAGACCTGTGGATGGCGGCGAAGCGGTATGAACTGAGCGACGGACAGTGGGAGAAGATCGCCTCGTTGCTTCCGGGTAAGGTTGGTGATCCCGGTCGAACCGGTGCGGACAACCGTATTTTTATCAATGGTTGCCTCTGGGTGTTGCGCTCAGGCGCGCACTGGCGTGACTTGCCCGAGCGCTATGGCAAGTGGAAGACGGTGCACAAGCGCTTCAGTCGCTGGTGCCATGCCGGTGTCTGGGAGCGTGTCTTCGAGACGCTGACGGCCGATCGCAACAACCAATACCTGATGATCGACAGCACGATCGTTCGTGCCCATCAGCAGGCGGCCTCCGGAAAAGGGGGGCCAAGGATCAGGCGCTGGGGCGTTCCCGAGGTGGACTGACCACCAAGATTCACATGCTGGCCGATGCGTTGGGCCGACCGCTGCGGTTCATCATAACGGCGGGCCAGGTCGGCGACATCACACAGGCACCTGCACTTCTGGATGGGCAAGCCGCCGAGGCCGTTCTGGCCGACAAAGCCTATGACAGCAACGCCTTGCGCGCGATCATCGCGACCATGGGAGCCGAAGCGGTCATCCCGTCAAATCGAACGCGAAAGATCATCATCGACCATGATGAAGCGATCTACATAAACCGCAACCGCATCGAGCGCTGCTTCGGCTGCATGAAGCACTTTCGCCGTTTCGCAACGCGCTACGAACGCAGAACCATTCACTTCCAAGGCTTCGTCCATCTCGCCGCCGCAATGATGTGGATGGCTTGAATGTCGATCGGTCCTAGGCTCTCGGCGCTGCCGTCTGCGGCAGCAGATAAATGGTCACCTGGTTGACGAGCAGGACGAGGCAGGCCGCAAAGACGGTCGCAAACAGCCTGTCCAGCAGGGCGGAGGCCGGCAGGGCATGATCGGCTGTTCCCATCGCCATCATGAGCAGCGGCGTCGTTACGATCGAATAGGCGAGATAGTTCCTGGCCCGCAGAAAGGGCCTGATACCGCCGAGCACGGCAACAAGAAGCACATCGATCCAGGCGGGCAAGGCAAGGAAAGACAGCAGTCCCGCGCAGCACACGCCGAAAAGGACGCCGATCACTCTTTGCGTCGTCTTGAGCGGCAAACGTTCCGGCCGCCGCTCGATCAGCAGCACCAGCGCCAGCCCCGCCCAATGCACGTCATGACCGGGAAACAACAGGTGGACGAGCGAGACGGCGCCCAGGCAGGAGACCAGCCGGACAGGATATTGCCAGCCAGCCGGCTCCGTCAGCGAGCGCCGCAGCTTCATGAATTTCTGTCGGGCGGTCGGCTTCCTTTCCTCCTCCGCGGCCCCTGCGGCATGGCCGCTTACCTGGGCGACGATGGCAGCCATCCCCATATGCAGGACGACGGCAAAGAGCGCCCCGCCAGTGACGACCGCAAAAATAAGCAGCGGACTTGCCGCCGTTGTCGAAACGATGCCGCCGACCATGACGAGATAGAAGATGAAGCGTATGGAGGCGGCGACCGTTGCGCGATCAAAACCGCCGATGACGCCGGCAAACGCAGCCGTCGCCAAAAGGCCGATCTGCCAGGCTCCCCCGAAACGACCGAATGCGCAGGCAATTCCCGCCGCAAGCATCAAGGTGAGCAAGGCAGCACCCGCGCTCATTGCTTGCGCCTGCAGTCTGCCCTGCGCTACCGTCCCGCTCATCGCCATGCCGCCGATCAGGCCGAGCCCCGTATGATGGCCCCTCGCCGCAAGCAGTGCCGGAACGGCCATGGCAAGCGCCGACACGACGATTTCGATCGCCGTCACTTCCTTTTCAGTCGACCAGCGAAAGGCTCCGGCTACGTGATTGAGTGTCTTTTCCATCAGATGCCCCTCAAGCCCGACGCTGGGCTCGATCGAAATAATACGCAGTGCGTACGATATGTCTAGCAACCGCGATGCGCCTGCGACCCTGATCCTGCGTTCCGTCCTGCTGCTTGGCCGCCGGCTGCGCGCCGCGCGCCCCGATGGCCCGCACAGCCTGTCGACGATCGCGATTCTCGCCACCCTTCACCGCCTGGGGCCGATGCCCGCATGGCGGCTGGCCCTTGAGGAACACCTGCAACCGCAATCGGTCACGCGCATCATCGCGGCCCTTGAACGCGACGGGCTTATCAGCCGCGCGCGCAGCGAAACCGACCGCCGCGAGATCGAACTGTCGATCACACCTCACGGCCGCACGGTACTCTCGCAGGACATCGGCTCCCGCCGCGCCTGGCTGGAAAAAGCGATGGACGACCGCCTGACGCCGGAAGAACGCAAAACACTGATGGAGGCGTCGGAAATCATGCTAAAGCTCGCCGATGCCCATAACGAGGACGAGGCGCAATCGGGCGAGCAATAGACCATTTTCGCCCACCGCAGGCAGTCGCAAGCGATTATCCTCGCCGCACAACGATATTGGATTTGAAATGACACCCAAGGAATTGAAGGCTCAATTGCGCGCCGAGCGTCTGGCGGCCCGGGATGCCATCCCGGCGAATCTTCGTGCAGCCAAGAGCCTCGACATGGCGGCTCACGCCGGCGATGCGGTTGCTTTTGTGCCGGGCACGATCATTTCCGCCTTTTTGCCGATCCGTTCGGAAGCCGATCTGCAGCCGTTGATGGCACGGTGGCGCGGCCGCGGCGCCCGTCTCTGCGTACCGGCAATCATTGGCAGGCAGACCATCGTCTTCCGCGAACTTGTCCACGGCACGGCATTGGTCAGCACCGGTTTCGGCACGGTCGGCCCCAGCGAAGAGGCTGCCGTCCTCGACCCGGAAATCATGCTCGTGCCGCTGTCGGCCTTCGATTCCCGCGGCCACCGGATCGGCTACGGTGCGGGCCATTATGATCGGGCAATCGACCGTGCCAGGCAAAAAGGGCTGTCTCCGAAGCTGATCGGCATTGCATTTGACTGCCAGGAAGTGGCAGAGGTACCCGCTGAGCCGCATGACATAAGCCTGGATGCCATCCTGACGGAAAGCGGCCTGCGCCATTTTACCTCGCGGATTGGATAGGGAATGCGACTGCTATTTCTGGGTGACATGGTCGGCAAGACGGGACGGACGGCGGTCTGGGATCGCCTGCCCGGCCTGGTTTCCGACCTGAAGCTCGACTTCGTCATCGTCAACGGCGAGAATGCCGCCGGCGGCTTCGGCATCACCGAAGACATCTTTCTGGAAACGATCAATGCCGGCGCCGATGTGGTGACGACCGGCAACCATGTCTGGGATCAGAAGGATGCCGTCGCCTTTGCGGGCCGTCACGATCAGTTCCTGCGTCCGGCAAACTACCCGCAGGGAACGCCCGGTCGCGGCTCCGGTCTCTTTTATGCGCGCAACGGTGCGCGCGTGCTCGTCGCCAACATCATGGGCCGCGTCTTCATGCATCCCGAGCTCGACGATCCCTTTAAGGCGGCCGAAACGATCCTCGCCGCCTGCCCGCTGAAGGAGCAGGCCGATGCCATCATCTTCGATTTTCACGCGGAAGCCACCAGCGAGAAGCAGTGCTTCGGCCATTTCGTCGATGGCCGCGCCAGCTTCGTCGTCGGCACGCACACCCATGTCCCGACTGCCGATGCGCAGATATTGAACGGCGGTACCGCCTATATGTCGGATGCCGGCATGTGCGGCGATTACGATTCCTCCCTCGGCATGGACAAGGAAGAGCCGCTCAATCGCTTCATCTCCAAGATGCCGAAGGGCCGCATGGAAGCTGCCACCGGCCCCGCCACCATTTGCGGTGTTGGCGTAGAAATTTCGGATGCGACGGGCCTTGCGGAAAAGATCGCTCCGCTGCGCCTTGGTCCAAGGCTTGCCGAAACGATCCCCGACTTCTGGCGCTAAAGCCTGTCGCGAAAAATTGCGCAGCTGTTCTCGGATGACGACATGCGCAAAAACAAGGACCTGAAGCAGGACAAGCGAATCCTGCAGGTTCGCGACACGCTTTAGCCCATCGCAACACGCAATTGTGAGCATGCTCCGTCTGGACCGCTGCGACGGCATGCCGCATCCTCGCCGCGTCGTGAAAGCGCCGGAGGGGTGGCATGAAGCCGCATCGTCTTGTCCTCGCTATCGCATGCCTCGCGGTATTCACCGCAGCAAATCCTGCCGAAGCCCAGGACGAACGAAGACCTGTCAGCCAGTGCCAGGCCATCGCCCAGAATATCCCGAAGGCAAGCTTCGCCAGCGTCTCGGGTCCGGCACGGGTAATTCCGGCCGTCTCCGAGGGCGAGGACGTCAAATTCACCTATCTCGGCCATTCCACCTTCGAGATCGACACGCCCGGAGGCATTGTCATCGCCACCGATTACAATGGCTGGTACCGGCCGGTCGTGACACCCGACGTCGTGACCATGAACAAGGCGCATTCCACGCATTTCACACTGACGCCCGATCCCGGCATCAAACATGTGCTGCACGGCTGGAGCGATGTGCCCGGTGAAAAGGCAAAGATCAATCTTGTGGTCGGCGATGCCTATATCCGCAATGTCACGACGGATATCCGCTTCAGCTACGGGCTGGGCGGATCGCAGCTCGACGGCAATTCCATCTTCATCTTCGAAATCGCCGGCCTCTGCATCGGCCATCTCGGCCACCTCCACTACGAGCTGACGGATACGCATTATACGGAAATCGGCAGGCTCGACGTGGTCATGGTTCCGGTCGACGGCGGCTTGACCATGGGCGCTGACAGCATGAGCCGCGTCATCAAGCGGCTGCGCTCGTCGCTGATCCTGCCGATGCATCGCCGCGGTCCGCCGGTCAACACTTTCGTCTCGATGTTCGGCAGCGGCTTCGACGTCAATTATGCGCCCGACAACAGCATCACCGTTTCGCTGCGCACGCTGCCGAAGAAGCCGCTGATCTATGTGATGAGAGACGTGCAGTAAAAGGCCCAATCGGCTCATGCGAATTGCAGATGCCGCTTGATGCCGACCTCGGGCATCTTCTCCCTGTCGAAATTGGCCTTGGCGATTTCCCAGCCGAATTTCAGCTTGCTGCCGGTCGAAACCCAAATGTCGGCATCATCGACATGCATGGACAGCATCGTCAGCTTCGGATCCTTCTTGCCCCCGTCGTACCAGGCGGCTACGACAGAGTTCCAGAACTCCTCGATCCTGGCGGGATCCGGACGAACTTCGATCACCCCGGAAAGGCAGGCATGATAATCATGGTCCTTGCCGACGACGCAGAAATGCGCGCGGCTGCCGGGCTTGATCATCTGCACGAGTGCGGCATCCGTCTTGGTGTAAAACCAGATCGTATTGGTGGTCGGATCGACATGCGGAGCCATCGGCTGCATGTGCATGTCGACGCCTGAAAGGCCGAGCATGCCGGCATGGATATCGTTGATCTGGTCCCACAGCTGACGTGCCGGTTGTTCACGGGCTTCGCTGAAGCTTGCCATGGCCGTTCCTTTCCTGCTGGTGTTGTCGGTTGAAAACGTCGCCTCCCACGCTTTGTTCCGCCGTCCCCGATACCGCCAGGGGCAGATCGAAAAGCTGCTTTTTCCTTGAATATCGCCCCTTGCGATCTTATAAGGCGGCCCATTCCGAACAATGAGACGTGAACAGGGGTGCCATGGCTGGCCATTCACAGTTTAAAAACATCATGCACCGCAAAGGCCGTCAGGATGCCGTGCGGTCGAAAATGTTCTCCAAGCTCGCGCGCGAAATCACCGTTGCCGCCAAGGCCGGACTGCCCGACCCGACGATGAACGCCCGCCTGCGCCTGGCGATCCAGAACGCCAAGGCCCAGTCGATGCCGAAAGACAATATCGACCGCGCCATCAAGAAGGCTTCGGGCGCCGACACCGAGAACTATGACGAAGTCCGTTACGAAGGCTACGGCCCGGGCGGCACGGCGATCATCGTCGAGGCCCTGACCGACAACCGCAACCGCACCGCCTCCAACGTCCGCTCGATCTTCACCAAGGCCGGCGGCGCCCTCGGCGAAACCGGTTCCGTCTCCTTCTCCTTCGATCATGTCGGCGAGATCACCTACAAGCTCTCTGCCGGCGATGCCGACAAGGTCATGGAAGCCGCGATCGAAGCTGGTGCCGACGATGTCGAGACCGACGAGGACGGCCACTACATCACCACCGCTTTCGAATCCCTCGGCGAAGTCGCCAAGGCGCTCGAAGCTTCGCTCGGTGAAGCCGAGACGGTGAAGGCGGTCTGGCGCGCGCAGAACAATGTGCCGGTCGACGAAGAAAGAGCCCAGTCGCTGCTGAAGCTGATCGACTCGCTGGAAGACGACGACGACGTTCAGAACGTCTATTCGAACTTCGAAGTCTCCGAGGAAGTCCTGGCCAAGCTCTCGGCCTGAACCCTCCCAAAATATGGAATCGAAAACCCGGCCATTCTGAACTGCCCCCGAAAGTTGGACAGCCAACTTCGGGGTCAGTTCATTCCGCCGGGTTTTGTTTGCCGAGATCTTCCGCGATCAGGCCGCCGCCCGCATGAAACTGCCGAGCCCGGCAAAGAGCTCCACCGATTTCAACCGCGCCTCGATATCGTGGATCGGCATGGAGATGATGACCTCGTCCGCCTGCGTCTCTTTGAGGAATTCGTTGAGCTGGGCTTCGGCCGTGGCCGGCGAACCGACGACGGCGTAGCGCAGCGTATGCTCGACATTCATCTTTTCCATCGGCGACCAGAAAGCATCCATATCCTTGACCGGCCGCGGGAAAGGCCCGCGCACATTGCGCCTGAGATTGACGAACTGCTGCTGGGCCGAGGTGAAGTGATATTGCGCTTCCTCGTCGGTTTCGGAGACAGTGCCCATGACACCGACCATCACATAGGGCTTGTCGAGTTCGGCCGACGGCTGGAACCGGTCGCGGTAGATGGCGATCGCATCGAGCAGCATGTCCGGCGCAAAATGCGAGGCGAAGGCGAAGGGCAGGCCGAGCATGGCCGCAAGCTGGGCGCTGTAGAGGCTGGAGCCGAGCAGCCAGATCGGGATATGCGAATTGTTGCCGGGCACGGCGAGGATCGCCTGGTTGTCGATCGGCGTACCCAGAAGCTGCTGCAACTCCACCACGTCGTTGGGGAAACTGTTTGCGCCGGCATCGAGGTTGCGCCGCAGCGCCTGCGCCGTGCGCATATCCGTTCCCGGCGCACGGCCGAGACCGAGATCGACGCGGCCCGGAAACAGCGCTTCCAGCGTGCCGAACTGTTCGGCGATGACGAGCGGCGCGTGGTTCGGCAGCATGACGCCGCCCGAACCGATCCGGATCGTCTTCGTCACCGCCCCGATCTGCCCGAGGATGACCGAGGTCGCCGCACTCGCAACACCCGGCATGCCGTGATGTTCCGCCATCCAGAAACGCGTATAGCCGAATTCCTCGGCCTTCTGCGCCATGCGCTTGGAGGCTTCGAAGGACTGGCCGATGGTCGTGCCTTCGGCCACGGGGGAAAGATCAAGAATGGAAAAGGGAACCATGGAAACCTGCCGCGCAAGAATGGGAGTGCGGTCTATGTAGGTTCTCGGCAGCGCTATTCCAAATCGCGGAGCGCACATAAGCGCCGCGGAAAATAACCGTCATTCGTCGAAAGCCGGGGAGAATTTCAACGCACCGGACGGTGGCGTCCCTTTGAAGACGATCCTCTGGACATACCGCGTGTCGAGATCGCCATAGGTCAGCTTCCCGTCGCTCTCGAAACCGACGCCGCGATAGACCGAGGGATCGCCGATCAGCGCACAGCCGGTCGCGTTCCGCGCTCTCAACAGGTCGAGCCCTTTCAGGATCAGCGCCCGGCCGATGCCCTGCCGCTGCCGTTCCGGCTTTACCGAAATCGGTCCCAGCCCATACCATCCGTCCTTGATGTCACCGACGGCAATTGGCGAAAAAGCCACATGACCGACGATCTCGCCGCCGTCTTCCGCGACAAGCGACAGTGTCAGATCGCCCGACGCGCGCAGGTCCCGGACAATGCGGGCTTCGGTATTGTTGCTGAACGGCATCGGCTCAAACGCCATCCACGTCAACTCGTGGATGGCATCCGCATCTTCAGGCCGTTCGAGCCGGATCAGCATTGCGATCAGGCTCGCTTGCGCAGCTGATGCACCTCGGCGCCGGACAGCTGCTGATATCCGTCCGCAAGCCTGAAGTTGCCAAGCTGGCGGTCCATCTCCACCGCTTCCGTCGCGAGGCGATGAATTGCAGCCGTCGTCTCCTCCACCATCGCCGCATTCTGCTGCGTCATGGTGTCGAGTTCGGCGACCGAGCTGTTGATCTGCTTCAGCGTGTCAGCCTCTTCGCGCGTGGATTCCATGATCCCGTTGATCTGGCCGTTGATGGCTTCGACATGGCTACCGATGCCGGTCAGCGCGATACCGGCCCTTTCGACGAGCGCAACGCCGCTTTCCACCTCATGCGTGGATTTCTGCAGGAGGCTGGAGATTTCCTTGGCGGCGCTTGAAGAGCGCTGCGCCAGCTCGCGCACCTCCATGGCGACGACCGCAAAGCCCTTGCCGCTTTCGCCGGCGCGCGCCGCCTCGACGCCGGCGTTGAGCGCCAGCAGGTTTGTCTGGAAGGCGATATCGTCGATGACCGAGATGATGGTGTTGATCTGGCGTGACGAAGCCTGGATCGCTTCCATCGCGGCAATCGTCTCGCGCATGATCTGGCTGGACCGGGCCGTCTCCTTCTTGGCGTCGCGGGCGATACGCTCGGCCTGCTCGGCGCGTTCGATCTGCAGCCGGACCGACTGCGTGATGGCGCTGATTGCATTGGCCGTCTCGGTGATCGAGCTTGCCTGCCGCTCGGTGCGGCCGGCCAGTTCGTCTGCGCCTGTGCGCATTTCTTCGGAACCGGCCCGCACGGCCATGGAATTGCCGCCGATCGCCGTCATCGTTTCGCTGAGCGTTGCCAGCGCCTCGTTGAAGTTCACGCGCAGGCTTTCGAGCTCGCTCGGGAAGCGGGTTTCGATCTGGTAGGCCAGGTCGCCGCTCGCCAGATGATGAAGCCCCTCGTCGAGTGCCGTGACGACATCCTGCAGGCTGCGGGCCTCCGCCTCGCGCTGGGCCAGGTTTTGCTGGCGCTCGCTTTCAGCCCGCGCACGCGTTTGCTCGCTCTGAGCTTCGAGTTCGCGGCCTTCGAGCAGCGACTGCTTGAAGCGGGCAAGCGCCTTCGCCATCGTGCCGATCTCGTCCCTGCGATTCTGGCTGCCGATCTCGACTTCGAGCCTGCCGTCGGCGACCTCGCGAGTCACGCCGGCAAGGCGGGCAAGCGGCGAGAACAGGAAGTTGGTGATAAGCCCGGTGGCGAGCGCCATGACGACGAGAACGGCAATGCCGATCCAGGTCAACAGCGTGGCGATCTCGATGGAGCCGGCATTCAGTTCGCTGAGCAGAACGCTTTCGACGACGAGGAAACGGTCGCCGCGATAATCGATGCCGCGCACATAGGCCCGTGCTGCCCCATCGGCGCGATCGAAATCGGCAACCGTCATCGCCGAACTCGCAAGCGCATCCTTGATGAAGGAGAACGGCGCGGTATCGAGCGTCGCAAGCTGGCCGGATGCATTGAGACCGACAGCCGAACCATCGGCCGAAATGATTGCCGCCTTCGCCGTGCTGCCGGAGACGATGCCCTTTGCCAGAATGCCGGTCACGATATCGTCGCGCACCTTGAACAGCATCAGGCCCTTCGCCTGACCGAGCTTGACGATCGGCACCGCATAGAAGATCGCAGACCTGCCGCTGCCGGCATCGACGCGCAGGCCGGAGAAAGCCGTGGGCGCCGAATCGTCGGTCGCCTTGGCGGTATTTTCGATCGCCTTGGCATAGGCGATGCCCGCACCTGTCGATTTCCAGGCGTCCGACTTCAGGTTCTCGGCAAAATCGTCGTTCTTCTTGTAGGAATAGAGCACGGTGCCGTCGAGATCGACGATCAGGAGATCGCTGAAGGCGGTGTCGGCGAGATCGCGCGCCACTTCGCCCTGCGTCTTCTCGTGGCTGGAATAATAAAAGCCGCTCGGCCCCTCCGGCTTGACGAGCTTCTCGCGCTGGTCGGCCGGGTTCGGATTGTTCGTGATAAAGACCGACTTCAGCTCGCCCCGTGCATCGCCGGAGCTCTTTTCCATCGTCTTCCAACCGCTCTTCAGGTTGGTGATCGACATCTGCAGCGCTTCGATACGTGCAATCGAGGTCGCCTGGTTCTCAAGCTGCACAAGCTGGTCCTGCAGCATGTCGCCGCGGAAGATCAGCACGCTCTCCTTGGCCTTCAGCGCCTGCTCGTCCGAAACGCGGCTGCTGGCGAAATAGGCGAGGATATTGATCACCGCGACCGAAAGCGTGGTCAGCAGGATGAAGGTGGCTATCACCTTGAAGGACAGGGACTGGAATCTCTGAGCCATGAAAAACGAACCCTTCCGGAACGGCACCGTCGGCCGGGAAATCACCCGGCCGATTGACCTGTTAACAGAACATTGGAGGCCTTAAGCTCCGCAGAAGCCGGCCCCTCTCACATTTGATGGATCAGAATTCGTGCATCCGGTTTAATTCGCGGTAAATGCCACCCGAAAACCGGATATGTTTTTGCTTTGTTCACATATCGATGGCACTTATTCGCCCTCCGCTATAGGGTGAACCATGCAAAATACGATTCGCATCATCGGTATCGATCCCGGCCTTCGCCGCACCGGCTGGGGCATTATCGATACGCTCGGCAATTCGCTGCGCTTCGTCGCCTCGGGAACCGTCACCTCGGATGGCGACATGGATCTGGCTTCCCGCCTTTGCCAGCTGCATGACGGCCTCGCCGATGTGGTCCATTCCTACAAGCCGGAAGAGGCGGCCGTCGAGCAGACCTTCGTCAACAAGGACGCGGTGGCGACCCTGAAACTCGGCCAGGCCCGCGGCATCGCCATGCTGGTGCCGGCCCGCGCCGGCCTGCCGGTGTCCGAATACGCCCCGAACGCCGTGAAGAAGACCGTTATCGGCGTCGGCCACGGCGAGAAGCAGCAGATCCACATGATGCTGAAGATCCTGATGCCGAAGGCCGAGTTCAAGGGCAACGACGCCGCCGACGCTCTGGCGATCGCCATTTGCCACGCTCATCATCGCGGCGGAAACAAGATGCGGCATGCGCTTGCCGGCTGATATGTTCTTGACTTGTTCTCAATAACCACGTAGGTATTACCGCAGAGGTATTACCATGCGTGTGACTGAAAAAGGTCAGGTGACCATCCCTAAGGAAATTCGCGACAGACTGGGAATCGTTCCGGGTTCCGAAGTGGAATTTATCGCGAAAGACGATGCAGCCCTTTTGGTGAAGGTTAGCGAAAGTGGCTCGCAAGTTCGAAATTTCGAAGAATGGGCCGCCAGCGTCGAGGGGCTGCTGGACCTCGACGGCATGACGACGGACGAGTATATGGAATGGCTAAGGGGTCCGCGTGAAGATCTCGACCGTCATTGATACGGATATTCTCATCGACATTTTGGGACCACAAAGCTCGTTTCGCCAATGGTCGCTTGACGCTCTCAAGCGTTGTGCGTCGGAGGGAAATCTGGTGCTGACCCCGATTGTCTGGGCTGAGCTCGGCGCTGCGCCGCTGACAGAGGAGAAGCTTCTGTTTGCCTTTGCCTGGCTTAATCTCGAACGAGAGAATTTGCCTTTCGAGGCAGCCTACCGCGCCGGGCAGGCGCATCGCAACTATCGGGCTGCGGGCGGCCAGCGGGAGCGGACACTTCCCGATTTTCTGGTTGGCGCCCACGCGGAGTGGCATCGCCACCGCCTGCTGACCCGCGATCCGGCCCGCTACCGCTCCTACTTCCCTTCGCTCGATATCATTTCACCCGAAACCCACCCCTGACGGAACAACATCATGATCGGCAAGCTGAAAGGCACCATAGACGAGATCGGCGACGACTATGTTCTCGTCGATGTGCATGGCGTCTGCTACGTCGCCTATTGCTCGGCCCGCACGCTTTCCAAGCTCGGTTCCGTCGGCGAGGCCTGCGTTCTCTTCATCGAGACCTATGTGCGCGAGGACCAGCTCAAGCTTTTCGGTTTCCAGACGCAGCTTGAGCGGGAATGGTTCAATCTGCTGCAGAGCGTGCAGGGCGTCGGTGCGAAAGTGGCGCTTGCCGTACTGTCGGCGCTCACGCCGCCTGAGCTTGCCAATGCGATCGCGCTGCAGGACAAGACCGCCGTCTCGCGCGCCCAGGGCGTCGGCCCCAAGGTCGCGGTTCGTATCGTCACCGAATTGAAGAACAAGGCGCCCGCCTTCGCCGGCGAGGCGATCAATATCGGCCTCAAACAGGAGATCGGCGAAGGCGTCGCCGCAGCCCCTGTCGCCGATGCCGTTTCGGCGCTGACCAATCTCGGCTATTCCCGCGATCAGGCCGCCAATGCCGTCGCCGCCGCCATGAAGACGGCCGGTGAGGATGCAGACAGCGCCAAGCTGATCCGCCTTGGCCTGCGGGAACTTTCGCGTTGATCGCCCGGCGGGATGTCAATGGCATCAGCTTGGTGTATGGACTGGATCAAGCTTTTAACGGAAATGCCTGATGAATGATGCGCGCCTGATATCGTCGGAAAAGCGTGGCGAAGACCTGGATACGACGCTGCGCCCGCAATCGCTGGACGAGTTTACCGGCCAGGCGGAAGCACGCGCCAATCTCAAGATATTCATCGAAGCGGCCAAGAACCGCGGCGAGGCGCTCGATCACGTTCTCTTCGTCGGTCCGCCGGGCCTTGGCAAGACAACGCTGGCGCAGATCATGGCGAAGGAACTCGGCGTCAACTTTCGCTCGACTTCCGGCCCAGTCATCGCCAAGGCCGGTGATCTTGCCGCTCTGCTGACCAATCTTGAAGAGCGCGACGTTCTCTTCATCGACGAAATCCATCGTCTCAACCCGGCGGTCGAGGAAATCCTCTACCCGGCCATGGAAGATTTCCAGCTCGACCTCATCATCGGCGAAGGCCCCGCCGCCCGTTCGGTGAAGATCGACCTGTCGAAATTCACGCTCGTCGCCGCCACCACCCGCCTCGGCCTGCTGACGACGCCGCTGCGCGACCGTTTCGGCATTCCCGTCCGCCTCTCCTTCTATACGGTGGAGGAACTGGAGCTGATCGTCCGCCGCGGCGCCCGCCTGATGGGTCTTGGCATGACCGATGACGGCGCCCGCGAGATCGCGCGGCGCGCCCGCGGTACGCCGCGTATCGCCGGCCGCCTGCTGCGCCGCGTGCGCGACTTTGCCGAAGTCGCAAGGGCCGAAGCCGTCACCCGCGAGATCGCCGACGAGGCTCTCACCCGCCTGCTGGTCGACAATATGGGCCTCGACCAGCTCGACAAACGTTATCTCAATATGATCGCCGTCAATTTCGGCGGCGGCCCGGTCGGCATCGAAACCATCGCCGCCGGCCTCTCCGAGCCGCGCGATGCGATCGAGGACATTATCGAGCCCTATATGATCCAGCAGGGTTTTATCCAGCGCACGCCGCGCGGCCGTGTTCTGACCGCAATCGCCTGGAAACATCTGGGCATGCAGCCGCCGAAGGATATGGAGGCTGCCCAGTTCGGATTGTTCCGGGAGGACGACTGATTGATCAGCCGGCGCGGCCTTCTCAAGCTGATGGGCAGCAGCTTCGTCGGCCTCATGGCCCTTGGCGGTTATGCCTTGGCCTATGAACCGCTGGCACGGCTGACCGTTTCCCGTTACGCGCTGAGCCCGCCGGGATGGCCGCCGGGGCTGAAGCTGCGGCTCGTCGCGCTTGCCGATCTTCACGCCTGCGAACCCTGGATGTCGGCGGCCCGCATCGCCTCGATCTGCTCTTTCGCCAACGAATTGGGGGGCGATATCACGCTCCTGCTTGGCGATTACGTGTCCGGCATGAACCTGGTGACGCGCTATGTCCATTCCAGTGAGTGGTCGAAGGCTCTGTCTACGCTGAAGGCGCCGCTCGGCGTCCACGCGATCATGGGCAACCATGATTGGTGGGAGGACAGAACCGCGCAGACGAACGGCGGAGGCGACACCTTCGCGCACAGGGCCCTGGCGGAAGTCGGTATCTCCGTCTACAGCAATCGCGCGAACCGGCTCGAAAAGGACGGCCATGGCTTTTGGCTGGCGGGCCTGGAGGACCAGCTGGCGCTGCTGCCGGGCAGGAAGTGGGGCCGCAGCCAGATGCAGGGCCTCGACGATCTCGGCGGAACGCTTGCGCAAGTGTCCGACGACGCGCCCGTTATCCTGCTTGCCCACGAGCCCGACATATTTCCGCGCGTGCCCGAACGTGTATCGCTGACCCTGTCCGGCCATACGCATGGAGGGCAGATCCGCTTTTTCGGCTATTCGCCGGTCGTGCCCTCGCGCTATGGCGATCGTTATGCCTATGGCCATATCGTCGAGAACGGCCGTAATATCATCGTCTCCGGCGGTCTCGGCTGCTCCATCGCGCCCATTCGCTTTGGCGTCCCGCCGGAAATTCTGGTCATCGATCTCGGATAATACCATGCCCAAGCGAACCGTCGTTCGCCTCAATGCAGGCAGTCAGCGCTTCAACTACCGGATCGCCGGGCTCGGCTTTCGTGACGGGCATGTGCTCGTCCATCGCGCCGTTCACGAACCCTTCTGGACCTTTCCCGGCGGCCGCGCCGAGATCGGCGAAACCTCGGAGGAAACGCTGAAACGAGAGATGATGGAAGAGCTTGGCGTCGAAGTCACCGTCGATCGCCTGCTCTGGATCGTCGAGAACTTCTTCCACTACGAGGACCGCGACTGGCACGAACTCGGCTTTTATTATCTCATGGAAATACCTGAGCATTTCCCGTTCCGCACGCATGAGATCATCCACCGCGTGGAAGATGGCGACAACCATCTGGAATTCAAATGGGTGCCGGCGACATTCCAGGCCCTGAGCGCGCTCGATATTCCGCCCTATTTCATCGCCAGCGAGATCGAAAACCTCCCCGCCTCGCCGCGTCATCTGGTGTGGCGCGACGGCGACCTCGACGACAAGGACTGAGGCAATTCCTGCAAGTGCGCGGCGTTTTGCGTCCGGAACTCAGATAAACAAAGGGATGGATCATTTTCGTGTTTCAGTGAAAACCGGAAAGGCTCTGAGGAGGAGACGCGATGACGAGTTTCGACCCCTGCCGCATGTTCCGAAAGCTTGCCTATAACAATGCCCTGGCCAACAACCGGCTTCTTGCCGCCTGCGCATCGCTCAGGCCCGGTGAATTCGAAGCCACGCGCACAAGCTTCTTCCCGTCGATCAAATCGACATTGAACCACATCCTCACGGTCGATTGGTTCTATGTCGACGGGTTGGAAGGCGGCTCGCTCGGCCTTCGCGCTTTCGATGTCGAAGAACCCTTCGACGATATCCGATCGCTGTCGGCAGAACAGGCGAAAGTCGACCGGCGCCTTGTAGCAATCTGCGAAGGACTGACAGTCAAGAAACTTGTCTCGACCGTGGAGCTTCAGCGCGACGGCCGCATCCAGCGGGAACGCATGGAAGATGTGCTGAGCCACCTCTTCCAGCATCAGACGCACCATCGCGGCCAGGTGCATGCCATGCTTTCCGGCACCAGCGTCGCGCCGCCGCAACTCGACGAATTCATTGTCGACGACGACGCGAGGTTCCGTGGCGGCGAGATGGCCGCCCTCGGCTGGAGCGAACAGATGCTGATGCGCTAGAATATGCCCGCGAACACGCGCCGCGGTCTTCCCTTCGCATTCGCGTCAGTGAGCAAAATTCAGCCCTTGAGGCGCGCCTTCAGGCCATCGATGATCGTCTTGGTCAGGAGATCGTAGTTTTCATCGAAGTGATGATCTCCCGGCAGCTCGATGACCTCGCCGCCGACATCCTTGACGGCCGGGCAAGCCACATCGTCGTCATCATCCTTGCCGTAGATGCACTGCACGCGTTTCGGATCGACCCCCTTGAGGTCCTTGACCGGATCGCCCCCTGCCCCTTCCGTCTTCTGGCCGAGCCAGCCCATGACGGAAATGACGTAATCAACCTGATGCGACAACGACAGGAGCGAAATCTGCGCCACCGTCGTCTTCTCGGCAGGTTTCAGCCGCTGATAGGTGGCGGGCAGGATATCCGCGCCGAAGGAATAGCCGATCAGCAGGACATGCTTGACCTTCCATTGCTTTCGGTAGAACTCGATGATGCGCGCGAGATCGTCGGCCGTTTCCTGCGGTTTCCGTTCCGTCCAGAAATAGCGCAACGAATCGATGCCGACGACGGGGATGCCCTCCTTCTGCAGCATGCTGCCTACTTCCTTGTCGATATCCCGCCAGCCGCCGTCGCCGGAATAGATCACCGCCATCGTGTCGAGGTTCGGTGTCGCGTCGAGCACGGCAAGCGGCAGCGCGAGCGGATTGTCGAAGGCGCCCGAAGCCGTGACCAGATCGTCGAGCGTATCGGCAAATACGGTCTGCGCATCGTCAGTGGAGTCGCGGATCTCGATAGCGTCATGCGCCTTCTTCAGATCCTCGACGTGCGCGCGTCCGTCCTTGTCGGCCTGCGGCGTGAAAGTGGCGATGATCGGGTCCGGAAGAGCACCATCGGTGAGCCCGTAGACGCTCCGGTCTCCGACCACCTGCCGTGTGGCTGGCGTGCAAAGCTCCTTGGTGAGCGGAATGCCCGCGCGCGGATCGACGGCAAATGTCTGGCCGATGGTCGCATCCGGCGTCTGCGCAGCAATGGCAAGCGCCAGCGCGCCACCCTCGCCGATGCCGGCAACGATCGGCAGGTGATAGGGACTGTTGCCGGCGGCGCGCTGCACCTGCTGGCTTAGCGATTCAATATCGGAAACGGTATAGATGCAGCCGTCGTTAAGGCTGACGTCGTAGCGGTTCAGCGCTTCCATATAGGATGGAAAATCGATGCCGACGACGACCGAACCCTGGGACACCAGGCGATCGGCCTCGGTCTTTTCATTGTCTCCCCAGCCGCCGGCATCCGAAATCAGGAATACGGCACCCTTCACCTCGCCTTGCGGCAGAAAGATGTGCGGCGAAGGGATAAGGCCGGTCTCGAAACTCTGCGTGGCTTCGTCCGCAGCATAAGACGGCACAGCCGCGAGCATGCCGACGCACGCAGCGGCAAACAGGAACTTTTTCATCATTTTCTCACTACCCCTTTCAATCCGCCCCCGATCAGAAGTGTCGCATCCATCAATGCGATCATCGGATTGCCCCCTCCGGAAACAGCAAGATAGCGCGGTTGCCAGTGCGGATGAAACTTGGATTTGAAGGCGCGAAGCCCCTTGAAGTTGTAGAAGCGCTCGCCGTGTTCGAAGACCGTACCGCCGATACGGTCCCAGACGGGCGCCACCTCGCGTTTCGACATGCCGGAGAGGGGCGCCATGCCGAGGTTGAAATGCGCAAAACCCTGGGCGCGCAGATATTCCATGATCTGCACGAACAGGAAGTCCATGGATCCTTTCGGCGCGTCGGGCGAGAAACGCATCAGGTCGATGGTCCCCTCCTGTTTTGCCGAGGTCACGAGGATATTGGCAAAGGCGACGATATTGCCGTCCTTCTTGAGAACGCCGACCGGCTGCGACGCCACGTAGTCGGGATCGAAGGCGCCGAGCGAAAAACCCTTCTCCTTCGCATTGTGATGCTCTAGCCATGCCCTGGAAACATTGGCCAGATCGTCCATGATGGCAGGCACGTCGGCAGGTTCGACAACCGCAAATTCCAACCCGTCGCGCTGGGCACGGCTTGCGGTCTGGCGCAAGTTCGCCCATTTGCCGCCCTTCATCTCGAAGGTGCGCAGATCGGCCACGGCGAGTTCACCGAGCTTGAAGGCACGCAAGCCGGCATCGGCGCAGTGCGACAGCAGGGCCGGGGAAATCTGGTAGAAGACGGCACGGCAGCCCGCAGCACGCGCCGCTTCCACAAAGCGCCAGACCAGTTCCTGCACGGCATGATGATCGCCGATCGGATCGAACAGCGCGATCCACGAGCGGCCCTGCCGGCCATACATGATGAAGGCGTCGCCCTTTTCCGAGAACATGATGGACTTGTCGCCCATGCGCACGAGATTGGCGTCCGCGCTCTCCTGTTTCTCGACGATCTCGACGGCCCGGCGCACGGCCTCCTCATCCGCCGGCTCCGGCTTGAAGGCCGCCGGCCGCAGCAGGCTGAAGATGGCGATGGCCGAGGAAATGATGGTGATGCCGAGCACGGCGCGCAATCCACGCGGCGCTTCCGCCGCAAATTCGAACTGCCACCAGAGTTCGTTGCTGTATTCCACGTCGCGATAGACGAAGAGCAGGATGACGACCGCGCCGACGATGATGACCGCGATCGCCATCAGCCAGGAAGCCGTCATCGCCTGGTTGAGAAGCGAGGCATGGCGGGTAAAAAGCCGGCGACTGACGAACAGGCCGAAAACGAGGAAGGCCAGGAAGGCCGCTTCGACGAGCGCAATCGCCTTCAGCAGCGACAGGGTCAAAGCGGCGACGGCCGAAAATACCGCGACCCACCACGCACCATCGAGCCGCTGGCCGAGACCGCGCGCCGCAACGACCAGTGCGAGCCCGAGCAGGCTGGAGAGGAAATGCGCACCTTCCACGATCGGCAGCGGCAGGTAATTGGAGAGGAATTCGAGATTTTGATCCGGCGTCGGCGTCACACTCGAAAAGATCAGCATGACGCCGAGAAGCAGCGCCAGCGCCGAAAGCAGTTGCGGCATCAGCCGCCCGCCGACACGCCGCACGCTGGAGGCGGCCGGATGATCGACGAAGCGGCGAAGCTCGGTGGCAGAGACCGCAAGGATGGCAATCAGCAGCGGCAGGACGTGATAGATCAGCCGATAGAGAACCAGTGAACCGAGAACGGCATCGATATTCACCGCGCTGCCGAGCGAGGCGATGATGACCGTCTCAAAGACGCCGAGGCCCGCCGGCACATGGCTCAGCACGCCAAGCCCGACGGCAATCGCATAGACCGCGAGGAACACCGGCCAGCCGATCGCCGTCTGCGGCAGGAGCACGTAGAGGACAGAGGCGGAAGCCGCAATATCGAACGCCGTCACCAGGAACTGACGCGACCATGTGCGCGAATCCGGCAGGCGAAGCGCGATCGACCCGATTTCGATGACCCGGCCCTCGCGGCCGACGATCATCAGAGAGCCGAGAATTGCCAGAATGACAGCCGCGATGATCCGAAGCCAGAGGCTGCTGACATTGATCAGCGGCGCGATCTCGTCGGCGATGATGAGAAGCGCGATTGCCGCCACGGCAGCAAGGCCAAGGCCGAAGGAAAGCGTTACGAACGCAATGATGCGGCCGATATCTTCCGGCGAAATCCCAAGCCGGGTGTAAGCCCGGTAACGGATCGCCCCGCCCGACAAGGCGCCGAAACCGGCGGTATTGCCGACCGCATAGGCGCTGAAGGCCGTAAGCGCGACATGCGGGAAAGGCAGGCGCTTGCCGATATAGTCAATGGCGTTGAGATCGTAGAAGACGAGCGCCAGAAAGCTCAGCGCCGTGAAGAACAGCGCGAGCAGGATCGAGCTGAGCCGCGTTTCGGCCAGGGCCTCCACCACGTCGTCGTAGCGCACCTCGTCCGTCAACTGCATGATCGCGTAGCCGACGAGGCAGAAGATAAGCAGGGTGGCGAAAGCCGTCAGCGGCGTACGGTAGCGCCGGAAAAGCGCGCCTGGCGAAAAGCCTTCTTCCGATCCCGTATTCTCTTCCAACTTGTCGTGACCCGACATTTCGTACCTGCCGCAATTGCGAGTTTGGCGGGAATCTCTTTTGAAAGACGTAACATGGGCAGCATGCAAGCTCTATGAACCAAGTTGCGTCTACCCACACCCGCGCGCTTGCCGCCTCCTTCATCCTCAATTGGGGCAAATTTGCGCAGCGCCGAAGCCCGGTCGCATTGCAATTTCGTAAGCCTGCCTTGTGCAGGATGGTCAGGCCGGCGGCTGGCCTGCGCTATGCGCCTGCGCCGCATAACGGGCGGCAGCGGCATTGGCGTCGACCTCGCGTTCGCCCGCAACCTGCACGGTCGGAACGGCGAACTCGATGCCGTTCTCCTTGAAGGCATTGCGGATCATCGCCAGCGCGTTGCGGCGGATGACGAACTGTTCGCCGGGCTTGGTCATCATCGACAGCCGGATCTCGATTGCGAATTCGCCAAACTGCTCGACGCCCTTCATTTTCAGCGTCTCGATGATGTTCGGACCCCATTCCGGATTCTCGAGAAGCTGCTGGCCGATCTGCTTGATGATCTTCTTCGTCTTCACGAGGTCGGTATCGTAGGTCACGTTCAGGGTGATCTTGTCGATCGTCCAGTCGCGGTTGAGGTTCTTGACCGCACCGAGCTCGCCGAACGGTACCGTCGTCAGCGGCCCGCGGTGATGACGGAGCTTGACGGAACGCAGACTGAACGCCTCGACGACGCCTTTGTGGCTGCCGCTTTCGATATATTCGCCGACGCGGAAGGCATCGTCCCATAGATAGAACATGCCGCTGATCACATCCTTGACGATGGTCTGTGCGCCGAAACCGACCGCAACGCCGACGACACCGGCGCCGGCAATCAACGGCCCGATTTCGATGCCCAGGCCGGAGAGAACCATCAGGACGGCAATGACGACTATGACGACGGCAAGGATGTTGCGGAAGATCGGCAGCAGCGTCTGCAGGCGGGCGCGCTTGACCTTCTCCTCGTCGCTGACCGTGCCCTCGACCGGAGAATCCAGCAGCTTGCCGTCGATATAGGCCCTGACGAGATGCCAGAGCAGGTCCGCTGCGAGCAGGATGACGATGCCGCCGATGATGCCGCGCGCCACCCGGTCGATCATCGTTTCGTTCGATGTCATCATCGTCGCGGTTTCGACCCCAAGCATGCGCCCCAGCCAGATCGCTGCAAAGGCGATGATCAGCGCCCGCACGCCGCGATCGAGCAGCACGGTCGCGATGCGACGCTTGGCGAGAAAACCTGCCTCGGCGTGATGGAAGGACTTGACCGCAAGCGTCGAGACGGCAAGCACCCTTGGCAGCAGGACGGCATAGATGCAGACCCAGAGCAGCCAGTCGAAGCTCAGCACCCATATGCCCCAGAGCAGCAGAAAATAGAAAGTGAGCAGCCAGGTAACGGCGTAGCTGCGTCGTGTGTGATTGCCCGGCCGCGACCAGACCGTCTCGGTCGCGATCAGGAAAAGGCCGATACCGAGCACGTAGCCGACCAGATACCGGGCGCCCATCGAATAGCCGAGCGGTTCCATCGATTGCAGAACGGCCCAGCCGAACACGAAATAGATGACAAACAGCAGGCAGTGGCGGAACCAGAATTGCGCGACAGCCGGATCGACCGCAACCGTCTCGCCCTCGCCGCGCGGCAGGGTGACGAGATCGACGATGACGCCGCCGATGGAACCGGCGAAGCGCTGCACGACGAGAGCGATGGCAATGGCAATCGCGATATTCTCGCTGACCGGCGGCCAGCTGAAGCTGATCAAGGCAAGCCCCGTTGCCAGGCCGAAGACGATGGCGGGAACGATGCGCGCGACAAGCCGCGTGCCGGTCATCTGCGCTGCCCGCTCGCGCCTTTCGCGCACGGCCCTTCGCGCCAGGATTTCGACGACGAAGCCGGCGAGCAGGATGGCGAGAAATTGCCCGATCATGCGCAGCGGACCGGCATCGGCCAGCTCGCCGAAGAAGAGCGATGAAGCCCGGGTAATTTCGGAGGGCAGCGTCATCGCCGCACCGGAAACCATGGCGATGTGCCGGCGGGCATGCTGGAGACGGCCGGACAAGATCGACATTTCTTCGTCGTTATCGGTCGGGGCCGCAGGTGTGGCCATCTGCGTCGCCATCCATTGCTTGACCTCCGGCGTCTGCATCAGCTCCATCATCTGCCGCACCTGGGCAGGCGGTGGCGCGACGTCAGCGGAAGCGGCCGGCGTCGTCTGGGCGCGGACCGCACCGAAAAGAAAAAGCAGCATCATGGTGCTGCAGATGCCGATCGCAGAAATTCGCCCCATACCCGCCTCCGGTTTTGCACGTCATATATTTATGCAAGTGCTGCAGCGGAAAAGCCAGACGAACAAATGGTCTAAGTTGCAACGACAGCCAAAAGAAAGCCGCCGGCCCTCGCGAACCGGCGGCTGGCATGAAACGATATGCTTCGCTTACTTGTGCGGCTTCTCGGCATGGCCGCCAAAGCCGGCGCGCATGGCCGAAAGCACCTTGTTGGCGAATTCGTCCTGGTCGCGCGAGGAGAAACGGCCGTGCAGCGCGGCACTGAGCACCGGCGTCGGCACACTTTCGTCGATGGCGGCCATGATCGTCCAGCGCCCTTCGCCGGAGTCCGAAACGCGGCCTGCATATTTGGTAAGGACCGGGTCCTTGTGCAGCGCATCGGCCGTCAGATCGAGAAGCCAGGAGGTGATGACGCTGCCGCGGCGCCAGACTTCGGCAATTTCCGGCAGGTTGAAATCGTACTGGTAATATTCGGGATGAGAGAGCGGCGCCGTCTCGGCATCGGCCTCGTGCGTCAGGGCGCCGACATTGGCGTGCTTGAGGATGTTGAGCCCCTCGGCATAGGCGGCCATCAGGCCATATTCGATGCCGTTATGGACCATCTTGACGAAGTGGCCGGCACCGTGCGGGCCGCAATGCAGGAAACCCTGCTCGGCGGTGCTCAGGGCCGCAGCTTCCGGCGTGCGGTTCGGCGAGTTTTCCGTGGTGCCCGCACCCGGCGCCAGCGTCGCGAAGATCGGCGACAGATGCTGCACGATGCCCTTTTCGCCGCCGATCATCAGGCAATAGCCGCGTTCGAGGCCGAAGACGCCGCCGCTGGTGCCGACATCGACATAGTGGATGCCCTTGGTGATGAGTTCGGCGCCACGACGGATATCGTCGTGATAGTAGGAATTGCCGCCATCGATGAGGATATCGCCATCGTTCAGCAACGGAACGATCGAGGCGATGACCTTGTCGGTGATTGCAGCCGGCAGCATCAGCCAGACCGCGCGCGGCCGGGCGAGCTTCGACACGAATTCCTCGAGCGAAGCGCTGCCATCGGCGCCGAGCCCGACAAGCTCGGCGACGCTTTCCGGCCTGGTATCATAGACCACGCATTCGTGGCCGCCCCGCATCAAGCGCTGGACCATGTAATTGCCCATACGGCCCAAACCAACCATGCCAAGCTGCATATGAAATCTCCTGGGATTTAATCGATATGATTCCGGAAACTAACACTGGCACCGTGACAGGCAAGCGAAGTCTCTGTCACAAAGGCGAGCGCGTCTGTTGCACCTTGCACGGGCTGCATTCTCCGCGCTCAGCAATCTGCCGTCTTTGGAGCGGAATTCCAAGTCTCTAAAAGACGTATAGCCGCCTCGCGGCGGCCATATCGTCCTGCTTCATATCGATCGAACCGCCGGATTGCCGTCGAACGTCAGCCTTCCTGCGCCTTGGCCTGCTCACCGCGCATCTCGCTGAGGAACATGCCTTCGCGCAGATTGATGCCATATTCGACAAAGGCCTTCATGCAGCAGAACATCTGCGTCCAGCCCTCCATGTTCAGATAGGTCCCGCGACGCCCGGGCTCATCCTCGCGCCAACCGTCCTCGGCGATCGTCACCATGGTGCCCCCGTCGTCGAGCGGCTTGAAATTCATCTCCACAAGCGTCTTGTACGGCTTCTTCTGCTCGTCCGTTGCGCCGTCCCAGCGCAGCACGATCTTGCTGTCGGGCACGAGTTCGATCACCTCGACCGGCACATCCTTCCACCAGATCACCGTCGTCTCCTGCACCAGCGGCGCGCTCGCTCCGCCCACCGTGGTGAAATAGCTCGACAGTTTCTTCGGATTGACCACCGCGTCGAAAACATCGGCCACCGGGCGGCCGATGCGGCCCGAGACGCGAATATTGAGGGACATGCGACTTCCTCCCCTTCTGCGTTGTATCCGGCCCAATTATGTTATAAAAATATAACATGTCAAGCGAATCGGATGACGACCCCATTTTCAAGGCGCTGGCCCATCGCCGCCGCCGCGATATTCTCGACCTTCTGAAGGAGGAACCGCGCACGACGGGCGCGCTCTGTGACGCCTTTCCGGAGATGGACCGCTGCACGGTCATGCAGCATCTGAAGGTGCTGGAGGAGGCGGACCTGGTGATTGCCAGGAAGGAGGGACGGGAGCGCTGGAACCATCTGAACAGCCTGCCGATCAAGCAGATCCACGACCGCTGGATCAGTGCCTATGCCGGCCATGCGCTCTCCATTCTGGACCGGCTGAAAAGCGATCTCGAGGGCTCGTCGCGCTAGCTTGCCACGATACGCGCTGCTGCCTTACGGTGGCAGGCAGGGAAAAGAACCATGCCGATACAGGGATCGACGATCCGGCGCATGCGCCGGCTGCGCAACATGAAGCAGGAGCATCTGGCCGAACTGCTTTCTGTCAATCAGGCGACCGTCTCCCGTTGGGAGCGCGGCATCCTGCCGGTCACGGCCGCGCAGGCAAGGCGCCTGGAAGACATCTTCGCCTCCACCTCATCTTCCGCGGATGCCGCCCTTAAACGGCTGGTCGAGGATTCCAGGCGCAAGGTTCATCTTGTCTGCGACCGGACGCACCGGCTCCTCGCCGCCTCCCATGCCCGCCAGAGCGAATGGCGCCTGCCGCTCTCCGCCTTCCTCGGCAAACCGTTGCTCTCCTATGCCTCGGACGAGATCGCGGCGGCAGACCGTGACCTCGTCGACCTCGGCTGGCACGACGGCGAGGTGAATTCGCTGACGCTGGAAACGGGCGCAAACGGCAATCCGCACCTGCCGATCGTCGCAGGGCAGGTATTGTGGGAGCGTATCCTCCTCGCCGACGGTAGCGCCGCCCGGCTGGTCACGACCCTCGACTGAGCCTTCAGATTTCCTGCATTCCAGTGCATAAATTATGCGTTGTCCCGCGGAAGTCGCCTTTGTTAGCGTCCGTCTCCATCTGACGGGAGATGCAGAATGACGATACTGGTGACGGGAAGCGCCGGCCATCTGGGCGAAGCGCTGATGCGGACATTGAGGGATCGAGGCCGCCAGGCGCGCGGCATCGATATCAAGCCGTCGCCCTTTACCGATATGACCGGCTCGATCGCCGATGCAGATTTCGTCCGCCGCGCGATGACGGGCATCACTGCGGTCATCCATGCCGCCACATTGCACAAGCCGCATGTCGGAACACACGGCAACCAGGATTTTGTCGATACGAACGTAACCGGCACATTGGTCCTTCTCGAACAGGCGGTTGCCGCCGGCGCCAGGAGCTTCGTCTTCACAAGCACCACAAGTGCTTTCGGAGCGGCCCTGCGCCCGGCACCGGGCCAACCCGCCGCCTGGGTCACAGAGGATGTGCTGCCCGTTGCCCGCAATATCTACGGTGTCACGAAAACAGCCGCGGAAAGTGTCTGCGAACTCTTCGCGCGCACCATGTCCCTCCCCGTCATCGTCTTGAGAACTTCGCGCTTTTTCCCGGAGGATGACGACGATGCCGATATCCGCAACCGCTACTCGACCGAAAACGCTCAGGCCAACGAACTTCTCTATCGGCGTGTCGATATCGAAGATGTGGTCGACGCCCACCTGCTGGCCCTGGACAAGGCGCCGGCCATCGGTTTCGGCCGCTATATCGTCTCTGCGACCACGCCTTTCACCGAAACCGATCTCGCCGACCTGCGTCGCTGCGCCCCCGCGACGGTGGAACGTCTCTTTCCCGGCATGACGGCGCTCTACGCTGCGCGCGGCTGGACCATGTTTGCCCAGTTCGACCGCGTCTATGTCAATGCGCTGGCACGACGGGAACTCGGCTGGAGCCCGAAATATGATTTTTCCCATGTGCTCGATCGCCTTCGCGAAGGCAGGGAATGGAGGAGCCCCCTTGCTCTGGCAGTCGGCTCCAAAGGTTATCATGACGAGCTTTTCACGGATGGGCCTTACCCCCTCCGACACCGTTGATCCGGTTCGGAGAAAAGCCGCGCTCTTCACAGAAACCGTCATCGGAATATCACGTTCGCACCCTAGATCGTCTGGCGGGGAATAAGGGCGAAATCCGCGGTCTGTGCGTACCGGCCGGAAATCGAATCCAAAGCCGGGGTGTCATTTGAAGCGGTGTCCAGCCTGCCGGCCGGCCGCCGTTTCGGTAACGCTTTTCGACCGAGAGGATATTTCCATCATGACCGCAAGTTCATTTGCAACGCGCCTGCTGACGGCCGCGCTGCTGGCGTCCGCCGTCCTTCCCGCCGCCGCCTTTGCGGACGGCTCCGTCACCGTCGGTGGCGCAGCCTTCGTCAACAAGGGCCTGGTCGGCGTCGACCGCATCGCGGCCAACCAGCGCGACAAGTTCGGCGAGACCTTCGGCTCCGGCTCCGGCATGGCGATCGACCCCGCCGCCTGGACCAGGGATGGCGCCGCCTACAAGGGCACGCTCTACCTGCTGCCGGACCGCGGCTATAACGCCGTCGGCACCACCGATTATCGCCCGCGCCTGAACACGCTGTCGATCGAGTTCACACCGGTCGCTCCGGGCGCCACGCCTGAAGCCGGCAAGGAACAGTCCGGCGTCAAGGCGACACTTGCCGATTCCATGCTGCTGCTCGACGACAAGGGCAATGACACGACCGGCCTCGACCCGGAATCCGGCGTCCGCGCCCCGTCGGGCGATTTTCCGGCGCTGCCGCAGGCAACCAACGGCAAGATCGCCCTCGACAATGAAGCGATCATCCGCATGGCCGACGGCAGCATGTTCATCAGCGACGAATATGGCCCCTACATCTACCGTTTCTCGGTCGACGGCCGTCTGACCGGCGCAACCCAGCCGCCGAAGGCACTGCTGCCGATGCGCAAGGGCATGCTGAGCTTTGCTTCCAACAATCCCGGCCCCGGCGCTGCCGCGCCCGATCCGAAGGACCCCGAAACCGGCCGCCAGAACAACCAGGGCCTCGAAGGCATGGCCATGACGCCGGATGGCAAATTCATCGTCGCCGTGCTGCAATCGGCCGCCCGTCAGGACGGTGGCGATTCCGGCGCGACCCGCCAGAATACCCGTGCCATGGTCTATGATGCTGCCGATCCCGATCACTTGAAGCTGGTGCACGAATATGTCGTTCCACTCCCGGTCTTCAAGGATGCCAAGGACAAGACGACGGTCGCCGCCCAGAGCGAAATCGTCGCGCTATCCGATACGAGCTTCCTGATGCTGGCCCGCGACAGCGGCAACGGGCAGGGTTTGAAAAACGATACTTCGCTCTACCGCATCATCAGCATCGTCGATACGTCGGGTGCAACCGACATCGCCGGCACGGATTTCGATTCCGACAAGCCGGTCGCGCCCAAGGGCATCATCGATGCTTCGATCACGCCGGCCAGCCTGACACCCTTCATCGATATCAACGACAAGGCCGATCTCGCCCGCTTCGGCCTTCATAACGGCGCACCGAACGACAGGAACGACCTGTCGGAAAAATGGGAAGCCATGGGTCTTGCAAGCGTCCTCGATCCGAACCTGCCCGACGACTATTTCCTCTTCATCGCCAACGACAACGACTTCTTCACCCAGGACGGCTTCCAGGTGGGCGCTGCCTACAAGGCTGACGGCGGCGCCGATGTCGATACCATGTTCCAGGTCTATCAAGTCACCCTGCCCGGCCTGCGGAAGTAAAACGCCAAACGGCGGCGGATCATTCGTCTCCGCCGCCGCTCCAACAATGCAATCGCCATACGGAGACGGGGCCAGGCCCCGTTTCCTGAAGCGGTTCTAAGCGACCCTGTCCCACACCGGCGCCAGCCCTTCCGGACTGACGATACGGCCATCGGGCCTCGCCAGCGCATGGATTGCCGCCATTTCCTCGGGCGACAGCTCGAAATCGAAGACTGCCGCATTCTCCTTCGCGCGGTTTTCCGAAACCGTCTTGGAGAGCGCGATCACGCCCTGCTGCACGATCCAGCGCAGCACGACCTGCGCAACCGACTTGCCATGCCGGGCGGCAATCGCCGTCAACACCGCGTCGTCAAACACCTTGCCATCCGCCATGGCGTAGTAGGCCGTCACCGACATATCGAGCTGCTTTGCGGCGCGCAGAACCGGCGTCTGGTCGATATAGGGATGGTATTCCACCTGGTTCGTGACGATCGGCTGACTGCTGAGCGCCACTGCCTGCCGCATCAGGTCGGTGTTGAAGTTCGACACGCCGATATGGCGCACCTTTCCCGCCTTGGCGACTTCGTTCAGCGCGCCGATCTGTTCGGCAAGCGGCACGGCTTCGTTCGGCCAGTGAAGCAGCAGCAGATCGACATAATCCGTCTTCAGCTTCCCAAGACTTTCATCGACCGAAGCGAGGAAAGCATCGTGCCTGTAATTTTCCACCCAGACCTTCGTGGTCAGGAAGATATCGCCGCGGGCGACACCCGAACGGCGTATCCCCTCGCCGACATCGGCCTCGTTGCCGTAGATCTGCGCCGTATCGATATGGCGATAACCGCTGGCGAGCACATGCGAGACCATGCGTTCGGCATCCGGTCCCGGCACGCGGAAGGTGCCGAAACCGAGGGCGGGAATGGAGACGCCGTTGGCGCTGATGAATGTCATGCTTTTTTCCTTTCGAAGGTGAGAAATCAGGCTGCGCTGCCGGCAACGGCAGCGGTCGGGACGGAGCGGCGATCAAGCGCGCCGCTCCTTATGGTGAGGCCAAGGGCGACGGTGACGAGACCCGCGGCAACGAACGGAGTGGCGCCCAGGCCGAATCGGGATTCGACCACCAGACCGCCGATCCAGGCACCCATGGCAATGCCGAGGTTGAAGGCGGCGATATTGAGCGCCGAGGCGACATCGACCGCATTCGGCCGCAGCTGGCGCGCCAGCTGCACGACGTAGAGCTGCAGGCCGGGAACATTGGCAAAGGACAGGAAGCCGAGGACCGCAAGCGTCGGGATCGCCAGCCACGGCGAAACGGCGGTGAAGCCGAAAAGCACCAGCACAAGCGTCTGGGCGATGAACAGGAAGGTCAGCGCCTTGACGGGATCGCGGTTGGAGATGCGCCCGCCGACGACGTTGCCGACAGCGATCGCCACGCCATAGAGCATGAGGATCAGACCGACGGCGGAGGAGGCAAAACCGGTGATCTGCTCGAGGATCGGCGCAAGGAAGGTGAAGGCGACGAAAGTGCCGCCGTATCCGAGCGCCGTCATCGCATAGACGAGCAGCAGCCGGCCCGTGGCAAGCACGCGGATCTGTTCGCCGATACCGGCAGGCGGAGCCTTCTTGAGATTGGACGGCAGCAGCAAGGCAATGCCTGCGAAGGCAACGACACCGAGGCCGGCAACGACGGCAAAGGTTGTGCGCCAGCCGAAGGTCTGGCCGATGAAAGTGCCGAGCGGCACGCCGGTCACGATAGCGACCGTCAGCCCCATGAACATCATGGCGATGGCCGACGCGCGGCGGTTTTCCGGCACCAGATCGGCAGCGATCGTCGAGCCGACGGAGAAGAAGACGCCATGCGAAAAAGCCGAGACGACGCGCGCAATCAGCAGCACTTCATAACCGGGGCTGAGCGCGGCGATGATATGGCCGACGATGAAGAGCGCCATCAGCCCGAGCAGAAGCGGCTTGCGCTCGATCCGTCCGGTCAGTGCCGTCAGGATGGGCGCGCCGAAGGTGACGCCAAGCGCATAGACGCTGACGATGAGGCCGGCGAGCGGCAGGGTGATGTGGAGGTCGTTGGCAACCGTCGGCAGCAGGCCGACGATGACGAATTCCGTCGTGCCGATCGCATAAGCTGCGATCGTCAACGCAAAGAGAGCAAGTGGCATGAGAGTGACCCGATGGTGTGGTTCTTGTTCGGACCGGAATATGGGCGTGGCGCACTTGCTCGATAATCACCTATAATGGCTCAACAGTTGTGAATTCAATTCAAGATGGGAAACGGATGGACAACCGGATCGGCGAGATGGATGTTTTCGTGCAGGTGGCCGCGCTCAGGAGCTTTTCGGCCGCCGGTCGCAAGCTCAAGCTCTCGCCCTCCGCCGTCAGCAAGCTCGTCACCCGGCTGGAGGACCGACTTGGCACGCGTTTGCTGGTGCGCACCACCCGCGCCCTGCAACTGACGCCTGAAGGGGAAATCTATCTCGAACGTTCCCGCCGCATCCTCGCCGACATCGAGGAGACGGAACGTGCGGTTTCGACCGGCGGCACGACGGCAGCGCGCGGGCGCCTGCGCGTCAGCGCCTCCGTCGCCTTCGGCGTGCGCTACATCGTGCCGCTGGTGCCGGATTTCCTCAAACTCTATCCGGAAGTCGATCTCGAACTCGCCCTCAGCGACGGCATCATAGACATTGTTGGCGAGCGCGCCGATATCGCCATCCGCTCTGGCGCCCTGCGCGACTCCTCGCTGAAGGCCCGCAAGCTGCTCGAAAGCCGCCGCGTCATCGTCGCCTCCCCCGACTATCTGAAAAGAGCAGGCATGCCGGAAAGCCCCGAGGATCTCGACCGCCACAACTGCCTTACCTTCAGCTTCCGCTCGACCGCGGAAGAATGGCCGTTTCGTGATCCCGGGAATGGCGACCGTTTTTCGAGACCCGTCTTCGGCAATCTCGAAACCAACAACGGACCGACCGCGCGTAGTCTCTGCATCGCCGGTCTCGGCCTCGCCCGCGTCGGCCAGTTCCATGTGCAGCCGGATATCGATGCCGGAACGCTGGTACCCGTGCTGGAAGCCTATAACGCCGAGGATATCGAACTCATCCACGCCGTCTATCCCGGTCACGAGCATCTTGCCGCCCGCATTCGCGCCTTCATCGATTTCCTGGTCAGAAACATCAGGTAAAGAGGCCGGGACAGCGAACCGCCGTCATCGCCCCGTCATGGGCCAAGCATAACGAGCGCTTCATGCCGATAGAAATTCATCCGCCACGACAGAGCTGGCTCGACGACTTCGCAGACCTGAAGCGGGCCATCTTGCGCGCCGCGCCCACTGGCGCAACGATCCACCACATCGGTTCTACCGCAGTGCCCGGCCTCGCGGCGAAGGACATCATCGATATTCAGGTCAGCGTCGATACGCTTGACCTGGTCGATGAAACGGCGTTTGAGCGCGAAGGGTTCAAAAGCCGCTCGATCGTGGCGGATCATTGCCCGCCCGGTCTCGATCTGGCCGAAAACGAGTTGAGGAAGCACTACTTCAAAAGCACCGGCCGCCCTGCGAACATCCACGTTCGGGAAAAGGGGCGCTTCAATCAGCGCTACGCGCTCCTCTGCCGGGACTTCCTGCGCGCCCATGCGACGGCTGCCGCCGCCTACGGGCTGATCAAACAGCGCCTCGCCGGCTTCTTTCCCGACAATGCCGATGCCTATTACGACATCAAGGATCCGGTCTTCGATATCATCATGGACGGCGCCTACGATTGGGCAAGGCTTACCGGATGGATGGAACCACCGGGCGACTGACAACGAAGCCTTTTGGGGAGACGTGCCCGGCCGATTGAAAAGAACCGGGCCGAAACGGGAGAAGTGCGATCCATGACAACCGGTGGAAACTTTCGATCCTGGGCGCCTACGAAAGTAGGTGGGCGCCGTGTGTCCAGACCCACGAGCCCGGACAGGGACAGCTCCCTAAGGATCGGGTATGGCCCCGAGGATTCATTTGTTCCTGTCGAGAAGCACAGACCGCGACCGCGAATATAGGGGCATTTATCTCGCCGCACCAGTGGGGCAGCGGTGCTGTCTCAAATTAATTAAGCTCGGCGGGCGTACGGCCGTTGAGCTTGTCGGTAATGCCCTGAATTCGGCTGGTCACTTCCGAAAGCGCCGCCGCAATGCCCTCCTCGGTGCGCGCGGTGGCGGCAAGCACGGTGTCCCGGTTGCTGCGCAGCGTCTCCAGCTCGGATTCCAGCCCGGCGACGCGCCGCGTCAGCTCCGAAATCTCGTCCATCACCATGATACCGGCCATCACGGTGATCCTGAGATCGCCGATTTCGCCGAACTGCCCCTTGAGATGGCCGACATAGCGGTCGAAGCGGGTCGCAAGGTCGGTCAGGTGATCTTCCTGCCCTTCTTCGCAGGCCATGCGATAGGCCTTGCCGTCGATCGTCACCGTTACCTGCGCCATGTCTTCCAAGTCCTCTTAGCGGTCAAGCACCGCGCGGATCGTTTCCATCGCCGTCACGAGCCGGCGCGAAACCTCGCGATTGACCTCTTCCAGACGGTTTGCGCGGAACTCGGCCTGGTCGAGCTCCTGGGCAAGGCGTGAACGGTCGGCATGGACGCGACGAACCTCGCCCTCGATCTCGCCCTGCTCGCGCTGGCGCTCGATACGCATGTCGACGGCGTTCTCGAGGCCTGAGATTGCCTGTTTGAGCTCCGTAAGCGCAGCTTCGATGGTTTTGCCGTTGGGCGTCATGTCTTTCCGGTTCCCCGCGCAAGACCCGCGAATCGGCCCCTGCTGCCGATCCTGTATTTTCAAAAGGATATGCAGCTAGGCTGGAACACGTCAATAAAGCCGCCCTGCCCGCACCCGCCCTATTCTGTGGATGAGCGATTTACATAAGTCCGTCACACAAAATTCGTCTTTTGTAAAACTTGACGGTCAAATGTCAAAAATCGTCGCACCCGGCCTCTAAACGGCTTCCATTTTGTTGACTTGGCCGTTCCAACTGCTATGTCTCGACCGCTCTCTTTGATGGTCTTGGCAGGCTCGAGGCCATCCCCAACCCGGAACCAGCGGAAAAGCCATGACCTCACGCGAACAAAACGACCGGATGGCGAATGCGATCCGTTTCCTCTCCATGGATGCTGTCGAAAAGGCGAATTCCGGCCACCCGGGCATGCCGATGGGCATGGCGGATGTGGCAACGGTCCTCTTCACCAAATATCTCCGCTTCGACCCCAAGAAGCCGCATTGGCCGAACCGCGACCGCTTCGTGCTCTCTGCCGGCCACGGATCGATGCTGCTCTATTCGCTGCTCTATCTGACCGGCTATCCGGACATGTCCATCGAGGACCTGAAGCAATTCCGCCAGCTCGGCTCCAAGACCGCCGGCCATCCGGAATATGGTCATGCCACCGGCATCGAAACCACCACCGGCCCGCTCGGCCAGGGCATTGCCAATGCCGTCGGCATGGCGATTGCGGAACGCAAGCTGCGCGAGGAATTCGGTCCGGAACTGCAGGATCACTATACCTACGTCATCAACGGCGACGGCTGCCTGATGGAAGGCATCAGCCATGAGGCGATCGCGCTTGCCGGCCACCTGAAGCTGAACAAGCTGATCCTTTTCTGGGACAACAACTCGATCACCATCGACGGCGCCGTCTCGCTGTCGGACTCGACCGACCAGATCGCCCGTTTCAAGGCCGTTCACTGGAACACGATCGAGATCGACGGTCACGACCAGGCCGCCATAGCCGAGGCGATCGAAGCCGCCCACAAGTCCGACCGCCCGACCTTCATCGCCTGCAAGACCGTCATCGGCTTCGGCGCTCCGAACAAGCAGGGCACCCACAAGGTGCACGGCAATCCGCTCGGCGCCGACGAAATCGCCGCTACCCGCAAGGCGCTGAACTGGGATTACGAGCCCTTCGTCGTCCCGTCCGACGTGCTCGATGCATGGCGCGCCGCCGGCACCCGCTCTGACAATATCGTCAAGGCCTGGGAAGAAACGCTTGCCAAGTCGCCGGCCAAGGCCGAGTTCACCCGTCGTTTCGCCGGCGACCTGCCGGAAGGCTTCGACAAGGCCATCGACGACTACAAGAAGAAGCTTGCCGAAACCAAGCCGACAATCGCCTCCCGCAAGGCATCCGAAGATGCACTCGAAGTCATCAACGGCTTCGTGCCGGAAACGCTCGGCGGCTCTGCCGACCTGACGCCGTCGAACAACACCAAGACCAGCCAGATGCATTCGATCACGCCGACGGATTTCGCCGGCCGCTACATGCACTGGGGTATCCGCGAACACGGCATGGCCTCTGCCATGAACGGTATCGCGCTGCACGGTGGCCTCATCCCCTACGGCGGCGGCTTCCTGATCTTCTCGGACTATTGCCGTCCGCCGATCCGCCTTGCCGCGCTCATGGGCATCCGCGTCATCCACGTGCTTACCCACGATTCGATTGGCGTCGGCGAAGACGGCCCGACCCATCAGCCGGTCGAGCAGATCGCCGGCCTGCGCGCCGTGCCGAACCTGTATGTGTTCCGCCCGGCGGATGCGGTTGAAACCGCCGAGTGCTGGCAGATCGCCATGAAGAGCAAGGATCGTCCGTCCGCTCTGGCACTGACGCGCCAGAACCTGACGACGGTCCGCACCGAATATAATGAGAAGAACCTCTGCGAACTCGGCGCCTATACGCTGGCCGGCAATGCCGACGCCAAGGTCACGATCTTCGCCTCCGGTTCGGAAGTGGAACTCGCCGTTGCCGCCCGCGCAACGCTGGAAGGCAAGGGTGTCAGCACCCGCGTCGTCTCCGTTCCCTGCACGGAACTCTTCTTCGAGCAGCCGGAAGCCTATCGCAAGGACGTCATCGGCAACTCGCCGGTCAAGATCGCCGTCGAAGCGGCGGTTCGCGAGGGCTGGGATGCCTTCATCGGCCCGGAAGGTACTTTCATCGGTATGAAGGGCTTCGGCGCCTCCGGTCCGGCCAAGAAGGTCTTCGAGCATTTCGGCATCACTGCCGACGCCGTCGTCGCCGCGGCGGAAGCCAAGCTCTAAGGGGAGTGCCTTCGGGCACTTCCTCAACTACTATCCGCAATCCCAATCTCTAGGGAGTGAATGAACATGACAGTCAAGGTTGCCATCAACGGTTTCGGGCGTATCGGCCGCAACGTTCTTCGCGCCATCGTTGAATCCGGCCGCACCGACATCGAAGTCGTCGCCATCAACGACCTCGGCCCGGTCGAAACCAACGCCCACCTGCTCCGTTACGATTCGATCCATGGCCGCTTCCCGGCGACCGTGAAGGTTGAAGGCGACACGATCATTGTCGGCAACGGCAAGCCGATCAAGGTCACGGCCATCAAGGATCCGGCAACGCTTCCCCATAAGGAGCTGGGTGTCGATATCGCCATGGAATGCACCGGCATCTTCACCGCCCGCGACAAGGCCGCCGCTCACCTGACGGCCGGCGCCAAGCGCGTTATCGTTTCGGCTCCCGCCGACGGCGCTGACCTGACGGTCGTCTTCGGCGTCAACCATAACCAGCTCACCAAGGAGCACATGGTCATCTCCAACGCTTCCTGCACCACCAACTGCCTGGTGCCGGTCGTGAAGGTTCTCGACGACGCCGTCGGCATCGACCACGGCTTCATGACGACCATCCACTCCTACACCAACGACCAGCCGTCGCTCGACCAGATGCACAAGGATCTGTACCGCGCCCGCGCTGCCGCTCTCTCGATGATCCCGACGTCGACGGGTGCTGCCAAGGCTGTCGGCCTCGTCCTGCCGCACCTGAAGGGCAAGCTCGACGGCACCTCGATCCGCGTTCCGACCCCGAACGTCTCGGTCGTCGATTTCAAGTTCGTTGCCAAGAAGGCCACGACGGTTGCCGAAATCAACGAAGCCGTCAAGGCTGCGTCCAACGGCGCGCTGAAGGGTGTTCTCGGTTACACCGAGGAGCCGCTGGTTTCGCGTGACTTCAACCACGACAACCACTCCTCGATCTTCGCGATCGACCAGACCAAGGTGATGGAAGGCAATTTCGTTCGTATCCTCACCTGGTACGACAACGAATGGGGCTTCTCCAACCGCATGGCCGACACGGCCGTGGCCTTCGCAAAGCTCATCTGAGCCCAAGGCGCAGAGATCGGGAAAACGGCTCGGGAAACCGGGCCGTTTTCGTTTCCGGCGATCGGGAAGATGGAGAGCATGGCACAATTGACCATCCGCGAAGCGACCGTCGATGACGCAGAGGAACTCTGCGGGCTTATCAATGAAATCATCGAAGCCGGCGGCACGACTGCTATCGAGGAGCCCCTTTCCCCCGAACTGCTGGCCGACTGGTTCATATCGGGCGAATTCGCCCTCACCTGCCATGTGGCGCAGGCAGGCTCCGGGCTTGCCGGCTTTCAGTCTCTCAGCCTCTACGGCGATCTGCCGGAGGCGTGGGCCGATATCGCGACCTTCGCGCGGCTGAACCCGAAGATCCCCGGCGTCGGCACCGCGCTGTTTGCCGCAACACTTGCCGCCGCCAGGAAGCGCAAGATCGACATCATCAACGCGACCATCCGCGCCGACAATACCGGCGGACTGGCCTATTACGAGAAAATGGGCTTCCGCACCTATAACACGCTCGAGAAAGTGCCCCTCAGGGACGGGACGCCGGTTGACCGGATCCAGAAGCAATATCAGGTCAAGGAAGATCGAAGCGGCCGCTAACGGCCTCATCAACAAAAAGTGTGGCGCGGCCTCTGTCTGCCCTGCTCTCGCCTGATTTGCTTATACATTCTTTATACAGACTTTTTCCCGTAGCATTCTTCACTGGTCCCAAGCCCAAGGACCGTCCAGCAGCATGATGCAGCAATGCAGCCGAGGTTAAGCCGCGAGGCCTACCCTTCTGCCGTATTTTGCCGTTTACTGATAGATCGCGCTGGACGTGGGGGCATGGAACAGCCGGGGCGGCTGCGGAATGGCGTGATGAAGCGAAAGGGGTGGGCATGGAAGCGTTTTATATCGTGGTGCTGGTCGCGACGGCGCTCGTGCTTCTTGCAGCCTTTTCCAGCCTGCTGGCCTTCCGCTTCGGCGCTCCCCTCCTTCTGCTCTTCCTGATGATCGGGCTTGCCGCCGGCGTCGACGGTCTCGGCATCGAATTCAGCAACAACTATCTCGCCTATATTCTGGGTTCCATCGCGCTTGCGATCATCCTGTTCGATTCCGGTTTCGGCACGCCGATGCAGGCCTTCCGCATCGCCGCGATACCGTCACTGACGCTCGCCTCGATCGGTGTGCTTCTGACCGCGGCACTCTTCGCCTTCGCCGCCCGCTGGCTGCTCGACTTCACCTGGCTCGAAGGCATGCTGCTCGGCTCGATCGTCGCCTCCACCGATGCCGCCGCCGTCTTCTTCCTGCTGCGCATCGGCGGCATCAATATCAGGGACAAGGTGCGCTCCACGCTGGAAGTCGAATCCGGCACCAACGATCCGATGGCAATTTTCCTGACCATCGCCCTGGTCGAGGTTCTCGCGAGCGGCGAACGTTATGCCGGCATCAATATCGGCATGCTGGCCATGTTCATCCAGCAGATGGGCCTTGGCGTCATCCTCGGCCTGCTCGGCGGCATGATGATCGTGCTCATCGCCGGCCGGCTGGAAACGGATCGCGGCCTCACACCGATTTTCGTGCTGGCACTCGCCCTTCTCGTCTTCTCCTTCACCGGCGCTGTCAGCGGCAGCGGCTTCCTTGCGGTCTATGTCGCCGGCATCTATGCCGGGAACCGCAAGATGCAGGCGATCGGCACCATCAGGCGTTTTCAGGACGGCATGACCTGGCTTGCCCAGATCATCATGTTCCTCGTGCTCGGCCTGCTGGCGACGCCCTCGCAGTTTCCCGTCATCATCGTGCCGGCGGTCCTGCTCGCCCTGTTCCTGATCTTCGTCGCCCGGCCGCTCGCCGTCTGGCTGTCTCTGCTGCCTTTCGATTATACGCAGCAGGAAATCGGCTTTGTCGCCTGGGTCGGCCTGCGCGGTGCCGTCTCGATCCTGCTCGCCATCATGCCGATCCTCGGCGGGCTGGAGCATAGCCAGATCTATTTCAACACCGCCTTCATCATCGTGCTCGTTTCGCTGCTCGTGCAGGGCTGGACGATCAAACCGGTCGCCAAGCGCCTCGGCCTCATCATCCCGCCGCGCATCGGCGCAGTCGACAAAGTCGAGGTCGACCTGCCGGGTGCGGCCAATCACGAACTGCTCTCCTACCGCGTCATAAAGGACAGTCCGATCCTTCGCGGAGAGCGCATCCCGCGTTGGGCCACCCCTTCGCTGGTGATCCGCGACGGCAAGTCGATGCGTTACCAATATGCCGGTCGCCTGCGGGAGAACGACCTCGTCTACCTCTTCATCGCGCCCAGCTATTCGCGTCTGCTCGACCGCATCTTCGCCAGCCGCGCGCCTGTCGACGAGGATGACGCCGAATTCTTCGGCGCCTTCGCGCTGTCGCCTGCCCGCCCGGCGGCCGATCTCGATGCCGCCTATGGTCCGGGCCTTCTCAACGAATCCGAGAAGGGCCTGACGATTGCCGAACTGATGAAACAGCGCCTCGGCGGCAAGGCCGATTATGCCGATCGCGTCCGTCTCGGCTCGCTGATCCTCATCGTCCGCGATCTCGACGACCAGGACCACATCACCTCCGTCGGCATGTCGCTGGAGGCCGTGGAACCGGCCATCACGCTGCCGATCTTCATCAATCTGCGCGAGATTATCCAGCGCACGCGCGACCGTATGAAGGGGCGCAAAAAACACGAGGCAGCCGCGGCGGAAAGCACTGCCGGACGTGATGAAAGCCCACGCTAAAACGACGGCCGACTGCCTTGCGTCTCCCTCGATCCTTGCTATGGTCGGCCAACTTTCGCCAACCACGAACGGATCTTCCCATGGCAGCTTTCAAGACCCTCGACGACCTCAACGACATCGCCGGCAAGCGCGTTCTCGTCCGCGTCGATCTCAACGTCCCGGTCAAGGACGGCAAGGTTACGGATACGACCCGCATCGAGCGCGTCGCACCGACGATCCTTGAACTGTCGAAAAAGGGCGCCAAGGTCATCCTGCTCGCCCATTTCGGTCGCCCGAAGGATGGCCCTTCGGCAGAATTCTCGCTTTCGCTGATCGCTCCGTCGGTTGAGGCAGTCCTCGACCACGCGGTCCTGACCGCGTCCGACTGCATCGGCGATGCAGCAGCCACCGCCGTCGCCAGGATGAACGACGGCGATATCCTGCTTCTGGAAAACACCCGCTTCCACAAGGGAGAGGAAAAGAACGATCCTGAATTCACCAAGGCGCTTGCCGCCAACGGCGATCTCTACGTGAACGACGCCTTCTCGGCGGCTCACCGCGCCCATTCCTCCACCGAAGGCCTTGCCCATCACCTGCCGGCCTATGCCGGCCGCACCATGCAGGCCGAGCTCGAAGCGCTGGAAAAGGGCCTCGGCAACCCGGCCCGTCCGGTGGTCGCAATCGTCGGCGGCGCCAAGGTTTCGACCAAGATCGATCTCCTGATGAACCTCGTGAAGAAGGTGGATGCTCTCGTCATCGGCGGCGGCATGGCCAATACCTTCATCGCCGCCCGCGGCACCAATGTCGGCAAGTCGCTCTGCGAGCATGACCTCGCCGATACCGCCAAGCAGATCATGATCGAAGCCGCGACCGCCGGCTGCGCGATCGTCCTGCCGGAAGACGGCGTCGTCGCGCGCGAATTCAAGGCCGGGGCCGCCAACGAGATCGTCTCCATCGAAGCCATCCCGGCCGATGCCATGGTCCTCGATGTCGGCCCGAAGTCGGTCGATTCCGTCAAGGCCTGGATCGAACGCGCCACGACGCTCGTCTGGAACGGTCCGCTCGGCGCCTTTGAAATCGAGCCTTTCGACGCGGCGACCGTTGCCGCCGCAAAATATGCAGCCGAACGCACCAAGGCCGGCAAGCTCACCTCGGTCGCAGGCGGCGGTGATACGGTCTCGGCGCTGAACCATGCCGGCGTTGCCGAAGAGTTTACCTACGTCTCGACGGCAGGCGGCGCCTTCCTTGAATGGATGGAAGGCAAGGAACTGCCGGGAGTGGCCGTTCTCTCCCGTTAATCGATCGGTCGATTAGCCAGATATTCCAGCAGGATAGACCGCGGAGGCGAACGCTTCCGCGGTCTTTTGCTCAAACGGAGAAAAAATTCCCAAACTTTCAAACGATTGAAATCATTTCAATCGTTTCAATGACTTAGCCCGCTCTTTTTTCTGCCTATAAACTTCTGTTATCCGAGTTCTATATTATCAATTCTGCCGGATTTCATTGTGGAGAGAACGAGATGAGCGAACGACTGGAAGACATTGCAGTGAAGATGGTTGCTGGCGGTCGGGGCCTGCTTGCCGCCGATGAATCGACCTCCACCATCAAGAAGCGTTTCGATGCGATCAATCTTGAATCGACCGAAACCAGCCGCCGCGACTATCGCGAGATGCTCTTCCGGTCGGAAGACGCGATGAAGAAGTATATTTCCGGCGTCATCCTCTATGAGGAAACCCTGTACCAGAAGGCGGCCGACGGCACGCCTTTCGTCGACATCATCAAGGCCGCCGGCAGCATTCCGGGCATCAAGGTCGATACCGGCGCCAAGCCGATGGCCAAGTTCCCGGGTGAAACCGTCACCGAAGGCCTCGACGGCCTCGCAGACCGCCTTGCCAAATATTACGAAGCCGGTGCCCGCTTTGCCAAGTGGCGCGGCGTCATCGCCATTTCCGGGACCCTGCCGAGCCGCGGCTCCGTTCGCGCCAACGCCCAGGCACTTGCCCGTTATGCCGCGCTCTGCCAGGAAGCCAAGATCGTGCCGATCGTCGAGCCTGAATGCCTGATGGACGGCAAGCCGGGCGACCACAATATCGACCGCTGCGCCGAAGTCACCGAATCCACGCTGCGCATCGTGTTCGAGGAACTGGCCGATGCCCGTGTCAGCCTCGAAGGCATGATCCTGAAGCCGAACATGGTCATCGACGGCAAGAACGCCCGCAAGGCCTCCGTCGCCGAAGTCGCCGAACGCACCGTTCAGGTCCTGAAGCGCACGGTTCCGTCAGCCGTTCCGGGCATCGCCTTCCTCTCCGGCGGCCAGACGACGGAAGAGGCGACCGCCCATCTCTCGGCGATTAATTCCGGCTACGACCTGCCCTGGTTCGTCACCTTCTCCTATGGCCGCGCCCTGCAGGACAGCGCGCTCAAGGCCTGGAACGGCAAGCAGGAAAATGTCGCCGCCGGTCAACGCGAGTTTGCGCACCGCGCCGAAATGAACAGCCTCGCCGCCAAGGGCAGCTGGAAGGCCGAGCTCGAAAAGGCCGCATAAGCCTTTTGACGATTGAAAGAAGATACGGGCGGCGAACACCTTCGCCGCCCGTTCTTATGCTGCCACTGCCGCCAAGCCGATTTGTCATGGCGACAAGATAATTCTTCGCTGCGACCGCCAGCCTCGCTAATCATGGCGCGCCAACCGCTGGAGCCGCCATGAACAGCCTGTCCTACGTCACCGTCGATGTCTTCACCTCAACCCGCTTCGAGGGCAATCCGCTCGCGGTCATGAGCGACGCCAGGGGCATCAGCGACGCGGCGATGCAGAAGATCGCCGCCGAATTCGGCTATTCCGAAGTCACTTTCGTGCTGCCGCCCGAGAATCCCGAAAACACGGCAAGGGTGCGCATCTTCACACCGACGATGGAGGTGCCTTTCGCCGGTCATCCCAATGTCGGCACCGCCTATGTAATCGCTCGGCAGGGAGAGCTTTTCGGCCGCCCCGTCGGCGATACGCTGAGCTTCGAGGAGAAGGCCGGCCTTGTGGAAGTCGCCCTGCGGCGCAGCGAAGGCCGCGTTGCCGCAGCGACGATCCGCGCTCCGCGGCCGCTTGAAATAGAAGGCACGATACCGGACACCGTGATTGCCGGTTGCGTCTCCATCGATCCCGGCTCGATCCGCAAGAAGACCCATGCCCCTGTCTTCGTCTCCGTCGGCCTGAAATTTGCCGTTGCCGAGCTTGAGAGCCTGGAGGCCCTGGCCGCGGCAAGCCCCAATCTCAACGGCTTCCAGGAGGCGGCCAGGTCGACAGCCGGCAGTCATGATTTCTCCCTGTTCCTCTACGTTCGCCCTGCCGCCACCCCATGGAAGATCCGCGCCCGCATGTTCGCGCCGCTGGATAACGTCATCGAAGACCCTGCGACCGGCAGCGCATCGGCAGCCCTTTCCGCCTATCTCGTCTCGCTGCTGCCGGAGACGGACATCAGCCAGCACCTAACGATCGAGCAGGGCGTCGAAATGGGCCGGCGCAGCATCATCGACCTCGATGTCGTCAAGAAGGCCGGTACAGTCACCGACGTGACGATCTCGGGAAGCTGCGTGCCGGTCATGAAAGGCGAGATCCTCCTGCAGGACTGAACCCGCCTGGAGTAGGTCGCGCAAAGGCGTTCGGCAGTTTTGCGAGCGACATGCAAAACAAGGCCCAAGCGTGGCAAGCGGATCTGAAAGATAGCGTCCCGCTTCAGGGCACGAAAAAATCGCGCGTCAGCAGCGCCACCGCCCAGACGGCGAAGGCAATCAGCGCGATCTTCCAGAAATCCATCCGGCGGCGCAGCCCCGGATAGCCGAGCGGCTTGATGACCTGGATTGCCATGGCAAGGATGAGCAGCAACGCTATCAGCTTTGTCATGGCTTTATTTTTTCCATCTATCAGAATGTCACAGGACGGACATTTTTTCACGCGAACACAGGATATCTACTCGCCGTAAAGGCATTCCGGGGCACAATCAACATTCTTATGGACTGGGCGGATCAAGCACTCGCCTTATGTCCTTCTCAAAGCGAACACGCCGAGTCTGGGGATATGACAAGAAATCTGCTGTCCGTCGCTGCGCTGCTCTTTGGCACGCTCTTCCTCTTCATGGGCAACGGACTGCAGGGCATTCTGCTTCCCGTACGCGGTAATCTCGAAGGTTATGCCACGACCACCCTCGGCCTGCTCGGAACCTCCTGGGCGGCGGGCTTCGTCGTCGGCTGCCTGATCGCGCCGAAGATGGTGCGCCGTGTCGGCCATGTGCGCGCCTTCTCCGGTTTCATCGCCATCATCGCCATCATCGCGCTCGTGAGCGGCATCATCATCGACCCGGTCTGGTGGGTCATCCTGCGCGCGGTCACCGGCTTCTCGACCGCAGGCACGTCGATGATCATCGAAAGCTGGCTGAACGAGCGGGCGAACAATGAAAGCCGCGGCGCGATTTTCTCGCTCTATATCGGCATCACCCTGCTTGGCGTCGTTGGCGGCCAGCTGATGATCCCGCTGGAAGACGTGCGCACGCCGGCGCTCTTCATGATCTGCGGCATCTTCTACTGCATCGCCATGCTGCCGACCACGCTGTCGACCGCCGCCTCGCCGCAGCCGCTGAAGGCGGTGAAACTCGACCTGCCGGCGCTCTATCGCAATTCACCCGTTTCCTGCCTCGGCATCCTGCTCGTCGGCATCGCCAACGGCGCCTATGGCACGCTCGGCGCCGTCTTCGGCGCGGGTGCCGGCCTTTCCGATACCGCGATCGCCGTCATGATGAGCGCCACCATCTTTGCCGGCGCCATAATGCAGCTTCCGGCCGGGCGCCTCTCCGACCGTATCGACCGCCGTTACGTGCTGGCGGCCATGTCGGCCATCGCAGCGCTCGCCGGCCTCCTGATCTTCCTGCTGCACCCCTCCTCCCCTGCCTTCCTGATCGGCCTCGTCATCCTCTACGGCGCCGTCGCCAATACGCTCTATCCGATCGCCGTCGCCCATGCGAACGACTTTGCCGCATCGGAAGATTTCGTGAAGGTATCGGGCGGCTTGTTATTGCTTTACGGGATCGGCACCGTCATCGGCCCGACGATTGGAGGTCCGGTCATGTCGGTCATCAGCCCGCATGCGCTCTTCCTGGTGACGGCGTTCGCCCATCTTCTGATCACCGGCTACGCCATCGTCAGAAGCCGCATTCGCGCAGCCATTCCGGCAAGCGACCGCGACGCCTACACGACGATCCCGACGGCCACGTCTCCCACGCTCACGCCGCAAAGCATGTCGCTTGCCGATCGCGGTTCCAGCAAGCCTCCCGAAAGCGTCGATCCTGCTGTAAAGTTCGGCTGACGAGTGGACGGTGTCGCGCAAGACTGCGCATGGAAACGGATCTGCAGGATCGCGACACGCTTAAGGAGGAACGACAATGAGCTTCATCGATGACGACCGGCCGCAGAAGAAGACCGCGCACGAGATCGGCTGCGATCTCTCCATGTTTTCGCTGGACGAGCTGAAAGCGCGTGTGGAACTCTTGAAGGCCGAGATCGCGCGGCTCGAGGCCGAGGCCGCCAGCAAGGCTTCCGGCCGCCTGGCTGCTGAAAACCTGTTCCGTTCATAAGACTGTGAACGCGCAAATATTGCTTCGTAATTACTTTCGTTAAGTCTTAAATTGAGACGGCATTAATAAAAAATTAAGCTTTATAAGATATTACTCATGCTGTTCAGATCCTTCTGAACCTCAGACAGTTTTCCAAGCGGTGAATTGGTCTGATTTTTCTCCCTGTTTTACCTTGAGAGCCGCTTTTGCGGCTCTTCTTTTTTGCGCTGCTTTAGATATTTCCACGAAACTGTGGAGATTAACCTTTTCTTAAGAAACGGCTTGCGCAATTGGGCTAAAGATACCATCTTGAAATCATAAAGACCGGCCGCGAAACTTTTCCGCGGAAACCGGCGTTACCTGATAGTAGATGCGTGCAACAGGGATTCTTTAGATGTCGGAACTTGGATTGAATACAATCAGTTTTGCGGGCCGCGCTGCCGCATCCTCGCAGTTCAAGACGCTGTATGCAGAGGGCATGTCGCTGGTCGAAGAAACCGCATCCTACCTCGACGGCCAGGGCCGCGCAGCCTCCAAGGTGCTGCCGCGCATGGCTTCGGTACTCTACGCGGCTGAATCGATGCGCCTGACCACCCGGCTGATGCAGATGGCCTCCTGGCTGCTGCTGCAGCGCGCCGTCAACAATGGCGAAATGTCGCGCGATCAGGTTCTGGCCGAAAAGAACAAGGTTCGTCTCGACGGCTTCAACGTCGACCGCAACGCTCCGGGCTGGGGCGACCTGCCGGAATCCTTCCGCGACCTCGTTGAACGTTCGCTTCGCCTGCAGAACCGCATCGCCCTGCTCGACCGCGAAATCTATCGCCCGGCAGAAGCGGCGATCGTTCCCGATAACCAGAACAGCGTCCAGGCCCAGCTTTCCCTGCTGCAGACCGCCTTCGGCAACAACTGATCTGGCATTAGCGATTTCACGAAACCGGCTGCGGCGACGCGGCCGGTTTTTGTTTGTCCTCCGGCTCAGACCGGAAACAAAAAAGCCCAGCGCGAGGCCGGGCTTTGTATGGTCCGTCAGGCGGAAGCGAATTAGAGGCCGAGGCCGCCGAAACGCTTGTTGAACTTCGAAACGCGGCCGCCACGGTCCATGAGCTGCTGGTTGCCGCCCGTCCAGGCCGGATGCGACTTGGAGTCGATTTCGAGGTTCATGACAGCGCCTTCCGAACCCCAGGTCGAGCGGGTTTCGTACTCGGTGCCATCGGTCATGACTACCTTGATGATGTGGTAGTCGGGATGGATGCCTTCCTTCATGACAATCTTCCTGCGATGCCGGGGTTCAATTTGCCGCAGACAGTTGCGGGGAAAGAACCGATTGAATAAATGAAGCCGCAGTCGTGAAGGCTACGGCTTCCCATTAGGATGCGGTGCCTATACATGAAGGGCGCCGGGATAACAAGGGCCAAGGAGCCGCAATACGCGGTCTTTGAGGGCGATCGGAGACGATTTGGCAGAGCAGGCAGAGCTTGGGGAAAAGAAGTCGCGTTCGCTAAGGCCGCTCGGCAGGCTGGCACCTTACGTGGCACGCTATCGCGGCATGGTCGCGGGCGCCTTGATTGCGCTGGCCCTTGCCGCCGTCACCTCTCTTGCCATACCGCTCGCCGTGCGCCGCATGATCGACCATGGCTTCACGCAGGCCGACGGCACCTTCATCAACAGCTATTTCGCCATGCTGATGGTCATGGCCGTCGTGCTCGCTGTTGCCAGTGCGCTCCGCTACTATTTCGTCATCACCATCGGCGAGCGCATCGTCTCGGATCTGCGCCGCGATGTCTTCTCCCATGTCACGCGCCTGTCGCCCTCCTTCTTCGACGTCAACCAGTCGGGTGAGATCCTCTCGCGGCTGACGGCCGATACGACGCAGATCAAATCCGCCGTCGGCGCCACAGCTTCCGTGGCGCTGCGCAACCTGATCCTCTGTCTCGGCGCGCTCGGCATGATGATCGTGACCTCGCCTAAGCTGTCGAGCCTCGTCATCGTCGCAATCCCGGTTATCGTCTTTCCGCTGGTCGCCGGCGGCCGATCGGTACGCAAGCGTTCGCGCGCAGCGCAGGACACGCTGGCGGAAGCCTCGGCCTTCGCCAGCGAGACGATTGCTGCCACCCGCACCGTGCAGGCCTTCAACGCCGAAACCATTGCCGCAGACCGCTACGGTTCGGCCGTCGAATCCGCCTATCAGGCCGCGCGTTCGGCCGTCTCTTCCCGAGCCCTGCTGACGGGTATTGCCATCACCCTGATCTTCGGCAGCGTGGTCGCCATTCTCTGGTTTGGCGCCCACAGCGTTCTCGCCGGCACGCTCTCGGCCGGCACGCTTGGGCAGTTCCTGCTTTATGCGGTCATCGCGGCCGGCTCGCTCGGTGCGCTTTCGGAAGTCTGGGGCGAGCTCTCGCAGGCAGCAGGTGCCGCCGACCGTCTGACCGAGCTTCTCGATGAAGTCTCGCCGATCGCCGCCCCCGCGCATCCGCTGCCGCTCCCCTCGCCTGCCCAGGGCCGGGTGGAATTCGACGGCGTACATTTCGCCTATCCCTCCCGTCCCGGCAAATCGGCCCTGCACGGCCTCGGTTTTGCCGTGCTGCCGGGAGAAACGGTCGCGATCGTCGGCCCGTCCGGCGCCGGCAAGAGCACGGTCTTCTCGCTCCTGCTGCGCTTTTACGATCCGCAGCAGGGCAGCGTGAAAATCGATGGCGTCGATGCCCGACAGGCAGACCCGGACGCCGTTCGGCAGCGCATCGCCATCGTGCCGCAGGACGTCACCATCTTCGCGGCCTCGATCCATGACAATATCGCCTTCGGCTTCCAGGGGGCGACGCGCGAGCAGGTTCGCGCCGCCGCAATCGCAGCCCAGGCCGATGAGTTCATCAATCGGCTGGAGAAAGGTTACGACACTCAGGTCGGCGAACGCGGCGTCACGCTCTCGGGCGGCCAGCGTCAACGCATCGCCATTGCCCGTGCGATTCTGAAGAACGCGCCGATCCTGCTTCTGGATGAAGCGACTTCGGCCCTCGACGCCGAGAGCGAGACGCTGGTGCAGACGGCGCTTGACGGGCTCATGCATGGCCGCACGACCATTGTCATCGCCCACCGCCTCGCCACCGTTCTGAAGGCCGATCGCATTCTCGTCATGGACCAGGGTCGCATCGTCGAGGAAGGCACGCATCAAAGCCTGATCCGGCACGGCGGCATCTATGCGAAGCTCGCCCGTCTGCAATTCGATGCAGCCAACGAGGATGTGCTGGCTGCCGCCAAATAGCGGCTTCATGCACCATCGCGACTAAAGTCTGATCTCTTCGGCCCTCGCATGCGGTTGCCTTTGTGGCAACCTGCCCTAACCTCCCTATGCCCGAGGTAGGGGCCTTTGCTGTTGAAATCTGTGGGAGGAGATTCGAATGGCGTTTTCTGACATGACCCGTCGCATGAGCCTGGCGTTTGGCCTTGGCCTGCTCGCAGCCGCCACGGCTACGGCCGCATCGGCCGAGACTTTTCCCGATCGCTCCATAACGATGATCGTGCCCTTCGCCGCCGGGGGCTCGACCGACGTCGTCGCGCGCATCGTCGCGCAGAAAATGTCCGAAGATCTCGGCCAGCAGGTCATCGTGCAGAATGTTGCGGGAGCCGGCGGCAATCTCGGCGCCGGCAACGTCGCGCGCGCCGCACCGGACGGGTACACGATCCTGATGGGTACCGTCGCCACCCACGCGCTCAATCCGCTGATCCTGAAATCGACGCCTTATGATGCCGAGAAGGATTTCTCGCCGATCTCGCTGCTCGTGGTCGTGCCCAACGTGCTGGTCGTCAATCCGGAATTGCCCGCCAAGAACGTTGAGGAACTGGTTGCCCTCCTGAAAGCCGATCCGGACAAATACAGCTACGCCTCTTCCGGCAACGGCACGCCGCTGCATCTTTCCGGCGAACTTTTCAAAAGCATGGCGGGCGTCGACATGCAACATATCCCCTATAAAGGCGCCGGACCGGCATTGAACGACGTCATCGGCAATCAGGTCCCGATCATGTTCGACAACCTGCCCTCCTCATCGAGCCACATCAAGGCCGGCACACTGAGGGCGCTCGCCGTGACGACCGCCAAACGCGCGCCCTCCTTCCCCGATATCCCGACCATCGTGGAATCCGGCATTCCGGGCTACGAGACCTATACGTGGAATGCGCTCTTTGCGCCGGCCAACACGCCCGCCGATGTGGTTGCCCGCCTCAACATTTCCGCCAACAAGGCGCTGGGCGATCCGGCCGTGGCCGAGCGGATGAAGGAATTCAGCGCAACGATCGTCGGCTCCACGCCGGAAGAACTCGGCGCCCATGTGAAGGCCGAGCTTGCGAAATGGAAACCGGTCGTCGACGGCGCCCATATCCAGATGGAATGAGCGCAGCGGGAGGCGACGTTATGCCTCTTTTCTCGCGCCCGATCCAAGCGGCGGCAATTGGACGCTCCGCAATTGAATTCTAATTAAGGTAGTGGAAAAGCTCACGATTCTGGGCTAACGTTCGGGAGGCTGAAGCACGATTTCAGCTTACCAGGAGGGATCCATGTACAGATTTGAAGTTTACAAGGATAAGGCCGGTGAATTCCGCTTCCGCTTCAAGGCATCGAACGGCGAAACCATGTTCTCGTCCGAAGGCTACAAGGCGAAGGCATCCGCAGTGAACGCCATCGAGTCCATCAAGAAAAATTCGCCCGGCGCGGAAGTGGTGGATCAGACAAAGGCGGAAGCCTGACCGGAAGCGGAGGCGGCATCAGTCGCCTCCAGCATCTCCTTATCGGCGCATTTCTCGTGCGCGTTTGCAGCGTGAACTATTTTCGACAGCCATGTCGAAATGGCTGCTGCTGAAACCTCATTGTTTCGGAACGGTTCCAAGCCGCGCCACCGGTGCGTTGCAGCCTCGGCCATTTCGGCCTTACATGCTGCCTGCCGGTCAAACGCCATCAGAGGATCAGGAGTTTCCGCTGCAATATGCGCTTATCATCCGTGAATCCGCAGAAGACTTTGTCCGCCGCGGCGACCCCGCCTATCGCGACGGCTGGACTGCCTATACCAAGGCCCTGATGCAGGCCGGGATCTTGACCGCCGGTGCCGGTCTGACCCCGCCCGAAACCGCCACCATCGTGCGCCGCAAGGGCGACGACCATGACGTGCAGGATGGTCCCTATCCGGAAGGCAAGGAATCGCTCGGCGGTTTCTACGTCATCGAGGTGCCCGATCTCGATACCGCGCTTGAATGGGCGACACGCGTTCCCGTCTCCGAACAGGGTTCGGTCGAGATACGGCCGCGCCTGCAGGTTGCGTGAGGCTTTGGTGAAATCAGATGCAGGCCGCGCCGCCGAGAAGGTGGCGCGGCAGTCCTACGGCAAGCTCATCGCCTTTCTTGCTGCCCGCTCGCGCGATGTGCCGGCGGCGGAAGATGCGCTATGCGATGCGCTGGCGGCTGCCCTGCGAACCTGGCCCGGCGCGGCGTTCCCGACAATCCGGAAGCCTGGCTGCTCACCGTGGCCCGCCGCAATCTCCTGCAGGCGGCCCGCCGCCAAACCGTGCGCGACAATGCCCGCAGCACGGTTGCGATGGCCTTCGAGGAAGCCGAGGAGCGCATGAACGATGTCCATGATGCAGTCTTCCCGGACGAACGGCTGAAACTGCTCTTTGCCTGTACCCACCCGGCAATCGACAAATCGGTCCACACACCGCTGATGCTCCAGACCGTGCTTGGCATTGACGCGAAAACCATGGCGCGGGCTTTCGTCGTCTCGCCGGACGCGATGAGCCAGCGCCTGGTGCGGGCCAAGGTGAAGATTCGCGATGCCGGCATTCCCTTCGCCATTCCCGAGCGGCCCCTGCTGCCGGAACGGCTAGCCGGTGTGCTCGCGGCGATCTACGCCGCCTACGGCATAGGCTGGGACGGGCTCGACGGCGAGCAAGACAGCCGCACCGGCCTGACGGGCGAGGCGATCTGGCTCGGCCGCACGCTGACGACAATCCTTTCCGACGAGCCCGAGGTCATGGGACTGCTGTCGCTGATGCTCTATTGCGAGGCCAGAGGGCACGCGCGGCGCAGCGGCGGCGCCTACATCCCGCTCGAAGAACAGGATACTGGCCTCTGGAATGAAATCATGATGGCGGAGGCCGATGCCTTGCTGCGCAAGGCGGGAAGTTTCAATCGCTTCGGTCCGTTCCAGTGCCAGGCCGCCATACAGTCCGTTCACGCCACACGCCGCCGAACGGGCACGACGGACTGGGAAGCCCTCGCCACGCTCTACCGGGCGCTGATCGCAATGAAGCCCTCACTGGGCGCAAAAGTCGCCCATGCCGCCGTTATCGGCAGGCTGGAAGGCGCAGCTCCCGCTCTCGCGCTGCTGGACGCTCTGGAGCAGAGGAGCGTTGCCAGCTACCAGCCCTATTGGGCGGTGCGCGCGCACCTGCTCTCGGAACTCGGCGAAAGCGAGGCCGGTACGACGGCCTACAGGATTGCGATCGGCCTCAGCGACAGCCCGGCCGTCAGCAGCTTCCTGACGGACAGGCTCCGGGCGATTATTTCTCGGTCAGCTTGAGTTCGATGCGACGGTTGGTGGCGCGCGCCTCGGGCGTATCGCCCGGCGCAATCGGCTGGAACTCGCCGAAGCCTGCCGCCACCAGACGGTCGGCAGGCACGCCCTGCGCGATCAGGAACTTTACGACCGAAATCGCGCGGGCGGATGAAAGCTCCCAGTTGTCTCGATAGCGGCCAGAACCCGACAGCGCGACATTGTCCGTATGCCCGTCGACACGCAGAACCCAGTTGATCTCCGGCGGGATCTCCTTGGCGAGATCGAGCAGCGCGGCTGCAAGCTTTGCCATTTCCGCCTGCCCCTCCGGATTGAGATCGGCGCCACCGGACGGGAACAGCACTTCCGACTGGAAGACGAAACGGTCGCCGACGATGCGGATATTCTCGCGGTCGGAGAGGATCTCACGCAGGCGGCCGAAGAAATCCGAGCGGTAACGGTTGAGTTCCTGTACGCGCGCTGCCAGCGCCACGTTCAGGCGGCGGCCGAGATCGGCGATCTTTGCCTGCGAGGTCTGGTCCTTCTCTTCCGAAGCCTGCAGCGCCGCCTCGACCGCCGCAATCTGGCTGCGCAACGCGGCAATCTGCTGATTGAGAAGCTCGACCTGGCTAAGCGCCCGGTCGCTCACCTGCTTCTGCTCGTCGAGTTGCTGCGTCAGCGTCCCGATCTGCTGCTTTGCCGCGTCCTGCCCGCCTGCTCCGGCACTGAGCAGCGCCTGCAGCCGCGAACGTTCGCCCTCGGCGCTTGCAAGCGAGGCCTGCAGGTTGGCGACGGAATCCTGGAGGTCCTGATTGCTGCCCTTTTCGAGCGCCAGCAATTGCGTCAGCTCGTTGATCTGGCTGTTGAGGCGCGTCAGCACCTCGTCACGGCCGGAGATTTCGCGGCTCAGAATGAACTGGCCGACAACGAAGACCGTGAGGATGAACATGATGGCGATGAGCAGCGTCGACAGGGCATCGACGAAGCCGGGCCAGTAATCCACCGCGCGCTGGTGACGGCGGTTGCGGGCAAGAGGCATGGTCTACTTGCCCTCGCTCTTCTCTATCAGGCTGCTGCGCTCGCGACTGCCGCCCTGGACACCGATGCGCTCGGCCAGACGATCGAGCGTGCGGCGCATCGCCTTTGCCTCGTCCTGCTGGACTTCGATCCAGTCGCGCAGCATCTGCTGCTCGTTGCGCATGTTCTTGACGAGACCCTGAATGCCTTCCGCGAGGCTCGCCATGGCGGCGACCGACCGCTGGCTGGCGGGACCGCCCTCTTCGGCGACCTTGCGCAGATATTCCGACAGCGCCTTCATATCTTCCGAAGAGCCACCGGAGACGGCGTCGAACGCCTGCACCGCAACGTCAGAGCCGACATCGGTGACGGAGGAGAGCCAGTTTTCCAGTTCCATATAGAAACGGTTCTGCGCACGGCCGGCCTGCAGATCGAGGAAACCGAGGATCAGCGAACCCGAGAGACCGAGCAGCGAGGACGAAAACGCCTGCCCCATGCCGGAAAGCGGCGTCGCAAGCCCTTCCTTCAGCGTCGAAAGCACGTCGCCCGTACCGTTCGAGCCGGCATCGAGCGACTGGATGACGGAGCTGATCGAGCCGATCGTGCCGATGAGGCCCCAGAAGGTGCCGAGCAGGCCGAGGAAGACGAGCAGGCCGATGAGATAGCGCGAAACATCGCGCGATTCGTCGAGACGGTTGGCGATGGAATCCAGGATGGAGCGCAGCGCAGTGGTCGACAGCGCAACACCCGACTTGCGATTGCCGATCAGCGCCCGCATCGGCGCAAGCAGCCGCGGATTGCGGTTCACTTTCTCGACGCTGCCTGCGGCGCGGAAGGAGTTGAACCAGCGCACTTCCGGGCGAAGCGACAGGACATGGTTGAAAACGAGAATGATTCCAACGGCAAGAACGCCGAGGATGAGGCCGTTGAGGCCCGGATTGTGCATGAAGGCGGTCTGCGTCTGACGGAACAGGATCGCTGCTATGAAGCCGACGATGATGAGGAACAACACCATCGTCCAGAAGAACGACATGGGACTGGAGAGTTTGTAGGCGTAGCCACTCGTGGTCTTCTCGGTCGAGCCGAACTCGGCCACATTCACATTTTCCATAGGTTCCTCGGCCTCCGGATTCATTGCACCGGAGACTAGATCAACATTGTGCCGAATTGAAGTATGCGGCGCCGAAAAGCCGGACTTTACAACAGCCTGTTTCCGATTGCCCTCAGCGGGTCGGAACGGGCCGCTTGACCACTTCCATCAGGGCCTTCTGGATGTGCTCGTTACCGGCGATGATCGAACCCGTCTCCAGGATCGCGGTGCCGCCATCCCAATCGGTCGCAAAGCCGCCGGCTTCGCGGATGAGCAAAATGCCGGCCGCCATGTCCCACGGGGAGAGCACCGTTTCCCAGAAACCGTCGAAACGGCCCGCCGCCACATAAGCGAGATCGAGCGAGACGGCGCCCATGCGGCGGATGCCGGCGACTTCGCCCATGACATGGCGCAGCTCGATCAGGAACTTGCCGTGATTGCCGCGACCGAGATGCGGCACGCCGCAGCCGATGACGCTGTCGGAGAGCACCCGGCGCGAGGCGACACGCAGACGGCGATCGTTGAGGAACGCGCCACCGCCGCGCTCAGCAGTGTAAAGCTCGTCCGTCGCCGGATTGAAGATCACCCCCGCGACAATCTCGTTGTTGCGCTCAAGCGCGATGGAAACCGCAAAAGCGGGAATGCCGTGCAGGAAATTGGTCGTTCCATCGAGCGGATCGACGATCCAGCGATGCGCGCCGTCCGTACCCTTGATCTCTTCGCTCTCTTCGCCGAGGAAACCATAGGTCGGGCGAGCCTTGAGAAGCTCTTCCTTGACGATCTTCTCGGCCTTGCGGTCGGCATTCGAAACGAAGTCGCCCGGTCCCTTGACCGATACCTGCAGGTTCTGCACTTCCCCGAAATCACGCCCCAGCGACTTGCCTGCCTTGATGGCAGCCTGAACCATGACATTGAGAAGAGCTGAACGGGCCATGTGGGCATTTTCCTTGGATAATACGGGACGCGCTGCCAGGGGCGGGATATGTCCCTGAACGCCGGAAGCGACAGCGCTGCATAGATTGGCGGCCTCAAGACCACAAAATCAGGGAAATTTCAAGGGGAATACCGCATGGCAGGCCTGCAGCACGAAAGGATGGTTCCCAAATTACTCTGGACAGATCAACGCCCGCGCCGTCTTTGCCGCCACGCAGGCGGCCGCTCGCCATATGAAGGCGGGCGCCCTCATCGGCAGTGTCGTCGCGCCAGCCTGACGATCGACGGCCGTCATCTCGCCTGACGCCGAACAGGGAACGACAGCACAGATGCGCCGCCGTTTCCTTGTTCAGCATCCGAAATTCAGGATTTCTGCTGCGTGATGAGCACTTCGCGGGCGATCTGGTCGAGCGGCAGGACGCGATCGACGCCACCCTTGGCAATGGCCTCCTTCGGCATCCCGAAAACGACGGACGTCGCCTCGTCCTGTGCGACCGTATAGGCGCCGGCCTGATGCATTTCCAGCATGCCGCGCGCACCGTCGTCACCCATCCCGGTCATGATGACACCCATCGCGTTCGATCCGGCCGAACGCGCCGCAGAACGGAAAAGCACATCGACGGACGGGCGGTGACGCGAAACCAGCGGCCCGGGTTTGACCGAAACGTAATAGCGCGCACCCTGCCGTTCCAAAAGCATATGCTTGTCGCCGGGCGCGATCAGCACGTGACCGCGCAGCACCGGATCGCCGTCGGCCGCCTCCTTGACCTCGACTTCGCAAAGACCGTTGAGCCGCTTGGCGAATGCCGCCGTGAATTTTTCCGGCATATGCTGGACGATGACCATGCCCGGCGCATTGGCCGGAAGAGCCTCCAGAAATTCGCGCAGCGCTTCCGTCCCGCCGGTTGAGGCGCCGACGCAGACGACCATCTCCGTCGTCTTCGCCATGGCCCGGCCGGTCGGCGGCGGCAGCATGGCATCGGCGGTCAGCTTCTTGGCCGGCCCCTCCGCAGAGGCCGAGCGGATGCTGCCGGCCGCACGGCGCACGTTTGAAAGCCGTGCATGCGAAGCGCTCTTGACCACTTCGCGGATACGCATCGCGTCATCGGCCAGACTGTCTGCCGCGCCGATCTTCGATTTCAGGATGACATCGACCGCGCCCGCTTCCAGCGCCTGGATCAGCGTTTCCGACCCGGCCTCGGTCAGCGACGAGCACATGACGACGGGAATCGGCCGCTGCGACATGAGCTTGCGCAGGAAGGTGATGCCGTCCATGCGCGGCATCTCGACATCGAGCGTGATGACGTCGGGAATTTCTTCCTGGATCTTGCGTGCCGCCATAAAGGGATCGGAGGCGACGCCCATGATCTCGATATCCGGATCTTCCTCCAGAACCCGTGTCAGCGTCTGCCGGACGCTGGCTGAATCGTCGATAATGAGGACGCGGACTTTTTTGGCCATGAGACCCTCTCAGATGCGCTGAAACACCGTATTCGAAACCTGCTTCAAGGGAAGATCGAAACCGGTGATCGATTCCGAGTGGCCGATAAACATGTAGCCACCCTTGGCAAGGCAGTCGCAGAGGCGGCCGAGCACACCCGCCTGCGTCTGTTTGTCGAAGTAGATCAGCACGTTGCGGCAGAAGATGATGTGCATCTGGTCGCCGACAGGATATTTCTCGTCCATCAGGTTCATGCGGGCGAAACCGACACGGCTGCGCAGCTTCGGCGAAATGCGAACCTCGCGCCGACCCTGCTGCTTGGCGACCATGACATATTTCTTCTGCAGGTCGCGCGGCACCGGAGCGACCAGATCTTCGGCGTAGATGCCCCTGCGCGCGGTCTGAAGAACGTCGGTCGAGAGGTCCGTTGCCAATATGCTGTAGGAGACGTCGTTGCGCCCCTCGGCAAATTCGTTGAGCACCATGGCCATCGTATAGGGCTCGGCACCCGTCGAGCAGGCAGAACTCCACGTGCGGATCGTCCGCAGGCCGCTGTCGGCGAGCGCCGGCAGGGCGACCATCTGCATATATTCGAAATGCTTGGCTTCCCGGAAGAAGTCGGTCTTGTTGGTGGTAACGACGTCGATCAGGTAGACCGACTCCTGCTCGAGCCCGCCCTCGTTGAACAGGAAATCGCAATAGTCGTCGAAGCTCGTATGGCGCGTGGCGCGCAGGCGGCGGCGCAACCGGCCTTCCAGCATCGTCAGCTTCGTCGGCGGCATCTTGATGCCGCTATAGTCGTAGATGAACCGGGCAAGCTTGTCGAAGTTGCGCTTGCTGATCCTGTCACCCGGCAATTGGGTTTCTACCGCTGCCATACTCATGAGACGCGACGCTCCGAACAGATACCGGGGGCCTTAGGCGGCCGATTGCAGGACAGAGGCATCCTCGCGCGACAACAGCCGGGCAAGGTCGACGATGACGACGAAGCCGTTCTCGCGGCGCACGACGCCGGCGATATAATCCGAACGCCAGCGCACGCCGATATCGGGAGCGGCCTCGATCTGGTCGCGGCGGAAGGGCGTCACTTCGAAAACCCGGTCGGCAACCAGGCCAAGCGTCAGAACGCGACTCTCCATGGGAACGTCGAGAACCAGCACGCGCGTATGCGGCGTCGGCACCGTCTTCGACATGCCGAGCTTCAGGCGCAGATCGATCGTCGGAACACCCTGGCCGCGCACATCGCGCAGGCCAAGCAGATAGTCGGGACCGTTCGGAATCTTGAAGGCTTCCGCATAGTCGAGGATTTCGCGCACCACCTCCACCGGAACGGCGAAGATCTCCTCGCCCAGGCTGAAGGTCACGAATTGAGCTTCCAGAGATGTTGTTGCCATATCAAGCGCTTTCGTTGGAATCGGGCGCCCCCATTATCGGGGACGCCTGTTAATATATTGGAAGGGCCTGATACTCAGGCGCTTTCCCGGAAATCGGCGTCGCTTTCGTCAGGCCCGCCCATCGACATATCCAGGGCAAAGCCCTTGGCGCGCGCCTGCTGGGCGGCAACCGTATTGGCAGGCGCGGCTTTCCTGGCGGCCGGTTTGCGGCCCGCGGCAGGAGCCGGCGTGCGAACCGTGATCTTGGCAGCGGCCGTGCGCGACTGGCGATTGCCGGCCGTATCGACCTTGAAGAAGGCGATCGAAGCCTGCAGTTCCTCCGCCTGGGTTGCCAGTTCTTCGGAGGTCGCCGACATCTCTTCCGAAGCACCCGAATTCTGCTGGGTGACCTTGTCGAGCTGCTGGATCGCTTCGTTGATCTGCGCCGCACCGATATCCTGTTCGCGGCAGGCAGCGCTGATCTCCGAGACGAGTTCGGCGGTCTTGCGGATGTCGGGAACCAGTCTGCCGAGCATGTCGCCGGCTTCCTGCGCAGCCTTCACCGTGTCGCCCGACATGGCGCTGATTTCAGCGGCGGCCGATTGGCTGCGTTCGGCAAGCTTGCGCACTTCCGAGGCCACGACCGCAAAGCCCTTGCCGTGTTCGCCGGCACGTGCTGCTTCGACAGCGGCGTTGAGCGCCAGCAGGTCGGTCTGGCGGGCGATCTCCTGAACGATGCCGATCTTTTCGGCGATCGTGCGCATCGCCTGAACGGCGCGGGCAACCGCTTCGCCCGAAACTTCGGCGTCCTTGGCCGACTGACGGGCGATCTTCTCGGTCTGCGCGGCATTGTCGGCGTTCTGCTTGATGTTGGAGGCCATCTCTTCCATCGAGGCGGAGGCTTCTTCAGCGGAAGCTGCCTGTTCGGTCGCTCCCTGCGAGACCTGTTCGGCACTGGCCGACAATTCCTGGCTGCCTGCAGAGACGTTTTCCGCAGCCGCGATCGCGTCGGCCACGACGCCGCGCAGGCGCTCGACCATGCTCTCCAGCGACAGGCCGAGCACGTCCTTGTCGGAGAGAGGTTTCGGCGTGACCGTCAGATCGCCATTGGCAATCTTGTCGGCAATATCGGCCGTATTGCGAAGGTTGGCGGTCATCGTATTGAGAGCATCGACAAGATCCTTGACCTCGTCGTTCGAATTGACCGCAGCCGTGGCGGAGACGTCACCCTGCGCGACGGCGCTTGCGAGTTCCGTGGCCATGGCAAGGTTGCGTTTGATGGCATTCGTCACAAAGACGACGACACCGATGGCGGCAAGCGTGATCAGAAGACCCGTGATCACCGTCAGCTGGATGAGAGAGTGGAAAAGCTCGATGCCCTGCTCTCTCAGTTCCTTCGCGGCTTTGAGCTGGTATTCCGTCAGTTTGCCGATCCCTTCCGTCGTGGGATCGATGGCCGGATAAAGATCGTTCCTGGCGAACGTATCGAGCCGCGCCGCGTCGTGCGCCTGCAGAATGGCCTGCAACTCGGCGACCTTCACGTCGGAGCGGGCCATATCGGTCTTGACCTTCTCCGCGATCACGGTCTCTTCAGGCGTAAGCTGCGTCGAGAGGTAGGCCGACCACTGGTCGGAAATCGTGCGCTTGGCGCCTTCGATGCTGGCCGCCGCCTGCTGCCAGTCCAGTTTGTCGGCATGCAGCTTGTGGGTCGTATCGACGATGCTGACCGCGTAGGCGTCCGACACCAGCTTCAGCTGCTGCAGCGGAACGACCCGGTCGTCATAGATGGACTTCATCGATTCCGTCATGGCGTTCATGCCGTAATAGGCACCGCCTCCGATGACACCGGCGATCGCAATGCTCGACGATATCTGGATTGCAAGAATCTTGGCGCCGATGGATCGAAAGAGCCCCTTTCTGCGGCTGATGGTCATGGGTGTTTCCTCGCTAGGCTATCTTTTTGTTTCATTGAGTGAATGCTCCGTCACGCGCTTTCCCGGAAATCGTCGTCCGTCGTATCCGGTCCGCCCATGGACATATCCAGGGCAAAACCCTTGGCGCGGGCCTGCTGGCCGGCGACGCTGTTTGCAGGCGCCGCCTTGCCGGCCGGCTTGCGGCCTGCCGCCGGTGACGGGCTGCGTGTCGTCATCTTGGCGGCTGCCGTGCGGCCCTGACGGCCGCCGGTTGCCGCTGCCTTGCCGCCCGACGCCTCCACCTTGAAGAAGGCGATCGACGCCTGCAGTTCTTCGGCCTGGGCGGCGAGTTCTTCCGATGTCGCCGACATCTCTTCGGAGGCACCGGCATTCTGCTGCGTCACCTTGTCGAGCTGCTGGATCGCCTCGTTGATCTGGGAGGCGCCGACATCCTGCTCGCGGCATGCCGAACTGATTTCCGCCACAAGTTCCGCCGTCTTCCTGATATCGGGCACCAGACGGCCGAGCATATCGCCGGCCTCCTGTGCGGCCTTGACCGTATCGCTCGACATCGAGGAGATCTCGGCGGCGGCCGACTGGCTGCGTTCGGCAAGCTTGCGCACTTCCGAGGCAACCACGGCAAAGCCCTTCCCGTGCTCGCCGGCACGAGCGGCTTCGACGGCAGCGTTGAGCGCCAGCAGGTCGGTCTGGCGGGCGATTTCCTGCACGATGCCGATCTTCACGGCGATCGTCTGCATGGCTTCGACGGCGCGGTTGACGGCATTGCCGCTCATCTCCGCGTCCTTTGCGGACTGGCGGGCGATCTTTTCGGTCTGGGCCGCGTTGTCGGCATTCTGCTTGATGTTGGCGGCCATTTCCTCCATCGAGGAAGAAGCCTCTTCGGCGGCGGAAGCCTGTTCCGAGGCGCCTTGCGACACCTGCTCGGAACTTGCCGAAAGTTCCTGGCTGCCGGCCGAAACATTTTCGGCCGCGGCAATTGCGTCGGCGACCACATCGCGCAGGCGCTCCACCATCTGCTCCAGTGCGGTGCCGAGTGTGTCCCTGGCCGAAAGCGGCTTCGGAGACACCGTCAGATCGCCGGCGGCAATCTGGGTGGCAATCTCGGCCGTGGCGCGAAGGTTGGCGACCATGCTCTGCATGGCGATGCCGAGCGTGTCCTTGTCCGAAAGCGGCTTGACCTCGACTGCGAGATCGCCCTCGGCGATCAGGTTGGCAACGTCGGCGGTCGCGCGCAGATTGGTCACCATGCCGAGCATGGCAATGCCGAGCGTATCCTTGTCCGAGAGCGGCTTCGGAGTAACACTGAGATCGCCATTCGAAATCTCGTTCGCGATACCGGCGGTATTGCGCAGATTGTCGGTCATGACGTTGATCGTATCGACCAGATCCTTGATCTCGTCGTTGCTCCTGATCTCGACCTTCTGGTTGAGATCACCGATGGCGACGGCATTGGCGACGTTCATGATCTTGCGCAGGCCGCTATTGATGCCGACTCCGATCCACAATGCGGCTGCGAAAGCGATGACGGAAGCGCCGACAGCCATGCCGATCAGCAGGTTCCTGGTGTTGCCGTAAAGAAGTTCCGTATCGTCGTCCGCCTGCGTCATCGCCTTCTGCTGATGCATGACAAGCGCCGAAAAGACGTCGTCCAGTTCCGTTACGATCCCGCGAACCTCGCCGCCGGAATAGGCGGTGGCCCCTGCCCTGTCGCCGCTTTCCTGGATGGAGGCGACTTTGTTGGAGCCTTCGACGAAGCGTTTGCTGAGTTCTACCAGCCTGTCCCAGGTGGGTTTCGTTTCGGCGGTCGCAAGCTGTTCACCACCTGCCGCGAATGCCAGCATTTCGTCCATGCTCTTTGCGGAACTCTCGTAGTTCTTCCGGGCCGCTTCGGGGTCCATTTCCAGAAGCGCGTTCTTCTGCCACCGGATGGCGTCGAGTTCTGAAGCCTTCGCTTCGAGGGCCAGCTCCAGGCTCTTTGCGGGGCCTGTGATCAGATCGCCGACAGAGTCGTTCAGTGAACTGAGACTGATAATTCCGTATATTGCGCTCGCCACCAGCAACAGTATGACGAAGCCGAACGCGGCCGCGAGCTTGAGCTTGATCGTAATGCGCATCGCAAATACCCCTATTTGAAAGCGACGTAATGAAAGTGAACCGATGGTTTCCTGTTGCGGCGTCATGCTGCAAAACATTCCGGCAGTCGAAGACAGGTCACTGAACGGATCTGCGACCTGGCCTCCGGCGTTCCTGGGCGCCGGAGCTTGTCCGTCAGGGGCCATAACCGGCTCCTGACGCATTACGCGGGAAGCGCCTACCGGCTTTCGAGCGGTATCAAGCCGAAGGCGAGACCCAGTTCGAGTTTGAGAGTGAAGCGCATCTGACATTTCCTCGAAGCAACCCGACAGGGCTGCAGGCGTAGCCGTCGTTCAACCGTGTTGCGCGGCCCGGACGGCGGAATCTTTCGCTCATGGAGATCATCGTCGCTCGTTCCGCAGGCCCGTCGTCACGGACCCTGCCGGAATTCACGATCGGCACGCGAAACCGCAGCGCGTCTGACTGCGGAAGTTCCCGCCCTTTCGGAAGGAAGCCCCGATGTTCCGCCTGCTTTACATGCCGGCAGGCGGACATCTGCCGATCGATCCCAACGCATTCACACGTTGGGCATTTCCTTGTGCCGCGGGCCGGGGTCCGCGGCGGTTCTCACATCAGCGAAGCCGCTCAGGCGCTCTCGCGGAAATCGTCGTCGCCGGCATCCGGGCCGCCCATCGACATGTCCAGGGCAAAGCCCTTGGCGCGCGCCTGCTGAACAGAGACGGTCTGGCTGTGGTTGTGGCTATGCGCGGCGGAAGCCGGAGCCGGCTTGCGCGGAGCAGCGGCCGGAGCCTTGACCACCTTGGCAACCGTCTTGGCAGCGGTCTTCTGCACGCCAGCGCGGGTCGCGCCGGCCGTATCGACCTTGAAGAAGGCGATCGAAGCCTGCAGTTCCTCGGCCTGGGCGGCAAGCTCTTCCGAGGTAGCCGACATTTCTTCCGAAGCGCCGGCATTCTGCTGCGTGACCTTGTCGAGCTGCTGGATCGCTTCGTTGATCTGCGCCGCACCGATATCCTGTTCGCGGCAGGCGGCACTGATCTCGGAAACCAGTTCGGCGGTCTTGCGGATGTCCGGAACCAGACGGCCGAGCATTTCACCGGCGTCGCGGGCAGCCTTCACCGTGTCGCTCGACATGGAGGAGATTTCCGCGGCGGCGGACTGGCTGCGTTCGGCGAGCTTGCGCACTTCCGAGGCGACGACTGCAAAGCCCTTGCCGTGTTCGCCGGCACGAGCGGCTTCGACAGCGGCGTTGAGCGCCAGCAGGTCGGTCTGGCGGGCGATTTCCTGAACGATGCCGATCTTTTCGGCGATCGTGCGCATCGCGTCGACAGCGCGGTTGACGGCTTCGCCGGAAGCTTCCGCATCCTTTGCGGACTGGCGGGCGATCTTTTCGGTCTGGGCCGCATTGTCGGCGTTCTGCTTGATGTTGGCAGCCATCTGCTCCATCGAGGCAGAGGCTTCTTCAGCGGAAGCCGCCTGTTCGGTGGCGCCCTGCGAAACCTGCTCGGAGCTCGCGGACAGTTCCTGGCTTCCCGACGAAACGTTGTCGGCGGCAGACAGGGCATCGGCGACGACGCCGCGCAGGCGTTCGATCATTACGTTGACGTTGGCGAGCAGTTCGCCGATTTCGTCATGCGTGGTGATTTCGGCCATCCTCGTCAGGTCGCCCTCGGAAACTTCACGGACAACCGTGTTGGCGCGAGTAAGGCCCTTGCTGATGGTGTTTGCGATCCAGAAGGCGGTCAGCACCGCGATCAGCAGCGCGGCGGCCGCGACCGCGATCATCATCGTGCGCGTCGTGCCGTATTGCTGTTCGGCGCTGTCGTCGGCATCCTGCATACGCTGCTTCTCGAGCGCCAGAATGTCGTCGAGCGTCGAGTCGATATCGTTGGCCGACTGGCGAGCCGTCGTCACCGAGATATTGTTGGCGGCGTCCATGTTGCCGGCCTTGATGAACTCGCGGATCTGATCGTCGGCCTGATTGAATGCCTTGGAGAGTTCGGCGACCCGTTCCCAGCGCGCCTTGCCCTCCTCGGTCGAAATCTTCGTCACGGCTGCAAATGCTTCGGCGAAGTCCTTGCGGGCCTCGTCGCCCTTCTGGATGGCGCCGGAAGCATCGTCGGCATTGCGTGCCGTCATGAGGTTCTTCTGCTGGCGGATCGCTTCGAGCTGGGCGATGTTGATCTGCTGCGCCAGGTCGAGACGCGCGGCAGGACCGGCAAGGAGACTGCCGATCGTGTCGTTCAGCGAACCGAGGCTGAAAATGCCGTAGGCGGCGGTGCCCATCAGCATGAGAATGATGAAGGTGAACGCGCTCACCAGTTTGGTCTTGATCGTCAATCGCATCGTCTTAACCCCTCAATGATTGGCCCCGGCTAGTTGACGGCTCCGGCCGTCTCATGCCTCGATGAGAAAATCGCCTGCAAATTCGGGAGGATGATGAATTCCCCGCCCCGTTTGACCAGGCAGTTGATGTAATCAGCGCGCCAGCGCATACCCACGCTCGGCGGCGGTTCGCTGGCGTCCTTCGTCAGCGCCGTCACTTCGTTCACCTTGTCGGTGCGGATACCGACGAGCGTCTGCTCCCCCTGCAGATCGACCTCGATGACAATGATGCGGCTGTCGATCGTCGCTTCCGACGCTTCCATCCCGAAGGCGAGACGGAGATCGGCAAGCGGAATGACCTTGCCGCGGAAATTGATGACGCTGGCCACGAAAGGCTGGGCGCCCGGCACCGCGGTTTCGGGAAGCAGGTCCAGGATTTCCTGGACGATGACCGCTTCCAGAGCGAAAGTCTCGCCGTTGAGATCGAAGGTCAGGACTTCGACTTCCTCGGCGTAGTTCCAGTGGTTGTCGAACTTTTCGGCTGTTGCTGCTGTGCTCATCCTGCCACGCGCAATTGCGCCTCCTGTTGCTGACCCGCGGCGACAAGGTGCCCGACGTCAAGAATGAGGGCGACGCTGCCGTCGCCGAGAATGGTGGCGCCGGAGAAGGTCGCCACGTCGTTGTGCAGTTTCGACATCGACTTGATGACCGTCTGGTGGTCGCCGATGATCTGATCGACCACGAGGCCGACACGTTCGGTGCCCGTCGAGATGACGACCACCTTCTGATGCACGTCCGGCTTGGTGCCGGTGCGGAAGAGATCGCGCAGCCGCAGGAACGGCACCAGGCTGTCGCGCAGCGAGATGAACGAGCGCCCGCGCGAACGAAGATCCTCTTCCAGCGAAAGTTCGAGGCATTCCTCCACCGCCGAGAGCGGGATGACGTAGCGGCCGGAACCGACGCGCACCAGCAGACCGTCGATGATGGCGAGCGTCAGCGGAATGCGCAGCGAGACTTCCGAACCCTGCCCCGGCAAGCTGACGATATCGATGGCGCCACGCAGCGCCTCTACCGTCTTCTTGACCACGTCCATGCCGACGCCACGGCCCGAGAGATTGGTGATCTGCGCGGCGGTCGAGAAACCGGGAGCGAAGATGAGCTGCAGCAGTTCCTGATCCGAAAGCGGCTGTCCGGGTGCGATCAGGCCGGAGGATTCCGCCTTGGCGCGAACCCGATCGCGGTTGATGCCGCGGCCGTCATCCTTGATGGAGATGATGACTTCGCCGCCGGACTGGCGGGCGGCAAGCGTCACCGTCCCGGCTTCCGCCTTGCCGGCGGCAAGGCGTTCGGCCGGCGGCTCCAGGCCGTGGTCGATCGAGTTGCGGACAAGGTGAACCAGCGGATCGGCAAGCCGCTCGATGACGGTCTTGTCGACCTCGGTGGTTTCGCCTTCCGTGACGAGTTCGATGACCTTGCCGGTTTCGCGCGCGAGATCGTGGACGAGGCGGCGGAAGCGCGAGAAGAGCGTTCCGACCGGCACCATGCGCAACACCATCATCGTGTCGCGCAATTCGCCGGAGAGACGTTCGATTTCTTCCGAAACCGACCGAAGGGCGATGTCCGAGCTGGAGCTTGCCAGCTGGCTGAGGCGCGACTGGGCAATGACGAGTTCGCCGACACGGTCCATCAGCTCGTCGAGACGTTCGGCCGGAACGCGGACGTTTTCCTGCGCCTTTGCCTGGGCCGCCGCCTGAGCGGGCGCCGGCGTTTCGCGCTTTGCCGGAACAGCCTCGACCGGGCGGAATTCCGGGGCAGCGGCAGGCACCGGTGCGACGGATGCCGCGGCAACCGGAGCGGCGTCCTTCTTTGCCTCGGCCGGATCAGCCTGCGGGCCGGTGAGTTCCTGAACATCGAGCTCCATGTCGTCCATGACGAAGATGAAGACGTCGTCGATGGCGGAACGGTCCTGCTCGCTCGTCAGCACGACTTCCCAGGACACGTAAAGTTCGGTCGGCACCAGATCGGCAAGCGGCGGAATGCCGGCGGTATTTGCGCGGACGGTGCATTCGCCGAGATCGCGCAGCTCGTCCAGAAGGCCGAGCGGATTGGTGCCGTTGGCCATGGAATTCGCCGGCAGGCTGAAGCGGATGCGCCAGGTTGTCTTCTTCCTGGCGGGAGCGGCGACGGCAGATGCTGCAGCGGCAGGCGCGGTGGCCTCCTTGGCCTCGGCCTTGCCGCCAACGGCAGCCTGAAGCTGGGCAAGCAGCTTTTGGCCGGTATCGCCGTGATCGGCATCAGGCTGTTCGACCAGCGCCCGCATATGGTCCTGCGCGGCAAGGACGGCCGCGACCAGTTCGGCGGTCGCCGGAACTTCACCCTTGCGGACACGGTCGAAGGCCGTCTCGCAATGATGCGTGAAAGCCGCAAGCGCCTCGAAGCCGAACATCGCGCCCGAGCCCTTCAACGTGTGAAGGCCGCGGAACACGGCATCTACGAGGTCCTTGTTTTCAAGGTCGTGGGTAAGGTCGAGAAGGCCGGCTTCGATTGCCTCAAGGCATTCGGCCGCTTCCATGCGGAAGACTGCGACTGGATCAAGCCCGCTCATCTGCCGAGAACCTTCTTCACGATCTTGACGAGGTTTTCCGGATCGAACGGCTTGGTCAGCCAGCCCGTCGCACCGGCGGCCTTGGCCCGGGCCTTGAGGTCGGCATCGGATTCCGTCGTCAGGAAGATGATCGGCACGCCGGCCTGGGCGGGCAGCTTGCGCAATTCCTCGATCATCGTCAGCCCATCCATGACCGGCATGTTGAGGTCGGTGACGATCAGGTCGAAATTGCCGCTCTTGGCCGTTGCCAGGCCTTCGGCGCCGTTGACGGCTTCGGTGACGGTGTAGCCGGCATTGGTCAGTGTCACCTTGGTGGTCAGCCGGATGCTGGCGGAATCGTCTACGGTCAGAATGTTTGCGCTCATAACGTCACCTCTTTATGCAACCAGAATTTCTTGTCTTCTTGATCGAACGCTTCCGTAAATCCGGCGCGCTCGAGAACCCTGAGAAGCGAGCCGCTTGCCGGAGCCGAAAGGGTAAAAGTCTTGCCTGTGGCCTTTGCCTGACGGCGGGCGGCTTCGATGAGCTGAAGGAAACTCAGATCCGCTTCCGCGTTTTCGGGAAGACTTAAGGTAACGTTATTACTGTCTCGAAATTGATTGATAATCTTCGTATATACTTCCGAAGCATTACGAATGCTCAGAGCTTCCGGAAGGGATATAGATTCGCAATATTGTGCCTGAGTATCCAATGCGGCCTCCATGGTCGGAGAAATACTTAACGACCTTAAAAGGACTCTCATGACAGGCTTAATAGCGAGTAAACGCCGGTTGTAGGAAACTGCAATTAGCGCGAGTCCGGACTCCCTGATTTCTCATCCAGGATATCTTGTACCGATGCCTCGCGACATCAAAATTTATGATGAGAAATCATATAGATAATACTATTACAGGACAAAAAGTCTCAAATTTAGCCGAACTCTTTTATGGGTTGTTAATCACAACGTTTACGAGTCTGCGGCGTTTACCTGCCGTTTCCATCCTGCCCGTAAAAATAGAGTCAAATTGCCTGTGTTTATAAGTAAAGGTACTAATGTGACAAACGCGACGGCATCGGTACAGACTGCGCTCTACGCATCGGGTTCGGATATCAGCCAGACCCTGGAATCGGCCCGCACCCAGGTCGAGGAACGCTTCCTCGAAGGCGGCACCGTTCTGCTTTCGGTGATGGATGTCCTCAATCGTCTGCTGACCTCGCTGGACCAGATCACCAAGGCGCTCGACAGCAATGAGGCGAGCGATACCAGCGCCGATCTCAATGCGACCGTCCAGAACCTGATCGAGCTTCCAGGTGCCGAGGAAAACCGCCAGCAGGCTCTCGCAGCACTTGCCCAGACCGGTTCGGAACTGCACCGGCATGTCGCGGATATGCAGGAGACGATGCGCTATCTGCGCACCTTCGCGGTCACGGTCAAGATAACCGGCGCAGGTCTTGCCGAATTTGCCGGCTTCGCTCAGGAAATTCTCGAGCGCATCTATTCGGGAACGGACGAAGTCAATCGCTTCGCCACCCATCTCGACAGCCTGCAGAAGGAGGTGAAACTTGCCCTCTCCTTCGGCAACAGCCTCTCCAAAAGCTATGCGGACACCGTGCCTGACGTCGCCAGGGCGCTAAAGGATGACGCGAAGAAGATTGCCGATCACCGCCAGAACCTCGGCGCCATCGCCCGTGACGTAGGCGCCATCGCCCGCGGCGTGCAGGGCAAGGTCGCCTCCACGCTTTCGGCGCTGCAGATCGGCGACATCACCCGCCAGCGCATCGAGCACGTGCAGAGCACCTTCTCGCTGCTCGAAGATTTCCTCGCGAGCGAAGACGGCGCCAAACTCGATGCCGACGCGCGCAAGCGGCTGCACAACGTCATCCATCACCTGACGGCCGCACAGATGGCAGACATGTGCACGGACTTCCAGCGGGAGTCGCGCAATGTCGTGCAAACCATCGCGAGCTTCAGCCAGGATACGCAGGAAATTCTGAGATTGCGCGACCAGATGAGCGGTCAAGGCGACGACAGCGGCGGCAACTTCATGCGCGCGCTGGAATCCAGCGTCTCCGCCGCCCACGAAATCGTCAAGCAGGTCGATACGGCAAGCCGTCAGGCCGATCAGGTCAGCCAGTCGACCCTCGGCACCGCCGCAACGCTCCTGCAGTCCATCGAGGCGATCCGCGCGGTCAAGACCGACATTCACTATATGGCGCTAAACACCAACCTGCGCTGCAGCCGCCTCGGCGAAGAGGGCAAGTCGATCAACGTCGTCACCGCAGAGCTGCGCATCTTTGCCGGCAAGCTCGACGATTCAGCCGATGCCATCGTCAATGGACTGCCGGCGCTCGAGGCCTCGGCCGGACGCGTTGCCCCTGCCGCCGGCACCAGCAATGGCGGCCTTGCCGAAAGCCTCACGTCGGCCGTAGGCACCATCCGCGCCGCCGCCAACCTGATGGAAGACGAGCTCAAGGTGCTGGCCGAACATGGACGCGAGGTCGCGACCAAAATCAGCCTCCTGATCGGCAAGCTCGATTTCCAGCATGATCTCGGCGACGTGCTCGCCCGCTGCGCCGACGTGCTGGAAACCGTGGCCGGCGACCAGATTGCCGATATTTCCGACATGGCCGAAACGATCGCCCCGCTCGACCACAGGATCTTCAAGCTCTACACCATGGTGCAGGAACGCAATGTCCATCGCGATATCATTCCCGCCACCGAGGCAACGGCGGCACCGGCCCCTGCCGAGCCTGCCAAGGCCCAGAGCGACGAGGATCTGTTCGAAGACGCTCTCTTCTAGAAAAGACCCTCAGTTGAGGCGGCGGAACTTGTTCGCCGCCTCAATCGCCGCCTTCTGCTGGTCGTCCTCGATGCCGAGATAGAAATCCTCGAGCGAGGGATCGCTCAAGCCTGCGCGCCGCGACAGGACATACCATTTGGCGGCTTCGATCGGATCCGGCGCCGTACCGATCGCATTGATGTAGAGATGCGCGAGCTTGTTCTGCGCAACGACATTGCCCCTGTTGGCGGCAAGCTTCAGCCATTCGAAGCCGCGCACGTAGTCCTTCGGCCCGCCGACGCCGTTGACCAGCCAGATACCCATGTCCAGTTGAGCCGTATCGAAGCCGGCACGCGCCGCGCGCGCCATCCAGTCGCGGGCCAGCCGCTTCTTGTCTTCGGGCAGGTCCGGCACCTGCTGATAGATCTGCGCCACGGCATATTGCGCGTCTGCGACGCCCTGCTCTCCCGCCTTTTCATAGTAAGGCAGGGCAAGCTTCAGTCCCTTGTCGCCGGGATTGTCGGCAACAAGCGTCTGCGCCCAATTGAATTCGGCGGATGAGTTTCCGGCATCGGCCGCCTTGTGCATATATTCGTCGGCCTTGGCCTTGTCGCGCGTGACATTGTTGCCCTCCATCAGGAGCAACGCATATTTGAACATGGCGGCCGGATCGCCGCCCTCCGCCGCCTTGCCGTACCAGAAGGCGGCATTCTTCATGTCCCGCTTGACGCCGAGCCCCTGCGACAGGATCTCGGCGATCAGGGTCTGGGCCGCCGGATCGCCGAGCTGCGCGCGCGGCAGCGCCTTGTCCATGGCGGTCAGATAATAGCCGCGCTGATAGGCGCCGAACGCCTCGTCGATCGGCCCCTTATATTCCTTCTCCGGCGGCAGGTCGGGCAGCTTCGCCCCCATGCGATCGAAAACCCCGACACCGTCGGAGGGCACCACGCCTTGCGGCTGCGGCCGGTCGGTGCGGAATGTCTGGCTGGGCGTCGCCGAGGGGTCGGCAATCGCCTCGTTCGCTTGTGCCAGCGCGAGTTCCGGCCGCACCGCCAATAAAACGGCCGTGAAAAGGAGAGCGCATCTCGAAAGGCGGGCGGGGATCGGCATAAGCGCGATATCAATCCTCAAACCGTGGCGCTTTTTCGTCAAGCAAGGCATTGATCTGGGCGACGATCGAGGGCGCCCGAGCCGGCTCGGCAAATACGCCCATGCGCATGGCCACGAACTCGGCGCCGGTCTCGGCGACGGCAAGCGCCGATGCCGGATCGGTGCCGCCCATGACGATGCACGGGATTTCGATCATCGATGCCCACCATTCGCCAAGCGCCAGGTTCTTCGGATGCGCTTCAGGTTTGATGTCGCCGTCGAGCTTGCCGAAGAAGATGTAGTCGGGCCGCTCCTCACCGACTTCCAGCGCCGTGTGCCGGTCGGCCGCGTTGCCGCCGCCGACGATCAGCTTGTCCGCATAACGATCGATCGCATCGGCGATCTCGCTTGCCGGCCCGGTGATGTGCAGGCCGTCGGCCTTGGCCCGGCCGACGACACGGCTGTCGCCCGCAATCAGCGCCGCAGCACCGGCACTCTGGATAACGGGCACAAGCTTTTCGGCGTGTTTCTGGAAGCTGCCGTCATCGAGACCGTATTGCGGCAGAATGACGGAGGCGACATCGCCGCCCTTCAACGCATCGGCAACGATCCTGGCCCGTTCGTCGGCATCGGCGATATCGGGCACAACAAGGACAAGACGGCAGCGGTTTTCGGGTTCGGTCATGAAGTCTTTCCATCTGCGTCGGTTTTTCCCGCTCTATGGCGGATCCGCACTCGTTTTGAGTGAGTAATTCCGATAGAGGGGGCTTGCAAGGGGAGGAACTTCAAAGCATGCTGCAGGACCTGTCATTCTACTACGCCGCAATCCCGGCTGTCATCCTTGTCGGGCTTGCCAAAGGCGGCATGGGCGACGCCTTGTCGCTGATCGGCCTTCCCTTCCTCGCCCTCGTCGTCGCCCCGGTCGAAGCCGCCGCGATCCTGCTTCCCATCCTCGTCTTCATGGACATGATATCGCTGGTCATCTGGCGCCAGCACGGCGATTGGACCACGCTCAGGACCATGCTGCCGGGCGCCATCTTCGGGATCGCGCTCGGCTGGGCGACGTCGGCGCTCGTGCCCGGCCATGTGCTGCGCATCGTCATCGGCGCCGTCACCATCGCCTTCTGCCTGCGTTATTTCTGGAACAATTTCGGCCCCGGCAAGGGAAGGGTCATCCCGCCGCGACCCCAGCGCCCGCTGCTGGCAAGCCTCTGGGGCACGTTTTCCGGCTACGGCAGCTTCGTCGCCCACGCTGGCGGCGCGCCCTTTCAGATCTACGCTCTGCCGCTCCAGCTGCCGCCGCGCGAATTCACCGGCACCAGCGTTCGCTTCTTCGCCATCCTGAACGCCGTTAAGCTCGTTCCGTATTTCGCGCTCGGCCAGCTCGACACCCGCAATCTTCTGACCTCCGCCACGCTCCTGCCTTTCGCCCCGCTGGCAACCATTGCCGGCGCATGGTGCGTACGGCGCATGCGGCCGCAGATCTTCTATCCGTTCATGTATGCCATGGCGCTGATTGCTGCTTTCCTGATCCTGCGCGAAGGCATGCTCGAATAGGGTTGCGTTCCGTTGCGATGCACAATTTCCTTGCTGGAAAGCCCTGTTTGACGTAGCTTTTTTAAATGTCGAACACGGACCCCTTCGCTGCGATTGCCGATCCGAACCGGCGGTTCTTGCTGGAGGAATTACGGCGCGCACCGAAGACGGTCAACGAGCTTGCCGAGGGCCTGCCGATCAGCCGCCCGGCCGTATCGCAACACCTGAAGGCTTTGCTCGAAAGCAACCTTGTTTCCGTGACCTCGGAAGGAACGAAGCGCATCTACACGGTCAACAACCGAGGCTTCGACAAGCTCAATCTCTGGCTGGATCAGTTCTGGGCGTAAAGGCGCCCTCTCCTCGTAAAAACGCCAGCCCGATGCCGTATGCATGGGACTGGCGCTTGCTCTCGGTTAATCACCGGGTCTTACGAGATTGTCTGGAAAATTGGGAATTTTACCTTTTCTTGCGCAAGACCGTTGTCCGGCGATATCCTGGAAAGATCAATGGACGGATGACTTGAGACGCTCGATCTCGTCCTTGATGCGCAGCTTGCGGCGCTTGCATTCGGCAAGTTCAGTATCGGAAATAGAGGGAGATGTTCTCAGGGCATGCAACTCCTCCTCGAGAGCAACATGCTTTTTCTGGAGCGATTCAAGATGAGCTTGAACAGTCATTTGACCCTTCCTTCCTCTTACCTCTCCCCAGCCATCCATCGCTGAGGATCCAAGGTGTCAACCAGCGGACTGTGACACATTTTTGAAGGCTTGTCGAAGGCCAAAAGATGAAGACTAAGCGGCAAATTCATGATCAACACTAACTTCCCGTTACCTCTATTTGGTGATAGGAGCTTGCGGAAATTATCGGCAGACCGGACAAGGTCCGAAGACGATTATGGGGAATGCAAATGGCCGATCAGGAACAGGCGGAAATCAGGCTCATGGTGGCGCGTCTGCGCCAGGAGCACGAAGATTACGACGCCGCGATCAACGCCATGATTGAGACGGGCTGCGATGCCCTGCGCATCCAGCGCATGAAGAAGAAGAAGCTGGTCATCAAGGACAAGCTCTCCAAGCTGGAAGACCAGATCATCCCTGACATCATCGCCTGAAGGAACGATTGTGACGATAACAGACAGACCGCCAGTCGCCATTATCATGGGCAGCCAGTCCGACTGGGAAACCATGAAGAATGCCGCCGATACGCTGGAGGCGCTGGAAATCGAGTATGATGCCCGCATCATTTCGGCTCATCGCACACCCGACCGGCTCGTAAGCTTCGCCAAGGGCGCGCGCGCCGAGGGCTTCAAGGTCATCATCGCCGGCGCTGGCGGCGCGGCCCACCTTCCGGGCATGACGGCGGCAATGACGCCGCTGCCGGTCTTCGGCGTGCCGGTCCAGTCCAAGACCATGTCGGGCCAGGACAGCCTGCTGTCCATCGTCCAGATGCCGGGCGGCATTCCCGTCGGCACCCTTGCGATCGGCAAGGCGGGCGCCATCAATGCGGCCCTTCTTGCCGCTGCCGTCCTTGCTCTCTCCGACGACGAGATCGCCGACCGTCTCGACGAATGGCGCGAGCGCCAGAGCGCTTCCGTCGCCGAATACCCGATGGACGATCTCTGATGGTCGGCACGATAGGCATTATCGGCGGCGGCCAGCTCGGCCGCATGCTTGCCATGGCCGCAGCCCGGCTGAATTTCCGCACGGTGATCCTGGAACCGCAGGCCGATAGCCCCGCCGCCCAGCTCGCCAACCGCCAGATCGTCGCCGCCTATGACGACCCTTCAGCACTCGCCGAACTGGCCGGGCTCTGCGATGTCGTCACCTACGAATTCGAGAACGTGCCTGTCGCCGCGGCCGAAATGCTGGCCAGAAGCGTGCCGGTCTACCCGCCGCCAAGGGCACTGGAAGCGGCCCAGGACCGACTGGTCGAAAAGCGCTTCATCAATGGTTGCGGCATCCCGACCGCGCGTTTCCATGCCGTCGACAGCCAGGCCGATCTCGAATCGGCCCTGAAGGATTTCGGCGGCCAGGGCGTTCTGAAGACCCGCCGCCTCGGCTATGACGGAAAGGGCCAGAAAGTATTCCGCTCGCCGGCCGACACTTCCGACGGTGTCTATGCGCAACTGGGCGCCGTGCCGCTCATCCTCGAAAGCTTCGTCGCCTTCGAACGCGAAATCTCGATCATCGCCGCCCGCGCTGGCGACGGCGCCGTCCTCTGTTTCGACCCCGCCGAAAACGTCCACCGCAACGGCATCCTCCACACCTCGACCATACCGGCGACGATCCTCGATGCCACGGCCGATGCGGCGCGCAAGGCGGCCGAGCGGATCCTGGCCGCGCTCGATTATGTCGGGGTCATCGGCATCGAATTCTTCGTGCTGGCAGACGGCAGCCTTATCGCCAACGAGATGGCCCCGCGCGTCCACAATTCCGGCCACTGGACGGAAGCGGCCTGCGTCGTCTCGCAGTTCGAACAGCATATCCGCGCCGTCGCCGGCCTGCCGCTCGGCAATCCTCGCCGCCATTCCGATTGCGTGATGCAGAACCTGATCGGCGACGATATCCTTGCCGTGCCGGACTGGCTGAAACGCGACGACACGCTTGTGCATCTCTACGGCAAGACCGAGTCTCGCCCCGGCCGGAAGATGGGCCATGTGACCACGCTGACGGGCAGGGCCTCCTGAGCAGGCGTGGCGAGCGCCTGAAACCCGCGGAAAAAAGCCTTCATGTGGTTGACACAAGGCAGAGGTCGGGTTATCTGCTCCCCCACCTAAAGAGCGCGCCCAGCCGGCGCGCTTTTGATTGTTAAAAGACACGGGCGAATGTGAATTCCCCCAGAAACATCGCGGATCAGAAAAATGAAGATCAAGAATTCGCTCAAGTCGCTCAAGGCGCGTCATCGTGACAACCGTCTCGTTCGCCGCAAGGGCCGCATCTACATCATCAACAAGCAGAACCCGCGCTACAAGGCTCGTCAGGGCTGATTGCGCATATCCGATTGCCTGCTGATGGGCGGGCATATCGGTGGGTCGCTTCGGTGATCACGTCAAATTTGTTTGATCTTCGGCAGTGGCGGGCTAATATGTCCGCCATGCGCTTTTTTGCTATGACCTCAGCGGCGCTGCCGCTCGTCCTCACCCTGTTCGCCCCTGTCCTTCCCGCTGCCGCGCAGCAGAAGGATGTTATTGTCGAGCAGCCTGCCGATACCGGCTCCTCGCCCCGGCAGCGCCTTGACCAGCTCTATGCGCAGTTGAAGCGCGAGCGCGACCCGGACAAGGCAAGCAGCATCGCCAATCAGATCCGCATGGAATGGAACGATTCCGACAGCGCGACGATCAATCTCCTGATGCAATGGGCCGACAAGGCGATCGAGGAGAAACGCAATCCGGCGGCGCTCGATTTTCTCGACGAAGCCATTGCCTTGAAACCCACTTACGCCGAAAGCTGGAACAGGCGGGCGACCCTCAATTTCGTGCTCGGCAACTATCGCAAGTCCATGGCCGATATCGAACAGGTACTGAAGATCGAGCCGCGCCATTTCGGTGCGCTGTCGGGCATGGCGGCAATCCTCGCCACCACCGGCAACGACCAGATCACGCTCAAGGCCTGGGAGCGCGTTCTGGATGTCTATCCCGCCGATCGCACCGCGCAGGAGCAGGTCAGCACGCTCTCGGAAAAGCTTGCCGGCAGCCGCACCTGACAGATCCGGCGCGCACTTGACGACGTAACAGGACGCACAATCTTAGCCCGATGCTACCGTCACTGCGCCGTTGAAGCCATGCTTGCCGAAATCTCTGCTCTGCTCGCCCCCATCGCCGCCGCCATCGGCTATTCCACTTACAAGGCCCGGCAGTTCGAGCATGTCTATCCCAATATCGGCGAACTGACGGATATCGGTGGCTATCGCATGAATGCGGTGCATGTTCCGCGTCCTGATGCTGCCGATCTTCCGCCCCTGGTCTTCATTCACGGCGCGAGCGGCAATTTGCTCGACCAGATCGGCGCCTTTCGCGAACCCTTGCAGGCTCGCGCCGAAATGCTCTTCGTCGATCGTCCCGGACACGGCTACTCGGAGCGTGGCGGGCCGGAAAACGCGCTGCCGTCGGGCCAAGCCGACGCCATTGCCAAGCTGATGGAAAAGCGCGGCATCGAAAAGGCCGTCATCGTCGGCCATTCCTTCGGCGGCGCGATTGCCGCGGCCTTCGGCGTCCGCCATCCCGAGAAGACAGCCGGCCTGCTGTTTCTCGCCCCGGCCTCTCATCCATGGCCCGGCGGCATCGACTGGTATTACCATGTCGCGACGACACCGGTCGTCGGCTGGCTCTTCAATCACGCGATCGTCGTGCCGCTCGGCCTGCGGCGGCTGGAGCGCAGCACGCTGAACGTCTTCCACCCCAATCCCCGGCCCCGCGATTATGTCGCCAAGACCGGCCCATCGCTGGTGCTGCGGCCGCGCGCTTTCTACAACAACGCCACCGATTTCAAGAGGCTCCACGAATATCTGACGGCCAACGCGCCGCATTATTCCGAGATATCGGCGCCAACCGTCATCATCACCGGCGACAGGGACGAGATCGTCTGGGAGCATCTGCATTCGCGTGGATTGGCGCGCGATATCAGGGGATCTGAACTCGTCGTGGTCAGGGGCCTCGGCCACAAGCCCGACTACCTTGCGACCGATGTCGCCATTGCCGCGATGGAGAAGATTGCCGGCCAACCGCGCGACCTTGCCGCAATCGCCCGCAGGGCGGAAGAGCGGCTGGCCGACGCCTCCCTCGATCAGACGGTCGGAACGGTGCCACCGTCGATCGTGTATTCGGCACCATGAATGGAAGCGGCGCGGGGCGAGGCGAGGAAGGCCACGAGTTCGGCCACCTCTTCCGGCCGTCCGGGCCGGCCGATCGATATGCCCCCGAGGGAATCCATCAGCAGCTTGCGACCGCCTTCCTCGTCGGTGCCGGCTTCTGCAGCGATCCGCCGGATCAGCGCCGTGGCAGCCGTCGTCTCGATGAAGCCCGGCGCAATGCTGTTCACGCGAATACCCTTCGGCCCGACCTCCTTCGACAGCCCCTTGCTGTAATTCGACAATCCGGCCTTTGCCGCCGCGTAGGCAAGCGTAGCTTCATAGAGGGGCAACCGCCTCTGGATCGAGGAAATGTGGATGACGACACCTTGCCCGCGCTCGATCATGCCGGGCAGGAAGGCCCTGTCGAGCCGTACCGGCGCCAGCAAGTTGGCATTGATATCCGCTTGCCAGTGCTCGTCGCTCAATGCCGCAAAACCACCGCTCGGCGCCGATGAGCCGCCGACATTGTTGATAAGGATATCGAGACCGCCGAAAGCGTCGAGCACTGCCGAGGTAACCCTGTTCACGCCCTGCGCCGTGCTGATATCGGCCTGGACGAAAAGTGCAGGTGCCTGCCCTTCGGGAAGCGGCGAGCGTGCCGTCGTTGCCACTTTCGCGCCGGCCGCCGAAAGCCGCCTCACGATCGCCTGGCCCATGCCCTTGGTGCCGCCGGTAACAAGCGCCCGCTTGCCGATGAACTCGTTCGGATCGAACGGAAAGTCCGGGACGGCCGTCATGCGCTGATCTCCAGATGCGAGATCGCACCGTCCGCGAGCGTGAAGTGATAGGATAAAGTGACCGGACTGCCCGGAAAATTGCCTGCGACGAGCGCCGCCACCACCGGCTTGTCGGCCCCGCCGGAAATCTCCCTGGGATCGACCGTCACACCATATTTGCGTGTCGTCTCCTCCATCCATTCGCGGATTTCGGCATGCCCGCGCCGATCCTGTCCCTCGTCATGCACGCTCGCATCGGCGGCAAAGCAGGCAAGCATGCCCCCGACGTTCTTCTGGTTCTTGGCGGCGTAATAGGCGGCCAGCGGTTTCGGAAGCTCGATACGCATTCGCAAACTCCTCTTCGGTTGCTTCGCGAAAAGAATGGGCATAGGCTTACCGAATGACAAGAACCTACAAGAAAGTCAGGTACTTACCTGAAAGTAAGGTACTGCGATGACACCCTATTCTGCGGCCACCGGCGTCGAAAACGTGCTGAAGATTCTGGAAGGACGCTGGAAGCTCATCATCCTTTTCCACCTCTTCGGCGGCAAGGTCCTGCGCTTTTCCGATCTCGAACGCGCCATCCCCGCCATCTCGCAGAAGATGCTGATCCAGCAGCTGCGCCAGATGGAGAATGACGGCATCGTGCTGCGCCTCGTCCATCATCAGGTGCCGCCCAAAGTGGAATATCGGCTGACCGACTGGGGACAGGCCCTTTGTCCCGCCCTGGATGCCCTGTTGAAGTGGGCTGCCCTGAAAGACAAGGATCTGACCGGCATGGTTTTCAGCCCGGAGCTATCGATCGATGCCTCTTCCTGACCTGTTCGGAGGGGAGATGAAACGCGCCGAGCCCGATCATTGTCTGGGGCGAAATCGACGCCATATTTTCGTGATCGCCGTCCTTGGAGGGAAAAATCATGGACCGTTTTTCGAGGCAATCCGTTAGCATTCTCGCCGCCATTTCGCTTTGCCTTGCCCCGTTGCCGGCTCTTGCCGCTTCGCCGGCGCCTGTTGAAGCGCAGCATGGCATGGTCGTCACCGCCCAGCATCTGGCAACCGATGTCGGCGTCGAAGTGCTGAAAAACGGCGGCAACGCCGTCGATGCCGCGGTCGCGGTCGGTTACGCGCTGGCCGTCGTCTATCCGACAGCCGGCAATCTCGGTGGCGGCGGCTTCATGACGATCCGCCTGAAGGATGGAAAGACGACCTTCCTCGATTTCCGCGAACGTGCGCCCCTTGCCGCCACCAAGACCATGTATCTCGATACCAAGGGCGACATCGTCCCGCGCGCCAGCCTCGATGGCTATCTGGCCATCGGAACGCCGGGTTCGGTCATGGGCTTCGAGACAGCCCGCGAGAAATACGGCACCAAGACGCGCGAAGAGCTGATCGCCCCGGCTCTGCAATATGCGAAGGAAGGTTTCACCCTGGAGCAGGGCGATGCGGCCACTTTTGCCAGCGGTGCCAAACGGCTTGCCCGAGACGAGGAGGCGGCGAAAATTTTCCTGAAGGCGGGTGGTGTCCCCTATTCATCCGGTGAAAGGCTGGTGCAGCCGGATCTTGCCGCCGTGCTGCAGTCGATCTCGGAGAAGGGCCCCGATGCCTTCTACAAGGGCGCGCCGGCCGATGCGATCGTCAAGGCAAGCCAGGCCAAGGGCGGCATTCTCGCGCGTGAGGATTTCGAGCAATACAAGGTTCGGGAACTGAAGCCGATCGAGTGCAATTACCGCGGCTACGACATCATTTCCTCGCCTCCGCCTTCCTCCGGCGGCGTCATCATCTGCGAGATCCTGAACGTGCTCGAAGCCTATCCGCTCTCTTACCTCGGCTACGGATCGGCCGAGGCCGTCCACCTCATGGCCGAGGCCATGCGTTATGCCTATGTCGACCGCAACGCCGCGCTCGGCGACCCCGACTTCGTCGACAATCCGGTGTCCAAGCTGCTCGACAAGAAATACGCGGCTGAAATCCGCGCCAAGATCGACCCCTACAAGGCCGGCACCTCCGCCGGTCTGAAGCCGCTCGGCGGCAAGGAAAGCGCCGAGACGACGCATTATTCCATCATCGACGACGAGGGCAACGCGGTCGCTGTCACCTATACCCTGAACGGCTCGTTCGGTGCTGGCGTGGTGGCGCCGGGTACCGGTGTCCTGCTCAACAACGAGATGGACGACTTCACCTCCAAGCCCGGCGTGCCGAACCTCTATGGTCTCGTGCAGGGCGAGGCCAATGCCATCGCGCCGAAGAAAACACCGCTTTCTTCCATGAGCCCGACGATCGTCACCAAGGACGGCAAGCCCTTCATGGTGATCGGCAGCCCCGGCGGCTCAAGAATCATCACCATCACGCTGGAGGCGATCCTCAATGTCGTCGATTTCGGCATGGACATCAGTCAGGCGGTCAACGCCCCGCGTATCCATCATCAGTGGCAGCCGGACACCGTTTATCTGGAGCCCTATGCCCTGTCTCCTGATACCGAAAAGGCGCTTGCCGCGATGGGCTACAGGCTCGACGGCGGCAATGATGGGCCTGTCTGGGGTCAGGCGGCCGGTATTCTCGTCGGCGGCAAGAGCCTTGCGGCAATCGAGAAAGGCGGCGGCGCCCGCTATAATGGTGCGATGGATGATCGCGCGACCGAAGGCTCGGCAAACGGTTATTGAAACGGGCCTCAGCGAATCCTGACCCGGACGAAATCGCCGTCGATCTCGACGCGCGGTTTTGCGCCCCGCACGCCGGGTTGCCGGGCATCGACCCAGGAGGCCTTTGCCGTCACCTGGTAATCGACCGGGATATCGCCTCCGAAGCCGAGGTCGGCATCGAGCGCGCGAGCGCGGATTGCGATGTTCTCATCCGCTTCCACCCTGTCGAAAACGATGGAGGCGCGCACCGCTTCGCCGCGGATATCGATGCCGCTGGCATGGCCGTCAAGGCTGATGTCAGCTGCTTTCGCGGTGATGGCAAGATCGGAGAAATGGCCATCAAGCCTTGCTGTGAAAGCACTCTGCTCAATCCCGATTGCCGCGCCGGTAGGCACGTTTGCATTGAGTTCGATGACGCAGTCGGACGGATCCAGCCAGGATGATGCAGCAATATTGATATGCAGAACGGAGCCGTCGACCCGCATTTCGCTGTTGCCGCGGCAATCGGCAAAGTACCAGCTCGAATACCATGACGAGAACCACCCCTTCCGTCGCCCGCTGAGCGACGCGCCATAGGGCCGGTCGCTGCGTGTGGTTATGTTGATCGAGCTGGCGTCGCCGCTGATGGCAACCGCCCTCACGCCGGAAAGATCAGGGATCGCGGTTGAAGATATCCCGTCCGACAGAGCCGACGCTGCCAGCATCACCGGCATGACAAGGAAAATGAACATCGAAAGCCACCTGTGAATGAAACCCTCCCGTCGAGGGCATCATCACGATCGCGGTTCCGGCTTCGATTCGAGACCTCGATCACGATCCGGGTCGACCCCGAACGCAATCGGGTTCATTCTGCAATCATCACCGCTACCGGATAACGCCGATGATCTTCGTTCCCCTACCCTTTGTCGTCGCCCTGCTGCTCGCCATCCTGCTTGTCCGCATGCTACGGCAGGGGGACGGCTCGTTTGCCGAGAAGCAGCCCTTTCTGCTGCTGATCGGCCTCTATGGTCTGCAGTCCGTCGTGATCGGCATCCGCTGGGGTTACGACGTCGTCGGGATCATGCCGATCCAGTCCCTGATCGCGACGACAATCGCAGCGCTTGCCTGGGTCTGCTTCAAGGGGCTGGCGATGGAGGAGCAGCCGGCCCTGTCCCGTTTCTGGCCGCATCTTCTGCCGACGGCGACAATCGCGGTCTTCATCGCCCTCTATCCCGAGCCCATCAGCCTCGCCATTATCCTGATCTTCCTCGGCTACGGCGCCGCCCTGCTCCGGCTTGCCCGGGGTGGCCCGGACGCGCTCGTCGCCACCCGCCTCGATGGCGCGATGCTTTCCTACCGGTCGCTGCAGATCACCGGCTTCGCGCTCATCGCTTCTGCCGTCACCGACGTCATCATCAGCTTCGATTTCAGCAGGACCGGCGGCACGCACGCGGGCGCCATCGTCGCGCTCGGCAACGTCATCGCGCTTCTGGTCCTCGGCACTGCCGCCTCCGTGGCAAGCGGCGGCAGCGGCGCGGAGGCGTTCTCCGCAGAGCCGCCTCCGCCGCCACCGGCAACGGAAGAGGATGGGGCCGTCGCCGACGCTCTCGATACGCTGATGCGCGCCCGCCAGCTCTATCGCGACCCCGACCTCAACCTGACCCGCATTGCCCGCAAGATGAACCTGCCCGCCCGGCGCGTCTCCACCGCCGTCAACCGCATCCATGGCATGAGCGTCTCGCAATATGTGAACGACTTCCGCATCCGTGCCGCCTGCGAGCAGCTGGTCGGCACCGATCATCCGATAACGCAGGTCATGTTCGACTCGGGCTTCATCAGCAAGTCCAACTTCAACCGCGAATTTGCGCGTATGAACGGCGAAAACCCGACACAGTTCAGGAAACGGCGCGTCCCGCAGAAATCGGGTGGCGCTGCGTCCAATGTCATATTCATGTCACCGTGACAAAGTCGCCGTTCACAAGCACGGATGCGCGCTCTATGCATGAGCGGTATTAGAGCAGAAGAGATTCCCATGGCTTCCATTGAAATGATTGTTGCCGCCAGGGCCCGCCTTCGCGGCCATGCGCGGCGCACGCCGCTTCTCTCCTCCCCCTTCCTCGATGAAATCGCCGGCCGGCGGCTGTTCGTGAAGGCCGAATGCCTGCAGCACTCCGGTTCCTTCAAGTTCCGCGGCGGCTGGTCGGCCGTCTCGGGCATCGATCCGGAAAGCCGCAGGAAGGGCGTCATCGCCTTTTCCTCCGGCAACCACGCACAGGGCGTCGCCCTTGCCGCGCGCATGCACGGTGTCCCTTCCGTCATCATCATGCCGAGCGACGCGCCGAAGCTGAAGATCGCCAATACGCGGGCTTTCGGCGCCGAAGTGGTGCTTTACGACCGCGCCAATGAGGACCGCGACGAGATCGGCGCGAAGCTCTCGTCCGAGCGCGGGCTCACGCTGATCAAGCCCTTCGACGAGCCGCTGGTCATCGCAGGCCAGGGCACGACCGGACTGGAGATTGCCGAACAGGCCGAAGAGGAGAGCGTCAGGAACGCCGAAGTCCTCGTTCCCTGCGGCGGCGGCGGCCTGAGCTCGGGCATTGCCCTTGCGCTGGAAGCGAGCGCGCCGGGCTTTCGCGTCCGCCCCTGCGAGCCGGAAAACTTCGACGACACGACGCGCTCGCTCGCATCGGGCAAGATCGAGCGCAACGCCGCCCTGACCGGCTCGATCTGCGACGCGATCATCACGCCGCAGCCGGGCAACATCACCTTCCCGATCCTGAAGCGTCTTGCCGGACAGGGCATCGTCGTAACGGACGACGAGGCGCTGCGCGCCGTCGCCCTTGCCTTCACCCGCCTCAAGATCGTCGTCGAGCCGGGCGGGGCCGTCGCCCTTGCCGCGGCGCTCTTCCATGGCGACCAGTTGAACAGCGATACGGCTGTCGTCGTCACCTCGGGCGGCAATATCGACGCCGACGTATTCACCACGGCCCTGGAGCGCTTCGGCTAAAGCAATTCCAGCAAAAGTGTGAAACGGTTTTGCGTCCAGGATTGCGTGGAAACAAAGAGCAATTCCAGCAAAAGTGTAAAGCGGTTTTGCGTCCGGAATTGCCTGGAAACAAAGAGATAGGCATTTAAGGCGATGCAGTCCTCGCCGGTAATTCTCCAGCCATAGGCGGAGCTTGGCAACCGAAGACCCTGATCGCGATCGGCGACGACCTCGATCGTGATTGGGGTCTCTCTCATCCGGAAAGCAGCGAAATCTCGCCTCGCCGCCATGTGGCGGTCTTCGTTGCGAGGTTTTCATGATGCATCTTCTCGCCCTGCTGCTTTCGGCCTGCCTGCTTGCCGCCAATACGCCGGCGGGTGAAGCCGACGTCGTCGGTCTTTCCTTCCTTTCGGTTCCCGTGCCGGAACGCCGCGGCACAATGGACGTCACGCTCTGGTATCCGGCCACAGCGGGCGGTACTCCGGTGCTGATCGGAGACAGTCCGCTCTTCAAGGGTGAGGCCGCATATCAAGGCGCGCCTGCCGCAGCCGGCAGCCGTCCCCTGATCCTGCTTTCTCATGGCGGCCTGAAATCCGGTCCGTTCATCGGCGCCTGGATGGCATCGCGCCTCGCCTCCAAGGGCTTCGTGGTGGCAATGATGCGCCAGCCGGATCCGCAAACCATGACGAGCGAGGAGAGCCTCCGCGAAATATGGCTCCGGCCGGCCGATCTCTCCGCGGCCCTGTCGGCAATCGAAACGGACGGCACGCTGCCAGCGGAGATCGACCGCAACCGCATCGGGGTGCTGGGCTTCCTTGTCGGCGGGACATCCGCGCTTTCGATCATGGGCGGTAAGCTCGATCCGGAACGCTTCGCACGATCCTGCGATGCCGGCGGTACCGGCATAGATTGCCGCGAATTCGCCAGCGCCGGCATCGATCTGCATTCCATCGACAGGCAGAAGCTGACCCGCTCCCATCTCGACCCGCGGGTGAAGGCGGCCGTCGTCATCGATCCCGAATTCGCCGCGAGCTTCGCGCCCGAAAGCCTTGCGCGCATGTCGAACCCGGTACGGCTTATCAATCTCGGCACCGCGCAGACCGTCTGGCCCGGCCTCAGCGCATCGGGCCTGAAAGATGCAATACCCGGAGTGCGCTACGATCTCCTGACGGGTGCATCGCAATACAGCGCCTTCAGCGAGTGCAAACCGGCAGGCGCCGCCATCCTTCGCGAGGAGGGCGAAGAGCCTCTCTGCGACGATCCCGAAGGAACGAACCGCGCGGCCGTCCATGATCGCCTGGCAGAAATGGTCGCAGCCGCCTTCCGCGCGGATCTCTCGCGGTAGCAATATCGTCCGCGGCACCTGCCACGGACGATATCATTCCTCCAATTCTTGTCCTCACGCGACCTTGTAGCGCGGGGCTGGCACCGACCGCGACAGGTTCGGCATCAGCGCCTGGCGCGCCTGCTCGTAGGCGGCAAGCAAGCCGGCATCTTCGAGCGCCGGGATCGTTGCAAATTCACCCTCGGCAAGACCTGCCAGCGAGGCATCGACCATGTTTTCCGCCGACATGACGATCTCGCCCGGCAGATGTTCGACCGGCGTGCCGGCAATACCCCAGAACTCGGTGGCCGTGGCGCCCGGCAGCACGGCCTGGACGCGGATATTCTTGTCGCTGAGTTCGTGTTTCAGCGACTGGCTGAAGGCGAGTACGAAGGCTTTCGTTCCGCCATAGACGCCGTTCAGGATCTCGGGCGCGATAGCCACGATCGAGGCGATATTGATGATCGTGCCGCCGCCGCGGGCAACGAGACCGGGCACCGCCGCATAGGTCAGCCGCGTCAGCGCCGTCACGTTGAGTTTGATCATGTCCTGCATCCTGTCCACGTCGGAGGCAAGCAGCGGCGCGGTACCGCCAAAGCCGGCATTGTTGACCAGCATGGTGATGCTGCGGTCTTCCTTCAGCACCTTCTCGACCTTGGCGAGATCGTCCTTCCTGCCGAGATCGGCAGACAGCGTTTCGACCGTGCGGCCCGTCTCGTCAGCCAGTCGGCTTGCCAGCGCCTTCAGCCGCTCGCCGTTGCGCGCAACGAGAATGAGGTTGTAGCCCTGCCGTGCCAGACGATGCGCATAAATCGCGCCTATGCCCGAGGATGCGCCGGTGACGAGCGCCGTACCCTTGTTTTCCTGTGCCATGATCGTTTCTCCGTTTGCTGCGCCGGCCCGATTGCCTTGCGCTTGAGGAGAGTCTTACGATCAATTGCCGACGTCCTGAATGTCATATATACCACCTTTTAGGACATCCTCTTTTTCAGGACATGACGACCATGCAGCAAATCGCTTTCCTGCTCTTTCCCGGCTTTCAGATCATGAGCCTTGCTGCCGTCTCGGCCTTCGAATTTACCAATCTCGAACTCGGCGACAAGGTCTACGATATCCGTTATCTGTCGGAAACCGGCGGCCCGACGGCCAATTCGCTCGGTATGATCATCGAAACGGAAGCCTTCGCAGATCCCGCCTTCGACACATTGATCGTTGCCGGCGCTCCCGACATCAGGCTGCCCAACAGGGCCGAGGCGGATTTCATCCGCGCTGCCCTTCCCGCTACCCGGCGCCTCGCCTCGATCTGCACCGGCGCCTTCCTGCTTGCCGATGCCGGTGTTCTCGACGGTCGGCGTGCCACGACCCACTGGTACCTCGCCCGCGAACTGCAAAGCCGCTATCCGCAAATCAGGATGGAGGAAGACCGCATCTATATCATCGACGGCTCCGTATGGACCTCCGCCGGCATGACGGCCGGCGTCGATCTGGCGCTCGCAATGGTCGAGAAGGATCACGGGCTGGAGATTGCGCGGGCCGTTGCCCGCAAGCTCGTCGTCTATCATCGTCGCGCCGGCGGTCAGTCGCAATTCTCCGCCCTTCTGGAACTGGAGCCGAAATCCGACCGCATCCAGAAGGCACTTGCGCATGCACGCAGCAATCTGAAATCAACGCTCTCGGTCGAGGAACTGGCCGAAGCCGCACATCTGAGCCCCCGCCAGTTCAGCCGCGCCTTTCGCGCCGAAACAGGCCAGTCGCCGGCAAAGGCCGTCGAGAACCTGCGGCTCGAAGCGGCCCGCCTGATGATGGAGCAGGGCCGCCATCCGATCGATGTCGTTGCGCGCGAAACCGGCTTTGCCGATCGCGAACGCATGCGTCGCGCCTTCCTGCGCGCCTTCGGCCAGCCGCCACTGGCGATCCGCCGGGCAGCACAGCAGGAAATGCAGGCGTGATGCAGCCGGCAAAGCTCAATCCGTCCTCTCCGGCCGCGGCGGGGTGGAGGAGGTGCGGAGGCTGAAAGCGTATTTTCCGGGAGTAGCCGCAAGCGTTGCCGTACCGCCTCTACAAGTGACTTCCGGCAAGTTCGACCGAACAGCCTCCGCCACCGAGAGCATCGAGTGACCGTCTGGACGCAAGAAGGCGCGCCCTTCGTGAACTCGGGCAACTTGTGGAGGAGGTTGCTTGAAGTGGAGGAGGTTCCGATACGAAGCAGCCTCCTCCACACCTGCCATGCCGCGCAGAGCTGCGTAGCGCGCTTTGCGCCGCGTTTAACCTTGCTGGAGCGCCCTGCGGATGGCGATTTCGACAGGCGAATAGGCACCGTCCTCACGCACAAGATTCAATGGCTCGGAAGGCGCAAGGCCAGGCTGGGCCATGAAGCGCGGCTCCTTGCCGCGATGCATCTGTGCTGCATGGATGAGGAACGGATGGCACAGATAGACGGTGCCCGCCTGCCCCGTCGCCAGAGCAAGCGGCCTGTCTTCGCCGACATGCTCCAGCCACAGATGCGCCATGCCCGCCTCGCCAGCTGGCGCCAGCATCCTTGCCATATCCTTGTGCGATCCGACCCGGATCCGCGTCGGCGCGTCTTCTTCGCCGACATCCGAGAACAGGAAGAGCATCAGGAGCGCCCGTCCGCGCGAGTTGACATTGACCCGCCAGGCGGAAAAATCCCGCTGCTCGCCAGGGTTTCCGTCTTCCCCCGGAAAGCTCAGGTCCACATGCCAGCCGGCATCGCCGGGATCGTCCGGATGCGGAAAGCGCACCGGAAAACTGCCGAGACCGTTGCGCGGCTCCCAGCGTCCCGGGCCCACGAGCTGATCGAAAGCCGAATGCAGCACGGGCGTATTGACCGCCGTTTTGAACGGCCCGCCGCCATAACCGGCGAGCCGAACGACCGGCCGCACCCAGGTTTTCGGATCATCGGCATTGAACGGAATGTCCCGCCACATGATGGCGCGAGCTTCCTCGGCCACATCTCGGGGAAAGGCATCATCGATCCGCACGAAGCCGTCTTCGATGAATTGCTCGATCTGCGCGGCGCTGAGCGCCGGCGGATAGCCAACAGATGTCATGAATTATCTCTCTATCGCCAGACCCTGCCGGCATTGTCCATTCGCCTGACGCAGGGTGGTTACAGTCCACGGCAACACGCCAGCCGACAGGCTGGTGGAGCGGCCGCATCGTCTTGTGCCCGGAGGCGAAGCCTTAGAGGCTCAAGAAGAAGACCGTAGCGATGTTGAGAGCGATCATTTTCATGGCACCCAAAAGCTAGCGGGTCGCACCGGGAGGGTCAACACCTCACCCGATCCGCCGCGATGCCTTCTCCGGATCGGACGATATGGAAATATCCCGCACTGCCTCATGCACCGACTGCAGCACCAGTTCCGCCAGTCGCGCCGTTGCCGCGTCCGGCTCCGCCTCCGCCCGATGCAGGACCAGCCCCAATTTCGGCAGTTCCGGCAGGCCCGCCTCTTCAGGCGCCAGCATCCGCACCTTGGCAGGCAGTCCGATCGGCGTGCGCACCGTGATGCCCAGTCCGGCAGCCGTCGCCGCCCAGAGCCCGCCAAGGCTCGGGCTGACGAACGAGAGCCGCCAGGAAATACCGGCCTCGTCCAACACTCTGGTCGCGGCATTCCTGAGCAGGCAGGGCGCCTCCAGCGAGGCAAGCGGCATCGGTTCGCCGCTTGCTGCGGTCCACGTCGTCGGGCCATTGGCCGGGCCGATCCAGCGCATCGGCACATCGGCAATATGCTCGCAATGGGCGGTCGGCGCGCCGCCGCTCCAGGCGAGTGCCAGATCGAGCTTGCCGGTCGTCACCCGCTCCAGAAGCTCGGCATTGCGCACCACCCGCGCTTCGATCCGCACCTTCGGGTGCGCCCGCGCGAAACGTCCGAGCACCTCGGGCAACAGGTTCTCGCCGAAATCCTCCTGCAGGCCGAGCCGCACCCAGCCTTCCAGCTCGATGCTGTGAACGGCCGCCGCCGCCTCGTCATTCAGTTCCAGCAGCCGCCGGGCATAGGCAAGCATCGTCTCGCCCGCTTCGGTCAACGCCAGCCCGCGCCCCGACTTGCGGAAGATCGGCGTGCCCGCCTGCTCCTCCAGCTTCTTGAGCTGGGCGCTGACGGCAGAGGTCGAACGCCCCAGGCGGTCAGCTGCCTTGGCGAAATTGCCGAGGTCCATGCCTGTCACGAATGTTCTCAGCACATCCAGATCGAAGGTAATCCGCCGCATCTGATAATCCTGATTTTCGGAACCATAAGTCCATAAAATTCTGATTTTATGGACTATCGTGACGTGACATGCTTCCCCTGTCAAGACATCCAACAAGGAGGCATCCAATGCCTTTCGCTCGCATCTCGCTTCTGAAAGGCAAGTCGCCGGACTATCTCAGTGCCCTTTCGAACGGCATTCACCAGGCCATGGTCGAGACCTTCAACGTACCGTCGGCCGACCGTTTCCAGATCATTCACCAGCATGAACCGGGCGAACTGATCTTCGATCGCAACTACCTGGCCGGTCCGCGCTCGGATGATTTCGTGCTGATTGCGATCACCGCCGGCAAGCCGCGCACGACCGAAACGCGCAAGGCCTTCTTCCGCCGGGCCGTTGAGCTGTTGCGGCAGTCCCCGGGTCTGCGCCCGGAAGACGTGATGATCGTCATCTCGACCAGCGGGCCGGACGAATGGTCCTTCGGTGACGGCCTCGCGCAAATGGCGGAGCCCGGCTGGGAAGCGCGTGCCCGGAGTCATCAGGCATGAGCGTGGCCAATCCGGAGACAATGACGATCCGCCGCGCCGGCAATGCTATTCGCTCTCCCGAAGGCATTTCGAATGCACCTTTCTGGGTCGAGATGCTGCTCGATAGCCAGATCGAAGGCGAAAACACCGCCATGCGCGCAACCCTGGAGCCCGGCACGGTTACGAACTGGCATACGCATCCGCGCGGCCAACTCCTCTATGTCCTCTCCGGCGTCGGTCTCGTCCAGCGAAAGCATGAGCCGGCTGAGGAAGTCAGGGCCGGCGACGCAGTTTGGTTCGCCCCCGACGAGCTTCACCGGCACGGAGCGACTGCCGACAGTCCGTTCAGCTATCTCAGCATCCAGGGCATTGAGAAGGGACGCTTCGTCGACTGGCACGACGGAAAGGAACAGCAGCCATGATGGCTATGCAATATTCCTTCACGCTGCCCGCAGACTACGACATGGACATCATCGATCGCCGTATCCGCGACAAGGGGCCGGCGATGGACGGCTTTCCGCATCTCGGTTTCAAGGCCTTTCTGAGCGCCCGTCGGGGCGAATTCGGCTGCCGGGAAAACCTGTATGCGCCCTTCTATCTCTGGGATCGGCCGGAAGGCGCCGGCGACTTCATCTGCGGCCCCGGCTTTGCCGCGCTGGAGCAAGCCTTTGGCCGACCGCGCATTCGCTGCTGGATCGTCTGGCAGGCGCATGTCTTGCCGGACCTTGCGGAGGCCCGCTTTGCGCAGAGTGAATTGCTCTCCATTGCGCCGCGTACCTCCCTGCCCGACTTGCGTCAGCAGGAGATGGACCTGGCAGAACAGGAAGCCGGCGGCAAACATGTTCTCGCCCGCATTGCCGCCTTCGATCCGCATGATTGGACGATAGTGCGCTTCGGCCTCTACGCAGAGGCCCCGCCCGCCTCGGACGGCAAGCAGGTCTATCGTGTCGGACACCTCTCCCGCGGCTGAGGCGCCCAGATCGAAACCGTCAAACAGAAAGCGCCCCTCTTTCGAGGAGCGCTTTTGCATGGAAAAGACCTGAAAGCGATCAGATGCCGCTCTGGCCGTCCGAGCCGATATAGGCGATGCGCAGCATATTGGTCGCGCCCGGCGTACCGAGCGGAACACCGGCCGAGATGATGATACGGTCGCCCGGCTTGCCGAAGCCTTCCGAGGCCACGATACGGCAGGCGCGGTTGACCATATCGTCGAGATCGGTCGCATCATGCGTGACGACGCAATGCATGCCCCAGACCACGGACAGGCGGCGTGCCGTCTTGATGATCGGCGAGAGCGCAATGATCGGCACCTGCGGACGCTCGCGCGAGGCGCGCAGGCCCGTCGTGCCCGACGAGGTGTAACAGACGATGGCCGACAGTTTCAGCGTTTCGGCGATCTGGCGGGCGGCAAGCGAGATGGCGTCGGCACCGGTCGCTTCCGGCTGAGCGCGCTGCGCATAGATGATGCCCGGATAATGCGGGTCCTTCTCCACCGTGCTCGCGATCGAGGCCATCATCGAGACGGCTTCGACCGGATAGGCGCCGGACGCCGATTCGGCCGACAGCATGATCGCGTCGGCGCCTTCGAAGACGGCGATGGAAACGTCAGAGACTTCGGCGCGCGTCGGAACCGGCGAGGAAATCATCGATTCCAGCATCTGCGTGGCAACGACGACGGGCTTGCCCGAGCGACGGCAGGCGCGGATGAGCTGCTTCTGGATACCCGGAACGGCTTCGAGCGGCATTTCGACGCCGAGGTCGCCACGCGCGACCATCAGCGCGTCGGAAAGCTCGATGATTTCCTCGATACGCTCCAGAGCCTGCGGCTTCTCGATTTTCGACATCAGGCCGACGCGGCCGCGGGCGATCTTGCGCACTTCGGCGAGGTCGTCGGGGCGCTGGACGAAGGAGAGCGCCACCCAGTCGACATCGTCGGTCGCCAGAACCGCGTCCAGGTCGGCGCGGTCCTTGTCGGTCAGCGCGCCAACGCCGAGCAGCGTATCCGGCAGGCTGACGCCCTTGCGGTCGGAAATGCTGGTGCCGGCGATAACCGTCGTCACGATGCTCTTGCCGTCGCACTTTTCGGCGCGCAGTGCGAGCTTGCCGTCGTCGATCAGCAGGCGGTGGCCCGGCTGGACGGCTTCGAGGATTTCGGGATGCGGCAAGTATACGCGGGTATTGTCGCCGGGGGTGTCGTTGTTGTCGAGCGTGAAAGTCTGGCCCGGCTTCAGCTCCACCTTGACATCGGCAAACTTGCCGACGCGCAGCTTCGGACCCTGGAGGTCGGCCAGAATGCCGATCGGTCGGCCCGAGCGGGCTTCGACGGCGCGGATACGCTGCACGAGCGTGCGCATCAGGTCATGGCTCGCATGGCTCATGTTGATGCGGAAAATATCCGCACCCGCCTGGTGCAGCTTCTCGATCATCGATTCCTCGGAGGAGGCTGGTCCGAGGGTGGCGAGGATTTTAACTTTGCGGTTACGCTTCATCAATTCTGGCTTTCTTGCGTCCCTGGGGTGTCGGAGAGTTGAACCATCCAGCTTCCCTGGCGGCCCGTATCGTATTCCTTGAATCCCATTTTCTGATAACCCCGGGCATAGCAGTCCTGCACACCCGTGATCTTGAATTCGTTTTCCGCCACGCACATCTGCACGTCACCCGTCCATCGGCCTCCCCGGGCGGCGTCTTCTGCGTAGAGGTAATAATAGCGCGACTGTAATTCTCCCTCGATCAGCGTGGCGCAGGTCGTTGCCGGCACCTGCCACCAACCCTCCGTGACCCAGCCCTCCTTCGCGCGGTATCCGATCGCGACTCCAACCAGATTTTGCGTGCCGTTGCATACACGGAAATCCGCACGCGCGGCATCGGCGATGAAAAACGGCGAAACGGCTGCAAGAGCGAACAATGCGAGACGGACCAGCGGTCCGGACCGCGTGAGGAAACTTGGCGCGGCTTGGATCAACACGGCTCCCAAATAGCTCCACGGTTATTCGTTGTCCGTGTCTTCTTGCGCCGCCGTCAAGCGAAAGTCAACGCAATGCTAATCGATTATATTTCCTTTCATAACCGGCCATCGGGCGCATCTTGTCGCGCTGGCCCGCCCATCGCGCTTGAACCGGCCGAACGCGCATGCAATCACTGGGCGAACACGCGAAATGACAATTGGCAATTTCCTGATGGACCACTTCCAATCTTTTGAAATCCTACCCGGCCAACATGACAAAGGCATGGTGATCCTCGGCGATCACGCCATGAACCGCCTGCCCGAACGATATGGCCGGCTTGGCCTGCCGGAAAGCGCTTTCGCCAGGCACATCGCCTACGACATCGGCATCGAGCGCCTGGCCCGCAAGCTGTGTGCCCGACTGGGCGTGCCGGGTGTGCTCGGCGGTTTTTCGCGCCTGCTGATCGATCCCAACCGGGGCGAGGACGATCCGACGCTGATCATGAAAATCTCCGACGGTGCCATCGTCCCCGGCAACCATCCAATCAGTGAGGAAGAGTGGAACTATCGGATCGAGACTTTCCACAGACCCTATCACAATGCCGTGTCGGAGACGATCGACAGGGTGACGAATGCGGCGGGCAAGGCCCCGCTGGTGCTGTCTCTCCACTCCTTCACGCCGGCCTGGAAGGGCATTCCCCGCCCCTGGCACGCTGCCGTGCTCTGGGACAGCGACCACCGCGCCGTCGCCCCCTTGCTTGAAAAACTGCGGGCCGATCCCGATCTCGTCGTCGGAGACAACGAACCCTATGACGGCGCCCTGAAGGGCGACACCATGTATCGTCATTGCATGATAACGGGCATCCCGCATGCGCTTCTCGAAGTGCGGCAGGACCTTATCGGCGACGAGGCCGGCGTCGAGGAATGGGCGGCGCGCCTGGACCCTATCTTTGCGGCGATGAACGCAGATCCGGCCCTTCATGCATACAGCGTGCATGCCTCGCGCACCGGCCCCTATTGAGTGAAAGGACTTGCCCCATGACCACGCTCAGCAAGAAACAGCAGACGGAATTCGAGGCCGCAGCCTTCCGCCGTCTCGTCGCGCATCTTCGCGAACGGACCGACGTGCAGAACATCGATCTGATGAACCTTGCCGGCTTCTGCCGCAATTGCCTGTCCAACTGGTATCGCGAGGCCGCGGAAGCCGAAGGCGTCGCGATGACGAAGGACGAATCGCGCGAGATCGTCTACGGCATGCCCTATGAGGACTGGAAGAACCTTCACCAGACGGAAGCATCGCCTGTGCAAAAGGCGGCTTTTGAGGTGAACAACCCGCACAAATAAGCCATCCGTCCTGAAAGCGCCTTGACGCTGGCGGCACTTCGCGGCAGTCACTGGCAACTCGCATTCATATCCCGAAATCAGGAGAACACGGATGTCTGATGCACATGGCGTCGCCCGCGATCAGCTTCGCGCTTTTGTCGAGCGCATTGAACGCCTGGAAGAAGAAAAGAAGACCATCGCCGACGACATCAAGGACGTCTATGGCGAAGCCAAGGGCATGGGCTTCGACACCAAGATCCTCAAGAAGGTCGTTGCGCTGCGCAAGAAGGACGAACAGGAGCGCATGGAAGAAGATGCGATCCTCGACACCTACCTGCATGCCCTCGGCATGATCGAATCGCCACCCGAAGGCTGAGGGCGGCCCAACCGCATTTTCAGGGAGCCGCCGTTTCGGCGGCTTTTCTTTTGCCCCATCGAAGGACCGGCCGCGATATTCGCCGTGCCGCCACCACAAGAACGAAGGCCGCCGGAGACGATCCGGCGGCCTTGTCTGTTCGGGATACGGACGGGATCAGCGCGCGTTGAACTTGCGCACTTCCATGAAGTTGACGGCCGTGCCGCTGAAGCGGGCGGGATCGACCGACGCCGTCTTCACGAAACCTTCGGCATAGACCGCGGTCGGCTGGGCGCGCAGCGTCTGGCTGACGAAGCGCGGCGCCTGCACTTTCTTGGAGGCCATTTCCAGGCGAGCGTTGGTCAGCGCCCACTGCGAAATCATCTTCTGGGTCAGCTTCGGCTCGGTCCGCACCGTCTGGCGGCTTTCGTCGGCGGCAACCGCCTCCTGCTTCGTCGGACGACCGCCCTTGGTCGGAACGCCCTGCGCGATCGGACTATCGACCGCGACAGGCTTCGGTGCTGCGGCAGGCGCGGCAAAGCTGGCAGATTTGGTCATCGGAGCAAGGGCTGCAAGCTGCATCGGCGGCTTGTCGAGCGCCGGCGGATTTGTCGGCGCCGCCGCATTGATCGCCTGTTCGACGGTCTGCGGCTCGGAAGGCGCGTTCATGGCAAGCTCGGCATTGCCGCTCTCATCCTGCTGCTTTGCAAGCGCCGCCGCCATGGCGGGCGAAAGCATATCCTGATCGGCCTCGTCTTCCTCCGCTTCCGGGTCGGCGTTCTGCGCGGCCAGCAGGTTTTCGGCAAGGGCCGGACGTTCGGACGGGGTCGGAACACCAGTCGACATCAGATTCGGATCGACAGAGGCAAGTTCGGCATCACCCGGGGCACGACGCTGACCGAGGAGCGAGGGGACCGGAATGCTGTAACCGCTGAGATCGGCAAAATGCTCCGGTTCCTGCGGCTGGCCCGCCGGCATGGCGGCAAGCGCCTGCTGGGCGGCGTTACCCGCGGACGGCGGCACCAGGGCATTGGCAACCTCGTTGCCGGCAAGCTGGTTGCTGAAGGCCGGGCGAACCTGCGGCACCGGCGCATTCACGCCTGCCACTTCGGTCTGCTGCTGCGGCTCGGCGGCCGGAACGGCCTCGGCCTTGGGCGGTGTCGCCTTGGCGACGGCCACCGGCGTGCTATCCTCGGAATTATCCTCTTCCTCGTCGGCACCGCCGCCAAAGAGGACCGCAAACAGCGTCTTCTGCTTGCGAGGTTCGTCCGACGCGACATCGGCAGCGCTCGCCATCATGATCTGGCTGCCATTCGCCATGCGGCGCTTATAATCGGCCATGGCCTGCTGGTAGCCCGGCAGCGGCTTGCCGTCGGCGGGAATATGAATGGTATTGCCGTCGGGGAAGAGCCGGACCAGCTCGTCGCGGCTCATGCGCGGCCAGGCGCGAACGCCGCCGACATCCATATGCACGAAGGGCGAACCGGACTTCGGATAGAAGCCGACGCCGCCGACCTGCATCTTCATGCCGATGGCGCGCAATGTGGCGAGCTTCACGTCGGGAATGAAGAAATCCATCGCCTTGCCGAGCATGTGCTGGCTCTTTTCGGCGACACCGGAATTACGCGAACGACCGCGCAGCATCTCGTTGGTGGCCGGCGAGCGGAAACCGCAGACGACGTTGATATAATCCCTGGAGCCGGACTGGCGGTAGACTTCCCAGATAAGGTCGAAGAGGCGCGGGTCCATCTTCGTCGGCTGGTTCTTGCGCCAGTCGCGCAGGAAGCGGTTGAGCTGCTCGAGACCCTTAGGGTCGAACTTGCCGTTGCGCTTGTAGGTGATGACGGCCTTTTCGCCGGTATGGATGAAATAGAGCTTGAGACTGCGGGTATCCCCGGCGGCCTGAGACGGTGTGCCGACGAATACCGGCGAGGAAACCGCGAGTGCAAGAAGGGCGGCCGCTGCCGTCCTAATTGCCTTTCCGCCAATCTTGGCGCATGGCAGGCGCCAACTCAAGCGCGAAAGCTTGGTATTCCCATTCAGATTCGGCAACTCGGTCCCCGTCAGACAGTCAATGTCCTGTGCTGTCTCAAATGGCTGTCAATTGCGGTCACACGATGGCAAAAATGCCACACATGATCAACCTTTTCTTTACATAGTGAACGAGCCGCTAACAAGTGGTTTATGGACGGTAACGAAATGTGGTTGCCTCTTTCTTAATAAAAAGGCTGTTATGCCGCATCTTTCTGAGGATTATCGGGGTCGATACCGTAGTCCTTGAGTTTTCTGTAAAGTGTGGACCGGCCGATACCTAGCTTTCTTGCCACTTGACTCATCTGCCCCCGGTAAAACTTCAGGGCAAAACGAATCAGTTCTTCCTCGACATCGGCAAGCCTTCGAACGTCGCCGGACTGGTTGACGCTCGATATCGCGTTGTCGGGCGCTTCGCTCCCGCGACGTATCGTCTCGGCAACCGTCTCCGCCGGATAGTCTTCCGGAAATTCCGCGTCCGGGTCGAGGTGCGAATTGTCGGCAACGAGTGCCAGGTGATCCACGACGTCGTAATTCGGAAGCTGGGCTGCGATCTGCGGGAAGTCGGCTTCCGTCAGTTCCTGGCCTTCGGCAAGCACGACGGCGCGGAAGATCGCGTTTTCCAGCTGGCGGATATTGCCCGGCCAGTCATAGGCGGTCAGCAGTGCCAGCGCGCCGGCATTGACCGTCATGCGCCGGCCGTTCTTCTGCTCGCTGGAGAAGCGGTCGGCAAAGACGCGCACCAGATGCGGAATGTCCTCCTTGCGCTTGCGCAGCGCCGGAATGGTGATCGGGAAGACGTTCAGGCGGTAGTAGAGGTCTTCGCGGAAGTGGCCGTTCTTGACCTCTTCGATCAGATCCTTGTTGGTCGCCGAGATCAGGCGGACATTGACCTTGTGCGCCGTACGCGCACCGACGGTCTCGATCTCGCCCTGCTGAACGGCGCGCAGCAGCTTCACCTGCACTTCGAGCGGCAGATCACCGATCTCGTCGAGGAAGATGGTGCCGCCATCGGCCTCCATGAACTTGCCGATATGCTTTTCGGTCGCCCCAGTGAAGGCGCCCTTCTCGTGGCCGAAGAGAATGCTCTCCACGAGATTGTGCGGAATGGCACCGCAATTGACCGTCACGAACGGCTTGGTGGCGCGATCGCCGGCCGACTGGATGGCACGTGCCACCAGCTCCTTGCCGACGCCCGATTCGCCTTCGAGCACGACGGGAATGTTCGACTGCGAGGCGCGCTGCGCCAGATCGATGACGCGGATCATTGCCGGGCTTGCCGAAACGATGTCGTCGAAGCCGACGGAACCCGAGCGCGAACGACGGCCGGCACGGGCCTTCACCTCGCGCTGGTCGAGCTTCATGGCATTGGAAATCGACGTGTTGATCCGCTCGGGAGAGACCGGCTTGACGACGAAATCGAAGGCACCGGCGCGCATCGCCTGCACGACCGTCTCGATGCCGCCTTGGCCCGTCTGGACGATGACCGGGATCTGGGTGCCGAAATCATGCAGCGCTTCGAGGAATTCGAGGCCGGTCATTTCCGGCATCATCAGATCGAGCACGATGACGTTGAAAAGGCCGGGATCGCGCTTCACCATCTCCAGCCCGATGCGGCCGTTCTCGGCCTGATGCACCACATGGCCGCTACGCTCGATCGCGTTCTTGAGCAGACGGCGCTGCACGGGATCGTCCTCGACCACAAGGATCTGCCCTGCTCCCTTGAGCTCATTGTAACCGGTCATTGTCGCCTCACTTCATGCGAAACCATGAAGCGCACTCTGACAGAAAGGCTTGAACATCCTGTTTTGAGAAACAATTGCATTTTAACGATTGTGACGAGCCGTTTTCGTGCCGTTACAAGGCCTTCCAGGCGCCGAAAACCCTTGATGCGGAACCTTCCGGCGCTTAGACAGACAAACTGTTATAAAAGAGGAAGAGGAACAGCCCGATGAGACATCAGCTTGCGCACGCCGATCTTTACCTTTCGGCAACGGCTGCCGCCGCAGCGGCGGACCCGGCCCTGGGCGAGCTTCCGGGTTGGCGCCTGCAGGACCTCTATCCTTCCGCCACCTCCACCGCCTTCGTTTCCGACATGGAAAAGGCCGGCAAGGCAGCGTCCGATTTCGAAACCAAGTGGAAGGGCAAGCTGTCCGAAGCGGCGACCAGGAAAGGCGAGGAAGGCATCGGCCAGGCGCTGAAGGAATATGAGGCGCTCGACGATATCATGGGCCGGCTCGGCTCGTTTGCCGGCCTCACCTATTTCTCCGATACGTCCAACCCGGCAAACGGCAAGCTCTATGGCGACGTCCAGGCCAAGCTGACTGACTATTCCGGCCGCCTGCTGTTCTTCGCCCTCGAGCTGAACCGCATCGACGACGCCGTCATCGACGCCTGCATGGCAAACGATCCGCTTGCCGGTCACTATCGTCCCTGGCTGGTCGACCTGCGCAAGGACAAGCCCTACCAGCTTGAGGACAAGCTGGAACAGCTCTTCCTCGAAAAGTCGATGACGTCGGCGGCCGCCTTCAACCGCCTCTTCGACGAGACCATGGCGGAGCTGCGCTTCGAAATCGACGGCGAGAAACTGCCGCTCGAAGTGGCGCTGAACATGCTGCAGGAAAAGGATCCGGAAGTGCGTCGCAAGGCGGCAATGGCGCTTGCCGAAACCTTCAAGACCAATATCCGCACCTTCACGCTGATCACCAACACGCTCGCCAAGGACAAGGAAATTTCCGACCGCTGGCGCGGCTTCGAAGACATTGCCGACAGCCGCCACCTGGCAAACCGCGTCGAGCGCGATGTGGTCGATGCCCTTGCTGCAGCCGTCAAGGAGGCCTATCCGCGCCTGTCGCACCGCTACTACAAAATGAAGGCGAAGTGGCTCGGCATGGAGCAGATGAACTTCTGGGATCGCAATGCGCCGCTTCCGGAGACCTCCAGCGCCATCATTTCCTGGTCGGAAGCCAAGGATACGGTTCTGTCGGCCTACGGCAATTTCGCACCGGAAATGGCTGATATTGCCAGGCGTTTCTTCGACGAGCAGTGGATCGACGCCCCCGTTCGCCCCGGCAAGGCGCCCGGCGCCTTCGCCCATCCGACCGTCCCTTCGGCCCACCCCTACGTGCTCGTCAACTATATGGGCAAGCCGCGCGATGTGATGACGCTCGCCCACGAACTGGGCCACGGCGTACATCAGGTTCTTGCCGGTGCGCAGGGCGCGCTCATGTGCCAGACGCCGCTGACGCTCGCCGAAACCGCCTCCGTCTTCGGCGAGATGCTGACCTTCCGCGCCCTGCTCGACCGCACGACGGACAAGCGCGAGCGCAAGGCGATGCTCGCCCAGAAGGTCGAGGACATGATCAACACGGTCGTGCGCCAGATTGCCTTCTACGAATTCGAGCGCAAGGTCCACACCGCCCGCAAGGCCGGCGAACTGACCGCTGACGACATCGGCGAGCTCTGGCTGTCCGTCCAGTCGGAAAGCCTCGGCCCGGCGATCAGGATCTCTGAGGGCTATGAAACCTACTGGGCCTATATCCCTCACTTCATCCATTCGCCCTTCTACGTCTATGCCTACGCTTTCGGCGATTGCTTGGTGAACTCGCTCTACGCCGTCTACCAGAAGGCTGAGACAGGTTTCCAGGAGAAGTATTTCGAGATGCTGAAGGCCGGAGGCACCAAGCATCACTCCGAACTGCTGAAGCCCTTCGGCCTCGATGCGACCGATCCCTCCTTCTGGAGCAAGGGCCTGTCGATGATCGAAGGGCTGATCGACGAACTGGAAGCGCTGGACAAGGCATAAGCCACGGGAGCCTGCGCCGGCGCTGGAAAGCTCATGGCAGCATCCGAACCCTTCATTCTGTTCCGGGACGACACGACCGGCGAAGTCATGCTCTTCGCCGGTCCCGACGACATGATCGTCGCCCGCACGCGCGCGGAATTTCTGCCGGCGCTGAAACAGATGGAGGAGGCGCAGAAGGCCGGCAAATGGCTTGCCGGTTACATGGCCTACGAGGCAGGCCATCTCTTCGAGGCGAAACTCGCTCCTTTCGCGCAGGAGAACCGGGAAACGCCACTGTTGCTGTTCGGCGTCTTTGAAGCGCCGCAGCCGAACGGCCATCCTCTTGCGAAACCACGACAGCGCCTCGAAAACGAGGAATTCCTGACCGCACCGAAGGCGGGCTGGGATTTCCCCATATATAAGGAGCGTTTCGAACGCCTCCACCGGCATCTGCGCCTCGGCGATATCTATCAGGCCAACCTGACGATGCCGATCGAGGCGCGCTGGAGCGGCGACCCGCTTGCCGCTTTCTGGTCGCTGATCGACCGTCAGCCGGTCAAATACGGTGCTTTTGCCGATCTCGGCGGCCCGATCATTCTTTCCCGCTCGCCGGAACTGTTTTTCCGCACCGACGAAAATGGCTGGATCGAGACCCATCCGATGAAGGGCACCGCCAGGCGCGGCGCAACGCCCACGGAGGACGCGGAGATCATCGAAGCGATGAAGGCCGACATCAAGACGCAGGCGGAAAACCGCATGATCGTCGACCTGCTGCGCAATGACGTTTCGCGCATATCGGAAGTCGGAACGCTCGACGTTCCCAAACTCTTCGCAATCGAGACCTATCCGACCGTGCACCAGATGGTCAGCCACGTCCAGGCAAAGCTACGGCCCGATCTGTCCGTCGGTGACATCTTCGCCGCGCTTTTTCCCTGCGGCTCGATCACCGGTGCGCCGAAGATCCGCGCCATGGAGATCCTCCACGATCTCGAAGACGGCCCGCGCGATGCCTATTGCGGCGCAATCGGCATGATCTCGCCCGATGGGGCGATGCGCTTTTCCGTCGCCATCCGCACCATGACCCTCTTCGATGGCGGCAAGGCGGTCTTCAATGTCGGCGGCGGCATCGTCTTCGATTCCACGGCTGAGGCTGAATATGAGGAATGCCTGCTCAAGGCCCGCTTCGCCGTCGGCGACCAATGGATCGCCCGATGACGGATTTTTCGCTGATCGAAACCCTGCGCTGGCAACCGGATGAAGGTTTCGTTCGCCTGCGCCTGCATCTTGCCCGCCTCTCCCGTTCCGCCCGCCGCATCGGCTTTCCCGATCCGGTCGATGTGGTCGCGAAGCTGGAAGATGCCGTGAAGGACGGTGAGGAGCCGCGCCGCGTCAGGCTGACTTTCGACGGACAGGGCCGGATCGATATCGCCACCGCCCCCTTCACGCCGCTGCCGCAGGACACGGTCTGGAAGGTCCGCATCGCCGGCACGCGTCTCGATTCCGGCGACAGGCTGCTGCGCATCAAGACCACACGCCGCGCTGTCTACGAGGCGGCGCGCGCCGAATTCTCGCCGCAGCAGGCAGATGAGGTCGTCCTGCTCAACGAGCGGCAGGAAGTCTGCGAAGGAACGATCACCTCGATCTTCCTTGATGACGGCTCCGGTTTTCTCAAGACGCCGCCGATCTCCTGCGGCCTGCTTGCCGGCGTGCTGCGCACCGAGCTTATCTGCCAGCGCAAGGCCCGCGTCGGCCGCATCACATCGGATGAGCTGGACAAGGGCGCGCTTTACGTCGGAAATTCGCTGCGCGGCCTGATCCGCGCCACGCTGCAAAAGGATTGATCAATGTTTATCCTCTCCCTGACCTACGTGAAGCCCAACGAAGAGGCCGACAGGCACATGGAGCCGCATATGGCCTGGGTGAGGGAAGGATATGCCAAAGGCTGGTTCCTCGCCTCCGGCCGCAAGGTGCCGCGCACCGGCGGCGTCATTCTTGCCGCTGGCGAACGCGCGGAGATCGAAGCTTACGTGGCGGCCGATCCCTTCACCGTCCATGGTGTTGCCGAATACGAGATCACGGAAGTCGCGCTGACGACGGTGGCGGAAGGGCTGGAGGCTCTGAAACGCTGAGCCGCAAGCCGAACCGGCAAACCGCCGGGCGCAACCGAGGAGCGGCGATGAAACGCCCGACCTACACACCCTATGACGGTTCGGCCCGACCTTTCACGATCGGCCTGATGCCGCTCGATACAGCCCGCTGGATCGAGCCTGACGGTGATCTCGACGTCTATCTGAAGGAAAAGGCGCGGCTGGCGAACGAGCGCTTCGACGATATCTTCGTCGCGGAGGACGGGACGGAAGCAGCCCAGCAGGAGGCGCTGGACGTTCTCCTCGCGCATCTTGCCGAGCGGCATCCGGCAATGCACCGGCAGGATACGTCCGATCTGCCGCCTCTTTTCAGGGCCGGTTCGCTCATCCAGGACGATCTCGTTCTGATGCGCCGCAGGGACGACGGCTGGCATCTCGTGGCCGCTCATGTCGCCTTTCCCTCCTCATGGTCGTTGCGGGAGAAATTCGGACGGCCGATGCATGAGATCCATGCGGATGTGCCGGGCTTCGGCGAAGGCTCGCGCAATGCCGCACTGATCACCCGCATCTTCGACAGCCTGCAGATCGCCCAGCCGGTCGAGCGGCTGAACTGGTCGCTCAACGCCACGGCGGATCTCTTCCTTCCGGTTTCCAAACATCGCCGGCCACCTCATACCGAAGCCTTCACGCTTGCTGAGCGTTTCGTGCGCGTCGAGCGCCAGACGCTCCGCAAGCTGCCTGTTTCGGGCGACATTCTCTTCACCATCCGCATCTATATCGATCCGCTCGCCGCCATTGCCCACCATCCGCTGGCGCAGAAACTGGCAGCCGGCTTTGCCGATCAGCTGGAAGCGCTGGATGACCGGCAGGCCGCGTACAAAGGACTAAGCCTGCAGCGGGCCGAACTCATGCGGAAATTGCGCGCAATTTGCAGCGCCGATATTTGATCTTTGCAGGGGAACGCTCTTTATTGTGACGCCATTTTGTGATTAGAGCCGGTCACTTCGCGAGCTTCGTCGCATTTTCACATGAATTCTTTAGGCTGAACGCCTTCGTTCCCTTCCAACAGGAGAAAAGAATGACGGAACAGAACTATCCGGTATATGGCGAAATTACCGGTCCGATCGTCATGATCGGCTTTGGCTCCATCGGCCGCGGCACGCTGCCCCTGATCGAGCGCCATTTCAAGTTCGACAAGAGCCGGATGGTTGTCATCGACCCGCGCACGGACGATGCCCACATTCTGGAAAAGCACGGCGTCAAGCACATCCAGGCGCACGTGACCAAGGACAATTACAAGGAACTGCTGAAGCCGCTCCTGACCGAAGGCGAAGGACAGGGCTTCTGCGTCAACCTTTCGGTCGACACTTCGTCGCTCGACATCATCAAGCTCTGCCGCAAGCTGGACGTGCTCTATATCGATACCGTCGTCGAGCCCTGGCTCGGCTTCTATTTCGACAAGAACATGAAGAACGAAGACCGCACGAACTACGCGCTGCGCGAAACCGTTCGCAAGGAAAAGGCCAAGAACCCGGGCGGCACGACCGCCGTTTCCACCTGCGGCGCAAATCCGGGCATGGTGTCCTGGTTCGTCAAGCAGGCGCTGCTCAACCTCGCCAAGGACATCGGCCTGAAGTTCGACGAACCGGGCCAGGACGACCGCGAGGAATGGGCCAAGCTCATGAAGAAGGTCGGCGTCAAGGGCATCCACATCGCCGAGCGCGATACGCAGCGCACCATCCATCCGAAGCCGCTCAACGTCTTCTGGAACACCTGGTCCGTCGAAGGCTTCATCTCCGAAGGGCTGCAGCCGGCAGAGCTCGGCTGGGGCACCCATGAAAACTGGATGCCGAAGAACGCCAAGAAGCACAAGAAGGGCTCCAAGGCCGCCATCTTCCTGGAGCAGCCCGGCGCCAACACCCGCGTACGCACCTGGTGCCCGACGCCCGGCCCGCAATACGGTTTCCTCGTCACCCACAACGAATCGATCTCGATCGCCGATTTCTTTACGGTCCGGGACAAGGACGGCGACGTCACCTATCGCCCGACCTGCCACTATGCCTATCATCCGGCCAACGACGCGGTCCTCTCGCTGCATGAGATGTTCGGCAACGGCGGCAAGCCGCAGCCGGTCCTCCACGTTCTCGATGAGAACGAACTGGTCGACGGCATCGACGAACTCGGCGTGCTGCTCTACGGCCACGACAAGAACGCCTACTGGTACGGTTCGCGCCTGTCGCTGGAAGAGACCCGCCGCATCGCCCCCTACCAGAATGCAACCGGCCTGCAGGTAACGTCCGCCGTTCTCGCCGGCATGGTCTGGGCGCTGGAAAATCCGAAGGCCGGCATCGTCGAGGCCGACGAGATGGATTACAAGCGCTGCCTCGAAGTGCAGCTCCAGTACCTTGGCCCGGTCGAAGGCCACTATACCGACTGGACCCCGCTCGACGGTCGCCCGGGCCTGTTCCCGGAAGACATCGACACCAAGGATCCTTGGCAGTTCAAGAACATCCTCGTTCGCTAAGCCTTGCCATAACGCTTTCCAGGATGCCCGCTGCAAGGCGGGCATTTTTGTAACGCCTGCTGTCTAAATGCCCGCCGGCCTCTCCCGAAGGCTTGCCTTCGCGGGATGCCCGCGCCATGTTTTGCGCGAAGTTCGCGAATAATTTCCGCTCCGAATTCGCCGGGAGAAGCCTTATGAAAATCAGAACTGGTCTCGTTCTTGCGGTTGCATCGGCAGCTCTTGCCGCCTGCGTTTCTTCCGGTCCGCGGCCGCTGCCTGTCGCATCCGCGCCCGCTCCGACGGGTGTCGAAGGAACCTGGGCCGACCCGAACGGCATCGTTTCCACCTTCCAGGGCGGCACCTTCACGACGCGCACAACCGACAGCAACCAGCTTCTGGCCTCTGGCACCTATGTCAACACCTCACCGTCGCTGGTGGAAATCAACATGACCTCGCTGGTTCGCAACACCCAGTCCAAGGTCAATTGTGCCCTTGTCAGCACGAGCCAGCTGAACTGCACGTCGGATGCCGGCGCACAGTTCGTCCTGACGCGCCGCAGCTAAATCGCGCTATCCCCGGAATCGGCCGCGGCACCGGCTTTTTTGTCGATAGCCCCTTGGAAAGCGACACCACCTGCACAGCTTCTCTCTTGCGGTTGGCCCGCCGAGGTGGAAACATCCGCGCGCCGGCATCGTCGGTGACGATCCACGTGAGGGACGGCCAGGATCAGGGGTAAACAGCCTGGCCTTAATCAGGAGAACAGGGATGACGAAGTCTTTCAGCTTCGGTCTTTTGACCGCGTCTATTCTGGCGCTGAGCACGAGCGCCGCATTTGCGGATTACGAACTCAATATTCTGCATATCAACGATTTCCACTCGCGCATCGAATCGATCAACAAGTTCGATTCCACGTGCTCTGCCGAGGAAGAAGGCAAGAACGAGTGCTTTGGCGGCGCCGCACGGCTGAAGACCGCCATCGACCAGCGCCGCCAGGCCCTGAACGGAAAGAACACGCTGCTGCTCAATGCCGGCGACAACTTCCAGGGCTCGCTGTTCTACACGACCTACAAGGGCGCGGCCGAAGCCGAGATGCTGAACCTCATGAAGTTCGACGCCATGACGGTCGGCAACCATGAATTCGACGACAGCGAGGACGGGCTTGCGACCTTTCTCGACAAGGTGCAGTTCCCGGTCGTCACCGCCAACGTCAAGGCAAGTGCCGCCTCCAAGATCGGCGATCGCGTCAAGCCCTCGCTCGTACTCGATGTCGGCGGCCAGAAGATCGGCATCGTCGGCGCCGTCACCAACGATACGCCGGAGCTTTCCTCGCCCGGCCCGAACGTGACGATCGCCGATGATGTCCAGAGCATCACGGCCGAAGTGCAAAAGCTGAAGGGCGAAGGCGTCAACAAGATCATTGCGCTCACCCATGTCGGCTATCCGCGCGACCTTGCGATGATCGCCAAGATCCCCGATGTCGATGTGGTCGTCGGCGGCCATTCGCACAGCCTGCTCTCGAACACCGACCCGAAGGCCGAAGGCCCCTACCCGACGATGGTCGACAATCCCGGCGGCTACAAGGTGCCGGTGGTGCAGGCAGCCTCCTACAGCAAATATCTCGGCGATCTCGTCGTGAACTTCGATGACAACGGAGTCGTCAAGGAGGCCAAGGGCGACCCGATCCTGATCGATTCCTCCTTTGCTCCCGATCCGGCCGTGACAGCCCGCATCGTCGAACTGGCAAAACCGATCGAGGAACTGCGCAAGAAGGTGATCGGCTCCTCCGAAGGCCCGATCGAGGGCGACCGCAAGGTATGCCGCGTCAAGGAATGCTCGATGGGCAATCTCGTGGCCGACGCCATGCTCGACCGCAGCAAGAACCAGGGCGTGACCATCGCCATCCAGAACGGCGGTGGCCTGCGCGCCTCCATCGATGGCGGCGACGTCACCCAGGGCGAAGTCATCACCGTGCTGCCCTTCCAGAACACGCTCGCCACCTTCCAGCTGACGGGCGCCGATATCGTCAAGGCGCTTGAAAACGGCGTCAGCCAGATCGACCAGGGCGCCGGCCGCTTCCCGCAGGTCGCCGGCCTCAAATTCTCCTTCGACCAGTCGAAGCCGGTCGGCAGCCGCGTCAGCGACGTCCAGGTCAAGGATGGCGACACGTTCGTGCCGATCGACAATGCCAAGACCTATAGCGTCGCCACCAACAACTTCATGCGCGCCGGCGGCGACGGCTATGTCGCCTTCAAGGACGGTCAGAATGCCTATGACTACGGTCCGGACCTCGCCGATGTGACGGCTGAATATATTGCCGCGCACTCGCCCTATAAGCCCTATACGGACGGCCGCATTACCGAAATTGCGCAGGCGGCACCCGCTCCTTCCGCCGAGCCGGCACCGGCACCGGCAGCACCGGCGCCTTCGGCCCAACCGGCTCCGGCCCCCGCGACGCCGGCTCCGTCGGCAGAACCCGCGCCGGCCCCTGCAACTCCCGCAGCTTCGGCGCCGGCTGCCCCCTCGACCCATGTCATCGTGGCCGGCGACACGTTCTGGGATCTCGCCAGGACCTTCTACGGCGACGGCGCCGAATGGCGCAAACTGTCGGAAGCCAACGGCAGCCCGAACCCGCGCCATCTCAGGATCGGCGAGGAAATCCAGGTACCGGCCAAGTAAGACGATTTGTCCCGATCATCATAGCCGGTCCGGGGTTTCCCGGACCGGCTTTTCTTCTTATAGGGTGAACCGTGGTCGGCTGGCTCGTGTGAGCCGGCAAGACACGAAAGCGCGTTGGGGCCAGAATGACAGACACTGCAATCCGCCCGGTGGACCATCCCGCCGTCCAATTCGGCAAGGTCGGCATCCTGCTGGTCAATCTCGGCACGCCTGATGGCACCGACTACACCTCCATGCGCCGCTACCTGCGCGAATTCCTGACGGACAAGCGCGTCATCGAGTGGTCGCCGTGGAAATGGTATCCGATCCTGTTCGGTATCGTGCTCAACACGCGCCCGCAGAAGGTGGGCAAGGCCTATGAGACGATCTGGAACAAGGACCTGAACGAAAGCTGGCTGCGCACCTATACCCGCAACCAGTCGGATTTCATGGCCGAACGGCTGAAGGATCTGCCCAACGTCAAGGTCGACTGGGCGATGCGTTATGGTACGCCCTCCATCCCTTCGCGCATCCAGGCGCTGAAGGACGAAGGCTGCGACCGCATCCTGCTTTTCCCGCTCTACCCGCAATATGCGGCTGCCACCACCGCGACGGTCAACGACAAGGCCTTCCAGAAGCTGCTCACCATGCGCTGGCAGCCGGCACTGCGCACGGTGCCGGATTATCATGACGACGAGACCTATATCGAAGCGCTCGCCAAATCCGTCGAACGGCATCTTGCCACCCTCGACTGGAAACCGGAGATGCTGCTGGCCTCCTTCCACGGCATTCCGCTCTCCTATTTCCAGCAGGGCGATCCTTATTATTGCCAGTGTCAGAAGACCGGACGCCTGCTGCGCGAGCGTCTCGGACTGGCCGAGGAAAACTTCATGGTCACCTTCCAGTCCCGTTTCGGGCCGGAGGAATGGCTGCAGCCTTACACCGACAAGACCGTCGAAAAGCTGGCGCAGGACGGCGTCAAACGCATCGCCGTCATGAACCCCGGCTTCGTTTCCGACTGTCTGGAGACGCTGGAAGAGATTGCCGAACAGGCCGCTCATTCTTTCAAGCACAATGGCGGCGAACAGTTCACCCACATCCCCTGCCTGAACGACAGCGAGGACGGCATGCAGGTGCTGGAAAAGGTCGTGCGCCGCGAGCTGCAGGGCTGGGCGTGAGCGATGCGGAGGCCGGCTGTTCCGGCGCCGGCGCGGGCAAACCGAAGCCGAACGATCAGCCCTTTCTCACCCGCTGCCCGACAGGCGGCTGCATCGGGAAGCGCCATCTCGGCAACGCCGGCCTATCACCCTGATTTGACAAGCAAGACCGTCATTCCTTCCTTGCAAAGAACATGGTAACTCACCACGTCAGTTACACGGGCTCAGGGAGGACTACATGCTGCTCGGCGGCTTCGATATCGTTGTGATCGCACTGGTGATTTTCGTCATCTTGGTGCTGTTTGCAGGCATCAAGACGGTGCCCCAGGGCTATCGCTACACGATCGAGCGTTTCGGCCGTTATACGCGCACGCTTGAACCCGGCCTCAATCTCATCACACCCTTCATCGAGCGCATCGGCGCCCGCATGAACGTCATGGAGCAGGTGCTCGACGTGCCGACGCAGGAGGTCATCACCAAGGACAACGCCTCGGTTGCCGCCGATGCCGTCGCCTTCTACCAGGTGCTGAACGCCGCGCAGGCCGCCTATCAGGTTTCCAATCTCGAAAACGCCATCCTGAACCTGACCATGACCAACATCCGCTCGGTCATGGGCTCGATGGATCTCGACGAGCTGCTCTCGAACCGCGACGCCATCAACGACCGCCTGCTGCGCGTTGTCGACGATGCCGTGCAACCCTGGGGCATCAAGGTCACTCGCATCGAAATCAAGGACATCCGCCCGCCGACGGATCTCGTGGATGCGATGGCCCGGCAGATGAAGGCGGAGCGCGAGAAGCGCGCCCAAGTGCTCGAAGCCGAAGGCTTCCGCAACGCCCAGATCCTGCGGGCCGAAGGCGCCAAGCAGTCCGCCATTCTGGAAGCCGAAGGTCAGCGCGAGGCGGCTTTCCGCGAAGCCGAGGCCCGCGAACGACTGGCCGAGGCCGAAGCCAAGGCGACGCGCATGGTCTCCGAAGCCATTGCCGTCGGTGACGTACAGGCAATCAACTATTTCGTGGCGCAGAAATATACGGAAGCATTGGCTTCGATCGGCCAGGGCAGCAATGCCAAGGTCGTGCTGATGCCGATGGAGGCTTCCTCCATTCTCGGCTCGCTCGGCGGCATCGGCGCGATTGCCCGCGAAGTCTTTGGCGACGGCAGCAACCCGCCGCCTCCGCCGCGGCCGCGTCCCGGTCCGGCGCGCTCGACGCCTCCGGTCGCCCCGCCGCCCAATCCCTTCAATCCCAATTCGGAGCGATAAGCCATGCTGGCCAGGATCGTCGGCGAACTTGGACCGTGGAGCTGGTGGGTTGCAGGCCTCGCACTGCTTGCCGCCGAAATGGTCGTGCCGGGCTTCTTCCTGGTCTGGATCGGACTCGCCGCCCTTGCCGTCGGTATTCTGTCGCTGCTTTTCTGGGACGCCGCCTTCTGGGTCTGGGAACTTCAGGCGATCCTCTTCGCCGTCCTCGCCGTCGCCGCAACGTTCATTGGCCGGCGGATAACGCTGCGCAACGACGCCACCGACGAGCCATTCCTCAATCAGCGTGGTGCGAGCCTCGTCGGCCGTACCGCCACGCTGCGCGAGCCGATCCGCGAAGGCCGCGGCCGCATTCGTCTCGACGATACGATGTGGCAGGTCATTGGGCCGGATCTTCCGGCCGGAACTCAGGTCAAGGTGGTTTCGAGCAACGGCCGCGACCTGACGGTCGAGCCAACCTGATCAGGCGACGCCGATCCGCAGGAGATCGTGGAAGTGAACGAGCCCGATCGGGCGCTGTTCGTCGTCAATGACGATGAGCGCACCGATCTTATGCTGCTCGAGCAGCGCCAGGGCCGCCGTCGCCAGCACCGTGGGTCGGACTGTCTTTGGCGCTCGCGTCATGATGTCGTCGACCTTCAGCTCCGCCAGGTTGCGGCTGAGGTTGCGGGACATGTCGCCATCCGTCACGATGCCGCAAAGCCGGCCATCCGCATCGAGCACGCCGACGCAGCCGAAATGCTTGTGCGACAGTACCTTGATCGCATCGGGCACGGACGTGCCCTTCGCGACCAGCGGCACGCGGTCGCCGGTATGCATGATGTCGGCGACATGCATCAGGCTCGCCCCCAGCTTGCCACCGGGATGGAAAACATGGAAATCCGTCGCCGTGAAGCCGCGCGCGTCGAGAAGCGCAATCGCCAGCGCGTCGCCGAGCGCAAGTTGCATCATCGTCGATGTGGTTGGCGCCAGCCCGTTGGGACAGGCCTCTTCCTCGTTGGGAATCAGCAGCGCGACATCCGAAGCCGTCGCCAGTGAGGATTGCGGGCTGCAGGTCATGGCGATCAGCGGAATGGAAAAACGCCGCGTATAGGAAATGATGCTCTTCAGTTCGGCGCTCTCGCCGCCCTTGGAGATCGCCAGCACGACGTCGTCGCCGGCGATCATGCCGAGATCGCCGTGATTGGCTTCCGCCGCATGGACGAAAAACGCGGGCGTGCCCGTCGAAGCGAAGGTGGCGGCGATCTTGGTGCCGATATGGCCGCTCTTGCCGACGCCGGTGACGATCACGCGGCCGGTATTCTCGCCAATCATCTCGACGGCACGGGTAAAGGGTCCGGCGAGCCCATCGTCGAAAGCGCGTTCGAGCGCCTCAAGTGCGCGCCTTTCGATGCTGACGGTGCGTCTGCCCGATTCCAGCACGCTGTTTTCGACGAGTTTTACCGCTCTCCTGATCATGGCAATGCGTTAGACCTTTTCACTTTACCTGTCCACCCGACAATGTTTCCCATGTATGAACGCACGGCCGGCAGCGCAACGAATGGTTAACCACAAGGCTTTACGCTTGGGTAAGACTTCGAAGCATTTCAGGCGCGGATTTTAATGGGCCAGGGAAAACAGACGAGCAGTGTGACGCCGCTCCGCGCCATGAGCCGTGTCGTTTCTGTCACGGCCGTCGGCCTGCTGCTTGCGCCCTCGGCTTTCGCCCAGCAGGCGACGTCGCAACAACCGGCTGGCACGACGAATTCCGCCGCGACGGCCACGACATCCGCACAGCGCAACGGCGCAAACGGTGCCGCACCGGCTTTCGACGGCGCAGGCGATGATACGACCACCCCCGCCAACACGACGGCGCAGGATGCGGACAGCGCAGCCGCACCCGCCCCGACAGCGCAGCCCGACGACGAGACCACCGGTTCGATCCTCGACGAGGACATGCGCAGGCTGAACACCCGCGAACCGCGCCTCGACGAAACGCCCGCGCGCACGCTTTCCGAGAGCGTTTCCACCGAGCAGACGCCCGGAATCCCCGTCGGCAGCTTCGTGCTGCGCCCGAGCGTCACACAGACGATCAACAGCGAGACCACGAAGGACGGCAGCACGAAACAGAGCCGTGGCTTCCTCGAAACCGACATGGGTGCGACGCTGACCTCCGACTGGAGCCGACATCAGCTGACCGTCACCACCGAAGGCGCCTGGCAGAAGAACATCAGCGGCGAAGGAGAAGAGCAGCCCTCCTTCAAGATCGATGGCGATCTGCGGCTAGACCTGCCGCGCGACACCGTCGCCCATATTACCGGCGGCTATAATTTCTATCGTGAAGATACCGATGATCCGGATGCGATCACCGATGCGGCGCAGCAGTCGGACGTGCAGGAGTTTACCGGCGGCGCCTCGATCGAGCATGATTTCGGCATCATCCGCGGTACGACCGCCGTTGCACTCTCCCGTTCGATCTATTCGGATGCGAAGCTTTCAAACGGGACGACGGTTTCGCTGAGCGACCGCAACGAGACGACGGGCACGATACGCGGCCGCATCGGCTACGAGCTCTCGCCCGCTCTCATTCCCTTCATCGAGGCGTCGGTCGGCAAGACCAATTACGACGAACGCGTCGATTCCTCGGGCTACCGCCGCTCCGGAGACAGTTACGGTGCCAAGGGCGGCGTCGAGGTCGATATGGGCGAAAAACTGAAAGGCGAGGTCGCGGTCGGTTATGCGACGGCAGATTTCGACGACAGCCGCCTGAAAGCGATCGATACGGCGACGCTCGATGCCAGCCTGCTATGGTCGCCGATCCGCGGGACGAATGTCAATCTGGATCTCCAGACCAGCATCCAGCCGTCCACCGCAGCGGGCGAAAGCGGCTATGTCTCGCACCAGCTCACGACCACGGTCGATCATCAGCTGCGCGACAATCTGGTGGCAACGGTCATCGGTGGCGTGACGCTGCGCGACTATCCAAGCGGAAGCACGATAAGCGACGAGACGGTTTACACCGCCTCGTCTGGTCTTGTCTGGAATATCAATCGCTACCTCGATTTCACCAGCACGCTCGGCTACGAGCTGACGACGCGCAAGGAGGGCGACGACTCGCAGCAGTGGCGAGCCGGCGTCGGTCTCAAGGTGAAACGCTGAGAAGCCTTACTTCAAACGGCCGAGCAGATTCCTGAAGCCGTCTTCGACGCTCGGACGGATATCCGCGCGCTCAAGAGCGAAAGCGACGTTGGCGAGGATGAAACCGTCCTTTGCGCCGCAGTCGTAAGTTTCACCCTTGAAATGGTAGCCTGCGAAATCCTGCTCCTTCAGCAGCTTCAGCATGCCGTCGGTAAGCTGGATCTCGTTGCCGGCGCCGCGTTCCTGGGTTTCCAGGATCTTGAAGATTTCCGGCTGCAGGATGTAGCGGCCGTTGATGAAGAAGTTGGAAGGAGCCGTGCCCTTGGCCGGCTTCTCGACCATGCCGGTGATGCGGAAGCCCTCGCCGATAGCCTCGCCGACACCGACGATGCCATATTTGTGGGCCTGATCGGGAGCGCATTCCTCGACGGCGATGATATTGCCGCCGCTGTGTTCGTAGAGCTCCATCATGCCCTTCATGCAGCCCTTCTCATCCTTCATGATCATGTCGGGCAGAAGAAGCGCGAAAGGTTCGTCGCCGACGATCTCGCGGGCGCACCAGACGGCATGGCCGAGGCCGAGCGGCTCCTGCTGACGGGTAAAGCTCACCGTGCCTGCCTTGGGAAGCTGCTGCTGCAGCAGGGTGATTTCCGCCTTCTTGGCGCGCTCCTTGAGCGTCTGTTCAAGCTCGAAATGAATATCGAAGTAATCTTCGATGACATGCTTGTTACGACCAGTAACAAAAACCAGATGTTCAATGCCTGCTTCAAGTGCTTCGTCGACAACATACTGAATGATTGGTTTATCAACGACAGTCAGCATTTCCTTCGGAACTGCTTTAGTGGCTGGAAGGAATCGCGTTCCCAGACCTGCGACTGGAAATACTGCCTTGCGAACTTTCTTATTCAGAGCCACACCGATCTCCTGTTTTGACTATACCGCTTTTAACGAAACGCTACATCGATTTGAACTAGTATAGAATTGCTACGGTTTTGCAAATGGTGACTGGACCGGCCTTCCATGGTAAAGAATTTGTTGACTCCGTTCCTGTAATTTCGGCGTAGGACGGACATGACGTACCACCCAGGCTAAAACTGAAGATGACGGATACGACTGCCGATGACCCAGAACTATGTGAACTCCCTTCGTGGTCTTGCTCTCGCCATCGTTGTCGCCACAGCGGCTGGACTGGCCCCCAATAATGCAAAAGCGGATGTCCGGTTCCAGAAGTGGATCGCGAACTTCTACCAAACTGCCGCGCAGAGTGGCATCAGTAAGGCAACGTATCAGAAAGCCTTTTCAGGGGTAAGCGAACCTGACCCTACCGTGCTGGAGAAGGCAACCTATCAGCCTGAATTCACATCGAAAATCTGGGATTACGTCGATTCCCGCGTCAATCCCTACACTGTGGAAATCGGCCGCAAGATGGCCGCCAGGCACGCCAAGACGCTGGACGCGATCCAGCGCCGTTTCGGCGTCGACAAATCGATTCTGCTCGCCATCTGGTCGATGGAATCGAATTACGGCGCGGTTCTCACCAAGGACGATCGTCTTCATTATGTGCCGCGCGCCTTGGCAACGCTCGCCTATGCCGATCCCAAGCGCGCCAAATTTGCCAAGAAGCAGTTGATCGCAGCCCTGAAGATCCTGCAGAACGGCGACGTGCCCGCCAGGCAAATGACCGGTTCCTGGGCAGGCGCCATGGGCCACACCCAGTTCATCCCGACAAGCTACCTTCTCTATGCCGTCGACGCCGATGGCAACGGCCATCGCGACATCTGGAATTCCGTGCCCGACGCGCTTGCGACCTCGGCAAACCTCCTCATGAAGAACGGCTGGGACACCGGCAGGACCTGGGGCTACGAGGTCGCCGTCCCGGCATCCGCAGCGCAGCAGGTCGGCAAGACGCGGACGCTCGCCCAATGGGCCGCACTCGGCGTGAAGCGACCGAACGGCAAACCTTTCAAGGACGGCGACACCCGCGCCATGCTGAAAATGCCGGCAGGCAGCGACGGTCCGGGCTTCCTGATGACGGCGAACTTCTTCACCATCAAGAACTACAATGCCTCCGACAGCTATGCGCTCGCCGTTGGCCTGCTGGCAGACCAGATTGCCGGTTTTGGCGGCATGCAGCAGCGCTGGCCGCGTCCGGAAGGCTCGCTCGATATCACCGAGAAGTTCGAGCTGCAGACACGCCTGAAGACGCTTGGTTATTATAGCGGCGATGTCGACGGCAATTTCGGCTCGGGTTCCAAGGCGGCCATTGCCGCCGTTCAGGAGCGCTTCGGCATGCAACCGGATGGCGAGCCTTCGCTTTCGCTTCTCCACGCCCTGCGCCGATAGGCGTCCTCTCTCCAGGGACACTCTAACTCCTTGAATCTGCGTATCGCACTTTCCGAAAACCGAATCCGATTTTCAGTCCGATACTGTAGAAGCGGGGAAAGCCTGACCTAAATAACAAGGGTGGAGTGGACGGAAAGCTGCTGCCTATGCAAGATGCCCGGCAGATGCGGAACTGCCCGATGACGAAAACAATTGACCGGCCCCGATGGAATAGCAGGCTTGCGCTTGCCGCAGCCGCGTTTTCCTTTTGCCTGGGTGCGACGCTGCCGGCGTATGACGCCGGGGCGCAGGAGCTTCGTTACCAGCGCCGCTCCATTCTCGATTTCTTTCTCGGCCGTCGCTACATCGACGAGAGCCCGCCGCCCGAAATGCGCGCCCAACCGCGACGGCAACAGCAGCAGCGCAAGCGCCCGCCTGCGCAGAAGGCCGTGACGCCGATGCGCACGGCGCCTGTCGCACCCGCTGAACCCGTGGTCCAGAAGCTGGACAACGCCCAGAAAATCCTGATCGTCGGCGATTTTCTTGCCGGCGGCCTTGGCGACGGCCTGACGGCTGCCTTTGAAGCCTCCCCGGGCGTCGTCGTCGAAGCCCGCAGCAATGTCTCGTCCGGTCTCGTGCGCGACGACTATTACGACTGGCCCGGTGAACTGCCGAAGATGATCGACGAGTTGAAACCGGCCATGGTCGTCGTCATGATCGGCGCCAACGACCGCCAGCAGATGGTGACGGATGCCGGCAAGGAGAAGTTTCGCACCGATGGCTGGTTCACCGAATATGAGCGCCGCGTGCTGGCCTTCGGCAAGGAGATCACCAGCCGCAAGATCCCCCTGCTCTGGGTCGGACTTCCCGCCTTCGAATCCGATTCGATGACGGCCGATGCCGTGCAGATGAACCAGCTCTATCGCAACCAGGTGGAAAGCGTCGGCGGCGAGTTCGTCGATATCTGGGACGGTTTCGTGGACGAGAACGGCAAGTTCATCGTCACCGGCTCAGACGTCAACGGCCAGCAGGTGCGCCTGCGCACCGCTGACGGGATCAACCTGACCCAGGCCGGGCGTCGCAAGCTCGCATTCTATGTGGAAAAGCCGGCACGTCGCATTCTCGGTACTCAGGCAAGCCCCGATCTGGTGCGCCTCGATCCCGGCAACCTGCCGGCACTGACGCTGCCCGCCAATCCGGTGGAACACACCCAGCCGATCAGCCTGTCCGATCCAAACCTCGATGGCGGCGCCGAACTGCTCGGCGCCGGCAGGGCCGCACCGGTGGCGCTGACGAAATCGCCGCGCGATCTCCTGGTCGAGCGGGGCGAAATGGCGCCGGCGCCCGCAGGCCGCATCGACGACTACCGCATGCCGACGCTGAAGACGACGGCGGAAGTTTCCGTGAAGTGAGAAGGCCGCCCGGGCGCCGCGCGTCTGTTCGGACGCGGGCGCTCTGACGCCTTGATCTACGCAGCAACCTCGTCTGCATCCCGGACTACTTGGCCGCCGCCTGCGGCCAGGTCAGATAGTAGAAATTCGAGCCGATCTGGCCAAAATAGGCATTGCTGTTGTCGAGCTGATCCACATAGTGATCGCCCTGCTTGACAAAGGATGCATCATCGCCGCGCTTCAGATGCGCGTTGAGGAAATCGTTCCAGCCGCTCGTGTCGATATCGGTGCCGGGCTTGCTGTCGGTGTCGGCCTCGTCCGGATTTGCAACGTCCCAGGCGGTGATCGAGACGCCCTGCGCAGGATCGGAAACCGTGAGCGTGCCGTTTTCAAGAGCAGCCAGCATGTCATGTGCCGTGCCGCTGCTGCCCTCCTGCTCGGCCGCCTCTTCAAGCTGCTTTTTGAGCATGGCCATGAAGGACGAACTCGTCACGTCGGGATTTTCGCCCGATGTCTCTGTTGTTTCGTCGGTCTGATCGCTCTGCGTCGAAAGCGTGTCGAGCAGGCTGGCAAGCGCATTGTTGGAAAGCAGCGACGACGTGTCCGGATCCAGGCCGTAACTGCTGAGGATGCTGGCAGCGCTGGAGGAATCGGTGGCACTCTGACTGTTGTCGTCATCGGAACCGCGCAGGTTCTTCAGGGCATATTGGGCTGAGACCAGCCGCGTGCTGTCGATTGCGGAAACCATGGTTTGTCCTTTGTCGTGGCCCGCGGCGATCTTGTCCCTTGCGCCGCTGCCAGCAGTGAAACGTCTCGCGACCGATCGGCGGGGGCATGTCCGTGCGGTCGCCGCAGGGCCGGTTCTGGCCTGCGCACGCAAAGAGCCTGCGGTTGCGGAATTGTACGAAGCTTGCCGGAGGCAGCGACGCGTCAACCGGTCGCACCATAAAAAAACTCCGCCGGATGACGGCGGAGCTGTTGTGCGACGGGTATTTTGAGGCAGATCAGCGCGGCAGGACGGTGGAGCCCATCAAGGCCTCGTCGATGGCGCGTGCGGCCTGGCGGCCTTCGCGGATCGCCCACACCACCAGCGACTGGCCGCGGCGCACATCGCCGGCCGTCCAGAGCTTGTCGACCGAGGTCTTGTAGTCACGGTCGTTGGCGACGACGTTGGTCGATCCGCGCCTGTCGACATTGAGCGTCAGCTTGCCGTCGAGCTCCTTCAGGACGCTGTCCTTGAACGGGCCGCTGAAGCCGATGGCGATGAAAGCGAGATCCGCCTTGATGACGAATTCGGTGCCTGGAACCGGGCGACGGCGCTCGTCGACCTCGCAGCACTTCACGCCGGTCAGCACCCCGTCCTCACCGACGAATTCCAGCGTCGCGACCTGGAATTCGCGTACCGCGCCTTCGGCCTGCGAGGAGGACGTACGCATCTTCGTGGCCCAGAACGGCCAGACGGCAAGCTTGTCTTCCTTTTCCGGCGGCTGCGGGCGGATGTCGAGCTGCGTCACCTTGACCGCACCCTGACGGAAAGCCGTGCCGACGCAGTCGGAGGCAGTGTCGCCACCGCCGACGACGACGACATGTTTGGCGCCGGCAAGGATCGGATCGGACGGCCAGCCGGTGCTGTCGATATTCTCGCGGCCGACGCGCTTGTTCTGCTGCACCAGGTACGGCATCGCATCGTGAACACCCGACAGGTCGGTGCCGGGAATGCCGGCCTCGCGCGGCGTCTCGGAGCCGCCGCAGTAAAGCACGGCGTCATGATCGGCCAGAAGCTGCTCGACCTTGACGTCGACGCCGACATTGACGCCGCAATGGAAGGTCACGCCCTCGCCCTTCATCTGCTCGACACGGCGATCGATGAAGTTCTTCTCCATCTTGAAGTCCGGGATGCCGTAACGGAGCAGGCCGCCCGGCTTCGTCTCGCGTTCGTAGACATGCACGTCATGACCGGCACGGCCGAGCTGCTGGGCCGCCGCCATGCCGGCGGGTCCGGAGCCGATGATGGCGACTTTCTTGCCGGTATGGATCGTCGCCGGCTGTGGACGGATGAAGCCGAGTTCGTAAGCCTTGTCGGCAATCGCCTGCTCGACCGTCTTGATCGCGACCGGCGCATCTTCGAGGTTCAGCGTGCAGGCCTCTTCGCAGGGAGCGGGGCAGACACGACCGGTAAATTCCGGGAAGTTGTTGGTCGAGTGCAGGTTCTGGATCGCCGCTTCCCAATTGTTGTTGTAGACGAGGTCGTTCCAGTCCGGAATCTGGTTGTGAACAGGGCAGCCGGTCGGCCCGTGGCAATAGGGAATGCCACAGTCCATGCAGCGAGCCGCCTGTTTCTGTACTTCCGGGTCCGACATCGGGATCGTGAATTCGCGGAAATGCCGGATGCGGTCCGACGCCGGCTGATACTTTGCTACCTGCCGGTCGATTTCCAGAAAACCTGTAACCTTACCCATATTTTCGTCCCTTACCGTCATGACCGCCTCGCCTGCGGCCAGTTGTCTGTTCAGCCTCGATCGCGGAGGCAACTTGTTGGTTTCGACCGTCATTGAACATATCCCCTGAGAACCATCCACGCGGTGGCGCGAGCTTTAGGCTTGCGGCCGATCGTCGTGGGTCATCGAGATATTTCGGTCATCCGCCACGCAGGCTTGTGCGGCGTGGCGGATTGTTCGGCTGAATTACTCGGCAGCGATGCCCATCCGGCTGCGCTCCATTTCCTCAAGCGCGCGGCGGTATTCGACCGGCATGACCTTGCGGAATTTCGGGCGATAGTCGGCCCAGTGCTCAAGGATCTCCTTGGCGCGGGTGGAGCCCGTGTAGTGCAGATGGTTGGAGATGAGCTGGTAGAGGCGCTCCTCGTCGTGGCGCGTCATGTCACCGGAGACATCGACGCGTCCCTTGTGCATGAGGTCACCGCCGTGATGGTGCAGCTTTTCCAGCATGTCGTCCTCTTCCGGAACCGGCTCGAGCTCGACCATGGCCATGTTGCAGCGGCTGGCGAAATCGCCGGCCTCATCGAGAACATAGGCCACGCCGCCGGACATGCCGGCCGCGAAGTTGCGGCCCGTTCCGCCGAGCACGACGACCACGCCGCCGGTCATGTATTCGCAGCCATGGTCGCCCACGCCTTCGACGACGGCGATGGCACCGGAGTTGCGAACCGCGAAGCGCTCGCCAGCGACACCACGGAAGTAACACTCGCCCTCGGTCGCACCGTAGAGAACGGTATTGCCGACGATGATCGAATTCTCGGCGACGATCTTCGAGTTCTCCGGCGGCCGGATGATGATCTTGCCGCCCGAAAGACCCTTGCCGACATAGTCGTTGCCGTCGCCGATCAGGTTGAAGGTGATGCCGCGGGCGAGGAACGCGCCGAAGCTCTGACCGGCCGTCCCCCTCAGCGTGACGTTGATCGTGTCTTCCTTCAGGCCGCGGTGGTTGTAACGCTTGGCGACCTCGCCAGACAGCATCGCACCGGCCGAACGATCGACATTCTTGATATCGACTTCGAAGGCGACCGGCGTCTTCGATGCCAGCGCCGGCTCGGCTGCCGCGATCATCTTGCGGTCGAGAATGTCGTCGATCGGATGCTTCTGCCGTGTCGTCCAGTAGGTCTCTTCCTTCGGCGCATCGACCTTGTGGAAGATCTTCGCGAAGTCGAGACCCTTGGCCTTCCAGTGTGCCAGCATCTCGTCCTTCTCCAGCAGTTCCGAAGCGCCGATGATCTCATCGAGCCTGGTGAAACCGAGGGAAGCCAGAATTTCGCGCACTTCGTTGGCGACGAAGAAGAAATAATTGATGACGTGCTCGGGCGTGCCCTTGAAGCGCTTGCGCAGGACAGGATCCTGCGTCGCCACACCCACCGGACAGGTGTTGAGATGGCATTTGCGCATCATCACACAGCCGGCTGCGATCAGCGGCGCCGTCGCGAAACCGAACTCGTCGGCGCCAAGCAACGCGCCGATGACGACGTCGCGGCCGGTCTTCAGACCACCGTCGACCTGCAGGGCGACACGCGACCGCAGGCCGTTCAGCACCAGCGTCTGCTGGGTTTCGGCAAGGCCGATTTCCCAGGGGCTGCCGGCATGCTTCAGCGAGGTGAGCGGCGAAGCGCCCGTGCCGCCGTCGAAACCGGCAACCGTGATGTGGTCGGCGCGCGCCTTGGCAACGCCGGCGGCAACCGTGCCGACGCCGACTTCCGAGACGAGCTTGACCGAAACATCCGCGGTCGGATTGACGTTCTTCAGGTCGTAGATCAGCTGCGCCAGATCTTCGATCGAATAGATGTCATGGTGCGGCGGCGGCGAAATCAGGCCGACGCCAGGCGTCGAGTGGCGGGTCTTGGCAACGACCGCATCGACCTTGTGGCCGGGCAGCTGGCCGCCTTCGCCGGGCTTGGCACCCTGCGCAACCTTGATCTGCAGCACGTCGGCATTGACGAGATATTCCGTCGTCACGCCGAAGCGGCCGGAGGCGATCTGCTTGATGGCCGAACGCTCGGGGTTCGAAGAACCGTCCGAGAGCGGCATGTAGCGGTCGCTCTCCTCGCCGCCTTCGCCGGTGTTCGACTTGCCGCCGATCCGGTTCATGGCGATGGCAAGCGTCGTATGCGCCTCGCGGCTGATCGAGCCGAAGGACATGGCGCCGGTGGAGAAGCGCTTGACGATATCGATGGCCGGCTCGACGCTGTCGAGCGAGACCGGCGTGCGGCCGAGGGCCTCCGCGCTCTTGATCTTGAAGAGGCCGCGGATCGTGTTCATGCGCAGTGCCGACGTGTTCACCATCTCGGCGAATTCGCGGTAGCGGTCCTCGGCATTGCCGCGCACCGCATGCTGCAGGGCAGCCACGGCATCCGGGGTCCAGGCATGGCTTTCGCCGCGCATGCGGTAGGCATATTCGCCGCCGATATCGAGATTGCTCGCCAGGATCGGGTCGCGGCCGAAAGCGGCCTTGTGGCGGGCAACCGTTTCGCTGGCGATTTCCTCCAGGCCGACACCTTCGATCGTCGTCGCGGTACCGAAGAAGTATTTGTCGACGAATTCCGACTGCAGGCCGATCGCGTCGAAGATCTGCGCGCCGCAATAGGACTGATAGGTCGAAATGCCCATCTTCGACATGACCTTCAGGATGCCCTTGCCGACCGCCTTGATATAGCGGTAGACGACCTCGCTGGCATCGACTTCCTTCGGGAATTCGCCCTTGGCATGCATGTCGAGCAGCGTGTCGAAGGCGAGATAGGGGTTGATCGCTTCCGCGCCATAGCCGGCCAGCAGGCAGAAATGGTGCACTTCGCGCGGCTCGCCGGTTTCGACGACGAGGCCGACCGAGGTGCGCAGCCCCTTGCGGATCAGGTGATGGTGCACGGCAGCGGTCGCCAGCAGCGCGGGGATGGCGATACGATCCGGGCCGATCTGGCGGTCGGAGAGCACGATGATGTTGTAGCCGCCCTTGACGGCTGCTTCCGCCCGCTCGCAGAGACGATCGAGCATTTCCGGCATGCCTTCGGCACCGCGCTCCACATCGTAGGTGAAGTCGAGCGTCTTCGTATCGAAACGGTCTTCCGTGTGACCGATCGAGCGGATCTTTTCGAGATCGCCGTTGGTCAGGATCGGCTGGCGCACTTCGAGTCGCTTGGCGTTCGCCATGCCTTCGTGGTCGAGAATGTTCGGACGCGGACCGATGAAGGAGACGAGGCTCATGACGAGCTCTTCTCGGATCGGGTCGATCGGCGGGTTCGTCACCTGCGCGAAATTCTGCTTGAAATAGGTGTAGAGCAGCTTCGACTTGTCGGACATGGCCGAGATCGGCGTATCCGTGCCCATCGAGCCGATCGCTTCCTGACCCGTCGTCGCCATCGGCGACATCAGGATCCTGGTGTCCTCGGTCGTATAGCCGAAGGCCTGCTGGCGATCGAGCAGCGAGACGTCGCGGCGCAGCGCGCGCGGCTCGACCGGCTTCAGGTCCTCAAGGATGAGCTGCGTGCGGTTCAGCCAGCTGCGATAGGGATGCGCGTTCGCCAGCTGCGCCTTCACCTCGTCGTCGGAGATGATGCGCCCTTCCTCCATGTCGATCAGCAGCATCTTGCCTGGCTGCAGGCGCCACTTCTGGACGATGTTTTCCTCCGCAACCGGCAGCGTGCCGGCCTCGGACGCCAGGATGACGCGGTCGTCGTTGGTCACGAGGTAGCGGGCCGGGCGCAGGCCGTTACGGTCGAGCGTGGCCCCGATCTGCTTGCCGTCCGTGAAGGCGACCGCGGCCGGCCCGTCCCACGGCTCCATGAGAGCGGCATGATATTCGTAGAAGGCCTTGCGCTCGGGCGACATGGACTGGTTTCCGGCCCAGGCCTCCGGGATCAGCATCATGACGGCATGCGACAGCGAATAGCCGCCGCGCACGAGGAATTCGAGCGCGTTATCGAAACAGGCCGTATCCGACTGGCCTTCATAGGAGATCGGCCAAAGCTTGGAGATGTCCTCGCCGAAGAGCGGAGAGGAGACCGAAGCCTGGCGCGCCGCCATCCAGTTGACGTTGCCGCGCAGCGTGTTGATTTCGCCGTTGTGGGCGACCATGCGATAGGGGTGCGCGAGCTTCCAGGACGGGAAAGTGTTGGTCGAAAACCGCTGATGCACGAGGGCGACGGCGCTTTCGAAACGCGGGTCCGCCAGGTCCTTGTAATAGGCGCCGACCTGATAGGCCAGGAACATGCCCTTGTAGACGACGGTCGTGCTGGAGAGCGACACCGGATAGAAATTGCTCTCCTCGCCGTCGAACTCGTCATAGATACGGTTGGAGATCACCTTGCGAAGCGTGAAGAGCCGGCGCTCGAACTCGCTGTTCGTCGCGGCATCCTTGCCGGCACCGATGAAGACCTGGACGTGATGCGGTTCGGTGGCGGCAATTGCCGGCGCCTTGGAGAGCGAAGAATTGTCGACAGGCACGTCGCGGAAGCCGATGAAGACCTGGCCTTCCTCGGTGATGACGTCCTTGATCACCTTCTTGAAATGCTCGATCTGCTTTTCGTCGCGCGGCATGAAAATATGGCCGACACCATATTCGCCGGCCTTAGGCAGGGTGATGCCCTGCTGGGCCATTTCCTCGCGGAAGAAACGGTCGGGAATCTGCACGAGAATGCCGGCCCCGTCGCCCATCAGCGGGTCGGCGCCGACGGCACCGCGATGCGTCAGGTTTTCGAGAATGAAAAGACCGTCCCGGACGATCTGATGCGACTTCTGGCCCTTCATATGCGCAACGAAGCCGACACCGCAGGCGTCGTGTTCGTTGCGCGGATCGTAGAGCCCCTGCTTTTTCGGCAGGCCGGAGGCAGATTTACGCGTATTGGCCGTTGCGCGCACGTCTGCTGCTGCGAACCGATCAATACCCGTGGATGGCGTCATCTTCGTCATCGTCTTTCCTCCTGTCGAAGCCCGCGGGGCTGCGGGCGGCCTTTCGTCGCGCACCGCACCTTTCAAGATAGGTCCGGCGCGTGACAGCGCTGTTGCATTGTGAAGATCCGGTCGCAGACGTCTGCTCTTCAAGGAAAGCAAACCGCCGCGTTCCGCGCCTGCCATTCGCCTCCGCGCGCCGCCATCTGAAGGCTCGGCACTCGAAGGAACTATAGCGTGAAAGCCGCTCTCTACCAGGGCTTTCGGCGCCTCTTCGGCCGGGAAGGCCAAAATAGGACAGCAACCCTGTCCTAGTTCATCAGTTCAATGCCAGAAACAATTCCTCTCCGCAAGAGCGTGCTCTTAAAAAAAACGTCAATTTACGACGGAAGATTGCCGGATCAGCCAAAGAGGCGACATAAAATTACACATTAATGGCGTTATTTTGTTTATTGATTGCGCGGTTCAATTTTTGTGATGCGTTCCGGCTTCTGCCCTTGATCCTGTGAAGCTTTGGCGTAATGTCCCCATCCGAACCTCCCGCCCCATCATTTTCAATGGTTTCTTCCATGTTTTTTGCATCTGACAACTGGGCTGGCGCCCATCAATCCATTGCCGAGCGCCTGCTGGCTCAATCCGCCGGTTTTGCCGCCGCCTATGGCAACAGCGACTATGACAGGAAGGTGGAAGCCCGCTTCTCGGAAATCTTCGAGCGCGAGGTCTCGGTCTTCTTCGTCGCCACCGGCACCGCCGCGAACTCGCTTTCGCTCGCAAGCGTGCAGCGCCCCGGCGGCATCGCCTTCTGCCACCAGGAGGCTCATGTCGCTCAGGACGAATGCGGCGCCCCCGAATTCTTCTCCGGCGCTTCCCGCCTGATGCCGGTCGCCGGCGATTTTGGCAAGATCGACCCGGCAGCGCTGTCGGCAAGGATTGCCGCCTTTCCCGAAGACGCCGTCCACCACGGCCGCGCCAGCGCCGTCACGATCACGCAGGCGACGGAAATCGGCACCGTCTACTCCCTGCCGGAAATCGGCGAGATTTCCGCCATTGCCAGGAAGCGCAATCTGCCTCTGCACATGGACGGCGCCCGCTTCGCCAATGCCCTCGTCGCGCTCAACGCGACGCCCGCCGAGATGACCTGGAAGCGCGGTGTCGACATTCTCTCCTTCGGCGGCACCAAGAACGGCTGCTGGTGCGCGGAAGCCATCGTCTTTTTCAATCCCGGACAGGCGAAGGAAATGCACTTCATCCGCAAGCGCGCCGCCCAGCTCTTCTCCAAGTCGCGCTTCATCTCCGCCCAGTTCGATGCCTATTTCGAAAACGGCCTCTGGCTCGATCTCGCCCGCCACTCCAACGGTATGGCGGAACGTCTGCGCGCCGGCATCGGCGCCAGCAATTCGGCTCGGCTGGCCTGGCCGACCGCATCGAACGAGGTTTTCGCAGTCATTCAGAAATCTGCAGCAAAGACGGCTGAAGACAGAGGCGCAAAATTCTACGAGTGGCCGATCCCGGCCGGCATGCCGGACCTCGTTTCCGATGGCGAAACGCTTGTGCGCCTCGTCACCAGCTTTGCAACGACGGAAGCCGATGTCGATGGCTTCCTGAAGTGCCTGGCGGCCTGATTTCCGAAAGGCCGGAATGGCGGCTCGAAAACCCATATTCCGGCCAGTGCGGAACAAAGTCCGCCTCTTCGGCATTCCTCCGTCAATTCATAGGCGGCCCGTGTCACCCGTTTCCTATGAAGAGGTGAAGAAATGAAGAAATTGGCAATCATCGTCCTGAGCGTGGCGACGGCCTTTACAGGCATAACACCGGCTCAGGCGTTTCCGGCAATCGCCAGGCCTGATATGCCGCAGGTCTCGAATGTCGAGCAGGTGCAGTATTACCGCCGCTACGGGGATCGCTATCGTTACGATCGTTATCGCTACGGCGACGACCGCTGGCGTCATCGCCGGTATCACCGGCACAACAATGCCGGCGCCATTATCGGCGGCCTTGCCGCTGGCGTCATCATCGGCGGCATCCTGAACGCGCAGCGCCAGCCGCGCTATTACTCCGGCGGCAGCTATCACACCCGCTGGTGCTATTCGCGCTATCGCTCCTACCGTGCCTACGACAATACCTATCAGCCCTACTACGGTCCGCGCCGCCAGTGCGTTTCGCCGTAAAGATCTGATTTCGAAGACGAAAATCCCGCCTTCACCGGCGGGATTTTTGAAAGGCAATCAGGCCGAGCGCAAGCTCCTGACCTTCCTCAGAATATCGTCCGAAAGGGCCGCGACGAGCGCCTGATCCGCCCCCTTTCGCGGCACCAGCACGAATTCGACATCTTCCAGCGCCGGCAGCCTGGCGGGCGCGATTTCCTTCAACCCCGAAGGCGCCATGCTGCGCGGCTGCACGAGCACGCCCATGCCGGCGCGCGCCGCGGCCGTCAGCCCGCTCAGGCTGCCGCAGGTGCAGACAATGCGCCAGGCCACGCCATGCCGGCCAAGCGCTTCCAGTGCGATGGCGCGCGTGACACTTGGCGGCGGAAAGGCGATAAGCGGCAGCGGGCCGGATACCAGCACATGCTCCGGATCGCGCGCCAGCCACACCAGCGGTTCCCTGTAGACGAGTTTTCCGTGCTCATCGCCGAGCCTTCGCTTGGCAAGCACGAGGTCGATCGCGCCGGCGTCCTGCATCTCGTAGAGCACCCCGGAAAGCGCCACCGTCAGCTCCAGATCGACGGAGGGATGAGAGCGCACAAAATCCTCCAGCACCGCCGGCAGCTGGCTCGTCACGAAATCCTCGGAAACGCCAAGCCGCAGGCGCCCGCGCAGGCTGCCGCCCCTAAACAGCGATTGCACCTGCCCCTCGATCGACAGCATGGCCCGCGCATGCGACAGCAGGGCCTCGCCGTCACCCGTCAGCACAACCTTGTGCGTATCGCGCTCGAGCAGGCGGCGCCCGAGCGACGTTTCCAGCCGTTGAATATGCTGGCTGACCGTCGACTGCCCGAGGCCCAGCCTCTCGGCTGCCAGTGTGAAGCTGCCCATCTGTTCTACGGTGACGAAACTACGGAGCTGGGAAAGGTCGAGCATGACCGCCATCCTGATTTGCGATAACTGTTATTCCTTGCATCCTGGATCATAATGAGTGACAGAACAATAACTCATTCGTTCCAGCGAGACTGCCATGCGCCGCTTTCTGCCCGATACATTCACGATCCTGCTCGTCTGCACCGTCATCCTCGCCTCGATCCTCCCGGCGAGCGGGACCTTCGCCGACTGGTTCGGCGTGGCGACCGATTTCGCCATCGCGCTTCTGTTCTTTCTGCATGGCGCGCGCCTGTCGCGTGATGTCGTCATCGCCGGTCTTTTGCACTGGCGGCTGCATCTCGTCATCCTGCTGACGACCTTCGGCATCTTTCCGGTTCTCGGCCTGGCGATGGGCTTCATCCCGGATTCGATCCTGCCGCAGCCGCTCTATCTCGGCATTCTTTTCCTCTGCGTGCTGCCGTCGACCGTGCAGTCCTCGATCGCCTTCACGTCGATGGCGGGCGGCAATGTGCCGGCGGCGATCTGCTCGGCCTCAGCCTCCAATATTTTCGGCATGTTCCTGACGCCGCTGCTCGTCGGCCTGCTCTTCTCGGTCGGCGGCCATGGCGGCTTTTCCTTCGATGCGCTGGAGCAGATCCTGCTGCAGCTGCTGGCACCCTTCGTCGTCGGCCAGATCCTGCAGCCCTGGATCGGCGACTGGATCCGCTCCAAGAAGAAGATCCTGATGCCGGTCGACCGCGGTTCCATCCTGATGGTCGTCTATCTGGCCTTTTCGACGGCTGTCGTCGAGGGACTGTGGCGCACTTTCTCGATCGCCGATATTGCCGCCGTCATCGTCGCCGACATGCTGCTTCTGGCATTCGTCCTCATTCTGACCATGTTCGGCAGCCGTTGGCTCGGCTTCAACAAGGCCGACGAGATCACCATCACTTTCTGCGGCTCGAAGAAGAGCCTGGCAAGCGGCGTCCCGATGGCAAACGTCATCTTTGCCGGCCAGTCGATCGGCGCGATCGTTCTGCCGCTGATGCTCTTCCACCAGATCCAGCTGATGGTCTGCGCCGTCATTGCCCAGAAATATGCAGCCGCCGCGGCCCGACGTGCCTCCGAAAGGGAGGTTGAGGAAGCGGCGAGCCCCGCCTGACCGGCTGAGACAGGCTTAAAAGAAAAACGGCGCCCGCGAGGCGCCGTTTCCGTCTGATCCGCAGGAAGGCGGATTAGCTGTTGACGACCTGCGCTTCGATCGCCTTCGGAGCCTCGACCGGCTCAGCGGCAATGGCGATCTTGCGGGGCTTCAGAGCCTCCGGAATGCTGCGCAGAAGATCGATATGCAGGAGACCGTTCTTGAGCGACGCGGCCGTCACTTCGACATGGTCGGCAAGCTGGAAGCGCCGCTCGAAGGCGCGCTTGGCGATGCCGCGATAGAGATACTCGCTGCCATCGGCATTTTCTTCGCGCTTTTCGCCCTTCACGGTAAGCGCGTGAGCATGCGATTCGATGGCGAGTTCGGTTTCGTCGAAGCCGGCAACGGCCATGGTGATGCGATAGGTGTTCTCACCGGTCCGCTCGATATTGTACGGCGGATAGGTCGGAACCTGCTCCGGCTGGGCAAGGCTGTCGAGCATCGTGAAGAGGCGGTCGAAGCCGACGGTGGAACGATAGAGGGGAGAGAAGTCTACGTGACGCATGATGTCCTCCTAGGGAAGCGACGTGTTGCGATGTCATGCCCCTGAAACCCCGTTCTTGGCGGTTTCGGGACGGTTGCGCGGACCCTTCCGGCGTCCGCAAAGTTCAGATGGGGATGGCTTTCTGGGAGTTCAAGCCCTCGTTCGACACAGCCGCCATTGCTGCGTGAACCCTGTATGAACGGAGGGTTCGGCGCAGGTTCAGGCTCTGCCGTCTAGAGATAGAAGCATCGGGTGACACTGGCCCGAAGGCTGAAGTGTATCGTCCCTTCTTCTTCAGCCTCAATTCGGCCGGCCAAGAGCTCCCTCAGCTCCGCCGGCCTCTTTTCTTCAGGCATAAAGCTCTGCGAGCTGGTCCTGTGTCGCATCCAGCCTGTCTGCTCCGGCATCCCGATGGCTGAGGACGAGAGCGCTGACGATCCGCGACAGTGCTGCCGAATCGCTGCTTGAAAATATGGCAAGAGGGCTGCCCTTGTCCTTGCCGCCACTGTTGGAAGGCGGCACTTCGGCGACGATCGAGCCGCCGCCCGGCAGCTTCGTGGTGATCGTGAACCCCTCTGCCGGAAAGGCATCGCGATTGTTCATGATCATCTGCTCGATCGCAAGGAACTGGCCGTTTTCCGGCGAGATGCCGGCATTCTGCGGCATTGCCATGACGGCAGCATATTCGCGCGCAAAGGCTGCCTGCGCCTTGGGATTGTCGCTGAACATCTTGAGGATCGCCAGATGGACATCCGGCGGATCGATATCGAGATAACCCGACTGCAGATAGTCGAGAACGGACTCCGGCCGCTCCGGGCCGGTTGATTGGTGGACGCCGGAATTGACAGACCCGACGGAAGAAACCGAATTCATGGCCAGCCTCCCGGCGCCCCAATCTTCAGTCATGAACGTGCGGACAACCGGCTTCATGCCGGGACAAATCTTTCGTTCGCACTAACCATAACGTGTCTGTGCTTTCGCGAAACTTGCCGTATAGAAAAACCCGAATATATTATAAATGGCTTATGTTCAGCGGTAATTTTGCCATTGATTTTCCCCGCCTCTGCGATATCCCCTAGTATATCCCTCACGCGAAGAAGCATTCCGCATGGAACAGGTTCTCTACTCGACTCCAGACAATCCGGCGCCGGAGAACCGTGCCGAGGGTTTTTTCGAGACTCACGACGGCCTTAGGTTGCGTTATGCCGTCTTCCGGTCGCAGACAGCGGTCGCCCATGGAACCGTGGTGCTCCTGCACGGGCGCAGCGAATATATCGAGAAATATTTCGAAACGATCCGCGATCTCACCGCCAAGGGCCTCTGGGTCGCGACATACGACCTGCGTGGCCAGGGCGGCTCGCCGCGCCTGATCAGGAAGCGCAATCACGGCCACCTCCGTCGCTTTTCCGACTATGAGCGTGATCTCGACACCTTTCTCGAAAAGGTCGTGCTGCCGGATACCCGCCTGCCCTTCTACATGCTCGCCCATTCGACCGGCGGGCTGATCGCGCTTTCGGCGGCACCTTATTTGTCCACGCGCATCGAGCGCATGGTGCTTTCGGCCCCTTTCCTCGGCCTCATCGGCCAGGCCGCCTCGCAAGGCGTCATCCGTTCGGTATCGGGCGCGCTCTGCGCTCTTGGTCTCGGCAGCCTGCCGCTCGGCAAGATGAAGGAACTGCAATTCCCCGACAATCCGCTCACGTCGGACGAAACGCGTTTCGAACGCAACATAGCCATGATGAAGGCCCATCCGGAGCTTGCGCTGGGGGCGCCGACCGCGCGCTGGATGTACGAATGCATGAAGGCGATCGATCGCGTGACGCAGCCCTATCACCTCTTTTCGATCACCATTCCCTCTGTCGTCATCGCTCCGACGCGCGACGGGCTGGTGCCCTATACGGCACAGGAACGGCTTTCGCGCTATTTCCGCGCCGGTCAGCTCGTTCCGATCAACGGCGCCCGCCACGAAATATTCCAGGAGAGGGATATCTATCGCACGGCCGCGCTTGCCGCCTTCCACGCCTTCATTCCCGGAAGCGATGCCGAGGCAACCGACGACGTGACGGCGATCGGCGTCTAGGCTCCGAGTTTACGCATGTCGCTGCAGCAAACCGCCTGAACGCGTCTGCGCGACATCTCTCAGCGCTGCAGGATGGCGATTGCCTGTTCGTAAACCGCCCTGCTGCCGGCAGCGATGATCGAGCCGCCATTTTCCGGCCGGCCGCCATCCCAGGTCGTCATGATGCCGCCGGCGCCTTCGATGACAGGAATGATGCCGCCGACATCGTAGGGCTTGAGGCCGTTCTCGATGACAAGATCGATATGGCCTGCCGCCAGCAACGCATAGGCATAACAATCGCAGCCGTAGCGGAAGAGCCGCACCTTACCTTCGATCTCGCGATATTTCTCCATCTCTTCGCCCACGAAGAGATGCGGGGAGGTCGTAAAGAGGATCGCGTCGGAAAGAGCGCCGCAATCGCGCACCTGCAGCCGGCGCTCCCCCTCCGGCCCGCTATAGGTCGAACCGTTCTCGTCGCCGAAATAGCGCTCGCCGGTAAAAGGCTGCTCGATCATGCCGGCCACCGCCCGGCCGTTCTTCTGCAGACCGATCAGCGTGCCCCAGACCGGAACGCCGGATATGAAGGCGCGCGTGCCGTCGATCGGATCGATCACCCACACATGCTCACGGTCGAGGCCGACATTGCCATGCTCTTCGCCCAGAATGCCGTGCTCCGGGAAATGCTGCTCGATCAGGGCGCGGATGGCCGTCTCCGCCGCCCTGTCACCCTCCGTCACCGGATCGAAGCCGGAAGACAGCTTGTTGGTGACGTTGATGCCCGAGCGGAAGCGCGGCAGGGTTTCCGCTTTGGCAGCTTCGGCAAGACGGTTGAAGAACGAACGGTCGGGAAGCATGGAGACATCCGTATGGCTGGCGGGAAATGGCGTTTTTCATAGCGAAAAAGCGGTGGAATGCAAACACAACAGGCAATTTCCGGCTGACTGCCTAAAGATTTTGCAGCGCAATATAATGCTTGACATTTGTGCAATGCAGCAGTAGTTTCCTGGCTACAGTCTTCTGACTGTAAATACCCTCCTTGGGTGTTTCCTCCCTAGACTTAGCCGCGCTGACAAAGCGCGGTTTTTTTTGACCTGAAGGCAGAAAACTACTCGGCGGCGAGCGCCCGGTCGCCGGAGAATTTCTCGATATAATCGGCCATCTGCCGCATGAACGACGTGATGGCCGCTGCAACCAGGTCGAAATCGGGCCGCTTCTCCAAGGTGATCTCGTCGACGTAGATCGAGCGGTTCACCTCGATCTGCAGGGCATGCAGCCCGCGGGACGGGCGGCCGTAATGTTCGGTGATGAAGCCGCCGGCATAGGGTTTGTTGCGGATCGCCGCAAAACCCATTTCCTCGAGGATGCCGATCGCCGTGCGCGAAAGCTCTGCCGAAGCGCTGGTGCCGTAGCGGTCGCCGATGATGAAGTCCGGCCGTGCATTGCTGCCGGCCACGCGCACGTTGCCCGGCATGGAATGGCAGTCGATAAGGACGCCGAAGCCAAATTGCACATGCGTGCGCGCAATCAGCCGCCGCAGCGTCGAGTGATAGGGCTTGTAGACGCTCTCGACACGGTCCAAGCCCTCCTGCACGGGCAGCCGGCGGGCGTAGATCTCCATGTTCTCCGCCACGATGCGCGGAATGGTGCCGAGTCCGCCGGCGACCCTCAGCGAATTGATGTTCGCATAAGGCGGCAAAAGCCCGTCGAACATGCGCGGGTCGAGTTCGTAGGGCTCACGGTTGACGTCGAGATAGGCGCGCGGGAAATTCGCCAGCAGGAGCGGTGCCCCGAGCTCCACCGCCGCGCCGAACAGTTCGTCGACATAGTGGTCTTCGGACCGGCGTATCGAGATCCCCTCCAGCCGCGACTGGGCGATGAATTCCGGTGGATAAATACGGCCGCTATGGGGGGAGTTGTAGACGAAAGGAATGGTCTGCGACACGGGCTCATGCACTTCAAAAAGCTCGTATTCGCGTATTTCCGGCACTTTCTGCCCTCTTTACCATGTCATCAAGTGGCTGTGACGGCCATGTTGCCAGTTGCCTGCCCTTAAGTCCATACTACATAGAAGGGATGGCGGTCGCGGCTAGGGCGATTTCACCGGTTGTTTACCGGGCGAAGTTTAGTGTAGACGGCTGGCATCCCATAAAAATATCAGTGATCAGCGGTCCGGATTAATGACTCAGAAGATACTTCTCGCCGAAGACGACAATGATATGCGCCGTTTCCTGGTGAAGGCGCTCGAAAAGGCCGGCTACAAGGTTCTTTCCTACGACAACGGCGCCAGCGCTTACGACCGCCTGCGCGAAGAGCCCTTCTCCCTGCTGCTGACCGATATCGTCATGCCGGAAATGGATGGCATCGAGCTGGCGCGCCGCGCGACCGAACTCGATCCCGACCTGAAGGTCATGTTCATCACCGGTTTTGCAGCCGTTGCGCTGAACCCTGATTCGAAGGCTCCGAAGGATGCGAAGGTCCTTTCCAAGCCTTTCCACCTGCGCGACCTCGTCGAAGAGGTCAACAAGATGCTTGCCGCATAAGGCGTCCTGGCGGTTCGTCACAAAACTTCAAAAAGCCTATTGACGGCTCCGGAGGTTTTGTGGTCTATGCGCCGACATCGGATGGGCGTGTAGCTCAGCGGGAGAGCACTACGTTGACATCGTAGGGGTCACAAGTTCGATCCTTGTCACGCCCACCATCCTAATTCGCTGAAAAGCAAGGCCTTTCGAGAAATCGAAAGGCCTTTTTAGTTTTTTGGATTTGCGTTTGGCAGTCCCTCTCAGAACCGGGCGAGTTGACCGCCCAATCAGCAGAGAAGGCGCGCAAGCTCTACCGGAATGCGGCTTGACTGGCGAGTTGCATTGTTCTTTTGTTCTCCATCATTGGAGGTGCAAATGAGAATTTTTATTGGATTGATATTGCTGCTGGCTCTGAGCTGGAACCCGGCTTCCGCAAAAGAAGATATGACACTGCGCGCGCTGATGGAGAGCAAGCAGACAAGCGTCATCACGATGCTGATCGGTGGGGCTGGAAGGACACTTGAATGGGTGAATACTGACCTCGTCGATGAAGGCAAGCCACGCCTATATTGCTTGCCGCCGAATGCCTCGATTTCGCAGACCGAATATGTCGCGATCGTGGAGAAGTATCTCGAGTTGCACCCGGATATCGGTGAGGAAACGTTCCAAGTTTATCCCCTCATCCTGCTCACCTCATTGAAGAAAATGTATCCGTGCTGAGACGATTAGAAATCGTTGCTTAATGTCCGAAACCAAATTCGGACACAGAGCCATGCAATGCGCGATATTGGAGCCCGAGGTGTTGATTCGCCTCGTCAGCACATGGGATTCGAATCGAAATGAAATTCTCCGCGCTTGCCGTCGTCGCCCTTTCCACCCTCGCCTTTGCCGCTGTTGCGCAAGCGGATGACAATTTTCCAGGTGCGCCCGGCGCGATCGCCCTAGGCGGCAAATGTCAGAAGCTCGTCGTCGCGAGATTCGATGCCACGAAGGGCTGCAAGGGCGAACTGGCAAGCGTGACGCTCGTCAACGGCACCGTGACCTTCATCTTCACCTCGGACGGCAAGCTGTTGGGCTTCCAGGGCGATGGAAAGGGTATCAAGCCCGCGTCGAACGGCAATGCCCGCCTGCCGCTCAATCTCGTCACCACGGGCGTCGGCAACAAGATGACGGGCGAAGTGAAGGTTGCCGGCTCCTGCACCTTTGGCAATCCCTATGCCGGCAAGCCGACAGCCATCGAATGCACGGCAGAGAGCAAGGATGCGTACTTCACCGGCAGCTTCCGCACCAGCGGCAAGGTGCCTGCAAAGAAATAACGAGCCTCGATGGCTCTACGATCGCCTCAGGCGCACCAAGAACCGCCTGCAACGCCCGGTTTCTTCGCCAGGCCTTCATCGATCAGCCGCGTGCCGAAAGAGCGACCGTCGCGCGAGACGACACGCGGCGCACCCCGAGCATCCGAGGCACCCGCAGCATTCATATTGAACGGACCAGCATTGAGCAGCGCCAGCAGCCGTGACTTGGCCGCAAAGGCGATCCTGCGTTCATCTTCGCAGCGCGCCCGATCGACGTCAGGGCTCACCATGTCGGCAATGACGATTTTCTCGCCCTTGTACCAGAAGGTGCCGGCGTCACCCACGCAATTGATATGCTCGCCCTGCCCGCAATAACCGAAGGCGGCCTTGGCGGTCTGCGAGGCGGAGGGAGCGCTGGAGGATATGGAGGCCGGCACGATCTTCGCCGGCGGCACGGGCGCGGAGGGGATCGCGGCCGGCGGCACGGGATCGCCCGCCTGCTTCGGCTTGACGGCAGGTGCCGCCACGGCGACCCGCTTCGGCGTCTCCCTGGCCACGGGAGGTTTGGCTTCGGCGGTATCGCGAACGATGGCCGCGGGCGCCTTGCCGAGCATCGGGCGAATGCTCTTCCAGTTGTCATAGGCGGCAATCGCCCCCACGGCGGCGATGCCGATTACCAGCCAGGGCATTGCGCCGCCGGAGGATGCGCTGCTCTTCCTTTTTGCCGGCGCCTTGCGGCGTGCGCGTGTCGCTGTCTTGGCCATCGATCCGATTCCCTTGAACGGGCCGGATTATCGCCGCCCAATCCTTTCCGAAAGGTTGGCGAGGCAGACCCGAGATCGCTTTTCCAGGGCCGCGTCTGCCGGAAACGAAAACGCCCGGCGCAGGACCGGGCGTCTTGTCCGAACTTTGTGCCGGCTCAGCAGCCTTGCGCTGCCGAAGGTGAATTTGCCGGCCTGGCAGCTTCTGCGCCGGCCGCCACGGTTGGTTTCTCGCGCTTGCGGACATCGATCCGGCGTTCGGCCGCATCACGCACGGCCTGCCACTCATGTTCGTGCCGGACGAACATATCGCGCGGCACAAGATTGATCGTCATTCGTGTCTCACCTGTCTTTTCGATTGTGGAACTGGTTTTCAGCGGACGGGTTTGGCCACATGGGCATCGTCGCTCTTGATGTCGATACCGCCCTTTGAAAGATCGCTGCCGGTTACATGCGCCGGTACGTGAATGTCATGGATGACACCGGGCGTCAGGGTCAGGTCGACATGGTGCGGAGGCAGGACCTGCGCTTTCTGCATGCGGTTGGGCTTCGCCCGCTTCATGCGGTCGGCGGCTTCCGTGCGCCTGTCGGGAACATGGGTCGAATTATGCATCGTCGCCCTCCTTCAAGAGTATCTGAGATGTTTTCATCGGCTCAGCTAGGTTGTAACGGGTGAACGTACGCATGGTTCCAAAGAAATCGGCGCGCCTGCCCGGTCGCGCGTCTTGACTGGCGCGGCAACTTCACTACGTAGTGGGGCACCCGCCGCCTCATCCAGACATCGGCTGCGGGGGAACCCTGGTGCCGGGCCCCTCTGGCGAGAGTTTTTACGGCGCTCTCGTGATGTCGGTACCGCCTGCAAATCAGCCGGCGGATTTTTCATCGATGAAAAAGCTCACCATGCCAAACGCGCATGCCCGTTGCGGTATGCGTTTTTCTGTTTTCACGCTCTCTTCAAAAACGGTTTGCGGCTGCGAGGTGCGGCCATGAACCAGCTTCAATCCCACAAATCCTCGCTCGGCTATTTCCGCTGGGCCTTCGTCGTCACCGCACTGGGCCTTGCGCTCGGTGCATTTCTCGGCTGGCAGTCGACCGGCACATTGGGTGGCATGGCCACCGTCTTCTTCATCTGCACCGTGCTGGCCGTGCTGGAGATCTCGCTCTCCTTCGACAATGCCATCGTCAATGCCAACAAACTGAAGGAGATGACCCCCGTCTGGCAGCATCGCTTCCTGACCTGGGGCATCGTCATCGCCGTCTTCGGCATGCGCATCGTCTTCCCGCTGGCAATCGTCGCCATCGCGGCAAAGATCGGCCCCTGGGAAGCCCTTGTGCTGGCGGCGCGCGAACCGGCCGAATATGCCCGCATCATGAATGATGCGCATCTGCCGATCGCGGCATTCGGCGGCACCTTCCTGATGATGGTCGGCCTCACCTACTTCTTCAACCATGAGAAGGAGGTCCACTGGATCGGTTCGCTGGAGCGGCTGATGGCGCGATCGGCGACGATCAAGGGCATCGAAATCGCCTTCGTGCTCCTGCTGATCCTGCTCTTCTCCCACCTGCTGGAAGGTCAGGACGCGACCACCTTCGTCTACTGCGCCATCTACGGTCTCGTGACCTTTCTCGTGGTGGAAGTGATCGGCGGTCTGCTCGACGCATCGCAGCGCGCGATGAGCGAGGCGGCAAAGGGCGGCCTCGGCGCCTTCATCTATCTGGAAGTGCTGGACGCCAGCTTCTCCTTCGACGGCGTCATTGGCGCCTTCGCGCTGACGCAGAACCTCTTCGTCATCGCCATCGGCCTCGGCATCGGCGCCATGTATGTGCGCTCCATGACGATCATGCTGGTGGAAAAGGGAACGCTTGCCGAATACCGCTACCTGGAACACGGCGCCTTCTACGCCATCCTGATCCTCTCGGTAATCATGTATGTGCAGACGATGATGCACATTCCCGAGGTCATTACTGGCCTTGGCGGCGCCGCCCTGATCGGCATCTCGCTCTGGTCGTCGATCCGCCACAACAGGCAGGAGCGGCAGAGCGAAACACATGTTCCCGAGAGGGAACGCATGCACGCCTGACGAGGCGCGGCTTCAGCTGAAAAACCGGGGCGGTCTGGCGCTGCGGTTCGCATATTCCAAAAACAAAGCCCGCGACCAACGGTTGCGGGCTCATTCGTTCGACATGCAGTTCGGGCGCGGCTTACCGGATAACACGGCCGAAGCTTACCGGATCGATGCCGAGTTCCTGCAGGTCACGGGCGCGCGGCTTGCGACCGCCTTCGACAGCGGCGCTGACGGCGTTTGCGGCGCCGAGCGCGGCAAAGGCGCGGGCCAGGAAACCATTGTGGATCGACTTTCTGATAGCGGACATCTTCTTTTCCTCTCGCTCTATGATTGACCACTCATAGATGGGAAGATCCGAATGCACCCACAACGCGCAAGAAATCACCGCTGCTATGCAAAAAGCGCATATTTCCTTCGCCGGCAAACGAAAAGAACTCCCCGGAAAGCCGGAGATATTTGGAATTTTCCTTTTAAATTCATATGGTTGAAAAATTGGAAGTCACTCTGCGTCAGTCGAAAAATTGACAGATATCAAAGAAACGGCCGACCGTGTCGCCACGGCCGGCCCGAATTAGGGGTCAGGGTCGTCTTTTTGTTTTAGTCTTCGTTTGCCGCGAGCTGGGAGAGAACCTGGCCGCGGCCACGCAATCTCAGGATCAGCGGAATGAGGAAGGCCGCAGCCGCGACGATCAGCAGGCCGCAGGCAATCGGCGACATGACGAGCGTGGTCACGTCACCCTGGCTGATCGACAGCGCCCGGCGAAGCTGCTGCTCCGCCAGCGGCCCCAGGATCAGCCCGACGACGGCCGGGGCGATCGGATAGCCGAAAATCCGCATGACATAACCGAGCAGGCCGAAGGCGAGCAGCATGCCGAGCTCGAAGACCGAGGGATTGGCGCCGATCGTGCCGAGCGTGGCAAACAGCAGGATGCCGGCATAGAGCCACGGCTTTGGAACCGTCAGCAGGCGAACCCAGAGGCCGATCATGGGCAGGTTCAGCACCAGCAGCATCGCATTGGCGATGAGCAGGCTGGCGATAAGACCCCAGACGAGCTGCGGATTAGTCGCAAAAAGCAGCGGCCCGGGCTGCAGGCCATATTGCTGGAAGCCGGCAAGCATGATTGCCGCTGTTGCCGAGGTCGGCAGGCCGAGCGTCAGCAGCGGCACCAGCGTGCCGGCGGCCGAGGCATTGTTGGCGGCCTCGGGACCGGCAACACCTTCAATCGCGCCTTGACCGAATTCCTCGGGGTTCTTCGACAGGCGCTTTTCCGTGGCGTAGGAAAGGAAGGTGCCGATTTCGGCGCCGCCGGCCGGCATGGCGCCGATCGGGAAACCGATGATCGTGCCGCGCAGCCACGGCTTCCACGAACGTGCCCAGTCCTGCGCATTCATCCACAGCGAACCACGCACCGCTTCCACCTTGTCCTCGCCGCGGTTGCCCTGGGCGGCGATGTAGAGCGTCTCGCCGATGGCGAACATCGCAACGGCAAGCGTCGTCACCTCGATACCGTCGAGCAGATCCGGAATGCCGAAGGAGAGGCGCGCCTGCCCCGTCTGCTGGTCGATGCCGACCATGGCGAGGGCGAAGCCGATGAAAAGCGAGGTGAGGCCACGCAGGGCCGAATCCCCGAAGGCCGAGGAGACGGTGACGAAGGCCAGCACCATCAGCGCGAAATATTCGCGCGGACCGAAGATCAGCGCCAGCTTGACGATGTAGGGCGCAACGAAAGCAAGGCCGAGCGTGGCAATGAGGCCGGCAACGAACGAGCCGATGGCGGCCGTTGCGAGCGCCGGTCCGCCGCGTCCGGCCCGCGCCATCTTGTTGCCTTCGAGCGCCGTGACGATCGAGGAGCTTTCACCCGGCGTGTTCAAGAGGATCGACGTGGTCGAGCCGCCATACATGCCGCCGTAATAGATGCCGGCAAACATGATCAGCGAGCCGCCCGGATCGAGCTTGTAGGTGGCGGGCAGAAGCAGCGCCACGGTCAATGCCGGGCCGATGCCCGGCAGCACGCCGACGGCGGTGCCCAGAGTGACGCCGATGAGGGCGTAGAGCAGGTTGATCGGCTGCGCAGCAACCAGAATGCCCTGCCAGAGGAATTCGAATGTGCTCATGGTTTTGTCCCAAGCGGCGGTTCCTGAGGGGGCACAGGACCATCCGCGCAAAAAGCAAAAGAACCGAGAGCGCCCGGCGCGAGGCGAGCGCTGTCAGAAGAACAGATGTTCGAGCGGGCCGGCCGGCAGCGAGAGCTGCAGGAGCTGCGAGAAGATCGCCCAGACGATGAAGCTCAGCACGATGCCGAGCGGCAGCGAGAACCAGATCTGGCGCTTGCCGAAACCGCGGGCGGTCAGCGCAAAAAGTACACCGGTCGCAATCGAGAATCCGGCGGTGCGCAAGAGCAGCATCTGCCCGGCAAGGCCCGCGACGATCCAGATGACGGGCGCCACTTCCTGGTGCTCGCGTTCCGGAAACTCGCCACGCCAGCTTTCGAATACCGTCCAGATACCAAGACAGAAGAGGCCGAGGGCGATGACTTTCGGCACCGTGGACGGGCCGATGCGGTCATATTGCGCGATCATCTTCAGATGCGTGGCATCCCAGAACACAATGCCTGCCACGGCGATGAGGAAAACGGCAATGATCAGCGCCGCCCAATCGGGGCGGCGCTTCGTTGCCGATGCGTGATCGGCTTCGCTCATTGAACGAGACCGATCTCTTTGAGGATACCCTCGGTGGCCGAGACATCCTTTTCGAGCTGCGCCTTGAACTCGTCGCCTGCGAGATAGGTGTCGGCCCAGCCCTTGGTCTTGAGGGTTTCCTGCCATGCGGCGGACTTGTGCAGCTTGTCGAAGTCCGCAGCGATCGAGGCGACCTCCTCATCGGTCAGGCCGGGAGCGGCAGCGACCATGCGCCAGTTCTGGATGGAGACGTCGGTACCGGCTTCCTTGAAGGTCGGCGCATCGACGCCGGGAATGCGAGCATCGCTGGAAACGCCGAGCAGGCGCAGCGTACCGGCCTTGACCTGCGATTCGAACTCGCTGTAGCTCGAAATGCCGGCCGTGACCTGGCCGCCGAGAATGGCGGCGAGCGCTTCGCCGCCGCCCGAGAAGGCAACGTAGTTGATCTTCGTCGGATCGACGCCGGAAGCCTTGGCAATCAGGCCGACGGCGATATGGTCGGTGCCGCCGGCAGAACCGCCACCCCAGGAAACGGCGCCGGGATCGGCCTTCAGCTTGGCGACGAGATCGGCAAGCGTCTTGATGTCGGACGCGGCCGGAACGACGATCGCTTCGTATTCGCCGGTCAGACGGGCAATCGGGGTGACATCCTTCAGCGTGACGGCCGACTTGTTGGTCAGAAGCGCACCGACCATGACGTAACCGCCGACGATGAGCGCGTTCGGATTACCGGCGCTCTGGCTGCTGAACTGGGCGAGACCGATGGAACCGCCGGCACCCGGAACGTTTTGAACCTGAACGCTCTTGGAGATGCCCTCCTGCTGCAGCACCGTCTGCAGCGAGCGGGCCGTCTGGTCCCAGCCGCCGCCGGGCGCGGCCGGAGCGATGATGGTGTAATCGGCCGCGTAGGCCGGCAGCGCGATAGCCGCTGCCAAAAGAGTTGCGATGAAAGTATGCTTCACGATGTGTCCTCCGTGCTGCGGCTGAGCGAACCGCTAGTGCTATTTTTGAAAATGAGGAGAGATCACCGATCGGTGGACGCAATTGTCCTGATAGCGAGCGGAGTCCTCCCGGAAATTCTTCAAATCTCCGCCTCCACGGAGATGAAGTAGCCCAAGCCATCATATGAAGCTGTCATTTAGCTGACATCAGCCGGATATCCAGTGCGAAAGGACACTTTTTTGCCGCAATTTCCCAGCCCGCCTGTAAGGCGGCAGGGCTAATACATTGTCTGTACTGGACGCTTTCTGCAACTTGGCGGATACTCCCGGCGCGGAGGGCGATCCGATGGCAAATGGCGGCTACAACCAGTTTTGTCCGGTTTCCAAGGCGTGCGAGCTTCTCGAGCCGCGATGGACCCTGCTATTGCTGTGCGAAATGTGGTCCGGCTCCACCCGCTTCAACGAAATCAGGCGCGGCGTGCCGGGCATGTCGCCGACCCTCATGGCCAAGCGGCTGCGCGAGATGGAGGCAAACGGACTTGTCACTCGCTCGGAAAACCGCACGACCGGCGAGATTGTCTACCGGACGACCGAGATCGCCAACGAGCTGGAACCGATCGTGCATGCGCTCGGCGCCTGGGCGCACCGCAATATCGATGCCAACGTGACCCTCGAAAAGCTCGATGCCCGCGTGCTGATGTGGAACATGCGCCGCAAGGTCAATACCGCCGCCCTGCCCTTGCGCAAGCGCAGCGTGATCCAGTTCACCTATCCCGAACTGCCGCGTGACGAACGGCACTACTGGCTGGTGGCACGGGCAGGCACGCCGGTTGATCTCTGCCTCACCGATCCCGGTTACGATGTCGATCTTTTTGTCACCGCCGATTTGAAGGCCATGACGTCGGCCTGGATGGGCCATTCCAGCCTCGATACCGAGATCGCCAGGGAGCGCAACTCCTTCATTGGCGACATGTCGCTCGCCGCAAGCATTGGAAACTGGATGGTGCGCAGCTCCTACGCCGCCTGATCCGTTTTCTGTACCGGTAGCGGTCCATTTTCTACACTAGGCTCTGGTCGCACGCCGAGGCACGATCCTCCTGCAAGCGGACCTGGGGCACCCTGAGCGCGGGTCGAACGCTGCGCATAGATCTGGATATCCGTAGAAAACCGGCGGGCAACCGCGGCTCTGACCTTCGCCTGCCGATATGAGAGGAGACATGCCATGCAAACCACAGCGAATGCCGTGACACAACCCGCACCTGATCTCGCGGCGCTGAAATCGCGCCAGCAGGTCGCCTGGGCATCGGGTGACTATTCCGTCATCGGCGCCCGGCTGCAGATCGTCGGCGAGAGCCTTTGCGAAGCCCTGGATCTGCGGTCTGGCGAAAAGGTTCTCGATATCGCCGCCGGCAACGGCAATGCCACGCTTGCCGCTGCGCGGCGCTGGGCCGAAGTGACATCGACCGACTACGTGCCGGAGCTTCTGGAGCGCGGCCGCGAACGGGCGATGGCAAACGGGCTGGCGGTGGATTTCCGGCAGGCCGATGCCGAGGCCCTGCCGTTCAAGGACTCAAGCTTCGATGTCGTGGTCTCCACCTTCGGCGTCATGTTCACGCCGGATCAGGACAAGGCGGCAGAGGAGATGCTGCGCGTCTGCCGCTCCGGCGGACGTATCGGCATGGCCAACTGGACGCCGGAAAGCTTCATCGGGCAGGTCTTCAAGACGATAGGCAAGCATATTCCGCCCATGCCGGGCGTCAGATCGCCGGCGCTCTGGGGCACGAAGGCGAGACTGGAGGAGATGTTCGGCGGTCGCGCCAGCATCGAAGCGACGTCGCTTATGTATAATTTCCGCTACCGCTCGCCCGCCCATTGGCTGGAAGTGTTCCGCACCTGGTATGGCCCTGTCCACAAGGCCTTCGAAGCTCTGCCGCAACCGGGCAAGGCCGCACTTGAGGAGGATTTCCTGGCGCTGATCGATCGCTTCAACCGCGCCAAGGACGGCACCATGGTCGTGCCGGCCGAATATCTGGAAGTGGTGATCCGCAAGGGCTGACGCGACAGCCGTGCTTGCACATATGCAAAAGGGCGAGGCGCGCCGGCGGCGAACCTCGCCCTTCATGTTTCGGCTTAGAACTCAGACCATTCCTGCGCGACAGCGGCGTTGCCGTTGCTGCGATAGGCTGGTGCCTGCTTCTGGCTGGGCCGCGCCATGGCCGAGGCGGTGCGGCGAAGTGCGGCCGCATCCGCGGAGGCCTGGTTGACATCGCCGGCCAGCTTGAAGTTGGCGATAAGGTCGCGAAGGCGTTCGGCTTCGGCGGCCAGCGTCGCGCTCGCGGCATTCGTTTCTTCGACCATCGCGGCGTTCTGCTGTGTCACCTGGTCCATCTGGTTGACGGCGCTGTTGACCTCGCTGAGACCGGTCGACTGTTCTCTGGACGAAGTTGCGATCGCATCCATGTGCTGATTGATCGATACGATCAGGTTTTCGATGGTCTTCAGCGCATCGCCGGTCTCGCGAACGAGCTGAACGCCACCCTGCACTTCGACCGACGAATTGCGGATCAGATCCTTGATCTCCTTGGCAGCTGCCGCGGAGCGCTGGGCAAGTTCACGCACTTCCTGCGCGACGACCGCAAAGCCCTTGCCGGCTTCACCGGCGCGGGCGGCCTCGACGCCGGCGTTGAGCGCCAAAAGGTTGGTCTGGAAAGCGATCTCGTCGATGACGCCGATAATGTTGGAAATCTGGTTCGACGACTGTTCGATCCTCTGCATCGCGTCGATGGCGTTGGCGACGACCATGCCGGAGCGTGTGGCGCTTTCGTTTGCCTGGATCGCAACCTGGCGGGCCTCGTCAGCGCGCTTCGACGAATTCGAGACGTTGACCGTGATCTCGTCGAGAGCCGCAGCCGTCTCTTCGAGCGAGGCTGCCTGCTGCTCGGTGCGGCGGGAAAGGTCATCCGCACCGCTGCCGATTTCGCGCGTGCCGCTGTCGATCGCACCGGCGGAAGACGCGATGGACTTCATCGTGTCCGCGAGCTGCATGACAGCGCCATTCAGGTCGTGACGGAGCGGTTCGAAATCAGGCGCGAAGGCCTCGGTCAGCTGGAAGCCCAGGTCGCCGCCCGCAAGGCGCTTGAGGCCGGAGGCAAGACCCGCGGTCGCCTCATTGAGGCGTGCCTGGGCAGCAGCTTCGGCTTCGCGCGTCAGCCGCGCGCGGTCGGCTTCCGCCTGCATACGGTTCCTTTCGGCCTCAGCCTGCAGGTTCGTGTTCTCGATGGCGGCCTGACGGAAGACTTCGACGGCCTTGGCCATTTCGCCGATCTCGTCGCTGCGCTCCATATCGGCAACCTTGACCTGCGTGTCTCCACCTGCCAGTGCGCGCATGGAGCCGGTGATGCGGCTGATCGCATTGGCAATGCCGGCAATGCCGAAATAGGCTGCGCCGCAGACCAGCAACGCGCTGACACCAAGGATGACGGAGAGCAGTGTCAGCGTCTGGTTGAACTCGGCCGTGTTCTCTTCGGCTGCGTCGGCAGCCGCCGACTTGTTGAACTTCACAACCTTGTCGACGCTTGCTGCAAGGTCGTCGGCGATCGGACCGATGTCTTCCTGGAAGACCTTGAGCGCCTTTTCCTTGTCGCCCGCCTTGACGAGCGAAATCAGCTGGTCGCCGGCCGCGGCATATTTCGAAGCCGCATCGTCGATCTTGGCAAATGCCTCACGCTCGGCATCGGTATCGACCTGCTCCTTGTAGTCAGCCACGGCCTTGAGCAGGTCCCCCTGCTTCGACTTGATCTTTTTCTCGTAACTGTCCTGACCGTTCTCGGCCCGGCCCATCACGTAATCGCCATAGGAACCGCGCAGGGAATAACGCGCGATCTGGATATCCATCGCCTTGGAAACGCCCGGCAGGAAGCTCGTCGCGAAATGGTTGGCATTCTCGTTGAAAGTGTTCAGGCCACGAATGGAAATATAAGCGGACAGTGCGAACAGAACGGCAATCAGTGAAAATATGCCGATCATCGACGTCTTCACATTTGGACGCGTCATGAAAATAAAACCTCTAGATGTGGAGAGATGCATCGAGATGCATCCGCCCCGGCCCGGAAAAGATTGTTAGCGACATCATGCCGTGTGCGCGGCAGCCCGGAAATGAGCCTGCCGCGATGATTTCATCGCCAGAAATAACCACTGGATTCTGCTTAATTTTCGCTAAATGGCCGCGCTAGGAATCGGCAATAAAAAATCAAAGGTTGCAAATTCAGTCATATAAACAGGACAAAAATATATGGAAATTCGGTGATAAGTATTACTTATCGGTGTAAAATCCCAATGAAGGTGTCCATTATGGGACATTGCAACGTCGAAAAAATATTTTGCCCTGCGACGATTTTTCTGGACGGAAAGACAGGCGCACGCCCTCATCGAAACAGCTTAGTCATTGAGATCATAAGATTTATTTTGGTCAGCCCGCATGTTTTCCATTGGGCAAGCCAGTCCTTCACTGCGTCCGCAACACCTCGTTCCAATGCGCAATCAGGCGCGCGCGTTTCACCTGGTCGAGATAGACCATGAGACCCGGGCTGACCGGCACCGGGCGCAACTGTGCGCCGAGCAGTTCCTGCAACGTATTGGCGGTATTCTCGCCTGCCACTTCCGGGCTGACGGCGGGGATCTGCAGCTCGCGCGCCATGATGGTCTGGCCTTCCTTCGACATGAAGAAGGCAAGGTAGCGGCGCCCCAGTTCCGGCTCGGCCGCCGCCTGCGGCACGAGGCCGATGCGCGACATCACGACCGTGTAATCCTTCGGCAGAACAATGCCCACGTCGGGATGGCTCGAGGCCCAGTCGGCAGCATAGGATCCGAGTATATTGTAACCGAGCACGAACCGGCCATCGGCCACGCGCTCGAGGATCGCCGAGCTGGTCGAATAGAGTTTTACGCCCGCCGCTCCCATGGCGCCGATCACCGACCAGATATCGCCGAACTGTTCCTGATCGCGCGCCATGAACAGGAAGCCCACGCCGGAACGCTCTATGTCGTAGGTGCCGATCCGCCCGTAGACCTCGTTGCCTTTGCGTTTCAGGTAATCGACGAATTCCGCCCGCGAACTCGGCACCGTTTCATGGGCAAAGCTCGGCTTGTGATAGACGAAGACCGCCGGTTCGAAGGTCAGCGCATAGGCGGTGTTGCGCCAGTTCGCCCATTTCGGCCACTGGGCGCTCATCGGCAGGTTGCTGACCTGCGCATAACCGTCATTCGAAAGTTTCACCTGCAGGTCCATCGCCGAGGAGAAGGCAAAGTCCGCCGTCTTTTGACCGGCATCCGTCTCGCGGACGATCCTGTCGTAAATGTCCCCCGTCAGCATGTCCTCATATTCGACCGCCACATCCGGATTGGCGTCCTGAAAGCCGCGGATCATCGGCTGCGCCAGCGGCTCGTCGAGCGAGGAATAGACCGTCAGCACCGGCGCAGCCGCGTTGCCGGACTTCGCCGGATAAAAGACCTGGTCGGCGGCCGCAAGGCCGGGTGCCAGGCACAGGAACAGAAAGAAAAGGCTTCTCATGTGCGGAGAATGCCCGAGCAAAAAGCGTGAAACAAGCGGAGCTTCAGAGTTCGCGCTCGAAGAAGACCAAAATCGGCTTGAGATCGTCAGGAACGCTGTAATAGGCATCACGCTCGCGAAAACCCAGGCGACGATAGAGCTTCTGCGCCGCGACCTGCCGAAAGCCGGTGTCGAGCCGCATCAGTCGGTAGCCGTCCTCCTTTGCCCGAGCCAGCGAAGCCTCGCAGAGCGCGCGTGCCGCGCCGCTTCCGCGCGCCCGCTCGGAAACGAAAAGGCGCTTCATCTCCGAGACGCCGGGAGCAATCTCGTGCTGCATCACGCAGCCTATCGTCTCGCCGTCGAGACGCGCCAGAAACATCGCGCCTTGCGGCCTTGCATGGATGCGGGGCAGTTCGGCAAGCAAGGCCTCGAACTTTTCGGGATTATAGTAGAGTTCCACCTGCGCCCGCTCGGCCGGATAATTGTCGTAAAGCCATTGCCTGAAGGCACGGCTGAGATGTCGCACGGCATCGATATCTTCAGGGCTTTCCGCAAGCGCGACCGACAGCTCACCCATCTTGCAGCCTCCAACCCTCGTAAATCCTACCACGGCGGCATCGGCCCAGCCATATGGTCGGCGCGGTAACCCGGAAGAAGCAAAACGAGCTTTTGACGAATTGCCTACTTTCCCGTTCACCCAATTCCCAGAATCGCTGTGACATCGGGCCGCCATCCCTGATAAACTCTCCGAAAAACTCGGGGAAACATCCGTTGCGCATCCTGCTTACCGAAGACAATATCGCCTTGGCCGACGGCCTGTCGGCGATCTTGCGCGGCACGGGCCATGCTGTGGATGTCGTCCATGACGGGGCTTCGGCCAATGCCGTCATCGCAGCGGAAAATTTCGATCTCGTCATCCTCGATCTGAACCTTCCGGAAATGGACGGGCTCGATGTGCTGCGCGCCATGCGCTCCCGCGGCAGCCGGGCTGCGGTACTCATCCTGACGGCGCGGGGTTCGCCGGAAGAACGCGTAAAGGGGCTGGATCTCGGCGCCGACGACTATCTCATCAAACCTTTCGACATTGCCGAATTCGAAGCGCGCGTGCGCGTGCTTCTTCGCCGTCAGGCCGGGCTGCATTCCTCGACCGTCAGTTTCGGAGCGATCTCGCTCGACCTCAATTCCCGCGCCTTCTCGGCCGGCGCCACGCCGCTCGATATTCCCGCCCGCGAGCTTGGCCTGCTGGAAATCCTCTTCATGCGTGCCGGCAAGGTCGTCGCCAAGGAGGCGATCATGCAGTCGCTGACCGCTTTCGACGACGACATTTCGGCCAATGCCATCGAGCAATATGTCAGCCGCCTGCGAAAGAGGCTTTCGCCGCACGGCCTGACGGTCAGGACCGCCCGCGGTATCGGCTATTATCTCGACAAATTGCCCGAGGCCTCATGACGGCCGCCTACTCGCTCCGGCGCCGACTGCTTTTCTGGTTGCTGGTCTCGACCGCCGTCATCGGCACGCTGGCGCTGGCCGATACCTGGCGCGAAGCCGTGCAGACTTCGAATATCGTCTCCGACCGCGTGCTGGCCGGCTCCGCTCTGGCAATCGCCGAGCGTGTTGTCGTTGCCGAAGACGGCACGCTCGAGGTGGACATTCCCTATGTCGCGCTGGAAATGCTGACCTCGGCAGCGCAGGACCGCGTCTTCTACCGTGTCGACGGCCCGCCCGGCACATTCATCACCGGCTATCAGGCGCTTCCGGTATTGAAGGAAACCCAGGGCGATACCGCCTCCTTCGCCGACGATATCTTCCGTGGCGAGCCGATCCGCGTCGCGACCCTGGGACGCTCCGCCTCCACCGGCATCCGCTCCGTGCCTTTCGTCGTCACCGTCGCCGAAACGACCATCGCCCGCCGTCAGCTTGCCCAGGCGATCCTGGTCCGCTCCGCGCTTCGCCTTGCCGTCATGATTGCCGGGGCCGCCGTCATCGTCTGGATTTCCGTTACCGTGGCGCTGCGGCCGCTCTACAAGCTCGGCGACGCCATCGGCGAGCGCAGCCCCGACGACCTGCACCCGATCGAGCAATCGGTGCCGAGCGAGGTGCAGCCGCTCGTCGATACCGTCAATTCCTTCATGGTGCGCCTGCAATCGGCCCTCGACGCGCTGCGCAATTTCACCGGCAATGCCAGCCATCAGCTGCGCACGCCGCTCGCCATCATCCGCACCCAGCTTGCCCTCTCCTCCCGCGCCGGCTCCCTGGACGAAGCGCAGCACGCCGCCCTCAAGGGCGATCAGGCGGTTGCCCATGCCGAGCGCATCCTTGCCCAGCTTTTGCTGATGGCAAAGATCGATGCCGCAACCGCCAAGGAGGCGCTGGCGGCCGAGGCCATCGACCTTTCCGCCATCGCCCAGGAGATCACCGGCGAGCAGATCCCTCGCGCCGCCGAGGCCGGCATCGATCTCGGCTTCGAAGGTGAGGGACCCGCCATGATCCGCGCCGAGCCGCTGCTGATCGGCGAAATGCTGCGCAATCTTGCCGGCAACGCCATCGCCTATGCCGGCAAGGGCGCGGAAGTGACCGTGCGCATTGTCGAAGACGCCGAAACGGTGCGGCTGGAGGTCGAGGACAATGGGCCGGGCATCCCCCCCGAAAAGCTCGAAGCGGTTAGAAAACGTTTCTCCCGCGGCAATGACTCCGGCGCCCCCGGCGCCGGCCTTGGCCTTCCCATCGTCGAGGAAATCGCCAATCTTTTCAACGCGCGGCTCGCCCTCATTCCCGGCCGCGGCGGCAGAGGCCTCAAGGCTTCCGTGACCTTCAACCGCGCCGCCTGAAAGCCGCCGCGGCGTTAACCTTTCCGCCTTGCATTCTTTCGCTGCATTGCACACACTGGCTTCGGGAACAGCTAAGCCGATCAACGGCACGCGGACAAAAAGAGCAATATGTCGATCAAAGCCAGCATCTACCACCTGACCCATTATCAATATGACAAACCGGTCCGCCTCGGCCCACAGATCATCCGCCTGAAACCGGCCTCGCATTCGAAGACGCGGGTCTTGAGCCATTCGCTGAAGGTCACGCCGTCAAACCATTTCGTGAACCTGCAGCAGGACCCGTACGGCAACTATCTCGCCCGCTTCGTCTTCCCGGACCCGGTGAGCGAGTTCAAGATCGAGGTCGATCTCGTCGCCGACATGACCGTCTACAATCCCTTCGACTTCTTCGTCGAAGAGGAAGCGACGATGTGGCCCTTCGACTATCCCGAGACGATCCGCGAAGACCTGTCGATCTACATGACGCCGGAAGAGCCAGGCCCGCGCCTGAAGGCCTTCCTCGAAACGCTCGATCGGTCAAAGCAGAAGACGGTCGATATCATCGTCGGCCTCAACATGCGCCTGCAGCAGCAGATCGGCTATGTCATCCGCATGGAAGCCGGCGTGCAGACACCCGAAGAGACGCTGGAAAGCGCCAAAGGCTCCTGCCGCGATACGAGCTGGCTATTGGTGCAGATCCTGCGCCATCTCGGCCTCGCCGCCCGCTTCGTCTCCGGCTATCTGATCCAGCTGACCCCCGACCTCAAGGCGCTCGATGGCCCCTCCGGCACCAAGTATGATTTCACCGATCTCCATGCCTGGGCCGAAGTCTATCTTCCCGGCGCCGGCTGGATCGGCCTTGATCCGACTTCCGGCCTCCTGACCGGCGAGAGCCATATCCCCCTTGCCGCCACACCGCATTTTCGCAATGCCGCGCCGATATCGGGGGGCTATTACGGCGAAGCCGAGACCGAATTCGCCTTCGACATGAAGGTTGCCCGTGTTGCCGAACACCCCCGCATCACCAAGCCATTTTCCGACGACGCCTGGGACGAACTCAACGAACTCGGCGAGAAGGTCGACCGCATCCTTGAGGCCGAAGATGTGCGCCTGACCATGGGCGGCGAGCCGACCTTCGTCTCCATCGACGATTTCGAATCCGCCGAATGGAACACCGAGGCCGTCGGCCCGACGAAACGCGAGAAGGCCGATGCGCTGATCCGGCGACTGCGCGCCCGTTTTGCGCCGGACGGATTCCTGCACTACGGCCAGGGCAAATGGTATCCCGGCGAAAGCCTGCCGCGCTGGACCTTCTCTCTCTATTGGCGCAAGGACGGCTTGCCGATCTGGTCGAGCGACGCTCTCGTCGCTGTCGAGGGCCGCAACTACCAGGTCACGGAGGACGATGCCGGCCGTCTGCTGACGGCGATTGCCGGAGAGCTGGATATTTCGCCCGATTATGTCGCCCCCGCCTTCGAAGATCCGGCCGAATGGCTGGTCAAGGAAGCAGGCCTTCCGGAAAACGTCGATCCGTCGAATTCCAGGCTGAAGGATCCGGAGGAGCGCACGCGCATCGCCCGTGTCTTCGATCGCGGCTTGACGCGTCCGACCGGCTATGTGCTGCCCGTCCAGGCCTGGAATGCGCGAGCCAGCGGCCGCACCTGGACGAGCGAGAAATGGTCGACGCGGCGCGGCCGCATCTTCCTCGTACCCGGCGACAGCCCGGTGGGCTATCGCCTGCCGCTCAATTCGCTGGCCTATATCCCGCCCTCGCAATATCCCTATATCAACCCGCTCGATCCCTTCGTGCAGCGGTCCGAACTGCCGGATTTCGGCCAGGACAGCGGGCGGGCGCTGCAGGCTGCGCATTTCCAGCCCTTCACCGGCCAGCAGCCGACCATGCCGCAGTCGGTCAGCGAGATCGGCGGCCACGTGCGCACCGCAATTTCCGTCGAGCCGCGTGACGGCCGGCTCTGCGTCTTCATGCCGCCGACCGAAACGCTGGAGGATTATCTCGACCTCATTGCCTCGACCGAGCGCGCAGCCGCCGCTCTCGGTCTCGCCGTCCATATCGAAGGATATGCGCCGCCGCAGGACGAGCGCATCAACGTCATCCGCGTGGCGCCCGATCCCGGCGTCATCGAGGTCAACATCCATCCTTCTTCCACATGGAAAGACACCGTCGACATCACCACCGCCATTTACGAGGAGGCGCGCGAAAGCCGCCTCGGCGCCGACAAATTCATGATCGACGGTCGCCACACCGGCACCGGCGGCGGCAACCACGTCGTCGTCGGCGGCAGCAATCCGAACAACAGCCCGTTCCTGCGCCGTCCGGACCTGCTGAAAAGCCTGGTGCTGCACTGGCAGCGCCACCCCTCGCTCTCCTACCTCTTCTCGGGTCTTTTCATCGGCCCGACCAGCCAGGCGCCGCGCATCGACGAGGCCCGGCACGACAGTCTCTACGAGCTGGAAATCGCGCTGGCGCAGATTCCGGCCCCCGGCCGCGGCCTGCAGCCCCTGCCCTGGCTGGTCGATCGCCTGTTCCGCAACCTCTTGATCGACGTAACCGGCAACACCCATCGCGCCGAGATCTGCATCGACAAGCTCTTCTCGCCCGATGGCCCGACGGGCCGTCTCGGTCTCATCGAATTCCGCGGTTTCGAAATGCCGCCGAATGCCCGCATGTCGCTTGCCCAGCAATTGCTGGTGCGGGCACTGATCGCCCGTTTCTGGGCGAATCCGGCAGACGGCAAATTCGTGCGCTGGGGCACCGCACTGCATGACCGTTTCATGCTGCCGCACTACGTCTGGCAGGATTTCCTCGATGTGCTGGCAGACCTCCGGGAAAACGGCTTCGACCTCAGCCCCGAATGGTTCAAGGCGCAGCTCGAATTCCGCTTTCCCTTCTGCGGCGAGGTCGAATACGAAGGCTCGAAACTGGAGCTGCGCCAGGCGCTGGAACCCTGGCATGTCATGGGTGAACAGGGCGCGATCGGCGGCACGGTGCGTTATGTCGATTCGTCCGTCGAGCGCCTCCAGGTGCGTCTCGAAACCGGCAACGCGTCGCGCTACACCGTCACCTGCAACGGCAGGATCGTGCCGCTGACGCCGACGGGAACGTCAGGCGTCTCGGTCGCCGGCGTGCGTTTCAAGGCCTGGCAGCCGGCTTCCGGATTACATCCCGTTTTGCCGGTGAATACGCCTTTGACTTTTGACATTTATGATACATGGTCGAAACGTTCGATCGGCGGCTGCATCTATCACGTTGCCCATCCGGGCGGCCGGAACTATGACACCTTCCCGGTCAACGGCAACGAGGCGCAAGCGCGCCGCCTCGCCCGCTTCGAGCCGTGGGGACATACGGCGGGCGGTTATATTCCGCGCGCCGAAACGGTTTCGCCTGAATTTCCGCTCACGCTGGATCTGAGGCGACCCGTTGGTATTTGAAGAAACTGGGACTTATGGGCAAGAAGCCTGCACTGGAACTGAGGGACGAGATCGAAGAACGCGCCGGGGCGGATGCGATCTTCGACTACGCCCCCTTGCCCGGCATCGCCGACGAGATGGTGGACAATAACGGCGCCGTCCGCCCGGTCTGGCAGCGTTTCCTCGCCCATCTGAACGCCATGCCGGAAAAGGATCTGGCCGAGCGTTTCGCCCGCGCCGATCGCTACCTGCGCGACGCAGGCGTCTTTTACCGGGCCTACGGGGCCAAGGGCAGCGGCGAGCGCGCCTGGCCGCTCTCCCACATTCCGGTACTGATCGACGAGCGCGAATGGCAGGCCCTTTCGGCAGGCCTGGTGCAGCGCGCCAATCTCCTCGAAGCGATGGTCGCCGACATCTACGGCGACAACAAGCTCGTCAAGGAGGGCATCGTTCCGCCTGCCCTCATCGCCGCCAATCCGGAATTTCAGCGGCCGCTGGTTGGCGTCAAACCGGCAACCGGGCACTACCTGCATTTCTGCGCCTTCGAGATCGGCCGCGGCCCCGACGGCAACTGGTGGGTGCTGGCCGACCGCACGCAGGCTCCCTCCGGCGCGGGCTTTGCGCTGGAAAACCGCGTGGCGACGACCCGCGCCTTTTCCGATATCTATGCCGAAACGCCGGTTCACCGCCTCGCCTCCTTCTTCGGCGCCTTCCGCGATGCGCTGCAGACGATGAAACATTCCGGTGACGACCGCATTGCGGTCCTGACCCCCGGACCGGCAAACGAGACCTATTTCGAGCACGCTTACATTGCCCGCTACCTCGGCTTCATGCTGCTGGAAGGCGAGGACCTGACAGTCGTCAACGGCCGCGTCATGGTGCGTACCGTCGCCGGCCTGAAGCCGATCGGCGTGCTCTGGCGGCGTCTTGATTCCGCCTATGCCGATCCGCTGGAACTGAACCAGAACTCGCATATCGGCACGCCGGGACTTGTCGAGTCGCTCCGCGCCGAAACCGTCACCATCGTCAACGCGCTCGGCACCGGCGTTCTGGAAACACGCGCCCTGCTTGCCTTCATGCCCGCCGTCTGTCGCAAGCTTTTGGGCGAAGATCTGCACCTGCCATCCATTGCCACGTGGTGGTGCGGCCAGAAGGACGAGCGTGACCATGTCGCGGCCAATATCGAGAAGATGGTGATCGGCCCGGCCTATTCCCGTGCCCCTTTCTTCGACGACAACGGTGAATCCGTCCTCGGCTCGTCGTTGCGCGCCACCGCGAAAAACTCGATTGCGGACTGGCTTGCGAGCGACGGCGCAAAGCTCGTCGGTCAGGAAGTCGTCACTCTCTCGACCACGCCTGCCTGGGTCAACGGCAAGCTGACACCGCGGCCGATGTCGTTGCGTGTCTTTGCCGCCCGAACGGCCAACGGCTGGCAGATCATGCCGGGCGGCTTTGCCCGCATCGGCTCGGGGGACGACGTCGCCGCTATCGCCATGCAGTCCGGCGGCGCGGCAGCCGATGTCTGGATTGTCAGCGACAAGCCGGTCGAGCGCCACACGCTCCTGCCCGCCGAAGGAAGCTTCACCCGTAACATGCCGGGCAGCCTGCCGAGCCGCGCGGCCGACAACCTCTTCTGGCTGGGCCGCTATATCGAACGCGCCGAAGGGGCACTGCGCATCCTGCGTGCCTGGCATGCCCGTTATGCCGAGGCCGCCGACCCCAGCCAGCCGCTGCTCGCCGACGTCACCCAATATCTCGCCGCCGTCGATATCGACACGGCCGAGCCTGTCCCGGAATCGCTGCTGCGCAATATCGACAGCGCCGTCTATTCGGCGAGCAACATCCGTGACCGTTTCTCGCCCGACGGATGGCTGGCGCTGAACGACCTTGCCAAGACCGCCCGCCGCTTCCATTCCACCGTCACCGCCGGCGACGACGCCAGCCATGCTATGACCATCCTGCTGCGCAAGCTCGCAGGTTTTGCCGGTCTCGTGCATGAAAACATGTATCGCTTCACCGGCTGGCGCTTTCTCTCGCTCGGCCGCTATATCGAACGCGGCCTGCATATGACCCGGCTGCTCGGCCACATGTCCGGCCCGGAAGCACCTGACGGCGCGCTCGACATGCTGCTCGAAATCGGCGACAGCGTCATGACCCACCGCCGTCGCTACAATGTGAACACGGCACGGCTGACCGTGACCGATCTGCTGGCGCTCGATCCGCTCAACCCGCGTTCGATCCTCTTCCAGATGAACGAGATCCACCGCGAGGTCGAGCAGCTCCCCAACGCCCTCATCAACGGCCAGATGTCACCCTTCTACCGCGAGGCGATGCGCCTGCATTCCGGTCTCGCCGTCATGACGCCCGAGGCGATGAACGGCGATGTCTATCACCGGCTGGAGCGCGAACTGGAACACCTGTCCGATCTTCTGGCGCAGACCTACCTCGGATGACGGCGGTGCTCTACGATCTCACTTTGCATATGGGCTATGCCTACGATACGCCCGCGTCCGGCGCGCGCCACATCATGCGCCTCATGCCGCTGTCGCTGGCGAACCGCCAGCGCCTGATCGCAGGTTCGATCAGCATTTCGCCGCAACCGGACGAACAGTCGCACTTCATCGATTTCTTCGACCATCCGGCGACCTCCTTTCTGTTGCGCTCGCCGCATGAAACGCTCGATATCCGCATGCAGGCCCGCGTGCAGGTCGAAAGCCAGGTCATATCGGCGGATTTCTCGCCGCTCCTGGCCGACCTGCCGGAGGAAATCGCCGGAATCTGGTCGCTCGATCCGCAATCGCCGCACCATTTCCTGGGCGACAGTCCGCGCCTGACGGAAACCAAGGCGATCAGCGAATATGCAAAGACCAGTCTCCAGCCCTCGCTGACGGTCATGCAGATCGCCTATGCGCTTTGTGCCCGCATCAACAGGGATTTTACCTACGATCCGGAAGCGACGACCGTCGACACGACGCCGGTGGAATCCTTCAAGCTGAAGCGCGGCGTCTGCCAGGATTTCACCCATATCATGATCCTGGCGCTCCGCAGCCTCGGCATTCCTGCCGGTTACGTCTCCGGCTTCCTGCGCACCATCCCGCCGCCCGGCAAGGAGCGGCTGGAGGGAGCCGACGCCATGCATGCCTGGGTGCGCGTCTGGTGCGGCGAGACCGCCGGCTGGATCGAGCTCGATCCGACCAACAACATCCCCGCCGGAACCGACCATATCGTCGTGGCCTATGGCCGTGACTATTCCGACGTCGCTCCCGTCATCGGTGTGCTCAAGAGCTATGGCAGCCAGCGCTCCGTGCAGGCGGTGGACGTCATCCCGCTGAAATAATCCCGAAATAGGAAAAAACAGCCATTTGCTTACAATTTTAGGGGCTGGCTTTAACGGCCATTAAAGTCATCCGATCCATGAATGGCGCCTAGTTAGGGCTCCTTTTGGATCGGTGGGCATGATGAACACCCTGCATTCGCATTTTGATCGGCTGCGGCGCGACCGCAGCGGCAATTTCGGTATCATGACGGCCATTCTGCTGCCCGTGCTTATCGGCGCTGCGGGTGTGGCAATCGACTACTCTAACAATGTGATGTCTCAGCGCCAACTACAGGAGGCAACGGACTCGGCGGCCCTCGCCGTTGCGACCGCACTCGCCAATGGAAAAGCTGCAACGAGCGCCGACGGCGAAAAGCTCGCCAAGGATTTTGTCATCGGGCAAATGGCCAACTACGTCGATTCAGATATTTTGGCGGACATTGAAAAGACGATTAGCGTCGAGATCGACACGACTACAACATCTGAAGGCAAAAGCTACAAGATCGCGGTCAATTGCAATTATCCGCTGGCAACTAGTCCCCTGATGGGAGTCCTCGGCTACAAGACGATGAATGTTGCCGCAGAAAGCAAGACCGCGAGTGGTATCACGCAGGAAAAAAGCGCCCTTTCGATGACGCTTGTTCTCGATCAGTCTGGTTCGATGCTGGCAAACACTGGCACGGAAGACAAAACTCAGACGAGTTGCGTCCAATACGATGACAGCGGTAAAGCCAAGACAGACAAGAAGGGCAATGTCGTTCAGATAAGCCCGTGCTATATCAAAAAGATCGACGCGCTAAAGGATGCTGCGAATCTTCTTCTTGATCAGTTGGACAAGGCAGACCCTTCCAAGCCAGCAAAATATGTCCGCACGAACGCGATTGGCTGGTCAGACAAAGTCCGGATTAGCAGCACATTCGACTGGGGCACGTCCCGCACGCGAACAAATGTCATAAACAAGCTCTCCGCGGGCAACGGCACGGAATCCGCTGCTCCCATGCAAAAAGCTTATGATGGTTTATCAGGCACGAATAGCACATCTGAAACCGGCATTCAAAAAGCCGCGGGCAATTCGAAGCTAACCAAATACATCGTGTTCATGACTGACGGGAACAACAACGCTACCACCTCTGATACCAACACGCGAACGACTTGCACCGCGGCCAAAGATAACGGAATAAAGATCTATTCGATCGCATTCATGGCGCCAGATCGCGGGCAGAAACTTCTGCAGGATTGCTCAAGCGGGACCGGATACTACTACAAGGCGGAGAGTTTGAATGATCTTTTGGGGGCCTTCCAAGCGATTGGCCAGCAAGCGACCGCGAGCAAGACCCTCCTCACGAACTGACTTTTGCAGCCTTGTGCTTCATCCCGGCAAAAAGCCGCTCCGGAACAAACCGGGGCGGCTTTCGTTTAAACCCTATTCGGCCCATCAGATCGGGAAAAGCGATTGAAATCAAGTCCCTTGGGCCGGTCGAATATGAAGGTTCCGCAAATTTTTCGTTTGCCCAATTCCCTTGTTGCAAGTGCGTGATAACGGTGCATAAACTGCCCTGTCGGCGTAAGCGACAAATCGATTGAATCAGGCGTAAGATACTGTAACCAAATCAAAATTGGCGAGACCTGACCATGAATACTGTTTCGAAGCCGATCATCCCCTCACCAGCTCCGCGCAGTTCCCGACCAGAAATCCTCGCTGAGGAAATCATCGAGCGTCTGACCTACCGTATCGGCAAGGATGCCAAGGTCGCCAAGCCGCATGACTGGCTGACGGCAACCATCCTCGTGGTGCGTGACCGCATCATCGACAAGTGGATGGAATCCACCCGCAAGGTTTACGAGACCGGCGCCAAGCGCGTCTATTATATGTCTCTCGAATTCCTGATTGGCCGCCTGATGCGCGATGCCGTCTCCAACCTTAACCTGATGGAAGAGGTTCGCGATGCGCTGGCTTCGCTCGGCGTCGATATCAACGTCATTGCCGGCCTGGAGCCCGATGCCGCGCTCGGCAACGGTGGCCTCGGCCGTCTTGCCGCCTGTTTCATGGAATCGATGGCGACCGTCGACGTGCCCGCCTATGGCTACGGCATCCGCTACGTTCACGGCCTCTTCCGTCAGCAGATGGCCGACGGCTGGCAGGTCGAACTGCCGGAAAACTGGCTTGCGCACGGCAATCCCTGGGAATTCGAACGCCGCGAAAGCGCCTATGAAATCGGCTTCGGCGGCTCGATCGAGGTCATCAACAGCCATGAGGAACAGCCGCGCTACGTCTGGAAGCCGGCCGAGCGCGTCATCGCCGCCGCCTTCGACACGCCTGTCGTCGGCTGGCGCGGCAAGCGCGTCAATACGCTCCGCCTGTGGTCGGCGCAGCCGATCGACCCGATCCTGCTCGATGCCTTCAACGCCGGCGACCACATCGGCGCCCTGCGCGAGAGCAACAAGGCCGAAAGCCTGACCCGCGTCCTCTACCCGGCGGACGCGACACCTGCCGGCCAGGAACTGCGCCTGCGCCAGGAATATTTCTTCTCCTCCGCTTCGCTGCAGGACATCCTGCGCCGTCACCTTCAGCAGTACGACGACTTTACCTCGCTGCCGGACAAGGTGGCGATCCAGCTCAACGACACCCACCCGGCCGTTTCCGTCGCCGAACTGACCCGCCTGCTCTGCGACGTGCATGGCCTGGATTTCGATACGGCATGGGATATCACCCGCCGCACCTTCTCCTACACCAACCACACGCTTCTGCCCGAAGCGCTGGAAAGCTGGCCGGTTCCGCTGTTCGAGCGCCTGCTGCCGCGCCATATGCAGATCATCTACGCGATCAACGCCAAAATCCTGATCGAGGCGCGCAAGACCCGCAACTTCTCCGACACAGAAATCCGCTCGATCTCGCTGATCGATGAAAACGGCGACCGCCGCGTGCGCATGGGCAACCTCGCTTTCGTCGGCTCGCATTCGATCAACGGCGTCTCGGCCCTGCACACCGACCTGATGAAGGTCACGGTCTTCGCCGACCTGCACAAGCTCTACCCCGATCGCATCAACAACAAGACAAACGGCATCACGCCGCGCCGCTGGCTGCAGCAGTGCAACCCCGGCCTCACCGGTCTGGTGCGTGAAGCGATCGGCGACGAATTCCTCGATGACGCCGAGAAGCTGCGCGCGCTCGACAAGTTTGCGACCGACCCGAGCTTCCAGCAGAAATTCGCCGCCGTGAAGCGTGCCAACAAGGTGGCGCTTTCCAATCTGGTCGCCAGCCGCATGGGCGTGAAGCTCGATCCGTCGGCGATGTTCGACATTCAGATCAAACGCATCCACGAATACAAGCGCCAGCTCCTCAACATCGTCGAGGCCGTGGCGCTTTACGATCAGATCCGCTCGCATCCCGAACTGGATTGGGTGCCGCGCGTAAAGCTCTTCGCCGGTAAGGCGGCGCCGAGCTATTACAACGCCAAGCTCATCATCAAGCTGATCAACGATGTCGCCCGCACCATCAACAACGACCCTTCGGTGCGTGGCCTGCTGAAGGTCGTCTTCGTGCCGAACTACAATGTCTCGCTCGCGGAAGTCATGGTTCCGGCCGCCGACCTTTCCGAGCAGATTTCGACGGCCGGCATGGAAGCGTCGGGAACCGGCAATATGAAATTCGGCCTCAACGGCGCGCTGACGATCGGCACGCTCGACGGCGCCAATGTCGAAATGCGCGACAATGTCGGCGAAGATAACATCGTCATCTTTGGCCTGCAGGCCGATGAGGTCGCCAAGATCCGCAGCGAGGGCCACAATCCGCGCGCCATCATCGAAGGTTCGCGCGAGTTGTCGCAGGCGCTTTCCGCCATCAGCTCGGGCGTCTTCTCTCCTGATGATCGCAACCGCTATACCGGCCTCATCGACGGCATCTACTCGCATGACTGGTTCATGGTTGCCGGAGATTTCGATGCCTACGCTGCCGCCCAGCGCGAGGTGGACCAGAACTGGGCCAACCAGTCCTCCTGGTACGAAAAGACGATCAACAATACGGCACGGATGGGCTGGTTCTCTTCCGACCGCACGATCCGGCAATATGCCGACGAGATCTGGAGAGCTTGATGAAGCCGCCGAAAGCCGCCCCTGAAGTGAAACTTCCCTGGGAAATTTCGGCAGACGAGATCGCGGCAATCCTCAATGGCTCGCATGCCAATCCCTTTGCCGTCCTGGGCGTTCACCAGGCCGGCGGGGTTTTCATCACCAGATGCTTCCTTCCGGGCGCGGAAGCCGTCACGGCAATGACGCTGGACGGAACGCTGATCGGCGATCTCCAGCAGATTCATCCCGACGGTATTTTCGGCGGCCAGCTTTCCATCACCAAATTGCAGCCGGTGCGCTATCGCGCCCGGCGCGCCGATGCCGAATGGGCAGTAACCGACGCCTACAGTTTCGGCCCGGTGCTTGGCCCGATGGACGATTATTACGCCCGCCAGGGGTCGCATCTGCGCCTTTTCGACAAGATGGGCGCCCATCGCATCAAACATGAAGGGACAACCGGCATCCACTTTGCCGTCTGGGCGCCGAACGCGCAGCGCGTCTCCGTCGTCGGCGATTTCAACAATTGGGATGGGCGCCGCCATGTCATGCGCTTCCGTTCCGACAGCGGCATATGGGAAATCTTCGCGCCTGACGTGCCGCTCGGCGTTCCCTACAAATTCGAGATCCGCGGCCATGACGGTGTGCTTCTGCCATTGAAAGCGGACCCCTTTGCCCGCCGGAGCGAACTTCGCCCGAAAACCGCCTCCGTCACCGCCGCCGAACTTTCGCAGGAATGGCAGGACGAGCAGCATCTGAAGCACTGGCGCGAAGCGGACAAGCGCCGCCAGCCGATCAGCATTTACGAGGTTCATGCCGGCTCCTGGCAGCGCCGCCAGGACGGTTCCATGCTCTCCTGGGACGAGCTTGCCTCGCGTCTCATCCCCTATTGCGTGGACATGGGTTTCACCCATATTGAATTCCTGCCGATCACCGAACACCCCTACGATCCCTCCTGGGGCTATCAGACGACGGGCCTTTACGCTCCGACCGCGCGCTTCGGCGAGCCGGAAGGTTTTGCCCGTTTCGTCAACGGCTGCCACAAGGTCGGCATCGGCGTCATCCTCGACTGGGTGCCGGCGCATTTCCCGACCGACGAGCACGGCCTCGGCTGGTTCGACGGCACCGCGCTTTACGAGCACGAAGACCCGCGCAAAGGCTTTCATCCCGACTGGAACACGGCGATCTACAATTTCGGCCGTACCGAGGTCGTCTCCTACCTCGTCAACAACGCGCTCTACTGGGCCGAGAAATTCCATCTCGATGGGCTGCGCGTCGATGCGGTCGCTTCGATGCTTTATCTCGACTATTCGCGCAAACACGGCGAATGGATCCCGAACGAATACGGCGGCAACGAAAATCTCGAGGCCGTGCGCTTCCTGCAGAACCTCAACACCCGCATCTACGGCGAACATCCCGGCGTCATGACCATCGCCGAGGAATCGACCTCCTGGCCGAAGGTTTCGCAGCCGGTTCACGAAGGCGGCCTCGGCTTCGGCTTCAAGTGGAACATGGGCTTCATGCATGACACGCTGAGCTACATGAGCCGCGATCCGGTCCACCGCAAGCATCACCACAACGAACTGACCTTCGGTCTGCTCTATGCCTATTCGGAGAATTTCGTTCTGCCGCTGTCCCACGACGAAGTGGTGCACGGCAAGGGCTCGCTGATCGCCAAGATGCCCGGCGACGACTGGCAGAAATTCGCCAATCTGCGCGCCTATTACGCCTTCATGTGGGGGTATCCGGGCAAGAAACTGCTCTTCATGGGGCAGGAATTTGCCCAATGGGCGGAATGGAGCGAAAGCAAATCGCTCGACTGGAACCTGCTGCAATATCGCATGCACGAGGGCATGCGCCGCCTCGTGCGTGACCTCAACTTCACGTACCGCAGCAAGGCCGCACTCCATGCCCGCGACTGCGAAGGCGACGGCTTCGAATGGCTGATCGCCGACGATTACGAGAACTCGGTCTTCGCTTGGCTGCGCAAGGCCCCCGGCCAGAAACCGGTCGTCGTCATCAGCAACTTTACGCCGGTCTACCGCGAAAACTATTCGATTCGGCTGCCTTCGGCGGGACGCTGGCGGGAAATCCTCAATACGGATGCCGACATCTATGGCGGCAGCGGCAAAGGCAATGGCGGGCGCGTGCAGGCCGTCGATGCCGGCGGCGAGATAAGCTGCTCGATAACCCTGCCGCCGCTGGCGACAATCATGCTTGAACCCGAGAATTAGTGACTGGTGGGAGGAGAAAATGGTAGAAAAACGCATTCAGCCACTTGCCCGCGATGCAATGGCCTATGTTCTCGCCGGCGGCCGGGGAAGCCGCCTCAAGGAACTGACTGACCGACGCGCCAAACCGGCCGTCTATTTCGGCGGCAAGGCGCGCATCATCGACTTCGCATTGTCCAACGCGCTCAATTCCGGCATCCGCCGCATCGGCGTCGCCACCCAGTACAAGGCGCATTCGCTGATCCGCCACATGCAGCGCGGCTGGAACTTCTTCCGGCCAGAGCGAAACGAAAGTTTCGACATCCTGCCAGCCTCCCAGCGCGTATCCGAAACGCAATGGTATGAAGGCACCGCCGATGCCGTCTATCAGAACATCGATATCATCGAGGATTACGGCGTCGAATACATGGTCATCCTCGCCGGCGACCATGTCTACAAGATGGATTACGAATACATGCTCCAGCAGCATGTCGATTCCGGCGCGGACGTGACGATCGGCTGCCTGGAAGTGCCGCGCATGGAGGCAACCGGCTTCGGCGTCATGCACGTCAACGAAAAGGACGAGATCTTCGCCTTCATCGAAAAGCCGGCCGACCCGCCGGGCATTCCGGACAAGCCCGATTTCGCGCTCGCCTCCATGGGCATCTATGTCTTCCGCACGAAATTCCTGCTCGATCTCCTGCGCCGCGATGCGGCCGACCCGACTTCGAGCCGTGACTTCGGCAAGGATATCATCCCCTACATCGTCAAGAACGGTAAGGCGGTCGCCCATCGCTTCGCCAAATCCTGCGTCCGTTCCGATTTCGAGCACGAACCCTATTGGCGCGACGTCGGCACGATCGACGCCTATTGGCAGGCCAATATCGACCTGACGGCGATCGTGCCTGCCCTCGACATCTACGACAAGTCCTGGCCGATCTGGACCTATGCCGAAATCACCCCGCCGGCGAAATTCGTCCATGACGACGAAGACCGCCGCGGATCGGCAACCTCCTCCGTCGTTGCCGGTGATTGCATCATTTCAGGCGCGAGCCTCAACCGCAGCCTTCTCTTTACCGGTGTCCGGGCCAACTCCTATTCCAAGCTGGAAGGGGCGGTCATTCTGCCGAACGTCAAGATCGGTCGGCGCGCGCAGCTCAAGGACGTAGTGATCGACCATGGTGTCGTCATCCCGGAAGGTCTTGTCGTCGGCGAGGATCCCGACCTGGACGCACGGCGCTTCAGGCGGACGGAAAGCGGCATTTGCCTGATCACGCAACCGATGATCGACAAGCTGGATATCTGACTTATGAAAGTTCTTTCGGTTTCGTCCGAAGTCTTCCCTTTGATCAAGACAGGGGGCCTTGCCGATGTGGCAGGCGCCCTGCCAATAGCCCTCAAATCCTTCGGCGTCGAAACCAAGACCCTCATGCCCGGCTATCCCAGCGTCATGAGGGTGCTGCAAAACCCGGTCGTCCGGCTGGAATTTCCGGATCTGCTCGGCCAGCCGGCAAGGGTGCTGGAGGTCGAACATCAGGGGCTCGATATTCTCGTGCTCGACGCGCCCGCCTATTACGACCGCCCGGGCGGCCCCTATCTCGATACGACCGGCAAGGATCATCCCGACAACTGGCGCCGTTTTGCTGCCCTGTCCCTGGCGGGTTCGGAGATTGCCGCCGGCCTTCTGCCCGGCTGGCGGCCGGATCTCGTGCATGCCCATGACTGGCAGGCCGCCATGGTGCCGGTCTATATGCGCTACTATCCGACGCCCGAACTGCCGAGCATCCTGACGATCCACAACATCGCCTTTCAGGGCCAGTTCGACGCCGATATCTTCCCCGGCCTGCGTCTGCCGCCCCATGCCTTTGCCACCGAAAGCATCGAATATTACGGCACCGTCGGCTTCCTGAAGGGCGGCCTGCAGACGGCCACGGCCATCACCACCGTCAGCCCCTCTTATGCCGACGAGATCCTCACTGCGGAATTCGGCATGGGCCTGGAGGGCGTCATCGCCAGCCGCCGCGACGTCCTGCACGGCATCGTCAACGGAATCGATGCCGATATCTGGAACCCGGCGACCGATCCGGTCGTCCACACGCATTACGGCCCGACGACGTTGAAGAACCGCGCGGAGAACCGCAGGTCGATCGAGGAATTCTTCCATCTCGACCATGACGACGCGCCGATCTTCTGCGTCATCAGCCGGCTGACCTGGCAGAAAGGCATGGATCTTGTCGCAAGCACCGCGGACAGGATCGCAGCCCTCGGCGGCAAGCTCGTCGTGCTCGGTTCCGGCGAGGCGGCCCTTGAAGGCGCGCTGCTGGCTGCCGCCAACCGCAACCCCGGCCGCATCGGCGTTTCCATCGGCTATAACGAGCCGATGTCGCACCTCATGCAGGCCGGCTGCGACGCGATCATCATCCCCTCGCGCTTCGAACCCTGCGGCTTAACCCAGCTCTATGGCCTGCGTTACGGCTGCGTGCCGATCGTCGCGCGCACCGGCGGTCTCAACGATACCGTGATCGACGCCAATCATGCTGCACTTGCGGCAAAGGTGGCGACAGGCATACAATTCGCACCCGTAAACGAAGAAAGCATGCTACAGGCACTGCGCCGCGCCATGCACCTCTACGCGGATCAAAAAGTCTGGACCCAATTGCAAAAGCAGGGCATGAAGTCGGATGTCTCTTGGGAGAAGAGCGCCGAACGTTATGTTGCCCTGTATTCAAGCCTCGTCTCGAAAGGCATGAGCTAAAATGATAAAGTCTGTTCCCACCACGCCCTATCAGGACCAGAAACCCGGCACGTCGGGCCTGCGCAAGAAGGTTCCCGTCTTCCAGCAGCCGAACTACGCGGAGAATTTCATCCAGTCGATCTTCGATTCGCTGGAAGGCTATCAGGGCAAGTGCCTGGTCATCGGCGGCGACGGACGCTACTACAATCGCGAGGTCATCCAGAAGGCGATCAAGATGGCGGCCGCCAACGGCTTCGGCAAGGTCATGGTCGGCAAGGGCGGCATTCTTTCGACGCCGGCTGCCTCCAACATCATCCGCAAATACAAGGCCTTCGGCGGCATCATCCTCTCGGCCAGCCACAATCCCGGCGGCCCGACCGAAGACTTTGGCATCAAATACAACGTCAACAATGGCGGTCCGGCGCCGGAAAAGATCACCGACGCGATCTATGCCCGCTCCAAGGTGATCGAAAGCTACAAGATCGCCGACTTCGCCGACGTCAACATCGACCGCATCGGCAAGGAAGAACTGCCGGGCGGCATGATCCTCTCGGTCATCGATCCGGTCGAGGATTATGCCGCGCTGATGGAAGAGCTCTTCGATTTCGGCGCGATCCGCAATCTCATCAGCCTCGGCTTCCGCATCGCCTTCGACGCCATGAGCGCCGTGACCGGCCCCTATGCCAAGGAAATCTTCGAAAACCGCCTCGGCGCTCCCTCCGGCTCGGTGCGCAATTTCATGCCGCTTCCGGATTTCGGCGGCCATCATCCCGACCCCAACCTCGTTCACGCCAAGGAACTCTATGACGAGATGATGGGTGACGACGCACCGGATTTCGGCGCCGCTTCCGACGGCGACGGCGACCGCAACCTCATCATCGGCCGCGGCATTTTCGTCACCCCCTCCGACAGCCTCGCAATCCTTGCCGCCAACGCCAACCTGGCGCCCGGCTATTCCGGCGGCCTCGCCGGCATTGCCCGCTCCATGCCGACCTCGGGCGCGGCCGACCGTGTGGCTGAAAAGCGCGGCATCGGCATCTACGAGACGCCGACCGGCTGGAAATTCTTCGGCAATCTGCTTGACGCCGGCATGGCGACGATCTGCGGCGAAGAAAGTGCCGGCACCGGTTCCAACCACGTGCGTGAAAAGGACGGCCTCTGGGCCGTACTGCTGTGGTTGAACATCCTGGCCGTGCGCGGCGAGAGCGTCCAGGAAATCGTCACCCAGCACTGGCAGACATACGGCCGCAACTACTATTCGCGCCATGACTATGAAGGCGTCGACAGCGACGCCGCGAACGGCCTCGTGGACAATCTGCGCAGCCAGCTTTCCACCCTTCCCGGCAAGACATTCGGCGACCTGACCGTCGAGAAGGCGGACGACTTTGCCTATCACGATCCGGTCGACAAATCGGTCAGCGAACATCAGGGCATCCGCGTCCTCTTCCAGGGCGGTTCGCGCGTCGTCTTCCGCCTGTCCGGCACCGGCACGTCTGGCGCAACCCTGCGCGTCTATATCGAGCGCTATGAGCCGGATTCGACTCGCCATAATATCGAGACGCAGGAAGCGCTCGCAGACCTCATCGCGGCCGCTGAAAGCATCGCCAACATTCGTGAGCGCACGGGACGCAACGAGCCGACCGTGATCACCTGATCCCGGGGGGCATATGGGGGGCAACAGTTCCGCACAGGGCGGCGCCATCGTCTTTGAAACGGGCGTCGAATTCGCTGTCTGGTCGCATCACGCAGCACAGGTCGATCTCTGCCTTTTCGATGATGACGGCAAGGAATATGCAAGGCTTCCCATGGCCCGCGACAACGACCATGTCTTCCGCCTTTTCGTCGATGGACTGAAGGAGGGCGCACGCTACGGCTACCGTGCGGACGGTATCTATGCCCCGGACAACGGCCTCTGGTTCGATCCTTCGAAACTGCTGGTCGATCCCTACGCCAAGGAGGTCGACCGGCCGTTCCGCTATGACCCGCGCCTCGGCATCTTCGGCGAGGATACGCAGCACCTGATGCCGAAGTCGGTCGTCACCAAGGACGCGCCTGTCAAAATCCGAAAGCCGCTCTTCAAGCCTGGCGGCTTTATTTACGAGGTGGCCGTCAAGCCGTTCACCATCCTGCATCCGGACGTGCCGGAAGCTCAGCGCGGCACGGTCGCCGCTCTTGCCCATCCCTCCGTCGTCGCCCACCTGAAACGCATCGGCGTCGATGCCGTCGAGTTGATGCCGATCACGGCCTGGATCGATGAGCGGCATCTGCCGCCGCTTGGGCTGAGCAATGGCTGGGGCTACAATCCCGTCGCGTTCATGGCGCTCGATCCGCGTATCGTGCCCGGCGGCATCGCGGAGCTTAGCGATACCGTGGCGAAGCTGCATGAGGAAGGCATCGCCGTCATCCTCGATCTCGTCTTCAACCATACCGGCGAAAGCGATCGTTACGGCGCCACACTGTCGCTGCGCGGCATCGACAATCTCAGCTACTATCGCCATATGCCGGATCGGCCATCCGTGCTCGTCAACGATACCGGCACCGGCAATACGGTTGCCTGTGACCGGCCCTGCGTCCAGCGGCTCGTCATCGACAGCCTGCGCCATTTCGTCCGCAATGCCGGCATCGACGGCTTCCGCTTCGATCTGGCGCCGGTTCTCGGTCGCACTGAAAACGGCTTCGACCGGAACGGCACTCTGGCCGCGATCCTCGCCGACGACCTGCTCGCCGATCGCATCATGATCGCCGAGCCCTGGGATATCGGCCCCGGCGGCTATCAGCTCGGCAATTTCCCGGCACCGTTCCTGGAATGGAACGACCGTGCCCGCGACGACATCAGGTGCTATTGGCGTGGCGACGACTGGAAGACAGGTTCGCTCGCGACCGTGCTGGCCGGCTCTTCGAACATCTTTTCGGCCAACGGCGGAAAAGAGACCCGCAGCGTCAATTTCCTCGCAGCCCATGACGGTTTTACGCTCCTGGATCTCGTCTCCTATAGCGGCAAGCACAACGAGGCGAACGGCGAGAACAATCGCGACGGTCACAACGAAAACCATTCCTGGAACAACGGCGTCGAAGGCGAAACCGCCTATCCTGTCATCCGGGAGCGCCGCAAGGGCGATGTCAAAGCGCTCCTCTCCACCCTCTTTGCCAGCCGCGGCAGCGTCATGCTGACGGCCGGGGACGAAGGCGGGCGCACGCAGCACGGCAACAACAATGCCTATTGCCAGGACAACGAGATCACCTGGGTCGACTGGAAGCGGCTGGACGAGGAACTGATCGCCCACACCGCCTTCGTCGCCGCCCTTCGCCGCCGCTTCTCGGTCTTCTCCGAACTGGCCTTCTTCTCCGGTGACGGAGATGTGGAATGGATTTCACTATCCGGCGCGCCGATGACGACAGGCGAATGGGAAACGCCTTCGCTGTCCACCCTCGGCATGATCCTTGCGACCGACGACCGCTCCAGCCGCAAGAAAACCCGCCTCGCCATCCTGTTCAACCGCTCCGAACAGCATCAACTCTTTACGTTTCCCGCAGCCGGCGCAGCAGACTGGCTCCAGCTTCTGCCGGATGGCGCTCGAAAAGCCGGCGCTCGCGCCACCGTCGAGCCACGTTCGGTCACGTTTTTCGTGGAAAATTGATCCGCCAAACCCGCCCATACGAATCGTTATCGCAATCGTCACGAATGCGCGATAAGGCTTTGCGGCTACGGCTTTTTACGAGGAATGCATGGTCATGGAAATTTCGCTCTCGGAGGTCCGGGGGCTGGTCGGCACGGAAACAGGGTTGTCTGACTGGGTCCTTGTCGATCAGAAGATGATCGATGCCTTTGCCGAGGCAACCGGCGACCACCAGTTCATTCACGTCGATCCCGTCCGCGCGGCGACCGAAAGCCCCTTCGGGGGAACCATTGCCCACGGTTTCCTGACGCTCTCGCTGCTGTCGACGATGAACTACAATTGCCTGCCCAAGGTTCGTGAGCAGACGATGGGCATCAATTACGGCTTCGACAAGGTCCGCTTCATGTCGCCAGTCAGGAGCGGCACCCGCATCCGCGGCCATTTCGTGCTCTCCGACGCCCGCTTCCGCGGCGCCGGCATGCTGATGACGACCTACGATGTCTCGATCGAAATCGAAAACGAGAAGAAGCCGGCACTGACCGCCCGCTGGATCACTATCATCCAGTTCGACCCAAAGGACCGGCCGGAAGACGCCTAAGGTTTTCTACGGGCCTTAATGGCTCGCGTCCTCGGCGCCTTCTGCAAGCAGCCCGAAGACATAGTCCGAGAACGACCGCCAGCATTCCACCCGGAACGTATCGTCCTCGGTGCGGAAGAGCACGATCTCGGCCTTGCCGAAGATCGTCCGCGAACAGGCGCCTACCGGGAAAATCTCCAGCGAGAGGTCCTGCGGGCATCCTGCAGACAGCGTCGCCTCCGCGCCCGGTCCGGAAACGATGATGCCGACATTGCGGTGGGACACATCGACAGCCGAATGAAGAACGCCGGCACCGGAAAGAAGCGCCGGAAGATCCGAGCCGGCCTCGTCAATAACGAGCCATTCGTCCGGTCCGAGCCAGAGTGCCGAACGCTCCCCGGCGCGGCCGGAAGTCTTCGGCTTCGTCGGCAAGGCGAGCCCCAGCAGGGACGAGAGCGCCGGGACGGATTCAGCCGGCGCGCGCAGCGAGAGACGGCTTGCGACCGGCGCCACCGTCAGGCGCACCGTCGCCGAACCGGCAAGGAGACCGGAGAGAGCGGGTTTGCGAATTGCGACCTCAGCCATGGATACGGCCTCCTTCCTTGTCAAAGAACACCAGATCCGTCACCTCGACCGGAATTGTCCGGTCCGGCATCGGCACATAAAGCGTCTCGCCCACCAGGTTCCGCCCGCCTTCGACCAGTGCAAAGGCAATCGAGCGGCCGCAATTTTCAGACCAGTAAGCCGAGGTCACATGGCCGAGCATCGTCATCGGCTTGGGCTGGTTCGGGTTGGCGACGATCTGCGCGCCCTCTTCCAGCACCAGCTTCGCATCCTTGGTCGCAAGACCGACAAGCTGCTTGCGGCCTTCCTTGACGAGATCGGGCCGCTTCAGACCGCGAATGCCGACGAAATCCGCCTTCTTCTTCGAGACGGCCCAGGAAAGCCCGGCATCGTCGGGCGTCACCGTGCCGTCCGTATCCTGGCCGACGATGATATAGCCCTTTTCGGCACGCAGAACATGCATGGTCTCGGTGCCGTAGACGCAGGCGCCAAGCGGCTCCGCATTGGCCCAGACCGCCTCCAGCACCGACTGGCCGTAATCGGCCGGCACGTTGATTTCGAAGCCCGTCTCGCCGGTGAAGGAGACGCGGAAGAGACGCGCCGGGATGCCTGCCACCGTGCACTCGGCGACACTCATATGCGGGAAGGCCTCGTTGGAAATATCGAGCCCCTCGACCAGGGGCGCCACGATTTCGCGCGCCTTCGGTCCCTGGACCGCGATCACGGCCCATTGTTCGGTCACGGAGGTCAGCCATACCTTCAGATGCGGGAATTCCGTCTGCAGGTAATCTTCCATATGGTTGAGCACGCGCGGCGCCCCGCCGGTCGTGGTCGTTACATGGAAGCGATCGTCGGCGAGACGGCCGACGACGCCGTCATCGTAGATAAAACCGTCCTCCCGCAGCATGATGCCATAGCGGCATTTGCCCGGTTTCAGCGTATCCCAGGCATTCGTATACATGAGGTTCATGAACTCGGCCGCGTCAGGCCCGACGACCTCGATCTTGCCGAGCGTCGAGGCATCGAAAATGCCCGCCACCTCTCGCGCCGTGCGGCATTCGCGGGCAACGGCCTGATGCATCGTTTCGCCGGCGCGGGGGTAGAACCAGGCACGTTTCCAGTTGCCGACGTCTTCGAAGACGGCGCCTCTGGCCTCTTCCCAGGCATGCAGCGGTGTCTTGCGCGCGGGGTCGAACAGGGCACCGCGCGAATGCGAAATCAGCGCGCCGTAAGTGACTGGCGTATAGGGCGCGCGGAAAGTGGTAAGGCCCACCTGCGGAATATCCTTGCCGAGCGTTTCGGCGGCAATCGCCAGGCCGTGCATGTTGGAAAGCTTGCCCTGGTCGGAAGCCATGCCGTTCGTCGTGAAGCGCTTGATATGCTCGATCGAATGCATGCCTTCGCGCACCGCAAGGCGGATATCCTTGGCGCAGACATCGTGCTGGAAGTCGATGAAAGCCTTGGCATTCGTCTCCGGCCCGGCGCCCTCGGCAGCGCCGATCATGCCGCCGGTCCAGTCGAAAGCCTGCTCGACGGCAACGGCGATCTTGCTGCCGGCCTGCCTGCCGACGGCCCGCGCCATCAGCTCGCCGGCTGCGAGCGACTCCTCGACCGTCTGCTGCAGGCCGTCCGTACCGTTGCAGGCACCGACGGACAGGCAATCCTGCGCATAGGTTCCCGGCAGGAAACGCTGCGTCCCGACATCGAAGGCAACCTTGCCCCGCGACTGCGAGAAGAGATGCACGGAGGGCGTCCAGCCGGCGCAGACGAGCAGCGCGTCGATGCTGATCTTGCGGGGCGAACCGCCACCATTGCGTGCCACCGTCATCGACGAGACGCGCAGCGCACCCGACGTATTGACCACCGATTGTCCGGTCAGCACATCGATGCCGAGCGCACGGGCCTCGGCCAGCACCGCTTGACCCGGCGTCTGCCTCGTATCGACGATCGCGGCAATCGAAACACCTGCCCGCTTCAGATCGAAGGCGGCCTCGTAAGCGGAATCGTGGGCGGTGTAGATGCCGACCTTGCGGCCAACCGCGACACCATAATGATTGAGATACATCCGCCCGGCCGAGGCGAGCATGATGCCCGGCCGGTCGTTGTTCGGAAACACCATATGCCGCTCGATGGCGCCGGTCGCCAGCACGACGCGTTTGGCGCGCACCTGCCACAACCGCTCACGCGGCAGATCGCGGCCGGGGCGGGCGAGATGGTCGGTGACGCGTTCGACGAGGCCGACGAAATTGTGGTTGTAATAACCAAAGGCCGTCGTGCGTGTCAGAACCTCGACATTCTCCATGGCCCTCAGCTGCGCCAGGGTCTTCTGCACCCAGGCATAACCATCGAGCCCGTCGACTTTCACACCGGTATCGAAGCGCAGCGCACCACCCGCCTCCGCCTGCTCGTCGCAGAGGATGACCTTTGCGCCGGCCTCGGCGGCGGCGAGCGCTGCCGAAAGCCCGGCGATGCCGGCGCCGACGACCAGCACGTCGCAATGGGCGTAACGGTTGGCATAGTGGTCGGGATCGTCTTCCGTCGGCGCAACGCCAAGGCCGGCCGCCCGGCGGATCATCGGCTCGTAGATGCGCTTCCACGCGGCCCGCGGCCACATGAAGGTCTTGTAGTAGAAGCCTGCTGCGAAGAAGGGCGAGAAGAGGTCGTTGACCGCACCGACATCGAAGGAAAGCGACGGCCATCGGTTCTGCGACTTCACGATCATGCCGTCGAAGACTTCCTGCACGGTCGCCCGCACATTAGGCTGTTTGCGGGCGCTGTCGCGCGCGACATCGATCAGCGCATTCGGCTCTTCGGCGCCGGCCGAAAGAATGCCGCGCGGTCGATGATATTTGAACGAGCGGCCGACAAGATGCACACCGTGTGCAATCAGCGCCGAGGCAACGGTATCGCCTTCAAGCGCGGTATAGCTCTTGCCGTCGAAGGTGAAACGCGCGGTCCTTGCGGGCGTCAACCGGCCCTTGCCGGCGATACGGTTCGCGCCGCTCATTGCGCCTCTCCTTCTGCATTTTCAGAAACGACAGCTTCAAGGGTCTCGACCGGCGCATGCGGCTTCGCCGCCGGCCCGATGTTTGGCTTTGGCTCGCCGGCCTTGTAGGTCACGATGAACTTGTCGCTCACGGTATCGCGCGCCGCGTTGAAGAAGCGTCCGCAGCCGTGCATGTGCCGCCAGCGCTCGAAGATCAGGCCTTTCGGATTATCGCGCAGGAAGAAATATTCCTCGAATTCCTCGTCCGAAATCGAAGCGATATTGGCCGGCCGGGCGATGTGGGCGTCGCCCGCGCCGCGGAATTCGAGCTCCGAACGCTCTTCCTGACAGTAAGGGCAATAGATCAGCAGCATGATGTCCTCGTGTCAGTGCGCAACGGCAGCGGCAGCTGCCTCGTCGATCAGGCGGCCGGTGCGGAAGCGCTCCAGCGTCAGCCCGGCATTGAACTTGTGCGGTTCGTCGCGGGCGATCAGATGGGCAAAGAGATTGGCCGAGCCGGGTGTGGCCTTGAAGCCGCCGGTGCCCCAGCCGCAATTGACGTAAAGCCCCGGAACCGGCGTCTTCGACTGGATGGCCGAACGGTCGGGCGTATTGTCGACGATACCCCCCCATTGGCGCATCATCTTCACGCGGCGGAACATCGGGAAGAGCTCGCAGATCGCATCGAGCGTATGCGTGATGATCTGCAAGCCGCCGGTCTGGGAATAGGAATTATACTGGTCCGTGCCGGCGCCGATGACGAGTTCACCCTTGTCGGATTGCGAAATATAGGCATGCACCGTGTTCGACATGACGACGCAGGGAAAGATCGGCTTCAGCGGCTCGGAAACCAGCGCCTGCAGCGGGCTTGATTGCAGCGGCACTCGCACGTCCGCCATCTTCATGACCGTCGTCGTGTGGCCGGCAGCCGACACGCCGATCTTCTTCGCGCCGATGAAACCCCTGTTCGTCTCCACGCCGGTCACGCGACCGTCGGGACCGCGGCGGATACCGGTCACTTCGCAATTCTGGATAATGTGGACGCCGCGATCGGACGCCGCACGCGCATACCCCCAGGCAACCGCATCGTGGCGCGCCGTACCGCCCCGGCGCTGCAGGGCGGCCCCATTGATCGGGTAACGCGCCGTCGCCGAAATATCGAGCGGCGGGCAATAGGCCTTGGCCTGTTCCGGCGTCAGCCATTCATTGTCGATGCCGTAGAGCCGGTTGGCATGGATATGCCGCTTGAAGCTCTGCATGTCGTGAACATTATGCGACAGCATCATCACGCCGCGCGGCGAATACATGACATTGTAGTTGAGCTCCTGCGACAGCCCTTCCCAGAGCTTCATCGAGTGCTCGTAAATGTGCATGCTCTCTTCATAGAGATAGTTGGAGCGGATGATGGTGGTGTTGCGGCCGGTATTGCCGCCGCCGAGCCAGCCCTTTTCCAACACCGCCACATTGGTGATGCCGTGCTCCTTGGCGAGGTAATAGGCCGCGCCGAGCCCGTGACCGCCCCCGCCGATGATGACGACGTCATATTCGGGTCGCGGCTCCGGCGAGGTCCACTGCTTTTCCCAGCCCCTGTGCCCGCGCAGAGCCTCCCGCGCTACGGCAAAAACCGAATATTTCCGCATCCGCCATCATCTCCTTCAGGCAAAGGCATTTTCGTCGTGGCCATACAAATCGCAAATCGAATTGCGGCACAACGGTTCTTTTGCGACGTGAAAGAGCTTTTGTTTTGACACGACGGGCAGCATGACGCGTCCATTGCGCTATCGGCCTTCGCAGGTGCGGCATAACCCTTTTCTCACCCAACAGGGCAGGCAGAACGGGCCTGCAGTAAATGTTAGTATCCCCTCATGTGGGGTGAAAAATGTCGGGTTGGCGCAGTTTATGGATCGCGGGCATCTGCTTCGCGCTGTCAGGCGCGTGGCCTGCGCTCGCCGCTGAACCCGTCGGCCAGGCCACCCTCATCAGGACCGAAGTAACGGGACAGGGCGGGCCGATCGTCGTCAATGACGAGGTCCACCGGGACGAGCGCATCCGCACCTCCCAATCGGGGCTCGGCCAGTTCATCTTCCGTGACGGCACCAAGCTTGCCGTCGGCTGGGGTTCGTCGGTCGTGATCGACAAATATGTCTTCGACGATTCCGACTCCGTCAGACGCCTCTCCATCAAGGCCGCCAAAGGCACGTTCCGCTGGGTGAGCGGCAATTCGAAATCCTCCGCCTATCAGATCCAGACCCCAGCCGGCACGATTGGCGTGCGCGGCACGGCTTTCGATTTTTATGTCGGCCCTGACGGCACGACGGCCGTCGTACTGCTGAACGGCGCGGCGAGTTTCTGCGGTCCGGGCGGCTGCCGGCAATTACAGCAGCGTTGCGATTGCGTCATTGCACGGCCGAACGGCAACATGACGGATGCACGACCTGTCAACACCAGTGTGCTGCAGACATTGGGCAATCAGCGCGCCCTTCCCTTCCTCTCCGGCAATCAGAGTTTGACGGGCGGCCTCGGCCTGCTCGGCGGCTGCCGGATGGCCTCTGTTGAGCCGGAGCGCAAGGACCGTCTGCGCCGGGAACCACAGGCACCGGAGCCCGCCCCACAGCCCCGGCAGCAGCCCCAGAAACAGGATGATCCGCCAAAGCAGCGACCGGAAAAGCCGCACCATGACAAGCCGCACCATGACAAGCCGAAAGGCGGCTGGCACGACAAACATGACAATCATGGCTGGAAGGATAAGCACGACCGAAACCACCACCATGACGGCTACGGAAAACCGGACCACCGGCACGACGCACCTGGCAAGCCGGGCGTCGCAGGAGGCGGGGATCGCGACCATGATCGGGATCAGGGCCGAAATCGCGGATGGCGCGGAAACGGAAGCCGGGACCGCAGTCGCTGAGCGACTATTCGACGGCACGCTTTTCCGGCAGGCCGATCTCCTCCCGGAAATGATCGTTCCTCCCCGAAATGCTCTCGTAGAATTCCGTGAGACCGGGCAGCACCTGTAGCCCGGCAAGCCTGGCTGCGCCGATCAGCTTGCGGCTGTTTCTCGAACGCTCGCGCAAGGCGCCCATCACCTCCTCATGGACGAGATGCAGGGCGCCGAATTCCGGCGAGGCCGCGACCTTCTCGTCGCCGACCACGGCGAAGATCTGCGTCCGGCTGCTCTTTCCCTTGAGCGGAACAGCGCCAGCCTCCAGAAGCGCCGCCCCGTTCTGCGCCCGCGCCGTGCTGTCGGAGATGAGGATATCGAACCCGACGTCCTTGCAGCAGGATTCGATGCGCGCCGCGACATTCACGGCATCGCCGACCGCCGAATAGTTGAAGCGTGTCTTCGCGCCCATATTGCCGACACAGGCAAGGCCGGTATGGATGCCGATGCCGATCCGCACCTGCCGGCCGCTGCCGAAACCGAAAGCATCTCGAGCGTTGAGTTCGGCGAGCGTCTCACGCATGGCAAGCGCCGCCCGGAGCGCCTTGGCCGCATGGTCCGAAACATCGACCGGGGCATTCCAGAAAGCCATGATGGAATCACCGATGAACTTGTCGAGCGTTCCCTCGTTCCCCACGACATGGCGGCTGAGCGCATCGAGCAGCGTATTCAAGAACTGGACGACGGCAATCGGCGTCAGTCTTTCGCTGATCTCGGTGAAATTGCGCACGTCGACAAACATCATGGTCAGTTCGCGCTCGTCTCCGCCGAGCTTCAGCGCGTCGGGCGTGTGCTCGATCCGGTGCAGCAGCGAGGGGGAAAGATAGTGGCCGAAAGCGCGCCGCACCTCCCGCCGCTCCCGGTCTATGACAAGGATGCGGAAAGATGTTGCCGCAAAATGCGTGATGGAACCGCTGACGATCGGCGCCAGCGGATCGAAGAGCAGGCCGGCATAGAGAAAGCAGAACCACGAGGCGGCAAGCGCCATCGCGGTGATCGCAAGGCCGCAGACCAGCGCCACGGCCGGGCTGACGAAGGTGGTGATGATGACGAGCAGGAGGCCGAGCACGGCAATAGAGACGATCTCCAGCCCGTCGGCCCAGTCCGGCCGCGACAGGTAGCGGCCGGAAAGGATCTGCTCGACAGTCTGCGCCTGCAGCGAAACACCCGGCACGTTTTCCCCGAGCGCGGTGGTGCGAATATCCTGCAGCCCGACTGCCGAAGTGCCAATGAAGACGATGCTGCCTTCGATCTGCGCGGCGACATCGGGAGCCACTCCGCCGGCGGCAAGCAGCTTTCCGGCCGAGACATAACGCTCTGCCCGGTTCGGCGTCACATAGAGCCAGATCTCCCCGGCAGCAGTCAGCGGAACGATGAAATCGCCGATCTTCGCGGAGGTGATGATCCCCGCCCGGTCGGGCGCCCCAGCCAGTAGATAGGTCGAGGCACCCTGCGCGACACGCAACGCCTCGATCGCAAGATTGGGATAAAACTGCTCGCCGTCGCTGAGGAACAGCGGCACCGCGCGCACGACGGATGAGGGACTGCCGGGATTGAGACTGACATGGCCAAGCCCTGCGGCATTCGCCTCCAGCCCCGGCCGAAGCGGGGTCGAAGCGTCAAGATGCGGAGGTGCGCTGAGCGGGCTTTCGCCGGTAAAGGCGAAGCCCGCCTTTACCGGCGGCTTGTAGTTGCCCGCATTGGAAAGGCCGAAGCCGAGAACCACGGGCTTTCCTTCGATCGATTGTGCAAAGATCGCGTCGTTGTCGGGCAATTGCGCCGCCAGCGACGGATCGATCCCTTCCACCTCCCGAAGGACGTTGCGTGGGGACATCCGGTCGGGCTCGGCGAAGATGACGTCAAAGGCGATGGCCGCCGCGCCCATCCCGGAGAGACGATCGACCAGCATGGCCAGCCTGTCGCGCGGCCACGGCCACTGCCCGAACTCCCGCAGGGAAGCCTCGTCGATATCGACCACGCGGACCGGCATCGCCTCGAAGCGGCGCGGCACGATGCGCTGATACTCGTCGAAGGTAACGTCGCGGACCTGCCTCAGCACGGGCGGATCGCCTGCCCGGAACATAGTAAGCGCGGCCACAATGGTCAGGCCGATCAGCACACCGATCTGCTGCAATCGCGTCATGCGGTCCCGCCTCCCCTCGAGCCGGCTCCGGGAGCCATCCCGTTGCGGGCAGGCTACGCCTGTTTGAAGCCAAAGACCATTCGCTCATGTTCACAAGCTGAAAAACAAAAAGGAGGCGCTGCAGAATCCTGCGATCGGCGCCGGCCGGGCATCGTCGCTGCGATGCAGCTGCAACACGGCTGGAATTACGTCCAGATTTGGTCCTGGCTTTCGGCTCGACCGTTGAGCACCGGTCTTGCCGCGCGTGCGGCGAAATGGTTCTGTCTCTTTGGGGACGTTAACAATTCGATCGATCTCGAGGGGATGAGCCATGGCAGATCCGCAAGGAGCAACCACGGCAACAACTGCGCAAAATGCGGCCTCGGCTGCCCGCAGAAGCGGCTATTGGCTGATCGCCGTCGTGCTGGCGATGCTGGCCGGGCTGCCGCTCGCCGTCTGGCTCGACATCAGCGACCTGTCCGAGAGCGCCCTGCGCCGGCAGGCGCGGGACATGAGTTCGCTCGTAACCAGCATACGCTCCTACTATTCGGCGAATGTCGTCGGCCGGGTGCTCGCCGCCCATCAGGCGGGCGACGTCAGCAGCACGGTCGTCTCGCACAATTATGCCAATATTCCAGGCGCCATACCGCTGCCCGCCACGCTTTCGCTGGAACTCGGCGACGTCATCAAGGAACAGCAGGCCAACATCACCTATCGCTTCCTCTCCGACCTGCCTTTCAGGAATCGCGCACCCCACGATCTCGACGGTTTCGAGACGGCCTCGCTCGCATCCCTGCGCGCCAATTCGAGCCAGACTCTGACCGATCTCACCCGTGTCGGGTTTACCGATACGCTGCGGCTCATCACGCCCGTGATCATGGGCCAGGCCTGCGTCGCCTGTCACAATACGCACCCTGAAAGCCCGAAAAAGGACTGGAAGGTAGGCGACGTGCGCGGCATCCAGGAAGTCATCATCCGCCAGCCCTATGCGAGCAACGTCCTCGCGTTCAAATATCTGCTCTGCTACTTCCTCTTCGTCGCCATCATCGGCATCAGCTTCGTCGTTCTGCAGCGCCAGCAGACGCGCATCATCCACAGCGCAAACCGCGATCTCGAGGCTGCAAACGAGTTCCTCGCCAGCGTTTCCCTGAAGATTTCGCGCTATCTCTCGCCGCAGATCTACAAGAGCATCTTCAGCGGACAGAAGGACGTGGTCGTCCATACCGAGCGAAAGCGCCTGACGATCTTCTTCTCCGACATCAAGGATTTCACCGCCACGACCGAGCGCCTGCAGCCGGAAGCGCTGACGGAAATGCTGAACGAATATCTGACCGAAATGTCCACGATCGCGCTCAAACACGGCGGCACGGTGGACAAGTTCATCGGCGATGCCATGCTCGTCTTCTTCGGCGATCCGGAAACCAAGGGAGCGGAAGAAGATGCCAAGGCCTGCCTGCGCATGGCCGTAGACATGCAGCGCCGACTCGGCGAACTGAAAGAGAGATGGCGCCGGAACGGCACCGAAGAGCCCTTCGTGGTGCGCATGGGCATCAACAGCGGCTATTGCAATGTCGGCAATTTCGGCAGCAGCGACCGCATGGACTATACGATCATCGGCGCGGAAGCGAACCTGGCCGCGCGCCTGCAATCGATCGCCCAGGGCGGCGAGATCGTCATCAGCTACGAAACCTACGCGCTGGTGAAGGATATCGTCGATGCGCACCCCCTGCCGCCGATCACGATGAAGGGCATCCAGCGGGAGATCGTACCCTACGCCGTGGACGGGCTGATGCTGGGCGCCGATCACAAGAGCCGCGTTTTGAGCGAACACCTGGCGGGCCTCGACCTGCATCTGGACATGGCGCGGCTTGAGCCGGCCGACCGCTCCCGCGTCATCGCCGCGCTGAAGGAAGCAATCGCCGCCCTGGACGAAACCAGGACCGAGACGGCGCATTCCTAGCGTCGCAAGGGCATTCACGGGATTTTTCAGCCCGATCGCATATCCCGTATGGACTTCATTCCGTCGATCTGGTATCCCGCATCACCAATCGCAAGGCTGCGGCCGCGCGAACGTTATTTTTTTGCCCGAGGCGCTGCGCCGCCTTTCGGCATCAACCAAACCAAAGGAACGTGATTCTCGTGCAGGTACTTGTCCGCGATAACAATGTCGACCAGGCTCTCCGCGCTCTCAAGAAGAAGATGCAGCGCGAAGGCATTTTCCGCGAAATGAAGATGCGCGACTACTACGAAAAGCCGTCGCAGAAGCGTGCTCGCGAAAAGGCTGAGGCTGTTCGTCGTGTTCGCAAGCTGGCCCGCAAGCGCGCTCAGCGTGAAGGTCTGGTTGCACGCTAAGGCGGTGCCGTCGTTTTTTCGACGTTTTCAGATGCATGTGTGGCGGGGGCGATAGGTTTCGCCGCCGCCTTTTTAGTTTGCCGCTGAAGATTGCATATCCGCCTCGCCGGATATGATGCATGGGGAAAGCGAGCCCGAATGGCTGTCATGAACTTCTATCCGTCCCGCTCCTTGCGTTCGCAGAAATCCGTCATACTTGCCTCGCTGGCGCTTGCCGCTGCGCTTGGCCTTGCCGGCTGCGAAACGACCAATACATCCGATGCCGTGATCCGCATCGACAAGGCGCAAGGCTCCCAGGAAAACATCGCATCGCTGACGGCGGTCATCAACGCCAATCCGCGCGATCCCGAGGGCTACAATGTCCGCGGCTCGGCTTACGGCCGCGCCGGCGAATTCCGCAAGGCGCTCGACGACTTCAACACCGCGCTGCAGCTCAACCCGCGTTTCTTCCAGGCCTATGCAAACCGTGCGCTGGTCTATCGCAACATGGGCCAGCAGCCGCAGGCGATCGCCGATTACAATGCCGCCCTGCAGATCAATCCGAGTTATGATGTCGCCTATATCGGCCGCGGCAACGTCTACCGCATGGCCGGCCAGGACGATCAGGCCTTCAACGATTTCTCACGCGCGATCCAGCTCGGCACGACGGATGGTCGCGCCTATCACAATCGCGGCCTGATCTATCAGAAGCGCAATCAGCAGGATAAGGCGATCGACGATTTCTCCAAGGCGATCTCGCTCTCGCCGAATTCGCCCGAACCCTATAACGGCCGCGGTATTTCCTATATCGCCCTGAATGACGACGACAACGCGTTCGCCGACTTCAACCACGCGATCGAACTCAACGGCAACCTCGCCGAATCCTGGGCAAACCAGGCTCTCGTCTACGAGCGCCGCGGCGAGAAGGACAAGGCGATCCGCTCCTATCGCCATGCTGTCGGCCTCGATCCGAAGTACCAGCCCGCCCGGGATGGACTTGCCCGTGTCGGCGGCACCACCGGCTGACGGATGATTGGCAAGAGGCGGCGACGATGGCAGCGAAACAGCATGTGATCATCGTCGGCGCCGGCATCATCGGCGCCTCGATTGCGTGGCATCTCGCTCGCAAGGGCGCAGCAGTCACCGTCATTGGCGAAGAACGCGGCGGCGTGGCGACGCCTTGCTCCTTCGCCTGGATCAACGCCAGCTGGGGCAATCCCGAATTCTATTTCCATTTCCGCCGCCGGGCGATGGCCGAGTGGAAACGGCTGGCCCGCGAACTGCCCGGCCTGCCGCTCGCCTGGTGCGGCAGCCTCTCCTGGGATATGCCGGCAGCCGATCTTGAAACCTATGCCGATGAGTACGGCCGGTGGGGCTACGGCATCAGCCGGCTGAACCGGGAAGAAAGCGCGCTGCTCGAACCCGGCCTTGGCGAATATCCCGATTTCGCCCTCCATGTGGCAGAAGAAGGCGCGGTCGAGCCTGTCGCCGCCGCACGTTTGCTGCTTGCGGATGCCGAAGCGCGCGGCGCCACGTTCGTTCATGCCACGGTCAACGGACTGCTGCAGAGCGCCGGACGAATCGTCGGCGCCGTGACGTCGGAAGGCGTGCTTGAAGCCGATCATGTCGTGCTGGCCGCAGGCGCAGGTTCGGTTCCGATCGCGGCCTCGGCGGGAGTCACATTGCCGCTCTCCACCCCGGCCGGCCTGATCGTGCATTCCCGCCCCGTCTCGAAACGCTTGAACGGCCTCGTCATGACGCCGCATCTGCACATGCGCCAGACGGCGGAAGGCCGGATCATCGCCGGCTCGGATTTCGCCGGCGGCGATCCCGGCCAAGATCATCGGGCAAGTGCGGCGGACCTCTTCGCCCGTGTAAAGGCGACCCTCATCGACAATGCCGATCTGAAACTCGATTTCTTCACCGTCGGCTATCGCCCGACACCGGCTGACGGTTTTCCCATCATCGGAAATGCCGGCCTGCCCGGTCTCTATGCCGCGGTGATGCACTCCGGCGTTACGCTTGCTCCGCTTGCGGGCCTGCTTGCTGCCGACGAACTTGTGTCAGGCCAGGGTGACGAAAGCCTCGGCCCCTTCCGGCTGCAGCGCTTCGCCGACGCAGGATAACCCATAAAAATCGACGATTTTGCACCTGACTATTTTAGTAGGTTGCAACGCAATGCCCCGGCCCCTAACATGACCCTGCTTTGATAGCGGGCTATTGGGCGATACGAATGTGAGGGCGTTGGCGATTGATGCGGATTCTTGCTTTCGTTAGACCCTGCGAAACCGAGCTTCCCCAGCATCAAGGCCCGGCAGTCCGGAGGCGACATCGATGAGGTTCGCCGCACGCCTTTTTCCGAAAGCTTCGATCGGAACCTATCTCGTCGCCATGGCCGTGGCGATCGCGCTGCCGATCTTCGCTTTCGTCGCCCTTCTGCTGATGCAGCTGGAAGACAACCAGCGATCTACGCTCAAGCGCGAAACCGCGCAGGATGCACTCGCCCTCTCACGCACGATCGACCGTCAGCTGCAGGATATGGCGACGACGCTGCGCCTGCTGTCCTCCTCGCCGGAGCTGGAAAGCGGCGACTACGAATCTTTCTACAATCGCACCGAAACAGCGCTGCGCGGCGATACGCTTTATGTCATCGCCGTCGACAGGACCGGACAGCAGTTTCTGAACACCCGTCGCCCCTTCGGCACGCCGCTTGGCAAGACGACGAACATCGCGGCTCTCGAAGCGGCGATGAAGTCCGGCCGTATCGAAGCCTCCGATGTCTTCAAGGGCGTAACGAGCGGCATGTGGGTCTATAACGTCACCCTGCCGCGAGACGAAGATCCTGTCGCCGCATTGATCATTACCCAGAATGCGAACGACCTCGCCAAACTCGTCACCACGGAGGGCCTTGCCTCCGGCTGGTCGGCGGCGGTGATCGATCAGGGCGGCCATGTCGTAGCAAGCCGCGGCCCTGCCAATCTGCAGCCGGGCGAACCTTTCGACCCGCGCATCCTGCCTTCGCTCGTCGCCTCAAGCGGCGTCTTCGAAGACAGCGATATTCTCCCGCATGCCCTGCTGGGTTATGCGCAGATTTCCGGCTGGTCCTGGAAGACTGTCGTATGGGGACCGATCGCCACCGCACAGGCGCCGATCCTCAGCACCTGGCGCTTCCTGCTGATCGGCGGCCTCGTGCTGCTGCTGGTTGCCGTACTCGCCACCTATGCCGTCGGCCGCCAGGTCCGCTCCACGATCCGCGAGATCGCCGACATGGCGAACCGGCTCGGCGACGGCCATATCGTCTCGCCGGTCGAAACCAGCGTCATCGAGGCCAATCAGGTGGCGATTGCGCTTTCCAACGCCTCTTTCGATCGCAGCCAGAGCGAAGACCGGCTGCGCTTCGTCATGCATGAGCTGGTTCATCGCACCAAGAACCTGCTGACGCTCGTTCTCGCCATGATGCGCCAACTTTCCAAGCAATCCGACAGCGTCGAGACATTCCGGCTGGCGGTCGCCCATCGCCTTGAAGGGCTTGTACGTTCGATCGAGCTGCTGACGGGCGAACAATGGTCCGGGGTCTCGCTGCATCGTGTCATCGATATACATCTCCAGGCTTTCCCGCAGGCCCGCGAGCAGGTGGAAATCGATGGCGCCGACTTTGTCCTCAAGCCCGACGCCGTGCAGAATCTCGGCCTGGCGCTGCACGAGCTCGCCACCAATTCGGTAAAATACGGCGCGCTCTCCGTGCCACAGGGTCGTGTGCGCTTCGAATGGCAGCCGATAGAAGACGACATGCTGCGTTTCACCTGGACTGAAAGCGGCGGCCCACCGGTCAAACCGCCCGCACGCACCGGTTTCGGCACCACCGTCATCAAGGCGCATGCCGCTTCGGCTTTCCGCGGCACGGTCGATGTCGATTTCCGCCCGGAGGGTCTCGTCTGGATCCTCACCGCCCAGCGCGGGATGATGGAGCGCGAGTAGCCCAGCCGGAACAATCACGGCAACCGCTATTTCGAGCAGGTCGTTCGAAAGGAGAAGGACCATGTTCGGGAAAACCGTGATTGCCGCGGCGGTCGTTTCGGCTGCAGCCTGGGCCGGTTCGGCCGCAGCGCAGTGATAAATGAAAAACCCGCCGAAGCGGGTTTTTCATCAGTGGGCGATTGCCTTGTTGATCTCTTCCGTCACCTTCTTGGCGTCGCCAAGCAGCATCATCGTGCCGTCCTTGTAGAAAAGCGTGTTGTCGATGCCGGCATAGCCCGAGCCGAGCGAGCGCTTGACGAAGAGGCAGGTCTTGGCCTTGTCGACGTCAAGGATCGGCATGCCGTAGATCGGCGAGGTCTTGTCGTCGCGCGCCGCCGGGTTGGTGACGTCGTTGGCGCCGATGACATAGGCGACGTCGGCCTGGGCGAATTCCGAGTTGATGTCCTCAAGTTCGAAGACTTCGTCATAGGGCACGTTGGCCTCTGCAAGCAGCACGTTCATATGGCCCGGCATGCGTCCGGCGACCGGATGGATCGCGTATTTCACTTCCACGCCGTTCTTCTTGAGATTGTCGGCGAGTTCGCGCAGCGCATGTTGTGCCTGCGCCACCGCCATGCCGTAACCGGGCACGATGATGACTTTCGAGGCATTCGCCATCAGATAGGCCGCATCCTCGGCCGAACCGAGCTTGACCGTCTTGTCCGAGCTATCCGCCGCGCCGCCACCCGTCTCGCCGCCAAAACCGCCGAGGATGACGGAGATGAAGGAACGGTTCATGCCCTTGCACATGATGTAGGACAGGATAGCGCCGGACGAGCCGACCAGCGCGCCGGTGATGATGAGCGCCAGATTGCCGAGCGTGAAGCCGATGCCGGCAGCAGCCCAGCCCGAATAGGAGTTCAGCATCGACACGACGACGGGCATGTCGGCGCCGCCGATCGGCACGATCAGCAGCACGCCGAGTGCCAGCGACAGTGCAACGATCGCCCAGAAATCGAAATGGCTCTCGGTCGCAGCGAGCCCAATGACGAAGAGCACGATCAGCACCAGCAGGGCGATATTGATCAGATGCCGGAAGGGCAGCAGGATCGGCTTGCCGGACATGCGCCCGTCGAGCTTCAGGAAGGCAATGATTGAACCGGTGAAGGTCAGCGCGCCGATCGCCACGCCGATCGCCATTTCGATGCGCGCTTCGGTATGGATCTGGCCGATCTCGCCAATGCCGAACGAACCCGGCGTGTAGAGCGCCGATGCGGCGACCAGTACCGCGGCAAGGCCGACCAGCGAATGAAAGCCGGCGACGAGCTGCGGCATCGAGGTCATGGCGATGGTGCGGGCAATATAGGCGCCGGCACTGCCGCCGATGGCAAGGCCGAAGATGATGAGCACGAAGCCGCCGAAGTTCGGCGTCGCCAGCACCAGCGTCGTGAGGATCGCGATGCCCATGCCGATCATGCCGTAAAGATTGCCCTTGCGGCTGGTGGCGGGATGCGAGAGGCCGCGCAGCGCCAGGATGAAGAGGACGCCGGAGATGAGATAGAGGAAGGCTGCGATATTGGTCATGCGTGCGGCCTCACTTGTCCTTCTTGCGGTACATCGCCAGCATGCGCTGCGTGACGAGGAAGCCGCCGAAGATATTCACCGAGACCAGCACGAGGGCCACGAAACCGAAACCGGTCGCAAGCCCGCTGGTCGAAATGCCGACCGCAAGCAGCGCGCCGACGACGATGACAGAAGAGATCGCGTTGGTGACAGCCATCAGCGGCGTATGCAGCGCCGGCGTCACCGACCAGACGACATAATAGCCGACGAAGATCGACAGCACGAAGATCGCGAACTGGAAGACAAAAGGGTCGATCGCCCCGCCGGTTGCGGCACTTGCCGCTTCCGGTGCCTGGGCTGCCGCAGTGATGACTGCGGTGACGGCCTGGTCGAGCTGCTCCAGCGCCTTGTCCATTGCTTCACTGGCCATCAGTTATCCCCCTTCTTGGCGCCGCCGAATGCCGGATGAACGACGTCGCCCGCATAGGTCAGCATCGTCGCCTTGACGAGCTCGTCCTCGAGGTTGAGCACGACCGATTTCGTTTCCTTGTTCACCATCGTCTCCAGGAAGGTGACGAGGTTCTTGGCGTAGAGCGCAGAAGCGCTGGCCGCCACGCGGCCCGCCATGTTCGCAAAGCCGATCACCTTCACGCCTTCGACATCGGCGATCTCACCGGCCACGACGCCTTCGATATTGCCGCCGCGCTCGACCGCGAGATCGACAGCGACCGCACCCGGCCTCATCGCGGCCAGCATGGCGCGTGAGACAAGCCGCGGCGCCGGACGGCCGGGAATGAGGGCCGTGGTGATGACGATATCCTGCTTGGCAATATGTTCGGCCACGAGTGCCGCCTGCTTCGCCTGATAGTCGGCGGACATTTCCTTGGCATAACCGCCGGCCGTTTCCGCCGCCTTGAACTCGTCGTCCTCGACGGCGATGAATTTCGCGCCGAGCGATGCAACCTGTTCCTTTGCCGCGGGGCGAACATCCGTTGCCGAAACGGCAGCACCGAGACGACGCGCCGTCGCGATCGCCTGCAAGCCGGCAACGCCCGCCCCCATGACGAAAACCTTGGCGGCAGGAACGGTGCCGGCCGCCGTCATCATCATCGGCATGGCGCGGTCATAGACGACTGCCGCCTCGATAACCGCCTGATAGCCTGCGAGATTTGCCTGCGACGAAAGCACGTCCATCGACTGTGCGCGGGTAATGCGCGGCATCAGTTCCATGGCGAAGGTGGAAAGGCCGGCGCGGGCCATCGCGGCGACCGCTTCGTCATTGCCATAGGGATCCATGATGGCGATGACGACAGCACCGGTCTTGTAGCCGGAAATTTCTCCTTCGCTCGGCCGGCGGACCTTGAGGATCACATCGGCGGACGCCGCATCTGCAAACGTGCCGATTGTGGCACCTGCGGCTTCGAATTCACTGTCCGGAATGCGCGACAGCGTTCCGGCGCCCGCTTCGACGACGACATCGAAGCCTAGCGACCTTATCTTTTTCACCGTTTCGACGGACGCGGCAACGCGTGTCTCATCGCCAGTGATTTCCTTTGCTACGAAAACGATATTGGCCAACTGCCCCCTCCTCCGGGTCAGCTGGACCGTCGCAGGCTGCTTGCCTGCGCGGGCCAAGCATCTACATCACAAAGTTCGGAAGACCTTGTCTTCCCGCGAGCCGTTCTAGCGGAGCAGGAAGATGCCGGCGACGAGGATGATGAGGAAGACGAGGATGCCGCCGAGGAAACCGGCGCCGCCGAAGAAACCGGCAGTCATGGCAAGCATCAGGGCGACAAGAACCATCGTTCCGTATTTCGTGCCGGTAATGAACATGTTGTAGGTCTTTTCATGTTCGCTGTAGTCCATCGGCGCGCCGGTCTCGACCGGTCCGGTATGATGTTCGGCCATGAATATCGTCTCCCTGAAATGCCTTAGCGCTACCTGATTCCCCCGCCTCGGCGAGGCAAATCCCCTACCCGCAGGGATTACACAATGACAGGCGAAAGCGCAATGCATGAGAATGCCGCAGGCGCGCCCCGCAGCAACCCCATCCGGACGAAAAGACGACCGCAACGGCCGGATGAAATGAGGTCACGCGACAGAGGCGGTATTCGGCCGCCGCCCACCCCTCATCTGCGCCTACGGGCATCGCCTCTCGATCGCGAAGAAGGGGAAATCACAGCGGCAGATCGGTGCCAAGTTCGCCTGGCGGCACGAAACGCGCCGTCGGAATGATGGTGAGGGGCGGCAGCGTGTCGTTCGGATTGCGCGAAAACATCATGCGCTGCTCGCTCGCGCTGGAGATGAAGAAGGGGTAGCGCGTCAACAGCTTGCGTCCGACCTCGATCACATTCGTCGCCATCAGCGTCACGTCGACCCCGTAACTTTCCGCCAGTCGGCCGGGCACGATGGTATCGGCATAGAAGACCCGCTTGTAGAAAGCGGCATGCGGAGGCCGGACGGACTGAATAACGCGGTTGGCGCGGAAATACGCAGCCGCAACGATGGCGGGTCTGAGCGTCAGATAGGGGATCCATGGCATGTTGGCGGTGATCTCCGGATCGGCCGCGAAACGCGCCGGGTCGATCAAGGTCAGCCCGGCATCCAGAAGCTCATCCATCGCCTCCGGAAAGGCCTCTCCCGACCGGCTGACGCGATGGTCGGGCGTTACATGGTGAATACGGATCGTACTGACCAGTTCGCCGTAATAGTAGAGACCGAAGATATAGGCATGGCTGTCGAAATCGACATCGTCCAACAGGCCGCCCGGGGCAAGCGACAGTGCGTCGTGGGCCTTGTAGGCCTTGTAGCGCAACCGTTCCACCTCTTCCATGTCTTCGCTGCTTTCGACGCGGCGATATTCGACATTATCAAGAATTTCGAGGACCTTCTTCGAAAAGTCGCTCGCATTCAAAGGGACAGACGCCATGATGCACCCCGTTGTTAACGGGTCATTAATCATGCCTCATTCGTTAAAGTGCAAGATTTGACGAAAGTTTTGGGCGTATTTGAATTATTAAGGTTAACGACCACCGTCGCCGCCACATCATCGGGCAGAGCCTTGTCAGGCGACCTTGCTGCGGCGGCGCGGCGAGGTGCGGCGCGTAAGGGCCTGGGAAAGGATGCCGATTTCCTTGGAGGGAACGGGCGGAGAGAAGACGTAACCCTGCACCAGGTCGGTGCTGCGATGTTTGTTGAGAAGCGCCAGCTGCTCGTGGGTTTCCACCCCCTCGACGACGATCTTGAGTCCGAGCTCGCGGGCAAGATGCACCGTGCCGCGCAGAAGCTTCAGGCGGCGCGTATCCTCCACGACGTTGCGCACGAAGGATCGGTCGATCTTGACGATATCGAGCGGCAGCGTGTCGAGATAGCTGAGGCTGGAGAAGCCGGTGCCGAAATCGTCAATGGCAATGGTGATGTCGCGGCTGCGCAGCTCGGCCAGGATTGCGCGGACGACGGCCGGCTCGTCGATCAAGCTGCTTTCGGTAATTTCCAGGTGCAGGCGCGAAGCTTCAAGCCCGGATTGCGCCAGCGCTTCGGAAACAACCGAGAGAATATCGGCATCGCGCAGATCACGCGCCGACAGATTGACCGAAACGGCGATGTGCTCCGGCCAGGTCATGCACTCTTGGCAGGCCTTGAAGAGCACGAAACGGGTGATCTGCGAGATGATGCCCATCTCTTCGGCAAGACGGATGAACACATCGGGCGGAATGGCGCCTTTTTCCGGATGCACCCAGCGCGCAAGCGCCTCGGCGCATTCGATACGCGTGCCGTCGGCCTTGAACATCGGCTGAAAGACGAGGTGCAGCGCTTTTGCGTCCACAGCATCGCGCAGATCGGCCTTTAGCTTCTGCTGCTCGATATAGCGGCCGTCCATCTCGCGCTCGAAACCGGTGATCCCGCCCTTGAGCCGCGATTTGCTGTCGAACAGCGCAAGGTCGGCCTTGACGCTCCATTCATCCATGGCGAAGGCATCGCTTTCAAGGACGGCGTAACCGGCGCTGAGCGAGACGAGGAACGTGACCTCGTCGACTTCATATTGGCCCTGGACCGCCGCGTGCAGCTTGCGGATGTCGGCATCCAGCACCTGCTTGTCGCGCGCATGCGGGAAGAAGAGAATGAACTGATCGCCCATCAGCCGGCCAACGATGGCATTACCGGCCATCTCCTTGACCCGCACGGCGATGGCGCAGAGCAGGTGGTCGCCGGTCACGTGGCCTCGCATGTCGTTGACATGCTTGAACTCGTCGATATCGAGGATCATGAAGCCGAGCGGACCCCGCTTCTTCGAATGTCTGGCGAGATAATCCTGCACGAGATTGCCGAAATATTCTCGGTTCGGCAGACCTGTCAGCGCGTCGAAGCGCACCATATGCAGGATCTTTTGTTCGGCCTTCACACGGCTCGAAACATCTTCGAAGATCAATACCGCGCCGCCATCCGCGCGCCGGCTCGCAGAGAATTCCAGCGACAGTCCTTCAGGAAAGTGAATGAGGGTACGCGACAGACTGCCTTCGGCGACCTGCGTCAGTTGTCGCAGGATCAGTTCCGGCTGCGAGGCGTCCATGAAGCTGTAACGCGCGCCATAGCGCAGGACGGCACCGAGATCGCGATCCTTCAGCCTGTCCGGCGCGCCAATCTTCAGGAGTTCGCAAGCCTTGCGGTTGATGACCTGGATCCGGTTTTCCGCGTCGACCATGACAAGGCCGTGCGGCATGTTGTTCAGCGCCGTATCGAAGCGGTCGGCGATCGAGGCAATCTCGCGGCGCGCTATCACGTTCTCATAGAGGAATTCGCGCACGCCGTTCGCCATGGCCCGCGTCGTCAGCCAGAACGGAATGAGGAAGATCGAAAGCACGCCGCGATAGAAATCCAAGGCCAGGAGGCTGCAGACGATCATTGGCAGGCAACAGAAGAGCGTCTGGAGATCGACCGCGAAGCGCGAGCCGTAGTTGCGGCCGACGACGGAAACCATGGTCGCCATGGTGACGGAAATGCAGGCAAGCTCCGCAAAGGAATCATGCACGACGAAGATGGCGTAGCCACTGGCGATGCCGAGGAGCGCGGTGGTGCAAGCTCCGCTGGCGACGAGAATCCGCTCCCAACGCTCGATTCCGGCATGCGACAGGTTCTGCTTGTCGACACGATCGAACTGGCGGAAGATGACCATGCGAACGCCGAAAACCAGAAGGAAGGCGGCCGACAGCAGGATGTAGATGGAATATTGCGTCTTGGCAGCCACGGCAAGGCACGTCGCAACATGCACGATCACGCCAACAAGAAGCGTCATCCGGTTCCCGGACAGGGAACTCACAAACGACAGATACACATCCTTAGGGACCCTGTTCGGGTTATGTGGCTTCATCCATACTTTCCCTGTGCGCGGGAAATGTAATCCGAACCTTTTAAAAATTGATTTCAAACAGTTCAAACATTTGGTCAATTTTTCTAAAACCATAGGATGAACAGCACATCCGACACGGGATATTGCAGCTTTGTCGCGAAATTATTGAAAAAAACATCCACGCCTGAGTTGCCGAAATATTCTCTGCGATCACAGGCACTTGGCTGCATAAGACTATAATCCAAGGCGGGGCATTTATCCTTCCAATTTCAAAAACCCTGGTTTACACCGGTTCCAAAGGGAGAACTGCCGAAAGCGGCAAGACAATAAGGGGAGGCGAATGTCGGTATTCTTGGCCGCCAGTCGGCTGATCGACTTGATCAGCGAGTTCATCGGCAAACTGGCTGAATATATGGTGCTGGCCTGCTGCCTGATCAGCGCCGGCAATGCGATGGTGCGTTACGCCTTCAACTACAGTTCGAACGGCTGGCTGGAAATCCAGTGGTATCTCTTCGCCTTTGTCGTCATGCTCGGCGCCTCGCATGCGCTGCGCAAGAACGAGCATGTGCGCGTCGATCTGATATACGGCTCCGTCTCCGACACGGCGAAGATCTGGATCGACATTGTCGGCCTCATCGTCTTCCTTATTCCCGCCTGCATCTTCCTCTCCATTCTCTGCTGGCCCTATTTCCTGCTCGCCTATCAGCAGGGTGAAATTTCCGGCAATGCCGGCGGCCTCATCCGCTGGCCCGTGAAGCTGATGCTCTTTGCCGGCTTCGCGCTTCTGACCCTTCAGGGCGTTTCGGAATTGATCAAGAGGATCGCCGCACTGACCGGCGCGATCAAGATCGATACGAAATACGAAAAGCCGCTGCAGTAACCCGGCCCCGGAGGAACGGATTTGTTTGACTACGGTATCATCCCGCCGGCGATGTTCCTGGGCATGGTCATTTTCATGCTCTACGGCTTCCCCGTCGCCTTCTCGCTCGCCGCCGTCGGCCTCTTCTTCGGCATCATCGGCATCGTGACCGGCCATTTCGGAGAGGTCTTTCTGCAGGCGCTGCCCTTGCGCTTCTTCGGCATCGTCTCCAACGATCTCCTGCTCGCCATCCCCTTCTTCACCTTCATGGGCGCCATATTGGAACGTTGCGGGCTCGCCGAAGATCTGCTCGAAGGCACCGGCAAGCTCTTCGGCTCCATTCCCGGCGGCCTTGCCTATGCCGTCATCCTGGTCGGCGCCGTGCTGGGCGCCATCACCGGTACGGTCGCAGCCTCCGTCATCACCATGGGCGTCATCTCGCTGCCGGTCATGCTGCGCTACGGCTACAGCCCCCGGCTTGCAACCGGCGTTATCGCCGCCTCGGGCACGATCACCCAGGTCATTCCGCCCTCGCTGGTGCTGGTGGTTCTGGCCGACCAGCTCGGCCGTTCGGTGGGCGACATGTATCTCGGCGCAATCGGCCCCTCGATCCTGCAGGTGGCGATCTTCGTCGGCTATATTCTGGTTCTCTCCATCGTCAACCCGAAGGCGATGCCGCCGCTGCCGAAGGAAGTGCGCGGCGATTTCGACTGGGCGCTGCTGATGAAGGTGCTCTGGGGCATGATCCCCTCGATCGTGCTGATCTTTCTGGTGCTCGGCACCATCTTCATGGGGCTCGCCACGCCGACGGAAGCAGGCGCCCTTGGCGTCGTCGGCGCCATGGTGCTCGCAGCCCTCCACCGCCGCCTCACATGGCCGCTGATCCGCGAAGCCATGAGCTCGACCATGCACATCACCACCATGGTCGTGATGATCCTGATCGGCTCGACCTGCTTCAGCCTGGTCTTCCAGGGCATGGACGGTTCGCGCTGGATCGAGCATATGCTCTCGGGCATCCCCGGCGGTCCCGTCGGTTTCCTGATCTTCGTCAACATCTTCATCTTCATCCTCGCCTTCTTCCTCGACTTCTTCGAGATCGCCTTCATCGTCATCCCGATGCTGGCGCCGGTCGCCTCCAATCTCGGCATCGACCTGATCTGGTTCGGCGTGCTGATCTGCGTGAACATGCAGACGAGTTTCATGCACCCGCCCTTCGGCTTCGCGCTCTTCTACCTGCGCTCCATCGCCAACCGCGATGTCCGCACCAGGGACATCTATCTTGGCGCCCTGCCCTGGGTTGGCATGCAGCTCATTCTCGTGGCGATCGTGATCTTCTGGCCGCAATCGGTCACTTACTGGCTGGACCACGGACCGAAGGTGGACCCCAATTCCATCAAGATCGAAGTACCGGGTTTCGGCGGCCAGCTCGGCTTGCCGTCGTTGGGGCAACCGGGCGGCGGCAACGGCACGCCGCAGATTCCGGGCCTGACCTTGCCGGCGCTGCCGAGCACTCCTCCGCCGCCACCCGCGCAATAGGCCGTCCCCGTATTTGGGGAAAACGGAAACGCGCGTGCGAAAAGAAATGCCCCGGATTTGTCACCCGGGGCTCTCGAGATCGGTTTCGGTAAAGAAGCGGCAGGATGCCTAGATCTTGCCCGCGCGCTGCTGGATCATCATGAACGTATCGAACGTATATTCCGAGAGCTGCATCCAGAGATAGGCATCCTTCTTGAAGGCCGTCTGGTCGTCGTAGATCTTCTTGAAATACTGGTTCGTACCCGAGATTTCGCTGTAGATGCCCATCGCGGCCTGAAAGCAGGCTTCCATGATCTCCTGGCTGAACGGGCGCAGGGTCGCGCCCTCGGCGACAAGCTGCTTCAGTGCAGTCGGGTTCTTCGTGTCGTATTTTGCCAGCATGTTGGTGTTGGCATAAGCGCAGGCGTCGGTCAGCGCTCCCTGATAGTGCTTCGGCAGGCTGCTCCATTTGTCGAGATTGAAGAACGCATGCACCGTCGGGCCGCCTTCCCACCAGCCCGGGTAATAGTAGTATTTTGCTACCTTGTGGAAGCCGAGCTTCAAATCGTCGTAGGGGCCGACGAATTCTGCCGCATCGATCGTTCCCTTTTCGAGCGCCGGATAGATATCGCCGCCGGCGATCTGCTGCGGGATGACGCCAACCTTCTCCATGACGCGGCCGGCAAGGCCGGCAATACGCATCTTGACGCCCTTGAGATCGTCGAGCGTATTGATTTCCTTGCGGAACCAGCCGCCCATCTGGGCGCCGGTATTGCCTGCCGGCAGGGCATACATCCCCTGCGTGGCATAGAATTCGTTCATCAGGCTATTGCCGTTGCCCTCGTAGAACCAGGCATTGGTCAACCGGCTGTTCAGGCCGAACGGAATGGCCGTTCCGATGGCGTAGGTCGGGTCCTTGCCGACGAAATAATAGGAAGTGGTGTGGGCTGCCTCGACAGTGCCCGCCGCCACCGCATCGACGGCCTGCAGGCCGGGTACGATCTCGCCGGCTGCGAAAGGCTGGATCGTGAAATTGCCGTCGGTGGCATCGGAAACGTGCTTGGCGATATCTTCGGCGCCGCCGTAGATCGTGTCCAGGCTCTTCGGAAACGACGAGGTCATGCGCCAGGCAATCTTCGGATTTTCCTGCGCAATTGCAGGCGCTGCCAGAGCAGTCGCGGCAACGGCACCGGCGCCGGCTGTTCCCGCCTTTTTCATAAATGAACGACGATCCATCAAAAACCTCCCGTATAGATGGCACTGCGCGGTCGATCCTCACCCCTACCCGCAGTAACGGCAAAGCTAAGCATGGCGCAAGACGCGTTTCAAGCTTTAGTCTATTAGTCTTTGGGATCACGACCCTTCTGTGGCGCAACCCGCACATCCATCGGAATCAGCGGCTTAGCCGGTGCGGCGCCTGTTAGCGCCGCTTGTTGCGCCGCAATTTGGCCACCACCTGCATCCAAGCGTTGACTTGCCGGCCATTCTGGCCGCAGAAACGTGCGATAGTGTTTTCTCCGGGGTGAAAATGACGAAACCGATCGTTGCCATTCCTGCCGATATCCGCAGCCTCGACGGCGCAACCTGGCATGCCGTACAGCACCAATATCTGCGCGCGGCGCTGAATGCCGCCGGCGTCATGGCCTTCATGATCCCCGCCTTCGAAGAAGGATACGAGACGGATGCGATCCTTGATCGCGTCGACGGCGTGCTGGTGTCGGGCTCGGCCAGCAATGTGCACCCCTCGCTCTACGGCATCGAAGCCACCGACGCCGACGGCCCCTTCGATCCCGCCCGCGACGCCACCAGCCTGCCGCTGATCCGCCGCGCCATCGACCGCGCCATCCCGCTTCTCGCCATCTGCCGCGGCATTCAGGAACTGAACGTTGCGCTCGGCGGCTCGCTTGCCAGCGAAATCCAGGAACAGCCGGGCATCTGGGATCACCGCAAACCCGATGTCAGCGACCGCGACGGCATGTATGCAATCCGCCAGAGCGTCTTCATCAAGGAAGGCTCCTGCATTGCCGGTATCGTCGGCGCCGGCGAGATCCGTGTGAACTCCCTGCATCGCCAGGCGATCGCCAGGACCGCCCCGCGCCTGCAGGTGGAAGCCACCGCAGAGGACGGCACGATCGAAGCCGTTTCCGTCATAGATGCCAAGGCCTTTGCCGTCGGCGTGCAGTGGCATCCGGAATATTGGGCAGAAACCGACAAGCCCTCGAACAGGCTCTTCACCGCTTTCGGCGATGCGGTCAGGGATTACGCCGCCAGCAAGCTGCCGGCGCGGCCGGCGCAGGCAATTGCCTGAAACAGAACGGCCGCCGGATCGCCCCGGCGGCCCTTCCATTCTGGCAGGCCGGCTCAGCGGCCGCCTTCGATCTTGCGGTGACGCTGGTTCGTACCGTTGACGCCATAGGGATATTGCCCCGGCGTTGGCGCGCTGACCTCATTGAGCTTTGCTGTTTCTTCTACCGTGAGAACGAATTCTGCTGCCCCGAGATTGTCCGCGAGCTGCTCAGACGTGCGCGCGCCAAGGATAACCGAGGTCACGGCCGGACGCGCCGCCACCCAGGACAGCGCCACCTGCGCCATGCTGACGCCGCGCGCCTTGGCGATTTCCTCCACTGCGTTGATAATATCCCAGGTCCGCTCCTGCGAATTGCGGGCCGCATAGGCTTCGCCGCCGCGATTGGGATTTTCGCCGAGGCGCGTTGCCCCCGTCGGCATCTCGTCGCGCTTGTATTTGCCGGTCAGCCAGCCGCCGCCCAGCGGCGACCAGGGCAGCAGGCCCATGCCGGCATCCTGGCAGGCATCGACGATCTCAAGCTCGATGTCGCGCATGAGGAGGTTATATTGCGGCTGCAGCGTCACCGGCCGCGTATAGCCCTGCGCCTTGGCGATCTCGGAAGCCTTGGCAATGTGCCAGGCGACATAGTTGGAGAAGCCGTAATAGCCGATCTTGCCGGCACGCACGGCATCGTCGAGGAAGCGCAACGTTTCCTCGATCGGCGTCAGGGCATCCCATGCATGCATCTGGTAGAGGTCGATATGTTCGACACCCAGGCGACGCAGCGAATCGTTGAGCGCCTGATTGAGGTGACGGCGGGAAAGGCCGATATCGTTCGGTCCATCCCCCATCGGGAAGCGGCCTTTGGTGGCGATCACGGCCTGCTTTGCCTCGGTCGGGCGGGCCTTCAGCCAGCGGCCGATGATCTCCTCCGATGCACCGGCGCTGTAAACGTCAGCGGTATCGATGAAATTGCCGCCCCAGGCGAAGTAGTCGTCGAGTATCCTGAAGGAAGCCGCCTCATCGGACTCCTTCCCGAACGTCATGGTACCCAGGCAATAGGCGGTGACGACGGCCCCGCTGGGACCGAGCTTGCGATAATCCATTTCTGCCTCCTTCCAGAAAGTGCCGGCTGCCGGCGCACAAAGGCGCCGGGCGGAGCAGACGCTCCCCGATCAAATCGCGATGTATAAGCTTGAGACGGCGAGACGCCGCCGATGACAATCACGGTCGCCGGGAATGGTGCGACCGGGTCAAGCATAGCCAATCCTTCCCGACCGACCAAGTGGGAAACGGGAAAAAGACCAAAGGCAAAATAGGAATAAGCGAAGCGCTTCCTCCGCCTTCGCGGAGGGAGCCTCGTTCTACTTCCTGACCGGTGTCTCCGCTACCGGCGTGACAGGCTCGCCCTGCTCGAACCAGGCGATGAGATTCCGTGCCACCAGATCCGCCATGGCGTTGCGTGTGGGGATGGAGGCGGAGCCGACATGCGGCACCAGCACCGTGTTCGGCGCGGCCAGCAGGCCGGCCGGCACATGCGGCTCGTCATAGAAGACATCGAGCCCGGCCGCACCGATCGTACCGGCAGTCAGCGCGGCGGTCAGAGCATCCTCATCCACCGTCCAGCCGCGGCCGATATTGATGACGATGCCGTCGGGGCCGAGCGCAGACAGAACCTCTGCATCGACGGTCTTATGCGTCTGCGGCGTCTTCGGCACGATCGCAATCAGCGTATCGACAGCCTCCGCGAGCCCCTTCAAGGTCGGGTGATAATCATAGGGAGCATCGGCGTGGCGCGAGCGGGTGTGATAGCTGATCTTCACCTTGAAGGGCTCCAGCCGCCTGGCAATCTCCAGGCCGATCCGGCCGAGACCGTAGAGGCCGACATGCCGGCCCTTCAGCGAAAAGCGCGTCAGCGGATAGGCGGCACCCGGCTTCCAGTTGCCGGCCCGCAGCCAGTTCTCCGCTTTCGGCAGCTCGCGAACGGTGTTGAGCAGAAGCACGATCGCCGTGTCGGCCACTTCATCGTTCAGCACATCGGGCGTATTGGTGACGATGATGCCTTTCGAACCTGCAAGCCTGGCATCGATACCGTCATATCCCACACCGAAGCTCGCGACGATTTCGATATTGGGCAGCTGCTCGAACCAGGCGGCCGGGAAAGCCCCGCTGACCGCCACGCCGCGAATGCGTTTCGCCGTCTCGGTATCGAGATCGAGCGTTTCCTTGCGTTCGACACTGATGACCTCGAAGCGATCCTTTAGCTGGGCAAGGACGCGATCATGCATCTTCCCGGGAACGAGAACGGCAATACGGGACATGGCTTTTCCTCTTGGCTTCGGCGGTCAGGTACGCGGCCGATAGGGGCTGGTGGACTGGCGGATACGCATTTCCGGCTTGATGAGATGGATACCATCGGGTTCATGGCTGCCGGCAAGCCGATCAAGTAGGGCGCGGGCGGCAAGACGTCCAACCTCCGTCTGGCCGTTCCAGACGGTGGTCAGCGCCGGCGTGGCGATCGAGGCCTCCTCCAGATCGTCATAGCCGGTGACCGAGATATCGCTGCCGGGTACGAGGCCGGCACGGGCAATGCCGTTCATCAGGCCGATGGCAACCAGATCGTTCCAGCAGACGGCCGCAGTCGGCTTCTGCGGCAGCGACAGGAAATGCACGGCCGCCTCGAAACCACCCTGTTTCGAGCGGGGACCGGGAATGCGCAGGTTCGAATCGACCTCGATGCCGGCCTTGCGCAGCGCGTTGACATAACCCTGATAGCGGTCACGTCCGGTCGAGGTCTGATCCGTGCCGCCGATCATGGCGATGGTGCGATGACCGAGGCCGATCAGGTGGTTGGTGGCAAGCGAGATGCCGTAGCTGTCGTCGCCGCGATAGGTCGGCACGTCCTGGCTGTCCATCGAACGGGCAACGAGAATGGCCGGCATGCCGTTCTCTTCCGCAAGCTGGATATCTTCCGGCGGCGTGCCGATTGCCGGCGACATGATCACCCCGTCGCCGCCGAGCTGCAGCAGGGTCTCGATGAAGGTGCGCTGCTTCTCGACGGAATCGTAATGGTTGGAAAGGATGAAGGTGTGGCGGCTGCGGTCGAGCTCGCTTTCGATCGCCTTCAGGATCTCGCCGTAGAACGGGTTCATGATGTCGTGGACCACGACGCCGATAATGCCGGAGCGCGAGGTGCGCAGGCTGGCGGCGCGGCGGTTGTAGATGTAGCCCAGTGCGCGTGCCTGTTCCTTGATCTTCTCCCGCGTATTGCCGGCTACAAGGGGACTGTCGCGTAAGGCCAGGGAAACGGTCGCCGTTGATATGCCGAGCGTTTCGGCAATCGTCGAAAGCTTGATCTTCTGCGCCACGTCTCCTCCTCCAGGCAACGCGTGAAGCTGGTCAAGGACTGCCGCAGTGCAGCGGCAGCCTTAAAAAATTTAATTAAAAGATTTAAGCGATACAGGCAATTCGCCTTTTGAGGAAATTTTCAATCTTCCTCATCTTCGTCGACATGCATGGCTTCCGCCTGCAGATTGGCGTCGATCGCCTTCAGCAGACGCACGAGATTGCGGATTTCCTTTTCGGAGAAATCAAGCGTCGCGAGCCTGTCGCAGGAGGACGCGGCAAGCTCGATCGCCTGCACGCTGCCGCGGCCGAGTTCGGTGAGGTAGACCTTGGTGAGCCGGGCATCCTCGGCATCGGGCTTGCGCTCGAGGAACCCCTGCGCCTCCATGCGGCCGATCGTGCGCGTCATGGTGGGTGCCTTGACGCCGAGCTTCTGGGCAAGCCCGCCGGCCGTCATGCCGTCGCTTTCGGCAAGCGAAAGGATCACACCGTCCTGGCCGGCATAGAGACCGCTTTCCAGCAGGTTGCGTGACAGGACCGTGCGCATGGAGCGGGCAGCCTGCGTCAGGGCCGGCGAAAGATCGGCGAGCGTATACTCGGTCTGGTCCTTCCTTTTCTTGTGCTTCTTGCCGTCCTTATGCTTCTTGCCCATTGCCATCCCTTTGATCTTTAAGCACTGCCCAGGCTGCGATATGACATTGCCCATCATCTCGTCATAAACAAGAGGCAAGGCCCGATGTTGGTTCCGTCGTTCCGTTTCGAGGACAATGACCCGGCGCTCGCGCCGGAGGCACGTCGCCGCTGGATAGCTGTCCTGCCACTCGGCGCCCATGAACAGCACGGTCCGCATCTGCCCTTCGAAACCGACACGTTGATCGCCGAAGGTATCGTCAACAGGCTGAAAACCGCCCTGCCGGCCGGTTTGCCCGTCACCGTACTCCCTGTCGAATCGGTCGGCTACTCCTTAGAGCACATGGATGTTGAAGGAACGAAGACGCTTCCTTTTGATACAGCCATAAAGCGCTGGCTCACTATCGCCGAAGGACTGACGAAACTGGGCATCCGCAAGTTCGTGATGCTGAACGCCCATGGCGGCAACTCACCGCTGATGACGATCGTCGCCACGGAAGCGCGCGTGCGTTTCAACATGCTCGCCATCGCCACCAGCTGGACCCGCTTCGGCGTTCCCGACGGTGTGATCTCTCCCGAAGAAAAGGCGGTCGATATCCACGGCGGCGATATCGAGACATCCGTCATGCTGGCTCTCCATCCGGAGCGCGTGGACATGGCGAGCGCGGCCGACTTCACCTCCCGCCAGACGGAGTTTGCCGAGCGCTTCAGACACCTGCGCGCCTATGGCCCGCACGCCTTCGGCTGGAAGATGTCGGACCTCAATCCGCAGGGCGTTGCCGGCAACGCCGCGAAGGCAACCGCGGCAAAGGGCGAAGCACTGATTGCCCATGCTGTCGGCGGCTTGGTGGAACTGCTGCAGGATGTCGACGCCTTCGACGCGGACCGGCTGCGATAACGCCGGTTTCGATGATTAGGCAATGTGATCTTATAACATACAAAACCCTTTGAACTGCCGCTCCCAAGCGCCTATATGAAACCGACCAATTCCGGCCCCGAACTTTGCCTCGGGGTCAAAGCCCTATTCCTAGAGGTTCTCATGACCGACGCGATCCAGACACAGCAGAAGCCCATCCCCGTTACCGTGCTCACCGGTTATCTCGGCGCGGGCAAGACGACGCTGCTCAACCGTATCCTTTCCGAAAATCACGGCAAGAAATATGCGGTTATCGTCAACGAGTTCGGCGAGATCGGCATCGACAACGACCTGATCGTCGAATCCGACGAAGAAATCTACGAAATGAACAATGGCTGTGTGTGCTGCACGGTCCGCGGCGACCTGATCCGTGTCGTCGAAGGCCTGATGCGCCGCCCCGGCCGTTTCGATGGCATCATCGTCGAAACCACCGGCCTTGCCGATCCGGTTCCCGTCGCCCAGACCTTCTTCATGGATGACGACGTCCGTTCCAAGACCGAGCTCGACGCCGTCGTTGCTCTCGTCGACGCCAAGCACCTGCCGCTGCGCCTGAAGGACAGCCGCGAGGCCGAAGATCAGATCGCCTTCGCCGATGTCGTCATCATCAACAAGACCGATCTCGTGACACCGGAAGAGCTGGCCCAGATCGAGGATATCGTCGGTGCCATCAACCCGGCCGCCCGCGTCTACAAGACCAGCCGTTCGGGCGTCGATCTCGCCCGCGTTCTGGACCAGGGCGCCTTCAACCTCGAGCGCGCGCTGGAAAACGATCCGCACTTCCTCGAGCACGGCCATGACGATCACGTCTGCGGCCCGGATTGCGATCATGATCACCATCATCACGACCACCATGATCATGACCACGACCATCATCACCACCATCACGGTGACATGTCGGCCATCCACGACATCACGGTACAGTCCGTTTCGCTGCGCGGCGGCGAGATGAACCCGGAGCGCTTCTTCCCCTGGATTCAGAAGATCACCCAGACGCAGGGTCCGAACATCCTGCGGCTCAAGGGCATCATCGCTTTCAAGGATGACGCCGAGCGCTATGTCGTCCAGGGCGTGCACATGATCATCGAAGGCGATCACCAGCGTCCGTGGAAGGATGGCGAAAAGCACGAGAGCCGTCTCGTCTTCATCGGCCGCGACCTCGACCGCACCAAGCTCGAAGAATCCTTCAAGGCGTGCGAGGCGACTGCCTGATGCCGACAGTTGCACCGCTTGATCTCGACGGCCACGTTCTGGCCGTCGAATTTTTAGGTGATGTCCCCTTCTTCGCGAGTGCCGACGGCACCTTTCACCGGCTCGAAGGCAACGACAAGGTCATCGAAGCCCACCAGGGCATGCTGACGGCGATCCGCGATCCCTATAGCGAAAGCCTGATTTCCGGCGGCGAAGACGGCAAGGTGCTACGCATCGGCGCAGACGGCAATGTCAGCGAGATCGCGTCGGCGCCGCGCAAATGGATTTCGCAGGTCGCCGCCGGCCCGCAGGGGGCGGTCGCCTATTCCTACGGCAAGAGCACGCTCGTGCGTCTGGCCGACGGCACGACCAAGGAATTTCCCGAAGAGCGCACGGTCGAAGGCATCGCCTTCGCGCCGAAGGGCCTGCGCATTGCCGCAGCGCGTTATAACGGCGTTTCGCTTCATTGGGTCGGCACGAACGCCAAGCCGATCGATCTCGAATGGAAGGGCGCCCATACCGGCGTGACCTTCTCGCCCGACGGCAATTTTCTCGTTACCTCGATGCAGGAAAACGCGCTGCACGGCTGGAAGCTCGACGGCAAGTCGGGCGCGGAGGCCCGCCACATGCGCATGACCGGCTATCCGGCCAAGGTAAAGTCGCTCTCCTGGTCGGCCAAGGGCAAATGGCTTGCCTCCTCGGGTGCACCGGCCGCCATCGTCTGGCCCTTCCAGGGCAAGGACGGTCCGATGGGCAAGGCGCCGCTGGAACTCGGAACCCGCGCAAACATCATGGCAACCGCGGTGAAATTCCATCCGGCCGAGGATATCCTCGCCATCGGCTTCATCGACGGCATGATCCTCGCCGTCCGTCTCGCAGACAGCAAGGAAGCCCTGCTGCGACGCCCCGGCAAGGGTGCGATCACGAGCATGAGCTGGAGCAGGAACGGCAAGCTGCTCGCCTTCGCCTCCGAAACCGGCGATTGCGGCGTGGTGGATATCGCGGCGGCCTGATCCCATGGCCATCGAGATCGCGCCTCTGACGGCCGGACATGCGTATCAGGCGGCCATGGTGCGGCGGATCGCACTATGGCACGCCCTGCCGCATCTTCGCGATGTGCACACGCCCGAGGAAGACGAAGCCTACTGGCGAAGCCATCTGCTGGCGGAATACACGGCTCTCGGCGCTTTCGTCGACGCCGGACTCGTCGGCGTCATCGCCTACGGAAATGGCTGGATCGAGCAGCTCTATATTCTGCCCGATGTGCAGGGGATGGGGATCGGCACGAGGCTTCTTTCCTCTGCGACAGACGAGATGAACGACGTTCGCCTGTGGACATTCCAGCAAAATCGCCGTGCACGCGCCTTCTATGAAGCGCGTGGCTTCTCGCCCATCGCGGAAACGGACGGCAGCGACAACGAGGAAGGAGAGCCTGACATGCTCTACCATTGGCGTCGCCTCGCGGAACCGGTGTATAGTGCCGTTCCATACCGTCGCTGAAAATCGGCCGCGCGCAGATTGCAAGAACAGGGATCCGAATATGCACGCTTCGAATAGTGCCGCCGCCAAGGAGCTGGGCGCCTTCACGTCGGTGTGGTCGGCAATTCGCGCCGAGGCGACGGATCTCGCCGCGCGTGAGCCGACATTGCGCACTTTGCTCGAAACGCAGATTATCCGCGCCGATAGCGACGCAGATATCATCGCGCATGTGATCTCCGCGCGCCTCGCCGTGGCGAAGGTCGATACCGAGGAACTCTTCCGGCTGTTTCACGGGATGTTGCTCGAGCATGCCGATATAGGCACCGCCATCGAAGCCGATCTGCTGGCCGTGCGCGAGCGCGATCCGGCCTGCAGCACCTATCTGCACGCGCTGCTGAACCTCAAGGGGTTTCATGCCCTGCAGACACACCGCATTGCCCATGCTCTCTGGACCGCCGGCCGTTTCGAGATTGCCAGCTGGCTTTCCAACCTCGCCTCGCTGGTCTTCGGTCCCGATATCCATCCGGCGGCAAGGATCGGCTCGTCGATCATGCTGGACCACGGCTCGGGCATCGTCATCGGCGAGACGGCCGTCATCGAGGACGAGGTCTCGATCCTGCAGAATGTCACGCTCGGCGGAACCGGCAAGGAGACGGGAGACCGCCACCCGAAAATCCGCCACGGCGTGATGATCGGTGCCGGCGCGAAGATCCTCGGCAATATCGAGATCGGCGCGTTCAGCAAGATCGCCGCCGGCAGTGTCGTGCTCAAACCGGTGCCGGCCCATTGCACGGTGGCCGGCGTCCCGGCAACGGTGGTGCGTATTCACCGCAACGATGAAATTCCCGCCGAAACGATGGATCAGAACATCTGAGGACGGCGAAGCGCCGTCAGGCGGCCTGCTGGCTTTCCCCAGACACCTCGACACGGTTGCGGCCTTCCCGTTTCGAGCGGTAGAGTGCCTCATCCGCCTTCTGCACAAGTCGTTCGAAATCCCCGATCTCGGGCGTACGTACGGAAACGCCGATGCTCAAGGTCGGAAAGATCGCCAGATCCGGCATCTGCATGACCGCCGCCGCGAAGGAAAGCCGAACACGGTTTGCGATCGCCACGGCCTCTTCCCGATCCACAGTCCCAAGCACCGCCAGGAATTCGTCCCCGCCCTGTCGGGCAAGCAGGTCGCCGGGACGCAGGATGCCCTTCGCCACCGTGGAAAAAAGCCGCAGAACCTCATCGCCTGCGGCATGGCCGTGCCGGTCGTTCAACTGCTTGAAATTGTCGACATCGATGATGAGAAGCGATAGCGGATGGCCGGCGAGCTGCGGCACATGCTGGGCAAGGCCGCTGCGGTTGAGCACCCCGGTGAGCGGATCGTGATGGGCAAGCTCGATGAGCTGGTTGCGGCTGCGCTCCGCCGCCATCAGCACCATCGCCATGCTGCGCAGCATGATGAAGGCCACCGCCGATACCGCCATCCAGCTATGGACCACGCTGGCGCCGAAGGGATCCGGCCCGCCGATATTGCCGGTTGCGGCCAGAAAGCTGCGGACGGCAAAAATGGCCGCAGTGGCGACGTAAAGCCCGCAAAGAAGTGCCGCCGAATAGAGCTTCTCGCGCCGGGCAATGCCTGCGGCTTCCCTGACGATGGTAAGGTCACAAAGGCAGCAGATCACCGAGACATAAAGAAGGCGCTCGGATACCGCAGCCGGGTCGCTGATGAAAAGCGCCACCGGCAGGCTGCCGCAGACGATCACGATCCAGGAATGGCGCCGGTCGATCGGATGCCCCGCAAAGGCGCGGACGGCAAAGAACATCAGCATGTAACCGACAATGGTCAGCACGTTACCCGCGTCGATGGAGATATAGTAGGGAACGAAGTTGCGCAGTGCGACGAGAAAGGAGCCGATACCGACGAGCAGGTTGCTGGCACCCCACCAGAGCGGCCAGCGTTCGAAGCGGCCTGTCGCATAGGCGGCAAATTGGAGAGCGCTCAGAACGATACAGCTCACCGCAACGATGAAATAAATAGTCCGCAGATCCAGCAGCATCGAACTCGTCCCGAAGTCCCACGCCGCGTACCCTACAGGAGGCGATTTGCGGTTTGATTGGATGCTTTGTTAAAAATCTAACGATCCACGCTTTTTCTGCGTCAGGCAGCGCGCACAGTGCTGATGATCTCACCCAGCAGGTCATGCAGCGCATCCCTGTAGCCGTTGCGCGCGGACGGGCCGCTCTCCTGCGAGGTCATGACGACGGTGAGATCGAGTGACGGCACGATATAGAGCATCTGGCCCCCATAGCCCCAGGCGAAATGCACCTCCTCCCCACCGATCTGCCGCGTGAACCAGCCGTAGCCATAGTCGTCGCCGGAGAAGCGCGAATTGGTACGGCGCTGCCAGGACAGGCCGACCCAGTCGGCAGGGACCACCTGTCGGCCATCGGTTGTACGCCCGCCATTGCGGTAGAGTTCGCCGAAGGCGAGCAAGGATCGGGCGCTCATCGCCATCTGGTTGCCACCGAGATAGATCCCCTGCGGATCCCGCTCCCACGCGCCGATATGGAAGCCCTCGACCGGCCCAAGCCATTCCCGCGCCAGCGCCAGCGTCGATCTGCCGCCGACTTTGGTGAGAATGGCGGAGAGAATATGCGTCGAAGCGGTGGAATAGAGCATTGCTCCGCCCGGCTGATCGACGAACGGCTGCGAGAGTGCAAAGCGGACCCAGTTGCGTGAGGAAACCCAGCGGCCGTAGTTCGGCCCTGACAGGCGATCCAGCCCCGCCTGCATGGAAAGAAGGTTGCCGATCGTGATCTCGTTGAGGCGAGGATCCGCAGACGCCGGCAGATCGGCCTTCAGGATCGGCGCGATCTTCTGATCCGGCCCTTCCAGCAGCCCCTTGCCGATGGCGATACCGACCAGCGCCGAAATGATCGATTTCGAAGCGGATTTGATGTTGGTCGATTCCAATGGCGTGTGGCCACGGTAGCCGTGCTCCGCCACGATGCGTCCGTCACGGGCGACAATGACGGTTTTCAGCGGCTTCAGCTCGTCCCGGTTTGCGAGATTGTCAAGCAGGGCCGAAACGGCGTCATTCTGCTGCTGGGCGACAGCGTCAAAGGGAACGAGCAGCAGAAGACTGAGAACAAGGCGTTTGATCATGGAGCGATGAGCTAGTGCGACTGCCTGGTAAATCAGTAGCGAAGGCCGGCGATTCACGCGGACGTGAAACTTTATGATCCGCGCATTGGCCACTTGCCGTTCAGTGAAGCGGCACGACATAGTGCACAGCACAAGCCCGAATGCGCATCTGGAGGAGATTGCATGGCCCGCGTAATCGTCATCGGAGCAACAGGACATGTCGGCACCTATCTTGTGCCCCGCCTCGTCGAGGCCGGCCATCAGGTCGTGGCGATCAGCCGCGGCGCAGCCGCACCTTACAAGGCGCATGACGCATGGAGGCGGGTCGACATCAGACATATGGACCGCTCGGCGCTAGAGGCCGAAGACCGTTTCGGGGAGGCGATCCGCGCGCTTGAAGGCGAAATCGTCATCGACATGATCTGCTTCACGCCTGAAAGCGCCGAACAGCTCGCAGCCGCGCTTGACGGTCGTGTCCGCCATTTTCTCCATACCGGCACGATCTGGACACATGGCTTCTCCACCGTCGTTCCGACACCCGAAGAGGCACCGAAGAAGCCATTCGGCGACTACGGCGTGAAGAAAGCGGCGATCGAAGCCTATCTTTTGAGGATGGCGCGGGAGAGAAACTTCCCCGCAACGCTGATCCATCCGGGCCATATCGTCGGTCCCGGTTGGAACCCGCTGAACCCGGCCGGCCACTTCAATCCCGCGGTCTTCACGACGCTGGCACGCGGCGAGACGCTGGCCCTGCCGAATTTTGGCATGGAAACCGTCCATCACGTCCACGCCGATGACATTGCCGAACTCTTCATGGCGGCCATCGCAAAGCCCGAGGCTGCCGTTGGTGAGGCCTTCCATGCGGTGTCGGAAAAGGCGATCACGCTGCGAGGTTACGCCGAGGCTATGGCCGCGTGGTTCGGCCAGGAGGCGAAACTGGAATTCCTGCCCTACGAAAGCTGGGCGGAAAGACAGAAACCCGAGGAGGCGAAAGCCACCTGGGAACATATCGCCCGCAGCCCCAACTGCTCGATGGAAAAGGCCCGCCGGCTGCTCGGTTTCACGCCGCGCTACAGCTCGCTGCAGGCCGTGCAGGAAGCCGTCCGCTGGCTGATCGAGAATGGCCGCGTCGAGGCAAAGGCTCCGTGAACCGTCGCCGATAGGCCTGAAACGGAAAAGCCCCTCCCGGAAATGGGAGGGGCGATGCCGGTCAGGCCGCCTTCCGGACCGGCGCGCCGGCCAGCATGCGTCCCGACGGGACGATCATGCCGGCCGCGCCGCCAAGCCACCCCTCGACGAGCTCGAGCGCCAGAAAGCGCGAGCGTTCGAAGGGGCCGGGCATGACGAGGTGACGAGCCTTCTCGGCGGAAAAGCCGAAGCGCTCGTAATATTCCGCATCGCCGACGAGCAGGACTGCGCCGTGACCACGGTTCTTTGCTTCGAGAAGAGCCGCACGCATCAGCGCCGAGCCGATACCCTTGCCGCCATGCTTGTTGTCGACGGCGAGCGGGCCGAGCAGCAGCGCGTCGAGTGCCGTACCTTCCTGGTTGATGCCGGCCTCGACATTCCACAGACGAACCGTGCCGATCACCCGACCGTCGCGGTCACGCGCCACCAGTGCCAGGCCCTCGGCCGGAATGCGGTTGCGGCGGATCATTTCCGACGATTTCTTGCGGCGGTCCGGCCCCATGACACGGTCGAGCAAGGTCTCGCGGGCGACGACGTCGGACGGATTTTCCGCGTCGATAGTGAAGGTGACAGGCGCAAAAAATGCGCGGACAGAATCAAGAACAGCGGCCATTTTGGCCTCCCGCACTCAAAACCGTTTCAGACGGTGACTTCGGAGAATTGTGAATTTGCCGCCCCGGCTGGTTACGGGGCTGGCAGAAACAGGGCCTTAGATGACGTAGGCCTTCAGCGGCTCGAAGCCGTTGAAGGCGACCGCCGAGTAGGTCGTCGTGTAGGCGCCGGTGCCTTCGATCAGAACCTCGTCGCCGATCGTCAGGGAAATCGGCAGCGGATAGAGGTTCTTTTCATAAAGCACGTCGGCCGAATCGCAGGTCGGGCCGGCGATCACGCAGGGCTCCATCTCGTCGCCGTCGCGCTCTGTGCGGATCGGGTAGCGGATGGCCTCGTCCATCGTCTCGGCGAGACCGCCGAACTTGCCGATGTCGAGGAAGACCCAGCGAGCGTCGTCATTGTCCGACTTCTTGGAGATCAGCACGACTTCAGCCTTGATGACGCCTGCGTTGCCGACCATGCCGCGGCCCGGTTCGATGATCGTCTGCGGGATCTGGTTGCCGAAATGCGTGCGCAGCGCCTGGTAGATCGACTTGCCGTAAGCTTCCGCCGACGGAACGTCGCGCAGGTACTTGGTCGGGAAGCCGCCGCCCATATTGACCATCTGCAGGTGGATACCCTGCTTGGCAAGCTGGACGAAGACGCGCTTGGCATCGGCAAGAGCCGAATCCCAGGCATCGACCTTGGTCATCTGCGAGCCGACATGGAACGAGACGCCGTAGGACTGCAGGCCGAGCTGGTGAGCGTAGACGAGAACGTCGACGGCCATCTGCGGAACGCAGCCGAACTTGCGCGACAGCGGCCATTCGGCGCCTTCGCCATCGGTCAGAACGCGGCAGAAAACGCGGGCGCCCGGAGCTGCACGGGAAATCTTCTCGACTTCTTCGTGGCTGTCGACTGCGAAGAGGCTGACGCCGAGCGCATGGGCACGGGCGATATCGCGTTCCTTCTTGATCGTGTTGCCGTAGGAAATGCGGGCTGCGGTCGCACCGGCCTCAAGCGCCATTTCGATTTCTGCAACCGAAGCGCAGTCGAAATTGGAGCCGAGGCTGGCGAGCAGCTTCAGGACTTCCGGGGCCGGGTTGGCCTTGACGGCATAATAGATCGCGCTGTCCGGCATCGCGTGACGGAAAGCGTGGAAGTTATCGCGCACGACATCGAGATCCACGACGAGGCAGGGGCCGTCGGGACGGCGGGCGGCGAGAAAGTCGCGAATACGCTGGGTGGTCATGTCAATAACCCTCTTCTCAGTTCCAGGCTCCGGGCGGCCCGGAGGACAAAGGGCAAGCAACCGCCCGCAAAGGAACCAGCCGGTGGAGACCCCGGTACCTTGCAAGCGCCTGATGCGCAGATAATGAACCAACGCCACAGAATGGCATGGGCTCGGCTTTGTCTGCCTTGGATTGGTGGGAGAGTCCCGCCGCACTTCCGGCAATGAAGGTGTGCCTCTTCAGTAACCCCGGCTGATGGAAAGCCGGCAGACACCAGAAAGGCCCGCACCGTCGTTGCTTCAAGATGTCCTCGCATTTCCCGGTTGGCCGGAATAGCGACTGGAGCGGTTAGTTCCAGGTACCTTACCGATGACCTCACCTAATCGAGGGTCGGCGGACACCCACAGGCACGTGCGACTTTGGGCAGCCCGTGAAATAAGTATATTCGCCTTCACAATCAAGAGAAATTTTATGCTCCAACTCAAAAAAATAATTGAACGATGGGGAACAATTTGTTCAACCTCGTTCAACAGATTTGGGGATCGTCATGGACACCTTGACCCGCATACGCGCCTTCATCGATGTCGTTGAAGCAGAAGGCTTTTCCGCTGCGGCGCGGCGCACCGGCCGCTCCAAGGCGCTGCTGTCGAAATATGTGCGCGAACTGGAGGACGAACTCGGCGCGTTGCTGCTCAATCGCACCACCCGTCAGTTCTCCATGACCGAGGCCGGACACACCTATTATCGCACCGCCTCCGACATCCTGAAGGAGATCGACAACCTCGCCGATCTCGTGCGCGAGAACAACGCCCAGCTGAAGGGTCGCCTCAAGGTTTCGGTGCCCCGCACCTTCGTCGATGCCGATGTCGGCCAGTCGCTGATCGACTTCGCCAAGGAAAACCCGAACCTGCAGCTCGAGATCGCCGCCGACGACCGCTTCGTCGATCTGATCGAGGAAGGTTTCGACGTGGCCGTGCGCGTCACGAAGCTCGAAGATTCCGGTATGATCGCCCGCAAGATTTCGGATTTCCGCGTGCATATCTGCGCGACACCGGAATTCCTCGAGCGCTATCCGGATCTCGAACATCCGACGGATATTTCCAATGTCCCCTTCATCGTCGATACCAATTCGCGCAGCCAGGCGAGCATCCGCTTCTACAATCCCGACAGCACCTCCTTTGCCGTCGCCGTCTCCGGCCCGATCGAGGTCAACAGCCCGCACGCGACGCTGCGCGCCGCACTGTCGGGGATCGGCATTGCACTGATCCCCGATTTCATTGCCCGCAAACCGATCGAGGACGGCCGGCTGGTCACGCTGTTCAACGATTACATCCCGACCGATCGCGGCATCTATGCGGTCTACCCGCACCGGCGCTACCTGCCGGCAAAGGTCAGGATTTTCGTGGATTATCTCTCCAACTGGTTCAAGAAACACCCCTGAAGCGACCGGCCAAACGCGCCCAAGCGTCGCAGGGCCGGTCCCAATTCCGTCCCATTTTCTGGCGAGACATCACCGAACCGAACAGGGTAGCCGGCAAGCATGAAACGATCGATATTTCTGACGACCGGGCTTCTTTCGCTGGCCCCCGCCACCGCCTTCGCCCATCCCCATATATTCGTGGAAGCGCGGCTGGAGGTCGTTGCCGCACCGGATGGCAGCATCGAGGAGCTGCGCAATGTCTGGCGCTTCGACGAGGTCTTCTCCTCCTCCGTCGTCATGGATTTCGACAAGAACACCGATCTGAAGCTGGAGCCGAACGAGCTCGCCGAAGTGGGCAAGACGGTCCGCGATTCGCTTGCCGATTACGATTACTACATGAACCTGACGATCAACGGGAAGAACATCACCGTCCAGAAGCCCGACATCATTCATGTCGACTACAAGGAAGGCCAGCTGCTGATGTTCTTTGCCGTCAAGCCGGTGGAAAAGATGCCGCTGAAGGGCAAACTGACCTTCGGCGTCTATGATCCGACGCTCTATACCTCGATCGACTTCCCGACCGACAACGAGCTTGCCATGGTCGGCGACGGCTTCAAGGCCTGCAAGCACGCGGTCGTGCGCCCGGATGCGGACGAGGTGATTTCGGAAAACAAGCAGTCGCTGACCGACGCCTTCTTCAACGATCCGACCGGCACCAATATGTCGAAGCTCTTTGCCACGCGGCTGGAGGTCACATGCTGACAAGACGCCTGTCGCTCGCCCTGCTTGCGCTCGCTGCCATGGCCGTCGCCGCCCATGCGCAATCGCCGCTCGGCATCGGCACGGCGGAGCCGAGCTTCCAGCCGACGGGCGGGCCGCTGGCGCCTCTCTTCCTCTACGTGAACTATGAGCAGCAGGCGTTCTACCGTGCGCTGACCGGCGCCCTGAAGGAGATGCGCCAGGACCCGTGGCAGCTTTCTTCGCTGATCGGCCTCTCTTTCGCCTACGGTGTCTTCCACGCTGCCGGTCCCGGCCACGGCAAGGCCGTCATCTCGTCCTACATGATCGCCAACGAGGTCGAGCTTCGACGCGGAGTCGTGATCTCCTTCATCTCGGCCTTCGTGCAGGGCGTCATGGCGGTCGTTCTCGTCGGCGGTGCGTGGCTGGTGCTGCGCGGCACCGGCATCACGCTGACCATGGCGACACAGGCCATGGAAATCGCAAGTTTCGTGATGGTCATCCTCTTTGGCGGCTGGCTGCTCTTTCGCAAGCTGCGCTCAATGGCCCGCAGCCTGCCGCGCCGTCAGCTGATGGCAACGTCGGCCGGCCCGGTCGGCATGATGCTGGACTGGAAGGACAATGCGGCCGAACGCCGGAGCGCGGATTTCCGCTTCAGCGGCAAGGCGCAGGCCGTGGATCCTGGCCACACCTATGTGCCCGGCATGGTCTGCGAAACCTGCGGCAATTCCCACCTGCCCGATCCGTCACTCGTCGGCGGCGACAGGTTCAGCATGCGCGAAGCCTGGTCGGCAGTCATCGCCGTGGGCTTGCGCCCCTGTTCCGGCGCCCTGCTGGTCATGACCTTCTCACTGCTGAACGGGCTTTATCTCGGCGGCGTGCTCTCTGTCGTCGCCATGTCGCTCGGCACTGCCATCACCGTTGCGATCCTCGCCACGCTTGCCGTTACCGCCAAGGGCACGGCGGTGCGCCTCTCCGGCCGCGGTTCGCCGGCTTCGGTCTGGATCGGCAACGCAATCGAGATAGCGGGGGCACTTCTCGTGATCCTGATGGGCATCCTGCTGCTCGGTGCCTCCCTGCAGGGATAGCGTCAAGGCCTCCTGCGCTGATAGCGCGCCCGCAGCCAGAAGATGCCGAAGAAACACATCAGCAGGCAGACGCCGACGATGACCGCCAGTGTCGGCGAAAAACTGCCGATCCACAGCACGATGGTCGGCAGGAAATAGATCACCAGCCCGGCACAAATAAGGATGATGGCGGCGGCGATTGCCTGCGAACGGCTTTCCGGGCTCATGGATAGTCACTCCTCTTGTCCGGGAGTGGATAGGCCAGCCGCCCTGCAAAGGCAACCGGCCCTGGGGGCTGTCCGCCGATCCTATTGCGACAGCGTCGTCTTGGCGGAAGAAACCGTCGCTTCGATATGATCGACAAGCTGATCGGGAAGACCGAGCCGGCCTGCAAGCAGATCGAGATAACCGCGTTCGGCCCGTGAATCGGGCTCGATCGTCAGGCGCGAGGCCGTATAGAGTTCGACCTTCTGCTCCTCGGTCACGGCGGCTGCGACAAGCGCATCGATATCCGTCGGCTCCGAAAGCTCGCGCTCGATGAAGCTTGCGGCTTCGCCGCTGACATCGGCGGCCTTGACTTTGTCCATGATGAGCTTCCGTTCCGCGTCGTCGATATGGCCGTCGGCCTTGGCGGCGGCGATCATGGCGCGGATAAGGACAAGCACGAATTCGTTGCTGGTTGCCGGCGAAGCCGTTCCGAAGCCGGATTCGGCAGGCGGCGGCAGAAGCACGGGATTGTTGGCCGTCGGCGCGTCGGACGGTGCCGCCGGCGCCTGCCCGGCCTGATAATTCTTCCAGGCCTGATAGCCGAGACCTGCAATGGCCGCGAGCCCGCCGATCGTAATGGCATTGCCTGCGATGCTGCGACCGGTCTTGGTGCCGAGAAGAACGGCGGCAAGCGCGCCGGTCTTCAGCGGATTGTCCTTCGCCATCTGGATCGCATCGCCGGCCCGATCACGCACGCTGCCGCCCACGCCCGGCACCTGCGATCCCAGAAACTGGTCGAGTAGCTTCTTCGCGTCGAACATGTCCTCGTCTTCTCCCTGTTGCAGAGGCTGGAGGAGAACATAGGTTTGCGACTGCCGAAATACAAACGAGGGCGGCAAGCCACCCTCGTGCAAGACTTTAGGTTTTAAGACCCGATTGCGCGGCCCGCTCAGCCCTTCAGCGCAAAAGCTTCGGAAGCAAGCTTGGTGATGCCGGCCCAGTCACCTGCCGCAACCAGTTCCTTCGGCGCGACCCACGAGCCGCCGACGCAGACGACGTTCGGCAGCGAGAGATAGTCATTGGCATTCTTGAGCGAGATGCCGCCGGTCGGGCAGAAGAACGTACCGGCAAGCGGCGAGGACAGCGCCTTGAGATAGGCCGCACCGCCGGCCTGCTCGGCCGGAAAGAACTTGAGAACCTGGTAGCCTTCTTCGCGCAGCGCCATGACTTCGCTTGCGGTCGCAGCCCCCGGCAGCAGCGGCACCGGAGAATCGGCTGCGGCGTCCAGCAGCTCCTGGGTCGTGCCGGGGCTGACGATGAACTTGGAGCCAGCCTTTACGGCGGCTTCCCAATGGGCGGCGTTGAGGATGGTGCCGGCGCCGACTTCCGCGCCTTCCACTTCAGCGGCGACTGCACGCACAGCGTCGAGGGCAGCCGGCGTGCGCATGGTGATCTCGATCGCCTTCAGGCCGCCCGCAACGAGCGCGCGGGCAAGCGATACAGCCGACTTGGCATCATCGACGATCAGGACCGGAACGACAGGCTGGAGTTTCAGGATGGAAAGGAGTTTTTCTGTCTTCTCGCCCATGGCCACGGTTCCCTTAAACGATTGAAATCGGCTTTCGAATAACGCCCCCACGGGGGCTTGTCGAGATAAAACCGGCCCATGCGACAAGACGGGTATTAAATCCCTATAAATTGGGCTACCGTGCCGTGATCGTCACAAAAGGTTCATTCGTATGGCGAAAGAGATCGAACGGAAGTTCCTCGTACGTGGCGAAGCATGGCGCTCTGCCGCAGAGTCCAAATCGGTCCTGAAACAGGGCTACGTCGCCTCCATGGATGACCGCTCGGTGCGTATTCGTATCCTTGATGGGAAGACCGCGCGGCTGACGATGAAGATCGGCCGCGGCACGCTCACCCGCGACGAATTCGAGTATGAGATCCCCGTCGCCGACGCCGAGGAACTGCTGGAAAACGCCATCGGTATCGTCATCGAAAAGACGCGTTACCGCGTCCCCTATGAAGGTTTCGTCTGGGAAGTCGATGTCTTTGCCGGCGCCCATCGTGGCCTCGTCATCGCCGAAGTCGAAATGCAGGCCGAAACCGACAATCCTCCCCTGCCCGCCTGGCTTGGCCGCGAGGTCACCGGCGATTTCCGCTATTCCAATCAGGCGCTGGCTACAGAATTTGAGCACGACAGGCATGGGCTATCGCATACGGCCTGAGGCCGACTTTACCGACGAGTTCCGAAGCGCCGCCGAGGAGCAACTGACGCGCGCCATCACCGTTCTCGATAAGCGGCCGGAAGGCGCCCATGAGGCGATCCATGCCTTCCGCAAGAATATCAAGCGGCTGCGCTCGCTCTATCGTCTGGTGTCTCGGGAAGTGCCGGAATTCCAGAAGCGCGAAAATGCACGGCTGCGGGAAACGGCACGGTCGCTCTCCACGATCCGCGATGCCGCAGCAATCGTCGGCACTGCGTGTTACCTGCAGGAAAACGCCCGAAACCCGGAAGAGGCCGAGGCGCTCGGCCGTATCGTCGCCATTCTCGAAGCTCGGCGCGACTGGATGGCGGAGGCCGAAAGCGACCTGGAACAAAGGCTGCACGACGCTGCCGGCCGCCTGCGGGAGGCGATTGCGGCGCTCGACGACGTCGTCTTCGACAACAGCCACCGCAAGAATGCCCGCATGCTGGCAAAGAGCTGGCGCCGGACGGCATCGCGCGCCAGAGAGGCGCTCGATGCCTGCCACGAGGAGGCCGCGGCCGAAGATTTTCATGAGCTGCGCAAGCGCACTTACGATTATCGCCTCTATCACTCGCTTCTGCGCGACCTCTGGCCAAGCGCCATGAAGGCCAAGCGCGATTTCGCCAAGGATATCGTCGAACGGCTCGGCCATATAAACGATCTCTCCGTGCTCTCGGGTCTCGTGGAGGCAGAGCCGCAACTCTTCACCCGCAACGACGATCTCGCCCATCTGCTGGATGCCATCATCTTCCGCCAGCAGCAGGATCGGAGCGAGGCGCTGCGCAGCGCCGAAACGCTCTATGGCGACGATCCGGATGACGAAGCGCAGCGTCTCGAACTGCTCTGGGTCTCGATCCGCAACTGATGAATTTTATCTGTTGACCTCAACTTTGGTTGAGATCCTAGCCTTGGCCGGTCAATCAACCCGCCGAGGAAGACATGTCTGCCGACAATGCCGCAACCCCGCGGATCCAAGGGATCTACGAAACCCATCTCACCGTCGCCGATCTGAAGGTTTCCGTTCCCTTCTACCGCGATATTCTGGGCCTGGAACTCGCCGCAGAATTTCCCGACCGCCGCATCGCCTTCTTCTGGGTGAACGGCAGGGAGAACGGCATGCTCGGCCTCTGGGAAACCGGCACCGGCCCCCTGAAGATGCGCCTGCACATGGCCTTTCGCCTGTCGCGGGACGAAATGATGCGGGCGCCGGCGCTGCTGATCGACAAGGGGCTGAAACTGCACGGCTTCCACGGCGAGCCGATCACCGAACCGATCGTCATCGGCTGGGTGCCGGCGCTCTCGCTCTATTTCAACGATCCCGACGGTCATTCCATCGAATTCCTGAGCGTGCTTGACGAGAAGCCCGACGCCGCTTTCGGCATGCGCTCCCATGCGCAATGGCAGGCACGCCGACAGTAGTCCCCATCACCTGGCAGGAGGCCTGACCAGGAGCCGCACGACTTCGGATACTCTTCGGCGCAAGGCGCTCAGGTCTTCTGCCCCCTCCTGATCGAAGGATGGTCCGAAAGGATTGACGGCCGTCCAGGCCGTCGAAATCGACATGATGATTGTCAGCAGGAAAGCAGGTGGAAAACGAGCATCCACTATGCCTTGCGCCTGCGCTTCGGCAAGGGCCGCGACCTTCTTCCTGGCCGAAGTGCTGCGTTCAGCCGGGCTGCCGACCTTCCGCTCGAGCCCGAACCAGGCAAGCAGGCGCATGAGATCGGGATTTGCCATGGCAAAATCGACGATGCGCGCGGCATAATCGGGCAGGTCTTCCGGCGTGAAATGCAGTTCCTCATAGATCCGCGTAAGGTGCTTGCGCAGGATAGTCTCGAACAGCGCTTCCTTGCTCTCGAAATAGATATAGATGAGATTCTTGTTGCATCCCGCAGCTTTGGCGATGCGGTCCACGCGCGCGCCGGCAATGCCGAAATCGGAGAACTCCCGAAGGGCTGCCGCCAGTATCTTCTCCTTGCTCAGTTCCGCGTTGCGCATGCAATCCGATTCCTTTCCAGCTGCTCCAGCCCTATCACTTGACTAACCGGTTAGATAGATCTAGTTAACTGTCTAACTGGTTAGTTAGAAAGGCTCTCAATGATGGAACGTATCTGGTTTATTACCGGCATCTCCAGCGGCTTCGGTCGTCTCATGGCCGAGCGCCTGCTGTCGCGCGGCGAGCGTGTTGCGGGCACTATCCGCAAGGCCACTGCAGCCGATGACCTCAAGGCGCTCTACGGCGACCGGCTCTGGATAGCGCAATTGGACATGATCGATGTCGCGGGCATCCGCGCCGTGGTGAACAGCGCCTTTGCCGAGTTGGGGCGCATCGACATTGTGGTCAGCAATGCCGGCTACGGCCTGTTCGGGGCGGCCGAGGAACTGTCGGACACACAGATCGACCATCAGATCGCAACCAATCTGGCCGGGCCGATCCACCTCGTGCGGGCGGCCGTTCCGCATCTGCGTGCCCAGGGCGGCGGGCGCATCGTTCAGATATCCACCTATGGCGGCCTTGCGGCGATGGCTGGCGGCTCGCTCTATCATGCGAGCAAATGGGGAGCGGAGGGCTTCTTCGAAGCAATGGTGCAGGAGCTTGCCCCTTTCAACATCGGCGTAACCATTGTCGAGCCCGGCGGCGCCCGTACGGAATTCCGCTTCGGCAACGCACAGGTCGGAACGAAGATCGACGCCTATCAGGGCACGCCCGCCGGTTTGGTGCACACGATACTGCAGGATCGCTCGCGGCTGCCGATTGGCGATCCCGCCAGGATGGTGGAAATCATCATCTCCAGCGCCGACCAGTCTCCTGCACCGAAACGCATCGTGCTTGGCAGCGACTCCTATACGGCCATCATGAAAGCGCTCGGCGAGCGCCTTGCCTGCATCGAGGGGCAGAAGGAAACCGCCTTCTCGACCGATTTCCCGCCGGCCCCTTGAGGCGTCAAACGCGAGCGCCCTTGCGTAATGTTATTGCGCAAGGACGACACCTTCTGTATTTCCACGCGCATGACCGAAAACGCGATCCAGACAAGCCCCTTCCTCGTGGCAGCACTTTACCATTTCGTCTCGCTGCCGCGATACGAAAGCCTGCAGCAGCCCTTGCAGGCGCTCTGCGAGGAAAATGGCGTCAAGGGCACGCTTCTGCTTGCCCATGAAGGCATCAACGGCACGATTGCCGGTCCGGACGCCGGCATCCGCACCGTGCTCGCTTTCCTGCGCGCCCAGCCGGAGTTCGCCGCGCTCGAGCATAAGGAAAGCCGTGCTTCCAAGATGCCCTTCCTGCGCATGAAGGTGAAGCTGAAGAAGGAAATCGTCACCATGGGCGTCGAGAATATCGACCCCAACAAGGTGGTTGGCACCTATGTCGACCCCGGCGACTGGAATGCCCTGATCTCCGATCCCGATACGATCGTGATCGACACGCGCAACGACTACGAGACGGCGATCGGCACCTTCCGCGGCGCCGTTGATCCGAAGACCAAGACCTTCCGCGAGTTTCCGGACTGGGTGCGCAACAATCCCGGCCTGCACAACAAGCCGAGGATCGCCATGTATTGCACCGGCGGCATCCGTTGCGAGAAGGCGACGGCCTTCATGAAGGAACAGGGTTTCGATGAGGTCTACCACCTCAAGGGCGGCATCCTGAAATATCTGGAGGAAGTGCCGCAGGAAGAAAGCATCTGGGACGGCGCCTGCTTCGTCTTCGACGAGCGCGTTTCGGTCGAACATGGGCTGAAGGAAGGCGAGCACAAACTCTGCCATGCCTGCCGCAATCCGATCACGGCGCAAGAGGTCACTTCGCCCTATTACGAGGAGGGCGTTTCCTGCAGCAATTGTTATCATACCCGCAGCGAAGAGGACCGCCTGCGCTACCGTCAGCGCCAGCACCAGATCGCGCTTGCCAGGAAGCGTGGCCAGAAACATATCGGCACCTGACGCGGCTTCGGCAAAGGTGCGCGGCACCACGTCCGGACTTGCGTGACGACAAAGGGATTAAGCGCCGGTTCAGCCTGCGATCCGGCGCAGGACCCGGGCTTCGCGCCGCTCCTGCAACAGGTCGTTGATCTGCTCGGCCGACATCGGCTTTCCGAAGAAGTACCCTTGCAGGCAGTCGCTGCCGAAGAGCCGCAATGCGACGGCCTGCTCCTCGGTTTCGATACCCTCTGCCGTGACCGGGATATCGAGCGCACGTGCGAGCGCGACCGTCGCCTGCAGCATTTCCCGCTGCCGGTCGTCGGTGGTGATATCCGTCACCAGCGAGCGGTCGATCTTGATGCGGTCGAAGCCGAACTGGCGCAGATAGCCGATCGACGAGAAACCGGAGCCGAAGTCGTCGAGCGCCACCTTCACGCCAAGCGACTTCAGGCGCTCGATCGACTGGCGCGTGCGCTGCGGGTTCTGGATCATATAACCTTCGGTGATTTCCAGCGTGACGTGGCTCGCCTCGATCTCCGTCTGCTTCAGCACGTAGCGCACGTAATCGGTGAAAGCCGGATTGCGGAACTGGCCCGGTGAGACGTTGACCGAGATCTTCAGCTCCGGCCACTGTTTTGCCGTCTCACAGGCCTTGCGCAGCACGAAAAGGCCGAGCGATTCAATGAGCCCGCTGGTCTCGGCGATGGGGATGAAAATCTCCGGCGAAACCGGGCCGTGGCCGGGCCTGTTCCAGCGCACCAGCGCTTCGACGCCGGTCATCTCATGCGTCGCGGCATCGACAAGCGGCTGATAGGCAAGCGTGAGGTCGCCGCTTTCGATCGCCATGCGCAGATCGAGCTCCAGCGCATTGCGCTGCGCGCGATCGGTATCCATGGCCGGATCGTAGAGCGTCATGCGGGCGCGACCGGCTTCCTTCGCCTTGTACATGGCGAGATCGGCGCGGCGGACCAGTTCTTCGCGATCGATCGAGCCCAGCGGCGACATGGCAATGCCGATGCTGGCGCCGACCACGACGATACGACGGCCGACCTCAAGCGGCTCGGCAAGGAAATCGAGGATCTGCTCGGCAAGCTGCAGCGCGGCCGCATTCTCCGCCTCCGAAAGGAAAGCGATTGCGAATTCATCCCCGCCGATGCGCGCAAGCACGGCACCGTCCGGGATCAGCACGTCCAGTCCCGCCGCGACCGCGCGGATCAGCTGGTCGCCGGTGCCGTGGCCGTAGCTGTCGTTGACTTCCTTGAATCCATCGAGATCGAGATAGAGCAGCAGGACGTTCCGCTTCGTCTGCCGTGCCTGCGCCACGAAGCTGTCGACGGCAAGGCCCAGGCCATCGCGGTTGGAGAGGCCGCTGAGGCGATCGCGGAGCGTTTCCTCACGCGCGCTGTTTTCCTCCGCCTTGAGACGCCGCCCGGCAAGCCAGCCGATAATGAGCAGGACGGCAAAGAACAGGCCGACCAGACCAAGCGCCTGGATGACCATGGGCCGCACCTGCGCATAACCGATATCTCCCGGCGAGCGCGACACCCAGACAAGCTTGCCAAGAACCGTGCGAGTGGGATCTGCGATTTCGACCGAATAGGCCGAGGCGAAATCCGCAGGCACGAGCCGCAACCCGTTCAGCACGTAGGTGGCGCCGAGAGCGGAAATTTTCGCATCATCGAGATGCCTGGCGAAAATTAGGTAGCGATGCTGACCGGCAGGCACGTCCAGCGCACCGGACTTCTCGCGCACGAGCGCGATGCCGACGGCGGCAATGCCCCTTTCGGTCCTGATGAAACCCGTCGCCTGCGGCTTGTCGCCGGCGTCGGGCGCACGAGCCCTGTCCAAAAGCTGCCAGAGAGCAGGCGCAAAGAAATCGCCCACCGGCTTCTGCATGGGCAGACCATCCTGATAGGCCATGACGGTCTTCTTCTCGTCATCGACGACGATTGCCGTATCGAAGAGAGGGCTGTTGACGGACATTTCTCCGTAATTGCTGATCGTCCATGCCATGCCGTCTGCCCGGTAGACATTGGCGGCCGCGTCGTCCCAGGCGGCATAGTCGTCGAGCGTGGCGGCAAGCTGATCCTCGAAGGTCTTGAGTGCGCCGACAGTGGTCTCGCGCGAGCGCTCGTCGTCGAGCACGTTGGCATTTTCAGACACGCGCTCCAGCGCCGTCAAAACCATGATGGTGACGACAGCAACAATGACTGCGAAGGAAAAAAGCACGCCAGTAACTGTGGTATGGCGGCCCAATCCCGACCCGTTGCTTTTAGACCTCAAGACTGCCGGCAATTCATACAACTCCCCGTTCAGGAAATCTTCGCAGCCAAGGGTCAAAAAACGCTTAAAATCATGACAACTATCAAGAATCCGGCTCAGATTACTTGACGATCTCACGCCCCTCAAGATTGACAACTATTTTCCATAATGGTAACTAGTTTCCATAATGGAAACGGAGATCGGGAATCTTGAAGCGCACGATCGAAGCCGATTTGCTGACGGACATCATGCTGATGGTCTTCCGCATCAACGGACGGCTGCTGGATGGCGGCGACCGGCTGGGCGCACCGCTGAACCTCACCAGCGCCCGATGGCAGGTGCTCGGAGCGATTTCGCTATCTTCCGGTCCTGTCACCGTACCCGGAATTGCCGAGATGATGGGCATGACCCGTCAGGGCGCCCAAAAACAGGTGAACAAGCTCGAGGAGGACGGCTTCATCGAAAAGCGGGCCAACCCGCGCCATCAGCGATCGCCTTTCTACGTGCTGACAGCGCAAGGCGCCGAGAGCTACCGGCGGATAACCGCGCTTCACACCGGCTGGGCCAACACACTTGCAGATGGACTGGACGCACAAGAACTGCGGGCAGCGCTCGATCTTCTGAACAGGTTCGACGAACGGCTGGCGCAGGACGCCGCACAAGACGAGGAACTGCTATGAAAACGATCGTTCACGCCGGCGCAGGCACTCTTGCCATGATCCTGATTGCCGGTTTTCTGGCCGCAACGCTGATCTCGGAACTTCTTCTGGAGGAGGCCGCTATTGTCACCGTCAAGAAAACGATCCTGACCGGCCTCTGTCTGCTGATCCCGGCACTGGCAATCACCGGCGGCAGCGGCTTTTCGCTTGCCCGCGATCGTCATTCGCCTTCTATCGAACGCAAGCGTCGACGCATGAAGCTCATCGCCGCAAACGGGCTGCTGATCCTGCTGCCGCTGGCAATTCTGCTATACCTGCGGGCGGCGGCCGGTCTTTTCGACAGTCTTTTTTATGCCTTGCAGGCGCTGGAAGTGCTGGCCGGCTGCGCCCAGCTTTCGCTGCTTGTCCTCAATTTCCGCGACGGGCGGAAAATGACACGGGGAAAACGTCTCGCTGCGGCCCGGAAGCTGAATTCGATCTGAAACGGCAGGGCACGAATGCCCTGCCGAATACGGTGGCTCAGGCGGCCTTGTGATTGCCCTTCGGAAACTGGCTGGCGAGCTCGCGATACCACTTCCCGCTCTTCTTGACGGTGCGCACCTGCGTTTCGTAATCGACATGCACGAGGCCGAAGCGCATGCGATAGCCTTCCGCCCATTCGAAATTGTCCATCAGGCTCCAGGCAAAATAGCCGCGCATCGGATAACCGTCCTTGATGAGGTCGGCAACGACGTTGAGATGGTCGCTGACATAGTCGAGGCGCATGACGTCATCGACCTCGCCGTTGACGACGCCGGTATTGTCGCAGGCGCCGTTCTCGGTGATGTAGCATTCCGGCAGGTCGTAACGGCGATAGAGATCTTCGACGAGCAGCTTGAGGCCCGGCGAATAGACTTCCCAGCCGATATCGGTCTTCACGTCGCTGGCCGGAGGCGCTTCCACCGTCCAGGGGAAATCGCCCTTGCGGCTTGCATCGTCGGCGACACGTTCCGGCTTGTAGTAGTTGAGGCCCCACCAGTCGAGCTTCTGGCTGATGATCTTGAGATCGCCCTCCTCGATGACTGGCATGCGATCGCCAAGCGCCTCGACGAATTCCTTCGGGTACTCGCCCTTGAAGACCGGGTCGAAGAAGGCGCCGTTATGGAACTGGTGCGCCCGCTCGCCGGCGGCAAGATCGGCGGCGCTATCGGAGCCCGGAATGATCGACGAGGCGTTGAGCACCAGACCGACAGGCACATTGGGCGCTTCCGAACGGATCGCCTCGACGCCGAGACCGTGCGCCAGGTTCATGTAGTGCATGGCGTGAAGGGCAGCCTGCATGTTGCGCTCGCCCGGCGCATGGATGCCGTAGAGGTGGCTGAGCCACACGATGCACCAGGGCTCGTTGAAGGTGGCGACGCTGTCGAGACGATCGCCGAGGCGGTTCATCACCGTCTTGGCATAACGCTGATAGGCGTAAGCCGTCGAGCGCGCCGTCCAGCCGCCGTCGCCGGCGAGCAGCAGCGGCAGGTCCCAGTGATAGAGCGTCGCGAAGGTCTTGATGCCGCGCGCCTTGCAGCCGTCGACGAGCCGGTCGTAGAAGTCGAGGCCGGCTTCGTTCACGGGACCCGTGCCGTCGGGAATGATGCGCGGCCAGGCGATCGAGAAGCGATAGGCATCAACGCCCATCTCCTTGATGAGGTCGAGATCCTGCTCCAGCCGGTTATAGTGGTCGCACGCCACGTCACCGTTGTCGCGATTGTAGACGCGGCCAGGCATGTTGCAGAAGGCGTCCCAGATGGACGGCTTGCGGCCATCGGCCTTGCTGGCGCCTTCGATCTGGAAGGCGGCGGTGGCGACGCCGAAGGTGAAATCGCCGGGGAAGCGCTCGGCAAGCGTTTTCGGATCGATCATCTGTAAATCCCATCTCTCAGCATGTGGACTGACCGTTTGCGCGGGGTTTAGCCAAGCCCGCGCTCAAAGTACAGGCCGGCCAACCCAAAAACTGCAACGTTGCAGGAAGAAACCTTGGAAAGCGGCAAGCCTGCCACATGCGGCTGCCTGCCCGATCTCGTAACGCCAATGTCAGCAGTCGTGATTTGCGGTCACAACGTCGATCCTTACACCGGAAAGAGCATCACAATATGAAAGGAACCGAATGCTCTCTTCGATCCATTTGCTGCAGCCGCATTTCCTGAGCCTGCTGCGCATCGTCTCGTCCCTCGTGCTTTTCAGCTACGGAACGCAGAAGATCCTGCATTTCCCGGCAGCAGCCAGCGTACCGCCCGTCGGCTCGCTGCCCTGGGTCGCCGGCCTTCTTGAGCTCACGCTCGGCTTCCTGGTTCTCATCGGTTTCCAGACCCGCCTCGCAGCTTTCGTGCTTTCGGGCCTGATGGCCTTCGCCTATTTCATCGGCCATGCGTCGAAGAGCCTCTACCCGGCGCAGAATGGCGGCGTTGCCGCAATCTTGTTCTGTTTCGTCTTCCTCTATATCTTTGCCGCCGGCGCAGGCCCGTTCAGCCTCGATAACCTGCTGAAGCGCGGCCGCACACCGGCCGCAGCCTGATCGCCGCAAATGAAAACGCCGGGGCGATATCGACCACCCCGGCGTTTCAGGCAATGGATGCCTCTCGGCGCGGAAACTCAGACCTTGACCCAGGCGCCGTTGCGCTTGGACGAGGCGACGCAAGCCTCGACGAAAGCCACGCCCTTCACACCGTCGTCGACGGTCGGGTAGACCACGGCCTTGTCAACCGCCTTGCCCTTCTTGTGGGCGTTGATGGCGTGTGCGGCTTCCGTATAGATCGTCGCAAAAGCTTCCAGATAGCCTTCCGGATGACCGGACGGGATGCGCGAAACGCGGGCCGCGGCCGCGCCGGAGCCGGCGCCGTTGCGGGTAATCAGCCGCTTCGGCTCGCCGAACGGCGTGTACCAGAGATAGTTCGGATCGGCCTGGACCCATTCGATACCGCCCTTGGTGCCATAGATGCGCACCTTGAGGCCGTTCTCGTGGCCGGGCGCTACCTGGCTGCACCAGAGCATGCCCTTGGCCGGCTTTTCCGAACCCTTGGCCTTGAAGCGCAGCATCACATGGGCGTTGTCGTCAAGACGACGGCCCGGCACGAAACTGTCGAGATCGGCAGCAAGGCTGTCGAGTTCGAGGCCGGTGATGAACGAAGCCAGGTTATAGGCATGCGTGCCGATATCGCCGGTCGAACCGCCGACACCCGACTGGGCCGGGTCGGTGCGCCATGCCGCCTGCTTCTGGCCGGACTGTTCGATCGCTTCCGTCAGCCAGTCCTGCGGATATTCGGCCTGGACGATGCGGATATCGCCGAGTTCGCCGTTGGCGACCATTTCGCGCGCCTGACGAACCATCGGATAGCCGGTGTAGTTGTGCGTCAGGATGAACAGCGCGCCGCTCTCGTCGGCAACCTTCTTCAGCTTCTTGGCGTCGGCGAGGTTGGAGGTCAGCGGCTTGTCGCAGATGACATGGATGCCGCGGCGCAGGAATTCCTTGGCCGCGTCATAATGCACATGGTTCGGCGTGACGATGGAAACGGCTTCGATACCGTTCTTCAGCTTGGCTTCGCGGATCGCCATTTCCCGGTAGCTGGAATAGGTGCGCGACGGATCAAGGCCGAGATCGCGACCGGACTGAACGGCCTTTTCCGGCGTGGACGACAGCGCGCCGGCGATCAGGTCATACTGGTCGTCGATACGCGCCGCGATGCGGTGGACGGCGCCGATGAAGGCCCCTGCCCCGCCGCCCACCATGCCGAGCCGGATGCGCGGCTCGCGGGTCTGTTCGGATGATGCTTCGATTGCCATAGTATACTCCTCGATTCTCGAAACCGGCTTATGCCAGACCCAGCATGCGCCGGTTGGCGGCCTGATCGGTGCCGCCGGCAGCAAAATCGTCGAAGGCCTTTTCGGTGACGCGGATGATGTGCGCCGCAACGAATTCGGCGCCTTCACGGGCACCGTCTTCCGGATGCTTCAGCGCGCATTCCCATTCGACCACGGCCCAGCCGTCAAAATTGTTGGCGGTCATCTTGGAGAAGACGGCGCCGAAATCGACCTGGCCGTCGCCCAGCGAACGGAAGCGGCCGGCACGCTCGACCCAGCCCTGATAGCCGCCATAGACGCCCTGGCGTCCGGTCGGGTTGAACTCGGCATCCTTGACGTGGAACATCTTGATCCGGTCTTTGTAGATGTCGATATTGTCGAGATAGTCGAGGCACTGCAGCACGTAGTGCGACGGGTCATAGAGCATGTTGGCGCGCGGATGGTTGCCGACGCGTTCCAGGAACATCTCGTAGGTGATGCCATCGTGCAGGTCTTCGCCCGGATGGATTTCGTAGCAGACATCGATGCCGTTTTCATCGGCATGATCGAGGATCGGCTTCCAGCGGCGGGCCAGCTCGTCGAAAGCGGTCTCGACGAGACCGGCCGGACGCTGCGGCCAGGGATAGATGAAGGGCCAGGCGAGCGCGCCGGAGAAGGTCGCATGGGCCTTGAGGCCGAGGTTCTTGGAAGCCGTCAGCGCATACTTGACCTGCTGCACGGCCCATTCCTGACGTGCCTTCGGGTTGCCGCGCACTTCCGGTGCGGCAAAACCGTCGAAGGCTTCGTCATAGGCAGGATGAACGGCAACGAGCTGCCCCTGCAGGTGGGTGGAAAGCTCGGTGATCTCGACACCGTTTTCGCGCGCCTTGCCTGCGAACTCGTCGCAGTAATCCTTGGACGTCGCTGCCTTCTTGAGATCGATGAGCTGGCTTGCCCAGGTCGGAACCTGCACGCCTTTGTAGCCGATATCGGCCGCCCACTTGGTGATCGCGTCCCAGGAATTGAAAGGCGCGGTATCGCCCGCGAACTGCCCGAGGAACAGGCCGGGTCCCTTGATCGTCTTCATGTCAGTTTCCTCCCTGAATATCGATCGTAAACGTTTTCGAGAAATCTTAGTGCGCCGTCCGGTAAAGAAAAGGCGCCTCCCCGCCAATGCGATGGATTTGAGCGGGTGAGCCGAAAATCAACGCGGTCTGGACCTAATCACGCTCGCCGCGGATCGGCAAGAGGTACGTAGCGCATTTTGGCTGCAACTTGTCTGAAGGCATGAAAAATGCGCCCATCCTGTCGAATGGGCGCATCGATGAAAGCAGATATCAGAACGGAGAATCCGGGAAGTAGAAGTTCTTGGCGTTCTCCTTGGTGACGAGCGTCGCGTCGAGGATGTAGTTGCCGTGAACCGGAACCTGATCGTAGAGCGAGGCAGCCGTCAGTTCCATGGCCGTGCCGACCATTGCCGGCGGATAGAGAACATCGACCGGGATCAGCTTGTCGCCGTCCATGACCTTCTTGATCATGTCCTTGGAACCGGCGCCGGCAACGACATACTGGATGTCGGTGCGCTTGGCCTGCTCGATGGCCTGGAGAACGCCTACAGCCATGTCGTCGTCCTGGCACCATACGACGTCGATCTTCGGGTACTTGGTCAGGTAGTCCTGCATGACCTTGAAGGCATCGTCGCGGTTCCAGTTGCCGTACTGGCGATCGAGAACCTTGACCTTCGAGCCGGCAATGCCCTTGTCGAAACCGTCCTGGCGCTGCTGGTCGATCGGGATCGGCAGGCCGCGGATGACGACGACCTGAGCCTCCGGCGTCTTTTCGGCAATGTACTTGCCGGCGACTTCGCCGAGCGCCGGGTTGTTGCCGGCGACGTAGAGGTCACGCACGGAATTGTCGTTGTTCGACGGCGCGCGGTCGACAAGCGCCACGAACTTGCCCTTGTCCTTGACTTCCTTGATGGCGTTGACGAGCGGATCCGGATCCGACGGCAGGATCACCAGAGCGTCAATGCCCTGCGTATCGAGGTCCTGCACGGCATTTGCCTGCGTCGCCGCATCCGGCGAGGTCTTGACGATCACGTTCAGGCCCGGATGTTCGGCCATCAGCTTCTTGGCAACGCGCTCGGCATGGAACACGACGCCCGACGTCCAGCCGTGGTCGGCGGCCGGAATGGACACGCCGATTGTGTAGTTCTTGTCCTGGGCGTAGGCTGCGCCGGCAAAAGCCACCCCCGCAACCGCCAGACCCAACATGAGCTTGCGCATGCTATTTCCTCCCAAAAATATCAGGGACTTGTTCAATCCGGGCCGGGTGCCCTGGATACCCGGCCAATCCCAAAAGCAGCTCCGCCTTACGATTTGCGCACCAGCGACCGCTGCACCAGCATGGCGATGATGATGATCGCACCCTGGATCGCGCCGATGAGGTATTCGCTGATGAAGTTCGAAAGCAGCATGATGTTGCCGACGAGCTCGAGAATGAAGGCGCCGCAGATCGTGCCCCAGACGCGGCCCGCACCGCCCTTCAGCGCCGTACCGCCGACGACCACAGCCGTGATCGCCTGCAGCTCCCACAGGATGCCGGTCGTTGCCGAGGTCGAGCCGAGGCGCGGAACGTAAAGAAGCACGGCGATCGCCACGCAGAGACCCTGGATGACGAAGGCGATCGTGCGCACGCGATTGACCGCAATGCCGGAATAGCGGGCAACGTCGCTGTTGGAGCCGACCGCCACGACATGACGGCCGTAGCGCGTGCGGTAGAGAATGAAGGCCGCAACAGCGGTGACGACAAGGATAACGACGATCGGCACGGGGATGCCGAGGATATTGCCGAAATAGGCCGGGCGATAAAGCGTCTGGATATCGGCCGAACGCAGCGTGATCGCACCGCCCTGCGACAACCAAGTCGTCAGGCCGCGATAGATGCCCATCGTACCGAGCGTTGCAATGAAAGGCTCGATCTTGCCGACCGTCGTGATAAGGCCGTTTGCGAGACCGCAGAGCGCGCCGGCGACCACGGCGAAGACGACGGCAGCCGTCAGCATCAGCACCGGATCGGCGATGACGCCGGAATTGATGAGCAGGATCATAAGGCTGGCGACGAAAGCGACCATCGAGCCGACGGAGAGGTCGAGGTCGCCGGCCGAAATCACGAAGGTTGCGCCGACAGCGATGATGGCGATGAAGGCGCAACGCGTCGCGACATTGGTCAGGTTGGTGATGCCGATGAAATTCGGATTGACCATCGCGCCCACGATGAGGAGCAAGACCAGCGCGGCAAAGGGCGCAACCGCGCGCAGATCGACGTCACGCCAGGATCTGCGCCGGATTTCCCTGGTCTCCTCGTTAACACTCATGTCCAAAACGAACCTCCCGTCCCATTATTGCTGGGCATCCTGTCTGTTGCGCACCCAGCCCTTGGCGCGCCTTGCCGGCGTCAGGCAGCCGCCTGACGCTTCAGCCCTGCGGCGTAACGCATGATTTCCTGTTCCGAAATTTCATCCCCTTCGAGGATGCCGACGATCCGTCCTTCGCGCATGACGGCGACCCGCGTGCAGAGCCCGATCACCTCGGGCATTTCCGAAGACACGACGATGATCGACCGCCCGTCGCGGGCGAGCGCGGAGATGAAATGATAGATCTGCTGCTTGGTGCCGACATCGATGCCGCGTGTCGGTTCGTCGATGATGATGATCTGCGGCTCGGTTTCCATCACCTTGGCGAGAAGCAGCTTCTGCTGGTTGCCGCCGGACATGCGCCCGGCAACGATATTGCCATCGCGCACGCGGATATCGAAACGCCGCCTGGCCTTGGCAAGGGCCGCCGCCTCGCTGCTCGGGCTCAGATAGCCATGGCTGACATGCCGTTCCAGAGACTGGAGCGTCAGGTTGGCGATCATGCCTGAACCGAGCAGCAGTCCCTTCGACTTGCGATCCTTGGTCATATAGGCAAGGCCGGCGCGATTGGCCGCACGCGCATCGCCCGAATGTACGCTTTCCCCGTGGATGACGACCTCACCCGAAAGCCGCGAGCGCAGCCCGGCGATCGCCTCCATCAATTCCGTACGCCCCGATCCGATGAGGCCGGAAAAGCCGATGACCTCGCCCTTGCGCACATCGAAGCTCGCATCCTGCACGTAGCCGGTCGATACCCCGCTGACGCGAAGAACGATCTCCTCGTCGACATCGGGCTCCACCTTGGCGGGATAGAGGCTCGAAAGCTCACGGCCGACCATCAGCTGCGCGATGGACTCTCCGTCCAGCATGGAGGTCGGCGCCGTCTTCACCCACTGACCGTCGCGCAGGACAGTGACCTTGTCGGTCAGCTCCATGACCTCGTCGAGCTTGTGGGAAACGAAGACGAAGCTCGTCCCCTGGTCGCGCAGCTTGCGCACCTGCTTGAAGAGGATGTTGGTTTCCTCGCGCGACAGCACCGCCGTCGGCTCGTCCATGAAGACGACGCGCGCATCGCGGCTGATCGCCTTGGCAATCTCGACCATCTGCTTCTCGGCGATCGAGAGCGAGCTGATCATCGCATTCTCATCGACATGGGAACCGAGCATATCCAGCACGCGACGGGTTTCCGCCCGCATGTACTTGCGGTCGAGCACGCCGAAATGCGTCACCTCGCGACCGAGGAACAGGCTCTCTGTCACCGTCAGATGTTCTGCAAGATTGAACTCCTGATGGATGATGACGATCCCGAGCGCCTCGGCCGCGCCGTTCGGCGGCAGAACCACGGGCTTGCCGTCAAGCAGAATCTCGCCCGATGTGGGCTGCTCGAAACCGGAAAGGATCTTGACGAGGGTCGACTTGCCGGCGCCGTTTTCACCCATCAGCGCGTGGATTTCACCGGCGCGAAGATCGAAATTGACGCTGAAAAGAACCTGCACGCCGCTGAAAGACTTGCATATGCGCCTGGCGGACAACACCACTGGCGCAGCCTCTGCGGTCTCGGTCATAACTTCCTCCTGCGGCTCCCATCCGCTTATGCCAAGCATATGTAAACCTTTACATCGGGCATGTAAAGGTTTACATGATTGATTTACACAGACTTGTTGGCGGCTGCCTTTGACCTCCCGGCGAGTCTGTGTAGTGTGCGGCGAAGACAGCCCAAGGCAGAGCCCCCGTGTCGAATTCCACGCCCGCAACGATCGAAGACGTCGCCCGGATCGCCGAGGTTTCCATCGCGACGGTTTCCCGGGCAATCCACACGCCCGAAAAGGTGGCCAATTCCACGCGGCTGAAGGTCAACCAGGCGATCGCCATCACCGGTTATACGACCAACGCCATGGCGCGCAGCCTGCGGCTTGGCCGTTCCAACATGATTCTGGTCGTGGCACCCGATATCGGCGACCCGAATTTTTCCAACATCCTGATCGGACTGGAAAACGAGGCCCGCGCCCATGGCTATGGCGTGCTGATCGGCCATACGCAGAACGATGCGCAGCGCGGCCTCGAATATCTGAAATTCTTCAGCTCCAACCAGGCGGCTGGCCTCATCCTCTTTACCGGCATCCTGCCCTTCGGCCATCAGATGGTGACGGCGCAGCTGCCGCCGAGCGTCGGCGTGTTCGAACCTGTCTTCAACGGCGGCATCCCCTATGTCGGCGTCGACGATATCGAGGGTGCGAGGAAGGCTGTCGACCTGCTTCTGGCGGAAGGCCATCGCAAGATCGCCTTTATCGGCGATTCCCGCACGCGCCTTGCCTATAGCCGTCGCCGGCAAGGCTATGACGCCGGTCTCGACGCCGCCGAGGTTCCGAAGGACATGCGTATCGTGCTGGAAGGCGACGGCACGATCGAGAGCGGCCGCCATGCGGTGGAGCAGCTCTTCATGCGCGATACGCTGCCCACCGCCTTCATGTGCGTCAACGACCAGACGGCGATCGGCGTCATGATCGGCCTCAATGCGCGCGGCTACAACATCCCGCAGGATTTCTCCGTCACCGGCTTCGATGACGTGCCGCAAGCCGTCTTCATGAGCCCGTCGCTGACGACGATCCGCCAGCCGCGCACGGCGATCGGCAAACAGGCCATGGCGCTGCTCCTGGAACTCCTCTCCGACGGCCGGCCCGCCGAAACGGAAATCCTGCTCAGGCCGGATCTCGTCGTGCGCAACTCGGTCTCGGCGCCGCCACGCAACTGGCAGAAGCGATAACCGGGCTGGGTTCTAAAGCTGAGCCTCGATGGCCGCCTTGTCGATGACCGACCAGACCTCGAATATCCGGCCGTCCATGAACGCATAGACGACATTCTCGGCAAAGCGCACCCTTCTGCCGTTGACCGGCAGACCGAACAGCATCCCTTTCGGCGTGCAGTCGAAAAGCAGGCGGCTCGCGATGCGCGGCGGCTCGCAGACCAGCATGCCGATATCGAAGGACAGGTCCGGGATAGCCCGGAAATCGCCTTCGAGCATCTGACGATAGCCGGAGAGCCCGATACGCTTGTCGTTATAACTGACATCCTCATGCACGAAATTGCTGAGATTCGGCCAGTCCTGGCTGTTCAGGCAAGCAATATAGCCGCGATAAAGATCTGAAAGCTCGGTATCCGTCATGGAAACGATCCCCGTCCGTAGGTCGTCGGCTGGAATTTAGGACGGTGGGAGCACCAAACAATGTCGATCCGCGCATAAAAAAGCCGGGGAACTGTCGTTCCCCGGCCCTCATCGAAAATCAAACCCGTATCAGACGTAGCGGTTGACGATGTTTTCGAGCAGCTCCTGCTTGCCGGACTTCGGCTGCGGGTTGACGTCCTTGCTCTCGACCCACTGCGTGATTTCCTCCAGCGAGTATTCGCCGCGGAAGAGTTTCTGGCCTTCGGCCGAATCCCAGCCGGCATAGCGGTCTGCGAGCGGCTTGGAGAGAGCCTTGTCCTCGATCATCTTGGCGGCAGCCTTCAGGCCGCGGGCGCAGCAATCCATGCCGCCGATGTGACCGATGAGCAGGTCTGCCGGATCGAGCGACTGGCGGCGCAGCTTGGCGTCGAAGTTGGTGCCGCCGGTCTTGAAGCCGCCGCCCGCCAGGACGTGGTAATAGGCAAGCGCCATTTCCGGAACGTTGTTCGGGAACTGGTCCGTATCCCAACCGGACTGGTAGTCGTTGCGGTTCATGTCGATCGAGCCGAAAATGCCGAGCGCGTTTGCAAGCGCCAGCTCGTGCTCGAAGGAATGGCCGGCGAGGATCGCATGGCCCTGCTCGATGTTGAGCTTCACTTCGTTTTCGAGGCCGTGCTTCTTGAGGAAGCCGTAGACGGTCGCGACGTCGTAGTCGTACTGGTGCTTGGTCGGCTCCTGCGGCTTCGGCTCGATGAGGATCGTGCCCTTGAAGCCGATCTTGTGCTTGTACTCGACGACGAGGTTGAGGAAGCGGCCGAGCTGATCGAGCTCGCGGCCGAGATCGGTGTTGAGCAGGGTTTCATAGCCTTCGCGGCCGCCCCACAGAACGTAGTTTTCGCCGCCGAGCTTCTGCGTGGCGTCGATGCAGGTCTTGACCGTCGCGGCGGCGAAGGCAAAGACATCCGGATCGGGGTTGGTCGCAGCACCCGACATGTAGCGGCGGTTCGAGAAGAGGTTCGCCGTACCCCAGAGCAGCTTGGTGCCGGTGGCAGCCTGCTTCTCGGCGAAATAATCGACGATCTCGTTCAGGTTCCTGGTGTTCTCGGCAAAATTCTTGCCTTCCGGGCGCACATCGGCGTCATGGAAGCAGTAATAGGGCGCGCCGAGCAGCGAGAAGAATTCGAAGGCCACGTCAGCCTTGAGCTTTGCAGCCTTCATCGTGTCTTCGAACCACGGACGCAGGAAGGTCTGGCCGCCGAAGGGGTCGCCGCCCGGCCAGGTGAACGTGTGCCAGTAGGCGACGGCAAAGCGCAGATGGTCTTCCATGCGCTTGCCGAGAACGATTTCGTCCGGCTGGTAGTAGCGGAAGGCCAGCGGGTTGGTGCTGTCTGGGCCTTCGTACTTCACTTTCTGGATGTCGCCGAAAAATCCGGTGCTCATTTGGGTTCTCCTTGGGTTCAGCTCTTATGAATGGATCAATGCGCCAGCGACTTGATCGCCGGATAGGTCGCGCGGTAGCGCTTGTAGGCATCTTCATAGGCGCCGCTCAGCGCAGCGACCGGTTCGATCGTGCCGGCCGTGACCGGCGGCGTGCAGACGGCAACCGGATCCGCACCCGTTGCCGCGATCAGGCCGAGGCGGGCGGCACCGAAGGCCGCACCGAAATCGCCGTCGGCCGGCAGGTCGACCGGAACGCCGAGCGCGGTCGCAATCGAAGCCAGCCAGTAGCGCGAACGCGAACCGCCGCCGATCGCGGTCACGCGGGAAATATCCGTGCCGGCCGAGCGCAGCGCTTCGAGATTGTCGCGGATCGCGAAGGACACACCTTCCAGCACCGCCTGCGTGAGCACCACACGGCTGCTTTCATGTTCGAGGCCGATGAAGGCGCCGCGGATGACGGCATCATTATGCGGCGTGCGCTCGCCCGAGAGATAGGGCAGGAAGGTGACGCCGGTCGGGGCCTTCAGGCTTTCCCCGAGCTCGCCGGTCAGATCGGCGGCCGACTTGCCGGTGACGGACGAATGCCAGTTCAGCGCGTCGGTGGCCGACAGGATGACGCCCATCTGGTGCCAGGTATTCGGCAGTGCATGGCAGAAGGCATGGACGGCGCTTTCCGGCTTCGGCAGATAGGCGGCGTTGGCGGCAAAGAGCACACCCGACGTGCCGAGCGAAACGAAGGCGGCGCCATCGCTGACCGTACCCATGCCGCAGGCCGAAGCCGCATTGTCGCCGGCGCCGCCGGCAACGACGGCCTCGCCGGAAATGCCCCAGGCGGAGGCGAGTTCGGCGCGCAGCTTGCCGCCCTGCTCCGTACCTTCGATCAGTGTCGGCATCTGCTTTTCGTCGAGATTGGTGGCGGCCAGCAGCTCGGACGACCAGGCGCGCTTGCCGGTATCGAGCCAGGACGTGCCGGCCGAATCCGACATTTCCGAAATGTGCTCGCCGGTCAGCCAGAGGCGCAGATAGTCCTTCGGCAGCAGAACCTTGGCGACCTTGGCGAAGATCGCGGGCTCGTTCTTGGCAACCCAGGCAAGCTTCGGCGCGGTAAAGCCGGGGAAAACGATATTGCCGGTTAGCTTGCGGAAGCGCGGATCGGCGTCGAGTGCCGCAGCCTCGACATGGGAACGCGTATCGTTCCAGAGGATGCAGGGGCGCAGCACCTTGTCGGAAGCGTCGAGCAATGTTGCGCCGTGCATCTGCCCGGAAAGGCCGATACCCCGGACCGCGGCAAGCTCCTTCGGATGTTTGGCCTTGAGGCCGGCGACAGCCTCCTCCGTGGCGCGCACCCAATGAGCCGGCTCCTGTTCGGACCAGCCGGAATGCGGACGCGAAACGTCGAGCGAACCGTTGGCGGAACCGACGATCTTCTGATCGCCGTCGATCAGCATCGCCTTGACGCCCGAGGTGCCGAGATCGAGACCCAGATACATGTGATGTTTCTCCCTTTGCCGTTACGGCAGGTTGTCTTTCAGGAATATGTCGAGGCGGATGCGCTCCTGCGCGTCGATCACCGCAAGCCCGTCTGCTTTTGCCTTGAGAACACGGATCGCGCTGCGCACCTCGTGGCCAGCATCCTGATTGAGGATTGCGTCGATCGTGCCGTCGATGAGCGCTGCCCGCGTGTGCGCCGTCAATTCATGGGCGACCACCGTCAGCGTCCTGTCGGCTGCCTTCTCCTTCAGTGCCCGGATCAGACCGCGATTGCCGGCGCCAAGGCTGTAGATACCGATGATGCCGCCGTTTTTCCGAAGCGCATCCGCAATCAGCATATGGGCGACTTCAGGGTCGTCGCGCCCCTCGAGCACCGGCAGCAGATGCAGCGCCGGAAACTCCTGCGCCATGACGGAGGCAAAGCCTTCCAGGCGTTCGCGATGGTCGCGCACGAGCATGGAACCGGCCAGCACGACGATCTCGCCCGCGGCACTGCCGAGGAAGCGGCCGAGCAGGCGCGCAGCAGTTCGCCCTGCCGCGATATTGTCGACGCCGGCATAATGATGGCGCAGCGATCCCGTCAGATCGGAAACGAGCGTGACGACCGGAATGCCGTCATGGACCAGCCGGTCCACAGCCGCGCGCACATCGGGTGCGTCGGTGGCCACGAGCGCGACACCTGAAGGCTTTTCGGCGGCGACCGTTTCCAGCTCGCGCACCAGCGCCTGCGGATCGAAAGCCGGCACTTCGACGATGCGGATATCGGTGCGCTCGGCTGCCGAGCGCGCAATTGCCGCGCGGATTTCCGCGTTGAGGCCGTGCATGAAGGAATTGTCGCTGGCGGGCAGGATGAAGGTCAGCGGGTAAACGCGCCCCTTGGCGAGGTTGGCGGCGGCCACGTCGCGCACGTAGCCGAGATCGCGGATCGCGGTTTCGACCTTCTCCCGCGTCACATGCCGCACGCCCGGCCGCTGGTTCAGGACCCGGTCCACAGTCGCAAGACTGACGCCCGCCGCAGCGGCGATATCATGAACGGTTGGCCTCATCACTCCTCCTGGACGAGACCATTAGCGCCAATTTTGATGTACGTAAATCAAAAAATGCGGAAGCTGAACGACCCCTCGTTCAAGGATCGGAAACCGGCCCGTGCAGAAAAGCAAAAAGGCCCCCCGAAGAGGGCCTTTCTTGCGAATGACGGCCGGAGGTCAGTGGCCGCCACCGCCACCGCCGCCTTGCGGCGCGGGTTTCTTGATCATGACGACGCCAAGGACCATCGCCAGGAACAGGACGGTGAGCATCAGGAAGATGTCACCGAAGGAAAGGATCATCGCCTGCTTGGTAGCCAGGCCAACCATCTGCTTGACGGCGACATTGGCACCGTCCAGGCCCCAGCTGTTGAAGTTCGCGGTCATGTTGTTCATCTGATCGATCGCGGTGGTATTGCCCCAGTGCACATTCTCGCGCAGGCGCTCGTAATGCACGTCCTGGCGGCTGGTCAGCACCGTATTGATGATCGCAAGGCCGACAGCGCCGCCGAGGTTGCGCGTCAGGTTGAAGAGGCCGGATGCGCCGCGAATACGCGCCGGCGGCAGGGTGCCAAGCGCGATATTGTTGATCGGCACCATGCACATCATCAGGCCGAAGCCGCGCAGGATCTGCGGGATGAAAAGCTCGTAGAAGTCCCAGTCCTGCGTCAGATGCGTCATGATGTAGGTGCCGGACGCAAAGCTCACGAAACCGATCGCCATCATGAGGCGCAGGTCGAGCTTGGTCGACAGCCGGCCGGCGATCGGCGCGGTGAAGAACATCGCAAGGCCCGATACGAACATCGTCTCGCCGATCATCTGCGAATCGTAGCCGCGGATGCGGCCGAGATAGACGGGATAGATATAGGTGAGCCCGTAGAGGCCGATGCCCATGACGAAGGAAAAGACCGATCCGAAGGAAAAATTCCGGTTCGAGAATGCCGTCAGGTCGACGACCGGGAACTCCACGGTGAAGGCCCTGTAGAAGAAGATGACACAAGCGACGGTCGATGCGACGGCGCCCGCGACAATATAGCTGTCGTTGAACCAGTCGTTCGAATTGCCCTCTTCCAGCACATATTCCAGCGCACCGAGGAAGACACCCATGGCAAGCAGCCCGTACCAGTCGAACTTCCTGAAGAGCGACAGTTCCGGCTTGTCGAAATCGATGAAGTTCCAGGTGACGAGCGTGACGATGATACCGGGCACGATATTGACCAGGAACAGCCAGTGCCAGGAGAAGGCGTGGCTGAGATAACCGCCGACCGTCGGGCCGATGGTCGGCGCCAGCGTCGCGATAAGGCCGATGATCGGCGAGACGATCGCGCGCTTCGACGGCGGGAAGATCGTGAAGGCGGCGGCAAAGACGGAGGGGATCATGCCGCCGCCGATAAAGCCTTGAATGGCGCGATAGACGATCATCTGGTCGATATTCGTCGCCGTCGCGGCCAGTGCGCTCGACATGGTGAAGCCGGCGGCCGAAATCGCAAAGAGGTAACGCGTCGAAATGATGCGCGCGAGCGTGCCCGACAGCGGGATCATGATGACTTCGGCGATCAGATAGGCCGTCTGCACCCAGCCGATTTCGTCCGTGCCGGCGGAAAGGCCGGCCTGGATTTCCGCAAGCGAGGCAGAAACGATCTGGATGTCGAGGATCGACATGAACATGCCGAGCACCATCGCGAAGAAGGCAATGAGCTTTCTCGGGTCCATGCGATCGGCGGCATGCGCGGGCGCTGCCGGGATCGAACCTGCCGTTGCTGTCGCACTCCCCGCCATGGAACTACCTCCGCCCTCGAGCGCTTACTTTACCGGCGCCGTGCGGGTATCGACGTCGACGACGACGCTGAGACCGGCGCGCAGGCGGCCGCTGTCAAGCGCATCCTGCGGCAGGGCGATGCGAACCGGCACGCGCTGGATGATCTTGGTGAAGTTGCCGGTGGCATTTTCCGGCGGCAGCATCGAGAAGACCGAACCCGAGGCCGGCGAGATCGATTCGACGGTGCCGACGATCGGATAATCGCTATAGGCATCCACCTGGATGTTTACCTTCGAACCGGGAACGAGATGCTGGATCTGCGTTTCCTTGAAATTGGCGTCGATATAGAGCTGGCGGGTCGGCACGAGCGCCATCAGCCGCTGGCCGGGCGAAACCAGATCGCCTTCCTGAACCGACCGGTTGCCGACAACGCCGTCATAGGGAGCCTTCAGGACCGTGAAGGAAAGGTCGCGGGCGGCCTTGTCGCGCTGGATTTCCAGCGTGCGGACGGAACCTTCCGCTTCCTTGCGCTGTGCCTCGAGGATGGCGATATTGGCCTGGGCTGCGACGATATTGGCGTCGCCGCCGGCAAGGTTTGCCTTCGCCTGATCGAGAGCCGTATTGGCGTCGTCGAGGTCTGCGGTGGTGCCGACCGACTTCGCCTGCAGGTCGCTCTGGCGCTTCTGCTTGATCTCGGCGCCGCGCACCGTGGCTTCAAGCGCAGTCTTCTGCGCCTGCGCCTGCACGAGGCTCGCCTTGGCGCCTTCGATCTGCGCGTCGATGCGGCTGAGCGACAGTTGCTCGGTCGCGATCTGGGCGTTCGCCTGGTCGAGGGCGTTCTGGTAGTCGCCGTTATCAAGGATCGCGAGAACCTCGCCCGCCTTGACTTCCTGGTTGGCGACAACGTTCACCTTCGCGACATAGCCGGTGACCTTCGGCGAGATCGTCGCGATATCGCCCTCGATATAGGCGTCGTCGGTCGAGACGAGGAACCGGCCGTTGGTCCACCAGTCGTATCCGTACCAGCCGGCACCGGCCAGAAGCGCCAGCACGACGACGGGCAGCACGAGGCTGCGGCGCTTCTTCGGAGCGGCGGCAGCCGGCGCGACAGCAGGCGCGGACTGTGCAGGCGCCGTCTTCGGTGCCTCTGCCTTCGGAGCTTCGGCGGGAGCAGCTGCTTCCGCTTTCACCTCCTCGGCGCCGGCATTTTCGCTGACGATGCGCGCGACGTTGCTTTTCTGGTTGGTCGACATAAACAGGGCTACCGATCTGGAGTAAAATAATCGAACTGAACGGTTCGGTTCAGTTGACATAAATGGTTTTTGACTTCATATCAAGATGGATAGAACCAATCGGTTCGATTTCTTTAAAAGAAAGCCCGAATTCGCAAAGACGGTTAAGGAGACATGACACTGAAGCCCGAGGACACCGTCGTATTCAGCCCACCCAATCCGGGAGGCCGCTTTGCTGCGGGCGAGGATCCGGCCAAGCGCCAGCAGATCCTGGACGGTGCCCGGCGCGTCTTCATGAAGATGGGCTTCGATGCAGCCAGCATGAACGACGTGACCCGCGAGGCCGGCGTTTCCAAGGGAACGCTTTATGTCTACTTCGCCAATAAGGAAGAGCTTTTCCACGCCATGATCGAGACCGAACGCGCTGCCTTCGTCGCAGCCGTACGTTCGGTGCTCGCAGAACATGATGACGTCGAGGCCGGCCTGTACGAATTCGGGATGACCTTCATCACGCACATGACGGAAGACAAGGTCATCGACGCCATGCGCACCGTGCTCGGCGTGCGCGAACGCATGCCGCTTCTCTGTCAGCGCTTCTTCAAGGGGCCGCAGAACCTGCGCACCATCATGCACGACTTTCTGGAGCGGCACGTCGAGGCCGGCACCCTGAAGATCGACGATATCGATCTCGCCGCCGGTCAGTTCCTCGATCTTGCAAGCGGCAGCTTCTTCAAGCTGCGTCTCTTCGGCAATATGGACGGCCCGCCGCCGCGCAGCGAGATGGAGCGCGTCATCCGCGGCGCGATCCATGTCTTCATGGCCGCCTACGGCGTCCGCAAGAACGAACTCGCCTGATCCGCATCTGAACCCCGATCGGTTTTCCGCCGGATTTGCGCAATAGCGATCAAATCCGGCCGCCGCGTTTGCTCTACGAATAGGGCGGCAACCAGGGGAGAAGAAATGAGCGCCATCGGACGGGCGATATGGTTCATCGAGAGCCATTTCGAAACCGACATAAGCCTCGACGACATCGCCGAAGCTGCCGGATTGTCGCGCTACCATCTTTCGCGCGTCTTCGGTCTGGTGACTGGCCATTCGATCAGCACCTATATCCGGGCAAGGCGCCTCAGCAATGCCGCACCGTCCCTCGTCTCAGGCTCGTCCAGCATTCTCGAGGTTGCCCTCGGCGCGGGCTACGGCTCGCACGAGGCTTTCACCCGTGCCTTCCGCGACCAGTTCGGCATGACGCCGGAGGCGGTGCGGCGACAGGGGCACATTCGCAACCTTGCTTTGATGGAGCCGATCAGGATGAAAACCGCAAACCTCACCGATCTCGAACCGCCGCGTTTCGAAACCTTGCCGCCGATGCTGTTCGCCGGCCTGCAGGAAACCTATGCCTATGGCGGCAACGCCGCGATCCCCTCTCTCTGGCAGAGGTTCAACCAGCATTTCGGCCATATCGCCAACCAGAAAGGCAACGTCGCCTACGGGATCTGCACCCATATCGACGGCGAGGCCGAGAAATTCCGCTATATGGCGGCCGCCGAAGTGGCCGACGCCGACGATCTCCCGGCAGGTTTTGCGACATTGAAGCTGCCTGCCCAGCGCTACGCCGTCTTCTCCCACCACGGTCACGTTTCCGGAATAGCGGCCACGATGGACCTGATCTTCGGCAACTGGTGGCCGACGTCCGGCCTTGAACATGGCAGCATGCCCGACATGTTCGAGCGCTACGACGACCGCTTCGATCCCTATACCGGAATGGGGGTGACGGAAATCTGGCTGCCGATCAAGGAATAAAAGCCTGATCGTTTTCGTATACCCCCTTGCGGCGCTTGCCCGGCAGGACCGCAACGATACATTGTCCGCGTCCTTAAGCGACGCAAGGGGGAAATACGCCGATGCAGGATATCATGACGCTCATTCAGGACCCGGCTGCCTGGGTGGCGCTTGTTACGCTCGTGGTGATGGAAGTGGTCCTCGGGATCGACAACCTGATCTTCATCTCCATCCTCACCAACAAGCTGCCGCCGGAGCATCGGGAAAGAGCCCGCAGGACCGGTATCGCCCTTGCCCTCATCATGCGTCTTGCCCTGCTCGGCACGGTCGCCTGGATCGTCCAGCTGACCGAACCTCTTTTCGAGCTTTTCGGCCACGGCTTCTCCTGGAAGGACCTGATCCTGATCGCCGGTGGTCTCTTCCTCGTCTGGAAGGCCACCAAGGAAATCCACCACAATGTCGATCCGGAGGATCACCAGGAGAATTTCATCGCAGGCGCGACAGGCACGAGCTTCGCCTCCGCGATCGGCCAGATCCTGCTGCTCGATCTCGTCTTCTCGGTCGACAGCATCATCACCGCTGTCGGCATGACGCCGCATCTCCCGATCATGGTGATCGCCGTCATCGCCGCCGTCACGGTCATGCTTGTGGCCGCAACGCCGCTCGCCAATTTCATCGAGCGCAACCCGACAATCGTCATGCTGGCGCTCGCCTTCCTGCTGATGATCGGCACGACGCTGATCGCCGACGGCATGGGCTTCCACGTGCCGAAGGGCTATGTCTACGCCGCGATGGCCTTCTCGGCCTTGGTCGAAGTGCTGAACATGTTCGCCAGGAACGCCCGCCGTCGAAAGCGTGAGGGCAGCCACTAAGGCCGCCGACCCATAAGAAGCCGATTGTTGCCCCCGCCCTGCTCGCCAGGGCGGAGGTTCTTCTGCGGGCCTGCCCGTCATCCTGACAGCGGACGATCCGAGAACCCGCAAGAGGCCCGCCGGAAGCGGTTTTTCTTGACGCGCCCTTTTGAATATGGCCTAAGCGCAGCCACACGGATAATTGGCCGATTACGCGGGCATATGCCTTGCTCCAGCCGATTTCTGCAAGATATCTGCATTCTCCAGGCCGGACGTCGCTTTCATCGAAAAGCCGCTCGGCACTCATTGACGGGCACATAAAAATGACAGCTTCCGGCGTCCGCGTCCGCATCGCTCCCTCGCCGACCGGCGAGCCGCATGTCGGCACCGCTTACATCGCTCTTTTCAACTATCTCTTTGCCAAGAAGCACGGCGGCGAGTTCATCCTGCGCATCGAGGACACCGATGCGACGCGTTCGACCCCCGAATTCGAAACCAAGGTGCTGGATGCGCTGAAATGGTGCGGGCTGGAATGGAAGGAAGGCCCCGATATCGGCGGCCCCTACGGCCCCTATCGCCAGTCCGACCGCAAGGACATGTATCAGCCCTATGCCCAGGAACTCCTGGACAAGGGCCATGCCTTCCGCTGTTTCTGCACGCCCGAGCGGCTGGAGCAGATGCGCGAGACCCAGCGCGCCGCCGGCAAGCAGCCGAAATATGACGGTCTCTGCCTGAACCTCACGGCTGAAGAAGTCACGGCCAAGATGGGCGCCGGCGAAAGCTCTGTGATCCGCATGAAGATCCCGACGGAAGGCTCCTGCGATTTCACCGACGGCGTTTATGGCGACGTGTCGATCCCGTGGGATTCTGTCGATATGCAGGTGCTCATCAAGGGCGACGGCATGCCGACCTATCATATGGCAAACGTCATCGACGACCATCTGATGAAGATCACCCATGTCGCGCGCGGCGAGGAATGGCTGGCCTCCGTGCCGAAGCACATCCTGCTCTATCGCTATTTCGGCTGGGACCAGCCGGTGTTCATGCATCTGTCGCTGATGCGCAATGCCGACAAGTCCAAGCTGTCGAAGCGCAAGAACCCGACCTCGATCTCTTACTATTCCGCGCTCGGCTATATCCCCGAAGCGCTGATGAACTTCCTCGGCCTGTTTTTCATCCAGATCGCCGAAGGCGAAGAACTCCTGACGATGGACGAACTCTCCGAAAAGTTCGATCCGGAAAACCTGTCCAAGGCCGGCGCGATCTTCGACATCCAGAAGCTCGACTGGCTGAACGGCCGCTGGATCCGCGAAAAGCTGTCGGAAGAGGAATTCCGCTCTCGTGTGTTCAACTGGGCCATGGAGAACGACCGCCTGATGGCTGGCCTGCGCCTGTCGCAGACGCGCATTTCCAAGCTGGGCGAACTGCCCGATCTCGCCGGCTTCCTGCTGAAGTCCGATCTCGGCCTGCAGCCGTCCGATTTCGCCAAGATCAAGTCGCCGCCGGAAGAGATTCTGGAGATCCTCAACACCGTCCAGCCGGATCTCGAAAAGATCCTGGAGTGGAATGTCGAGACGATCGAAGCCGAGCTGCGCGCCATCGCCGACCGCATGGGCAAGAAGCTGAAGGTCGTCGTCGCACCGCTCTTCGTTGCCGTTTCTGGCTCGTCGCGCTCGCTGCCGCTCTTTGATTCCATGGCGATTCTCGGCCGCTCGGTCGTTCGCCAGCGCCTGAAGCTCGCCTCGCAGGCGGTCGCCGCCCTCGTCGGCGCAAAGTAAGAACAGTCAGAGGATTCCGGCAATGGCTGACAACAAGACAGAAAGCACCCTTTCTTCCGACGCAACGGAAGTGCGCGCCCAGAAGCTGAAGCTGCTGCGCGAACAGATCGGCGAGGTCTATCCGGCGCATTTCCACCGCACGATGAACAATGCGGAACTTGCCGCGAAATACGAGAGCCTGGAGCCCGATGTCGAGACGCAGGATGTCGTGACCGTCGCCGGCCGCGTCTATTCCTCGCGCAATTCCGGCATGTTCATGGATATCCATGACGCCTCCGGCAAGATCCAGATCTTCTCGCACAAGGACGTGACGAGCGAGGAAGCCCGCGCCCTGCTGCCGATGATCGATATCGGCGACATCATCGGCGTGACCGGCATCGTGCGCCGCACCAAGCGCGGTGAGCTGACGATCAATGCCCAGAAGATCGAGATGCTGACCAAGTCGCTGCTGCCGATGCCCGAAAAGTGGCACGGCCTCTCCGACATCGAGCTGCGCTACCGCAAGCGCCATCTCGACATCATGACCAACGAGGAATCCAAGCTGCGCTTCCAGCAGCGCTCGAAGATCCTCTCCGGCATCCGCCGCTTCATGGAAAATGACGGCTTCATGGAAGTCGAAACGCCGATGCTGCATTCGGTCTACGGCGGTGCGACCGCCGAGCCGTTCAAGACGCATCACAACACGCTGAAGCTCGACATGTACCTGCGCATCGCGCCGGAACTGTTCCTGAAGCGCACGCTGGTCTCGGGCCTGACCGACAAGGTCTTCGAGATCAACCGCAACTTCCGCAACGAAGGCGTCTCCACCCGGCACAATCCGGAATTCACCATGATGGAGTGCTACTGGGCCTATGCCGATTACGAGGACATCATGGACCTCGTCGAGCGGCTGTTCGAGACCCTGGCGCTCTCCATCCACGGCACGACGGAATTCCCCTTCGGCGACAAGACCATGTCCTTCAAGGGGCCGTTCAAGCGCGTGCCCATGCCTGACGCCGTCAAGGAAGTCACCGGCATCGACTTCCTGGCGATCAAGACCGACGAGGAAGCCCGCGCCGCCGCCAAGGCTGCCGGCTTCGAAGTGGAAAAGGATTGGACCTGGGGCGAATGCCTCGCCTTCATCTTCGAAGAGAGGGTCGAGCAGACGCTGATCCAGCCCTCGCACGTCACGCATTTCCCGAAGGACATTTCGCCCTTCGCCAAGGAAGTGCCGGGCGAGCCGCGCCTCGTCGAGCGTTTCGAGACCTATTGCAACGCCTGGGAACTCGGCAACGCCTTCTCCGAACTCAACGACCCGGAAGAGCAGCGCCGCCGCATGGTCGAGCAGCTCGAGCAGGCGCATGCCCGCGGCGAGAAGGAAAAGCAGCTCGACGAGGAATTCCTCGATGCGATCGACCAGGGCATGCCGCCGGCCGGCGGCCTCGGCATCGGCGTCGACCGTCTCATCATGCTGCTCACCAACGCGCCGTCGATCCGCGACGTCATCCTCTTCCCGGCCCGCCGCAACAAGGCTGACTGAGAAACGCATCGCCTGAACCTAAAAACGGAGCGCCCGAAAGGACGCTCCGTTTTGTTTTGTCGTAAACGCCCCCCGAGATCAGGCGATCGCCGGCGGGCTGGAGATTTCTGGCTTCAGTGGCCGCTTTTGGCCGGTGGTTCTTCTGCAGGGGCGGCCTCCGCGGACGCTGCCGCATCCTTGGCCGCCTGCTCTTCGGCGGACGGTTCCTCGGGCTCCTTCGGCGCGGCGCCATGTCCGCCAGCCGGCTTTGCCTCACCCTTGGTGGAGGCAACGGCAACCGGGTCGATGCAATCGGCCGGATCCTTGAGGCTCGCGTTCAGTGCCGCGATCTGGTCGTCCGGCAATTCGATGCGCTCGCCGTAAAAGAGGCCGCGCTCGCTCGCCTTGCCGTCGTAGTAACGGGCCGTATAGGGCTTGTCGTTCAGTCCCTCGACCATCTTGTCGGGATGGGCGATATAGACGACGTCGGCGCCGATCGCCCGACCGCGAATATCCGAGCGCAGGGTCGGACCGTTCTCGTCGAGGACGACGACCTGCACGAGGTCGGGCTTCTGCGCCTCATAGACCGCCTGGGCGACGCGCAGCGCCGTCTTGATGCGCGTCATGCCGTCGACAGGTTCGGTCTTGATGTATTTGCGGACCCAGACATGATCCTGCTTCTTGATCGTCACCAGATTGACGTCGGTGCAGGCAACGCCATCGGCGGATTCCTCGTCACCCAGCAGCCTGTCCTTGCCGACATAAACCGCAGCACCGCCGGAAACGCCCGCCAACAGGGCGCTGCCACCGATGATCAAAGCCAATTTCCGGGAAGGCCGGAATATGCGCAGTAAGGCCTTCACGCCAACTGCTCCGCCATCTGAAAACTCCAACGCAATACAAGTGACTGTGAAACTAAGGGAAATGACGTTTCCGAATCTTTAAATGGGCCGTCCGACTTTGTCCCGAATTGGCAAAATACCAAAAAAGGTCCGGCCGCTTGTGCGCTTGCCAGACCGCTCGGGCACATGCTCTAAAATGCCATGGCCTTCACGCTTCGCCAGATCCAATATTTCGTCGCCGTTGCCGAACAGGGCTCGGTCACGCGTGCCGCACAGAATCTGTCGATTTCCCAATCCTCGATCACCGAGGCGCTGAAAGAACTCGAAAACGACCTCGGCGTTGTTCTCTTCGAACGTCACCCGCGAGGGCTCTCGATTACCCATAACGGCCACCAGTTCCTGCGTCATGCCACGAAAATCCTGGCGACCGTCTCCGACGCGCGCACCAGTTTTTCCGATCAGCAGAACGTTCCCTCCGGCACGCTGAATATCGGCGTCACCTCGCTTGTCGCAGGTTACGTTCTCTCCGATCTCCTGGCCCGCTACCGCCGCGCCTGCCCCGGCGTCGAAGTCAGCGCCATCGAGGACAATGGCGGCTATCTCGAACATCTGCTCGTTGGCGGCGAGCTGGATGTCGCCGTCATGGTCATTTCAAATCTGCGTGATCGCATGGCCCTGCAGGCCGAAATACTGGAAACCTCGCCCTATCGCCTCTGGCTGCCGATGGGCCACCCGCTGGTCTCGGCCGACATTATTTCCATTGCCGATATCGCCCGCGAGCCGCTGATCATGCTGACGGTGGACGAAATCGAGGAGAATACCGGCAAACTGCTGACCGCGCTCGGCGCCCGTCCACATGTCGCATTCAGGACCCGGTCGGTGGAGGCTGTGCGCAGCCTGGTGGCGACCGGCGCCGGCATCGCGCTGCTGCCCGATCTCGTCTACCGCCCCTGGTCGCTGGAAGGCGACCGCATCGAAAGCCGCGACGTCTCCGGCTCCCTGCCCGTCGTCCAGGTCGGCATGGTCTGGCGAAAGGGTTCCAGCCTGCCGCAGGCGGCACGCGATTTCGTCGCCATCGCCGAGAACATGCGCTCGGGGCGGTCCCGTTGACTATCGGAATTTCCGATATCGCCGTTCTGATAAATGAATTTGCGAAACCGGGAATTCCGCGTCACCCTTTCTTCCGGGAACAAAACGCCGCAAAAGCGGCACCGAACCGGGAGACAGACGATGAAGCATCTTCTGAAATCGTGCACTGCTGCGCTCGCGAGCCTGAGCTTTGCAACACAAGTTGTCGCTGCCGAACCGCTGAAGGAATTGGGCAAGGGCGAAGGAGCCGTCAGCATCGTCGCCTGGGCCGGCTATATCGAGCGCGGCGAGATCGATAAGAATTACGACTGGGTGACGGACTTCGAGAAGGAAACCGGCTGCAAGGTTTCGGTCAAGACGGCCGCCACTTCGGACGAGATGGTGGCGCTGATGAACGAAGGCGGTTTCGACCTCGTCACCGCTTCCGGCGACGCTTCGCTGCGTCTGGTCGCCGGCAAGCGCGTCCAGCCGATCAATACCGACCTTATCCCGAGCTTCAAGACCGTTGACGAGCGCCTGCAGAACGCGCCCTGGCACACGGTGAACGGCGTCCATTACGGCGTACCCTATCTCTGGGGGCCGAACGTGCTGATGTATAATACCGACACGTTCAAGGACAAGGCACCGACCAGCTGGAACATCGTCTTCGAGGAACAGAACCTGCCGGACGGCAAGTCCAACAAGGGCCGCGTGCAGGCCTATGACGGCCCGATCTACATTGCCGATGCCGCCATGTACCTGATGGCGCACAAGCCCGATCTCGGCATCAAGGATCCCTACGAGCTCAACGAGGAGCAGTACAAGGCCACCCTCGACCTGCTGCGCGGCCAGCGCAAGATCGTCTCGCGCTACTGGCACGATGCGATGATCCAGATCGACGACTTTAAGAACGAAGGTGTCGTGGCCTCCGGCTCGTGGCCGTTCCAGGTCAACCTGCTGCAGGCCGACAAGCAGAAGATCGCCTCGACCTTCCCCGAGGAGGGCGTGACCGGATGGGCCGACACGACCATGCTGCATGTCGATAGCGAACATCCGAACTGCGCCTACATGTGGATGGAACATTCGCTGAAGGCGAAGGTGCAAGGCGATGCCGCCGCCTGGTTCGGTGCCGTCCCCTCGGTTCCGGCCGCCTGCAAGGGCAACGAACTCCTGACCGACGCCGGCTGCAACACCAACGGCTACGACCACTTCGACAAGATCAAGTTCTGGAAGACGCCGGTCGCCAAATGCGCAAGCGAGAGCGAATGCGTGCCCTATCATCGCTGGGTATCGGATTATATCGGCGTGATCGGCGGCCGCTGACGCCGGGCCACGCTCGCCGACGCGGTCGGATTCCTTTCCCCAAACCCCTCCCGATAAGGGGAGGGGCGGGAGCGGCAACGCCGCATTTCTGTCGAAACGCCGAAGGGGTTGAGCGTGGGCGCGGCAGATTAAGCCCCTCCCCCTTGTGGGGAGGGGTTTGGGGCGGGCTCTTTGAACCAAGCCGAGGACCGCTCTCAGACAGAATAGAACCGGAGCTTCCATGACATCAGCCGTCCGTTTCCAGAAGGTCTCTCGCCACTTCGGCGCCGTGCGCGCGGTCGACGGCGTCGATCTCGAGATCGCGCCCGGCGAGTTTTTTGCCATGCTCGGCCCCTCCGGCTCCGGCAAAACCACCTGCCTGCGGCTGATCGCCGGCTTCGAACAGCCAACCTCCGGACATATCGAGATTTTCGGCGAAACGGCCGAAGGCATTCCGCCCTATCGCCGCAACGTCAACACCGTCTTTCAGGATTACGCGCTTTTCCCGCATCTCGATATTGTCAAGAACGTCGCCTACGGGCTGATGGTCAAGGGCGTCGGCAAGGCGGAGCGGATCAAGGAGGCCGAGAAAGCGCTGGAGCTGGTGAAGTTGCCGGGCTATGGCAGCCGCCGCCCTGGCCAGCTCTCCGGCGGCCAGCGGCAGCGCGTGGCGCTCGCCCGGGCGCTGGTCAACAAGCCCCGCGTGCTCCTGCTCGACGAACCGCTCGGCGCGCTGGACCTGAAGCTGCGCGAGCAGATGCAGGAAGAGCTGAAGAGCCTGCAGCGCGCCCTCGGCATCACCTTCATCTTCGTCACCCACGATCAGGGCGAAGCGCTCTCGATGGCCGACCGCGTGGCGGTCTTCAACAATGGCGGCATCGTCCAGCACGGCACGCCGCAGGATATCTACCGCTGCCCGAAGACGCGTTTCGTCGCCGATTTCGTCGGTTCGTCCAACGTCATCTCCCCCGATATCATGGCAGCCCTCGGCGGCCAGAAGCGCTGGGCGAGCTTGCGGCCGGAGGCAATCCGTCTGACAGCCGACGGCATCGAAGCCAGGGCCGAAAATGCCAGCTTCCTGGGCGCCGCGACCCGCCTGACCGTCGACATCAGAGGGTCGCGCCTGCATGTCATGCTGCCGGCCGGCAGCGACATCCCCGACATCGGAACGCCCGTCCGGCTTGCCTGGCAGCCTGGCGACGTCCATTACATGGATGACGCGGCATGACAGCACTGGCAATGACCAAACCGGAAAGCTCGATCCTGCCCCGGCGCGGCGGCTTCTCCGGCCGTCTCTCCGACAGTTTCTGGCGACATCCGAAGCTGCTGCTCTTCCTGATGCTGACGCCGCCGTTGCTCTGGCTCGGCATCATCTATATCGGTTCGCTGATCGCGCTTCTGCTGCAGAGCTTTTTTTCGATCGACGATTTCTCGGGCCTGGTGAATTACGAATTCACTCTCGATACCTATGCCCAGCTCCTGAACCCGAGCAATTTCGACATCATCGTCAGGACGGTCCTGATGGCGGCGCTCGTCACCGTCGCCTCGGCCATCGTCGCCTTTCCGATCGCCTATTACGCCGCCCGTTACGCGCAGGGAAAATGGAAGGCGCTCTTTTATCTCGGCGTCATGCTGCCGCTCTGGTCGAGCTATCTCGTCAAGATCTATGCCTGGAAGCTGATCCTCGCCAAGGAAGGCATCCTCACCTGGTTCTTCGCAAAGCTCCGCCTCTCCTGGCTGCTAGACGGCGTGCTCGCCCTGCCGGTCGTCGGCGGCAATTCGCTCTCCGTCAGCTATCTCGGCACCTTCATCGTCTTCGTCTATATCTGGCTGCCCTACATGATCCTGCCGACGCAGGCAGCCCTCGAGCGCGTGCCCGGCAACCTGATCGAGGCTTCCGCCGATCTCGGCGCCACGCCGAGCCAGACCTTCCGAACCGTGCTTTTCCCGCTCGCCCTGCCCGGAATCGTCGCCGGATCGATCTTCACCTTCTCGCTGACATTGGGCGACTATATCATCCCGCAGATCATCGGCTCGTCGCGCCTGTTCATCGGGCAGGCCGTCTATACGCAGCAGGGAACGGCCGGCAACGTGCCGCTCGCAGCCGCCTTCTCGGTCGTGCCGATCGTCATCATGGCGATCTATCTCTGGCTTGCCAAACGCATGGGAGCCTTCGATGCGCTCTGATCGCGGACAGAAATCGCCGTTCTTCCTGAAGATCGCAGCCGCCGGCGGCCTGCTCTTCCTGCATCTGCCGATCCTGCTGATTTTCGTCTATGCCTTCACGACGGAGGAGAAGAGTTACCAGTGGCCGCCGCCGGGCCTGACGCTGCAATGGTTCGCCATTGCCTGGAACCGCCCGGATGTCTGGGCAGCCCTTGGTCTCTCTCTGCAGGTCGCCTGTATAGCAACGGTGATCGCGCTCATCCTCGGCACGCTTTGCGCGGCCGCCGTCAGCCAGACGAAATTCTTCGGACGCGAGGCGATCTCGCTGCTCGTCATCCTGCCGATCGCGCTTCCGGGCGTCATCACCGGCATTGCCCTGCGTTCCGCCTTCAGCCTGTTCGACATCCCCTTCTCGGTCTGGACGATCGTGCTCGGCCATGCCACCTTCTGTGTCGTTGTCGTCTACAACAACGCCGTCGCCCGCTTCCGCCGCACCTCGGGCTCGCTGATCGAAGCCTCGATGGATCTCGGCGCCGACGGTTTCCAGACCTTCCGCCATGTCATCCTGCCGAATATCGGCACGGCTCTTCTTGCCGGCGGCATGCTCGCCTTCGCCCTGTCCTTCGACGAAGTCATCGTCACCACATTCACCGGCGGCCAGCAATCCACCCTGCCCATCTGGATGCTCGAAGAGCTGATCCGCCCGCGCCAGCGCCCGGTCACAAATGTGGTCGCCATGGCCGTCGTTCTCGTCACCTTCCTGCCGATCCTGGCAGCCTATTACCTCACGCGCGACGGCGATCAGATCGCCGGTGCCGGCAAATAACCCGGAGCGGACGCGGAGCCCCTCGCATCCACTCGACCAACCACAAGGGAGAACGCCCATGGATACGCAAATGCTGATCGGTTCCCGCTTCGAGACCGGCACGGAAACGGAAGAGCACATCCTGAACCCGAAGACGGGCGAGACGGTGCTGAACCTTGCCGAAGCCTCGCTCGGCCAGATCGATGCCGCCGTCAGCGCCGCCGAAAAGGCCTTCTCCGCCTGGTCGCAGACGACCCCGTCCGAGCGCTCGGCCTATCTCCTGAAAATCGCCGATGCGATCGAAAGGGACGCACAGGGCTTTGCGACGCTTGAGGCGCTGAACTGCGGCAAGCCGATCAATGCGGTGCTGAACGACGAAATCCCCGCCATCGTCGACTGCTACCGCTTCTTTGCCGGCGCCGTGCGCAACCTGCACGGACCGGCCGCCGGAGAATACCTGCCCGGCCACACCTCGATGATCCGTCGTGACCCGATCGGCATCGTCGGCTCGATCGCGCCGTGGAACTACCCGCTGATGATGATGGCCTGGAAGCTGGCGCCGGCCATCGCCGGCGGCAATACCGTCGTCTTCAAGCCCTCCGAACAGACGCCGCTGACGGCCCTGAAGATGGCGAGACTGCTGTCGGAAATCCTTCCCGAGGGCGTCGTCAATGTCATCCTCGGCCGCGGCGAAAGCGTCGGCAACGCATTGATCAACCATCCGAAAATCAGCATGGTGTCGATAACGGGCGATGTCGCGACCGGCAAGAAGGTGCTGCAGGCAGCCGCCAGGACCGTCAAGCGCACCCATCTGGAACTCGGCGGCAAGGCCCCCGTCATCGTCTTCGACGATGCCGACATCGAGGCCGTGGTCGCCGGCATCCGCACCTTCGGCTATTACAATGCCGGCCAGGACTGCACCGCCGCCTGCCGCATCTATGCCGATGCGAAGGTCTACGACAATTTCGTCGCCGACCTGACCTCCGCCGTCTCCAGCATCCGCTTCAACCGGGCCGACGACACGGAGAACGAAATCGGCCCGCTGATTTCCAGGCGCCAGCGCGACCGCGTCGAAAGCTTCGTCACCCGCGCCTCCGAACACAAGCACATGCAGATCACCACCGGCGGCAAGGTCTCGGGCGACAAGGGCTTCTTCTACGCGCCGACGGTCGTGGCCGGCGCCACGCAGGATGATGAGATCGTCCGGCGGGAAGTCTTCGGCCCGGTCGTCTCCGTCACCCGCTTCACCGACGTCGCCGATGCCGTGACCTGGGCAAACGACAGCGATTATGGCCTTGCCTCTTCCGTCTGGACCAAGGATATCGGCCGCGGCATGAAGACGGCCGCCCGCCTGCAATACGGTTGCACCTGGATCAACACGCATTTCATGCTGGTGAACGAGATGCCGCATGGCGGCCTCAAGCAATCGGGCTACGGCAAGGACATGTCTGTCTACGCCCTGGAAGACTATACCGCTGTCCGTCACGTGATGATCAATCACGGATAGTTGAACGCTGACCGCCTGATCTGCCACAAAAGTCGCTGTCGCCATCAGTGACTTTTGTCAGCTTGTCATAATACAACTGCAAATAATATTTCTAAACGTTGAATTGCCATTTCACTCTCCATGGCAGCTCGCGATACGTGTGATTCCTTATCGAATAAAAGACAGCAGTCAGGCCTTACTTATTCATGGCGACCGGCATTGATATCTCCGAGCTCGAAACGGCGCTGGACGGGTTGCTGGAATCTGCGCTGGTGCCGGGGAGCTGGGAGCGCACGCTGGAGCATATCAGCCGCGCCACCGGTGCCACCGGCACGCATATCATGCCGGTGCGCGGGAAATTCCCTGCCGGCTTCATGACCACGCCCAATCTGCTGGAAGCCTTTCAGGTCTATTTTGCCGAGGAATGGTACAAGCGCGACTTTCGCGAACGCGGCCTGGCCGTTGCGATGGCCAAGGGTGTCATCATCGAACACGACATTGCCGGCGATGAGGAATTCAATCATCACGTCTTCTATACGGAATTCCTGGCCCGCTTCGGTTTCCGCTACTCTGCCATGGTCGGTTTCACCGCCGGCGACACGATGCTGAGCCTCAACCTGCAGCGCCGCATCCAGGACCAGCCTTTCGATCGCGACGACGAGCAGCTGCTCATTAAGATGCAGTCGAAACTGACCGTCGCCGCAGAGATCGTCCGCGCGCTGCACGTCGCCAGGATCGACAGCATGAGCGAGGCTTTCGAGCTTGCCGGCACCGCGGTCGTCTTCTTCGACCGGGCCGGGCACATTACCCGGCTGAACCAGCGGGCGGAAAAGCTGCTCGACGGCAACATCCGGATTGTCGACCGGGAGCTCACGGCTCACAGCCAGGAAGAGACGGGCTTGCTGCGCCGCCATCTGCAGGCGGTCCTCTCAAAGGAGCCGTTTGCCGATGCGGTCGTCTCAACACCGGTTCTGTTTTCACGCCCCGGAAAGGCGCCGCTGATCATCCGCGCCCAGCGACTGAACGGAGCGCCGGCCGAGCTTTTCTCGCATTCCGCCGCCGTCGCCATCGTCACGGACCTCTCCGAACGCGCAGCCCCGAGCGGCGACCTGCTGCGCCGGCTCTTTTCGCTCACGCCCCAGGAAACGGCGGTCGCGCGCCTGCTGATGGAAGGCTCGTCGCCCCGCCAGATCGCCGAAATATCCGGCCTCACCTACGAGACGACGCGCGGCTACGTGAAGAAGGTTCTCGCCAAGACCGGCACGCAGCGCCAGTCCCAGCTTATCTCGCTGCTGTCCAGCCTGAAAATCTAGGCCTGATTATAGAGCGCCAGCAGCTCCCAGCCGCCTTCCCATACCATTTCGAGCGCCACGTAGACGATGATGGCAAGGCCGATCCAGCCGATCCATTTGAACCGGTTGAGCAGCCTTGCCACGAAATTTGATGCGACACCCATGAGGATGACGGACAGGATGAGGCCGAAGATCAAGGCATTCATGTTCGACTTCGCCGCGCCGGCAACGGCCAGGACATTGTCGAGCGACATGGAAAGATCCGCAAAGATGATCTGGCCGATCGCCTGCCGGAAAAGCTTCGGCTTGTGGGCGTGCTGGCTGGTTTCGTCGCCGGCCTCTTCTTCCTCCGCCTCGCACAACTCTTTGAACATCGTCCAGCAGATCCACAGAAGCAGCAGGCCTCCGACGAGATTGATGCCTTTGATGACGAGCAGTTGAGCGGCAATGACGGCGAAAACGATGCGGATGACTGCGGCAGCGGCAATGCCGGTGACGATTGCCTTCCCACGCAGATCGGTGGAAAGGCCGGCGGCGGCCATGCCGATGACGATCACATTATCCCCTGACAGGATGATGTTGATCATGATGACTTCGAGATAGGCGGAAATGACCTGGGGGTCCAGAAAAGCGTGCATGGAGAAGGGCTTTCGTCGATGGGGCAAATCGATGACGATCCCTTGAAACAGATCGAAACGCCTTTGAAAAGCCCTTGCGGGCCAAAGCAGTACGCTTTTGAGGAACGCCGTTCCATTTTAAACGATTTGGAACCAAATCGGCCTTGGCGCGTCTTCTTCCAGCAATCACGGAAGGAAGATATCCATGCTGAAATGGGCCCTGATTTTTCTGGTCATTTCGATCGTCGCCGGCTTTTTCGGCTTCTCCGGCATTTCCGCGGCAACCGCAACAATTGCCCGCGTACTCTTCGGCATATTCCTCGTCGTCTTCCTGATCTTCCTTATCCTGGCCCTGATGGCCGGGCAGGCGATCTTCTAGCAGCCGAGCCCTTCTGAACGGCAGCGCTACAGCACGGCCATCAGCCAGGGATGCAGTCCCTTGACCTGCCGTTTCACGAGACCGCCGAGAGATATCGACCCTGCGCCGGCGACCGCCAGGATGAACATGCCACCGGCGATCGCGAGATCCTTCTCGAAATGCAGCAGCTCGTTCTGGTTTGAAAGATCGGTGTGAAACAGAAAGGCGGTTGCCAGGCAGAACAGCCCCAGGGCCACCGCACCGATCCGGCTGAGGAAACCGACGGCAATGGCAAGGCCGGCGCCGATCTGCAGGGCAATCACGCAGAATGTCACCAGCGCAGGCAGGCCGAGCTTTTCGAAGATCGCAAGCGTCGCGGCAATGTCTGCGACGAGCGTAAAACCTTCATGCAGAAAGATCAGGGACAGGAGAAGCCTGCCCGCAAGAAGAACGAGATCGGCCAAAGAGGGCCGGCTTGCTGCATTTTCCATCATATCCTCCACCTTTTTGAAGCAGGCGGCAAACCCGCCTGCCCCTGCCGTCGACGCGTCCGTTATCTGCCGCCTTTTATGGCAATCGCTTCCTGAAGGTCTTGCAGTTCCTCACAGCCAGCGGGGCAAAGCTGCTTCAGCACGGACACCTGCTCTTCGGCTTTCGCCATGTCGCCGGTGTCGATGTAGAGTTCGCCGAGATATTCACGCGCCGCGTTGTGATCCGGCTGCAGTTCCAGCGCCTTGGTGTAATAGGTCAGCGACGTCCGGTAGTCGCCGGTCTTGCGCAGCGTGAAGCCCATCAGATTATAGACGTCTGCCTGCTGATTATCTTCCGCAAGATCGCGAAGTTCGGCAAGCGCGCCAGCATAGTCCTTCGCGTCGATCTTGGCCCGCACCGATGTTCGCCGCCGGTGAGCGATCTCGCCAAGGATGGCCTCCCGCTGGTCGGCGGACGCGTCGATTATATCGGCGGCCGCACCGTCGCCGCCCTCGTCTGCAGACGCCACGGCCATGTCATCAACCTGTTCGTCTGGCCCGCGGCTTCGGCGGGCCAGACCACGACGGAACACGACGGCGACAACATGGTGCAATGGTCGGAGGGCGGATTGACCTTCTGGGCAATTTCGGATGTCGCCGCGGGCGACCTTGCCGATTTCGAGAGCCTCTTCCGCTCCGCGGCCAGGCTTTAAAGCAGGCTCGCCCCGACGTTGATCGCAAGTGCCAGAATGGTCGTGTTGAACAGGAACGAGAGCAGCGCATGCAGCAGGGTAAACTTGCGCATCGTCGTCGAAGTGACCGCGACATCGGCCGTCTGCGCCGCCACGCCGATTGTGAAGGAGAAATAGAGGAAATCCCAATAGGCCGGCTCCTCGATTCCATCGGGGAATTTCAGCCCTTCGCACTTGTCCGCGCTGCCATAGAAATAATGGGCGTAGTGGATGGTGAAAAGCGTGTGCAGGAAAACCCAGGAGATCAGGATAGTCAGGATCGCCGCAGCCGCGCGCCAGAGCGCGATATTGGCCGGCGCATCCTTGATCGAATGAAGTTCGATGCCGATGCCGGCAATGCTGGCAAGGGCTGCGGCAATCGACAGGAAAAGCAGGAAAGTGTCGGAAAAATCGAGATCGGCGGATCGCTTCCGGATGCTTTCCACGGTGGCCCGCAGCATTTTTCGCCAGCTGAGCCCGATGAAGATGATCGCCGAGGCATTCCAGCCGAACAGGATATTGCTGGCGCTGACCTCCCGCGAGGTCAGAAGCAGAAAGACGACAAGACCGCCGAGCGCCGAAAGGATAAAGCTCGCATGCTTATAGGCGAACGAGACCAGCGAATTTCCATCGTCTTCGTCAGCCACCGCTTTTCCTCCGCCTTATGCTCTTGATATCAACATGAAAAAGGCGCGGATGCCAGCGGCACCCGCGCCCTTCGTGAATGTGCGGCCTGCCCTGCCTCAGGCAGCAGCGAGCTGCAGTTCCTTGCGAACCTGGCTGCGCAGCGTACCGAGATCCTTTGCAAATGCGCGAATGCCTTCGGCAAGCTTTTCGGTCGCCATGGCGTCTTCGTTCATCATCCAGCGGAAGGTCTTTTCGTCGACCGCGATCTTCGCAACCGGCTTGACGGTTTCGGGCGACAGCTTGCGCTCGAGCTTGCCCTGGTCGTTCGACAGCTCGTCAAGCAGATTCGGAGCGATCGTCAGACGGTCGCAACCGGCCAGCGCTTCGATTTCGCCGGTGTTGCGGAAGGAGGCGCCCATGACGACCGTCTTGATGTCGTTGGCCTTGTAGTAATTGTAGATGTCACGAACGGAGAGCACGCCCGGATCTTCCTCGGCGGTGAAATCCTTGCCGGTCGACTTCTTGTACCAGTCGAGAATACGGCCGACGAAAGGCGAAATCAGGAACACGCCGGCATCGGAGCAGGCAATCGCCTGGGCTTTGGAGAAGAGCAGCGTCAGGTTGCAGTCGATGCCTTCCTTCTGCAGGATTTCGGCAGCGCGAATGCCTTCCCAGGTGGAAGCGAGCTTGATGAGGATGCGATCCTTCTCGATGCCGCGCTCCTTGTAGGCGGCGATGATGCTGCGCGCCTTCTTCAGCGAGGCTTCGGTATCGAAGGACAGGTCGGCATCGACTTCGGTCGAAACGCGGCCGGGAACGAGCTTTACGAGCGCCGCACCGACGGAAATGGCAAGGCGGTCGGCAACGGCTGCGGCCGCGACATCGGCATCACCGCCGAGCTTCTTGCCCCAGGCGATTGCTTCCTTCATGTCATCAGCAAACATCTCCGTGCCGAGTGCCTTGAGAACGATGGAAGGGTTGGTCGTGCAATCGACCGGCTTCAGACGAGCGACAGCCTGGATATCGCCGGTGTCGGCGACGACGGTTGTGATCTCGCGGAGTTGGTCAAGCTTGGATGTCATAGTCAAAATCCTTTTTGAACTTGGGCTGCGGACCGGCGCGAGTTCCGCCCGGCAAAGAGGTAATCGAAGGATCGAATGGCTTCATGCTGCAGGCGAAAAGACGCGCTTCCGTCACGGCTGGTTCATAAACGTAAGAGACATTGGCACTGTTCCCAAGGGCTCTGCTCCAGGTGCCGGAGAACGACGAGCGCACTCCAAGCGCTGCCGCCTGCGGCTGATCGGCCGGTCGTGACTTTCCCCATGCCCGCACATTGTCCTCCTCGGACGGACAAGAACGACGTTGTCGACCATGACTATCGCCGCTCCGGCAACGAAAAGTCAAGGACATTTGTGCATTTCAATTGACATAAGTGTCACACCCGGCATTATCGCGGGAACAAAGCCGATGCCACAAGCTTATGCTATCGACAGCAAAGATATAGGGCATGTCGCGCAAAAGTGTGCAGCGGTTTTGCGGTACGACATGCGAAAACAAGAGCCTGAAGCGTGGCGCGCGAATCCGAAGGATCGCGATACGCTTCAGGGCGAAATCGGCGCGGGAGGAGATGTGGTCAAGCTGAAACGCGGCACGCATACGGCCTATTCCGAAGCCTCCTCGCTCCGGCTGCGGGCCGCATGGCTCTATTACAACGAAGGCCTGACCCAGAAGGATGTCGCCGAACAGCTCGGCATCAGCCGCACGACCGTCATCCGCCTGCTCGACGAGGCGATGAAACGCAGTGAAGTGCAGATCTGGATCAACGACTCGATCGGCGACTGCGTCGAGCTTTCGGTCAAGCTGGAGCGCGCCTACGGGCTCGACGAGGCGATCGTCGTGCCGGAACCTGCCAGTTGCGACGCGAATTCACTGGCAAAAAATGTCGGCCTGGCGCTCGGCCAGTTCCTGTCGGAGGCCATTCCCGACGATTATACGATCGGCGTCGGCTGGGGCCGCACCATGACGGCCTCGCTCGCAAGCTTCCGGCCGCCGCGGCGCGACAATTGCAAGATCGTCTCCCTGCTCGGCGGCATCGTCGCCGTCCACCAGACAAACCCGATCGACTATACTTGGCGGCTTGCAAACCAGCTCGGAGCGGAATGTTACATGTTCCTGGCCCCGCTGCTTGTCGACTCGACCGAAACCAAGCGCAACCTCATCGAAAAATGCGGACTGGATACGATCTACCGGCTGGCCGAAAATCTTGATCTGGCAATCGTCAGCTGCGGCGATATCGGCCCGCATTCGACCTCGCTGTCCGAAGGATGGATTTCGAAGGCCGAGCTGCAGCAGCTGATCGACGCCGGCTGCGTCTGCGACACCATGTTCAATTTTCTGGACAAGGACGGCAATTCCGTCGACCACTCGATCAATCAGCGGGTGATGTCGGTGGATCTCGATACGCTGAAGAAGGCGCGGCACATCGTTCTGTCCTCCGGCGGCGCCCATCGCGCCGTCGCGATCCGCGCAACGATCAGGCGCATCGGCTGCAATACGCTGATAACGGACGAGAGCGCGGCAAGGGCCTTGCTGGAACTCGCCGAAGCCGCCTGAACGGCTTCAGCTGCTCCCAACGGTCAGGCATGTGCCGATTCCCAGCCGAGCATTGCACGCTTGCGGGTCAGGCCCCAATGGTAGCCGGTCAGTGCGCCGTCTTTCCCAAGCGCACGATGGCAGGGCACGACGAAAGAAATCGGGTTGGCCCCGACGGCCGCACCGACGGCGCGCATGGCAGTCGGCCGGCCGATATCTTTGGCGATGTCGCTATAGGTCACGGCCTTGCCGAACGGAATCTTCAGCAGGCTTTGCCAGACGCTGACCTGAAAATCCGTCCCGATCAGCACAACCCGCAGCGGCTGGTCGGACGTCCAGCGGCCCGGCTGGAAGATACGCTCGGCATAGGGCGCCGTCGCCTGATGGTTCTCCACGTATTCGGCATTCGGCCAACGGCAGGTCATATCCTCCAGGCAGGCCTTTTCATCGCCGGAATCGCTGAAGGCGAGGCCGGCAAGGCCGCGGTCCGTTACCATGACGAGGGCCGTTCCGAAGGGGCAGACATGGAACCCGTAGCGGATCGTGAGCCCGCCCCCCTTTGCCTTCCATTCGCCGGGTGACATGGCTTCATGCGTCACGAACAGGTCGTGCAGGCGGCTCGGGCCGGAAAGGCCGACCTCGATGGAGGTTTCGAGCAACGGCATCTCTTCCTGGCGCAGCAGCCGCTTGGCGTGGTCGAGCGTCACCGCCTGCAGGAACGCCTTGGGGGACAGGCCGGCCCAACGGGTAAAGGTCTTCTGCAGCTGGGTGGGCGACTGGTGCAGCCTTGTGGCAATCGCCTCCAGCGACGGCTGGTCGCGATATTCCTCGCTGATGAGTTCGATGACCTGCCGGACGATATCGTAGTCCGAACCCTGAGGGGTGATATCTGTGTCGAGCTTGGCGATCATGTTCATCGTTTTTCTCCTTTGCCAAGGAGATAATCAAGGGCGGCCGGCCAAACCACCCGTTTCTTGCGTCATTGTCAGATCCGCTGCTTGACCGTTGCCAGCGCGCCCTTGAAGGCCTTGGCGAAACTCTCGCGGTCGTCGGGATTGAGGAAGGAACCGACATCCGTGCGCTTGCCCTGCCCGAAAATATGCATGGAGAGAATGCCGATTTCCTGATGCCTGCGCACGAGAAAACGCGTCCAGAACGGGTTGAAATGGTGCTCGATCATACGGCCGGATGGAGAGAATTTGCGCACGGAGACATCCGTGCGCGAAACGGTCACTTCTTCCCGCACCCTGCCGGACCGGTAGTTCAGCCAGAAGGCGCCGTAAAGCAGCAGGAAATCCAGGCCGAAAAAGAAACCGATCGGCCAGGCGCCGGTGACGATGAAAAACATGCCGTAGAAGAAGCACACGGCGCCGGAAACGGCGAGCATCACCTTGAAGCCTCTCCGGCCGAGCGAGCGATAGGGAAAGAGCTCGGCTGCGAAAACAGGCTGATCGTTGTGGCTGTCGGCGTTGCTTTCCGTCATGGCCGGTGAGTATAGATTTTCCATGGCGAATCCGAAACTCAAATCCGTTGTCCAATCGTCGCAAAACTCGAATGTGATCGCCCGCCGCAAGCCGGCGGCGGTCAAATCAGCCTATTCGCTTGCCGAACGCGAAGAGATCTTCCGCCGTTTCTCGGTCCAGCGGCCCGAGCCGCGGGGTGAGCTGGAACACACCAATCCCTTCACCCTCGTCGTGGCGGTGGCGCTTTCAGCGCAGGCGACCGATGCCGGCGTCAACAAGGCGACACGGGCGCTCTTCAAGGTCGCCGATACGCCGCAGAAAATGCTCGATCTCGGCGAAGAGCGATTGCGCGACTACATCAAGACCATTGGTCTCTACCGCAACAAGGCGAAGAACGTCATCGCGCTCTCGCAGATGCTGGTGGACGACTTCGCCGGCAAGGTGCCGCAGACGCGCGAGGAACTGGTGCGCCTGCCGGGCGTCGGCCGCAAGACGGCCAATGTCGTCCTGTCAATGGCCTTCGGCCAGGCCACGATGGCGGTCGACACCCACATCTTCCGTATCGCCAATCGCATCAGGCTCGCACCCGGCAAGACGCCCGACGAGGTGGAAGAGCGGCTGATGAAAGTCGTGCCGAAGCACTACCTCTATCACGCGCATCACTGGCTCATCCTGCATGGCCGCTACACCTGCAAGGCCCGCCGCCCGGAATGCGAACGCTGCGTGATTGCCGATATCTGCAAGTCGCCGGAAAAGAGCAGCGATATTCCGGCACCACCGGTCGAATTACCGCCCCAGGTGATCGGCGAGGCCGTCGAGTAAGGCGGCGAGCGCCTGCTCGTCGTCTCTACGGGAATTGCGTGAAAAGCTAGGCTCGGAATTCGGGATCGCGTGCCGAGATCAGCTTGTGCAGATGCACCATCATGCCTGCGGCAAAGAGCGGCGTGAGCAGGTTGACGATCGGGATCGCCAGGAAAAGCGCGATTACCAACCCGCCAAAAAAGACGGTCGGACCATGCTTGGCTCGAAACAGCCGCGCCTGCGGCGGCGAACGGAAGCGCATGGCCGCGAACTCGAAGAATTCCCGCCCGAGCAGATAGCCGTTCACCAGGAAGAAGGCCACGAGATTGACGCCGGGAATGAAGAGCAGAAGGAGCGCGACAATATTGCCGACGATCACGACGCCGAGGAACTTGATCGAGCTCGCCATGGCGGGGCCGAGCGGCATGGCCTTGCCGGCGGCGTCCTGCGGATAGTCCCGCTTTTCGATCACCTCGGCGACATCGTCGAGAAAGAGGCCGGCAATCAGCGCCGTGACCGGGGAAAGCAGCAGCGCCAGCGCCAGCGCAAGGCCGATACCGGCAGCAATAAGAAAAACGAAACTGAGCCAGCCGGCCCAGTCGGGCATTTCGGGAAAGAACCCGGCCACCCAGGGAAACACGAAACTGATGAACAGGCCGCGCAGCGCGAACCATAAGCCGATCAGCACCAGCAGCGTCAGCCCCAGAACTTTCCAGAAGGCCGAGCGGGTCTCCGGCGCGAACAGATTGGCAAGCGAAAGTCGAGCGGCGTCAAGGATCATTCTATGGCGTCTCCGTTACGCGGCGTGATGTAGGTAGCCCGCCGTCCTCCGGCAAGTCGGTTGAAAATTACATGCTTGAATAGAAAACTTGTCGAAAATTACATGCTAATATATAGTTCGTGATGTTGGAAATACGTATGGGCCTAAGAAGAGCTTCCGGACAATATTAAAAAACAGGGATTCGGCTCCACAGGAATCCACGGAAGGCCTCTGAGGAAATGGGGGAGGCTGCGACGTGGAAGACTTTGTAGAGAAGCTTAGGCAATACGCGAAGTCCGGCACGCCGGCCGAACGACGCATCGCGAAATATTTCACCGAACATCTGAACGATCTGCCGTTCGAAACCGCCGCATCGGTTGCCGACCGGCTTGATCTTTCGCCGATGACGGTCGGCCGTTTCCTGCGGGCGCTCGGCTACCAGGGCCTGGACAGCGTGAAGGTGGAAATCCGGGAGACGGCAACGACCTCGCCTGTCCAGTTCCAGAGCGCAATGACGGAGCTGCAGACGGACGCGTCGGAGGGCAAGCCGCTTGCCGTTCTCGTGGCCGAGCAGATACAGGCGCTGCACCACATCTATCATCTGACCGCGCAGCCGCATTGGGGCGAGGCCGTCTCGATGATCGGCGCCTCCAAGGAGGTCTTCGTCGCCACCCATGCCAGGCTTGCCGGCCTCTCCAACCATTTCTGTCAGCGACTGACGCTCGCCCGGGACGGCGTGCGCGCGATCGACGGCGCCGGCAGCCGTTTTGCTGAGCTATTCGCCCGCTCACTCGTCGAGGACGCCGTACTCGTCATCATCGATTGCCGGCGCTTCGCCAGGTCGCGGCTGCTTGCGCGCACTGCCCGCCGCTACGGGTACAAGGTGATCCTGATTTCCGCCCAGCATGCGGACTGGCTGCCCGAACAGTCTAACGTCGTCCTGCCTTTGCCGCCGGCCCGCGCGCCCGACGTCGATAATCTGCCGCCGCTGATCGCCTTGCTCGATTGTCTGTCCGAGGCGGTCATTCTGGGCGCCGGCGAGGAGGCGAGCCAGCGCCGGCGGCGCATGGTGGAATTTGCGACGATCCTCGGCGAGACCGCAAACCGCTGAACTATTCCACCGCTTCCAGCTCGGCCCGATGGCGATACATGGCAAGGAAGCGGCGATAGTCGCGGTCGTAAAGCGCCTGCCTGCTCCTGTCGGGAAGCCGCTCGGAGCCGCCGGGATACATCGCTGCGCCCGCCGCCGCCAGATTCTTGTGCAAACCGCAGGCAACCGATGCGGCGATCGCGGTGCCGAGCAGGACCGCCTCGTTCATGTCGGGCACGATGACCTTGCAACCCGTCACATCCGAATAAAGCTCCATGAGAATGGGGTTCTTCACGTGGCCGCCGGCCACATGCAGCGTATCCGGCACATAGCCATGATCTCGCATCTTTTCGAGGATGTGACGAATGCCGAGCGCGATGCCGACCGCAGTGCGCCAGTAGAGCGCGCACAGCCCGTCGAAGGACGTATCGAGCGTCAGCCCGCTCACGACGCCGACGGCATGCGGATCGGCCAGCGGCGACCGGTTGCCGTGGAAATCCGGAAGAACGAAGATCCGCGCACCGAGCGCTTCCCCCTGTTGCGCCCTGAGTTCGGCGATACGGGCGACGATCCGCTGATGCTGCGCCGCGCTCGGTTCGCCACCGGCCGCGTGCATGCGCACGATATGGTCGAGCAGCCCGCCGGCCGCCGATTGGCCGGCCTCGACAAGCCACGATTGCGGGAAAACCGCCTCGTAGTATGGCCCCCACATTCCCTGGCTCGGCTTTCGCTCACGGGAAAAGGCGACGATGCAGCTCGATGTCCCCGCAATCAGCGCAAGCTGCTGCTCAAGCCCTGCCGGATCGCCGGCATAACCGCTGAGCGTGCCGAGCGCGCCGGCATAGGCATCGATCATCCCGGCCGAGACGTGGCAATCGGCGGTCAGGCCCAGCGCTTCGGCCGCCTGCGGCGTCAGCCTGTCGATGCTTTCCCCGACGGCCGCCGTCTCCTCCGGCAGGCTGCCGCGCACCAACAGATCCTCAAGACCGACCTGCTGCAGGAAATCCTGCCGCCAGCCCCTCTCCTTATGCGCGAGATAGTTCCATTTGGCCGTCAGCGTGCAGCGGGATCGGGCAAGCGAGCCGCTTGCCTTCCAGGTCAGGAAGTCGGCAAGGTCGAAGAAATAACCGGCCTTCTCCCAGGTCGCCGGCAGGTTCTTCTTCAGCCACATCAGCTTCGGCATTTCCATTTCCGGCGACATGACATTGCCGGAATGTTCCAGCACCTCATGTTTCGTCGCCGTGCAGAAATCGGCCTCCCTCAGCGCCCGATGATCGAGCCAGACGATCGTATCGAACCGCGTCTCGCCGCCAGTGGAAACGCTGATCTGCCGGCCTTCGGTGTCGCGCACGACGAGAGAACAGGTCGCGTCGAAACCGATCGCCCCCACTGCCGCCGCAGCGATGCCGGACTGGCCCATCGCCGCGCGCACCGCAATGCAGACGGCCGCCCAGATATCTTCGGAATCATGCTCGGCATGGTTTTCGCGCGGCCGGTTCATGACGATCGGATGTTCGGCCTTGGCAAGCAGGCGCCCATGCGTATCGAAGACGCCGGCGCGTGCGCTGCTCGTGCCGACATCCACCGCAACCACATGATCACGCATCAATGCTGAGTCCCGTCCAGCTTTTGTTTGCGGACAAGGTGTATCAATTCCGGCATGGCGTCAAACACGACTTCCGGCGAAAGCCGGTCGAGTTCTTCGCGATATCCGGCGAAATTGGCGTGCGAACCGCCAGTGAAGGCGAAGACCGTCATGCCCGCCGCTTTTGCCGCTGCAATACCCGCCGGACTGTCCTCGATCACGATGCAATCGCGCGGTTCCACATGCATCTGGTCGGCCGCGTAGAGAAAGAGATCGGGCGCCGGTTTGCCGCGCTTGACCATGCTGGCGCTGAAGATGTTCGGCAGCTTCGGCAGAAGTCCGGTGACGGAAAGCGACAGCCTGATCCGTTCGACCTGGCTGGACGAAGCGACGCAACAGGGAACGCCGAGCGCGTCGATCGTCGCGCCGATGCCTGGCATCGCCTTCAGCTCGGTGCGGAAACGGGCATAGAGATTGGTGCGGATGCCTTCGAGGAATTCCTCGTTGGCATGCACGTTGAACTCCGTCTCCAAAATGTCGATCAGCGTTGCGAGGCTTTTGCCGAGGAAGCGCTCATAGGCCTCGTCTTCGGTGATCGTCACGCCGAGATCGGCCATCGCCCTGACGAGAACGCTGATCGAAATCGGCTCGCTGTCGACAAGTACGCCGTCACAATCGAAAATGACCAGCCGTGGTTCAGCATCAGCCATGGAAGACCCAACCTGAGTTCAGTTCGGACGAGACCGTCCCGCTTTGTCCGCAAGGCCGGAATGGCGGCTGAAACGCCGCCATCGGAATTTCTTACACTGCGAGCTTGCCGTCGAGATAGAGCTGCAAGGTTTCCCTGGTGCCCTTTTCCCACAGGGTTTTCAGCGCATGGGCGAAACGCTTGCGGAAAAGCTCGGATTTCGCCACTTCGCCGAAAATATCGTCGAAGACCAGAAACGCCGCCGGATCGTCCTTGGCCTTCACCGCTGCCGCGTGCAGACGGTCGGCGCTGGCATCGTTGAAGACGATATCCTTGCCGCTGTCGCTCTTGCCGAAGAAGTAGCGGCACCAGAGCGCGGAGACGAGCGCGAGACCGACGACATCCTTGCCCTGGCTGAGATTGTCGAGCGTCGAGGGCAGGATGAATTTCGGCTGACGGTTGGAACCGTCCTGTGCCAGCCGCGGGATCGTGTCGGCGATCTTTGGATTGAGGAAGCGCCGCTCGATCAGCTTGAAATAGTCGGCGAGCGACGTGTTCGGCACCGGCGGCACGATCGGAATGATTTCCTCGTTCTCGAGCTTGGCGAGGAAGGCGCGGATCAGATCGTTTTCCATCGCCTCATGCACGAAATGAATATCCATCAGCGCCGCCGGATAGGCGATCGCCGCATGGCCGCCATTGAGGATGCGGATCTTCATGTGCTCATAGGGCGTGACATCGGGCACGAAGGTGACGCCGACCTTTTCGAGCGCCGGGCGCCCCATCGGGAATTTGTCTTCGAGCACCCACTGCTTGAACTCTTCGCAATAGACCGGCCAATTGTCCTCGATATCGAAATTCTCTTTGAGAAAATCGATCTCGCGCTGGCTGGTCGCCGGCGTGATGCGGTCCACCATGCCGTTCGGGAAGGAGACATTTGCCTTGATCCAGTCGGCAAAGGCAGGATCGGAAAGCTTCGCCGTGCCGACGACGGCATTCGCGGTCACCACACCATTGTGGGGAATGTTGTCGCAGGACATGACGGTGAAGGGCGCGATGCCCTTCTCCTTGCGCGCCTTGAGGCCGGCAACGATCAGGCCGAAGACCGTCTTCGGTCCAGCCGGATTCTGGCCGTCGGCGGCAATCGCCGGATGCGCCGGGTTGAACTTGCCCGAAGCGTCGATGAAGTAGCCGCCTTCGGTGATCGTCATCGAGACGATGCGGATGTCGGGATCGGCAAGCTTGGCGATGATGACATCAGCATTGCCGACCGGCAGGATATCGATCATCGGCGCCGTGACGCGAGCCGCCGTCCTGTTGTTGTCCTGCTCGACGACGGTCGTCAGGAAATCCTGCGCGGCAAGCTTGTCGCGCATCGCAGCGTCGGACGGCAGCACGCCGGCGCCGATGATGGCCCAGTCATGGTCACTGCCGGCGTTGAACAGATCGTCGAGATAGATCGCCTGATGGGCGCGATGGAAATTGCCGACGCCGAAGTGCACGATGCCGGCTTTCAGCGACGCCCGGTCGTAAGCCGGAATGGCCGCGGTCTTTGCCGCCTCGGCGAGCGTTGCCAGCGATAGTTTGCACGTCATGTTTCAGTCCTCTTGAAGGTCTTGCGAAAGGGCTTTCGGCCCTTCCGGTAGCGCGGGCCGGACGAGATCGCCCGGTCCGCATGTCTGCCCCCAGCCGGCGGCCGCCTTAGATCGCCAGGCCGCCCTCGTTGAATTTATGGATGCGCGTCTTGTCCGGCGTCAGGTAGACGATGTCGCCTGCCTTGGATGCGAAGTCGCCGTTGCTGCGCGCCGTCACCATGCCGATGCCCTCGACATCGACGTGCAGGAACGTATCCGAGCCGAGATGCTCGGCGACCGTGACCCTGCCCTTCCAGTCGCCGCTCTCGGTCGACAGCAGCACATGTTCCGGACGGATGCCGATCGTGTGCGCATTGAGCTGCGCGGCATTCTGCCCCTTGATGAAGTTCATGCGCGGCGAACCGATGAAGCCTGCGACGAAGAGGTTGCGCGGGCTGCGGTAGAGTTCCAGCGGCGAGCCGACCTGCTCGATATTGCCCCTGTTCAGCACGACGATCTTGTCCGCCATGGTCATGGCTTCCACCTGGTCGTGGGTGACGTAGATCATCGTCGTCTTCAGCTGCTGGTGCAGCTCGCTGATCTCGATGCGCATGTTGACGCGCAGCGCCGCATCGAGGTTCGACAAGGGTTCGTCGAACAGGAAGGCCGAGGGCTGGCGCACGATCGCGCGGCCGATCGCGACACGCTGGCGCTGCCCGCCCGAAAGTTGGCGCGGCTTGCGGTCGAGATAGTCGCCGAGGTTCAGCACGCGCGCCGCATCATTGACCTTCCGGTCGATCTCCGCCTTGTCCATGCCCGCCATCTTCAGCGGGAAGGCGATGTTGTTGCGCACGCTCATATGCGGATAGAGCGCGTAGGATTGGAACACCATCGCCAGACCGCGCTCGGACGGCGCCTTTTCGGTGGCATCCTTGCCGTCGATGACGATCTTGCCGCCGGAGACATCCTCAAGGCCGGCGATCAGGCGCAAGAGCGTGGACTTGCCGCAGCCGGACGGGCCGACGAAGACGACGAACTCGCCGTCCTTGATATCGAGATCGATCGAAGGGATGACCTTGGCTTCGCCGAAGACCTTCGAAACCTGCTGAAGGGTAATGCTGCCCATGTTTCTCTCCCTGTGATCTTATTTCACCGCGCCGAAGGTCAGGCCGCGGACAAGTTGTTTCTGGCTGAACCAGCCGAGGATGAGGATCGGCGCGATCGCCATGGTCGAAGCGGCCGAAAGCTTGGCGTAGAACAGGCCTTCCGGGCTCGAATAGGAGGCAATGAAGGCCGTCAGCGGCGCCGCCTTGGAGGCCGTCAGGTTCAGCGTCCAGAAAGCTTCGTTCCAGGCGAGGATGATGTTCAAGAGCAGCGTCGAGGCAATCCCGGGCACCGCCATCGGCGTCAGCACGTAGATGATTTCCTTGACGAGCGAGGCGCCGTCCATGCGGGCGGCCTCCAGGATCTCGCCGGGAATTTCCTTGAAATAGGTGTAGAGCATCCACACGATGATCGGCAGGTTGATCAGCGTCAGCACGATGACGAGGCCGGTGCGCGTATCGAGCAGGCCGGAATTGCGGAACATCAGGTAGATCGGGATGAGCGCGCCGACCGGCGGCATCATCTTCGTCGACAGCATCCACATCAGGACGTCCTTGGTCCGCTTGGTCGGCGCAAAGGCCATGGCCCAGGCGGCGGGAATGGCGATGATGAGGCCGATCAGCGTCGAGCCGAAGGAGATCACCACCGAATTCATGAAGTGGCTGAGATAGTCGGACCGGCTCTGCACTTCGGAATAGTTTTCCGTCGTCCAGTGGAAGAACAGGAACTGCGGCGGCGAGGCGATGGCATCGGCTTCCGACTTGAAGCTCGTCAGGAACGTCCACAGGATCGGGAAGAAGATCAGGATGCCGAGCGCCCAGGCGATCGCGGTCATCACGACCTTGCGTTGGGTAGTGACCTTTCTAGCCATCTCAAGCCTCCAGATTCTTGCCGACGAGGCGCACGAGGAAGATCGCAACGATATTGGCAAGCACGACCGCGACGATACCGCCCGCCGATGCGCCGCCGATATCGAACTGCAGCAGAGCCTGCGCATAGACGAGGTAGGTGAGGTTCGTGCTCTGCGTGCCCGGCCCACCATTGGTGGTGACGAGGATTTCGGCAAAGACCGACAGCAGGAAGATCGTCTGGATGAGGATCACCACGGTGATGGCGCGGGCCATGTGCGGCAGGATGATATAGATGAATTTCGAGATCGCGCCGGCGCCGTCCATTTCGGCGGCTTCCTTCTGCTCTTCGTCAAGCGACTGCAGCGCAGTGAGCAGGATGAGCGTGGCAAACGGCAGCCACTGCCAGGCGACGATGAGGATGACCGAAAACAGCGGCACGGTCGCCAGCCAGTCGATCGGCTGCAGGCCGACGGCCTTTGCCATATAGGCGAAGAGGCCGTTGACCGGGTTCATGAACATGTTCTTCCAGACAAGGGCCGCCACCGTCGGCATGACGAAAAAGGGCGCAATGACCAGAATGCGCACGATGCCCTGGCCGTAGATCGGCTGATCGAGCAGGAGCGCGAAGAGAATGCCGCCGACGACGGTGATAAGCAGCACGCCGGCGACCAGCACCAGCGTATTGACGAGCGCGGCGAAGAAGGCCGGGTCGGTGAGGAAATATTCGTAATTCAGGAGACCGACGAAATTCTCCATGCCCGGGCTGAGCAGATTGTAGTTCAGCAGGGAGAAGTAAATCGTCATCGCCAGCGGGACGATCATCCACGCAAAGAGCAGCACCACGGAGGGTGCCATCATCAAGCGGGCTGCGGAGCGGGTGTGTAACGTTGCCATGGCAAATCACCGGTCTGATCTGAAGCGGGAACGGCTGCAGGACGTTTTGAAAAAAGAGGCCGCCGATGCAGTTCGGGCAATCGGCGGCCCAGAGGTGCGGAATGTCAAGCATTCCGTCCATTCTCAGGAGGTTTTACTTGATGTAGCCCGCCTTGGTCATTTCGCGGGTGGTCAGCTGCTGTGCGCTCTGCAGGGCCTGGTCGACCGAGATCTGGCCGGCAAGGGCTGCGGAGAACTGCTGGCCGACGGCCGTGCCGATGCCTTGGAATTCCGGGATCGCCACGAACTGGACACCCACATAGGGAACCGGCTTGACGGTCGGCTTGGTCGGGTCGGCGGAGTTGATGCTGTCGAGCGTCATCTTCGCGAACGGAGCAGCCTTCTGATAGTCGGCATTCGCATAGAGCGAGCTGCGCGTGCCGGGAGGTGCGTTCAGCCAGCCTTCCTTCTCGGCGACGAGGTTGGTGTAGTCCTTGCTCGTTGCCCAGGCGATGAACTTCTCGGCGGCTTCAGACTTCTGCGAGCCTGCCGGGATGGCGAGGTTCCAGGCCCAGAGCCAGTTGCCGCGCTTGCCGAGACCCTTGTCCGGAGCCAGCGCGAAGCCGACCTTGTCGGCCACGGTGGATTCCTTCGGGTTGCTGACAAAGGACGCGGCAACCGTTGCGTCGATCCACATGCCGCACTTGCCGGTCTGGAAGAGCGCCAGGTTTTCGTTGAAGCCGTTGGAGGAAGCGCCGGGGGGGCCGGCTTCCTTCATCAGGTTGACGTAGAAGTTCAGCGTGTCCTTCCACTCGGGCTGATCGAACTGCGGCTTCCACTGTTCGTCGAACCAGCGGGCGCCGAAGGAGTTCGACATAGCCGTCAGGAAGGCCATGTTTTCACCCCAGCCGGCCTTGCCGCGCAGGCAGATGCCGTAGATTTCCTTGTCCTTGTTGGTGATCTTCTTCGCGGCATCCGCGATGAAGTCCCAGGTCGGCGCGTCGGGCATCTTCAGGCCGGCAGCGTCGAACAGGTCCTTGCGGTACATGACCATGGAGCTTTCGCCGTAGAACGGAGCCGCATAGAGCTTGCCGTCCTGGCTGATGCCGCTGCGGATGGCCGGCAGCAGATCGTCCACGTCATAGCTGGCGCCGAGATTGTCGAGCGGCAGCAGCCAGCCCTGCTTTGCCCAGATCGGAACTTCGTAGGTGCCGATCGTCAGAACGTCGTACTGGCCGCCCTTGGTCGCGATATCGGTCGTGACCTTCTGGCGCAGAACGTTTTCTTCGAGCGTTACCCATTCAAGGTCGATGCCGGGATTCTTCGCCTTGAAGTCATCCGTCAGCTTCTGCATCCGGATCATGTCGCCGTTGTTGACGGTCGCGATTGTCAGCGTCTCGGCCGAAGCCATGCCGGCAAACGCCATTGCCGAGCAGGCGCCCAGCAGGAGAGTTCTCAATGTCATATCTTCCTCCCAGAAGATGAGTAGTGAGCATTCGCTTTGCTCATGGGCAATTACTCATCAATGGCGAAATTTTGTCAATCGGCAATCGTTGCTGCGATGCCGAAAAGGCACTCTATAACATTGATTATAAAGGGAAATATTTTTGCTCAGTTACTGAGCAAAAACTCAGCGGTCTCTTCGTCGGTGATCAAACCGTTCACTTGATGGCCGGTAATGGCGGCCTTGATCGCCCTGAACTTGCGCTTGCCCTTGGCGATGCCGATGACGGTGGACGAATCGCGCGGCGGGATCGGAGCAGATGCGACACGTTCGTTGATCGGGTTGTCGAGCAGCTTTCCCTCGGCATCGAATATCCAGCCGCAGATCTCGCCGGCCGCCCCTGCGCGCATCAGTTCCATCATCTCGTCTTTTTCGAGGAAACCATCAACGCAGAGCGGGCCGTCGATGCCGAGTTCGCCGATCCCGACAAAGGTTACGTCCGCCTGTGCGCTGATTGCCAGCGTCGAGCGCACCAGCTGCTGTCCGTGCAGGAGTTCCCGCTCCTCCGACGAGGTGACGAGAACCGGCAGCGGCATCGGATAGTGCCGCGCCTTCACGGCGTCCGCCATGCTGAAGATGACGTTGTAATAGGCGGCCGAACCGTCGGGCGCGATATTGCCCGTCAGCGAGACGATGCGGTGGTTCGGACATTCGATCGCCGGCAGCTGATCGACGGCCGCTTTCAGCGTTCGCCCGGTGCCGACGGCAAGCACGATCGGATCGGCGCGTTTCAGCCAGCGCTCGATTTCGGAAGCCGCGGCTTCCGCAATTCCGACCGTCGTCGAGGACGAGCCCGGATCGCTCGGAACGATCTCCACATGCCTGAGGCCGAATTTCCTGCGCAGCTGGTTGCCGAGTTCCAGGCAGGCCGCGATCGGATGGTCGAGCCTGACCTTGATCAGCCTCTCGGCCACGGCAAGCGAGACGAGCCGCTGCGCCGACTGGCGCGAAATGCCCATGGCGGAGGCGATTTCATCCTGCGTGCGGCCGGCGACATAATAGAGCCAGCCGGCGCGCGCCGCATCGTCCAGCCGTCCGGAAGTCTCCGATCTTTTTACCATCTATCGCCGCCGCTTGATTTCTTGAGTCCATCTGGCGCCAGATCAAAACAAAAATCGGGCAAATGTCGAGGGCGTTGAAAAAGTGAGCAGTCGCTTTCCTATCCAAACCACTGCATGACGATGTAAATGCCCGCCTTGACGAGACCGTAAATCACCCCGGCCGCCACCGTGAGCGAGACGGCGGTCATGGAGAAACCGAGAAGCGAAAACAGCCCGTCCCGTCCGAGGATCGCGAAGGCAAAGAGCGAAATCGCAATCGCCGGCAGGATATTGCCGAGCGGCACCGGCAGCACGAGAACGACCGCCAGCACAAGACAGCACAAACCCGCCAGGTATTCCGCCGGCGGCTCGACGAAAATGCCCAGTCGCGGCTGCAGCATGCGCTCTGCCCAGGCGAGCCAGGGATGGATGCGCCCGACGATCGTCTCGAAATCCTCCCGCCGCATGGAGCGCGCCGCGATCGCCTTCGGCAGCCACGGCTTCAGGCCGAAGGTCAGCTGCGCGGCGAGGAAGATCAGCGGCGCGCCAAGCAGCGAGGACGTGCCGGGCGGTGTCGGAAAAGCGTTCGGCAGCGCGAAGATCAGCATCAGCGCGCCGATCGCCCGGTCGCCCATGGTCTGGAACAGGTCGCCGATCGACACGCGTTCGCGGCTTCGGTCTGCCGCCATCTGCCGCAGAATGGAGGACAGGCGCCGGCCCTTCGGGCGCGGCCTGCGAGCGGTGGTTCTGCGAGTCTCGGTATTTTCGATTGTCATGAATCCGGCGTCGGAAGGTGGATGTCGAAGAGCTTGCCCATGCAATATGCCAATAGCATGACCTTGGCGGATGAAATTATCACCTCATAAAGTGCAGGCTTAGTTCATTTATCGAATAATCCTTGTAATTCCCCGCCAAGAGTGCGAGCAGACGCCAGACACAGACAATTGGCAGACATCAGATGATTATTTCGTTCGATATCGGAGGCTCCGCCATCAAGGGCGGAATTGCACGTTCGGAGACCGACATCGCTCCGCTCGGCCGCCGCCCGACCCCGAAGGACGATTTTCCGGCCTTCGTCGAAACGCTGAAGAGCTTCATTGCCGAAACCGGCGAACGGCCCTCGCGCATCGCCTTGTCGATTGCCGGCGTCGTCGATCCGGACACGCAGCGCCTCATCGTCGCCAATATTCCCTGCATCCACGACCGCAATCTCGCCGCCGACCTGGAGGCCGAACTCGGCCTGCCCGTGCTGATTGCCAACGATGCCGACTGTTTCGCCATGGCGGAGGCCGAACTCGGTGCCGGCCGCGGCCATCGCATCGTCTTCGGCGCCATTCTCGGCACCGGCGTCGGCGGCGGCGTCGTCTCGGACGGTCGCCTTGTCAATGCTTCGGGCGGCTTTGCCGGCGAATGGGGGCACGGCCCGATCATCGCGTCGCAGGCCGGCACGCCGCCGGTCGCCATCCCCGCCTATGCCTGCGGCTGCGGCCAGAAGGGCTGCGTCGATACCGTCGGCGGCGCCCGCGGCCTGGAACGCCTGCACAAGACACTGCACGATCTCGACTTCTCCAGCGAGGAGATCATCGCGGACTGGCAGCGCGGCGAGGAAAGGGCCACCCGCACCATCGACGTCTATGTCGATCTCGTCGCCTCGCCTCTCGCCCTCGCCATCAACATCACCGGCGCGACCATCGTGCCGGTCGGCGGCGGCCTCTCGAATGTGGAACCGCTTCTGGCCGAACTCGATCAGGCAGTGCGCGCCCGCATCCTGCGGAAATTCGACCGTCCCCTGGTCGTGCGCAGCGAATGCCGGATCGAGCCGGGCCTGATCGGCGCCGCACTTCTGGGCCTGAAGGCCGAGGCTGCGTGAACCGGGTGCTTAAAGCATCGGCCACATCCGCACGATCGCGGCAAATCGCAGCCAGTCCTTCCTCGACAAGGGTGTCCAGGCCGCTTCCGCGACGGCCGGCAACCTGGGGAAGACCAGCCGGTTGAAATAGGCCCGCGAGACGAAGTTTTCGCCCCAGATGCAGGCCTGGATTCCGCGCATCCGCTCCCGCAGCTCCTCCGGCAGGTCGCCTTCGGCCTCATAGGCATAGGTCTTTTCGGGCGGCGTAAACCCGGCCCAGCTGGCGCCCGGCTCTGCCCAGCCTTCGGCCTGGGCCATGTCGAGATAATAGGCCTGCCCCGGCGTCATGACGATATCATAGCCGTCGGCCGCAAGCTCAGTGCCGATCTCCGGCCTCTCCCAGGCCATCAGCAGCGTACCGTCGCGATCGACGCCCCCACCGTGCGCGACCTCGTTCCAGCCGACAAGTTTCTTGCCGCGCTCGGTCAGCATCGCCTTGATCCGCCGGAGAAAATAGGATTGCAGCTCGGCCGTGCCGGCGAGTTTTTCGCGCTCCATCAGCGCTTTGCAGAGCGGCGAGGCAAGCCAGGAGCCATGCGGCACCTCATCCCCGCCGATATGAACATAGTCGGACGGAAAGAGCCGGAGCATTTCGTCGAACACTTTGCCGAGGAATTCGTAGGTGAATTCGACCGCCGGGTTGAGCGCATTGTTGGCATAGCCCTGCACGGAGCGATAGCCGTCCGGCACCTCCTGTTCGTCGACGAGCTGAGGCAGGGAGAGAAGGGCTGCGGTGCTGTGTCCCGGTATATCGACCTCCGGCACGACTTCGACACGCAGCACGCCCGCATGGGAAACGATCTCGCGGACATCGTCCTGGCTGTAAAATCCTGAGCGAGGTTCCGCGCCGTCGCCGAGCTGCGGCAACTGCACTTCGTCAGGTCCGCGCTTCGCGCCGATCTCAGTCAGCTCGGGATAGGCCTTGATCTCCAGCCGCCAGGCCTCGTCGTCGGTCAGGTGCCAGTGGAAAATATTGAGCTTGTTCCAGGCAAGGATATCGATCAGCCGTTTGACGTCTGCGACCGGATAGAACTGCCGGCTGACATCGAGATGACAGCCGCGCCATTGGTAGCGCGGTTGGTCGGCGATGGTGCCGAAGACGGGAAACTGGAAGGTTTCCGGATCGTGGCGCGCGCCATGCAGCATCTGTGCGAGACTGATCAGGCCGTAAAGCAGGCCGGCCGCATCGTCGGTACCGAGAATGATCTCCTGCGCCGTAAAACGCAGCTCGTAGGCGGCCTCCATGATCGAGGATTCCCCCTTGAAGCGGATCTGCCTGCCTCCCTCGACCGGCTGCAGGGCGAAGGGCGCGTTGTCGGCCGGAAAGAGCCGCTGGTAGAGTGCGAGCACTTTCGCCACCGCCCTGATATTCTTGGCGCTCGAGCCCGTTGCCGGATAAAGGGCGACGGGCGGCACGTCGCCCGGCCGCAACGACAGGTGCAACGGCCAGGGCAGCAGCGAAAACGGCTCGCTTACCTCGCCCTTCGGCAGCAGTTCCGGCGGTTCGCGACGCTGCGCCCCGTCAAGCATCAGATCGCCGAAGCCGACGGGCACATGCCGGCCGTCTGCGAGCGTGAGATAGGCAGACTTGATGCCGTCCGTGACATGCTTGGGACAATGCGTCAGCCCCTCCACGGTGAACCGCCAGCTGCCGCCCGGTTTGACGACGAGCCCTTCGGGCGGAGAATATTCGTGAAAATTCGCAACGCGCCGCTTGAGCACGGCCCCTTCCGCCACATGCTCGTCCGCCACGCGGGTGAGAGACGTATAGGCAAGCGTAAAGCCGGAGAGCGGTTTGGCGGAAAGATTGAAGAGGGTGAAGCTGAGGCGCCCGAAACTTCCCTCGACCGGGCGCCAGCTCGCTTCCAGATGGTAATCGGCCACAGTCATGTCCTCCCCTCGACGCATATAGGGCGGACTTTACTCCCGGTCAGCGCTGCCTGTCTGCCAAGATCACGGACTGAAAAGAAAGGGCGCGGCCTCGGCCGCGCCCCGTTTCTCATTCGGCTGCCAATGCCGGCGGATGATCGAGATCGCCATCCGCCTCTTCCTGGTTGGCATTGGCATGTTCCGCGCCCTTGGACTTCGGCTCGCGGCCGAAGAACAGGGCATAACCGGCCGGCAGGACGAGGATGGTCAGCACCGTAGCGACCAGGATGCCGCCCATCATGGCGTAGGCGAGCGGACCCCAGAAGACGCCGCGCGAGATCGGGATCAGCGCCAGCACGGCCGTCAGCGCCGTCAGCATGATCGGCCGGAAGCGGCGCACGGCCGCACCCACGATCGCCTCCTGCCGGTGCATGCCCGCCTTGATATCCTGGTCGATCTGGTCGACGAGGATGATCGAGTTGCGGATGATGATGCCGAGCAGCGCGATGACGCCGAGGATCGCCACGAAGCCGAACGGGGCTCCGCTGATCAAAAGCGCCGAGGCAGCACCGATGATGCCGAGCGGGCCGGTGGCGAAGACCAGCATCGCCTTGCCGAAATGCTGCAGCTGCGCCATCAGCAGGACCATGATGACAACGAGCATGATCGGCGCCTTGGCCGCGATCGAGGCCTGGCTTTCGGTCGAATCCTCGGCGCCGCCCTGGATCTCGATGTTGTAGCCGGCCGGCAGGCTGTCGCGCAGGTCCTTCATGTCGTTGTAGAGCTTGGTCACGACGTCGTTCGACTGGACGCCGTCAGGCAGCGTTGCCCTGACCGAGATCGTCGGCAGGCGGTCGCGCCGCCATTCGACGCCCTGCTCCATGACCGGCACGACCTTGGCAATCTGCGAGACCGGCACGAAGCCGCCGAAATCCGTCGGCACGTAGACCGAGTTGACGGCCGAGAGCAGCGAGCGGTTGGCGTCCGGTTCGCGGGCGACGATCGAGACCGTCTCCTCGCCGTCGCGGAAGTCGTCGAGCGGCGCACCGGACACGGCGGTCTGCAGCATCTGGCGGACGCGCTGCGAGGTGACGCCGAGCGCGCGGGCACGGTCCTGGTCGATGACCAGCTTCATGGCCGGCACCGGCTCCAGCCAGTCGTCATGAATGGCGCCGAGCATCGGATCCCTCGTGAAGCGTTCCTTCACCTGATCGGCAATCCTGCGCACTTCCGCACGGTCCGGCCCCATCACGCGCATCTGCACCGGCCAGCCGGTCGGCGGGCCGAGGAAGAGACGGTCGACCTTGCCGCGGATGGAAGGGAAGTCTTCCGCCAGGATGGTCCGGAGCTTGGCAATGAGACGTTCGCGCGCCGGCTCGTCGTTTGCCATGATGAGGAGCTGTGCATAGTTCGGGTTGCGCAGCTGCTGGTCGAGCGGCAGGAAGAAGCGCGGCGCGCCCTCGCCGATATAGGTGGCGATGAACTTCTTGTCCTTGTCGTCCATCATCTTGGCTTCCAGAGCCTTCGCCTGGACTTCCACTTCCTTGATGCTGGTCCCCTCCGGCAGCCAGAGATCGACGAGGATTTCCGGACGCGAGGACTGCGGGAAGAAGTTCTGCGGAATGAACTGGAAGCTCCAGAGGCTGGCGGCGAAAGTGCCGAGCGTCAGCGCCAGCACGATGACGCGATGACGCACCGCCCAGCCGACCGTACGGCGCAGGCCGCGATAGAAGCGCGTGTCGAACACGTCATGATGTTCGCCGGCGTGGTGGCGCTGCTTGAGGATCATGTAGCCGAGCCAGGGCGTGAAATAGACCGCCACGAACCATGACGTGACCAGCGCGATACCGACGACATAGAAGAGCGAGCGCACATATTCGCCGGCGGTCGATTCCGCGAAACCGACGGGAATGAAACCGGCCGTGGTGATCAGCGTGCCCGTCAGCATCGGGAAGGCGGTCGAGGAATAGGCAAAGCTCGCCGCCTCGATCTTGACGAGCCCTTCCTCGAGTTTTCGCTCCATCATTTCCACGACGATCATCGCATCGTCGACGAGCAGGCCGAGCGCGATGATGAGCGCGCCGAGCGAAATGCGCTGCAGGTCGATGCCGAGCTCGTACATGATGGCGAAGGTCGCAGCCAGCACCAGCGGAATGGCAATGGCGATGACGAGGCCCGAACGCCAGCCGATCGACAGGAAGGAGACGACGAGCACGATGGCAAGGGCTTCGCCGAGCGCATGCATGAACTCGCTGACCGCATCGGTCACGACATCGGGCTGGTTGGAGATCTGGTCGACGGAGACGCCGTAGGGCAGCGAATCCTCGAAGCGCTTGTAGGTCGCGTCCACGTCCTTGCCGACATCGGTGACCTTGAAGCCCTTGGCCATGACGACGCCGACCTGCACGCTTTCGTGGCCATTATAGCGGTACTTGCGCTGATAGGGGTCTTCGAGACCGGAGGTGACGGTGGCGATATCGCCGAGGCGCGTCACCTGGTTGCCCGAGCGCAGGCGCAATTCCCTGATATCCTCGACCTTGTGCACGTTGCCCTCGACCGAGATGCGCACCGAGCGCAGGCCGGTATCGACATTGCCGGCCGGATCGACGGCATTCTGGCCCTTGATGGCGTTTTGCAGGTCGAGGATCGTCAACCCGCGTTCGGCAAGCGCCTTGGAGGAGACGTCGATATAGATCTTTTCCGGCTGGTCGCCGATGATGACGGCCTTTTCGACGCCCGGCGTCGTCAGCAGCATGTCACGCGCCTGGATCGCGAATTTCTTCAGTTCCGGATAGGAATAGCCGTCGCCGCTGATCGAATGCAGCGTGATGAACGTGTCGCCGAATTCGTCGTTGAAATAGGGGCCGAGCAGGCCCTGCGGCAGGTCGCTGCTGATATCGCCGACCTTCTTGCGCACCTGGTAGAAGGCGTCGGCCACTTCGGCCGAATCCGTATCGCCCTTCACCTGCACGGTGATGATCGTGCTGCCGGCGCGCGTATAGGACTTCACCCAGTCGAGATGCGGGGTTTCCTGCAGCTTGCGCTCGATCTTGTTGGTGACCTGGTCTTCCATGTCCTGAAGCGATGCCCCAGGCCAGAGCGCCTGAACCACCATGACGCGGAAGGTGAAATCCGGGTCTTCCTTCTGGCCCATGCGGGTCAGGCCGAGCACGCCGGTGATGAGGATCAGCCCGAAAAGGAAGCGCGCGATGCTCGGATGGCCGATCGCCCAGCGCGACAGGTTGAAGGGGCGCTTTTCAGTAGTGGTCGTATCCATGATCCTGTTCCCTCTTCCTGATCCTTCAGCGGACGGCTGCGTCCGTTTCGGCCGAGGCCGATTGCTGGTCGGGAAGCTTGACCTTCAGGTTTTCGCTCATGAATTGCGTGCCGGCGGCCACGACAAGATCGCCGCTGTCGAGACCCTTGGCGACACGAACGCCGTCGCCCGTGAAATCGGCGACCTCGATGCCTTTGGAATGAACCGTCTCGGTGTCGCGGTCGACGGTCCAGACGACCTGCTTGCCGTCCTTCTGCGCCAGCGCGCTCAGCGGAATGGAGACATAGGTATCGCTGTTGCTGACAGCGGCTTCGATCGTTGCCGTCATGCCGAGCAGCACGCGCGGATCGTTCGGCAGGCTGACGCGCACCGCAAAGGTGCGGGACTGCTGGTCAGCGCTGCCGGAAACCTCGCGAACCGTACCGTCGAGCACCAGCTGGTCATCGGCCCAGAAGCTCGCCTTGACGGTCTTGCCCGGCTTGAACTGGGCGATATCGTTTTCCGGCACGGCGATCTGCACTTCCTTTTCGCCATCGACAGCGACGGTGACGACGGGCGTGCCGGAGCCCACGACCTGTCCGACATCGGCGTTGATGGTGGTGACGATCCCGTTCTGGTCGGCCTTCAGTTCGGTATAGCTGACCTGGTTCCTGGCCTGATCGAGCGCGGAGACTGCGGCATCGCGGGCCGAGATCGCCTGATCGTGGCTGAGAGACGCCTGCTCGACCTGCGATTTCGGCGCGACATTCTTGTCGAAGAGCTGTTCGGCGCGGCGGTTGGCGATATCGGCTGTTTCAACGGCCTTTTCGGCGGAAGCAAGATTGGCTTCGGCGGTCTTCACGGCAAGTTCGTAATCAGTCGAGTCCATCCGGGCGAGAACGTCGCCCGGCTTCACCCGCTCGCCGATATCGACGAGACGCTCGGTGATCTTGCCGTTGACGCGAAAACCGAGATTCATTTCCGTTCGCGCGCGCACCGAGCCGGAATAGTCGAGCGTGCGGGTATCGCCGGCCTTGGCGACCTCGACCACCTTGACCGGACGGATGACTGGCTTGACCTCTGCCTTTTCTTCCGTGCAGCCGGCGACGCCGAGCCCCACCGCGCTGAGGAGCGCGAGGCTCACGACGGACGGCATGCGGTTGCTGAAGGCCTTGAGCGAAAACATCTTTCGCACTCCTGATTGTTTCGGGTTTTCTCGGGCGGTGTGTGCCGCGCTTATTTTTTCAGTGCCCTGATCGCAAATTCGATCAGCTCTTCGACGGTCGCCCGGTTTGTCTTGGCAAGACATTGGGCCACCATCTGCGGATGGCAGAGATTGATGGTCGCCGCCCCAAAGCAGCGGGAGGCGACATCGGCATCCTGTTCGGCGAATTCACCGGCGGCGATGCCTTCGCGGATGACATCGGCAAGCAACGCGTGGATGTCGTCGATGTGTTTTTCGATAACGTGCCAGTCGCGCTCGATCGCGACGATCACCATTTCATGCACCTTCTGCTGGTCGAGCATGGTGTCGAGCGTCAGCTGGTACTGGCTGCGCACGAACTGGCGCAGCCGGTCCGAAGCGCTGATCTTCTGATGGCAGATATTGGAGGCCAGCTGGTAGCTGGTCGCCAGCATGCGGCCGCAGATCGCCTGGTGGATTTCCACCTTGGAGGCGAAGAAGCGGTAGATATTGGCAGGCGACATGCCGAGCTCGCGCGCAACGTCGGCCACCGTCGTCTTGGAATAGCCGTAGTGGCGAAACAGCCGCTCGGCCGCATCGAGGATGCGGGTGATATTGTCCTGCCGCGTGACGTCCAGCGTGTTTTCCGCGATGTCGTTCATGGTTTCAGGCCTGATATTTTACGACTGACGAATTTCGATTTTCGTCAGTCGTAAAATATCATCCTTCACTTGTCAATGATTTTGCGATTCGAACAAAAATGCCGCAGCCCCGGAAGGCTGCGGCATCGAACGGAAACAGGCGTGAAGGATCAGGCGAGCTTGACGTCGAGCGTGATCGGAACGGCCGAAAGCGCCTTGGAAACCGGGCAGCCGGCCTTGGCCATGTTGGCGAGTTCTTCGAACTTGGCCTGATCGGCGCCGGGAACGCTGCCGGTCAGCGACAGGTGGATGGCGGTGATGGCAAAACCGCCCTCGACGCTCTCAAGCGTCACCTTGGCCGATGTTTCCATATGGTCGGCTTTCAGGCCGGCTTCGCCGAGGATCAGCGACAGCGCCATGGTGAAGCAGCCGGCATGGGCAGCACCGATAAGCTCTTCCGGGTTGGTGCCGGGAATGCCTTCGAAGCGGCTTGCAAAGCCGTAGGGATAGTTGTTCAGCGCGCCGCTCTGGGTCGTAATTTGACCCTTGCCGTCCTTGAGACCGCCTGACCACTGAGCCGAACCTGTGCGATTGATCTGCATGCCGTCCTCCTGTTTCGATTGATGTTCGAAGCGCAGCAACGCTCCGCCGCGAAGGACATTCTGCCCTTCCGACCGGCAATATAGTCCTCTATCGGCGGAAGACGACACCAGATTGAAGATAAATCATCATACAAGAGCATTGTTTATGTATGATGATTGATCTAGGATCGTTCACGAGGAGCCTTCGATGCAGCCCGCAGCAAGACGCGACGAAAAAAGCCCGCCACCGGAGCGCCGGCCGCGCGTCCGCCGAAACGTCACGGCGGCGATTGCCGAAGATATCTGCGCCAACCGCTATGCCGCCGGCACGCTGCTGCCGCGCGAAAACGATCTCTGCGACCTCCACGGCGTCAGCCGCACCGTCATCCGCGAATCCCTGAAGGTCCTGGAATCCAAGGGGCTCGTGCGCGGCAGGCCGCGCATCGGCACCACCGTCTGCGACAAGGACGAATGGAACATCCTCGATCAGGACGTGCTGGAATGGATGGGGCCGCATCTCGGCGATTTCGACCTGCTGGCGAGCATCCTTGAGGCCCGCCGCACCATCGAGCCGGCGGCGGCCGAATATGCCGCAAGCCGGGCGAGCGCCCAGGAGATCGCCGATCTGGAAGATGCCTGGCAGCGCATGCGATCGGCAAGCGACGACGCGGAAGCCTTCACCGAGGCGGACCTGCTTTTCCATACGGTCCTGCTGCGCGCGAGCCATAATCAGGTCTTCCGCCGCCTTTCCGGCGCCATCCATGCGGCGCTGAAATTCGCGCTCCACGCCTCCAACCTCGCCATGCCGGACCACCGGGAAGCGATCGCCCTGCATGGCAAGGTGGTGGAGGCGCTGCGCCTGCGGGATGCGGCGGGGGCGCGCGATTGCGTCAACCAGATTCTCGATCTCGCCAAACGCGACCTCACCGCCGCCGGCCGGACGAAATGACCGAACTCAGAACAATATCGGCGGCTTGAGCGCCGATGGGAACACGAAGCGAAACGAAAGCACGACTGCCATGAAGATCACCAAACTGACCACCTATATCGTCCCGCCGCGCTGGCTGTTTCTGAAGATCGAAACCGACGAGGGAATCGTCGGCTGGGGCGAGCCGGTCGTCGAAGGCCGCGCGCTGACCGTCGAGGCAGCTGTGCACGAACTGGCCGACTACCTCGTCGGCAAGGACCCGTTCCTCATCGAAGACCACTGGACCGTCATGTATCGCGGCGGCTTCTATCGCGGCGGCGCCATCCACATGTCGGCAATCTCGGGCATCGACCAGGCGCTGTGGGACATCAAGGGCAAGGCGCTCGGCCAACCGATCCATTCGCTGCTCGGTGGCCAAGTGCGCGACCGCATCAAGGTCTATTCCTGGATCGGCGGCGACCGCCCCTCCGACGTCGCCCGCAACGCCAAGGAGGTCGTCGCCCGCGGCTTCAAAGCGATCAAGCTCAACGGCTGCGAGGAAATGCAGATCGTCGACAGCAACGAGAAGATCGACAAGGCGGTCGAGACCATCGCCACGATCCGCGAGGCGATCGGCCCGCATATCGGCATCGGCGTCGATTTCCACGGCCGTGTCCACAAACCGATGGCCAAGGTTCTCGCCAAGGAACTCGAGCCCTACAAGCTGATGTTCATCGAGGAGCCGGTTCTTTCCGAACACCGCGAGACGCTGAAGGAAATCGCCAACCATTGCTCGACGCCGATCGCGCTCGGCGAACGCCTCTTTTCCCGCTGGGATTTCAAGACCGTCCTGTCGGACGGCTATGTCGATATCATCCAGCCGGACCTCAGCCACGCCGGCGGCATCACCGAATGCCGCAAGATCGCCGCCATGGCCGAAGCCTATGACGTGGCGCTCGCGCCCCATTGCCCGCTCGGTCCCATCGCGCTTGCCGCCTGCCTGCAGGTCGACGCCGTCTCCTACAATGCCTTCATCCAGGAACAGAGCCTCGGCATCCACTACAACAAGGGCAACGACATTCTCGACTACATCGCCAACAAGGAAGTCTTCCGCTACGCCGACGGCTTCGTCTCCATTCCGCAAGGCCCCGGCCTCGGCGTCGAGGTGGACGAAGCCTATGTCATCGAGCGCGCCAAGGAAGGCCACCGCTGGCGCAACCCGATCTGGCGCCACGAAGACGGCAGCTTCGCCGAGTGGTAGGCAAGAAGGGTCGCGAAAGCGGCCCTTTTTTGATGCCGCTGTCGGTTAGCAGGCCGCTCATCCGTCATGGTGGAAGCTCAACGGGGAGATTTCACATGGCCAGAGCAGTCGCAATTCTCATCGCCCGCATCATCTTCAGCTTCATCTTCTTCATGGCGGCCGGCTTCAAATTCGCCGATATCGGCGCGACGGCCGCCTATATCGCGTCGGCCGGTTTTCCGGCCGCGACCTTCCTTGCCTGGATCGCCGCTTTCTTCGAGATCGCGCTGGCGCTTGCCTTCATTACCGGCGCCTTCTTCAGCGAGGCCGGCCTGCTCGCGGGCATCTACGTGATCTTCCTGGCCTTCGCCTTTCACGGCCCGTCCCACTGGCAGCAGAACCAGGCCGAATTCGGCTTCTTCGTCGATCACTTTACCTTTCTGGCCGGCCTGCTTTTTGCCGCCGTTCACGGACCGGAAAAATGGTCGCTGCGCCATAGCCTGCTGAGATAGCTTCATCGCCCGGGCACGGGGAACCGGCGGCAGGCAGGGATTGTTGCGTTAAACGCGGTCAGTTCAAGCCGTCTGGTACGCCTCCGGCCGACTGAAGTGCCGGCTATGTGCATAGGTTGCAGCGGCTACATAGGCTTCTCTACGTCTAACGCGGAAAGTGTCAGATTTTTATCTGACAGATATATGAATCTGACATTTTCTAGAGAGGGTGCGAAAATGCCTATGCAGGCTCTGCAACCTATGCAAGCCCGAGCACTGACGAATCCTGTCGCTCAGCCGTTCAGCCGCGCGCTTTCCAGCGTATAGAGCAGCTGCGGGCGCTTGACGCCGCGCAGCGCGTAACGGCCGATACAGGCGAGAAGGTCGCGCTCCGCCTCGGGGATCGCGGCCTCGAAATCCGACGACATCAGCACGTTGAGATCGACCGAGCGGCAGATGGAGGCGATACGGCTGACTTCGTTGACCGCCGGGCCGATGACCGTGAAATCCAGCCGGTCCTGGCTGCCGATATTGCCGTAGAAGACATCGCCGATATGCAGGCCGATATAGACATCCGTCGTCGGCCGCCGGTCCACCTCGCGCGCTGCGTTCAGCACCGCAAGCTTCTGGCGCAGAAGGCGCTCGGCCCGCAGCGCCGCGGCACAGCTTTTCGCCGGATCGTCGCCCTTGAAGATGGCGAGCACGCCGTCGCCGATCAGCTTCAGCACGTTGCCGCCGGCCTCATGGATCGCGGTGATTACCACCTCGCTATATTCGTTGAGCAGCGGGATGATCTCTTCCGGCGCGGAATTGTCCGAAATCTTCGTGTAGTTCAGGAGATCGGAAAACCAGAGCGCCGCCGAAATCCGCTCGGTCTTGCCGCGCGTAATCTTGCCGTCCATCACCTGATGCGCCGCATCTTCGCCGAGATAGACCTCGGCGATCGTTCGGGCGATGCGGGCGAGCGCCACGCATTTGATCGCAAGCCCCAGCACCGGCACCAGCTTGCGCAGGATGACGAGGTCCTGCTCCGAAAAGCCTTCCGGATGTTTGGTGGAAAAATGCGAGAAGAAGCAGTCCATCTCGCCGATCGTCCCGGCCGGCGCGAAACGGTGCGCCATGGCGACGTAATCGGTATGGCCGAGCGCGTGGATCTGCTCCAGCATGATGAAATCGGTCGGATCGCCGAAGCCGATCCTGCGACGCACCTCTCTGGCGCCGGTTGTCCAGAGAAAATAGAAAGCCGAGCGCCGCCAGGTATCCAGCCCCTGCCCTTCGCTCGAAGGGCCATATTCGAATTCGCCCTCGAAGTCCTCCGTATTGTCCCAGCGGAAAGCCCGGCCTTCGTGGACGGGGTGAAGCGTATCCATCAGCGCCATGGCACGATCGAGCCGCATGCCCGCCTTGCGGCAGGCCTGGCAGAAGCCGATCAGCAACTCGGCCTCGGAGACGCCGTTGAGGCCCTGTTCCGTTACCCAGGCTGCAATTGAACTGACGTCGCTATAGTCCATGCGCGCTCCTCATCACCCGCAAGCTGTAGCGTGAATCTGCCGCGGATGGAAAGACAATCAAGCCGAACACATCATTGCAGGGCCGGCATATTGTAGGGCGTGACGATCTCCACGGCCGAAAACGCAGCCGGCGCGGTCCTGCTTGCCGGCATTGTCCGCGCCATGATGGCCCGGAATGCGGAGCGTGCATCGGTTCTCAGATCGTGATGCAGCACGAAATCGATCCGCCGTTCGGCAAGCAGGGCACGGTTGTCGGCATCGAGATCATGCGCCACGAAAACCGAGACCGGCCGGCGCGCGGCTTCGAAAGCCGCAAGCACCGCACGGTTGCCCCCGCCGACCGAATAGACGGCGTTGACGGCCGGATCGCCGGCAAGGGCCACCGCAACCAGCGTGCCCGTTGCGGCATCGGTGCCGTGCCCCTCGCTGACTTCGACAATGCCGATTGAAGGATAATGCGCGCGGATCACCCGGCGAAAGCCGATCTCCCGTTCCTCCTCGCCCCGGAACCGGCCGCTCGACAGCGTCACCAGCGCCTTGCCGCCGGCCGGGCCGAGCAGCCGGCCGATGAGATAGGCCGCCGTCTCGCCCGCCGCCCGGTTGTCGGCGCCGGCATAGGCGCAGCGTGCCGAAGCCGGCAGGTCGGTCACGAGGGTGACGACCGGAATACCGGCGGCATCGAGCCTCGCCACGGCCGCCACAACCTCTGGCACGTCAGGCGCTTTCAGCACGACGCCATGCGTGCCGCGCAGGCGAATGCGGTCGAGAAGCTGCACCAGTTCCGCCGCCCGCATCACCTCCGCAAAGTGGAAACGGCAGCGAAAGACCGTCGGCAGAAAGGTTGCGACCTCCGCCTCGAATGCGGCCCTTACGGCACTGCTGAAGCGCTCCGGGGTCTCCATGACGACATCGATTGCAAGCTTGCGGCCGGTCACAGCCGCACCCGCCTGCTTTTCAAGCTCGGCGATAGCCGCCTTGACCCTCATCTCCGTCTGCCGGCGCACACCGGGCCTGCCGTTCAGCACCCGGTCGACGGTCGCGGTGCTGAGGCCGGCCTGGAAAGCGATATCCTTGACGAGAAAGGGATGGGCCATGCTGACCGTTCTGATGGATTTTTGATGGATTCTTGATCTATATCAAGATCGCGGGCAGCGTATAGTCCCCTTCATCGGAATGGAGGAGCACCCGATGAAATCAGACAACCAGCAACAACTGCGCGCCGACCGCGTCTGGCTTACCGAAGACGCCTGCGACCTCAGCGATTTCCGCGCGCTCGCCGAAAAAACCACCGCGCTTGCCGACTATCCGACGGCCTCCGCCGTCGAGAGGAATGTGCTGATCTACGACAGCCGCACGGTGCTGCAGGCAGCCTCGACGCCGGCGGGCCGGCGCGCCGTTCTTGCCGAAATCTGCGAAGCCTTCGGCATCGGCCCCGGCGTCGCCGTCTTCAAGCATGCCTATGAGGATACCAGCATCATCGACCGGGCGAGCGCAATCTTCGACGAAATCATCGAGGAACAGCACCGCAGCTCGACCGGCGGCGGCGACCATTTCGCCAAGCCCGGCGCCAACGACCGCATCTGGAACTCGCTGGAAAAGCACTGCCTCGCCGACCCTGAGAATTTCGCCCGCTATTACGGCAACGCCATCGTGGCGCTGGCAAGCGAGGCATGGCTCGGCCCGCATTACCAGATGACGGCGCAGGTCAACCGCGTGAACCCCGGCGGCGCCGCGCAATCGGCCCACCGCGATTATCACCTCGGCTTTCAGTCCTCCAAGGTGATCGAGCAGTTCCCGGCCCATGTCCACCGCCTCTCGCCGGTGCTGACCCTGCAGGGCGCGGTTGCCCATTGCGACATGCCGCTCGAAAGCGGACCGACGCTGTTCCTGCCGCACAGCCAGACCTACGAGCCGGGCTACCTCGCCCTCAAGCGTCAGGAATTCAAGGATTATTTCGAACAGAACCACGTCCAGCTGCCGCTCGAAAAGGGCGATGTCGTTTTCTTCAACCCCGCCCTCTTCCACGCCGCCGGCACCAACCGCTCGAAGGATATCAAGCGCGTGGCGAACCTGCTGCAGGTCTCCTCGGCCTTCGGCCGCGCGATGGAAACCGTCAACCGCGAGCGCATGAGCGCAACACTCTTCCCTGCGCTGAAGGCGCTGAAGGGCAAGCTTTCGGCCGGCGAGATCGCCAATGCCGTCGCTTCCTGCGCGGAAGGTTATTCCTTCCCGACCAATCTCGACCGCGATCCGCCGCTTGGCGGCCTGGCGCCGAAAACCCAGGCGCAGCTGATGCACGAGGCGCTGGCGGAAAACTGGAGCGACGAAGCGTTCACGAGAGCGCTCGCCGAACAGGCAGCCAGGAAGCTGAGCTGATACGGCCATCACAATACCATCATCCCGGAGCCCCTTACTGCCGGTAAGGGGCCATTGCCATGTCATCAGGAGGAAAAGACATATGAGCACGGATTACGCCCGCCTCGACGGCAAGATCGCCATCGTCACCGGCGGCACGCAGGGCCTTGGCGCCGCTATCGCCAGCCTCTTTGCGCAGCGCGGCGCAAAGGGGATCGTCATCTGTGGCCGTAACGAAGCCAAGGGCAAGGCAAAGGCCGAGGAGATTTCCTCAAGGACCGGCGCCAAGGTCGTCTATGTCAGGGCCGATCTCGGCAGGGTCGAGGATGCGCAGAACGTCGTCCATGTCTGCGACCGGACCTTCGGCCGCGTCGATGCGCTGGTCAATGCCGCCGCCATCACCGACCGCGGCACGATCCTCGATACCAGCCCCGAACTCTTCGACGCCATGTTCGCCGTCAACGTGCGCGCGCCCTTCTTCCTCATGCAGGAAACGGTCAAGGTCATGCGCCGCGAGAAGATCGAGGGCACGATCGTCAATATCGGCTCCATGTCCGCCAAGGCCGGCCAGCCCTTCATAGCAGCCTATTGCGCCTCCAAGGGTGCCCTGGAAACGCTGACCAAGAACACCGCCTACGCGCTCCTGCGCAACCGCATCCGCGTCAACGGGCTCAACATCGGCTGGATGGCCTCCGAAGGCGAAGACCGCATCCAGAAGGAGTTTCACAAGGCGTCGGACGACTGGCTCGCCAAAGCGGCCGCAAGCCAGCCCTTCGGCCGGCTGGTCGATCCCGAAGAAGTGGCCCGCGCCTGCGCCTACCTCTCGTCTGCCGAATCCGGCCTGATGACCGGCTCCGTCATCTGTTTCGACCAGTCGGTCTGGGGCGCCTATGACGGCTCCCCGCATCCCGTCGCGGCCCTCTGAAGCACCCCCGGAGCCCGCGCTTTTTACAGCCGGGCTCTGGCACGTTTTGCCGTTTGCGGCTACGAAGAGGCAATATCGATCTGGGAGGAATCGGGCATGGCCGGACACGAGCTTTACGACATCAGGGACGAGCGGTTCGGGGCGCTGATCGCCGGCAGCGCAGTGCTGGAGGAGCTTTACACGGGCTGCCGCTGGGCCGAAGGCCCCGTCTGGTTTTCCGACCTGAACTGCCTGATCTGGAGCGACATTCCGAACGAACGCATGATGCGCTGGGTTCCCGATGGAACCGTCTCCATCTTCCGCGCGCCTTCCAACTACGTCAACGGCAATACCCGCGACCGGCAGGGCCGCCTCGTTTCCTGCGAACATGGCGGCCGCCGCGTGACCCGCACGGAGCCGGATGGCCGCATCACCGTGCTGGCCGACAGCTACAACGGCAAGCGGCTGAATTCTCCCAACGACGTCGTGGTCAAGTCCGACGGCTCGATCTGGTTCACCGATCCGAGCTACGGCATCATGTCGGATTATGAGGGCCACAAGTCTGCGGAAGAGCAGGAAACCCGCAACGTCTACCGCATCGACGCCGCGACCGGCGAGATCGAAGCCATCGTGACCGATTTCATCCAGCCGAATGGCCTCGCCTTTTCACCCGATGAACGGCAGCTCTTCATCGCCGATTCCGGTTCCTCCAATCACGAGGTTCCACGCCATATCCGCGTCTTCGACGTCGTGGATGGCCGCAGGCTTACAAACAGCCGCTACTTCTGCTCGATCGACAGCGGCGTGCCGGATGGTTTCCGTTTCGACGTCTCCGGAAATCTCTGGACGAGTGCTGCCGACGGCGTGCATTGCTTTGCCCCTGACGGGACGCTGATCGGCAAGATCAAGGTGCCGCAGACCGTCTCCAACGTCACTTTCGGCGGCCCGAAGAAGAACCGCCTCTTCATCACCGCGACGCAATCGCTCTATTCGATCTATACGACGACGAACGGCGCGCAGTACCCGTAAATCCCGCGGGCTATGTCTTTGCCGCAGCCCTGAGCCCCTGCTGGAAAACCTGCTTCATCTCGGCAAAACCGTCAAAGCCGAGATGATGCGCGAAACGGATGACGCTGGTCTGCGAGACATTGCAGCGCTCGGCGATCTTCTGGCTGCTTTCGAAAGCGAAGATATCGGGTCGCTCGGCGGCAAGCCGCGCCAGCGTATCCAGCCGCTGCGGCAGGTCGCGGTGGATGGAAACCCAGAATGCCTTGCTGAGAAAAGCATCGCCGTCAGCCTTCATCGATACGGTCTGCATTCTCTCCCCCATCCTTTACCGCCCGCGGAGGCCAGGGCCATCATGGCCCCAGCCCCCACGGGAGGAACTGCTTAAACTTTGGCTTTGTCCGGCCGGCCGTGCAGCGGCTCCTTGCGGTGCCAGTTTTCGAGAATGCGGCCGTCGGTATGCTTCTGCTGCGCCCAGCGGATGCCGTTGGAAATGACCTTGTGCACCATCTTGTCGTGGTAGATCGGATAGGTCTCGTGGCCGGGGCTGAAGAAGAAGATGCGCCCGCGCCCGCGCTGGAAGGTGCAGCCGCTGCGGAACACTTCGCCGCCGGAATACCAGGAGATGAAGACCAACTCGTCGGGCTGCGGAATGTCGAAGGGCTCGCCATACATTTCCGAGGCATTGACCTCGAAATAGGGCGGCAGGCCCTCGGCGATCGGGTGCGAGGGATTGACCACCCAGACGCGCTCCAGATCACCCTCTGGCGTCTCGCGCCAGGAGAGGTTGGCATTGGTGCCCATCAGCCGGCGGAAAAGCTTGGAATGATGGCCGGAATGCAGGACGAGCAGGCCCATGCCCTTCAGCACCCGCTGCTGCACGCGGTCGATCAGCCCGTCGCTGACCTCCTCATGCGCCATGTGCCCCCACCAGAGCAGCACGTCGGTATCGTTGAGCACGGAATCCGGCAGGCCTTCATCCGGATCGTCGAGCGTGCCGCGGCGGATCTCGAAATCGGGATGGGCGATACCGGCAGCAATCGCGCCGTCGATACGGTCGGGATAGATATCCTGCACTTCCTTGTGGACCTGCTCGTGGCGTCCTTCGTTCCAGATCGTGACCTTGATTGTCATGTCATTCCTCGATGTTTCAAACTTGAGCCGAACGGATTACCCGGCCGGCGGAATCGAACAGATGGCAGGCGGCGCGCTCGGCCGTCAGCGACACGCGGTCGCCGGGGCGGATGGTCATGTCGCCTTCAGCGCGCACGACGATCGGCTGCTGCTGCGAACCGACCGTAAGATAGGTCTCGACGCCGAGCCGCTCGACGATGACGACCTCGGCCGAAAAATCGCCCTCGCCCTGCGGCGCAAGCTTCAGATGTTCCGGCCGGATGCCGAGCTTCGCCTCGCCCTGCGGCACGGCGCCATTGGCATCCGAAAGATCGATCGCAAGACCGAGCGGGCTTTCCAGATGCACCTTGCCGGCATCCCGGCGCGTTGCCGTCATCGGCAGCACGTTCATCTTCGGCGAGCCGATGAAGGTCGCGACAAACTCGTTTTCCGGCTGGTGATAGAGTTCCATCGGCGCGCCCTGCTGGGCGACGACACCCTTGTTCAGCACGACGATGCGGTCAGCCATCGTCATCGCCTCGACCTGGTCATGCGTGACATAGACGACCGTCGCCTTCAGCTCGCGATGCAGGCGCTGCAGCTCGGCGCGCATCTGCACGCGCAGCGCCGAATCGAGGTTCGACAGCGGCTCGTCGAACAGGATCAGCGACGGCTTCTTGATGATCGCGCGGCCGATCGCCACGCGCTGGCGCTGGCCGCCGGAAAGGGCGGCCGGCTTGCGATTGAGATAATCGGTCAGCTGCAGGATCTCGGCGACGCCTTCGACCTGCTTCTTGATCTCGGCTTCCGGCACCTTCTTGAGGCTGAGCGAGAAGCCGATATTCTCCGCGACCGTCATATGCGGGTAGAGCGCGTAGGACTGGAACACCATGGCGATGCCGCGCTTGTCCGGCGGCACGTCGTTGATGCGCTCTCCGTTCAGCACCAGATCGCCCTCGTCTATGCCTTCGAGGCCGGCAATCATGCGCAGCAGCGTAGACTTGCCGCAGCCGGACGGGCCGACGAACACGGCGAATTCACCGTCTTCCACCGTGATGTCGACGCCCTTGATGACTTCCAGCGCGCCATAGAATTTGCGAACATTTCTGAGATTGATCATTCGTTTCTCTTTCTTGATCTCAGCCCTTCACACCGCCCGCAAAGGTCTGGACGAGGAAGCGCCGCGCAAAGCCGAAGGCGACGACGGCAGGCAGCAGGTAAATGAAGGCGAGCGCCGTCAGCAGGCCGTAATCGATCTCGTTGATGCGCAGGAAGGCGCGGAAGAGACCGAGCGGCAGCGTCTGCAGCTCCGGCGACGACAGGAAGATCAGCGGCAGCAGGAAATCGCCCCAGGCCGACATGAAGGCGAAGAGGCCGGCGGCCGCCAGCCCCGGCATGGCGAGCGGGATCAGCACGCGGCGGATGCGCTGCGTCATCGTCGCCCCGTCCATGACGGCCGCCTCCTCATAGTCGCGCGGCAGGCCGTCGAAGAAGGTCTTCATGATCCACAGCGCCAGCGGCAGCTGCATGGTGGCAAGCACCAGCATCAGGCCGAGATAACCGTCGATGAACCCGGTCCAACGCATGATGTCGCGGGCATAACTGCCGAAGATCGGCCTGAGGATCGCGCCTTCTGCATTATTGAGCGTCAGCAGGAACTTGTAGAGCGGCACGACAAGCGCCGTCGGCGGCAGCACGCGGATCAGCAGGATCGCATAGAGGAAGGGCAGCTTCCACCAGGCACGCGTGCGTGACAGCGCATAGCCGCCGAGCCCCGCCAGCACCATGACGAGAAGGGTAGCGCCGCCGACCACGAAGAGCGAGTTGAACAGCCATTTCGCCCCGTCCTCCTTGGTGAAGACGCGCACGTAATTTGCGAGCGTCCATTGCTCCGGCCAGCGCAGGAAGAGCTGCGCGTTGCCGTCGAACGAGGCGAGCAGCACCCAGAAGAAGGGAACGGCGCAGAAGATCGAGATGATCGACAGCGTCGCATAGGCGAGAAGATCGGAGCGGGTCTTGTTGGCGCCTTCGCTCGGGGAAATAACAGCCATATCAGATCTCCACTTTCATGGCCCGCACATAGCCGATGCCGAGGATCAGCGAGATGATGAGCGCGACGACCGCGACCGCAGCACCGTAACCGAGCTGGAAGGCCGTAAACGACTGGTTGTAGATATAGATGCTGACGACCTCCGTCGCCCCGCCCGGCCCGCCGCGCGTCAGCGCATAGACGAGGCCGAAGACGGCGATGGTGGAGACGGCCGAGATCAGCATGTAGAGCAGGATCGTCGGCATCATCAGCGGCAGGGTGATGCGGCGAAACATCTGCGAGGGTGTGGCGCCATCCATGCGCGCCGCCTCGTAGATCTCGGAGGGAATCGTGCTCAGGCCCGCCGTCAGCAGGATCATCGCGGTCGCGATACCGCGCCAGGTATTGACGATGATAATCATCGACAGCGGGAAGGAATTCAGCCAGTCGACGGGATCAATGCCGAAGAGGGCGACGATGCGCGACAGCGTCGCATGTTCGCCGCCGGCCAGCATCGAGATCCACATGAAGCCGGCAACGACTTCGGGAGCGGCATTCGGCAGCAGGATGATCGAGGAGAAGAACTGCCGGAAACGGATCGGCCGGCGCAGCGCCATCGCCGAAATCAGCCCGAGCACGAACTGGCCGATGACGGCAGACCCCATGACGAAGACGAAGGTGACGAACAGCGAGTTCCAGAACTTCGCATCGTTGAAGAGGCGCACATAGTTGCGGATGCCGACGAAACGCGGCCGCAGCGCCGCAGCCCCCGTCAAGGCCTCGTTGGTGAAGCTCAGGTAGACGGAATAGAGGGCGGGATAGATCACAAAGGCCAGAAGCAGGATCAACGACGGCAGCAGAACAAGCAGGAGTTGGCGCTCGGTTCGCTTTTCATGAGAGTTTCGGGCCATTGAAGCTCACAACCTTATCGAATGAATCCGGCTTATCGAATGAAAGCGGAAGACGCGGCGATCATGCCGCGTCCCCGTCCTGGGCGGAAAAAAGAGGTCAGCGGCTCACTTGACCATGTCGTCGCCGAGCGTTTCCTTGACGTAGTCGACAAGGATCTTCTGGGCGCCGGCTGCATCGGTTTCCTTGCGCAGCAGGGCTTCGGTGGCGCGCGCCACGCCTTCGGCAACCGTGCCGAAGCCGGAAGCCTGCTTCAGGAACACGCCGTTTTCAGCAGCGGCATGGATCGGAACGAGTTCCGTCAGCTTCTGGAATTCCGGATCCTTGGCGGCATCCTTGCTGGCCGGAATATTGCCGATGCGAGCAGCATAGGAAACCTGCGTTTCGACCGAGCCGATTTCCATCAGCGCCTTCTTGGCAAGTTCCACATTGGCGGACTTGGAATTGACGGCCCACGGAGCGGCGAGGTTGGCAAGCACGTACTGGCCGCCGCTCTGGCCCGGAACCGTCCAGGTCCCGACGACCTTGGTCACGTCGGGGATCGGGTTCTTGCTCTCACGGCCCCAGTCGAAAATGTAGCACCAGGAGCCGCAGGTGGTGGCGGCAAGCTTACCGGCCGGGAACATTTCGTACTTCGGCACGACCCAGGGCTCCGGTCCGAGCAGCGGCTGCACCGGCATCAGGTCCTTGTCGATCAGCGTCTTGTAGACGTTGAAGACATCCTTCACGCCTTCGCCGTTGAGATCGAGCTTGCCGTCGGCATCGACGAGCTGCGGCGTCTTGGAACCGACGATCAGGTGCTGGAAGCCCTCGTCGAAGGCGCCGCTGCCCCAGGAAACGCCGGCCGGGAAGAGCAACCCGTAGGAGCCGGTCTTCTGCTTGATCTCGGCAGCGCGATCGAGCAGCTCCTGCCAGGTCTTCGGCTGCTCGGTGGAAATGCCGGCTTTTTCGAGAACGTCCTTGCGATAGTAGATTTCCTGGATGCCGAGCATGAAGGGCATCACATAGGTTTCGCCATCCGGGCTGACGGCAAGCTGCTTGGCGACGTCATAGAGGTTGGCGTAGCCGTCCCAGGCCTTGAATTCGGCAGTGACGGGCGCGAGGTAGCCAGCTTCCACCATGTCGGCGACGGCCGCCGTCGTCGGAATGGAGAAGAGGTCGGGTGCATTGCCGGCGCCGAGTTCGGTCAGAAGCTTGGTGAGATAATCCTTGTCCGGCGCCGGATATTCGACGACCTCGACCGTCACGCCATATTTTTTCTCGATCCGCTCGACGGTCGACTTCATCGCGTCGATGCCGGCCTGGCCGTGATTGGCGATACGAATTGTTTCCGCATGAGCCAGCGTCGAAACCGCGCTGAGCAGGATGGCGCACAGGCCACCGATAACCGTCTTCTTCAACGGAAGTCCTCCCTTTTTTAGAGCCACGGCGCCCTCCAGCACCGGTGAAGAAAATGTACACGCATTCTGAATGCTGACAAGATGATTTTTCAAGCCGAAGATAACGGCAGTTTATTACATTGATTTTGAACGGTTATTTATAACTTGCACCAGACAATGCGTTTGTGTAATCGTTTGCACAACACCATCAGGGAGGATTTCGATGTCTCAGAAATTGCGCCTCGGCGTCATCGGCGCCGGCTTGAAAGCGGCCGAATACGCCCAGAGCTGGGCGACGATGCCGGAAATTGAATTCGCAGCACTCGCCGACACGACGGAAACCTCCCGAAAGCGCCTCATCGACGTCTGCACCGCAGCCGGCGCGCCCGAGCCGAAAAGCTTCGAGGACTATCGCGTCATGCTCGAAAAATGCCGCGACGAACTCGATATCGTCTACGTTTCGACCCCGCATGCTTTCCATGCCGAGCAGGCGACGGCCGTGGCCGAAGCCGGCCTCGATCTCTTCCTCGAAAAGCCGATGGTCACGACGGTCGCCGAGGCGCAGACGCTGATCGCCGCACAGAAGAAGAGCGGCGTCACCATCGTCACCGCCTTCCAAGGCGGCCTCTCGCCGCTGGTGCTCGACACCCGCAAGCGTGCGCTGTCGGGCGAATTCGGCGAGCTTATCGCCATTTCAGGCATGATCTGGGAAAGCTGGTCTTCCAACTATGACGGCCATTGGAAGCAGCAGCCGGAAATCTCCGGTGGCGGCTTCATGTTCGATACCGGCGCGCACATGATGAACACGGTCTGCCTGCTCGCCAACTCCGATTTCGACAGCGTTTCCGCCTACATGAACAACCACGGCAAGAAGGTCGATATCGCCACCGCCGTCTCCGCCCGCCTGAAGAACGGCGCGCTCGCGACGCTGACGGCCGCCGGCGAAGGCCCTCCCGGCTGCGCCTCCTACATCACCTTTTTCTATTCCAAGGCGATCGTGCGCATCGACGCCTGGGGCGGCTGGCGTGAAATCAGCGTCGGGCGCATCAGCGAGCCGCGCGAAGAGGCCGAGATTCTCGGCAATCCGATGAAGAATTTCCTCGCCATCCGCGCCGGAACGATGGAAAACTCCGGCTCCGTTGAAATGGGTCTCAGATTCGCTAGGCTCTGGGATGCAATCAAGGAATCGGCGGCAGCCGACGGCACGCCCGTCAGGATTGCCGGATAGGCGCACGAGAATGAGCGGAACGAACAGACGGCGGATCACCTCGAAGGAACTGGCAAAACTCGCCGGCGTCTCCTCGGCGACGATTTCGCGCGCCTTTTCGCCGGATTCCAGGATCGGCAGCGCCACGCGTGACCGCATCCTCGCCGTCGCCCGCGAATATGGCTACCAGCCGAATGCGATTGCGCGCTCGCTGAACAACCAGCGCTCGCGCCTCGTCGCCCTCGTCGTCAACGCCATCGGCAACCCCTGCGAGGCCGAGGAACAGCAGCTCCTCGTCCACCGCCTGCAGGCCCGCCAGCTTCTGCCGATCCTGCTCTGCTGCGCCGATCATTCCGACCGCCTGCAGCTGATGCGGCTCGCCTCCACCTATCAGGTCGATCACGTCGTCATCTTCTCCGACATGGTCTCGATGCAGGACGCGGTCGATATTTTCCATACGACGCGGCCGATCATCGTCTCCTTCGAGCCGCTGGAGAACGAGGACGTCTCCAATATCCGCATCGATGGCGCGCTCGGCGCCGGCGAGATCATCGACAAGATCGTCGGCGACGGCAAGAAGCGCTTCGCCTATCTCTCGGGCACGAAGTCGAGCTGGATCGACAAGCTGCGGCGCAAATGGTTTGCCGATGCGCTCGCCCGCCACGGCCTCTCTTTCGAAGCGGAAGCCTTTGGCGACTATTCCTATGATTCCGGCTTCAAGGAGGCCGTCCTGCTGCTGCACCGCTCCAAGGTCGATGCCATCATCTGCGGCAACGACGTGATGGCGATCGGCGCGCGCGATGCTGCCCGCCGCGTGCTCGGGAAGAATACGCCTGAGGATATCGCCATTGTCGGCCAGGACGGCATTGCCATGGCCGCCTGGGATTGCAACGACCTGACGACGCTGAGCCTCGACCACGTAGCCTTCATGGACGCCGTCGTCGAAGTGATCGAACGCCATGAGGCCGGCGACGAAGGCCCGCACAGCATCACGCTTGCCTGCACACCCCGCTGGGGTTCGACCGCCTGAGGGGCGGTTCCAGCTATTCGGTTCGAGGAGGACTACCGATGACCACCCTTTCCCGCGCCGCCGCCAGGCGCCGCCTCTCCCCTTTCGCCTGCCGGGGAGAATGAAATGCGTTCCGTCGTTTCCCTGAACGAATCCTGGAGTTTCCACGAGGGCTTCGGCCAGCACCTGACGGAAGCCTTTGACGGCGCGAGCATGGTCCACCTGCCGCATACGGCCGTCGAGCTGCCCTTCAACTATTTCGACGAGAAGCGCTACCAACGCGCCTTCACCTATCAGAAGGTGCTGCGCTGGCTGCCGGAATTCGAAGGCCGTGAAGTCTCCATCCTCTTCGACGGCGCCATGGCCGACAGCATCGTTTACCTGAACGGCGAAGAGATCGTCGCCCACAAGGACGGCTACACGCCTTTCGAGGCCCGGCTCACCGGCAAGCTGGTCAAAGGCGACAATCTCATCACCGTCAGGATCGACGGCAGCGAGAACCCCGCCATCCCGCCCTTCGGCGGCCGCATCGACTATCTCACCTATGCCGGCATCTATCGCGACGTCTGGCTGAAGGTCACGGACAAGATCTTTATCCGCAACATCAAGATCGAGACGCACGACGTCCTGTCCGATGCCAAATCGGCAACGGTGCGGGTCGATATCGCCAATCCGCAGGGCCTTGCCTATACGGCGACCGTCACCGGATCGCTGAGGGACGCGCATGGCAATATCCTTGCAAGCGCGGCCGGCGAAACGATCGGCACAAATACAACCCTGTCCTTCGGCGGCCTGACCGAGATCGAACTCTGGGACCTGTCGAACCCGGCGCTCTATGAAGTCTCCGTCGAACTGAAGACCGAACATGGCGCCGACAGGACCACCGGCCATTTCGGCTTCCGCACTGCCAAATTCACGCCGGAAGGCTTCCTTCTGAACGGCCGTTCCGTAAAGCTGCGCGGCCTCAACCGCCATCAGGCCTATCCCTATGTCGGTTATGCCGCCGGCCGCTCCGCCCAGGAGCGTGACGCCGACATCATGAAGACGGTGCTGAAGTGCAATATCGTGCGCACTTCGCATTATCCGCAGTCGAAATGGTTCCTCGACCAGTGCGACCGCATCGGCCTCCTGGTTTTCGAGGAAATCCCCGGCTGGCAGCATATCGGCGATCTCGACTGGCAGAAGGAATCGATCGAGAACGTGCGCCGCATGATCGAGCGCGACTGGAACCACCCTTCGATCGTCATCTGGGGCGTGCGTATCAACGAATCGCTCGACAGCCACGACTTCTACACCGCCACGAACCGCCTGGCGCACGAACTCGATTCAACCCGCCAGACCGGTGGCGTTCGTTACCTGACCGAAAGCGAACTGCTGGAAGACGTTTATACGATGAACGACTTCATCCTCGGCAACGAGGAGCTGCCGGGCGCCAACCGCCCGCGCACCGCACTTCGCGGCCAGCAGGAAAATACCGGCCTGTCCTACAAGGTCCCCTACATCATCACCGAATTCAACGGCCACATGCATCCGACCAAGATGTATGATGCCGAGCAGCGCCAGGCCGAACATGTGCGCCGCCATCTGGAAGTGTTGAATGCTGCCTATGGCGACCCGGACATTTCAGGCGCCATCGGCTGGTGCATGTTCGACTACAACACCCACAAGGATTTCGGCTCCGGCGACCGTATCTGCTACCACGGCGTCATGGACATGTTCCGCGAGCCGAAATTTGCGGCCTACGTCTATGCCAGCCAGTGCGACCCTTCCGATGAGATCATCATGAAGCCGGTCACGTTCTGGGCACGCGGCGAACGCAGCATCGGCGGCGTCTTGCCGCTGATCATCCTGACCAATTGCGACGAGGTGGAGCTGACTTACGGGACGCTCACCAAGCGTATCGGCCCGGACCGGGAAAACTATCCGCATCTGCCGCACCCGCCCGTCGTGCTCGACCACCGCCATTTCACCCAGGACGAACTCGGCCGCTGGGGTCTGGAATGGATCGACGGCGAATTCACCGGCTTCATCAACGGCAAGCCCGTAGCGAAACTGACGCTCGCCGCCGATCCGCTGCCGACCAGGCTGGACGTCGCGCCCGACCGCACGACGCTGAAGGCCCGCGAACGCGACACGACCCGCGTCGTCCTGCGCGCGCTCGACCAGTACGGCCAGCGCCTGCCCTTCCTCAATGATGTGGTGACGCTGACCGTCCACGGTCCGGCCAGGATCGTTGGCCCGACGGCCGTGCCCCTGCAGGGCGGAACCGCCGGCTTCTGGCTGGAGGCAACGGGCTTGACGGGCGAAATCACGGTCGAAGCGACATCTGGCCGCTTCGCACCGGTCACGATCTCCGTGGCGTCCGTCTGACGGGCGCCAGTTTCGCTGGCTAAGCGATCCTCAACTGGCTGGCCGGATCGAAGAACACCGCCTTGTCGAGATTGAAGGCAAGGCGGGTGTTCTGGCCGGGCAGGATGCCGGCATCGGCGCCAAGACGCGCCACCACCGACTTACCGCCGAGCTTGGTGACGGCAAACGTATCCGAACCGGCCGGCTCCACGACCTCGATGGCGCAATCGCCGTGCACGACCGACTTGGCCTTGCGGTCGGCGCCGTCGATATCGGTCAGGGCTTCCGGGCGAATGCCGAAGATCACCTGCTTGCCGGCATAGCCGGTCAGACTGTTATTGCCGGCATTGACCGGCAGCTTCAGCGGCTCGCCATTCGGCCGCTCCAGCGACACCTGCAACCCGCCCGCGCCGTTTTCGACGGTGGCGTTGAGCAGGTTCATGGCCGGGGACCCCATGAAATCGGCCACGAAGACATTGGCCGGGCTGTTATAGATCTCGGCCGGCGTGCCGAACTGCTGCAGCACCCCGTCTTTCAGAACGGCGATCTTCGTTGCCAGCGTCATCGCCTCGATCTGATCGTGCGTGACATAGACGATCGTCGTGCCCATGCGCTGATGCAGGCGCTTGATTTCCGTGCGCATGTCCACGCGCAGCTTCGCGTCGAGGTTGGACAGCGGTTCGTCGAACAGGAAGACCTGCGGATTGCGCACCAGCGCGCGGCCCATCGCCACGCGCTGACGCTGACCGCCCGACAGCTGCGACGGTTTGCGATCGAGCAGATGACCGATCTGCAGCATGTCGGAGACCTGCTTGATCGCCTTTTCACGCTCTTCCTTCGGCACGCCACGGATTTCCATGCCGAAGGCGATGTTGCCGGCGACCGTCATGTTCGGATAGAGCGCATAGCTCTGGAACACCATGGCAATATCGCGCTTGGACGGATGCAGATCGTTGATCGCCCGCCCGTCGATGCGGATTTCACCTTCGGTGATCGCCTCGAGCCCGGCAATGGTGTTGAGCAGCGTGGACTTGCCGCAGCCCGACGGGCCGACCAGCACCAGGAAGCCGCCCTTTTCGAGTTCCAGGTCGATCCCCTTGAGAATATCGACGGCGCCGAAGCGCTTCTTGAGACCGGAAATTTCAAGGAAAGCCATGGATCACCCTTTGACGGCGCCCGCCATCAGACCGCGCACGAAGTAGCGGCCGGCGAGGATATAGACGATGAGCGTAGGTACGGCCGCGATCATCGCCGCAGCCATGTTGACATTGTATTCGACCACGCCGGTCGAGGTATTGACGACGTTGTTCAGCGCCACCGTCATCGGCATGGAATCGCCCGTGCCGGCATAGGCCGAAGCGAAAAGGAAGTCGTTCCAGATATTGGTGAACTGGTAGATGACCGTCACCACGATGATCGGCAGCGAGTTCGGCAGCATGATGCGGCGGAAGATCTGGAAGAAGCTCGCGCCATCCACCTGCGCCGCCTTCACGAGCTCCGTCGGGAAAGCCTCGTAGAAATTGCGGAAGAATAGCGTCGTGAAGCCGAGGCCGTAAACGACGTGCACGAAGACGAGGTTCACGGTCGGATTGCCGAAGCCAAAGCTGAAGCCCGTGGCATTCTGCAGCGTCATGCCGAAACGGCCGAGCGCGCCCAGAATGGTCGCCATCGGCAGGAGCACCGACTGGAACGGGATGAAGCAGGCAAAGAGCATCAGCCCGAAGACCAGCGTATGGCCCGGAAAACGCCATTTGGTCAGCACGTAGCCGTTTAGTGCACCCAGGATAGTCGAGATCGCCACTGCCGGTACGACCATCTTGATCGAGTTCCAGAAATAGCCCTTGATGCCGGTGCAGGTGAGGCCGACACAGGCTTCGCCCCAGGCCTTGAACCAGGGGTCGAGCGTCGGCGACTGCGGCAGCGCCAGCATGTTGCCGCCCTGGATCTCGTCCATGGTCTTGAACGAGGTCGTCAGCATCACGAAGAGCGGCATCAGATAGAGAACCGCAAAGATCAGCAGCAGGCCGTAAATGATGACCCGGCCGATCCAGCGGCCGCTATTGCCGCTATGCGCGATCTCGGAGGAGGTAATGCTGCTCATCGCGCCTTCTCCCTCAGTTCGGAATAGAGATAGGGAACGATGATCGCCGAGATGGTCATCAGCATGATGATGGCGCTCGCGGAACCGACAGCCATTTCATTCCGCTTGAACGTATATTCGTACATGAAGTTGGACGGCAGCCAGGCGGAACCGCCGGGGCCACCCGATGTCAGCGCGACCACGAGGTCGTAGGATTTGATCGCCATATGGGCGAGCACGATGAAGGCCGACAGGAAGATCGGCCGCAGCATCGGAATGACGATGCGCCGGTACATCTGGAAGGGCGAGGCGCCATCGATCTGCGCCGCCTTCATGATTTCGCCGTCGATACCGCGCAGGCCGGCGAGGAACATCGCCATGACGAAGCCCGAGGCCTGCCAGACACCGGCGATGACGACGGTGTAGATGACGAAATCCTTGTTCTTGATCCAGTCGAAATGGAAGCTCGTCCAGCCGAAATGGTGCAGCGTCTGCTCCAGCCCGAGCCCCGGATCGAGGAACCATTTCCAGGCAACGCCTGTTACGATGAAGGAGAGCGCCATCGGATAGAGGAAGATCGGCCGCAGGATACCTTCGCCGCGGATTTTCTGGTCGAGAAGGATGGCGAGCAGCAGGCCGAGCCCCAGGCAGATGAAAATATAGAGGAAGCCGAAGATCCCCATATTGGTGATCGACGTGTACCAGGAGGACGGCGGATCGCTCTCGAACGTCCAGCGCCAGAGCCGCTGATAGGCGCGCGAGCCGGTCAGCGCATAGGACGGAAAGGTCTTGGAATTGGTGAAGGAGAGATAGGCCGTCCAGACGATGAAACCGTAGACGAAGATGACGGTGATGAGGAAACTCGGCGCCAGCACGATCTTCGGCAGCGCATCCTGCAGCCGGCCTCGAATGGACGTGCGGGTGGAAGATTTCGACGTCAGGACCGGATCCGTGGTCGCAACTGTGCTCATGGGATCATCTCCTCCCCGCATGGCAGGGGCTGTGGCTTTCCCGCAGGAAAGGCGGGAAAGCCGTGATCGGTGGGAATGTTAGCGGGCGTCGTCGATGGCTTGGACGAGCTGGGTTACGGCTTCGTCCGAGGTCTTGATCTGACCATGGACGAATTTCGAAACGACGTCCTTATAGGCGTTGGCGATTGCCGGCGGGGCACCATAACCCTGTGCCAGCGAACCGAACAGCGTGCCGCCCTCGTTGGCAGCCTTCAAGTCGGCAATGCCCTTCTTGCCGCAGGCGTCGAAATCCGTATCCGGAACGTCGGTACGGGCAGGAACCGAACCCTTGACGACGTTGAAGGCGGACTGGAAGCTCTTCGACAGCGTTGCCGTGGCGAGCGCGACCTGCGCGGCCTTGCGGTCGTCGGGAACGTTGAACATGCCGAACATGTCGGAATTGTAGATCACGCTGCCGTCGGTGCCGGGGAAGCGGTAGCACAGGAAGTCGGTGTTCGGGGTCTTCTTGGCGGCGACGAATTCGCCCTTCGCCCAGTCACCCATGACCTGCACGAGCGCATCGCCCTTGATGACCATGGCGGTCGCCAGGTTCCAGTCGCGGCCCGAGAAGTTTGGATCGACATACTGAATGATCTTGGCGAGGTTATCGAACGACTTCTTCATCGTGTCGGACTTCAGCGACTCCTCGTCGAGATCGTTGAAGGCCTTCTTGTAGAACTCCGGACCGCCGGTCGACAGCACGATGGAATCGAACATCGTGGCTTCCTGCCAGTTCTGACCGCCGAGGGCGAGCGGGATGACGCCGGCTGCCTTCGCCTTGTCGAGCAGCGCGATCAGGTCGTCGAAGGTCTTCGGCTGCGTACCGCCGATCTTGTCCATGACGGACTTGTTGATCCAAAGCCAGTTGACGGAGTGGACGTTGACCGGTGCTGCGACCCACTTGCCGTCATAGACGGAGAACTTCTGCAGCGCGGCCGGAACAGATTTGTCCCAGCCTTCCTTCTTCGCCGTCTCGGTCAGGTCGCCCATGACGCCGGCCTGGGCATAGTCGAGCACGGTGTAGCCGAGCATCTGCGAAGCGGTCGGATAGGTACCGGCCGCAACCATCGCCTTCAGCGCGGTCATGGCCGCATCGCCGCCGCCGCCGGCGACCGGAACGTCCTTCCAGGCATAGCCTTCCTTGGCAAGGTCGCCCTTCAGCACGTTGAGCGCCGCGGCTTCGCCGCCCGACGTCCACCAGTGCAGCATCTGGACTTCCTTGACGTCGGCCGCATGAGCGCTGCCGAAGCCCGCCATCATCACGACAGCAAGGGCTGCCGAGCTCAAAAACTTGCGCATGAATATCCTCCCGTTCGTGAATGGGCAGCGAGATCCGCCTCAGCCGCCCCGATGCTGTCCGCCGCAAGGGCGGTCAGGCACCAGACCGCGCCTCCCAGCGCGGTTGACAATTTAAAACGTTATAAACGCAGCCGCGTCAAGTCCTTCCTCGACTCCCGAGAAAAATATGATTAGTCAAATAACTGTTGATTTTATTTGATTTTTTTGGAAGAGCTAAGAAATCGTAAAAATTTAAATCGTTTGCATTGATTGATTGCACGCCGGTTTCATCGTGTTATTGTAGCCGCGATCCAGCACGGAATGTCCTCAGTGACCGAATCGTCCCAACTGCAACGTGGTGAAAATCCGGACGCCGCGCAAAGACGCGGCAAGCCGACTTTGCGCACGATCGCGACCTTGACCGGTCTTGCGGTGACGACGGTTTCGCGCGCCTTGAGCGATGCGCCGCAGATATCGGTCGAGACGCGCGAGCGCGTCCACCGCATTGCCCGCGAGATCGGCTACCTGCCCGACCGCGCCGCCCAGCGCCTCAAGACGGGCCGCACCAATGTCATCAGCATCCTTCTCGATCCGCACCAGGAAGTCGTCGGTTTCGGCACCGCCATCATGTACGGCATCGCCAAGGTGCTGAAAGAGACGTCCTACCACCTCGTCGTTGCCCCGAATTTCCTATCGACGACCGATCTCGAAGCGGCGGAATATATCGTCCGCAACAATTTCGCCGACGGCCTGATCTTCACGCGCACGGAGCCCTTCGATGCGCGCGTGCGGATGCTGCAGGAGGTGGGCTTCCCTTTCGTTTCCCACGGGCGCACCGAATTTTCGACGCCGCACCCTTATGTCGATTACGACAATTACGCCTTCGCCTATGAAGCCACCCGGCGCCTGATCGCCAAGGGCAGGAAGAAGGTCACGGTCGTCATGCCCCCGAAACGCCTGACCTTCAGCCAGCACATCCTTCACGGCTTCATGACCGCCGTGCGCGAGGCGGGCGTCGCCTACGAAATATCGGAGGCCGTCACGCTCGATTCGCCGGCCAACGAACTGAGGGATTTCTTCCGCGCGCGCGCCGCCGCCCCTGACGTTCCCGACGGTTTTGTCTGTCCGGGCGAGGTTTCCGCGCTGGCGCTCGTCAGCGCGATGGGCGATGCCGGCCGCGTCCTGGCCGAAGATTACGATATCGTCGCCAAGGAGACGTCCCATCTCCTGACGCACCTTCAGCCGAAGATCGACACGATCTACGAGGATCTGGTCGAGGCCGGCGAACATCTCGGCCGGATGCTTCTTCAGCGCATCGGCAATCCGGCAGCCGAAAACGACAGCCTGCTGCTGCCGCCGCAGATCAACTTTCCGCTCGCCTGAGCGTGCCGTCAGTTGTCCCGGAAGGCGAAGACGTCGACCGGCTCGCCGAGCCCGCGCAACGGGAAGGTGCCGAGATCGTCCATCTCTTCGTCGCAGCTCGCCATCTCGACGAAAGCGCGCGACAGCAGTACGGGCCGCTTGACCTCCTTCGTCAGGCTTTCGAGCCGCGAGGCGATGTTGACCGCCGGGCCGATAACGGTGAAGTCCAGCCGCCGGCGTGATCCGATATTGCCGTACATGACATCGCCGACATGCACGCCGACGCCGTAACGCAGCGGATCGCGGCCCGCGCGCCGCAGCCTCTTGTTCAGCCGCGCCATCGCCGCCTGGCCGCCGCGGATCGCGCTCAGAAGATCGTTGCAGGCGGTCGGCTTTGTCAGCGGAAAGATAGCCAGCAGTCCATCGCCCATGAATTTGAGGATCTCGCCGCCGTTGCGCTCGATCGGATCGGATATGGCATCGAAATAATCGTTGAGCAGTTGAATGACATCGTCGCGCGGCCAGAGATCGGAAATGCTCGTAAAGTCGCGCAGGTCGCAGATCATGATCGCCGCCCCCACCGTCATGCCGCTGCCGCGCGTCGTAACGCCGGAAAGAATCTGTTCGCTCGCGTGCGGCCCCACATAGGTCTGCAACATCGTGCGTGCCATGATGTTCTTCAGCCTGATTTCGCTGACGAGCGTCAGGGCCGGCAGCAGGTCGCGCAGGAAATCGATGTGATCGTCGTCAAAGCCGCCGGGCTTGTTGGTGGAGAAGGTGACGATGTGGCGCTTGTCGAACGTATGCTCGACAGGCCAGGCGATATATTCGGTAAACCCGCCGTCCCGCAGCTCCTGATAGAGCGGATAGGTATATTGCTCCCCGTCGCCTTCGAGGTTCATCCGCACCTCGCCCGCGCCGTTGTGGATCTCGTTGACCGGGCTGTTCAGGAACTGCGGCGTCTTTTCCACGCCATAGGCAAAGGTGTTGATCTTTGCCTCCTTCATCCCTTTCGTCCACAGGATGCGGGCACCGATCCATTGCGGGTGATTGGTGCGAAAATGCAGGCTCGAGCGCGTCACCGGCACACCGGCCGCCAGGAGCCTCTCGCACATTTCCACCAGGATATTGTCGATGAAGCGCTCGCCGCGTGTCTCGTTGACCAGCCAGTCGAGAATCCGGCGCCGGCGGATCGGCCAGACGCCCTCGGCAGCTTCGCCGGACGCATCCGCCCTTTTGAAAGAAGACTTCATCGAAAACTCCCGCTACGCCACATCAGACCGAAAACAGAATCTCTGCTCGCGCTGAATGTGGGCGATAGCGGGCCGGATGATAAGGGGCTACGTGCGGTTAATCCCTAGAAATCCCAGTCTTCGTCTTCGGTGGCGACAGCCTTGCCGATGACATAGGACGAGCCTGAGCCCGAGAAGAAGTCGTGGTTCTCGTCCGCATTGGGCGACAGCGCCGACAGGATCGCCGGATTGACCTTGCAGGCCTCGGCCGGAAACAGCGCCTCGTAGCCAAGGTTCATCAGCGCCTTGTTGGCATTGTAGTGCAGGAACTTCTTGACGTCCTCACTCAGCCCGACGCCGTCATAGAGCGCTTCTGTATATTTCGCCTCGTTGTCGTAGAGTTCGAGCAGCAGGTCGAAGGCAAAATCCTTGATCTCCTGCCGGCGCTCTTCGGAGAGTTTTTCCAGGCCGCGCTGGAACTTGTAGCCGATATAATAGCCGTGCACCGCCTCGTCGCGGATAATGAGCCGGATCATGTCCGCCGTATTGGTGAGCTTGGCGCGGCTCGACCAGTACATCGGCAGATAGAAGCCGGAATAGAAAAGGAAGCTTTCGAGGAAGACGCTCGCAACCTTCTTCCTGAGCGCATCGCCGGACGCATAATGCTCCATGATCAGCGCCGCCTTGCGTTGCAGGAACTCGTTCTCCTCCGACCAGCGATAGGCATCGTCGACATCTGGCGTCAGGCAGAGCGTCGAGAAGATCGAGGAATAGGAGCGCGCATGCACCGCCTCCATGAAGGAAATGTTGGAGAGCACCGCCTCCTCATGCGGGGTTGCCGCATCGGCCATCAGCTTGACCGCGCCGACGCCGTTCTGGATCGTGTCGAGCAGCGTCAACCCGGTGAAGACGCGGATCGTCAGCTGCTGCTCGGCCGCCGTCAGCGTTGCCCAGGAGGGAATGTCGTTCGACAGCGGCACTTTTTCCGGCAGCCAGAAATTGCCGGTGAGGCGGTTCCAGACTTCGAGATCCTTGTCGTCCTCGATACGGTTCCAGTTGATGGCGCGCACGCGGGAGGCGGGTTTGAAGGCCATGTTCATTAGTCTGTCTTTCCTCGACAAAATCTGTTGGAGTTCGTGGCCCCCTCACCCTGCCCTCTCCCCGCTGGGGGAGGGGGACGCCGTGCAAGCCGCTTGTTTCTTCTCCCCATCGGGGAGAAGGTGCCGGCAGGCGAATGAGGGGGCCACGGGCTCGAAACTCTCGGCCCAGAGCCGGAAATCAAATCACAGCGTGCAAGACACGCAGCCCTGCACCTCGGTACCGGACAGCGCCATCTGGCGAAGGCGGACGTAGTAGATCGTCTTGATGCCCTTCTTCCAGGCATAGATCTGGGCGCGGTTGATGTCGCGCGTCGTTGCCGTATCGCGGAAGAACAACGTCAGCGACAGGCCCTGGTCGACATGCCGGGTGGCCGCCGCGTAGGTATCGATGATCTTCTCCGGTCCGATCTCGTAGGCGTCCTCGTAATAGTCGAGATTGTCGTTGGTCATGAACGGCGCGGGATAATAGACGCGGCCGATCTTGCCTTCCTTGCGGATCTCGATCTTCGACACGATCGGGTGGATCGAGGAGGTCGAGTGGTTGATGTAGGAGATCGAGCCCGTCGGCGGCACGGCCTGCAGGTTCTGATTATAGAGCCCGGAGGCCATGACGGCCTTCTTCAGCTCCAGCCAGTCTTCCCGCGTCGGAATATGAATGCCGGCGCCGTCAAACAGCGCCTGCACCTTCTCGGTCGCCGGCTTCCATTCCTGCTCGGTATATTTGTCGAAATAGTCGCCCGAGGCATATTTCGACTTCTCGAAACCCTTGAAGCTTGAACCACGCTCGACCGCCAGGCGGTTGGAGGCGCGCAGCGCGTGATAGGTCACCGTATAGAAATAGATATTGGTGAAATCGACGCCCTCTTCCGAACCGTAGTGGATGCGCTCGCGGGCGAGATATCCGTGCAGGTTCATCTGTCCCAGGCCGATGGCGTGGCTGTCGTCATTGCCCTTTTCGATCGACGGAACCGAGGAAATATGGCTCATGTCGGAAACGGCCGTCAGCGCCCGGATCGAGGTTTCGATCGTCTTGCCGAAATCGGATGAATCCATCGCCATGGCGATGTTGAGCGAGCCGAGATTGCAGGAAATATCCTTGCCGAGATGCTTGTAGGACAGGTCGTCGTTGAAGGTGCTCGCCTCGCTCACCTGCAGGATTTCCGAGCAGAGATTGCTCATGGTGATGCGGCCGTCGATCGGGTTTGCCCGGTTCACCGTGTCTTCGAACATGATGTAGGGATAGCCGCTCTCGAACTGGATCTCGGCGATCACCTGGAAGAATTCGCGCGCCTTGATCTTCTTCTTGGTGATACGGGCATCCGCCACCATCTCGCGATACTTCTCCGTCACCGAGATTTCGGTGAAGGGCACGCCATAGACCCGCTCCACGTCATAGGGCGAGAAGAGGTACATATCCTCGTTGTTCCTGGCGAGCTCGAAGGTGATGTCGGGCACGACGACGCCGAGCGACAGCGTCTTGATGCGGATCTTCTCGTCGGCATTTTCGCGCTTGGTATCGAGGAAGCGCATGATATCGGGGTGATGCGCGTTGAGATAGACGGCGCCCGCCCCCTGCCGCGCACCGAGCTGGTTGGCATAGGAGAAACTGTCTTCCAGCAGCTTCATGACGGGAATGATGCCGGAGGACTGGTTCTCGATCTGCTTGATCGGCGCACCGGCTTCACGGATGTTCGTCAAGGACAGCGCCACGCCGCCGCCGCGCTTGGAAAGCTGCAGTGCGGAATTGATGGAGCGGCCGATCGATTCCATATTGTCTTCGACGCGCAGCAGGAAGCACGAGACGAGCTCGCCGCGCTGTTTCTTGCCGGCATTGAGGAAGGTCGGCGTTGCCGGCTGGAAACGGCCGGTGATGATCTCTTCGACCAGATCGCGGGCGAGCTGCTCGTTGCCCCCGGCCAGCGTCAGCGCCACCATGCAGATACGGTCTTCATAACGCTCCAGGTAGCGCTTGCCGTCGAAAGTCTTCAGCGTATAGCTGGTGTAATATTTGAAGGCGCCGAGGAAGGTCGGAAAACGGAACTTCTTGGCATAGGCCTGGTCGAACAGGTCACGCACAAAATTGAAAGAATACTGGTCGAGCACGTCCTGCTCGTAATAGCCTTCAGTTACGAGATAATCGAGCTTCTCCCGAAGATTGTGGAAGAACACCGTGTTCTGGTTCACATGCTGCAGGAAATACTGCTTGGCCGCCATGCGGTCCTTGTCGAGCTGGATCTTTCCCTCATCGTCATAGAGGTTCAGCATCGCGTTCAGCGCGTGGTAGTCCAGCGCTTCGGCCGCCTTCAGCGGCTTTGCGCCCGCATCTCGCGTCAGGCTTGTTCCCGTGTCCAAAATCGTCCCATCCCGTTTTTGACATTGGCGACATCCTCGGCAGTTCCCAGAAGCTCGAACCGGTAGAGATACGGCACCCGGCACTTCTGCGAGATCACGTCGCCGGCAAGCCCGTAGGTCTCGCCGAAATTGCTGTTGCCCGCAGCAATCACGCCGCGGATGTTGGAGCGGTTTTCCGCGTCGTTGAGGAAGCGGATCACCTGCTTGGGCACGGCTCCCTTCACGATTCCCGGGCCGCCGTCGCCGCAATAGGTGGGCGAGATCAGCACATAGGGTTCGTGAACGTGGATGTCTTCAGCGCCGAGGGGAATGCGCGCCGCGCGCAGTCCCAGCTTCTCGACGAAACGATGGGTATTCTCGGACCGGCTGGAAAAATAGACGATCAGGCCCATCGCTCCTCTCCGCTCAGGAGAGCGCGCTGATCATGTCGGGACGGAAACCCGCCCAGTGGCTGTCGCCGGCAACGACGACCGGGACCTGCATGTAGCCCATGCCGCGCACGCGATCGAGCGCGTCGGCATCCTCGGAAATATCGATGATCTGATAGTCGACGCCCAGACGGTCGAGGGCGCGGTAGGTAGCGGTGCACTGTACGCAGGCAGGCTTGCTGTAAACGGTAACGCTCATCATGTTCCTCGTGATGTCAATGGATTCCGGACGCAATACCGGGATCGGGCGCCTTGCGGCGTCCGAGGCAACGCTTGATATGGATCTGGCAAATGGGCGTATTACACGCCGAACACTCTTCCCCGCAGGATCTGCGCAGGCGGCGGTTTTGATGCTCTCGACATGACTTCAACCCCGAAGTGTTCATGCGGACGTTCGGGGGCAGCGCAACGGATGCGGATTTCTCCGCCTGACATCTACGCGACCTTCCGGACACCCCGCCCGTGGACATCTCGTTCAAGGCAGGTCTCCTGGCTCGCGGGTCGAAGCACCCTGCCCCCAGCCTTCCCAAAGCTTCATGCCTCAGTGACCTGAAATCGGACAGTTGCTCGCCGCTTACAGTTGCGGGGGCAGCTACGGCCTTGTCGCGCCGTCATGGCGAAACGCACCGTATTCCCGTCTTAGCCCTCGACTCTCGCGAATCGAAAGAACCTTGAACACTAGATATAGTACGCGAATCCCGGTTTGCGTCAACGGATGGTTTGTGCATCGCGTTACGGCATGTTTGAAATCGCTGCATTCCTGTGAAAAACGTGGTTAACGGATGCTTAAAGAAAGCAGGCTGCGGAGGAGGGCTTGCGGGTGGAAGCCGGCAGATCGCCGGCTTCCGGGAATCACTTGGACGCTCAGGAGTGGGTCGATGCTGCCGCCCCACGCAGCAGCCTTGCGGCAGCGACCATGTTGACGAGCGCCGGGCGAACCTCTTCCCACTTGCGCGTCTTCAATCCGCAATCCGGATTGATCCAGAGCTGCCCATCCGTCAGACGCTGGCGCGCCAGCGTCAGGAGTTCGGTCATCTCCTCGACTTCGGGAACGCGGGGCGAATGGATGTCGTAGACGCCGGGGCCGATCTCGTTCGGATATTTGTAGCTGCGGAAGGCCTCCAGCAGTTCCATCTTCGACCGTGAGGTCTCGATCGAGATCACGTCGGCATCCATCGCCGCAATCGCATCGATGATCTGGTTGAACTCCGAATAGCACATATGCGTGTGGATCTGCGTTTCGTCCGATACGCCGGATGAGCACAGGCGAAAACTTTCGACAGCCCAGTCGAGATAGGTCTTCCAATCGGCCTTGCGCAGCGGCAGACCTTCGCGAAGGGCGGCCTCGTCGATCTGGATCATCGCCGCGCCGGCCCGTTCGAGATCGAGCACCTCGTCACGGATCGCGAGCGCGATCTGCCGGCTGACATCGGCACGCGAGAGATCGTCGCGCACGAAGGACCAGTTGAGGATCGTCACCGGCCCGGTCAGCATGCCCTTGACCGGCTTTTGCGTCAGCGATTGCGCATAACGCCACCATTCCACCGTCATCGGTGCGGGGCGGGAGACGTCGCCGAAGATGATGGGCGGGCGGACATAGCGCGAGCCGTAACTCTGCACCCAGGCATGCTGCGTGAAGGCAAAGCCGGAAAGCTGCTCGCCGAAATACTGCACCATGTCGTTACGCTCGAATTCGCCGTGGACGAGCACGTCGAGGCCGATCTCTTCCTGCCAGCGGATCGCCGCTTCGGTCTCCTTTTTCAGGAAGGCATCGTACTCTGTCTCGCTGATCGTGCCCCTGGTGAAGGCCGAGCGGGATTTTCGCACGTCCGACGTCTGCGGGAAGGAGCCGATCGTCGTCGTTGGAAAGAGCGGCAGCCGAAGTTTACGCTCCTGCAGGCCTGTCCGCTCGGCAAAGGCACTGCCGCGTGTCTTCATCGCCGCATCGATCGCGCCGACGCGCTGCCTGACTTTCTGGTCATGCACGCGCGCGGATCGAGCCCGCGAGGCGACGGCCTGCGAGGCGGCCGCAATCGCCCCGGAAGCATTGCCGGCATTGCCGAGCGCTGCAATTTCGTCCAGTTTCTGGGTCGCGAAGGCGAGCCACGATCTCAGCTCACCATCAAGCCCGGTCTCCAGTTCCAGATCGATCGGCACATGCAGCAGCGAGCAGGAGGGCGCGATCTGCAGCCGGTCGGCACCGAAATGCCGGACCAGCGGTTCAATCTTCTCCAGGATCGCAGCGAGGTCCGCCCTCCAGATGTTGCGCCCGTCGATGACGCCGAGCGACAACACCAGGCCGTCAGGCGCCTTGAGAAGCGCGTCGATCTGCTGCGGAGCGCGAACGAGATCGACATGCAGCCCCGCGACCGGCAACGCAAGCGCCATCGACAGATTGTCGCCGATTGCGCCGAAATAGGTGGTGAGCATGATCTTCAGGTTCGGCACCAGTTCGTGCAGCGCCCCGTAGGCATGTATGAGAGCCGCCTGCTCTTCTCCCGAGAGATCCAGCACGAGGCACGGTTCGTCGATCTGTACCCAGTCGGCCCCGGCGGCGCTGAGTTCCGCAAGCACCCTTGCATAGACCGGCAGCAGGCGTTCCAGCAGGCTGATCGGCGCAAAATCTTCCGCGCTTCCCTTGGCGAGTTTCAGGAACGTGACCGGACCGAGAATGACAGGACGTGTATGGATGCCGAGCGTCTTCGCCTCGATGAAGGCATCGAGCGGCCTGTTGGCTGTCAGTGAGAAGGACTGATCGGGACCGAGTTCCGGCACCATATAATGATAGTTCGTATCGAACCATTTCGTCATTTCCAGCGCCGGCACGCCATGCCCCCGATGGTGCTGATGGCCGCAATCGGCATGCGCCTCGTCGCCGGTCGCCCCGCGCGCCAGGGCGAAATAGATGTCGAGCGAAACCAGACCGCCCTTCCAGCCATAGGCAGCAGGAACGGCACCGACCATGACGGCCGTGTCGAGCACATGGTCGTAAAGCGAGAAATCGTTGGAAGGGATGATATCGATCCCCTTCTCTTTCTGCAGGCCCCAGTTTTCGGCCCGCAGCCGCTTGGCCACGTCGAGAAGCGCGCCGGCGTCGGATTTGCCGGCCCAATAGCTTTCCAGCGCGAATTTCAGTTCGCGATGTTTTCCGATCCTCGGAAAGCCGAGATTGGCAGTCTTGATGGTCATTTCCTTACCCCGAAGGTTATGGGCAAGGCTCAGGCGCAACGCATCGACGAGGTGCGGCCACAGGCGTGCCGTCTCGCGCAAAGCGGCACACCGGGACACCCCGCCCGTGGACGTTATCTATCGCGGCAGGTCTCCTGGCTTGCGGGTCGTCGACATCGTCCAGTCTTCCCAGGCGTCTTCCCAGTGACGTCGTAGGACGGTGTCTATCCGCTTACAGTTGCGGGGGCAGCTCCGGTCTTGGCGATAGCCGCACCGAATTCCCTCTTAGCTCGGGATCGCCTGATCCCGAGAACCACGATGCGGCAAGCATGCACCCGCCGCATCCGAACGTCAAGATGACATAAAGAAATCTTTATGTCTTTATCTGAAGAAGGCGAAGCGCATTCATTGTCACCAGCACGGTCGCGCCCGTATCGGCGAGGATCGCCGGCCACAGGCCGGTCAGACCGATGATGGTGGTAACGAGGAACACGACTTTCAGCCCGAGCGCGATGCTGATGTTCTGGAAAATATTGCGCATCGTCCGCTTCGAAAGGTCGATCATGCGCGCCACGTCGCCGACACGCCCGTGCAGCACGGCAGCATCTGCCGTTTCCAGCGCCACGTCGGTGCCGCCGCCCATGGCGATGCCAACATCGGCGGATGCAAGTGCCGGCGCATCGTTGATGCCGTCGCCGACCTTGGCGACGAGCAGCCCTTCGCGCTTCAGTTCGCCGACGATGCGCTGCTTGTCCTGCGGCAGCAGCTCACCCTGCCAGTCGATGCCGAGATCGCCGGCAACGGCCGCTGCCGTGCGCTTGTTGTCGCCCGTCAGCATGATGGCGCGCACGCCCGCCGCCTTCAGCGTCGCAAGCCCGCTCTTTGCATCCTCGCGCGGCTCGTCGCGCATGGCAATCAGGCCGGCCGCAGCGCCGCTGACGAGCAGTACCGAAACGCTCTTGCCCGCGCCGTTCAGCACCGCGACCTGCTCATCCTGTTCGGCGTTCAACGCCCCCCGCTCGCGTGCGGCCGGCGGCGACAGGAGATCGAGCGTCTCGCCGCCCACCTTGCCGGTCACGCCCTTGCCGGGCAACGCTTCCACCTCGAAAGCGGGCGGCACGGGCACGCGATCGGCCTTGGCACGGTTGAGGATCGCCAGCGCAAGCGGATGGCTGGAGCCCTGCTCGAGAACGGCAGCGCGCGAAAGCACCTCCGCCTCCGAACGTCCATAGGCAATGATATCGGTGACCTGCGGCTTGCCTTCGGTCAGCGTGCCCGTCTTGTCGAAGGCGACGACCGTCACCTTGCCGAGCGATTCCAGGACCGCTCCGCCCTTCATCAGCAGACCGCGGCGCGCTCCCGCCGAAAGCGAGGCAGCAATTGCCGCCGGCGTGGAAATGACCAGCGCGCAGGGGCAGCCGATCAACAGGATCGCCAGACCCTTGTAGACCCACTCGCCCCATGCCCCGCCCGTCAGCAGCGGCGGCAGGACGGCGACCAGCGCCGCCACGACGACGACACCTGGCGTGTAATAGCGAGAGAACCGATCGATGAAGCGCTCCGTCGGTGCCTTCGATTCCTGGGCTTCCTCCACCAGTTTGACGACGCGGGCAATCGTATTGTCTTCGGCAGCGGCCGTGACGCGCACACGCAATGCGGCATCACCATTCACCGTCGCGGCAAACACCGTCTCACCTGCGCCTTTGCGCACCGGCGTGCTTTCGCCCGTCACCGGCGCCTCGTCGATCGCGCTTTCGCCGGAGAGAATAGTGCCATCAGCGGAAATCCGATCTCCCGGCCGAACGAGAATGACGGAACCGACCGCCAGCGTCTCGGCCGGCACTTCCTTCACCTCGCCGCCCGACTCCAGCAGCGCGTTCTTCGGCACCAGCGTCGTCAGCGACTGGATGCTGGCACGCGCCTTGCCGGCGGCGACGCCTTCGAGCAGTTCACCGACAAGGAACAGGAACACGACCGTGGCCGCCTCCTCGCCGGCATTGATGATGACCGCGCCGACGGCGGCAATCGTCATCAGCATTTCGATGGAAAAGGGCGTACCGGAAAGCGCCGCCATCACCGCACGGCGCGCGATCGGCACCAGCCCGACCAGCATAGCGACGACGAACGCATAGGAGGCGATCGGGGGCACCAGATGGCCCACGATATAGGCGACAATCAGGGCAAGGCCGGACAGGATCGTCAGCCGGCCTTTCCTGCTCTGCCACCAGGGGCCGGTCGTCGGCCCGTCACGGCCATGCAGGCCTTCGACTTCCCCGGCGCCATGCGAATGCCCGTGGCCCGAATGACCGTGACCGGCATGATCGTGACCGTGGCCTTCATGATCATGGTCGTGATGCCCGTGATCATCATGCTCATGCCCATGGTGATCATGGCTATGCTCGTGATCATGGTCATGATCGTGATGCGCATGGTCATCATCAGTCCTGCTTGCGCGCGCAGGAGCCTTGCCCGCAAGCGGCGCAACCGAATAGCCAAGGCCGGTCACTTTCTTCTCGATCGCCTTGAGATCGCTGCTGCCGTCGTGGCGCACCGTCATCGTGCCCGCCGTTACCGATACGGAGACGTCTTCGACGCCGGGCACACGCCGGACGGCCGTATCGATTTTCGTTGCGCAGGCGGCGCAATCCATGCCGCCAACCCGGTACCGTGCCTGTGCTGCTTCGCTCATGATGTAAATCCTTGCTTGTAGGCAGCATCCTTCCTACATCCTCTAGCGACTAGAGGTGCAAGAGGAAAATCATGAAAAAGATCACCATCGGTGAAGCCGCCCGCCAAAGCGGCGTCAAAGTGCCGACGATCCGCTATTATGAAGGCATCGGCCTATTATCTGCGCCGAGCCGCAGCGAAGGCAACCAGCGCTCCTACGAACCATCGGACCTCAACCGCCTCGCCTTCATCCGCCATGCCCGCGAACTGGGCTTCGAGATCGAGGCGATCCGCACGCTGCTGCAGCTCCAGGACGATCCGCACCAGTCCTGCGCCTCCGCCGACGCCATCGCCAAGGCGCGTCTCATCGAAGTCGAGCAGCGTATCCGCAGCCTGAACGCCCTGAAAGCGGAACTGGAGCTGATGGTCGAAGGCTGCGGCCATGGCCGCGTCGATCAGTGCCGGGTCATCGAGGTGCTTGCCGACCACGGCAAATGCGCCCATCCGCACCATTGATGACTTGCGCTCGCTGACCGCCCGCGCCAAGAAGGCGCGATGAAACAGAAGACGATCGCGATCATCGGCGGCGGCCCCGCCGGCCTTTCGGCGGCCGAAGTGCTGTCGGCAAACGGCCACGCCGTTTCCGTCTACGACGCGATGCCGACCTTTGCCCGCAAATTCCTGCTTGCCGGCAAATCCGGCCTTAACATCACCCATTCCGAAGATTACGAGCGTTTCGCCACCCGCTTCGGAAAGGCCAATCCCCGGCTGCGCGCCGCCCTCGACGCCTTCACGCCGGCCGATATCCGCGCCTGGGCGGCCGATCTCGGCACCGAAACCTTCGTCGGCTCCTCCGGCCGCGTCTTTCCCAAGGTGATGAAGGCCTCGCCGCTACTGCGCGCCTGGCTCGCCCGGCTGGAATCCCGCGGCGTCAAATTCTGCACCCGCCATCGCTGGGTTGGTTTTGCGCAGGGCGGCGACCTTTTCGAAACGCCCGAAGGCCGCAAGACCATAGCCTGCGATGCGACACTGCTCGCACTCGGCGGCGCGAGCTACCCGCGGCTTGGCTCGGATACCGGCTGGGTGCCGCTGCTGTCTGAACGCGGCATAGAAGTCGCACCGTTTCAGCCCGCCAATTGCGGCTTCGATGTCGCCTGGAGTGAGCTCTTCCGCATTCGTTTCGCCGGGGAGCCGCTGAAATCGGTGACGGTAACCTCGCGCGCCGGGACCTTTCCCGGCGAGTTCGTCATCAGCAGACACGGCATCGAAGGCAGCCTGATCTATGCGCACTCGGCCACTTTGCGCGATGACCTGCTGCGGCATGGCGAGGCAATGCTGACGGTCGATCTTGCTCCCGGTCGCAGCCTTGAACGTCTGTCCCGCGATCTCGCCCGGCACGATGCCAAGACGAGCTTTTCGAACCGCCTGCGCAAAGGCGCCGGGATCGATGGCGTCAAGGCCGCACTTCTCAGGGAGTTGACGCTGGAGTCGGAGCGCCACGATCCGCACAGACTCGCCGCCGCCATCAAGTCCCTGCCGATCCCGCTGCTGCGCCCACGCCCCATCGCCGAGGCCATATCCTCTGCCGGCGGCATCGCCTTCAGCGCAATCGACGAGACCTATATGCTGAAACATCTCCCCGGCATTTTTGCCGCCGGAGAGATGCTGGACTGGGAGGCGCCGACAGGCGGCTATCTGCTGACCGCCTGTTTCGCCACGGGCCGCGCTGCGGCCAGAGGCATCGTGGACTGGCTCAGCCGAAGGTGAAGGCGAAAGCCTGCACGCCGGGATCGAGGAAGCGGATCTCGAACGTGTGGTCGCCGACCGGCCCCGCTTCGCGCACCAGCTGGTAGAGCCGCTGCCCCGTCACCGTGCCGTTGCCATCGGCGTCGGTATCCACCCCGTGACCGTCGCCCGGCGCCTTGCCGTCAACCGTCACCGTGAAGCGCACCGGCTTGCCGTCCGCGCCGGGTCCGAGGACCAGATGCAGGTCGCGGGCATGGAAGCGATAGTAGATGCTGCCATCGGCGGCATTCAGCGATGCCTGTTCCGGGCCGACGGTCCAGTTGCCGGTCAGGCCCCATTCGTTCAGCTTGGGTGTTGCCGCGACGTAGTCATGCGCCGCATCGTTGATCGTGCCCTTGTCGTCGACAAAGTTTTCCGAACGCTGATAACCGATATAGGTTTCCGGCGATTGCACGTTGGCCGCATCCGAAGCGGCTTCTGCACCCGCGGCCTTCACGTCGACGATATCGCTGGAGACGTTGGTCTTGCCGGCTTCGGCAAGCAATTGCTGGATCACCCGTTCGGACTGGTCGTAATCGCCCTCGCCGAAATGGTGGTGGCGGATCTGCCCCTTCGCATCGATGAAATAATGCGCCGGCCAGTATTCGTTATCGAAGGCCCGCCAGATCGCATAGTCGTTGTCGACCGCGACGGGATAGGTAATGCCGAGATCGGAAATCGCCTTCTTCACGTTGGCGACGTTCTTCTCGAAGGCGAATTCCGGCGAATGCACGCCGATGACGACGAGGCCCTGATCCTTGTATTTCTCCGCCCAGGCTTTGACATAGGGAATGGCGCGCAGGCAGTTGATGCAGGAATAGGTCCAGAAATCGACAAGCACGACCTTGCCCTTCAGCTGCTCGGCCGTCAGCGGCGCGGAATTCAGCCATTGCACGGCCCCGTCGAGCGGCGGCATCTGGCCTTCGACCGGCAGCTGCTCGGCCACACCCTTCGGCTTCATCGCCATCATCATGCTGTTGCCGCTCATTGCGGCCGGATTGCCGGACATCATCGTCTGGTTGTTGGCCGTCATCGCCATCGAGCCGCCACCGCCCGCGGGCATGACGACCGACTTCATGGCGCCGGCATTGTCGGCCGTCTTCTGCTGACGGAACTGATCGACCAGCCCTTGTTCCAGAACATTGGTGCTGGCGAGCGAGGCCTGCGTCAGGAAGCCGGTATCCAGGCCGAGCGCGATCGCCACCACGGCGACGAGCACCGCAACGCCGACACCGCGCCGCAGCCATTCGCCGAGACCGAGCGACCGTTTCATCGCCTGATAGACCTTGCCGCCGATGAGAAGCGCCAAGGCCAGCGAGGTCGCGGCACCGAGCGCATAGGCAAGCAGCAGCAGCGTCGTGCCGACATTGGCCCCCTGCAGCGCCGCCCCCGTCAGGATCAGGCCGAGCACCGGCCCGGCGCAGGGCGCCCAGAGCAGGCCGGTCGCAACCCCGAGCAGCAGCGAGGCGGCTATGGCCGAGCCGCCGCCGCGCGTGCTTTGATCGGCCGATTGCGACAGGCGCGCGCCAAGCGAAACGAGCGGCCGCGTCAGATAATCCGATAGTGCCGGAAACAGCAGGACGATGCCGAAGACGGCGAGCAGCACGATGGCGGCGTAGCGGCCATATTCGTTGGCCTGCACGGCCCAGCCGCCGCCGACGGCTGCCAGCGTGGCGACCGCGGCAAATGTCGCCGCCATGCCGAGCAGCATCGGCAACGTGCTGCGCAGGAAGGGCTGGCCGGCGCGCGCAAAGACGAAGGGCAACACCGGCAGGATGCAGGGGCTGACGATCGTCAGCACCCCGCCGAGATAGGCAAGGACAAAGAGAAGCATCGTAATCGTCCGTCGATCAGGCAGAAGCCGGGTGGAATGTCATGGCAACGCCGTTCATGCAGTAGCGCAGCCCGGTCGGCTTCGGCCCGTCGTTGAAGACATGGCCGAGATGCCCGCCGCAGCGCCCGCAATGGACGGCATCGCGCACCATGCCGAAGGACGTGTCGCGCGTCGTGCCGACGACCTTGTCGTCAAGCGGCGCCCAGAAGCTCGGCCAGCCCGTGCCGCTATCGAACTTCGTGGCCGAAGAAAAGACGTCCTGGTCGCAGCCCGCGCAGGCGAAATTGCCCTTGCGCTCTTCGTGCAGCAGCGGGCTGGTGAAGGGATATTCCGTCCCCTCCTGCCGCAGCACCGAATATTGATCCGCAGTCAGCAGCTTGCGCCACTCTTCGTCGGTATGGGTGACGGCAAAGGTCTCCTCCGCCATCGCGGAACTGCCGAAACCAAGGCGCAGGGCAAAGGCGCCAAGTCCGGCAGTGGTCAGCAGCAATCGTCTGTTCATCATCGCTTTGCTCTCCTGGTCAGCAGCTGCGACAGGTTCATCTTCCCTGGTAGACAACGCCGGCTGGCATTTATTCCCGGCATGGCGATTTTTTCTTTCGCTGTTGCCTACTGAGGGAATTACGCAGCCGCGATCCGATCTGTTTCACCGCCATCAGCCCAAACACCGAAATGTGAAGTCAGAAATGCCGGCACTCGGCGCCTGCTGGTCGTTATATCTCCTTAGATACGACGCTATTGCGCAAAACCGCACGGACAAGCGGACAGCCGTTCATATTGTCGCGATCACGAGGGACGAGCCGCCGGGCATAACTGTCTCAGAATTGCGACATCCGCCGTCAGGCAAATTCCATCCATACAATCTGCCGTCAGGCCGGCTCGATTGCAAAGCCGCCGCATTTACATCAGAATATGCGCAAGTTCCGTGGGAGGAGCCTTCATGCACGAACAATCCGCGCATGCGGAGCATGTCTACACGTGCGCGCAGCAAAATTCGGCTGCGGCCAGCTCGCCGATTGTGGCTTCCTGGCGCCGATGCATGACCATGTATCGGCTTGCGCCGGAGGACAAACGCGCGCCGCTGCGCCTCACGGAACAGGAGTTCCGCCTTGCGCGAGAGCAATCCGAACAATTGATCGCCGAGGCCCGCGACGAACTCGACCGTCTCTTTGCGACTGTCGGCAAGGCTGGCTGCTGCCTGCTTTTGACCGATCGCAACGGCATTGCGCTGGAGCGTCGGGGGGCGGCCGGCAACGACAAGGAATTCCACGACCTCGGCCTCTGGACGGGTTCTGTCTGGACCGAGGCCAGCATCGGCACCAACGGCATCGGCACGGCGCTTGCCGATGAGCGCGCCGTCGCCGTCTTCCGCGACCAGCATTTTTATTGCTCCAACATCAAGCTGAGCTGCACCACGGCGCCGATCCGCGATCACCGCGGCCAGCTCGCCGCCGCCCTCGACATCTCCACCTGCCGCGACGACGTCAACGAGATGACGCTCACCATTCTCTCGCAGGCCGTGCGCGACGCGGCGATGCGCATCGAGCTCAACCTGTTCCGCTCCGCTTTTCCCGGTGCCCGTTTCGTCATGGTGCCGGCGGGCGCCAATTCCGCCAACGCATTGCTGGCCGTCGACCGCCATGATCTCGTCCTCGGCGCCACCCGCGCCGCCCGCCTTGCCCTCAAGCTGGACGACAGGCATATCGCCGCCGGCCTTCCGGCCTCCGATGCACTGCACGAAGGCCGCGTCTCGGGAGAAGAAGAGATGGCCGAAGCGGAGAAGGCAGCCCTTTTAAGGGCGCTGTCGCGCACCCACGGCAATGTCTCGCAGGCGGCCGCATCCCTCGGCATCAGCCGCGCCACGCTGCACAGGAAGATGAAAAAGCTCGACCTGCATTGAGGGTCGGGCAAGCGGTACGATCACAATTTCGTGGCGCTGCCCGAACCTGTCGCAACTCTGCGACACTGTGCACTGCGGTATTGGCCGGACGCCCTGTTCCCTCTGATAAAAGCGACACAGATTCCCCCCACTGGTTCGTTCCGGAACCTGTTCATCAAGGGAGGATGACATGCTTCATCAAAAAATCGTCGAGTCGCCGTTCAAGCTGAAATACGGCAACTATATCGGCGGCGAGTGGCGTGAGCCGATCGGCGGCAAATATTTCGACAACGTCACGCCCGTCACCGGCGGCAAGCTCTGCGAGATCCCGCGCTCCGATGAAAAGGACATCAACGCCGCGCTCGATGCCGCCCATGCCGCCAAGGATAAATGGGGCCGCACCTCCACCACCGAGCGCTCCAACATCCTCATGAAGATCGCCCAGCGCATGGAAGACAAGCTGGAGCTTCTGGCCCAGGCCGAAACCTGGGACAACGGCAAGCCGATCCGTGAAACCATGGCGGCCGACATTCCGCTCGCCATCGACCACTTCCGCTATTTCGCCTCCTGCATCCGTGCCCAGGAAGGCACGATCGGCGAAATCGATCACGACACCGTCGCCTACCACTTCCATGAACCGCTCGGCGTCGTCGGCCAGATCATACCCTGGAACTTCCCGATCCTGATGGCTGCCTGGAAACTGGCACCGGCCCTTGCCGCCGGCAACTGCGTCGTCATCAAGCCGGCCGAACAGACCCCCGCCTCGCTGCTTCTCTGGGCAGAACTCGTCGGCGATCTCCTGCCGCCCGGCGTGCTCAACATCGTCAACGGTTTCGGTCTCGAAGCCGGCAAGCCGCTCGCCTCCAGCCCGCGCATCGCCAAGATTGCGTTTACCGGCGAGACGACGACGGGTCGCCTCATCATGCAATATGCCAGCCAGAACCTCATTCCGGTCACGCTGGAACTCGGCGGCAAGTCGCCCAACATCTTCTTTGCCGATGTGGCGGCCGAAGACGACGATTTCTTCGACAAGGCGCTCGAAGGGTTCGCCATGTTCGCACTGAACCAGGGCGAAGTCTGCACCTGCCCGAGCCGCGCTCTCGTCCAGGAATCGATCTACGACCGTTTCATGGAGCGGGCCGTCAAACGCGTCGAAGCCATCAAGCAGGGCAACCCTCTCGATCCGGCAACGATGATCGGCGCACAGGCCTCCACCGAGCAGATGGAAAAGATCCTCGCCTATCTCGATATCGGCAAGCAGGAGGGCGCACAGGTGCTGACCGGCGGCTCGCGCAACGATCTCGGCGGCGAACTGTCTGACGGTTATTACATCAAGCCGACCATCTTCAAGGGCCACAACAAGATGCGTGTGTTCCAGGAGGAAATCTTCGGCCCGGTCGTCTCCGTCACCACCTTCAAGGATGAGAAGGAAGCGCTCGAAATCGCCAACGACACGCTCTACGGCCTCGGCGCCGGTGTCTGGACCCGCGACGGCAACCGCGCCTATCGCTTCGGCCGGGAAATCCAGGCCGGCCGCGTCTGGACCAATTGCTACCATGCCTATCCGGCCCATGCGGCCTTCGGCGGCTACAAGCAGTCCGGCATCGGCCGCGAAACGCACAAGATGATGCTCGACCACTACCAGCAGACCAAGAACATGCTGGTGAGCTACAGCCCGAAGAAGCTCGGCTTCTTCTGAGAAGCCGGCGATCGTGCTACTATCGAGCCTCCTCCCTTCACGGGGAGGAGGCATTGTCTTGGAGGAGGCAATCATGGAACAGATGGTCAATGGCGAGCCGCGCGTGCTCGCAACCGATGCAGCGCTCGACCTCATCAGGGAAATCCAGCGCGATTATCCCAAAATCCTCTTCCATCAGTCCGGCGGCTGCTGCGACGGTTCCTCACCCATGTGTTATCCGACCGACGATTTCATCGTCGGCGATCAGGACGTGAAGCTCGGCGAGATCGGCGGCGTGCCCGTCTATATCAGCGCCAGCCAGTTCGAAGCCTGGAAGCATACCCAGCTCATCATCGATGTCGTACCCGGCCGCGGCGGCATGTTTTCACTCGATAACGGCCGTGAAAAACGGTTCCTCACCCGCTCTCGCATGTTCGGCGGCGGCGAGGCCTGCGCCATTCCCGATGTCAGGACGCGGGAAACGACCTGATCGAGAAGCGCCTGTAGTATTCCCTTAGTACCCGCGGCCCGCGATCCTTTGTTAAAGTCCATCTGTTGGTTTTTACGGGAGGAAGAAATGCCAGCATCCAAGATCCTCATGATCACAGGCGATTTCACGGAAGACTACGAAACCATGGTGCCGTTCCAGACGCTGCTTGCCTGCGGCTACACGGTCCACGCCGTCTGCCCTGGCAAGACTGCCGGCCAGACGGTCGCCACCGCCATCCACGATTTCGAAGGCGACCAGACCTATTCGGAAAAGCGCGGCCATAATTTCGCGCTGAACGCCACCTTCGAAAGCGTGCGCGCGGAAGATTACGATGCGCTCGTCATTCCCGGCGGACGTGCCCCGGAATATCTTCGCCTCAACCCCGATGTCATCAAGGCCGTCAGGCATTTCTTCGATGCCAACAAGCCGGTCGCCGCGATCTGCCATGGCGCGCAGCTTCTGGCAGCCGCCGGCGTTCTCAAGGGCCGTACCTGCTCGGCCTATCCTGCCTGCCGCCCGGAAGTCGAGCTTGCCGGCGGCACCTATGCCGATATCGCGATCAGCGACGCGGTCTCCGACGGCAATCTCGTCACCGCGCCGGCCTGGCCGGCCCATCCCTCGTGGCTGCGCCAGTTCATGACGGTACTCGACGCGGCAACGACCCTGGAGACCAACGCCGCCTGAGCGGACTGGCGGGAGGAACGTGATGTGTGAGCTGTTCATCAAGGCCGATGCCAGGCTCTGGGAAAGCACGACCCGGTCGCTGCGCATCGACGGCATGGTCACCAGCGTGCGGCTGGAGAATTTCTTCTGGTCGAAACTGGAGGAAATCGCCGCCCGCGACGGCATGAACGTGGTCCAGCTGATCACCAGGCTGCACCACGAGTCGATCGATGCCGGCCACGATCTCGGCAATTTCACCTCGTTCCTGCGCGTCTGCTGCGCCCGCTATCTGGATCTCCAGCTTGCGGGCGATATTCCCGCCGATCTCTCAAGGCCCATTGCCGGCCTTAACGCCCCGGAAATTCTGGGGCGGGAGAAGCGGAAGTACCATTGAATTCGCCCTGAACCCGCGGCGATGATTTTTGGGTAGGCGGATTGCCCCTCTGCATGCGACAATCACGCCTGCCGCCGCCAGACCGCACCGCCCGGTTTGCCGGGGCGATGGGGACAGCGGAGGGCAAAATGCAAGCGATCGTGGTCGTGATGCGGCGGTATTGTGCGGCCGGCGGTGTTCCCAATGACTGACGGTTCGGCATTGCGCACGACGAACATGGCAGGTGCCATCCGCGAGGAATGGTTCCTTGGCGTCAGCGTCGCGACCAGCCTGGCTTTCCTTGCCTTCTCCGAGCAGATCTTCGCGAAAATTTCCGGCCCTTTCTGGTTTGCCGTCATTTTTCTCTGGCTTTTTTCCGTTGTGCTGGGCTCCGCCCTGTCGGTCGTTCGCCATGCCGATCATCTGGCCGAGCAGCTGCACGAGCCCTACGGAACCCTCATCCTGACCCTCGCCATCACCTCGATCGAAGTGATGGCGATCTCGGCTGTCATGCTGCATGGGGCAAACAATCCGACGCTCGCCCGCGACACGCTCTTTGCCGTCGTCATGATCATCTTGAACGGCATGGTGGGACTTTCGCTGCTCTCGGGCGCATGGCGGCGGCAAGACCAGCAGCATAATCTGCACGGCGCCAATGCCTATCTCGGTGTCATCGTGCCCCTGGCAACGCTCAGCCTCGTCATGCCGACATTTCTCGCCGGTCCGGATGGGCCGCACCCCTCGGCCCCGCGGCAGATGTTTCTCGGCATCGTCTCGATCGGCCTCTACGGCATATTTCTCCTGCTGCAGTCCGGCCGCCATCAACGTTACTTCGCCGATGACGGCAATCATCACGAACAGCATGCCGGCACCATGCGGCACCACCGGCCGGTATGGCATCACGCGCTGCTGCTGCTTGCCTATATGGGACCCGTCGTCTTCCTGGTCGAAGAACTTGCCCGGCCAATCGACTACGTGATCGAAACCCTGCACGCTCCGGCAGCATTCGGGGGCGTGATCATGGCGGTGCTGGTTGCGACACCCGAAGCGATCAGCGCCGTACGCGCCTCCGTCGCCAACCACCTGCAGCGCGCCATCAACATCTTCCTCGGCTCGGTCCTGTCGACGATCGGCCTGACCGTGCCGGCCATGCTGGCGATCAGCCACCTCTACGGGCACCCCGTCACCCTGGGGCTTCAGGGTCCGGATCTTGTCATGTTCGTGCTGACGCTCGCCGTCAGCATCATCACCTTTTCCAGCGGCCGCACCAACCTCATGCAGGGCGCGGTTCACCTGGTCCTGTTCCTGGCTTACGTGCTGCTCATTACCCAGCAGTAAGCAGGAAGATGCCCCGATTGAGCCCCCGCCCGGGCCAGGCGACCGCCAATCATTTAGGCGTACCTAAATTACATATCGTAACCTATTGCAATTTCGGGTAATCCCGCGACATAGTACCGCATGCCTGAAATATCCGGCGGCTTCTGGGGGCTGCCGTCAAGGCACGCATGAAGACCGGGGCACATAGATCGTCGGGGCAGCAAGAATGCGTGAGGGATTGCATCGGGGCCTGCAGATTTCCGTAATGATCGTCGGCATGGCAGCGCTCGCCGCCTGCGATGGAAGCAGCAACACCTACGTCCCGCCGCCGCCGCCCGCCGTCCGTGTCGCGCAGCCGGTCCAGGAGCCGGTCACCCTCTATTTCGATCTGACCGGCAATACGGCAGCGCTGAACGCAGTCGATATAGAAGCACGCGTCCAGGGCTATCTCCAGTCGATCGATTACCAGGACGGCATGGCGGTGACGAAGGGAACCAAGCTCTTCGGCATCGAGCGGGACACCTATCAGGCGCAGCTGGATCAGGCGAAGGCGACGCTCGCTTCGCAACAGGCATCCCAGGTCGGCGCCAAACAGGAATACGACCGCCAGCTCAACCTTATGAAGCAGCAGGTTACGACACAGACGGCCGTCGACAGCGCCAAGGCGACACTCGACGAGGCCAACGCCTCCATCCTCAACGCTCAGGCCAATCTGGAACTCGCGACGATCAACCTCGGCTATACGGAAGTGCTCGCCCCCTTCGACGGCATTGTGACCAACCATCTCGTCGATATCGGCACGCTCGTCGGCGTCTCAGGCCCGACCAAACTTGCGAGCATCGTCCAGACGGACCCGATCTATGCCTATTTCAACGTCAGCGAAACCCAGGTGCTGATGATCAAGGACATGCTCAGGAAACAGGGACGCACGTTCAGGCAGACCGACCTGCCGAGCATCCCCGCCGAGCTTGGCCTGCAATCCGAGGAAGGCTATCCGCACAAGGGGCATCTGGATTACGTCTCGCCGCAACTCGATGCGTCCACCGGCACGCTTCAGGTTCGGGCTCTCTTCGACAACAAGGACAAGGCCCTACTGCCCGGCCTCTTCGTGCGCGTTCGCGTACCGATCGGCCAGAACGAGAAGGCACTGCTCGTCCGCGACGATGCGATCGCCACGAACCAGCTCGGCAGCTATGTGCTCGTTCTCGGAAAGGACGACACGGTCGAGCAGAAACAGGTCAAGACGGGTCAGCGCGAGGGCGCTCTGCGCGTCATCGAATCCGGCCTCGACCCGGCCGACTGGGTTATCGTTCAGGGCATCCAGCAAGCCATACCCGGCGGCAAGGTCGCGCCGGAGAAAATCGATATGAAGACGCAGCCGGCAGAAGCCGGCGCCGATGCAAAGGCCGCAACGACGACACAATAAGATCCGCCACCACGCTTCATCTGAAGGTCCAGGGACAACAGCATGATCTCGCGCTTCTTCATCGAACGGCCGGTACTCGCCAACGTTCTGGCGTTGGTCTTCGTCCTCATCGGCGCGGTGGCTCTCTTCCAACTGCCGGTCGCCCAATATCCCAATGTCGTTCCGCCGACCGTGCAGGTGACGACCCGCTTCCCCGGTGCCAGCGCCAAAACGCTTGTCGATACGGTGGCCTTGCCGATCGAGCAGCAGGTCAACGGCGTGCAGGACATGCTTTACATGCAGTCGACGAGCGCAAGCGACGGCACCTATTCGCTGACCGTGACCTTTGCCATCGGAACCGATCCCGATCAGGCGCAGGTGCTGGTGCAGAACCGTGTCGCCATCGCCATGTCGTCGCTTCCGCAATCGGTGCAGGTCCAGGGCGTTTCCACCCAGAAGAAATCGACCGCGATCCTCGGCTTCGTCAGCCTGACGTCTCCCGACAGCCGCTATGACAGCCTGTTCCTCTCCAACTATGCGGTCATCAACCTGCAGAACGAACTGGCCCGTCTGCCGGGCGTCGGCAACATCACCGTCTTCGGCGCCGGCCAGTATGCGATGCGCATCTGGATGGATCCGAACCTGCTTCAGGCCCGCGGGCTGACGCCGCAGGATGTCGTCAATGTCGTGCAGCAGCAGAGCCAGGAAGTGACGGCCGGCCAGATCGGCATTCCGCCGGTTCCGGCGGGCCAGACCTTCCAATATACGCTCAACATCAACGGCCGGCTGAACGACGCCGTCGACTACGAGAACATCATCGTCAAGGTCGATGGCGCCGATGGCGGCCGGGTGACGCGGATACGCGATATCGGCCGGGTCGAACTGGGTGCGCAGACCTATAGCCAGACCTTCATGCAGAATGGCCGCCCGGCTGCCGGCATCGGTATTTCGCAGCTGCCGGAGGCAAATGCCATTGCGGTGGCCCAGGCGGTCGATGCGAAGATGGCGGAACTCGCCAAGGCCTTCCCGCCCGGCCTCGAATATCATCTGCCCTTCGACACGACGAAATTCGTCAAGGCCTCCATCAACGAGGTCTATGTTACGCTGATAGAGGCGGGCATTCTCGTTCTCATCGTCATCCTGCTGTTCCTGCAGGACTGGCGGGCCATGCTCGTGCCGGCGACGACGGTGCCCGTCACCATTATCGGCGCCTTTGCGGCAATGGCCGCCATGGGCTTTACGGTCAATCTGTCCACCCTGTTTGCGATCGTGCTTGCCATCGGCATCGTCGTCGATGACGCCATCGTCATCGTCGAAGGGGTCGCAAGGCACATCGAGGCGGGCATGTCCGGCCGCCAGGCCGCCGAAAAGGCGATGGACGAACTGCTCGGCCCGGTCATCGGCATTACGCTGGTGCTGATGGCCGTCTTCATTCCGGCGGCCTTCCTGCCGGGGCTGACGGGCCAGCTCTACCGGCAATTCGCTCTCGTCATCGCCGCCACGGCGCTGATCAGCGCCATCAACGCCGTGACGCTGAAACCGACGCAATGCGCGCTCTGGCTGCGCACGCCGGTGCCGCCCGAAAAACGCAATTTCGTCTACCGCGGTTTCAACAGGATCTACGACTGGGGCGAACGCGGATATGTCCGGCTGATCGGCGCGATGACGCGCCACGCCACCATCATGGTCGCATTGGCGCTGGCATTGATGGGCGTCGCCGTCTGGGGCCTCACGCGCGTACCGACCGCCTTCCTGCCGATCGAGGATCAGGGCTACGTGCTGATCGGCGCACAATTGCCCGACGGCGCATCCAAGGAGCGCACCGATGCCGTGATGGCGGACGTCGGCAAGATCGCCCAGGCCACACCCGGCGTCGATCAGGTCCTGACGATCAGCGGCATATCCGTTCTTGATAACAATGCCAGCCTGCAGAATGCCGGTGTTGCCTATGTCGTGCTGAAGGACTGGGACGAAAGGCTGAAGGAAAAGGGTCAGGATCTCCTGTCCATCTACCAGCATCTGAACGGCGCGCTGGAAAGCATACTGGTCGCAAAAACCCTGGTCATCGTGCCGCCCCCTATCCAGGGCGTCGGCAATGCCAGCGGCTTTACGATGCAGGTGGAACTCAAGAACGGCGTTTCCGACTATGCGCTGTTGCAGTCCCTGACCGACACGATCGTCAAGAACGGCGAAGCCCAATCATCGCTGCAAAGGCTGAGCACGTCGTTCCGTTCGAACGTGCCGCAACTAGAGGTCGTGGTCGACCGCATCAAGGCCGAGACGCTGGGTGTCACCGTCGGCCAGGTTTTCTCCGCGCTGTCGGGCTATGTCGGATCGAGCTACGTGACACAGTTCAACAAGTTTGGCCGTACGTTCCAGGTCTATGCCCAGGCATCCCCGCAATTCCGCGTCAGCCCCGACGACATCCGCAATCTGGAGGTCAAGGCGGGCGACGGCACGATGGTGCCGCTCGGAACCGTCGTCGATATCAGGCCGATGCAAGGCCCCTCGCTGATCAGCCTCTATAATCTCTACCCGTCCGCAACCATCGTTGGCGGACCTGCCGCCGGCTTCAGCTCCGGCCAGGCGCTCGACGTCATGGAACAGATCGCCGACCAGACCTTGCCGATCGGGACCGGCTATGAATGGACGGCGCTCTCCTATCAGGAAAAGGCGGTCGGCGGACAGATCTACTATATATTCGCGCTCGGCATGCTGCTCGTCTACTTCGTGCTTGCGGGTCAATATGAAAGCTGGATCCTGCCGCTTGCCGTGCTGCTGGCCGTTCCGCTTGCCCTGCTCGGCACGGTCGGCGCGCTGATGGCGGCGGGTGTCGCCAACAATCTCTATACCCAGATCGGTTTGATCCTGCTGATCGCGCTGGCATCGAAAAACGCCATCCTGATCGTCGAATATGCGCGTGAAAAACGCGAGGAAGGCATGGAGATCCTGGCTGCAGCGGTCGAGGCTGCCCGCCTGCGTTTCCGTCCGATCCTCATGACATCCTTCGCCTTCATTCTGGGTGTCCTGCCGCTCGTTCTGGCAACCGGCGCCGGCGCCTCCGCCCGCAAATCGATCGGCATATCGGTCTTCAGCGGCATGATCGCTTCGACCTGCCTTGCCGTGCTGTTCGTCCCGTCCTTCTACGTGGTGCTGCAGCGCCTTGAAGAATTCAGAAAGCGCCGCAGCAAGGCCCCGGCTGTCGCAGAGGCGGAGATGAACGTGCAATAGGGCCGTCCCGGCGGCATTTCCGCAATCCGGGTGAAGCGGAAATGCCCGAGCCTCCGACAGGGCCTACTCTACGATCACCTGCACGTAGACGCCGCCGCTCTTGGCGTAGTAGAGGCCGCCGCAGCGGTAATAATAGCCGCCGTAATAGGGGCCGTAGATGCAGCCGGGAGGCAGAACGGCAATCGTCGTCGCCGTTCGCCGGACGACCCGGCGCGTCGTGCGCCGGGCGACACCGGCATAGGAGAGTGGCGTCAACGGCCGGCCGATCACGGCGCCCGCCGGTGTGGCAAAGCCGATCGACACCGGCAGCGGGCCGTTCGCCTCCAGGCGAAAATCGGCAAAGGCCATCGCACCGGCAAGGCAGAGGGCGAAAAAGAGCTTGCTGCGGGTCATTGCATACCTCCTGTAACGGTCGGTGCCGGAAGCTCATCGATCGATTGCAGTTCGCTCAGGTCCACGGTCTTGGCATTGGCCGGGATCTCGATGTCGTAGGATGTGGCGGCAACCTCCGCGCCACTTTTGAAGTCGCGGATCTCGAGTGTGTATTGCGGTGCCTGGACGACGTGTTTGCTGGTGATCACATAGCGTCGCGGTATCGGCTGCGGACCCGTCTGAATCCAGATCTGCCAGTCGAGTTCCGGTGTGCGGAAAGCCAGGTAGGCGCATTCCACGCCATCCACAAAGGCGCTGGAAATGTGCTTTGCCTCGGTCACGTCGGTCATCAGGATATCGTAGACATGATCGGACAGAAGATCGGCGCCCGGCGCTTCCACGCCGGCGTCGGCGAGCCTGTCGATCAGCTCGTCGAGCGAGCCCTTGCCGGCGATCTTCGCATAGGCATCGAGGTTCTTGCCATGTACGGTCAGCGTCGAACCGTCGAAGCTGACGTCGATATCCGCAAAGCCTCCGGTTCTGGTGACGCGCAGCTTGTCGGGCCGGGTGATATTGGCCGTGCCCGAACTGACGAATTGCAGCTTCTCGAAGTCCGGCGTCACCGCCTCGAGCGAGGATTGGTAGCTGAAGGATATCGTCTTCTGCGCCACCAGAAAATCGGACATGGCCTTGAGAAGCTCTTTTGCGTCATCCGCCCATGCATGCGTCGGCAGCACAAGGCCGGCGGCAACGGCGCAATAGCGCAGTATTCGTTTCAATCGCGATAAATGAGAAGTCGATGACATGGCAACTGCCTTTCATTTGTGTCGTCATTGAATTCATCGCATGCGGACAGTCGGGGTCGTCTACGGCGCGGCTCTGCAGAACCATCAGGAGAATGCCTGACGGCTCAGGCATTCCCGGCAAAACCGGATAAGAATTGGAAGCGCGCTACAGGCCTGAGGTCAGAACTTTATGGCAGGCCGGCGAAACGCGCTGCAGATTGTCCCGCAGGCATGCGATCACCCGTCCGCCGCCGATTGGCACCATCCGGCAGAAAGCGCGGAAGTCAGGCCCGCAGCTTTCCCGCACGATCATCACCTCCTCGCGCGGAGAAAAGTCGGGCATGGCAGCCGGCCGGGTTGCCGGCGGCGCGGCGGCTGCCGCAGCACCCGCGCCGGCCGCGGGCGCGCCCGCCGTGCCGATGGCTGCGACGGCCTGCTGGCAAGGCGCCGACAGGCGGGCGCTATGCTGTTGCAGGCAGGAAAGCGCTGCAGCGCCTCCCGGGGTCACGCCGGAACATTGCGCCATGAAGTCGGAGCGGCAGGCCGACTTGACGGCATCGCGCTGCGCCTCGGTCGGCTGGGCCGCCGCCTGAGTGCCGGCCGACGGGGCCGGCGTCGCCGTCCCTGTCGTGGCGGGCGCTGTCTGAGACGGCTCCACGGATGTCGATTTCGGCTTGGCGGTAATCGCCGATACGGCCTTGCGGCAGGCAGGGGAGAGGGTGGCGTCGTGTTGCTGCAGGCAATTCAGCGCCTCCATGCCTCCCGGCTGCACGCCGGAGCATTGCGCCATGAAATCGGACCGGCAGGCCGATCTGACCGCGCTCTTCTGCTCTTCGGTCGGCGCCTGTGCGAAAGCCAATCCGCAGAAAAGACCAGCCGCGCAGAAGACGCCCAGCTGCGACAGGCCGAACGAAAACCAGCGCCCCTTGCGTGTTGCCGATCGAGAAGATGCATATTTTCGCATTGTCCCCTCCCTCGAAAGTTCATCGATCTACGGCATGAAAACAATTGTTCCGGCTGAATGAGACGGCAGGTCTCAAGAGGTCGAAAAACCAGAACGTGCAGACGTTAAAGTTCCACGCAAGATTACTTTACCACGTTCGAATATTCGATAGTAGACCTGAATATTCGAAGAAGTGTTAGTTGCCGTTACTGTAGCAATAACCCATAAGTACTATGTTCTTCTGCGCATCAGCAACGCAGCCGGAACCGTCTGCGCTTCGCGCCGGCTCGTTCTGCTTGCCGCAACCGGTGGCATTCGGAAAGCAATGGCCACGCGGCGCTCTCGCCGCCACGCCCGTGCTATGTCGGGACCGAAAGCCTGCGCAGAATTTCGGTCAGCCGGAAAACCACTTCACGGCTGGCGCGGCTGAGCGGCCGCTGATGGCCGGTGACGAGCGTGACGTGCCGGGTGATGAAGGGATTGCGGATGACGCTGCTTGCAAACATCCCGTGCCGCGTCTCGTCGGCAATCGTATGCGGCGCCTTCACCATGTAGCAGCCGCAATGGGCGGCCATCGCCTTCTGGCCAATGGTGGAATCGACGTCGGCGATGATGTTCAGCGGCACTTTCATCCGCCGTGCGACGGAATCCACCATGATGCGCAAGCCGTTGGTGCGGGCCGGCAGAACGAGATCGAATTCTGAAAGCCGCGCGAAATCGATTTCCGGCGGCAGGTTCCACCCCTCCCGCGGGCCGGCAAGCACAAGCTGGGATTCCAGCAGCAGTGCGTTCCGGCTCCACGGCCCCTCGCGATATTTGCTGTAGGCGCCGATGTCGATCGTGCCTTCCGCCAACCAGCGCTCGATCTGGTCGCTGAAGCCCTCGTAGACCTGCAGGCGGATGCCCGGAAGCTCGGCGCGCAATTCGTTGACGAGGCGGGGAATGGCCGGCTCCACGATCGATGTCGGCAGCCCGATGGAGACGATTCCGCTCGGCAAGCGGCTGAAAGCCTTGAGATCTTCGGCAGCCTGGTCCGCCTCGCGCAGCAGGAAGCGGGCCTTTGTCAGCGCCTCCTCGCCAAGCTCGGATAGCGTAACGCCGCGGCCTGTCCGATAAAATAGCGGCCCGTCCCATTCCGCCTCCAGATCGCTGATCACCCGGCTGACGGTCGGCTGCGCCACCCCTGTCGTGACGGCCGCCTTGCTGAAGCTGCCGAGTTCCGCCGCGCGCACGAATATCCTGAGATCGGCAAGCTCCATCGCCCGTCCTCCCATACGGAAAATGAATATCCGATATAGGTAACATGTAGTGGACGAATGGCAAAGCAGCAGTTTAACCTTCTGTTCATGCACGGAGGAGGCCTGCGCAAAGAGCAGGTTGTGCATTCGGAAGTATTTCACGGGAGGATAGTGGCAATGTTTGCCAGAACACGCATGTATTTGTCTGTCGGAAGCGGGTTGACAGCGCTGTTGATATCAAGCGCTGCATGGGCGGAAACGCAGGTCGTCCGCTTTCTTCATAATGAAACCGATCCGCCGAGCATCGAATTCTTCAACAAGGCGATCAAGGAATTCGAGGCTCAGAACCCCGATATCAAGATCGAGATGGAAGCCGTCAGCACCGACGGGCGGCTGCAGAAAGTCCTGGCCTCCATCAACACCAAGACCATGCCGGAAATCTTCAAGATCCTTCCGGAAGAGCGCTTCGAATTTGCCCGCAAGGGGTATCTCGTACCGCTTGACGACATGGTCAGCGAAATCGGCCGTGACGACTACGTGCCCGGCTCCCTCGTACCGGTCGAAGGCAAGATCTTCGACATTCCCTACACGCTCGGCAATTACGGCGTGCTCTGGCAGCGCGACGACCTTCTGAAGGCGAAGGGCATTTCCACCCCCAAGACCTGGGACGACCTGCTTGCCGACGCCAAGGCGCTGACCGGCGACGGCAATTTCGGCTTCATGTTCCCCGCCGGCAAGAACCGCATGACCGGCATCTTTCTGTCGCAGATGATCTGGGGTGCCGGCGGCACCTATTTCGACAAAGATCTGAACGTCACCTTCAACAATCCGGGCACCGTCAAGGCGCTGACCTTCCTGCAGCAGATCGCCAAATTCTCGCCGCAGGGCGTCGGTTCCTATTCCTATGGTGACATGATCAACGTCTATCTGACGGGCAAGATCGGCATCGATATCTATGCGCCGCGCCTCATCGCCAATGCGGCCCTGAACACGCCCGATCTCTTCAAGAACACCAGCGCCGGTGATATTCCGTTAGGCCCGAGCGGCGTTCCGGTGAAATTCGTCAACTCCAACAGCTTCGCTCTGTCTTCCGAAGCGGTTGGCGCCAAGAATGTCGATGCGGCCCGCAAGTTCCTGAAGTTCATCGTCACCGGCGACCGGCTCAGGGATTTCTCGCTCACCGTTCACCCGCACCTCATCCCGCCGCTCAAGGACGTGCAGGAAGAGGTCATCAAGGCGGGCGCGGCCGCAAGCCTGAGCGGCCGCGAGGATATTTCCCGCATCGCCTTCGACACGTCGAACTCGCTCGATTTCGAATCCGAGGCCGGCGCCCAGTTCAAGGACGGCAAGGTCATCCGCTCCGGCGTGGTCAATCCTTACATCGGCTCGATCGTCGCCCGCGACATCCCGGCCCAGGTCGTCCAGCGTGTCGTCCTTCAGGGTGAGGACCCGGCAAAGGCTGCCGCCTGGGGCCAGGAGCGTATGCAGGCCATCGTCGACGATCTGAAGAAGAAGAAATAGCCCAGCGTAGAAAGTCCGCGTGCCGGACACGCGGACTCCTTTTTTCAGGAGAGTCATATGTCAGAGGAACAACCGGCGGCACCGGTCGTATCGCTACGCGAACGCGTCAAGTCGCCTCCAGCGCAGGCAATGGTGGATTCCTACTTCGGCCCCGCCGTTGCAGCCGGGATCCGGTTCCAGTTCGAGCCGGAAATGCGCATCCATCTCGCCCATGCCGTCATGCTTGCCGAATGCGGCATCGTCAGCCGGGAAGATATTGCCCGCATCCTGGTCGTGCTGGCCGAACTCCAGCAAAGCGGCGTCAAGGCGCTTACCATCGACTACCAGCAGGAAGACCTCTACTCCTATATCGAGCGCTATATCGTCGAAAAGCTCGGCCCCGAGACGGGCGGCCGCCTTCACACCGGCCGCAGCCGCAACGACCTGCACACCACATCCTGGCGACTGGTCCTGCGCTCTCAATTGCTCAATCTGCTCGATGTCGTCGGCAGGCTACGCCGCACCCTGCTTGATCTCGCGGAAAAACATGTCGAGACGGTCATGCCGGGCTATACCCATACCCAGCATGCTCAGCCGATCTCCTTCGGTTATTACCTGCTCGCCGCCGCCGATCTGGTGGAACGCGACTATGGCCGGCTGATCCATGCTCTTGGCTGCTGCGACCGTAGTCCGCTCGGCTCCGGCGCCCTGTCCACCACCGGCTTCCCGATCGACCGCGAGATGACGGCCCGTCTGCTTGGTTTCGCCCGACTGGTGGAAGTCGGCTATGACGGCGTCTCCATCCGTGACGACCTGCAGGAAGCCTCGGCCGCGCTTGCGGTGCTGATGACCGGCGTCTCCCGTCTCGCCACCGATATCCAGAGCTGGAATACGATGGAATTCGGCATGCTGGAACTCGATGATGCCTATTCCAGCGTCTCCAGCATCATGCCGCAGAAGAAGAACCCGCAGGCGATGGAGCACGTCAAGGCCGTCGCCGCCATGGCGGTCGGCAACCTGAACATGGTTCTCGCCGCCTCGAAAAACACGGCCCTGGCCGACGTCAACGACGGCGTTTCCGCCGGCAATGCGCCGGCCATGGACATGCTCGAACGCGCCACGCGCGCGGTGGTCGTCTTCGAAGGCGCAATCCGCACGCTCACCGTCAAGCCGGAGATGATGCTGCATCTTGCCGAAATCGGTTTCGGCACGGCGACCGAGCTTGCCGATATCATCGTTCGCGAAGCCGGAATGTCCTTCCGCATGGCTCACAATATCGTCGGCCGTGTTGTCCGCCAGACCATCGAGGCGCATCATACCGCGATGGACATCACCTCGGCCGATCTCGACGAAGCGTCGCAGGCCCTTTTTGGCCACCCGCTCGGTATTGCCGAGGACGTCGTGAGACGGGCGCTCAATCCTTCCGAGAACCTGAAGAGCCGCATAGTCACGGGCGGTCCCGCTCCGGTGCGCATGACCGAGATGATCGCCAGAAGGAATACGACCCTCGAAGGCGACCTGGCAGGCATTGCGGCGATCAGATCCCGCATCGCCGCTGCCGATAAAACCCTTATGGAACAGGCTCGCCGGATCATTGGCGACACCGGTTTGCAGAGCCCTTCCCCCACCGCGAGAGAAAGTCATGGCACGAGTTGAAATCAATCAAGTCAGCAAGATCTTCACAGATCACACGGCTGTTTCCGATGTCAGCCTGACCGTGAACGACGGCGAATTCCTGATACTTCTCGGCCCCTCCGGCTGTGGCAAAAGCACGCTTCTGCGGATGATCGCCGGCCTGGAACTGCCGACCTATGGAGACATCTTCATCGGCGATCGCAAGGCGACGCGGCTGCAGCCGAAGGACCGCAACATTGCCATGGTCTTCCAGAACTACGCCCTCTACCCGCATCTGACGGTCTATGAAAACATCGCCTTCCCGCTGCGCGTGCGCGGCGCCGACAAGAAGGCGACCGACGAGAAGGTCAGATGGGCAGCCGAGCTCGTCGGCCTCACCCGCATGCTGAAGCGCAAGCCGCGGCAAATGTCCGGAGGCGAGCGCCAGCGCACCGCCTTGGCCCGCTCGCTGGTACGCGATCCCGACGTCTTCCTGCTCGACGAGCCGCTCTCGAACCTCGACGCCAAGCTGCGCCACTCGGCGCGAGAGGAATTGCGCCAGTTCCAGGATCGCGTCGGCGTCACGTCCATCTACGTGACGCATGACCAGGTGGAGGCTATGGGCCTCGGCGACCGTATCGTCGTCATGCAGGCGGGCTCCGTGCGCCAGATCGGCACGCCGGAGGAAATCTACCTCAATCCTGCCGACACGTTCGTCGCCACCTTCATGGGCTCTCCGCCGATGAACCTCGTCGTCACCGGCGAGGTGACGCTCGGCTTCCGCCCGGAAAACTTCCTGCCGAAGGCAAGCTTTGCCGAAAACATCCCGGTCACGAACATTGCCTTCAACATCCACCGGGTGGAATATCTCGGCGGCGACCGGCTGCTTTACGGCATGGTCTCGGGCAATCTTCCCGAGACCGCCGTCATCGCCCGCATCCCGTCCAGCGTTCACTACAGCCCGATCCTCAACACCGAAGTGCCTTTCGCCGTCGCCAACAGCGAGCTGCGCCGCTTCGATACGGCAAGCGGCAAGGCGATCGTGGCCGAGCCGATGGGAACGAGGAGGACGGCCAATGGCTGAGCGCAACACAGCTCTCGCCGGCGACCGGCTGCTGGCCTATGCAACGCTCGCTCCGAGCGCCTTCCTTCTCCTGCTGCTCGCCGGGGTGCCGACCATCACCGTGTTCGTGACGGCGGCGCAGGATGTCGGCATGGGCGATACCAGCGGCCCTTTCATCGGCCTGGAAAACTTCGTCTGGGTCTTTGCCGAACCCGCCTTTTACACGGCGCTCTGGAACACGTTTGTCTGGGTGTTCGGCAGCGTGGCGCTGGAAATGCTGCTCGGCCTTGGCCTGGCGCTGCTGCTCAACAAGAGCTTCAGGTTTCGCGGTGCCGCCCGCGCCGTCATTCTCGCGCCCTATCTGGTGCCGACGGTCGTGGCGGTTCTGACCTGGCGCTACATGCTGCATGACATCGTCGGCATCATCAATGCCGGCCTGATCGATATCGGCCTCATCAGCCAGCCGCTGCTCTGGCTGAACAGCCAGGGGCTGGCAATGGTCTCCGTCATCATGGTCGGCGTCTGGAAGTTCTTCCCCTTTGCCGTCATTGCCCTTCTCGGCATCCTGCAATCCATCCCGCAGGAACAATACGAGGCGGCCAAGATCGATGGCGCCTCGGATTTCCAGCAGTTCTGGCGCATCACCCTGCCCTATGTCATGCCGGTCTTCCTGCTGACCGCGTTGTTGCGCACCATCTGGTCCTTCAACAAGTTCGAGATCATCTACCTGATGACGGGCGGCGGTCCGCTGGATGCCACTACGACCCTGCCCATCCTCGTCTATCTCAAGGCTTTTTCGGATTTCGAATTCGGCCGCGCAGCAGCAATCGCGATCGTCACGCTCGCCATCCTCTGCGTCCTGCTTGCCGTCTATTTCGTCTTCATCAAGAGAGCGGAGGCACGCCAATGACCGCCATCGCGCCGACTATCCCGTCGTCCCTGCCGCGCAATCGCGAGATCGCCGACGTCCACTATCTGGCGTCGAAGATCATGCTCTACCTGCTGGTCTTTGCCGCCGTCAGCGTCGTCGGCTTCCCGCTTTTCTGGATGCTGATCTGCTCCTTCAAGCCGGGCAGCGAACTCTACGCGACCCCGCCGACCTTCCTGCCGAACCAATGGACGCTGCAGAATTATCGGGACCTCTTCATCCAGACGAATTTCCTGACCTATTTCGCCAACAGCCTCATCGTCGCCTTCGGCTCAACCTTCCTGTCGCTCATCGTCGGCGGATTGGGCGCCTATAGCCTCAGCCGTTTCCGCTTCTTCGGCATTGCGGCTTTTTCGAACGCGACGCTCGTCTGCTACATGCTGCCGGAAGTACTAATCGTGCTGCCGCTTTACATCTATGTGGTCAAGCTTGGCATGGCCGATACACTGATCTCGCTGATCATCGCCAACACGGCCTTCACCCTGCCGCTCGCTCTGTGGTTCATGCGCTCCTACTTCAACGCTATTCCCGTGAGCCTGGAAGAAAGCGCCATGATCGACGGCTGCACGCGGCTTGGCGCCATGATGCGCGTGACAGTGCCGCTTGCCCTGCCGGGCATCGTCTCGGTCGGCGTCTTCAGCTTCAACCACGCCTGGAACGAGTTTCTCTTCGCGCTGGTCTTCGTTTCCTCGGAAACGAACAAGACCCTGCCGTTGGGGCTCGCCACCTGGATCGGTCAGGACAACATCTATTCCTGGGGCATGCTGCTCGCGGGCGCTGTGCTCGTCACCATACCGGTCATCCTTTTCTACCTTCTCGTCCAGCGCAAACTGGTGGTCGGCCTCTCGGAAGGCGGCACCAAGGGCGAATAACCTCTTCAGACACCCGGAGGACATTATGAAGATCAAGAACGTGACGGTCATCGCCGTCGAGATCCCGCTCGCCCGCAATTTCGGCGGCAGCAAATACAACGTCACCAAACGTTGCACCATCATCACCCGCATGGAGACCGATAGCGGCCTCATCAGCGAGATCTACAACGGCGACAATCGCGACCATATGCGCGACGTCGTCGAAATCATCGAGAAAGAACTCGTGCCCATGCTGATCGGCGAGGAGATCTTCGCCGTCGAACGGCTGTGGAAGAAGATGTTCAAGGCTGCCGAGTGGAACCGCGACCGCAAACTGGTTATGGAAGCGATCGCCTGTATGGACAGCGCCATCTGGGATCTGATCGGCAAGGCGACCGGCGTCAATGTCTGCCGGCTGCTTGGCGGCTATCGCCAGGAAATCCCGATCATCTGCATCGGCGGCTATTACGAGGAAGGCAAGACGCTTTCCGATCTCGGCAAGGAGATGGAGCGCCTGCGCGAGGCCGGCCTAGCCGGCTGCAAGGTCAAGGTCGGCGGCCTCTCCGCCGAGGAAGACGCAAAGCGTGTCGAAGCCGCGCGAAAAGGTGCAGGCGACGATTTCTGGATTGCCGTCGACGCCAACAGAGGCTGGCCGGTCGACGAGGCCGTCAAGTTCGCCCGCCTTATCGAGAAATACAACATCGCCTGGTTCGAGGAGCCCTGCCACTGGTATGACGATGCCCGCATGATGGCGCAGGTTCGCCGCGCCACCTCCATTCCGGTCGATGCCGGCCAGAGCGAGGTGAGCGCGGCCGGCGTTCGCCGGCTGATCGCCGCCGATGCTGTCGATATCGTCAATTTCGACGCCTCCGAGGCTGGCGGCATCACCGAATGGCGCCGCGCCGCCGCCATGTGTGCGCTTTACGACCTACGGGTCGGCCACCACGAGGAATCGCAGATCGCCATGCACATGATCGCCGCGATCCCGAACGGCGTCTGCGTCGAATGCTTCGAACCGGTGCGCGATCCGATCTGGGCCGGCCTCATTGCCAACCGGCCAAACCCGAAGAACGGCATCATCCAGGTTCCTCAAGGCCCCGGCTTCGGCGTTGAACTGAACTGGGACATGGTCTCCCGCTACCGGGTCAACTGAACGGATGGATGCGGCCTGGACAACGCGCCGGATGGAGGTCTCCGCGCGCAGGACGCAGGTGCGGCTGGCGAAGCGAATACGCCTCGCCGCCGCATTCCTGCTCATGATCGTTTCGGGATTGGTCTGGAATTCCTTCGGCCTTTTTCTCGTGGCGCTGGAGGCTGAATTCCACTGGTCGCGAGGCGCAATCTCGGGAGCTTACGGCGTCTTCGCCCTGGTCAACGCCGTTACCGCTCCCTTCTTCGGCCGCCTGCTCGGCCGGCACGACAGCCGCATCCTCCTGGCGGGTGCCGCCCTTCTTCTCGGTATCGCCTACGCGCTGACTGCGACCGTCGGCAGCCTGGCGCAGTTCTGGCTGATCTTCGGCGTGCTTGCCGGGCTCGGCACGCATTGCACCAGTTCCTACGCCATCTTCGCCGTATTGGCCGGCCGTTTCAGGCAACGCCCCGCAACCGCAATGTCTTTCGCCGATGCCGGCTCGGGCCTCGCCGCCTTCCTCGGCATACCCGTCATCCACTGGATCATCCAGGCCTTCGGCTGGCGCGGCGCCTATCTTGCTCTCGGTGTCGTCATCGTCCTTGTCAGCGTGCCGCTGCACCTGTTCGTCCTCGACCGCGTAAAGGCCGCCCCGAAGCCGCAGGCCGGCCGTTCGGGTTTGCCGGCCCTGCCCTTCTATGTTCTCGCTGCTCTGATCATCAGCTATTTCTGCGGCTCGGCCGTCTACCATGGCCTGCTGACACAGCAGATTGCCCTTTTCGACGAACGGGATATCGGCGAGGAATCCGCCGTGTGGCTGGCCGCCGTCGCCGGCCTCGTCGTCTTCCTCTGGCGCCTGCTCTCCGGCTGGTTCTGCGACCTCTGGGGTCCGAACCGGGTGATGCTGTTGGCAGCCATAGCCGCCGCTGTCACTTTCGCCACTCTCATCCTCGTCGTCGCGGCCGACAGCAACACCATGCTCCTGATCTACCCGCTGATGCTCGGGATCGGCTTCGGCGGGCAACAGGTGCTTCTTGCCAATGGCGCGCGATTGATCGTGAGCCTGTCCTCGCTCGCCGGCCTGCTTGGCCTCTGCCGATTTGCCTCCGGCGCCGGCATGGCGGCAGGCCCTGTCCTGGCTGGCTACCTGCACGACGTGACGGGAGGCTATGGCCTTGCGATCCTTGTACTGGGGAGCATGGCACTGCTTCACTTTGCGAGCTTTGCGATTGTGACGGCCGGCGGTCGCTGACGGCTTGGTGATTGCGTGGGAACGGGTGTGTGGTTCACGGCCAAAAGGAACCCGGGAACTGAAGGCGGGTTGATTTGTGGCAGAACTGTCGTTTTGTGGCGCGGGCTGGGGGTTCCGGGTCTGAGAAGGCCAAAAGGCGCTGTGGCGGGGTTTTGAGTGGGTTGGGGGTGACCTTGCCCCCAAGTTTTATCCGGTTTTGAGTTCGCTCCGGCGGTTCTGGGTTGCTGTGTTCGGGGCGGTAGCGGCGGGTTGCGGTGCGGAGCCATTGCGGCTGCGCAGCACCGCATCACGTCGCGGGTTGATGGTCTGAGCGAACTCGGCAGGTGTCAGCCAGCCGAGGCCGGAATGCGGTCGATGATCGTTGTAATCGCTGCGCCAGTTTGAAAGCGCTGATCGAGCGTACGTCAGTGACGAGAAGAGGGTCTCATTCAAGAGCTCATCTCGCAGCCGCCCATTGAAGCTTTCGATGAAGGCGTTCTGGATCGGCTTGCCGGGCGCGATGTAGTACCATTCCACCTTGGTCCGGTCCGTCCATTGCAGGATCGCGTCGCTGGTGAACTCGCTGCCATTGTCGCTGACGATCATCTTTGGCTTGCCACGCGCCTCGATGATCCGGCCAAGCTCACGGGCAACCCGCAGACCGGAAAGTGAGGTATCGGCGATGAGTGCCAGGCACTCCCTGGTGCAATCGTCCACGACCGTAAGCACTCGGAACCTGCGTCCGTCAGTGAGTTGATCCGAGACGAAGTCCAGCGACCAACGATCATTGAGGGCAAGCGGGATCAGCATCGGTGCGCGTGTGCCGATCGCTCGCTTGCGGCCACCGCGCTTGCGCACCGTCAGCTTCTCCTCCCGATAGAGCCGGAAGAGCCGCTTGTGGTTCACAAGGTGACCCTCGCGCCTGAGCAGCACATGAAGGCGTCGATATCCAAAGCGGCGGCGTTCATGCGCCAGCGCCTTCATCCGCTCGCGAAGGTCATAGTCATCGCTGCGCCTGGTTTCGTAACGGATCGTCATCCGGCAAAAGCCGATGGCTTTACACGCCCGCCGTTCGCTCATCTCGTGGTAACCCATCATATGCGCGACAGCTTTCCGCTTTGCTGCGGGCGTCACCACTTCTTTCCCAAAAGGTCTTTCAAAGCAACATTGTCGAGCATCGCATCCGCCAAAAGCCGCTTCAGCTTCGTGTTCTCGTCTTCCAGCGTCTTCAGCCGCTTGGCCTCGGACACGTCCATGCCGCCGTATTTGGCTTTCCACTTATAGATGCTGGCATCGCTGACACCGTGCTTGCGGCAAAGCTCCGAGACCGGCGTGCCAGCCTCGTGCTCCTTCAGAATCCCGATGATCTGTTCGTCTGTGAAACGGTTGCGCTTCATTCCCTGGTCCTCTCAATGGGCCAGAGCTTACTTCAAAATGGATTATTTCAACGGGGCAAGGTCAGGGGGGAGATTGGTTGCGGGGGCTCGCAACACCCGATTCCTGCGATTGATTGAGCACAAAATACCGCAGCTGGCGGCATAAAGTACCATTGGTATTCACGTAGGTCTGATGAAGCATCGTGAAATAAAATTCCACGTTCTTCAAGATTATAATTCACAATTATATTATCATGAGAACTCGGCATAAATATTTTCCATTTTACCAAAATCATTCTTCGCACAATATTTCCTGGCAATCCTATCAATCGATTGCCAGAGGTGTTATGTAATGGGTGCAGCCGCCCTATGCGCCGGCCGCAGAAAGATTTCCCATGACATTCCGTCCCCTCCACGACCGCGTCGTCATCAGACGCGCGGAAGGCGATTTCACATCCAAGGGCGGGATCATCATTCCCGATACCGCCAAGGAAAAACCGCAGGAAGGCGAAGTGATCGCCGTCGGGCCTAGCCTGCGTGACGAAAGTGGCAAGCCCATCGCGCTCGACGTCAAGGCCGGCGATTTCATTCTGTTCGGCAAATGGTCGGGGACAGAGGTCAGGATCGACGGCGAAGACCTTCTGATCATGAAGGAGGCCGACATCATGGGCATCGTCGAGAAGACCGGAGCGGCCGCCGAAAAGGCGGCCTGACAGGTCGAATCCCGATCCCGTAATCTCAAGACCGAACTGGACCCGACATCATGTCTGCCAAGGAAATCATCTTCTCTACCGACGCCCGCGACCGCCTGCTTCGCGGCGTCGAGTTGCTCAACAATGCCGTCAAGGTGACGCTCGGCCCAAAGGGCCGCAATGTCGTCATCGACAAGTCCTATGGCGCGCCGCGCATCACCAAGGACGGCGTCTCGGTCGCCAAGGAGATCGAGCTTACCGACAAGTTCGAGAACATGGGCGCGCAGATGGTGCGCGAAGTCGCCTCCAAGACCAACGACCTTGCCGGAGACGGCACCACGACCGCGACAGTGCTTGCAGCCTCCATCTTCCGCGAAGGCGCCAAGCTGGTTGCGGCCGGGATGAACCCGATGGACTTGAAGCGCGGCATCGACCTCGGCGTTGCGGCCGCGCTCACGGAAATCAAGGCACGCGCCACGAAGGTCAGTTCATCGAGCGAGATCGCACAGGTCGGCACGATCGCCGCCAATGGCGACGCGACCGTAGGCGAGATGATCGCCAAGGCTATGGACAAGGTCGGCAACGAAGGTGTCATCACGGTCGAAGAGGCCAGGACGGCCGAGACCGAACTCGATGTTGTCGAGGGCATGCAATTCGACCGCGGTTATCTTTCGCCCTATTTCGTGACCAATGCCGAGAAGATGCGCGTGGAACTGGAGGACCCCTATATCCTCATCCATGAGAAGAAGCTCGGCAACCTGCAGGCGATGCTGCCGATCCTCGAGGCCGTGGTGCAGAGCGGCTATCCGCTGCTGATCGTCTCCGAGGACGTCGAAGGCGAGGCTCTGGCCACATTGGTCGTCAACAAGCTGCGGGGTGGCCTGAAGGTCGCCGCAGTCAAGGCTCCCGGCTTCGGCGACCGCCGCAAGGCCATGCTGGAAGACATCGCCGCTCTGACGGCCGGTCAGACGATCTCCGAGGATCTCGGCATCAGGCTGGAGAATGTCACGATCGATATGCTCGGTCGCGCCAAGCGTGTGCTGATAGACAAAGAAACCACGACGATCATCGACGGCGCGGGTGAAAAACACGACATCGCCGCGCGCATCGGCCAGATCAAGGCTCAGATCGAAGAGACAACCTCCGACTACGACAAGGAAAAGCTGCAGGAACGGCTGGCGAAGCTCGCGGGCGGCGTTGCAGTGATCCGCGTCGGCGGCTCGACCGAGATCGAGGTCAAGGAAAAGAAGGATCGTATCGACGATGCCCTGAACGCCACTCGTGCGGCCGTGGAAGAAGGTATTGTCCCGGGCGGCGGCGTGGCCCTGCTACGGGCGAAGGCGGTCCTGACCGGGCTGGCCGGCGAGAACGCCGATGTGACGGCGGGGATTTCGATCGTGCTCAGAGCGCTCGAAGCCCCAATCCGGCAGATCGCCGACAATGCCGGTGTAGAGGGTTCGATCGTCATCGGAAAACTCACTGACGGCGAGGATCACAACCAGGGCTTCGACGCACAGACAGAAACCTACGTCGATATGATCAAGGCCGGCATCGTCGACCCCGCCAAGGTGGTCCGGACTGCTTTGCAGGACGCCGGCTCGATCGCAGCGCTTCTGATCACCGCCGAGGCGATGATTGCCGACATCCCAGCAAAAGATTCCATCTTGGCGGCCGGCAACGGCAGCACGGGATACTGAGGACAGTGCCTGAGCCGTACGGCCGGAAGTTCCCGGGCGGCGGAACCCAACAACAATCGACAGGAGAATTCCAATGGCTATGCAAAGCAGTAGCAAGGCATCGATCTTCCAGCGTTTCGATAACTACCAGCCGTCTAAGACGCTCCTTGTTTGGGCCTGCATCATGACCGCAGCCGCAACGATGATCGTCGGCTTCACTTGGGGCGGCTGGGTGACTGGCGGCACCTCCCGCACAGCGGCTGAGGCCGCGGGCGAGATTGCGCGGGGAGAGCTCGCGTCCGCCGTATGCGTCGAGCGTTTCAACACTGCACCGGATGCAGCTTCAAAACTCATCGAGTTCAAGGCACTTTCCGATAGCTACAAGAAGCGCCAGTTTATCGAAGCCGGCGGCTGGGCGACAATGCCGGGGCAGACGTCACCGGACAGTCGTATCGCCGCAGGCTGCAGCACCGCCCTCTCCGCCTGACGCTGCCCTTCATTGCGTCCCGTCATTCGGGACGCTTCCACCATCCGCCACAAAATCGGTCTTCAGCGCTTTCCGAGATGCCGGCCGCTGCGATTCAAATGACGTAACCCGGCCAGTTATGAAGCTTGCCTACGCTTTGGCTGTTGGCGCATATGTTTCGGCGTTTAAACTGGCTTACTCAGCTTGATGCACGTCATGACGATTCTGAAACAATCCTCTGCGGGTTTCTACTTCAAGTCCATGAGTTGGCCACCAGGGAAATGGTAGAAGGTCTGGGTAAGCGGATCTCCTTGAGACCAGACTTTGGCGGCAACATCCTCTCTGCTACCGAACTTGCGCACAGGGCCGATCGTAACCTGCCTGGCGGCGTCTTCGTGGCTGTCGGCATGGACCTCCATCGGCTCGCTAAGACAGCGACCTTTGAAGTTGTAGTGGATTTGGACGCGAAATTTCATGCCTCTCCCTTTGCCTAGAGGGTTTTAGGAATTTTTATGATGATGAGGCCCGAAGCCCCTCCCCTTATCTCGGTGGAAGTATTCGCGGAAGCGAGGAAGCATCACAATCTGGGTTATTCAATAAATAAAACTGTACGCCCTTTCACCTGAGAATAAAATTAAAATTTAGAATCCATTGCGCCTCTATTAAAACATGGTTGTAAGCTAGCGAATAGTGTGACTGATATTTGGTAATATCTACATGGTTAGTGTGAGCATCTTCATAATGCGGCGCCGGTCCAGAAAGAAAATGCCTCTGAGGCCGGGGTATGTCGTTATGATGATCAGAAACGAGAGAAAAGAATTATGACCAAGTTTGCGCCAGTGTCGGCCGCAATCCTACTGCTCGCCAGCACGTCCCTGGCCCAACAAACCCATTCTACTAGCAACCATTCCGCCACCGAACGCCCGCCGGAAGAAGTTATTGATTTTGTAAGCCGCCAAGCTCTGCCCTCAAATCCGGTGATGATTCAGGGAGAAATCAGCGTTGGGCAGGTCGTTCCCAGTGAAATTATCCTTAAGCCCGTGCCCGGCAACACGCGTTATCAATATGTTGTGGTCAATCAACATCGCCTGATCATCGACGCGCAATCTCGTTCTGTAGTCCGCATCGTGAACTAAGAATTCTTGAATGTTCGCGGAGCGGATTTTGTGAGGCTGGGCCATATGCAGGTCGTTGAGCTTCCGAAGAGATGGCTCTTGCGAGTGGTCGAGATCGCTACCAAACCCAGAATAAGGCAGTGATGCACACGCTGCGCGGGCGGCACTTCATGTTGCTGGCTTGCCAGGGAGCTGGCGGCACGAGAGGATCGGGCCAGATCGCACGATCCTCTCACCATTATGGGAACGCATGGCCGCAGAATTGACCAATACAAGAGCTACTCAATTACCCCGGTCTTATTTCCACTTCCCCGTCATTACGCCTTGATGTTTAGTGATTGGAAGAAAAATAGGCCGCGTCGACAACCATCCGCCAAGGAGATGGATTATGCTAGCAACACGCTGGAAAAAGCCGCTCATCCTGGAGAAGGCTGGCCTTCGGATTACCCTTACCTCGGCTGAAGAGGCAATGAACTGGCTACTGCACGAGCCAAATCAACATAGGGGCAGTTGGCGCCATGCTTGGCACACTTGCCGTGCGGTACATGAAGGAAGATTACCGGCGAACCAAGCCAGATCCGCGGTTCAGTTGGCAGTGGAAGGGCTCCACCAATAAACGAGCTTACTTAATTGCACCTCCAAGCTCGAGGCGGGATCAAATGTCCACGTGGTACAGGTAGTCGCAGAGTTTCGCGGCTATCTATGGGACGGGCCGTGGGTTCAGTCATCAAAATTGGCTTCTCGATTGAATGGCAACTTCCTGTCTTCGTGAATCATGATGGTTTCGAAGATAGCCATATATGGCCCGGCCGAGGCTCTTCGATACCTTCATGAGAACTTTGAATGTCGATCGGGTGATCTCTATTGGATGGCGGTCGAGGCCTGTAACAAGGCACTCCGCCATCGCGATGATCCGGAAAAATCACGCGTGCTTTTCGCCGCCTATGGTGAATACGCATGAAATTCAGCTGAGCCGTCATCAGTCAAAACGTCAGGCAAAAGCCGAGACCAGGAGATTTCCGTTCAATTTGTCCGACTATGTGATGTGACGGCGCATTGAGATCCTTCCATCCCCCCGCTCGACATCGACTGTCGAACCCACTCGTGGCGCCCCGGCGGGCCAACTTCCAAACCTCAGCTATCGAGCGTCTTGAGAAGGTCCGAAATCTTGATCGTCGAGAAATTCGAAAACGTGTCGCAGACCGCATAGGGCAGGACGATCTGGTCGTTGTGGCGCATCGCGCCGCAGGTATAGACGACGTTCGGCACGTATCCTTCCCGCTCGGAGGGCTCCGGTCGGACCAGCGGCTCCTTCGAGCGAGCGAGAACCTTGGATGGATCTTTTTTATCGAGAAGAGCCGCACCGATCGCATATCGGCGGACCGGGCCGACCCCGTGGGTCAGCAACAGCCATCCCTGGTCGAGCTCGATCGGCGATCCACAATTTCCCATCTGAACGAACTCCCATGGAAATTTAGGCCGCAGGATCAATTCTCCTCCGTCCCAGGTGTAAAGATCATCGGAATAAATGAGATAGAGGTTCTCGTTGTCCTGTCGCCCGATCATGGCGTAGCGGTCATCGATTTTGTGCGGAAAGAGCGCCATTCCCTTGTTTCTCGACGCGGTACCCTTCAGCGGGGTCATGCGAAAAGATATGAAATCGCTGGTTTCGAGCAATTCGGAGCGGATCGCCTTGCCACTATAGGCGGTGTAGGTCGCGTAGAAAGTGCTCTGTCCATTGTCCTGGAATTCCACGAAGCGGGCATCCTCGATACCGTTCGATTGCGCTGGTGTGATGGGAAAAATCACCCGCTCGCTGATGTGCTGCTGCGAGCTGAAGCTTATTTCGATAGGCTCCCCAAGCGGGTCCGATATCCGTGTGTGCAAGGTTGGAGTGGACGCCAACCGCGCGGTCGGCTCGATCTCCACGCTTCCATCCGCGGCAATCAACCCGGTGCGGAACGTTAAGGAGGATACATGTCCCTCCCCCACCGCGCGCAGGCTGAGGATAAAACGCCGGCTTCCCTGCGGCGCGCCTGATTGATCCGGATGCATGACGATACTGGGGTTGAAGAGTGCCGACGCCTCAAAGGAATATTCGTGGAGGAAATAAGCGCCTATGAGTTGACGTTGCACCTTCGAAAACTCGACATGAGCCGCGAATGCCTCCTCCATCTCGCGTGCCCGATTTTCAAACGTCGCGAGCAGGTTTCGGTGGCGCCCCTCAAAATTTTCCAGCACCTCCGCGAGCAGGCTTTCCGCCGTCTCTGAATCCAGCGCCAGGACCCGGTCGACAATATGATTCGCCCGGGTCTTGTCCGTCGGATTGAAATCCCGCGGTTCAACCGCAGGCTTGAACGGCCGTACCACGACGCGCGTGGAGTCAGGCCGCAGGAAAAGGGCTTGGCGGTTCAGAAAAGTGGCTTGTGACAAAGTAACCTCGGTTTATCCCGCGGGATTTAAAGAAGCTTCAGGCACCCAGGGCGCGAAGCGGAGTGAGCGCTGCCGGCTTGTCGCTTAAGCGTGAAAGTTGGCGAAGCTCGATGAGGCCCAAAAGATAGGACACAACGGATTCACCGCCTCTGTTCTCATTGACACGCGCGCGGTGCAGCCCGTCCCGGCAGCTTCCCGTATCGAGATCGACGAGCGGCAACGACAGATCGTTGGCGCCCAGGAACCAGGCAAATGCGCTTGCTGCGTCGGCCCTCCATTCGGCACTATGATCGGCACGCCACGCAGCAAGACAGGCGGAGATGGTTGCTGCCGCCTCCAGAGGCTGTTGGTCGAATCCTTGCGGCGGCATTCGTCTATCGCTGAAACTGTCCGTGCCGATGGCTCTGAAATGACCGCGGGGAGCGGTTTGTAAGGTCATGAGCCAACGTAGAGTTTTCAGCCCCGCGGCGGTATAGGCAGGAGTTTCAGTGGCAAGCCCGGCGAGGATGAGCGCCTGAGGCAGACGTGCATTGTCATAAGAAAGACCCTCCTCGAACCAGATCCAATCCTCCGTCTCCACACGAACAAGGAGATCCATCAAACGATCCGCGAAAAGCCGCCGCATGCGTTGGGCAAAGACGTCCTCCTCAGAAGCCTCGCAATATCCGTCCAGTCCGAGCAACGTGAAGGCCCAGGCGCGCGGCGAGCGAAAGCCTTCGGTGGTTGGCACGGCTTCGGAAAACAAGGTGGCAGCCCAGGTCCGCCGGGACGGATCGCTATCGCTTCGGGCGCATTCTCCAAGCGCCCAAAGCGTCCGGCCATGGCTATCCTCGGAGCCCTTGTCTTCGAGCCAACGCCGGTCGAAGCCCATGAAGTTGCGAAAGTGTTTCTCGTCGGGATTCCAGGCGTGCTGCACGAAGGAGGCGAAGCGCGTTGTCAATGGCTCCGGCAGGGGCGTTTCGCCTGCTGCGTTGAGAGCGCTCGCCAGGATCAGGGCGCGCGCATTGTCATCGACGCAATAACCATGTGAGCGATCCGGCACCGAGTGGACGGCATGCTGGAACAGTCCGGTGTCGTCGCACATGGAGAGAAAATAGGTGAACTGCGGCTCCGGCGGGCCGGCAGGTTTACGCGTGGGTGCGTTCCGACTTCCCGGCAACAGCGCATTGGGGAGAGGCCTGCGTTGCGCCGCTTCCTCGAAGACAGCGAGATAACGCTCCGCCGTCCTTTGCCACGTCATCGACCGACTGCTGGCGTAAGCGCGCATACGCATGGCGTCCCGCCTTGCATCGTCGGTCAGCAATCCGGCGATCTCGTTACCGATGGCTTTCGCATCACCGAAAGGTACGAGAATGCCGCGTCCGCCGGCCAAAAGTTCGCGAGCGTGCCAATAAGGGGTCGAAACGACCGCTTTTCCGAGGCCAAAACTATAGGCCAGCGTGCCCGACGTCATCTGCGCCTCATTCAAATAGGGCGTGGTGTAGACGTCGCACATGGAAATGAAGTCCAGGAGCGTTGCCTGGTCGACGAATTGATCGAGGAACACTACATGTTTTTCGATCCCGAGATCCCGCACGTGCGCGATCAGGCTTTCGCGATATGCTTCACCCTCACGAAGGACGAGATTGGGATGGGTCGCACCAAGCACGACATAGACGGCGTCGGGCCGGCTTTCCAATATCCGGGGCATCGCATCGATCATGACTTCGACGCCCTTGTTGGGTGAGAGCAGGCCGAAGGTCAGGATGACGGACCGGCCCTCGAACCCGAGCTTTGCCTTTGCGACAGCCGGCTCACTGAAGGCAATATCCGGAATCCCATGGGGGATCACCTCGATCTTCTCAGCCGGAACCCTGTATACCTCACGCAGGAGCGCACGCCCCTTCTCTGCCATGACGACGATCTTCGCTGAACTCTCGACAATTCGTGCCAGGACTTTGCGTTGCGCCGGGTTGGGCTCGGCAAGAACCGTGTGAAGCGTCGTCACGACCGGCATATCGAGCCGCGAGAGAAGTGTGAGGATATGGCTTCCCGCTTCGCCTCCAAAAATTCCAAACTCGTGCTGGAGGCAGACGACGTCGAACCGACCGGCATTCAGGGCTTCCGCTGCGCGGATATAATCGTCGAGCCTTTCATCTGGGATCTCAAGCCAGACGCTGGGGGGATAATCATAGGCGCGGCCATGGTCGGTCATTGCCACGATCGCCGTCCCCATCCTTGCGGGTGAATTTGAAACGGCATGCTGCAGATCGGTGGTAAACGTCGCTATGCCGCAGCGTCGGGGGAGCGAGTTGCCGATGAACGCGATATTCTTGAACCTGGTCATGATTGCCCCTCCGTCGAGCGGTACGGCAAGTTTGCCGGCTTTTCATGATGAATGAGTGCCTCGACAATATCCTGGGGGGCCGGACGATCTCTGTCCCAAGCATCGAGATCGCGGAGCAGGCCCGGCTCGGGCGCACTGCCGGCGTAAGCGAGCAAAGCCGTCAGGCCATTTGTCCCGACTTTTATGGCAACTCGATCTGCGTCGGCAAAAAACGCATCGCCGACACCGGCATGCATCGGTCCGACATTTGCATCACCGGCGATGACCAGAGCCCAGGTCTCACGGTTGGCCAGCAGCTCCCAGTTCGCATTTGGAGAAAGGTCGATCCGCTCAAGGGTGAAGAAGGCACAAGATACAAGTTGCGTCCTTGCATGCGTAAGACGTATGGGGGCTGCCTCCGTTTCCGCCGGCCCCAGATCGGCCACTGCGACGGCTTGGTCCACATGCAGCTCGCGCGCACGCCCGGGGTCAAAAAGACGAAATGTAGCGTCGCTTCTCTGCTGGATTTCGGCGATGACGAGACCGGCGCCGATGGCGTGGATGGTTCCGGCCGGAACGAAAAATACATCGCCGGCCGCAGCGTCTCGCCATTGCACAAGATCAGAAATCGAACCGTCGGCGATCGCAGTCCGCAACTCCGCCTGAGTCACCGTCCGCGTCAACCCCACAGCAACTTTGGCACCGGATTCCGCCGACAGCACGTACCATGCCTCCGTCTTCCCGTTGGCCATGCCTGTCGATTGCGCGAAGGCATCGTCCGGGTGAACCTGGATCGACAGCATCTGCTTCGTAAAGAGCAGTTTGAGAAGCAAGGCGGGATCGGGCGCTTGGGCCTCGCTTCGATCAAACCTGAGTTCGCCGACTACAGCTTCGTGGTTGCCGCTGAGGTCCCAAGGTGTCAGGTCGTGGCCGCCCCACGGTTTGCGGACGACCCGCATGCTCGTGTGCTCGAATGTCATGATGAGGCCTCCTTGATCTACCGCTAAGATCGGAACGATCTGAGATCGGAGTAGCCTTCCTTTGGGCATCGGATCGCCCGAAGGTTCACGTAATCGGGCCAGGTTCTGGGCTTCGATCAGGCAAACGCCGCCAGATTCTTTAAGAAAAAGAATCATAAATATGGATACGACAACGCTTAATTACACGAATGAAGCTCACCATTCATTTAATAGATATGTGTCTGTGCCAGAAAACTGCAAGGCGCATTCTTTTAATTAGCACATTTAGGCAGGTTTAAAATTAATTCCCCTGACAAGTTTCACTGTACTCAACGGGTCACATCCTGCGGATTTTTTTCTATTCGACTTGTAATCGGGCGATCGATGCACGAGATGTATTAGTAATGGCAGCTCGTTTCACGGGCGCTGCCATCGAGGGTGTTCCCCCCGCCCCAACAAAGGAGGACGACATGTCTTCCAACCCGTCGCCGGAATACATCGACCCCGTCAACGTAGCGATGCTCAGGGATGTCTTGAGAACTGCGGGCTTCAGAGGTGTTGCGGTCGAAGCCAGCTCAGACGCCAAACGTGAAGCCTTAGTCTTCTTGAATTCGGAATTCCGGAATGGAAACCGAACGAGGGAAACCTTGCTCTTCGCCCTGGAACATCGAGATATTGGGCTTGCTTCCGATCCACGACCTGAAAGTTCACCGAAAAGCGCAGCCATCGATCGATGGCAGAATGAGGGAGGTCGTTAGTGCCACTCTCCTTTCCGAACTCGGCACGCAGTTATGATGAAGCACATAGGCGGGTCCGCTTCCTCGGGCATGATGGCATGTTCGAGGTTCACTTTTATGTGCCCGCGGAAGTGCTCGCTGGCGCGTTGTCGCAGCGAACCGCGAGCGAAGACGATTATCTCGCTTCCTTCGATGCGCTCCGGCCCCGAATTCTGAAGGTCGCAAAGGCGGCCTATGCAGCAACCCGTAACAGCACAATCACCCTTGATCTGGAACATTTCCGGTGAATGCATTTCGTGCCAAAAGGATCTCGTTATGCAATATCCCATTCCTCCAGGCAAAATCGGCCGACCTGGAAAAGAAAAGATCTGGTACGTCAGCGAGTTTGCGCAGCGATTTCGCCTTGATAAGATGGAAGAAAATCGCCTGAGGAAACTGCTGGGACCGATCGCCAAAGAGATCGACTTGCTCAGAAACGCCGGCAGATTCAGATGATGACGACCCCGGTGATTCCGATCGCCTTTTCCACATTTTGGCATCTGCCAGTGGTCATAGAGCTGGCGGGCCGTCCGAAGGTGGAAGTTCGCGGCCCTCGCGACGCTCTGCGCTATTTGACTGAGAACATCACCCATCAATATGGCCCTTGCTACAGCCGAGCGAGAAGGCGCTGTCACGCAGCCCTCCGGAACGAGATCACGGCGGAGGACATGCGCGAAGATTTCCTCGCCGCTTGCGCCGAATCTGAGATGCGACCGAGATAGCTGCGCCGGACTGTCTGTGCCGCGAACGAAGAAGCCGGTTCAGGCGATCCCGTCAGCATATTTCAGGCTGCATTGCGACATCCCTGATGGTTACGGAGCCTGAGCCGATGCAGCGCGACGCTCTGCTCACACGGTACCATCGCCCGGCTTCGACCAGGGGGAGCGGTTTCGAGACTTAGCTTCGACGGGGGTTTCGCTTTCCGACTGCTCATCAAGAGAATTCATTTCATGCAGAGCTTCGCGAAGAGCCCTACCCTCGGGACGATCACCGGTGACGTGAAGAAAGCTTGAGACAGCCATCCTGGTTTCCGTACCGCCGGAGGCAGGGTTGGCGCGGTGGATAACGATATCCTCGCCCGCTGACCAGGCACGCTCGAGGAACCATCGGTCGCCGTTGGCGCTTACCGCAAATTCAGTGGGTTCTTGTGCCATAGGCATTCTCCTCGTGTTGGGATTGAAGAATCATTCGCCCGCGATGGTCTGGTGGTTGCCATTCTTCGCTTGGCTCATGTCTGAGACGTTGCCGGAAAGCACTTCGACGTCCACCTGCATGGATGCGAAGGCATCCGACGGACCGACAAAACTTCCTGCCACCGGCACTACCTGGCTGATATCCCGGCTGATCGCGACAGGAATAAGGTTCTCGCCGCCCATTTTTCGGTTGGTGGGGTCGAAGGGAATCCAGCCAGCGCCCGGGACGAAGACCTCTGCCCAGGCATGCGTCGAGCCCCTATCCGGCGAGCCTTCAAGGCCCCCGACGGGATTGAATAGATAGCCGGAAACGATGCGGGCGCCAAAACCCAGGCATCGCGAAGCTTCAGCGAAAAGAACCGCAAGATCCCGGCACGAGCCCCACCCCCGGTCGAGCGTCTCCCCCGGCGACTGCGTGCCTTCGTCATCGCGGCTCTGATAGGAGATCCACAGCGAGATGCCGGCATTCAAGTCCAGGAGAAGCGAAAGTGTATCGGTCGAACTGCCCGCAACAAAACCCCGCGCCCATATTTCAAGCCTGTCGAACGGGTCCGGATATTGTCTGACTGCGAGGGCGCCGAGATCCGTCCACTCGTCTTCGGAATAACGAAACGGATAAGTTGCGCCGGAGGCGGCAATATTGAAGATCGGCCACGCCGGTGCGGTCAAATCTACCTCGGCGAAGCTGTCGATGACCAACATGTCGGCGGGTGTTCGAAAGGCAGCTGCGGCGACGGCATTGCCGAAGACATCCGTCGACCAGCTTACCTCCGAGCTCGGCGCCGTCGATATCTCGTGGATTAGCAGACGTAAATCCCTACCCTCTCGAGGCCGAAGCATCAGGCGATGCGGCGCAAGCTCCACTTCCCGGCGATAGCTGTAGGTCGTGCGATGTCGAACCGTAAGCTTTGTCATATGGGGTCAATCACTACGAGATTTCCCGCTGCAACATGCGACTCACAGCTGACCACCGTGGGTGTCTGGCCCCTGGTCCGCCGCAAGTGCGTTTTTCAGATCGATCTCGCTGACCGGCCACGCCTCTACACGTCCCGCCGACGTGAGCATGATCGTGAGCCTTCGGTGATAGGCCTCCCACATCACGTCGATTGGCTCCTCCTCAGTCTGAAGCTCGAAACTACCGGCAGCATGTGGAGCCTCCATTCCCGGAAGCAGGAAAGGTTTCTGAAACGTGACCGTACGGGTGCTGGTGTGGCTCATTGGCTTTCTCCATTTGTATCGGATTGTCCGGCACCCCGATGCCGATGCGGGACCTCTTTTGCTCGCACGCCTCTCTTACTTTTTACCCGCGCCGGAAGGTGCGGTGATCTTGAGCTTTCCTCCACATGATGCGGAATACCCACGCGCCAAGAATCAACCGCATCATCGCTATGAAAAACAGGACAAAATAGTAGAGGTTCCATTGTCTGCCTCGCGCGTTCGTTTCTCCCTCACATACTGGGCTTATGTATCGGCCGACTTAGCGGGACCATGGACTGCCGCGCTTCGAAAATAGTGTTCGGCGTGCTGATAATAGTTTTCAGCCTCGATCCGATCACCGGCTGACGCTTTCTCTAGAGCGAGTGCGAGGTAATGTTCGTAAAAATCCCTGTCATTGCGGGGGGCCGGGCGTGCAGGCAGCTTCTCGACTACCCTATCGGAATAGCTTGGGTGGAGGCGCTTGTTGTTCATGGAAAGATTTCGAGGCCATCGCGGCCTGCTCCTGTAAGGTTCAAAAGGGGGAGGCGCCGTCACCTCTCGATTTGCTCGCTATTTCCCGCGGATCAGGTCAGTCGGCGGCAGGCTGTGTGGTCCACGCTAGAGAGGCGGGACGCTGCAGCACGGACCTGCAATGGTAGCTATATGCGGGCAGGAAATCACGCCGACCCACGCGTCGAGCGGTGGGGGGTGGCAGCGTTCAGTGAATTTCAGTGAGGAAAGAATCCGGCGGCTCTCTACCATTGCTGTCAAAGAAACGCTCAACACATCTTCCATACGGAGGTAATGTGGCTCTTTCACGGTCGTCGGCCCGCATCTGCAGTTCCACGCTCAATTCAATCGAAATTCACACGAATTACCTCAGTGACGATAGAGAGGCCAGTTTCCGGCAAAAGATCCGAAAAGAAGTTGAAGGGATCATCACTCGGAGCAAGTTGATGTCCAACGATCCGGAAGACGAAGAAGCAAAAAAAGCCGCACGCAATGTTGTAAGCCAAGTGTCGCCGGATTTGAGCGGTTCCATGAATCCAAGGCACGCTTCTGATCCAGGCCTTGGTCAGCATCCTTCGGTATTGGGACGACTACTAACCATTGTCCCCACCTGCGCTATCTGTATCCATGCCGCAAGGCGAAGGGTCCGCAAGCTGACACAGCGGCACGGACGGAGACGAGGCCGGGGTAACGTCGCAATAGGTCCGGCCTCCCTTCTTTGCTTTCGGGAAAAGCTGGGAACACCCGCATCCGTCGTTGGTTCTAGTCCATGATCCTGACCACAGACCAGCGAAAGACGATATTCGAGGAGGGGCAGGATGCGGCCGCGCTCGGAAGAAACATGCGCGCTTGCCCGTATCTCGGCGACGAGACACCGGAGCGCATCTACATCTGGATGAGCGGATATCGCAACCCGAAGAGATAGCATCCTTCGATGTTCCGTTCAGAATCCGGCTGTCGCGTGCCATTGCCATGCTCGCAATGCCTCAAGACAGGACAAAACACGATCGCTCCAACTTTCAATGCTTCCGTGGAGATAGTGCATACCCCTGTCAGCCGTGAACACGCCTGATGCTAATTACCAGGGCTGCCAGATAGATGCGCTCCGCCTATGTATACCTACAGTAGCAAAATGGCCAATCCCGAAACAACAAGTTGACTGTCATGCTGGCATGGTGTATCTGAAAACTATCGATACTTTGTTTGCCGATATTTTGTTTTGGCTGCGCCTCGCGCCTCTTGACGAATTTTCCCTCTCAAAAGTCGAAACATCCGCCGTGCGTCGCCCGGTGGACAGATCAATGTTGCTATGAAAGGGTTCGTTATGACCACTGGCACAGTTAAATGGTTCAACGCAACCAAGGGCTTCGGCTTCATCCAGCCTGACGACGGCAGCGCCGACGTCTTCGTTCACATCTCTGCCGTCGAACGTGCGGGCATGCGCTCCATCGTCGAGGGCCAGAAGCTCGGTTTCGAGCTGGAACGCGACCACAAGTCGGGCAAGATGTCCGCCGGCCAGTTGCAGGCCGCCTAAAGCTTTGGCTCGTCGTGACCGCGGATGTACCGGCATGACGGCAAAAGTTTGCAAAGGCCAGGCGATTGTCTGGCCTTTTCCGTTAACGGCATGGCCGGCGCGGATATCCGCGCGAACTCCGGCGGGCCTGTATACCGGCCTTTGACGGCCTGTTGACGAGGAAGACACGATTGAGACACCCAGGTGACAACAGCTTTGCGGAACGCCGCAAAACCTCGGCAGATGCCAAACGCGAGCTTTTGGCGAAATTTGCGTCCGCGCCGAAACTGGGCGACCCCGCTATGCAGGAACGGCGTGCCGCACGCGAGACCATCGCAGCAGCGAGGGAGGCTCGCCGTGCCGAACGCGACGCCCTGAAGGCCGCGGAAAACGAGCGCATCCTGATCGAAGCGGCTGCGCTGACGGCGGCTGCGGAAGCGGATGAGAGAGCTGCTGCGGAAGCGCGGCAACTGGAGATCAACGATCGCATTTCCCGCGTCGTGGCCGACGAAGCCGCGCGCAAGGCCGAACGCGACCGCCGCTACGCGGCCCGAAAGGCCCGTCAGGGCTGACGGCCGAAATACGTGCCTGGGAGCGGCAGGACAACCCGCTTCGGTGGCGCTCACGTCGAGGGCCTAAAACGAGTGGAACTCGATGACCGCCCACGCCTATTCGACTATCGAACCTACCGGAGACGATGCCGGGGCCTGGCTGAAGATCCTCTCGAAATATCGGCAGCCGCATTCCGGGCGGAGCGTTTTTGAGCTTCTCGTGACGATTTTGCCTTTCGCAGCCTTCTGGGCCGGAGCCTATATCTCCGTTATCCAGGGTTTTTGGCTGGGGCTGATCCTCGTCTTGCCGGCCGCCGCCTTTCTGCTGCGCCTCTTCATGATCCAGCATGACTGCGGGCATGGCTCGTTCTTCGGCCGCCGGCGTTTCGACAACTGGACCGGGCGTATCATCGGCGTGCTGACCCTGACGCCCTATGATTACTGGCGGCGGGCGCATGCCGGTCACCATGCCACTGCAGGAAACCTCGACGAGCGGGGCGTCGGCGACATCACCACACTGACCATCGCCGAATATTATTCCCTTTCCTGGGCGAGACGGCTTGCCTATCGGCTCTACCGGCACCCGCTCGTGATGTTCGGCATCGGACCCGCATGGCTTTTTCTCCTCAAGCAGCGCCTGCCTTTTGGCATGATGGGCTTCGGGGCCATGCCATGGATATCCACCATGGCTACGAACCTGGCGATCACAATTTTGACCGCCCTGATGATCTGGACCGTCGGCCTCGTTCCATTCCTTTTGATTCATCTGCCGGTCGTGCTCATCGCGGGGGCGGCCGGGGTATGGTTGTTCTACGTTCAGCACCAGTTCGAGGGGACGCATTGGTCGAAGACCGGGGAATGGCAGTTTCCCGAGGCCGCACTTCATGGCGCCTCCCATTACGACCTGCCGCCGGTGCTCCGGTGGATCACCGGCAACATCGGCGTTCACCACGTCCATCACCTGTCGAGCAGGATTCCCTATTACAGGCTACCGGAGGTACTGCGTGACCATCCCGAGCTCGGGGATATCGGCCGCATAACTCTTTGGCAGAGCCTGCAATGCGTCAGGCTCGTGCTCTGGGACGAACGGAGCAACAAGCTGGTCTCGTTCCGGGGTGCCGCCAAGGCGGCCGTGCTGTCAGGTTGCGACATCAATCTCCGGATACAACCTTAATTAATTGCCCATACACCTTGTTCTCACCACAGTTGAAGCCTATAGGTATCCCATCGACTTTGCTTGTTGAGCTATGTTTTCGCACCACGGGTGCCCGAGCTGTTCCCTCTCAAACTCGATGATGACCGCATCCGGCAATCGGCCGGTTGCGAACGCTTACGATTGAAAGGAAATCGGCATGAACAGTGGTATCGTCAAATTCTTCAACACGGCAAAAGGCTTCGGCTTCATTCAGCCGTCCGACGGCTCCAAGGACGTATTCGTTCACATCTCCGCCGTCGAGCGCGCGGGCATGACCTACCTTAGCGAAGGTCAGAAGGTCACATACGACCTCGTGGCGGACAAGCGTTCGGGCAAAAGCGCGGCCGAAAACCTTCAGGCTGCCTAATCCATCAGGCTTCCGGTCCTTGACCACGGATGTACTGGCACAGATCGTAGAAGCTTCGGAGAAGGTCGGGTTCTCACCCGGCCTTTTATTTTTCTCTCACGAAAGCGATTTTCATGAAAAAGACCGACGCACAGCAGCAGTTGAAGAGGGCGGAACGCCAGATCGCCAATACCAGCGGTGGCGGGCATCTCGGCGGCACGAATTTCGGCCAGGGCTACGATGCCAAGACATCATCGGCGAAAGGCAAGCTGGACAAGAGCCGCAGAAATGGCGGCAAGAGCTGACCGGCTCTGCCTTCCGGTCGGAACATGGACCCGCCAGAAATGGCGGGTTTTCTTTGTCGGTGGACCGCTTGATCCGTTGAAACCTATTTCCCGAGTACCATCGCGACGATAATCCGTGGAAATCTAACATTGGCTCAATATTCGCCAGAGAAACGGCCAGGTGGGTCTTTGTTAAGACTTAATTACCCTTCATCATCCACTATCGGCAGCAACTGATACGGGCGTTGCCGTAAGGGCGGCCAAAGTGCCCTAGCCCCAATCGAGGAGGACGACATGTCTTCCATGCCCCGGCATTTTCTGTACAATTTCTACGATATCGTCGCCCCCAAGATAATGGCAGGCCTGAGCTTTGCCCTCGTCATGTCCATGTTGGCGGAGGGATGGCTATGGTGAGAGCCCATGATGCCAGTCGCCCTTCCAACGACAGCCATATTTTACGTGGCGTCCTGAAGCGTGCCCGTTATGCCACGACTGACCTGAAAGCTGTCGCAGGCGCAAATCACCTGCGAGAAATCACTCTTATCGATCGCATTCGATCCGCCACGATCTCACCGGAGGATTCTCCTTCGCTGTCTCGTAAGCGTGCTGAGCCTGCCGCGCTCGCATCTTCAGAGAACGAGGGTGGTTCAATTCAGCCGGCCGAGGGTCAGAACATGCTGTCGACCGTACGATGGATGCCGCCGGTCAAGATCGGGAATGCTTCGATCATCGGTCCTTTGGAGGCGCATCGCTTCATGATGAATCACTGGCCGCATGTGAAAGGGGCGAAATTTGCGCTGGCACATATGGCGATATTGGCGGCCCTGGACGGGCGCCAGACGCCCCAGGAAGCCCGCGCCTCTTTCGATAGAGCGGTCAAGGAGGCGTGCCTGAATTAGGGACGCCCCTAACGACGCGGCATTCAAAGATGAGCAGTTCCACAATCCGTCCCAGAGCCGACGGCGCCATACTGGCGATAACTATGGAGTGACCGTGGATTCGGACATCATACGGATTGAATTCAGGATACGCTGGAAAGTGCCGGTTTATGTCGCCGTTGGAGATGAGCCGACCCGAAAGATAAGCGGCCCTCAAGATGCTCTTCAATATCTGAGCGATAATCGGGCTATCCAGACAGGATTTCCTTACTGGAGAGCACGTCATCGTTGCTACGATGCGTTGAAAGGCTTGATCACGTCTGAGGAAATGCGCGATGACTTCATCGCCGCATGCGCGCAGGCGGACTTTCGCCTGAGATAGCCGTAAACCAATACTTACGGACCGGAGACCTCCCATCCCGATCGAGCTATTCCTGCTCCTGCCGATCGCTGGCAAGTGCCTCCTCGAGCGCGGCTTCGGAGGTCACAGGCTAGCTCAGATCCGCAGCCGTAAGCGTATAGGTCGTTCCGCGCTTGGGTGATAAAGTCTCGTCGCGGCTTCCTGAATATCGGGGCGAGCCGCATCGAAGGCCCTGAGATAATCCGTCTCCGACATGCCGGCCGGCGTCTTTGCAAGCGCCGCCACCTCCACGAAGAATCGAACCTCAAACATGCCGTCATAGCCGAGAAACCGCACCACCTGGCGCACGTCGTCGAAGCTGCGGCTCCTGTTCGGAAATAGAAGGGTCATGACGCTCCTCCGCTTTAAAAACTCGGAACGCCGGACCGGCGCTCTCGATAGGTTACTTGTTTTTCAGAAGCCACATCTTGCCGGCCATGGTGATACCGTGGGCGGCCTCTTGCGTCCCCCCGTCGGAATCGAGACTGCGCAGCAGCTCGAACCCCAGCAACGTGTCCAACGTCGCCGACGTCAGAAACCTGACCTTTTGCGGCCGTTCCCGAAACCGGTCGTTCTTTGCGTAGGTGACGGAGGCATCGCGATGTGTCCATTTATTTGCCTCCCGCGGAAACAGGTCGCCTTCCTTGGCGAGCTTCAGGCCCCTGATCTGGGCGGGTGTAAGCGTGATCGTATTCAATGTTCAGTCCTTGCATGGGTAGAAGATATGGAAAATTGTCGCCTATGGTCCTACCGCTGCGCTCGAAGGATCATGCAAACATAGCGGCCAGGCAGATCGCGTCGGCACCGCCGCCTCACGACTTCCGGCGCATCAGCGGATATGCCTCGGCTTCGTAGAGTTTGCGCATCTGCACGCCATCGAAACGCGCTTCCTCGACTTCGAGAACGGACCCTCGAAGGAGAGCGACCGGCATGTCCTCGATCGCGAAGCGAAGAGCTTCGGCGGCGGAATCGAACCTTTTGTAGCGGAGGCGGCTTTTCCTCTTGATCGTCTTGCATGGGTAAAGCCCCGCGCCGGCACTGTAGTCGAAAAACGCCATAAACCTGTTCCTTGTGATTGGAGGGATTGTCGAGGACAGTCGATCTTCACCGTCCCATCCTGCGTATCAGCGGAAGAACGAAGCCGGGGCGACCGTGCCCGCCACCCGTCTTTCGAGACGCTGCTGCATCTCAGCAAGTTTCATCTCCCGCTTCCGGAGAGCTTGCCTGCTGCGAAAATCTCGCAGCTTCGCGGCATCGGATCCGTTTTCGGGGCCTGAACGTTTGAACAGGCCTTCGGCGGCATGGCGGGTGATGTTGATCATGATGGCATCCTCAGTGTGGCTGCCGGACGAAAACATCCGGCACGAACCGCTCCAGCCAGTACGGCGGAGTTCGCAACGTTCGCAAAATCAGGGTTTGCCAAGCAACCGGCGCAGCCGGGAGGATCAGGTAGCCGAAAGGCTGAAAACGTGCAGTTTATATAACGTTGTAATGCGCCTCTTTCAAGGCGCTGCATGAATAGTCAAAGCCTTGCTTGCCAAAGGCAGAAATGAAGTCCAGGGTATTATGTCGGCTGCAACTGGTCAGGGCGCTGCCGCCTGAGGGACATATGCGCGCCCTAGCCCCGACAAGAGGAGGACGCGATGTCGTCCCGATCCTCACATGCCAGCTTCCTGCTTTATTTCCAGAAAATGCTCCTGAAGGCGAACTGCGAAAGCAAGCAAAATCCAGGAAATCGGAAGGGCCAGAAAGCCTTTCCCATGGTTCGCAAGAGACGGCGGCTTCATGGCCCATCACTTGTCGGTCCCGAGATATCACCGGCGCCCACTATCCCCGTGAAAGCTCCCGAGAAAAAGCCAAGGCTCTGGTAGTTTCGCAACTGTATCGTTCTTTCGTTCTTTCGCTCTTTCCTGCCTATCAGCGTTGTGTCTCGGCCTTCGGACCTCGAGATCACAGCCGCAGGCCTATTGGAGGCAAACTCATGCGTCAATCATCTTACAGGGCGCTGGCCCTGACGATAACCGTTCTCCTGCATTTTGCATCGGGGGCGTTCGGCCAGACCGCAAGGCCGGTGCCCGAAAATGCCCAGGCAAGCCGTTACGGCTCCGGCTGGGAATGCAATCGTGGCTTTCGAAGGCAGGATGACGCCTGCTTCGAGGTGAAACTTCCGGACAACGCGTTTCTGACGCACTCTTCCTATGGCAAGGGCTGGGATTGCCATTACGGCTTTCTTGAAAAGGGCGATCAATGCCTCACCGTCCAAATTCCGGCCAACGCATATCTCGACCCGTATTCCGGCGACCGCTGGAGATGCCCGCGTGGATACCGCCAAAGCAATGTGGGCTGCGACCTTATTAAAGTCCCGGAGAACGCGTTCCTGTCGGATAACACCCAAGGATCCGGTTGGGAATGCGAAAGAGGTTATCGCGCAACGCAACAGGCATGCCTCAAGCTCGAAGTCCCTGCTCATGCCTATCTGACAACCAGCGGAGACGAGTGGAGGTGCGATAGAGGCTTTGAGAAGAAGGATCAGGCGTGTATCGCCGTGCAGGTTCCGGAGAACGCTATCTTCGTCGACGCGCCCTACGGGCAGAAATGGAAATGCGACCGAGGCTTCGAAATGAAGACCGATGAATGCCTACAGATCAAGCTTCCCGAAAACGCGCATCTCAACTCGACGGGCAACGGCTGGGACTGTAATCGTCCGTACCAGCTCCGCGGTGATGTCTGCATGATGGATTGAAAACAGCGGAGGCGCTGTACCGGCGCCTCCTCGGCAAATTCATTTCTGTTTCTTCCTCAGGCCAACGCCGTTACCGGCAAGCTTGACCTGTGCCCCCAGGGCTGTAGTCACCGGGATCGCACTCTTGTCCTTCTTCGGTTTTCGAGCTTCCCGATTGCTGCGCATTTGGCCCTTGGCCATTCCTGCCTCTCCCGTGCGATGGTTTGTAGGGTTTGCTTTCCGGTAACAAGATGCATCAATTTTGCAGAGGCGGTGCTGTGTCCCTGCGCTCGCCCAATCCAGAACGCCCGGCTAGACAGGACAGCGTGATACCCGCTCCGGTGACACCAGCTTGAAAGCGGCTGATGGCAGCGTCCGCCCGCCGCGTGCGTTCATCGGCTTTTCCAAGTTCGATATTCTCCCGGTATCCCGATCCGCTAATCCGGACCAGATTACGAGCAGTGCTTTTTGGGTGGAGGATGGAAGACATGACGTCCTCCTTTCATTGGGGCCAGGGTATGGAAGCCCTGAAGCAGCAGCGCCCTCAAAATGGCTGCTGAAGTTTGCAGCATGCGCTCATGTCCGGGCAAAAGCAACGGATAAGCGCGGGCCTGGAACTCCAAGCGCAGGCTCCAGCGTCAAAAGGCGTCCCGCCAGTAATCGAATAAAAATTCGCAATTTCTAAAGCCGACGCCATATCGTCATGACAGAGAGGATATGCCAATGAGCAAGCTTCACGAATTTGCTGCGAGCTCCAATGGGGACAGGTGGTTCCTCGGCCGAGATAACGAGACCCATGAGGCGTTCGTTCTTCACCGGGGAAATGAGCCGTCCGGAGGTCATGAAACACGGACGGCCGCGCGGGCGTTTCTGAACATGAAGCCGTTCGGCCCGGAACGTGACGCCCTTATCGCAGTATTGGGCGCTGGTGATCGGGACGCAGAGACCCAGGATAGCTACACTTCATCGTCCCTCTGACGAAGGTAACGCCAAGCGATCGGCCCGCCTTCCTAGGGACACAGTTCAAACCTACCAATCAAAGTATCGAGATTGCTTGTCGAGCTTCGTTTTTGCGCATCGCGCACGAGCTGATCTTTCCTTTCAAAATCGATCCTTTCGAAGCCGGCATGCCGCCGGCGGCTGGCAGACAATATTGAAAGGACAATCGTCATGAACAATGGCATCGTAAAATTCTTCAATACCGCGAGAGGCTTCGGCTTCATTCAGCCCTCTGACGGCTCCAGAGATGTGTTCGTTCACATTTCCGCTGTCGAGCGATCTGGCATGACCAATCTCGTCGAAGGCCAGAAAGTCAGCTACGACCTTGTCGAGGACAAGCGTTCCGGCAAGGTAACCGCGGAAAACCTGCAGATGGCCTAAACCGGGGCCACTTCCGTCTTTGGCCGCGGCTGTGCTGGCAAGGATTGCCGCCCAAAACCCTGGCGATGGGTAACTTTACTCGAGGCACGACTGTGGCGACATATCTGGTCCAGACATATCTCGATGATACCGATCGCCCCGGCATCCCTGCTGGGACCATTCTCGAAGTAGAGGCAGACGATCCGTTTCATGCAGCGTCAAAGCTTCTCGGGCATTCCGTCGAGCCCAGTTCTCCGACTGGCCGGATAGCTGCCATGGTGAGCGAAGTCGTGCCTGCTGGTTTGGAACCACGATCTTTCGATTTCATTGACTGATCTACACCCGTGTACCGATTGCGGGCTCCCCGCACCTACATCCTCGGCCAGTTGGCTGAGCTAGTGTCCCCTCCTCGCGCACGACATATTTCCTCATTCAAAAGGAGAAAAGAATGGCAGATCGAGTGGTTGCTCCTCTCTCAGGAGAGTTCACCGTTCTGAACCTGGGTGCCGTAGTGGCAATGCTCGAGCCTGCATTGCAGACGGTTATCGAAAAGCTCGGTGCTGCCCAGGCGGACGAAAGCCCTTCCTGGTTCGATGAGCTTGAGAACGAACTTCTCCTGGGAGCAAAAAATACCATTTCCGAAGGTATCTCGATCGAAGCCGAAGCCGAAGGCCTCAAGCTTGGAGTTGATATGCTCCAGGCTACTCTGGACCGGTGCCGCGAGAATCTCGACCTTCATCGGAATGGCTAATCCATGGGTCACAGTTCGTCCGCAGGTGCAGGCCCTGCCAAGTGCGGATGCCCAATCAACTTCCCGGTGATAGGGCCGCGAAATTATCGTGACGCAACCGAAAAGGATGAGTTGTGGGTTCCGTGATCAAGGTCAGCTTCTCGATGGAGTGGCAGCTTCCTGTCTTCGTAGAGCGTGACGGACTGGAGGACAAAGCCATCTACGGTCCCGCCGAGGCTCTTAAATTCCTTCAAGAAAAATTCGAGCACCGGTCGGGTGGGCTTTACCGATTGGCTGTCGAATCCTGCCGTGCGGCTCTCACGCATAAGCAGGATCCGGATAAATCCCGAGCTTACTTTTTCGCCGCCTGTGGCGAACTTCGCATGAAGTCGAAGTGAACCGCGTCGCCGATGGCATCTGCGCCATCGGCTTTCCAATCAGGAATGCGGCATTTGGCGGTAAGCCGGCCTGCCGACGAAAAGCAGACCCCTCGGCATCTCATGACTATCGAAAACCTCGCCCCGATGAACGAGGGGGCCAATCAGTCATGCTCGCTGCGGCGAGCCGCATCTTTTGCATTAACAATGGTGCAGTACATTTCAGCCTGTTTTTCGGACAGGTCCACAAGAAACCATGTCGATGGTTTGGCGGGCAGGCCCGTGAAGACGTCATAGACGGTCCAGCTACGATCTATTTCCTCGCGAACGGCGTACCGCGCTGTCATATCCGCCATGCGATCCTCCTGAAGGATGGCAACGGCCGAAGCGGTCTTTGCGTTCATCGATCTTCGGAAATCTACCATGCAGGACATCGCGAGTCCTTTGCGTTCTTCACAACGGTTGCATGTTATACCCCCCTGATTTGATCAGCGACTCCACCCCCCAAGGGAATTACCGCCGTCGCTTCAGACTTTTGACCACGGATGTACTGGCACTGGTGGGTTAGCGATGATGAGGAAGGTCGGTGCGGTTTCGCCCCGGCCTTTTTTGTTGCCGTGTGGAATTATCACCGTCTTGAAGATGCAACATCGTCCTCCTAGATCATGGCCGTCAAATCGGATCGCGTAGGAGGCCGCAATGGCGAGTAATCTGTTTGACCGCCCTCTTTTCGTGAAAAGAAAGTGCTTTATTCAAGAAATTGAATGCCTGGATGACATCTTCGATTTCCTGGAGGACTGGCCGGAGGAAAAGCGGGATATCACCTGTGAGGCAATCCTGGAGGCATGCCGGGATGCCGTGGCCGGTCGGTTCCCACCGGATGCCGTCCGCGACAATTTCGAACGGTTCCTCAAAAAGAACGGCATGCTCGCGGAGATCGAGGACATCCGTTCCTCTGGCAACGCATCAGCGACCGCAACATCGGCGGAGTGCAGCGCTGGTGGCGATCCTGACATAATCGTGTCCGGACATCACTAGCCATCGGGTACCGAATTCGGATGCTTGAAAACCGCCTCCCTTCGGCGAAAGCCGTCGACAAAGCCGAGCTACAGATGCTTCAGCAGGTTTTTGACCAAATCTGCCAAAGCCGAGATATCGGCAAGAACACTGTGCGCGCGGAGTGGTTGGCCGCTGAGTTGATCAGCCTGTTTCAGCACGGCGTTCGCCATCCACGTCAATTGCTGGCGCTGCTCTCTGGCGAAGATTTTTCCTGACATTTGCCGGTAGGCGACATTTCTTATCCGCGGGCGTGGCATCGGGAAGAGATGCGGTATGTGCCGCGACCTCGCTGCTTGGGCAACCCGCGCGTCTCAAGCTTCTCATCTCCTGTTCACACGCAATCAGCGGATCGGCCCGATCGGCGCGTATTTCGATCGTCTCGACAAGACCCGCCAAGACGAGGAGATCGGGCGGCTCGGGCAGGAATCGCCAACAGGGGGGTCTTAACGCCGATGGTTTCCTGGAGGCGCCCTGCCTCAGCGCATTGTGCAAGCCATTGATAGCTCACCCAATGCGCTATAGGCTCCCAGCGCGGCACCGGCGCCGCGCAAGCGATCAGGAGCTTTTATGCCGACCGGAACTGTAAAGTTTTTCAACGAGGACAAAGGCTTTGGATTCATTACTCCCGAGAACGGAGGGGCGGATGTCTTCGTGCATGTCTCTGCTCTGCAGCGAGGCGGTTCTTTGCGAGAAGGACAAAAGGTAAGCTACGAACTCGGCCAGGACCGCAAGACCGGAAAGTCAAAAGCCGAAAACGTCAACGTGCTTTGATCTCGGCCCAGCGACACCCTTTATCCCAACAGCGATCATCAGATGAAGGAGCGCCCTCCCATTGCTGGACAGGGTGCGCCTTCACCTGTCGTCAGGTTGCTTCCAGCACCATGTTAAGCGGGGTCTGAGCCGCTCGCCGGACGCGTGTGAACCCGCCTGACCGGATCACCTCCGTCAATCGCTTCTCTCCTGCCTGAGCGCCAAGCGCGAGCCCCGTCTCCTGCGCCAGGGAGGTCGGAACGCAGATCATTGTCGAGGCGGAGTAGTAGAGCCGCCCGACCGGGTTGATGTTTTCCTCGAGCGTGTCCCCGGCCATCGGCTCGACCACCATCCACGTGCCGCCTTTTTTCAACGCCTTTCTGATGTGCGCCGCCGCGGCCTTGGGATCGCCCATGTCGTGCAGGCAGTCGAAGCAGGTGATCAGATCGAAGTCGCGTCCGTCGAAGTCCTGCGCCCGGCCCACTTCGAAATGCACGTTCGTCAGGCTGTGTGCCCGGGCGTGGGCGGTCGTGGCGGCGATCGAATCCGCATGGAAGTCGTAGCCGGTGAACCGGGAATTCGGGAACGCCTGCGCCATCAGGATCGTCGACAGTCCATGTCCGCACCCCACGTCGGCCACGGCCGCACCCGCCTTTAACCTGTCGACGACCCCATCGAGCGCAGGCAGCCAGTCCTGCACGAGGGCATTCACGTAGCCGGGCCGGAACAGTCGCGCCACGGCGCAGAACATGCAGCCGGCCTGATCCCCCCAGGCCACGCCCCGACCGGTCTTGAAGGCGGACTGCACCTTCGGCTGGTTTTCGACCATCGCGGCCGCCGTATCGAACGCGCCGACTAGGTTGACCGGGCTATCGGGTTCGGCAAACACGCAGGCCTGCTCGGGCGTGAGCGAGAACCGGCCATCCTCGTAATGCACGTAGCCCGAAGCCGCCTGCGCCGCCAGCCACTCGCGCACATAGCGCTTCGCGCATCCCGCGGCCTCGGCAAGCTCGTCGGCACTCGCCGGCCCGATCTCCCTGAGGGTCTTGTAAAGGTCAAGCGCGTCTCCGATCCGCACCAGCGGCACGCTGACCGCACCGCCGAGATCGCCGAGAATGCGGCCCACGAGTTCATTAAGCACCGTTTCGTTGAGTTGGGTCATGTCGAATTCCTCCTGATTCGCGGGTGGCTTCCTGCCCCCATCGGTTCCAGGATGAAACCCGTCGCGCCGGTGGGCATGAGGCGGTTGTCCCGCGCAGGTAGGGAATCAGGTCCAGCAGAAGGGGCAATTGTCCCGAAGGCGGCGTCGACGCAGCTCGCTACCCGGAAAGCGCCATGACGATCGCTTGCGAACGGTTGTGAACGCCGAGCTTGCTGAAAATCATCGACAGTTGGTTGCGCACGGTCTTCACGCTCTTGCCAAGGCGTTCGGCGATCGCGCGATTGTCGAGCCCCTCCGCCACGAGGTCGAGAAGTTCAGCCTCGGCCGGTGTCAGGCCGGCATCGCGAACTGAGCGCGATCGTACGGGTCGATCCCGTCCAAGAAAGGTTGCGAGTTCGGCATGGAAGACGGCCCAGGCCGGTTCGTCCGGCAAGAGCACATGGTTCTTGCTCTCGAGCGGGATGAAGCGTGCTCCGGGGATCGCAGCCGCGAGCTTGCAGCCTTGGTCGAACGGTACGCGCATATCGCCGCGGCTGTGCGCAACCAGCGTCGGGATCTGGAGTTTCGTCGCAAGTTCCAGCACATCGAGCCCCTGCATCTGCCAGAGCAGTTGCGCGGCAACGTCGGGTGCTGCCGTCACGCGCTCCAGATCGCCCCACCAGCGATGCTGTTCCGGTGTTCCGTCCGGAATGAAGAGGTTGGTGAAGAACCGGCAGAACGCCGGGTTGTCGCGGCCCCAGCCGATGCGGATGAGGTTGACGAGCGTCTCGGCCTCCAGGCGCTCGGCCTCGGTCTGCGCGCGTGTCCGCGCACCCTGGCCATAGGCATTCAGGAGCACCAGATGCGATACCCGTTCGGGATGCTTCAGCGCGTATGCAATAGCGAGGGCGCCGCCCTGCGAAAGACCGAGGAGAACGAAACGCGGTTCCTCGATCGAGGCCGCCACGGCATTCAGGTCCGCGTGCCACGCGTCAATGGAAAGATCCGCGACATGCCGGTCCGAAAGGCCGCAGCCGCGCGGATCGTAGCGGACAAACCGGTTGCCTGCCGAAAGCATCTGCAGCCAAGGCCGCCAGATCGGGCTTTCGACATCATGATCGACATGGCTGAGCCAGTGAGCCGCCCGCAGGATCACCTGTCCCTTCCCGCACGACGCAACGGCGATCCGGGTGCCGTCGGCAGAGGTGCAGAACCGTATGGTCTGGCTGAGTTTCATCGGCCAAGATTAGCGCATCGAGAGATTGCGCAACAGGTCCGTCCCGCGAGCTTCGTTTGGAGTAAATGTCTTCCGGGAAGCGATGCGGACCCAAACGGTTCGGAAAATTTCACTGCCTGTAGGCTGCAAGCGGAACTCGATTGTTCCGCCGAGACAAGCGTGGCATCTGAAGGTCTTGAAGAGAAACAAACGCTGGACACGGCGGTTGTCGTTACCGCCCAATGGCCTTATGCGCCGGTTGCGTTGAAAAACTCCTTGCTGCCTTGAACGAGATCGCTGATTCACTCCCGCGGAACACGGGCGAAGTATTTGCTTTGGCCCGCCACGCACTCAGTTCATGGACTTGAACGTCTCAAAGATCAGCGCCCTCAGCCAACGATGAACAGGATCCGCATCCATCCGCGGGTGCCACGCCTGTACGATGTCGAAACCCGGCACGGCGACCGGCAGGTCGAATGTCCTGATCTGGCTTGTCGCGGCGGATTTGCGATACGACTTCGGAATCGCGCCGATCAAATCGGATGCCGCCGTAACCGCGATCACCCCTGGAAAGCTTGGCACGATCAGTCTGACATCGCGGTAAACGCCGAGTTCCGAGAGCGCCCTGTCAACCGGACCGGCAAAATCCGCCTGCGGTGAAAAGACCACGTGCCCCCAGGCTGCATAGTTTTCGACCGTGATCTGTTTGGCATCGAAAATCGGGTGACCTGTCCTTGCGAGACCGACGTATCGGTCTTCGAAAAGGGTCTGGCAACGCAGTTCCCCGCTCTCCGACGGCAGGACGCCAATGTCCAGATCCACTGCCGCGTCTCTCAGGGATTGAACGTCCTTGTCCGATCTCGGCGCAAACCGAAGCCTTATCCCCGGTGCCGCGTTCGCCACGGCGGCGCTCAGGTCCGCGGCGAAGATAAGCACGAATGCCTCATTGGCACGGATGGTGAAATGGCGCCGCACGTCCCGGATATCGCCGGCCGACGGTGGGCTGAGCACGGTTTGCACGGCTTCCCTCAACGAATGCACGTCGGCGGCAATCGCCAGGGCATGCGGCGTCGCGACCATGCCGCGCCCGGCCGGCACAAGGATCGGATCGCCTAGCCTCGCCCTCAACCGCGATAGCGTCCGGCTCATGGCGGACGTGCTGAGGCCAAGCCGGCGCGCGGCAGCAGACACGCTTTTTTCCTGCAGCAACGCATCCAGCGCCACCAGGAGGTTGAGGTCGAGATCGGACATCATTCTCCTTTACTCAAGCATGGCGTCACACGCAACAGTCAGTTGATTCTCTTGCGTCTGGCGCGGGCATTCGGCAGGGACTAACTAGTCGGACATACGGCAAATGATTTGGGAGTTCCTCAATGTCCCTCACCTCCACCGCACCGATTTCAAAAGACGGCCTGGCATCGCCTCGACGGTACCTGGCCATCGCATTCATACTTTCAGCAGCCGTTCTCGTCGTCCTGGACGGAGCCATTGCCAACGTCGCCCTGCCGTCGATCGCGCTCTCGCTGCACGCGCAGGCGGACAGCACCGTATGGGTCGTCTCTGCCTATCAGCTGGCCGTGCTGGTCGCCCTTCTTCCCTGTGGCGCGCTGGGTGAAATCTACGGCGCGCGGCGGGTCTTCCTGATCGGCGTCGCGCTGTTCACCGCGGCTTCCGCGGCCTGCGCCTTCGCGGGCAATCTTCACGTCCTGATCCTGGCCCGTTTCGTGCAGGGCCTCGGCGCGGGCGCGATCATGGCGCTCGCCATGCTGAACCTGCGCTCGGCCTTGCCGCAGCACATGCTCGGTCCGATCATCGGCGTCAACGCCATGGTCATCGCCATTTCTTCCGCGACAGGCCCCGGCATTGCCGGCGCCATCCTTTCCGTCACGACCTGGCCCTCGCTGTTCGCGGTCAATATACCGCTCGGCGCCGTCGTTCTCATCGGCGGCGGCATACTGGGACAAGTCGAGGGCAAAAAGCGAAAGTTGAACGCGAAGGCCTTGCTGGCCAACACGCTGATGTTCATCCTGTTCTTCTGCGGCACGGACCAGATAGCCACCGCGCCGGTCAGCGGCGCGATCCTCGTCGCCGCCTCGGTCGCTTGCCTTTTCATCCTGCTGCGCCTGGAACGCCACAGCGACGCCCCGATCATTCCAACGGATCTCCTGGCGGCACCGGCATTCCGCGTGGCGGTCATGGCCTCGGTATCCTGCTTTTCAGGCCAGATGCTGAGCTACATCGCGTTACCCTTCTATCTTCAGCACACATTGCACATGACACCGGTTCTGGCCGGGCTCTACATGATGCCCTGGCCCATTGCGACCGCGATCATCGCACCGGTTTCGGGACGTTTGGCAAACCGCGTCAAGACCGCATGGCTTTGCGCCACAGGCGGGATGCTGCTGAGTGCCGGCCTCCTTGTTGCCGCTCTCAGCCCGCCCGATCCGAGAGGCATCGCATTTCTGGTCGGCACGGTGATCGCCGGCCTCGGATTCGGACTGTTCCAGACACCGAACAACCGAATTCTACTTCTCTCCGCACCGAAAGCGAGAAACGGCGCGGCAGGTGCGATGCAGGGCACCGCACGGCTTCTCGGCCAGACTTTGGGTGGAATCACGATGTCAATCATCTTCGCCACGCTGCCGCTCTCCGCCGCGCTCGAATTTGCGGTGGTCATCTCCGCCGGCTGCACGGCAATCGCCAGCCTGGTCAGCCTGAGCCGGGCACGCTATGAAGTGGTGGGACAACCCGGCCCGGCTTGAAGGAAGCCGCGCCGCAGTCGCCTGTGGGGGAAGGAGGACGTTCCCCTTTCCAGATTGCGAATTCGCAAGTTCCAATCAGCGGGGCTTCAACTTCCAATTGACCGGGAACAACAGTTCCGGATTCGAGGAAGGCAAGTTCGAAAGATTTGTAGAGCAGCGAATGGAGGGGGCCCTCCTCCACGATATCGCAGCGGCGATCAATCTCGATCTTCTCAGCATCGAGCAATGCCTTTCGTCACGGCATCCTGATGATTTCAAGGATTCATCCGGACTTTGGGCTCGCAGCAATTTAACATCGTCAGGCCGGAACGCTCTCAAAATCTTCCGCCGACACCTGTTTTGCACCCGGCGAATTTGGATTATCTTTCTTGATGGGGATTTAGCGATTGATCGCAGTTTCTAGCAGCGAGGCGTGCTGTAGCGTGGTTGCGGGGGCAGGATTTGAACCTGCGGCCTTCAGGTTATGAGCCTGACGAGCTACCGGGCTGCTCCACCCCGCGTTACCAGGTTTTTGCCGACTGGCAAAATACCGATTGCGCAAATCCCAAGGGGATTTGTCGCGGCTACGCAAAGCGTGTGCGCTTTGCGGATCTCATCCGAGCAAATTGCGACGCAATTTGTCTCGCGTTCATGAGGCATTATAAAGCAAAAGGCCGCTATGTGAGCGGCCCTTTGATCGGCTTTGGGCCGTAGAGTTTATGAAGAGAAGATTTTATCATTATTTCCGCATGTAGGGTTGCGAAGCTTGTTCAGCTTCGGGCACATGCGTTGAGTTGCGTTTAGCAGACCTGGCAGCGACCGACTCTCCCGCGTCTTAAGACGAAGTACCATAGGCGCTGGGGCGTTTCACGGCCGTGTTCGGAAAGGGAACGGGTGCAGCCACCCCGCCATAACCACCAGGTCAGCGAAGCGCAACTTGTGTGAGAAGCTGGTGATGTTTTCACATCTTTTTTGAACACGTCTTTACCTTCATGAGGGCGTCGGAGCAGAGCTCCGCAAGGCCAAGCGGCCGTCGCGCCTAGTGGCGCGGCCCGTCCGGAGCGAAGCGGCAGAGCCGCGACAGCGTCAGGACAGAAGGTCTGGCTCATCGAATTTCATTCGATGAGCATAGTCAATGAGAACGATCAAGCCAATCGAGCTATTAGTACCGGTAAGCTTCATGCGTTGCCGCACTTCCACACCCGGCCTATCAACGTGGTCGTCTTCCACGGCTCTGATAGGGAACACTCGTTTCCAGGTGGGTTTCCCGCTTAGATGCCTTCAGCGGTTATCCCGTCCATATATAGCTACCCTGCTATGCCCTTGGCAGGACAACAGGTCCACCAGAGATATGTCCATCCCGGTCCTCTCGTACTAGGGACAGATCCTGTCAATATTCCTACACCCACGGCAGATAGGGACCGAACTGTCTCACGACGTTCTGAACCCAGCTCACGTACCGCTTTAATTGGCGAACAGCCAAACCCTTGGGACCTGCTCCAGCCCCAGGATGCGATGAGCCGACATCGAGGTGCCAAACAACCCCGTCGATATGGACTCTTGGGGGTCATCAGCCTGTTATCCCCGGCGTACCTTTTATCCGTTGAGCGATGGCCCTTCCACGCGGGACCACCGGATCACTATGACCGACTTTCGTCTCTGCTCGACTTGTCAGTCTCGCAGTCAGGCGGGCTTATGCCATTGCACTCGACGAGCGATTTCCGACCGCTCTGAGCCCACCATCGCGCGCCTCCGTTACTCTTTCGGAGGCGACCGCCCCAGTCAAACTACCCACCATACACTGTCCCGGACCCGGATGACGGGCCGCGGTTAGACATCCATGACGATAAGGGTGGTATTTCAAGGATGGCTCCACAGAAACTGGCGTCCCTGCTTCAAAGCCTACCACCTATCCTACACATGCCGACACGAATGCCAGTGTAAAGCTATAGTAAAGGTGCACGGGGTCTTTCCGTCTGACCGCAGGAACCCCGCATCTTCACGGGGAATTCAATTTCACTGAGTCTGCGTTGGAGACAGCGGGGAAGTCGTTACGCCATTCGTGCAGGTCGGAACTTACCCGACAAGGAATTTCGCTACCTTAGGACCGTTATAGTTACGGCCGCCGTTTACTGGGGCTTCGATTCAAAGCTTGCACCTCTCCTCTTAACCTTCCAGCACCGGGCAGGCGTCAGACCCTATACGTCGTCTTGCGACTTCGCAGAGCCCTGTGTTTTTGATAAACAGTCGCTACCCCCTGGTCTGTGCCACCCCATCTTACTTGCGTAAAATGGGGTCACGCTTCTTCCGAAGTTACGCGTGCAATTTGCCGAGTTCCTTCAACGCAGTTCTCTCAAGCGCCTTGGTATACTCTACCTGACCACCAGTGTCGGTTTCGGGTACGGTCTATACGGTGGAGCTATTTCCTGGAACCGCTCCGCTGCCCTGATAATCCAATAAACCAGAACAACTTGTGCGATCCGTCACTTCCACCAGGCCCACGAATATTAACGTGGTTCCCATCGACTACGCGTGTCCGCCTCGTCTTAGGGGCCGGCTAACCCTGCTCAGATTAACTTTAAGCAGGAACCCTTGGTCTTTCGGCGAGAGGGTCTCTCACCCTCTTTATCGTTACTCATGTCAACATTCGCACTTCCGATACCTCCAGGACCCCTCACGGGTATCCCTTCATCAGCTTACGGAACGCTCCGCTACCACTCCTCTTGCGAGGAATCCTCAGCTTCGGTGCATGGCTTTAGCCCCGTTACATTTTCGGCGCAAAGACCCTTATTTAGACCAGTGAGCTGTTACGCTTTCTTTAAATGATGGCTGCTTCTAAGCCAACATCCTGGTTGTTTTGGGATCCTCACATCCTTTCCCACTTAGCCATGACTTGGGGACCTTAGCTGGAGGTTAGGGTTGTTGCCCTTTTCACGACGGACGTTAGCACCCGCCGTGTGTCTGCCTGGTAGTACTTCCCGGTATTCGGAGTTTGGTTAGGATCAGTAAGACGGTGAGTCCCCATAGCCCATCCAGTGCTCTACCCCCGGGAGTATTCGCCAGACGCTCTACCTAAATAGATTTCGCGGAGAACCAGCTATTTCCGAGTTTGATTGGCCTTTCACCCCTAGCCACAAGTCATCCCAATCTATTGCAACAGATGCGGGTTCGGTCCTCCAGTTGGTGTTACCCAACCTTCAACCTGCTCATGGCTAGATCACTCGGTTTCGGGTCTAATGCAACGAACTATATCGCCCTATTCAGACTCGCTTTCGCTTCGCCTACACCTACCGGCTTAAGCTTGCTCGTTACACTAAGTCGTTGACCCATTATACAAAAGGTACGCCGTCAGGGTTGCCCCCTCCGACTGTTTGTAGGCATCCGGTTTCAGGTACTCTTTCACTCCCCTTGTCGGGGTGCTTTTCACCTTTCCCTCACGGTACTTGTTCGCTATCGGTCATGCACGAGTACTTAGGCTTGGAGAGTGGTCTCCCCATGTTCAGACAGGATTTCTCGTGTCCCGCCCTACTCTAGGACATTAATGGTATCTACGCGTACGGGGCTGTCACCCGCTACGGCCACACTTTCCAGAGTGTTCCGCTTTAACCACCAATGCCACTGGCCTGGTCCGCGTTCGCTCGCCACTACTTGCGGAGTCTCGGTTGATGTCCTTTCCTGCAGGTACTTAGATGTTTCAGTTCCCTGCGTTCGCTTCTTACCCCTATCTATTCGAAGGTAAGATACCTTATCTCAATGCTTGGAAACCCAAGCCGACCTTGCAGTCAGTTTGGATTTTCCAAGCATTTAAGGTGGGTTGCCCCATTCGGAGATCCATGGATCAAAGCTCATTCGCAGCTCCCCACGGCTTATCGCAGCGTAACACGTCCTTCATCGCCTGTGCATGCCAAGGCATCCACCAAATGCCCTTACGACACTTAATCGTTCTCATTGC
>NZ_CM129525.1:1770000-2255000 GCF_052946295.1 Rhizobium sp. KDH_Rht_773_N | reverse complement strand
ATGCGCTCGCCAAGTTCGAGGACGAGCGCAAGCGCATCGACACGCTTCTGAACAACCAGCCCGCCTCCGATCAGGTCGCCAGCAAATAATTCGCTCCTTCTGCGGAAACAAAAATGGCGGCCCGGGAGCCGCCATTTTTTCCATTCCTGTCGGCACAGCCTTATGCCGCTTCGCTGACCGACTGTTTCGTCCGGAACAGCAGCCGATCCGAACCGCTGGTGATCTTCACCGTCGATCCGTCCGGCACCTGGCCCGACAGGATCTGCTCGGCAAGCGGATCCTGCACGAACTTCTGGATCACCCGCTTCAGCGGACGGGCGCCGTAGACCGGATCGTAGCCCCTGTTTGCCAGCCAGTTGCGGGCATCCTCGTCGAGATCGAGCACGATCTTGCGCTCGGACAGCAGCGATACCAGCCGCTTCAGCTGAATATCGACGATCGCGCCCATTTCCTCGCGCTTCAGGCGGTGGAAAAGGATGATCTCATCGATACGGTTCAGGAATTCCGGCCGGAAATGGCCGCGAACGACGTCCATCACCTGCTCGCGAACCGTCTCGCTGTCCTCCCCTTCACGCAACTGCGTCAGATATTCGGCGCCGAGGTTCGACGTCATGATGATCATCGTGTTGCGGAAATCGACCGTCCGGCCCTGCCCGTCGGTCAGGCGACCGTCGTCCAGCACCTGCAGCAGGATGTTGAATACGTCGGGATGGGCTTTCTCGATCTCGTCGAACAGCACGACCTGATAGGGCCGGCGACGAACGGCTTCCGTCAGCGCACCGCCTTCGTCATAGCCGACATAGCCGGGAGGGGCACCGATCAGCCGGGCGACGGAGTGCTTCTCCATATATTCCGACATATCCATGCGCACCATTGCCGTCTCGTCGTCGAACAGGAAGCGGGCAAGCGCCTTGGTGAGTTCCGTCTTGCCGACACCGGTCGGGCCGAGGAGGATGAATGAGCCGATCGGTCGGTTTGGATCCTGAAGGCCGGCACGCGCGCGGCGTACGGCGCGGGATACGGCCTGAACCGCATCGCCCTGCCCGATCACCGATTTCGCCAGTTCGTCTTCCATCCGGAGCAGCTTGTCGCGTTCGCCTTCCAGCATCTTGTCGACCGGAATGCCGGTCCAGCGGGAGACGACATGGGCGATATTGTCGGGTGTGACGACCTCCTGCACCATCGCGTTGCGGCTGTTGTCTTCCTTGCTTTCGGCCTCGCTCAGCTGCTTTTCCAGACCCGGGATCACGCCGTAAGCAAGCTCGCCGGCGCGCTGGAATTCGCCCTTGCGCTGGGCGATCGCCAACTCGTTGCGGGCATCGTCGAGCTGTTTTTTCAGATCGGCGGCAAGGCCGAGTTTCTGTTTCTCCGCCTGCCAGCGGGCCGTCAGCGCATCAGCCTCTTCCTCCAGCGAAGAAAGCTCACCTTCCAGCCGTTTCAGCCGGTCGGCGGAAGCAACGTCGGTTTCCTTCTTCAAGGCCTCGCGCTCGATCTTCAGCTGGATGATACGGCGGTCGAGTTCATCGAGCTCTTCCGGCTTGGAATCCACCTGCATGCGCAGACGGGCGGCTGCCTCGTCCATCAGGTCGATCGCCTTGTCCGGCAGAAAGCGGTCGGTGATGTAGCGGTTCGAAAGCGTCGCAGCGGCAACCAATGCCGCATCGGCGATGCGCACCTTGTGATGCTGCTCGTACTTTTCCTTCAGCCCGCGCAGGATCGAGATCGTATCCTCGACCGTCGGCTCCTCGACCATGACCGGCTGGAAGCGACGGGCAAGAGCAGGGTCCTTCTCGACATGTTTGCGGTATTCGTCGAGCGTCGTTGCGCCGACGCAGTGCAATTCGCCACGGGCAAGAGCAGGCTTCAACAGGTTGGAAGCGTCCATCGCCCCATCCGCCTTGCCGGCACCGACCAGCGTATGCATCTCGTCGATGAAAAGGATGATCTCGCCGTTCTCCGACTGAACCTCGTTCAATACGGCCTTCAGGCGCTCCTCGAATTCGCCGCGGAACTTTGCACCGGCAATCAAGGCACCCATGTCGAGAGCCATCAGCTTCTTGTCCTTCAGGCTTTCCGGCACGTCGCCATTGACGATGCGCAGGGCAAGACCTTCGACGATCGCCGTCTTGCCGACGCCGGGCTCACCGATGAGAACAGGATTGTTCTTGGTGCGGCGCGAGAGAACCTGGATGGTGCGGCGGATCTCGTCGTCGCGGCCGATCACCGGGTCAAGCTTGCCTTCGCGGGCATCGCCCGTCAGGTCGCGGGCATATTTCTTCAGGCTGTCGAAACCCTGCTCGGCGCTCGCCGTATCGGCGGTGCGACCCTTGCGGATGTCGTTGATAACCTGATTGAGCGCCTGCGCGGTCACGCCGGCATTCTTCAGCGACTGATAGGTGGAAGCGGAAGTTTCGATCGCCAGCGCCTGCAACAGGCGCTCGACCGTCACGAAGCTGTCGCCTGCTTTCTTTGCCGCCTCTTCGGCAGTGGAGAAAACCTTGGCGAGCGGCTGGGCGAGATAGATATTGCCGTTGCCGCCGGAAACCTTGGGCAGCTTGGCAAGTGCGGCGTCATTGGCAAGCCGTGCGGCTTTTGCGTCGCCACCGGCGCGCTCGATCAGCGAAGCGGCCATGCCCTGATCGTCGTCGAGCAGCACTTTCAGCACATGTTCTGCCGTGAACTGTTGGTGCCCTTGCGCCAGAGCATAGGTCTGGGCCGACTGAACGAAACCGCGCACCCGCTCGGAGTATTTTTCGATATTCATGCGTTACCTCCATGAATCGCCCTGCCCTTCATAAGGCACAGACCGATGATTGAGATTGAGCTCCCTCAAAAGGCAAGCCCTGTTTGTCGCCATTGAGATTTGCGGCAAACGAAACTCAAGAGCATATGGTGGGGAATCCCGGTAGTTTAAAGGGGCAAGGCATCGGAAAACAGCCGCCCCGAAACCATGCCTCCCGGCCCCTATCGGCCCATGAGCGTAACGTCGGGCAGCACCCATTCCTTATCGAAGAACGCCTTGGTGGGACCGTAGGCGCGGAACATCAGCTCGAACTTCCGCTTCGGGTCCGTCGGCACCCAGTTGGCATCCCTGCCCTTCGGCGCATTCGGCCCGAAATAGAGATCGATCGAGCCGTCCTCGTTCTTGATAAGGTCGGGGATCTGCGACGAACGGCTGGCGCGCGGGACGTTCCTGATCAGGGCGTGCGTCTGTCTATCGTAGGCCGTTACGGACCAGTATTGTTCGACCGGCACGTTTGGCGGAACGTTGAGGCGATAGGTCTTGCCGCCGTCGAAATCGTTGCCGTCCTTATCGCGGATCGAGATCGAATAGAATTGTCCCGCGCCCAGCCGCTTGATGCCGATATAGGCATAGCTGTAAGCGACGCCGCGATGATCGACGGGATAAGCGTCCGGCGCGTCGAAATTGGCTTGCGCGGCGGTGATCAGGTCCGGGTAGGCCGGCAAGGTCCAACGGCTCCTGTCGGTGAAAAATGGGGGAAGCCCCGCATCGTATTTGGCCTCCAGAAGCTTCCGGGCCTCCTTGATGCCTTCGGTCAGCAGAGATTTCACATGCGCGTCCGGCGCAAACGGCTTGCCCTGTTCGATGCCAAGCGATTTCAGCTGGTCGATCATGACCCGATCCCGAGCTATCCACGGCTCCTCCTGAATGACGCGGTTCAGGTTGTCGAAAAAGCTGTCGTCCCATCTGATGGTGGAATCGAAGAGGATGTCTTTGACGTCGGTAAAAACGGTCTCGGGCGGACTGGCGGCCGCGGAGAGAGGATAGACCTTCAGCGTCTTGCCGTAGGCGATCGAAGCCTGCACGTCGGCATCGCCGTGGCTCTTCAGGTTAGAGCGGAAAAGCATGTAGCCACCATAGACCTCCGACTGCAGCGGGATGAAGCCCTCCGGCAGCTTGTCCTTGTAACCTGGCGGCAGGACCACGAATTTTCCGCCTTTGCCCTTGTCGTATCCGAGCAGGCCGGCATCTTCGAGCGGCAGCTGCCAGGCGGTGACGATATTGCCGTTGAAAGAGGAGCTGCCTTCTGCGGCCGGCAGATCGAGAACGACCGGGCCGTCTTTTGCCGTGAAGAAAGTCATGAAATAGAGGGCATCAGGATTGGGCGTCAGCGTCTGGTTCCTCCAATCCAGCGGCCGCCCCCAATAGATGACCTGTCCAACCCTGCCCGGCGTCTTGGTCAGCATCTCCTGGCGCATCAGGTCGTAGTTGACGACGGGAATTCCCCAGACGACGGCCTGGACGGCCTTTCGCTCGATCTCATCGTCGAAGGCTTGCCTTGCTGCCTTCTCCGCGCCCTCGGCGGAAGCAGCGACCAGCAGCACGCACAAGAACACAAGATACTTCATGGCAGCGCTCCTCCGGTCCCGACAGGTGTCCCGGAGTGAACGCCACGAAGGCTCGATGCGGAAGTACGTTACTGTAAATGTGCGTGTAAACGCCGTTCACGACAATCGCGGCAGGCGACTTCGCAAAGAAAAGGCCGCCCGAAGAGGGCAGCCTTTCAAACTTCACAGACGAAGAGGCTTATTCGGAGGCAGCCTCGGCCAGAACCGGGGCCTCGGCGGAAGCGCCTTCCTCACCGGCGGCCTCACCTTCGGCGCCGCGGCGCGGACGGCGCGGGCGGCTGCCGGCATTGCGGCGGCGGGGCTGGCGCTCGCGCTGCGGCGCAGCCGAGCCTTCCTCTTCCATCGCGACTTCGGCCGGAATGCCTTCGATTTCCGGCTGCGGGCCGGTTCCGTCGATCGCTTCCGCCTGCTGTGCCGGCGGCGCTACCGGAGCAGCCTGCCGCTGTTCGCGCTGCTGCTGGTGAGGCGGCTGAACGATGACGACATCGTCATTGTCGGCCGTATCCACTTCGTCGCCATCGCGGTCCGCATTGTCACGATCATTATAGTCGTGGCGGTCATCGCGCTGGAAACGTTCCTGCATCTGCGCCTGTGCGGCGGCAATGATGCGGTTGTAGTGTTCGGCGTGCTGGAGATAGTTCTCAGCTATGACGCGGTCGCCGGAGCTCTGGGCGTCACGGGCGAGCTGCGCATATTTTTCAGCGATATGCTGGGCAGTGCCACGGATCTTCACATCGGGGCCGGAACTGTCATAAGTCCTTGTCAGCGGGTTTCCGCCCTTGCGGTTGAAATTGTTGTTGTTGTTATTTCCACCGCCGCCATTGTTATTGTTGTTATTGCCACGCCCTCGACCGCGCTTGTTCTGCTGTCCTGGCCTCATCGATCGTTCACCTGAATTCTCTGTTTGTGATTGGATACATGGCACCAACCGCCAAGACCGGTCCATCCGGATCAGGGCCTTCGTGCCGCAAGCATAGTGCGCCTTCGCGCCGACCTGCCGCTTGTCTTCAAGTCAGTTTGACTGATTCACGCATTGGGTCGTGTTCAACTTTTGAAACTCTCGTTTAAAAGAGCAGACCCCCGAAGCTGAGCAAGTACCGAACGAATCTCGTTCATTCCTATGCGCCCAACGCGTGAGGGCAACCTATATTGCTTCCTCGGGAAATCCAAGCCTTTTCTTCGCAATAGCAATAATGTCCAGTTCGATGCCGCAATTTGTCGCCGGTCATGCCAGCGAGAACACGAGCACTCTGTCATTTTGACCATAATCTTTCACGGATTTGAGGCACTTGAAGCCTTCCGCTTCGAAGATCGCCGTCACATCGTTTCGCTGATCGTAGCCGATTTCCAGTCCCACGACCCCATTTGGCCGTACGAACCTTGCCGCATCCTTTGCTATGGCTTTGTAGGCGTCAAGCCCATCCGAGCCGCCGTCCAGCGCTGCAGCCGGATCAAATTTCGTCACTTCGGGAGCGAGATCGTGAATGACATTGGAAGCAATATAGGGCGGATTTGAGACAATCGCATGAAACGTCCCGTGGATGTTCTCGAACCAGCTCGATCGAATGGTCGAAAATCGCGCCTGCAATCCGTTTCTTTCTGCGTTTGATCTTGCCGTCTCCAGCGCATCGGCCGAAATGTCGCTGCCGATGCCTGACGCTTCCGGGCATTCACTCAGGAGCGCAAGGCAAATCGCTCCGGTCCCGGTTCCCATGTCGAGGATGTGGAGATTGTTCTCCGACTTTGCAAGGTCTCGCAGATAAGGAATGATCGTATCGACGAGAATTTCCGTGTCCGGCCGCGGCTCCAGCGTGCCCGCCGACAGCGAAAGCGGCAGGCCGTAGAATTCCCGCTCTCCAAGAATGCGGTGCACCGGCTCGTGCCTCAGCCGCCTGTCGATCGCCCGGCCGATGCTTTCCGCCTGCTCCTGCGAAATCGGCTCGCGGCCGGCCGTCAACATTCCGGTCGGCGAAAGCTTCAGCAATCCGGCGACCAGCAGCCGGGCATCGGTCTGCGGATCGGCGATGCCCGCCTCCGTAAAGCGGCGCCGGGCCTCGGCAAGCACCTCTGCAACCGTCGGCCCGGATACGGTCATTGCTGCTCGCCAAGCTGTGCCAGCTGGCTCGCCTGATAGTCCGCCAGCAGCGCATCCACCACTTCGTCGATCTCGCCGACCATCATCCGGTCGAGCTTGTAGAGCGTCAGGTTGATGCGATGATCGGTCACGCGTCCCTGCGGAAAGTTATAGGTGCGGATACGTTCGGAGCGATCGCCGGAGCCGACCTGGCTCTTGCGGTCGGCAGAACGTTCGCTGTCTGCCCTCTGCCGCTCGGCGTCATAAAGACGCGAGCGCAGCACCTGCATGGCCTTGGCGCGGTTCTGGTGCTGGGATTTTTCCGAACTGGTCACGACGATCCCCGTCGGCAGGTGGGTGATGCGCACCGCCGAGTCCGTCGTGTTGACGTGCTGGCCGCCCGCACCCGAGGAGCGCATCGTATCGATGCGGATGTCTTCCGGCCGGATCTCGATGTCGATCTCTTCCGCCTCGGGAAGAACGGCGACGGTCGCAGCCGAGGTGTGAATGCGCCCGCCGGCTTCCGTTTCGGGCACACGCTGCACACGATGCACGCCGGATTCGAACTTCAGCTTGGCAAAGACGCCCTTGCCGGTGATCGTCGCAATGATTTCCTTGTAGCCGCCGGCTTCGCCCTCGCTTGACGAGAGCACTTCCACCTTCCAGCCATGTGTCGAGGCATAACGCTCATACATGCGGAAGAGGTCGCCGGCAAAAAGGGCCGCCTCGTTGCCGCCGGTACCGGCGCGGATTTCCAGGATCGCGCTCTTCTCGTCGGCCGCATCCTTGGGCAGAAGCAGGATCTGGATGTCGTTCTCCAGCGTCTCGATCCGCTCCTTCACATCAGGCAGCTCAAGTTCGGCGAGATCGCGCATGTCGCGGTCGACGGACTTGTCCTCGAGCAGCACCTCCAGATCGGCAAGCTCGCCGACAGCCCTCTGATAGGCACGGATCTTGGTGACGACCGGCTGCAGCTCGGAATATTCGGATGCGAGTTTCACATAAACGTCGGCCGAAGGGCCGGCCGACATGCGCGCTTCGATCTCGCCGAAGCGGCGCTCAAGCTCGCGCATCTTTTCAATGGGAAGCTTCGCCACCCCTTGCTCCTGTTCTTCTTATTGATGTGTCTAAAGGGGAATATTGTGGCTCTCGGCGAAGCGGGCAAGCACCTCGCGCATCGGAACGGTCGCATTCCGGTCGTCCAGCGCCTCATTGACCGCCTTCGTCAAGGCCTCGGCATCGAGCCCGAGCAGCATGGCCTTGACCGGTCCGATCGAGGCCGGCGACATGGAAATGGAACGGAAACCGACGCCAAGCAGCGCCATGGCCGAAAGCGGTTTGCCGGCCAGCTCACCGCACAGTGTTACGGGCGTCTTGTTGCGGTCCGCACCGCGCACGATATCGCGCAGGATGCGCAGGAATGGCCGTTCCAGCGGATCGAACCGCTCGGAAACCCGCGCATTGCCGCGATCGACCGCCATGGCGAACTGGAACAGGTCGTTGGAGCCGACCGAGACGAAATCGACCGCGTCCATCAGCTCATCGAGCTGCCACAGCAGGGCCGGAACCTCCAGCATCGCGCCAAACTGCAGCTTGCGGGGCAAGCCATGGCCGAAGCGAGAAAGATGCTGCACTTCCTTCTGCAGCAATTCGCGCACCTGCCGCAGCTCCGACACTTCGGTGACCATCGGCACCATCAGCTTCAGTTCGGTGCCGGCCGCAGCCTTCAGCATGGCGCGCAACTGCGTGCGCAGGAGACCCGGCCGGTCGAGCGACAGGCGGATCGCCCGCCAGCCGAGCGCCGGATTCTCTTCCTCATGGCCGCGGAAATAGGGCACGACCTTGTCGCCGCCGATATCGAGCGTGCGGAAGGTTACGACACGCCCGCCCGCCTGTTTCAGCACATTGCGGTAGAACATTTCCTGCTCTTCCGCCTTCGGCATGGTCGAAGCGATCATGAACTGCAGTTCGGTGCGGAAAAGCCCGATGCCCTCCGCGCCCGATTCCGCCAGCTGCGGCAGATCGACCAGCAGGCCGGCATTCATCAGAAGCTGGATGCGCTGCCCGTCCCGCGTGACCGGCTCGACCGAACGCAATGCCCGGAACTGCTCCTGCCGTCTTGCACGGAAGCGGACCTTTTCCTCGTAGGAGCGCTGATGTTCCGGCATCGGCCGGATATGCACATGCCCCTCGTCGCCGTCGATGATAACGGCGTCGCCGTTTTCGGCGAGCGCCACGACGCCGGCCGCCTGGCCGATGACGGGAATGCCCATGGCGCGTGCGACGATCACCACATGGCTCGTCACCGCGCCTTCCTCAAGCACCAGACCGCGCACATTGGCGCGCGGATAGTCGAGCAGTTCAGCAGCACCCATGGCGCGCGCCAGGATAATCGCATCGGTCGGGAAGCCCTCGGCGGTCGTGCGGCCGGTGTAGCCCGTCAGCACACGCAGCAGCCGGTTCGCGAGATCCTCGAAATCGTGCATCCGTTCGCGCAGGTACGGATCGGTCAGGCGCATCATGCGCGCCTTGGTATCGCTCTGCACCTTCTCGACGGCCGCTTCCGCCGTCAGGCCGTTGCGGATCGCTTCTTCGAGCTTGCGCACCCAGCCCTGGTCGTGGGCGAACATGCGGTAGGTTTCCAGCACCTCGCGGTGCTCGCCTTCCATGGAAACGTCGCGGCGCGACAGCATGTCGTCGATGGAGATCCGGAGCGAGCCCATGGCTTCCGCCAGCCGCCGGATTTCCTTTTCCGCGTCCTCGTTCAGAAGGTTGGTGACGACGATGCGCGGCTCGTGCAGCACGACGTAACCGAGGCCGATTCCATCATTATAGGTGTCGCCGTCGATCGTGACGGAGCGGGTAAGATCGAGTTCGAGACCCGGCTTGGTAATCTTCTTGAGTTCGCCGGTCGCAATCATCTCGGCGAGAACCATCGCCGTCGTCTCGAGCGCTTCCAGCTCCTCGTCGCGATAGTTGCGGCTCGCCTTGTTCTGCACGACGAGAACGCCAAGCGAGCGTCCCGTACGCAGGATCGGCACGCCGAGGAAGGAATGGTAGATTTCTTCGCCCGTTTCCGGCAGGTAGCGGAAGGCCGGATGCGACTGCGCATCGGAAAGATTGAGCGGCTGGGCGGACGCGGCAATCGTGCCGACGAGGCCCTGTCCCATTTTCAGCTGCGAAAGGTGGACGGCTTCTTTTTTGAGACCTTCGGTCGCATAGAGCTCGAGAACACCGTCGGCGCGCAGCACGTAGACCGAGCAGACCTCCGCCACCATGTTGCTGGCGATCTGCCGCACGATCCGGTCGAGTCGCTCCTGCGGCTCCAGCGGCTCCGCCATCAACTCGCGCAGCCGCTTGAGCAATACGCGCGGACCGCCGGAAAGGTCTCTCATTGCGTCTCAAGCTCCCCGAAACAAACGCCTAATGCGGCCAGCAAAACCGGCCGCATCTTCAACCTGAAGGGGCAGGCCGCCCGCTGGGAATCAATTCTTATCCAGACCGTAGCAGGAATGCAAAGTTCTGACAGCGAGTTCTGCATAAGGACCGTCGATCAGGATCGAAATCTTGATCTCCGAGGTTGTAATCGCCTTGATGTTGATGCCTTTTTCGGCAAGTGCGCGGAAGGCTGTCGCCGCAACGCCGGCATGGCTGCGCATGCCGATACCGATGACGGAAACCTTCACCAGCCCCGATTCGCTCTGCGCGACGTCGTAGCCGATCTTCTCCTTGTTGTCGGACAGGACCTTGATGGCCTTCTCGACATCACCCGAGGGAACGGTGAAGGTCATGTCGGTCTTCGAACCGTCTTCGGAAATGTTCTGAACGATCATGTCGACGTTGATGTGGCTCTCGGCAAGCGGGCCGAAGATGGCGGCGGAAACGCCCGGCCGGTCGGCAAGACGGCGAAGCGAGATCTGAGCCTCATCCTTGGCATAGGCGATGCCGGTGACTACTTCCTGTTCCACGATTTCATCCTCGTCACAAATCAGCGTTCCGGGCGGGTTCAAGAGGTCGCCCATGCCCGGAGCATCGGGATCCTCGAAAGACGAACGCACGAAGGTGCGAACCTTATGCACCATGGCGAGCTCGACCGAGCGCACCTGGAGAACCTTGGCACCGAGCGACGCCATTTCCAGCATTTCTTCGAATGCGATCTTCTTCAGCCGCCGCGCCTTGGGCTCGATGCGCGGGTCGGTCGTATAGACGCCATCGACATCGGTATAGATATCGCAGCGGTCCGCCTTGACGGCGGCGGCAATCGCAACGGCCGACGTATCCGATCCGCCGCGCCCAAGCGTCGAGATGCGGTTGTCGGGGCCGAGGCCCTGGAAGCCGGCAACGACGGCAACCTGTCCCTCGCCCATGCGCTTGATGATATCGGCGCCGTCGATCTCCAGGATGCGCGCTGCGCCATGCGCATTGTCCGTGCGGATCGGGATCTGCCAGCCCTGCCAGGAACGGGCGTTGATGCCCATGCTCTGCAGCGCGATCGCCAGAAGGCCCGACGTCACCTGTTCGCCGGAAGCCACGACGGCATCATACTCGCGCGCGTCGTAGAAGGGCGAGTTGGCACCGATCACCTTCGGCGTATTCTGCACCCAGCCGACGAGTTCGTTGGTCTTGCCGGACATGGCGGAAACGACGACCGCCACTTCATGGCCGGCATCGACTTCACGTTTCACATGGCGGGCAACGTTCTTGATGCGGTCCAGATCAGCGACGGAGGTTCCGCCGAATTTCATAACGATGCGTGCCATAAGCCTCTACCACGACCCGCACGCGATTGCCGGAAAACGGGATCTGCTTCCCCGGCACGCCGCGCGCCATTCACAAACCGCCGGGAGAAACGCATTGCCCTCCCGGGCCTCAGAAAACCCCGGCTGCCAGATGACCGAAGAGCCCGGAAAGACTGGTTTCTGGAACGCTTCTAAAGCCCCGCCAACCAAGGACGAAAGTTGGGCGTCTCTTAGCGAGTTTGACAGGGGGTGGCAAGGGCGCGAAGAAGCCGAAGTGGAAGGGTATTTCCTCGTCACACCACCCGCAGACGATCGTCCGTGATCGGCACTGTCGCCGTGACAATACGGGCGCCATCATTGGCGGCCTTGCGGCGGGCGCGATCATCGGCGGCATCATTGCCTCGCAGCCGCGCCTTCGCACCGGCAATTCGCATGCCGACTATTGCTACAGCAAGTACCGCTCCTCTCGCGCATCCGACAATACCTACCAACCGACGAATGGCCCGCGCCGTCGATGCCGCTGAACCAATCTCCGAAGCGGCTTGCAGCCCCCCAGACATGCGGGGGCCGCTTGTCAGAGCCAATGCAATCCGAGAATTTCCGGCACGTCTTCGCCAGCCGATGCGACCGAGCCGCCCCTTGACTTATCCTGCCGATCGTCCGACTTCACTGGCAGGATGCAAAGGAGCGGTAAGATGACCCAGGCTGCCAAAACCACCATAGACCAGAGCGAAGTCGATCGCTTTTCCGCCATGGCGGCCGAGTGGTGGAGCCCGACGGGCAAGTTCAAGCCGCTGCACAAGTTCAATCCCGTTCGCCTGGCCTATATCCGCGACAAGGCAGCGGAGAATTTTTCTCGCAATGCAAGAAGCGCCAAACCGCTGGAGGGCCTGCGCGTGCTCGATATCGGCTGCGGCGGCGGCCTTCTGTCGGAACCGGTTGCCCGCATGGGCGCTGACGTCGTCGGCGCCGATCCCTCGGAAAAGAATATCGGCATCGCCTCCACCCACGCCAGGGCATCGGGTGTCGCGGTCGACTATCGCGCCGTCAGCGCCGAACAGCTTGCCGAGGCAGGCGAGACCTTCGATATCGTGCTCAACATGGAAGTGGTGGAACATGTGGCCGATGTCGAGCTTTTCATGAATACCTGCGCCGGCATGGTCCGGCCGGGCGGCTTGATGTTCGTCGCCACGATCAACCGCACGATGAAGGCGGCCGCACTTGCCATTTTCGCTGCCGAGAACGTGCTGCGCTGGCTGCCGCGCGGCACGCACCAGTATGAAAAGCTGGTGCGCCCGCAGGAGCTGGAAAAACCGCTGGCTGCAAACGGTCTCGAGATCGTCGACCGTACGGGCGTCTTCTTCAATCCGCTGGCAAACCAGTGGAACCTGTCGAAGGACATGGATGTGAACTATATGCTGCTGGCAAAGCGCCCGGCCTGATCGCGCCGCATGCAGGCCCAAATCATGAAGGGCCTGCAGCCTTCAATCAGTTCACGTCTTCGGGCAGGATCGGCAGGGCGGCGATCTCTATGCCTTCTTCCACCAGCGACCGCGCTTCGTCGACCGTTGCCTTGCCGATGATACCGCGGGCATCCGCCTCACCGTAATGGATCTTGCGGGCTTCCTCGGGAAAACGGGCGCCGACATCTTCGGAATTCGCCTTGATCGCGGCAACAGCTTGCTTAAGCTTCAGGAAGGCTTCGCGGCGGGCCGTATCCATGGCGACGGCCTGCATTTCATCCTTCTTGCGCGCGGTCGCGACGGACGGCGCCATCAGCGATTTGGAGATGGAGCCGGAATTGCAGACGGGGCAGGTCAGAAAGCCGCTTGCGACCTGGCGATCGAAATCGGCACTTTCGGAAAACCAGCCTTCGAATTCGTGGGCATTCTCACAAATAAGGGAATAACGGATCAAGCTGCTACGCCTCCTGACATTCCCCCCGCAATCCTCTCGATGGAAAACTCCCGACCGTTCTTAAGGTTCGGAATCTTGTCGTGTGCAGCCTTGACGGCTGCCGGATCGATTTCGGCCAGAACGACGGCCTCCCCGGTCGGGCCGGCTGACGCCAGCACCTTGCCCCAGGGATCGACGATCATCGAATGGCCGAACGTCTCGCGTCCGTCCTCATGCAGACCGGCCTGCGCGGCGGCGATGACGAAGACACCGTTTTCGATGGCGCGCGCCCGCAGCAGGATTTCCCAATGCGCCTCGCCGGTCTGCTTCGTAAAAGCCGCTGGAACGGTCATCACTTCGGCACCGGCCACCGCCTGTGCGCGAAAGAGCTGCGGGAAACGCACGTCATAACAGATGGTGAAGCCCATCTCGGCGAAGGGCAGCGACAGAACGCGCGCCTCCGATCCCGGCCGGTAGGCCGCGCTTTCGCGCCAGCTCTCGCCATTGTCGAGATCGACGTCGAACATGTGGATCTTGTCGTAGCGGTTCAGGATCTTGCCGTCAGGTCCGAACAGGAAGCCGCGATTGGCCATCTTGCCGTCGTCGAGCGCAATCGCCGTCGAGCCGACATGCATGAAGATGCCGAGTTCGGCGGCAAGCGCCGAGCCCGTCCTGACGATGATGTCATTGCTCTCGTCGCGCAGCACTTCCTTTGCCGCGGCGCGGTTACGCTGCAACATGCCGGTCATTTCGGGCGTCTGCACGTAAGTTGCGCCCTTTGCTGCGGCCTCGCGCACGAGGCGCGCCATCGAAGCGGCATTCCGTTCCGGATCGACACCGGAACACATCTGGATGGCGGCAGCCGTAAAGCTCATCGCTCTTCCTCAGGCTGCCAGCAGCGGATCGAGCTTGCCGGCCCGATCGAGCGCGTAGAGATCGTCGCAGCCGCCGACATGCGTGCTGCCGATGAAGATCTGCGGAAAGGTGGTGCGGCCGTTCGACTTGCCAAGCATTTCCTGGCGAAGCTCCGGCGAGAAGGTCGCGTCATGCTCGACAAAATCGACGCCCTTCTCTTCAAGAAGAGATTTGGCGCGTGCACAATAGCCGCAGAATTGGCGGGTATAGATGGTAACGGGTACCATGAAGCTCTCCAGACAGTGCTGTTTTCTTTTTGTCATATAGTTTCTGCAAGTGCCCTTGCAAAGGTTAAAACGGTTATATCGGCAGCACCCGCCTTGCGCAGCGCGCGCGTTGCCGCACCGACCGTGGCACCTGTCGTATAGACATCGTCGACCAGCACGATGCGTTTGCCGAAAACGTCGCTTTCCCTGCCCGCGGCAACCGCAAAAGCGCCGCGGACATTGTCCTCGCGTGCCCGCACACCAAGACCGACCTGCTGGCTGGTGCGCTTCACGCGCAGGAGTGTGGCGGGCAACAGGGGTTTGCCTGCAAGCCTCGCCAAATGCCGGCCAAGTTCTGCGGCCTGGTTGAATTTGCGCGAGACCATGCGGGTGCGGTGGAGGGGAACCGGAATGACCGCATCGCAGCGCTCGACCATGCCGTCCGATGCGCGCAGCATCCAGCCGGCCATCATCGGCGCGAGATCGGTGCGATCCCGATATTTGAGGCCGTGTACGAGGGTGCGAACGGCATGGTCATGAGTGGCTGCCGACCGCAGCCGGTCGAAGGGCGGCGGATTGGCGATCGCCTCTGCGCTCAGGATGCCGGGGCCGAGATCATGCGAAAAGGGGATGCCGAGCACCTCGCAATAGGGCCTTTCGATGAAGCGGACCTCTGACCAGCACCTGGCACAAAGGCCGCGATGTCCGCCTGTCGAAACTCCGCAGGCCGCGCAGGACGGCGGATAGACAAGATCGGCAAGCATGAAAAAGGGCCGCAGAAGCTGCGCCCGTATCCGCCCTGTCTCACCTTTCGTCTCGATCGTCCCCATATCAGGCAGAATAAAGCATGTCGCACAAAACCGGGTAGCGGTTTTGCGATGACGGCATGGGTAAAAACAAAGACCGAAAGCAACGCGCTTTCGGTCGCCGCCCGTCAAAGGAAAATCGCCTTGCCGCCCGCCAGGCGGGGGAATATGGACATCGTCATGGATATTATCTTCGACAAGGCGCAGATTGCCGCAAACCGCCGGCGCGCGCTCGTAAACAACGACCCGAAAGCGGGCTTCCTGCTCGACATCGCCGCCGAGGAACTGGCAGACCGCCTGGCCGTTGTCGAACGGACCTTCGAACATGCGGTGGAACTGCACGGCACCACCGGCGCGGCCGCCCGTGCTGCGATCGCGACCGGCAAGGTCGGCAACCTCACCCGCGTGGAAAGCGACCTTCGTTATGTCGCGCCGGGCGAATCCTTCCTCGAAGCACCGCTCGAAGACGTGCCGATGTCGCCTCAATCGGCCAATCTGGTGATTGCCCCGCTCAGCCTGCACCTGACCAACGACACACCCGGCGTTTTCATCCAGATCCGCCGCGCATTGAAACCGGACGGCCTGTTCCTGGCCGCCATTCCAGGCAGCGGCACGCTGCAGGAATTGCGCGAGGTGCTATTGGCGACCGAGATAGAAATGACCGGCGGCGCAAGCCCGCGCGTCATTCCCTTCGCCGATGTGCGCGATATCGGCGGCCTGCTGCAGCGTGCCGGTTTCGCACTCCCCGTCATCGATGCGGAGAATTACACGGTACGCTATGATTCAATCTTTCCGCTGATGCGCGACCTCAGAGCGATGGGCATGACCAATCCGCTCGCCGCCCGCAGCCGCAAGCCGCTGACGCGCGCCTTCTTCCTGCGGGCGGGCGAAATCTATGCCGAGCGCTATTCGGACCCGGACGGGCGTATCCGGGCGACATTTTCGGTGATCTACGTGTCGGGATGGGCGCCGCATGAAAGCCAGCAACAGCCGCTGAAGCCGGGATCGGCCAAAGCACGGCTTGCCGACGCCCTCAAGGTAGAGGAGCAGAAGCTCAAACAGTAGGTGCCGGCAGGAAAATCAGTTGATCGTCAGGTTGTTCTCGACGGTGTTGAAGACGCCGCGCAGGCCGTTGGTGAACACACCCAGCCCACCGATAAGGGCCGCCGCCATCAGTGCTGCGATCAGCCCATATTCGATCGCCGTCGCACCGCTCTTGTCGGCCAGAAATCTCTTCAGCAAATTCATCAACCCAACCCTTTGCGCGCAAGACAGCCTTGAAAATAACGAGCCTTCAGCCGACGGAACCTGCATTCCTCAACAGCCGGCACCGACGCCGTAGCCCTGAACGACGCAGACGGAGCCGGGCGTATCCTGGAGCACGCTGCGGCGGATCGTATAACGCTTGCCGTTCTCGCTTTTAGGGATCGAACCGGTGGTGATCGTATCGAAATCCGCCGGCGCGCTGGCGAGCACGCTCTTCTTGGAGGAATCCGCCAGCATGGGCGTCAGGATCAGGGTGAGCGCCACCACGGCCGTACCGAAGAGAAGCGCAATATTCAGCGCCCCCGTCCTGCGCGAGGCAGACGAAGAAGCGCGTTCCTTTTCGCGCACAGCTTTCCAGAAATCGTCGTCCATGACGTCAAGCCCTTAAATACACACACGCCAGTTGCTTGAGTGAGGCCGATCATTGCCAGAAGGTGCTAAATGATCGATTAATATCCACAGGCGAAATGGACGTTTCGCGCTAATATTGAGTAAGGGCTAAAGTAAATCCTGCAGCACCGGGATGAGCGGTTCGTCGGCCGGCGGCATCGGATAGTCGCGCAGCGCCTGCGGGCGTACCCATTTGATCGCCTGGCCTTCACGGCCCTGCGGGATGCCCTCGTAGCGGCGGCAGACATAAAGCGGCATCAGCAGGTGGAACGTGTCGTAGCTGTGGCTGGCGAAGGTCAGCGGCGCAAGGCAGGGCACCTTTGTGGTAATGCCGAGTTCTTCGTGCAGTTCACGCACCAGCGTTTCCTCGGGCGTCTCGCCGGGCTCGACCTTGCCGCCGGGAAACTCCCACAGGCCGGCAAGCGACTTTCCTTCCGGCCGCTGTGCCAGAAGGATACGCCCGTCGGTATCGATCAACGCGCAGGCGGCGACCAGAAGCAGCTTCCTTCCCGCTTCGTTCATTCGCAGCACTCCTGCCAGTAGCAATAGTGGTAGGCATCGCGAAAACCGAGACGCTCGTAAAGGGCGATCGCCGGCGCGTTGGAAAGCTTCACCTGCAGCCAGGCGGTGCGGGCGCTGCGCATCCGCGCCCAACGCAGCGCCGAAGTCAGGATCTCGATGCCGAGCCCCTTGCGTCGATGACTTCCTGCGACCGAAAGCGACATGACACCGGCAAGGTCATTGTCCTGTACGCAAAGAACCGTCGCCAGCGGGCCGTGCGCCGCATCGTCGATCATGAAAAGCCCCGATGGCGGCTTGATCGCGGAAATGATTTCGGCAAGCGCCGGCTTCAACGATACCGGCGCCTGGTCGACCGCGAGATTGGCATCGACAAAACGACCGACGTCATGCGTCGGAAGATGATCGAGCGTGTCGGGCAGATCGGCCTGCGACAGGTCACACACCATCACCGCCGTCTCGTCGAAACGTTTCCATCCCTGTTCCTTGATCAGATCGATCAGAACAGGCGAGGCAAGCGGTGTCTCACGCACCACGGCGGGCCGGCCGTAGGCCTCGAACTTGCGGCTTGCCTTCTCCAGCCGGATCTCGACATCGCGATGGTCCGAGGGATCGAGAGGCACGATGGAATTCAGCCGGTTGGAGGGATGGCCCGCCGTCAGGCGGACCTGCCAGCTGCCGTCATATTGCACGGACGCGGCCGGCCAGGCACGAAAACCCACGGCCTCCAGCCGCCGGACCAGCGGCAGGTTCTGCTTCGGAAGGGATGCGTGCATCAACGAACGGTCAGCTCCGGTAGTCGCCATTGATCGCAACATATTCCTTGGTAAGGTCGCAGGTCCAGACCGTGGCCTTGCCGGAACCGAGACCAAGATCGACCTTCACGGGAATATCCTGCTTCTTCATGACTGCAGAGGCCGCATCCTCGGAATAGCCGGGATCACGCTCGCCGTTAACGGCAACGCGCACATCGCCGAACCAGATGGCAAGCCGGTCCCGGTCGGCCATTTCCCCGGCCTTGCCGACAGCCATGACGACACGGCCCCAATTGGCGTCCTCGCCGGCAGCGGCCGTCTTGACCAGCGGCGAATTGGCGATGGAAAGCGCAATCGTCTTGGCAGCGGCATCGCTCTCGGCACCGGTCACGGTGATTTCGAGCATCTTCGTGGCGCCCTCGCCGTCGCGGGCGACCTGGATTGCCAGATCCCTGAGAAGCTCGTTGAGCGCCGAACGGAAAGCACCGAGCTGCGGGTCGTCCGCGCTCGTGATGCGCGCCTGCCCGTCGGATGAGGCAGCACCCGTCGCAAACAGCATCAGCGTATCGGAGGTCGACGTATCGCTGTCGACGGTCATGGAATTGAAGCTCGGCTCGACGCCGGCGGACAGGAGCGACTGCAATACGGGAGAGTCGATTGCAGCATCCGTGACGACGAAGGAGAGCATGGTCGCCATGTCGGGCGCGATCATGCCGGCCCCCTTGGCGATGCCGTTGATCGTCACCTTGACGCCGCCGATTTCGGCGCTGCGGGTCGCAACCTTCGGATAGGTGTCGGTGGTCATGATCGCCTTGGCGGCCTCGAACCAGAAATCGCCGGTCGCATCGGCCTGCATCTTGTCGAGCACACCGGCAAATTTGGTCGCGTCGAGCGGCTCGCCGATGACACCGGTCGATGCGAGAAAGATCTCGTTTTCCGCGCAACCGACGGCGGCGGCAGCGGACTTTGCCGTAAGCTCGGTCGCAGCGCGGCCCTTCATGCCGGTGAAGGCATTGGCATTGCCGGAATTGACGACGACCGCGCGCGCCGTGCCGTGCGGCAGGTTGGCCCGGCAGAAATCGACAGGCGCGGAGGGGCATTTCGACTTGGTGAAGACGCCGGCGACAGAGGCCGGCGCGTCAAAGACCATCATCAGCACGTCCGTCCGGTTCTTGTACTTGATGCCGGCGGAAGCGGTCGCCATGCGCACGCCGCGTAGGACCGGCAGCGAAGCGAAGGTTTTCGGGGCAAGCGGAGAAACGGTAGCGGACATCTGGAACGACCTGCCAATGAGCATTTCCAGGCGAAATGGCAACCGGTTCGCCGTCCCGGAAATGCGATAACAAACGATGATAGTGAATGGCCCGGAAGAACCGGGCCTGATTGCTGGTGATTACTGTTGCGGCGCCGGAGCCGGCGCGGGCTCGGCACCCGGCTCGGCCTGCTTGTTGGCGTCTTCGTAGCCCTTGCGCAGCGTTTCGTCCACAATCTCGACCTTGGCCGAGGACTTCGCCTCGCTCAGCAGCGCAAAATACTTGTCGCGCATGACGAGCTGACGAACCTGGTCCTGCACCTGCTCGAACGGCGGCGGCGGAGCGTCGCGCTTGTCCTCGACCTTGATGACGTGATAGCCGAAGTCGGTCTTCACAGGGGTCTTGGAGTAAGCGCCCTTTTCGAGGGCGAAAGCGGCATCCTCGAATTCCTTGACCATGCGGCCGCGCGTGAAATAGCCGAGGTCGCCGCCGTCATCCTTGTTCGGATCGGTGGACTTTTCCTTGGCAAGCTCGGCAAAATCCTTGCCGGCGTCGAGCTGCTTGATGACGTCCTTGGCCTCGTCCTCGGTCTTGACGAGGATGTGGCGGGCGTGGACCTCTTCCTGCTTCGGAATAGCTGCGACTTCCTTGTCGTAGCGGGCCTTCACATCCGCATCGGTCACGGTGTCGACGACATGCTTCTTGAAGTAGGCGTTGTGAAGCTCGCGGTCGGCGAGGTACTGCATGCGCTTCTTGAAATCGTCCGTCTGGTCAAGCTTCTCGGCGGTGGCGTCGGCGGCCAGGAGCTTCACGTTAATCGCGGCGGAGAGTCCGGCGATCTTCTTCTGGTCGTCGGGAAGCTGCGCAAGCTGCGGGTCGAGATTGGCGATCGCCAGATCGAGTTCCGACTGGTGGATTTCCAGATTGCCGACCTTGGCGACAACGGCATCGTCGGCATAGGCCGGAACCTGGAAGGCGACGAAGGCCGTAAACGCCAGCGCAGCAAGTTTGTTGGTGCTCAACATCAAATAACCCTTCACAATTATACCCGCCGGCTCCAGCTCTCGTGAATCCAGCCCGAAAACAGGCTTCAACACCGGAATGTGGCCTTTCTATATCAGCCAAATCCGTTGACATCATTTGCCCCCCCTCTTATCTGTCACGCAACCTCGCGTCCAGAACAGTTTCCGGGCGTTTTCAAGCGTGCGCCTGTTTTTCGGCTGGGTAGCGAATAAGAAACGTCGGGGAAGAATATTCAGAAAGGACCAGTCATATGGTCAGCTTTGGCGGTATTGCCCGCAAGTTATTTGGCTCAGCCAACGATCGCCGCGTGCGGTCCTTCCAGCCGAACGTCGCCGCAATCAACTCTATAGAAGAGAAGACCAAGGCGCTGACGGACGAGCAGCTTGCCGCCAAGACGGCGGAATTTCGCGCTCTTCTGGCGGAAGGCAAGACGCTGGACGACATCCTGATCCCGGCCTTCGCGGTCGTTCGCGAAGCCTCCCGCCGCGTGCTCGGCATGCGACCTTTTGACGTACAGCTCGTCGGCGGCATGATCCTGCATTCCAACGCCATCGCCGAGATGAAGACCGGTGAAGGCAAGACGCTGGTCGCCACGCTGCCGGTCTATCTGAACGCGCTTTCCGGCAAGGGCGTGCACGTCGTCACCGTCAACGACTATCTCGCACAGCGCGACGCCGCCACCATGGGACGTCTTTACGGCTTCCTCGGCATGACCACGGGCGTCATCGTCCACGGCCTGTCCGACGAAGAGCGCCGCGACGCCTACAATTGCGACATCACCTACGCGACCAACAACGAACTCGGCTTTGATTATCTGCGCGATAACATGAAGTACGAGAAGAACCAGATGGTCCAGCGCGGCCACAATTTCGCGATCGTCGACGAAGTGGACTCGATCCTCGTCGACGAAGCCCGCACGCCGCTGATCATCTCCGGTCCGCTCGACGACCGTTCCGATCTCTACAACACGATCGACACCTTCATTCCGCTGCTGACCCCGGAAGATTACGAGATCGATGAAAAGCAGCGCTCGGCGAACTTCTCCGAAGTGGGAACCGAGAAGCTGGAGAACCTTCTGAAGCAGGCCGGCCTGCTGAAGGGTGCCTCGCTCTACGACATCGAGAATGTCGCGATCGTCCACCACATCAACAATGCGCTGAAGGCCCACAAGCTCTTCCAGCGCGACAAGGACTACATCGTCCGCAATGGCGAAATCGTCATCATCGACGAATTCACCGGCCGCATGATGCCGGGCCGCCGCTATTCGGAAGGCCAGCACCAGGCGCTGGAAGCCAAGGAAAAAGTGCAGATCCAGCCGGAAAACCAGACGCTGGCCTCGATCACTTTCCAGAACTATTTCCGCATGTACGACAAGCTGGCCGGCATGACCGGCACGGCCCAGACGGAAGCGGAAGAATTTGGCAACATCTACAATCTCGATGTCATCGAGGTTCCGACCAACCTGCCGATCAAGCGTATCGACGAAGACGACGAGGTCTACCGGACCGTCGAAGAGAAGTACAAGGCGATCATCACCGAGATTCTGGACGCCCACAAGCGCGGCCAGCCGGTGCTCGTCGGCACCACCTCGATCGAAAAGTCCGAATTCCTCGCCGACCTGATGCGCAAGCAGGGCTTCTCGAACTTCCAGGTTCTGAACGCCCGCTACCATGAGCAGGAAGCCTATATCGTCGCCCAGGCCGGCGTGCCGGGTGCCGTCACGATCGCCACCAACATGGCCGGCCGCGGTACCGACATCCAGCTCGGCGGCAACCTCGACATGCGTGTCGAGCGCGAACTCGGCGAAGTCGAGCCGGGTCCCGAGCGCGACGCCAGGATCGAGGCGATCCGCGACGAGATCAAGCAGCTCAAGGAAAAGGCGCTTGCCGCCGGCGGTCTTTACGTCATTGCCACGGAGCGCCATGAAAGCCGCCGTATCGACAATCAGCTGCGTGGTCGTTCCGGCCGTCAGGGCGACCCCGGCCGCTCGAAATTCTACCTGTCGCTTCAGGACGACCTGATGCGCATTTTCGGCTCCGACCGCATGGACGGCATGCTTCAGAAACTCGGTCTCAAGGAAGGCGAGGCGATCGTCCATCCCTGGATCAACAAGGCTCTGGAACGCGCCCAGAAGAAGGTCGAGGCCCGCAACTTCGACATCCGCAAGAATCTCCTGAAATACGACGACGTTCTGAACGACCAGCGCAAGGTCATCTTCGAACAGCGCGTCGAGATGATGGAAGCGCCGAACATTTCCGAGACCGTGTCCGACATGCGTCGCGAAGTGGTGGACGATCTGGTCGCGACCCACATCCCGGAACGGGCCTATGCCGAACAGTGGGATGCCGCTGGCCTGAAGACGCAGGCTGCCAACATCCTCAACCTCGACCTGCCGATCGAGGACTGGGTGAAGGAAGAGGGTATCGGCGAAGACGATATCCGCGAACGCCTGATGGAAGCCGCCAACGCCGCCTTCAACGAGAAGGTCGAGCGCTTCGGCCCCGATATCATGCACTATGTCGAGCGCCAGGTCGTCATGCAGACGCTCGACCATCTCTGGCGCGAGCACATCGTCAACCTCGACCATCTGCGCTCCGTCATCGGCTTCCGCGGCTACGCCCAGCGCGATCCGCTGCAGGAATACAAGTCGGAAGCCTTCGAGCTCTTCCAGTCGCTGCTCAACAACCTGCGTCAGGCCGTCACCGCACAGCTGATGCGTGTGGAACTGGTCCAGCAGGCCCCGCCGCAGCCGGAACCGCCGGTCATGCAGGCGCATCATCTGGACCCGATGACGGGTGAGGACGAATTCACCAACACGACCTATCAGGCGCTTGAAGTCGCTGTCCCGCCGGAAAACCGCAACCCCAACGATCCATCGACCTGGGGCAAGGTCGGCCGCAACGAGGCCTGCCCCTGCGGCTCGGGCAAGAAGTACAAGCACTGCCACGGTGCGTTCGAACAGGTCTGACAATGGCGCCTTCGGGCGCCATTTTCTTGGGTAATTTCCGCCCAATTATGGATCAGCGCAGGAGCCAATACCGCCGATTGGGCATACCCTTTCTTAACGCTGATCTGGCAAGACTTGGCCGTGCGAATGCCCTGCCCCTAGAGTTTTGCGTGTTCAGAATGGCGGTCATAGAAACAGCGGAAAAGATGCTGCCCGCAGGGCTGCGGCCGATCGCAGGCCGGGCGTTGCGTATGGCGGGCGCTGTTCTCACCGAACGGGGTGACAAGGCCGCCGCCCAGCGCATGGCGCTGATCGCCTTTTCGATCCGCATCCTGAGCGCAGCCCTCGCCTTCCTGTCGCAGATCGTGCTCGCCCGGCTGATGGGCGAATACGAATACGGCATCTTCGTCTTCGTGTGGGTGCTGGTCGTCCTCTGCGGCGATCTGTCCTGCCTCGGTTTCCACACCGCCATCGTCCGCTTCCTGCCGCAATATCGCGCGGCCGGCGCCTTTGCCGAAATCCGCGGCCTGACGGGGACGGCGCGCGTCTTTGCCATGCTCTCGGGCACGACCATTCTCATTGCCGGCATGCTCGGTCTGCATTTCTTCGGCGACAGGATCGAGAGCTATTATCTGGTGCCGATCTTCCTCGGTCTCATGGCCATGCCGATGATCGCCCTCGGCGACATTCTCGAGGGCACGTCGCGAGCCAATCACTGGCCCGTCATGGCGCTGAGCCCGGTCTATATCGTCAGGCCGGTCCTCATCATCCTCTTCATGCTGGCCGCGATCTTCTTCGGCGCGCCGCATACGGCCGTCACCGCCATGCAGGCAGCACTCGCGGCGACCTTCGTCACCGCGCTCGGCCAATATGCCGCCACGCTCTATCGGATGCGCAAGCATTATGATGCCGGTCCCCGCAAGGTGGATTTCCTGGAATGGCTTGGCGTCGCTTTCCCGATCTTCCTCATCGAGGGCGTAAGCTTCCTGCTGACCAATTCCGATGTCGTCGTCGTCGGCATTTTCCTGGAGCCGCATGACGTCGCGATCTATTTCGCAGCCGCCAAGACCATGGCGTTGGTCCATTTCATAAATTTCTCGGTGAAAGCCGCGGCAGGTCCGCGTTTTTCCTCGATCATCGCCGAGGGGAACCGGAGCGATCTTGAGATTGCGGCCATCGATGCCGCCCGCTGGACGTTCTGGCCCGCGCTTGGTGCCGGCCTTGCGGTGCTGGCTGCCGGCCATCTGCTGCTGTCGCTTTTCGGCGGCGCCTTTACGGCCGGTTATGTGCTGATGGCGATCCTGCTGGCCGGTATCCTTGCCAAGGCGCTGGTCGGCCCCGCCGAGACGCTGCTGATGATGGCAGGCAAGCAGAATCTCTGTGTGGCCCTCTATGCCGGCGCGCTCGCCGCCAATGTCGGCCTCAATCTCCTCTTGATCCCGCACTACGGCATCGTCGGAACGGCAATCGCCACGGCCTCCGCCATGGCCGTGGAAGCGCTCCTGCTGCATGTCTTCGTGCGTCGAGCCCTCGGCTTCACGCTGTTCGCCTTCGCAACCCCTTCCGCCGCAACGCCAGACATGAGAGCCCGATAGATGGTACGTGTACCACCCATCACCGAGAGCACCGACAGCAACGCGAACCGCATGGTTCACGATCTTGCCGCGCTCAAGTTCGAAGCGCCGCAGGCTGAGGCACGGATCGAAATCGGCCGGCCGGGCCGCGAGCTCTGCCTGTATCCCGGCAGGCTGGGTTACGATCTGCAGGAAGAACTGGACTTCCTCTCCAACCGCGCGATGGAGCCGAACGTCTTCTTCAGCGGCCGTTTCCTGGCGCCGGCCATGCCGCGTCTGGAAGACCGGCAGGTCAATTTCGCCATCATCAGAGACCACAACGAGAAGCGCAGCCGCATGCGCCTGCTCATGCCCTTCTCGGTCGACAAGCCCGGCTTTGCCGTCGGCCCGTCGATCATCCGCGGCTGGGCAAACAGCTTCGGTCCGCTGGGCACTCCCCTGGTCGATGCCGAGGATGCGGCGGAGACGCTGGACAATCTCTTCGAAGGTCTTGTCACTCAGGATCTCGGCCTGCCGGGCACCCTGGTCCTTCCGGACGTGCGGCTGAACGGCATCTTCGTGCGCATGGCAAAGGCGGTGGCGCTGAGCCGCAACCTGCCGCTGACCGTCGCCAATCCCTATGAGCGGCCGATGCTGCAGAGCGATGACGACGCCATGGCCTATCTCGGCCGCACCGTATCGTCCTCGCACCTGCGCGAAATGCGCCGCCAGTGGCGGCTTCTCGAAGAACTCGGCAACGTCGTCCACACCGTTGCCCGCCAGCCGCGTGAAATCCATATGCGCTTCGAGGAATTCCTGGCGCTGGAAGCCGGCGGCTGGAAGGGCAAACGCCGCAGCGCACTGGTGACCGACCGCTACCACACCGCCTTCGCCCGCGAGGCCGTCTCCAATCTGGCGGAAATCGATGCGGTGCGCATCCATACGATCGACATCAACGGCAAGGCGATCGCCGCCGTGGTCGTGCTGATGATGGGCGGCGAAGCCTATACCTGGAAGACCGCCTATGACGAAAGCTATTCCCGCTATTCGCCCGGCAAGCTCCTGATGAGCGAACTGACCGAATGGCATCTCGACGATGCCAACGTCGTGCGCTCGGATTCCTGCGCAGTCTCCGATCATCCGATCATGAGCCGCTTCTGGCAGGAGCGCGAGGAAATGGGCACGCTGGTGATCGGTCTTACCCAGAATGGCGACCGCGACATGCGCCAGGTCGCCGCCCAGCTGCACATGTACCGCAGCACCCGCAACATGGCGAAGATGCTGCGCGAGAAGATCATGTCGCTCGCCGGCCGCGGCTAGATCTCGGCCGCAGCCTTCTCTCGCAGCAAGCGGCGAATGACCTTGCCCGTTGTCGTCAGCGGCAGGGCATCGACGAATTCCACCTCGCGCGGATATTCGTGCATCGAAAGCCGCGTCTTCACCCAGTCCCTGATTTCTGCGGCAAGCTCCGCGCCGGCAGCATGGCCCGGCGCAAGCACGATATAGGCCTTGACGATTTCGGTTCTGAGCGGATCGGGTTTGCCGACGGCAGCGGCGAGCTGGACGGCCGGATGGCCGAGCAGGCAGTCTTCGATCTCCGCCGGGCCGATGCGGTATCCCGATGAGGTGATGACGTCGTCGTCGCGGCCTGCGAACGTGATGTAGCCCTCAGCATCCTGCCAGCCAATATCGCCAGTCAGCAGCCAGCCCCTGGCATATTTCCGCTCCGTCGCTTCGGGATCGTTCCAGTAACCGAGGAACATCACCGGATCGGGGCTGGCAATGGCGATCTGCCCCTGCGCGCCGACCGGCAGCTCCTCGCCTTCATCGTCGACGATCGCCACCCTGTGGCCGGGCGACGCGCGCCCGATCGCGCCGGCCTTCGTCACGCCGAAGGCGGCGCTCGAAGACAGCACGAAATTGCACTCCGTCTGCCCGTAAAATTCATTGACGGTAATGCCAAGCGTCCGGCGCACCCATTCATAGGTCTCCCGCCCCAGCGATTCACCTGCCGAACCGATGGTGCGCAGCACGAGATCATACTTCGAGCGCGGATCCTCGACGGATTTCAGAAGCCGCAGCGCCGTTGGCGGGATGAAGGCATTGCGCACCCTCATCTCGGCCATGATGCGATAGGCCATGTCGGCATCGAACTTCTGTGCCGGCGATGACACGACAGGCACGCCGAGCAGCAGGCTCGGAAGCAGAGCGTTGAGCAGGCCGCCGGCCCACGCCCAGTCCGACGGTGTCCACATCCTGTCGCCGGCCTGCGGAAAGCCTTCGTGGGCAAATTGCATGCCGGGAATATGGCCGGCCAAGACCCGATGGCCGTGCAGCGCGCCTTTCGGCGGCCCCGTCGTGCCCGACGTGAAGATCATCAGCGCCGGCTCGTCCGGCCCCGATTGCGCAATATCGAAGACGGGCGGATGGGCCGAAACCAGGTCGGCGAAGCCGAGTATACCGGCCGAGGCCCCTTCGATACTGATGACATGCCGGACGTCGGGCAGGCGATCGCGGATCTGGCTGATGCGCTCAAGCCCGAAGCCGTTGGTGACGACGGCTGTCGCACCCGCAGCCTTCAGCCGGTATTCCAGCGCCTCGACCCCAAAAAGCAGCGCAAGCGGCAGCGCGATCGCGCCCATCTTGTAGATCGCCACATGCGAAATGACCGTCTCGAAGGATTGCGGCAGAAGCAGCGCCACACGATTTCCTCTGCCGATGCCAAGCGCCGAAAGCGCATTGGCGAAGGAGGAGGAGCGACCGGCAAGCTCGCCATAGGTCAAGGACAAATGGTGGCCGTCAGGACTGAAATGTTCGAGGCAGACGCGATCCGGATCACGCGCGGCCCAATCGTCGCTGACGGCGCGGCCGATATTGAAATCCTCGGGGATCTGCCAGGAGAAATCGCGGTAGAGCGCGTCATATCGATCGCCGGGCGGCAGGTTCATGGGCATTGATCCGGTAAATGCTGCACCAGCTAACACCTCACCGGCCGCGCACGCAAGCGGTGTAATCCGCAAGGATAGGGCGACATTGCGCCCGCCCATCACGTATTATTGCGCTAACTGCAGAACACATTCTCCGCTAGGCTTGCTGAGACTTCGGCGATTTCTGCGCTACATCATGCGCATGCGCCTGGGGAGTCGCTGAAATTCATCACGGAGCACTTTCATGGAATATGTGAAACTCGGGAAGACCGGTCTCGAAGTCTCGAAGATCTGCCTCGGCTGCATGACCTATGGCGATCCGAACCGCGGAAATCACGCCTGGAGCCTGCCGGAAGAGGAAAGCCGCGCCCTGCTCAAGCAGGCGATCGATCTCGGCATCAATTTCCTGGATACGGCCAACACCTACTCCAACGGGTCGTCGGAGGAAATCGTCGGCCGCGCCATCAAGGATTTCGCCAAACGCGAGGACATCGTGCTCGCCACCAAGGTGTTCAACCGCATGCGCCCCGGCCCGAACGGCGCCGGCCTGTCGCGCAAGGCAATCTTCGACGAGATCGACAACAGCCTGCGCCGTCTCGGCACCGACTATGTCGATCTCTACCAGATCCACCGCTGGGACTACACGACGCCGATCGAGGAAACGCTGGAAGCCCTCCATGACGTGGTCAAGGCGGGCAAGGCTCGCTATATCGGCGCCTCTTCCATGTATTCCTGGCAATTCGCCAAGGCGCTCTACACCTCCCGCCTCCATGGCTGGACGGAATTCGTCAGCATGCAGGATCACCTCAACCTGCTCTACCGCGAGGAAGAGCGGGAAATGCTGCCGCTCTGCGAGGACCAGAAGATCGCTGTCATCCCCTGGAGCCCGCTTGCCCGCGGCCGCCTGACCCGCGACTGGGACGAGAAGACCAATCGCAGCGAGACCGACGAATTCGGCAAGACGCTCTACAAGCAGGCCGAAGATGCCGACCGCAAGATCGTCGAGAAGGTCGCCGAGATCGCCAGGGCTCACGGGGTCTCGCGCGCCCAGATCGCAACCGCCTGGATCCTGCAGAAGAGCGCCGTCACCGCCCCGATCATCGGCGCGTCCAAGCCGCAGCATCTGACGGATGCCGTCGGTGCGCTGACGGTAAAGCTGAGCGCCGAGGATATCGCGGCGCTCGAAGCCCCATACATCCCGCACAACGTCGCCGGCTTCAAATAAACCCGTGCGTCGCCCCTCCCTCCGCATCGCCGGAGGGAGGCACATTCCGCTTCGATGACGGGCAGGCGCTGCGCATGCCCTGCCCGGAAGTGCCAATATCGGTGGATATGAATTGCCTCCGCCGGTCGCGGCCTGTTGAAGCACATCGCGCCGCTCTGGCGCTGGGTGGCCGAAAACGTGACCTCCTTCGAGGCGTCCCGAACACAAGCCGAAAAACCATCACGAGCCGGTCACACTTAGGCCTTAGCGCTTGCGGCAAACAGAGGGCCATCCGCATGACCATCGTTCCCTTCGAAGCTCGTCGCTTCCGCACCACCGCTGCCTATTATAGTCGCTACCGTATCCCTTATCCGGACAGGCTGATCGAACGTGTTACCGAACGAACCGGGCTGAGGTCCGGCGACCGTGTGCTCGATCTCGGCTGCGGACCGGGACCGCTCGCCGTCGCCTTCGCGCGTCTGGCCGGCGCTGACGTCACCGGAATCGATCCCGAGCCGGAAATGCTGGATGCCGCCCGCGAGAATGCGGCCGCAGCCGGCGTCAGCATCAGCCTCGTCCAGGGTTCCTCCTACGATCTCGGTCCGGATCTGGCGCCGTTGAAGCTTGCCGTCATGGGCCGCTCCTTCCACTGGATGGATCGCCCGGCAACGCTTGCGGCACTCGACGAGATCATCGCTCCGGGCGGCGCTGTCGTTCTCTTCTCCGACAGGCATATTGCCGCGACACCGGATTGGCGCGATGCGCTGCAGCAGCTCTCGCAGACCTATTCGCCGGAAAAAAGCGCCGAGCGCCAGCTGCGTCGTGCGCCGGAATTCGGCCCGCATGAAACGGTCCTGCTGCGCTCCCCCTTCCGCGATCTCGAACGCATCGGCATCGTCAACGAACGGCTCATCGGGACGGAGGATATTGTCGGCCGCGCCTTCTCCATGTCGCTCACGTCTCCACAGGCGCTGGGCGACAGGACGGAAGAATTCGAAGCGGCATTCCGCAGCGAACTCGCCGCCTTGTCACCGGACGGCACTTTTACCGAAATTGTCGAAGGTCATGCCCTGATCGCCTTCCGCGATTAAAGCCATTCAGGCAATTGCGCGAGAGTGCTTCAGGATTGCTGCGCCGGGTCGAGCTTGCGGCGCATCGTGACGAGAAACTGCTCGGCGAGCGCCCGATCCTCGACCGCCCGGGCAAGAATGACGGCGCCCATCATCGATGAAAGCGTCGTCGTCGCATTGGCGCGACGTTCTTCTTGCGTCGCACCCGGTACAACCTCCTCCAGCACATCGACCAGCGTCGACAACCCCTCGCTGAAGGTCGCCCGAACCGCACCTTCGCTGCGGCTGACTTCCTGGATAAGCGAGGCGAAGACGCAGCTTCTCCCCGGATCGTCGACGGTACGCCAATGGATGTAATGATCGAGAAGCGCCTGAAGAGGCCGGCCCGGCGCACCGGCGATCAATTCGCGCCAGCGCTCTTCCACACGCTCGATCAGCTTGCGGCTGACCTCGAGCGCAAGATCGTCCTTCGATTCGAAATGGCCGTAAAAGCCGCCATGCGTAAGGCCTGCGGCCTTCATGATATCGGCCACGCCGACACCGTCGAACCCGTTTTCGCGAAAAAGCACACTGGCCGCCGTCAGGATCTTTTCGCGGTTTTCTGCAAATTTCTCGCGGCTGACCCGCATTTTTCGTCTCCGGAAATGGTCGCTTGACAAATTATATGATGTCCATCATCAATACGCAACAAATATGATGGCCGTCATGTAAAACGGTCCTGTATGGTCCCCACGTCTCAAACGGAATTTGCCCATGGTCTCTGCAGTCCTTGCATCATCCCTTGCCCGGCGAAACATCCACTACGGATGGGTCGTCGTCGCCGCCACCTTCCTGACCATGCTGGTAACTGCCGGCGCCATGGGCGCGCCGGGCGTGCTTATCAAACCGTTGCAGGACGAATTCGGCTGGGAAACCTCCCAGATTTCCTCCGCGCTCGCCATTCGCCTGATCCTCTTCGGCCTGATGGGACCCTTTGCGGCCGCCTTCATGAACTATTTCGGCGTCCGCAAGGTCATCGTCTTTGCGTTGGCCCTGATCGGCGCGGGCTTCGTCGGCTCGCTCTTCATGACCAAGCTCTGGCATCTCCTGGCGCTCTGGGGCATCGTCGTCGGCTTCGGCACCGGCCTGACGGCCATGGTGCTGGCAGCCACGGTGTCCACACGCTGGTTCGTCAAGCATCGCGGTCTCGTCGTCGGCATGCTCTCGGCAAGTTCGGCAACCGGCCAGCTCGTCTTCCTGCCGCTGATGGCAGAGCTGACCGAGCGCTACGGCTGGCGCGCCACTGTCTTCTTCGTCTGCGCCATGATCATGGCCGCGGCCCTTATGGTGCTGCTCTTCATGCGTGACCGCCCCTCGGACGTGAACCTGCCCTCGGTCGGCGAAACCCAGGTGACGCCGGCCCCTTCCCGCGGCACGCTCGGCGCAGCGCTCGCAACGCCGATCACGGTTCTCCGCGAAATTTCAACGACGTCGACCTTCTGGATCCTGTTTGCCACCTTCTTCATCTGCGGGCTCAGCACCAACGGTCTCATCCAGACGCATTTCGTCACGCTCTGCGGCGATTTCGGCATCATGCCGCTCGCAGCTGCCAGCGTTCTTGCCGTCATGGGTATTTTCGATTTCTTCGGCACGATCGGCTCCGGCTGGCTCTCCGACCGCTTCGACAATCGCTGGCTGCTCTTCTGGTATTATGGTCTGCGCGGTCTCTCGCTGCTCTTCCTGCCGTTCAGCGATTTCTCTTTCTATGGCCTCTCGATCTTTGCCGTCTTCTACGGCCTCGACTGGATCGCCACCGTGCCGCCGACCGTCAAGATCGCCGCCGACCGCTTCGGCCGCGAAAAGGCCGGTCTCGTCTTCGGCTGGGTCTTCGCCGGCCACCAGCTTGGCGCCGCCACCGCCGCCTATGGCGCCGGCCTGTCCCGCACGGCGCTGGAAAGCTACCTGCCCGCCTTCTTCGTCGCCGGCGCCTTCTGCCTGCTGGCGTCGATCCTGGCCATCACATTGAAGAAGTCCGGCCTCACCGGCCCGAGCGAAGCGGTCGCCCACTAAAGGCAGCTTTCGCAAGAGCGAAACTTCGCCCGCCGTCTTGCACGCGCGGGCGAACGCATGTTAGACAGCCGCCTCGTATTTCGCTGCCCCATTGGCGGAATTGGTAGACGCGCTCGACTCAAAATCGAGTTTCGAAAGAAGTGCTGGTTCGACCCCGGCATGGGGCACCAAATATCCCTGAAATAATTGGATTTGAGCTTGCACCCCCGCCCGAAGGGCGAGGGCATGAACCTTGGCGGCCAAGACCGAAGTCCGCAGCGGAATGCCGGGCCTTCGGCCCGATCTTTAATTGCAACGGCGGACCGTTTTTGTGACGGCGCCTTCGTCGGTCTGGCGGGTCACGCTCCGGGTGACGCAGCGCTCGCGGTCCCGATCGTGCCAGCGGTCACGTTCGCGCACCGCACCAAACGTAACGCCACGATCGCTGATGGTAATGCCGGGACGCACCCGGTCATGGTCGTAACGGTCGTAGCCGTCATAGGAACGCTCGCGCGTCACCGTTACGCTGTCTGCCATTGCAGGTACGGCAGCCGAGCCCAGGGCGAGGGCAGCGATTGCACAATTGATGATGATCTTTCGCATATCTCTTCTCCTTGTGATGTATGGGCAACGACACAGGAGACTAGTGGTTCCGCCAAAAAAGCCGGCGGTTTAAGCCCGATCCTTTCAAATCAACTCTTTAAATTTGGCGGCGCTTCATCCTAAAGTGCCGGCCTCCAGGCATTTTGAGAGGGCTGATGCATCAGGAAGCGGGTTTAATCGCGACGGTAGCCATAAGCTTCGTCTTTGCGGTGGTTCTTGGCTACTGCGCCGACAGGCTGCGGTTGCCGCCGCTGGTCGGCTATCTCTTCGCCGGCATTCTCATGGGACCGTTCACGCCGGGCTTTGTCGCCGACACCGAGCTTGCGAGCCAGCTCGCCGAAATGGGCGTGATCCTGCTGATGTTCGGCGTCGGCCTGCACTTCTCCGCATCCGACCTTTTGGCCGTGCGCGGCATCGCCGTGCCGGGCGCCATCGCCCAGATCCTGCTGGCCACCCTGCTCGGTGTCGGCCTCGGCGAACTCTGGGGCTGGAGCCTCGGCGCCGGCATCGTCTTCGGCCTCAGCCTTTCGGTCGCCAGCACTGTCGTGCTCCTGAAAGCGCTGGAAGAGCGCAACCTCGTCAATACCGCAGGCGGACGTGTCGCCGTCGGCTGGCTGATCGTCGAGGATCTCGCCATGGTTCTGGCGCTCGTGCTGCTGCCGGCCCTTGCCGAGCTTCTGGGCGGCCATGCGAGCGACGCCGCCTCGCATGGCCTCGACCTGCCGCTTGCGGCCACCATCGCCCTCACCTTGCTGAAGGTCGCAGCCTTCACGGCCATGGCGATCTTCCTCGGCCCCCGCATCGTGCCCTGGCTTCTGACCCTGATTGCCCGCACCGGCTCGCGCGAGCTCTTCACCCTCGCCGTGCTCGCCATCGCGCTCGGCATTGCCTTCGGCTCGGCGGCAATTTTCGGCGTTTCCTTCGCGCTCGGCGCCTTCTTTGCCGGCGTCGTCATGAGCGAATCCCATCTCAGCCATCGCGCGGCGGCCGATTCCCTGCCGCTGCAGAATGCCTTCTCGGTATTGTTCTTCGTCTCGGTCGGCATGCTGTTCGACCCGTCGATTATCTTGCGCCAGCCTCTCGACATCATCGGCGCGCTGGCCCTGATCATCCTCGGAAAGGCGATCATTTCCTTTAGCATCGTCACGCTGCTGCGCTATCCGATCGGCATGGGCCTGACGGCAGCCGGCGGTCTCGCCCAGATCGGCGAATTCTCCTTCATCCTTGCCGGCCTCGGCGTTTCGCTCGGGCTGCTGCCGCATGAAGGACAGGATCTGATCCTCGCCGCCGCAATCCTTTCCATCACGCTGAACCCGCTCGTCATCTTCGCGGCGGAGAAGCTGAACCGCTACATCAAGGTGACGTGGCCGCGCGTCTACGAAAATTACGGCCGGAAGAACCAGAACGTTCTGGCAGGCGAGCTGGAAAAGATCAGGGCGCTCGGCGAGGAGCGCGCGCGCCAGCACCATCTGCGCATCCAGCAGCTGGTCGAGACCTTCCCGCTTTTTTCCGAAGTCGGCGAGGATGCGCTTGAGGAACTGCTCCTGCTGTTCAACCCCAAACTCGCCTCGCCCGGCGAGCGCGTCATCCGCCGCGGCGACCGCGGCGACAGCATGTATTTCATCTCCTCCGGCGCAGTCGAGGTGCGCCTGGCAAGCGGCGCGGTACGGCTAGAGCCTGGTGCCTTCTTCGGCGAAATGGCGCTGCTCAGTGGCGGACGCCGCACAGCCGATGTCATCGCCGTCGATTTCTGCCAGTTCGAGGTGCTGGAGCGGCGCGACTTCAACATGTTCATGTCGCGCCACCCGAACCTTCGCGCCATCGTCAGCGAAATGGCGCAGAAACGCACGGAGATGAACGTCATGCGCCAGCAGTGGGAAAAATCCATGGATCTGTCATGAAGGCGCCGCGTCGGGCCTGTCGTTCACGTAGATCGAACAGTCGTCGCAAACCCGGTCAGCCTGTTGTGACGTCATCCAGTTTCGGCCAGTAGAGATCCGAATGGAAATCGGCCGGAATGCGATCGAGACGGCAGAGTGCCTCGGCGGCAAATTCGATCTGCATGGCAAGATATCTGAGCGAAGACGGCATCGGCACGCCTGCCGCATATTCCATGGCGCGCGACCGGTGATAGCCGCTGGCGCCAAGGCGCCGCTTGGCCTCGCGCCGGACATCCTCACGGTTTGGCCAGCCGCTCTCCGTTCCGCCGTCCCGTTCCCTGGCGGTACTGAGCCCGCCCTCTATGACCTTCAGTCGCATGACATGCCATCGCGTATCTACCCTCCCATAAATTGCCGCAGATTGGCCGCCTTGCCATCCTGCTAAATCTTGGGAGGGCAAGCGGCGACAGATCACGAAAATTTTCAATGCGAAGAGCGGGAAGCCGGCGGCCGAGCATTTACAGCGTCATGATCGCCCCCTAATGCTTTGTGCGTCGCAACAGAGAAAGGAAACGGATGCTCCGCAGACTTTACGACTGGACCATGTCTCTGGCCTCGAAGAAATCGGCCGAAGTCTGGCTCGCCGTCATCGCCTTCGTCGAAAGCTCCGTCTTTCTGGTTCCCGCTGACGTGCTCTTCCTGCCGATGTCACTTGCCAGACCCGAACGTTCCTACCGCTACGCGATCGTCGCCACCGTCGCCTCGGTACTGGGCGGCATCGCCGGTTGGGCGCTCGGCTACTACGCCTATGAAACCATTGCGCGCCCGATCCTGGAATTCTACGGAAAGCTCGACCAGTTCGAGCAGATGAAATCCTACGTCACCTACGAGACGATCCTGCTGCTGCTCGTCACCTCGGGTCTGGCCCACCTGCCCCCGATCAAGGTCGTGACCATCCTGTCTGGCGTCATCCATGTCGGCCTGCCGCTTTTCATCGTTTCGGCAATCGTCGCCCGCGGCGCCCGTTTTCTCTTCCTTGCCTGGCTGTTGCGCCGCTACGGCGAACCGATCCGCCATTTCATCGAGAAGCGCCTCGGCCAGATCGTCAGCATCGGCGCGGCGGCCGTGATCGTGCTATACATCGCCTACCGATATTTTGCCCACTGAGCCAACTTCGCGGAGTTCCGCCATGAATGCCACCACCTCGCCGTTTGCCCGCCCGGGCGTCGTCTTGCCGTTGCTGCTTGCCATCGCGATGGCGGCAGTCGTCGGAACGGCTCTCGGCTTCCAGTATATCGGCGGCTATATTCCCTGCGCGCTCTGCCTGCTGCAGCGCCAGCCCTATTATTATGGCATCCCGATCGCGATCGTCGGCGCAGTCACGGCGCTCGTTGGCCTGCCGAACTGGATGACGCGCGCCATCATTCTCGCCGTCGGCATCCTGATGCTCGTCAGCGCCGGCATGGGCGTCTACCACGCCGGCGTCGAGTGGCACTTCTGGCCGGGTCCGGCCACCTGCTCGACCACCGCCAGCAGCATGACCACCAATGCTGGCGATCTCCTGGGCGAGCTGAACTCGATCAAGGGTCCGTCCTGCACGGACGCAGCACTGCGCGTTCTCGGCCTGTCCTTTGCGGGCTGGAATGTGATCGCAAGCCTCATCCTCGCAGCCTTCGCCTTCTGGAGCGTGAAGAAGACTGCGTAAGAGCTTCGATCAGGGCTGCAGCTCGGTATCCCAGTAGAGGTAATCGAGCCAGCTGTCGTGCAGATAGTTCGGCGGGAAGAGCCGGCCGTTATTGTGCAGATCCTGCACGGTCGGCTGGTACGGCTTCTGCGCCGGGAACATGCCCGCCTGCTTCGGAAGCTTGCTGCCCTTGCGAAGGTTGCAGGGCGAACAGGCTGCCACGACATTCTCCCAGGTCGTCTCGCCGCCGTGGGCACGGGGGATGACATGGTCGAAAGTCAGATCGTCATGAGCGCCGCAATACTGGCACTCGAACCTGTCGCGCAGGAAGACGTTGAAGCGGGTAAAGGCGGGATTGCGGGACGGCTGAACGTAAGTCTTGAGGCACACGACACTCGGCAGCCGCATCGAAAAGCTCGGTGAGGAAACCTCGTGCTCATATTCCGCGATAATGTTCACACGGTCGAGAAATACCGCCTTGATCGCGTCCTGCCAGGACCAGAGCGACAAGGGGTAATAACTCAGCGGCCGATAGTCAGCGTTCAGGACGAGCGCTGGCAGGGCCTGTGGTGAGACTGCAATCGTCAAGGAGCCCTCCTGGATCGATTCGGCATCTGCACCTGTATATTAGGCCGGTTGTTACAGGATTGTGAAGTCCAATAAATTCAGGGGATAAAGGCGAATAGACCGATGGCGTCCGTCAGCCGATCGGCAACACGTCGCGACGCATTTTTGCGGCGTAATATGCCCAGAAAAGCCGGGCTGCCACGGAGCGCCAGGGCGACCAGATTTCCGCAAGCCCTGCAAGGGCTTTGGCTTGCGGGCGTTCAGCGAGACCGAATGCCGCAGCGACCGCCGCCTGCAGCGCCACGTCGCCCGCCGGAAACACATCCACATGGCCGCCGCAGAACATCAGATAGACCTCGGCCGTCCACGGTCCGATTCCCTTCTGCGTCGTCAGCTCAGCGAGCGCTTCGGCAGGCGGTTTTTGCGCCAGCGCCTGCAGATTGATTCGCCCGGAAGCCACCGCCTGCGCAATCCGCGTCAGCGTGTCGGCCTTGGCGCGCGAAAGCCCGAATTCGCGCCAGGCATCGGGGTGAAGCAATATGTAAGTTTCCGCGCTCAGCAATCCGCTTTCGGGCTGCATCCGCCGCCAGATCGCCTCGGCGCTGGCGCGCGATACCATTTGCGAAACGATGATGTGGGCAAGCCCCGCAAACCCCGGCTCGCGCAGCCGCAGCGGGACCGGGCCGGCCTCCCTGGCGATCGCCACGAGCCGGGGATCGAGAACGAGAAGAGCGGCAAGCCCCTCTTCAATATCCTTTTCATTGCTGATGACCCGCACCTTGCCTCGCGATCGCTTCAAATCCGTGCCAGAAGAAAGCATGATCACGACTCCGCGTCAAAAACCCGTCTTCCGTTTCGCCCCGAGCCCCAACGGGCCACTGCACCTCGGCCACGCGCTGTCGGCCTTCCTGAACGAAGACATGGCGAAAGCGGCGGAAGGCCGGTTGCTGCTGCGCATTGAAGACATCGACCTGACACGCTGCACACCCGAATTCGAAACCGGCATCTATGCCGATCTCACTTGGCTCGGGATAGAATGGGAGCAGCCGGTACGCCGCCAGTCCGAACATTTTTCCGAATACCAGGCCGCCCTCCGCTCTCTGATCGAACGCAGGCTGGTCTATCCGTCGTTCCTGACACGTGGCGAGGTCAAGACCCGCGTTGCGGCCTACGAGCGCGTGAACGGTCCCTGGCCGCGCGATCCCGACGGTACGCCGCATTATCCGGCCGATGATCGTGACCGGAGCGAGGAAGAGCGCGAGGCCCTGCTGGCCTCCGGCCTGAAACATGCCTGGCGCCTCGACATGCATAGAGCGATGGACCTGCTCGCCGAGCCGCTGTTCTGGACCGAAACCGGCGACGAACGAAAGGGCGACATCCTCGCCGAGCCGGCCGCCTGGGGCGATATCGTTCTCTCGCGCTCGGATGCTCCCTCCAGCTACCATCTCTCCGTCGTCATCGACGACGCGCTGCAGGGCGTGACCCATGTCGTGCGTGGCCTCGACCTCTTTCACGCCACCTCGGTCCACCGGCTGCTGCAGACGCTGCTGGACCTGCCGCAGCCCGTCTACCACCATCACCGCCTGATTGCGGACGGAGAGGGTCGCAAGCTCTCCAAGAGCCAGGGCGACACCGGCCTTGCGGAACTGCGCGCAAGAGGCCTGTCAGCTGCCGATATTCGCCGTCTTGTCGGGCTTTGACTTGTCGGGCTTTGATTTGGCAACATGATCGCGGCCGACCACGGAAAAGGTGCGCGAGAAATTGCGCAGCACCCGAAACTTCATCAGCGCCGCATTGATCTCTGCGCCGACGATGAAAATGACGCCCACCATGTAGAGGAAAATCAGCACGATCATCACGGATGCCAGACCGGCATAGGTGGCGGTGTAATTGGCGAAGGTCGCGAGGTAGTAGGCAAAGATCAAGGCACCCGCGAGCCAAAGCAGCAAGGTGAGAAGAACGCCGGGAACAACATCGAAGACGCGGCGCTTGCCGGCGGGCAACCATAGATGCACAACCAGCAGACCGAGCGTCAGAAGCAGCAGAGTGCCGTAGATTCGCCAGCCGAAGACGATTTCGAGCGTATCGACCGCCGTTGGCAGCCATTGCCTTACGATTTCCGGAAGCAGTTCGAGAGTATCGGTATGCAACAGCCAGTCGCGCGCGTAATCGAGGCCGACGGGGACGGCAACAAGCAGGATGCTGATGGCCGCGACGATAATGACCGCGACAAGCACGTAGCCGAGACTGAAAAGGCGCGTCAGGTACCATGGCCTGGTTTCCTGCACGCGATAGGCGCGGTTGAGCGAGATGCGCAGGGCTTCCACGCCATTTGAAGCAAAGTATGCCGCCGCAAGCACCGAGATGGTGAGAAGACCGCCACGCGGGATTGTCAGAACCTCGACGAGCTGGTCAGAAAGCGGCTTGGCGATAGCCGCCGGCCAGGTGTCGAAGATGAAATGGATCGCGTAGTTCGAAAATTGATCTGCGCCGAGAAAATTGGCAAGCGCCGTGCCGAAGATCAGGAAGGGAAAGACCGCAAGCAGGCTGGAGAGTGCCACGTGGCTCGCCATGGCAAAACCGTCATCGTCGATGAGGTGGCAGATGGCGTCGTAGACCACATCATAGAGGGTGCGCAGGACTTTCTGCATTCGGCTTCCCAATTGTATCCTTCCCGCGAATATGGGAAACGAGTCCTACTTTGTACAGGAATCATTGAATGGCGGAGTCGCGCACCATCGTCGTCACCGGATGCTCTTCCGGCATCGGCGCCTATTGCGCCCGCGCCTTGAGAGCGGATGGCTGGCGGGTCTTCGCCACAGTCCGCAAGACCGAGGATATGCCGCCGCTGGAAGCAGACGGCATCGAAGCCCTGCTGATGGACTATACTCAGCCGGAGACGATCTCGGCTCTGGTGAAAACAGTGGCCGAACGCAGCGGCGGACGAATCGATGCGCTGTTCAACAACGGCGCCTACGGGCAGCCGGGCGCGGTCGAGGATCTCCCCACCCAGGCGCTGCGCGACCAGTTCGAGACGAATGTCTTCGGCTGGCATGAACTCACCCGGCAGGTCATTCCCCTCATGCGCCGGCGCGGTGAAGGCCGCATCGTGCAATGTTCCTCGATCCTCGGCCTTGTGCCTTATCGCTATCGCGGCGCCTACACCGCCTCGAAATTCGCCTTGGAAGGCCTGAGCGTCACCTTGCGCATGGAACTGCAGGGAAGCGGCATTCACGTGAGCCTGATCGAGCCTGGACCAATCGCCAGCCGGTTCACGGCCAACGCTTTGACGAAGATCCGGGAGCATATCGACCTTGAAACCTCTCCGTACGCGATCGAATACCGTCGACAGCTTGCCCGTCTCGAAGGCTCAGGCCCGATCAACAGGCACAAGCTTGGTCCCGAGGCGGTCTATGCGGTATTGACGCATGCATTGAACTCGAAAAAACCGAAGCCACATTATCCGGTAACGACTCCGGCGAAACAGGGTATGATATTGAAGAGGCTGCTTCCGGCCGACCTTTTCTACCGCCTGATGCGCTGGACGGACTGAAGAGAAAAGAGACTGCCATGTCCACGGTCACCTACGTCATCGCGATCATCGTCATGGGCCTCGTCGCCCTTGTCCTGATCCGCGGCCTGTTCAACATGATGAAGGGTGGCGATGCGAACCTTTCCAACAAGCTGATGCAGCTGCGCGTGCTCCTGCAGGCGATCGCCGTCGTCCTGATCATGCTGACGCTGTGGCTGACCGGCGGCGGACGCCCGAGCTGATCCGAGACCCGGCAATGGTCAAGCTCAACAAGATCTATACCAGAACCGGAGACGACGGCACCACGGCGCTGGTTTCCGGCCCGCGCCGCGTCAAACACGATCTGCGCGTCGAAGCCTACGGGACGATCGACGAAACCAATTCGGCAATCGGCGTTGCGAGACTGCACACGGCGGGCCTGCACCAACTCGACGCCATGCTGGTGCTGATCCAGAACGACCTGTTCGACCTCGGCGCCGACCTCGCCACTCCGGAGACAGACGAGCCACCGGCCTATGAGCCTCTGCGCATCGTCGAAAGCCAGGTTGACAGGCTGGAGCAGGATATCGACAGGCTGAATGCCGATCTGGCGCCGCTGAAATCCTTCGTGCTGCCCGCGGGCAGCCCCGCCGCCGCCCATCTGCACCTTGCCCGGACGGTTGCGCGCCGCGCCGAACGGCTGATGGTCGCCCTTGCCCGCAGCGAGGGAGAAGCGGTCAGCGCCGCAGCGCTCAAATATGTCAACCGCCTCTCCGACTTCCTGTTCGTCGCCGCCCGCCACGCCAATGACGGCGGCACGGCGGATGTGCTTTGGGTTCCCGGAAAAAACAGGTAGGGTCGCAGCCATCACGATCGCCCGGGGGCAGGCCTTCATGTTCATACCGCTGCACGATGCCAATACGCTGAAGCATATCAAGGTCCAGTGGGTCACGCTTGGCCTGATGGCGGCAAACATCGCCGCCTGGATCTTCACCACAGTCGAAAGCGAGCAGGTCGCCCAGGCCGCAACCATCGGCCTCGGTTATATCCCGGCTATCATCTTCGGCCACGCCGAACTGGCGCCGGGGCTGGAGATCGTGCCGGAGGCGGCGACCTACATTACCTATTCCTTCATTCATACGGGTTTCTGGCATCTTGCCGGCAACATGATCTTCCTCTGGGTCTTCGGCGACAATGTCGAGGATGCGATGGGGCATTTGCGCTTCCTCGTCTTTTACCTCGCCTGCGCTGCGGCCGGCGCCCTCTGCCACGGCCTGCTGTCGACGGCGTCGGAGGCGCCGCTCGTCGGCGCGTCGGGTGCGATTTCCGGCGTCGTCGCCGCCTATCTCATGCTGCATCCGCGCGTACGCGTCTGGGTATTGGTCTTCTTCCGCGTGCCCCTGCCGCTGCCGGCTTTCATTCCGCTCCTCTTCTGGGTCGGTCAGCAATTTTTCATGCTGCTGGCCGATGCCAACGGCAATGTCTCCTGGGGCGCGCATGTCGGCGGCATCATAGCGGGTGCCCTGCTCGTTTTCATTTTGCGCCGGCCTGGCGTGCCGCTTTTCGACCGGCAGATCGTCACGCCGCGTGCCGTCCAGGATCGGCCGATCCCCATCCGCGTTACCGCTTCGGGCATGCCCGCACCGCCGCGTCTGCCCTGGGGGCGGGACAAGCTTTAATATTGACGTGAACGTAAACGTTAATATATTGCGATTCAAATCGACCGGCAGCGTCAGGCAAGCGTTGTATTTGGAGGAAAAACGCGTATCCATGTCGCCATTCGACAATCGGAGCGGCGCCCGAGCGCGCATTTTCCCAGAAGTCTCTGTTGAAGGCCCATCTCTGTTCGAAGGAAGGACCCCATGAAAATTCTCGTCCCAGTCAAGCGCGTTGTCGATTACAACGTGAAGATCCGCGTCAAGCCGGATGGATCGGGCGTCGACCTCGCCAACGTCAAGATGTCGATGAACCCGTTCGACGAGATTTCCGTTGAGGAGGCCCTTCGCCTGAAGGAGGCCGGCAAGGCCGAAGAGGTCGTCGTCGTCTCGATCGGCCCGGCCAAGGCAGAGGAAACGCTGCGCACCGCGCTCGCCATGGGCGCCGATCGCGCCATCCTCGTCGAGACCGACGACGCGGTCGAACCGCTCGCCGTCGCCAAGATCCTCAAGGGCGTCGCCGATGCCGAAAAGCCGGGTCTCATCATCGTCGGCAAACAGGCGATCGACGATGATTCCAACCAGACCGGCCAGATGCTCGCAGCCCTTCTCGGCTCGGCGCAGGCAACCTTCGCCTCCAAGGTCGAGATCGACGGCGACAGCGCGACCGTCACGCGCGAAATCGACGGCGGCCTGCAGACGATCAAGGTCAAGCTTCCGGCCGTCGTGACGACCGACCTGCGCCTGAACGAGCCGCGTTACGCCACGCTGCCTAACATCATGAAGGCGAAGAAGAAGCCGCTCGACAAGAAGAGCCCGGCCGATTTCGGCGTTTCCACCACCCCGCGCCTCAAGGTTTTGAAGACGGAGGAGCCGTCCGGCCGCAAGGCGGGCGTCAAGGTAAAATCGGTCGCCGAGCTTGTCGACAAGCTCAAGAACGAAGCCGGCGTCCTCTAAGGTTCGAGAAAGGATTACGAATATGGCCATTCTTCTTCTGGCTGACCACGACAATGCGAGCCTTTCCGACCAGACCGCCAAGGCCCTGACGGCGGCCGCCGGGATCGGCGGCGACATCCACGTTCTCGTCGCCGGCAAGGGTGCCAAGGCTGCCGCCGACGCGGCTGCAAAACTGTCAGGCGTTTCCAAGGTGCTGCTCGCCGAAAGCGACGACCTCGCCAACAACCTTGCCGAACCGCTGGCCGACCTGATCGTCTCGCTGGCCGGCAGCTATGACACGATCGTCGCTGCCGCCACATCGACCGGCAAGAACGTCATGCCGCGCGTCGCAGCCCTCCTCGATATCGCCCAGATCTCCGAAATCGTCGAAGTGGTTTCGCCCGACACCTTCAAGCGCCCGATCTACGCCGGCAACGCCATCCAGACGGTGCAGGCAACCGACGCCAAGAAGGTCATCACCGTACGCACCGCCTCCTTCGCCTCTGCTGCCGAGGGCGGCTCCGCCGCTGTCGAGCCTGTTGCCGCCACCTCCAGTCCCGGCCTTTCGACCTTCGTGTCCGACGCGTTGTCGGCCTCCGAACGGCCGGAACTGACCTCCGCCAGGATCATCATTTCCGGCGGCCGTGCGCTCGGCTCGGCCGAAAAGTTCAAGGAAGTCATTCTGCCGGTCGCCGACAAGCTCGGCGCTGCCGTCGGCGCTTCCCGCGCCGCCGTCGATGCCGGTTACGCCCCGAACGACTGGCAGGTCGGCCAGACCGGCAAGGTCGTCGCACCGCAGCTCTACATCGCCTGCGGCATCTCCGGCGCCATCCAGCATCTCGCCGGCATGAAGGATTCGAAGGTCATCGTCGCCATCAACAAGGACGAGGAAGCACCGATATTCCAGATTGCCGACTATGGACTTGTCGCCGATCTGTTCGACGTGCTGCCGGAGCTCGAAAAAGCCCTCTGATCGGGCATATTGCCTTCTTTTCGCACTTGCGAATGACTGGAAAATTGTCTTCTATCGGTCTACTACTTTTGCCGGGCGATCTTTCGTCCGGCAATTTCATATAAAAATACCGGCAGCGCGGGGGCGTATGCCGGGCGGGGGTTGGAGATGAGCGCGGTGTTGAAGAATATTGGTATCATCGGTGCGGGCCAGATGGGCTGTGGCATCGCGCATGTTTCGGCCGCCGCAGGATACAAGGTTCACATTTACGACCTGTCGCAGGATCGCATCGAGTCCGGCCTTGCCACCATCAACGGCAATTTTGCCCGGCAGGTGACGAACGGCAAGATGACCGATGCAGAGCGCAGCGCGGCGCTTTCGCGCATCACCGGTTCGGCTGACATCAACGACCTCGCCCCCTCCGACCTCGTCATCGAAGCGGCGACCGAGGATGAAAGCGTCAAGCGCAAGATCTATGCGCAGGTCTGTCCGGTTCTGAAACCGGAAGCGATCCTTGCCACCAACACGTCCTCGCTGTCGATCACCCGTCTGGCGGCTGCGACCGACCGTGCCGAGCGCTTCATGGGCATCCATTTCATGAATCCGGTGCCGGTCATGAAACTCGTGGAACTGGTGCGCGGCATTGCCACCGAGGAAACGACCTTCTCCGCCGCCAAGGAATTCGTCGCATCGCTGGAAAAGACGGTGACGGTGGCCGAGGATTTCCCGGCCTTCATCGTCAACCGCATCCTGCTGCCGATGATCAACGAAGCGATCTATACGCTCTATGAAGGCGTCGGCACGGTCGATGCCATCGACACGGCCATGAGGCTCGGCGCCAACCACCCGATGGGACCGCTGCAGCTTGCAGATTTCATCGGCCTCGATACCTGCCTGTCGATCATGCAGGTTCTGCACGACGGCCTTGCAGACAGCAAGTATCGCCCCTGCCCGCTGCTGGTGAAATATGTCGAAGCCGGCTGGCTCGGCCGCAAATCCGGCCGCGGCTTCTACGATTATCGCGGCGAAACCCCGGTTCCGACCCGCTGAGGGATGATCGCCTGAAAAGGCGAATGGAACAAATGTCCGCGACATGCTTTCCTTGCGATCAACGGAAGGAAAATCCCATGTCGAGCGAATTGCCGATGTTCGTGCTGCAATGCTGCGTCCTGATCGGGCTTGCAGGCATCTTCCTCATTCGCGGCGCCGGCGATTCCTGACCGCCGCTCTCAAGAGCCTACGGCACCCTTGATCAGCGCCTTGGCGTCTTCGCTGTCCCAGGCGGCGGGGCCGTTCATGGCCGAGATCAGGCAGCCCTTGTCATCGAGCAGCAGCGTCACCGGAAGGCCGAAGGCAAGGCCCTCTTTCTTCAGGCTGTTGAAGACGCCGATCGTATTGTCTCGGTAGAGCTGCAGGGCATCGACCCCGATTTCGCTGAGGAAGGCTTTCGGCTTCTCGTCGTCGCCACTATCGATATTGACGGGCACGACCTGGAACCTGTCGCTGCCCATCTCCTTCTCCAATGCGTTGAGCGCCGGCATCTCCTCGCGGCAGGGCACGCACCATGTGGCCCAGAGATTGAGAAGCACGGTCTTGCCCGCAAAATGATCGAGCGTCATCGGCTGGCCGTCCGGACCGTTGAAGGCGACGGTCTGAAGTTTCTTCGGCTGGCTGGCAGCAACCATGGCGGCAACCTGGCCCTTCATGAGCGGGCTCAGATTGGCGGCGCGCTCCTTTGTCAGCGGGCATTCGGCCGAGGCCGTATCACCGACGCCATTGCCAATGCCCGTCTCCTTCACGTATACCGCTGCCGCACCGGCAACAACGCCTGCAACGGCGGCGATTGCGATCAGTTTCACGGACGGCAGGCCGAAAGGTTTTTTCGTCGTCATTTCATTCTCCAGGACGGGCATCTTCCATGGCCGAGGACAAGACGGACACCAAATCCTCCAACCAGATGTGGGGCGGACGTTTCGCCTCCGGCCCCGATGCGATCATGGAGGAGATAAATGCCTCGATCGGTTTCGACAAGAAGCTGTTTGCCCAGGATATCCGCGGCTCGATCGCGCATGCCACGATGCTCGCCCATCAGGGCATCATTTCAGCAGACGATAAGGACAAGATCGTTCACGGGCTAAACACGATCCTGTCAGAAATCGAAAGCGGCAATTTCGAATTTTCCCGCCAGCTCGAAGACATCCATATGAATGTCGAAGCCCGGCTGGCGACCCTGATCGGCCCGGCCGCCGGTCGTCTCCACACCGCCCGCTCGCGCAACGATCAGGTGGCGCTCGACTTCCGCCTCTGGGTCAAGGAAGAACTGCAGAAGACCGAGGCCATGCTGACGGACCTGATCGCGGCTTTCCTCGATCGCGCCGAGGAACATGCAGACAGCGTCATGCCCGGTTTCACCCATCTGCAGACCGCCCAGCCGGTCACTTTCGGCCATCATTGCATGGCCTATGTGGAAATGTTCGGCCGCGACCGCTCGCGCGTGCGCCATGCGATCGAACATCTGGACGAAAGCCCGATCGGTGCGGCCGCACTCGCCGGCACCGGCTATCCGATCGACCGCCACATGACGGCCAAGGCGCTCGGCTTCCGCGAGCCGACCCGCAATTCGATCGACACGGTCTCGGATCGCGACTTCGCGATCGAATTCCTGGCAATTGCCGCGATCTGCGCCGTGCACCTGTCGCGCCTGGCAGAAGAGATCGTCATCTGGTCGACGCCGCAATTCGGCTTCGTGCGCCTTTCCGACGCCTTCTCGACCGGTTCCTCCATCATGCCGCAGAAGAAAAACCCGGACGCGGCCGAACTGGTGCGCGCCAAGACCGGCCGTATCAACGGCTCGCTGATCGCCCTTTTGACGATCATGAAGGGCCTGCCGCTCGCCTATTCCAAGGACATGCAGGAAGACAAGGAACAGGTCTTCGACGCCGCCGAAAGCCTGGAACTGGCAATTGCCGCCATGACCGGCATGGTCCGCGACATGACGGTCAACACGACGAAAATGAAGGCGGCGGCCGGCTCCGGCTATTCGACCGCGACCGATCTCGCCGACTGGCTGGTACGCGAGGCAGGGCTTCCCTTCCGCGACGCGCACCATGTGACGGGCCGCGCCGTGGCCCTTGCCGAAAGCAGGGGCTGCGATCTCGCCGAACTTCCGCTTGCCGATCTTCAGGCGATCAACCCGGCCATCACCGAGAAGGTCTATGACGTCCTGACGGTCGAGGCTTCGGTTGCAAGCCGCAAGAGCTTCGGCGGAACGGCGCCTTCCGAAGTCAGGAAGCAAATCGCCTATTGGCGCGCCCGCAACTGACGAATTTCCCCGGCGGACAGCAAATGCGCCGGGGACCAGGCTTCAACAATCGGGGTGCACAAGGCTGATAAACTTCGCTATGAAAGTGCCAGTCAGTGCCCGCCCAGTGCCCGATATGAGGATATCCATGCAGATGAGCTTGCCGCATTTCATCCGCCTTACGGTGGTTTTTGCCGTCATCGGCCTTGCCGTTGCCGGATGCGGCCGCAAGGGTGATCTCGACCCGCCGAGCGCCAACGCCACGAAGGGCGGCGACATTTCCAAGCCGACGAAACAGCCGGGTACCGTCGACAAGCCTTTCGTTCTCGATCCCCTTCTCTAAGGCGCGACGTCCGTGAACCACTTTGAGTATCGTGACGGCATTCTCTACGCCGAGAACGTTCCCGTTCCCGAGATTGCCAAGGCCGTGGGCACGCCCTTCTACGTCTATTCGACAGCCACGCTCGAACGCCACTACCGGGTCTTCGCCGAAGCCTTCGGCGATGTCGATTCCATGGTCTGCTACGCAATGAAGGCGAATTCGAACCAGGCCGTGCTGAAGACGCTCGGCCGGCTCGGCGCCGGCATCGACGTGGTTTCCGAAGGCGAGCTGCGCCGCGCGCTTGCCGCGGGCGTTCCCGCCAACCGCATCATGTTTTCCGGCGTCGGCAAGACGCCGCACGAGATGGACTATGCGCTGGAAGCCGGCATCTACTGCTTCAACGTCGAATCCGAACCGGAACTCGAAGTCCTCAACCAGCGCGCCGTGCGCGCCGGCAAAAAGGCGCCCGTTTCCTTCCGCATCAATCCCGATGTCGATGCCCGCACCCACGCGAAAATTTCGACGGGCAAGAAGGAAAACAAGTTCGGCATCTCCTGGGAGCGCGCCCGCGCCATCTATGCCCGCGCCGCCAGCCTGCCCGGCATCGAAGTGACCGGCATCGACATGCATATCGGCAGCCAGATCACCGAGCTGCAGCCCTTCGACGAAGCCTTCAAGCTGTTGCACGATCTCGTCAACACGCTGCGTGCCGACGGCCACTCCATCCACCATGTCGATATCGGCGGCGGCCTCGGCATCCCCTACAGAGACGACAACGACCCGCCACCCCTGCCGGACGCCTATGCCGCGGTCGTCAAGAATCAGCTTCGCGCCCTCAACTGCACGATCGTTACCGAGCCGGGCCGCCTGATCGTCGGCAATGCCGGCATTCTCGTGACCGAGGTCATCTACGTGAAGGATGGTGGCGAAAAGACCTTTGTGATCGTCGACGGCGCGATGAACGACCTCATCCGCCCGACGCTGTATGAAGCCTATCATGAGATCCGCCCGGTCGTGATTTCGGCCGCCAGCGCGCCGCGCATCCGTGCCGATGTCGTCGGCCCCGTCTGCGAAACGGGCGACTATCTCGCGCTCGACCGCGAAATGGCGACCCCGAAACCGGGCGATCTTCTGGCAGTCGGCACCGCAGGCGCCTATGGCGCGGTCCAGGCCGGCACCTACAATAGCCGCCTGCTGGTGCCCGAAGTCCTGGTCAAGGGCGACGAATTCCATGTGATCCGGCCCCGCCGCACCTATTCCGAGCTGATCGGTCTCGATTCCCTCCCGGCCTGGCTGGACTAAAAGTCGCAATCACTTTTTGGCGACCACACACGAAAAACCGGTATTGACCGGTGCTCGCCCTCGCCTTCGCCACAAAGAGTGTTATCCTTTTCTTTCGTGAGCGTATTGCCCAGCAATCGCCGGAAGCGCCCTCTGTTCCCTGAACGCCAGATCGCGGAGACCGGATTGATGACAAGCCCCGCAAGGCAGAAGAAAGGCGCATTCGCGCTTCAACCCTCTCTGGCGCGGCTGGTGGCGGCAAAACGTTTCCTGGCCCGGATCGTGCTGTTTGCCGAGCGGCTTCTTCCGCTGCTGGTGCCTGCTCTTTCCGTCATCGCGATTTATCTGTCGGTTTCCTGGTTCGGCTTCTTCCGCATCGTGCCTGACTGGCTGCGCGTCATCCTCCTGGTCGCCTTTGCCGCCGGCTTTCTTGTTTGCCTGCTGCCGTTCCGCAATCTTCGCTGGCCACAGGTGGCCGATGCCGACCGTATGCTGGAAGAACGCAACGGCCTGGCGCATCAGCCGGTCATGGTACAGGAAGATGAGCCCGCCTTCGACACGCCATTCTCCCGCGCCCTGTGGCGCGAACACCAGATGCGCATGGCACAGAAGATCGCGACATTGGATGCCGGCCTGCCGCGCCCCGATATCGCCCGGCACGACCGCTTCGCCCTGCGTGCCGTTCCGGCGCTGCTTGTCGTCACGGCTTTCGCCTATTCGCTGTCGATCAACGGCGGCACGCTCGCCGATGCGTTTCAGCCCGCGCCCGCACAGGTTACGAGCAATCCGTCCGTACGCGTCGATGCATGGGTGACGCCACCGGCCTATACCGGCCGCGCGCCGATCTATCTGACAGCCGACGGCAGCGAACAGGCGCCGATCGGCGTTCCGCAGTTTTCCAGTCTGACGGTGCGTGTCAGCGGCGGCCAGTCGACCGAGAACGTGCTGTTCAGGAAGGACAGTGGCCAGAGCCAGGAAATCGCGGTGCAGGACGACACCCGGCCGCAGCAGGCGACGGGTACCAATACCGAACAGGCTTCGGGCACGCCGGCCGCACCGCAGCCGACGGCGCAGACGCACATCATGAAGCTCGAGGAGAATGGCGCACTGCAGGCAAACGGCCGCACCTGGAATTTTGAGGTGCTGCCTGACAAGGCGCCGGAAATTGCCTTCGACGGCATGCCCCGCCGCGCCGTCAACGGCGCTCTGGAAATCGGCTTCACGGTGAAGGACGATTACGGCGTGCAGGAAGCCCATGCCGAGATCGTGCCGGTCGAATCCGATCCCGCCGCAACGCCGCTCTATCCTCTGCCGGATTTCCGGCTGGACATTCCGCGCCGCAACGCGCGTGACGGCAAGGGCCTGACGAGCAAGAACCTGACCGAACATCCGCTGGCCGGCAAGCGTGTGCGCATCACCCTCGTCGCCAAGGATGCCGCGGGACAGACGGGCCGCAGCCCGCCTTATGAGATGGTCATGCCGTCACGCCCCTTCAGCGAGCCGCTGGCGGCAGCTGTCGCCGAGGAGCGCCAGACCTTTGCTCTCGATACCCGCAGGATGCCCGAGGCCATCGCACTCAACGAAGCCGTGACGATCCGGCCCGAGGAGACGATCCCCAACACCACCCACTACCTGCTGATCGAATCCGCGCTCGCGCGCATGAAGCTCGCCAAGGCCGATGAACAGCTCAAGGATACGGCCCAATATCTCTGGGAAATCGCCCTCGGCATTGAGGAGGGCGATCTTTCGCTTGCCGAACGGCGGCTGCGCGACGCTCAGCAGAACCTCGCCGACGCGCTGAACCGCAATGCTTCGGATGCCGAAATCAAGAAGCTGATGGACGAGCTGCGCAAGGCGATGCAGGACTATATGAACGAGCTTGCGGAGCGCCTGCAGAACATGCCGATGCAGCCGAACCAGAACGCTCAGAATTTCCTGCGCCAGCAGGATCTGCAGCGCATGATGGACCAGATTGAAAACCTGGCCCGGTCGGGCAATCGCGATGCCGCCCAGCAGATGCTCTCCGAACTCCAGAGGCTGATGAACAACCTGCAGACAGCTCGCCCGCAACGCGGCCAGCAGCAGCAGGAAAACAGCCAGCTCACCCAGCAGATGAACAAGCTCGGCCAGATCCTGCGCGACCAGCAGAAACTGATGGACGAGACGTTCCGCCTCGACCAGCAGCTTCGCGACCGCATGCAGCGCGGCGACCCCGGCATGGACGACATGATGCCGGGCGAGGATGGCCAGCAACAACAGCAGGGCCAGCAGGAGCAAGGCCAGCAGCCCGGCGACCAGATGACGGCCGAGCAACTGCGCGAAGCGCTGAAACAGCTTCGTGGCCAGCAGGATGCGCTCGGCAAGCAGTTGCAGGAACTGCAGAAAAGCCTTGGCGACATGGGCATGAAGCCGGGCGAAAGCTTCGGTCAGGCACAGCGCGAAATGGAAGGCGCCGGCCGTGACCTCGGCCAGGGCAACGGCAGCAGCGCCGTTGAAGGCCAGGGACGGGCTCTCGAGGCCCTGCGCCAGGGCGCACGTGACATGATGAACCAGATGATGCAGGCCCAACAGGGCCAGCAGGGACAGCAAGGCCCGAACGGCCAGCTTGGCCAGGGCAACCAGAACGGTCGCGATCCGCTCGGCCGCCTGCGTCAGACCGACGGGGCTGACATGAACAACGATGTGAAAATACCCGACGAGATCGATGTTCAGCGCGCCCGGGAGATCCTGGACGCGATCCGTGAAAAGCTCGGCAACAATCCGACCCAGGCGATCGAGCGTCAGTATCTCGAACGGCTACTGGATATTCAGTGATATCGAGGGAAAGTGGGCAGTTGGCGTGCCTTGAGGCACGCCGCGCCACAATGTCAGGCGACCAGCGCTCTCGCCACGGCCTTGCGGATATCCGGCAGGGCAAACGGTTTCGGCACGACATCGATGATCTTTTCAGCGAGGTCGTCGGCCCGTTCGCGCTGTTCGGCATAACCTGTCATCAGCAGGATTTTCAGCGCCGGAAAGGCGTCTTTCGCCTGATGCGCCAGTTCGATGCCGTCCATGACCGGCATGCGGATATCGGAAAGCAGCAGGTCGTAGCTGCCGCCTTTCAGCTTTTCCAGCCCTTCCGCCCCATCGGCGGCTTCATCGGTCTCATGACCGTCAAGGCGTAGTGCCCGGGCTACGAAAGTACGAAGGGAATCCTCGTCTTCCGTGATCAGAATTTTTGCCATCTGTGCATTGCTCCGTCGTCATGCCCCGCGACGGAGATCGCATGCGCTTCCCTAGCGATCGGTAAACATGTCGGGCCGATCGACGGAATGGTTAACAAGCCGTCTTGAAGCAGCACGCCTCAGGCGTCGCCGGTAACCACGCCGACGAAGGGCAGTTCGCGGAAGGCATAGGCGACATCCATGCCGTAGCCGACGACGAAATAATCGGGACATTCGAAGCCGACATAATCCGCTTCCAGTTCCTCCTTGCGCTTGACGCGCTTGTCGAGCAGCACGGCGATCGTCACATTGCGCGCGCCGCGCTCGTAGAGCAGTTCCTTGGCAAACCGCAGCGTACGGCCGGATTCGAGGATGTCGTCGATCAGCAGGACATCGCGGTCCTTCACGTCGCTGTCGATATCCTTGACGATGCGCACGCCCTGCGAAACCGTGCCCGTACCATAGCTCGAGAGCGTGATGAACTCCACCTCGGGCGCAAGGCCCGTATCGTGCAGGGCGCGCAACAGGTCGGCCGCAAAGATGAAGGAGCCCTTGAGCACGGCAATGACCAGCAGGTCCTTCGTCGGGCCGGCCGCGATCTGCTGCGCCATGGAATGGTTGCGCTCGGCGATCTGCTCGGCAGTAAAGAGCGGCTCGATGTTTTTTCCGCGCACGACAGGCATAAGGGCTTGCTCCGTAAAAATGAAGGGTAGCCGTTAGCACATTAATCCCGGCGAAACACCCCGGAAGGACCGGTTTTTCCGGCCGCCCACCTAAAAACGTCTCCTGACGCTCAAGGCATGAAGGAAAGCCGGACCTCCGGCACCTTGCCGCCGGCATGCTGCAGGCGCGCCGAAAAGCCACGGCTCTGGCCGGCATAAATGGCATCCGTCGGCGGCGCGATGACGATGCTCGCAGTCAGCCGCTCGTCGGCAATGAGATCGGCGCGAATGGGCCGCACAGATTGCGTGACGCCGCTGTCATTCTCGATGATGCCGTTGATCAGCAGGATGCGCATGCCGTTGGCGTCGCGCGGCGTAATCGTCACATGCGAGAAGTGCAGCGCAGCGGCCGGTGAGGCTCCGCCCTCCGAAAATCCCGAAAATCCGCCGGCAAGCCCGAAGACCAGTACGAAAAGCGAAAGAACCAGCGCCGCAAAGCTCCGCAGTGAAGCCTGCTGCAACCAGGCCTCCGCGCCACGAACGACCGCTGCCGCCATGGCAAGCAGGATCGGAGGCCGGGTCGCCGGCGGGACGCCACGACGGCGGTTGTCGTTATGATCGCGGGTACCGGCAGATGCGCCCTGTGGCCGCAGCTTGCCGACGACAACGAACTCGGCATCTGCAACATCGTCCCTGCGCGGCATGCGGCGGGGTTGGCGGATAGCCCGCTCCGGCGGCAGAAAATCATAGGCCCGTCCGGCGGCCTGTCGTCTGAAGGAGGATGCTTCCATGGTGGCGACCTCTCGGATGTCCACATGGTTTCGCTGCCCAAGACAATCTTGGCATTGAAACGAATCCAGCCCAGTCGTAAATTTCAATGGTTAATGCTTCGCAAAGATCGCCATCAAACGGGCGTTTTTCCGGCAAAATTTACCCGCTGTTAACGGTGTTGGTTAACAAGTCATGCGGTGAAACCACGAAAGACTGAGCTGCCCGTTGATCCACTTCGAAAATGTCGGTTTGCGATATGGCATGGGGCCGGAAATCCTCCGGGACCTGACTTTCGACATCCCGAAAAAGTCCTTCCAGTTTCTGACCGGTCCGTCCGGCGCCGGCAAGACGACGCTGCTGCGCCTTCTCTTCATGTCGCTGCAGCCGACCCGCGGCCTGATCCGCATGTTCGGGCGCGACATATCCGAGATCCCGCGGCCGGAACTGCCGCTGCTGCGCCGCCGCGTCGGCATCGTCTTTCAGGATTTCCGTCTTCTCGACCATCTGACCACCTATGAGAATGTGGCCCTGCCGCTTCGCGTGCGCGGCAAGGATGAAAGCACATACAAGACAGACGTGCTGGAACTTCTGAAATGGGTCGGGCTCGGCGAACGCATCAACGTTCTGCCGCCGGTGCTTTCCGGCGGCGAGAAGCAGCGCGCCGCAATCGCCCGCGCGTTGATGGACCGGCCGGAGGTGCTGCTTGCCGACGAGCCGACCGGCAATGTCGACCCGCCGATGGCCAAGCGCCTGCTGAACCTCTTCATGGAACTCAACCGCCTTGGCACAGCAGTGGTGATCGCCACACACGATCTCTCGCTGATGGACCAGGTGGAAGCCCGCCGCATGATCCTCTCGGAAGGGCATCTCGATATTTATGACTAAGACGCCCACCAGGACCCGCGCAAAGGCGCCCGCCGCTGCCCCCGCCCAGCAGCCCAAGCGGCCGGAAATGCGCGTGCGCCCGACGGCGCCGATCCTGCCGCCCTCGAACATTCAGGGCAATGCGCTGATGGTGGTCATCGCCATCATGGCCTTCCTCGCCTGCCTGACGCTCGGCGGCGTCAGCATGGTCCGCTCGACGGCGGCAAGCTGGGAGAGCCAGATCTCCCGGGAAGTCACCATCCAGATCAAGCCGGACGACAACCTCGACATGGAAAAGGCGCTCGTTCAGGCCCGCGACATAGCGCTGACCTTCGTCGGCACGAAGAGCGGCCAGATCGTCGACGAAGCCGCCACCGCCCGTCTTCTCGAGCCATGGCTCGGCAGCGGGCTCGACATCAAGGAACTTCCCGTGCCGCGCCTCGTCATCGTCACCATCGACGAGAGCCACCCGCCCGACTTTGCGGCAATGCGCGACCTTCTGAAGGAAAGCATTCCGCAAGCCTTCCTTGACGATCACCGTACCTGGGTCGACCGGCTGGTTGCCATGGCCCGCACGACGGTGATGATCGGCACCGGCATCCTGCTTCTCGTTTTCACCGCCATGGTGCTGACGGTGGTCTTTGCCACGCGCGGCGTGCTGTCGGGCAACCGCCACATCGTGGAAGTCCTGCATTTCGTTGGCGCTGAAAGTTCTTTCGTCGCCACCGAATTCCAGAAACATTTCCTGAAGATCAGCCTCAAGGGTTCGGCGATCGGCAGCGCTTTGGCTGCCCTCTTCTTCGCCGGCGCCGGTTTCTTGCAGGCCAGGACAATCGCCACGCCCGAGACCGATCAGGCAACGGCCCTCTTCGGCACTTTTTCGGTCGGCGCCTTGGGCTATCTCGGCATCTTCGCGACGATGATCGTGATCGCCCTGCTGACGACGCTGACGGCGCGGCTGACGGTCATGCGTACGATCTATGAGATCGACACGTTGCGTTCCGATCCGACGCGGGCCGACGGCATCGTGAATTAATCACAGCCATGCCGTTTTGCCATGAAAGCGTCTGTTCCGCGCCGCAATCAGCGTATAATCACGACTCATGACGATGGGCCATACGACACGCAATCCGATTCGCCCGGACCCGGAGCTTGAACGCCCCGAGAGTGTCTCGCCGCGGCGTGGCCCGATCCGTCGCATTCTGCGCTGGATGGGCTTTTCCTGCATATTGATCGCAGCACTGATTTTCGGCGGTTTTTTGCGCTTCGCAGATTCGGTGACGACCCTGAAACCGCCCGCCGAGCCGCGGGCGGACGCCATCATCGTGCTGACCGGCGGCTACCAGCGTATCGATCAGGCCGTTGAACTCCTGCAGAAGGGCGCCGGCAGGCGGCTGTTGATCTCAGGCGCGCATCCCTCCACCACGCCGACGCAGATTCGCAGGACGACACAAGGATCGGCCGATCTTTTCTCCTGCTGTGTCGACATCGGCTACGACGCGCTCGATACGATCGGCAATGCCGAGGAAGCCTCCAACTGGATTCATGCCAGAGGCTATAAGAGCATCCTCGTCGTCACCAACAACTACCACATGCCGCGCAGCCTGGCCGAACTTGCCTATGTGGATCCGGAGATCGAGTTCATCCCCTATCCTGTCGTCAATTCCGATCTGAAGACGCGCGACTGGTTCACCGACCCGAACGCCTTGCGCGTCATGCTGGCCGAATATGCCAAGGTGCTGCTGGCAGGCGCCCGCAACCTCGTGGGCCTGCGCCATACCGGCCTGCGTTCCGCCAGTCTGGCGGGCCAGAACTGAGGCTTTTGCTCAGGCCCCGGCAATCAGACGCTTTTTCTGGCCGGCAATATCGTGTAGGCCGGTCGGCGTGACCATGCCTCGGGAAAGTTTCATGATCGCCCTGCGTTCCGTTCTGTTCAACACGATCTTCTATGCCAACCTCATCCTGCGGATGATCGTGCTCTCCCCCATCTACTTCATCATCCCGCGCAAGCTCGCCTACAACGTTCCCAAGAATTGGGCGCGCTCGAACCATTGGCTGATGCGGGTGATTGTCGGCACCACATTCGAAGTCGAGGGCCTGGAGAACCTGCCGGAGGGCAGCTTCATCATTTCGCCGAAGCATCAATCCTTCTGGGATACTTATGCGCTGCTGCCCGAGCTCGACGATCCCGTCTACATCCTCAAGCGCGAACTGATGTGGATCCCGCTCTTCGGCTGGTACGCCAAGAAGCAGCGCATGATCCCGGTCGATCGCGGCGCAAGAGGCAAGGTGATGGTCGAGGTGCTGAAGCGCACCAGGGAAGAGCTTGCCACCGGCCGCCAGCTCATCATCTATCCCGAGGGCACGCGCCGCCCGCCGGGTGCCGAGCCGGTCTACAAATATGGCATCGCCCGCATGTATCGCGACCTGAAGCTGCCGGTCGTGCCCATCGTCATGCATCCCGGTCTGTTCTGGCCGCGCCGCAGCACCATGCGCTATCCTGGTCATTTCAAGGTACAGATCCTGCCGCCTATCATGCCCGGCATGGACCCTGACGCCTTCTTCGCCCACCTGATCGACGTGACCGAAAGCGCCAGCGATCAGCTTCTGATCGAAACAGTCGAACGCAACCCGCATGTGCCGCTGCCGCCGACGGCCGTGGAGCGGCTGGCCGAGTTGCGCAAGGCAAAGGCCGCCACGGCGTAATTGCGTGAAACCGAAGACGTGGACCCTCTGGGACGGGATCTATGCCGCAGCCCGCAGCCGCGTGATTTCCTCAACCACCTGCTCGAGCCACTGGTCGCGAATGCCCATCTCCTTGAGATGCGCGAGCGTGTTGAAGACATAGGCGTCGTTCGGGCCTGACTGGCCGACAGAGACGTTGACGATGCGCGCCGCAGCAGTGGCATCGAGCGCGCCGGCATATTGCTCATGGGCGCGATCGACCACATAGGCGATGGCCCGCGCGCTGCGGCCGTCCTGCAGCTGCAGCGGCAGGTGTCGTTCCAGATAGACATTGGTGACGAGTTCGCGGGCGCGCAGATAGTCGATCACCTCGTCCCATTTCTCCGCGGCGACCCGAAAGGCCATGCCACGGCAGGCGCCGCCCCTGTCGAGACCGAGGACGAGCCCGGGATTTTCGCGGCTGCCACGATGGACGAAGGAGCGCACGCAGAGCGAACGCCGGTAGCCATAAACCAGGGCTTGCGATCGCTCGACGAATTCGAAGCCCGAATTCCACATCAACGAGCCGTAGCCAAATACCCAAAATTCGTCCATATCGCACGCCAGATCAAAATCAGATTTCGCTCTCACCATTGGAGAACATCATGGCAGCGTCAAGCCAATCCGGCAGCGGCCAATATAGCAGCGGCAGGAAATTCTGGTTGCTGGGCGGCGCCATCCTTCTGGTGATCGCTCTCTACACGGGCGGCTGGTTCTATGCAGCCTCCGCGCTGAAACAGACGGTGCTGACCGCAATTGCTCCCCGCGCCGACACCGGCGTGAGCGGCGAGTGCGCCGATATCGAATTCCGCGGCTTTCCTTTCCGGATCGGCCTTTTCTGCTCCAAGGTGGACGTGGACGACAATGTGAACGGCATCTCCGCCACCTTCGGCGCGCTGCGATCTGCCGCCCAGGTCTACGCTCCCGGCCATATCGTCTGGGAACTCGACTCCCCGGCCGAAATCCGCACCGCGCAGGGCCTGACCATCAATGCCCAATGGGACAATCTGCAATCGAGCCTCGTCACCAAGGCGCAGGGCATCGACCGCACATCGACCGTCATCGACGGGCTGAAGGCCGTCGCCATCTCCTCCTTTACCGGCCAGACCATCAATTTTAATGCCGCCCGCACCGAAATCCACCTGCGGCAGAACGGGGCGGACCTTGACGGCGCGATCTCGGTCGAAAATTCCAACGCTGTTATCAAGGACTGGCCGCAGGTCTTCCCGAAATTCTCCGCGAGCGCCGACCTGACGCTGATCGGCAAGGCCGGAATGATCGACGGCACGGACGAGCAGGGCCTTCACGGTTCTCAGGGCGAGCTTCGCCGCATCGTGGCCGATATCGGCGATGGCAAGGTGATGACCGTCTCCGGCCCCTTCGCCTTCGACGAAAACGGCTTCCTGTCCGGCAAGTTCAAGCTGGAGATCGAACAGCTCGGCCCGTGGGGCAAAAGCATCAAGGAGGCCTTCCCCGACATTGCCTCGACGGTCGATACTGCGACCAAGCTGTTGAAGGCGCTTGCCGGCGGCGGCGACAAGGTTTCGGTCGATCTCATCGTCGATCACGGCAACGCCACGGTGAGCGGCTTCATTCCGCTCGGCAAGATCCCGCCGGTCTAATCGAGCCTCTTGAGGAAGAAGACTTCCGGCACCGCCTGGATGCCGGGCAGCCCGATCGATCCGGTTTCAAAAAAGCCGTTGCGGCGATGCCAATCCTGCGGACGGCTTTCATCGCACTCGCTCGAGGTCATCAGCAGTCGCGCGCCACTGTCGCGCATGTCCTTCTCCCAGGCGAGAAACAGCGCCGTGCCGACGCCGGACCGGCGATGCCCCTCCAGCACGCGGATCATTTCCATATAGGGAATTCTGCCCCAGAAGCGGGAGAAGCGCAGGAAGCCGACAATCTCGCCCAGCTCGCGGGCGATCAGATATTCGCCGAGATCGATGCAGCGCGAAATCCAGGCCTCGCCGACATGATAATCTTCGCGAAGCAGCCATTCCCTATCCGTCCGGACTGGCTTCGCGATCTCCGCCATGTCTATTTCTGTTCCAGCGGATGCGGGCGGCCGAAATCAGGCGTGTCCACGTCCTGACCTGCCTGGACGATCGAGCGGCGGATGGCGCGGGTGCGGGTAAAGAGTTCGAAAATCTTGTCGCCCTCGCCCCAGCGGATCGCCCGCTGCAGATAGGCGAGGTCTTCCGAGAAGCGCGCCAGCATTTCCAGGATCGCATCACGATTATGCAGGCAGACGTCGCGCCACATTGTTGGGTCGGATGCGGCGAGGCGGGTGAAATCACGGAAGCCGGAGGCGGAATATTTGATGACTTCCGATTCCGTCACCGTCTCCAGATCGTCAGCCGTTCCGACAATATTGTAGGCGATGAGATGCGGCAGGTGTGAAACGATGGCGAGCACCTTGTCATGGTGCTGGGCATCCATTTCGTCAACCCTGGAGCCGAGCGCTTCCCAGAAACTGCGCAGTGTTTTCAGCGCCGTCGCGTCGGTTCCTTCCAGCGGCGTCAGGATGCACCAGCGTCCCTGGAACAGGCCGGGGAAGCCCGCATCCGGGCCGGATTTTTCCGTACCCGCGATCGGATGGCCGGCAATGAAATGCACATGGCTCGGCATATGCGGCTGCATCTGGGCAATCACGGACGCCTTGGTCGACCCGACATCCGTGACGATCGCACCCGGTTTCAGGCTGCCGGCAATCTCTTTCGCGACACTTTCGGAGGCGCCGACCGGCACCGACACGATCACGAGATCGGCATCCTTCACCGCCTCGGCCGAGGAGGTCGTATAACGATCGCCGAGCTTGAGCTCCTCGGCACGCTTCAACGTCTCGGCGCTGCGCGTGGCGACGACGACTTCCTTGGCAAGGCCCAAACGCTTGATGTCATGGGCAAGCGAAGAGCCGATCAGGCCGATGCCGATCAGGGTGATGCGGTTGAATTGCGCGGTCATGCCTTGCGTCCCATGAATTCGCCGAGCGCCTCGATGACGCCGCGGTTGGCCTCTTCCGGCCCGACGCTCATGCGCAGCGAATTCGGGAAGCCGTAGCCGCGCACTGCGCGCAGGATATAACCGCGGCTCGTCAGGAATTCATCGGCATCCGCCGCCCGCCTGCCGTCGGTATCCGGGAAATGAATGAGAACGAAGTTGGCGACCGACGGCGTGACCTTCAGCCCGACGCCCTCGAGGGCGCTCGTCAGCTTCTCGATCCACATCTGGTTGAAGGATACCGCCTGCTGAACAAAGGGCTGGTCGCGGATCGCCGCGGCACCGGCAGCGATTGCCGGCGCATTCATGTTGAAGGGTCCGCGCACGCGGTTCAGCGCATCGATGATCTCGGCCGGCGCATACATCCAGCCGACACGCAGCGCCGCCAGCCCGTAGACCTTCGAGAAGGTGCGGGTCATGACGACGTTGGCGTTCGAGGAGACGACCTCGATGCCCGCTTCGTAGTCGTTGCGCCGAACATATTCCGCATAGGCCGCATCGAGCACGAGGACGACATGTTTCGGCAGGCCGGCCTGCAGGCGACGGATCTCGGTGACGGGAATATAGGTGCCGGTCGGATTGCCGGGATTGGCGATGAAGACGATCTTCGTCTTGTCCGTCACGGCAGCCAGGATCGCATCCACATCGACCGTATGGTCCTTTTCCTTGACCACAACCGGCGTGGCGCCCGCGCCCATGATCTGGATCTTGTAGACGAGGAAGCCGTGCTCGGTGATGATGCCTTCGTCGCCGGCCCCGAGATAGACGTGGCAGAGCAGGCCGAGCAGCTCGTCGGAGCCGTTGCCGCACAGGATGTTTGCCGGGTTGAGGCCGTGCACGGAAGCGATCGCCTCGCGCAGCTCGTGCGCCTGGCCGTCCGGGTAGCGCTCGAGATTGCCCGCAGCTGCCTTGAACGCCTCGATCGCCTTCGGGCTTGCGCCAAGCGGCGTCTCGTTGGAGGAGAGCTTGTAGACGCGGGCCACACCCGGTGCATGCTCCTTGCCCGGCACATAGGCTGCAATATCCAGAATACCGGGACGCGGAACGGGCTTCATCATCTCAACGCTCATGGATCGACCTTGGGAACTGCCGGAAAGCCGGCGAAAGACTTGAGTGCAATTAGAACGGAACGGCAATTTTGTCGAGGGCCGCAAGCCTAGCGGCTGCGTGTGGTCGGCACGCCATGCGGCGCAAGCACGGGCACGAAGACGCGCCGCGAGGCGCGGGCGGCAACCGGCAGGCCCTGGTAGAGCCGTTTCTGCGCTTCCACGATGATGACGCCGGAAAAAGCCGGCCAGAGCGTGCGGCCGATCCGCTCGAAGCCGCGGCGCAGGCGCAGCACGGCGCGCAGTTTCGACGGCGGGAAGAACAGCGCCTCCGCCGTAGCGCCCGGCGTGAAATTGGTCTCTCGCAGCAGATGGGTCAGCTGGCCGCGCGAATAGGGCCGGCCCGAACCGAAAGGCGTGTGCTCCATGCGCGCCCAGACACCGCGGCGGTTGGGCACGACGATGACGAGCCGCCCGCCCGGAGCCAGCACCCGCCAGAGTTCCTTCAGGGTTTCACGCGGGCTTTCGGCAAATTCCAGCGAGTGCACCATCAGCACCCGGTCGATCGAGGAATCCGGCAGCGGCAATTCCTCATCGAAGATCAGCGCCGTGGAGGAAAGCGAGCCCACCGGCCAGTTCACGGCCCCCTGCCCGGCCGGCATGAAGGCGAAAGTGCGTTCCGTATCGGCCTGGAACCGGTCGAGGAAGGGCACGGAATAGCCAATGCCCACCAGCCGCTCCTGCGGCAGCCGCACCCAAAGCGACGACAATGCCATGGCAATCGACTGCTCGGCCATGCGTCCAAGCTCGGAATGATAGAATTGGCGAAGATCGACGATATCGGCGTGCATTATCCCAAATGTTATCAATGACCGGTTGGACTTCAAGGCCGGAACCTCTACATTCCCGGTCAGTTCGAGGGATAAGGGATTGTTTGAGCGATGAAACCTTTGGAATTAGACGTTTTTCTCTGCCGCAGCGATAATTTCGGCGTGCTGGTCCATGACACCGAGACCGGCCAGACTGCCTCGATCGACGCCCCCGATGCGGCAGCCGTCGAAGCTGCCGCCGCACGCCGCGGCTGGACTATCACCCATATCTTTACCACCCATCATCATATCGACCACGTGGAAGGCAATCTGGCGCTGAAGGAACAGTACGGCCTTGAAATCATCGGCCCGATCAACGAGGCCGTGGCCATTCCCGGCCTCGACAAGACGATGGGCGACGGCGACAGCTTCCTGTTCGGCGACCATACGGTCAACGTCATTGAAACGCCCGGCCATACGGCGGGCCATATCTGTTACCACTTTGCCGACGACAAGCTGCTCTTTGCCGCCGATACGCTCTTTGCGCTCGGCTGCGGCCGCCTGTTCGAGCGTCCGGCAGCCGACATGTGGCATTCGCTGCAGAAGCTTGCCGTCCTGCCGGATGAGACCGCCGTCTATTTCGGCCACGAATACACGCTCTCCAACGCCCGCTTTGCGCTCACGATCGACCCGGACAACGCGCGCCTGAAGAGCCGTGCGGCCGAAATCGAAGCGCTGCGGGCCGAAGGCAGGTTCACCATCCCGACGACCCTGGCGCTGGAGAAGGAAACCAATCCCTTCCTGCGTGCCGCCGATCCTGCCATCCGCCGCAACCTGCTGATGGAAGGCAAGACCAATGAAGAAGTCTTCGCCGAAATCCGCAAACGCAAGGACAACTTCTAGGACATGGCGGGCAGGGACCTCACTCCCGAGGACATTATCCGCGAACTCGGCATGCAGCCGCATCCCGAAGGCGGCTGGTACGTCCAGACCTTCCGCGACGGCAACGGCGGCGAGCGCGGCCATTCGACGGCGATCTACTATCTGCTTGCCAGGGGCCAGCGCTCGCACTGGCACCGCGTGCACGACGCAGCCGAGGTCTGGCACTACTATGCCGGTGCGCCGCTCGCGCTGCATCGCTCCGAAGACGGTACCGGCAGCCAGACGCTGACGCTCGGCATGGATATCGCCGGCGGTGAACGGCCGCAGGCCATCATTCCCGCCAACTGGTGGCAATCGGCCGAAACGCTCGGGGACTATACGCTGGTCGGCTGCACCGTGGCGCCCGGCTTCGAATTCTCCAAATTCGAGATGGCGCCGCCAGACTGGAAACCCGGCGATTAAGCCTGTTCCGCCGCCGGCTGCATCTGCGGCTTGCGGCGCAACATCTCCTGTGCGGCCAGCACCGCCCCGCCCGTGATCAGCAGACAGGCAAACGCAATGCGCCAGCTCGGCTCGGCAATTCCGAAGATCGTCAGGATCAGCGTCGAAAGCAGAGGCGTGGCATAGCTTGCCGCACCCAGGATCTGGATATCACCGTTCTTGACCCCGTGATCCCAGGCATAGAAGGCCGCACCGACAGGAAACAGACCGAGGCCCACGACGGCAAGCCACTCGAAGCCGCTCGCCGGCCAGACGGTCGTCTCGAGCATCACATGGCAAATCAGCGAAAGTACCGATGTCGCAAGGCAGAAGCCGGTGACGACATCGGTCGAGACGGCATCGAAGCGCCGCGTCAGCAATGAATAGCCCGACCACGTGAAGGCGCAGAGGAAGGCCGCGCCATAACCGACAGCGTAGGCACCATCGAAATCGATACCGTTGCTCCCGACGATCAGGAAGGTGCCGCACAGACCGGCCAGAGCGCCGACGATGTGATACCAGCGCAGTCTCTCGCCCGGCAGCAGCGCCGAACCGACGACGATCAGCAGCGGCCAGAGATAGGCAATCAGCCCCGCCTCGACCGCCGGCGCGTTTCTCAAGGCCGTGAAATAGAGGAAGTGATAACCGAACAGACCGGCAATTCCGGTGATCCAGACCTTTGCCGGCTGCTTCAGAAGTGCCATCCGCGACGGGTTGGAGACGAGCACGAGAATGCCGGGGATGCTGCCGATGGCAAAACAGATGGCCGAAAGCTGCAACGGCGGCATCTTGCCGGATGCCTTGGTAAAGAGCGCCAGAAACGACCACATCAAGATGGCCGCAAAACCGATCAACGTTGCCCGAAGTTTCACCCGTCCCCCTTACGGAGACCTGAGGAGCCTCCGTCAGCTATTCACGCTGCTGTATTTCACAGCCGTAATCGTCACCGTTCCGTATTCGGTGGGAATACGGACATAGACTGGTGCATATACATTTGCAGCCTCCGCCTTGGCAAACCAGATTTCCATCCGGTTGCTCTTGCTGAGGTAGACGAGGTCCTTGCGCCCCTTCTTGTAGCCCGAGCGCGGAATGAAGCGCACGCCGCAAACGGTCGCCTTGCCCTTGAAGCCATCGGTGGAGAAATCCTCGTCGCCCTTCGGCGAAAGCACGAGATCCATGCGTGTCTCGCCGTCGAAGATCGGCAGCTTCTGCGCACAGACGTTGGTATCGCCGGTAAAGATCAGGCCCGAGATCGGGTCGAGCACCGATCGCATGTCGCCCTGCGTTACCGGAATCCAGTTCTTCGGCCGGCGCGGCTCAGGCGTGGTCGTGGCCGAAACGATATTGCCGTTGCGGTAGCTGACCTCGTAGGTCCGCGCCTTCTTGCCGGTCTTGTAATAGAGAACGTATTTCGCCGCCTGCAGCCGGTCGTTGCGAACCACGCCGGTCACGCTGGTCTTGGCCAGGATATCGGTCACGAGGTCGGCGAGACCGGCCGACTTGATGTCCCCGTCAATATTGTAGCTATGGTCGTCTTCGATCCTGGTGACGAAGGCCGCCCGCGCGATCGTCAGGCCGGCAAGGGCCACCTTGTATTCCGTGCGGTGCTGAATCTCGCTCGCGCCGGCCGGCAAGGCCAGGAGTGCCGCGAATGCCGAAACCAATATCCGTCTGCCAGGATGAGCCATAGTGAGAGCCTTGTCTTGCCGGGTCGCTTGCGCCCTTGCATTGCGGTCTATACTCCTGCCGCATTCCGAAGAAAACAGCAGCTTTTTGACAGAATTGCGGGAAAGGCCAAGGTTTGGCTTGACGCGCGCGACCTGTCTGACTATAGAACCGCAACTTTCCAATCATGGCCTGTTGGATTGCGCAGCCGGTTGTTGCCGGATTGTCACCCAATGGCTCGAGAAAAACAAGAATAGGTGTTCCATGTCCCGCATGTGCGAATTGACCGGCAAGGCAGTCCTGACTGGTAACAATGTCAGCCATGCCAACAACAAGACCAAGCGCCGGTTCCTCCCGAACCTGTGCCAGGTTACGCTGATCTCCGACGCGCTCGGCCAGCGTTACCGTCTTCGCGTTTCGGCTGCTGCTCTTCGTTCCGTCGAGCATCGTGGCGGCCTTGACGCCTTCCTGCTGAAGGCAAACGAAAGCGAACTTTCGATGCGCGCCCGTCTGCTGCGTCGTCAGATCGTCAAGAAGACCGCTGAAACCGCCGCTGCCTAAGCGTCGGCCCACGTCTTTCCAAAGCTTTAAAAGGCTTGCACGGATAATATCCGGACAAGCCTTTTGCTTTGAGAGCCTTTCGGCTTAAATTTCACGCGAACTGGTGGCATCACCCAGGATAAAAAAATGCTGAAGACCCGCTATACGCTTGCCTATGTCGCCCTGATGACGCTCGTCGTCGTCGCCTCCAACTTCCTCGTCCAGTTTCCGCTGAACGCCACGATTGCCGGCATCAATCTCGCCGACATTCTCACTTGGGGCGCCTTCTCCTATCCGATCGCCTTCCTGATCACCGACCTGACGAACCGCCAGTTCGGCCCGCAGGCTGCACGCAAGGTGGTTTTCGCCGGCTTTGTCGTCGGTGTGGCATTGTCCTTCTTCACTTCGGTTCCGCGTATCGCGATCGCCTCCGGCTCGGCCTATCTCGCCGGCCAGCTTCTCGACATAGCCGTCTTCAACCGCCTGCGCCGTCAGGCCTGGTGGCGCGCGCCGCTTATCGGCTCGCTGATCGGTTCGGCGCTGGATACGGTGATGTTCTTCTCGCTGTCCTTCGCCGCCTTCTTCGTCTTCCTTGGCCCGAACGAGCCCTTCGCGCTGGAGAGCGCACCGATCCTCGGCATCCTCTCGACGGAGGCCCCGCGCTGGATCTCCTGGGCGCTCGGCGATTTCCTGGTGAAGATGCTTGTCGGCCTCGTCATGCTGCTGCCCTATGGCGCACTGATGAACGTGCTGCGCCCGATGCAGCCCGTCGCGGCACGGTAAGCGCCGGCCCGCAATCGGGCGGCGGATCGGGATATTCGCACCCCCGCCTTTGCTCCCCGCTTTGCATGAAGATCATTCGTGATCGAGCGTCCCAGGAAAACGCTTGGTCATGAATGCTGGAGGGGCTGGTTGCAGACTTTGCGGCCAGCCCACGCCCGCCAACGGCACCACCACGCGCAGATATCACGAGGATCGAGGGCGCCGCGCAATGACCGCCGGGTGGTCCAGCACTGCCGCGACGAGGTCGCCGACAGGCCGTGACGAATCGAGCCGCAGGATCGGCCTCGTCAGCGTCCCCAACCACTCCTCGTGCCCGACGAGGCTGCGCCGTTCCGGCCCGGCCGTATCGTAGCTCTCGGCCCATTCCATGAAGGCGCGGCTCTGAACCGCCATGTCGCCACCCGGCCTGATCCTCTCGCCGTAACGCTGCTCCTCGCGCCTGCGGATGCGCTCCATGCGCAGGGCCGGAACGATCCTCAGAAAGACCACCAGATCGTAAAGCGGCTCGAATTCCGCGCCCCATTTCAGCGCCGAGCCGGAAAGCACCCAGCTGCCATCGGGCTGCGCCTCCTGCCTGAGCATCGCGACACGCGCGCCGACCTCGCGCTGCGTCGTGAAGGGCGGATCGGTCGGCATCCAGAAGAAATGATCGGTATCGAGATGACGGATGCCGAGCGTTTCGGCCAGCGCCAGGCCGAGCGTGGTCGTGCCGGAGCCCGATGCTCCCGTGATATGGATGCGCATCATACGATCTCGAAAGCTGACAGCGAAAGGAATGTCCGCATAACGCAGACTTATGACAGCCGTTCAACCGCCGCTCAATCGACGAGCCGGAATTCCAGCATCAGATTGCGCTGAAGAATGGAGTGGTTGTCGTCCGACACCAGGATGACATGCGTCGTGCCGTCGGCGGCCTGGAAGGCATCGAGCCCTTCCATATTGTCGATATTGTAATTGAAATTGCCCTCGACAAGCAGTTCGCCATTCACGACGGCACCGGGTTTGATGTCGCCTGCCTTGATGCGGCGAATGCGCATGCCGATGCCCTCGGCCATATTGAAGCGCCGCTCCAGGAGAAGCAGATCGCCACCGGGCAGGAAGGCGCCGTCGGTGACATCGAAGCTGCCGTCCCTCTCGACCGTAAACGGCCCCTTCAGAGGCCCGTCCAGAATTGCCGCAAGCCGGTTGCCGTCCTCGTCGAGGCTGCGCTCCGTCACGATCACGGGTGCGCCTTTCAGCGGGCTTGAGGCAGGGGCGACGACAACGGTTTCAATTCCCCGGTTTGCCCGCATCTCGTCGGTGGGAATGAGGATCCCGACCGTCGACAGGGAGCGCGAGCCGAGGAAGCCGGGGTCCGGATAGACATCGACGCGATGGTCCTGCTCGAAGGAGACCAGAATCCGGTCGCCATCCAGCGCGAGGCCCTCGGCATCCATGCGCCCCTTGCCCTCATAGGTGCGGCCAACACGATCCCGCATCGGCGTGATTTCGACATCGGAAAGGCCGGACAGCCTGCCCTTGGCATCGCGCTCGATGCTGCCCGTCAGCCAGTGCCCGGTATCGAGCACGCCGACGAAACTCCTGCCGTCGGCACGCATGCGGATGGACGAGAGCGAGCCAAACAGGGAATTGTCCGACACCATCTCCAGCCCGCCGATAAACTGTAAAGGGCCGAAACGGGTTTCGTCGCGGCCGATATGGAAATCCGCAATCTTCCGGCTGATGATCTTCGCGGGTTCGCCTGCATGAGCGCCTGAGAAACCTGTCGCGAGGCCAAGGACGACCAGAGCCGCGCGAGACAGGTTTTCAAACGCCATGCGAACCGTTTCCCCGAAACCGTTATCAGCCGGCACGGCGCAGGCGACCGCCGTGCGGTTGCCCGGCATGATCCTCGAAAAGCGCAGCAAGCTGTTCGGTCATGGCGCCGGCAAGCTCGTCCGCATCGACGATCGTCACGGCGCGGCGATAATAGCGCGTCACGTCATGGCCGATGCCGATCGCCAGAAGCTCGACCGGAGAACGCGTCTCGATCTGTTCGATCACGGCGCGCAGGTGCCGCTCCAGGTAGTTGCCGGGATTGACCGACAGCGTGGAATCGTCGACCGGCGCACCATCCGAAATCATCATCAGGATGCGGCGCTGCTCGCGCCGGGCCAGAAGCCGGTTATGCGCCCAGATCAGCGCCTCGCCGTCGATGTTTTCCTTGAGCAGCCCTTCGCGCATCATCAGGCCGAGATTGGTGCGCGCACGCCGCCACGGGGCGTCGGCTGACTTGTAGACGATGTGGCGCAGGTCGTTGAGGCGGCCCGGCGTCTGCGGCTTGCCGTTCGCAAGCCAGTTCTCGCGCGCCTGGCCGCCCTTCCAGGCCTTGGTCGTGAAGCCGAGGATCTCCACCTTGACGCCGCAGCGCTCCAGCGTGCGCGCCAGAATATCGGCGCAAGTGGCGGCAACCGTGATCGGCCGGCCGCGCATGGAGCCGGAATTGTCGATCAGGAGCGTCACGACCGTATCGCGGAACTGCGTGTCGCGCTCCATCTTGAAGGAGAGCGGCTGCGTCGGATCGATGATGATGCGCTGCAGGCGGGCCGTATCGAGATAACCTTCCTCGAGATCGAAATCCCAGGAGCGGTTCTGCTGCGCCATCAGCTTGCGCTGCAGGCGGTTGGCAAGACGGCCGACAGCACCCTGCAGATGCGCGAGCTGCTTGTCGAGGAAGGCGCGCAGACGCTCGAGTTCGGAGGCATCGCACAGCTCTTCGGCCGTGATGACCTCGTCGAACTCCTCCGTATAGACGTGGTAATCGACCTTCTCGTTGAAATCGGCAAAGGGCGTGTTCGGACGGCGGGTTTCACCCGGCGTTTCCGAATCGTCCTCGCCTTCCTCCATCATGTCGTCGTCGGAGATTTCGGCGCCTTCGGTCTCGCCGTCCTCCATCTGCTCGTCGGAGACTTCGCTGTCCTCGACGGGGGCGGCATCGCTGCCGGCATCCTCGTCGACCTCGTCCTCGTTCTGCTCGTCGCCCGTCGGCTGATCGTCCTCGTTGGACTGATCGTCGGAATCCGGGTCGCTGTCGTCGTCACCGTATTCCTCGGCCATTTCCATCGCCGACAGCATATTGCGGATGACCTTCGAGAAGGCCTGCTGGTCGTTGATGACGCCGGAGAGATTGTCGAGTTCGCTGCCGGCCTTCTCCTCGATGAAGGAGCGCCAGAGATCGAGAACCTTGCCGGCCGAAGCCGGCGGCTTCTGCCCGGTGAGCTTCTCGCGCACCATCATGGCAACGGCCTCGCCGATCGGCGCGTCCTCCTGCCGCTCGATGCCGGTGAAATTCGCCTTGGCGTATTTCTCTTCCGTCATGGAGCGCAGGTTTGCGGCCATGCCTTCCATGCGCAGCGAACCGATCGATTCCACGCGCGCCTGCTCGACGGCATCGAAAATCGCCCGGGCGTCGGAACCCTGCGGCGCCATGCTGGAATGGACCTTCTCGTCGTGACAGGCGATGCGCAGCGCCATGGAATCGCCAAGGCCGCGCGTGACCGCCAGCTCGTGCGCCGTCGGCCGCTTGGAAAGCTCCGGCAGGCGAATGCGTTCGCCCGTCATGCCGGGGCGCTCATTGGCAAAAGCCACCTCGACCTGATCGTCGCCGGCAATGGCGCGCACGCAACCGGTTATCGCGCGCCGCAACGGCTCGACATCGACAGGCGCGCCGGGCTTTGCTTTCGAATTGTCACCACGAGATGCCATGATCGACGGGCCTTACGCCCCCAGCACGATGTTGGCAGCGCTTTCCTTCAGTTCCACGCCGAAGGCGCGCTGATAGTGTTCGGCCACCAGCGGGCGCTCCAGCTCGTCGCACTTGTTGAGGAAGGTGACGCGGAAGGCGAAGGCGATATCGCCGAAGATCTCGGCATTCTCGGCCCAGGTGATGACGGTACGCGGGCTCATGACGGTCGAAAGATCGCCGTTCATGAACGATGCGCGCGTCAGGTCGGCGACGCGGACCATCTTGGAAACCGTCTCGCGGCCTTCCTTGTCCTTGCCGAAGCTCTTCACCTTGGCGGCGATGATGTTCACTTCGTGGTCGTGCGGCAGGTAGTTCAGCGTCGAGACGATCGACCAGCGGTCCATCTGCGCCTGGTTGATCTGCTGCGTGCCGTGATAGAGGCCGGTCGTGTCGCCGAGGCCGATCGTGTTGGCGGTCGCAAACAGGCGGAAGGCCGGGTGAGGACGGATGACGCGGCTCTGGTCGAGCAGCGTCAGGCGGCCCGACGATTCCAGCACGCGCTGGATGACGAACATCACGTCCGGGCGGCCGGCATCATATTCGTCGAAGACGAGCGCGACATTGTGCTGGTAGGCCCAGGGCAGGATGCCGTCCTTGAATTCGGTGACCTGCAGCCCGTCCTTGACGACGATGGCATCCTTGCCGACGAGATCGATACGGCTGACATGGCTGTCGAGGTTGATACGCACGCAGGGCCAGTTGAGGCGAGCGGCGACCTGCTCGATATGCGAAGACTTGCCCGTGCCGTGGTAGCCGGAAATCATCACGCGTCGGTTATGGGCGAAGCCGGCGAGGATCGCGAGCGTCGTCTCGCGGTCGAAGAGATAGTCGGGATCGAGATCCGGAACATAGGCATCGCCCTTGCTGTAGGCAGGAACGCGGATGTCGGAATCGATGCCGAAGACCTCCCGGACCGAAACGGTGGTGTCGGGCAGTTCGGAAATATCAAGGTCAATCTTGCTCATCATGTCTCCAAGGCGGGTGACGGTCACCCGGCCACACTATCTCAGCCATTGCGCAACCATGGTGCCGCAGCCTGTGTTCCGCGCTCTCCAGGGTCGGAACGTCGGCGATACTTCTCCGGGACTGAAACGAAACCTCGGCGGGATGATGACCGCTGGCGAGCATTCTTGAAAGAGTCCCGGACAAGAAACGCCGCGTCCGGAAGGTCGGCAGAGGCGGTGTCGGGAAACGCACAAATATATATGCCGCGGTTGCCTGCGGCCTCAGCCGATGTGGACCATACCCGATTGAAGCTCAAGAGCAAGGACGGGAATTAACAAAAACCGTTCTGCTTCAATAATTGATAGGCCTGGATGACCGCGCGGAAACGCTCTTCCGAGCCGCGATCCCCGCCATTCGCATCAGGGTGGTGCTTCTTGACCAGTTCCTTGTACTTGCTCTTGATCTCGGCCGAGGTGGCGTTCGCTGCAAGTCCCATCGTGTCGAAAGCCTTGGCTTCCAGCGATTTCAGCTTGCGGGCCTGCGGGAAACGCGGTCCGCTGCCCTTGCCGCCACCTTCCTTGACGAAACCGAACGGATCACGCACGCGCGAATAGGCGCCGGAGCGAATTTCGGCATGCAGCGGGCTGTTCTTCGCATCCTTGTTGACGCCCACGGTCCAGGTGGGGCGATGGCCGGTGATCGCCTCTTTCTGGTAACGGGCGATTTCGCCGTCCGAGAGGCCGGAGAAATAATTGTAGCCCTTGTTGTAGTCCTTGACGTGTTCGAAACAGAACAAAAAGAACTGGCCTTCCGCATTGCGTCCCACAGGAGCGCGATGCGTGCCTTTTTTGTCGCAGCCGTCCCACTGACAGCTCGGAGGCGCCTGTTCGGGCTCCTGCTCTCGCCTGCGGCGCGTGCGGATGCGATCGAAATATTTGGAATCAAGTCTCATGACGGCGCTAATTATGGGGCTGCTGACGGATCACAACAAGAATTGACAAACGGGAATGTTGCTGGCTTGGTGGGAACCTTTTTCGTGAACTCAGAAGACCCGGCGATGACACTCCAGACCAGCATCGAAGAGAAGCTCAAGGCGACCTTCGCGCCCGAACGCCTTTCCGTCATCAACGAAAGCCATCTGCATGCCGGCCACCAGCCGGGCATGACGGGCACCGGCGAAACGCATTTGCGTATTCGCATCGTCTCGGAAAAGTTTACCGGCATGTCGCGCCTGCAGCGTCACAGGGCGATCACCGACCTGCTGAAGCCCGAACTCGATGCCGGGCTTCACGCACTGGCCGTCGAGCCGGCCGCCCCCGGCGAGCCCGTTCGCTGGTAGCGATCAGCGGATAAGCAGCGCCGTGGCGTAGAGCCCGAAACCGAAAACGGTGTGCGCCAGCAGATTGAGCACCCGCGCCTTCGTCGGGTTCGGCGTCTTCGAGGCCGCCCAGCCGAGGCCGAGACCCGGCTGCATCAGGAACCAGCCCGCACCGACGGTGACGATGCCGAGAATCCAGGCCGGCAGAAAGCTCGGCGCGGCAAACCAGGCCGGGCCGACGAAGACAGCCAGCAGGATGCCATAGAGGATTCCGACCGCGTAATGGCCGATCCACCCAAGCGCCAGTTCGTTGGCATAGGGTTCGGCATCGCCGATATTGTCGTGAAAGACCTTGCCCTTGCCGAGATGCCAGAACCAGCGGCCGGCCGGCGCCCAGTTCGGCGATGGCGTCACGCCAAGCCTTGCGAGAAGGATCGCCCAGATATCCATGAGGGCGGTTGCGCCGATGCCGATGGCGACGGAGCGCCAGATGATGTCGAACATGTCAGATCCCGTGGAATGAGCCGGCATGGGGGCTGTCCCTGCCGGCGTGAAGGTCATAATCAGGCGGGTTTCGTCTCGTCTTCGTCGGCGGGACGGATGCGCAGCTTCGTGATGCGGTTTTTCTCCCGCTTCATGACGACGAAGCGCTTGCCGTAGAAGGTGAAGGCCTGCCGCTCTTCCGGAATGGTCATCGATTCATGGATGACGAGACCGGCAATCGTCGTGGCTTCCTCATCCGGCAGGTTCCAGTCCAGCGCGCGGTTGAGATCACGGATCGGCACGCCGCCATCGACGACGATGGAGCCGTCGGCTTCCTGGCGCACGCCCTGCATGTCGATATCGTGCTCGTCCGAGATATCGCCGACGATCTCTTCCAGAATATCCTCGAGCGTCACAATGCCCTGCACTTCGCCATATTCGTCGACGACGACGGCGAAATGCTGCTTGCGGCGCAGGAAGGCGTTGAGCTGGTCTTCGAGATTGGTGCTGTCGGGCACGAACCAGGGCTTCTGGGCAATCTTGACGATATCGAGCTGCTGCGGCTCCATGTTCGGCTCGGCCAGCGCCCTCAGCAGGTCCTTGGCATGCACGACGCCGATAATGTTGTCGATCGTGCCGCGCCACAGCGGCATGCGTGTATAGGGGCTTTCGAGGATCGCCCGGACGACGGCCTCCGGCGGATCGTCGGCATTGATCGCCCGCATCGCCGTGCGGTGGACCATGATGTCGGAAAGCTCGAGCTCGCCGAGATCGAGCACGCCGCCCAGCCGGTCGCGATCGGCCTTCACGACCGAACCTTCGCGATGCAGCAGATCGACGGCGCCGCGCAATTCCTCATGCGCAGACAGCATCGAAACCTCGCGCGACAGGTTGATGCCGAAGAGCCCAAGGATCCGGCGCACGATCGCATTGACGAAGGAGGAAATCGGACCGACCACCGCAACGAAAAGCCGCGTCGGTATGGCAACGTTGAGCGCAAAACGCTCCGGCGTCGAGATCGCCCAGCTCTTCGGCAGGACTTCCGCGAAGATGACGAGGATGACGGTCATGGCGAGCGTCGCCAGCGCCACGCCGGAATTGCCGAAAATAGCCAGAAACACGCTCGTCGCCAGCGACGAGGACAGGATGTTGGCGAGATTGTTGCCGATCAAAAGCGCGCCGATCAGCCGGTCGCGGCGCTCGATCAGCGTTCGTACCAGTCCGGCACGCTCGTCGCCATTGGCTTCGAGCGTATGGATCCGGCTTCTCGAAACGGCGGTCAGCGCCGTTTCGGACCCCGAAAAGAAGGCGGACATCAAAACAAGGGCCACGATCGAAACGATCTCCGGCCAGTAGACCGACAAAAACGCCAGGGTGCCCTCGAGTGACATCAGGGATGTTTTTCCTTGAGAAAGCTGATTACTTCGGAAGCCGGCACGTCATCGGCAACGAAGGACTGGCCGATGCCGCGCGTGAGGATGAAGGTGAGCTTGCCGCCCTTGACCTTCTTGTCCTGCGCGATCGCATCCATCAGCACCTCGGCCGGCGGCAGGGTGCCGGGGATTTCCGCCATCCGGGTCGGCAGGCCGACCGCCTTCAGATGCGCCTCGACGCGGCGGGCATCGTCGGGACTTGCAAGGTTCATGCGCGCCGAAAATTCATGCGCCAGCACCATGCCGATCGAAACGCCTTCGCCGTGGACCAGGCGGCTGCTGTCATAGCCGGTCGCCGCCTCCAGCGCGTGACCGAACGTATGGCCGAGGTTGAGCAGTGCCCGCTGGCCGTTCTCGCGCTCGTCGGCAACCACGACATCGGCCTTGGCCTGGCAGCTGACGGCAATCGCCTCGATACGCGCCGAACCGCCGGCAAAAACCGCCTGCCAGTTGTTCTCCAGCCAGGCGAAAAAATCCGGCTTGTCGATCAGCCCGTATTTGGCGACTTCGGCATAACCGGCGCGGAATTCACGCTCGCTCAGCGAACTCAGCACATCCGTATCGGCGAGCACCAGATCCGGCTGATGGAAGACGCCGACGAGGTTCTTGCCGTGGCGGCTGTTGATGCCGGTTTTGCCGCCGACGGAGGAATCCACCTGAGCCAGCAGCGAGGTCGGTATCTGGACGAAACGTACGCCCCGCCTGACGATGCCGGCGGCAAAACCCGAGAGATCGCCGATGACGCCGCCACCGAGCGCGATGACATAGTCGTTGCGCTCGACGCGTGCCTCCAGAACCTTGTCGCAGACATTGATCAGATGCTCGAAGCTCTTGGTCTTCTCGCCGGCCGGCATTGTGACCGCCGCCGAAACGATGCCGGCGGCATCGAGGCTTGCCTTCAAGGCGTCGAGATAAAGCGGCGCCACATGTTCGTCGGTGACGATGGCCGCCTTGCGTCCTTTCAGCCGCGAGGCGATCTCGCCGCCGGCGCTGGCGATCAGACCCGGTCCGATCAAAATATCGTAGGCGCGCTCGCCAAGCGGCACATGCACCTTGCGGACGGCGGAGGCAGGCGTGATCGCATTCATGTGACTATACTTTCTTTCTGCGCCTCGACCACCGCTCTCAGCACTTCATCGGCCATGACTTCCTTGCGCACGTCGCGCGAAAGCACCGTGAGATCGGCCTCGGCATAAACGGGGTAGCGGGCATTCATCAGGTTTTCCAGCGTCTGCTTCGGGTTTTCGGTCTTCAGCAGCGGGCGTGTGTCGCGCTTGTTGACCCGGTCCCAGAGCACGTCGAGATCGGCCTTCAGCCAGACCGAAAGGCCGCCCTTCTTGATATGCCTGCGCGTGCGGGTGTTGATGAAGGCGCCGCCGCCGGTGGAAACCACGCGCGGGCCGCCCTTCAGCAGGCGTTTCATCACCCGCGCTTCGAGCGCCCGGAACTCTTCCTCCCCGTAGGCGGCGAAAAGCTCCGTGATCGTCATGCGCGAAACGCGCTCGATTTCTATGTCGCTATCGACGAAGGGAATGCCGAGCTGGTGCGCAACGAGGCGGCCGACGGAGGATTTTCCGGCCCCCATGAGGCCGACGAGGATGAGATTGCGTGAACCGAGCGCGGCGCGAGCTCTGTCTCTCAGGCTGTCTGCAACGGAAACTGGGGGTTCACTCATCGGTCCATTCACACTTTGTTTGCAAACGGTATCGACAAATGCGGGTGTAGCGTCAAGTCGCGGGCAAGGGAATCATGGCACCAATACCGCTTCTTGCGCTTGCAAACATGCTTCCTATAACAGAAGCAGAGTTCTAAGGAGTAGTCGGATGCCGACCCTGATCCGTTTCCTGTCCGTCCTGGCGGTCATCGCGGGACTGATCTATGGAGCGATGTGGGCGCTTGTCACCTTCGTCGAGCCGCAGGAGCGGGATGTGACGATCCGCATTCCCTCCGAACGGGTGAACCCGCCCTCGACCGGCACGATCAACACCACGAAGAAGTGACGCGATGAAGGATCTCGGCCGCGTCCATGTGGAATCGTTTCTCGAAATGATGAGCGCCGAACGCGGCGCCGCGGTCAACACGTTGCAATCCTACGAGCGAGACCTGGACGACCTTCGCTCCTTCCTGCACGGGCGCAGCATCCGCTTGACGGAAGCCGCCTCCAGCGACCTCGACGCCTATCTCGCCTCTCTGTCCGCGCAGGGTTTCAAGCCCTCCTCGCAGGCCCGCCGGCTTGCCGCCATGCGTCAGTTCTACAAGTTTCTCTATGCCGAGGGCCTGCGCACGGACGATCCGACCGGCATTCTCGACGCGCCGAAAAAGGGCCGGTCCCTGCCGAAGACGATGGGTGTCGAGGACGTGACGAAGCTGCTCACCCGGGCCGAGAGCGAAGCCGCCGACCCCGCGCCCGGCCAGCTTCACCGGTTGCGCATGCTGGCACTGCTGGAATTGCTCTATGCCACCGGCATGCGTGTGAGCGAGCTGGTCTCGCTTCCGGCGCGCGTTCTCGATCAGGAAGGCCGTTTCCTGATGATCCGGGGCAAGGGCAGCAAGGAGCGGTTGGTTCCGCTCTCGCAATCGGCCATCGCCGCCGTGAAGGCCTATGGCCGCATGCTGGCAGCAGAAAGCGCCGCGTCGAAGGATCCGCACGACAGTCCCTGGCTGTTCCCGGCCGCATCGAAGGAAGGCTACCTGCCGCGCCAGGTCTTTGCCCGCGACCTCAAGAACCTCGCGATCCGCGCCGGCCTGACGCCCTCGATGATCTCGCCGCATGTCATGCGGCACGCTTTTGCGAGCCATCTTCTGGCCAACGGCGCCGACCTTCGCGTGGTGCAGGAACTCCTCGGCCATTCGGACATTTCGACAACACAAATCTATACGCATGTTCTGGAAGAACGGCTCCAGCAGCTCGTCCATACGCACCACCCCCTTGCAAAACAGGCGAAAAAGCACGAATAGGACCGGCGACAAGGGGCAGAACCAGGAAACCGCCCCGCGCACAAGGAACGGAAACGCACCTCATGCACAACTATCTCGACTTCGAAAAGCCGATCTCCGACCTCGAAGGTAAGATCATCGAGCTTAAGAAGCTGGCGACGGAAGACGAAAGCATCGACACCTCCGACGAAGTCGGCAGACTCGAAGTCCGCGTGCGCGAGGCAATCGTCGATATCTATTCGAAGCTCAACGCCTGGCAGAAGACGCAGGTCGCGCGCCATCCGCAGCGCCCGCATTTCGTCGATTACGCCAAGACTCTCTTCCAGGAATTCACGCCGCTTGCCGGCGACCGCAAGTTTTCCGAGGACGCCGCCATCCAGGCCGGCCTTGCCCGCTTCCGCGGCCAGCCCGTCGCCGTCATCGGCCAGGAGAAGGGCAACGACACCAAGAGCCGCCTGAAGCACAATTTCGGCAGCGCCCGTCCTGAAGGCTACCGCAAGGCGATCCGCATCCTCGAAATGGCGGATCGTTTCCAGCTCCCGGTCATCACACTCGTCGATACGGCGGGCGCCTATCCGGGCGTCGGCGCCGAAGAGCGCGGCCAGGCCGAAGCCATTGCCCGTTCGACGGAAATGTGCCTCGGCGTCAAGGTGCCGCTGATCTCGATCATCATCGGCGAAGGCGGCTCGGGCGGCGCGATCGCGATTGCCACCGGCAACCGCGTCTACATGCTCGAACATTCGATCTACAGCGTCATCTCGCCGGAAGGTGCCGCCTCCATCCTCTGGCGCGATTCCACCCGCGCCAAGGAGGCCGCCACCAACATGAAGATCACCGCCGAGGACCTGAAGGCGCTCGGCGTCATCGACGGCATCATCCCCGAACCGCTCGGCGGCGCACACCGCGATCCCGACAGCGTCATTGCCGCCACCGGCGACATGATCGCCAACGCTCTGGCCGAAATGGCCTCGCGTTCCGGCGAACAGCTGCGCAACGATCGCCGCCAGAAGTTCCTTGCCATGGGTCGAAACCTGTAAAATCCACAGGCCGGACCAGCCGATTGGGGCCAAATCTTGGCCACAATAATGTTATCTGTAACATCTGCGCTTGCAGGACATCTCTGGAAAAGTCATAGGCTGGTAAGGATTTATCAAGTATAAGCCGCCTATGATTCCGAGCTGTGCCCGGTTTCCGCAGGCGGGTTGGGTCGCATTATTGATGGGCTGATTGAATGCGCATACGTCATTTTGCCTATGTTTCGCTCATGGCACTGGCTCTGACCGGCTGCAACGACGCATTGGAATCGGCCCAGGGCATCGACCTCTCGACCGTCAAGAACAAGGTCGAGCAGCCGCTTCCGCCCCGTATCCTGGCCGATATGTCGGCCAAGGGCATGGACCGCAATTCGCCGATCATGATCCGCATCTTCAAGGAAGAAGGTTCGCTGGAGATCTGGAAGGCGAAGTCGGACAACCGTTTCGACAAGATTGCCGACTACAAGATCTGCGCCTGGTCCGGCAAGCTCGGCCCCAAGGTGAAGACGGGCGACCGCCAGGCCCCGGAAGGTTTCTACAACCTCACCCGCGCCAACCTGAACCCCAATTCCAAATATTATCTCGCCATCAACACCGGTTTCCCCAACCGCTATGACGCCGTCAACGGCCGTACCGGCAGCGACCTGATGATCCACGGCGCCTGCTCCTCGTCCGGCTGCTATTCGATGACGGACCAGCAGGTTCTGGAAATCTATGCCTTCGCCCGCGACGCCTTCAAGGGCGGTCAGCAGACGGTGCAGCTTCAGGCCTTCCCCTTCCGCATGACGGCCGAGAACATGGTCAAGCACCGCCTCGACCCGAACTACGACTTCTGGAAGATGCTGAAGGTCGGCTACGACAATTTCGAAGTCACCAAGCGCCCGCCCGAGGTCAATGTCTGCGAGAAGAAATACGTCTTCAACCAGCAGATAAGCGATGGCGGCAGCTTCAATCCCGCTGGCAAGTGCCCGGCCATGTCGACACCGCCGGCACTGACGGCAGCACTCGCCTCCTACGGCAAGACCTATGATGCCGACTACCAGGCGGCTCTGAAGAAATATGACGGCCTTGCCTGGTACGACCCGACGGAAGCCGAACGCAAGGCAGTCGTTGCCAAACTGCGCAAGGGCCGCGAACTCGCCTATGCGCCGACCGGCACGTCGCTGGAAGCCGGCCGCATGGTCAAGGTTGCCGAACTCGAAGAGTTGATGGCCAATCAGGCCGCCAAGAGCGTTGCCGCAAAGACCGCGGCGACTGCGACGCCAGTGACGCAGGCTCAGGCCACGACCGTTGCCGCAGCGCTGCCGGCCAATATTCCGGTACCGACGCAGAACCCGCTGGCCTATGCCGCACCTGAGCCTTCGCCGCAGGAAACTGCGGATGCCACCAAAAAGCCGTTCTGGAAGTTCTGGGCCAGGAACTGACCGGCTTGGACGCCGTTCTCTACGATCTGCGCGGGCTGAAATGCCCGCTTCCCGTCATCAGGACACGCAAGAAGCTGACGGCCATGCCGAGCGGCGCGCTGATCCTCGTCGATACGACCGATCCGCTCGCCGTCATCGACATCCCGCATTTCTGCAATAAAGACGGCCACGAGCTCATCAGCACCGAAAAGACCGAGCGCGGCCACCGTTTCCTGATCCGCAAGGGCTGAAGCAGCCCTGTTGATGTGGAAGGAGCCTCCCTCCGCTGTTCGATGCCGCCCTTCTTGATGATGCGGCCCGACGCAACGCTTCGAAGCGTATCGCGATCCGTCAGATCCGCATGCCCGGAATGGCGAGCGGATTGTCGCTGAGCGCAGCGCGATCCGGCGTGTCGAGCCGCGGCTTGCCGAGGAAGGCATCGAAGAGGTCCTTCACGAAAGCCTCCGGCAGATCCTTGGTGATCAGCACCATGCGGGTGCGCCGGTCCTCGGGGTTCGGCCAGGCGGCAAGCCGCACCGGCGGATGGAAAATGCTCTGGACGCCGTGCAGCACCAGCGGCCGCTCCGGCCGGTCCGAGGTGGCGATGATCGCCTTCATGCGCAGCAGTTTTTCGCCATGCGCCGAGCGCAGGAGATCGATGAACATTTCAAGCGCCATCGGATCGATCGCCTTCTCCTCGATGATCGAGAAGGAGCGAATCGACGCATCGTGACGGTTGACGTCATGCGGGTCCTGATGCTCATGGCCATGATGATGGCGGTGATGACCGTGGGCATGGCCATGATCGTGATGATGGTGATGCGCCTCATGCTCATCCTCATCATGCAGCCAGCGCCCGACATCGGCGATCTTGGTCGTGGGATCGTAGAGCCCGTTGACCAGCACGTCCACCGAGCCGGCCTCTTCGCTATCGGCATCCATGACGCTCGCGCGCGGATTGAGGCCACGCAGGCGCACCGTCAGCGCATCCGTATTGCTGGCTATGCTCTTCTTCGAGACGATCAGCCTGTCGGCGACCGCAACCTGCTTGCGAGCCTCCTCGTGATTGTCGAGCGTTTGCAGACCGTTCACGGCATCGACGACGGTGACGACGCCGTCGAGCTCGAAATTCTGCGCGATGATGGGATTGCCCATGATCGCCTGCATGACGGGCGCCGGGTCGGCAAGCCCAGTCGTTTCGATGACCACGCGCTTGACCGGCTTCACGCGGCCCGTCTGCACGGCATCCATCAGGTTTGCGAGCGTATCGACCAGCTCTCCGCGCACGGTGCAGCAGAGGCAACCGTCGGAAAGCTCGATGATGGAATCGCCGGAGCTTTCGACGAGCAGATGGTCGATGCCGACATCGCCGAATTCGTTGATGATGACGGCCGCATCCTTCATGGCAGGATCTTTGAGGATACGGTTCAGAAGCGTCGATTTACCGGCGCCGAGAAAACCGGTCAGGATCGTGACCGGAATCTTGTCGCTAAACATGCTCATGGTCTTTCCCTAGAAGGATGCCGGCCGCGGCAGCGGCACCGGCACATTGGCGAGCGCTTCCACCGCATCCCCTTTGGCGGTCTTGTCGTTCTGGGCGACCGGCTGCGGATCCTGGCCGGGAATGAGGCCGGCGAAGACGAACTGCGGCTCGTGATCCATCTCGTGAATATAGGGCGACTGCACCTTCATGCGGCCGACTTCGTCACGCGTTTCGCTGCGCACCTTGGCGCCCTTGGCGCTGCAGATATCGGCGGTAATGTCCGTCACCTGGTCCTGGCCAGGCCCGTAAGGCTTTAGTGAACCGAGCGTATCATTGGCCGTAAACTGCGTGGTAAAGCCCTTCTGCAGCAGGTTTGCCGTCGCATCGGCGCGCGCGGCCAGGCTGTCGGTGCCGAGCACGACGGAAACCAGCGTGCGGCCGTTACGGGTAGCCGAACCGATCTGGTTGAAGCCGGAGGCGCAGATGAAGCCGGTCTTCATCCCGTCGGCGCCGGCGAAGCGGCCGATCAGCATATTGATATTCGGCACGTTCTGTTTGCCGGTGGTAAAACCTTCAAGCGAGAAATAGCCGGCATATTGCGGGAAATCGCGCCGCAGGGCGACCGTCAGGATCGCAAGGTCGCGCGCCGTCGTGTATTGCCCTTTGCCCGGCAGGCCGTTCGGATTGACGAAATGCGAATCCGTCATGCCGAGCTTTGCCGCCTCGGCGTTCATGCGCACGACAAACCCCTCCTGCGTGCCGCCGACAGCCTCGGCAACGGCCACGGCGATATCGTTGGCCGACTTGACCATCAGGATCTTCAGCGCGCTGTCGAGCGTGAACTTCTGGCCGGGCTTGAAGCCCATCTTGGCCGGCGGCGCGGCTGCCGCCCGCTTGCTCATGACGACGGGCGTATCGAGGCTGATCTGGCCGGAACGGATGGCGTCGAAGACCGTATAGACGGTCATGAGCTTGGTGAGCGAAGCCGGATACCACTTGCGGAAGGCTTCCTCATGTTCGAGCACGCGGCCGGTCTGCACGTCGACGAGAATATGCGGATTGGCCTCGGCAAGTGTAACGGACGAGACCAGAACCGCTGTTGCTGTCGCTATAAAAGAAAAGGGCCGCAAAGCGGCGAACAAACGATCGTGGCGCGTCGACAAGTGCTCGTCCTTCAGGGAATTATCTCGAAACCTTCCCCTATTTACCCTATATGGCTATGACATGGCAAAGGTCATTGACTAAGTTATTTCCAAGGCATCACGCCCTTGTGATGCTTTCAGACAGGCCCCACGCATTTCATTTACAGGAAGCCAAGAATGCCGATTCTGAATAGAGCCGCCGAACTTCAGGACGAAGTTGCAGAGTGGCGCCGTCACATCCATGCGCGTCCGGAACTTCTCTTCGCAGTCGAAAACACGGCGGCTTTCGTCGCTGAAAAGCTGAAGGAATTCGGCGTCGACGAGATCGTGACCGGGATCGGCCGCACCGGCGTCGTCGGCCTCATCAAGGGCAGGGGTGAAGGCAGCCGCACGGTCGGCTTGCGCGCCGATATGGACGCTCTTCCGCTGACCGAAATCACCGGCAAGCCCTGGGCCTCGAAAACGCCGGGAAAAATGCACGCCTGCGGCCACGACGGGCACACCGCCATGCTGCTGGGTGCCGCAAAATACCTTGCCGAGACCCGCAATTTCAACGGCAATGTCGCTGTCATCTTCCAGCCGGCCGAAGAAGGCGGCGGCGGCGGCAACCTGATGGTCAAGGACGGCATGATGGAGCGCTTCGGCATCGAAGAGGTCTACGGCATGCACAATCTGCCGGGCCTGCCCGTCGGCCAGTTCGCCACCCGCAAAGGCCCGATCATGGCGGCGACCGACGAATTCACCATCACCATCAAGGGCCGCGGCGGCCATGCCGCCCAGCCGCACCGCACGATCGACCCGATCGCCACAGGCGCGCAGATCGTCACCAACCTGCAGCTGATCGCCTCGCGCAGCGTCAATCCGCTGCGCTCGGTCGTCGTCTCCGTCACCAAGTTCAATGCCGGCTTCGCCCACAACGTCATTCCCAACGACGCCACTTTCGCCGGCACGATCCGCACGCTGGACGAAGACGTGCGTGCCCAGGCCGAGGCGCGCCTGCGCGAAATCGTGAACGGCATCTGCGCGGCCCATGGCGCGCAAGCCGACATCAACTTCCACCGCAACTACCCCGTCACCTTCAACCATGCGGAGGAGACCGAGTATGCCGTCGCCATCGCAGCCGATATTGCCGGCGAAGACAACGTCAATCCCGAAGTCGATCCGATGATGGGCGGCGAGGATTTTTCCTACATGCTGAACGCCCGCCCCGGCGCCTTCATCTTCATCGGCAACGGCGACACCGCCGGCCTGCACAACCCCGCCTACGATTTCAACGACGAAGCCATCGCCCACGGCATTTCCTACTGGGTGCGCCTTGCCGAACAGCGCCTCGGCGCCTGAAACGAAACGGCATCCGAAACGCTGAAAAAGGCTTGGCTTCACGCCAAGCCTTTTGTATGCATGGCATCCGAGTGGTCCCGTAGCTCAGCAGGATAGAGCATCAGATTCCTAATCTGAGGGTCACGCGTTCGAATCGCGTCGGGATCACCATTCTCTCACCGATACCCAGGTCGCCACCGCACCGCACGTTTTGCGCCGGCCCCTAGCAGCGCCGCGACGATCCAGCCGCCGATAAAGCCCATCGCCGCCCAGACGAGGCCAGCAAGGCTGACCGGAATGCCGGGGCTTACTTTTCCGCGCAGGAGGAACTTCGCGATTTCCCCCGCGTTTTAGCGGAAAACACGAGTAACAGGAGTATCCGTCATGCGTATCCGAATGATGTTGCTTGCCATCGGCTGTGCAATCACCTGCGGCCTGCTCGTCGCCGTCAGCTACCAGCCGCACGCCCCCGTTACCGCGCATAAGACCGATCGGCTTGTCGGCGAAAAGGCTCCCGCCGGCTTCCTGAGCGAGCGTTTCGGCTGATCAGCTGAGTGACGGCTTGCGCGCCACGACGTGGAAATATTCCTCCTCTGCCGGCGTCTGGCCGGCGAGCGGGCGACCATCGACCGAAAAGAGCAGCGGCTCGCCGCTGAAGCCGCTTTCCATGAGTTGCGAGCGTAGCTGGCCGGGCGTTGTAGCGTAAACCATGATGCCGAAATCATGGGCGCGATGCAGCAGGATCGCATGTTCGCCATCCCGCTCTTCCAGCGGCGCGAAACGGCGCTCGCGCACCAGTCCCATCGCATGCTTGAGAAGCCGGAAGCTCAGCTTCACCGGATGGTTGGACCAGATGATGGACGAGCGGGCGCGGTTTGCGCCAAAACCATGCCAGTCGCGATTGAATGTCGAGAAAACGAATGTGCCGCCGGCCTTCAGCACACGCGAAACCTCGCGCAGGACCGATTTACGCCCGTCGGCGTCGACGGAATCGATGCCGTTATAGCTGAAAACGACGAGATCGAAGGAGCCGGCGGCAAAGGCCGACAGATCGCGCGCATCCATGTTTTCAAAACGAAGGCCCGGATGGTTCGACCGCGCAAGCGTCACCATTTCAGGCGTATAGTCGATACCGACATAGTGGCTGGCCTGTCTGGCGAGAAGCGCTGCCGTGCGGCCGCCGCCGACGCCAATATCGAGAACGCTGCCGCCTGCGGCATTCGCAAGGCCGATGCCAAACACCGTGCGCTCGCCTTCATTGATGAAGCTGCTGCTGTTGCGATAGTCGCGCCGGGAGAGCGGACTGCTCCATGTCCGGCGATTGATCATTTCCATCTGATGCATCGAAACACCTGACTTTCCGGGGGCTATGGAATGATCCAAGCCTAGGTCAGGGGTCGGCACGGATAAACTTACATAAAGTTAATGTTCCGTTAATGGTTAATGTCGAACGTTAACCGTCGGGTCCACGAGAAGAATACGGTTGCGAACCGTATGCACGCCCTCCACTGTTCTTGCGATAACCGTTGCCCGCTCGATTTCTTCCACCGTACCGACATGGCCGCTCAAGACGATCTCGTCGCCTTCGGCCGTAACCTCGACATCGGATGCGTCGATACCGCCGGCCACAGCCAGCGCGTTTGCGACCGCAGCTTCCAGCGTCGCGCGATTGGTGTAGTCGGCCTCGGCTTCGGGCTGACGGCCGTGAAATGTCTGTTCCTTGAAGACCATGGTTCTGTCCTCCTCTGTCGTGAGGAAGAAACGCGGCTGACCGCGCTTTGGTTTCGCCTGCCAGCGAAGCCGATAGTTCAAATTGGCACGTCACGTCCGCGCCGCCGAAAACGGATCAGGCACGGATGCGCTCAGCCCGAGATTGGGCAGTTTTTTTGGCTGAAGGCGACGGTACTGGAGAAATCGCCGCTCGCAGCGCTGATGCTGCCGCCTGCCGCGCATCGACCGCCTTGTGGCCGAAGCCGACCGCGCGGATCTCCAAACCCCTCTGGGGCCGATATTTGCTGCACTGCACACTTGCTGCCTTCCCCGATCCCCTGTAGAGCCGATGCCGGATATGCAATTTCTTGCGAAATCGACGATGATGACGAGCAAAACCGCGCCTCGGCGCCTCAGTATCTTCGGTTCGACCGGCTCGATCGGCCAAAATACGCTCAATGTCGTCGATCATCTGGGCGGCCGGGAAAATTTCGAAATTTCCGTCCTGACCGGCCATGGCAATGTGGAATTGCTGGCGCAACAGGCAAAAGCGTCGGGCGCCCGGCTCGCCGTCATCGCCGATGACCGCCATTACGAATCGCTGAAAAGCGAGCTTTCGGGCAGCGGCATCGCGGTCGCCGCCGGCAAGTCCGGCCTCATGGAAGCAGCCGACCGCGAGGCGGACTGGGTGATGGCCGCCATCGTCGGCACGGCCGGCCTTGCGCCGACCCTTGCTGCGGCACGCCGCGGCGCCGATATCGCGCTCGCCAACAAGGAATGCCTCGTTTCGGCCGGCGACCTTTTCATCGAGTCGGTGAAAAACGGCGGCGGCAAGCTGTTGCCCGTGGACAGCGAACACAACGCGATCTTCCAGGTGCTTGAGGAGAACCAGCGCCATGCCGTGGAACGCGTCATCCTGACGGCATCGGGCGGCCCCTTCCGCACATCCTCGCTAGAGAAGATGGCCGATGTCACGGTGGAGAGTGCGCGCGCCCATCCGAGATGGTCGATGGGCCTGAAGATTTCCATCGATAGCGCGTCGCTGTTCAACAAGGCGCTGGAAATGATCGAGGCGAAGCACCTTTTCGGCCTGCGCCCCGAACAGGTGGAGGTGATCGTCCATCCGCAGTCTGTCATCCATTCGATGGTCGGCTATACGGACGGCTCCGTGCTGGCGCAGCTCGGTGCGCCCGACATGCGCACCGCGATCGGCTATGCGCTGTCCCACCCGCGCCGGGCAAACCTGCCGATCGAACGGCTGGATTTCGCAAAGCTGGCAAGGCTGGACTTCGAGGCGCCGGACGAGAAGCGTTTCCCAGCCCTGCGGCTCGCCCGACTGGCGATGACGCGCGGCGGCGTCCAGGGCGCGGTGCTGAACGGCGCCAAGGAAGTCGCGCTCGAAGCCTTCATTGAGGGCCGCCTGCCCTTCCTCGCCATGGCCGAAATTACCGAAAAGGTGATGGACGATCTCACCGCCCTGCCGGCGGCCGCGACGATGGACGATGTCTTCGCCGCAGACAAGGAAGCCCGGCAGCGAGCTGCCGGGCTCATCCGGTAAAAGCCGGTCCTGAAAAATCAGGCGCCGTGGCGTCAAGCGACGTGACGGGCGAGCGCGCAACGCGACCAGAGCGAATGCAGCGCGCCGACGAGATGCTCGATGTCGGCATCCGAATGCAGCGGCGTCGGCGTGATGCGCAGGCGTTCGGTCTTTTTCGGCACCGTCGGATAGTTGATCGGCTGGACATAGACGCCGAAATTGTCGAGCAGCAGATCCGAGATCCACTTGCACTTGGCGGCATCGCCAACCATGACCGGCACGATATGGCTCGGGTTCGGCATATGCGGAATGCCGCGCTGGTCGAGCAGGCCGCGCAGCTTGCGGACGCGATCCTGATGGCGCGCGCGCTCGAACGGGCTGACCTTGAGATGCCGGATCGACGCGACCACGCCGGCCGCCAGCGACGGCGGCAGCGCCGTGGTGAAGATGAAGCCCGACGCAAAGGAGCGGATGAAATCGCAGAGCGCCGCCGAAGCGGCAATATAACCGCCCATGACGCCGAAAGCCTTGGCGAGCGTGCCTTCGATGACGGTGATACGGTCCATCAGGCCTTCGCGCTCGGCAATGCCGCCGCCGCGAGGACCGTACATGCCCACGGCATGCACTTCGTCGAGATAGGTCATGGCGCCATATTTGTCGGCGAGATCGCAGATTTCCTTCATCGGCGCGATATCGCCATCCATCGAATAGACGGATTCGAAGGCGATGAGCTTCGGCGCCTTGGGATCGGCAGCAGCGAGCTTCGCCTCGAGATCTGCCACGTCATTGTGCTTCCAGATAACCTTCTCGCACTTGGCGTAGCGGATACCCTCGATCATCGAGGCATGGTTGAAAGCATCGGAGAAGATGATGAGCCCGGGAATCTTGGCGCCGAGCGTGCCGAGTGCCGCCCAGTTGGAAACATAGCCGGATGTGAAAGTCAGCGCGGCTTCCTTGCCGTGCAGATCCGCGAGTTCCTGCTCGAGCAGAACATGGTAGTGGTTGGTGCCAGAAATATTCCGGGTGCCTCCCGCACCCGCGCCACAGTGATCGATGGCTTCTTTCATCGCCTCGATCACCTTGGGGTGCTGACCCATGCCGAGATAGTCGTTAGAACACCAGACGGTTACTTCCTGCTCGCCATTGGCCGTGTGGCGCGTTGCGCGCGGAAAATTGCCGCGATGGCGTTCCAGATCGGCAAAAACGCGGTAACGGCCTTCGGTGTGAAGCCCATCCAGCTCGTTTTTGAAAAACGCTTCGAAATCCATCATATGCTCCAGTTCGTACGGCTGTTTGTTGCTGAGACGGCAACCGCACGTCAACCCTTGGTCCCTGCTTTATCATCAACTGCGGCAAAAGGCGCAGACTTTTGAATGATTCCAGATAAAAAATACGCGAGTCGCGCCCAAGGAATTTGATCGGCGTCAATTCCGCGGAAAAATCCTCGAAACTCCTGCTTTAATCGTGGAAAGAAACCCGCGCCTTACGAAAAAAGGCTTGATGACGGTAGACAAGCCCTTCTTGCGACATAGTTTCCGGGCTAGCCTTGAGAAAAAACAGGCTAGGGACGACATCCGCCCGCTGGGGCGCCAAGAACCTCGGAGAGAAGAGATGAGAAAAGTCCTCGTACTCGCACTGATCGGCCTTTCGATCGCAAGCTGTACACCCACGCAGCAAGGTGCCGGCATCGGCGCGGCTTCGGGTGCCGTCATCGGCGGCGTAGTCACCGGCGACGTGCGCGGCGCGGCCGTCGGTGCAGCGATCGGCGGCGTTTCGGGCGCGCTGATCGGCAGGGTCGCGGAGCAGCCCGGCCAATGCTATTACCGTGATCGCTACGGCCGTCGCTATATCGACGATTGCCGCTGAGATCTGCAATCAGGACGGAAAAATGGAAATCCCGGATCGTCGTCCGGGATTTTTTTGTACTAAATTAGTGCGCCGACAATTTAAATTGGTACACGTGGCGCGATTTTGCCGCTAAGCTTGCGCTCGGCTGGGCAACGCAGAGCTTCATTTTAGTGTAACCCAAAAGCAGCGGATGCGGATTAGAGGGACGGGCCTGAAAACGGGTATTGCGTATAAAGCAGGCGCCATGCTGGTGGTTGCAGCAGCGGCTGCATTTTCACCGGTCCTCGTGAGCAAGGCTTACGCATTCAAGCTTTTCGGCATCACCATATTCGGCAAGGACGAGGACGAGAGCCTGCAGGTGCCCGATCCCGTGCGCTATGACGTGGTGCTCGAGACCGGGACGGCCGACAGCGATCTCAAGAAGGCGCTGGAGGACAGTTCTCGCCTGGTCGGCGACAAGAACCTTCCGGTTTCCGGCGATCTCGGCGTCGTCGTGAAAGCGCGCGACGACCGCGACAGGCTGATCGCCACACTCTACGAAAAAGCGCGCTACGGCGGCGTCGTGACGATCACCGTCGACGGCCGCAACCTGGACGACCTGCCGCCGAACCCGACTTTCGATCGCTCAAAACCCATCCCGGTCAAGGTGGATATAACGCCCGGCCCGGTCTTCACTGTGAACGAGGTGCAGTTCGGCGGCGACGCTGCGCATCGAAATCCCGCCGATTACAATCTGGCGCCGGGCGCGCAAGCCGGTTCGCTCGCCATCATCAAGGCCGGCGATACGATCGTCGACCAGTTGAAGGGCGAAGGAAGGCCGTTCGCCAAGCTGACCGAGCGGCGCGTCGTCGCCGATCACAGCCGCAACACGGTCGATATCGTCCTCGCTGCTGAAGGCGGTCCGGTTGCTCCGATCGGCAAGGTTGGCGTGACTGGCGAAGAAAGGGTCGAGCCGGAATTCATCCAGCGCTATTCGCGCCTGGAGAAGGGCGAAGCCTATTCGCCCGAAGCCCTGAGAAAGGCAGGCGAGCGCCTGCGCGCGCTCGGCGTCTTTTCAAGCGTGACGATCCACGAAGCCGACGCGCTGGCCGCCGACGGCACCCTGCCCATGACGATCGAGGTTTCCGAAGGCAAGCGGCGTTACCTCGGCATCGGCGCGCAATATTCGACGATCGACGGCTTCGGCATCAATGGCTATTGGGGCCACCGCAACCTGTTCGGCGAAGCCGAATCGCTGCGCATCGAAGGTGCCGTCTCGCGCCTCGGCGAAGCGTCCGATTTCGGCGATCTCGATTACTCCGCCGGCATCCTCTTCACAAAACCGGGCTTCATCCATCCATCCGCCACCCTGAAGGCCGGCATCGTCGCCAAGACCCAGAATCCGGATGCCTATAATGCCAGGCTGATCACCGCCTCGCTCGGCCTCTCCTATGAATTGACCGATCAGGATACCTTGTCGGCAGCCGGCGAGCTGAGCTTCGAGAATGACGACGACGCCTTCGGCAACAACAACTACCTGACCTTCACGCTGCCGATCACCTATGATCGCGACGCCCGCGACGACAAATACAATCCGACCGGCGGCTACCACGCCACGCTATCGGCAAAGCCCGGCTACGAGTTCATGAACGGCACGGTCTATTCGGCCTTCGAGGGCTCGATATCGGGCTATCTCGGCCTCGGCGCGGAGGATCGCATCGTGCTCGCCGGCAAGCTTGCGGCCGGCACGCTGATCGGCGGCGGCGGTGTCGAGCAGATTCCGGCAACCCAGCGCTTCTTTGCCGGCGGCGGCGGTTCGGTGCGCGGCTACGGTTATCAGGAAATCTCGCCCTATAACGAAAACGATGAGGCCACGGGCGGCCGCTCCTATGTGACCGGCTCCTTCGAAGCGCGCATCAAGATCACCGATACGATCGGCATCGTGCCCTTCATCGATGTCGGCACGGTTTCGGACAGTATTGCGCCTGATTTCTCCGATATCAGGGCCGGTGCGGGCGCCGGGATCCGCTATGCAACGCCTTTCGGGCCTCTGCGGCTTGATTTCGCCGTGCCACTGAACAGGTACGATGGTGGGACGGATTATGGAATCTATGCCGGCATAGGCCAATCATTCTAGGCCAATCACGGAAATGGCCGATTTCGCAGTATTTTCCGGCCTGTGAGCTGTCATGAAAACGGGATAGTGTCCGCTCTATGCAAATGTTGGCGAAAATCATGAACTGGATCATGCGGCTCCTTGGCTACGGGCTCGGCGCTGCGATCATTCTCGCCGTCATTGCGCTGGCGATCTTCGGCTTCACCTCTTTCGGTGCCCGCATCGTCACCGAAAACGTCGCTTCCGCCCTTTCCAACCGCGATATGACGATATCGGTGCGCGAACCCGAAGGCCTGCTGACCGGCGGCCTGCGCGCAGCCGAAATCACGCTCTCGGATACGCGCGGCACATTCGCGGAAATCCGCGGCATCGCCATCGACTGGAACCCCTTGGCCCTGCTGACGGGCACCTTCCACGCCAGGCAGGTCTCCGTCGCCTCCATCGACGTGCGCCGCCGACCGGTTCGCACCCTGCCCTCCAGGCCGGCTGCGGCAGGGGAAGAGAGCGGCGACGGTTTCCGGCTGCCGCTGAAGGTCGATGTCGAACACATCGCCCTGCCCGATATTTCGCTCGCAGCGCCGCTGACCGGCCGCGCCTTCTCGCTGGCCGCAACAGGCAGCCTAAAGGCCGATGGCGATGGCGGGGAGGCGCTGATCAACGTCAACCGCCACCAGGTTCCCGAGGCCAAACTCTCCGCCGATGTCGCATTTACCCCGGCAAGCGGCCATCTGCGGCTGAACGCCCAGCTGGCCGAGCCGCAGGGCGGCCTGCTCGCGGGTTTCCTCGGCCTGCCCGGCAGCCCGGCGGTCAATATCGCGCTTAACGGCGAAGGGCCGATCTCGGACTGGAACGGCAAGCTGCAGGCCGCCCTCGACGGCCAGCAGCGCGCCTCGCTTGAAGGCAAGCACGCGATCACGCCCGACGGCCTGCATCATCTCGACCTCAAGGGCGGCGGCGACGTGAGCTCGCTGCTTCCCATGGCATTCCGGCCGCTTTTTGCCGGCCAGACGAACGTCGATGTCTCGGCGACCTTCGACAATCATGGCAAGATCGACATTCAGACCGGCAATATCGCAACCGGCAGCGTCGTCATCGCCGCATCCGGCACGCTCGATCCTGCCGGCAACAACAGCCTGAATGCCAATGTGCTCGGCACTTCGGGTCCGGTCGATTTCCGCTGGCCGCTTGCCGATGACGAAGCCCGCTTCATGATTTCAGGCCTCAATCTGGCGATGACCGGACAGGCCCAGGCCGTGCGCATCAACGCCAGCGGCTCGCTGGATTCGGCGACAATGCCGCAGGCCGATATCGGCAACGTCAAGCTGACGGCCAAGAGCGATGCCTTCAATCTGGCCAACGGCGCCGGCGATATCCAGCTGCGCCTTGTCGCCGGAGACGCGACATTCACCGAGCCCAACCTCAACCGTGCGGTTCGCGGACCGATCACGCTCGTCGCTCCGCTTCAGATTTCGCGCAACGGCATCGGCTTCAACGGCACGACCATCGAAAGCGCCAATATCGGCGCCGATCTCAACGGCTCCTACGGCCTGGCCGACAATACGCTGACCGGCAATGCGAAATTTACCGTCCAGCCCGCCGCCCTGCCGCCGGCCATCGCCGAGAAATTCGATGCGCCGATCAGCCTCGAAACCCAGGTTGCCGGCACCATCCCGTCGAAGGTCACGCTCTCCAACATCACGCTCGCATCGCCGACCGTCGAGGCAACCGGCAATGTCGCCCTCGAAGAAGGCGCGCTGACGGCCGACCTTGCCGGCAGACTTCCCGATATCGGCAAGCTTCTGTCGGGCACGAGCGGAGAAGCCGACTACAGCGTCAAGGCAAGCGGAACGCTTCCCGCACTTGCGCTCACCGCCAGCGTGAAAGCCGCCACCCTGCAGATGGCCGACCGCACGGTCGGCAATCTCAACATCGACCTGACGGGTTCCGCCGATCCTGCCGCGCCGAAGGGCCGGATCGCCGCGACCGGCACGATCGACGGTCAGCCGATCGGCATCAATGGCGACGTCAAGTCGGAGAACGGCACGATTTCCATTCCCGCGCTGACAGCGGAGGTCGGCAGCAACCGCCTGGCTGGCAACCTCACGCTTTCGTCAGGCATGACGCCGGCAGGGGCACTGACTTTCGACTTCCCGGACATCAGCCTGCTTGCCGCCCTCGGCGGTCAAAAGGCGGAAGGCGACCTCAAGGGCTCCGTCGACATTGCCGGCAGCGACGGCAGGATCGCACTCAAGGTCACCGCCAACGGCAGCGGCATCCACCGCGACACGCTGACGATCGCCAGACCGACCATCGACATAACCGTCAGCGATCTCCAGGCTTTTGCCGCCAACGGCACGATACGGGCCGACGAATTCAGCGCCGGTAGCAACAAGCTTACTGGCATTGCGCTTGATTTCGTTCAGCAGCAGACCCGCACCGACTTCAAGCTGGACGCAGGTTATGACGGCAATCCGCTGGAAGCGGCCGGCAGCGTGCAGTCTGCAGGCGGCATGATCGACCTCCGCCTCGATCGTTTCGCCGCAAAACCGCGCAACATTCCCGTCGAACTGGCGTCACCCGCACAGGTCAACATCACCAGGGGAGTTGCCAGCCTGAACGGCCTGACCGTGAAGACTGGCAAGGGTTCGGTCGCGGTTACGGGCTCTGCCGGCGAGACGCTGAAGCTCGATGCCGTCATCACCGACCTGCCGGCAAGCCTCGCCAACGGTTTCGTTCCCAACCTTGCCGCCGATGGCACGATTTCCGGGACGGTCAATGTGACCGGGACACCGGCCGCCCCGACAGTCAATTTCAAGCTCGACTGGAAGGATGCCGCCACCAGCCACACGAAAGGCGCCGGCCTCGACCCTCTCGGCATCTCGACATCGGGTATTTTCGCCGACAACAGGCTGAATTTCGATGGCGACGTGAGCGGCGCTGACGGGCTTTCCCTGAAGGCGGCGGGCGACATTGGCCTGGCAGATCCGAACGGCCCGGCCCTGAATGTCAACGCCGATATCGTCCGCCTGCCGGCCAGGATCGCCAATGGCTTCGTTCCCGGCCTTGCGGCCGAAGGTACGGTTTCAGGAACGGTCACGGCAACGGGCACACCCGCAGCGCCGGCGGCTGATTTCAAGCTAAACTGGAAAGGGGCCGCGACGAGCCAGACAAAGACGGCCGGACTTTCCGGTCTGTCGCTCGATGCATTCGGCAGGTTTGCCGACAGCAGGCTCGATTTCGACACGGCGCTCGCCGGCAAGGGCGGATTGTCGCTGAAAGCCCGCGGCAATGTCGCTGTTACCGGAACGACGATCGGCAATATCAAGGTCGATGCCGAACTTGCGAATGTGCCCGCCAATATCGCCAACGGTTTCGTGCAGGATCTCGATGCCGGCGGAACGATTTCCGGCACGGCCTCGGCATCCGGCACGCCGGCCGCGCCGACCGCGGATTTCAAACTCACCTGGCAGGACGCCACGACGCGGCACATCAAGACAGCCCGCCTGACCGGGCTCGACCTTGCCGCCACCGGCCATTTTGCCGACCGCAAGCTCGATTTCGATGCCAGTCTCGCCGGACCGAAGACCCTGACGCTGAAGGCGACGGGCAATGTCGAGCTTGCGGGGACCGCCGTGCGCAGTCTCAAGGTCGATGCCGATCTCGCAAACCTTCCGGCCAGCCTTGCCAACGGCTTCGTCCCCGATCTCGGCGCCGAAGGCACGATCTCCGGCAAAGCGTCCGCCTCCGGCTCGCTGCCGACACCGGCCGTCACCTTCGACCTTGCCTGGGCGAATGCGGCGACACGCCAGACCAGGAGCAACGGGCTCACCGACCTCTCCGCCAGGGCCACCGGCAAATACGAAAACAACAGGGTCGATTTCGACGCCAATCTCGGCAGTGGCAATGGCGCCCTTCTGAAGGCGAACGGCGGCGTAACGATCGACGGCACCGCCATTCGCGACCTCGCCGTCAACGCAGACATTGCCGGCCTGCCCGCAAACCTGGCCAACGGCTTTGTGCCCGGCCTTGGCGCCGAAGGCACGATCTCCGGCAGCGCCATTACCTCAGGCACGCCGGCAGAGCCGGTGGTCGATTTCAAGCTTGACTGGACGAATGCTGCCACGCGCCAAACGAGGACCGCCGGTCTTTCCGGCCTGGCGCTTGCCGCATCGGGCAAATATGTCAGCAACCGTCTCGATTTCGACGCCAGTTTGAATGGCAGGGGTGGCGTCTCGCTGAAAACCGCCGGCAATCTCGCATTGGCAGGCACCACGGTCCAGGCTATCGATGCCAGGGCCGACATCACCAATCTGCCGGCAGCGGTGGCGAATGGCTTCGTCCCGGACCTCGGAGCCGAAGGCATCGTCACGGCAACGGCAACTGCCTCGGGTGCGCTTACCGCGCCGTCGGCCGATTTCAAGATCGATTGGAAAAACGCCGGGACGAGACACACCAGAACGGCCGGGCTGTCCGGCCTGACGCTTGCCGCCTCCGGCAAGCTCAGCAGGCAACGGCTGGATTTCGACGCCAATCTCAACGGCAACGGCGGCGTCTCGCTGAAGGCAACGGGCAATCTCGCGATCGCCGGCACGACCATCAGGGGGATGAACGTCAAGGCCGATATTGCCAATCTGCCGGCGGCCGTCGCCAACGGTTTTGTCCCGAACCTTGGCGCATCGGGCGCCATCTCGGCAACGGCCACCGCCTCCGGATCGCTTCCGCTGCCCGCAGTCGATTTCAAGGTCGACTGGAAAAACGCCGAAACCAGCCAGACCAGGAGCGCCGGCCTTGCCCCGTTTACGATCGGTGCGAACGGCAGGCTCGCCGACAGCCGCCTGACGGTCGATACCAGCCTTGCCGGCGACGGCGGGCTGTCCCTGAAGGGAGGCGGCAATCTGGCTATGACGGGCAATCGTGCCATGTCGATGCGTTTCAACGGCAATCTCCCCTTTGCCGTTCTCGGTGCGCAGCTCGCCCAACAGGGGCTCGTCGCCGAAGGAATCGCGAACGTCAATCTCGAGGTCAGCGGCACGACGGCAGCACCCATCCTCCGGGGAACGGTGACGACAGATGGCGCAAAACTGATCGACGTGCGTCGTAACCTTGCCCTTGAAGGCCTGGGAGCAACCATTACGTTCAACGGACAGCAGGCTGTCATTTCGCGGCTGAACGGCCGCCTGGCCAGCGGCGGCTCGATCTCGGCAAGCGGCTCGGTCGGCATCAGCGGCAACTTCCCGGCCGACCTTTCCATCCGCCTGGACCGTGCCGTCTATGTCGACGGCACGCTGGTTGTCGCAACCGTGGACGGCGCGCTCGGCCTGAAGGGGCCGCTGCTTTCCAATCCGACGCTCAATGGCAAGATTCACGTCGACAAGGCGTCGATCACAGTGCCGGAGAGGCTTCCGACATCGCTGCGTGAAATCGATATCCGCCACATCCACGCGCCGCCTGCGGTGCTCGCCCAGCTCAGGGACAATGCACAACGGCAGCCACGCGAAAGGTCCTCGACCATCATGCTGGATATCCAGCTCGACGCGCCCTCGCAGATCTTCGTGCGCGGCCGAGGCATCGATGCGGAAGTCGGCGGCAACATCACGATCCGCGGCTCGGCTGCCGCACCGCAGGTCGCCGGCGCCTTCACCATGCGGCGCGGCCGTCTGACCATCCTCAACCGCCGTCTCGATTTCTCCGACCGCAGCCGCATCACCTTTGCCGGCGACCTGACGCCGGCCCTCGACATGGAGGCCACGTCCACGTCAGGCACGACGACGCTGACGGTCGATGTCACCGGCCTCGCAACCGATCCGGCCATCACCTTCTCCTCCTCACCTGCCCTGCCGCAGGACGAGGTGCTGGCCCAGCTGATCTTCGGCCAATCCATGTCGCGCCTGTCGCCGGTCCAGATCGCCCAGCTTGCCGATGCCGTCAGCCAGCTCGCCGGCAATCGCTCCACCTCGCTCTTCGAGGGTTTGCGCAACCAGCTCGGCGTCGACGACCTCGACATCAGCACCGACGAAAGGGGCCAGACCAGCGTCAGCGTCGGCCGTTATCTCAACGAGCGGACCTATTTCGAGCTGCAGCAGGGCGGAGAATCGGGCGCCAAGGCGATCATCAATCTCGATGTCGGGCGCGGCGTGAAGCTGCGGGGTGCTGCCGGCGGCAAGGGCGACGGCGAGGCCGGTATCGTCTATGAACACGAATACTGAGGCCGGCCTGGAATTGAGGCAGGGCTAGAAGCTCGCCTTGCTGGTCTTCAGCAAGATGTTGGTTTCGGTCGTGTTGATGCCGTCGATGAGACGTATACGGCGGAGGGTTTCATCGAAGGATACGAGGTCACGATCCTCAAGTTCGGCGACGAAATCCCATTTGCCGTTGGTGCTGTGCAGCGCGCGCACCTGCGGCAGGCCGCGGAGTTGGGTGGCGACCTTGTCGGCAAGTTTGCCATGCACTTCGATCATGACGATCGCCCGAACGCCGGCCGAACGGGTCTCATGGCCGGTGCGGATCGTGAAACCGGCAATCGTGCCGTTTTCGACCAGCCGGTCGATGCGCGCAGCAACCGTCGCCCGCGATGCGCCGGTCATGGCGGCAAGCGAGGAGACGGAGATTCGCGCATTGTGGCGAAGTGCGCTCAGAAGCTCGTTGTCGAGATCGTCCATGGTTTCGCTTTGTCAAATTAGCTTTATCAATTTGCGCAATCATATTCCATTTCTGACACTTTTCCATCTATTTGCCGCCGCCACTTTATCCCACTATCGGCCGAAACAGGCCTCACAACGGAGCCCTCGGAATGGAAGCACAATCTCGATCTGTCACCCTCATCGGCGTTCCCCTTGAGGAAGGTTCCGGCCGCAGGGGCGCCGGCATGGGGCCGACGGCATTGCGCATTGCAGGCGTCGACAGGGCGCTGATCGATCTCGGGCATGACGTCATCGATGCCGGCGACCTCGATGTCGTGCCGGCAAGGGACCTGCCCAACCATCCGAAGGCACACAATCTTCGCACCGTCGGCGCCTATACGCGCGCGCTTGAAGCCGCTACCTACGACGCCGCGAGATCCGGCCGCTTCCCGCTGATCCTTGGCGGCGACCACAGCCTTTCCATGGGCAGTGTCTCCGGCATGGCGCGCTATGCGGCCGAGAAGGGGCGTCCGCTCTTCGTTCTCTGGCTCGACGCGCATTCGGATTTCAATTCGCCGGAAACCTCGCCGTCAGGCAATATTCATGGCATGCCGGTCGCCTTCTTCTGCGGGCTCGCCAATCTTGCCGAGATCCTGCCCGGGGATCGTCCGCTGGTCGACCCGAAGAAGGTTTTCCAGGTCGGCATCCGTTCGGTCGATGCCTCGGAACGGCAGGAAATCCGCAAGCACGGCGTCAATGTCTCCGACATGCGTTCGATCGACGAGACCGGCGTAGCGGCGATCATCCGCCAGATTCTCGAAACGGTCGAGAAGGCGAACGGCCTGCTGCATGTCAGCTTCGACGTCGATTTCCTCGATCCCGATTTTGCGCCCGGCGTCGGCACCACCGTCCCCGGCGGCGCCACCTTCCGCGAGGCGCACCTGATCATGGAGATGCTGTCCGACAGCGGCCTCGTCTCCTCGCTCGACCTCGTCGAACTCAATCCTTTCCTTGATGACCGCGGCAAGAGCGCCCGCATCATGGTGGAGATGACGGCAAGCCTCTTCGGCCGCCGCATCTTCGATCGTCCTACACGCGCCGCATAAGGGAGCACCGGCCATGAACATCTCGTCGAACCTCATTGCTACCGAACAGCGTCTTGGTGCCAACAACTACAAGCCGCTTGATGTGGTGCTGACGCGGGGGGAAGGTGTTCATGTCTGGGATACGGACGGCAAGCGCTACCTCGATTGCCTCTCGGCCTATTCCGCCGTCAACCAGGGCCATTGCCATCCGAAGATCCTGGCCGCCATGGTCGAGCAGGCCGGCCGCCTGACGCTCACCTCGCGCGCCTTCCGCAACGACCAGCTCGCCTATCTCTATGAGGAGCTTGCCGCACTGACCGGCTCCCACAAGATCCTGCCGATGAATTCGGGCGCGGAAGCCGTGGAGACCGCCATCAAGGCGGTTCGTAAATGGGGTTACGAGGTGAAGGGCGTGCCGGAAGGCCAGGCCGAGATCATCGTCTGCGCCAACAATTTCCACGGCCGCACGCTCAGCATCATCAGCTTCTCGACCGATCCTGACGCGCGTGCCGGCTTCGGACCCTATACGCCGGGCTTCCGCATTGTTCCCTTCGGTGATGCCGAAGCCTTCGCGGACGCCATCAATGCCAACACCGTTGCGGCATTGATCGAGCCGATCCAGGGCGAAGCCGGCGTCATCATCCCGCCGGCCGGTTATTTCACCCGCGTGCGCGAACTTTGCACGGCAAACAACGTCACCCTCATCCTCGATGAGATCCAGACCGGCCTCGGCCGTACCGGCAAGCTGCTCGCCGAAGAACACGAGGGTATCGAGGCCGACGTGACGCTCATCGGCAAGGCGCTTTCCGGCGGCTTCTATCCGGTCTCGGCCGTGCTCTCGAATTCCGAAGTCCTCGGCGTGCTCAAGCCCGGCCAGCACGGCTCGACCTTCGGCGGCAATCCGCTCGCCTGCGCGGTCGCCCGCGCGGCCCTGAAAGTGCTGACCGAAGAAGGCATGATCGAAAACGCCGAGACGATGGGCGCCTATTTCCTCGAAGGCCTGCGCTCCATCCGCTCCAATATCGTCAGGGACGTGCGCGGCCGTGGCCTTATGCTTGCGGTCGAACTGGAGCCGGAAGCCGGCGGTGCCCGGCAATATTGTTACGCTCTCAAGGATCGCGGCCTTCTCGCTAAGGATACGCATGACCACACGATTCGCCTGGCGCCGCCGCTGGTCATCACCAGGCAACAGGTCGACTGGGCGATTTCACAAATTGAAAAGACAATAACCTAAAGCAAAATCGCCGATCATCTTACAACCGACGCTGATTAACCTCGGGATATCTCGGGTTTAATCTGCACAAATCCGTGAAAATCGGCCGAAATTCGGCAGAAATTGGATTTGGTTACTCATTATTAACGAAGAAATTATACCTAAATCATGCGATTAGATTTCAGTTCCGCATCTAGGGCCACGGGGCGGGTTTCGCAAATGCATTGAACCGATCCGCCGCACTTGCGAAGCAGGACGGATTTTCAAGTATTGCCGGATATACTGCAGTTTTACTGTGGCCCCGTCATGCCCGAAATCCGAACCATTCTCCGAGACATCGGCTGGTCGCCATCACGTATCGGAGAATTGAAATGTCATTGTTTTCGCTGGGCGCGACATCGGATTCGCGCGCGATCGTCGTCGCTCTCATGAAATCGCAGGCGACGATCGAATTCGACCTGCAGGGAAAGATCCTGAACGCGAACGAGAATTTCTGCCGAGCGTTGGGCTACAAGCTCAGCGACATTGTCGGCAAGCATCACAGCATTTTCTGCGAACCGGATTACGTCGCCTCCCCCGCCTACCGGGAATTCTGGCAGAAGCTCGGCAGGGGAGAATTCGATGCCGGCGAATATAAGCGCATCGGCAAGGATGGCCGCGAGGTCTGGATCCAAGCGAGCTACAACCCGCTGATGTCGGGTGGCAAGCCCTACAAGATCGTCAAGCTGGCAAGCGACGTCACCGCCGCCAAGCTGAAAGCCGCCGACGCCGAAGGCAAAATCACGGCCCTTTCGCGGGCTCAGGCTGTCATCGAATTCACACCGGATGGCGAGATCCTGGAGGCGAACGACAACTTCCTCTCGGTCATGGGGTACCGGATGGAAGAAATCCGCGGCAAGCATCACAGCATTTTCTGCGAGCCGGCCTATGTGCGCTCCGAAGCCTATAAGGAATTCTGGAAGACGCTTGCCGCCGGCCGGTTCGTCGCAGAGGAATTTCTGCGGATCGGCAAGGGCGGCAAGGTCGTCTGGATCCAGGCGTCCTACAATCCCATCTTCGACATGAGCGGCCGCATCTTCAAGGTGGTCAAGTTCGCGACCGACGTCACCGCACGCGTGCGTGCCGTCGACGATCTGGCAACCGGCCTGACGGCGCTTGCCGAGGGCGACCTGACGAAACGGATCGAAAATCCTTTCCCGCCCGCGCTCGAGAAAGTCCGGACCGACTTCAATGCCGCGATCGACAGGCTCGGCGACGCCATGCGCACGGTCCTCGACAACGCCGAGGCGATCGCCAGCGGTGCCCGCGAGACCAAGGAAGCTGCCGACGTACTGTCCAAACGCACCGAGCAGCAGGCGGCAACCGTCGAAGAAACCGCTGCCGCACTGGATCAGATCACCCAGACCGTCGCCGACAGTGCCGGCCGGGCTGCCGAAGCAGGCGGCCTTGTCGCGGAAACGAAGCGCGGCGCCGAGCATTCCGGCAATATCGTCCGCAGGGCGGTCGACGCCATGGGCCAGATCGAGAAATCCTCGCACGAGATCAGCAACATTATCGGCGTGATAGACGAGATCGCCTTCCAGACCAACCTGCTGGCGCTGAACGCCGGCGTCGAGGCGGCACGCGCCGGTGAGGCCGGCAAGGGTTTTGCCGTCGTCGCTCAGGAGGTTCGTGAACTCGCGCAGCGCTCGGCGAGCGCCGCCAAGGAGATCAAGGCGCTCATCACCACCTCCTCGGAGCATGTAAAAAGCGGTGTCGATCTTGTCGGCCAGACCGGCCAGGAACTGGAACGGATCGTCGTCCAGGTCGGCAATATCGACGTTAACGTGACGGCGATCGTCGAGTCCTCCCGCGAACAATCGACCGGGCTTGCCGAAATCAACAAGGCTGTCAACATCATGGATCAGGGCACGCAGCAGAACGCCGCCATGGTGGAAGAGACGACGGCGGCAAGCGCCCGGCTTTCGTCCGAAACCGAAAACCTTCGCAATCTCGTCTCACAGTTTAGATTTGGGCAACACTCTTCCGCTAAAGTCATCGATAACCGCAACGATGCTTCGCCAGGTGCAAAGCCATCGCATGGTGGGAAGGCAAAGCTCGTCCGCGCCAATGGTGGCGCATCCGCTTCTGCCCTGGCTTACGATAGTTGGGAAGAATTTTAATGGCCACGATCAACTCTACTAGCTTCAGCGGCGACACGCTCGAAATCATTGCCTTCCGCCTGCACGATCAGGAATTCTGCGTGAAGACCACGACCATCCGCGAAATCCGCGGCTGGGCGCCTTCGACGCCGATCCCGCACTCTCCGGCGGACGTCATCGGGGTCATGAACCTGCGCGGTTCGGTCATCCCGATCATCGACCTGGCCTACAAACTCGGCATGAAGAGCACCGTCGCCAATGAACGCAGCGCCATTGTCGTCGCCGAAGTGCACAACATGGTCATCGGCATGCTGGTTGACCGCGTTTCGGACATTCTGACGATCTCTTCCAGCCAGGTGCAACCCGTTCCGGAAGTTACCGCGTCCTTCGACCGTGCCTTCTGCGAAGGCATCATCGCTTCCGAAAACGGCATGATCTGCTTCCTGAACCTCGCAAAGATGTTCAAGGAAAACGAGACGGACGAACTGGCCGCCTAAAAGCCAATTGCACGGCATGAACGAGAAACCGCCCCCTCAAGGGCGGTTTTTTGCTGGTCGGGGTCTCGTTGCGCGCCGGCATAAGGTCCGCCGTCAGATCTCGTTGAGACGGCGGCCCCGACACCAGTCTTGGCAGGCATTGCACGATTGCTCCTGCAATGAAGCGATGCTCTGAAAAACCGGGCGGGAGACATGTCTCCCGCCCGGTCCTCTCCAACTCCAGCCTTTCAGGAGCTCGCCGGCGAGGAATTCCTTCTAGCCGAACAATGCCAGGGTTGCCTGCAGCGTCACCCAGACGCCCCAGAGAAGGGGAATTCCGACCACGGCCCAGGCAAGCGCCGCCTTGGCGTCGAGGCCGCCTGTACCGATGCCGAAGGAACCGGTCGGCCCGGCATTGGCAGCCGCAGTCTTCGCCTGAAGAGCGGCGACCTCCTCATCCGACATGAACCATTTGTCGGTGAGCGGCCGGACAAAGGCATTGGCGATCAGGCCGAGCGCCAGCATGCAGGCAAGAATATACATCGTGCCTGTATAGAGCGCCGGACCGGGTGCTACGCCGGCGGCGATCTGCGCCTCGCGGATATAGTTGACGACGACAGGGCCGACGATACCCGCCGTTGCCCAGGCCGTCAGCAGCCGGCCATGGATGGCGCCGACGAACTGCGTGCCGAAAATATCGGCGAGATAGGCGGGAATGGTCGAGAAGCCGCCGCCATACATCGACAGGATGACGGCGAAGGCCAGCACGAAGAGGGCCTTGTTGCCCATATCTGCGAGCGTTGGAGCCGCAGCATAGAGAACGATGCCGAGAATGAAGAAAGTATAGTAGGTGTTCTTGCGGCCGATCTTGTCGGACAGGGAGGCCCAGAAGAACCGTCCGCCGATGTTGAAGAGCGACAGCAGGCCGGCAAAGCCGGCAGCAATCGTCGCAATCGACGCCTTCTGGCCTGCATCAAGCTGCGCAAAACCGACATCCGGCAAGCCGATCAGCGAGCCGGCGAAGATTTCCTGCAGCATGGGCGACGCCATGCCGATGACGCCGATGCCGGCCGACACGTTGAGGCAGAGCACCGCCCAGATCAGCCAGAATTGCTTCGTCTTGTGCGCATCGCGCAGGTGCACGTGCTTGGTGGTGATCATCGTGCTCTTGGCGGTGGGCGGCGTCCAGCCTTCCGGACGCCAGCCGGCCGGCGGAATGCGGTAGCCGAACGCTCCGCCGAGCATGAACACGAAATAGATGATCGCCATGGCGATGAAGGTCTGCCAGACGCCGACGGACGTGTCCGTCTTGAACGTGTTCATCAGGATATTGGCAAGCGGAGCGCCGATCATCGCGCCGCCGCCGAAACCCATGATCGCCATGCCGGTTGCCATGCCACGCCGGTCCGGGAACCATTTGATCAGCGTCGAAACCGGCGAGATATAACCGAGACCAAGGCCGACGCCGCCGATCACCCCGGCGCCGATCCACATGATCCAGAGCTGGTGGGAAATGACCCCGAAAGCAGCGATGATGATGCCGCCGCACCAGCAGCAGGCCGAGACGACGCCCGCCTTGCGCGGTCCGACCCGCTCCAGCCAGCCACCCCATATGGCAGCGGACGAACCGAGCAGCACGAAGAAGAGCGTATAGATCCAGCCAAGATCGGCAACGCGCCAGTCGCAGGTGGTGGTAAAGAGTGCCGAGGCAAGCGTCAGGTCCGGGCAGACGGTCGATGCCGCAATGCCGAGAGATTTCGACAGCGGCAGCCAGAACACGCTGAAGCCGTAGGCCATGCCGATGCAAAGATGGATGGCAAGTGCGGCCGGCGGCACGAGCCACCGGTTGAAGCCGGGTCTTGCAATGATTCTTTCGCGATCCAGCAGGCCCACGCCTGCCAATACGTCGCCTGAACTTGTATCCGCTGCAGTCATGAACAACTCCTCCTTGTTTCAGACCTTGTTGCCACAGGCGTATGTGCAAGCGGGTTGATCCCACTTCCCCTCATTCACACGCCGATGTTGGTTTACCGAAGCTGGTTTTGCGCCGGCTCCGGTTTGCGGATCAGAGGCACGGCCTGCAGCACGAGTGCATCGAGGCCGTTATCTTCCTTCTCCAGAATTTCGAAGAGTTGCCGCCGCATGCGCGGCTCCCAGAATTTGTTGATATGGGTCGCAACTCCCTGCACAGCCTCGCTTTCGGGCTGGGTTTTGAAGAAGGTTGCGATCTGGTTTGCCATATAGACGAGCTTGGTCTTGGTATCATGCGACATCGGCGATGCTTCCGGGCGACAGGCGATGCGGGTGGGTGAAAATCTCGAAATCCTGGCCGCGCACGAGGGCAACCAGCGTCATGCCGGCCTCTTCGGCCGTGCGGATGGCGAGCGCGGTCGGCGCGGAAATGGCGATCAGCACGGGTGCGCCGAGAATTGCCGTCTTCTGAACCATTTCGACCGACAGGCGACTGGTGACGACGACGGCGCCGGAAGCGCCGGCCGTCCCCGCCCTGATGACCGCGCCGCACAATTTGTCGAGCGCATTGTGCCGGCCGACATCCTCACGCACCGCGACCAATCCCTTGCCGGGAACATAGAAGCCGGCCCCATGCACTGCCCGCGTCTCGCGATGCAGCGGCTGGGAATCGTTGAGCAGCGCGGTCGCCTTGACGATATCGGCATGCGACAGCGATAGCCCGGCCCGGGAAAGATCCGGCACGGCGCGGACCGCCTGCTCGATCGATTCGATGCCGCACAGGCCGCAACCGACAGGTCCCGCCATGCTACGCCGCCGTTTCCTCAGCGCATCCTCGACATCGTCGAGAAGCGTCACCTGGACATCGACACCCTTCTCGTCCTCGAGCAGCTCGATGCCGGCAACCTGGCTGCGATCCGTGATGATGCCTTCCGTCAGACTGAAACCGACTGCGAAATCCTCCAGATCGTCGGGCGTACCCATCATCACCGCATGTGTGCTGCCGCCATAGGAAAAGGCGATCGGCACTTCTTCGGGCACGATACGTTCGCCCCGCATCATGACGCCGCCCTTGCGGGCGACCTCCTTCACGGCGATCCGGGTCGGCCTTTCCGTCATTATTCGGCGGCCTCCATCTTGCCGGCGATGCGGCGGGACCGGCGGGCCTGCTCATCATATTCGACCTGCCAGTCGGACGGCCCGTTGGACGGCGATACCTGCACCGCCGTCACCTTGTATTCCGGGCAGTTCGTCGCCCAGTCGGAGAAATCGGTGGTGATGACGTTTGCCTGCGTATCCGGATGATGGAAGGTCGTGTAGACGACGCCGGGCGCCACGCGATCGGTGATCAGCGCGCGAAGCGTCGTATCGCCGGAACGGCTGCCGAGCTTGACCCAGTCGCCGTCACGAATGCCGCGCTGTTCGGCATCGTGCGGGTGGATTTCCAGTCGGTCTTCCGAGTGCCAGACGACGTTGTCGGTACGGCGCGTCTGCGCGCCGACATTATACTGGCTGAGAATGCGGCCGGTGGTCAGAAGCAGCGGGAAGCGCGGCCCGGTGCGTTCGTCGGTCGCCACATATTCCGTGCGGATGAACTTGCCCTTGCCGCGCACGAATCCGTCAACATGCATGATCGGCGAGCCGAGCGGATGCGCTTCGTTGCAGGGCCACTGAACCGAGCCCATTTTTTCGAGATAGTCGTAGGAAACGGAAGCGAAACTCGGCGTCGTCGCGGCAATCTCGTCCATGATTTCGGAAGGATGCGCATAGTGCCAGTCGAGGCCCATGGCCTGTGCGAGATTCTGCGTCACTTCCCAGTCGGCATAACCGTTGCGCGGGGTCATGACCTTGCGCACCCGGTTGATGCGGCGCTCGGCATTGGTGAAAGTGCCGTCCTTTTCCAGGAAGGTCGAACCCGGCAGGAAGACATGGGCGTAATTTGCCGTCTCGTTGAGGAAGAGATCCTGCACGACCACGCATTCCATGGCAGCGAGGCCGGCGGCGACATGCTTGGTGTCCGGATCGGACTGGAGGATATCTTCGCCCTGGATATAGATGCCTTTGAACGAACCGTCGACGGCGGCATCCAGCATGTTCGGGATGCGCAGACCCGGCTCGTTGTTGATCTTCACGCCCCAGAGTTTCTCGAAAATATCGCGCGTCGCATCGTCGGAGATATGGCGATAACCCGGCAGCTCGTGCGGGAAGGACCCCATGTCGCACGAGCCTTGCACATTGTTCTGGCCGCGCAGCGGGTTCACGCCGACGCCCGGACGGCCGATATTGCCGGTCGCCATGGCAAGATTGGCGATCGCCATGACGGTCGTCGAGCCCTGGCTGTGTTCGGTTACGCCAAGGCCGTAATAGATGGCGCCATTGCCGCCGGTCGCATAGAGCCGGGCGGCACCGCGCACGTCTTCCGGCTTGACGCCGGTGAATTTCTCCACGGCCTCCGGGCTGTGCTGCGGCTCGGCCACGAACGCCGCCCAGTCCTCGAATTCCGACCAGTCGCAACGCTCGCGGATGAATTTCTCATCGCAGAGACCCTCGGTCACGATCACATGCGCCAAAGCGGTCAGCATCGCGACATTGGTGCCGGGCTTCAGCGGCAGATGGAAGGATGCCTCGACATGCGGCGAGCGCACGATATCGGTGCGGCGCGGATCGATGACGATGAGCTTGGCGCCCTGCCGCAGCCGCTTCTTGAGACGCGAACCGAAAACCGGGTGGCCGTCGGTCGGGTTGGCACCGATGATAACGACGACGTCCGACTGTTCGACGCTGTCGAAATTCTGCGTGCCGGCCGAGGTGCCGAAGGCCTGACCGAGACCGTAGCCCGTCGGCGAATGGCAGACACGTGCGCAGGTATCGACATTGTTGTTGCCGAAGCCGGCGCGGACCAGCTTCTGGACAAGATAGGTCTCTTCATTGGTGCAGCGGGACGATGTGATGCCGCCGATCGCCTCGCGGCCATATTGGTACTGGATACGGCGGAACTCCGAAGCGACATGCGCATAGGCCTCATCCCAGCTCACTTCGCGCCAGGGATCCGTCACCTTCTCGCGGATCATCGGATTGAGGATGCGGTCCTTGTGGGTCGAATATCCATAGGCAAAGCGGCCCTTGACGCAGGAATGGCCGCGGTTGGCCTGTCCGTCCTTCCACGGCACCATGCGCACCAGTTCCTCGCCGCGCATTTCCGCCTTGAAGGAACAGCCGACGCCGCAATAGGCGCAGGTCGTGACCGCCGAATGTTCCGGCTGGCCGATGCGGATGACCGATTTTTCCGTCAGCGTCGCCGTCGGGCAAGCCTGCACGCAGGCGCCGCAGGAAACGCATTCGGACTCCACGAAATGCTCGTGCATGCCGGGCGAGACGCGCGAACCGAAGCCGCGCCCCTCGATCGTCAAGGCGAACGTGCCCTGTACTTCCTCGCAGGCGCGCACGCAGCGTGAGCAGACGATGCATTTCGACGGATCATAGGTGAAGTAGGGATTGGATTCGTCCTTCGGCATCCATTTCAGATTGATCTCGCCGCCATTGCGTGCCCTGACGTGGTTGTCGCCCTCGTAGCCGTAGCGCACGTCGCGCAGCCCGACGGCGCCCGCCATGTCCTGCAGCTCGCAATCGCCGTTGGCAGCGCAGGTCAGACAGTCGAGCGGATGGTCGGAAATATAAAGCTCCATCACGCCACGGCGGATGTTCTTCAGCCGCTCCGTCTGCGTATGGACGACGATGCCTGGAGCCACCGGCGTGGTGCAGGAGGCCGGCGTTCCGTTGCGGCCGTCGATCTCGATGAGACAGAGGCGGCAGGAGCCGAAGGCATCGACCATATCGGTCGCGCAGAGCTTCGGCACCTGAATGCCGGCCTCCATCGAGGCCCGCATGATCGAGGTACCCTCGGGGACTGTCACCTGCCTGCCGTCGATGGTCAGCGTCACCATCGTTTCGGATTTGGAGGCCGGCGTTCCGTAGTCGATTTCGTGAACAAGAGACATGATCTATTCCGCCGCTTCGATGAGAGGGACCGGGGCAAAATCCTCGGGGAAGTGCGTCATCGCGCTCATGACGGGATAGGGCGTGAAACCGCCGAGCGCGCAGAGCGAGCCGAATTTCATCGTATTGCAGAGATCGGCCAGCAGCTCGCGGTTCTTTTCCGGTTCGATGCCCTGAGCGATCTTGTCCGCCGTTTCGACGCCGCGCGTCGAGCCGATGCGACAGGGCGTGCACTTGCCGCAGCTTTCCACCGCGCAGAATTCCATGGCGAACCGCGCCTGCTTGAGCATATCTGCCGTATCGTCGAAGACGACGAGGCCGGCATGGCCGATCAGCCCGTCCCTGGCGGCAAAGGCCTCGTAGTCGAACGGCGTATCGAAGAGCGACCGCGGAAAATAGGCGCCGAGCGGTCCGCCCACCTGTACCGCCTTCACCGGCCGGCCTGACGCCGTGCCGCCGCCGATCTTCTCGACGATATCACCGAGCGACAGGCCGAAGGCGGTTTCATAAAGGCCGCCATATTTCACGTTACCGGCGATCTGCAGCGGGATGGTGCCGCGTGACCGGCCCATGCCGAAATCACGATAGAAGGCCGCCCCCCTCTCCATGATCACAGGCACCGAGGCGAGCGAGATGACGTTGTTGATGACCGTCGGACAGTTAAACAGGCCCTTGTGCGCCGGCAGCGGCGGCTTGGCGCGCACGATGCCCCGCTTGCCTTCGAGGCTGTTGAGCAGCGCGGTTTCCTCGCCGCAGACGTAAGCGCCGGCACCGGTGCGGATTTCCATGTCGAATGCCTTGCCGGAACCGAGCACCGAACTGCCGAGGATGCCGGCCTTGCGGGCAATCTCTACTGCCTCCGTCATCGTGGCGATGGCGTGCGGATATTCCGAACGCGTGTAGACGAAACCTTTCGTGGCACCTGTCGCAAGCCCGGCAATCGCCATGCCTTCGATGAGCACGAAAGGATCGCCTTCCATGATCATCCGATCGGCAAAGGTGCCGCTGTCGCCCTCATCTGCATTGCAGACGATATATTTGCGCGACCCGGCCGCATCGAGCACCGTCTTCCACTTGATGCCGGTCGGAAAGCCCGCCCCGCCGCGACCGCGAAGGCCGGAATCGGTCACTTCCCTGACGATATCGGCAGCCTGCATCGCCACTGCGCGGCGAAGGCCCGCAAGCCCGCCATGGGCTTCGTAATCCGCAAGCGAAAGCGGATCGGTAATGCCGCAACGGGAAAAGGTGAGGCGGGTCTGGCCCTTCAGGAATGGGAGGTCCTCGACTTCCCCAAGACAGAGCTCATGCGCCCTGCCATCCATCAATCCCGCGTCGAAGAGGCCTGCGACATCCTTCGCCGCGACCGGCCCGTAGCCGATCCGTTTGCCGGAAACCTCGACTTCGACCAGCGGTTCGAGCCAGAGCATTCCGCGCGAGCCGTTGCGCACGACGACCGCATCGAGGCCGCGGGCGGCGATCTCCTGGTTAATCGCCTTTGCCACCTTCTCAGCCCCGAGCGAGAGCGCTGCGGCATCGCGCGGAATATAGATTCTTACGGTCATCGGCGCGCCTCCTCGACGAGTTCGGCCGCAAGCGCGTCATCGACCCGGCCATGCACTTCGCCGTCGAACATGGCGGCCGGCGCACAGGCGCAGAGACCGAGACAATAGACCGGCTCCAGCGTCACGCTGCCGTCCAGTGTCGTCTGATGAAAATCGATGCCGAGCAGGCTCTTGATACGCTCGGCCAGCGCGTCGCCGCCCATCGACTGGCAGGCTTCGGCACGGCAGAGCTTCAGCACGTGCCGACCGGCGGGGTGATCGCGATAATCGTGGTAGAAGGTCACGACGCCGTGGACCTCGGCGCGGGAAAGATTGAGTTCGTCGGCGATGACCGGCAGGGCTTCCTGCGGCACGTAACCGAACTCGTCCTGAACCTCATGCAGAATGGGGAGCAACGGGCCTTCGAGGGATCGAAGATCGGCAACGATCGAGCGCACGCGCCCGGCAATATCGCCCTCGGCGATACGTATGTTCATCAGCAGCCCTCCCTCGGCTTGCGAATTCCGCGAAATGCGCAAAAACCTCCCCATGTCCTTGCGATTTCTAGGGAACTGTCTCAGGGAAGCGGGCCGCGATCAATAAAGCAGTCTCGTTGCTTGATAGTTTTTTTCTATCAAAGTTCCGCATCTTCCACGAGTGTTCTTGCCTCATGCAACAAAGCAGAAACAAGGGGCGTGAACGGTTCCCGGTAGGGGGCGACAAGGCCCACAAGATGGTGCGCCTCTGGCTCGACGATCGGGATCATTCGGATCTCCACAGGAAAACCGAATGATTTCGCTACGTTACGCGGCATGATGCTCGCCCAGCGCCCGGTCCGAACATGCGAAAACAGCACGATCATCGAGTTTGATTCGAGCGTCGGATGCACCGTCGCGCCCGCCTCGGTCAAATGTCGGTTGATGATACGGCGGTTCTGCATGTCGGCCGTCAATAGACAAAGTCGAAGATCGCCGACTTCACGCCATGTCACACTCTCGCGATCCGAGAGCGGGCTGCCGGCGGCAGTGATGAGATTGTAACGCTCCGCGTAGAGCGGCACCGAGGTGACACGCCCGAGCGGCTCGTTTTCCAGATAGGTGACGCCGGCATCGATCTCGAGATTTTCGAGCATTCCCAGCACCTGCAGCGAATTGCGCGAGACGATGGAGAAGGTGACGTCGGGGTGTCGCTCCTGAAAGGGCGTCGTGATTCGCGACAGCATGGCGAGCGCGGTCGGAATGGAAGCCAGCCGCAGATGGCCGGAGAGACCTTTGCGGGCGGCGCGCATTTCCTCGCGCATCGTGCGTGTGTCGCCGACGATGCGCCGCGCCCATTCGAGGACGCGCTGCCCTTCCGGCGTCAATCCCTGAAAACGGGAGCCGCGCTGCACCAGCATGACGCCGAGCTGGTCCTCGAGCTGGCGAATGGCGGCAGACAGCGTGGGTTGGGAAACGCCGCATTCCTCCGCCGCACGACCGAAATGTTTCTCGTTGGCGAGTGCGATGAAGAATTCCAGCTTGTCGATCATCCGGCCCCCCCTGCCGAATTCGGGATGAGGCCTATCTTCGCGGCTTGCCGGCCGCTTCGCAAGAGCTGCAGCCTCAGCCCTTCTCGGCAACCGGGAAGAGACTGAAAAGTGATTCGAGGAAAGCCAGAACGCTTTCATTGCCCATGCTGTAATAGACGAGCCGGCCGTCGCGCCGCGTGTTGACGAGGCCTTCGAGCCGCAGCCGGGCAAGCTGCTGCGACACCATAGCCTGCTGTATACCAAGGATATCCTCGATCTCGCCCACCGTCTTTTCGCCTTCCGAAAGGATACAGAGGATGAGCAACCGGGTCTGATGGGCTAGCGCCTTCAGGAGATCACTCGCCTCGTGGGCTTTGTCAGCAAGCTTCTGCAAGTCCTGGCCGGTCATGCCCGGCTTCGGTTTAGGCAATGGCATCTGCTTCTCGGAAGGAGGTAATAAGGTAGATCAGTACAATATCATATTCGCAGAAGCGAATTGGTCAAATGTCGCGAAATACCAAAAAAAGTCCAACCAAATCAGCAGATAAGCTGGCCGCCATTGATCTCGAGAACCTGGCCTGTGATGTAGCCGGAGAGCGAAGGCGCCGCCAGGAAGAGATAGGCCGGGGCGCAATCTTCCGATGTTCCGAGCCGCTGCAGCGGGATCGACTTGCGTGTCTGCTCCAGTTTTTCGCGAGATGAATAGCGTGCATGGAAATCGGTATCGATCGTGCCCGGCGACACGCAATTGACCCGGATACCGTCAGGCGCGAGTTCGCGGGCGAGCGCCTTGGAATAGGTCGCAACGAAGGCTTTCGATGCGGAATAGATCGCCGAACCCGGACTGCCGCCCGTCAGCGCCGATATCGAGACCGTGTTGACGATGGCCGCACCCTGCGCTGCCCGAAGAGCAGGAAGCAGTGCGCGTGTAAGTTCCACCACCGACGTCTGGTTGAGGCGCACGACAGTCTCGTAGTCGGCATCGGTCAGCTCGCCGGCGGGAAAACGTCCATGCATCGTACCGGCATTGTTGACCAGAACATGGATCTTGTCGAAGAAATCGAGCGCTTCCTGCGCAAACTTCGCAGCCCCACCCGGATGCAGGAAATCGGCCGGCAGCAGCAGCGCCCGGCGCTCCGATTCGGCCGTCAGAAGAAAATCCGGCAGTTCGCGTTCGCCCTTGCGCCCGGTATGCACAAGCACGCGCGCTCCGCAATCCAGAAACTGCCGGGCAACTTCAAGGCCGATGCCCCGCCCGGCACCCGTCACGACGACATTGCGGTTTTCGAACAGTTTGGGATGAAACACGAAGCTCTCCTCTTGGCGGGCTGGCCCCGCCGCTTGCGCTATCAGGCCTAACATATGCGGCAACCGGCCAAAAGAAAGCCCGCAGGCCTACGCATCCGGATCGAGAAGCCGCGCACCGGTGCCCTGACTGCCGAGCACGTCGAAGGGATTGCGCAGCGGACAGGCATCAATGGAGAGACAGCCGCAGCCGATACAGCTCGTCAGATGGTCGCGCAGCAGGCTGAGCCGCCTGATGCGAGCATCGAGATCATCCTTCCAGAGCGCAGACAGCCTCTGCCAATCCTCCACTGTCGGTGTGCGGCCTTGCGGCAGGGTCTCGAAGGCGGTCTGGATTTCAGCAAGAGGGATGCCGACGCGTTGCGCCACCTTGATGATGCCGAGACGCCGCAGCACGTCGCGACCATAGCGGCGCTGATTGCCACGGGTGCGAATGCTGGAAATCAGTCCTTTCGCCTCGTAGAAATGCAGGGCGGAAACCGCAAGTCCGCTGCGTTCTGCCACCTCCCCCACCGTCAGAAGCCTGCTCAGGGAGAATGTCGGGTTCTGCTGCATGGCCTATTGACCTCAATATTGGTTGAGGTTTTATAGACTGCGCTCCCGAGGCCGTAAAGCCGACAAAGAAGGAGCAATGCATGCAGAAAGCCATGAGGCTTGCCGTCATCTACGGCAGCACGCGCGACGGGCGCATCTGCGACAGGGTCGTAAAATGGCTGGCAAGAGAGCTTGTCGGCTTCCCGCAATTCGAAATCGACATCATCGACCCGCTGGCCTTTTCGCTGCCGCGGGAACATGCGCCGCATCATCCCGAGGCAAGACGGCTTGCCGACAGGCTCCATCAGGCCGATGGCTTCATTCTCGTCACGCCGGAATATAATCACAGCTTCACCGCTTCCCTGAAATTCCTCATCGACCTCTTTGCCGAGCCCTGGCACGGCAAGCCGGTCGCCTTCGTTTCCTATGGCGGCGTATCCGGCGGATTGCGGGCGGTCGAGCAGCTGCGCCTCGTCTTTGCGGAGCTTCACGCCGTCACGATCTGCGATGCGGTGAGCTTCAGCTCTCCCTGGCGTCGTTTCGACGATGAGGGCCGGCTGCACGATCCCCAGGATGCGCTGCGCCGGCTTTCGCGAATGACAGCCCAGCTGCAATGGTGGACCGAAGCACTGATTGCCGCGCGCAGCGACCGCCCCTATGCCGGCGCAGCCGCCTGAGACAGCGACATCCGGTTCCGTTTCTGGCAGGTCCGAAACCGGCTGGACACCCGGACAGGACCTCCGTCCGGGTGTTTCCTCCTTTCCCGACAGATGGCGGATGCGCCCGGCCTGCCATCCTCCGCTTGCCGACCGTGTAGCCGGATAGCAATTTTGCGGTTGCGGTATCGCCGAGCCGGTGCTAGCTTCCGCCACAATTTCACGGGGGAGCTCCATATTGCTGGGGCTGAGATGTGAGGCGCATGCCTCCGGACCCTTCAAAGCTGATCTGGGTAATGCCAGCGGAGCGAGGTCCAAATGTTTTCCGGCGCGCAAGTGTCCCTGTATCCGATGTCCGGCAATTTCGTCGGCATCATCCTTGATGCGATCAAGGCGCTCGAGCCCTATCGTGACCGGCTCCGCATCGAAACCGACGATATTTCCACGCTGATGGTCGGCCCGCCCGACGTACTGTTTGCCGCCATGCGCGACCTCTTCGTTGCGGCCTCGGCAAGCGGCGAACATTGCGTTTTATCCGCTGCCGTCTCGCGCGGCTGCCCCGGCGAGCCGGATGACGCCATCTGCGGCACCGGCCTGGCCACGATCCGCTCCGAACCATTGGCCGAGCGTGTGGAGGCGGCGATGGCAGCGGTCAGGGAAACGCCAAGGACCGGCCAGCCGACCGCCGCCCAGTTTTCTCTCTATGTCATGGGAACCGGCACCCATATGGACGAGATCTACGGCTGCATCGATTTCCTGAAGCGCTCCGGCACTTTCGACCGATCCAAGAATTTCTGTACCAAGCTGCGCGGCGATGCCGGTGCGATCTTCGCGACCATCCATGAAGCCTTCTACCGCTTCGGCGATCCCGAGGGCCATGTGACGCTGGATATTACGGTCTCGGCAAACAGCCCGAGCAAAGCCTGAGACGCCTGACGGCAATGACCTTATCGAAACCGGATTCGACATTTGCACCACTGCGGCGGGCCCTGCCAGCCATTCTTGCCGTATGCGCCTTCCTGGCCGTCTGGGAGTTCTATGTCGATCTCTCTGGCATCAAGCCCTCCATCCTGCCCTCGCCTTCGCGCATCCTCACACAAGGCTGGCTGAACAGGCAGGCGCTGCTCGACAATACCTGGCCCACGCTTGGCGCGACGCTCGGCGGTTTCGCCCTGTCGCTGCTCTTTGCCTTCGCCTCCTCGGTGCTGATGGATTTCATACCCTTCATGCGCCGCGCGCTGCTGCCGCTCTTCATCGTCAGCCAGACATTGCCGCTGGTCGCAATCGCCCCTCTGGTCGTGCTCTGGTTCGGTTTCGGGCTGTTGCCGAAGCTTCTGCTCGTCGCCCTCGTCACCTTCTTTCCGCTGCTTGTCGCCCTGCTGCAGGGCTATGAAGCGACGGATCGGGATATTGCCGAGCTTCTGAGTTCCATGAAGGCAAGCCGCTGGCGTATCTTCTGCCTGGCAAGGCTTCCCTCCGCCATGCCGTTCTTCTTTGCCGGCCTGCGCATAGCGATCACCTATGCCGTGGTCGGTGCAATCTTTGCCGAATATGCAGGCGCCGCACGCGGCCTCGGGATCTACATGCTCAATGCCAAGAACAATTTCCGGCCGGACCTCGTGCTTGCCGCCGTCGTCGTCAGCGCCCTCCTGACCCTGGGCCTCTTCGCTCTCACGCTGGCGGTGCAGCGCCTGGTCATGCCCTGGCAATCTCCTGCGGAGAAACGCCGATGAGCGGGATGCTTGAGCTGAAGAACGTCTCGAAATCCTTCGCCGGCATGGACGTGCTGAAGGATATTTCCCTTCATGTCGCCAGAGGCGAATTCGTCTCGATCGTCGGCCCCTCCGGCTCCGGCAAATCGACGATCCTTCGCCTTCTGACACAGGCACTGCAGGCCGATGGCGGCGACATTTTCTTTGACGGCATGCCGCTTTCGCAAGCCGCACACGCCTTTGCCTTCATGCCGCAACGCGATGCGCTGATGCCGTGGCGAAGCGTCATCGACAATGCGATCCTCGGCCTCGAAGTGCACGGCATGCGCCGCAGCCAGGCGCGCTCCGTTGCCGCCCCTCTCTTCGAACGCTTCGGCCTTGCCGGTTTTGAGAATCACTATCCCGCCGCCCTTTCTGGCGGCATGCGCCAGCGTGCGGCCCTGCTGCGCACCGTAATTCAGCGACAGGACATGCTGCTGCTCGATGAGCCCTTCGGGGCACTCGACGCGCTCACCCGCACCCAGATGCAGGAATGGCTGCAGGGCATGTGGACCGACCACCGCTGGACGGCCCTGCTGATCACCCATGATGTGCGGGAAGCGGTTTTCCTGTCCGATCGCATCTACGTGCTTTCCGCCCGTCCGTCGGCGGTGATCCGGGAATTCGACGTGCCGCTGAAAAGACCCCGCACGCTTGCCGATCTCGGCTCCCCGGCCGCCCAGGCGATCGAAACCGAAATTCTTCAAACATTGCTGCATCCGCAAAGAACCTGAGGAGGTCCCGATGCTTCTCACCCGCCGACAGACCCTTTTTGCCGCCATGGCTGCAAGCCTCGCCGCCCGCACTGCCTTCGCCCAATCCAGAGCCGCGGTTCGCATCGCACTCGACTGGACGCCGAACACCAATCACATCGGCATCTATGTCGCCAAGGCCAAGGGCTTCTACGAGGCGGCCGGCCTCGACGTCGAGATCTTGCCCTATGCCGATACCAGCGCCGGCACGCTTGTCGCCAACGGCGTTGCCGATTTCGGCATCTGCGGAGAGATTGAAGCCTTCACCCAACGCGCCGCCGGCGCGGATGTGAAGCTCGTTTATGCCGTCGTACAGACGGAAACCGGCAGGCTGATCTTCAAGGGCGGCCGCGACGATATCAAGAGCCCGAGGGATCTGGACGGAAAAACCTATGGCGGCTTCGGCGGCGCATGGGAGGAGGCGCTCGTCTCCGCAATGATCCGCAACGACGGCGGCAAGGGCGCATTCCAGAATGTCACGCTCGGCACCTCCGCCTATGAGGCACTCGATAATGGCGCAGTGGACTTCACGCTGGAAATCTATACCTGGGAGGGTATCGCCGCGCAGCTGGAGAACCGGCAGGTCGGTCGCTGGCGCTATAGCGACTACGGCATTCCCGACGAGCAGACGACGGCAATCGCATCCAGCGACGCCTATCTGTCGGCCAATCCGCAAAACGCCCGCGCCTTCATCCAGGCCACGCTCAAGGGTTACGCCTATTCGGTCGACAATCCGGACGAGGCCTGTGATCTCCTCATTGCCGGCAGCAACGGCGCGCTGCTGAACACCGAGCTGGTCAAGGCATCGCAAAAGGCGCTGGTCGAGGGCCATTTCCTCAAGAGTACCGACGGCGCGATCGGCCTCATCGATCCGGCCAAGGCGGAAGCGATCGGAGCTTTCCTCTTCGACCACGGCATCCTGCTGGATGCCAATGGCGCGGCGCTGAAGGAAAAGCCCGACTTTTCCACCTATTACACCAACGATCTGCTTGGCTGAGATAATCCCGCTCTTGCCGGCGGCAGCTTTCCGCTGCAAAGTCCGGCCAGGAGCGAGGAGTGACATGCAGCAGCAGGACCGGGTGGCCGGAGCGGATTTCTTGCGTGCGGCCGCCTGCCTGCTGGTGCTCATCCACCATCTTATCCTGCGCGTCGACCTCAACAGGACTGAAGGCTTGCAGCCGGTGCTGACCGCTCTGCGCTTCGGCAATTTCGGCGTCGCCATCTTCTTCATCCTCAGCGGTTTCCTGCTGGCCCTGCCGTTCTGGCGCAGCCTGGATGCCGGCCGCGCCATGCCTGGCCTGCGCACCTATGTCCTGCGACGCGCAGCCCGCATCGTGCCCGGTTACTGGGTGGCCTTGACGGCGGGCTTCGTCCTCAGCATCACGCTGCTTGAGCACAGGCTGACGCCGGAACTCGTTCTGCGTTATGCCAGTGGCCTCTTCTTCATGAGCCAGTGGCACTGGCGCACCTTCTTTCCTGTCGAGGGCAACGGTCCGCTCTGGTCCATATGCTTTGAGGTCACGAGTTATACGCTGCTGCCGCTTGGCTTCCTCTGGCTTTTCGCGATACCGCAAGACCGCCGTTCTGCGCTCGTCACGCGGCTTGCCTGGCTTGGCATCATTGCGGTGACGCTGCTTACCCACGAAACCTTCCGCATGCTCGTCCCGCCCAATGAGATTGAGCGCGGCTGGCAGTACGGCATGCAGGGCGGCGCGAAGGAGTGGATGCCGAACTACAATCCCTTCGGTTTCTTCGCCGTTTTTGCGCTGGGTGCCTTCGCGGCCGGCATCCAGATCATGCTGCCGCGCAAACGCCGGATCCGGTTCGACATCGCCGCACTCGCCTGTCTGGTCGCTGCCGGCCTCCAGCTGCCGCTATCGGCGGGCGGACCATGGGAAGCCTATGGATGGCTGGGCATCCCCTACGCCTTTCCGCTGTTCCCGGTTATGGTCGCCGCGGCGCTCGTGGCCCTGTCGCGCTCCGTGCTGCTTGCGACTGTGCTCGACAATGCCCTCATGCGCTTCACGGCAACCGTGTCATTCGGCATCTATATCTGGCAGGACATCGTTCTGACCTCGATGCAGACGATCTCGCCGGCCATATTCGGGATCGGTGAAGAAAAGCCTTTACGGGACTGGTTTATCGGCTGCACCTTTGCGACGGCGATCGTTTTTCTTCTCGCGAGCCTCAGTTATTTCGCTCTCGAGCGAGCGGCAATACGATGGGCCGCACGCATAACGCGCAAGAATTAGCCTTTACTCAATATAGTTAATTCCCAACCCATCAAAAATATCAGGGACATATTTCGAAATACTCCCAAATTTGGCTCGATTAAGGTTATGGAAACCTTAAAGAAGCGGGTGACAAATCGATCTTGCCCATGTATTTGTGCCAGCGCGACGCAATATGCGAGTATTTCCACGGACGTTGCTTAATGAACGTGTTTACTTCAAATAAGCTTCAAGACACGGCTTTCTTTACGAAAACAGTGAAGATGCCGGCTCTCGACGCAGCGAATTCCAATATTCGTCAGCCGGAGAGCTTTACCGCGCTGGAAGGCCGGAACAGGCTTCAGCTTGGCTTGAAGAGGGCTTTCGATATTTTCGGTGCGGCAAGCGCACTGATCATCCTGTTTCCTGTTTTTCTGACGATTGCGCTGCTCATCGTGATCGATGACGGCGGCCCGGTGTTTTTCCGGCAGGTTCGCTGGGGCCTGAAAGGTAGCAAGATCACGGTCTACAAGTTCCGCTCCATGCGGGCGGATCTCTGCGATCCCACCGGCGTCGAACAGACCGTCAGGGGCGATCGGCGCGTGACACGGATCGGCTCCTTCCTGCGCAAGACCAACATTGATGAGCTGCCGCAGCTCCTCAATGTCCTCAAGGGCGATATGTCGCTCGTCGGCCCGCGCTGCCACGCCATCAACATGCGCGCGGCCGGCATGCTCTACGAGGAGCTGGTACCCGAATATCACTATCGTCACCTGATGCGGCCTGGCATTACCGGCCTTGCCCAGACGCGCGGCTGGCGTGGCCCGACAGAGCGTCCGACGGAGGCGCGCGCCCGCATTGCCAGCGATATCTATTACATCAGAAATTTCAGCCTCTGGCTGGATATCAAAATCCTGTTCGGCACGTTGCTGTCGGAACTGCGCGGCGGCACCGGCTTCTAAGTAGCTTCTTCCAAAGAAACGCTCCGGATATAGGCGGTCAGAAGCCGCCTTTTGTTTCTGCGCTCTCCGCGTGGATTGCAGAACCTCCCCCGCAACGGAAAGCCTGCCTTAGCGCGGCAAACCTTCCGGGGTGCCGTTCCCACCTCGATGCCGTTGCGGATGCAGCCCGTGACGCATGCCTGCCCGCGGATTTCCACGCCGCAAAAGAAAAGCGGCCCCGAAGGACCGCCTTGCACTCTGTCTTGTCGCTGGTTGCAGCGATCAATCCTGCTGGACGACACCACGCAGATGGGTCAGTTCCATGATGAAATGCTCAAGCCTGGACTTGTGCTCGTGATGCTCGGCATCCTCGAGTTCCTTCTTCGCGGCCTCGATGCGGCGCGTCAGCTCGTCCTTGTTGAGTTCTTCGACCGGAACAGCCGATTCTGCCAGCAGCGTGCAGCCGGTTGGCAGGATATCGGCGAAACCGCCGAACACGACGTAGTCCTGCTTGGAACCGGAGGCGGAACGAACGCTCACAATACCCGGCTTGACGGTCGTCATCGTCGGGGCATGGTTGGCCATGACCGTCATTTCGCCTTCGGTCGCGGGAATGACGACCTCAGTCACCATCTGCGACAGCAGCAGACGCTCCGGCGAAACGAGCTCAAAGTTGAAATTGTCAGCCATCAGTGACTTACCTTCTCGGCTATGGCTTTTGCATCTTGCAGTTTGGTCCCGCAGAACGGGCAGTGCATTATCGCATGGTCGAGATAGCCGAGGCCTTCCTCGGTCTGAGCCAGCCCCACGACCATCATCATCACGCCGTTATCGGCACGGTAGAGGGTCGGCGCGGCCGGTTCAGGAAGCTCGGCCACGACACTCCGGAGAGTGTCGCAGCAGAAAATCTCGTCCAAAGCGTCGCTCATTAAGCAGCAGCGAGCTTCTTGGCCTTCTCGACAGCTTCTTCCATCGAGCCGACCATGTAGAAGGCAGCTTCCGGCAGGTGGTCGTACTCGCCGTTGACGAGGCCCTTGAAGCCCTTGATCGTGTCTTCGAGAGCAACCAGCTTGCCCGGCGAACCGGTGAAGACTTCGGCAACGAAGAACGGCTGCGACAGGAAGCGCTCGATCTTGCGGGCGCGGGCAACCGACAGCTTGTCCTCTTCGGACAGTTCGTCCATGCCGAGGATCGCGATGATGTCCTGCAGGGCCTTGTAGCGCTGCAGCGTCGACTGGACCTTACGAGCAACTTCGTAGTGCTCTTCGCCGACGACCATCGGGTCGAGCATGCGCGAGGTGGAGTCGAGCGGATCAACGGCCGGGTAGATGCCCTTTTCAGCGATCGAACGCGACAGAACCGTCGTTGCGTCCAGGTGGGCGAACGAGGTTGCCGGTGCCGGGTCGGTCAAGTCGTCGGCCGGAACGTAAATGGCCTGGACCGAGGTGATCGAGCCCGTCGTGGTCGTGGTGATGCGTTCCTGCATCTGGCCCATGTCGGTGGCAAGCGTCGGCTGATAGCCCACGGCCGAAGGAATACGGCCGAGCAGAGCCGACACTTCCGAGCCAGCCTGCGTGAAGCGGAAGATATTGTCGACGAAGAACAGAACGTCCTGGCCCTGGTCGCGGAAGTGTTCGGCAACCGTCAGACCGGTCAGGGCGACACGAGCGCGCGCACCCGGCGGTTCGTTCATCTGGCCGTAAACCAGCGCAGCCTTGGAGCCTTCGCCGCCGCCATGCTTGTTGACGCCCGATTCGATCATTTCGTGGTAAAGGTCGTTGCCCTCGCGGGTACGTTCACCCACGCCTGCGAAGACCGAGTAACCACCGTGCGCCTTGGCGACGTTGTTGATCAGTTCCATGATGAGAACGGTCTTGCCGACGCCTGCGCCGCCGAACAGACCGATCTTGCCGCCCTTGGCATAGGGAGCGAGAAGGTCGACGACCTTGATGCCGGTAACGAGGATCTGCGCTTCCGTGGACTGCTCGACGTAAGCCGGAGCATCCTGGTGGATGGCGCGCTTGTGAGCGGTGTTCAGCGGACCTGCTTCGTCGACCGGCTCGCCGATGACGTTCATGATACGGCCGAGCGTTTCGTCACCAACCGGAACCGAGATCGGCGCGCCGGTATCGGTGACCTGCTGGCCGCGAACGAGACCTTCGGTCGAGTCCATGGCGATCGTGCGGACTTCGTTTTCGCCCAGATGCTGAGCGACTTCGAGAACCAGACGGTTGCCGTTGTTGTCGGTTTCGAGCGCGTTCAAAATCGCCGGCAGTTCGCCTTCGAAAGCAACGTCGACGACGGCGCCGATAACCTGGGTGACTTTGCCGACAGAGCGGGTAGCTGCCTCAGCCATTTTCTTACCCTCTTTTCCCTAACTCAGAGCGCTTCCGCGCCCGAAATGATTTCAATCAGTTCCTTGGTGATCTGCGCCTGACGCTGACGGTTGTAGCTCAGCGTCAGCTTGTTGATCATCTCACCAGCATTGCGCGTCGCATTGTCCATCGCGCTCATCTTGGCGCCCATTTCGCCCGCAACGTTCTCGAGGAGAGCGCGGAAGACCTGAACGGAGATGTTGCGCGGGATCAGCTCGTCGAGGATCGACGCCGGATCCGGCTCGTATTCGTAGACCGCGCCGGCGTGGTCTGCATCCTCGGCGCTGGCTTCCGGGGCCTTGGCCGGGATGAGCTGCTGCGCGGTCGGAACCTGGCTGATCACCGACTTGAATTCCGAGTAGAACAGCGTGCAGACGTCGAATTCGCCGGCCTCGAACATCTCGATGATACGCTTGCCGATCTGGTCGGCATTCTCGAACCCGATTTTCTTGACTTCGCGCAGTTCCTTACGCTCGACAATCATCGACGCGAATTCGCGGCGCAGGATGTCGTAGCCCTTCTTGCCGACGGTGAAGATCTTCACCGTCTTGCCTTCGGCCACCAGCTTGCGAACGTGGTCGCGCGCGAAGCGGGCGATCTGCGAGTTGAAGCCGCCGCACAGGCCGCGTTCGGCCGTGCAGACGACGAGCAGGTGAACCTGGTCCTTGCCCGTGCCGGTCATCAGGACCGGCGCGCCGTCCGCATCGGTGACGGCCTTGGCGATGTTCGCCAGGACCGCATTCATGCGCTGCGAGTAAGGCCGGGCGGCCTCGGCCGCCTCCTGGGCACGCCGAAGCTTCGCCGCAGCGACCATTTTCATCGCCTTGGTGATCTTCTGCGTCGCCTTGACGGAGGCGATCCGGTTTTTCAGATCCTTAAGTGAAGGCATCCGTTATCCGTCCTAACCTAAGGTCCGATTACTGGAAAGACTTGGCGAAGCTGTCGAGAGCAGCGGTGAGCTTGCCCTTCGTCGCGTCGCTGATAGCCTTTTCCGTGCGGATCGCATCGAGGATGGCGGAGCCTTCCGAACGCAGGTAGGACAACAGGCCCTGTTCGAACTTGCCGACCTGAGCAACCGGCAGCTTGTCGAGGTAGCCGTTGACGCCGGCGAAGATCACGGCGACCTGCTCTTCCGTCTTCAGCGGCGAGAACTGCGGCTGCTTCAGGAGTTCGGTCAGGCGCGCACCGCGGTTCAGCAGGCGCTGCGTCGCAGCGTCGAGGTCCGAACCGAACTGGGCGAAGGCGGCCATTTCACGATACTGGGCGAGTTCGCCCTTGATCGAACCGGCAACCTGCTTCATCGCCTTGATCTGAGCCGAGGAACCGACGCGGGAAACCGACAGGCCGACGTTAACGGCCGGACGGATACCCTGGTAGAACAGGTCGGTTTCGAGGAAGATCTGGCCGTCGGTGATCGAGATCACGTTGGTCGGAATGAAGGCCGAAACGTCGTTGCCCTGCGTTTCGATGACCGGCAGAGCGGTGAGCGAACCAGCGCCCTTGTCGTCGTTCATCTTTGCAGCGCGCTCAAGGAGACGCGAATGCAGGTAGAAAACGTCGCCCGGATAGGCTTCGCGGCCCGGCGGGCGGCGCAGCAGCAGCGACATCTGGCGGTAAGCGACAGCCTGTTTGGACAGGTCGTCGTAGCCGATCAGCGCGTGCTGGGCGTTGTCACGGAAGTATTCGCCCATTGCGCAGCCTGCGAACGGAGCGAGGAACTGCATCGGAGCCGGATCGGAAGCGGTCGCGGCAACGACGATCGAGTACTTCAGCGCACCGCGCTCTTCCAGAACCTTGACGAACTGGGCAACGGTGGAGCGCTTCTGGCCGACGGCGACGTAAACGCAGAACAGCTTGTCCTGATCCGGGCCGTTGTCATGGATCGGCTTCTGGTTCAGGAACGTATCGAGAATGATAGCGGTCTTTCCGGTCTGGCGGTCGCCGATGACGAGCTCGCGCTGGCCGCGGCCAACCGGGATGAGCGCGTCGATAGCCTTGAGGCCGGTCGACATCGGCTCATGAACCGATTTGCGCGGGATGATGCCCGGAGCCTTGACGTCGACGCGCGCACGGCGGGTCGCATTGATCGGGCCTTTGCCGTCGATCGGGTTGCCGAGAGCGTCGACAACGCGGCCGAGCAGTTCCGGACCGACCGGAACGTCGACGATCGCGCCGGTACGCTTTACGGTGTCGCCTTCCTTGATGTCGCGGTCGGAGCCGAAAATAACGACACCGACATTGTCGGACTCAAGGTTGAGCGCCATGCCGCGGATGCCGCCGGGAAACTCGACCATTTCACCAGCCTGAACATTGTCCAGGCCATAAACGCGAGCGATACCGTCACCAACGGAGAGAACCTGGCCGACTTCCGAGACTTCTGCCTCTTTGCCGAAGTTCTTGATCTGGTCTTTAAGAATTGCGGAAATTTCCGCAGCGCGGATATCCATCAGCCGACCTCTTTCAATGCAAGCTTAAGGGTAGAGAGTTTGGTACGAAGAGACGTATCAATCTGACGGGACCCGACCTTGACGATCAGACCACCAAGAATTGACGGATCAACCGTGACAGCAATTGCCACGTCTTTGCCGGTGACGCCCTTCAGCGCCGCCTTCAATTCATTTTCCTGCTCTGCAGAAAGAGCATGAGCCGAAGTGACTTCGGCAGAAATTTCGCCGCGATGGTTGGCAGCGATTACCCGGAAGGCCTTGATCATGCCCGGCAGGGCAAACAGGCGGCGGTTACGCGCCACGACCTTCAGGAAATTGGCGAAGAAGCCCGAAATGCCAGCCTTTTCGCTGATCGCCACGATACCCTTGAGTTGGTCTTCCGCAGAGAAAACCGGGCTGAGGACAAAGCGCTTCAGGTCGTCGCTTTCATCCAGCATGGCCTGGAACCGGTCGAGATCGGCGGTAACGCTGTCGACGGCGCCCTCTTCGAGGGCCAGCTCGAAAAGCGACGAGGCATAGCGCTCTGCAACACCAGAAGTAAGCTGGGACGTGTCTGCCACGGGCACAAATTTCCCTGATTTCAATTCAAAATCGGACTTTCGGCGGGCGCCGAACCTATGACTTTGAATTCGTTTTGATTTCCCCCAGAAATCGCAAGAGAAGCCTCTTGCTTCTTCCGAAATTCGGGGTCCGTCTAACATAGGATGTTCGGACTCGCAACACGCGTAACGTCCGAATACGTGTTTCGCATGATTTTCTGTCAGCAAAATTACGGAAACACCAGAAAGCGGCCTGCGAAACGCTTTAATTTCAGCTCTGGATCAGCCTTGCAGGAAGCCGAACACATAGAGCAGCGGCAGCGCCGCGACGATCGCCTGCACAACCAGAAGTAAATAGTTGAGGAGCGTGCTCCCCTCATCAGACAGGATCGAGATAATGCGTGCAAAAGCAGCCATCGCGAAGGCTGCCCCGAGGGCCAGATAAGTCCAGTCTTGCGCGAGCATGATCGCTGCAGTACCGAGACCGAGATAGAGGCCGCCCATGGAGCGGACTTCGCTGAAGCCTTCGCGCCGCTCGCCGCGTGGCGCCAGGCCGAAGGTCCGCATGGCGAGACCGGGCGCGAACATGATGACGAAGCCGGCGAGTGCGGTGAAGGCCGCCGCACCAAAGGCAAGCTGCTCGCCAAATTCCGTCGGAAAGTAGAACTCCATGCCTCGCCCCCGATTCATCGCCTGATTCTGCGTTTATGCCATGATCGGCGGCATCCGGAAACGTTGAGATGTCAATGATCTACAGGAAGCTCTGCGGATCGATATCGAGCTGCACCTGAACCGAACCGCGCTCTTTCGGCGATTGCGACAGCAATGCGCGAAGATAGGCCTGCATGTCGGAATTGCGGCGCCCGTGCACCAGCAGGCGGAAGCGATGGCGCCCGCGCACCAGCGCCAGCGGCGCCTCCGCCGGCCCGAGAACGGAAATGCCCGACACCTGCGGTGCGGCATTGCGCATGCCACGCGCATGGTTTTCCGCGTCGTGGCGCGTGTCGGCCGAAACGATGATGGAGGCAAGCCTGCCGAACGGCGGCAGCGCCGCACGCTCGCGTTCGCTGATTTCGCGGTCGTAAAAGGCCTGCGCATCGCCGGAAACGATCGCTTGCATGACAGGGTGCTGCGGCTGGTAGGTCTGCAGCAGGCCGTGGCTCTTCAGGCCCGTTCGGCCAGCACGGCCGGTAACCTGCGACAGAAGCTGGTAGGTCCGCTCTGCCGCGCGCGGATCGCCGTTTGCGAGACCGAGGTCGGCATCGACGATGCCGACCAGCGTCATCAGCGGAAAGTTGTGCCCCTTGGCGACGAGCTGCGTGCCGATGACGATATCCGCCTCCCCCTTGGCGATAGCATCCAGCTCCAGCCGCAGCCGTTTCACGCCGCCCATGATGTCGGACGAAAGCACGATAGTGCGTGCGTCGGGAAAATGCCGTTCCACCTCTTCGGCGATACGCTCCACGCCCGGCCCGCAAGCGACGAGATGGTCGAGCGTCCCGCATTCCGGGCAGGCCTCCGGTGTCGGCTCGTTATGGCCGCACTGATGGCATTGCAACTGCCGGCGGAAGCGATGCTCTACCAGCCAGCTGGAACATTGCGGGCACTGGAACCGATGGCCGCAGACACGGCAGAGCGTCAACGGCGCATAACCGCGGCGGTTGAGGAAGAGCAGCGCCTGCTGGCCCTTTTCCACCGTTTTGCCGATCGCCCGGATCAGCACCGGCGAGAGGAAGCCGCCGCGCTCCGGCGCATGGCGCCGCATGTCGATCAGATGCAGGTCGGGTAGTGCCGCATCGCCGAAACGCGTCGGCAGATGGATCGTGCTGTAGCGTCCGCTCTGGCCGTTGACCTGGCTTTCGACCGAAGGCGTCGCCGAAACGAGCACGACCGGAAAATCGCCGATCCGTGCGCGGACGACCGCCATGTCGCGCGCGTTGTAATAGACGCGATCCTCCTGCTTGTAGGCAGGATCATGCTCTTCGTCGACAATGATGAGGCCGAGATCTTCGAAGGGCAGGAACAGCGCCGAGCGCGCGCCGGCAACGACCCGTACCTCGCCCGTTACCGCCTGCCGCCAGACCTTTTCGCGCATACGCGGCGCAAGATCGGAATGCCATTCGGCAGGTTTCGCACCGAAACGATCCTGAAAGCGTTCGAGGAAGCTTGCCGTCAGCGCGATTTCCGGCAGCAGGATCAGCACTTGCTTGCCGCGTCTCAACGTCTCGGCAATCGCCTCGAAATAGACCTCGGTCTTGCCCGAACCGGTCACGCCGTCGATCAGCGAGACCGCGAATTCGCCCCTGCGCACTTCGTCCAGAATTTCCTCTGCCGCCTCCTTCTGCGGGCCTTCGAGGCGGGAAGCGACAAAGTCCGGATCGGGCCTGGCGACGACGGGCGGCGGCGGCAGGAAGATCGTCTCGAATATGCCCTGCGCGATCAGCCCGTCGACGACGCTGGTGGAGACCCCGGCAGCATGGGCAAGGCCGATGCGCGTCCAGGATGGCCCGTCGGCGGCTGCATCGAGCACGCGGGCGCGCGCCGGCGTCATCCTTTCCGGCTCGCCGCCGACGAAGCGCAATCCTTCCACCATCGGCTCGGGCTCGAAGGCGTTCGGCGCCCTCAGTGCCATGCGCGCCACCAGTCCCGGCGGCGAAAGCGTGTAGGCAGCCACCCAGTCGATAAAATCCCGCATCTCCTTGTTGAGCGGCGGGCAATCAAAGACATGGGTGATCGGCCGGAGCTTCTTGGGATCGACACCGTCCTCGCCGCCATCCCAGACGACGCCGATCACCTGGCGCGGCCCGAGCGGCACCTGCACGACCGAGCCGGGCTCGACAGCCATGCCTTCAGGCACCGAATAGGAATAGGCTTTCGGCGCCGGCATCGGCACCAGCACCGGAACCGTACGGTTCGCGGGCGGAGCCTCGAAAAGCGCGCCAAAGAGATCGGACGAATCTGTGCTCATTGCGCCAGACCATGCCCGCAACGGCGGCAAATTGGAACCATAAAGAGGTCAGACGGCCACGGATTCAGCCGGTTGCGCAGACGGATCGGACACCGGCACGAACTGCGCATCTCCATCTGTAGCCATGTCGCGGATTGTGTGCTTTTCCAGCGCCTTCGTCACTTCGTTCAGGTCGCCGTCGAGCTGTTCGGCGGGAATGAGATTGCCGATCACGAAATCGAAACGATCGCCCTTCTTGTTCAGAAGCTCGTGGAAGACCGTCATGTCGCGCAGCTCAGTCGACCATTTGGCGAACCAGTAGAACAGGCCGGAATTGCGCGCCGTCATGTGAACGGGAAGGATCGGCAGACCGTATTTGCGGGCAAGGCCGACCGCAGAGGTTTTCCAGGGCCGCTCGTTCAGCCGCCCGTTCGCCCAATAGGCGATGCGACCTGAAGGGAATAGCACGGTCGCCTTGCCTTCCTTCACCGCATGGTTGGTCAGCTGCAGCGTCTCGCGCGTCTTGAGCTTGCTCTTGAACTCCTCGCGCCACTCGACCGGAATGATCATTTCCGCAAAGCGCGGATTGACACGTACCGCATCACGATTGGCAAAGAACATCATGTCCGGTCGGCGCGTCTTCAGGAGATCGAAGACGGCCACGCCGTCGGCAATGCCGGTCGGGTGATTGCTGACGAGGATGAAGCCGCCGGAGGCAGGAATGCGCTCGGCATTGGTAACGTTGATATCCAGCTTCAGCAGGTTGCTCATATATTCGAACGACTGGAAGCCCGGCATGTTGGCCACATCGTTGGCGAATTCGATCGCCTTGTTGTAGCGCAGCAGCGTGTAGAGAAACGGCCGCATGACAGGCCAGAGCGGATGGCGGACGATCTTCTGCCCGCGCTCGGCGATCAACGTATCGACGATATGGCCGGGTTTTCCATGAGAGACCAGGGCGATCGCTTCCGCAAGCTGTCCGAAAGCCGTCATGGTGTCGCGCCGTGCCATAAAAATTCCTGTCTTATGGGAGCTACAAGCTATCTCAGTGAATTATGATCGATACATGACAAGGGCTTGGCAAGCATTAGCAATTCCATAACGCCACTGTTTCAGAATTGGCGTCACGGAAATCAAATTCAAGAGCCACGTCCGTGAATGAACTTCTGATCATCGCCGATCCACAACTGATCGCGGAGCGCAGCGCCTGGCTCGAAAATCTCGCGCGCGAACGCCGCCTTTCCGGACATACGCTCGATGCCTATGAGCGCGATACACGCCAGTTCCTGACCTTTTTGACCGGCCATCTCGGCGGTCCGGCGACGCTGCGCGACATCGAGACGCTGCGCCCGGCTGACTTTCGCGCCTTTCTGGCCGCCCGCCGACGGGACGGAGCCGGCGCCCGCTCGCTCGGCCGTAACCTCGCCGGCCTTCGCTCGCTCCTGCGGCACCTGGAACGCAAGGGCCTGGTCAACGCGGCGGGCGCCGCTGCGATCCGCTCGCCGAAGCAGCCGAAATCTCTTCCGAAGCCCCTGTCGGACAGGCAGGCGATTGCCGTCGTCAGCAGCGATGCGCAGCTTCACGACGAACCGTGGATTGCCGCACGTGACGCGGCGGTCATGACCCTGCTCTATGGCTGCGGCATGCGCATTTCCGAAGCGCTCGACCTGACGCCCGCCGATATCAGGGCCGGGACAACGACGCTGCGCATCACCGGAAAAGGCAACAAGACGCGCCTCGTTCCGTTGCTGCCTATCGTTTTCGAAGCCGTCGACAAATACCGGCAGCTCTGCCCCTTTGATCTTGACGAGGGCGAGCCGCTGTTTCGCGGCGCCCGTGGCGGCAAGCTGCAGCCTGCCATCATCCAGCGCGCCATGCAGAAGTTGCGCAGTGCCTTTGGCTTGCCGGAGAGCGCCACCCCGCACGCGCTGCGCCACTCCTTCGCCACGCATCTGCTGGCCGGTGGCGGCGACTTGCGCACCATTCAGGAACTGCTCGGCCATGCCAGCCTCTCCACCACGCAGGTCTATACCGGCGTCGATGCATCCAGGCTTCTTGAAGTGTATGATAAGGCGCATCCTCGCGCGTAATCCTTCGTTAACACTGTCTCTTAAAGGAATATGCGCAAGCCCGGCGTAGAGCATGAGACTTGAAGCACTTGTGACCGGATTACCAGCATGACCATTTCCATCGGCCACCGGACCTTTCACATCGTCCAGCCGGGCAATATCCTGCTCTGGCTCGCGGCGGCCTTTCATGTGCTGCTCGCCGCCGCATTGCTCGCCGCCGTCTTTTCCGTCACGCCGGCCGATGCTGCGGAAGACGGCTGCACCGGGAAAAACCTGCTCACCGAACTGCAGCAGAACGATCCTGCCCGCTATGCCGAAGCCGTGAAGGAAGCGGATGCGACGCCCAACGGCAAAGGTATTTTCTGGAAGATCGAAAAACCGGGCGTCAGGCCGTCCTGGCTGCTCGGCACCATGCATGTTACCGATCCGCGCGTCCTGAACCTGCCGACACGTGCGCAGCTTGCCCATGACGGCGCCGACACGATCGTCATCGAATCCGACGAAATCCTCGACGAGAAGAAAGCAACGGCCGCCCTTCTGATGAAGCCCGACCTGATGATGTTCACGGACGGGACCACCATCGACAAGCTTCTCTCACCTGAAGATTACAGCCGTCTCGAAGCCGGCCTGAAGCAGCGTGGCATCCCGCTCTCCGCCGTGTCCCGCATGCGCCCCTGGATGATTTCGAGCGCCGTGGCGCTGCCCGCCTGCGAGATCTCCCGCAAGGCACAAGGCGTCCAGTTCCTGGACCAGAAGATCGCCGCCGATGCGGCTGCCGAAGGCAAACAGGTCAAGGGCCTGGAAACCCTGGCCGAGCAGCTGCAGGCCATGGCCGAACTGCCGGTCGAATTTCATCTGAAGTCGCTGATCGAAACGCTGGAGCTTGGCACCAAGATGAACGACGTCGTCGAGACCATGACCGATATCTATCTCTCCGGCGACATCGGCATGACCATGCCGATGCTGAAGACCGTGACGCCCGAAGGCAGCGACGAGGACAGCGACTACGCCGCCTTCGAGCAGCGCATCATCCTCGACCGCAACAAGGTAATGGCCGAGCGCGCCGCCCCCATTCTCGCCAACGGCAATGTCTTCATGGCCGTCGGCGCCCTGCACCTGCCGGGCAAGGATGGCGTCGTCGAACTGCTGCGCCGGCAGGGTTTCACGGTAACGGCGGTCAATTGATCACCTGAAGCCTTAACCGACTGTCATCCGCCGCAAGACATCCGTCTTCCAGTAAAACTGGTGGGCCAGAGCACCGAGGACATGCGCAGCGATAACGATCCACAGGATGAGCTTCAGCACATCGGCATGCAGCGAGCCCGCCGCATCGACACCGAAATAATAGGTGGCAATGCCTGAAACCGGCAGGGCAAGCAGCAGCAGATAGAGGCTCGCATGCACAAGCCGCGCAGCGAGCCGAAATATCGCCGGCTCGTCTGCGGCTTCCGGCGGCACGCCCTGCACGAAACGCAGGCCGAGCCTGATGATCGTCACGAGCAGGATTGCGATCCCGACATAGGCGTGGATATTGGCTGAGGCAATCTGCTCCGGCGAAGGCATGCCGCCACGGCGGACAATCCGGTACCAGGCATTCATGCCATCGGGCAAAAGAAGATTGAAGAGAACCAGGAGCATGGTTGCCCAGTGAAGGAAACGCTGGGAGAGACTATAGCCGACGACAACGCGATCATTCATTTTCTTGGCTTTCGTCAAAGAGTTAGCGAAGCTTGCCCACCAAATAAAAATGCCGCTGGCTCGAAAGCAAGCGGCATTATGAATGATTGCTGATATTTAATCTTACATATGGATCGGCTTGAAGAAGGCGGCGAGCGCCGCTTCCTTCACGGCTTCCGACATGGTCGGATGCGCATGGCACGTACGGCCGAGGTCTTCGGCCGAGCCGCCGAACTCCATCAATACGGCGATTTCGTGGATCATCTCGCCGGCGCCGAAGCCGACGATGTGGCCGCCAAGCACGCGATCGGTTTCCTTGTCCGACAGGATCTTCACGAAACCGTCCGTTGCCAGCATGGCGCGGGCGCGGCCATTGGCCGAGAACGGGAACTTGCCGACCTTGTAGGCGATGCCTGCAGCCTTCAGCTCTTCCTCGGTCTTGCCGACGGACGCGACTTCCGGCTGCGTGTAGACGACGCTCGGAATGACGTCATAGTTCACGTGGCCGTGCTGGCCGGCGAGGATTTCGGCAAGCGCCACGCCTTCGTCTTCAGCCTTGTGCGCCAGCATCGGACCCTTCACGACGTCGCCGATCGCATAGATGCCCTCGACATTGGTCTTGAAATGACCATCGATTTCGACGCGGCCGCGATTGTCGAGCTTGACGCCGGCTTCTTCCAGGCCGAGGCCGGCCGTGTAGGGGATGCGGCCCGTGGAGATGAGGACGACATCGGCTTCGAGCGTCTGGGCAGCACCGCCTGCCACCGGTTCAAACGTTACCTTGGCACCCTTGCCGCCCTTTTCGACGCCCGTCACCTTGGAGCTGAGGTTGATGTCGATGCCCTGCTTGCCGAGCATACGCTGGAACTGCTTGGAAACGTCGGCATCCATGGCGCCGAGGATCTTGTCGAGGAATTCGATGACCGTGACCTTGGCGCCGAGGCGCGACCAGACCGAGCCGAGTTCGAGGCCGATGACACCGCCGCCGACGACGATCATCGTTTCCGGCACCTTCTCCAGCGCGATGGCGCCGGTCGAGGAGACGATGACCTTCTCGTCGATATCGACCTTGACGCCCGGAATGCCGGCAACGTCAGAGCCCGTGGCAATGACGATGTTCTTGCCTTCGATCTGCTGAACCGTGCCGTCTTCGGCAGTCACGGAAACCTTGCCGGCGGAAACGATCTTGCCGGTGCCGTGGAAGGCATCGATCTTGTTCTTCTTGAAGAGGAAGGCAACGCCGTCGACGTTGGACTTCACCGTCGCGTCCTTGTGCGCCAGCATCTTGTCGAGGTTGAGCTTCGGAGCCGCGACCTCGATGCCGAGTTCTTCCATATGATGCGTCGCATGGAACATTTCGGAAGCATGCAGCAGCGCCTTGGAGGGGATGCAGCCGACATTCAGGCAGGTGCCGCCGTAAGTGGCGCGCTTTTCCACGACCGCGACCTTGAGGCCGAGCTGGGCGGCCTTGATTGCCGCGACATAGCCGCCGGGGCCGGTTCCGATAACAATCACATCATAGGACATTGCTTTTTCCCTTTGCGTTATTGACTAGCGCCCGCCGCTCACATTGAGGATCGCGCCTGTTATGTAGGATGCCGAAGGCGAGAGCAGATAGACGATCGCGTCGGCCACCTCTTGCGCCTGTCCGGTTCGCCTCATCGGGATCGATGAAGCCATTTCTTTCGGCCTGTCCGGCTGTCCGCCGGAGGCATGAATATCCGTTTCGATGATGCCGGGCCGGATCGCATTCACCCTGATGCCTTCGGCCGCGACTTCCTTGGAAAGCCCGATCGTGAAACTGTCGATGGCGGCCTTGGATGCGGCGTAATCGACATATTGCGCCGGTCCGCCGATGACGGCCGCCATGGACGAGATGTTGACGATCGCGCCGCCCTTGCCGCCATGGGCGGTCGACATGCGCCGCACCGCCTCGCCGGCGCAAAGGATCGAGCCGGTGACGTTGATCCGCATCATCCGTTCGAGGCGCTCGGCCGACATTTCATCGACACGCGCAACGCGGTCGACGACACCGGCATTGTTCACAAGCCCGTCCAGACGCCCGAAATGACTGTCGACTGCCGCAAACATCGAGACGATATCGCCGGCATTGCCGACATCGCCCTTGATGGCGATCGCATCACCACCGGCCTTCTTGATCTCGGAAACGACGGAGTTCGCCGCCGCCTCGTTCAAAGCGTAGTTCACCGCAACGCGCCAGCCATGACGCGCAGCGACAAGGCAGGCAGCCGCGCCAATGCCACGACTGCCGCCGGTAACAAGCAGGACGGGACCGTCGGTCATTGTGCGCATCCCTTCAAATCGAGGACATCCCAGGGTGCAACCTCTGCCTTGCCCTCACCCCAGGCAGACGACTGGCGGACCGCCGGACCGAGACCCGGAAAGACGATTCTGTCGGCTGCCGGACTGTCACCGGACTGGAGGTTATCGAGCCCACCTTCGCTCGTGCGATAGATAAATCCCTGCCAGACCGTGCAGGCGTCGAGATCGGCCCCGGTAACGTCGCCGTCCGGACAATTGAACAGCACCATGCCCATGGTCCGCGCCGGGTCGTCTGACGCCATGACATAACCATCCATGACGACAGGGGTTTTGAGCGCGCTGAGCCTGAACCGGTGGCTCGACGTCATGGCTTCGGAGGTAATCGGCGAGAACCGCAGTTCATAAGCGTCGTCACGGTCTCCGTAAATCGCCTGAGCCTGCTTGCACTCGGCGGCGATCGCAGAAACCGGCGCACAGGAAAGCGTGGCGATCGCAATCGCGGCCAGCCCCTTCCTTTTTGTCCGCCTCAGTCCTGCCGCGTTCATTGGTGGCTCGGCTCTCTGCGCCCGTCGGCATTCGCGATGACCTGGAAGTCCGTGAGCAGCACCAGCGGATGCTCGTCTCTGTCCACCCCCCAGAAGACCGGATAGAAGCCGTCGCCCCAGCCGCTCCAGAAGATCGCGACGTTGCCCTTCTTGCCGGCGACCGGGCGGTGCAGGTCATAGGCGCCCTTGTTGGCGTCGAGTTCCGATGCGAGCACGTCGTCGTAATAGTTCACGTCGGAATCCGGCTTTTGCGCCTGCACCTGCTGCTCGCGTTCCTCGATGAGGGCAAGCGTATCGGCATCCATGTAACTGCCGAGGCCGGCATCGACGGGATAGCCGAATATCTCGTCATCCTTCAGCGTGGCGACATCCTGGCCTGGAAGAGTGGCAAGCTCCCAGTGATCGGGCCTCCCCTCGCCGAAGCGCATGCTGGCCGCGGCTACCCGCCCGGCAGCCTCATAGAGCCGCACCGGGTAGTCCCCGGCAGGAACCGTTCTTGCCAGGGCCTGCCGGTCTGGCTGCGCCAGCGGATCGGCGGCAACGATACGGCCCGAGGTGAGTTCGACATTGCCTATGTCGACGGTCTTGATGGAGCGTGCGGAAAGCTCCGCATCGCTGAGCGACACGAGGTCGAAATTGCTGCTCGCCTTGTTCACGTCGAAGGCAAGAGCCGAGACCGGCATGAAGGTAGCCGTGGCGCAGAGTGCCGCGCCTGCCGCTCGCATGATCCGGTCTCGCATGGCAGATCGCTCCGCTTAGAGGTCCAGAACCAGACGTTCCGGATCTTCCAGGCTTTCCTTGACGCGCACGAGGAAGGTCACGGCTTCCTTGCCGTCGACGATGCGGTGATCGTAGGAGAGCGCCAGATACATCATCGGGCGGATGACGACCTGACCGCCGATGGCGACCGGACGCTCCTGGATCTTGTGCATGCCGAGAATGCCCGACTGCGGTGCGTTGAGGATCGGCGAGGACATGAGCGAACCGTAGACGCCGCCGTTGGTGATGGTGAAGGTGCCGCCCTGCATTTCGGCCATAGAGAGCGAGCCGTCACGGGCTGCCTTGGCGAGGCGGCCGAGTTCCTTCTCGATTTCGGCGATCGACATCTGGTCAGCGTCGCGGATGACCGGGACGACGAGGCCCTTGTCCGTGCCGACGGCCATGCCGACATGGCAGTAGTTCTTGTAGATGATGTCGGTGCCGTCGATTTCGGCGTTGACGGCCGGCAGTTCCTTGAGCGCGTGCGTGACGGCCTTGGTGAAGAAGCCCATGAAGCCGAGCTTCACGCCATGCTTCTTCTCGAAGACATCCTTGTACTTGTTGCGCAGGTCCATGACGGCCTTCATGTCCACCTCGTTATAGGTGGTCAGCATGGCAGCCGTGTTCTGTGCATCCTTGAGGCGCTTGGCGATCGTCTGGCGCAGGCGGGTCATCTTCACGCGCTCTTCGCGAGCCGCATCCTCGACGGTCGACGGGCCGCGCGCGGCAACAGGTGCCGCCGGGGCGGCCGCCGGAGCGGCCGCGGCCTTGGCGACGGCTGCGATGACATCGCCCTTCAGGACCTGGCCACGCTTGCCGGAGCCGTCGACCTGATCGGCCGAGAGATTGTTTTCTGCGAGCATCTTTGCCGCAGCCGGAGCCGGCGGCATGGACGATACGGAGGCGGCCGGAGCAGCAGCGGCAGCGGCCGGTGCTGCAGGCGTCGGAGCCGGAGCGGCGGGTGCAGCGGCCGGGGCTGCGGCGGCAGGAGCGGCAGCGGCGGCCGCACCTGCAGCGATCTGGCCGAGAAGCGCGCCAAGGCCCACGGTCTCGCCAGCCTGGGCGACGATTTCCGAAAGCGTGCCGGAGGTCGGAGCCGGAACTTCGATGGTCACCTTGTCGGTTTCAAGCTCGAGAATGGGCTCGTCGGCCTTCACGGCGTCGCCGACCTTCTTGAACCAGGTGCCGACGGTTGCCTCGCTGACGGATTCACCGAGTGTTGGAACGCGGATTTCTGTGGCCATTGTTCAAATCCTGATTGTGCTTGTTATCGTGTTAGGTAGCGGTACCGGCCTGCGGCCGGAAAATGATTGAGGGCATTGGCAAGACATCGAAACGGAAACCGAAGCCGGAAGTGATGATCGGGTCCGCATCGGCAAGCGCCTGCGCTGCCGCCTGATCCGCAACCTCGACGATCGCGATGCCGAAAGCCCCTTCACCCTCGAAGACGGGACCGACGACAGCCGCCGATCCCGCAAGAGCGTTCTGGTGCCAATATTCGGCATGGCGCTTCATCGCCGCCATCTCCTCCCCGGTCCCGTCATGCGGGAAAGTGGGGCGCGGCGGCACAAGTCTCATGAAGAAATATGCCATCGCGCCTCTCCTTTTTGTTAGCCGCCCAGCGCATCCTCGAGGAACGCGGCAAGCTGCGACAGATGCTTGGACATCAGGCCCGTTGCCGGCGAGGCGGCTGCCGGGCGACCGGTGTAACGAACGCGCTGGTACTTTGCATCGATATGGGCCAGCACCCATTCCAGATACGGGTCGATGAACGACCAGGCGCCCATGTTCTTCGGCTCTTCCTGGCACCAGACCATCTCTGCATTCCGGAAGCGGGACAGCTCGTTGATGAGCGCCTTGGCCGGGAACGGATAGAGCTGCTCGATGCGCAGCAGGTAGATGTCGTCGATGCCGCGCTTTTCGCGCTCTTCCAGCAGGTCGTAATAGACCTTGCCGGTGCAGATGACGACGCGACGGATCTTGGCATCCTTCTGCAGCTTGATCGGACCATCCTTGATGACCTCCGCATCGTCCCACAGGAGACGGTGGAAGGAGGATTCGCCGGCCAGTTCGGCAAGCGTCGAGACAGCGCGCTTGTGGCGCAGCAGCGACTTCGGCGTCATCAGGATCAGCGGCTTGCGGAAGTCGCGCTTCAGCTGGCGGCGCAGGATGTGGAAGTAGTTCGCCGGCGTCGTAACATTGGCGACCTGCATGTTGTCCTCGGCGCAGAGCTGAAGATAACGCTCCAGACGGGCCGACGAATGTTCCGGACCCTGTCCTTCGTAGCCGTGCGGCAGCAGGCAGACGAGACCCGACATGCGCAGCCACTTGCGTTCGCCCGACGAGATGAACTGGTCGAAGACGACCTGCGCACCGTTCGCGAAATCGCCAAACTGGGCTTCCCAGAGCGTCAGCGCGTTCGGGCGAGCCAGCGAATAGCCGTATTCGAAGCCGAGAACGGCTTCTTCCGAAAGCATCGAGTTGATGACTTCGTAACGGGCCTGAGTCGGCGACAGGTTGGCAAGCGGGATGTAACGTTCTTCGGTTTCCTGATCGTAGAGAACCGAATGGCGCTGCGAGAAGGTGCCGCGCTCGCAATCCTGGCCGGACAGACGGATCTTGTGGCCCTCGACCACGAGCGAACCGAAAGCAAGCGCTTCCGCCATCGCCCAGTCCAGGCCTTCGCCGCTCTGGATCATGTTGGCGCGGTTTTCCATGAAGCGCTGGATCGTGCGGTGCGCGTTGAAACCCTCGGGGATCTCCGACAGCTTGCGGCCGATATCCTTGAGCGTCTTCATCGGCACGGCGGTCTTGCCACGGCGCTGTTCGTCGCCATTGTCTGCCGTGCGCAGGCCGGACCACTCACCGTCCAGCCAGTCGGCCTTGTTCGGCTTGTAATGCTGGCCGGCCTCGAATTCCTGCTCGAGATGGGCGCGCCAGTCGGCCTTCATCTTCTCGACTTCGCCGTCGGTAAGAAGGCCTTCGCGAACGAGACGTTCCGCATAGAGCTGCAGAACCGTCTTGTGGCCGCGGATGACCTTGTACATCTTCGGCTGGGTGAAGGACGGCTCGTCGCCCTCGTTGTGGCCGTAGCGGCGATAGCAGAACATGTCGACCACAACAGGCTTGTGGAACTTCATGCGGAATTCGGTCGCGACCTTGGCTGCATAGACGACGGCTTCCGGATCGTCGCCGTTGACGTGCAGGATCGGCGCCTCGATCATCTTGGCGACGTCGGACGGATAGGGCGACGAGCGCGAGAAGGCCGGGTTCGTGGTGAAGCCGATCTGGTTGTTGATGATGACGTGCATCGTGCCGGCGACGCGATGGCCGCGCAGACCCGAGAGACCGAGGATTTCGGCGATGACACCCTGGCCGGCAAAGGCCGCGTCGCCATGGATCAGCAGCGGCAGAACCTTGGCGCGTTCGGACAGCGGAATGATGTCGCCGTCCCAGACGGTGGCGCTCATATCCTGCTTGGCGCGCGCCTTGCCCATGACGACGGGGTCGACGATTTCGAGATGCGACGGGTTGGCCGTCAGCGAGACGTGCACCTTGTTGCCGTCGAATTCGCGGTCGGAGGAAGCACCGAGATGGTACTTCACGTCGCCGGAACCTTCGACTTCGTCCGGTGCGTAGGAGCCGCCCTTGAATTCGTGGAAGATGGCGCGGTGCGGCTTGCCCATGACCTGGGAGAGCACGTTCAGGCGGCCGCGATGGGCCATGCCGAACACGGCTTCCTTGAGGCCGAGAGAACCGCCGCGCTTCAGGATCTGTTCCAGCGCCGGGATCAGCGATTCACCGCCGTCGAGGCCGAAACGCTTGGTGCCCTTGAACTTGACGTCGAGGAACTGTTCGTAGCCCTCGGCTTCGACGAGCTTGGCGAGGATCGCCTTCTTGCCTTCGGCCGAAAAGGCAACGCCCTTGTCCGGACCTTCGATACGTTCCTGGATCCATGCCTTTTCCTCCGGATTGGAGATGTGCATGAATTCGACGCCGAGCGTCGAGCAATAGGTGCGCTCGAGGATTTCGATCATCTCGCGGATGGTCGCGTATTCGAGGCCGAGCACGTTGTCGATGAAGATCTTGCGATCGTAGTCGGCCTCCGTGAAGCCGTAATTTTCAGGCGAAAGCTCGTGATAGTCCTCGACCGGAGCGGCGATGCCGAGCGGATCGAGCTTGGCATGAAGGTGGCCGCGCATACGATAGGCGCGGATCATCATGATGGCGCGGACGGAATCGCGCGTCGCCTGCAGCACGTCGGTCGTGCTGGCCGGCTGGCCGGCAGCTTCGGCCTTGGCCTTCACCTTGGTCTCGATGACCTTTTCGACGATGCCCCAGTCGCCATCGAGCGCCGAGACGAGATCGCCGCTTGCCTGCAGCGGCCAGTTCTTCTTGCGCCAGGAAGCGCCCTTGGCCGCCTTCTTCACATCGTTCGGATCGTCCTCCAGCGCCTTGAAGAAGGACCGCCACTGGTCGTCGACCGAGTTGGGATCGTCTTCATAGCGGGCGTAAAGCTGCTCGATATAGGCAGCATTGGCGCCATCCAGAAACGAAGTGATCTGAAATTGCTCGTTGGCTTCTTGCCGTGCCATGGTGATATGCGGACGCTTCCGCCCGCCTCCTGACTTAGATGAATTTGCCGGCTTCATCGCCGGCTGCCGCATTCCGATTGCCGCCTGTCCGCGGCGCATCCGCATTAAAATGGAGAGCCGGGCGGAGGCCGGGATGCCATTCCTCCGCCCGGGATATATAGGTTGGTTCAGCCCTTGAGGACTTCAACCAGCGTCTTGCCGAGGCGCGCCGGAGAGGGCGACACCTTGATGCCAGCCGATTCCATCGCCGCGATCTTCGATTCCGCATCGCCCTTGCCGCCGGAAACCACAGCGCCGGCATGGCCCATGGTGCGGCCCTTCGGCGCGGTGCGGCCGGCGATGAAGCCGGCCATCGGCTTCTTGCGGCCCTTCTTGGCTTCGTCCTTGAGGAACTGGGCAGCGTCTTCTTCAGCCGAGCCGCCGATTTCGCCGATCATGATGATCGAGGTCGTGGCTTCGTCGGCCAGGAACATTTCGAGCACGTCGATGAATTCGGTGCCCTTGACCGGGTCGCCGCCGATACCGACTGCCGTCGTCTGGCCGAGACCTTCGTTGGAGGTCTGGAAGACGGCTTCGTAGGTCAGCGTGCCCGAACGGGAAACGATGCCGACCGAACCCTTGCGGAAGATCGAGCCCGGCATGATGCCGATCTTGCATTCTTCCGGCGTCAGGATACCCGGGCAGTTCGGTCCGAGCAGGCGCGACTTGGAACGGTCGAGGCGAGCCTTGACGCGAACCATGTCCATGACCGGAATGCCTTCGGTGATGCAGGTGATAAACGGGATCTCGGCGTCGATCGCTTCGATGATCGCATCGGCTGCGCCTGCCGGCGGAACGTAGATGACGGTCGCGTCTGCGCCGGTCTTTTCCTTGCCCTCGGCAACGGTCGCGAAGATCGGCAGGCTTTCGCCCTTGGCACCGGTCCAGGTTTCGCCGCCCTTCTTCGGGTGGATGCCGCCGACCATCTGCGTGCCGTAATAGGCGAGCGCCTGTTCGGTATGGAAAGTGCCGGTCTTGCCGGTCAGACCCTGAACGAGGATCTTGGTGTCTTTGTTGACGAGAATAGACATTCTTTCAGATCCTTCAAATTAGCCGTTGACCGCTGCGACGATCTTCTTGGCCGCGTCGTCCAGGTCGTCGGCCGCGGTGATGGCCAGGCCCGACTCGTTCAGGATCTTCTTGCCGAGCTCGACATTGGTGCCTTCAAGGCGCACGACGAGCGGAACCTTGAGGCCGACTTCCTTGACCGCGGCAATGACGCCCTCGGCAATGACATCGCACTTCATGATGCCGCCGAAGATGTTGACGAGAATGCCTTCGACCTTGGGATCGGCCGTGATGATCTTGAAGGCCGCAGCAACCTTCTCCTTGCCGGCGCCGCCGCCGACGTCGCAGAAGTTCGCCGGCTCCTTGCCGTAGAGCTTGATGATGTCCATCGTCGCCATGGCAAGGCCTGCGCCGTTGACCATGCAGCCGATGTTGCCGTCGAGCGCCACATAGGCGAGATCCCACTTGGAGGCCTCGATTTCCTTGGTGTCTTCTTCGGTCTCGTCACGCAGCGCCTTGACGTCGTCATGGCGGAAGAGCGCGTTGCCGTCGAAGGAAACCTTGGCGTCGAGAACGCGCAGGTGGCCGTTGGTCATGACGATCAGCGGGTTGATTTCGAGAAGCGACATGTCCTTCTCGTCGAAGGCCTTGTAGAGGATCGGGAAGAGCGACTTGACATCTTCCGCGGCAGCGCCGTCGAGAGCCAGCGCCTTGCAGATCTTCTCGACATCGGCAGCGGTGACGCCTGCAGCCGGATCGATGGCGATCGTGTGGATCTTCTCCGGCGTGTCATGGGCAACCGCCTCGATATCCATGCCGCCTTCGGTCGAAACGACGAAGGCGACCTTGCCGACCGAGCGGTCGACCAGCAGCGAGCAATAGAGTTCGCGAGCGATGTCGGCGCCGTCTTCGATGTAGAGGCGGTTGACCTGCTTGCCGGCCGGGCCGGTCTGGGCCGTTACCAGCGTGTTGCCGAGCATTTCCTTGGCATTGGCAACGACGTCTTCGATGGAGCGGGCGAGACGCACGCCGCCCTTGGCTTCGGGCGACAGCTCCTTGAACTTGCCCTTGCCGCGGCCGCCGGCATGGATCTGGCTCTTGACCACGTAGAGCGGACCGGGAAGCGACTTGGCGGCAGCCTCGGCTTCGTCAGCCTTGAGGATAGCAACGCCTTCCGCAACCGGCGCACCGTAGCTCTTCAGCAGAGCCTTGGCCTGATATTCATGAATATTCATGGGTTTGTCCCTATTTCGATTGGGTCAGCGCGCCGATTACTTGAGGGCAGGCGCGATGTTGATGCAGGCTTCGCAAAGGCCGGCAACGGCGCCGACGGACTTGTCGAAGGCTTCCTTCTCGGTCTTGTTGAGATCGATCTCGATAATGCGCTCGACACCGCCGGCACCGATGACGGTGGGAACGCCGACATACATGTCCTTGACGCCGTACTGGCCCGAGAGATGGGCCGCGCAGGGCAGAACGCGCTTCTTGTCCTTGAGGTAGGATTCAGCCATTTCGATCGCCGAAGCGGCCGGAGCGTAATAGGCCGAACCGGTCTTCAGCAGGCCGACGATTTCGGCGCCGCCGTCACGGGTGCGCTGGATGATCTCTTCGAGGCGCTCCTTGGTGACCCAGCCCATGGTGACGAGGTCGGTCAGCGGAATGCCGGCAACGGTCGAATAGCGGGCAAGCGGCACCATCGTGTCGCCGTGGCCACCAAGAACGAAGGCCGTGACGTCCTGGACGGAAACGTTGAATTCCTTGGCGAGGAAAAGGCGGAAGCGCGAGGAGTCGAGAACGCCGGCCATGCCGACGACCTTGTTGGCCGGAAGGCCGGAGAACTTCTGCAGCGCCCAGACCATCGCGTCGAGCGGGTTGGTGATGCAGATGACGAAAGCGTTCGGGGCATATTTCTTGATGCCCGCGCCGACCTGCTCCATGACCTTCAGGTTGATGCCGAGAAGGTCGTCGCGGCTCATGCCCGGCTTGCGCGGAACGCCGGCGGTGACGATGCAGACGTCGGCACCTTCGATCGCGGAATAGTCGCTGGCGCCAGTCAGATTGGCGTCGAAGCCTTCGACCGGGGAGGACTGTGCGATATCGAGGCCCTTGCCCTGGGGAATGCCGTCGGCAATGTCGAAGAGGACGATATCGCCCAGCTCCTTCAGGCCGGCGAGATGCGCCAGCGTGCCACCAATCATGCCAGAACCGATGAGTGCGATCTTGTTACGCGCCATTTCGCTTTTCCTTTGCGATCAAAATCCGTCGGGCGACGCGCGGGCATCGCCCAATGCCGCAATCGCATAGACCTAAAGCCAAAAAATGGCAATCCATTATTTTTGGTGCAGCAATTTCAATCGTTTAGATACCAAAATTCTTACGTAAACGTAAGATAAATTGTCACCAAACTGTTACTCGGCAGCCCGCCGTTCATGGTGCGCCGCCAGATATTCCGCGCTTCTCATCTCGAACAGGCGCGATACCGTGCGGTCGAATTCGAAGCCTTCCGTGCCGCGTCTTTCGACAAGCAGGTCTTCGGGCATGGCGGCAGCGGAAACGCAAAGGCGGACGCCGTGATCGTAGAGCGTATCGATGAGAATGATAAAACGCTTGACCTGGTTCCGCTTTTCCGGGCCAAGCAAGGGAACGTGATCGACGAAGACCGTGTCGAACCTTTCGGCGATGGCCAGAAAGTCGGCCGCACCCAGCGGCTTGTCGCAGAGATCGGAGAAGGAAAAGCGCGCCATGCGATCGACGGCGAGCGGCACATGGATCGCCCGCCCTTTCATGGCAATCTCAATCGGCTGCGCCTTGCGGCCATGCAGCGCCTGCGTCCAGGAGGCATCCATGGCCATGTCGGTGCGCTCGTCGATCGGGACGAGATAGACCGGCTGGCTGTCCAGCTTTTCCATCCGGTAGTCGGTCGGCGAATCGAGCGTGACGATCTCGACATGTTTCTTGAGGAGGCTGACAAAGGGCAGGAAAAGCCCGCGATTGAGACCGTCCTTGTAGAGATTGTCAGGCTCGACATTCGAGGTTGCCACCAGCACGCAGCCGCGCGCGAAAAGCTCGGAAAACAGCCGCGACAGGATCATCGCATCGGCAATGTCGGTGACGGTGAATTCGTCGAAACAGAGCAGTTCCGCTTCCTCGAAAAGCTGGGCGGCAACCGGCGGCATCGGATCGGCCTGCTTCGCCTCGCCGTTCTTGAGCTTCTGGCGGTGGGCAGCGATGCGGTTATGCACGTCGGCCATGAATTCATGGAAATGCGCCCGTCGTTTTTTCCGGCAGGGCGCCATCTGGAAGAACATGTCCATGAGCATCGTCTTGCCGCGCCCGACGCTGCCGTGAATATAGAGGCCCCGGATGCCGGCCTCGTTCTTCTTTTTGGAGGCAAACAGCCAGCCGAGCGCGCTGCTCTTGGCGGCCGGCCGCTTCTGTTTAAGGGAAGCGAGCACCCGGTCGAGGCATTTCGCCACATCCATCTGGGCGGAATCGACCTGCAACGTCCCCGAAACCGTCAGCGATTTGAGCTGCTCGGTGACGCTGAGCGAATAGTCTGGCATTGGCTGCATGAGGGCTTGTCCGCCTATGCGTAACCGGCGGGAACCCGCCGGATTGTCTTACCGGCTGAGGTTGATCGGCTGCCCGGTCGAAGTCTGGCCGCTGAAGCTGTTGTCGGCGACCTTGTAGACGGAACCGATCTGGTTGCCGCTGCGGTCCTTGAGCAGAACCTGTTTGCCGGACACTTCCCAGGAGCCCATCGCCGTCAATTCGCCGACGCAGCCGCGCGTACCGCCGCGCGAGCCGCTGCCGAGATTGGTTAGCGTCAGGAACATGTCGCAGCTGCCGTTGACGCGCCAGCTGCCGACCATCGATTCCTTGGTGACATCCATGGCGGTCGCAGGTGCAGCACCGCCCGGCTGGACACCGGCCATCGGCGCTGTCGAGGTCGGAGCAGCAGGAAACTGCCCGGTCGGAGGCGGAAGCTGGCCGCCCTGTACGGAAGGTACGGGCTGCGCGGTGAGCGGTGGAGGTGCGCTGTTACTGCTGTAGTCATATGAGGTGCGTTGGCATCCCGCCAGGGCCAGAGCGGCCGTTAGACCCGTCACCACATATCGAAACTGCATCATCAAGCTCCCGAATGTCCGCCTCAACCGCAGAGATATTTCAATTCTGGGTTCGAATTACCGTATTTCACTTTGGTTAATCAAGTCAGCACAATGCAAATCGGCCTTCGTGACACCTATGGCGAAACCGGCACAATTCAACCAAGCGCGCGCTGGACTTCTTGCTGATAAAATATGTCAGCACGGTGATGTGCCCGACTGTCCGCATCCTGATCAGGTTTGATACGCTCGGCAAGATCTGCATGGCGTTCAATCGACGCGGCCAGAAAGGGACTGGATGCGCTTGGGCGGCAGGCCCTCGCCCATCTCCCGCGTCCGGCCCTTGACGATCACCAGATCGTGGATTGCCTCGCGCAATGCCTCATCGATAACGACAGCCGACAGACATTCCATCATGTTCATCGGCGGCAATCTCTGAAAATCAGTTGCCCGCATCCATTCCAGCGCAATTGCCGGGCGAATCGCATAGAGCAGCTTCTTGAGCTTGATCGGCCCGTCTCCATGCGCTTGCCAATGGCTGCGCAGGAGGCCGACATAATGCATTGCGACCTTCTGCGGCACCATGATCGCGTCGAGCACCTCGGAGAGACGGCTGAGAAACCCCGGCTCTTCCTCATAGGCGACGGGCGATTTCACCCATTCTACCACGACCGCATTGCCTTTGAGCGCAAGCAGCAGCGCCTTGCGCAGATCCCAGCCGCCGGTGTCGATATCGCCCACGATTGGAAACTCGATCACGTCCCGATGCGAGACAAGTGCGAGATGATCGGCAAGCGGGCGGACATAGATGAACCGGCAGTCGTAATCGCTGTCGGGCGAGGGAAAGCCCCAGGCACGGCTTCCGCTTTCGATCGCGAAACCGATGCGGATGCCCTGCTGTTTGACCGAGGCGAGCCGCGAACGAATTTCGGCGACCGCCTCGGGATCAAAACCATCGATGCCGGCTGATATGGCGGCACTCACACGCGGCGCTCGACCATCATCTTCTTGATTTCGGCGATTGCCTTGGCCGGGTTCAGACCCTTCGGGCAGGTCTGCGCGCAGTTCATGATCGTGTGGCAACGATAAAGGCGGAACGGATCCTCGAGATTGTCGAGACGCTCACCGGTGGCTTCGTCTCTGGAATCGATCAGCCAGCGATAGGCCTGCAATAGCACGGCCGGACCGAGGTAACGGTCACCGTTCCACCAGTAGCTCGGACAGGAGGTCGAGCAGCAGGCGCAGAGAATGCACTCGTAGAGGCCGTCGAGCTTCTGACGGTCCTCATGGCTCTGCTTCCATTCCTTGGCCGGCGTCGGCGAAACCGTCTTCAGCCAGGGCTCGATCGAGCGATGCTGGGCATAGAAATTGCTGAGATCCGGCACCAGGTCCTTGACGACGGGCATGTGCGGCAGCGGGTAGATCTTCACCGTGCCCTTGATATCGTCCATGCCCTTGGTGCAGGCAAGCGTGTTCGTGCCGTCGATATTCATCGCGCAGGAACCGCAAATGCCTTCACGACAGGAACGGCGCAGCGTCAGCGTCGGGTCGATCTTGTTCTTGATGTAGAGGAGAGCGTCGAGAACCATCGGCCCGCAATCGTCGACATCGACATAAAACGTGTCGATCGACGGGTTCTGGCCGTCATCCGGGCTCCAGCGATAGACGCGGAACTCGCGGGTGTTCTTGGCACCCGCCGGTTTCGGCCACACCTTGCCTTCGCGCATCTGGGAGTTCTTGGGGAGAGCGAGTTCAACCATGTCAGGTTCCTCTGATCAGTATACGCGCGCCTTCGGCTCGATCTTGTGCGGATCGATACCGTCTGCGATGAGGTCGGTGTGGACAGGCCGGTAGTCGAGCTTCACATCACCAGCCTCGTTCACCCAGGCCAGCGTGTGCTTGCGCCAGTTCACGTCGTCGCGGCCGGCGAACGGACCGGACGTATAGTCTTCGCGGGCATGCGAACCGCGGCTTTCCTTGCGGGCCTCGGCGCCGTAGATCGTCGTGATGGCATTGGCCATCAGGTTCTGCAGTTCCAGCGTCTCGACAAGGTCCGAATTCCAGATCATCGAGCGGTCGGTGACCTTGATGTCCTTGAGCTCGCCCCAGATTTCCGAAAGGCGGCGGCAGCCGGATTCCAGCGATTCCTGCGTGCGGAACACGGCGGCGTCTTCCTGCATGGCGCGCTGCATCTTCTCGCGCAGCACCGCCGTCGGCGTACCGCCATTGGCGTAACGCAGGCCGTCGAAACGGTCCATGATCTTGTCGCAGGCAGCAACATTCAGCGCCGGCACGGGCTCGTTGCGGTCGATGATCTCGCCGGCGCGGATAGCGGCGGCGCGTCCAAAGACCACGAGGTCGATCAGCGAGTTGGAGCCGAGGCGGTTTGCGCCGTGAACCGAGGCGCAGCCGGCTTCGCCGACGGCCATCAGGCCGGGAATGACGCGTTCCGGGTTGGCGCTGTCGGCATTCAGGACCTCGCCCCAGTAATTCGTCGGAATGCCGCCCATATTATAGTGGACGGTCGGCAGGACCGGGATCGGCTCGCGGGTCACATCGACGCCGGCGAAGATCTTGGCGCTCTCCGAAATGCCCGGCAGGCGCTCGTGCAGAACGGCCGGATCGAGATGGTCGAGATGCAGGAAGATGTGGTCCTTGTTCTTGCCGACACCGCGGCCTTCGCGAATTTCCAGCGTCATGCAGCGCGAAACGACGTCGCGCGACGCCAGATCCTTGGCCGACGGCGCATAGCGCTCCATGAAGCGCTCGCCCTCGGAATTGACGAGGTAGCCACCTTCGCCGCGGGCGCCCTCCGTGATCAGACAGCCGGAGCCGTAGATGCCGGTCGGATGGAACTGCACGAACTCCATGTCCTGCAGCGGCAGGCCGGCACGTGCGATCATGCCGCCGCCGTCGCCGGTGCAGGTATGGGCCGACGTTGCCGAGAAATAGGCGCGGCCGTAACCGCCGGTCGCAAGCACCACCATCTTGGCGGCGAAGCGATGGATCGTGCCGTCGTCGAGGCACCAGGCAACGACGCCGGTGCAGCGGCTGCCATCGTCGGACATGATGAGGTCGAGCGCGAAATATTCGACGAAGAATTCGGCGTTGTTGCGCAGCGACTGGCCATAGAGCGTGTGCAGGATCGCGTGGCCGGTACGGTCGGCGACAGCGCAGGTGCGCTGCACCGGCGGACCTTCACCGTAATTCTGCATGTGACCGCCGAACGGGCGCTGGTAGATCTTGCCTTCCTCGTTGCGCGAGAAGGGCACGCCGTAATGCTCCAGCTCATAGACCGCCTTCGGCGCTTCCATGGTGAGATACTGCATGGCATCGACATCGCCCAGCCAGTCGGAACCCTTGACGGTGTCGTAGAGGTGCCACTGCCAGCTGTCTGGCGTCATGTTCTGCAGCGAGGCGGCAATGCCGCCCTGGGCGGCAACCGTGTGCGAACGGGTCGGGAACACCTTGGTGATGCAGGCGGTGCGGAAGCCCTGTTCGGCCATGCCGAGCGTGGCGCGCAGGCCGGCGCCGCCGGCGCCGACGACGATGACGTCATAGGAATGGTCGACATAGGTGTAGGCCTTCCCATTCTGAGCGGGTGAAGACGGTGCCATGATACGGTTATCCTACGAATGCAATTTTCAGAATGGCGAAGAGACAGAGGCCGGCGACGAGAACCGCAAAGAAGGTGTTCAGCATCAGGAGCAGCAGCTTGCCGATCTCGCCGTGAACGTAGTCTTCGATGATGACCTGCATGCCGAGCTTCATGTGAATGGTGCCGGAGATGACCACCAGACCCATGACGACGGCAACGAACGGGTTCGAAAGCGCTCGAACCACATCGGCATAAGGCGCGCCGGCATAGACGATCATGAAGATCGCGAAGAAGATGATGAGGGGCACGTTGGCGACGGCCGTCAGGCGCTGGCGCCAGAAATGGTCCGTCCCTTCCTTGGCGGAGCCGAGGCCGCGAACCTTGCCCAGAGGAGTGCGCATATCCATGAGTGCGACCTTCAGAAGCGAATGATGAAGCCGATCACCCAGACCAGCACGGTCAGACAGAGCGATCCGATGATATTGGCGATGGCGAGCTTGGTCGAGAATTCCTTCTCGAAGCCATATCCGAGGTCCCACATGAAGTGACGGAAGCCGCCGAGCAGGTGGTGGATCAGCGCCCAGGTATAACCGAGCAGGACAAGCTTTCCGATAAGGCTGCCAAGCACCCAGTTGGCCCAGTCGTAATAGGCCTGGCCGGTGGCGGCCGCGATCAGCCACCAGGCGACCAGCAACGTACCGAAGTACAAAGCGCCACCGGTGATACGGTGAACGATGGACATGACCATGGTGGGAATTGGCTTGTAAATTTGCAGATGCGGCGACAGGGGCCGGTTTGTCACATTCGCCATCAGAACCTCGCGGCGTCTTCTCTTTGCCCTTGATGTCAGGGGCTTTTCTCTGTCAACCACACGAATGACAAAATTCTGTGTGCGTTGCATCAATCTCGACGTTTAATCACCGAAATCCCTGACGACAAGCATAATTGCTGCCTGCTTTTAATTTAATCGATTCGCGTTACCGGGAAGTTTTCATGACCGCGAAACTCGTCTCTTTCGCTCAATTTATAAGCTGACCACACGCCTGCGTGGACAAGATCAGGCTTTTGGCGCAATCTGGCGTTAACGATTTGTTAGCGTTTCGGAGTTTGGCCCATGTTTCGCAGTCTGTCCAAGACCGCCCTTGTTGTCCTTGCGGTGCTGACGGCACTGCCTGCCGCGGCCGGAGAGCGCAATGCCGATCATCGTTTTCCGCGCCATCGCGGCTTTAACGACGGCGTGTTCCTTGGCAGGCATACCCATTGGGAGAATGGCCTGCACTTCACCCGCAACCACGTCGTCCGCTATCGCCCCCGAACGCCTTTTCTGAAGCAGTTCAACTATCCGGGGGTAAGCCGTTACGGCCGCGGCAATATCGTCGTCATCGCGTCCCCGTCTGCGAACTATGATCGGAATCCCCCAGGCAACGGCCTCTACGCCGGTTCCTCCTATGCCTATCAGACGGATGGCGGAACCTATGTCGGGGGCGACGGGTACTATCGTGCGGCCGCGCCCGCACGGGAGCTTGTGCCGAGAGCCAAGGTCATCGATGTCGGGATTGCCGACGATCCCTGCTCTTATGAAGCCAATGTCTGCGTCATCAGGCCCTGAGGCCTGAACCGCCAGACACTCGTCTTCTTGATCTCGCTGTCTTCCAGCGCTCGTGTGACCGGCACTTCATAGACTGCCCGCAATTCCAGCCTGTCTTTCGGCAGATAAGCTCGCCCCGGATCGCCGACCAGTACGTCCTTGCCAGCGTCTGCCAGCGCCTCGAACCACGGTATCAGCGCGGCGGCGAAAGCCTTGTCGTAAAAGACATCGCCCGCAAGCACGACATCCGCGTCTATGTTCTGGCCGATGAGATCGGAGCCGGTGAAATCCAGCGAAACTGAATTGGCCGCCGCATTCAGCCGCACCGCCGTCTGCGCCCACGGATCGATATCGGCCGCCAGCACCTTTGCGGCTCCTGCCTTGCCCGCGGCAATTCCCACCAGTCCGGAACCGCTCGCAAAATCGAGGACATGCTTGCCGCGAACCGTTTCGGGATGATCGAGAACATAGCGGGCCAGCCCCTGCCCGCCCGCCCAGGCGAATGCCCAGAAAGGCGGCGGCAGGCCGATTGCTTCCAGCTCCTCTTCCGTCTTCAGCCAGAGCTCATGAGCTTCACTCGCCAGATAGAGCCGGATTTCCGGCACATGCGGCGGCGCAAGCAGGCTGGTATTGGCGCGGATGAAGATTTCCGGATCGGTTTTCACGGCTGCTCAGCGCGGCGGGTTGTCGAGGCCGCCCATGCGGCAGACTTCAACCCATTCCTCGTCCGTCACCGGCTGCACGGAAAGCCGCATCGACGTGACCAGCGACATCTTGGACAGCTTCTCGTTTGCCTTGATGTCCTTCAGCGTCACCGGCTTCGGCACATCCATGACCGCGCGGATATCGACGCAATCCCAGCGGTCATCGCCCTTGGCCGTCGAATCCGGATGCGACAGCGCGCAGACCTCGACGATACCGACGATCTCCAGCCCGTCATTGGAATGATAGAAGAAACCCTTGTCGCCGATCTGCATGGCCCGCATATTGTTGCGTGCCAGGTAGTTGCGCACGCCGGTCCATTCGGTGCCCTTCTCGCCTGCCGCCTTCTGCTGTTCCCAGGACCAGGCCGAAGGCTCGGATTTGTAAAGCCAGTGCGCCATCCCGCTCAAGCCTCCGGCTTGTTGAAGACCCAGTTGAAGGGCTTCACTTCGACGCTTTCGAAAAGACCGGCCAGCGCGTAAGGGTCGGCCGCGCCGAGCGCCTTGGCCTCGTCAGCCGTTTCGGCATGGACGATCACGAGGCTGCCGTTCGGCTTGCCTTCCGCGTCGAGAAACGGGCCGGCCATGGCAAGCTTGCCCTCCGCATTCAGCCTGTTGAGATAATCGAGATGGGTCGGGCGCGTTTCCATACGCACGTTGAGATGGCCGGGCTTGTCCTTGCAGAGAAGGGCAAAAAGCATGTCTGTCTCCTATTCGGTCGTAATCGGACGTGTCATCAATTGTTCGATGGCTTCGGAAATGCCGAGCTTGCCCTCGATGATCGCCGAAACCGCATCGGTGATCGGCATCTCGACACCGAGTTCTCCGGCAAGCCGCGAGGCAACCGCCGCTGCAAAAGCGCCTTCCACCAGCTCGCCACGGGACGGATCGACCTTTTCGCCGCGCCCGAGCGCAATGCCGAAACGCAGGTTGCGCGACTGATGGCTGGTTGCCGTCAGCACCAGATCGCCGAGGCCGGAAAGCCCCCGCGCGGTATCGGCATGGCCGCCCTTGGCAACGATGAGACGCGACATCTCGGCAAGCCCGCGGGCAATCAGTGCGGCACGTGCCGAATCGCCAATGCCGCTGCCTTCGACGATACCACACGCGATCGCCAGAACGTTCTTCAAAGCGCCGCCAAGCTGCACGCCGATACGGTCCGCCGAAGCATAGAGGCGGAACGTGCGGCCGGAGATCGCCTGCGCCAGCCGCTCGGCCACCTGCATGTCGGCGGCGGCAATCGCCATGGCCGTCGGCAGCCCCTTGGCGATATCGGCGGCAAAGCCCGGACCCGACAGCACGCCGACAGGATGATCGGGCAGTTCCTGTTCCAGCATGTCCGTCAAAAGCGCGCCGGTCTTGCGTTCGATGCCCTTGGCGCAGGTGACGATAACCGCATCCTTAGCCAGATAAGGACCATACTGCCGTGCGGCATCCGCCTGTGCCTGCGAGGGCATGGCAAAAAGCACAATGCCGGCCCTTCCGATCGCGTCCGCATCGGCGGAAAATTCCAATGCTTCAGGCAGCGGAATGCCGGGCAGCACAGCCTCGTGCAGTCGTTCGGTCTTCAGATCTTCAATCAGCGCGGGATTGCGGCCGACGAGAACGGCCGAATTTCGCCCGGTCAGGGCGATGACGGCGGCAAGCGCCGTGCCGAAAGCCCCCGATCCGACGACCGCGATGCGCTCGCTCATGCCTTGGCTCCTCGCTTCCCGAAGCCGATCAGCGTCTCGGCCCTGGAATCGAGCGGCCAGCGCGAGCGCGGCTGCACGTCGAGATCGTCAGGCGCAACTCCCTTGGCCATACGCTCCAGTCCCGCCCAGGCGATCATCACGGCATTGTCGGTGCAGAGCCTGAGCGGCGGCGCGATGAAGCGGAAACCGTTCTTGTCGCACAGCGCCTGCAACGTGCTGCGGATTTCCTGATTGGCGGCGACACCGCCGGCAACCACCAGCGCCGGCTTTTGCGGCAGATTAGCGAATTGCACCTTGAACCGCTGCAGACCGCGGCCGATACGATCCTTCATCGTGCGGGAGATCGCCTTCTGGAAAGAGGCGCAGATATCGGCGACATCCTGATCGGTCAGCGGCGCGATTTCGGTCGCCGCCTGCCGCACGGCCGTCTTCAGGCCGGAAAAGGAAAAGTCGAGCCGTGCTTCGCCGACCAGCGGCCGCGGGAAATTGAAACGATCGGCATTGCCTGTCTGCGCCATCCGCTCCACCGCCGGACCGCCGGGATAGGGAAGGCCCAGCAGTTTTGCCGTCTTGTCGAAGGCCTCGCCGAGCGCATCGTCGATCGTCGTGCCCCAGCGTTCATAATCGCCGATACCCCGCACGAGGATGAGCTGCGTATGGCCGCCGGAAACGAGCAGCATCAGATAGGGAAAGGAAAGCCCGTCCGTCAGCCGCGCCGTCAGCGCATGGCCTTCCAGATGGTTGACCGCATAAAGCGGCTTGCCGGCCGCCCTGGCGATCGCCTTGCCGGTCATAAGCCCCACAAGCAGGCCACCGATCAGGCCGGGACCTGAGGTCGCCGCGATCGCATCGACATCCGAGAGCGACACATTGGCGCGCTTCAGCGCCTCGTCGATGAGCTCGTCCAGCGCCTCGACATGGGCGCGTGCGGCGATCTCCGGCACCACGCCGCCATAGGCGCTGTGCTCGTCCGGCTGGGAAAGAACGACATCCGACAGCACGTTGGAGCGGCCTTCCGCATCGCGCTCGACGACTGCGGCGGCCGTCTCGTCGCAGCTTGTCTCGATCCCGAGAATGCGCAGAAAGGGAGCCATGAAACCTGTTCGTTGATTGCGATAGGGATTAAACCCGTTTACGAGAACTCCGGTAACAACGGATCAAAGCGGATGCAAACAAAACCTTTCCGGATCGGCACGCGCGGCAGCCCGCTGGCGCTGGCACAGGCACACGAAGCCCGCGATCGGCTGATGGCAGCCCACAACCTGCCGGAGGAGATGTTCGAAATCGTCGTGCTGACGACCAAGGGCGACCGCATCACCGATCGTTCGCTGGCCGAGATCGGCGGCAAGGGACTTTTCACCCAGGAACTGGAGCAGCAGCTCGTCGCCGGTGATCTCGATTTCGCCGTGCATTCCAGCAAGGACATGCCGACGGTCCTTCCGGAAGGCCTCTACCTTTCCGCCTACCTTCCGCGCGAAGACATCCGCGACGCCGTCGTCGGGCGCACGGCACCAAAGCTGATCGACCTGCCGCATGGCGCAACCGTCGGCTCGTCCTCGCTTCGCCGTCAGGCCCTCATCCGCCGCATGCGGCCCGATATCAACGTCATCACCTTCCGCGGCCTTGTCGACACACGCTTGCGCAAGCTACGGGAAGGCGAGGTTGACGCGACGCTTCTGGCGCTTGCCGGTCTCAAGCGTCTCGGCAAGGTCGAGGTCATCACCGACATTCTCGATCCGGACAGTTTCCCGCCCGCCCCGGCACAGGGCGCCATCTGTCTCGAAAGCCGCATCGGCGATGCCAGGATCGATGAGCTGCTGGCGCCGATCAACGATGCGCCGACCTTCGACACCGTCTCCTGCGAGCGCGCTTTCCTTGCCGCTCTTGACGGATCCTGTCGCACGCCGATCGGCGGTTATGCCGTCTGCGAGGGCGATCAGATCCGCTTCTCTGGCCTCATCCTCACGCCGGACGGCCGCCACCAGCATGCGATCACCGTCGACGGTCATCGCCGCGATGCGGCTGCACTCGGCACCCGCGCCGGACAGGATGTACGTGCAAGGGCCGGCAGCAGCTTCTTCGAGGACTGGAGCTAGTCCTTATGCGCGTGCTCGTCACCCGTCCGGCGCATTCGGGCGAGCGAACCGCTCAACGTTTACGCGAGCTGGGCCACGAACCGCTCTTGCTGCCGCTTGCCCGCCCCGTGCACGACATGGCAGCCGCGCGCCAGGCTCTGGAAACAACCGCCGGACCGGTCGCCGTAACGAGTGCCGAAGCGGTGCGCAGCTTGGAGCCCCTGGGCGAGGCACTTTCACGCCACCTTTCGCGCCATGTCTTTGCCGTCGGCGAAACGACAGCCGACGAGGCCCGCAGGCTGGGGTTCCGCTTGGTCACGGCGTCATCCGGCAGCGGCCGCGACCTGGCCGATTTGATCGCGGCAGACAATATCGACGGACTCGTCTATCTCGCCGGCAATCCCCGCGCCGAAACCTTCGAGGCGCGACTGAAGGAGCTCGGGCGGCATTTCTCCGTGGCTGAATGTTACCGGATGGAGCCGCTTGCTCCCAACCCGGAAACCGTGACGGCTCTTCTGACGAACAACCCTCCCGATGCGGTTCTTTTCTACTCGCGTCAAACGGCCGGAAATCTGTTTAATATCCCGCAGGTGGAACCCCTTCTGCTGCGGCTGCCGAAAATCCGTCTCATCTGCCTCAGCAACACTGTTGCGGAAGCTGTTCCACCGCTCTTGAGGAGAGCCCTGGAGATTTCGCCGATGCCGGATGAAAAAAGCCTTTTGTCGCTGCTTTGAAGGCTTTAGCCGCCCAAATTTGATCTAACCTCTTCCCTTAAATGCCATCCCTGTCTAGTTTCGTTGCAATGCAGGATAATGAGGACCTCATGGTATCGGGAAATCCGCCACGCCACTCGAAGAGCTCCGACGAACCGGTCACGATCGACCTGGACGCGCAGGACTTCGCCTCGGCGAACGATCCTGGGACACCTGCCGACGAAGCCCCGCAAGCAGCCGAAAGTGCCCCTGCCGACGAAGCCGTAACCACCGCGCAAGCCCAGGGGGAACCACTGTCGGAACATGAGAGCGAGCGAGCGGCAGGCGCGCAGGAAGAGCCCGCGTCCAAGGAGCCGCCACCATCGGAAGCGGCGCAGTCGCTTGCGCCACAAAGGGGCGCGGTGACATCAGGCCTGATCGCCGCGGGCATCTTCGGCGGCCTCGTCGCGCTGGTTGGCGCCGGCGCCATTCAATATGCCGGTTATCTGCCGGGCTCCTCCACCCGGCCGGACAACGCGGCCGAGATGGCCGATCTTTCCGGCGAGATCGAGGGCCTCAAGCAATCCGTCGCAAGCCTTGCCGCCAATCCGCCGGCTGCCGATAACAGCGCCCTCGAAAGGCGTATCGCGGCCCTCGAAACGGCCCCTCCGGCATCGGTGCCCGGGGCATCGCCCGGCTCGGCCGATGTCGAAGCACTCAACCGGAAGATTGCAGATCTAACCGCTCAGATCGACCAGTTGAAGACGAGCCTTGCGCAGACCACCGAGCAGCAGGCCTCCAGCGGTGCCGATATTTCCAGCCGTCTTGCCGAAGCCGAAAAGAAGCTGAACGAGCCACGCGAGGATGTTGCGGTCGCCCGCGCCATCGCAGCCGCGGCCCTCAAGGCCGCAATCGACCGCGGCGGTCCCTTCATCGCCGAACTCGATACGTTCGCCGGCGTCGCACCGGATGATCCGGCCGCGACCGATCTGCGCGGCTTTGCCGAAACCGGCGTGCCCTCGCGCGCCGAGCTGATCCGCCAGGTGCCCGATGTCGCCACTGCCATCGTCGAATCCGTCAACCAGCCCGATCCCAACCAGAGCTGGTCGGACCGGTTGATGTCGAGCGCCAAATCCCTGGTGTCGGTCCGCCCCGTCGGCAATGTCGAAGGTGAAAGCGTGGAGGCGATTGCAGCGCGCATGGAGGACAAGGTGAAGAACGGCGATCTGCCCGGTGCAGCCACCGAATGGAACAGCCTGCCCACCGCCGCCAAACAGGCGTCCGCGGCCTTCAAACAATCGCTCGAGGCCCGCATCCGCGTCGAGGATCTCGTCGGCGGCGCACTCTCCAAGGCCGTTTCCGGCACCGGCAAGGAAGGATGAGCATGGTCCGCCTGGTTGTCTTTGCGCTCCTCGTCCTCATTCTCGCCTATGGCTTCTCCTGGCTTGCCGATCGCCCCGGCGATCTGTCGCTGATCTGGGAGGGCCAGATCTATCAGACCAAGCTGATCGTCGCGGCAAGCGCCATCATTGCGCTGGTCGCAGCCGTCATGGTGGCCTGGTGGCTCGTTCGACTGATCTGGACCTCGCCGCATTCCGTGACGCGCTATTTCCGCGCCCGCAAACGTGATCGCGGCTATCAGGCCCTGTCGACCGGCCTCATTGCCGCCGGCGCCGGCAATGCGCTGCTCGCCCGCAAGATGGCGGCCCGCTCGCGCGGCCTCATCCGCGCCGATCAGGAGCCGCTGATCAATCTCCTGGAGGCGCAGGCCGCCCTTATCGAAGGCCGCCACGACGAGGCGCGCTCCAAGTTCGAGGCCATGGCCAACGACCCGGAGACCCGGGAGCTCGGGCTGCGCGGCCTCTATCTTGAAGCCAAGCGCCTCGGCGCCAACGAGGCCGCCCGCCAATATGCGGAAAAGGCCGCCGACAATGCGCCCTATCTGCCTTGGGCCGCGCAGGCGACGCTCGAATATCGCAGCCAGTCCGGCCGCTGGGACGATGCCATCCGCCTGCTGGAACAGCAGAAGGCTGCCAAGGTGATCGAAAAGGCCGAGGCAAACCGTCTCCATGCGGTGCTATTGACTGCACGCGCCGATGACCAGTTGGAAAGCAATCCCGCCGGCGCCCGTGATGATGCCTTGCAAGCGCTGAAACTGTCCGCGGATTTCGTACCCGCCGCCCTTATCGCTGCAAAGGCGCTGTTTCGCGAAGGCGGCATCCGCAAGGCAGCCTCCATCCTCGAGCAGGCGTGGAAGGCCGGACCGCATCCGGAGATCGGCCGCATCTATGTCCGCGCCCGCAGCGGTGATTCCACGCTCGATCGACTGAAGCGCGCCGAGCGGCTGGAAGGCATGCGGCCGAACAATGTCGACGCCCTTCTCGTTGTTGCCCAAGCCGCGCTCGACGCACAGGAATTCGCCAAGGCCCGCGCCAAGGCAGAGGCCGCTGCCCGCATCGAACCGCGCGAAGCCGCTTTCCTTCTGCTTGCCGATATCGAGGAAGCCGAAACCGGCGATCAGGGCCGCGTGCGCCACTGGCTGGCGCAGGCGCTGAAGGCACCGCGCGATCCGGCCTGGGTTGCCGATGGTTTTGTTTCCGACAAATGGCTGCCGGTTTCGCCAGTGACCGGTCGCCTCGACGCATTCGAATGGAGGGCACCTTTCGGCCAGCTCGAAGGCCCCGTCGAGGAAGGGTCGGCCGTTTCGATCGAGACGGCACTGAAGACCTTGCCGCCGCTGCGTGAAACCCGCCCGGAAAGCGTGGTCAACGACCACCGCATCATCGAGCTCGAACGGGCCGCGACGATCGCCGAAGCCGTTCGCCCCGCAGCACCGACGCCGGCATCGGCAAAGGCTTCCGAACCGTCCACCTCTCGGCCGGCTCCCGCCGCGCCCGAACCGAAACCTTTCTTTGGCGGCCTGCCGGACGACCCTGGCGTCCGCGACCCCAAGATGGAACCGGAACCCAGGACGCGGCTCCGCCTCTTCTGAATTGGAACGAAAATCCGTATGTTCGAACGCTTTCAGGCATTCTTCCAGAATCTGACCGCAGACCGTCCGAAATCAGGCTTTGCCCCCGATGACCCGCGTATCGCGGTCGCCGCGCTCTGCATGCAGGTCATGGAGGCCGACGGCCAGATCAAGGACAGCGAGAAGAAACGGCTGCGCAAGCTGCTCAAGGAGCAATATGCGCTCGACGGCAAACAGCTCGACGCCTTGATGGCCGCCGGACTGGAAGCCGAAAGCACGGCGGTCGACTATTTCCGTTTCACGTCCGATCTGAAGAGACATCTCGATACCGAACAGCGGCTGGAACTGATCGGCATTCTCTGGGATATCGTCTATGCCGATGGCGAGCGCAGCGAAATGGAAGATCACGTGATCTGGCGGATCGCCGATCTCCTGGGCGTTTCCTCGCGCGAGCGTATCCAGAAGCGGCAGGAGGCTGCCGCGCGGGTCACGGATGCACAGGTGGTGCAGGACGATGCCGACTGACAGGATCGTAAGGGGCGACAGGCGCCCCATTCTCATCATTCTTCATCAGGAGCGCTCCAGCCCCGGTCGTGTTGGCCAGCTTCTCGTCCAGAAAGGCTACGATCTCGATATCCGCCGACCGGTCCTCGGCGACAGCCTGCCCTCCACGCTCGACGACCATGCCGGCGCGGTGATTTTCGGCGGCCCGATGAGCGCCAACGATCCCGATGAATTCGTCAAGGCCGAGATCGACTGGCTGGAGGTGCCGCTCACGGAAAACCGTCCCTATCTCGGCATCTGCCTCGGCGCACAGATGCTGGCGCGCCAGCTCGGCAGCAAGGTCGCGGCCAATCGTGACGGATCGACCGAAATCGGCTGGTATCCGCTGCATTCCACCGAGAAGGGCCGGCTTTTGATGCGCTGGCCGAAAATGGTCTACCACTTCCACCGGGAAGGTTTCGAGCTGCCGCATGGCGCCGAGCTGCTGGCATCCGGCGACGCCTATCCCAATCAGGCTTTCCGCTACAATGGCAATGCCTGGGGTCTGCAATTCCACGCGGAGCTGACGCGGGCAATGATGCACCGCTGGGTCGTCCACGGCGCCCACCGCTTCATCCTGCCGAACGCGCAACAGGGACGCGAACACCTTGAAGGCCGCATGCTGTTCGATGCGCCGCTGAAGGCCTGGCTCGACGATTTCCTGGATATCGTCTTCGAGGGCAGGACGGCAGCGGCTACGCCGCTTCTCGTATAGGCGCGTCGAGAGTATCGATCTTCCTGAGCTTGGGAAAACTGCTTGCCCAGATGGCGGCCACGGCAAGCGTGCCGATGCCGCCGATGATGACGGCCGGGACGGCGCCAAAGACCGAGGCCATGGTACCCGCCCGGAATTCACCAAGCTCGTTAGACGCGCCGACGAAGACCGTATTGACGGCATTGACGCGTCCCCGCAGATGATCCGGTGTCCAGAGCGCAATCAGGCTCTCGCGGACATAAACGGAAATCATATCTGCAGCGCCCATGATGGCGAGTGCCGCGATGGAAACCTCGGTATTGGTCGACAGCCCGAACACGATCGTACCCAGGCCGAATGTCGCCACGCCGATGAACATATATAGGCCGGCTTTGTGCTTGAGCGGATAGGCTGCAAGGAAGATCGCCATGATGATGGCACCGACACCCGGCGCCGAGCGCAGCAGGCCGAGGCCCCAGGGACCGAGCGTCAGGATATCGCGCGCAAAGATCGGCATCAATGCGGTCGCGCCGCCCAGCAGGACGGCGAAGAGATCGAGCGAGATGGCGCCAAGCACCACCTTCTCCTCCCTGATATAACGGAAGCCGCCGAGGATCATGTCCCAGCTCTTGGCCTCACCCGTCGTCTTCTGCGGCGGCTTGGGGATCATAGAGAGCAGGATCGCGCCGAGCGCGGAGAAGATGACGGCAACCCAATAAGCCGTCGAAGCGCTGACGCCGTAGAGCAGGCCGCCGAGCACGGGGCCGGTGATCGCCGCCAGTTGCCAGGACGACGAATTCCAGGCGATCGCGTTGGAGAGATCCTTTTCCGGCACCAGGTTCGGCGCAAGCGACTGCACCGCCGGCGTCATGAAGGCGCGTTCGACACCGAAGATCAAGAGCACGACGAAGACGGGGATCGGTGAAAAGCTGCCAGTGATCGTCATCCCCAGGAGCGCCAGCGTGCAGAGCGCACTGACGAGCGAGCAGATCGAAGCGATGGCGCGCCGATTGTGCCGATCGGCCACCGAACCGGTGACAAGGATCAGCACCAGCGACGGCAGGAACTGCACGAGCCCGATCAGGCCGAGATAGATGGCGCTCCCCGTCTGGTCATACATTTGCCAGCCCACCGCAACGCTGACGATCTGCTGCGAGAAGGAAAGCAGGAACCGCGCGAAGAAAAAGCGGGTGTAGGACGGATGCCGGAACGCGGCAAAACGATCTCCGGAGGACGAAAGCGACATGAAGCTTTTCCGAGGAAACGGGCGCCAAAAGCCATGCAAAAGCGGCCGTTAAACATGATTCACCGTGGGCTTCCACACGGCACTTGCTCGTTTAGTCGCCAATGTCTACATGTCTGTCAACAACGAATTGGAGACGACGATGATTGCGCTGTTTCAAACCATTGATTTGGCTTTGCAAATTTACACCTGGATCTTGATCGCCAGCGCTATCTTCTCCTGGCTCTATGCATTCAACGTCATCAATTCCAGCAACCAGTTCGTCAATCAGGTCGGGACGTTCCTCTATAATGTCACCGAACCTGTACTGCGCCCGATCCGTCGCCTGCTGCCCAATCTCGGCGGCATCGACATCTCGCCGATCATCCTGTTGCTGATCATCTTCTTCCTGCGCTCCTTCCTCTGGACGACAATCTATCCGCTGGTCGTTTGAGCCCGCCCTGGAAGAAATTTGACGATCATATCCGCCTCGCCGTCCGGCTGACGCCGAACGGCGGGCGGGATGCCATCGACGGTATCGAATCCGATGGCGAAGGCGGAATGCTGCTAAAGGCGCGCGTAACCGCCGCTCCGGAAAAGGGAAAAGCCAATAAGGCGCTCATTGCGCTCATCGCCAAGTCGCTCGGCATCGCCAAATCCTCCGTCGAGCTCATCTCCGGCGACACGTCGCGTAAAAAAATCCTCCGGATCGATGGCGACCCGGAGGATTTGATCAGAAAGCTCGAAGCACTCTCAGCCTGAAGATCAGGCTTTTTCCTTCTTGGCCCGCTCGATCGCTTCCAGGATGAGCGCGCCGGCTTCCTTGGAATCGCCCCAGCCGTAGATCTTCACCCACTTGCCGGGTTCCAGATCCTTGTAGTGCTCGAAGAAGTGTTCGATCTGCTTCAGCGTGATTTCCGGAAGGTCGGTGTAATCCTTGACCTTCTCGTAGCGCAGCGTCAGCTTCGGCGAGGGAACGGCAATGATCTTCTCGTCCTTGCCGGAATTGTCTTCCATCTTCAGAACGCCGATCGGGCGGACGTTGATCACACAGCCCGGGACCAGCGGACGGGTGCTGGCGATGAGAACGTCGATCGGGTCGCCGTCTTCGGAAAGCGTGTGCGGAACGAAGCCGTAGTTGCCCGGATAGGTCATCGGCGTGTAGAGGAAACGGTCAACGACCAGCGTGCCGGCTTCCTTGTCCATTTCATACTTGATCGGATGACCGCCGACCGGAACCTCGACGATAACGTTGACGTCTTCAGGTGGATTCTTACCGATTGAAACGGCGTCGATGCGCATAGGAAACTCCCGGGAGGTTGAATTGCTCGAAGCCAGTTAATCGGTTTCATGACGCAACGCAACATACCTCGCAAGCAATGCTTAATATGCGAGGGGCTATAATATTTATATTTTCTAATGGAAGATGTGGTGACCGCGCCGTCCGCAATCAGTTCCAGATGAAGCCGATCTTTTTGATCTGCTTATGGTCGAAATTTTCCATGCCTTCGCAGAAATCGATTCCGCCATGGTCGCGATAAAAGCTGGCGGCATTTTCGTTTTCTTCCAGGCACCAGACGACCAGGCCATTGCAGCCGAGGGACTTCAACAGCCTGCGGGCCTCACCGAAAAGCAACTTGCCGAGGCCAATGCCCTGATATTCCGGGCGCAGATAAAGCTCGTAGATTTCGCCTTCCTGAGGCAATGCGCGTGCGCGATTGAGGCCGAGGGTGGCATAACCGGCAACGGTTCCCGCCACGTCCAGAACGAGCAGCGTCGCCGGGCCGCGCGTGGCTTTGCGCCACCAGTTCTCCCCGCGCCGCTCGATCATCTGGGTCAGAGCGCGATGCGGAATGATACCCGCATAAGTATGCTGCCAGGAAAGCCGGTGAGCTTCCGAAATGGCTCGGGCATCGTGCGGTTCAGCCCGCCGGACATCGATCGACAACGTCTTCATAACGCTTACTCTGGTCCTGCCGGAGGCAATTAACCATATGCGGCGAGCGCATGGTGATCGATTGCCCACAGACTTGATATGTGGACGACAGGCAAATTTTAACGCTTTTTTAACGATTGTCACAAGCCGGAATCGACGCAGCGCACAATAAAAAACCCCGGCGCAAAGGCCGGGGTTTTCGAAGGATATGACGAGGGACGCTTAGAGGGCGGCCTTCGACTTTTCGAAGCGCTTGCGGTCGTTGGCGTCGAGATACATCTTGCGCAGGCGGATGGACTTCGGCGTCACTTCCACCAGCTCGTCCTCCTGGATCCAGGAGAGCGCGCGCTCGAGCGTCATGCGGATCGGCGGTGTCAGCTTCACGGCTTCATCCTTGCCGGCAGCGCGGATGTTGGTGAGCTTCTTGCCCTTCAGCACGTTGACCTCGAGGTCGTTGTCGCGCGAATGGATGCCGATGATCATGCCCATATAGACCTTCTCGCCGGCGTCGATGATCATCGGGCCGCGGTCCTCCAGGTTGAACAGGGCATAGGCGACGGCTTCGCCGGCTTCGTTGGCGAGCAGCACGCCGTTCACACGGCCGCCGATCTCGCCCTTGTAGGGCTGGTAGCTGTGGAACAGACGGTTCATGATCGCCGTGCCGCGCGTATCGGTCAGCAGTTCCGACTGGTAGCCGATGAGGCCGCGGGTCGGCGCGTAGAAGACGAGACGGACACGGTTGCCGCCCGACGGACGAAGCTCGACCATCTCGGCCTTGCGCTCCGACATCTTCTGGACGACGACACCGGAATGTTCTTCGTCAACGTCGATCAGGACTTCTTCGATCGGCTCCAGCAGCTGGCCGGCCTCGTCCTTGTGCATGACGACGCGCGGACGCGAAACGGCAAGCTCGAAGCCTTCGCGGCGCATGTTTTCGATCAGAACCGCCAGCTGAAGTTCGCCGCGGCCGGAAACGAAGAACGAGTCCTTGTCGGCGCTTTCCTCGATCTTCAGGGCGACGTTGCCTTCGGCTTCCTTCATGAGACGGTCGCGGATGACGCGGCTCGTGACCTTGTCGCCTTCCGTGCCGGCAAGCGGCGAGTCGTTGACGATGAAGGACATGGTGACGGTCGGCGGATCGATCGGCTGCGCCTTCATGGCTTCGGCAACGGAGGGATCGCAGAACGTGTCGGCGACCGTACCCTTGGAGAGGCCGGCGATCGCGACGATGTCGCCCGCATGGGCTTCTTCGATCGGCTGACGCTCGATACCGCGGAAGGCGAGGATCTTGGAGATACGGCCCTGTTCGATCAGCTTGCCGTCCTGGCCGAGAACCTTGACGGCCTGGTTCGGCTTGATCGAGCCGGAGGCGATACGGCCCGTGATGATGCGGCCGAGGAAGTTGTTGGCTTCCAGGATCGTGCCGATCATGCGGAACGGACCTTCTTCGACCGTCGGCGCCGGAACGTGCTTGACGACGAGGTCGAGCAGCGGTGCCAGACCTTCATCGGTCGGGCCTGCCGGGTCGAAATTCATCCAGCCGGCACGGCCGGAGCCGTAAAGGATCGGAAAGTCGAGCTGTTCGTCGGTTGCGTCGAGCGCGGCAAAGAGGTCGAAGACTTCGTTGACGACTTCTTCGGCGCGTGCATCCGGACGGTCGATCTTGTTGATCGCAACGATCGGGCGCAGGCCGACCTTCAGCGCCTTGCCGACGACGAACTTGGTCTGCGGCATCGGGCCTTCGGCAGCGTCGACGAGAACGATTGCGCCATCCACCATCGAGAGGATGCGCTCGACTTCACCGCCGAAGTCGGCGTGGCCGGGCGTGTCGACGATGTTGATGCGCGTGTCTTTCCACTCGATCGAGGTCGCCTTGGCGAGAATGGTGATGCCGCGCTCTTTTTCGATGTCGTTGGAGTCCATGACGCGTTCCATGACGCGCTGGTTCTCGCGGAACGAACCGGACTGTTTCAGAAGCTCGTCGACGAGGGTGGTTTTGCCATGGTCAACGTGCGCGATGATCGCGATGTTGCGAAGTGCCATATGTCATAATCTCTGAGGCTGGGGCGCTACGCCAAGTGGACGCGCCATTTACGTTTGGCGCGCTCTTACCGTTTTTTTCGCGTTTGCGAAAGGGGGTGGCACGCGAAAGCTGCGGCATGGCGTCCACCATGCCGCTTGGCTCCATGTCATCAAACTGTCTTAAGCGTCGCTGCCTGTCAATTCCTCGAAGGTCGCAAGCCCCTTCTTGACCAGCATCGCATCCGGGCTCGGCAGCTTGCCGCGGAACGCCTTGTAGGCGTCTTCAGGATCGATGGAACCGCCGGTCGAATAGATATTCTCTCGAAGCTTCCTTGCCATTTCCCCATTGAAGGCGTCACCGGTTTCCTCGAAGGCGGCGAAGGCATCGGCATCGAGCACTTCCGACCACATGTAGGAATAGTAGCCGGCCGAATAACCGCCGGAGAAGATATGCTGGAAGTGCGGCGTGGCATGGCGCATGACGATCGATTTCGGCATGCCGATTTCGGAGAGAACCTCGGCCTGGACGGCCATCGGATCGTCCACCGTATTACGCGTGTGGAAGGCCATGTCGACCAGCGCCGAGGAGGTGAACTCCACCGTGTTGAAGCCGGAATTGAAGGTGCGGGCGGCCAGCACCTTGTCGAGCAGCGCCTGCGGCATCGGCGCCCCGGTCTCGAAATGCACCGCATATTCCTTCAGGATATCGGGAACCGTCAGCCAGTGTTCGTAAAGCTGCGAGGGCAGTTCCACGAAATCGCGAGAGACGGCCGTTCCCGACACCGAGGGATAGGTGACGTTGGAGAGCATGCCGTGCAGCGCATGGCCGAACTCGTGGAACAGCGTGCGCGCATCGTCGAGCGAAAGCAACGCCGGCTTGCCTTCGGCGGGTTTGGCGAAATTGCAGACATTGTAGATGATCGGCAACTCGCCATGATGGCCGTTCTTCAGCGCGAGCTTGTGCTGCGACTGGAAGGCGCTCATCCAGGCGCCGGAACGCTTCGAACTGCGGGCGAAATAATCGCCAAGGAAAAGCGCGACCAGCTTGTCGTCCCGGTCACGGATCTCGAAGACCCGCACATCCGGGTGATAGGCGGCGATGCCTTTCTTCTCGACGGCGCGAATGCCGAACAGCCGGCCGGCAACGTCAAAGCAGGCGGCGATAATCTTTTCGAGCTGCAGATAGGGCTTGAGCTCCGCTTCGGAGAAACTGAACCGCTGTGCCCGGATCTTCTCCGCATAGTGGCGCCAGTCCCAAGGCATGACCTCATGGTTCTTGCCCTCGGCGGCAATCAATCCGGCAATATCGGCTTCCTCCTCACGGGCGCGCTTCACCGCCCTGGCCCAGACCGCGCGCAACAGGTCGTTCACGGCCTCGGGCGTCTTTGCCATCGTGTTGTCGAGCTTCAGCTCTGCGAAATTGCCGTATCCGAGGAGCTTTGCCACTTCGTCGCGCAGGGCAAGCGTTTCACGGATAATGCCGCGGTTATCGGTAGCCCCGGCATTTTCACCGCGCGCCACCCAGGCCTTGAAAGCCTGCTCGCGAAGATCCCGGCGTTCGGAGAAAGTCAGGAAGGGCTCGATGATCGAGCGTGAGAGCGTCACCGCATATTTGCCGTCCTCGCCGCGTTCGCAGGCGGCCGCTGCCATGGCGTCGCGCAGGAAATCGGGAATGCCGGCAAGCTCCTCTTCTGCGGAGAGGATCAGCGACCAGCCCTTTTCGTCGGCAAGCACATTCTGCCCGAAGCTGGTGCTGAGGCCGGCAAGCTTTTCATTGATCGCCGCAAGCTTCTCCTGCTCCGCCTTCGGCAGCTTTGCGCCCGATCTGACGAAACCTTTCCAGTGCCGCTCCAGCACGCGCGTCTGCTCCAGTGTCAGGCCAAGCGTTTCGCGCGCCTCCCAGAGCGCGTCGATGCGCTTGAAGAGATCGGCATTCATGCCGATCTTCGAATAGTGCCGCGACATCTTCGGCGAGATGTCCCGCTCCAGCGCCTGAATGACCTCGTTGGTGTGAGCGCCCGCCCGGTTCCAGAAGAGCGCCGAAACACGGGACAGCTCGTCTCCCGCAATTTCGAGCGCAACGATGGTATTCTCGAATGTCGGCTCTTGCCCGTTGCCGGCGATCTCGTCGATCTCCCGTTCGTGCGAGGCAAGGGCAGCTTCAAAGGCGGCGGCAAAATCGCTATCGGCGACCGCATCGAAACGCGGCAGGCCGTGAAGGCCATTCCAGTTGACAAGTGCCTGATTAAATGGAGTGGGAGAAGACATATGAGAGTCCTTTATGCCGGCAAGTGGATCGGTAATATAGGAAGGTCGCCACAGAATTGATATGTGGTTGGCTTGGACTTTTGCTCGCCCCGCTAAATCTTGTGGGCAAGAATTGATACATAAAAATTAACCAATCGTTAACGATTGACGCGAATCAGCCCAAGACGCTAGTTTCCCCTTAATCTTCAAGTAAGAGGACATGCGCATGGAAATTTTTTCCCTGCGGTCTTCTCAGAGTTTGCTATTCAAAAATAATACAAACAATAACGCAAAAAGTTCGAAGACCGCTGATATTACCATCGAGCCCAAACAGACTGTCGCTCAGGGCTCATTTCAGATCGAAGATTTCGACAGCCGCAAGACGATCGATTTCACAGCCGTCAGCGCGGGTGAATTGCGCAGCTATGCGCGCCAGAGCTTTGACAACGGCCTGATCGATCAGAATACTTTTGCAGCGATATCCGAGCCCCTGCCCATGCACGCGATCGATCCGCGCGGCAATGTCATCGATCTCTCCAATGTTACGGACGGCACGAGCTTCAATTTCCTGGACTACTACAAGAACCAGCTTCAGATCGCCATGTCGATCGGCGACCCGAATGAGGTTCAGACGTTGAAATCGGTCGTCGGCTTCCTTGCCAGCGAGGCCTGATCAGGCTTTGCGCCAGCCGAGCAGGCCGGGTGCGGCGTGCCACAGCGCCTGCACGGCGAAGCCCATGAAGAGCACCCCCGAGCAGCGTACGATCAGCCGTTCATGGGCGCGGTAGAAACGGCGAACGACGCCGGCGCCGATGATGCCGATCAGGATGACGTCAGCGGTGACGAAGCCCACGAAGGAAATGCTGAGCAACATCGGCAGGGCTTCAAAATCGAGCGCGCTTGCCGAACCCGCGACCAGCGCGGTGAAAGTGGCAAGCGCCACCGGATAACCCTTCGGATTGGTGACGCCGAAAATCAGCCCGCGCCGAAACGGCCGCTCCACGACCAGCAGCGCCTGCCCTTCGGCTTTCGGCCTGGCGTTGACGGCGCTCCAGCCGATCCAGGCGAGGTAGAAACCGCAGGCGAGCCCAAGCAGGTCGAAGACGAAGGTACCGATCGTCTTGGCCCCGACAATCGCAACCAGCGCCAGTCCGGACCAGACGAGATCGCCGACGAGATGCCCCATCATGAAGAAAGCGCCCGCCTTGCGACCCTGTCCGGCGCCGATGCCGAGAAGCTGCAGGAAGGCCGGACCGGGGATGAGCACATAGAAAAGCGCCGCCAGAAAGGCGCCGAGAAGCAGGGAAAGCGGCATGGAGAGGCTCCAGTGATGACAGGTCCAGCTTATGCAATGCACCTGCCGCGTCAAGCCGCGCGTCGGCAGCGCATCAAACGGCAAGAAAAAGCCCGCGCGGCAGTTCAGACCGGCGGGCCTTTATGGATCAATCCGAGGAGGCTTACTTCTTCAGGTTACGCTTGCCGAGCGTGCGCAGCCGCAACGCGTTGAGCTTGATGAAGCCGGCGGCATCCTTCTGGTCGTAAGCGCCCTGGTCATCTTCGAAGGTAACAAGCTTGTCGGAATAGAGCGACTTTTCGCTCTCGCGGCCGATGACCATGACATTGCCCTTGTAGAGCTTCAGCGTCACTTCGCCTTCGACATGCTCCTGGCTCTTGTCGATGAGGGCCTGCAGCATTTCGCGTTCGGGCGAGAACCAGAAGCCGTAATAGATCAGTTCGGCATAACGCGGCATCAGCTCGTCCTTGAGGTGGGCAGCGCCGCGGTCGAGCGTGATCGACTCGATGGCGCGGTGCGCCGCCAGCAGGATCGTGCCGCCGGGGGTTTCATAGACGCCGCGCGACTTCATGCCGACAAAGCGGTTTTCAACGAGGTCGAGGCGGCCGATGCCGTTGTCGCGGCCGTAATTGTTGAGCGTCGCGAGCAGCGTGGCCGGAGACATTTCGACGCCATTGATGGAGACGGCATCGCCCTTGCGGAAACCGACCTTGATGATGGTCGCCTTGTCGGGCGCAGCTTCCGGCGAGATCGTGCGCATATGCACGTATTCAGGCGCTTCCTGCGCCGGATCTTCCAGAACCTTGCCCTCGGAAGAGGAGTGCAGCAGGTTGGCATCGACCGAGAAGGGAGCCTCGCCCTTCTTGTCCTTGGCAACCGGGATCTGGTGCTTCTCGGCAAATTCGAGCAGTTCGGTACGGCTCTTGAAGGCCCAGTCGCGCCACGGCGCAATGATCTTGATATCGGGGTTCAGCGCATAGGCCGAAAGCTCGAAACGAACCTGGTCGTTACCCTTGCCGGTCGCGCCGTGCGCGATCGCATCGGCGCCGGTTTTCTTGGCGATGTCGATGAGGTGCTTGGAAATCAGCGGGCGGGCGATCGAGGTACCGAGCAGATAGACGCCCTCGTAGACGGCATTGGCACGGAACATCGGGAAGACGAAATCGCGCACGAATTCTTCGCGCACGTCCTCGATATAGATCTCCTTGATGCCGAGCATCTCGGCCTTCTTGCGCGCCGGCTCCAGCTCTTCGCCCTGGCCGAGATCGGCCGTGAAGGTGACGACTTCAGCGCCGAGCTCGGTCTGCAGCCACTTCAGGATGATCGAGGTATCGAGGCCGCCCGAATAGGCGAGCACGACTTTCTTCACGTCTTTGTATGATGCCATGATGATGAGATCCGTTGCATAGAGGCCGCGGCAAACCCGCAAGGCCCGGTATCGCGGCACTTTTAGCGAGATTGGCGCGTGACGCAAGGGCAACGAGGACAGCAACCGGGCCGATAAGGGCCGATAGGGTTTGACAGTGGCAAACGGCAGCCCATATTCGGCATCGTCCGAACAATGCTGAGAGGAGAGGCCAGTCCCGTGACGAATATTCAAGCCATTTTCAAGAAATCCAATGTTGCCGTCATCACCGGGGGCGCTTCCGGCATTGGCCTTGCCGCCGCAAAATACTTTGCCAGGGCCGGCATGAGCGTTGTCATTGCCGATCTCGGCGGCAACAGGCTGGCAGATGCCCGCACCGAGCTGGAGGCGATCGCCGGTCAGGAACATGTGATGGCCGTTGAAACCGACGTCTCCCAGAAAGAACAGATCGAGGCACTTGAGCGCGCCGTCATCCAGCGCTTCGGCCGCGTGCATGTGCTGATGAACAACGCCGGTATCGGCCCAGAAACCTCGATCTTCAGCGCCCAGGCCAACTGGGACAATATCTTCGCCGTCAATCTCCTCGGCGTCATCAACGGCACCAGAGTTTTCGGCCCCGGCATGATCGCTCATGGCGAACCCGGCCTCATCATCAATACCGGTTCCAAACAGGGTATCACGACGCCGCCCGGAAACCCCGCCTACAACGTCTCCAAGGCCGGCGTGAAGGTCTTCACCGAAGCGCTCGAACACGAGTTGCGCAACACCGATCGCTCGCAGATATCGGCGCATCTGCTGATTCCCGGCTTCGTCTTCACCGGCCTCACCAAGGGCGACCGCCTCGAAAAGCCTGCCGGCGCCTGGACGCCGGAACAGACCGTCGACTTCATGGTCGAAAGCCTGGAGCGCGGCGATTTCTACATCCTCTGCCCGGACAACGACGTCGCCCGTCCCGTGGACGAGCGCCGCATGGCCTGGGCAATCGGCGATATCATCGAGAACCGCCCGCCCCTGTCGCGCTGGCACAAGGATTATGCCGACAAGTTCAAGGCCTTCCTCGAACAGAAGTAATCGGCGCCATCAGAAGGTTTGATTGGTAATTTTCTGAAAGCCGGGTAAGACATCGTCAGATCTTTTCCGGCTTTCAGAGTAGACCATGGATTTCCTGCCGAGCTTTCCGACGCTTGTCGCCTTCGCCGCCGCCACGCTGCTGCTGGCGGCAACTCCCGGCCCCGACATGACGCTGTCGATCAGCCGTGCCCTGGCGCAGGGCAAGAAGGCGGCCCTCTTCGTCGTCCTCGGCACCAGCCTTGGTATCGTCGTGCACACGATGCTGGTCGCGTTCGGCATCTCTGCGCTGATCACCGCCTCGCCGACCGCCTTCCTCATCCTGAAAACCGGTGGTGCGGCCTATCTTTTCTGGCTGGCCGTGCAGGCGATCCGCTACGGCTCGAAGCTGACCGTCGCCAAGGTGGAAGGCCCGAAGGGCACGATCCTGTCGAACATTTCCTCGGGCTTCTGGGTCAACCTCCTGAACCCGAAGGTCATCATCTTCTTCATGACCTTTCTGCCGCAGTTCGTCAGCGCTAACGATCCCGCCGTCACTCACAAGCTGCTGTTCCTCGGCTTCTGCTTCATCGTCATCGGCATGCCGGTTAACGCAGCCGTCGTCATGGCGGCCGACTGGCTGTCGAGCTGGCTGCAGAACAACAGGAAGGTGCTGCGCGGCATGGATTATACGTTTGCCGGCGTCTTTTCGGTCTTCGCCGCCAAGATCCTGCTTACCCAGGCACGCTAGGCATGTCGCGCAGAAGTGCGCGGCGGTTCTGCACGACATGGGTGAAACGAAGACCTGAAGCGCGTGGCGATCCGAAGATTGCGACGCGGCCCAGTCAGCCGATCAGCAGGGCATCGTCGTCAAGCGTCTGGCCGCGCATCTTGCGGAACATGGCGATCAGATCCTCGACCTGCAGGTTCTTCCTGCTGTCGCCGGCAACGTCGAGAACGATCTCGCCGCCATGCAGCATGATCGTGCGGTGGCCGTAGTCCAGCGCCTGGCGCATCGAGTGCGTGACCATCATCGTCGTCAGCTTGCGCTCGGAAACGATCTTCTGCGTGAGGTTCATCACGAATTCCGCCATGCCCGGATCGAGTGCCGCCGTGTGCTCGTCGAGCAGCAGCACCTCCGAACCGGCGAGCGTCGCCATGACGAGCGAGACCGCCTGCCGCTGGCCGCCGGACAGAAGATCCATACGGTCCTTCAGCCGGTTTTCCAAACCGAGATTCAGCTCGGCAATCCGTTCCCGGAAATAATCGCGCCTGTTGCCGCCGAGCGCCGGAGCAAGGCCGCGCTTCTCCCCGCGGCGGGCGGCAAGAGCAAGGTTTTCCTCGATCGACAGCGCGCCGCAGCTTCCCGTCAGCGGGTCCTGGAAGACGCGGGCGACCAGACCGGCGCGTGCCGACGTGGACTTGCGCGTAACATCGGTCTTGCCGATCAGCACCGAGCCTTCGCTCGGCAGGACATCGCCTGCGAGCACGCCGAGCAATGTCGATTTTCCCGCGCCGTTGGAACCGATGACGGTGACGAAGGAACCTTCCTCGATCGTCAGGCTGACGCCGTTCAGCGCCTGTTTCTGCAGCGGCGTGCCGCGACCGAAAACGACCTTGATGTCCTTGACGCTGATCATGATGCGGCACCTCCGCGAAGGCGGGGAAGAATGAGCGCGACGGTCACGAGAACCGCCGTCACAAAATTAAGGTCGGAGGCCTGCAGGCCGATGACATCGCTCGACAGCGCCAGCTGAATGGCGATGCGATAGATGATCGAGCCGAACACGCATCCGACAAGCGCAATCAGCAGCCCGCGGCGGCCAAGCAATGTCTCGCCGATAATGACGGCGGCAAGGCCGACGACGATGGTACCGACGCCCGAGGTGACATCGGCAAACCCGTTGGTCTGCGCAAAGAGCGCGCCGCCAAACGCCACCAGCGCATTGGAAATCGCCATGCCCAGATAGATCTGCCGGCTGGTATCGACCCCCTGGGCTCGTGCCATGCGGGCGTTGGCACCCGTTGCACGCATCGCAAGCCCGGCATCGCTCTCAAGGAAACGCCAGACGACGATGACGGCCGCGACCACCAGAACCCCGACGAAAAGCGGCCGGACATAGAAGTCCCGGAGCCCATGACCAAAGAAAGGGCTGATCATCGTATCGGCGTTGATGAGCGCAACGTTCGGCTTGCCCATGACCCGCAGATTGACGGAGAAGAGTGCGATCATCGTCAGGATCGAGGCGAGAAGATTGAGGATCCTGAAGCGCACGTTGAGGAGCGCCGTCACCATGCCGGCTGCAGCCCCTGCGCCCATCGCAATCAGCGCTGCGAGCCACGCGTTGACGCCGGCGATGATCAGCACGGCGGTCACGGCTGCTCCGAGCGGGAAGGAACCGTCCACCGTCAGATCCGGAAAATCGAGGACGCGGAAGGCAAGATAGACGCCGAGAGCGACGAAGGAATAGACCAGGCCGAGCTCGACGGCCCCCCAGAATGCGATTTGGCTCAAGGCTTTCAGCCCCTTTTTGTTTCCGTTCCGCCCGTCGCGAAACCGCAGCCTTTTAATATATTCAGCCGCCCCCGTGCAAACGGGAGCGGCTGATCCTGACTAAGACCTTGGAACGACAGCCGATTATTCGATGACCTTGTTGGCGCGCGAAACGACGCTCTCCGGCAGGGTGACACCCATCTTGGCCGCAGCGGCCTTGTTGATGACGAGGTCGCTGCCGGCCGCAGTCTTCACCGCGATATCACCGGGATTTTCACCCTTCAGCACGCGAACGACGATCTCGCCGGTCTGCTTGCCGACATCGTAGTAGTTGAAGCCGAGGGCTGCGATCGAACCGCGCGAGACGGAATCCGTATCCGCGGTGAAAAGCGGCAGCTTGCTTTCCTCGGCAACCGCGACGGCACCTTCAAGCGCCGAAATGATCGTATTGTCGGTCGGAATGTAGACGGCATCGGCGCGGCCGACGAGCGCACGGGCAGCACCCTGCACTTCAGCGGATTTCGTCGCGGCCGATTCGACGATCGTGATGCCGGCCTTTTCGGCTTCGGCCTTCAGCGCTGCCAATAGCGAGACCGAATTCGCCTCGCCGGAATTGTAGAGGTAGCCGATCGTCTTCACGTTCGGGAGGATTTCCTTGATGAGCGCGATATGCTCGCCAACCGGCGACATGTCCGAAAGGCCGGTCACGTTGCCGCCCGGCTTGTCCATGTTCTTGACGAGCTGCGCGCCGAGCGGATCGGACACGGCCGTGAAGACGACGGGGATATCGCGGGTCGCCGAAACGACGGCCTGCGCCGACGGTGTCGAGATCGGCACGATGACATTGGGCTCGTCGCCGGCGAACTGGCGGGCGATCTGGGCGGCCGTTGCAGGATTGCCCTGCGCGGATTCGAAGACGAACTTGAGGTTTTCGCCTTCCTTGTAGCCGGCAGCCGCCAGCGCATCGCGCACGCCGTTGCGCGCCGCGTCGAGGGCCGGATGCTCGACGATCGCGGTTACGGCAACCGTGACGTCATCGGCCCTGGCCGGCAGCGTCAGAGCCAGAGTTGCGGCAAAGGCCAGAAGAATTGAGCGCATGGGTGTCCTCCAGGATAATTTTGGGGGCACTTTTAGGAAAAGCGCCCCCGTTAATCAATCGCGCAGAGTTGTAATGAGGATCAAACTTGCTGATCAGTCGTCGGCGCCGTGGTTGGCGATCATCATCGCCTCGAAGGCCAGTCGCTCGGTCTTGCGCATGCGCTCGGATTCCGACTTGAGCTGGCCGCAGGCCGCAAGAATGTCGCGACCGCGCGGCGTGCGGATCGGCGAAGCGTAACCGGCCGAATTGATGAAATCGGCAAACTTCTCGATCTGCGCCCAGTCGGAACACTGGTAGTTTGTTCCCGGCCACGGGTTGAAGGGGATGAGGTTGATCTTCGCCGGCACGCCCTTCAGAAGCTGGATCAGCCCCTTGGCGTCCTCCAGGCTGTCATTGACGTCCTTCAGCATCACATATTCGAAGGTGATGCGCCGCGCGTTCGACAGCCCCGGATAGTTCCGGCAGGCTTCGATCAGTTCCTTCAGCGGATATTTCTTGTTGATCGGCACGAGGATATCGCGCAGGTCGTCTCGTACCGCATGCAGCGAGATCGCCAGCATGACGCCGATTTCCTCGCCGGTGCGAAGAATTTCGGGCACGACACCGGACGTCGAAAGCGTGACCCGGCGCTTGGACAAGGACAGGCCGTCGCCATCCGTGGCGATCAGCAGGGCCTGCTTGACGGCATCGAAATTGTAGAGCGGCTCGCCCATGCCCATCATCACGATATTGCTGACCTTGCGGCCTTCGGCGGGTACGACGGCACCGACCGGCACGTCACGATCCGGGAAGTCGCCCAGCCGGTCGCGGGCGAGCAGAAGCTGGGAGAGGATTTCCTCGGCCGTCAGGTTACGCACCAGCCGCTGCGTGCCGGTGTGACAGAAGGAGCAGGTGAGCGTGCAGCCGACCTGGCTGGAAATGCACAGCGTGCCGCGGCCTTCCTCGGGAATATAGACGGCCTCGATCTCGACCGGACGGCCGGCGCCGCGCGGCGGGAAGCGCAACAGCCACTTGCGCGTGCCGTCATTGGAAATCTGCTCTTCGACGATCTCCGGCCGGGCAATGGTGAAATGCTGCTTCAGCATCTCGCGCATGTCCTTGGCGACATTCGTCATGTGGTCGAAGTCGGAGACACCGCGCACATAGATCCAGTTCCACAGCTGCGAAACGCGCATCTTGATCTGCTTGTCCGGCACACCCTTCTCGCGCAGCGCCGCACCCATTTCCTCCCGCGTCAGGCCGATCAGCGACGGCTTCGGCGAAAGCTCAACGCCGAGAGGCGCCCGCTGAGCAGGCTTGGTGACGGTCATCGCATCCATGACGGACATAGTTTTCTAATCCCGAACTCAACATGGCAACCATCCCGGAAAGCCGGAAGACTTACGGGGCCGGTGACGCATGATTGCAGAAAATGAATGGCGGAGCGGCGACAGATCGCCATCCTTCCGCAGTTGCGCGCCGCTTTAGCATCATTTTTGTCGCGCGTCACTATAGATGGAAACGGCAAAGGCCGGCGCAAGGCCGGCCTTCGAAACATTGCCTTCATGGCGTCGGCTTACTTGCAGCTTTCGATCTGCTTCAGCGCCGCCGAGATGCCGGACAGCGAATAGCTGTAGGAGGTGCCGGTGCCCTTGCGCGACGTGGCGCTGACGGTCATCGAATGGCCGCTCTTCATCGCCGCGACGAGTGCCGGCTCCTGAGCTGCATTCTCGACCCAGCCGGCCTTGTCCTTGGTGAACATCACGAAGGTCTTGTTGTCGATGGTGACGTTGATCTTGGAATTTTCCTGGACCGTGTAACCCATCATCGCCTGCGGCTCATAGGAGATGTTCTGCCCCGGACGCTGGGAAACGATGAAAAAATTGTCGCCGTGGTCGACATTGGCCGGCTGCTTGGTGGTCGGAACAGACAGCACATAGCAGACGGTCGCATTGCCGGACTTGTAAGAATAAGCGCCCCATGCCTGGAACTGCTGAATGCGGGTCGGAGCCGCCTGCTGTGCTTCCGCCACTCCAGCCGTGACAATGGTGAGGGCGAGAGCGGATACGATACTTTTTACAAACATGGAATTCCTGCCGGTTCTTGCGGTTCAAGGCCCGAAGCGATCATTGCGGGCGGCGCATAATCACGATCTGCTTTATTTTGACTTAATTCAGGTTACCAAATGGTCAACAATAGCTGCGAATTGTATCTGCCTGTTTCATTTTCGCCCGACTGTCAACTTTCCGAACCCGGCAGCGACGCGGGTGCCGCGTTCTGCCGTGATGGGCTGAGCCATCGGTTCGGGTGAATTTAAGACACAAAGATTCAGGCAAGAGTTTGACCTTTCTCAAATCCGTTGTACCTCATTAAAGTGTGGAAATTCAGGACAAAATCTTCGCCGTAGGGAGTGCGTGAGGGGATATGGATGCCGAGGAAAGACAGCGTTTCGCTGCCCTCGCAAAGGCTGTCGCCGATCAGCGCGACGAGTCCGCATTCTCCGTCCTGTTCGACTATTTCGCGCCGCGCCTGAAATCCTGGCTGATGCGCCAGAAGATGACATCAGGCGAGGCCGAGGAGCTCGTCCAGGAAATCATGATCGTTCTCTGGCATAAGGCCGCTCTCTACGATCCTGCCCGCTCCTCGCTTTCCACCTGGCTTTTCCGCATCGCCCGCAACCGGCGCATCGACCAGCAGCGCCGTGCCCAGGTCCGTATTCTCGACGGCGAGGACCCGACGCTGCAGCCGCCCGAGGAGATGCGCGCCGATGAGATCGTCGCCAACGACGACCGCGATGCGCAGGTGCGCGATGCCGTCAGCCAGTTGCCCGAGGAGCAGCGGGCGCTGCTGCAGGCTGCCTTTTTCCTCGGCCAGTCCCATTCCGAAATCGCCGATGCGACCGGCCTTCCGCTGGGCACGGTGAAGTCGCGTATCAGGCTTGCCTTTGGCAAGCTCCGAAACCTGCTGGAGCGGGAAGAGGTCTAAACCACGTCGCGCAAAACTGTCAGGCCGCTCTGCGATAAAGACATGCGCAAGAGCAAAGGCCTCCACCGCAGCGAGCGGATCTGAAGGATCGCGACGCGCGTCAGATCGTCTTCATGCCGTCTTCGAAACGGTCAGCGAGAACGCGGTCGGCTGCCTCGTAGTGGCTGGGCCGGACATTGCCCCTCACCATCGCAAAGGCTGCCGACAGGACGGCGACATCGTCCGAAAAGCCGATGACGGCAAAGATATCGGGCACGATATCGACCGGCAGGACAAAGTAGGCAAGGGCGGCCAGAAGAACACCACGCACTCGGGCTGGCGTCTGCGGATCGAGCGCGCAATAGAATCCGGCAACGACATCGCGGGAGAAGGGAATCTGCCGCACGGCGCGGCGAAAGGTCGGCCAGAATTTCTGCCGCACCGTCTTCTCGCGGCGATTCTGCGTATCCTCGTCGCCCGGCAACAGGATTTCTCCGTATTTGACCTCGTCCATCCCGATATCCCTTTTGGTCGCTCCGAACATATGGTGACGGCCAAGGCCGTTTCAATCGGCCGCTTCAGCCAGCCCGCCGCGCCGCGGCTTTCTCCATGGCTTTTGCAAGCTTGAAATCCAGCTCGGTCAGCCCGCCGGCATCATGCGTGTTGAGCTTCACCTCGACCCGGGAATAGACGTTGAACCATTCCGGATGATGGTTGAGCTTCTCGGCCGCAAGCGCCGACTCCGCCATGAAACCGAAAGCTTCCACGAAATTCGCGAATTTGAACGTCTTCGAAATCGAGCCTGCCGCATCATCGAGCGTCCAGCCCGCAATCTCGCCAAGCAACCGGTCGATCGCCGGCCTTTCCAGCTTTTCCATTTTCATGCCATGTTCCTTTCAGCCTTCCACCGGATCTTCAGATGAAACGTATCAGCATCCTCTTTGTTTGCATGGGCAATATCTGCCGCTCTCCGCTGGCCGAGGGAATATTCGGCCACGTGGCGGACAAGGCGGGGCTTGGCGATGCTTTTCGCATCGATTCCGCCGGTCTCGGCGGCTGGCATCAGGGAGAACGGCCCGATCGACGCTCGATCGCCACCGCAGTCGCCCACGGCATCGACATTGCCGGGCAGAGCGCCCGGAAGATACGGCCCGAGGATTTTGACGATTTCGATCTGATCCTCGCCATGGACCGCTCGAATGTCGCTGAACTGCGCCGGCGTTCACCGCACGCAGACAAGGTCCATCTCTTCGGCGATTTCGCGCTCGGCACCGGCGAAGACATTCCCGATCCCTATTATGGCGACCGGGAAGACTTCGAGTTCGTTTATGCCAGGCTCTTCAGCGGCTGCAGCAAGCTGCTCGAGAGGCTCGGCACCGTCAGCGGCTCGTGGAGCGGGAAGACCTCTTCGGTCAGGTAAGGTCCGCCGCCAACCGATTCACGCGACGACAGAAGCACGAAGCGCGGCACGCTGAAGGTCGAGGTCTGGAAGTTGCCGCGGCCGGCGAGGTAGTGAACGACGTCATCGACGCGGGAATATTTCAGCCGGGCAAGCGTTACATGCGGAGTGAACTTGCGCGGGTCCGGCGGCAGGCCGATGCGCTGGCAGATCCGCTCGATCTCGCCCTGCAGGGCATACATTTCCGGAGAGGGAGAAACCCCGGCCCAGATCGAATGCGGTTTCTTGGAGCCAAAGGAGCCGATGCCTTCAAGCCGGAGCTGGAATTCCGGCCGGTCGATACGATCGAGACGCTCGACGATTTCGTCTGCCGTGCGTCCGTCGACATCGCCGATGAAGCGAAGTGTGATGTGGTAGTTCTCCACATCGATCCATCGTGCTCCGGGAAGACCACCGCGCAACAATGACAGGCTCATCGCCGCATTGCGCGGAATTTCGAGGGCGGTAAATAGTCTCGGCATAACGAGCACTCCCCGAATCTTTTGCAGGTGCTCACACGGAATCACGCATTACAAACCTGTGCAAGCCCCTATTTCTTCACAGAAGAAATCGTCTCGACGAATTTTGTGACAGCCGGCTCCATCCTGTCCACCATCACGTCCACGCCTCTGGCATTCGGATGCATGCCATCGTCAAGCTTCAGACCGGCATCCAGAACCACCCCGTCGAGGAAAAACGGATAGAGTTCAACGCCATGTTTTTCCGCAAGTTTCTGGTAAATCGGGTTAAAGCGTTCGGCATAATCCGCGCCCATGTTCGGCGGCGCCATCATGCCGGCAAGCAGCACCGCAATGCCGCGCTCTTTTAACCGGCTTATCATCTGATCGAGATTTTTTTCACTCTGCTCCGGCGGGATGCCGCGAAGCGCATCATTGGCGCCCAGTTCAAGGATGACGCCGTCGGTGCCGTCGGGAATGGACCAGTCGATTCGCGCAAGCCCGCCCGTGGTAGTGTCGCCCGAAACGCCGGCATTGGTAATCGAAACGTCGATCCCCTTGGCCTTCAGCGCCGCCTGCAGCTTCTCGGGAAAGCCGTCTCCCGGCGACAATTGATAGCCCGCCATCAGGCTGTCGCCGAATCCGACCAGATTGATCGTGCGTGCCTGCGCAACCGTCGAGAAAACCAGAGAGAAAACGATGACAGCGAAGTGAAGGGCGGCAACTTTAAATCTCATAATGCTTTCCCTAGATTGGCTAGGTGCCGTTATGCGGCCATTCGGTTACGGAACTATATAGGGCGATTTCTGTTGGCCAAAACCATTATCGATCTGAAACACGCCGATTTGACGCTCGGGAATGCGGCGGCCTCCGTGCATGTGCTGAAGGGCATCGATCTCCAGATCGCCGCCGGCGAATCCGTCGGCATCGTCGGCCCCTCCGGCTCGGGCAAGTCCACGCTGCTGATGGTGCTTGCCGGCCTGGAGAAACTCGATAGCGGCGAGATCAATATCAACGACACGCCCCTGCATGCTCTGAGCGAGGATCAGGTCGCCGATTTCCGCGGTCGCAACATCGGCATCGTCTTCCAGTCCTTCCACCTGATCGCCAATATGACGGCGCTGGAAAACGTTGCCGTCCCGCTCGAGCTCGCCAATATTCCCAATCCCTTCGAGATTGCCCAGCGCGAGCTGACATCCGTCGGGCTTGGCGAGCGCCTGAAACACTATCCCGGCCAGCTTTCGGGTGGCGAACAGCAGCGTGTGGCGATCGCCCGCGCCCTTGCGCCCTCACCTGCACTACTGATTGCCGACGAACCGACCGGCAATCTCGATACCGATACGGGCCGGCAGATCGCCGACCTCCTGTTTTCCAAACAGGCCGAACGCGGCATGACCCTGCTGCTGGTGACTCACGATATCGGCCTTGCCAACCGCTGCTCGCGCCAGATCCGCGTCCGCTCGGGCCGCATCGAAGGCGACAGCGCCGTCCGCCAGTCGGAGGCGGCGATTGCATGACGATCGTCAGCCCGCGCATCTCGCTCGCCTTCCGACTGGCCTTGCGCGAGCTGCGCGGTGGCCTGAGGGGTTTCTATATCTTCCTCGCCTGCATCGCACTCGGCACTGCCGCAATCGCCGCGGTCAATTCCGTGTCGCAGTCGATCACCGATACGATCGCTTCGCAGGGACAGGAGCTTCTGGCCGGCGACGTACGCTTCGAACTGAACAACCGCGAGGCCACGCCGCAGGAAATGAATTTCCTCCGTGGCCTGGGCGAGGTTTCCGTTTCCACCGGTCTGCGCTCCATGGCCCGCAAGCCCGACGGTTCGGACCAGGCCCTGGTCGAAGTCAAGGCTGTCGACGACGCCTATCCGCTTTACGGCACTTTTGAAGCAGAGCCGAATTATCCGCTCTCCTCCCTGCTATCAGGAGAAGGCGGCACTTACGGCGCGGTCGTCGCGCCGCTGCTGCTGGAGCGGCTGGGATTGCAGATCGGCGACGAGTTGCTGCTCGGCAACGTCAAGCTCAGCATCACAGGCACGGTCAAGACCGAGCCGGATGCGCTGTCGGAAGGCTTCGGCTTCGCGCCCCGCATGCTTGTCAGCCGGAAGGCACTTCAGGCCTCCGGCCTGATCCAGACCGGCAGCCTTGTCGAGCATGCCTACAAGATCAAGCTGGAAGACCGCAGCACGATGGACCGCATCCAGGCGCGCGCCTCCAGGGAATTTCCCGCGGCCGGCTGGTCGATCCGCACGAGCGATCGCGCCGCGCCCTCGCTGACGGAGAACATCACCCGCTTCACCCAATTCCTGACCCTGGTCGGCCTGACGGCGCTGATCGTGGGCGGTGTCGGCGTCGCCAACGCGGTGCGCGCCTTCCTCGATGCCAAACGGACAACGATCGCAACCTTCAAATGCCTGGGCGCTCCGGCAGCCGTCGTCGTCTGGATCTATCTGTTCCAGATTGCCATCATCGCGGCGGGCGGCATTCTGATCGGCCTCGTGCTCGGCGCCCTGTCCCCGATGCTGGCGGCGCAGTTCCTCGCCCAGTTCCTGCCGGTTTCCACCGACCCGACGCTCTATCCCGGCGCGCTGCTGCTTGCCGCCCTCTTCGGCATGCTGACGACGCTTGCCTTCGCCATCCTGCCGCTTGGCCATGCGCGCGAAGTGCCTGCCACCGCGCTCTTTCGCGAACAGGGTTTCGAGGCTCGCCACCTGCCTTCCTGGCCCTATGTGCTGCTGGCAGCGCTCTTCATGGCAGACCTCGCCGGCCTTGCCGTTCTGACCGCCTATGACCGCTTCATCGCCGTGGTCTTCGTCGGCGCGATCATCTTCGCCTTCGTCATCCTGCGCCTCGTCGCGGCCCTGATCGCCTGGCTTGCGCGCAGAAGCCCGCGCGTCAACTCGCCGGCGCTGAGGCTTGCGATCGGCAATATCCACCGCCCTGGTGCGCTCACGCCCTCCGTCGTGCTCTCGCTCGGCCTCGGTCTTGCACTGCTCGTGACACTGACGCTGATCGACGGCAATCTCCGTCGGCAGCTCACGGGTCGCATGAGTGAGGGCGCCCCAAACTTTTTCTTCGTCGATATCCAGAGCGCCGAGGTCGATGCCTTCCGTGACCTGATCCGTACACAGTCGCCGAACGGCAAGCTGGTGGAAGTGCCGATGCTGCGTGGCCGCATCCTCGCCTTCAATGGCCAGGACGTGACGAAGATGAACGTGCCGGCCGCCGGCCGCTGGGTGTTGAACGGTGACCGCGGCATCACCTATGAGGACAGCCTGCCCGAGAGTTCGGCCCTTGTCGAGGGTCAATGGTGGGCGAAGGACTACAGCGGCGAGCCGCTTGTCTCCTTCTCGGCCGAGGAGGCCCATGAATTAGGTCTCAAGATCGGCGATACCGTCACCGTCAATGTGCTCGGCCGCAACATCACCGCCAGGATCGCCAATCTGCGGCGGGTCGAGTGGGAATCGCTCTCCATCAATTTCGTCATGGTCTTCTCGCCCAACACCTTCCGCGGCGCGCCGCACGCATGGCTGGCGACCTTGACAGATCCGGCATCGACCGAAGCCGAGGACGCTGCGATCCTGAAATCCGTGACCAACACCTATCCGACGATCACCAGTGTGCGCGTCAAGGATGCGATCGATATCGTCAACCAGTTGGTCGGCGAACTTGCGACCGCCATCCGGGCCGCGGCCTCCGTCGCCCTGATCGCCTCGGTACTCGTGCTGGCGGGAGCGCTCGCCGCCGGCAACCGGGCACGCACCCATGATGCTGTCGTGCTGAAGACGCTCGGAGCGACCCGCGCCATGCTGATCCGCGCCTTCAGCTACGAATATCTGATCCTTGGGGCCGCCACCGCCGTCTTCGCGCTCTTTGCGGGCAGCATCGCGGCCTGGTTCATCGTCAGCCGCATCATGCGGCTGCCCAACACCTTCATGCCCGACGTCGCGGGCCTGACCCTTGTGACCGCCCTTGTCCTGACGGTCGGCATCGGCCTCATCGGCACCTGGCGCATCCTCGGGCAGAAGGCAGCACCCGTTTTGCGCGAGCTGTGAGGGCGGGAGGCTCAAATCCTCTCACCTTACGGCGATTTAACCGAACGACTGATTGCAAAGGCCTTGTTTGAAAAGGGCGAAAGCCTCATATTGTCAGCAGGCATGCTGGAGCTCCGCAGCGGCGCCCGGGTCGTGAACCCGACACCGTATTTCCATCGGAGCTTGTAAGAGGAAACTATGGCTGATCTTCGTAACTACCAAAGCCGCGTGCAAACCGGCGAAGTGATTGATCAAGGCCTCCGCGCTTATATGCTCAAGGTCTACAACCTGATGGCGCTGGGTCTGGCGATCACTGGTTTGGCCGCTTATTTCGCATTCACCTTCGCCGTTCAGGACGGCCGTCTGACGCAGTTCGGCAACCTGCTGTTCCAGTCGCCGCTGCGCTGGGTCGTCATTCTTGCGCCCCTTGCGGTTGTCTTCTTCCTGAGCTTCCGCATCGGCCGCATGAGCGTGGCAGCCGCGCAGACGACCTTCTGGGTCTACGCTGCGCTGGTCGGCCTGTCCCTGTCGTCGATCTTCCTGGTCTACACGCAGTCGAGCATCACGCAGACCTTCTTCGTGACAGCTGCCTCCTTCGGCGCGCTGTCGCTGTTCGGCTACACGACCAAGCGTGACCTGTCGGCGATGGGATCGTTCCTGATCATGGGTCTCTTCGGCCTGATCATCGCCTCGCTGGTCAACATCTTCCTGGCCTCGTCCGCCCTGCAGTTCGCGATCTCCGTGATCGGCGTGCTGATCTTCGCAGGCCTTACCGCCTACGATACGCAGCGCATCAAGGAAATGTACTATGAGGCAGACGGTTATGACGTCGCCGGCCGCAAGGCCATCATGGGCGCGCTCACGCTCTACCTCGACTTCATCAACCTCTTCATGTTCCTGCTGCAGTTCATGGGCAACCGGAAATAAGCGGCTTGCATTGAAAACGGAAAGGCGGCTTCGGCCGCCTTTTTTGTTGCGGGCTGTTCGCCGGAGTGCTTCAACGGGACGCTTCCTTCAACCGTGCCGATCGATCCGAAATGCTCCCTCTCCTGCGCGATACCCTTCCTTCCGATCTCCCCGCAATTACCGAAATCTACCGGGAATCCGTGCTGAACGGCACATCGAGCTACGAGATCGTCCCGCCGACCGAAACGGAAATGGCGGCCCGCTACTCCGCCATTCGCGAACAGGGCTATCCCTATATCGTCGCCACAGCCGAGGACGGAACGCTGCTCGGTTATGCCTACGCATCGGCATTCCGCACCCGTCCGGCCTATCGCTGGCTGGTGGAGGATTCGATCTATCTGGGTACAGGCGCGCGCGGCAAGGGCATCGGCAAGCTGCTGCTTGGGGAGCTGATTTCGCGCTGCACGGTCTCCGGCTTCCGTCAGATGACCGCGGTTATCGGCGGCGCGAGCCCGGCTTCGATCGCGCTTCACCGGTCGCTGGGTTTCGAGGAGATCGGCCTGATGAAAGGTGCCGGCTACAAGCACGGCCGCTGGCTGGATACGATGCTGATGCAGCGCAGACTTGGCGAAGGAACGGAAACCCATCCCGATCCGGAAGCCTATCCGGGCACGCTGTTCAAAGGCTAGAGCAATTCCAGCAAAAGTGTGTAGCGGTTTTGCGTCCGGAATTGTGTGAAAACAAAGAGATAGGGCATTTTCGTGTTTCGAAGAAAAACGGAAATGCTCTAATATCGCTATTTATCGACGAGTTTCAGTGACTTGTCGAAAACCTTCAGCACTGGCTCGAGCTCGTGGCCACGCTTCAGGATCATGCCGTTGAAGTTCACGACGGAATAGGCGCCCTGCTTGGCGGCGAGCTTCGGATTTTTCTCGATGCGGAAGAGCGGCATTTCGCCGGAACGCTTGAAGACGGAAAACACCGCCTTTTCCTTGGTGTGATCGATGGCGTAGTCTTTCCATTCGCCCTCGCCCACCATGCGTCCGTAGATCCACAGAATCTGGTCGAGCTCCCGCCGGTGAAACGTCACCGGCATCGGATCCTTGTTCTGTCTGTATTCCTTGAGATCAACGACGGTTGAAGAGCTGTGGTCGACGGAGCGGCTTTCGCCGCGTCGCAAATCCGGCGTATCTGTCATCAGACTCCCAAGACCTCCGCGTGTGACAGGAGAGTGACAGTTTGCCCGAGCCGCGGCAAATTGCAAGGGTACGGACTGTCACACTGGGGACGAAACCGGCTTTCTCCTGAGTGCCGCATTTCAGTCAAAACAGCGCCTCATTTCCAAGAGAACTATAGGTTCCAGTTTGGCGCCAGCGCGCCAAAGGGCCCGGCGGAGCGTATCGACCTTAACCCCAGCCCCGAATACGCTTGGCCGGGCCGCCTGACTTTCATCCGCAAGCGGATGAAATCCTTAGATGTTTTTTCCTGCCATGACGACAGTTGCGCCGAGGATCGCTCCCGGGTCGCCTGCCGGCGTGGAAGACTGCAAGAGAATCGCTGATCCTTCGAGATCCGGTTTTTCCATCACGCTGGCCGGCAGCGTCAGCGTCGTCGCCTTTCCATCCCACATGCCGACAGTCTCCACGTCGGTCACGCTGTGGAGGTAGGAAATCTTCTGGCCGCTGTTTTCACCCTTCTCGACGTCGATCGTTTTTTCCTTGTCGAAATAGACGATGACCACATTGGCCTTGCCCTGGCCGGCACCCAGCTTGATCTCCAGTTCGTCGCCGCGCATGCGAGCGCTGACAGGCACGGTCAGCCCTTTGCCCTCGTCGGCGTAACCGTTGATCTTGCCGTTGATGCCGGCAAGGTCGGCTCCGGCAAGATGGTCGCGGCCATTGACGATAGCCTGCGGCGTATAGACGTTGCTGCGGCCCATCATGCGGGCATAGCCGTATTGACGCTCGGTATTTTCCTTCGAGCTCAGCGTATCGGCCCAGCCGAGATAGTTCCAGTAATCGACATGATAGGCGAGCGCGATGACGTTGCCCTGGTTGACGAGCTTACGGAAGGCGGCATCGGCCGGCGGGCAGGAGGAGCAGCCCTGCGACGTAAACAGCTCAACGACGCCTTTCGGCGCACCGTCTTCGGCCAGGAGCGGAGTTGCAAAAGCAAGCCCGGCGATCAGCGGGATCATAAAACGCGGGGACATTCATCAGCACCTCTTTTTCAGTGTCGGCAGTGGTCCTGAACTGCCGGCTCTGAGATATGAACGTACGAATAATCCTTCCGGGTCCAAACGGAAAGTCACGAACGGGTGAGACCAAGCCCCAGGCCGATTGCTGCCGAAACACATCCCCGTGAGCAGCAGGACAGCCCGTTTTCCGCAAAGAAAAACCGCCGGAAATTGCTCTCCGGCGGCCATTATCAGGCAAGTATCTTAACAATCAGGCTGCGAGATCGCGCAGAACCGTCTGCAGGATGCCGCCATTGTTGAGGTAGATGACCTCGTCCAGCGTATCGACGCGCGACAGCAGCGGAACCTCCTTCACCGTGCCGTCGGCATAGGTGATCTTGGCGATCTTCTTTTCGCGCGGCTTGATGTTTTCCAGGCCCTCGATGGTCACGAGTTCGTCGCCCTTCAGGTTGAGGCTCTGCCAGGTCGTGCCCTCTTCGAAGACGAAGGGGATGACGCCCATGCCGACCAGATTCGAGCGGTGGATGCGCTCGAAGCTCTGGGCGATGACGGCCTTGACGCCGAGCAGGTTCGTGCCCTTCGCAGCCCAGTCACGCGACGAGCCGTTGCCATATTCCACGCCCGCGAAGATGACGAGCGGAACGCCCTCGGCCTTATACTGCATGGCCGCATCGTAGATCGAGGTCTCTTCCTTGGAGGGGTAGTGGATGGTGTAACCACCTTCCTTGCCGTTCGCGCCGAGCATGAAGTTGCGGATGCGGATATTGGCGAAGGTGCCGCGCATCATCACTTCATGGTTGCCGCGGCGCGTGCCGTACTGGTTGAAATCGGCGACGGCGACGTCGTGGCCGAGCAGGTAGGCACCAGCCGGCGAAGCAGCCTTGATCGAACCGGCCGGCGAAATGTGGTCGGTGGTGATCTTGTCGCCGAACAGGCCGAGGACGCGTGCGCCCTTGATGTCGGACGTGCCGGTACCCTTCTTGCCCATGCCGACGAAATACGGCGGGTTCTGGACGTAGGTCGACTGATCGTCCCAGGCATAGGTCTGGCCGGCCGGAACATTGACCGCCTGCCAGTTCGCATCGCCCTTGAAGACGTCGGCATACTTGGTTTCGTAGAGTTCGCGGGTGACGTACTTCTGGATGAAGTCCTGCACTTCGTGCGAGGTTGGCCAGATGTCCTTGAGGTAGACCGGGTTGCCGTTCTGGTCCTCGCCGATCGGTTCCTTTGTCAGGTCCTTCTGCACCGTGCCGGCAAGCGCGTAGGCGACGACGAGCGGCGGCGAAGCAAGGTAGTTCGCCTGGACGTCCGGCGAGATACGGCCTTCGAAGTTGCGGTTGCCCGAGAGCACGCCGGAAACGATCAGGCCCTTGTCGTTGATCGTCTTCGAGATCGGCGCCGGCAGCGGGCCGGAATTGCCGATGCAGGTCGTGCAGCCGAAGCCGACGAGGTTGAAGCCGAGCTTGTCGAGATCGGCCTGCAGGCCGGACTTGGCGAGATATTCGCCGACGACCTGCGATCCCGGAGCAAGCGAGGTCTTGACCCAAGGCTTGGTCTTCAGGCCCTTGGCAACGGCATTGCGGGCGAGAAGGCCGGCAGCGATCAGCACCGACGGGTTGGACGTGTTGGTGCAGGAGGTGATGGCGGCGATCGCCACGTCACCATGGCCGAGATCGAAATCCGTGCCTTCGACCGCATAGCGGTTGTTGAGCTGGCCGGGCTTCTTGTAGTCGGCGTCCATCGAGCTGGCGAAACCGGAAGCGATGTTTTCCAGCGCGATGCGGCCTTCCGGACGCTTCGGGCCGGCCATCGACGGCACGACGTCGCCGAGGTCGAGTTCCAGCGTGTCGGTGAAGACGAGGTCGGAACCGTCACCTTCGCGCCACATGCCCTGGGCCTTCGAATAGGCTTCGACGAGCGCGATCCGGTCATGCGTGCGGCCGGACATGGTGAGGTAGTTGATGGTTTCGCCGTCGACCGGGAAGAAGCCGCAGGTCGCGCCGTATTCCGGCCCCATGTTGCCGATCGTCGCACGGTCGGCGAGCGGCATGTTGTCCATGCCCGGGCCGAAGAATTCGACGAACTTGGAAACGACGCCCTTCTTGCGCAGCATCTGCACGACGGTCAGAACGAGGTCGGTCGCGGTGACGCCTTCCTTGAGCTTGCCGGTCAGCTTGAAGCCGATGACCTCGGGCAGCAGCATCGAAACCGGCTGGCCGAGCATGGCGGCTTCCGCTTCGATACCGCCGACACCCCAGCCGAGAACGCCGAGGCCGTTGATCATCGTCGTGTGCGAATCCGTACCGACGCAGGTATCCGGATAAGCGATCGTCTCGCCGTCCTCTTCCTTCGTCCAGACGGTCTGGCCGAGATATTCGAGATTGACCTGGTGACAGATGCCGGTGCCCGGAGGAACGACGCGGAAGTTCTTGAATGCCTGCTGGCCCCACTTCAGGAAGCGGTAGCGCTCGCCGTTGCGCTGATATTCCAGCTCAACGTTCTTGGCGAAAGCCTGCGGCGTACCGAATTCGTCGACGATGACCGAGTGGTCGATGACGAGATCGACCGGGACGAGCGGGTTGATCTTCTCCGGATCGCCGCCGAGGGAAACCATTGCGTCGCGCATTGCGGCAAGGTCGACGACGGCGGGAACGCCGGTGAAGTCCTGCATCAGCACGCGGGCCGGGCGATAGGCGATCTCGTTCTCGACGGCGCCCTTGTTATCAAGCCATTGGGCAACGGCAAGGATGTGCTCCTTGGTGACCGACTGGCCGTCTTCGAAGCGCAGCAGGTTTTCCAGCAGCACCTTCATCGAATAGGGGAGCTTCGACACGCCGGGCAGGCCGTTTGCCTCAGCCTTCGGCAGGCTGTAGTAGACATAGTCCTTTCCACCAACGGAAAGCGTGGACCGACAATTGAAACTGTCAAGAGATTTAGACACGAGAGACCCCGTTTCTGATAGCCAACACAGTCGTGCGAACGCCTATGCACTTAATGCACATCAGGATGCGGGTACGGCCATTTCCGCTGTCCGCACGTGAGGAGAAGACCCCAAGTTCGGCGCAAGGATGAAATTCACGCCGACCGCTGGCGTGGTTGCAGGTCTTATAGATAATTTCGTAAAGACTTGCCATAGCACCAAAGGTCAAAATTGGACATTTTTTGATCCCGCCGAAAGCGCCAATGAAGAAAGAGCCGATGCATGCATCTTACCGCTGAGAATCTGGCTGCCCGGCGCGGGGAAGATCTGATTTTCGTTAACGTTTCCTTTAGCTTGCAGGCCGGCGAGGCACTGATCCTGACGGGTAAAAACGGATCGGGAAAGTCCACTTTGCTGCGCGTAGTGGCGGGCCTTTTGAGGCCCGAAAAGGGCTCCGTCACATTCTCTGATTCGGGGAATGCCGAAAGCCGTCCGGCAGCCGAAGCGAGCCACTACCTTGGTCATCGCAACGCAATGAAGAATGAACTTACGGTTGCAGAGAACCTGGAATTCTGGCGATCCTTCCTTGGCTCCGACAAGACCTCCGGCCTGAGCACCGAAGAGGCTGCGGCCGCCGTCGGCCTGCCCGGCATCACTCACCTGCCCTTCGGCTATCTCTCCGCCGGTCAGCAGCGCCGCTTTGCCTTCGCCAAGCTTCTGGTCGCACATCGCCCGGTCTGGATCCTGGACGAACCGACAGCGGCACTCGATGCCAGCGCCGACCGCCTGTTTGCGAGCCTAATCGAAGGGCATCGCAGGGGTGGCGGCATTGTGATTGCCGCGACGCATCAGCCGCTCGGGCTCGAAAACGCCGGAGAATTGCGCATGACCGGTTTTGCCGGCGTCGAGCATGGAGTCTGGGGATGACCGCCCTCTTCCTTCGCGACCTCAGGCTTTCCATCCGCGCGGGCGGCGGTGCACTGATCGGCATCCTCTTCTTTCTGACGGTCGTCGCCGTTATTCCCTTCGGCGTTGGCCCCGATCTTGCGCTTCTTTCGCGCATCGGCCCTGCGATCGTCTGGATCGGGGCGCTGCTTGCCGCCCTTCTCGGGCTCGACCGCCTGTTCCAGGCCGAGCGCGACGACGGTTCGCTCGACCTGATGCTCATGCAGGAGACGCCGCTGGTGCTGACCGTGCTTGTCAAATGCGCCGCGCATTGGACGGCGACCAGCCTGCCGCTCGTCGTCGCTTCCCCCTTGCTCGGCCTTTTCATGAACATGAACGAGACGGCGATCGGCGCCACCATGCTCACACTTCTGGTCGGTTCGCCGGCGATTACCTTCATTGGCGCGGTCGGCGCGGCCGTTGCCGTCGCGCTGCCGCGCGGCGGCCTGCTTGTCTCCGTCCTGATCCTGCCGCTGACGATCCCGGTTCTGATCTTCGGCGTCAGCGCCACCTATGCGGCGGTCGTCGGACCGTCGCCCTTCCTGCCCCCGTTTCTGATCCTCATTGCCCTGACCCTGTTCTTCGCCGTCATCGGCCCGGCGGCTGCGGCGCTGGCCCTGAGAAACACGGCGGATTGATTGGCGCTTCGATTGCGGCCTCCGGCGGATCAAGGTAAGGAAGCGGATATGAGCGAAACGAGCCTTGCCATCAGCAAATTCAGTGATCTCGCCAACCCGACGCGGTTCCTGGCGCTGGCATCGCGCGTCATTCCCTGGCTCGCGGGCATCACGGCCCTCTGTTTTATCGTCGGGCTCTATCTGAGCTTCTCGACGGAAGGAGATTACCAGCAGGGTGAAACGGTGCGCATCATGTATGTGCACGTGCCCTCCGCCTGGCTCTCCATGATGTGCTACACGATCATGAGCATTTCGGCGATCGGCACGCTTGTCTGGCGCCATCCGCTGGCAGATGTGTCGGCCAAGGCCGCAGCCCCGCTCGGCGCCGCCTTCACCCTGCTTGCGCTCGTCACCGGCTCGCTCTGGGGCAAGCCCATGTGGGGCACCTGGTGGGTCTGGGATGCACGCCTGACCTCCGTCTTCATTCTCTTCCTGATGTATCTCGGACTGATCGCGCTGAACCGCGCCATGGACGAGCCCTCCAAGGCGGCACGCGTGACCGCCGTCCTCATCCTGGTCGGCTTCGTCAACATTCCGATCATCAAGTTTTCGGTCGACTGGTGGAACACGCTGCATCAATCGGCGAGCGTGCTGCGCCTCGGCGGTCCGGCGATCGATCCGGAATTCCTGCGCCCGCTGCTGGTCATGGCGACCGCCTTCACCCTGCTCTTCTTCACGCTGCATCTGATGGCGATGAGAAACGAGATCTGGCGCCGCCGCATCGCTTCCCAGCGCCGGATGGCCGCCCGCATGGCAAGCCGCGAGGACTAGGGATGGGTTCCTACGCTTTCTACGTCTACGGCTCCTATGGTTTCGCCGCCATCGTCACCATTGCGGTGACGCTCTGGACCTGGGCTGACGGACGTGCCCGCCGGAAGGAACTGGCAGCGCTCGAGGCGGCCGGTATTCGCCGCCGTTCCGCCCGACCCAAGGATAGCGAATGATTGACGCTCCGCAAGAAAATCGGCCGAAGAGCCGCGGCCTCAGCCGTTATATTGCCGCGCTGATTCCGCTTGTCGTCTTCGGCGGCATTGCCGCAACGGCGGCTAAAATGCTTTACGACCAGGATTTCCACGGCAAGAACATCGCCGAAATCCCTTCCGCGCTGATCGGCACGAAAGCGCCGTCGCTGAACCTGCCGGCGCTCGAAGGCTCCAACCTGCCGGCACTGACGGATGAGACCGTCAAGGGCAAGCTCACGCTCGTCAATGTCTTCGCCTCATGGTGCATCCCCTGCCGCGACGAACACCCCGTTCTCAAGCAGCTGGCGCAAGACGGACGGCTGAACATCGTCGCGATCAACTACAAGGACAAAAGCGAGAACGCGCTGCGCTTCCTTGGCGAACTCGGCAATCCCTATCACGCGATCGGCGTCGACCCCAACGGCAAGGCGGCGATCGACTGGGGCGTCTACGGTATTCCCGAAAGCTATCTCGTCGCCCCCGACGGCACGATCATCTACAAGCGTGTCGGCCCCTTCGACGATATCAGCCTGAAGGAAGGCCTCTTCCCGGCAATGGAAAAGGTATTGGGCAAGCCGGTCTCTTGAATTTATCTGGATTCACGCAGTTCCGGACGTAAATCGCCGAACACTTTTGCCGGAATTGCTTTAGGCGCCGCCCTGCCAGACCTTGATCGCCTCGACCGGCCAGATCAGCATCAGCACGTTGAGCGTCAAATTGTCCCGGATCATGTAGCCCGTGAAAATTTCGAAGAAGATCGCGATCGCCACCGTCAGCGCCACTGGCGCGCGCCAGGCGAAAAAGAAACCGACGGCCATGAAGATCGTATCCATGGCTGAATTGATGATGCTGTCGCCGTAATAGTCGAGCGAGATCGTCGCCGTGCGGTAGCGGTCGATGATCACAGGCGAATTTTCCAGAAGCTCCCAGCCGGACTCGATCAGCACGGCCAGAAGCAAGCGCGCCGCAATCGGCTTGCCGCGAAGCAGAAGATGCGTGAGCCCGTAAAACAGGAAGCCGTGGATGATGTGGGACGGCGTGTACCAGTCGGACAGATGCTGGGAATTGCCGCTGGAATTGACCGTGCCTTCCCAGAGCTTGACATAACCGCACGTGCAGATCGGCACCCGGCCCATCCAATATTCGAAAACGATCTGGACGATCAGCACTGCGAAGCAAGCGGAAAACCAGAAAATCCGATGCCGTGACCGGTCTGCGTCGTCGATGACTGTCACTTCTCGCTTTCAGCCTCGGTGGGAATGCTGTGCTTCAGCACCAGCGGCATCTGCGCCATTGTGAAGATGATGGTGATCGGCATCGTGCCCCAGACCTTGAAGGCGATCCAGAAATTGTCCGAGAAATTGCGCCAGACGACTTCGTTCAGCACCGCGAGGAACAGGAAGAAGATGCCCCAGCGGATCGTCAGCTTGCGCCAGCCTTCGGCATCAAGCTGGAAGGCAGCGTTGAAGACATAGCCGAGCAGCGATTTGCCGAAGGCAAGGCCTCCGAGCAGCGCGAAGCCGAAGAGCGCATTGACGATCGTCGGCTTCATCTTGATGAAGGTCTCGTTCTGGAGCCAGATCGACAACGAACCGAAGATCAATACGACGATGCCGGAAACAAAAGGCATGATCGGCAAATGCCCAAGCACGATCTTGGAGACCAGGAGCGAGACGATGGTCGCAGCCATGAACAGCCCGGTCGCCACGAAGAGCGGGCCTCCGAGTTCGGCCAATGCCGGAAAGCGCGCAACCAGCCATTCGCCACGCAGATTGGCAAAGAAGAAGACCAGAAGCGGGCCCAGCTCCAGCGCCAGTTTCAAAAGCGGATGATGCCGGTCTGCGGCGCTGGGAGTAATATCGCTTTCAGTCGTCATGCTTTTTCAAACCTGCTTTTTTGCAATGCATGCAAGCCATCAACGGCTAATCTGTGGCATCACTGGCCGATGCCGGCAATAGCCTGCGCAAAATCCTCGGCCTCGAACGGTTCGAGATCGTCGACCCCTTCTCCGACCCCGATGAAATAAACCGGCAGCTTGTGCTTGGCGGATATCGCCACCAGGATGCCGCCGCGCGCAGTGCCGTCAAGCTTGGTCATGACGAGCCCGCTGACACCGGCAACATTGCGGAAGATTTCCACCTGATTGAGTGCGTTCTGCCCGGTTGTCGCATCGAGTGTCTGGAGGACGGTGTGCGGCGCATCCGGGTCGAGCTTGCCGAGCACACGCACGATCTTCTCGAGTTCGGCCATCAGCTCTGCCTTGTTCTGCAGGCGGCCGGCCGTGTCGATGATCAGCACGTCGCATTTTTTGGCTTTCGCCTGCTCGAACGCATCGTAGGCAAGGCCCGCCGCATCCGCACCGAGCTTGGTGCCGATAAATTCGGACCTGGTGCGCTCGGCCCAGATCTTCAGCTGCTCGATGGCCGCCGCGCGGAATGTATCGCCCGCCGCCAGCATCACCTTGAGACCGGAGCCGGAAAGTTTCGCCGCCAGCTTGCCGATCGTGGTCGTCTTGCCGGTACCATTGACGCCGACAACGAGGATGACATGCGGCTTGTGCGAGAGATCGAGCTGCAAAGGCTTGGCGACGGGTTTCAGAACCTTGGCGATTTCGCCCGCCATGATGCGACTGACGTCTTCGCCGGTAACATCCTTTCCGTAGCGCTCGGACGCGAGCGTGTCGGTAACGCGCATCGCCGTCTCGACGCCGAGATCAGCCTGGATCAGCAGATCTTCGAGATCCTGCAGCGTATCGTCATCGAGCTTGCGCTTGGTAAAGAGCGCGGTGATCTGGCCCGTAAGCTGGGAAGAGGTGCGCGCCAGCCCGTCACGCAGCCGCTGGAACCAGGAAAGTCTCGGCGGCGGCACGACCACGGGTTCGGCTTCCACGACAGGTCCGGTGGCGAAGCCTTTGGGAAGAACGGGCTCGGCAGCGGACTCCGAAACATCGTCTTCCACCTCGGCCGAAGTTGCAGGCGGAATTTCCTCAAGCGGCGTTTCGGCTGTCTCCGCAGCTGCTTCGTCGTCACTGGCGGCAACAGGGATAGTCTGGCTTCCCTCGGCCTCGGCCTCGGCTTCCAGCAGCGACAATGGCACCACGCCCATGTCACCCAGTTCATCGGGGGCCGGGAGCAATTCCGGCTCAACCTCCACGGGCTCGGGATCGACAGGCTCCGCCTCAGCCGCACCATCCCGCTGGATATCCGCCGCAGGTCCGCCGGCCGTATCCATCTCCTCGGCAAGGACAGGATCGTCGGCAACCGGCAGGTCTTTGTCGCGCGAGCGCGGCTCCAGTTCCCTTTCCACGGCTTCCGGCACAGGCTCTTTCGCCGGCTTGCCGAAGGTGAACACCTTTTTGATGAAACTGAGCGCCATGAGCTGTCCGTGAAGTCAGGCCGCCGCGGCAGCCGTCAATTGCATGTCGAGATGCTTGCCGTTGTGGCCTGATATCGTCGCTTCGACAATCTCGCGCGGACGAAGACCGGGGGTGGCGACAAGCGTGAAATTTTCCGTATGGGCAAGACCGTTGTTTTCTACCAGCAGCCATTGCCGCGTTCCGACCATCTTGTCCAGATGGCGCCGGTGCAGCATCTGTCCAGTGGCGCGCAGGCGCGCGGCACGGTCCTTGATCAGGGACCGGTCGAGTTGCGGCATGCGTGCGGCAGGCGTGCCGGACCGAGGGCTGTAGGGAAAGACGTGCAGGTGCGCGATGTCGGCCTCTTCCGCCAGCCGTACCGCATTCGCAAACATGTCCTCGGTCTCCGTCGGGAAGCCGGCAATCATGTCCGCGCCGAAGCTGATCTGCGGCCGCAACCGGCGCACGTCCTCGATGAAGCGCAACGCATCCGCCCGCAGGTGACGGCGTTTCATGCGCTTCAGGATCATATCGTCGCCATGCTGCAGCGACAGATGCAGATGCGGCATGAAACGCGGCTCGTCAGCGATGAGGTCCATGAGATGGCGATCGGCCTCGATACTGTCGATGGAAGACAGCCGCAGCCGGCGGATATCCGGCACCTGCTTGAGCAATGTCTTTGCGAGCAGCCCAAGCGTCGGCTCGCCGGGAAGGTCTGCGCCGTAACTCGTGGCATCGACGCCGGTCAGCACGATTTCGCGATAGCCGCTTTCGACGAGATTGCGCGCCTGATCGACCACAGCACCCATCGGCACGGAACGCGAATTGCCGCGGCCGTAGGGAATGATGCAGAAGGTGCAGCGATGGTCGCATCCGTTCTGCACCTGGATAAAGGCCCGCACGTGGCCGTCGATATGCCTGACCATTTGCGGCGCGGTATGGCGCACGCTCATGATATCGTTGACGCGCAGCTTCTCTTCCGCCGAAACGCCGAAATCCGGAAGCGCGCGATAGGAGGCAGCCTTCAGTTTCTCTTCGTTGCCGAGCACGGCGTCAACCTCGGCCATCTCGGCAAAGGTTTCCTTTTCGGTCTGGGCGGCACAGCCGGTGACGATGATGCGGGCATGCGGATTGTCGCGCCGCGCGCGGCGGATCGCCTGGCGGGCCTGGCGCACGGCCTCGCCGGTGACGGCGCAGGTATTGACCAGAATGGCATTGTTGAGCCCGGCCGCTTCCGCCTGCGATCTCATGACTTCGGATTCATAGGTATTGAGACGGCAGCCGAAGGTGATGACCTCGACGCCGCTCACCGCGCTTCCGCTCCAGGTGCGGAATCGCGCGACCAGGCGCCGGTAGAAGGGTTGACGCTGCCGGACCATTCCCATTCTGCCGGACCGGTCATGACCACATGGTCGTCCTCGCGCCACTCGATGGTCAAGGGCTGGCGGACCGGGCTGGACGCGACATCGATTGTCACCTTGCGGCCGGTACGGCCGGTGCGGGCGGCACTGACGGCAGAAGCGCAGGCAGCCGATCCGCAGGCGAGCGTCAGGCCCGCACCACGCTCCCACGTGCGCGTGCGCAAAGCTGAATTCGAGATGACCTGCGCCAGCGTGATATTGGCCTTTTCCGGGAAGATCGGGTGGTTTTCCAGCAGCGGACCAAAGCGTTCGAGATCGAAGCTCATCGGATCGCGGTCGACCCAGAAGATCGCATGCGGGTTGCCCATGGACATGGCCGAAGGAGAATGCAGCACCGGATTGTCGATCGGCCCGATCTGCAGCTCGATGCGGCTTGTGTCGTGAAACTCCTCGGCAAGCGGAATACGGTTCCATTCAAAAACCGGCCTGCCCATGTCGACGGAGATCGTACCGTCCTCATGCTCGACCGCGTTCAGGATGCCGGCGACCGTCTGGAAGGTAAAAGCTTTCCTGCCGGTCTCGGCGGCCAGAGCCTGCACGACGCAACGCGTACCGTTGCCACAGGACTGCGCCCTGGAGCCGTCGCAGTTCAGGATATCGATATAGGCGTCGGTGCCGTGGGCCTTCGGATCATGGATTGCCATGATCTGATCGAACTGCGTCTCGCCATCCGCGTTAAGCGCGATCGCGGCCTGCGGCGTCACCTTGTCGGTCCGACCGCGCATATCGACAACCAGGATCTTGTTGCCAAGCCCGTTCATCTTCGCGAATTCGACCGTGTTGCTCATCTGACTGTTCCTGCTGCATTCCGGCTGTATATGGCGGAAATGCCCGCGGATTACCAGTGGGAGAAGAACCTTCTGCCCTTCTGCCGACGAAGCCATGCCCGGTAAAAACGGGGGAATGCATGGCTGCGCCATGCGGAACTATCGACATGCGGATACTGTCGAGCATCCCCTCACGCGCTTCGCATCGGATCTATGTGGATTTATCGCAGACTGCCCTCGGGACCGAGAGACGCCGCATGGGCTTCGACGATGGCGGCGGTGATCACCTTTCGCAACTCGTAGACCAGCAGACGGGACCGTTTGCGATCCAGATCCTGCGCCGCCTTCGCCAGGTTCAGGCCTTCATTCAGTACGATAGCGTGCGCGCGCGCCAGCGCCCAGCTTTCGATATCCGGGTTTAACATTTGATATCTCCGCCGATTCATTCGGCATCAAGGATATTCACGAATCATTTTACAGGATGTACTTAAGTATGAAGTAGAATCAGAAGCGGAATATTTTGCAACTGGACTTTTCAGGAAATTTGACACGCCGATCGAAATATTCATCTTTAAAACTCGGAATACCGGACGTTTTAAAACTTTAATGTTAGTATATATAAATATGTACTAGCACTGCCGTAACCGGCCGCATATCGACATGGCCTGCAGTTCCGCAACCTTCGAAAAGTGCACGACGGCGCTGTCAAGCGTATTCGCCTTGACTTTCCTGCTGCTTTCCTGTTTATCGCGCCCAATCTGCGACGAGTAACAGACTCCGAGCCGCCGACCGGGACATCGATTCCGGAGGTCAACACCCGACAGCGCGTTGCGCCCTCGGGTGCTTTTTGGCTTTGCGTCTTGTTTTCGTCAAGGAAAAGCACGACGTTTCGGACATCCCAAAATTCCCCGAAACGTTATCAAGGAAGAGCCGATGTTTGAGAACCTCCAGGACCGTCTTGGTTCCATCCTGAATGGACTGACAGGCCGTGGCGCGCTTTCGGAAAGTGATGTTTCCGCGGCGCTGCGGGAGGTTCGCCGCGCGCTTCTGGAAGCCGACGTTTCGCTTGAGGTCGTTCGCTCCTTCACCGATCGCGTCCGCGAAAAGGCCGTCGGCGCCGAGATCCTGAAGTCGATCAAGCCCGGCCAGATGGTCGTCAAGATCGTCCATGACGAGCTGATCGAGATGCTCGGCGGCGAAGGCGTCGGCGTCGACCTGCGCGCCGCCGCCCCCGTCGTCATCATGATGGTCGGCCTGCAGGGTTCCGGTAAGACGACGACGACGGCAAAGATCGCCAACCGGCTGACGACGCGCGAGAAGAAGAAGGTGCTCATGGCATCGCTCGACACGCGACGTCCGGCCGCACAGGAGCAGCTTCGCCAGCTCGGCGCCCAGGCCAATATCGACACGCTGCCGATCATTGCCGGCCAGTCGCCGACCGACATCGCCGCCCGCGCCGTTCAGGCTGCCAAGCTCGGCGGCCATGACGTGGTCATTCTCGACACCGCCGGCCGCACCCACATCGACGAGCCCTTGATGGTCGAAATGGCCGACATCAAGAAGAAGTCGAACCCGCACGAAATCCTGCTGGTTGCCGACAGCCTGACCGGTCAGGACGCCGTCAACCTCGCCCGCAATTTCGATGAGCGCGTCGGCATTACCGGCCTCGTGCTGACCCGTATGGACGGCGACGGCCGCGGCGGTGCTGCTCTCTCCATGCGCGCCGTGACCGGCAAGCCGATCAAGCTGATCGGTGTCGGCGAACGCATGGGCGAGCTGGAAGAATTCCATCCCCGCCGCATCGCCGACCGCATCCTTGGCATGGGCGACATCGTTTCGCTCGTCGAAAAGGCCGCCGAAAATATCGACGCCGAAAAGGCGGCCGCCATGGCCGCCAAGATGGCCAAGGGCAAGTTCGACCTGAACGACCTCGCCGACCAGCTGAAGCAGATGCAGAAGATGGGCGGCATGGGTGGCATCATGGGCCTGATGCCCGGCATGGCCGGCATGAAGGACAAGATGGCTGCCGCCGGCCTCGACGACCGCTTGTTCAAGCGCCAGCTCGCCATCATCTCCTCGATGACCAAGGCCGAGCGCTCCAATCCCGACCTTCTCAAGCATTCGCGCAAGAAGCGCATTGCCGCCGGCTCCGGCACCGATGCCGCCGACATCAACAAGCTTCTCAAGATGCATCGCCAGATGGCGGACATGATGAAGATGATGGGCGGCAAGGGCAAAGGCGGCCTGATGAAGCAGATGATGGGCGGCCTTGCCGGCAAGATGGGGCTGGGGGGCCTCGGCGGCATGGGCGGTATGCCCGATCTCTCCAATATCGACCCGAAGCAGCTGGAGGCCCTGCAGAAGCAGGCCGAAGCCGCGGGTCTCGGAAAGCCGGGTGGGGGTTTGCCCGGTCTAGGCGGAGGCCTGCCGGGCGGATTGCCCGGTCTTGGCGGCGCAAAGCTGCCGGGCCTTGGTGGTGGTTTCCCGGGGCTGCCCGGATTGCCCAAGAAGAAGTGAAAGGATCGCCTGCCCCATGATTGATCCAGACGTCAAAGCCCAGCTCGCCAAGTATCGCCAGTCGATCGACAATATCGATGCGGCCCTTGTGCATGTTCTTGCCGAACGTTTCCGCTGCACCAAGGAGGTCGGCGTGCTGAAGGCAAAATACAATCTGCCGCCGGCCGATCCGGCGCGCGAGGAATACCAGATCGCCCGCCTTCGTCAGCTTGCCGAAGACGCGCATCTGGACCCGGATTTCGCCGAGAAGTTCCTGAACTTCATCATCAAGGAAGTCATCCGGCATCATGAGCAGATCGCTGCGGACCACGCCGCAGCACAATGAACGATACCGCCCCACGGAGCGGTCAAGAAAAGCCTAAGGAGTAAGAAAATGGCACTGAAAATTCGTCTCGCACGCGGTGGTTCCAAGAAGCGCCCGTACTACCACGTCGTTCTCGCCGATGCCCGCAGCCCGCGCGACGGCCGCTTCCTCGAGAACCTCGGTTCCTGGAACCCGATGCTCGCCAAGGACGACGAAAAGCGCGTTCAGCTGAACGGCGAGCGCATCAAGCACTGGCTCGACAAGGGCGCCCTGCCGACCGACCGTGTCCTGCGCTTCCTCGACGAAGCCGGCATCTCCAAGCGCGAAGCCCGCAACAACCCGGAAAAGGCAAAGCCGGGCAAGAAGGCTCAGGAACGCGCTGCCGAGAAAGCCCAGAAGGCTGCCGACGCCGCTGAAGCTGCTGCTTCCGCCGAATAATCGGTTTCGACTTCATCTGAGCGGGCGGCATGGCGACATGCCGCCCGTTTTCGTTTCCATTCTTCTGCACTTCGTTTATGAGAAGCGTGATCTCGGCTTCTGCCTGCGTTCGAATGAAGGAACCCATGACCAAGCTTGAAAACCCCGTGCTGATGGCGACCATCGGCGGCGCGCAGGGCATTCGCGGCGAGGTGCGTGTGAAGGCCTACACGGCCGATCCGACCGCGCTCGGCGACTATGGCCACCTGCACAGCATGGATGGACGCGCTTTCGAAATTCTCGAGCTGCGCGAAATGAAGAACATGGTTGTGGTCCGCTTCCGCGGCATCAACGACCGCAACGCCGCCGAGGCGCTGAACGGCCTGGAACTTTATATCGAGCGCGACAACCTGCCGGATGAGGAACTTGAGGACGACGAGTTCTTCTATGCCGACCTTGAGGGGCTTGAAGCCTATGACGACCAGGGCGTGAGCTACGGCACCGTCACCGGCGTCTTCGATTTTGGCGCCGGCGATCTGCTGGAGCTCAAAGGCCCGGGCAAGCGGCCGGTCCTTATTCCCTTCTCGGAAACCTCCGTGCTGGAAATCGACCTTGAGGCGGGCAAGCTGCTGATCGATCCGCTCGCCGCCGGCCTGATCGACGATCCCGATGATCTCAAGGGCCTGACGCCGGGCAAGCCGAAGAAAAAGAAGTAGACGCCATGGCTTTCCGGGCGACCGTGCTGACACTCTACCCGGAAATGTTTCCGGGCCATCTTGGCTTTTCGCTCGCCGGCAAGGCAGCCGAGCGCGGGCAATGGTCGCTCGACACCGTGCAGATCCGCGATTTCGCGACAGACAAACATCGCACCGTCGACGATACGCCCGCCGGCGGCGGCGCCGGCATGGTGCTGAAGCCTGACGTGCTTGCCCGCGCGATCGACAGCGCCAGTGAAAACGACACCCGCCCGCGCCTGCTGATGAGCCCCCGCGGCAAGCCGCTGACGCAGGAACGTGTACGCCAGGTCGCAGCCGGCGAAGGCGTGATTATCGTCTGCGGCCGTTTCGAGGGCGTCGATCAGCGCGTCATCGAGGCGCGTGGACTCGAGGAAGTCTCGATCGGCGACTACGTTCTCTCTGGCGGCGAGCCGGCGGCTTTGATCCTGCTCGACGCGATCGTCCGCATCTTGCCGGGCGTCATGGGCAACGATCTCTCCGGTCTGCATGAAAGTTTTGAAGGCGGGCTGCTGGAACATCCCCACTACACGCGCCCGCAGGAATGGGAAGGCCGCGAGATTCCGGCGATCCTGACATCCGGCAATCACGGAGCGATCGAGAAATGGCGCCACGAACAGGCCGTGGCCCTGACGAAGGAAAGGCGCCCCGATCTTCTTGCCGCACGCAAGGCCGGAAAAGACGGCTGATTTCACAAATTTGCCGTCCAAGGGATGACAAGCAGGACTCTTTCGTGTAATGGCGCACGCGGAAATGGGGCTCGCCCCGTCTGCCAGCAAACAAAGAATGGCGAATCCGCTCCCGCCTGCAAGGGCAAACTCCGGAGGCACAGACCGAAGGACAATGTGAGCGCTCTGGCTGTTTCAGAAGAACCAAAGGTTTAGACGATGAACATCATTCAGCAGCTTGAGGCCGAACAGGCCGCCAAGATCGAAGCCAAGCGCACGCTTCCCGAATTCTCCCCGGGCGACACCGTCCGCGTCAACGTGAAGGTCACGGAAGGCAACCGTACCCGCGTTCAGGCCTATGAAGGCGTCTGCATCGCCCGTTCCGGCGGCGGCCTGCAGGAAAACTTCACGGTCCGCAAGATCTCCTACGGCGAAGGCGTCGAGCGCGTGTTCCCCGTCTACTCGCCGCTGATCGAAAGCGTCGAAGTCGTTCGCCGCGGTAAGGTCCGTCGCGCCAAGCTCTACTACCTGCGCGACCGTCGCGGCAAGTCGGCTCGTATCGTCGAGAACACCGGCACCCGCGCCCGCAAGCTCAACGATGCCGAGCGCCAGGCCGTTGCCGACGAAAAGGCACGGATCGAAGCTGAGAAGGTCGCCGCAGCTCAGGCTCTCGCCGCCGAAAAGGCAGCAGCAGAAGCCGCCGAAGCAAAGGCCGCAGCAGAAGCTGCAGCCGCTGCTGAAGGTTCGGCTGAATAAGCTCTCGCGAAAGCGAAAATCATTGCATGGAAAAGGCGGTCTTTGGGCCGCCTTTTCTTTTTTGCGTCGCCCGACGGCGCTTGCAGCCTTGCCATATCAGCAGGTTCCATGACAATTCTGCCATGCAAATATTGGGGAGCCACACCATGTTCTTTCGCCGCACCGTTCTTGCCGGCCTGACGGCCGTTATGCTTTCGCCGCTCACAGCCTTTGCCGCCGGCCTGCCGGATCTCGGCGGCAAGACCGTCGTCGTGGTGACGGAGAACGCCTATCCGCCGCTGCAATTCGTCGATCCCAAGTCCGGCAAGGCGATCGGCTGGGAATATGACGCGATGAACGAAATCGCCAAGCGGCTGAACTTCAAGGTCGAATACCAGAACACCAGCTGGGACGCGATGATCCAGGCCGTGTCGGACGGCCAGTACAATATCGGCATGACCGGCATCACCATCAAGGACGACCGCAAGCAGAAGGTCGACTTCTCTGACCCCTATATGCGCTCGCAGCAGTTCATGCTGGTGCGCGGTGACGAAGGCCGCTTCACCGACGCCAAGAGTTTCGCGGAACTCAAGGATGGCCTGATCGGCGCCCAGCCGGGCACCTCGCCCTTCTATACTGCGGTTTACGAAATCCTCGACGGCAACGAACAGAACCCGCGCATCAAGCTCTTCGAGACCTTCGGCGCAACCGTCCAGGCTCTGAAAACCGGCGATGTCGATCTCGTCCTGACCGACAGCGTTGCCGCCAAGGGTTATGTCGATTCCTCGAATGGCGGGCTGAAGGTTGTCGGCGAACCGCTCGGTACCGAGGACTTCGGCTTCATCTTCCCCAAGGGTTCCGATCTCGTTGCCCCCGTCAACGCCGCCATTGCCGACCTGAAGGCGGACGGCACGTTCGACGCACTGAACAAGAAGTGGTTCCTCGACTACAAGATGGGCGAATAAACGTCCGAGCGATCGCAGATGGCGCCACAACCATCCCCGCGACACGAGAAGGACGACCGCCCCTGGTGGCTGGCCGTCCTTGTTCTGATCGGCATCGTCCTCGCTGTTGTCATCGTCACCAACGACATTTACGCGCAGGTCTTCCGGACCGTCGTCAATGGCGTTGGCGTGACCGTATTCGTGACACTCGTCGCCTTCGTTCTGGCAACGGTGCTTGGCCTCGGCATCGCGCTGCTTGGCCTCTCCGACAGCATCGTCTTACGCCAGATCGCCCGCTTCTATATCGAGATTATCAGGGGCATCCCGATCCTGGTGCTGCTCTTCTACATCGCCTTCGTCGGCGCGCCGGGTTTTGTCGCTGCCTATAATTTTGCAATAACGCCCCTGGTGAAGGCCGGCATCACAGAGCCGATCCTGGTGCGCGACCTGTCGCTGATGTGGCGCGCCATCATCGCCCTGATGATCGGCTATTCCTCCTTCATCGCCGAAATCTTCCGCGCCGGCTTTCAATCGGTCGACATCGGCCAGATCGAGGCGGCCAAGTCGCTCGGCCTCTCCCGCTACCGCCGCTTCCGCCTTGTCGTCTTCCCGCAGGCAATCCGGGTGATCTTCCCGCCGCTCTCCAACGACTTCGTTTCGATGGTGAAGGATTCGTCCCTCGTCTCCGTCCTCGGAGTCGCCGACATCACCCAGATGGGCAAGGTCTACGCTTCCGGCTCCTTCCGCTTCTTCGAAACCTATTCGATCGTCACCTATATCTACCTGATCCTGACGATCGGCCTGTCGCTCGTCCTGCGGCGGATCGAGAAGAGAATGAAACAGATGCCGCGACGCTAGGGCGCCTTACGATTCGAATTGCCGTTTCGATCAAAAATCGCTATATCCAGCGCCATGGAATCCAAGTTCAGATGCATCGGTGCGCATATTTTCGTGCTGCAGGACCATTACCGCCTGCCGGCACGTTTCTTTGCGTCCGTTTCCGGTGCGCTCAACAGCCGACTTCGTTGATCGAATGACGGCCGGCGGAGCCTGTCCGCCACATCCTCAAATTCCATGCTCCAGCCAAACGGACATTAGCCATGAGCGCACCGCGTACCCTTTACGACAAGATCTGGGCCGACCATCTGGTCGACGAGCAGGAAGACGGCACCTGTCTTCTCTACATCGACCGCCATCTGGTCCATGAAGTCACCTCGCCGCAGGCTTTCGAGGGCCTGCGCATGTCCGGCCGCAAGGTTCGCGCCCCGGAAAAGACGCTTGCCGTCGTCGACCACAACGTTCCGACCTCCGCCGACCGCCACCTCGGCATCAAGAATGAGGAAAGCCGCATCCAGGTCGAACAGCTCGCCAAGAACGCCGCCGAGTTCAACGTCGAATATTACTCCGAGAGTGACAAGCGCCAGGGCATCGTCCACATCATCGGACCGGAACAGGGCTTCACCCTGCCGGGCATGACGATCGTCTGCGGCGACAGCCACACTTCCACGCACGGCGCCTTCGGCTCGCTTGCCCATGGTATCGGCACGTCCGAGGTCGAGCACGTTCTCGCTACCCAGACGCTGATCCAGAAGAAAGCGAAGAACATGCTGGTGCAGGTCGACGGCCAGCTGCCGCCTGGTGTCACCGCCAAGGATATCGTTCTCGCCATCATCGGCGAGATCGGCACCGCCGGCGGCACCGGCTATGTCATCGAATATGCCGGCGAGGCGATCCGCTCGCTGTCGATGGAAGGCCGCATGACGATCTGCAACATGTCGATCGAAGGCGGCGCCCGCGCCGGCCTGATCGCGCCCGACGAAATCACCTTCGAATATATCAAGGGCAAGCCGCGCGCGCCGAAGGGCGAAGCGCTGGAACAGGCAATCGCCTACTGGAAGACGCTGAAATCCGACGAAGGCGCGCATTTCGACCGCGTCGTCAAGCTCAACGCCGCCGATCTGCCGCCGATCGTCTCCTGGGGCTCCTCGCCCGAAGACGTCGTCTCAGTTCAGGGCATCGTGCCGAACCCGGACGAAATCCAGGACGAGACGAAGCGTGCCTCCAAGTGGCGCGCGCTTGACTATATGGGCCTGAAGCCCGGCACGAAGATGACCGATATCGCCATCGACCGCGTCTTCATCGGTTCCTGCACCAACGGCCGTATCGAAGACTTGCGCGCCGCCGCCAAGGTCGTCGAAGGCAAGACCGTTGCCTCGACCGTCAACGCCATGATCGTTCCGGGCTCCGGCCTCGTGAAGGAACAGGCGGAAGCCGAAGGCCTCGACAAGATCTTCAAGGCCGCGGGCTTCGACTGGCGCGAGCCGGGCTGCTCCATGTGCCTCGCCATGAATGACGACCGGCTGAAGCCGGGCGAGCGCTGCGCTTCGACCTCGAACCGCAACTTCGAAGGCCGTCAGGGCTTCAAGGGCCGCACGCATCTCGTCTCGCCGGCCATGGCCGCCGCGGCCGCGATTGCCGGCCACTTTGTCGATATCCGCGAGTGGAACTGACCTCTCTCGCATAGTCAGCTTGAAACAGCCCGGTGCTCCATGGCACCGGGCTGTTTGTTTCAAGGGCATAACGATGGTATCCTTTGTGACACCTGGATGAAATTCGACACAGTGTCCAATTCGCTTGCCTCTTTTCGCCCGCTCATCCGTTAACGAGGCGACGCCTGCCGTTTGGCCCGGATTCAGCCGGAAAGGGAGGGTCTTCAATGATGTCGACGGAGAAGAGCTATGAACAAGACACTGATCAAGCGCTTGCCGATTGCCTTCGGTGCAGCCCTCTGCCTCGCGCCAGCCAATGCCACCCTTGCGGCGCCGCTGCACATGGGCGCATCGCCTGAAACAGCCCGCATTGTCCGGCAGGTCGCTGCGCAAGAGCACAGCTGGAACGGCTATCGTGGCTACCAGAGCCCGCGTGAAGGATATCGCCAGGGGCCGGACGGCTACTGGTACCCTGCCAAGGCCTTCGCTTCATCGGAGACGACCGGCTCGATCGGCGCGCCGGCCCCGCTCGCCCGACCCATGCCCTATCATATGGACAGGAAGCGTCCCCTCGATATGGACTGCAGTCTCCGTTTCAATCCAGGGAGCGGCTCGAGCTGCAATTATTGATCGTCTGCAGCATTGGATGACCCTCAAGGGCGAGGAGAGGGTCATCCTGTCCGGGACCTAGAAGGTCGCGGTATAGGGGTCCGGACCCATGCGGGCGCCGGCGCTGTCGAGCTTGGCGATCGCAGCCATGTCTTCGCTGTCCAGCTTGAAATCGAAGACATTGAAGTTCTCCTCGATACGCGAGGGCGTAACCGACTTCGGAATGACGACGAGGCCGGTATCGATGTGCCAGCGAATGATGGCCTGCGCCGGGGTCTTGCCGTGCTTGGCGGCAATCTGTCCGATGACCGGATTGGAAATGAAGCGGCCCTGGCCGAGCGGACTCCAGGATTCGGTGACGATGTTCAGCTTCTTATGTGCTTCCTGCGCGGTCTTCTGCTGAAAGTCCGGATGCAGCTCGATCTGGTTGATCACCGGAACCACACTCGTATCGCCGACGATGTGGTCGAGATGGTCGGGATAGAAATTCGACACGCCGATAGAGCGCACGCGGCCCTCTTCGCGCAGGCGCACGAAAGCCTTCCAGGTTTCGCGATAGAGGCCGCGATGCGGCGACGGCCAGTGGATGAGGTAGAGATCGATATAATCGCTGCCGAGCTTCTTCAGGCTGATCTCGAAGGCGCGCAACGCATTGTCATAGCCCTGGTCCGTATTGCGCAGCTTGGTGGTGACGAAGATGTCCTTGCGGTCGATGCCGGAGGAGCGGATGCCTTCGCCGACGCCCTCTTCGTTGTCATAGCCGGACGCCGTGTCGATGTGGCGATAGCCGGCGGCAAGCGCTGCACGCACGGTCGGCGCCGCGATTTCCTGCGGCGTCTGCCAGACGCCGAGACCCACCTGGGGAATGGAATGTCCGTCGTGGAAAGTAATGATGGGTTGAGTGGTCACAATATATCTCCGGAAGTTTAAAGGATTGGCCAAAGACACGAATTGAATAGGGCATGAATTGAAGCCGCGAAGCGGCTTTCCTTGGATGCATTGCAGCCCGCGCATCCGGTCGAAAATCCATATAGGACACGCAGCCGGCAATACAATCAGAGAACGCGGACGATCGTTCCCTTTCTGAGGAAGGGCAGGATACGGCGCATGTCGCGGGCGCTGACGGCGACACAGCCGGCGGTCGGCTCATAACCGGGGCGGATGAGATGGAGGAAGATCGCCGAGCCGCGATTGCGCACCCGGGACGTCACGTTCCAGTCGAGAACCAGGCATATATCGTAAAGCCCGTCCTTCCGTTTCATCTCCTCGTGGCTCGGCTTGAACGGCGCCTTGACCAGCCTGTTGTAATTCGCATCGGTGGGCTGATCGCACCACAGCATATCAGGCCGGATGCGCCTGACGGAAAGGGTTGTCGGGAGATGCCCGTTGCGTTCGCCACGACGAAAACCGTGGAGCAGCCGCATGGCGGCGATCGGCGTTGCGCCGTCGCCTTCCCGTTTTACCACCGTGCGGCCGCTCCGGCCGATCGCGGCCATAAGGGTAAGCGGACCAAAACGCACGATGGCCCTGCTCTTTCTGCCTGGAGCGGCACGTACCACGAGCGTTGAGGGCCGGCCATTTCGCTCTCGCCTTGCTTTTTCCATTTTTCTCGCATGTTCTTGAATTGCCTTAGGCTTCGATTGAAACCATATGAACCCCGAGACGGCAACCGCAGACCGCCAATCCTTGCCAAATGTGGAATTTGGCGTAGGAAGTATCTGACAGAACGCAAGGACGCACCCGCATGACCGCACGCACCATTCTTCTGGTGGATGACGACGACGACCTTCGCCAGACGCTGACGGAGCAACTGTCGTTGTATGAGGAATTCACGGTCCTGCAGGAAGCGACCGCCGGCAAAGGCGTGCAAGCCGCCCGCTCCAACCCGGTCGATCTCTTGATCATGGACGTCGGCCTGCCCGACATGGATGGCCGCGAAGCCGTGAAGCTGCTGCGCAAGGGCGGTTTCAAGGCGCCGATCATCATGCTGACCGGCCACGACACGGACTCCGACACGATCCTTGGCCTTGAGGCCGGTGCCAACGACTATGTCACCAAGCCATTCCGCTTCGCGGTGCTGCTTGCCCGCATCCGCGTGCAGCTGCGCCAGCACGAACAGAGCGAGGACGCCACCTTCACCGTCGGCCCCTATCTCTTCAAGCCGAGCCAGAAGCTGCTCACGACCGACAACGGCCAGAAGATCCGTCTGACGGAAAAGGAAGCGGCAATCATCCGTTACCTCTACCGCGCCGAACAGAAGGTCGTGACCCGCGACGTGCTGCTGGAAGAAGTCTGGGGCTACAATTCCGGCGTCACCACCCACACGCTGGAAACCCACGTTTACCGCCTGCGCCAGAAGATCGAGCGGGATCCGTCCAACGCCGAGATCCTCGTGACGGAAAACGGCGGCTACAAAATCATCCCGTAGCATGTCTCTTTCCGACGATATCCATCTGCTGTCGCAGCTTCCGCTCTTCAAGCACATGAACGACGACCAGCTGCGCCTGATTGCCTTCGGCGCCGATCGTCGCGTGATTGCGGCCGGCCAGATGCTGTTTCGTCAGGGTTCACCCGCAGAAAGCGCCTATGTGATCACCAGCGGCAGTCTCGAACTCAGCGTGACCGGTCCCGACGGCATAGGGCGGACCGAAGCCATCGCCGGCCCCGGAGCATTGATTTCGGAACTCGCCCTTATCACGCTGGTGGAGCGCAAGTTCACGGCGATCGCGCGCGAGGATACCGGCATCATCCGCATTACGCGGGCGCTGTTCCATCGCCTGATCGAGGAATATCCGTCGGCGGCGCGGATCATGGAAAACCGCATCCGCGACAGCATTGCCGATCTTGCGGCACAGGCCGCAAGCCAGTTTCACCGCTTCAGCTGACGCGTTCAGATGTTGAGATGTACCGTCACCGGCACATGGTCGGACGGCCGCTCCCAGCCGCGCGCTTCCTTCAGCACATCGATACGCTGCAGATGCGGGCCGAGGTCGGGCGAGGACCAGATATGGTCGAGGCGCCGGCCCTTGTCGGCAGCCTCCCAATCCTTCGCACGGTAGCTCCACCACGTATAGAGCTTCTCATTGGCAGGCACATGCTGGCGCATGAGATCGTGCCAGCCGCCGCGCTTCATGACCTCGATGAGCCCGTCGGTTTCGACGGGCGTATGGCTGACGATCTTCAGAAGCTGCTTGTGCGACCAGACATCATGTTCCAGCGGCGCGATATTGAGGTCGCCGACGAGAATGGCTGAGGTGTTCGGCTCGGCGCTGGCCTTGAGATTCTTCATTTCCTCGATGAAATCGAGCTTGTGGCCGAATTTTGGATTGATCGTGCGATCAGGCTCGTCGCCGCCTGCAGGGACGTAGAAATTGTGCAGGCGGATGCGCCGGTTGCCGCGTTCGAAGATCGCGGAAATATGGCGCGCATCGCCGACATTGCAGTAATCCTGCCGATGGTCTTCCGTCAGCGGCACGCGGGAGGCGATGGCAACGCCGTGGTAGCCCTTCTGGCCGTGGACGATGATATGCTCGTAGCCCATGGCGCGCAGCGGCGCCAGCGGGAAGAGATCGTTCGGAACCTTGGTTTCCTGCAGGCAGAGGATATCGGGCCGGTGCTTGCGCACCAGCTGCTCGACGATCGGCATGCGCAGCCGCACCGAATTGATGTTCCAGGTGGTAATGGAAAAGCTCATGCCAGGCCCTTTCAGATCCGTCCGAAAAGGCTTTAGAGCAAAGAGATCGGCGAGAAAACCGGCCGCAGGCAAAAGCGGCCGGCGATCAACCGAAAAGCATCAATCCCGGTTCGCCGATGTGCCCTTGATATCCTCGTAGGGCACGCGGAAGACGCGATCGTCGAAGGCAACGCCGGTCTTCACGTTGAAGATCATGACGGACGTATCCTTGCCCTGGTTGTCCGTGATCGTCCACTGGCGCAGATCGTAGGTCTTCGGATCGAACATCATCGTGATGGTCGAATTGCCGAATACCGTATTGTTGCCGAGCGAGATCGTCGTCAGATCGGATTCTTCCTTCACGCCCTTCACCATGCCGGCGGAAAGGTCGATACGCTGCGCCAGCAACAAGCTGAGCGGCGTCTTGGAGAGCGGATAAAGATCCCATGTCTTCAACTTCACGTTGCCGATCGCGACATTCCTGCCATCGGCGATGACGCGCATTGGCGACGGATCATCATAGTTGAAACGCAGCTTGCCGGGACGCTCGATAAAGAACTTGCCGCCGGTCTGTTCCCCGCGCGGGCCGAATTGCACGAACTCGCCCTGCATGGTGGCAACGCCGGAGAAATGATCGGCGATGGCCTGCGCCGTAGCGCTGTTGGCGACCGGTGCTGCCGCCTGGGCGAAAACGGGGAACGGGACGGCACTTGCAACGGCCGCGGCGGCGAATACGCCGAGAACATCGCGGCGGGATACCGGCAGGCCGGAAAAGATGGATGCGGAGTTGGTCATATGAACCTCCTGTATGCGGTCTGCATGCCGCCGAAAGGCGGCGTCTTCAAGGCGCCGCGATCGCCCGGTGAAAGGTAACGGATTACATGCCCCGAGGTTTCCACCGGATGGGCCGAGCCATCAAAAATTTCTTTCCTCAGCGGTCGAGGATATCCCCATCCGTCGGCACGAGAATCTCGCGTTTTCCGGCATGGTTGGCCGGGCCGATAATGCCCTCCTGTTCCATGCGTTCGATCAGCGATGCTGCTCTGTTATAACCGATACCGAGCCTGCGCTGAACATAGGATGTGGACGCCTTGCCGTCACGCAGGACGATGGCGACGGCCTGGTCATAGGGGTCTTCCGAATCGGAGAGATTTGCCGTGCCGGCCGGACCGCCGCCATAGTCGCCATCCTCGTCATCGTCGGCCGTGATGGCATCGAGATATTGCGGCGAGCCCTGTGTCTTCAGATAGGAGACGATCTCCTCGACTTCGACGTCGGAGACGAAAGGACCGTGGACGCGCTGGATCCGGCCGCCACCGGCCATGTAGAGCATGTCGCCCATGCCGAGCAGTTGTTCTGCGCCCTGCTCGCCGAGGATCGTGCGGCTGTCGATCTTGGACGTCACCTGGAAGGAGATGCGGGTCGGGAAGTTCGCCTTGATCGTGCCGGTGATAACGTCGACCGAGGGGCGCTGCGTTGCCATGATGACATGAATGCCGGCCGCACGCGCCATCTGCGCGAGGCGCTGGACGGCACCTTCGATATCCTTGCCGGCGACCATCATCAGGTCGGCCATTTCGTCGATGATGACCACGATATAGGGCATCGGCTGCAGGTCGAATTCCTCGGTCTCGTAGACTGCCTCGCCGGTCTGCCGGTCGAAGCCGGTCTGCACCGTGCGCGAGATCGTATCGCCCTTGGCAAGCGCCTGCTCGACGCGCGTATTGAAGCCGTCGATATTGCGCACGCCGATCTTCGACATCTTCTTGTAGCGCTCTTCCATCTCGCGGACGGTCCATTTGAGCGCGACGACAGCCTTCTTCGGATCCGTTACGACGGGCGAGAGCAGATGCGGGATGCCGTCATAGACGGAAAGTTCCAGCATCTTCGGGTCGATCATGATGAGGCGGCACTGTTCCGGCGTCATGCGGTAGAGCAGCGACAGGATCATGGTGTTGATGGCAACCGACTTGCCCGAGCCCGTGGTACCGGCCACGAGCAGATGCGGCATCTTGGCGAGGTCGGCGATCACGGCCTCGCCGCCGATCGTCTTGCCGAGCGCCATGGCAAGCTTCGCCTTGGAGCTTTCAAAATCACGCGACGCGATGAGCTCGCGCAGATAGACGGTTTCGCGCGTCTGGTTCGGCAATTCGATCCCGATCGCGTTACGACCCGGCACAACGGCGACACGGGCGGCAATTGCGCTCATCGAACGGGCAATGTCGTCGGCAAGACCGATGACGCGGGAGGACTTGATACCGGGTGCCGGTTCCAGTTCGTAAAGTGTCACGACCGGACCGGGGCGGACATGGATGATCTCGCCCTTGACGCCGAAATCCTCCAGCACGCCTTCCAGCATGCGGGCATTCTGTTCCAGCGCGTCGGCAGAAAGCGTGGAATCGCGCACCACGTTCTTCGGCTCGGCAAGCAGGTGCATGGAGGGAAGCTGGAAGCCTTCCGGCCGGATGAACGAACCTTGCGCCTCGCGTTCGACGCGGGCGCCGGGTTTTGGACGGGCGGATGCGGGGATGACGCGCGGCTCGGGTTTGCCGGCCGGTTTGGCCGGCGCGCGAATCATCCAGTCGTCCTCATCGTCATCGGGCAGGATATCGGCCGGGCGCGGCGGCATGTCGGTATCGAACGGCGGATCGTCGTCCTCATCGTCGTTGAGCGAAATGGAAGGCGTCGAAACCACGCGGCGGCTCGAAACGGCGCGCGGCTCCATGGAAGGATCCATGCGCTCGCCGCGCGCTGCAGGTTTGGCACGCACCGGCTCGTTCAAGGTGCCGAATTCGTCGTCGTTGAAATCATAGGGCGATTCGAAGTCGCTCTGGCGGCGTTTGCGTGGCCCCATGCCGAAAAGTCGGCGCAGACGCGCCTGGTTCATATACCAGGCATGCGTCATGGCCCCGCTGAAGGCCATCCAGCGGGAGCCATCGTCGTCCTCGTCCTCATCGCCGACGACACGCACTTTGCTGCGGGTATCGACATAATCCTCTTCTTCTTCTTCCTCCTCCTCGTCGAGCTCGCTGCGGCCGACGATGCCGGCAGCAAAAAGCATCATCCACGCGGTCGGAACGGCGAAGACGCAGCCGACGGCAGTGGCAAAGACACCGGTCGGATAGGCACCGACGAAGAGGGCGGGAAAACGCAGGATCATGTCGCCGATGACCCCGCCGATACCGTTCGGGATCGGCCAAGTGAGCGGCGGCGGAAAACAGCCGATGACGGCGGAGGAAAGCACCGTGCCGGCAAGCCAGGCGCCGGCACGCGCCGGAATGCGGCTGAGGCGGCGGCCGGAAATCAGTGCCAGTGCCCAGGCAACGATCGGCAGCATCGACACGACGCTGGCAAGCCCCAGGAACTGCATGGCGATATCGGCAAAGGCAGCGCCGCTATAGCCGAGCACATTGGTCGGCAGATTGCCGGTGGCATAGGAATAGCTGGGGTCGGTCACGTTCCACGTCGCCAGCGCCGCAACTGCAAGCGCCAGCACCACGAAGACCGCAAAGCCTGCGAGAGCCTGGATCTGCCGCAGCATGAATGCCGAGAAGGAGAACCGGTCAGGGCGGCCATCCATTGCCGCCGACGTGCTTCTTGCCATGTTCTAACCCGTCCAATGCCTGTGGGCACGCGAATCGCCAATGTTCGCCGCGCCAAATGCGTCCGCTCCACCTAATCAAACTAGGGTTAAAGCGATGTTAACCATGCATATGCCGGATGACTAAAAGAAAAAGGCCCGAACCTTGGAAGGTCCGGGCCAAGAGCGGCTTATGGTTAGATAGGCCGCGACGGGCCGTTCGGCGGCGCCCTTGTGCCGGGCGCCGCAAACCCTGTGACTACGCGTGGTAGGCGGCTTCGCCGTGCGTTGCGAGGTCGAGACCTTCGCGCTCGGCTTCGACCGGAACGCGCAGGCCGATAATGACATCGACGATCTTGTAGAGGATCGCAGAACCGATGCCCGACCAGACGATCGTGGTCAGAACGCCCTTGAGCTGTGCCCAGACCTGGGTTGCCGTGCCCGCATAGGAGGCCGCAAAGTCCGGCGTCGAATAATCGACGATACCGGCGCCGCCGAGGGCCGGATTGACGAGAATGCCGGTGCCGATCGCGCCAACGATGCCGCCGACGCAATGGACGCCGAACACATCGAGCGAGTCGTCATAGTTGAACTTGTTCTTCACGACATCGACGAAGAAGTAGCAGATCGGCGAAACGATGAGGCCGAGAACGACAGCACCCATCGGACCGGCGAAACCAGCAGCCGGCGTCACGGCAACGAGGCCGGCAACGGCACCCGAGGCAGCACCGAGCATGGAGGCCTTGCCGCGAGCGAAGCTTTCAACGATGCACCAGGAAACAGCGGCGGCAGCCGTTGCAACGAAGGTGTTGATCATGGCGAGCGATGCATAACCGTTGGCTTCCAGGTTGGAGCCGGCGTTGAAGCCGAACCAGCCGACCCACAGGAGCGATGCGCCGACCATGGTGAGCGTCATGGAGTGCGGTGCCATGATTTCCTTCTTATAGCCCGTGCGCTTGCCGAGCATGATGGCGCCGATCAGGCCGGCAATACCGGCATTGATGTGAACGACCGTGCCGCCGGCGAAGTCGATCGCGCCATACGAGAAGATGAGACCAGTTGGTGCAGTGTAAGCGCTCGGGCCGCCCCAGAACCAGACCATGTGCGCCATCGGGAAGTAGACGAACGTGACCCACAGGATGACGAAGAGCATGACGGCCGAGAACTTGATACGCTCGGCGAAGGCGCCGACGATCAGGGCCGGCGTGATGCAGGCGAAGGTCATCTGGAAGCAGATGAAGGTGAGTTCCGGAATGGCCACACCCTTCGAGAAGGTTTCGGCCAGCGAGGACGGCGTCACACCGGCAAGGAAGGCCTTGGAGAAGCCGCCGACGAAGCTGTTGAGCGAGCCGCCATCCGTGAAAGCGAGCGAATAGCCGTAGGTGACCCAGATGATCATGACGACGGCGGTGATCATGAAGACCTGCATGAGAACCGAGAGCATGTTCTTGGCGCGGACGAGACCGCCGTAGAACAGAGCAAGGCCCGGGATGGTCATCAAGAGAACGAGAACCGTGGAGACCAGCATCCACGTATTGTCGCCCTTGTCCATCGTCATGGCCGGAGCAGCGGCGGCTGCAGCATCGGCGGCTGCCGGGGCGGCTTCCTGCGCGAAAGCGACAACCGGCGCCAGCAGAGCGGCCGACAGGGCGCCTACCCGTGCGATGTTGGAGGAAAACTTCGAAATTGACATTGGAAATAGCTCCTTGATCTGCCGTTCTTTACAGCGCTTCTGAATCGGTTTCGCCCGTACGGATGCGCACGGCATGGTCGATCGAGTAGACGAAGATTTTGCCGTCACCGATCTGGCCGGTCTTGGCAGATGCTGCGATGGCCTCGACTGCCTTGTCGACGATCTCCGATGCGACCGCGATTTCGATCTTGAGCTTCGGCAGGAAGCTGACCGCATATTCAGTGCCGCGATAGATTTCGGTGTGTCCCTTCTGGCGACCGTAGCCCTTCACTTCGGTCACAGTCAGGCCCTGAATGCCGATCGCCGTGAGGGCTTCGCGGACCTCATCGAGCTTGAACGGCTTGATAATGGCCATCACAATTTTCATCTGTATCCCATCCTTCGTTATCCTCGGCGCGGAGCCGACTCTCCTTGCCGCTGACGGTTTCATGAACAGCGACCGGCGATAGACATTCAAAGGACGTGCCAGATTCGTGACAGTCTATAAGTTATTGAAATCTAAAGACTATAACAGAAGGCGCCAATAAACAGGCAAATGATGGGCCAATAAGCGCATAAATAATGCGCAAATTTATAAATATGCACATTATTTATTCATTTGCCTTTTTCCGAATCAGGCCCTCCTGTGCGACCGACGCGATCAGGACACCCGATCGCGTAAAAAGGCTGCCGCGGGTCAATCCCCGGGCACCCGACGCCGAAGGACTGTCCTGCGTATAGAGCAGCCAGTCGTCGAGCGTGTCGGGGCGATGGAACCACATGGCATGGTCGAGGCTTGCAACCTGCAGGCTCTGATCGAAAATGGACGTTCCGTGCGCATGCAGCGATGCATCGAGCAGCGTCATGTCCGAGATATAGGCAAGCACCGCGGCCTGATAGAGCCGGCTATCCGGTACCGGACCGGTGGCCCGCACCCAGACATCCTGCCGCGGTTCGAGCTTCTCCCGGGTAAAATAGTGCTTGAGCGAAACAGGCCGGATTTCGATCGGCCTTTCGCGCTCCCAATATTTGCGTACCGCCGCCGGCGCATGGGCAAGATATTGTTCCTTGATCTGCTGTTCGCCGAGCAGTGATTCCGGCATCGGCACCGACGGCATGGGGACCTGGTGGTCGAAACCCGGCTCCTCCAGCTGGAACGAGGCCGAAAGCGCAAAGATCGCCTTGCCGTGCTGGATCGCGACGGCCCGGCGCGTGTTGAAGCTCGATCCGTCGCGGATACGCTCGACCTGGTAGACGATGGGCACCGAAGGGTCTCCGGGACGCATGAAATAGGCATGCAGCGAGTGAATGAAACGCTCGCTGTCCACCGTGCGCTGTGCTGCCATCAGAGCCTGCGCGATCACCTGCCCGCCGAACACGCGCTGCCAGCCGACCTGCGGACTGCGGCCGCGAAAGATATCGACCTCGATCGGCTCGATATCGAGCGTCGCGATCAATGTTTCCATGGCGGTCGGTCTGCCCGTCTGTTCCGTCATTTTGTTCGGCTCCCGGCGGTAGGAAGTGATAACGTCATGATCTATATAGATCGCATCTGGTCGTAGGAAGTAACAGGAGCTGATGATGCTGGACATGCTGGTTGTGGGCGGAGGTTATGTCGGCCTGTCCGTGGCCGTGGCGGTCAAGCAGGCAGCACCTCATCTCGATATTGCCGTCATCGAGGCAGCACCCGACCATGTCTGGAAGAAAGACATGCGCGCTTCCGCCATCATCGCGGCCGCAACGAAGATGCTCGAAGTCTTCGGCATATGGGACGAAATCGAGCCGGAGGCTCAGCCGATCAACAAGATGATCGTGACCGATTCCAGGATGTCCGATCCTGTCCGCCCGATCTTCCTGACCTTCGATGGCGAAGTGGCCGATGGCCGGCCGTTTGCCCACATGATCCCCAATGTTGCCATGGTCGGCGCGCTGCGCGGGCTGTGCGAGCGGCTCGGCATCGAGATCCGCCACGGCCTCAGCGCCACGGGGCTGAAGACCGGCGACACCAGCATCGAGGTCAGCCTTTCGGACGGCAGTACGCAGCAATCGCGCCTGCTGGTCGCCTGCGACGGCGTACGCTCGACGCTGCGTGACTTCGCCGGCATCAAGACGGTGACCTGGGACTATGGCCAATCCGGCATCGTCACGACGGTCGAGCACGAGCGCCCGCACCATGGCTGCGCCGAAGAGCATTTCCTGCCATCCGGCCCCTTCGCCATCCTGCCGCTGCGCAACAACCGCTCCTCTCTGGTCTGGACCGAGCGGACGAACGACGCCAACCGCCTCGTTGCCGCCGACGATCTGGTCTTCGAGGAGGAGCTGGAACGCCGCTTCGGCCACAAGCTCGGCGCTCTCAAGGTCGTCGGGGACAAGCGCGCCTTCCCGCTCGGCCTCACGCTTGCCCGCTCCTTCGTCGCCCCGCGCTTTGCGCTCGCCGGCGACGCAGCGCATGGCATCCACCCGATCTCCGGCCAGGGCCTCAATCTCGGTTTCAAGGATGTGGCAGCGCTTGCCGAAACCATCGTGGAGGCCGATCGCCTTGGCCTCGATATCGGCGCCATCAACATTCTGGAGCGCTACCAGAGCTGGCGCCGTTTCGACACGTTCCGCATGGGCGTCACGACAGACATGCTGAACCGGCTGTTTTCCAACGACACGGCGCCGATCCGCATTGCCCGCGACTTCGGCCTCGGCATCGTCGACCGGCTGCCCGGTCTGAAATCCTTCTTCATCGGCCAGGCAGCCGGAACGACAGCCAGAGACAATCCGCGGCTGCTTTCGGGCCAGACGATCTGACAGAGAGCATCTGCAGGAAGAAATCAGTCTTCGAGACTGCGCGCTTCCGAAACCAGCATGATCGGAATGCCATCCCTGATCGGATAGGCAAGCCGTGCCTTTTCCGAGACCAGTTCATTGTGCTCGCGATCATATGAAAGCCGCCCCTTGGTGAGCGGGCAGACGAGCAGCTCGAGAAGTTTGGGATCGACGCGGCTCAGTTTTTCGTCCATCGCGCCCTCTACTGCAAAACGGTATCGGAATCGCCGAAAACGCGGGCAAGCACGATTTCGGTGATGGCGATCAGGGTTTCGGCCCGCGTCTTGAGGTCGGGCGCTTCGAGCAGCGCCTGTTTTTCCGCCGGGCCGAACGGCGACATCATCGCAAGCGAATTGACGAGGGTAAGGTTGCTGGCCCGTTCAACGCTTTCCCAATCCGCCTCGAGCTTGTTGGCATCGAGATAGGCCTTGAAGGCCGTCAGCAGCGCGTTGCGATCGACCGCATCCTCTTCGTTCTCGGCAGAAAGATCCGATATGAACGGCGCGATGCGAAAGCTGCGGAACGGTTGACCATGAGATTTTTCCTCCAGCAGCCGGAAGCGGCATACGCCCGTCAGCGAGACGATGTAACGCCCGTCGCCGGTTTCGGCATAGGAGGTAATCCGGCCGAGGCAGCCGACGGCCGCAAGCTCGGGGGCATGCGTCTTGTCTTCATGCTCGCCATGCGCCGGCTGCACCATGCCGATCAGACGGTTTCCGGTCAGTGCCGCATCGAACATCGCAAGATAACGCGGCTCGAAGATATTGAGCGGCAACTGCCCCGCAGGCAGGAGAAGCGCCCCCGTCAGGGGAAAAACTGCAATCTCATCCGGTAAATCGCCGGGCTTAAGATATCTCGCATTGCCGACTTGCATGAAGACTGGTCCCGCACTCTTCGGCGGGCGCATCTGCGGCGCCCGTCCTCACGAGAAATGTGGTGCCCTTGTGCAAAAACGCAAGGGCGGATGCGGCAAACCTCAGGAAAACAGGATCGAGGAAAGCTTGCGGCGCGCCGAAACCGTCGCCGGATCCTTGAAACCCCAGACTTCGAAGAACTGCAGGAGCTGGCGACGCGCACCGTCGTCATCGAAGGCGCGATCCTTGCGCATGATGAAAAGCAGGTGTTCGGCCGCCTCCTCGCGCCTGCCCTCGACATTGAGGATCTTGGCGAGTTTCAGCCGGGCTTCGTGATGATCCGGGTTCAGCGCCAGCTCGCGTTCAAGCGCAACGGGATCGCCGAGCTTGCGGGCTTCTTCGATCTGGTCGAGCTTCGTCAGGACTGCCTGGATGCCGGCATCCTTGCCAAGCTCTTCCGGCAATTCGCTCAGCATCTGGCGGGCTTCTCCATGCTGGTCGGCTGCGATCAGGCATTCGGCCATGCCGGCAAGCGCCTTGGCATTTTCCGGATCCGCCTGGATCACCGCACCATAAAGCTGGCCCGCTTCATTGACATTGCCGGCAGCGAGCAACTCGCCGGCCTCGGCCAGCACGGCTTCGATCTCGCCAGCCTGGTCGGCGCCGGCCGGGCCTGCGAGACGATCGATGAACTGACGAACCTGGCTTTCCGGCACGGCACCCATGAAACCATCCGCCGGGCGGCCGTTGACGAAGGCGATGACGGCGGGGATGGACTGGATGCCAAGCTGGCCGGCGATCGAGGGGTGATCGTCAATGTTCATCTTGACCAGCTTGACGCGGCCCTGTCCCTCGTTGACGACCTTTTCCAGAACGGGCGTCAGCTGCTTGCAGGGACCGCACCAGGGCGCCCAGAAATCGACCAGCACCGGCTGGTTGCGCGATTCCTCCAGCACGTCCTTCGCGAAATTCGCCGTCGTCGTGTCCTTGATATGGCCGCCTGCGGCCACCGGCTGGGGTGCCACGCCATAACTTGCCGTCGCCGACATCTGATTGCCGAAGGAGCCGTTGTAAGGATTGTCGCTGCCGCTCATAGGTATCTCCCGCCGCGCCGATCTGCCGGCGTCTCTGAATAGCGCTAAAATCGTATGTCAGGACGTCACTTTCAAGACAAGCGGCTTATGCCCCGTCGCTTCCATGAATCGTATCAGGTCGGCCCTGCCGATCGAGGTTGTCGCATCGTTGGAAAGCGGGTGGCAATTGATAATCTCGTCATGCATCAGATCCGCGTCGAGCACGAAGGTGACGTTGTTGCCGGTATCGTTGATCGCGCCGAGTGCGGTGACAGCACCTGGAATGACGCCCAGATATTCCATCAGTTTCTCGGGCTTGCCGAAGGAGACACGGCCGGAGGCACCGATGATAGTGTGGACCTGCTTGAGATCGACCGTGGCGTTTTCCTCCACCGTCAGCAGGAAGTAGCGGTCCTTCTTATCCTTCACGAACAGGTTCTTGGTATGCCCGCCGGGAATCTCGTCCCTGAGAGCAACCGATTCGGCCACCGTGAAGACGGGCGCGTGGTCCTTTGTGCTGTGGGCGATGCCGAGGTCGTCGAGAAAGGCAAGAAGATCCTGGCGGGTCTTGGGCTTGTTGTCGGTCATCGTCGTTCCATGAAGCGCGAGAAGGGCAGATCGGGTTGCCTGCTTACGTCCGCCTCGCAAGCTTGGCAATCTTCAGGACCGACGCTTTGCCCTGCATTCGCGGCGTTTCCGGACGTGGTTTTCCACTGCTGGAATTTTTCTTCGTTTTTCCGTCATTTCCCTGTTGCATTTGAAAATCGTTTGGGCGATATAGCGCCCGTCGCCGCAAGGTGGCGCCCACGGCCCGCTACTTACTACCCCGGACCGATGTGGATTTGAGCGGGTGTAGCTCAGGGGTAGAGCACAACCTTGCCAAGGTTGGGGTCGAGGGTTCGAATCCCTTCGCCCGCTCCAGTTTCTCCAAATTTCCCAACCGACACGACAAAATGTTCAGCGCGCCGCGCCTTTGCATCTTCGTTTCTTATTTTCTCGGATCGAGCAGGTCGCGCAGGCCATCGCCGAGGATGTTGAAGCCGAGCACGGTCAGCATGATCGCCAGTCCCGGAAAGAGCGACATGTAGATGTTAAGGCCGAGATAGTTGCGGCCGTCGCTCATCATCGCGCCCCATTCCGGAAGTGGCGGCTGCGCACCGAGACCCAGGAAGGAGAGGCTTGCGGCCGACAGGATGACGGTACCGGCCGTCAGCGTCGACTGCACGATGATCGGGCCGATCGCGTTACGCAGGATGTAATGTGTCATGATTCGGTGGCGCGACACGCCGAGCGAAATGGCCGCTTCCACATAATCCATTGCCTTGAGGCCGAGTGTGAGGTTGCGGCTGAGCCGCGCATAGACGGGCACCGAGAAGATCGCAATCGCGATCAGCAGGTTGACGAGGCTGGTGCCGAGCACGCTGACGATCAGGATCGCGAGCACGATACCCGGAAAGGCGAAAAGGATATCCATGCACCACATGATCGCCTGATCGGCATAACGCCCCGCCATACCCGAAACAATGCCGAGCGGCACGCCGACGACTATGGCAAGCCCGACGCTGAGAACGACCTCCAGCAGCGAGATGCGCGCGCCATAGAGCACGCGGGCGAAAATATCGCGACCGTTGTCGTCGGTACCGAACGGATGCTCGAAGGAGGGTTCCAGCATCGTCGAGAGCAGGTCCTGCGAATAAGGATCGGCCGAGGTGATGAGCGGCGCCAAGATTGCCATCAGCACGATGATGCCGATGAGCCCGCCGCCGATGGTGATGCCCCTGTGCGAGGCGAGCCAGCGCAGGATGCGGCGCAGGCTCCCGCTGCCGGTCGAAACCTTTTCCGCTTCGCTCATCGCCATCAGTCGAACCTTATTTTCGGATTGAGCGCGGCGATCGCCATTTCCGCCAGGAAATTCATGACGACAACGCCGGTGACGGCCACAAGCGTCACACCCTGAATGACCGGATAGTCACGATAGCGCACCGAATCGACCAGCAGCCGACCGATACCCGGCCAGTTGAAGACGGATTCGGTGACGACGGCACCGCCGATCAGGCTGCCGAAGTTCAGACCGACGATGGTCACGATCGGGATCAGGGCGTTGCGCAGCGCGTGGCTCCAATAGATCGAGCCGGGCGCGACACCCTTGGCACGCGCCGTGCGGATATAGTCCTGCGCCAGCACTTCGATCATGCTGGAGCGCGTCATGCGCGCGATGACGGCCATCGGCAGCACTGCGAGCGTGATCGAGGGCAGGACGAAGCTTTTCCAGGACGTGGCGCCGAGAAGCGGCAGCCAGCCGAGACTGACCGAGAATGTATTCATCGCCATCAGCGCCAGCCAGAAATTGGCGATGGAGGCGCCGGCAATCGCGAGAAGCATGACGGCCTGGTCCGGCCAGCCATGCCGGTAGATCGCACCGATCATGCCGGCCGGCACACCGATCGCAATCGCCAGCAGGTAGGCGGTGACGGCAAGGCCGAGCGTGAAGGGCATGCGCTCGGCAATCTCATCGACAACAGGCAGTTTCGACTTAATCGACATGCCGAGATCGCCCCTGACCGCGCCATAGGCGAACGAGCCGTATTGTTCGGCAATACTGCGGTCGAGACCGAGGCGGGTGCGCATGTTGTCGACCGCCTCCTGCGTGGCCTCGGGACCGGCCATCATGCGGGCCGGATCGCCGGGAAGCGCGCGGATGGCAACGAAGATCAGCAGCGACACGCCGACAAGGATCAGCGGCAAGGCGAGCAGCTTCTTGAGAATATAGGCTTTCATCGGACCGTCATCGTCAGTGAATCGGGTGTGCGGCACAGCACCGCCCACCCGGTTACGCATCAGTCCTTGGTGGCTTCCTCGACCACGACCTGGCCACCCGGAATGACCCAGGCACCCTTCACATTCTTGCGAGCAGCGTAGAGATCCTGCGTCGTATAGAGGAGAACATGCGGCGCCTGCTCGTTGACCTCCTTCTGGGCATCGACATAGATCGCGTTGCGCGCCTTCTCGTCCAGCGTCGAGGCCGCCTTGTCGATCAGTTCATCGAGCTTGGGATCGTTGAAAAAGCCGAGATTGGCGCTGGCAGGCGAAGCGCTTGCCGAATAATAGAGCGGGCGGAACTGCAGGTCGGCACCGTTGACGCCCGAAGACCAGGAGGCAATGACGGAACCCGTGTTCGCGGCCGCCTTGCCGGCCGGATCGGCGAAGGCCGCCTTCGACCAGACGCCGCTTTCCATGCGCTGCACGTCGAGCTTCACGCCGGCTTTCGCCCACATGGCCTGCAGCAGTTCGCCGATACGCGCTTCCGGCTCCTGCACGATCGTCGTCATTGCGAAACCGTCGGGATAACCGGCATCGGCAAGCAGCTTCTTCGCCTTGTCGATATCATAGGTATAGGGCGCGAGCGTCTTGTCATAACCGGGCGTGACAGGCGCGAGCGGCGAATTGGCCGGCGTCGCGTTGCCTTGCATGATCGCCTTGACGAGACCGTCGCGGTCGGTCGCATAGTTCAGCGCCTGGCGCACGCGCACGTCGTCGAGCGGCTTCAGCCTGGTGTTGAGCGACACCCAGAAGACCGCCGAACCGTCCGACTTGTTGACCACCATGTCCGGATTGGCTGCAAGCTGCTTGGCGAAAGCGGCCGGCAGCGGATTGACGATATCGGCATCGCCCGTCTGCAGCGCCATGTTCATGACCGACGGCTCGGCCGTCCACGTCCACTTGATCTCGTCTGCGCCCTTCGGCGCACCACCCCACCAGTCCGCATTCTTGGTTTCCAGCACATATTCGCCGGACTTGTATTCCTGCAGTTTGTAGGGACCGGTACCGACCGCCTTGCTGCCGATCGTACCGGCGGCATCCGCCGTCGGGCTGACCATCCAGCAGGCGCCGGTGGTCAAAAGCGCGAGGAACGCCGGATAGGGCTTCTTGAGTTTGAACTGGACGGTCGACGGATCGACGGCGGTGACGCTGTCGATGAAGGTACGCAGACGACCGCTGGCGGCAAGGCCGCGCTTGGTATCGAGATGGCGGGCGAAGTTCTTCACCACCGCATCCGCATCGAAGGGCGTACCGTCATGGAATTTTACCCCCTGGCGCAGCTTGAAGGTCCAGACGATGCCGGCATCGTCGCTCGACCATTCGGTGGCGAGCGCCGGCTGCAGGCTCAGATCCTTGGCGCGGACAAGAAGCCCCTCGTACATCGGATCCAGAACAGCAGCCGTGAAGGTCGCGGTCTGATCGCCCGGATCCATCGAACGGGGCGCTTCGGTCTGCATGATCGTCAGCGTGGAAGCGAAGGCCGAAAGCGGCGCAAACAGCGCTCCGGCAACAGCGCAACGCAAAGCGAATTGGCGGGTTCTAATAAATCTCTTGCGAATGATTTCCATTGGTTCACCCTCTTGCTGATTCTTGAAACCGGCCCTTCGGTCGGCTTTGATCAATTTTGTAATTTATTTTGGTTGATTGGTTCATTTTGTGAACTTATTGTCAAGGCGAAATCACTAGCGGCAGGATCAGGGATTTTAATGTTCAACTCATCGCAGCGTGAGCTTCTGCGGGTCATAAGCGAGTCCGGCCCCTTGAGCCGGACCGATCTTGCCTCCGCGATCGGGCTCAGCAAGGCGGCAATGAGTGGCATCGCCCGCGAGTTGATCGACCGTGGCGTTCTGCACGAAACGGAAACCGTGTACGGCCAGGGCCGGCCTTCCGTCCTGCTCGACCTGAAGCCGGAATGCGCCTTCTTCATCGGCATCTCGCTTCTGGAAGAGCCGGCGCCGATGATCCTCAGCGATCTGAACGGCAATATCATTGCTCGCCAGCAGCTGCCCTATTCCAGAGATCCCAAGGTCATCGCGAATGCCATCGCCTACGGCCTGCCGGAAATTCTCAGAGCCCATCCGCAGGCGAGCTCCAAGCTGGCGGGCATCGGCGTGGCGCTGTCCGGCTTCGTGGACGAAAAACAGGCGACCTGTGTCCAGTCCACCCTGCTCGGCTGGCAGGATGTGCCGCTTGCCGAAATCATTCGCCAGGCAAGCGGCGTCGATACGTTCATCGAGAACGACGCCAAGGCCGTGGCCGTCAGCGAAAAACTCTTCGGCATTGCCCGTGATACACCGAACTTTTCGGTCGTGTCGCTCGGAGACGGCATCGGCTGTGCCCACTTCATCGACGGCCGGCTCTATCGCGGCAACCATGGCGGCGCCGGCGAAATCGCCCATGCCACGATCGAGCCGGGCGGCGCGCCCTGCCGCTGCGGCAAGCGCGGCTGCCTGGATACGATCGCTTCCATGAAGGCGATCAAGGAGATGGCGAGGGCTGCCGGCCTGAAATGCACCTCGCTGTCGGAGCTCGAAGAGGAAGCCTCGCACGGCACTGCCGAGGCGATCGCCATCATCCACAAGGCCGGCGCAGCGCTCGGCCTGGCGATCTCGCACCTGATCCAGATGAACGATCCCGGCATGATCCTCGTCACCCATGTCGAGGGCTCCTTCGACGGCCTGTTCGGCACCGTCGTGCAGCAGGCGATCGAAGCCAATGTCCTTCCGCGTTATGCCGGCCAGACGCCGATCCGCACCCGCCGCGTCGACAGCGACGTCTGGGCGCGCGGTGCCGCCAGCATTGCCGCCCATAATTTTCTGATTGGTCCTAATGTAAGCTGAGGTTTTCCATGCGCATCGCCGTTGGGGGCATTCATATCGAATGCAGCACGTACAATCCCGTCCTGAACGAGGAGAAGGATTTCCGGGTGGTGCGCGGCGATGGCCTGCTGGCAGCCCCCTATTTCGCGTTCTTGAAGGATTACGACGCCGAGTTCCTGCCGACCATCCATGCCCGCGCCATTGCCGGCGGCCCGGTCGCGCGCCACACTTACGAGGCCTTCAAGGCTGAATTCCTCGAGCGCCTGAAGCCGCTTCTGCCGCTCGACGGCCTCTATCTCGCCATGCACGGCGCCATGTATGTCGAGGGCATGGAGGATGCGGAAGGCGACTGGATCAGCGCTGCCCGCGCGCTCGTCGGCGACGATTGCACGGTTTCGGCAAGCTACGACCTGCACGGCAATGTCACCCAGCGCATCCTCGATGCGCTCGACATGTATTCCACCTATCGCACCGCCCCGCATATCGACGTCGAAGAGACGATGCGCCGCTCGGTCTCCATGCTGGTGAAGAGCCTGAAGAGCGGTGTGAAACCGACCCTGCTCTGGGCGCCGATCCCCGTCGTCCTGCCGGGGGAACGTACGAGCACCGTCGACGAGCCAGCAAAGAGCCTCTATGCCGAACTGCCCGGCATCGATGCGCTGGATGGCGTCTGGGATGCTTCGCTGATGGTCGGCTACGTCTGGGCGGATGAGCCCCGCGCCACCGCTGCCGCGATTATGACCGGCACCGACCGCGCCGTGCTGGAGCGCGAGGCAAAGCGCATGGCGAAGGCCTATTGGGATGTGCGCGAAGAGTTCGTCTTCGGCTGCGAGACCGGTTCGATCGAGGAATGCGTCGCCAGGGCGATCGCCAGCCCCACCGGCCCCGTCGTGCTCGCCGAATCCGGCGACAATCCGACCGGCGGCGGTGTTGGCGACCGCGCAGACGTGCTCGCCGAGCTGATTGCAAGGGGCGCAACCGGCGTCGTCTTTGCGGGCATTGCCGACAGGGCCGCAACGGAGACCTGCTATGCGGCGGGCGTCGGCGCGACGCTGGATCTGACCGTCGGCGCCTCGCTCGACACCAAGGGCAGCAAACCGGTAACCGGCCGCTTCACCGTAAAATTCCTGCATGAGACCGGCGACGCGGCCGATCGGCAGGCGGTCGTCTCCATCGGCGGTATCGACCTGGTGCTTTCCGCCAAGCGCCGCCCCTATCACAATATTGCCGATTTCACCCGTCTCGGCCTCGATCCGTACAAGGCGAGGATCATCGTCGTCAAGTCGGGCTACCTTTCGCCGGAACTGGCGCCGATTGCCAATCCGAACCTCATGGCGCTTTCGGCCGGCGTGGTCGATCAATTCGTCGAACGCCTGCCGCGCCTGCGCAAACAGCACCCGACCTATCCTTTCGACAAGGATTTCGGCTTCGAGCCGCAAACCTTCCTGTCCGCGCGCTCGCTCAATCGCTGAACCAATTGCCGTTTGGTACCGCGCGCCCGCTCGGGTGCGCGGCGCCTGTGGACGCCTGTATCTGCCCCTCGCATCTGCCGCAAATCTGCGCTTCAAGGCGAAAAAAACAGGCAAATATTTATCTGCACAAAAAAGCGCTTGACGATCGGCCCCATTTGGTTTGCATTGAACCAATCTAAAATTGGTTCAGGCAACCATGGACGAAGCACAGGGCAATTCGAACTATGCGCTGGAGAAGCTGAGGGCTCTTCTTCAGTCGGATAGTCTCGACGCCGACGGCAAGCTGCCGACTGAGCGCACACTCTCCGAAATCCTTGGCGTCAGCCGCCGCTCCATCCGCCGCGCGCTCGAAGTGCTGGAGGCCGAAGGTCGCATCTGGCGCCGGCAAGGTTCCGGCACCTTTGCCGGCAGGCGCCCGGATGGCTGGAGCGAGCATGTCGATTCCATCGTCGCCGACACGGACCTGATGGAAATCATGGAGGTGCGCCTGCGCATCGAGCCGCAGCTTGCCCAGCTCGCGGCCATGCGCGCCAAGACGGCCGATGTCGAGCGCATGTATGATCTCGTGAAAAAGATCTACGGCAGCACGGATGCCGACGGCCGTGAACTCTGGGACGGCGCGCTGCATCGCCAGATCGCCCAATGCGCCGGCAACTCGTTCTTCCTGACGATCTTCGATGTCATCAACCGCGTGCGCCAGGACGAAGCCTGGCAGACGATCCGCGAGCGCGCCCGCAGCGCCAGCCGCACACGCGAAGTCACCTACGGCCAGCACACGGCCATCGTCGATGCCATTGCCGCCCGCGATCCGGCAAAGGCCGGCGAAGCCATGCGCCAGCATCTGCTGACGCTGCAGGAAAGCCTCATCCGCATCACCTCCCTCGACCATAGCGAAGCGGAAGCCGAGAAGGAGCCCACCTGAGCAGGGAAATCGGCACGGCGGAGATAACCGCCGGCCCGACACGATAAACGTGAAACAAAAACATAAAGAGGAGAATGAAATGAAATTGACCAGATTGCTGACCACTGCCGCGGCGGCGGCGCTCTTTGCGCTTCCGGCCCTCGCCACTGAACTGAAGATCGGCCTGCAGGACGATGCCGACGTGCTCGATCCGGCGCAGTCGCGCACCTTCGTCGGCCGTATCGTCTATACCGCGATGTGCGACAAGCTCGTGGATGTCTCGCCCGACCTGAAGATCGTGCCGCAGCTTGCGACCGAATGGAACTGGTCGGCCGACGGCAAGGAACTCATCATGAAGCTTCGCCAGGGCGTGAAGTTCCAGGACGAGACGCCTTTCAATGCCGAAGCCGTCGTCGCCACCATCGAACGCAACATGACCCTGCCGGAATCGCGCCGCAAGAGCGAGCTGGCCTCCGTCCAGAAGGTCGAGGCGACAGGCGAATATGAAGTCAAGTTCACGCTGAAGGCGCCTGACGTTACCCTGCTCGCCCAGCTGTCCGATCGCGCCGGCATGATCGTTTCGCCCAAGGCGGCCAAGGAACTCGGCGCCAAGTTCGGCGATCATCCGGTCTGCGCCGGCCCCTTCAAATTCGTCGAGCGTGTGCAGCAGGATCGCATCGTGCTGGAAAAGTTCCAGGACTACTGGAACAAGGACAATGTCTTTATCGACAAGATCACCTATCTGCCGATCCCGGATTCGACCGTGCGCCTCGCCAACCTGCGCTCCGGCGATCTCGACATGATCGAGCGGCTGGCTGCGACCGACGCCGAGACGGTCAAGAGCGATCCGAACCTCGTCTACAAGGATGTCGTCAATACCGGCTGGCTTGGCATCTACGCCAATGTCGGCAATGGCGCGCGCGCCGATAACCCGATCGGCAAGGACAAGCGCCTGCGCCAGGCCTTCTCGCTGGCTATCGACCGCGACGCCGCCATGCAGATCGTCTTCGAAGGCACCGGCGTTGCCGGCAACCAGCCCTTCCCGCCGAGCAGCCCCTGGTTCGACAAGGATGTCCCGGTTCCCGCGCGTGATATCGAGAAGGCCAAGGCCCTGGTCAAGGCTGCAGGCTTCGACCGTATTCCGGTTGAAATGCAGGTTCCGAACAGCCCGGTCACGATGCAGATGATGCAGATCATCCAGTCCATGGTCGCCGAAGCAGGCTTCGACCTCACCCTGAAGGCAACGGAATTCGCCACCCTGCTCAACGAGCAGACCGCCGGCAACTATCAGCTCAGCCGGTCCGACTGGTCCGGCCGCGTCGATCCCGACGGCAATATCCAGCAGTTCGTCACCTGCAACGCCGGCCTTAACGACAGCAAATATTGCAATGCCGACGTCGACAAGCTGCTCAACGAAGCGCGCCAGTCTCCGGACGACGCCGTGCGCAAGCAGAAGTATGATGCCGCGACCGCCATCCTGAATGACGACCTGCCGATCATCTTTCTCGGCCACCAGTCCTGGATCTGGGCGCTGCACAAGAACATCACCGGCTTCGTTGCTTCGCCCGACGGCATGATCCGCCTCGTCGGCGTGAAGAAGGAAGGCTGATAGCCCAACACGTGAGGGACGTGGCGAACTTCGCCGCGTCCCGCTGATGCTATCGGAGCGCCCATGTACAGGTTCATCGCCAAGCGGCTGCTGGTCGCCATTCCAACCCTGCTGATCATTTCGATCTTCGTCTTCTCGCTGCAGAAGCTCCTGCCGGGCGATCCGGTCCTGGCCATGGCCGGGGAAGAGCGCGATCCACAGGTGCTGGAATTCCTGCGGGAAAAATATCACCTCAACGATCCCGTCCCCTACCAGTATGTCTACTGGCTGGGCTCGGCGCTGCGGGGCGACCTCGGCATTTCGCTGCGCACGAACCAACCCGTTCTCGACCTCGTCGCCGAAAAGCTGCCGGTCACGATCCAGCTGGCGATCATGTCGATGATCTTCGCCTTCATCATCGGCGTACCGATGGGCATTCTGGCGGCGGTCAAGAAGAACACTGTCATTGACTACCTTGCCAACCTCATCGCCCTTTCGGGCCTGTCGATCCCGAATTTCTGGCTCGGCATCATGCTGATCCTGCTGGTCTCGGTAAATCTCGGCTGGCTTCCGGCCTCGGGCTACGAACCGTTCTTCTCCAATCCGCTGCGCTCGATAGAGACCATGCTGATGCCGTCCTTCGTGCTTGGCAACGCGCTCGCCGCCACGCTGATGCGCCACACCCGCTCGGCCATGCTCAGCGTCTTGAGCGCCGATTATATCCGCACCGCCCGCGCCAAGGGACTGTCGGAAAGTTCCGTGGTGCTGGAACACAGCTTCCGCAATGCCGTGCTGCCGATCGTCACGCTGAGTGCCCTGCTCTTCGGCGAACTGCTTGCCGGCGCCGTCCTCACCGAGCAGATCTTCACGATTCCGGGCTTCGGAAAGCTCATCGTCGATGCCGTCTTCAATCGCGACTATGCCGTGGTCCAGGGCGTCGTCATCTGCACGGCAATCGGCTTCATTCTGATGAACCTTGTCGCCGACGTGCTCTACGTCCTCCTGAACCCGCGTATGAGGGCTTCGTTATGACCGCCATCGATCAAGTCGCAGCCGCACCTGTCGCCTCGTCCGAGCAGCGTGCACCGAGCCGCGCCTGGCGCAAGCTCAGGGCCAACAAGGGCGCACTCGTCGGCCTCGCCATCATCGCCTTCTTCGCCATTCTCGCGATCATCGCGCCGCTCCTGCCGCTGCCCGATCCGAACGCCACGAGCTGGTCGGCGATCCGCAAGGCGCCGTCGGCCGCCCATTGGCTCGGCACTGACGATATCGGCCGCGATATCCTCTCGCGTATGATCTGGGGCGCCCAGGCCTCGCTGATGGCCGGCGTCTTCTCGGTGGCGATCGCGGTCGTCATCGGCGTGCCTTTCGGGCTGGTTTCAGGCTATTTCGGCGGCTGGGTCGACATGGTCATCTCCCGCATCACCGAAGCCTTCCTGGCGATGCCCTTCCTGATCACCGCGATTGCGCTCGCAGCCTTCCTCGGCCCAAGCCTCACCAATGCGATGATCGCGATCGGACTGTCGGCCATGCCGATCTTCGTGCGGCTGACGCGCGGCCAGGTGTTGGCCGTCAAGACCGAGGAATATATCGAAGGTGCGCGCTCCATCGGTCTTCGCCACTTCAGCATCATCACCCGTTACATCCTGCCGAACGTGCTCGCGCCGATCCTCGTGCAGGCGACCTTGACGATCGCGACCGCCATCATCGCCGAGGCAAGCCTTTCCTTCCTCGGCCTCGGCCAGCAGCCGCCCGCACCGAGCTGGGGCTCGATGCTGAACGTCGCCAAGAATTTTCTGAGCCAGGCGCCGTGGATGGCAATGTGGCCGGGCATTGCCATCTTCCTCGTCGTTATCGGTTTCAATCTATTGGGCGACGGCCTGCGCGATGCGCTCGATCCGCGCGAAGCATGACCTTTCGAAAGGACATATGAAATGACCACATTCACGACCCGCCCCGAAATTCTGGGCACATTCGGCGTCGTTACCTCAACGCACTGGATCGCGTCCGCTGTCGGCATGAGCATTCTCGAAAAGGGCGGCAACGCCTTCGATGCAGCGGTTGCCACCGGCTTCACCCTGCAGGTCCTGGAGCCACACCTTGTCGGCCCCGGCGGCGACATGCCGGCAATCATCTATTCGAAGAAGAAGGACAAGGTCGAGGTCATCTGCGCGCAAGGCCCGGCCCCGGCGGGCGCCACCATCGAGCACTACACGGACGAAGGCCTGAAACTGATCCCCGGCGACGGGCTGCTCGCAACCGTCATCCCCGGCTCCTTCGACGGCTGGATGCTGATGCTGCGGGACTATGGCAGGCTGAGCGTGCGCGACGTGCTGGAGCCGGCAATCTATTATGCCGAAAGCGGCCATCCGCTGCTGCCGCGCGTTTCCGCCACCATCAAGGGGCTTGCCGAATTCTTCCAGAAGGAATGGCCGACCTCCTACGAGACATGGGTGCCGGGCGGTTCCGTTCCCGAACCGAACTCGCGCTTCAAGAACCCGGTACTGGCCGAAACCTGGAAGCGCATCATTTCCGAAGCGGAGGCAAAGCAGGGCCGCGAGGCGCAGATCGAAGCCGCCCGTGACGCTTTCTATCGCGGCTTCGTCGCCGAAAAGATCGCGAACTATCTGAAGACTGCCGAAGTGATGGATGCGAGCGGCAGCCGCCACAAGGCGGTGCTGACGGCAGACGACATGGCAAACTGGTCGGCCACGATCGAAGAGCCGCAGACCTACGACTATCACGGCTGGACCGTCGCCAAGATCGGCCCCTGGGGACAGGGTCCGGTTTTCCTGCAGACGCTGTCGATCCTGAAGGATATGGACATCGCCGCGATGGCGCCCGACGGTGCCGATTTCGTCCACACCGTCACCGAAGCCATGAAGCTCGCCTTCGCTGACCGCGAAATCTACTATGGCGATCCCAAATTCGCCGATGTGCCGCTCGATCGGCTTCTGTCAGACAGCTACGCCGCCGCCCGCCGCAAGCTGATATCAGGCGAAGCGTCCCTTGACCTGCGCCCCGGGAAACTGCCGGGCTTCGAACAGCAGTATGACGCGACGATGCAAATGCTCGGCGCCGATTCCAAGACCGGCGCCGTCTACGAGCCGACCATGGCGCATCTGACGGAAAAGCGCGGCGACACTGTTCATATCGACGTCATCGACCGCGAAGGCAACATGGTTTCGGTCACACCCTCGGGGGGCTGGCTGCAGTCCTCGCCGATCGTTCCGGGCCTCGGCTTCTGCCTGAATTCGCGCGCCCAGATGTTCTGGCTCAAACCGGGCCTGCCGACCTCTCTCGCTCCCGGCAAGCGCCCGCGCACGACGCTGACGCCCTCGCTCGCGCTCTACGAGGGCCGCCCCACGCTCGCCTTCGGCACTCCGGGCGGCGACCAGCAGGAACAGTGGCAGCTTTCCTTCTTCCTGCGTTACGTGCACCACGGGATGAACCTGCAGGCGGCCATCGACCAGCCGCTCTTCCACACCTCGCATTTCCCCGGCTCCTTCTACCCCCGCACGCGCGAGCCGGGCGGCCTGATGGCGGAAGGCAATTTCAGCGCCGCCGTGCTCGACGACTTGCGCGCCCGCGGCCACAGGCTGACCGTCTCCGAACCCTGGACCATTGGCCGCCTGACCGCAGCGCGCCGCGATGCCGACGGCCTGTTGCGTGCCGCGGCAACGCCGCGCCTCATGCAGGCCTATGCGGTCGGGAGGTAGGCATGACCTGGTCCATCGTTGCCCGCGATCCCGACACCGGCTACCTCGGCATTGCCGTCGCCACCCGCTTCTTTGCGGTTGGCGGCCTGGTGCCGCATATTCGCGGCGGCATCGGCGCGGTCGCGACCCAGGCCTTCGTCAGCCCGCTCTACGGCACCGACGGACTGGCTCTGTTGGCCGCCGGCAAGGCGCCGGACGATATCATTATCGAACTGACCGCTCGCGATGCCGGCCGCGACCAGCGCCAGCTGCACCTGATTGACGGCAAGGGCCGCAACGCAGCCTTTACCGGCGCAAGATGCATAGACTGGGCCGGCCACCTGCTCGATGATAATGTCTCGGTCGCCGGCAATATGCTGGCCGGCCCCAATGTCGTTGCCGAAACGCTTGCCACCTACAAGAAGGCGATGGACAAGCCCTTCATCGAGCGCCTGCTCGAAGCCATGCAGGCCGGCGAAGATGCCGGCGGCGACAAACGTGGCAGACAATCCGCAGCCCTCCTCGTCCATCGCGATCAGGACTATCCCTGGCTCAGCATCCGTGCCGACGACCATCCCGATCCGCTCGCCGAACTGCGCCGGCTCTATGCGGTGGCACAGGAGCGTTACATGCACGTGGCCGAAACCATGGCGACGAAGGCCAATCCGAACGGGATGATTGACAGGCGCGAGATCGATGAAAAGATCGCAGCGCTGGAGGCGGCGCGTGTTGCGGAGGGGCGCCCGTCGGCCTCCTTCGCCACACCTTTGAAGACCTGAAAGCCCGATCACCAGGCGCAAGACAACAAGGGAACGACATGACCGATCAGCCTGCAGCATCCATCTCTCCGGTTCTTTCCGTCCGGAACCTGACGACCTCGTTTCTCGCTGACGGCGAATGGAAATCCGTCGTCCGCAACGTCTCCTTCAATGTCATGCCGGGCGAAACGGTCGCGATCGTTGGTGAAAGCGGGTCCGGCAAGAGCGTCACTTCGCTTTCCATCATGCGCCTGCTCGCCAAAGGCTCGAGCCGCGTCGAAGGCAGCATCAGGCTCAATGGCCGCGATATCCTTTCGCTTTCCGACAAGGAGATGCGGGCAGTACGCGGCAAGGATGCGGCGATGATCTTTCAGGAGCCGATGACCAGCCTGAATCCGATCTTCACCATCGGCAGGCAGATTTCCGAGGCGCTCACCTGCCACGGCGACATCAGCAAGGCTGACGCGCGCGCCGAAACCATCCGCCTTCTGGAGAAGGTGCGCATCCCCAACGCCGCGTCCCGGTTCGACGAATATCCGCACCAGTTCTCCGGCGGCATGCGCCAGCGTGTGATGATCGCGATGGCACTCGCCTCGAGGCCGAAACTGTTGATCGCCGACGAACCGACCACCGCGCTCGACGTCACCATCCAGGGCCAGATCCTCGACCTCATCAAGATACTGCAGGAAGAAGAGGGCATGTCCGTTCTCTTCATCACCCACGACATGGGTGTTGTCGCCGAGATCGCCGACCGCACGATTGTCATGTATCGCGGCGAGGCCGTCGAAACCGGCACGACCGACGACATTTTCAACCGTGGCAAACATCCCTATACGCGCGCCCTGCTTTCTGCCGTGCCGCGCCTCGGCTCGATGGACGGCCGCAAGTGGCCGTTGCGCTTCCCCGTTGTCGATACGGCAACCGACGAGCGGCGAGAGCCGGCGGAGGTCGCCGAAACCGTCGACCGTCGCAAGACACCGATCCTCGAAGTGAAGAACCTTGTGACCCGTTTCGACATTCGCGGCGGTCTCTTCGGCCGCAGGACCGGCGCCATCCATGCCGTGGAGGACGTTTCCTTCGACCTCTTCCAGGGCGAGACGCTGGCGCTCGTCGGCGAATCCGGCTGCGGCAAGTCCACGACCGGCCGGTCGATTACCCGTCTCGTGCAGCCGAACGCCGGCTCCGTCAGCCTCGACGGCTATGACGTGCTGAACCTCGATGCGATCAGCTTGCGCAATATGCGCCGCAGCATCCAGATGATCTTCCAGGACCCCTTCGCCAGCCTCAATCCGCGCATGACGGTCGGTGCGGCCGTCGCCGAACCTTTCACCGAACATGGACTTGGCACCCGCGCGCAGGCGCGGGACAAGGCGGCCGACCTGCTCGAACGCGTCGGCCTGAAGCCGGATATGATGAAGCGCTACCCGCATGAATTCTCCGGCGGCCAGCGCCAGCGCATCTGCATTGCCCGCGCCCTTGCTCTCGACCCGAAGGTCATCGTCGCCGATGAAAGCGTCTCGGCTCTCGACGTCTCGATCAAGGCGCAGGTCTGCAACCTGCTGATGGACCTGCAGCAGAGCCTGAATCTCGCCTTCCTGTTCATCTCCCATGACATGGCGGTCGTCGAACGTGTCAGCCACCGTGTTGCTGTCATGTATCTCGGCGAGATCGTCGAGATCGGCCCGCGCGAAGAGCTGTTCCGCAATCCGCAGCACCCCTACACCAAAAAGCTGATGGCAGCCGTCCCCGTACCCGACCCCGCGCGCCGCGGCATCCGCCGCAACCTCGGCACCGACGAGCTGAAAAGCCCTGTCCGTCCGGTGGGTTACGTCCCGCCGAAACGCCAGTATCGCGAAGTCGCGGCCGGCCATCTGGTCCGGATGGAGGAAGCCGCCTGAATTAGTCCGGGCGGTCTAGGCGGCTGCCCGAAGAGGGCAGGTAAAAGCAGGAAATGGACCGCCCCTGGAGGATGCTATGTAATCCGTTTTGCTGCATCGCTTATATTATTTATTCCAGATATTATTTCACTGAGAATTATTAACGCCAATGGCGGCCGTTTGTGTTCTCTTATCCCTACGAATCAAAAAGGTTTGATTTGCGTGGGGGCAGCCACCATGTTGAACCATGGGGCGATAGAACAGTTGGGCAGGAGCACATGCTGCAACGGATTGAAGACATTGATGCCGCGCTAGTCGACAGGCTGCAGCATTCAGCGTTCAAATATTTCCTGAAATATTCCAATCCTGAAAACGGCCTTGTACCGGACACGTCGATCCCGGGCGTCCCGGCCAGCATTGCCGCAGTCGGCTTCGGGCTTTCCTCCTATCCGGTTGGCGTCGAGCGCGGCTGGATCAGCCGCGAAGAGGCCGCCGAGCGTGTGTTCAATACGCTGCATTTCTTCGCCAACGCCAAGCAGGGCACGGAACGCCACGCGACCGGGCATCGCGGCTTCTTCTACCACTTCCTGCACGTGGACACCGGCAATCGCGCCTGGAACAGCGAACTTTCGACCATCGATACCGCTCTGCTCGTCGCCGGCATCCTGACCGCCGCACAATATTTCGACGGCGAAGATCAGACCGAAACCGAGATCCGCGCGCTCGCGAAATTCATCTATGAGCGCATCGACTGGCGCTGGGCGCTGAACAAGGGCGATTGCATCTCGATGGGCTGGAAGCCGTCTTCCGGCTTCCTGCGCTGGCGCTATCACGGCTTCGACGAGGCGATCATCCTCTACACGCTCGCACTGGCTTCGCCGACGCACCCGATCCCGCAGTCGTCCTACGATGCCTTCACGGCAAGCTATTCGTGGATGATCTTCAACGAGCAACCCTATCTCTACGCCGGCCCGCTCTTCATCCATCTCTTCTCCCATGCCTGGATCGACTTCCGCGGCATCCAGGACAAGCCGATGCTCGAGCGGAACTGGGATTATTTCCGCAACACGCAGGTCGTCATCAACGTCCAGCGCGATTATGCCGAACGCAACCCCGGCCAGTTCGTCGGCTACAGCAAGGATATCTGGGGCTTTACCGCCTGCGATGGTCCGCCGCCGACGCGGCGCATGCGCGGCGGCCGCAGCCCGAAAGTGCTGGGTTATGCTGCACGTGGCGCTCCGCTCGGTCCTGATGACGGCACGATCGCGCCCTGGGCGGCCCTTGCCTGCCTGCCTTACGACCGGCAGGCCGCTATCGACGGCACCAAGGCACTGCTGACCACCTATCCGAACCTGCTGCTGGAAGGCGGCTTCCCTGGCGGCTTCAACCCGACAGTCCAGACCAAGCGGCCGGAAGGCTGGGTCGACGACCGCACCGTCGCCATCGATCAGGGCCTTCTCGTCATGACCGTCGAGAACGACCGTTCCGACTTCATCTGGAAGCTGATGCGCAAGAACCCGATCATTCGCCTCGGCCTCGAGCGGGCCGGCTTCACCGGCGGCTGGCTGGCCGGCGAGGAATCGGAAGAACTGGCTCTGAAGGCAGGCTAAGCAATTCCAGCAAAAGCGTGCAGCGGTTTTGCGTGCGGAATTGCGTTAAACAAAAGAAAGAGCATTTTCGGGTTTCGAGGAAAAACGGAAATACGCTGACCCTACCGCACAAAGACATGTGCTTTGCCGGCGATATCGAGGCGGACAAGATCGCCCCGCGCCGGCAATGCGACGCTTGAGGTCTTGATCAGGATCGGCGGAAGGGCGACAGCCGCAAGCGACACCGCCACCGTGCAGGTCGCACCACCAAATTCCACGTCTACGACACGCCCGCCATATTTCGCGTTGGCCTCGTCGACGACGACGCGGATCTGCTCCGGCCGCAGCATGATTTCCGCCTTGCCCTGATGGGCTCCTTCGACCGGCACGTTGCCGAGCGCGCAATCGGCAAAACCATTCTTGATGATCGCCGGCAGCATCACGGCATCGCCAAGGAAAAGGGCGGTCTCGCGATCCCTCGGCTTGAGGTAGAGCGTCTGCGGCGTTCCGGCCTGCACCAGTTTCCCTTCGCGCAGCACCGCCACCTGATCGGCAAAGGACAGCGCTTCACCCTGGTCATGGGTAACGAGAACGGCCGTGATACCCGCCGCCTGCAGCACGCGGGCGACCGCCTTGCGCATGTTCTCCCTGAGCCCCGTATCCAATGCCGAAAACGGCTCGTCGAGCAGCATCAGGCGCGGCCGGCGGCCGAGCGCACGGGCAAGCGCCACACGCTGCTGCTGACCGCCCGAAAGCTGGTGCGGGCGGCGATCCAGCATGCTGTTTTCCAGCTCCACCATCTCGAGAAGCTCGCGAATGCGCCTTTCGCGATCCGGCGCACCACGCTCGAAGCCGAAGCCGATATTTTCTGCGACACTCAGATGCGGAAAAAGGGCACCATCCTGGGAAACGATGCCGATGCCGCGCTTATGAGCGGGCACGCAGGCCGGACCGTCGGCCAGCACTTCGCCATCCAGCGTCACGCGGCCGGCATCAGGCTGTTCGAAGCCGGCAATGATGCGCAAGAGCGTCGTCTTGCCGGAACCGGAGGGACCGACGATAGCAGTGCGGCTACCCGCCTGCACTTCAAGCGAGATATCCTTCAGCGCCTGAACCGTGCCGTAGCGCTTGCTGATAGTATCGATCGTAAGCAGCGTCATTGGCCGGCAGTCCGTTTCGATTGGGCATAGAGCATGAGGGTAAGCGGGAACGACAGCACGACCATCATCAACGCGTAAGGCGCCGCAGAGACATAGTCGATCTCGCTCGTCAGCGACCAGAATTTCGTCGCCAGCGTATCGACACCGTTCGGCGACAGCATCAGCGTCGCCGTCAATTCATTGGTGATGCCGAGCGCGACAAGCGCCACGCTGGCGGCGGCTCCCGGTGCCGCCAGCCGCATGGTGATCTGCCTGACCGCCTGTCCGGGCGTACGGCCAAGCCCCATCGCCGCCCGCTCCAGTTCGACGGGCGCCTGCGCGATGCTGGCGCGCAGGCCGACCATTGCGCGCGGCAGGAAGAGCAGCACATAGGCGACGAGCAGCGTCGCGAAGGTCTGGTAGAGCGGCAGGACGAGGCGAACGGTAATCGAAACCAGCGCCAGCGCCACAACGACGCCCGGCAGCGAACCGACATAATAGTGGCAGGCCTCAAGGATACGCTGAAGGCGGCCCGGCGCACGCACCGACAGCCAGGCCATGGGGGCCGCAACGATCGTCGTCAGCACACCGCCGGCAAGAGCAAGGACAATGGTCTGCACGAAGGCGCTCACCAGGTCGATGCGCCAGATGCCGAGCCCGCCGAGATAGAGCCAGCGCCCGAGTGTCACCAGCGGCACGCCGAGCGTCAGTACCGCAAGGGCGATCGGCAGCGCTACGGCGGGCACCACGAACCAGCCGAGCCGGCGGCGATCGGCAGGACGCGCCGAACCGGAGCCGACACGCGCATAACGCTCGGTACCGCGCAGCAGGATCTCGACGCCGAGCAGGAACAGGCAGCAGGCGACGAGCACGCCGCCGAGCATGTTGGAAGCCGGGCTGTTATAGGAAGACTGGAACTGATCGACGATCGCGGTTGCAAACGTGTCGAAGCGGATCATCACGAACAACCCGTATTCCGACAGCAGGTGCAACGCAATCAGCAGCGAGCCGCCGCAAATCGCAAGGCGAAGCTGCGGCAGGATCGTGCGGAAGAACACGCGCCACGGATCGAGCCCAAGTGAGGCGGCGGCATCCTCGATTGCCGGGTCGAACCGGCGCAGTGCCGCAGCAACCGGCAGATAGAGGAAGGGGTAATAGGCAAGCACCGAAACGAAGACGCCGCTCTGCAGCCCGCGCATGCCCGGAAGCAGGCTCACCCAGGCATAGGAATGGACAAAGGCCGGCACGGCAAGCGGCGCGATGGCGAGCCATGCCCAGAGCCGCGCGAAGGGAATGTCCGTACGTTCCGTCAGCCAGGCGAGCGTGACGGCAAGGACGATCGACAGCGGAATGGTGATCGATTCCAGAAGCACCGTATTGACGAGAAGCTCGCCGACGCGCGGGCGGAAGACCAGCGTCTTCACCGTTTCCCAGCCCACATCGTAAGTCACCCAGGCGATGAAGCCGAACGGCACGAGGCTGAAGATCGCCACAACGGACGCGAGGAGAACGACGGAAGCGTGCGGCATGCGTCCACGCGGCAAAACCAGTCGCGTGGCCCTGGGTGCCACCGGCGCCCTATTGCCGGATGCAAGCAATCTATTGTCCTGCAGCAAGGCCGATGCCTTCACACGCTGAAAAAGGAAGGCAACCGCCTTTCATGGCGGTTGCCGGATTTCGTCATGCCCTAAGGTTTTCTTGAGCCAAAAGCAATAGTTTTGGCGGGAAATAGCCTGCGGCAGAAAGGCTTAGATGAGGCCGGCGGCCGTCATCAGCTCCACGACCTTCTTGCTGTCCAGCGTCGAAGCTTCGACTTTCGGTGCGTCGAGATCGGCAAGCGGCGTGAGCTTGTCGTTGGAGGCCGCATCCTTGCCGATGGCATATTCATAGGAATCGCCGTCCTTGAGGATTGCCTGGCCCGCCTTGCTGGTAAGGAACTTCAGGAAGGCCTGGGCTTCCTTCATGTGCTGCGTGGACTTCAGGATACCGCCGCCCGAAACGGAAACGAAGGCACCCGGATCCTGGTTCTTGAAATAATGCAGGCCGACATTCTTGCTGTTTTCGCCGGTCTTCGCCTGATCGCCGAACCAGTAGTAGTGATAGATGATCGCGCCTTCGACCTCGCCGGCATTGACGGCCTTCATGGCAACGCTGTTGCCCTTGTAGGGGGTGGCGTTGTCCTTGAGGCCCTTCAGCCATGCCTTGGTCGCATCCTCGCCCTTCAGCTGCAGCAGGGCTGCCACGATGGCCTGGAAGTCGGCACCGGCCGGAGCCGCACCCCAGCGGCCCTTCCAGGCCGGGTCCTGAAGGTCGAGCATCGACTTCGGCAGCTTGTCCTCGGAAAGCTTCGTCTTGTCATAGGCAAAAACAGTCGTGCGGGCGGCAATGCCGGTCCACATGCCGTCGGCGGGGCGATACTGCTCCGGAACCTGATCCAGCGTATCCTTCTCGATCGGCGCAAACAGGCCGGCGCCGTCGACCAGCGTCATGGCCGGCGAGTTTTCGGTCAGGAACACGTCCGCAGGTGAGGCGTCGCCTTCCTGGATGATCTGGTTGGCGAACTGCATGTCGCTGCCCTGGCGCATGGTGACCTTGATACCGGTCTCCTTGGTGAAGGCATCGATCCATTCACGGCCGAGGCTTTCGTGCTGGGCGTTGTAAACGACAATGCCTTCGGACTCCTGCGCATTGGCGCTGCCTGCAAGCGCGGTGGCGGCAAGAAGCGAAGCGACAAGCGCGAACGCGCCGGAAAGACGGTTAAGAGCAATTTTCATGATGGCCTCCGTAGCGATGTCACCCGAATTCCCCAGGGGTGATGGCAGCCGTATATTTTTGTTGACTGATTACTTCAAGTTTCAACGGCAAAATAGGCATCACATTATCTTGACTCAATTTTTCATCTTGGCGGGAATAAATCCAGATTTCGCCAAAAAAGGCGACGTTCCGGGAACGCCGCCTTCAACAATTTTGTTGCCTGTCTTACTCGACGTCGAACTTGACGCCCTGCGCCAGCGGCAGGGTCCGGCCGTAATTGACGGTGTTGGTGGAACGCCGCATATAGGCCTTCCAGGCGTCCGAACCGGATTCGCGACCGCCGCCGGTTTCCTTCTCGCCGCCGAAGGCGCCGCCGATTTCGGCGCCGGAAGGGCCGATATTGACGTTGGCGATCCCGCAATCCGAACCGCGCGAGGAGAGGAAGGTCTCGGCCTCACGCATGTTGTTGGTGAAGATCGACGACGACAGGCCCTGCGGCACGGCATTATGCAGCTCCAGCACGGCGTCGAAATCACTGTATTTGATGACATAGAGGATCGGCGCGAAGGTTTCGTGCTCGACCGGGCCGGTCTGCTCCGGCATTTCGACGAGAGCCGGGCGAACATAGAAGGCTTCCGCCGACCCGTTCTCGACCCGCTCGCCACCGACGACGGTGCCGCCGGCAGCCTTGGCCTGGCCTAGGGCCGCCTGCATTTTCTCGAAGGCCTGCCCGTCGATCAGCGGCCCGACCAGCGTGCCGGCTTCCAGCGGATTGCCGATCGTGACCGACCCGTAGGCCTTCTTCAGACGCGGCACGAGCTGGTCATAGACGCTCTCATGCACGAAAAGACGGCGCAGCGTCGTGCAGCGCTGACCGGCCGTGCCCATGGCCGCGAAGGCAACGCCGCGCAACGTCAGGTCAAGATCGGCGGTCGGGCAGACGATAGCGGCATTGTTGCCGCCGAGTTCCAGGATAGCGCGGGCAAAACGCTGGGACAGGCGCGGGCCGACGGCACGGCCCATGGCGGTGGAGCCGGTAGCGGAAACGAGCGGGATCTTCGGATGATCGACAAGCACTTCGCCGATCTCGCGGCCGCCGATCAAAAGCGTCGAGAGATTGGCCGGCGCAGAGCCGCCTTCGGCAACGAACCGCTTCAGCGCCTTCTCGAACAGCGCCTGCACGGCAAGGGCGGTCAGCGGCGTCTTTTCGGAAGGCTTCCAGACGGTGGAATTGCCGCAGACGATGGCGAGTGCCGCATTCCACGACCAGACGGCGACCGGAAAGTTGAAGGCCGAGATGATGCCGATGGCGCCAAGCGGATGCCAGCTTTCCATCATGCGGTGCTCGGCACGCTCCGTGGCGATGGTCAGGCCGTAGAGCTGGCGGGAAAGGCCGACCGCGAAATCGCAGATATCGATCATTTCCTGCACTTCACCGAGGCCTTCGGAGGTGATCTTGCCGACTTCGATCGAGACCAGCCGGCCGAGTGCCGTCTTGGAGGCGCGCAATTCTTCGCCGAGCAGGCGCACCAGCTCGCCGCGCTTCGGCGCCGGAACCGCCCGCCATTCGAGGAAGGCCTTATGCGCCGCGTCGATCGCCGCCTTGGCATCCGCGACGGAATGTTCCTTCAGCTTGCCGATTTCCTTGCCCGTGATCGGTGAGGTGACGGAAAGCGTGCCGCCGCCATAGCTCCTGGCATCGACGCCGAGATCGGCAAGCAGCTTGGCGGTTTCGGTGGCGAGATCGAGGACGGCGATGTTCATTGTCTTGGTTCCAGTCTTGTTGTTCTCAGAAACGGGCATCGGCGAAATGGGCGACCTGAGCGCCGGCTTCGTACCACAATTCCTTAAGCCCGCGGAAGCTCGGCTCACGGGGGTCGGTCAGCGGCAAGGGCAGATCCGCCTCGGCCATGTGGCCAAGAATATGCTGCGCCAAAGTGCGGCCGAATACCGTGCCGGGCGCGATCCCGCGGCCATTATAGCCCGAAAACCCGATGACGTTGGGCGCGAATTTGTGGAAGCGCGGCAGGGCATTGTCGGTCATGCCGATCTGCCCGTACCACTCGCATTCGAAATCGACATCGCCGATCTCGGGAAAGAGCCGCTTCAGCGCGCGTTTGGCCCAGCCCTTGTGCACGGAAAGGCCGGTATTGCGCAGCGCCCCGACACTGCCGAAGACGAGCCGGCCCGCCTGATCCATGCGGAAGGAGGAAAGGATTTCCTTCGTGTCCCACACGCCTTCGCGATTGGGCAGGATCGACCGGCGCAGATTGTGGCCGAGCGGCACGGTGGCGAAGTTGAAATAGGGCAGGAATACCTGTTCGTTGCGCACCAGCTCCCAGGGGCCGGTGCTGTAGGCATCGGTCGCCACGACAATCCAGTCGGCGCTCACCTGTCCGCGCGCCGTCTTCACCACCCAGCGGCTGCCTTGCCGCTCGGTTGCAATGACGGGGCTTGCGGTGTGCAGCACGACGCCCGCCTTCTGCGCGGCATGGGCAAGCCCGCGCGCATAGGCCAGCGGCTGCAGCGTGCCGGCCCGCATGTCGAGCAGCGACCCGGCATAGGCATTCGTCCCGATACGCTTTGCCGTCTCGTTCGCATCCAGAAGCGTGACCGGCGCGCCCCGCGCCGACCACTGCTTGTAACGCTCCTCGACTTCCTTCAGCCCATCGGCGCCAACCGCGCAATGCAGCGTGCCCTGCTTCTCCAGCTCGCAGGCGATACCGTGCTTTTCGATCAGGTCCATCACCAGCCGTGGCGCGTTGCCGAGCAGGTCGAGCAGTCGCTCGCCATAAACAGGACCGAGAACACCCGGCAAATCGTCGGGCATGACCCACATGCCGGCATTGATGAGGCCGACATTGCGACCGGCTCCGCCGAAGCCGATTTCCTTGGCTTCGAGCAGCACGACCCGCGATCCGGCCTCTGCCAGATGCAGCCCCGAGGAAAGGCCGGTATAGCCACCGCCGACGATGACGACATCGGCCTCTGCAACGCCTTCCAGCGCGGATGTACGCGGCGGCTGAGGAGCGGTCTTTTCCCACAGGCCGTGGGAGCGCGGATCATTGAGCATCGGACAGTCCAGTCAGGATCGAATTCGGCACTCTAACGCCACTCCCGCACCGGCGGAAGCGGCCAAATATCAGGCCACGGTCTTCAGCTTCAGGCCGGAAAGGCCAAGCTCTTCCATCGCCGTTTCAAGCGAGGCGGTTTGCAGCGCGCCATAGAGCGCGAGTTCGTCCTGCACGTCGGCGCCAAGCGCTGCCTCGAAGGCGGCGCGGTTGGAGCGCGTCGCGTAATTCTGCTGCTGGTCCGTGCCGAGATTCGACTGGAAGATACCGGCCGCGCTGACCGGCAGGAAATCCTCGTAGACGATAGGATCGAAACGCAGATAACCCCTGGCAATCAGGACGTCCGGATCGGATGGCAGCTGCCCCTTTGCTGCGATTCCTTGGGGCGTGGCCGAATAGCGGAAGAAGGCAAGCCCTTCGCGCCTGAGTTCCTCCCAGCTGTCCGGCAGCGCCTTGAACCGTTCGGCAAGCTCGGCATCGTAATCGCCGGCCTTGGCACCGGATGCGCCGACCTGCACTTCGCCGCGCACCGAGGCGAGCAACTGGTCGTAGAGCGCCCGGCCCCTGGCCGTCAGTGCCACGCCACGTTGTTCGATTTCGCCGAAACGGGCGGTATGCGTGCCTGATGTCGTCCCGGTCGCGCCGGAAAAAGCGATCGGCTCTTCCAGAGCCTTGAAGCTCGTCTGCCGCAGCAGGATATCGCAATTGCGCCGCGGCGGGCCTTCGATGACGGCCTTGGGTGCAATGCCGCGTTCCGGCATGCGCCGCTGCACCTCGTCGATATCGAGCGTGCGGGGCGTCAGGTGGTTGATATGCGGCCCTTTGAAGCTGACGACATCGGCGATGAGGCGATGCGCATCATGCAGGCGTTTGTAGGTCTCGGCGCTAACGGTCGCCGCACCATGCCAGCGGAAGGTTTCCAGTGCCTCGGCGACGAATTCCGTCGCCTCCGCCTCCGTCAGCCCGCCGGCCTTCTCATACTGCTCGATGAGGGCGATGGCGCGCGGCGTGTAGATCTGCCGCTTGGCGAGAACGGCCGCGGCTTCGGCGCGCAACGCCTGATCCTCGATCAGCTCCAGCCGCAGAAGCGAGGTGAAGACACGGAACGGATTGACGTTCAGCGCCGCTTCCTCGACCGGCCTGAAGCAGGTGGAATGCACGGGGACGCCGGCCACCGAGAGGTCGTAATAGCCGACCGGCCGCATGCCCATCACGGCAAAGAGGCGGCGGATGGTGAAAAGCTCTGCGGCCGTTCCAAGACGGATTGCGCCATGGCGCTCGACATCGATGCGCTCGAGTTCGCCTGCACGCCGAAGTCGCTCGCTGAGTTCCTGGTCTTTCGCGAGGACTTCGGCGTTGACCTCCCCCACAAGCTCGATCAGCGTGCCGTATTGCGGCACTTCCGTCCGGTACATCTGCGACATGGCTTCCGTAAAGAGCGAACGGATGCGGTCGGTCGAGACGAAAGCGCCGGGCATGGGGGAACTCCGCGTTCATTCCAATTTTGCAGGATGAAGTTCTTTACAAGCGCGCTCATCCCATGAATATCGACGTTTCGGAAATAGTTCATTCTGATATGGAATGATTATGCTTGCACCCAGGCGTTTTTTGCCGTCGACGTCCCATCTGGCCGCCTTCGAGGCGGTCGCCCGCAACGGCAGCGTAACGGCAGCCGCGCGAGAACTCGACCTGACGCAGAGCGCCGTCAGCCGCCAGATCAAGGCACTGGAGGAGCAGCTCGGCGTCGAACTTTTCCTGCGCGAGCGCCAGACGGTGCGGCTTACCCTTGCCGGCGATGCCTATGCGCGGGAAATCCGCGAGGCGCTGCGGCGCATCTCCAGCGCTTCGCTGAACCTGCGCGCCAACCCGCACGGCGGCACGCTGAACCTGGCCATTCTGCCGACCTTCGGTACGCGCTGGCTGGCGCCGCGCCTCGGCCGCTTCCTTTCCGCCAATCCGGGTGTGACGATCAATCTCGTCACCCGGCTGTCCTCCTTCGATTTCCGCCTCGATTCCATCGATGCCGCCATCCATTTCGGCCATCCCCACTGGCCGGGTGCGGAACTCGCCTTCCTGATGTCGGAACGCACGCTGCCCGCCTGCAGCCCGGATTTCCTGAAGCGCAATGCGATCTCCCGGCCGGAAGACCTGCTGACGGTGCCGCTCCTGCATCTGACGACCCGCCCGGACGCCTGGGAACGCTGGTTTGCCGACAATGGCGTCGCCTTCGAAAGCGTACACGGCATGCTGTTCGACCAGTTTGCCACGGCAGCGCAGGCGGCGATCGCCGGCCTTGGCATTGCCCTGCTGCCGACTTTCCTCATGCAGGAGGAACTCAAGCGCGGCGATCTCGTGGCCGCCATCGACAGGGAGACGGAAAGCCGCGAGCGCTACTATCTCGCCTTTCCGCCGGAACGCGCCGACTACGCCCCGCTTGCCGCCTTCCGCGACTGGATCGTCACAGAGGCCCGTTCGGGTTCTGAAACGTAAGGAAGGCTTGCATCGCGGCGGCGGTTTCGATCATTATGCGCGCCATCAGAATTCGATGCAGGAAATTCCCATGAAGCCGATCTTCGTCCAGCTCCAGTGCGCCCCGGGCAAGACCTACGAAGTTGCCGACGCCATCTACAAGACCGAACTGGTCTCGGAGCTCTACTCGACATCAGGCAATTACGACCTGCTGCTCAAGGTCTACATCGAAGAGGGCCAGGATATCGGCAAGTTCATCAACGACAACATCGCCAACATCCCCGGCATCGTTCGTTCCCTGACGACATTGACCTTCAAGGCGTTCTGAACCGGTTAACCCTTTAGCTAATAAACCCGGCCCCGAAACGCCCTTATAAACTGCGCCTTAAGCACGGTCATGGCTGATAATTCCCACAAAAAACAGGTGGGAAATGTCCGTCTCCATGATAGAGACCCTTCAAAACAGGGCGCAGCCAAAAGCTGCCCCCCTCATCGTGCATATCGTCCGGCAATTCCTGCCGAACCGCGGCGGGATGGAAGATGTGGTCGCCAATCTCGCGCGCCAGACGTTGAAACGCGGATTTCGCGTTCGCGTCGTCACGCTCGATTCTCTTTTTGTGGCTCCGGAAAACAGGCTTCCGGCACGCGAAACGATTGACGGCATCGACGTCGTCCGTATCCCCTGGTCCGGCAGCAGCCGCTATCCGCTGGCGCCGCAGGTCTTTCGCCATATCGGCGATGCCGACCTCATCCATGTTCATGCCATAGACTTCTTTTTCGACGCACTTGCCTGGGGCAGCTTCCTGCACCGCAAGCCGATGGTCGTGACCACCCATGGCGGCTTCTTTCACACGAAGAAATACCTTGTCATCAAGAAGGTCTGGTTCACGACGCTGACGCGGCTCTCGGCAATGGCCTATCGGCAGGTCGTCTGCTGCAGCGCGTCCGACCTCAACCAGTTCATCCGGATCGTTCCTGACGGCATTACCATCGAAAATGGCGCCGACATCGGCAAGTTTGCCGACGTTGCCTCGCGCCAGCCCGAAAGGCGCATCGTCACGATCGGGCGCTTCTCCGTGAACAAGCGACTCGATCACCTGCTGGATACCGCAGCCGTGCTCGTCAAACGCCATCCCGGCTGGCATCTCGATATCGTCGGCGCCGAATCCGATCTCAATGCCGCCGATCTCAGGCGTGAAATCGCCGAACGGTCGCTGCAGGACGCCGTCACGCTCGCAATCTCGCCCGACAACCAGGCGATCCGCGACATCATTGCCAGGGCGTCTCTCTTTGCTTCCGCCTCGGAATATGAAGGTTTCGGCCTCGTCGCGCTTGAAGCGATGAGTGCCGGCCTGCTGCCGGTCCTGAATGCCAACGACGCCTATCGGTCGTTGGCTGGACGCCACGAGGCGATCGTCCTTGCCGACTTCACGCGACCGGACGCAGCCGCGAGCGCGATCGAAGAAGCCTATCAGAAGGTTGCCGCCGAGGGCCTGGCCCTGCGCAGGAGCCTCATGAAAGCCGCAAACGCCTATTCCTGGGATGCGGTCGCAGAGCGCTATATCGACCTTTATCGGTCAATCGGGATCATCGCCTAGAACAGTTCCGCTTTCTTCAAGCCGCGGAAGCGCTCCATCTCCGTCTTTTCATGGGATTCCAGACGCAGGGCGCACGGCAGGTCTGCTGGCGTGATCCGGAAGATCAGGAAATCTCAGGCCTTCGCCAGCCGGACGATCTCGTCCAGCACCAGCTTGCGCGATTCCGGCGGCGTCAGGTTGTGATCGGCGTCCTGCAGCATCACCAGCCGCACATTCGGATGCCGGGCAAACTTGTGACCGCGTGGACCGAAATGGAAGTACATGTGGTCGAGGCCGACATCGCCTTCGCTGTAGATCAGCGTCAGCGGCACCTTGCGTCTGCCGAGCACCGCGAAAGACTGGCGCACCTGGCGTGCGACGTGGCGGCGGCCCGGGATAAGCTCGACGAGCGGCGCAATACGCGGCGACAGCCGGCGCCCGACTGCAATGAAGATATTCTGCAGGGCTGCGATCACATCGACCTCGCCACGGAACAGCCGCTTGACCGTGTCGAGCCGCATCATCCGCTGGCCGTAATCGTCGACGCTTCGCGGGACGGAGACGACATGCTCGCGCCGCACCGGCATCTCGGGGTCCCAGTAGTAGACGAAGGGATTGATGGAAACGATCGCCTTCAGCCGCTCATCCTCGATGCCTGCGCGCAGCGCCACATAACCGCCGCTGCAGCGGCCCGCAACCATGATCGGTCCGGCCACGAAGCTTTCCAGGAGATCGAGCGAGGCGAGCGCATCTTCCGTCTGCGTCGCGGAATAGAGAACTTGCTCGGGCGCATCCGGGCGCGGAACGCTGTCGCCGACATTGGCGGAATCGAAACGCAGGGAAACGACGCCCTGACGCGCAAGCTCACGCGCCATATCGACGGTCGTGCGACCCCAACCGGCATGCCGGTCATAGGCCGTCGACATGAAGAGCACGGCATTGCCCTTGATCTCGCCCCGAGGCCGGCTGACGACACCGATGAGATGCTGGAAAGCGCCGAAACGAACGGGGATTTCCTCAAAACCGTCACCGACGAGCGGCGGGTTTTCGATCGCCTGGGCCGAGTGCCCGGCAGACGCTGCAAACGTCGTCGTTTCGACGAGCCATTCGCTGAGCAATTTGACGACCGCCATCGGCGTCTTGGCAAAGAGCGGGTTGGTGACCAGCTCGTCGTAACCTTCGAAGACGCGCTGCTCGACATTGCCGCCAAGCGCCTTCAGGGCATCGGCGAAGGCCGTGTCGTCGGCCCGAACCGGGCGTTCGAGGATGAGGTAGTTCGGCGCCCCCAGGCCCTGCGGCGAGCTTATGTTGAGCTTGCCGATTTCCGCTGCGATCGTGTCCGGCAGGGTCAGGCCCGCGATCTGGACCTGGGCGCTCGGCGCATGCTCCTTGCCGAGACCGAGGTCGGCATGGATGATCCGCGACCACATGTTGATTTCGCGCAGATGGCCTCTGCCGCTCAGAACCGGCGCGAGCAGAACGATGCTGTCGACGCCCTCGATCTCATGGCCGGTCAGGTGGGCAAGCGTGCCGCCGAGACCCTGGCCGACAAGAATGACCTGCGAGCAGCCGCTGAGCGCCTTCAGCCGCGCGGCGGCCGCGCCAATGCAATTCTTCCAGATTGCAAGGCTGGGTGTCTCGTCGCCGAAATCGAGCGCGTCACCCGTGCCCGTATAGTCGAAACGCAGGCTCGGCACGCCAATGTCGGAAAAATGCTCGGCTGCCACACGATAGAATTTCCGTGTGCACATTTCCTCGAAACCCCAGGGACTGACGAAGAGAACGGCAGCCGAACGTTTCGCCACGCCAGCCTTTTCCGGCATGAAGAGGCCGATCGTCCCGTCGAAGACAACAGGAAGAGCGGCCGCGCGGCCGGCGCCTTCTGCGGGCTCGCGCGAGAATTCTTCGTTGAGCGGCTTCTTCTCTTCCCCTTCTGGCGACGGGGTGATGAAATTGACCGCGCGCCTTGCCGGTCCCTGCAACAGCGCGGGCATCTTGTCGAGGATCGAGCGCAGCACGTGGATGTCTTCGGCCGGAACGGCACGAAGGACTTTCAGCGCAGCAAAATAGGCGAACGTGCCGGCGACGATCGCCACAACAAGACCGATCGGCCCCTGCGCAAGCTCGAGCGCAGCAATAGCGCCGCAAGCGCAGAATAGAGCGGCGACAAAAATCTTCGCAAGGCTGAGATATAGGCCGGAAAGCTGAGTTCCGAAGCCCGTTTGTCTGACCATCATTACCGACATCGCAACAAATACGGCTATGCGCACGAGCGCGGCACCCTCGGCAGCCAGACTAGGTACGATGAGTAAACAACCCACTACCATCAGGAGGCCACCTATCACACTGATTTTCAACCGCACATTGGCCTTCTCGATGGAAAGCAGGTATAGGCTGAGAACCTGCATGAACGTATAGGCCGGTGCGACGAGCGCAAGCAGGGCGACAACGCCGCCGCTTCGGTCGAAAGCTTCGCCGAAGACCACATGCACCAGTTGGCTGGAGATCGCCGCAAGGCCGAGGCTCATGGGCAGCACGATATAGGCCATGCTGCGGATAACAGCGGCAAAGGCTTCGACCGGGAATTTCAGATCGGCGCTGGTATGCCGCCGTTCCGAATAATAGGGCAGCAGGCTGCCGCTCATCTGGATCGGAAGCTGCAGCGCGATATTGGCAATCGACAGGCCCGCGGCATAGAAGCCGACCATTTCCACAGACCAGAACTGCTGCAGAAAAAGCAGCTCGATACGATTGAGGAAGATCGAATCGATGATGAATTGCATCGACAGGATTACCGAAGACGAGGCCAGGTATTTGAGGGAAACGCCGCAACGATCGCGCCGGGCAAAAAGAATGGGCAGGGTGGCGATGAAAAGCACGAGCTGGCCGAGCGCATAACCGACGAGCACACCCTCGACCCCGTAGAAGACCGCACCGACGGCCACGCCCGCAAGCTGGAAAACCGAGACGATCAGCGTCAGCTGGAAGAAAGTGCCGAGCCGCTTTTCACCGATGAGGTAGAATTTGACGAAAGAGCCGATTGCCTGAATGAAGAAGAGGACGCCCGTCACAAGCGCTACCGAGGGGGCGGTATCGGCCCAGTGCATTTCCTCCGATGTCAGGAAGAACAGGGCATAAAGCCCAAGCAAGACCAGCGTGGAGCAGACCATGAACGTGACCAGGATCGAGGCAAAGCCCCTCCGCTGATCGAGGCTGTAGCCCTGCGCCGAGAGCTGCGGCAGCGTCTTCAGAAGCGTGATGCTGGAGCCGAGTTCGGCAATCGAGGCACCGGTGACGACGAGCCAGAGCGAGAAGGCGACGATACCGTTGGCCTCAGGTCCGAGCAGGCGCGCGGTTATGATCGAGGACACGAACCCCGTTATCAGAAGCAACATCCCCGCTGCCGCATTCATCACTGAGTTTGCGATAATGCCCTTCGACATCCGTCCATCCACTGGGGGCCGCATCGCGGCCGAAAACAAGCCATCTCTAGAGTGGAAATATTAAAATAAAGGGGAGTGAGGCCCCGGCTTAGCTCGCCTGCATCGCCGAAAGCCTTGAAAGCGCCTTGTCGTAGCTGTGCTCGGCAAGATGACGTATCAGATAGGCCCGCGCTCCCTCCGCCTTTCGCCGCGCGGCATCAGGATCGGAATGGATGTTCCTCAGATGGGCCGCAGCTGCCCTCGGCGAGGGATCGGCCCAAACGACGTCCTTGAGATCGGCAAATTCCGGATGGCTGTCGACGACGGGAATGAGCGCCGGCTCGACCAGCCAGGTATTGTCGGGATCGCAAAAATCGACCGTGCCGGACCATCCGGTCGATACGACGGGCGTGCGGTGCATGATCGCTTCGGCCACCGTCAGGCCGAAGCCCTCGGAACGGTGCAGCGAGAGATAGGCGTTGGAATCGCGAAGAATGCCGTTGATCTCCGAACTTGCCAGATTGTCGGTGACGATCCTGATGTTGCGGTCGCCTTCCACGGACTGCACGAGCGCCCGAAGCGCCTCATCGCGGTCAGGATGGCCACTGGCCTTCATCAGCAGGAAGGCATTGGGGCATTCGGCGCTGAAAAGCCTGAAGGCCTCGATCGCCGCCTGCGGGTTCTTGCGGTTGATCGAGGAGCCCGCACTGAAGATGAACGATACGAGGAAAGCATCCTCGGCGATCCCGAATTTCTGCCTGGTCCCGTCAGCCGCCGGCCGCTCGCTCACCGGATGCGGCACGACGATGACAGGTGCTGTCGTATGCGGCGCGATTGCCCGTCGGGTGAACTCTGAGGGAACGAAGACGGCATTCATGTAATGCATGGCATTGCGCCATTCCGCCGGCACCACCTCGAGCTCCCAGGCCCAGTAACCGATATTGAAAGCGCGGGCAAAATTGCCGAGGCCTTTCTTCAGGATCGCCCGCGGCAGCATGGGCGGATTGAGATGCCATATGCGGCTTCCCGGCTGGCCGCCGGAGACGTGGGCGAACGCCCACTCCACCAGCTTGCCTTCGTCCGGATGCGTGCTGACATCGGCAAGCATGATTTCCCGACCCGCATGCGAAAGCGCGGCCGCACAAAGCCTTGCCGATTCCCCGACGCCGGCCGCCATCGACAGATAGCCGACGATCTCCACCGGCCGGCGCGGATTGAAAGCGAGCCGCGACCTCACAATGAGCCGCTGCAGCAAATGCCCGCGCACGCTCCGATAGACGCCCCGCAAAGCTTCTTCCGCCTGCACCCTGATGGTCACTGCCGTTCTCCAGACCTTAAAGCGCGAAACGGCGCGACGCGCCGACGCTCCTGATTTCGCCCGCCGGCAACGCATCGCCGTCGATGCCCGCAGCCGCGATCAGCCTCACCCGCTTGGATGGACCTGGCGCCAGGTGGAACCAGTCCTCTTCCGCTCGATAGCCTTCAACGTCGATATGCACCGATTGGGCGAGCCTGTCGGTCGCAAGCGTGACGAACCAATCGTCGCCCTCTCGCATGAAGGACGCCTCGATCGTCGCGTCGTGGAACGCTTCGGCCCGGCCGCGCGGAAAATGGAAAGCTTGTGCGAGTAGCGCGCCATCTATCGTCGAGCGCAGCCAGGCAACGCTGACATCATGCGAGGGCGCCCCGAAACGGAAGGCATAGGCCGCATCGAAAAAGCCGCCGAAGAGATCGGTGCAGGCGATACGCTCGGTGCTTCTGGGTTCCAGATTGAAGGCCTTGCTGCCGCTCGCGACCTGCTGCCGCCCGTCGCGCAGGCACGCGACATCGAGTTCGAGAGCAACGACCTTGTCGGTTTCGTTGATGACATGTGCGTAGAGGCCGTTTGTCCCCTCATCCGTGAAGATAACCTGCACAGGGCGGAAGGCGCGGCGCATGGCATGCCAGACGGGCTTCGGCTCGCCGGTGGAATCGATCACGCCCCAGCCTGGACCTGGCAGCAGATCCTGCAGGGTCCAGACGAGTGCGCCGTTGCAGGACGATCCCTTGCGCCGCCATTCGGCAAACGTTTCCTCGAGCACCTCGCCGGTCACGGCGCGCGAAAGCTCAAGATAGCGTTCGGGGTCTTCGCGGCGCAGCCTGGCCGGATCGACATCGTAGAGAAGGCCGAGATAAAAATCTCTGACATCCTCGAAATCCCACGAAGCGCCGCGGTCGCGCGGCACCCGCTCCTTCCAGAGCGGACTGTGAACAGAGGGTACGTCGAGATGCCGCTGCAGGGTCCTTTGCTGCGGCACGTGAGCGAAAGCGAGGCTTTCGGCCGCAAAGCGCACGTCAGCGCGCCGCGCATCGCCGAGCGGCCGCATATAGGCGCCGACGCCATAATAATGCGTCACGCCGGCATTGGGCGAGAAGGGCATGGCCCCGCCATAGGGTGAATTCGGCACATAGGGCGCATCGGGCCGCATGCGCTGGCAGATCGCGGGGATGATCTCGTCGGTGATCGGTCCGCTCCAGAAATCCGCGGGCAGCCCGAACATCGCCGCCTGCTGGTGCATTTCGCTGCCGCCGCAGAGAACCGCAAGCGAGGGTGAAAGCTGTACGCCGTGCAGGAACTCTTCCACCTCGGCATGAACATGGCCGATGAAAGTCTTGTCATTCTTCGGATAGTCGAAATTGGCGAACATGAAGTCCTGCCAGACCATCAGCCCGAGTTCGTCGCAGAGCGCGAAAAATTCAGGCGTCTCATAGGCCATGGTACCACCGACGCGGATCATGTTCATTCCAGCCTCGGCGGCCAGCCGCAGGAAGGGCTCGTAATCGGCCCGTTCGCCCGGCAGTCTTACGATATCGGCCGTCGTCCAGGCGGCGCCGCGGCAGAAGACCCGCTCGCCGTTGACGAGAAGCGCGAAATCATTGCCATCCGCGCCATGGTCGACCTCGATCCGCCGGAAGCCTGTCTTGCCGAGCGAATGTTCTTCACCGTCCAGAACGAGCGTCACGTCGTAGAGACGCGGTATGCCATGCGTGTGCGGCCACCATGTCTCGACGTCAGGCAATTTGAGGATCGCCGAATAGTGCCGGTCGCCGATCTTTTCGAAACCCTGCTCGGCGCCGGCACAGCGCAGCAGCATGACAGGCTCTTCGCCGGCTGTGTAAAGCGAGACGCTGAGCCGCCCCGTGCCGTTTTCCTCCAGCACGGCGCGTACCGTGACGTTATCGACCGAGGCCGCGCCCCGGCACACCAGCGAAATCGGCCGCCATGGGCCAACTGCGTGGATTTCCGGGCACCAGCCGGGCATATGGCCGAGCAACGTGTTGCGCACGTTCTTCAGCCCTTGGGGCGTGATCATTTGCGGCCGCCAGCGCGCACGCGGCCCGGGCTCCGCCAGACGGGGGCCGAGAGCCCGGAAGCAAAGCGCCAGCTCATCACCGCCTGTCAGCGTCACCGGCATCTCATGGGCCGTGAACATGCTCTCGGAAAACAGGATTTCCTGACCGTTCAGGAAGACATGGCAAACCGTCGCAAGCCCCTGGAGGCGCAGGATCGCCTCGCCCGGCTCCGCGTCGAAGAGGCGGGTCAGATACCAGGCGTCCCTGGTGTTCAGTGCCTGCGGATTTTCGCGGTCGAAGAGACCGGCTCTTTCGAGCGCGGCTGCGACAGTGCCCGGGACGGGCGCCGGAATGAACTGTGCGGAAAGGTGGATATCGTGGGGGGTCGCGCAGGCGTCAGGCTCGGTCAGAACCAGATTCCAGCCTTCGGAAAGCAGGCTTTCCTCAGCCCCGATGCTTGCCAACCGCCCCCGCATGGTCAGATCTCCGGCGTCAGACTCGCTCCGCAAGCGAAGCCATCATCGAATCCCACGCATCGGCGGCCGGATCAAGAGCAGCCTTCAGCGGCTCGAACTTGCGGCGGGTGACGGCGCGGGCAAGCTGGAACTGAACCGACTTCGCCGCTTCCGAGATTCGACGCGCTTCCTCGACCGCGGCACCAAATTCGCCGGCAGAAAGCCAGGCGAGGTGATCGGCAGCAAGCTCGAAATTCGCGCCCACCTGCCGCAACGTATTGAAGGCGTACTTGTGGAAGAAGCCGAAGGGGCGGTCGGCCACCGCTTCGACCTGCAGCGGAAAAACCTCTGCGAAGGCACGGATCGGATTGGCCCCCGGACGGCGGCCGAAATGGAAACCAAGCAGCCGTCGGGAAACCGCGCGCAGATGCGCTTCGCCAGCCGGACGTTCCGGAAACTTGGCGAATTCCGTATAGGGCAGGAACGGCGCATCCTCATCCGTCAGATGAGTCTGGAACAGCCCGTCGAAATCCTCGCCCTCGATGCGGAAATAGCCCGCATTATGGAAATAATCGACACGCTTGCCGGCAAAATCCAGCCGGTTGATCGCAACCGTGGTCTTGCCGTGTTCCTGCCGATAGGCCGTGCCGCGCGTATCCGGCATGTAGAAGGAATCCATCTCGATCAGGCAGAGCCGGCCGCGGGCGATCTGCACCTCGACATGCCGTTCGACACGGTCATAGATCGCAAGCTCGGTGGCGCGGATGCCGTAAAGCGCTTCGAGATCTTCGAGCGGCACCTTGAAGAAGGTGAACTGGTCGCCTTCGAAATCCTGCGTCAGCGTGAAGCCGAGCATGGCCTCCGGCGCAACGCCGAAGGTCGAGAGCACCTCGATCCAGAGATCGATATAACAATTGGTCTCCGGCCACATGCGCTCGCCGGAATGCAGCGCATGCGTCTTGTAGGTATCGGGATCGATACCCGCAAAGACCGACGTCATGGAACCGCTCAGCCCCACAGCACTTTCCGCACGCTTGCAGGCCATTCCTTCACGTCGAGGCCGTGGGTGTGGAACAGGGCGAGCGCGATACGCTCGAGGCCGAAACCGACGCAGGCCGTATGGGCCACGCTGCCGTCTTCAAGGTTCAGGCCCCACTTCAGGCCGAACGAGTCCTGATGATAGTTGAAGCTCATGCAGGCCGTCGGCTTTGCCGCAGATGTGATCGGGATCAGCAATTCGAACTTCAGGTTCTGGTCGCGCTGGTTGTTGACCATCATCTTGCCGGCGCGTCCGAAGAACGGGTCGTTGGCAACGTCGATCGTCACATCGAGACCGACCTGTTTCATCATTTCGACGCCGCGGTCCATCCAGCACTGGCGGAAATCGGTCACATGCTGCTCGGTGCCCATGCAGACATATTCGCGCATGCGGAAGAGCTGCTGGCGGGCAGGATCCTTGGAAGGCTCATGGCGGAAGCAGTAGGACTGCAGGTCGAAAAGACCACCCTTGGCCGGCAGGTTGCCGCGTTTGGCAACTGTCGGATAGAGCGGATAGCAGGCGGCCGGCGTCAGCACGATATCGGTCGCTTCCTGGCCCTTGGTCCAATCGTCGCCGACTTCCATGCATTGCAGCAGGCTCATGTGGTCGAGTTCGCTGCCGCAGAAGCTGTGTACCGTACCGGCAAGCTGCGGGAAGCTCTTCATGTAGCCGCTCTTTTCGAAAAGCGCGCGGTTCATGCCGGGCGGAAAACGCATCGCCTCGGCGCCGTCTGCGCCGCCGAACGTGTCGATCAACCGCTCGAAGGCGGCAATGACGTCTTCGAACTGGCCGCTGCGGCCATAAAGGCCGTCAACGCCGGTATCGATCAGCAGGCCGGACTCGAAGAGCCGGTCCAGAAACGATGTCTGCATATCCATGGCTTTACCCCAGTAGGCTAGTGTCCTGCTTATGGACAAGGAGCATGCTCGACGTGTTGCCGAGGATGCGGTCGTTCGAAATCATGAGCTGCGCGGAATGAGCGTCGCGCAGATGGCGTCCGAGACTGAAGGGCGTGCCGTTCTTGTAGCCCATGATGCCGCAGATCAGCATGGCGTGATTAACGATCTCGAGGATCGTTTCCGAAGAGGCGATCTTGACGTTGTTCATCGCCACGGCAAAGCCCATCGAGGAGAGCTTGTCGCCGTCCGCCTTTGCCTCTTCATAGGCCTTGAGGCCGGCAACCACATTCGATTTCACCATCTGCAGAAGGTTGGAGACCTCCGCAAGACGAAGCGCACCGGGCGGCGTGGCGTCGGGAGACTTGCGGGCGGCAGCGCGCACGAAGGCCTGCGCGCGGGAAACGGCATCGACCGCGATGCCGTACCAGACGCCGCTCCACAGAAGGTGCGAGGAGGCGAGCATCGATTGCGCGGCGATTTCCGCGAAAGGTTTCGGCAGGATCTGTTTGGCCGGCGCCTCGCCCTTGAAGAGAAAGCCATCGGAGCAGGTGCCGCGCATGCCGAGCGTGTTCCAGACATGCGTCTTTTCGAGCGTGTACTGATCCTTCAGGAAAGCAGTCAGCACCTGATCGGACGAAGCCGCCTGCGGATGGCTGCGCGAAGTGATGAGAATGGCATCGGCGTGCGAACCGTAGGAAATGACGGTCGCATCCTTTTGCAGCCTGCAGATGTCGCCGTCGATTTCGATGGCGCAGATGCTGTTGCGCAGGTTGCCGCCGATCCCGCCCTCGGTGGTGGCGGAAGCGATCAGCAGCTGCTCGGCAACGATGCGGCGCATGAAGGCGCTATGCCACTCGCTGTCGGCGCCGTGTTCGACGAGGCTCGAAAGCTTGATCTGGTGCATGGCAAAGACCATCGCGCTTGCCGCGCAGGCCTGGCCGAGCATCGAGCACAATTCGGCGATATCGGTCGTGGAAGCGGCCTCGCCGCCGAGATGGCGCGGAATCTGGATGCCGAGCAGGCGCTCGGCCTTCATCGCATTGACGGCCTCCTGCGGGAACCGGCCTTCGAAATCGACGGCATCCGCATGTCTTGCCGCAATTTCGGCGACGCGGGCAGCCCTTGCGACCAGGCTGTCTTCCGTGATTTTGACCGGGACGTTCATCAGGCGACCTTTCGGCTATCCCGAATGAGATCGACCGTCTTGGCAATCGCCGAGATGCTCGCGAAGGACTTGCGGTTCAGGAGATTGTCTGGAAATTCGATGTCGAATGCTTCTTCGATGCCGAGCATGAGCTGCACCGAGGCGAAGGACGTCAGGCCCGCAGCGTAGAGATCCGCATCGTCGGCGACCTGATCGACGGGTACAGGAAGCTTACCGAACTTGGCTACGAGGTCGCGGATTGTCTTGTTCATCCCATTCACTCCAGATTTTCATGATCCTGAGCCGGCATTCATCGCCTTTTCATGGGAGTGCTTTTAGTACGGAAAACAGAACATTCCGCTAATACAACTGGTTAAATATGACTATGACTCACACTTTGCATTTTACAGAACTTGCCCGCACGATGACTGATAATTCATATCTATCAATAGCTTGATATGACCTGAGAAAGCCGGCGGCAAATGGCTTTGGCTGCGTCGAGTGCAGAAATGGTACGCCGGGGCCACGCTTCTGCGTTAACCGGCCGGCGGATAAGAATGCTCGCCTCCGCGATAGTCCGAGACCGAGTAGCAACCCTCGCCGGTCGCCTTCAGGGCGCTTTGGCCGATCACGGCCTTGCCGTAGCCGCCGGGAATATCCAGGATGTAGGTAGGCTGGCAGAGGCCGGAGATACGGCCGCGAAGCGCGGCGACGATCGTCTGCCCCTCCTCTATCGACAGCCGGAAATGGCTGGTGCCGGGCGCAAGATCCGGATGGTGCAGATAATAAGGTTTCACCCGCGTCTCAACGAAGGCCCGCATCAATTCCGCCAGCACATCGGCATCATCGTTGACACCCTTGAGCAGGACCGACTGGCTGACCATGACGATGCCGGCATCGACGAGCCGGGCGCAGGCGGCGCGCGCTTCCGCCGTCAACTCGCGCGGATGATTGGCGTGAAGCGCCACATAGACGGTCTTGCCGCTTGCTTTCAGCGCCGCGACCAGATCCGCGTCGATCTTCTGCGGATCGACGACGGGCACGCGTGTATGGAAGCGCACGATCTTCACATGCTCGATCGCTGCAAGCTCGCTCAGAATTTCGCCGAGACGACGCGGCGAAAGCACCAGCGGATCGCCGCCGGTCAGGATCACCTCCCAGATTTCGCCGTGGCAGCGGATATAGTCGAAGGCCGCCGACAGGGCCGCGGGATCGAGCGTGCCGAGCCCCTGCGGCCCCACCATCTCACGCCGGAAACAGAAGCGGCAATAGACCGGGCAGACATGCACGGCCTTCAGCAATACGCGGTCCGGATAACGATGGACGATACCCTCCACCGGACTGTGGGCATGGTCCCCGATGGGATCGGACCGCTCCTCGGGCCTTGTGACAAGCTCCGCCGTATCCGGCACGAACTGCCGCGCAATCGGATCGGCCGGATCGGCGTGATCGATCAACCGTGCCATAGCAGGCGTCAGCGCAATGGCATAGCGCGCAGCGACCTCCTCGAGCGCCAGCCGCTCGGCCTCCTCGATCAGGCCTGTCCTGACGAGATCGTCGACGCTCTTGAGAGGACGCATGACATTCATCGGCCATACTCCGCGACAGGCGCCCAGAGCACCTGATCGATCCGCGAGGCTCCTGTCGCCAGCATCACCAGCCGGTCGAAACCGAGCGCGATGCCGCTCGCCTCGGGCATGAGGGCGAGTGCTGCCAGAAAATCCTCATCGAGCGGATAGGTCTCGCCATAGACCCGCATCTTCTCGGCCATCTCGATCTCGAAACGCCGCCGCTGCTCGGCAGCATCGGTCAGTTCCCCGAAGCCGTTGGCAAGCTCGACCCCGCAGGCATAGAGCTCGAAGCGCTCCGCTACCCGCCGATCGCCTGCCGAAGGCCGCGCAAGGGCGGCTTCCGAAACCGGGTATTCGTCGAGAATGGTAACGCGACCGAAGCCGAGATGCGGCTCGACCTTTTCCACAAGGACCCGGCTGAAGAGATCGGCCCAATGATCGTCATCGGCAACCCGCATACCAGCCCGCCGCATTTCTGCGGCCAGATGTTCGCGATCCGTCGAGCCGTCGGCGCCAACCGAAGCCAGAAGATCGATACCGGCATGGCGGCCGAAGGCTTCCGCGACGCTCAGCCGCTCCGGCCCCGCAAAGGGATCGCACTCGGCGCCGCGATAGGTGAGTTTCGCCGTCTTTACCGTTTCAGCGGCGAGCGCCAGCATACGCACGCAGTCCATCATCAGGCTCTCATAGCTCTCGCCTGCCCGATACCATTCGAGCATCGTGAACTCGGGATGGTGCAGCGGCCCGCGCTCGCGGTTGCGGTAGACATGCGCAAAACAGGCAATGCGCTGCTCGCCGGCCGCCAGCAGCTTCTTGCATGCAAATTCCGGCGACGTATGCAGGTAGAAGGCTGCGGCCTGTCCGTCGGTCGTGAGCGCCTCCGTAGCAAAGGCGTGCAGGTGCGCCTCGTTGCCCGGCGAGATCTGCAGCGTGGCGGTATCGACCTCGACGAAGTCCTCACGAGCGAAATAACCGCGCAATGCCGCCTGGATCGCGTTGCGCCCGATGAGGAACGGGCGGCGATCGGAATGCACTGATGGCGTCCACCAGGGAGACGCTTTGGTGCTCGTAAGGTTCATTCAACGCTTTCCTTGCCGGAATCGGCCGGGATGGGGTGGCTATTTCCGCGATTTTAGGTTAGTGCGCCCCCGAAGAAAAAATCATTTGCGTCTTCAGGGCCATTCCGACAGTCCTCTACGACGCCGAAAGCCGACTTACAAGGAAGTCTTATGGTCAAGATCATCGCCTCTTCGGTCCGCAAGGGCAACGTTCTCGATGTCGACGGCAAGCTCTACGTCGTTCTCACCGCCCAGAATTTCCACCCGGGCAAGGGCACGCCGGTCACGCAGGTCGACATGCGCCGCATCGTCGACGGCGTGAAGGTTTCCGAACGCTGGCGCACGACCGAGCAGGTCGAGCGCGCCTTCGTCGAAGACGTCAACTTCCAGTACCTCTATGAGGATGGTGAAGGCTTCCACTTCATGAACCCCGCGACCTACGACCAGGTGGTCGTCAGCGAGGAAACCATGGGCGACCAGAAGGCCTATCTCCAGGAAGGCATGACCTGCATCCTGTCGATCCACGAAGGCGTCCCGCTCGCTCTCGAACTGCCGCGCCACGTGACCCTCGAGATCGTCGAGACCGAGCCGGTCGTCAAGGGCCAGACGGCTTCCTCTTCCTACAAGCCGGCAATCCTCTCCAACGGCATCCGCACCTCGGTTCCGCCCCATATCGACGCCGGCACGCGCGTTGTCATCGCGACCGAAGACAATTCCTACGTCGAGCGCGCCAAGGACTGAGCGCATCGCTTTTCAGGGATTCGAACGGCCCGAAGCACGCGCTTCGGGCCGTTTTCGTTTGATCGGAAATATCCGCTCGCTTCCGCGGCGCCGATGCCGAACAGTGGAAGGCAGGCAAAAGCGCGAGCCTCCGGTTCAAAGATGCGGGTTGCGCGGCCTGTATTTCTTCACGAGCTTCTGGTTGATCTCGGCCGCACCCGGCATGTTGGCGCTGAGATAGACGGGCGCATCGCCCAATTTCGAAAGCTCGGAGGCGACGTCCGCGAAGATGGCATTGATGACGGTGACGCCCACCGCCGTCGAGACCGGCCCGACCCGGAGCCCCGTGCCGTCAAGACCGAGAACGGCATCGCCCGGCGGCAGCCCGTTGTCCAGAACCACGTCGGCCACGTCGGCAAGCCGGCGGCGCCCGTTGGCGATCGCCGTCGAATAGGCGATCGAAGTAATGGCGATCACCTTGGCGCCGATTTCGCGCGCGTAGTCGGCCGCCTCGATCGGTGCAGCATTCACGCCTGAATTGGAAGCGATGATGATGACATCGCCCGGCTGCATGCCGTAACGCTCCAGCATCGGCCGCACCAGGCCCTGTGTGCGCTCATAGACCGAACTGATGACGGCACCCTCATGCAGCATGGCCGAGCCGACGAGAACGGGCACGGTGAAAGCAAGCCCGCCGGCGCGGTAATGCACCTCTTCCGCCAGCATATGCGAATGGCCGGTACCGAAGACATAGACCCGCTTGTCGGCGCGGGCGGCTGCGAGGATCGCTTCGGCGGCCTGCGCCATCGGTTCGGCAAGTGCCCGCTTCAATTCCTCCAGCCGGCCGATGAGATTGGAGAAATAGGCGTCGGTGATGTCGCTCATCCACCGTCCTCCTTACGCCGGCTCGCCGCTGAGCCAGGTCGCAGTGACTTCGATCGCATCGGTGAAATGCACCAGATCGGCGCGTGCGCCCGGCGACAGGTGGCCGCGATCGGCAAGCCGCAGGAAACGCGCCGGGTAGAGTGTCGCCATCCTGAGCGCCTCGGCAAGCGTCAGATCCAGATAGGTGACGCCATAGCGGATAGTCGATGCCATATCGACATCCGAACCTGCAAGCGTGCCGTCCGAAAGCACGAGCTTCGAGCAGAAACCGCCCCTTTCGCGCCGCACGGTGCGGCCGTTCAAAGTGAACGTATCCGTCTGCGAGCCGACCAGCGACATCGCATCGGTCACGAAGAAAAGCCGGCCCTCGCCACGTTTGGCGCGCAGCGCCGTGCGCAGGGCCTTGGGATCAACATGGTGGCCATCGGCGATGATGCCGCACCAGACCGCCGGATGGTCGATCGCAGCGCCAACCAGCCCCGGCGCCCGGTGCGCCAGCTGGCTCATGGCGTTGAAGAGGTGCGTCACACCCCGAGCTCCGGCATCGAAGCGGGCTTCCGCCGCCTCGCTGGTGCTGTCGGAATGGCCGATACTGACGATGACGCCGGCTTCGCTCAGTTCACGCACCTGCGCAACCGTCACCTGCTCTGCCGCCATGGTCACGAGCAGCGTGCCGATCGCCTCGCGCGCGGCAATGAAGGCCTTGACGTCCCGATCCTCGACCGGACGCATCAGTTCGGCCAGATGCGCGCCCTTGCGGGCCGGCGCCAGATGCGGACCTTCCAGATGCAGGCCGGCCACGCCGCGATTGCTCTTCACCGCAACCTTGGCCGCTTCGATCGCCGCGGCCGTCGCCGCGGCCGTGTCGGTGATCAGCGTCGGCAGCAATGCCGTCGTACCGTAAGGGCGATGCCCGTCGGCGATCATGTACATGGAATCCGGCGATGGTTCGTCGTTCAGCATGCGGCCGCCGCCGCCATTGACCTGCGCATCGACGAAACCGGCGGACAGCACGCCGCCCGCCAGTCTTGCGACCTCGCCCTCGGGCAGATCGTTCAGGCCGACGATCGCCTCGACATGTCCGTCCTTGACGATCAGCGCCCGCTCGTCATGGAAGCGTTCGCCATCGAAGATACGGGCTCCGGTGAAGATCTTGCGGGTCATCAGACGGTCTCCGTCACCTTGAGCAGGTTTGCCGGCTTGTCCGGATCGAAGCCCTTGCGGCGGGTGACGGACTCGATCAGGCGATAGTAGACGAGCAGCGAAACCAGCGGATCGACAAGGCCGTTGCCGGTCGTCGGAACCTGCAGATTGACGCCGGCGAGCGCCTTTGTCGAGAAGGGTACGGTGGTGGCGCCGAGCTTCTGCAGCCGGTCAAGCGCTTTCACATTGTTGTCGAAGGCGGCATCGTCAGGCACGAAGCCGACAATCGGGAAGCCAGGCTGTACAAGGCGCATCGGGCCATGCATCAGTTCCGCAAGAGAGAAAGCTTCTGCATGAAGGCCGGCCGTTTCCTTGGCTTTCAGCGCAGCTTCGAGAGCAATGGCGAAAGCGGTGCCGCGGCCACCGGTATAGAGCGAAGCGGCATTGAACAGCACGTCCTCGGCCGCCTTGGTATCGATGCCGGACGTCTGGGAAAGAGCGGCCGGAAGCTTTTCGAGCGCCGCCTGCAGATCGGCCTTGCCGCCAATCGCAGCCGTAACGCCAGCGAGCGCGGCAACCGATGCGATGAAGGACTTCGTCGCCGCCACGCTCTTTTCGGCGCCGGCATTGAGGCCGAGAACGATATCGGCCTGCTTGGCAAGCGGGCTGTCGGTGACATTGACGACGGCGATCGTCGTCGCCCCGCCTTTCTTGGCCGCGTCCTGCAGCGCCACGATGTCGGGGCTCGCGCCCGACTGGGAAACGGTGAAATGGATGCCGCCCTTCAGATGCAGGGGGGCGCCGTAGACCGAGGCGATCGACGGACCGATCGAGGCGACCGGCACGCCGCAGGTGATCTCGAAGAGATATTTGAAAAAGGTCGCCGCATGGTCGGAGGAGCCGCGTGCCGCAGTCGTCACGACGCTTGGGCGGGAGGCGGAGAACAGCCGGGCAATTTCGGCAAAGACCGGTTTTTCCTTTTCGAGCAGGGTAGCGACCACCTCGGGCGACTGGCCCGCCTCCTGCAGCATCAGCGACTGGTTCTCACTCATAGGTCATCTCCAATTCTCAGTTCGGCGACGAAATCATAGGCGTCGCCACGATAGTGCGAGCGGGTGTATTCAACGACGCGCTGGTCTTCCAGGCGCGAGACGCGTTCGATCAGAAGGGCCGGCGCGCCGGATTTGACGTTCAGGATAGCCGCCGACGAAGGATCGAGCGTGACGGCGGTCAGCCGCTGCATGGCGCGTACCGGTTTGTGGCCTCGGGCCGCGAGCGCATCGTAGAGCGAACCTTCGCCGCCGGCATCCTCGCCGAGAAACTTGACCGGTACGACGGCGCGCTCGATTGCGAGCGGCAGTCCGTCGGCGAGGCGAAGGCGGTCGAGCCGCAACACCGGTTCGTCGACTCCAAGACCGAGCAGGAAGGATTCTTCCGGCGAAGGGTTGTTGACCGTACGCGACAGGATCTTCGCCGCCGGCGAGCGCCCGCGCGAGCGCATATCCGCCGAAAAGGAGGAAAGCCGCCACAGCGACTGCTCCATCCGCTCCACCTTGCTGGAAACGAAGGTGCCGCTGCCGTGGCGAGACTCCAGCGCACCTGACGTCATGAGATCGCGATAGGCTGTCCGCACCGTCACGCGGCCGAGCTTGAGCGCTTCCGCCAGATCACGCTCGCCCGGCAGCGCGGCGCCGGGTTTCAGGAGACCTTCCTGAATGAGGCCCGTCAGGGCCTGCGCCAGCCGCTTGTAAAGCGGACCCGTTGCCGCCTCGTCGCGCAGCCCGCGGCCGTTCAGCTCTGCTATCAGACTGGTTCTATCCATGAGGATACAATAGAACCTATCTAGGACCATTCAGCAAGTCGGATTCGCTTCGCAGAAAGAAAAACCCTCGCGGGAAGGCCGCGAGGGTCATAGATCCCGAGAGCATGAGCGAGCTCAGCCCTTCGTGAAGATGTAGTCCGTTTCCTGCCGCAGCACTTCGCCCGGGCGCAGAACCGCGTTCGGAAAGCCCGCATGGTTGACGGCGTCGGGCCAGACCTGCGTTTCCAGGCAGAAGCCGGCGAAGGGGCCGTATTTACGGCCGTCTAGGCCCGGAACCGGAACACCGAGCTTGAAGCCGGCATAGAACTGAACGCCAGGCTCCGTCGTGCGCACTTCCAGCGAAACGCCGGAATGCAGACTGCGAGCAAGCACGACGGAACGTTTGGCCGTGCGCGCGTTCGAGAAGCAGAAATTATGGTCGTAAAGCGCCTGCTCCTGTCCGGAAAAACGCTTCATCGGCGCCATCGTCCGGAAATCGAACGCAGTGCCCTCGACCGGGCGGATCTCGCCGGTCGGTATCTGCTTCTCGTTGGTCGGCAGATAGTGGTCGGCGGCGATCATGATGTCATGCGCCAGCGCATCCTCCCGACCGTCGAGATTGAAATAGGAATGCTGGCAGACATTGGCGAGCGTCGGCTGGTCCGTCACCGTCTCGTAGTTGACGGAAAGCACGCCATTGCCATGCACATGATAGCTGGCCTGGATCGTGCAATTGCCGGGGTAGCCGGCGCGGCCATCGGGATCGACGATCTTCAGCACGACCCGGTCGGCCTCGTGTTCGACGATCGTCCAGACGAGCCTGCCGATATTGTTGCTGCCGCCATGAAGGTGCGTGACGCCCTTCTCGTTGAGCTCAAGCTGGTAGGCCTTGCCATCGAGCGTGAACTTGCCGTCGCCGATGCGGTTGGCACAGCGTCCCGGCGTTGCGCCGAAGAATGGCGAATGGTCGAGATAGCTGTCGAAATTCTCGAAGCCGAGCACCAGCGGCGCATCGTGCCCGTCGAGCCTGATATCCTGGATGACCGCGCCCCAGTTCAACACCTTGACCGTCAGTCCGCCGCCGCTGATGGCGACGCGATGAACGGTCTCTCCCTCTTTCGTCTGGCCGAAAACTTCCCGTTCCAACTTGTCCGCCATGATCGACGCTCACTCCGCCCCTGGGTTTCAGAAACCGGAACCTGCCCCCTTTCGCCGCAAACCGCAACCGGGCGGAACCGGAAAACAAAACGCCGTCGCAGAAATGCGACGGCGCCGTTCGCAAACCCGGCCGGTGACGCTCAGATGTCCGAACCGATCTCCTCGATATCATAGGGCGTCGTCTGATAGATCTCGTTGATCCAGTTGCCGAAAAGCAGATGCGCGTGGCTGCGCCAGCGGTTTTGCGGCGGAAGCGCCGGATCGTTATGCGGGAAGTAGTTATGCGGCATCTTGATCGGCACGCCGGCATTCACATCGCGGAAATATTCGTCCGAAAGCGACGTGGAATCATATTCGACGTGATTGAAGATATAGAGCCGCCGCCCCTTCGGCTCATGGACGAGACAGACACCCATCTCGCTCGATTCCATCAATATCTCAAGGCCATCGACCTTCTCGATATCGGCCCGGCGCACTTCGGTCCAGCGCGACACCGGAACCTCGAAATTGTCGGAGAAACCGTTGAGATAGACAGAGGAAGGCTTGAGGTTGCGGTGGCGGTAGACGCCGAAGGCCTTTTCCTTCAGCTCGTATTTCGGCACGCCGTGGAAATGATAGATTCCCGCCATCGCGCCCCAGCAGACGTTCATGGTTGAATGGACATTTGTCTGCGTCCAGTCGAAAATCTGCTGCATTTCCTTCCAATAGGTAACATCCTCGTAGGGCAGCGTCTCGATTGGCGCGCCCGTGATGATGAAGCCGTCAAACTTGCGGTGCTTCACTTCCTCCCAGGTCTGGTAGAAAGCAAGCAGGTGTTCTTCGGACGTATTCTTGGCCTTGTGATTGCCGACGCGGACAAGCGAGAATTCCACCTGCAGCGGCGAAGCGCCGACCAGGCGCGCCATCTGCACTTCGGTCTTGATCTTGTTCGGCATGAGGTTGAGCAGCCCGATCTGCAGCGGGCGGATATCCTGACGGATCGCCACCGTTTCGGTCATCACCCGCACGCCCTCGTTTACGAGGGTTTCGAAGGCGGGCAGCGTATCGGGGATCTTGATGGGCATTGCGGTCAACTCGATCAAAATAAAAAACCGGCGGCGAAAGAATCGCTACCGGTCCGCACGCGGCCCTTTAGCGACTTATTTAACGTGGCTGCAAGCCGGCCGGCCAAATCACCACGAGGCATCTTAATTAGCGCCAGTCCGCCCGCGAATCAACTGTCAATACGGACAGCTGCGCAAACCATCACGCTTTCTTTATGGGTGGTGGAATCTGTTGATGGACCAGTAACGTCCCCATGTTAATAATGGAGGATGGGCGATTTTGGAAAAAATAATGAAGAATGACGTCAACGGGAGGAAGGACATCCAGCGTCAGGACCGGGTGGGATACGATCTCAGCCTGACGTATCGGCTTGGGGTGATGTTCTCCGCATTCTGGAATTCGCAGGTTCGGGGCAAGGTCGTTGCGCTTGCGATCCTGCTTGTCGTCATCATCCTGGCGACTGCCTATGGACAGGTGATCCTCAACGAATGGAACGCCCCTTTCTACGATTCGCTGGAGCGTCGTGATCTCGGCGAGTTCTTCCGCCAGCTTGAAGTCTTCGCGATGATCGCCGGCGCGCTCTTGCTGCTCAACGTGCTGCAGGCATGGCTGAACCAGATGACGGCCCTCTATATGCGCGAAGGACTGTCGCGCGATCTCGTCGATCAGTGGCTGGAGCGCAAGCGCGCCCTCAAGCTCTCCACCATCGGCATCCTCGGCGTCAATCCCGACCAGCGCCTTCACGAGGATTCCCGCAATCTCGCCGAAAGCACCACCAACCTTGCCCTCGGCCTCCTGCAGTCGACCATCCTGCTCGTCAGCTTCATCGGTGTCCTGTGGGAGCTTTCGAGCGGCTTCATCTTCCGCATCAATGGCTACAGCTTCACCATCCCCGGCTACATGGTCTGGGCGGCAATCTTTTACGCCGCATCTGCCTCGGTCTTGAGCCAGGTCGTTGGCCGCAAGCTCGTCAAGCTCAATGCCGACCGGTTCTCGAAGGAAGCCGAGCTACGCTTCGCGCTGATGCACGCCAACGAGAACATGCCGGCGATCACGGTGGCGCGTGGCGAAGAGAACGAGCGCAAGCGCATCAACGGTGATATCACCAACGTTCTCTCGGTCATCAAGCGGCTTGCCATGGCCAATACCAACCTCACCTGGGTTTCGGCAGGTTACGGCTGGCTGGTCATCGTCATACCGATCATCGTCGCAGCACCCGCCTATTTTTCCGGCGGGCTGACCTTCGGCCAGCTGATGATGTCGGTCGGCGCCTTCAACCAGGTCAACACGGCGCTGCGCTGGTATGTCGCCAATTTCGGCCCGATCGCCGAATGGCGCGCGACACTGATGCGCGTCACCGATTTTCGCCAGGCGCTTCAGGACATGGACGATGGCTTCGAAGTAGAGGACGCCATCACCTATGAGGAAACGGCTTCCGATACGCTGACGCTGAAAGACATCGTTATCGTTGCCAAGCTTGGCGAGGATATCGACGAGTGCGGCGGCTTCCGCATGCGTGAGAACGACGTGACGATCAAGGCCGGCGAGAAGGTCATGATCAACGGCGATCACAGCGTGAACCGCCGCCTGCTCTTCCAGGCAATGGCCGGCCTCTGGCCCTCCGGTCACGGCACCATGGGCCTGCCGCCGATCAAGGATATGATGTTCATCCCGCAGCTTGCCTATGTCCCGGGCGGCACGCTGCGCGAGGCGATCGCTTTTCCCGAAAAGCCTGAAGCCTACGACACGGCCGCGGTCGAGGCCGCGCTTGAGGCTGCCGGCCTGCATTCGCTGGTCGCCCGGATCGACAACCGCGCGCGCTGGGATAAGCTTCTCGATGCCGATGAGCAGAAGGCGATCGGCTTTGCCCGCCTGCTTCTCGTCAAGCCGCGCTGGGCCGTTTTCGACGAAGTGCTCGAAGGCATGGAACCGGAATGGCAGCACACGATGACGAAGCTGCTCGCCACCCTGCCGCAAACCGGCATGATCTATATCGGCCGCTCGGAGACCTATCTGGAGACGCTGCATCCGCGCACGCTGCATCTGGAGGCGCTGCCTTCCAAACCCCAGGGAGAACCGGCAGCGTCGGCTCCGGGATCGAGCGCCGCGGCGGCTCCTGCCCCGGCACTCTAAGCCAATTCAAGAAACGCGGCCGCGGCCCTTCGCCCGGAATGGCGTAAAACCGAGGCGCCAGACAAATTCACATCGGCGGCATCACGCCATTGATGCCGACGCTGACCTGCGCAGCCGAAATGCGCCCGTCGGCCGCCTTTTCCGCCATGACGATGACCCCGGCACCGGGCTTCAGGTCATCCTTCGTCGCCGGCGCAAAAGTGACGATCGGCGTGCCGTCGGCAATCGAGATGGTCTTTTCCTTGCCCTGATAAGTGAGCGTGATCGTATGCCCGTCGACCGCCTTGACCGCATTGCTGACAGTCGCGTTCGTCATCGAACTGTTCGGCTGCACATCCCAGGGGCGGCTGCCTTCGCCGGCCCCCTTCATCGCGGCGGGGAAGATCAGCACCTCGATTGCGCCGTCAGGCCCCGTGCCTTTCGGAAGCGAGGCGACGCCGACGAAATCGCCAACCTTGATGTCGTCGACCGACGCATTCCTGATGCCGGCGACCTTCCAGCCGGACTTGAGCGCAATCGTCGCATCGCTGCCTTCACGGGTCTTGACGACCAGCGTATCGCCACTGAAGCTTTCCACCGTGCCGCGCACCCGCACGCGCTGGTTTTCCTGCGCGCTCGCCGCCTGCGAAAGACCGAAAGCGACGAAGCTGCTGGCGGCAAGCGCCATGAATAATCCGGTATAGAATCTGCGAGGCATGTGGCTCTTCCTTGTCGCCATTGGTCGGCACCAGCCCCCGGCTGCCGGAGCGGCACTCTATGCCGCATGACGTGGCGCCGGCGAATCAAGGAAAAGTGAGGGAAGCGGACCCCGATGCCGGGTCTTGGCCGCCGGAGGTCCGCGAAAGCCTGTGAAAGGCCCGCTCAGCCGGCCGCAGACATGTCCATGTACATGATTTCCCAGACATGACCATCGAGATCCTGGAAGCTGCACCCGTACATCGGCCCCATGTCGAGTATCGGCTTCCAGGGCTGCCGCCGGCTGCCAGCGCTTTCTTCAGGTAATCGTCCACCTCGGCGCGGCTGCCGGCCGAAAGGCAGGTCAACACTTCCTTGCCCTTCGACGTATCGGCGATCTCGCCGTCGATGAACTGCCGGAAGTGCCCGTGCGTCAGCAGCATTACATAGATATTTTCCTCGACGATCATGCAGGCGGCATCGTCGTTGGTGAAGGCGGGATTGTAGGAAAAGCCGAGCGCCGAAAAGAATTCCTTCGACTTGACCAGGTCCTTGACCGGCAGGTTCACGAAAATCATGCGCATGAAAAATCTCCCTTATGAGGTGGCGGCACCATGCCGTCGATCACGTTCGGCCCAAGGACGGCGCAAAACCACCCGATCCGACATTTCGGGAAATTATTGTTGGATCAGCCTTCCAGCTCCTCGCGCAGCATTTCCAGTTCCAGCCACTCCTCTTCCATTCGGGTCAGGCTGTCACGCAGCTTTTCCATCTCCGATGCCATCCGGCTGAAGGTTGCGGGATCCTTTGTGAAGAGGTTCGGGTCGGCCATCTTCTCTTCGCGCCTGGCGATTTCGGCTTCGGCTTTCGCCATTTCCTTGGGCAGGTTTTCGAGCGCGAACTTCTGCTTGTAGGAAAGCTTGCCTTTGGAGGCGGAAGGAGCGGCAGCCGCAGTCTCCTGTGTCTTGGGCTTGTCCGCAGCCTTCTCGGCCTTCCGGCGCTCTTCGGCCGCACCCTTGCGCTGTGCCAGCATGTCGGAATAACCGCCGGCATATTCGATCCAGCGTCCGTCGGGCGCTTCCGGATTGGCCGGAGCGATCGTTGACGTCACCGTCCGGTCGAGGAAATCACGATCGTGGCTGACGAGGATGACCGTGCCCGGAAAGCCCGTGACAATCTCCTGCAACAGATCCAGCGTCTCGATGTCGAGGTCGTTGGTCGGTTCGTCGAGGATGAGAAGGTTCGCCGGCCGCGACAGGATGCGCGCCAGCATCAGCCGAGCGCGCTCACCGCCTGAGAGGTTCTTGATCGGCGTGCGTGCCTGCTCCGGCTGGAACAGGAATTCCTTCATGTAGCCGGTCACATGCCGCTGCTCGCCATTGACGAGCAGGTTCTCGCCGCGCCCATCCGTCAGGTAATTGGCGAGCGTATCCTCGGGATCGAGATCCTCGCGCTTCTGGTCGAGGGTAGCAATCTCGAGATTGGTGCCGAGCTTGACCGTGCCGCTGTCCGGCGCAAGCTGGCCGGTCAGCATCTTCAGAAGCGTCGTCTTGCCGGCACCGTTGGGTCCCACGAGACCGATGCAGTCGCCGCGATGCACGCGGATCGAAAACGGCGCGACGATCGCTCTGTCGTCGTAGCTCTTGGTGATCTTGTCGGCCTCGATCACCAGCTTGCCGGATTCCTGCGCGTCGGAAACGCTCGCCTGTACCGTTCCCTGCGGCCCTTTGTGGCCGCGATACTGCGCGCGCATCGTCTGCAACTCGCCCAGGCGGCGCATATTGCGCTTGCGCCGCGCCGTCACGCCGTAGCGCAGCCAATGTTCTTCCCGCTCGATCGCCTTGCCGAGCTTGTGCTGTTCAAGCTCTTCCGCCTCCAGCACCTGATCGCGCCAAGCCTCGAAAAACGCAAAACCCTTGTCGAGCCGGCGAGAGGTGCCGCGGTCCAGCCAGACGGTCGCCGTCGAGACTTTTTCCAGGAAACGGCGGTCGTGCGAAATCAGGACCAGCGCGCTGCGCGTCTTCTGCAGTTCGCCTTCCAGCCATTCGATGGTCGGCAGGTCGAGATGGTTGGTCGGCTCGTCGAGCAGCAGAATGTCGGGCTCCGGCGCCAGCACGCGCGCAAGGGCTGCGCGACGCGCCTCGCCGCCGGAAAGATTTTTCGGGCTTTCCTCGCCGGTGAGCCCCAGGTGCGAAAGAAGATAAGTGACACGGTAGGGATCGTCACCCGGCCCGAGCCCGGCTTCGGCATAGGTCTGCACGGTCTCGAAGCCGGCAAAATCCGGTGCCTGCTCCAGGTAGCGCACCGTCGATGCCGGATGACGGAATACCTCACCGGACTGGGCATCGACGAGGCCGGCGGCAATCTTCAGCAGCGTCGATTTGCCCGAGCCGTTGCGGCCGACGAGGCAGATCTTGTCGCCAGGCTCTACCTGTAGCGCAGCGCCGGCAAGCAGCGGCGTGCCGCCGAAGCTCAGGAAGATATCGTCGAGTTTCAGGATGGGAGGCGCCAAGTATCAGACTCCGGAAAGATCATAGGGCCGCGCGAGCACGATGGCCCTGCCGCTGGCAAGCGAGAAGCGCACGCGGCCTTCCGCCACATTGGAAATGGTGCGCGACGAGCCGAAGGGCAAATGGAAGTCGATGAGCGGATAGCGGGCATTTTCGATGGACAGCCCGTTGAGTTCGCTGAAACCCGGCACGGAAAACAGGCTGCCGGGCGGAAGGTCGATCTCCAGCGCACCGGGAAGCAAAGGCACCGCCTCCTCGCTGCCCGAGGTGAGCAGCACGTCGAAACCTTGCTGTGCCAGTTCGACCCCGTAAAGCAAATGTTGAAGCGCGTGGTCGGAACGTTCGCCGCCCAGCGCACCTGCAAGGATCAGGCGTTTTGCGCCGCGCTCGATCGCCTCGGCAACGGCGATTTCACCATCGGTCGCAGCCTTTGCGGCCGGATAGGGCTGGCGCGGCACGGTGGGAAAGGCCCCGTCGAGATCGGGCGGCGTCGAATCGAAATCGCCGACCCACAGTTCCGGCACCACGCCGAGAGCCGCCGCATGGCGCATGCCGCCATCGGCCGCAATGAAGCGGCTGTCCCGAACGGCGTCGCGCAGGCGATCGGTCAGGCTGAGTGCCCCGCCGAGCAGGATGGTGAAGGTGGACTGGCTCATGGGCATTGCCCATAGCGCAAACGGGGGGTGAAGGGGAAGGGGCGCCAGACATCCGGCCGGGCATCCGGCGCCTTTCTCCTAGAAGCGGTAGGTCACGCCGGCGCCGATCAGCCAGGGATCGAGTTTCGCTTTGCCGCTGACGTCGGCACCGCCGACTGTCGCATCGAAATCCGGGCGCAGGAAGATCTTCTTCACATCCACGTTCGCGCCCCAGTGCTCGTCGAACATATAGTCGAAGCCCGCCTGCAGGGCGACGCCGAACGTGTTCTTCACGTCGAGGCTGTCGGCGCTCTTGCCGGACTGGTTGTAGAAGACCGTGTAGTTCACACCGGCGCCGAGATAGGGCTGGAAGGCACCGAAATCGGTGAAATGATATTGCAGCGTCAGCGTCGGCGGCAGCAGCCAGGTCTTGCCGATTTCGCCGAGTCCGGCAATCGAACCTTCGCCATGCACATTGGCATAGGTCGTGCCGAGAATGAGTTCGGCGGAAATATTGTCCGTGAAGAAATAGGAGATATCCACTTCCGGAACCACAGTGTCCGAATAGGACAGACCCGATCCGGAGATGCCGTCGACCGAGCCGTTGTCGCGCGTGATCACCCCGAGCGCGCGCAGGCGCACCTGCCATGGGCTTTGCGCAGCCGCCGGCGCGTCTGCCGGAGGCGTCAGATCGGCGCAAAGCGCCGCCTGCCCGAAGGATGCGAAAACAATGGCGGCAAACATGCCTCTCAGCCGAAGCCGATGATGTTTCATGTGAATCTCTCCTGATGTCGTCGAACGAGGAGAGACTTAGACTTGCCTTGGACGGGCCGGCTTGAGCGAGATCAAACGCTCCGCCTCTTTTCCTCAGCCCGGCGTATCCTTGTCGCGGGAAAGGAAGATCGTCTCATAGCCGCCGATGAATTTCTCGAACAGCAGCGAGAAAGTTTCGACTTCTTCCTGCGGCCAGTCCCGCACGACCTCGGAAACGAAGGCAAGCTTCTGGGCCTGGATTTCCGCCAGCAGATTCTGCCCGACCGGCGTCATGACGACGACGATACGGCGCGCATCCGCCTGCGAAGCCTCGCGGCGCAGGACGTTGCGGCCGACCATATCGGACACGACCCGGCTTGCCCGCGATGGGTCGATGCGCAGCATCTCGGCAATGGCCCCGACCGTCACCTCGCCGTTTTCCTGCGCGCGGCGCACGGCATCGAGCACGTCCAGATGCGAAAGCTCCAGATCCGGCGCCACGCTCTGGATCGCCAGGCGGCCGATCAGCCGGCGGCCTGTCATCATTCGCATGCGCGTCATGGTGCGGCCGATGCGTGGCACGCTGTCCATGGAGGCATCGTCAAGCGCGATCGGTCTTGTCTTGGTCAGGGTCTCGTTCATGACGGAACCATAACAGACGGGAGTCGAAAATAAAATATGCCGATGTCAATAATGTGCCATTGACAAATATATGACATTAGCACATAAAGCACTGGCACAACGAATATGGCCCTCCCATGGATATGCAACCTGCCCCCGCACCGCTCGTGACGGATCCCCGCAAGCGTCTCATCCTTTTCCTCTTCCTGATGACCGCCATGTTCATGGCAACGCTCGACAACCAGATTGTCTCCACCGCTCTGCCGACCATCGTCGGCGAGTTCGGCCATCTGGATCGCTTCGGTTGGGTCGGTTCTGCCTATCTGCTGGCGCTCAGCGCCGTCATGCCGCTCTACGGCAAGCTCGGCGATCTCTTCGGCCGCAAATATGTGATGATGACGGCGATCGCGATCTTCACGGCGGGCTCTGCCGTCTGCGGCCTTGCCGTCTCCATGAACACGCTGATTGCCGCCCGCGTATTGCAGGGCTTCGGCGGCGGCGGCATCATGGTTTCGATCTTCGCCGTCAACGCCGACCTGTTCGAGCCGCGCGAGCGCGCCCGCTACCAGAGTTATTCCAGCCTCGTTCTGATGGCCTCCGGCGCCATCGGCCCGGTCCTCGGCGGCACGATGAGCGATCTCTTCGGCTGGCGCTCGATCTTCCTCGTCAACGTGCCGATCGGTTTCATCGTATTGACCGGTCTCGCCTTCATGCTGCCCTACCGCAAGCCGCATCGCCGGCCGAAGATCGACTATGCCGGCGCGCTCCTGCTGGCGCTGACGACGACCAGCATCGTGCTTGCGACCGACAGCAGCGAGCTTTTCGGCGCGCTGATCTCGCCGCAAAGCATCGGCATCGTCGCCTTCGGCGTGGTGTGCGCCGTCACCTGGGTATTCGTCGAGCGCCGCGCGCCGGAGCCGATCGTACCGCTGCAGCTTTTCCGCAATTCAACCTTCAGCCTGTTGCTGGTGATCTCCATCATGGGCGGCGCGATCGCCATCGGCATGGTCAACTATCTCGCGCTGTTCCTGCAGACGACGACGGGCCTTTCGCCCTCCGGCGCCGGCCTGCTCTTCATCCTGCTGACAGGCGGCCTCGTCTGCGGCTCCCTGAATGCCGGCCGTATCATTTCGAAGACCGGCCGCTACAAGCCCTTCGCCATCGCCAGCCTCACCTGCAGCGCCATTGCCTTCGCCTTGATCTCGCAAGTTCATGCCGGAACGCCGATCGCCTTCATCGGCGCCATCATGCTGCTGCACGGCATCGGTATCGGCCTTGCACAGCAGGTTCCGGTCATCGGCGTTCAGAACGCCGCGCCGGCCCGCGATGTCGGCGCGGCGACCGGCTCGGTCACGCTGTCGCGCATGGGCGGCGCCTCGATTGCCATTTCCATCTACGGCGCGATCATCGCATCACAGCTCGGCAGGCTCGGCTCCTCCATTCCCGGTGTTGCCAATATCGAGGAGCTAACGCCGAAAATGATGGCAGCACTTCCCGAAGCCAGCCGCCAGGCCGTGGCCGACGCTTATGCCGCCGCCTTCTCGCCGCTGTTCATGACCTCCTGCGGCATTGCTTTGATCGGTCTGGTGGCCGCCATCATGCTGAAACCGGTGCAGCTGCCGCGCGCCGGCGAACGCAAGAGCGACCCGGCCAACCTCGCTGCGGAAGCCGCAGAATAGGCACAGGCGCGCTCGCCTGCCCTCTCTCATTTTAGCAGAGACGAAACGCTACCTTTAATTGCATTCTTCGCGCAAGCGTTACGCTTGCCCGCATCGGTCGCCGTAATGGCCGATTTTTTCCGCAGTGCGGTCGGAATCTGCACTTGCGATGGAACTTTCGCCATAATTTCATCGGAGCGAGAAGTGCCTCGACGGGCGAGGCATTGCCGAAATGCAACGGCGCCACATTTAGATAGAGTCTCGCTATGCAACCCACGCGGAAATCAGCTAGAGCAAAGACTTGGATTGGCCGATTGTGCAGCGCGAGAACCGAGGCGGAAGCCTATTGAATTTTCCTGGCAACGGCCGGCCCGAAGATGCGGCGGACCGGCGACTTAAAATGACGCGGAGAGACAGACTGGACAGCATGACGACGTGGAAATCGCCCGCGCTTTCCAGGAATGCCTTTCTTGCGCCACGCCGTTGGGCGCGCCGCCTCCTGCTGCTTTCGGCCTGCGCCGTGGCGCTGAACGGTTGCGAGTCGCTGATCGAGCAGTCCTATCAGCCAACCGTCGGCCCCTCGTCCAACCCGCAAATCGTCGACGAAGTGCAGAAGAACGATCCGCGTGCCGCCATGGGCGCGCGCGAACATCCGCGCATCGTTGCGAGCTACGGCGGTGAATACAAGGACGCCAAGACCGAGCGCCTTGTCGCCCGCATCGCCGGCGCGCTGACGGCCGTCTCGGAAAATCCGAGCCAGTCCTACCGCATCACCATCCTCAACTCGCCTGCCATCAACGCCTTCGCACTGCCGGGCGGCTATCTCTATGTCACCCGCGGCCTGCTTGCGCTCGCCAACGACGCCTCGGAAGTGGCCGCCGTTCTTTCGCACGAAATGGGCCATGTCACAGCAAACCACGGCATCGAACGCCAGAAGCGCGAAGAGGCGGAAGTGATCGCCAGCCGCGTCGTCGCCGAAGTTCTGTCGAGCGATATCGCCGGCAAACAGGCGCTTGCCCGTGGCAAACTGCGCCTTGCCGCCTTCTCCCGCCAGCAGGAACTGCAGGCCGACGTCATCGGCGTGCGCATGCTCGGCGAAGCCGGCTATGATCCCTATGCGGCCGCCCGGTTCCTCGATTCCATGGCCGCCTACAGCCGCTTCATGTCGGTCGATCCGGAAGCCGACCAGAGCCTGGACTTCCTGTCGAGCCATCCGAATTCCGCCCAGCGCATCGAGCTTGCCCGCAGCCATGCCCGCGCCTTCGGCCAGGAAGGTTCGGTCGGCGACAAGGGCCGGGACTATTATCTCGACGGTATCGACGGCCTCCTCTATGGCGACAGTCCGGAAGAGGGGTATGTGCGGGGCCAGACCTTCCTGCACGGCGGCCTCGGCATCCGCTTCGACGTGCCGCCCGACTTCAGCATCGACAACAAGGTCGAAGCGGTCATGGCAACCGGCCCGAACGATATCGCCATCCGCTTCGACGGTGTGGCCGACAACCAGAACCAGAGCCTGACGAATTACATTTCCAGCGGCTGGGTGACCGGCCTCGACCCCTCGACCATCCAGCCGATCAACGTCAACGGCATGGAGGCCGCGACCGCGCGCGCCACCGCCGACCGCTGGGACTTCGATGTCACAGTCATCAGAAACAACAACCAGATTTTCCGTTTTCTGACGGCAGTGCCGAAGGGCAGCCCGTCGCTGGAGCCGACGGCAAACGTTCTGCGCGCGAGCTTCCGCCGGATGACGCCGAGCGAAGCCGCTTCGCTGAAGCCGCTGCGCGTGCGGGTGGTGACGGTCCGCCCTGGCGACAACATCACCACGCTCGCCTCCCGCATGATGGGCACCGATCGCAAGCTCGATCTCTTCAAGCTGATCAACGCCCTGCCGACGGGTGCCGCCGTGTCTCCGGGCGACCGGGTGAAGATTATCTCCGAATAAAAGAAAGCCCGGCTTCAAACCGGGCCAGTCTGTGCTGCTGGGGAGTAATTCCTGGTCAGGCGTAGGTTGCCATATGCGGATCGGCGCTGACGAGCGCCGTACGAAGCTTTTCCATCGCCCGGCTTTCGATCTGCCGCACGCGCTCCTTGGAAATCCCGAGGTCGGCGCCGAGCTCTTCGAGCGTTGCCCCGTCTTCGGCGAGCCGGCGCGCGCTGATGATCTTCATTTCCCGTTCGTTGAGATGCTTGAGGGCAGACGCAAGCCAGACGCGGCGGCGCTCGCCGTCAATCATGTTGGAGACCTGCTCATCCGGCAGCGGCTCGTCGCTGACGAGGAAATCCATCTTTTCCGCGCTGTCGGCATCACCCGACACGGAAGGCGCCTGCAGCGAAGCGTCGTTGCCGGAAAGGCGCGCGTCCATCGTCTGCACGTCGGCGAGGCTAACACCGAGAGCAGCGGCGATTTCCTGATGAATGGACTGCAGCGTCAGTTGCGTATCGCCCTTGGCAAGCTTAGCACGCAGGCGCCGCAGGTTGAAGAACAGCGCCTTCTGGGCCGAACTCGTACCGCCGCGCACGATCGACCAGTTGCGCAGGATATAGTCCTGGATCGAGGCACGGATCCACCAGCTTGCATAGGTGGAAAACCGCACATCGCGCGCCGGCTCGAAACGAGCCGCAGCCTCCAGGAGCCCGACATAGCCTTCCTGCACGAGATCGCTCATCGGCAGGCCGAAATTGCGGAACTTGCCGGCCATGGAAATCACGAGGCGCATATGCGCCATGGCGATCTGATTGCGGGCACCGCGGTCCTCATGGTCTTTCCAGCGGATGGCCAGGTTATGCTCTTCTTCACGGGCGAGATAGGGAGCCGCCATTGCTATTTTGATCATGCGCCGATCTGCAGACATGTTCTTCATATCGCTCTCCTAAACGGGCCACGTGCCTAAAAATGAACAAGCAAACATCGTTTCCGGAACATCGCTGTTCCGGAGCAAACTCGGATCCTGAATGCATAAGGGCCTCGCTCCTGGACTTTTCAGGAGGAGGCCCTATCTCTCATCATGTGCCGCCGAAGCGGCTGGATTGGATCAGTTTCTTGAGATTGCCGGAAAGGCAAATTCTGGAGATCATGATCCGCTCCTCATCGAACATTGACAGCTTTGGCGGACATCGGGCCGAGCTTCAAGGCTCCGGCTTAAGTCCGCATCACTGTGTATGAACGCTGGAGCGTCGAAAAAGTTCCAATAAAAAACCCGGCACCAAGGCCGGGTTTTTTCATCAGCAAAAACAATGCGCTGTTAAGCGGCTTCGTCCTGCGAGTCGTCCTCTTCGATTGCCTTGCCGCGCTTCGGACCCTTGTTGAGATTGGTCTCGACGAGGCGAACGGCTTCGGTTTCGGACATCTTGTTGACGGCCGCGATTTCGCGGGCCATGCGGTCGAGAGCGGCCTCGTAAAGCTGGCGCTCGGAATAGGACTGTTCCGGCTGGTTCTCTGCACGGTAAAGGTCGCGAACGACTTCTGCGATGGAAATCAGGTCGCCGGAATTGATCTTCGCATCATATTCCTGGGCGCGGCGGGACCACATGGTGCGCTTGACGCGAGCCTTGCCCTGCACGACCTTGAGGGCACGCTCAACGAAGTCGGTCTCGGAAAGCTTGCGCATGCCGATGCTCATGGCCTTCGCGACCGGAACCTTCAAACGCATCTTGTCCTTTTCAAAATCGATGACGAAAAGTTCAAGCTTCATGCCTGCGACTTCTTGCTCTTCGATAGCCGTGATGGTACCGACGCCGTGTGCGGGATACACGATCGATTCACCAGTCTTGAAGCCGTGACGTGCGGTAGAAGGTTTTTTCTGCTGGGTGGTCATTCTAATCAAAAACTCCCTGTTACGCTTCCGGCAGCGGCCGGAGCCGGGTCAGTCAGGCCCGGATGAGACGGTTAAATCCGTCGGGTGACTTCACTCTGGTTCCACCAGACAGAAGCAAAAGCCATCCTTGCGCGCGATCTTGGGATCCGACAGCTCAAGTTATTGATATGTCACGGAAACCGCGTACGGATTTGTTCTACTTTCGTGATGGTTTTGGGCATGCGTCATGCCACAAATGGAACAGTGTGGTGAACGTATCACAAAAATATGAGGAAATCAATAATTTGCTGAACGTGAGTCATGTAGGCAACACATAGCCCCCATGTGACTCACGCGTAATTTGAAACGTTTAACCTACCGTTGAACCCGGTTTCAACGGCACGGCAAGCGGATATTTTCAATCGCCGCTGCCGGGCTTTTCCGAGAAGTATTTCTCGAATTTCCCGGTCTCGCCGTCCAGTTCCTTGGCCCCGGCCATCGGCTCTTTTTTCACCGTGATATTCGGCCAGATGCTGGCATATTCGGCATTGATCTTCAGCCACTTGTCGAGCCCCGGCTCGGTATCGGGCTTGATTGCCTCGGCAGGACATTCCGGCTCGCAAACGCCGCAGTCGATGCACTCATCGGGATGGATGACGAGGAAATTCTCGCCCTCGTAGAAACAGTCGACCGGGCAGACTTCGACACAATCGGTGTATTTGCAGCGGATGCAATTGTCGGTCACGACATAGGTCATGAAGAACTCCAGGATGTCCATGCGGGCGGGGTCGGGCAACCTGGAACGTCGCGCCTGTCCCCTGAGCCGGAGAGAAAGCGTGGACAGGCTTGGGAGGCAAGCACGCTACCCGGCAGGCTGCGTGTGACGTATCGGCTTTACAGCAGGATTTCAAGGACAAACGATCTCTGAAAGGCTGACGGCGGGAAGAGTTTTCTAATCCTCGTCCGACATCAGCCTGTCGATTGCACGGCGTTCCTTTTTCGTCGGCCTTCCGGAACCGCTAGCGCGAATGGCCTGCTCATAGGGGGTGAGACGTTTTGCCTCATCCGGGGGCGGCGACAGATCCTCGTAGAGCAGCTTCGCCTCCTCATAAGGTCCGCGCCGGTCGCCGGGCAGGCGGACGACAAGGACGACATCTCGCCGCTCCAGCGTCAGCTCGACACGGTCGCCCGCCTTGACCGTCTGGCTGGGCTGCGCGCAGCGCGTGCCGTTGATGCTGACGTGACCGGACTGGATATGGCTCTGCGCCAGCGAGCGCGACTTCACCATGCGGGCGAAAAACAGCCATTTGTCGATGCGCTGGCGCGAACCGCTTCCTGGCTGTGTTTCTTCGCCCATGGTTACTTCTTCATCTGCTCCTTGAGCGCAGCAAGCTTGGCGAAGGGAGAATCCGGATCGATCGGCTTCTCCTTGCGCGGCGGCTTGGCCTCGAAGCGCAGCGGCTGCGAATTGCCGCGGTTATTGTTGCGGTCGTTGCGATCGCCACGATCCTTGTTGCGGTCGCCGCGCTGCTCGTTGCGGTCATTGCGCGCATGTTGAGGACGCCCGCCGTCACGATTGCCGCCTTCGCGGTTGCCGCCGTCCCGGTTGCGGTTGTTGTTGCGGTTGCCGTCCCGGCTTTCGCCGCCTTCGCCGCCATGGCGGCGATTGTTGCGGTCTGCGCGGTCCTGCCCCTGGCCTTGTCCGCCACGGCGCTCGCCATGGCCGCGCGCCTGACGCTGGTTTTCGTTGCGTCCCCCGAGACGCCACAGGAGAACCGGCTTGGGCTCCGCAGCCTCGCCGGCCTCGGCCGAAGCTTCGGCAACTGCCGGCGCTTCCGCGGCCGCCGGCGCGGCTTCGACGGCGGGCGCCTCTTCCGAAGCACCGTCGGCGTCGTCATGGTCGGCCTTCTCAGCCGTTTCTTCGGCCGCAGGCTCGGCCGCAACCGCCGCCGGTGCGGATGCCGCATCCTGCGTCGCAAGGAATGCGGTCGCCTCTTCGGCCTTTACCGCGTCGGCACGGTAGCCGAGACCCTTGAGGATCTCTTCCATGTCTTCCAGTGTCGCGCCGAGAATGGACAGCATCGCCGTCGTCGTCGTGAAGCGGCGGCCGTCATAGGCGCCGTCCGGGCGCGTGCCCTGACCCGGCTTCCACTGCAGCAGCGGACGGATGAGGTCGGCAAGACGCTCGAGAATGTCGATGCGCACCGCGCGCTTGCCGAGGAAACGGAAGCCCGCGAGCTTGTAGAACATGCGCTCGAAGCTCGGATCGGTGACGACGGACGTGCGGCCGGCGGCCAGCACCGGGATGAGATCGCCATAGCCGGGCTTTTCGAGGCCGTCGTTCTTCAGCGCCCAGAGCAGGGTGATGAGTTCCGCCGGCGCCGGCTTGAGAAGCGCCGGTACGAAGATGTGATATGCGCCGAAGCGGATGCCGTAACGGCGCATGGAGGCGCGGGCATCCTGATCCAGGGACTTCACCTCTTCCGTCACGTCGCGGCGGAAGAGCACGCCGAGATTTTCCACGAGCTGGAAGGCGAGCCCCTTGGCAAGACCCTGCAGGTCCTCGGCGCGCGACAGGTCGTCCAGCGGCTTCAGTACCGTGCTGATATGGTGGTTGACGAACCGTTCGATACGGGCAGCGACATGATCGCGCGCATTGCCCGTGAGCTGCTCGTCGGCAAGCAGGATGACACGCGGCCGCATCACATGGTCGCTGCCGGAAAGACGGCCGACGGGATCGCCGAGCCAGCGCACCAGCCCATCCGAGCCGATCGCCAGATCGGCATTGCCTGCGGCATGCAGGCGCGCGGCGCGAGCTTCGAATTCGAGCGCGAGCGCCTTTTGCGACGCAGCCTGAACCGCCTTGGCGTCCGGCCCGTCCGTTCCCCCGACAGGCGTGAAACGGAACCCGGTCAACTGCCCCACATGATGTCCTTCAACGAAGACATCGCCATTCACACTGATTTCAGCTTCCAGCATCGCATTCTCTCTCAGGCGCTTCATGAGCACAGATGTCCTGCGATCAACAAAGCGTTTCGTCAACCTTTCATGTAACGCATCGGACAATCGATCTTCGATTTCCCGCGTCTTTTCCTGCCAGTGTGTCGGATCGGCAAGCCAGCCGGGCCGATTCGATACATAGGTCCAGGTTCTTATCTGCGCGATTCGCGCCGAAAGCGTGTCAATTTCCCCATCTGTCCGATCTGAGCGGTGAACTTGCTCCGCAAGAAATTGCTCGTTCACCGTGCCATAGCGCACCAGATCGGAAAAGAGGGTAGAGATAAGATCGGCATGTTGCGCAGGCGTTATGCGCCGATAGTCCGGCAGAGCGCAAGCCTCCCAGAGCTTTTCGACCCGTGCCGGCGTGTTAGCGAGATCAATGATTTCCGGATAGCGCGACAGGTGTTCGAGCGCCTGCTGGTCGACTGCCGGCAGCGCCCGCGTCAGGCCCGGCACGCGGGGGCCGGTCTCCAGGCTTGCCCGCAGGGATTGTATCGAGGAAAAATCGAGATCCTTGGTGCGCCACTGCAGAACCTTGATATTGTCGAACTCATGGCCCTCGATGCGCTGCACGAGCTCCTCGTCGAAGGGCGAGACCTGGCCGGTGACGCCAAAGGTACCGTCGCGCACGTGCCGGCCGGCACGGCCGGCGATCTGGCCGAGTTCGCCGGGATTGAGGTTGCGGAACTGGTAGCCGTCGAATTTCCGGTCCTGGGCGAAGGCCACATGGTCGACGTCGAGATTGAGGCCCATGCCGATCGCATCGGTCGCAACGAGATATTCGACATCGCCAGCCTGATAGAGCGCCACCTGCGCATTGCGGGTGCGCGGGCTGAGTGCGCCAAGCACGACGGCTGCCCCGCCGCGCTGGCGTCGGATCAGCTCCGCGATCGCGTAGACCTCGTCCGCCGAGAAGGCGACGATCGCCGAGCGCTGCGGCAGCCGGGTAATCTTTTTTTGCCCGGCATAAAGAAGGTGGGAAAGCCGCGGCCGCTCCGTAACCGTAATCCCCGGCAGGAGCTGCTGCAGGATCGGCCGCATGGTGGCAGCGCCAAGCAGAAGCGTCTCCTCGCGGCCGCGCAGATGCAGGATCCGGTCTGTAAAGATATGGCCGCGCTCGAGATCGCCCGCGAGCTGCACTTCATCGATTGCGACGAAGGCCGCCTTGGTCTCCCGCGGCATTGCTTCGACCGTGCACACCGAGAAACGCGCATTCGGCGGCGAGATCTTTTCTTCGCCTGTCACCAGCGCCACGTTCTGGGCACCGACCTTTTCGACCACCCGCGTATAGACCTCGCGCGCCAGCAGACGCAGCGGCAGGCCGATGACACCCGTGCCGTGCGCCACCATGCGTTCGATCGCATAATGGGTCTTGCCGGTATTGGTCGGCCCGAGCACCGCGGTCACGCCGCGCCCGCTCAGTATCATCGGCTGCGAAGTCAGGGTCATGGTCCATGCAAGTGAGGCGCGAACGCCCCGGGGTCAAGTCGGCTCCTGCGGGAGAGGCACAGAACACATGGACAGCCGAAGCACCAAACGCAAGGGCAGATTTGAAATAGACTTTGGATTGAGCGTGGAAGCCACAGTAGCTAAGTGCTTGATTTAAGATTCGGAACAGCTTGAGAACGAATCGGAGACGAATCGCTGACTCCCGCTGATTCAGCTTTTGTTCACGGCTAAGTATTGATTTTGAATCACTTTTTTACACTAGATGCTGAATCTGCCGATACGACCGAGAACAAATGCCGGCAACCGCGATTAACGCTTGTGGCATGCACCGCAGAAACGCAAGGTCAAGCCCAAAATTAACAGTTCGACCAAAGCCGGAACGAATCGGAGACGAATCGCTGATGTCGAGGTTTTCCCTTTTCGTTCACGGCGAGATCTTGTGAGCGCTGTGGTCTCTGATCCCAAGATACGGATTCCGATTTTGCTGCCGCCGTTCAAAGCCGTATGACCGCATTAATCTTTTACATGTCGAATTCACGATGCTTTAAGCCGGCCGCTGCCGGCAATTGGCTTAGGAGTCACCGCCGATCAAAGCCGGAACGAATCGCCGACGAATCAGAGACATCTTCATTTTCCGGCTTTGTTCGCTACAACATATTGTATTTAAATGGAATTTTAACCATAACAGGAAATGGTCGACATCGGTTTGCCGACCTGCTTTCCTCGAAACCGGCGAAATCCGGTTCTGTCATGGTGGCCGATAACGCCGGCGTGATATTCCGAGAGCTTAGCCGGGAACAAAAATCGCGGATGCGTGTTACTAGTCCAGTCGAAATGAGGATGAGGCAGGACAAACACCATGCTTGGCACGATACTTCTTATTATCCTTATTCTATTATTGATCGGCGCCTTGCCGAATTGGGGTTATAGCCGCGGATGGGGCTATGGACCTTCCGGAGGTTTGGGGTTAGTTCTCGTCATCATTATCATTCTTGTCCTGATGGGCCGAATTTAAAGGCCAGAACCTGGGGAGTTTAGACATGAAGAAGATTGTTCTTAGCTGCGCTCTCATCGGCGCTCTCGCGTCCTGCACACCGACGGAGCAGGGCACGGCGATCGGCGCCGGCACGGGCGCCATCATCGGCGGCGCTGTCACCAACAGCTGGGGCGGCGCGGCAGTCGGCGCAGTCGCTGGCGGCCTGACAGGCGCCCTGATCGGCCAGTCGGTCGAACGCCGCGGCTACTGCATCTATCGCGACCGCTACGGCCGCCGCTACGAAGCGCGTTGCCGCTAATCGGCATCGGCCCATCAGAAATTTTCAACGGGCGCTTCGGCGCCCGTTTTTCTTCCGCCTTTTCGTCGTCAACGCTGCGTTGACGATGGGTCGCCGAAGTCAAATCTAGCGCGTCGCCAGGGCCGGGCCCATATTCCTTCCGACATCGCAGGGACCGAGCACATGCCGCCCGCGAGCGCAAAGGAACGCTACCATGGCCCAGATTTTCCTCAATTCCGCCGTCGCGGTCCTGATCGCCTCGGCTTTTCTGACGACGGCAGTCGCTGCCTTCCGCAGCCGGGACCGCGCTATCCAGAAAGTGCCCGTCAGAGCCGGCAGGCGCCATCATCCAAACGCCTGACCTATCGACGAAACCGGAGCAGCGTGGCAGCTGCTATCCGAGCAGCCGTCCCCGGGGAGAAGCGAATATGAACAGGATCATCGCAATCGCTGCCCTCATCACCATCGCCCTTGCGGCCTATGGTGCGTCTGCCGGCCCCTATGACGGTACCGGCAGCTTCCCGAACAGCTATGCCCACAGCCAGAAGAAATAGGCTCAGACGAAGAACTGGCCGCCATTGGCCGTCAGCGTCGAACCGGTAATGAAACCGGCATCATCGGAAACGAGGAAGGTTACGCAGCGCGCGATCTCCTCGGGTTCGCCCAGGCGCCCGACCGGGATTTGCGGAATGATCTTCTCGTTGAGCACCTTTTCCGGCACCGCACGCACCATCTCCGTCCCGATATAACCGGGGCAGATGGCATTGACGGTGATGTTCTTGACGGCGCCTTCCTGGGCAAGCGCCTTGGTAAATCCAAGGTCGCCGGCTTTTGCGGCCGAATAGTTCACCTGCCCCATCTGACCCTTCTGGCCGTTGATGGAAGATATGTTGACGATACGGCCGAAGCTGCGGTCACGCATGCCGTTCCAGACATGGTGCGTCATGTTGAACAGGCCGGTGAGATTGGTGTTGATGACCTCGTGCCATTGCTGCGGCGTCATCTTGTGGAACATCGCGTCGCGCGTGATGCCGGCATTGTTGACGAGGATCTCGACCGGCCCGAGTTCGGCCTGGACTTTCGCTATGCCCTCGCCGCAGGCGTCGTAGTCGGAGACGTCCCACCTGAAGGCCGGAACACCGGTGGCATCGTGAAATGCTCTCGCCTTTTCCTCATTGCCGGCATAGTTGGCGGCCACTCGATAGCCGGCATTCTTGAGCGCCATCGAAATTGCCGCGCCAATGCCGCGCGTACCCCCAGTGACCAGAGCCACTCTGCTCATGTTCCGCTCCCCTTTTGTTGTCAGCCCGCTCTCGGGCGGGCCTCAAGAAACATGCATCGTACGCTATTTACATTGCTTCGAAGCACATCGCGACGCCCATGCCGCCGCCGATGCACAGAGTAGCCAACCCCTTCCTGGCGCCCCGGCGCTTCATCTCGAAGAGCAGGGTGTTGAGAATACGTGCTCCCGAAGCGCCGATCGGATGACCGATCGCAATCGCACCGCCGTTGACGTTGACGATATCGGGATTCCAGCCGAGATCCCTGTTGACGGCGCAGGACTGGGCCGCAAAGGCCTCGTTGGCTTCGACAAGGTCGAGATCGCCGACAGACCAGCCCGCCTTTTCCAGCGCCTTGCGGGAAGCCGGGATCGGGCCTGTGCCCATGACCTGCGGGTCGACGCCGGCCGTTGCCCAGGAAACGATGCGGGCAAGCGGCTGGATACCGCGGCGCGAAGCTTCCGCCTCGCTCATCAGCACGGCGGCGGCGGCGCCGTCGTTGAGACCGGAGGCATTCGCGGCGGTCACCGTGCCATCCTTGTCGAAAGCGGGCCGCAGCTTGGCCATGGCCTCCAGCGTCGCGCCGTGGCGAATATACTCGTCGGCATCGACGGTCACGTCACCCTTGCGAGTCTGAATGACGAAGGGAACGATTTCATCCTTGAAGCGGCCGGCTTTCTGCGCGGCTTCGGCCTTGTTCTGCGAGCCGACGGCGAACTGGTCCTGGTCGTCACGGGAAAGCTGCCATTGCCGCGCGATATTTTCCGCGGTGATGCCCATGTGGTAGCCGTAGAAGGCGTCGGTCAGGCCGTCCTTGATCATGGTGTCGATCATTTTCATGTCGCCCATCTTCACGCCGCCGCGCAAATGCGCTGCATGCGGCGCCATCGACATGGATTCCTGGCCGCCGGCGACGATGATCTTCGCATCGCCAAGCGCGATCTGCTGCATGCCAAGCGCAACGGCGCGCAGGCCCGAGCCGCACAGCTGATTGACGCCCCAGGCAGTCGCCTCCTTGGGAATTCCGGCCTTCATCGCCGCCTGGCGGGCCGGGTTCTGGCCTTCGCCAGCCTGCAGAACCTGGCCGAGAATGACCTCATCGACCTCTTCAGGGGAAACACCAGCTCGCTCCAGCGCGCCCTTGACGGCGGCGGCACCAAGCTCGTGAGCGGGAACGGCACCGAAAGCACCGTTGAAGGAACCGACAGCGGTACGCGCTGCGCTGGCGATGACGACGGATGAACTGCTCATGGGTGGTTTCCTCGTTTCTCATCACACATATAAGTCGAAACTGACAAAGCTGCAGGCCCAAGTCAAATGCCAAGACGGCGGGGGCACATTGTTGCAGCGCGCCAGAATGAATTTGCTCGTAAAGGAAAGGGCTTGCCGCATCGCACAAAGAGATTGTCACCACCCTTCTTTTGCGTCTACAGTCGCAACCGGAGGAGTATCCATACAATCAGACGGGGTTCGGGAGACTGATAATGGCAAAGACCGAAGGTCAAATCGTCATCAAAAAATATGCCAATCGCCGCCTCTATAATACAGGCACCAGCACCTACGTGACGCTGGAAGACCTGGCGGAGATGGTGAAGAAGGGGGAGGACTTTGTCGTCCAGGACGCAAAGAGCGGCGACGACATCACGCATTCGGTATTGACCCAGATTATTTTCGAGCAGGAATCGAAGACCGGCAACACCTTGCTTCCGATCTCCTTTCTCCGCCAGCTCATCACCTATTACGGCGACCAGATGCAGATGGTCGTTCCGAGCTTTCTCGAACATTCCATGCGCGCCTTCACCGAACAGCAGGCACAGATCCGCGAGCAGGTGAACCGCGCCTTCGGCGAAACGCCGCTCGGCAAGAACCTGCAGCTTCCCATGCAGATGGTCGAGGATCAGGTCCGCCGCAACACCGAAATGTTCCAGCAGGCCATGCAGATGTTCTCGCCCTTCATGACGCCGCCGCCCAAGGAAACGCGCAAGGCGGAGGCCAAGGATATCGACGAGCTGAAGGAACAGCTTCGCGCGCTGCAGAACAAGCTCGACAGCCTATAGGCCGATCGAGACGTCGCGGCCGGCGCTGCGGATCGACACCGCAAAGCCGCCGATCACGTCGATCAGCGCAATGGTCATCAGAATGAAGAAGACCTGGGTCGCCGCATCCTGGACGAGCAGAAACTCGACCAGGAAGGCGATGAAGACCAGCATCGACAGCATGTGATTGACGAGGTTGCCGGAACCGTTCCGGGTTGCCTTCAATATTTCGAAGAAGAGCACGACGAGCGCCACGACGATGAAGAGGTCGCCGAGCGCCATGCTCCAGATCGCACCCGAGAGCATCGACAGCACGATAACGTCGTGCTGGAGCGCGGGAATACCGCCGCCGCCCAACAGGCCCAACATCGCCAGATTGTAAAGAATAAAAGGTATAACCATCAGCGGTATTACGGTCATCATGCGGCCTGATCTCCCTGAACTGTCGGGAATACTGCCCGACATCACCGCCGCACTTCAAGACACCGAAGGTTATAATATCCTGAAAAGAAAAGGCCGGCGTCGAGCCGGCCTTTAAAACTTCATCGGACAAGCCGCATAAGGAATTATGCGTTTTCCTTCGGCGTCAGAACCTGACGGCCACGGTACATACCGGTCTTCAGATCGATATGATGCGGGCGACGCAGTTCGCCGGAGTTCTTGTCTTCGACATAGGTCGGAGCCTTCAGTGCATCAGCCGAACGGCGCATACCGCGCTTGGACGGGCTTGTTTTTCTCTTCGGTACAGCCATTTCTCTTACTCCACTTGCGGGCAAAACATCTCCACGGCCAGACTGGCGGCCGAAACGGACATGTCGCGATTTCGGAAATTTTGCGCGCTTATACATGCAAGGCGCGGTCTTGACCAGTCCCCAGATGTATTTTTTGCGATGCCGCTGATTCCCCGTTCAGACCTCGTCTTCCGGCACAATCCACGGCTCGGCATGCGCGGCCTCTTCCCATTTCCGCCAGGCCGGGTGCGCCTTCATCGTATCCATATAGGCCAGGATATCGGCGCTGCCGACGAGATCGTAGACATCGAAGCGGTTGACGACGGGGGCAAACATCGCATCCACGCCGCTGAAGGCACCGAACAGGAATGGCCCGCCGGATGCCTGCAGCAGGTCGCGCCAGATCGTTTCGATCCTGATGACATCGGCCGAAACGCCGTCCGGCAGCGCAATCCTGCCCTTCGGCCGGCGGATATTCATCGGGCAGGCGCTGCGCAGCGCCCGGAAGCTCGACATCATCTCCATGCAAACCGACCGCGCAAGCGCCCGACCGGCACGGTCCTCCGGCAGCAATCCGGCTTCAGGAAAAAGCTCCGCCGCGTATTCGATGATGGCGAAGGATTCCCAGATCTTCAGTCCGCCATGCTGCAGCAAGGGCACATGGCCGCTCGGCGATACGGCCTTGATGTTGGGATTGCCGTTTGGATAATCGAAGGGGATCAGCACCTCTTCGAAATCGATGCCGACGCCGGTCAGCGCCATCCATGGCCGGAAGGACCAGGAAGAATAGTTCTTGTTGGCGATATAAAGCGTCAGCTTGTCCATGTGATTTCCTGTCAGGGTTCGAAATCGAAAATCAGCAGTTCGTGGAAATGGTTCATGTCCTCGAACACGCAGAAGGCCGGGGGCATCAGCTCGAATACCGGAGCCTCCCGGCGGATATCCTCCGTCACCTCGTCGAGCATGGCCTGCCAGCGCGGCAGCGCCTCGTCTTCCAGTCGCTCGATCGCGTAGGCGAAGGTCATGTGGAACTTGTGGTCGTCGTGGTTGGGCTGACGATAACCCAGAAGATCGGCAAACGCATCCCGCCAGGCGCGCATCACCTTGCGGTCTGCCGCCGTTGCCCCTTCGACGAGCAGGCCGGTCGGCCGTCCATTGACGACGGCGACCTTGAAAGGCTCGAACACCGAGAACCCTTCGAGCCGCGCCGCCATAAGCTCGGTCATGTCGTCGATCGGCGTTTCCAGCGGAATGTCGCCGGGCCAGAAATTCTCCGCACGGCGGCCCTCGATAACGCCCTCGAAAAGCGTCATGTGGAGGCTTGTGATCGGCGTGAAGAGAAACTGCGGCGCTTCTGGCATCGCCAGATACTTTTCGCGCGCCGCGATCAGCGTCCGTTGTGTCTGCGAGCCCTTTACCGGGTGGCAGACGATCGTGTTGCCCTGCTCCGGCAGGAAGCCGCCGACCTTGCGGTAGCGCGTGCCCAGATGCGCCGGCGGATGGGGATTATGGGTCCTGGAATATTGAAGAAGTTCAGGGGAAAGTATCGTTGACGTCATGGGCGACTCAGGGCTTCCGTTGGTGCTGCTTTCGCCCTTATGGCAGGACCAAGAATGTCAGATGACGCTTGCCGCTTCCAACGACAAGTTCTGATATCAATCATAGATGCATTTGATGTAATCGCCCGAACCTTGAGCCCGTCGCTCGATCACGCCCGCCAGCCGCCGCAGACCCCGCCCGGGTTTCCCGGCATTGCGGTCGATGGGATTCGGCAGGGAAACCGCCAGAAGCGATGCCTGCCGGCGGGTGAGCTTGGCGGCCGGCACCTTGAAGTGATACTGCGCCGCGGCCTCGATGCCGTAAATGCCGGGACCCCACTCGGCGATATTGAGGTAGATCTCCATCAGCCGCCGCTTCGACCAGACGAAATCGGAGGCAACCGCGAGCGGCAGTTCCAACCCCTTGCGGATGAAGGAGCGGCTGTTCCAAAGGAAGAGGTTCTTCGCCGTCTGCATGGGGATCGTGCTGCCGCCACGCGTTTCCTGGCCCTGCAGCGTATCTTCGACCAGCATGCGCATCTCGCCCCAGTCGACGCCGCCGTGGAAACAATATTGGCCGTCCTCCGACATCATCACTGATTGGACGAGAACAGGCGCGACATCGTCGATCGACACCCACTGCCGGTCATAACCGCGCAGGAGCACGAGATCCCGCAACATCAGCGTCGAAACCGGATGGATGAAGGGCAGAAGATAGAGGAAGATCAGGACGTAAGGCAAAAGCAGCACGGCCAGCACGGCAAGAACGATGCGCTTCAGCACCTGGCGGTCTCCAAACCAGCGCCGGCGAACCGGCGCCTCGGCGCTCTCCTCTGTCTCCGGCGCTATATCCAATGTCCCAGTCCGTTTTCGCCCTCGCCGTTGTCATACCGCCTGAAAACCCGCATTGCCAGAGCACAGCTGAAATCTTGGCGCGGTGATCGACAATTCCGTTGCCAGCAGCCGTTCCGTCGTGCCAAAGAGCGCGCATGGACGCCAAAAGGGAAACATTCGAGACACGGTTGAAAAGCGGCGCTGCCGAGGTCGAGGCGCTGCTTGACCAGTTGCTGTCTGCGGCGGTCCTGTCCGACGAGATCGCCCGTCCGGATCTCCTGCGCGGCGCCATGCATTATGCCGTGCTCAACGGCGGCAAGCGCCTGCGACCCTTCCTTGTCGTGGAAAGTGCGGCCCTTCTCGGCGGCAACAGGCAGGCGGCCTTGCGTGTCGGAGCGGCCCTCGAATGCATTCATTGTTATTCGCTCGTTCACGACGACCTTCCGGCGATGGACGATGACGATCTGCGGCGCGGCAAGCCGACCGTGCATATCCAGTTCGACGAGGCGACCGCGATCCTCGCCGGCGACAGCCTCCTGACCTACGCTTTCGATGTCATTGCCGCGCCCGAAACGGACCTGCCGGACCGGGCCAAGACGGAACTCGTGCTGGCGCTCGCCCGTGCTGCCGGCCTCGGCGGCATGGCCGGCGGCCAGGCGCTCGATCTCGCGGCGGAAAAACAGGCGCCCGACGAGGCCGGCATCATCCGCCTGCAGGCCATGAAGACGGGGGCGCTGATCCGCTTTGCCTGCGAGGCCGGCGCCATCGTCGCCGGCGCTTCCGCAGACGACCGGCAGCGCCTGCGCCGTTTCGGCGAGAAGATCGGCCTCGCCTTCCAGCTTGCCGACGATATCCTCGACCTGACCTCGGACATCAAGACGATGGGCAAGGCAACCGGCAAGGACGCTGCCCGCGGCAAGGGAACACTGGTGGCGCTGCACGGGATGGAATGGGCTGAAAAACAGTTGCGCCGGCATGTCGAGGATGCGGAAACTTTGCTTTCCCCCTATGGCGAACATGCCGCGGCGCTGGTTGCCACGGCCCGTTTCATCGCCGAACGAAAAAGCTGACGCAACAGAAGAGGCGCCGCTTGCGCGACGCCCTCTCCCTGCCCCACCCATTGCCTGTCAGGCGCGTGCGAAATGCCCCGTTTCTTTCGCGGGTGAGGACTGCCGCATCAGGATCGCCACGACCACGAGGCCGCCGATCACGCTCAGATGCTCGACCGCAAATATCATCTCGAGAAACGCCGCCTCGCCGCTCATGCCCCAGAAGGCGTTAGCGATCGGAATGGTCAGCACGGTGAAGACGCCGAGGGCGCCGGCCCCGAGCCAGACGTAGCGCCCTGATATGACCAGCGCCGATCCGACGAGCTGCACGAAGATGACGGCAAGCGCGACCGGCGCTGCCGGCGAAAGCCCGTAGCGCTCCATCTCGGCAAGTGCCGTGTTGAAGTCGAAAAGCTTGGCAAGCCCGCTCGACCAGAACATCAGGGTCAGGAGAATGCGGGCGAAAAGCCTGGTGATGGCAGATGCCAGCAGCCGGTTGATGAAATCGGGTGTCATGATCGCTCCCCTTCGATGATGCTCAGCCCATGGGCGGAAGCGGAATGTCGATGCCGAACCTGGCGGCCGTCTCGACGATCTTGCCGACATCGGGAACACCCATCGGCGGGAAGGTCGTCGTTCCCGGCGCGAGCGGATCGCCGACGGCCACGAAGAATTCCTCGTGCAGGTCGCCGGGGAAATTGATCAGCAGCATGCGCGACGGCTTGTTGTCGATATTGCGGAAACTGTGCATGACGCCCGGCGAGACATGAACGAAATCGCCCGGGCCGCAATGCTTCGTCTCGTCGCCGACGATGATCTCGTAGCGACCTTCGAGAACCAGAAAGGCTTCCTGATCGGTCTGCGTATGCGGCGGCGGGCCGGCATTCGGCGCGGTATAGACTTCGATCACGGTAAAGCTGCCTTGCGTATCCGCATAGCGGGCGCGGAAGGTGAGGATGTTGCCGAGGAAGTGGACGGTCATCGGTGCCGCTGCGCCCGTCTTGAAGGAAGGTGTGGAATTCATTTGCCTTGTGCTCCAGATAGTTTGTGATACACTCAACTCTTAATGAGACTAAAATCTCATAACGAGGCAAAAATGGACAGTCAAGAGAAAAAGTTCGAGCGCGTGAACCAGAAGCGCCGTACCCGCACGGAACTGTTGCGGGCGGCGCGAAAGATCATTGAAAAAGGGGGGCATCCCTCGGTCGCCGAGGTGGCCGACTTGGCCGGGATCTCCAGGGCAACCGCCTATCGCTACTTCTCGACACCGGACGAGATCATCCGCGAAGCGGTACTGGATGGCGTGGCCGATGTGATCAAGGTTGCGCCCGCGCCTGACAATGCCGGCGCGGCAACCGTCGCGGACCGGCTGGACAGGCTGGTTGCGGACGTCTTTCAGATGGTGCTCGGCAATGAGAGCGTCTTCCGCGCGCTGCTCGGCAGCTCGGCGGTCGGCGACAGCCAGGTTCGTCGTGGCGGCCGCCGCATCGACTGGCTGAAACAGGCGATGGCGCCTTTGGAAGGCGAAATACCGCCAAAGGAGTTCAAGCGCCTCGTCAACGCGCTCTCGCTCGTCATGGGCATAGAGTCGGTCGTGGTGATGCGCGATATTTGCGAGCTGGAGCCGAAGGAAGCCGAAAAGACCCTGCGCTGGGCCGCAAGGACCTTGCTTGCCGGCGCGTTGGCAGAAAGCACGAAGGCGGAGTGATTACTCCGCCGCTGTCTTCCTGCCGAAGCGCTTCTCGATATAGTCGATGACAAGCGCTTCGAAATCCGAAGCGATGTTCGGCCCGCGCAGCGTCAGCGCCTTCTTGCCGTCGATGAAGACCGGAGCGGCCGGCGTCTCGCCGGTGCCGGGCAGCGAGATGCCGATATCGGCATGTTTGCTCTCGCCCGGACCGTTGACGATGCAGCCCATGACGGCGACGTTCAGCGCTTCCACGCCCGGATATTTCTCGCGCCAGACCGGCATGTTCTTGCGGATGTCGTTCTGAATGTTCTGGGCAAGTTCCTGGAATACCGTCGAGGTCGTGCGCCCGCAGCCGGGACAGGCCGCAACCACAGGCACGAACTGGCGGAAACCCATGACCTGCAACAACTCCTGCGCCACCTGCACCTCGCGCGTGCGGTCGCCGTTCGGTTCCGGCGTCAGCGAAATGCGGATCGTATCGCCGATGCCGTTCTGCAGCACATAGCCCATGGCAGCCGAAGAGGCGACGATGCCTTTCGTGCCCATGCCGGCTTCGGTCAGGCCGAGATGGAGCGCATGGTTGGAGCGTTCGGCCAGCATGGAATTCACCGCGATCAGATCCTGCACCTGGCTGACCTTGGCCGACAGGATGATGCGGTTGCGCGGCAGACCGATCTCTTCGGCAAGCTGGGCTGAAAGCAACGCCGACTGCACGATCGCCTCATGCGTCACTTGGCGCGCCGAAAGCGGCGAGCCCTCCGCCTGGTTCTTGTCCATCAGCTGCGTCAGCAGTTCCTGATCGAGCGAACCCCAGTTGACGCCGATGCGCACCGGCTTGTCGTAGCGGATCGCCATCTCGATGATTTCGGCAAACTGCTTGTCCTTCTTGTCCTTGAAGCCGACATTGCCGGGATTGATGCGATATTTCGCCAGCGCTTCAGCACATTCCGGATGGTCGGCCAGCAGCTTGTGGCCGATATAGTGGAAATCGCCGATCAGCGGCACGTCCATGCCAAGGCGCAGCAGGCGTTCGCGGATCTTCGGCACGGCAGCCGCACTTTCATCGCGATCGACAGTGATACGCACCAGTTCCGAACCGGCGCGGTGGAGCGCGGCCACCTGGGCCACGGTGGAATCGACATCCGCCGTATCGGTATTCGTCATGGATTGCACCACGACCGGCGCCCCGCCACCGACAATGACGCCGCCGACATCAACGGCTACGGAGGCGCGGCGCGGTTTCGGATCGAAATCGAAAGCAGACATGAAGAACTCTACACCCGGAAAACAGAGCCTTTCAGGTGGATCAAGCCCGCGGGCTTGTCAACCGCCCCGCATATCACTTTTGCTTGGAGGCGGCTCAGTGGCCGCCACCCGAGGCGCCGTCCGCATAATGCGCAAGCCTGGAGAAGGCGAGCACGACCAGAAGCAGCACCGGCAGCGCCATAAAGACGGCAGCAAAGCCGACATGCTCCGCCACGAAGCCGATCACCGAAGGCGCCACCAGCATGCCGGAATAGCCCATGGTCGTGACGACGGAAATGCCGATGCCGGGTTTCAGGCCGGGAATGTTGCCTGCGGCCGAAAAGGCAATCGGCACCATGTTGGAAATGCCGACGCCGCAGAAGGCAAAGCCGAGTATGGCAATCTCCGCATTCGGTGCGAGGCTGGCGAGCAACATGCCGACGATGGCAAACAGGGTGCAGATACGCAGCGTTTTCACGCCGCCAAGGCGGTCGCGGACCAGATCGCCCGCAAAGCGCATGATCGCCATGGTCGCCGAGAAGGCTGCAAAACCGAGGCCGGACAGCGCGACCGACGCACCCATTTCCTGCCGCAGATAAAGCGCGCCCCAATCCAGCACCGCGCCCTCCGGCACCATGCAGAACAACGCCATGAGACCAAGCAGCCAGGGCAGCGGCACCATCGGCAGCCGCGTCTTTTCCTTCTTGTCTTCGGGATGCGGCGGATCGGCGAGAACCATCGGCCAGGCGACGGCAAGGAAGATTGCGGCCAGCACGGTCGCCAGTTCCGCATGGCCGAGAATTCCGAGCTTGGAGATGACGAAACCACCGAGGCCGGAGCCGATCAATCCGCCAAGGCTCCAGAAGGCATGGCAGGACGACATGATGGCACGGCGCATGGATTTTTCCACCGCCACCGCATTGGCGTTCATCGCCACGTCCATCGCACCGATGAAGCCGCCGAACAGGAAGAGCGAGATTGCGCCGGTAATGACGTTTGGCGCCAGCGTCAGCGCCAGAAGCATTGGCAGCACACAGACGGCAAGCGCCAGCACGACGACGCGCGAGCCATGCCTTGCGATCTGCGCGCCGGCGATCGGCATCATGACCAGCGAACCGAAGCCGAAGACGAGGATCATCAACCCGAGTTCGAACTTGGTAAGCCCCAGTCGCTCGGCAAAATCGGGAATCTTCGGCGCCCAGCAGCCGACGACGAAGCCGTTCATGAGAAAGAGCAGCGAAACCGCCGCCCTGCTCCTGGTGATGAAGCCGCTCCGTGCCCCCGGAACCGTGCGCACCTGATTATCCATTTCCTTGTCTTTCCTCTTGATCCGGCTGACCGCCCGATCCCAACAACAGGCGGAACGGCCTCAGACCGTCTTCTCCGCAATGATCGTCCGGCACCCCCGCGCGCGGTATTCCTCAAGCATGACGGCATCCGCGTCATGTTCCACCACAAGACATTCGCAATGCGCGACCGGCAAAACGCTGTGCGGCGCCGCCGTGCCGAATTTCTCCGACGTGGCCGCAACCATGACCCGCTTGCTCCGCGATGTGGCGAACCGCTTGAACTCGGCGTCCTCGAAGCCGAAGGTCGTCAACCCCGCCTCTATATCGACGCCGCAGGCACCGAGAATGCAGAGATCGGGCGACAGCTGCTCCATGTCGCGCAGCGCCTTGGCGCCGAGCGAACCGCCGGTCTGGCGATCGACCAGACCGCCGATCAGGATCACGTTGACATCGGGTTTCTCAATCAGGACGGCGGCGATTGCCGGTGCATTCGTGGCAGCCGTCAACGGAAGATCGGCCGAAAGCGCCTGGGCGATCGCCAGATTGGTACTGCCCGCATCGAAAAAGACCGTGCTGCCGGCTGCAATTTCCCGTGCCGCGGCGCGCGCCAGCGCCTGTTTCCGCTCGGCGGCAAAGCTCATGCGCTGGCTCAGGCTTCCGCGCGCCGGCGAAGCCGGCAACGCGCCACCATAAACCCGCTCGCAGAGCCCTGCCGCCGCCATCTCGCGCAGGTCGCGCCGCACCGTATCCTCCGAGACGCCGAATTCGAGAGCAAGCTCCGCAGCCAGTACGCGGCCACGCGTCTTGAGCCTCTCGGAAATAACAGCCTGGCGTTCTCGCAACAGGAAATCTTGCATGTTTATACCGGATCAATCTTTCTGGATCTGAAACCATGCATAAACAATGACAAACGTGCATGCAACATGCACGGCTACACGTTTTCTGACGGTCTGAAACAATGCCCCGCGCAAAGGGCGAAATATCGCATATTGACCGTCCCCGGGGGCGGCACTATCGATCGGCCGTTCCGATTCCTGCCGGCACATCCTGCCTCTGGTACGTCCCCGTGAAAAACTCCGTCAGCCTGGGCATTCTGCTCACGACAACAGCCTATATGGCGTTCACCTTCCATGACGCCATCGTCAAGGTTCTGACGGCGAGCATTCCCGTCTGGCAGATCCTGTTCTTCCGCAGTCTCACCATTCTTCTCGGCTGTCTCGCCTATGGTCGCGCCAGGCTCGTGCATCAGGCCCTCACCTCGCCGATCATCAAGCCGATGATCGCCCGGAGCATCCTTCTGCTCTGTGCGTGGCTTTCATACTATACCGCCGCAAGCCACCTGCAGCTCGCGGAGGTCACGACCCTCTACTATGCCGCACCGGTCGTCGGCACGGTGCTTGCCTGGCTCATTCTCAGGGAAGAGGTGACGCCTGCACGCTGGCTCGCCGTCGGCATCGGCTTTATCGGCGTGCTCATAGCCTGCAACCCGGTCGGGCTGACGATTTCGTGGTCGGTCTATCTGGCACTGCAGGCAGCCGTGCTCTGGGCATGCGCAATGGTGCTGCTGCGCAAGACCTCGCTGCATGAGAAGACGATCGTCCAGCTTGCGGTTTCCAACGTCTTCTTCCTCATCATGACGAGCATCGCCGTCATCTACACCTGGCAGACCCCGACACTGTCGCAACTCGCCCTGTTGATCGGCACCGGCGTGGTGGCCGGTTGCGCCCAGTTCGCCCTCTTCGAAGGCATGCGTCAGGCGCCGGTCTCGGTGCTGGCGCCCTTCGAATATACCTCGCTTGTCTGGGCCTTCGTCCTTGGATATCTGATCTGGGCCGACATTCCCGCGCACAATGTTGTCGTCGGCGCGGTCATGATCCTCGGGGCAGGTTTCATCATCATCGTCAGCGAGCGGCTGCGCCGTCGCGCCATGGCCTGATACCGGTTTCAGCCGGATTCACGGCTGGAGCGGCGACTTGAGAAAAATATTCGCAGTTGCCGCTTTTATTTGCAGTTTTCTACGCTTCCGTTGCCGCAATTTTCTGCGATGTATCGCCATCCGAACACACTCTTCCCAAGGATGGAAAGAACAATGAACTGGTTGAAAACCGTCGCCGCCGCCGCTCTCATTCAGGCCGCAGCCCTCATGCCCGCCCATGCCGGCGAAAACCTGGGCGCCATCAAGTCTGCCGGCGTCTTCAAGATCGGCACCGAAGGCACCTACGCGCCCTTCACCTATCACGACGAAAGCGGCAAGCTCGTCGGCTTCGACGTCGAGATCGGCGAAGCGATTGCCGCCAAGCTGGGCGTCAAGGCAGAGTTCGTCGAAGGCAAGTGGGACGGCCTGATCGCCGGCCTCGACGCCAACCGCTACGACACCGTCATCAACCAGGTCGGCATTACCGACGCGCGCAAGCAGAAGTACGATTTCTCCGAACCCTATATCGCGTCCAAGGCCGTCCTGATCGTCCGCGACGGCGACGACAGCATCAAGTCCTTCGCCGATCTCAAGGGCAAGAAAGCCGCCCAGTCGCTGACCAGCAACTTCGGCAAGCTCGCCACCGAAGCCGGCGCCGAACTCGTCGGCACCGACGGCTTCGACCAGTCGATCCAGCTCGTGCTGACGAAGCGCGCCGACGCAACGATCAACGACAGCCTGTCCTTCCTCGACTTCAAGAAGCACAAGCCGGACGCCCCGGTGAAGATCGTCGCCCAGCAGGAAAATGCCGACTATTCCGGCATCATCATCCGCAAGGGCGAGCCTGAACTGCTCGAAGCGATCAACAAGGCGCTCGCCGACATCAAGGCCGACGGCACCTACCAGAAGATCGCCGACAAATATTTCGGCCAGGACGTTTCGAAGTAAGTCCTGAAACCGGCGGTTTCGCGCTGCCGCCATATCCTTTATAGCTGCATGAAAAAGCGTTCGGCGAACCCTCGCCGGACGCCTCTTTTCTTGAGGACACGCCCTTGCCGCACTGGCTTCAACTGATGGCGGAATCGCTTCCCTCGCTCCTCTGGGCAGGGCTGATCTTCACCATTCCGCTGACCCTGCTTTCCTTCCTTTTCGGCCTGATCCTGGGCCTGATTACCGCGATTGCGCGGCTCTTCGGTCCCGCACCCGTCGCAGCCATCGCCCGCTTCTACGTCTGGGTCATCCGCGGCACGCCGCTGCTCGTCCAGCTTTTCGTCATCTTTTACGGCCTGCCGAGCATCGGCATTCTGCTTGATGCTTTTCCGGCCGCCCTGATCGGCTTCACGCTCAATATCGGCGCCTACAGTTCGGAGATCATCCGCGCGGTCATCTCTTCCGTGCCGAAAGGCCAGTGGGAAGCGGCCTATTCGATCGGCATGAGCTGGCGCCAGGCCATGGGCCGCACCATCCTGCCGCAGGCCGCGCGCGTCGCGGTTCCGCCCTTGTCGAACACCTTCATCTCGCTGGTCAAGGATACGTCGCTTGCGGCCGCCATTACCGTGCCCGAACTCTTCCAGGCGGCCCAGCGCATCGTCGCCACCACTTATGAGCCGCTGATCCTTTATATTGAAGCGGCGCTGATCTATCTCGCCCTGAGTTCCGTTCTCTCGGCGCTGCAGCAGCGGCTTGAACGCCGCTTCGCGCGCTATGGCGGCATGCTGGAGGCAAATGCATGATCGAGCTCTCCAATATCGAAAAGCGTTTTGGCGACGCCGTCATTCTGAAGGACATCAGCATCCGCATCCCGGAAGGCAGCGTCACCGCCCTGGTCGGCCCTTCCGGCGGCGGCAAAAGCACGCTGCTCCGCTGCATCAATCTTCTGGAGATTCCGACCGCCGGCACCATCCGCCTCGGCGAAGAAGCGCTCTCCTTCTCCCCCGGCAAGCGCGTCGGATGGCAGGCGATCCAGAAGATCCGCCGCCAGACCGGCATGGTCTTCCAGAACTTCCAGCTCTTCCCGCACCAGACGGCGATCGAAAACGTCATGGAGGGCCTGGTCACGGTCCTGAAATGGCCGAAGGAAAGGGCCCGCGAACGCGCCCTGGAACTGCTGACCAAGGTCGGCATGGCCCACAAGACCGACGCCTGGCCCTCAACGCTTTCCGGCGGCCAGCAGCAGCGCGTGGCGATCGCCCGTGCCCTTGCCCCTTCGCCCCGCGTCCTCCTCTGCGACGAGCCGACCTCCGCGCTCGATCCGGAACTGTCTGCGGAAGTGGTGGATGTGCTGGGCCAGCTTGCCCGCGAGGGCACCACCATGGTCATGGCGACCCACGATCTCAGGCTCGCCTCCAAGATCGCCAACGACGTGGTCTTTCTGGAAGCCGGCAGCGTGGTGGAAACGGGCAGCGCAAGAGCGATCTTCAATGCGCCGGAACGGGAGCGCACCAAGCGCTTCATCTCCACGATCAACGCCGCCCATACCTACGATATCTGAAGCGATGCCGGGACACGGTCATCCCGGCATCGCTGACATTCCGATCAGCCGGCATAAACGACGAGCAGATCCTTGGCATCGATCTGGTCGCCGGCCTTGACCAACACCTCCAGGATCGTCCCATCCTTCTCCGCATGCAGCGCCGTTTCCATCTTCATCGCTTCGATGGAGACGAGCACGTCGCCGGCGTTGACCGCTTGTCCGGGGGTAACGAAGACGCGCGAAATGACGCCCGGCATCGGCGCCCCGACATGGGCCGCATTGCCGGCTTCCGCCTTGCGGCGCGCCGCCGCCCCCGAAGCACCGTGGGCGCGATCCGGCACCTTGATGCGGCGCGGCTGGCCGTTGAGTTCGAAGAAGACCGTTACCATGCCCTGGCTGTCGGTGCCGCTCATCGCCTGGTTGACGATGACCAGCGTCTTGCCCTTTTCGATATCGGCAAACAGTTCCTCGCCGTCAGCCAGACCGTAGAAATAGGCAGGCGTCGGCAGCACCGAGACCGGGCCATAGGTGTCCGAAGCCAATGCGAAATCGGTAAAGACCTTGGGATACATCAGGTAGGAGGCAAACTCGAAGTCGCTGACCTCGCGCTCCAGCTTGGCTTCGATCACCTTGCGCTCCGCATCGAGATCGGCATCGGCAAGCAGCGAGCCGGGGCGCACGGTATAGGGTTGCTCGCCCTTCAGCGCCTTCTTCTGCAGCGCTTCCGGCCATCCGGCCGGCGGCTGGCCGAGATCGCCCTTCAGCATCGAGACGACCGATTCCGGGAAGGAAACTTCCCTGTCCGGGCTCACGACATCGGCAACCGTCAGGTCCTGCGAGACCATCATCAATGCCATGTCGCCGACGACCTTGGAAGACGGCGTCACCTTGACGATATCGCCAAACATCTGGTTGGCGTCGGCATAGGCCTGCGCCACCTGGTGCCAGCGCGTCTCAAGCCCCAGCGAGCGAGCCTGTTCCTTGAGGTTGGTGAACTGCCCGCCCGGCATTTCGTGCAGGTAGACTTCCGAGGCAGGTCCCTTCAGGTCGCTCTCGAAGGCTGCGTATTGATGGCGCACCGCCTCCCAATAGAAGGAAATGCGTCGGATCCATTCCGGGTCGAGGCCCGGATCGCGTTCGGAACCGCGCAGTGCCTCGACAATCGAGCCGAGGCAGGGCTGCGACGTATTGCCGGACAGCGCATCCATGGCCGCATCGACGGCATCGACACCGGCATCCACGGCCGCAAGAACCGTGGCGGCGGCAATGCCGGACGTATCGTGCGTATGGAAGTGGATCGGCAGGGCGGTCGCCTCGCGCAAGGCCTTGAACAAAACCTTGGCCGCTGCCGGCTTCAGAAGACCCGCCATGTCCTTCAAAGCGATGATATGCGCGCCGGCCTTTTCGAGCTGGACGGCAAGATCCGTATAATATTTCAGGTCGTATTTCGGCCGCGCCGAATTGAGGATGTCGCCCGTGTAGCAGATCGCCGCTTCGCAGAGCTTGTTCTCCTCGGCAACCGCATCCATCGAGACGCGCATGTTCTCGACCCAGTTCAGGCAGTCGAAGACGCGGAAGAGATCGATGCCGCCCTTTGCCGCCTGACGGACGAAATATTTGACGACATTGTCGGGATAGTTCTTGTAGCCGACGCCATTGGCGCCGCGCAGCAGCATCTGCAGCAGCAGGTTGGGAGCCGCCTCGCGGATCAGCCCCAGACGTTCCCAGGGGTCTTCGGTCAGGAAGCGCATGGAGACGTCGAAAGTCGCTCCGCCCCAACATTCCAGCGACAGGAGGTTCGGCAGCGCATGCGCATAGGTGCCGGCAATCCGGGCGATGTCATGCGTGCGCATCCGGGTGGCGAGCAGCGATTGATGACCGTCGCGCATCGTCGTATCGGTCAACAGCACCTGCTTCTGTTGCCGCATCCACTCGCCGAACTTCTTCGGTCCGAGCTTGTCGAGAAGCTGCTTCGTACCGTCGGGGATCTTGCCGCCGTCTGCATAGGGTACCACCGGCTTTGCGGCATCTTCCGACGGACGCGGACGATCCTTCGCCTCGGGATGGCCGTTGACGGTGACATCGGCAAGGTAGGTCAAGAGTTTGGTGGCACGATCCTGCCGCTTGACCTGCTGGAAAAGTTCCGGCGTCGTGTCGATGAACCGCGTCGTATAGGAATTATCCTTGAACCGGGGATGCGTAATGATCGCTTCGAGGAAGGTCAGGTTGGTCGCGACACCGCGGATGCGGAACTCGCGAAGCGCGCGGTCCATGCGGGAAATGGCTTCCAGCGGGTTCGGCGCCCAGGCCGTCACCTTCACCAGCAGGGGATCGTAATAGCGGGTAATGATCGCGCCGGTATAGGACGTGCCGCCGTCAAGACGGATACCGAAGCCGGAGGCCGAGCGATAGGCGGTGATGCGGCCGTAATCCGGAATGAAATTATGCTCGGGATCCTCCGTCGTGATGCGGCACTGCAGCGCATGGCCGTTGAGACGGATATCCGCCTGCTTCGGCACGCCGGATTCCTCCGTGCCGATCGCAAAACCGTCGAGGATATGGATCTGCGCCTTGACGATATCGATGCCCGTCACGACCTCGGTAACGGTATGCTCGACCTGGATGCGCGGATTGACCTCGATGAAATAGAATTTGCCGGTATCGGCATCCATCAGATATTCGACCGTGCCGGCGCCGATATAGTTCGTCGCCTGCGCGATCTTCAGCGAATAGGCGGCAAGCTCCTGGCGCTGCGCTTCCGAAAGATACGGCGCGGGCGCACGCTCGACGACCTTCTGGTTGCGGCGCTGGATGGAGCAGTCGCGCTCGAAGAGATGCACGACATTGCCGTGCGTGTCGCCGAGGATCTGGCTTTCAACGTGACGGGCGCGCTCGACCAGCTTTTCGAGATAGACCTCGTCCTTGCCGAAGGCGGCCATCGCCTCGCGCTTGGCCTCCGTCACTTCGCGGGCAAGATCGGCTTCCGAGCGGATGACGCGCATGCCGCGCCCGCCGCCGCCCCAGGAGGCCTTCAGCATGACGGGATAGCCGATTGCAGCGGCCATCCTGGCAACTTCCGCCATATCGTCCGGCAACGGATCGGTGGCCGGCACGACCGGCACGCCGACCGAAATGGCAAGATTGCGCGCCGCCACCTTGTTGCCGAGCTGGCGCATCGTATCGGCCCGCGGGCCGATGAAGGTGATGCCGGCGGCATTGCAGGCATCGACGAATTCCGGGCTTTCCGAAAGCAGGCCGTAGCCCGGATGAATGGCATCGGCGCCGGAAAGCTTGGCGACGCGGATCACCTCGTCGATCGAAAGATAACTCTCGATCGGCCCGAGATCACGGGCAAGATGCGGGCCGCGGCCGACCTGATAGCTCTCGTCGGCCTTGAAGCGGTGCAGCGCCAGCTTGTCTTCCTCGGCCCATATCGCAACCGTTTTTATCCCGAGTTCATTGGCCGCGCGGAAGACGCGGATGGCGATTTCGGATCGGTTGGCGACAAGGATCTTCGATATGGGCAATGTACTCTCCTCAAAGCACGAAAACGGGCAATGCTGCACCCGCGAAAAGAATTCTTAACGTGCTGTTACAGAAAGTTCAATTTCCTCCGCTATGGCGAAACAGAATTTCTCGAATTCTAGGTAATCAGCCCATATCGGAACGCCAGCGCTACTGCCTGCTGCCGGTTCTTGGCCTTCAGCTTATCCTGCAGGCCGTTCATGTACCAGTCTACCGTATGGTTGGAAATCTTCAGATGTTTGCTGATCTCCATCGAGGTCATGCCCTCGGCAAGATAGTGCAGGATTTCCATTTCGCGCCGGGTCAGCTGCGTATCCGTCACCGGCACCGTTTCCAGCGCAGCAGCTTCGCCCTGCAGATCGAGCAGCCGCCAGAAAGCCTTGCGGGCGATCGCGTCGAAAAGCGAGATTTCGGCCGGTGACAGTTCGACAGGTTTACCGCCAAGGCTGAGGCTGCCGAGGATACCGTTGCGTCCGTAGATCGGGAAGACATAGCCGTCTTCCAGCCCGTGACCGAAGGCATCGACCATCATCTGCTCCATGCGGCGCTGATGCGGGTCCTCCCGGAAAGCCGCCATGCTGTCGCGCCAGCGGAAGGGCCGTTGCGCATGGGCAAGATACCGCACGGTCGGATCGACGAGCACGTATTTTTTCACCGCGTAGACGTGTGACCATCTGTCGGGCCACCGGCTGGCCATAGTCACACTCCATGGGTTGTCTCCCTGCTTGGGATGGCGAAGAAGACCGTAGAAATCGAATCCCCTGGCATGGATAACCTTGCCGAGCTCTTCGACCGCACTTTCGCTGTCGGAATATTCCTCTAGAACAACAAGTAATTGAATTAAAGAATGAATTTGCACAAAATGCCCCTTGCCCGGACCCTCGAGGCCGCCGGAGCAGGCCTCATAACCCGCCGCTGAACGGTCTTTCTTAAAAGCTGCAGTTCACAAACCGGATGGTGCGCTAGACGCTCCGGGGAATGCAAGCGCAAATTGTCGCGATGTATGCCTAAGCAACAATTTCGAAACTGGGGCCACTTATCGCACTTTACGATCGCGCAGGACGCGCGAATTTCGAAGCCGGATTCCAAACCTGAATATCCCGTTAATCGTCGGTTCAGGTAGGTTTTTATAGCATCGCATCATCCCGTTTTTCGCAGATGCAAAAGAGGTCCCGACGTGTCGTTATTCAAGGTCTATGCAAGGGCTCTGCGCTATCTCGGCGCCTACAGGCTCCGCGTATCCCTCGTCGTTATCGCGAATATCGTATTGGCGGCCATCACCATCGCCGAACCGATCCTGTTCGGACGCATCATCGATGCGATTTCCGGCAAGGGTGAGGTCAAGCCGATCCTCATGATGTGGGCGGCATTTGCCGTCTTCAACACCATTGCCTTCGTTCTCGTGGCGCGTGAAGCCGACAGGCTGGCCCATGGCCGCCGCGCGACGCTGCTGACGGAAGCTTTCGGCCGCATCATCTCCATGCCGCTTTCCTGGCATCACCAGCGGGGCACGTCCAACGCGCTGCATACGCTGCTGCGCGCTTGCGAAACCCTGTTCGGCCTTTGGCTTGAATTCATGCGCAACCATCTTTCGACGGCCATTGCGCTCGCCCTGCTTGTCCCGACCGCGATCTCGATGGACTACCGCCTCTCTGCGGTCCTGATCGTCCTCGGCATCGCCTATTGGCTCATCGGCCGCGTGGTCATGAGCCGCACGAAGGACGGCCAGGCTTCGGTCGAAAACCACTATCATACCGTCTTCGGCCATGTCAGCGATTCCATCAGCAACGTCTCGGTGCTGCATAGCTACAACCGCATCGAGGCTGAAACCCGCGCCCTGAAATCCTTTGCCGACCGCCTGCTGCAGGCCCAGTATCCGGTTCTCGACTGGTGGGCGCTGGCCAGCGCGCTGAACCGCATGGCCTCCACGATCGCCATGATGATCGTGCTCGTCATCGGCACCGTGCTCGTCCAGAACGGCGAGCTGCGCGTCGGCGACGTCATCGCCTTCATCGGCTTCGCCAACCTGCTGATTGCCCGCCTGGACCTGATGCGCCAGTTCGCCACGCAGATCTTCGAAGCCCGTTCGAAGCTGGAGGACTTCTACAATCTGGAAGATTCCGTCCGTGAACGCGAAGAGCCGGCCGGCAACGGCGAGATCAAGGACGTCAAGGGCGATGTCGAGTTCAACGACGTCTCCTTCGGCTTCGCCAACAGCTCGCAGGGCCTGCACAACGTCTCCTTCAAGGTAAAGGCCGGCCAGACGGTTGCGATCGTCGGCCCGACCGGCGCCGGCAAGACGACGCTCGTCAACCTGCTGCAGCGCGTTTACGATCCGCAAAGCGGCCAGATCCTCGTCGACGGCCATGATATCAGCAAGGTCACGCGCAAGTCGCTGCGCCGCTATATCGCCACCGTCTTCCAGGATGCCGGCCTGCTGAACCGCTCGATCAGCGACAACATCCGCCTCGGCCGCGAGAACGCCTCGGAAGAGGAGATGCGCCGCGCGGCAGAAGCAGCCGCCGCTGCCGACTTCATCGAGAACCGTGACGAACAGTACGAGACCCATGTCGGCGAGCGCGGCAACAAGCTTTCCGGCGGTGAGCGCCAGCGCATCGCGATTGCGCGCGCCATCCTCAAGGATGCGCCGATCCTGGTGCTGGACGAGGCGACTTCCGCGCTCGACGTCGAGACCGAAGCCCGCGTCAAGGCGGCGATCGACAATCTGCGCCAGAACCGCACCACCTTCATCATCGCCCACCGTCTCTCGACGGTCCGTGAGGCGGATATGGTGCTGTTCCTCGACAACGGCCGCATCGTCGAGCACGGCAGCTTCGATGAGCTTAGCCACTCGAACGGCCGCTTCGCCGCCCTGCTGCGCGCCAGCGGCATCCTCACGGACGACGAAGTCCGCAAGGCCCACGCGACCGAGGCCGCCTGATCGGCCTGACAGGAACATGATCGGGAGCCGGAAGAGCATCGCTCTTCCGGCTCTTTCGTTGGTTGGGATTCCACGTGAAACATTGACGGAAGGCCCGCCCGTCATTTGCGCCATCCCCGCAACACCCAGCTGAGCTAGGCCGCCCTCTCATAGACAAGATCGGGCGCAACGATCCATTCGCCCCGCTTGAGGGACAGGACATCCAGCCTGCCGTGGCCGTCCCTGGCAGCGACGCCGACGAAGCGGTAACGACCGCCGTTCCGGTCAATCACCAGAGCGGAAATCGGCCTGCCGCGAAGGTGGCCGATCACCGGACCATCGGTCCTGGCGGCATCAAGCAGGAAATATTCATGCGGGACGTTACGGCTGACCATCAGCTGCGGCCCTCGCCTCGCACAGCGCTCTTGGCCTCTGCCTTCGCCACGACATCCGCGCGATTGCCCGCGATCGCAGCAGGCTTGCGGCAAAACTGTTTCGCCTTCTTGATCTCGACAATGAATGGCTTTCGCTGCGGCCTCATGATCCGTCCTTTCCGTGTGAAACGCGTGTCACTTAAAGATGCATTCGATCTGCCCAAGCGGCCCGAAATCCGCCGCCAGATGCTGCCCGGGCCAGACCTGAAGAATGGCCGTGCACGATCCCGTAGCGACGATATCGCCGGCCTGAAGCTGCCTGCCGTTGGCAGAGAGCCGATCCGCCAGCCAGGCGACGGCATTGAGCGGATTGCCCATGACTGAAGCCGCCCTCCCGGCAAAGACCGTCTGCTTGAACAGGAAGGTCGTAACGTCGATGTCGGCGAGGCCTGCGGGCGAAAAAGTTCCGATACGATCGCCACAGATGGTTGCGACATGCAGGCCGAAGTCGGCGATCGCGGCCCTGTCCCCGACAAAGACACGTCGCGTCCGTCGCCCGATGATGCCGATGGCCGGCCGACAATCGAGCACTGCGTCGGCTGCGCTGTCGAGAGTGACCGGCTCTCCGGTTTGCGGATAGGGCCGCAGCATGGTGAAAGCCAGTTCGCACTGGACGCCGATGGTCCCGGCAGGCAGCTGAAATTCCTTGACACAGGCATGCAGTGCGGAGGCGGGAATCTCGGAATAGATCGGCGTGAGAAGGCCGAGAGTGCGGCGCGATTGCTCGCTGCTGCCGACAATAGCATAGCCCCTGCGCTCGAAACCCAGCGCGTCCTGCGCAATCGCCTGAATGTCGTAGGCTTCGCGTTCGGAAGAAATCAGGTCGAGCGGAAGATCGCAAACGTCGTTGTGCTGGCGGCTCTTGGCGAGGATATCGGCCGTAGCGTCCTTGAGTTCGAAGTACACCGTCGTGCTCCCTGTCATTGGCATTGCTTTCGCAGCCAAGATGGATCGCGGGACATAGCCGTTCCATTCGAGTTGAATGGCTAAAAAATCAAAATCTTATAGTCGTGACCCGGTCTTCGAAGCCGCGCAATCGCGGTCGTTCCGCACGAAAGGAAAGCCGGCGGCCTTCCGACCGCCGGCTTGACGATTGTCCAGCAAAGCCTCGGCCTATTTCCGTTTGCCTTGGCTGTAAGCCCGGTTGATACGGACCGGCACCGGGATAGCGCCGCCGCCGAGAGGCCGGGCCTTTTCCTGTTCGCGCTTGTCTTCGAGATAATAAGCGTAAGCGAGCTGGGCAGCGATGCCGGCAAGCACGAAGATCGGACCGATGACCTGGTCCCGATTGGTGATGTAGAGCAGCACCTGCCCGACCATCGCAAGGATCGTGCCGGCAACGAAGATGTTCAGCGAGTGACGACCGAGGATCGTCAGCGGATGATCGGCCGGGCGGCGGAAAGCCTGCGATACTGCCGGAATATTGACCACGAGATAGGCGAGCGCCAGCACGTGCAGAAGGCGCGGCAGCGACAGGAATGTCTTGTCGAAGCCCGTCAGCACGGCAGGCAGGCCGAGCGCGGCAAGATGGTTTCCGAGATCCCAGAGATGCGCCGTCACCCAGATGAAGGAGAGAACGACATAGCCCAGCGCCAGCGCGAAAAGCAGCGGATGACGGGGAAGGCTGCCGCCGCGTTTGACATGCATCATCGAGACGATGCCGATCGTGAACAGGAACTGCCAGGAGAACGGATTGAGGAACCAGTCTCCCTCGAACAGCATGTTTTGCGGGACAAAATGGTAGATGCCCGCAAGCAGCCAGACCGTGCCGGAAACGGCCAGCGCCAGCAGCGTGCTCTTCTCGTTCAGAAGCAGGATCAGCGGCACCATCAGCATCAGCGCGCCGTACATCGGCAGGATATTGTTGTAGCCGATCTGGTGGCCGAGCAGCAGCAGGGCCGGAATGCCCTCCTTCAGGTTCATCAGCACCGCCAGGATGTTGATCTCGACCAGCAGGCCCGGTCGATGGAACAGCCAGGCACCGCAGATGAAGAGCGCAAGCGTGACGAAGGTGGTGATCATATGGGCGAGGTAAAGCGTGAAGGCGCGCCTTGCCGCCTTGATCGCCATTTCCAACCGCTTGCCCGGCTTGAAGCGCGAACCATAGGCAAGCCCGACCGCGATGCCCGAGATCAGCACAAAGGCTTCGGCGGCATCGGAAAAGCCGAAATTCTTGGTCGTGATATATTCGAAGATCTGCCCCGGAACGTGATTGATGAAGATCGTGATGAGCGCCAGACCGCGAATCACATCGAGCCTCGTATCACGCTTGGACGCCGCCACTGATATCGAACTTCGCTGGGCGCCAATGGCTCTGGTCGGCATACCTGCCATGGTGTCTCTCCTGTTATCCGTTTTGCAAACGCTACGCCGGCCAAAAGGGTTCCCCTCTGGCCGTGCGAATCGCCGGAAATTCAGCTTGGAGATTGCTGTTATCCGACCGGATACCCCTCGTTGGGATTGGCTATTTCGCTGCCGTTTATCGACGCAGTGTAGCCGTCAGCATTGGACGCTTTTGAGACCGAAATGCGGTATTTGCTTCCGCCGCGTTCGATCTCTGCCGCAAACCCGTCCCAATTGGAAGGAAGCGACGGGCGAATATAGAGTTTTCCACCCTTTAGCCGGATACCGAGAATGCCCTCCACCGCCGCGCGGTAGAGCCAGCCGGCCGAGCCCGTATACCAGGTCCAGCCGCCGCGCCCGGCATAGGGTGGATGCCCGTAGACGTCGGCCGCAACAACGTAGGGCTCGACCCGGTATCGTTCGACGGCCGCCTTGTCCAGGCAATGGGTGATCGGGTTGAGGATCTGGAAACAGCGCAGGGCATCGTCGCCGCGCTTCAGTGCCGCCAGCGCCATCACCACCCAGGCCGCGGCATGTGTGTATTGGCCGCCATTCTCGCGGACGCCGGGCGGATAGGCCTTGATATAGCCCGGGTCCTGCAGCGACCGTTCGAAAGGGGGCGTGAAGAGACGAACGATGCGCGCATCCTCATCGACCAGCCGCTCGAGCACCGCATCCATCGCCTTGATCGCCCGCTCAGGATCACCTTCACCCGAGAGAACACTCCAGGACTGCGCGATCGAATCGATCTGGCATTCCAGGCTCTCCTTCGAGCCGAGCGGCGTGCCGTCGTCGAACGTACCGCGGCGATAATAGCCCCCGTCCCAGGCAACGCTTTCGAGCGCCTTCCTGAGTTCGGCGAGATGCGCCTTCCAGTGCGCGGCGCGGGCCTTGTCGCCCCGGTCTTCGGCATAGGGTATGAAAGAACGCAATGTGCCCGCGAGGAACCAGCCGAGCCAGACGCTCTTACCCTTGCCCTCGATGCCGACGCGGTTCATCCCGTCGTTCCAATCGCCGCCGAGGAAAAGCGGCAGGCCGTTCGTTCCCTTGCGGGCAATGGCAAGATCGAGTGCCAGCGCCGCATGTTCGTAGACGCTGACCGTATCCTCGGATAGTTCCGGCTTGAAGAAGGAGTCATGCTGGCCGTCCAAGAGGTCCGGGCCTTCGAGGAAGGGCAGCTGCTCGTCGAGCACGCTCTTGTCGCCGCTGACACTGCAATAGTGATCGATCGCATAGGCGAGCCACACGACATCGTCGGAGATCATGGTGCGCACGCCCGCCCCCGTCCCCGGCAACCACCAGTGCTGCACATCCCCCTCGCGGAACTGGCGCGACGCAGCGTTGACGATCTGGCGCCGCGCAATGCCCGGCTCCTGCAGCACGAAGGCCAGCGTGTCCTGCAACTGGTCGCGAAAGCCGAAGGCGCCGCTCGCCTGGTAGAAGGCCGTGCGGGCCATGATGCGGCAACCGAGGCTCTGATAAGGCAGCCAGCTATTGACGAGGTAGTTCATGCCCCGATCCGGCGTCGAGATCTGCAGCCTGCCGGTGAATTCCTGCCAGAACCCCCGGTTTGCCTGCACCGCATCGTCGAACGATGCCTTGCGAATATCGGCAATCAGGGCACGCGCCTCCTCTTCGCCGGACGCATCGCCCAGGAAGAAAGCAACATCGCGTTCTTCGCCGGCGCCGAGTTCGATGTCGATCGCAAGGATCGCTGCCGGATCGCCATCGAGTCCCGTTGAGCCGGAAAGAGCAGCAGCGGCCGTCACTGCAACGGGCGCCTCGATTGTCCCGCTCCGGCCGATGAACTCACGGCGGCTGGCCGAAAAACTCGAAACCGCCTCGCTTGCGGCGAAGAAGGCGGTCCGGCCCGCATAGTCGATACTGTAGGGGTTCGTCGCAAACAGCGCTCCTGCCTCCTCGTCCCGTTTCGACAGGATGAAGGGGGCGGTCTTCTGCGGATTGTTTCCAAGGACCCATTCCACATAGGCGTAGAGCCTGAGCTTGCGGCCTGCCGAACCGGTGTTGCGCAGGCGCAGGCGCTGCAGCTTCACCGGCTTGTCGCGATGCACGGTCTGCGTCACCTCCAGCGCGATCTCGTGCTGCGTGCTGGAGAAAGTGGAGTAGCCGAGACCGTGGCGCGCTTCGAAACGAATGTCGTTGCGGCGGGACAGGCTTGCGAATGGTGTCATGACTGCACCGCTTTCGAGATCCGCCACGTAGAGGGCCTCGCCGGGACGGTTGACGACGGCATCGTTCGACCAGGCGGTGAGCTGATGGTCGCGCGAATTGACGCTCCAGGTGAAACCGGCGCCTTCTGCCGATACGTGGAAACCGAACCGGTCGTTCGAGACGACATTGATCCAGGGCTGCGGCGTCGCCCGCCCGCCCGGCAGGCGCACGACATATTCGCGGCCGTCGCGGGCAAAACCGCCGAAGCCGTTCCAGAAGTCGAGGTCGCCTTCATCCTCGAGCGAAACGGTCTTGACAGCCGGGGCAGGCAGAGGCGACCTACGCTTGCCCGGCGTCCCGGCGCGATCCGCCTTTTCCGTTTCTTCCGGCTCTTGGCCCGCGGGTTTGCGGCCGACGGGTTTGGAAAGCATGCGGACGCGGTTGATCTGGTCGATCACCTTGCCGTTTTTCGCATGCAGCGTCACGCGCGAGGCGGCGATCAGCGCCTGGTAGGTGCTCTCTTCCATGAGATCCTTGCGGACCGCGAAAATGTGCTGGCGCAGACCGTCGGCATGCCCCATGCGGCGCACGCCCTCGCACATCGCGTCGAGCGCATGCTGCATATCCTGCGCGTAGGAAGACGCCCGCTCGTTCATGATGACGAGATCGGCGGTCACGCCGCGTGAACGCAGATATTCCTGCGCCAGCAGCGCCTCGCGGGCAATCTCAAGGTCCATGTCGTCATCGATGCGCAGCGTGAAAATCGGAAAATCGCCCGAGATTGCCAACGGCCAGAGTGCCGATTGCGGCTGCAGGCCGGCTCGGACAAGATTGCCGTCGCCGCGAAGCTGCATGTCGGGATAGACGAGATAGCGGCCGAGATGCTGGAACGCTGCCGCCTGCTGCGAACTGACCCCGACATGGCGCATCTGCACCTGAGTGCGCGTCCATGCCTGGACGAGTTCGTGATTGAAGGCATCCGGATGGCGATAGCGGTCGACGGCCTTGTCCACCTCGGCACGGCTGGGGGCGGCGATCGTCCAGAAGATCACGCCCCCCTTCTTGCCGGCCGGCACGCGCACCGTCCGGCGCAACGACAGGGCAGGATCGAGGGTAAAACCGTCGGTGCCGGAAAGGCGGCTCCCCGGATCGAAGGCCGCGGCATTCGAAAGGCTGCGGCCGCGACCGATGAAGGCGCGCCGTTCGGTCTCGAATTCCGTGTGGCGCGTATCCCCGGCATTGTCGACGATCAGATGCGCGATGCTCATGTTCGCTTCGTTCGGATCGCGTTTGTTCCGCTCGGCGTGGATGGCGTCGCCGCGCTTGTCGATCTCCGTTTTGACGAACATGCGGGCGAAGGCCGGATGCGCATTGTCCGTGTCGTCGGAGGTGATGACCGGTTCGAGATAGGACGTCACCTCGATAAAGCGATCTTCCGCACCCGTGTTGAACAGCGTCAGGCGGCGGGCCTCCGCATCATGTTCGGTGGCAACGATGCATTCGAGCTCGCTCGTGAGTTCCCCAAGGACCTTGCTGAACACGGCTTTTTCGTCAGCGAATTCCACCCGGACCGTTTCTCCCTCCGCGCTCTTCGGTTCGGCTGTCGCCGACCACCATTCGTTGGTCGCCGTATCGCGCAGGAAGATGAAATTGCCCCAGCGGTCTTCGGTCGGATCCGGTTTCCAGCGGGACACGGACAGACCGTTCCAGCGGGCGTAGCCTGCGCCTGTTGCCGTCAGCATCAGGGAATAGTGGCCGTTCGAAAGGAACACGAGCTCGCGCTCGCGCGATGCCGGATCGGCGAGTTTGCGGACGACCGGACGCATCAGGTCGTCCTGGATGGCGGCAGGCGTTTCGGACTTGTCCCTGCCGCTCATGACCGGGATGTCACGCGGCGCCTTTTCCTGCAGCAGCAGTTCGGCCGCCTCGATGACGGGATCGGAGTGGAAGAGTTCGCGCAGATGGCCGTTGAACGCGACATTGGCGACGGCCGCGATCGACATGCCGTGGTGGTGGGCATAGTAGTTGTAGACCACGGCGCATTGCTTGCCTTCGGGCACGCGCGTCGGCGTGAAATCGACCGCGTCATGGAAGCCGAACCTGCCAAGAGCGCCGAGCTTGCGAAGTTTTTGCAGGTTCTCCAGCGACGCCTCGGGATCGTATTGGCTGGCAAGCAGCGAAGCATAGGGCGCGATGACGGCATTATGGCCGAGACCGCGCTTGAGGCCGAGCGTCGGCACGCCGAAATTCGTGTATTGATAGTTGAGATTGTGGTCTCGGGCATTGAAGGCCGCCTCCGAGATGCCCCAGGGCGTACCAAGCTTGCGGCCGTGGTTCATCTGCTCGATGATGACGAGATTGTTGGTCTGGTTGAGGATGCCTCCGCCACGCTCCTGCATGACGAGCGGCGGCATCAGATATTCGAACATCGATCCGGACCAGGAGACCAGCGCGCCGCGCGATCCGACCGGCACCACCTGGCGGCCGAGCTTGTACCAATGCTCGGTCGGCAGGTCGCCCTTGGCGATACCGAAGAGCGAGGTAAGACGGCATTCCGACGCCAGAAGGTCATAGCAGGCCGCATCGAGTTCGCCGCTCTCGACACGGTATCCGATCGACAGAAGCCGGCGTTCCGGACGGTAGAGGAAACCGAAATCCATCGAAAAGGCGAGATCGCGGGCCTTGTCGCGGAGCGCGACCAGACGGGGGCGCAGCGCGTCGATATTGGAAAGGTCGAAGGTGCTGTCGGCGATATGCGCCTCGCAGGCCTTGACCAGCGAGGCCGCCCACGACGTGACCTCTTCCGTCTGTTTTGACTTCACTTCGTGGTGCAGGTTACCGGCGAGCTTCTGGACGTCGCGCGCCAGGACCGCAAGGTTGATGACACGGATCGAGGCGAACTCATGCTCGCGCTTGACGGCGGCAAGCGCATTCTGGAAGCCGGCAATGCGCTCCTCCAGCCGGCGGCGCAGCGGCCGTACCGTCTTGCGGTCGTCGGGCAGGTCCGCAAGCACCTCCCCAAGAATGCCGGCCGTGTCACCGACACCGTCGAGATTGCCCTGGACATGCGCCGAGGGCGCTTCCGCCCAGTCGCGGCAGGCCGAGGAAACGGCAATCAGATGACCCGCGAGATTGCCGCTGTCGACCGCCGAGACATAGCGCGGCCCGAGGGTCTGCAAGGTATCGGTGTGATACCAATTGAAAAGATGGCCGCGAAACTTTTCCATGCGGTCGATCGTGGCGACCGTCTGCTCCAGGCGCTCGATCGTTTCTTCGAAGGAGAACCAGCCGAAATGGCGGCCGGAAATGACCGACAGCAGATAGACGCCGATATTCGTCGGCGAAGTGCGTGTCGCCACGACGACCTGGGGCGTTTCCTGCACGTTGTCGGGCGGCAGATGGTTCTGCTCCGCCGTCGTGAAGGTTTCGAAATAACGCCAGGTGCGGCGCGCGATCTTGCGCAATTCGCTGGAGACGCCATCGGGCACGTCAAGCCGGTCTTCCGTCTCGGCCGACTGGCTCACGTACCAGGCGACCGCCGGCGAACAGATCCAGAGCAGCGCGAAGGGAACGCCGACGAAAAAAGCATCGGTGCCCGACAGCGCGGCGAAGGCAACCGATAAGATCGCCAGCACCGGCGCATGCCACATGGCCCGGTAGTAGGAAAGGATGGTGCCCTGCTTGCCGGCCCCGACACTGGCGGCGGTGCGCCATTGCAGGAGCAGTTTGCGGCTGACGAAGAGGCGGTAGAGCGATCGCCCGATCGCATCCGCGATCATGCAGACGGTGTCGGCGATGAAGATGATGCGCAGCGCCACCTGAGCGTTGGCGGCCGCTATATCCGAACAGACGGTATAGAGATGGGCGCTGGCGACGATATCGCCGCTGCGGGGAATAATGCCGCTGATGAGCGAAAGGGTCGGCGCCACGAACAGGCAGACGATCAGCAGGATCTGCCAGATCAGCGCGCCAAATGGCTCCAACAGATACCAGCCGAGCACCGAAGCGAGGAACCAGGCGATCGGTGTCAGCGAGCGGCGCAGATTGTCGAACATCTTCCAGCGGCCAAGCGCGGTAACGCCGTGTTGCGGACCGAACATATAGGGCAGAAGCTGCCAGTCGCCCCGCGCCCAGCGATGCTGGCGCGAGGTTTCGACCTCGTAACGCACCGGAAAGTCCTCGACGAGTTCGAGATCGGTGACGAGTGCGCAACGTGCCATCGAACCTTCGAGAAGGTCATGGCTCAGAACCGAATTCTCCTCGATGCGCCCCTTCAGCGAGGCCTCGAAGGCATCGACATGATAGAGGCCCTTGCCGGTGAACGTGCCTTCGCCGGCAAGGTCCTGATAGACATCCGAAACCGTGAAGACATAAGGATCGAGACCGCGATTGATCGAAAAGATGCGCTGGAAGACCGACGCGTCCTTGCCTGTCGTCAATGACGGCGTGACGCGCGGCTGCAGGATGCCGTAGCCGCTTTCGACGCGCCCGCTTACAGGGTTGACGACCGGGCGGTTGATCGGATGATGGAGCTTGCCGACGAGTTTGGTGACGGTATCGCGCATGAGGCGCGTATCGGCATCGAGCGTCATGACATATTCGATACCGGCCGGCGCGGTGTTCACCCCCGGCAGATAGGTCGTATCGCGGTCGCCGCGCAGCAGCAGGTTCAGTTCGTGCAGCTTTCCGCGCTTGCGCTCCCAGCCCATCCATACGCCCTCGCACGGATTATAGAGGCGGCGGCGGTGCAGCAGATAGAAGCGCGTCTTGCCGTCATGGGCATAACGGGCCGAGAGGCCGGCGATCTCCCGGCGCGCATATTCCAGCACCTCGAGATCGCCAGGGGTTTCTTCAACCTCGCTGTCCGGCCAGTCGCTGAGCAGTGCGAAATAGATCTCGCCGCGCGGATTGGCGAGATAGTGGACCTCGAGATTGCGCACCATCTCGTCGACGCTGTCGCGATCGGAAATCAGGCACGGCACGACGAGGAGCGTGCGCGCATCCTCCGGGATGCCCTGTTTGAACTCATATCCGACAAGCCGCGCGGGCGTGACGAAGAAAGAAAGCATCGTGTTGAACAGCCCGCTCGCACCTTCCGAGGCCGGCAACGCGAACAGGATCACCAGCAGGGCGATCTCAATAGACCCCATGCCGGCATTGGCCATGAACCCTGCGACGATCGCCATGGCAATGATCGTGATCAGCCCGACCGGCAGGGCGATCGCCATCCAGTTTAATTTGCGCACCGCGCGAATGACGTGCTGCGCCAGCGTCGGGCGGTAGCCTGCGCGCGCTTCGAATTTTGGGCGTTGAGCCCCGGCGATAAAACCGCCGATATCGGGCTCATGCGGTTGCGGCTGATCGGCAAGCTTCGCCTCGGCCACCATGTCGACGGCCAGCTGGGCGATTTGCACCTCGCTCAGCGGCGAGCGCCTCGCAAGCCTTTCGATCTGCCGGCGGTAGCTGTTGCGCGAACCGGAGTCGAGGTCGCCATAGTCGGACTGGCCCCAGAGCAACCTGTCGACGTGACTGACCTGCTCGACCCAAACCGACCATTCGGCATCGTTGATCTCGCGCAGGCTGCGAATAATGTTGCCCATCGTGACATTGCCGGCCGAGAGGCGGCCATGCTCCGCCATCATCGTCTCCTCGCTGTCGCGCCCGAGCTTTTCCAGGCGTTCGTCGAGCCAGGAGATCGCCAGGCTCGACGTCTGCGACCCGTCCCGCATGCGGTAGAGGAATTGGGTCGAGAACGTGTTGTCCTCGGCGAGGTCTTCCAGGGTCTTCAGATAGGCGGCAGCCTTTGCGGCATCGGCAAGACGCACCAGTTCGTTGGCCGCCTCGTTGGCGCGGCGGCGCATGCGGCGACTGCGTTCGACCCGGCTCGAAATACGACGGAGGTTTTCCACCAGCACGTAGCGCACCAGGGACGGCAATGCCCAGAGTTCGCCGATCCTGAGAGTTTCGTGCTGCTGGAAACCGTCGACCAGCGCCGTCAGGCTTTCCTGCGAGATCGTGCCGTGCGTATGGGCGACATAAAGCCAGGCCAGTGCCAGCGTGCGCGGTATCTCGACGCCGCCGACTTTCATAAGCGGCAGTTCCCGGTAGAACCGGCGCGGGAAGTCACGGCGGACTTCGTGGATCGCTTCCTCGACGATGTAGTGGTTGTCCAGCAGCCATTCTGCGGCCGGCGTGATCGCCTCCCCCGCCTCGACGTCGGCCGCAGTCGTGCGGTAGACGCGCAGGATCTCCTCCTGGTTTTCCTTGTGGCGCGCGAAGAAGTCGAATGCCGCGAAACCTGGCAACTCGCTCACGGCCTCGCAGGCGACCCTTTCGCTCATGGCTCTGATGTCTTCGTTCGACAGATAGGTCGAGCGGATCGAATCATTGTGGTCGATCAGCTTCTTCTCGGGCTCGCGCGACAGGCTCGGAGACGGAATGGAAATGGCCATGGGCTCGGTTCTGGATCCAAACGACGGTGCGATTTCGGCACGGTTCTGCATTGTTCGTGATGACCCTCGAATGGACGGACCGGTCATCTTCGCAGCCGGGGGAAGACGCTTCCCGGCAAAACTGTCCGGGAAGGTTGGACACCCTTTCGAGAATTCAAGTCGCAGGACCTTTCTCCTGCGCCCCCTGGCCGGCGTGAAAAAGGCGCACGGACGATGTCCATGCGCCTGCACGGCGTTCCCGGCGCCCTCAGCGCCTCACGCCTACTTTCCGCAACGGGCTAGACCGCATGGAACAGATAAAGAAGGATGATGATGGGGATCGGGATACCGATCAGCCACAGCAGGATACCTTTCATGAACATTCTCCCTGAACAACATCGAAGTGTCAGGAGAATGCCAGCGCATCCCAATTGTTCCGGACAGGAAAATATTCGATCAGTCAGACGCCCTCAGACGGCGCCTCGAACGCGCCGGTTTCAGCCGACGACGCCGCAAACCATTGCGACGACAAAAAGGAAAGCCGCCGTGAAAAGCGTTGCATGGATCGCGGTCTGGATTCTGTGCCGCGTAGTGACCGGCTTCTTTGCCGGTACGGATCCGTACTGGTTCACGTGAGTATGCGAAATACCCAGATTTGCCATGTGTCGCCTCCGTCTGTTTGTTTTGCGGCCGAACCCTCGGCTCGCCTTTATATTCTTATATTCCCTATAAGGTAGGTAGAGATAAATTTCCGTCCAGAGCGGACGGAAGAGAAAATCCACCCGGCGTCAACTCAGCAGAGCGTGCGCCATGCCCAGATCCAGGAGCGCTCGAGAGCGCCGTCGTTCTGGGGTGCATTGGAGGAAGTTTCGATCAACCGGCGGTCCTTTTCCGCCGGGATCGTCACGGAGGCGCTTTCCCTCCGCTCGGCCTTAACAGGAGGATCGAGGTAACCCATGGTCATCCCACCGAGAAAGAACATGCCTCAACCTCCATCGATCACGAAAGCTAACGGTCGTTAACGGGATCATGACAGAACTAAGGCAGCTGTCAATAGTCTAGTCGAATGGTCGTGTTTTAGGGAATGATTATCCTTAACGCCGGCGACGCATGAGATTTTTCAAGGGCTTGAAAACACAGGCTTTCAAGCCTTCACGAACCCTTTGCTGGCAACCATCAAATTTCGCGTGTACTCCTCGTGAACGCTGCCGGCGGCAAGTTCGGCCGATGTCAGCCGCTCGACAACGGCGCCGCCACGCATGACGGCAAGCCTCTCGCACATATGGGTGACAACGCCGAGATCGTGACTGACCATGACGAAAGTCAGCTTCCGGTCGCGGCGGATCTGCTCCAGAAGATTGAGGACTTCGGCCTGCACGGAAGCATCGAGCGCCGAGGTCGGCTCGTCGAGGAGCAGGATCGACGGCTCGACGATCAGCGCGCGGGCAATCGCCACACGCTGCCGCTGGCCGCCGGAAAGCTGGTGCGGATAACGGAAGCGGAAACCGTTGCCGAGTCCGACTTCGTCGAGCGCGCGGGCAATCCGCCTCTCGCTGTCGCCGATGCCGTGGATCGCAAGCGGCTCCAGAAGCAGCCGGTCGACCGTCTGGCGCGGATGCAGCGAGCCGTAGGGATCCTGGAAGACCATCTGGACGCTGCGGTAGAAGCTTCTGCTGCGCTTCGACCCTTTCAGCGGCTCGCCATGAACGCGGATCGTTCCCTCGCTGACGGGAGCAAGACCTGCGACGGCACGCAGCAGCGTCGACTTGCCCGAGCCGGATTCACCGACGAGGCCGAAGGATTCGCCGCTTTCGATGGAAACGCTCACATCCTTCAGGGCATGGAAATGGTCGTAGATGACGCCAAGATGGTCTGCGGAAAGCGCCGTCGTCATGCTGCCCACTCCGGCTTGCGGTCGAGCACCGGCAGCGGATGCCTGTTTTCGCCGATCTGCGGCATGCAGTTGAGCAGGCCTTGCGTATAGGGATGTTTCGCGTTGCGAAGCTCGGATGCGGCAATCTCTTCGACGATGCGGCCGGCATACATGACGATGACGCGGTCGCAGAAGGAGGAAACGAGCCTCAGATCGTGGGAGACGAAGATCAGCCCCATGCCGCGTTCGGCCACAAGCCGGTCCATGATCCGGAGAACGTCGAGCTGGACCGTGACGTCGAGGGCCGAGGTGGGCTCGTCGGCGATCAGCAGCTCCGGCCCGGCGATCAGCATCATGGCGATCATGGCGCGCTGGCCCATTCCGCCCGAGACCTCATGCGGATAGAGATCGAAGACGCGTTTGGGATCGCGGATCTGCACCGCTTCCAGCATGTCGAGCGCGCGCTCCTGCGCCTCGCCCCTGCCTATCTTCTCATGCGTGCGCAGCGTTTCGCAGATCTGCTTGCCAATGGTCATGACCGGATCGAGCGAATATTTCGGATCCTGCAGGATCATGGCGATGCGCTTGCCGCGCAGCCTGCGCCGCTCGCCGGCCGATGCCTTCAAGAGGTCGATACCGCTGAAATCCAGCGTATCGGCAGCGACGATGCCGTGTTTAGGCGTCAGGCCCATAATAGCGCGGCCGGTCTGCGACTTGCCCGAGCCGGATTCGCCGACGATCCCCAGACGCTCCTTGCCGAGCGTGAAAGAAACGCCGCGCACGGCCTCGATGACACCGGTGCGGGTCGGATAACTGACGCGCAGGTTCTTGACGGTCAGAAGCGCACTCACTGGCCGGCCTCCTTCGGATCGAGGGCGTCGCGCAGGCCGTCGCCGAGAAGGTTGAAGCCCAGGCTGACGACGAGGATGGCAATGCCGGGCATGGCGGCCACCCACCATTGGTCGAGGATGAAGCGGCGGCCGGAGGCGATCATCGCGCCCCATTCGGGCAGCGGCGGCTGCGCGCCGAGGCCAAGGAAACCGAGGCCTGCCGCCGTCAGGATGATGCCCGCCATGTCGAGTGTCACGCGCACGATGAGCGAGGAAATGCAGAGCGGCATGATGTGGCGCACGATGATGCGCAACGGCGAGGCCCCCATCAGCTTGACGGCCGAAATATAGTCCGAGCGGCGAACCGTCAGCGTCTCGGCGCGGGCGATGCGCGCATAGGGCGGCCAGGACGTGATGGCGATGGCGATGATGGCGTTCTGAATGCCCGGTCCGAGCGCCGCAACGAAGGCAAGCGCCAGCACGAGTTTCGGGAAGGCGAGGAAGATATCGGTGATGCGCATCAGCATCGCATCCACCCATCCGCCGGCATAGCCCGACACCGTGCCGACGATGAGACCGATCGGCGCGGAGATGATGGCGACCAGCACCACGACGAGCAGCGTCAGCCGCGAGCCGTAGACGAGGCGGGAGAAGATATCGCGGCCCTGATCGTCGGTGCCGAGCAGGTAGCCGGTGCTGCCCGGCGGCAGCAGGCGGGCATTCTTGAGATCGCCCACAACGGGATTATGCGTGGCAATGACATCCGCAAAAGCGGCAATCAGCAACAGCGCCACGATAATCAGCAGGCCGACGACGGCAAGCCGGTTGGCGGTAAACTGCCGCCAGGTGACATAGGCGCGGCCAAGCCGCGCCTGCATGCGCGACTGCGGCCTGTCGGACAGCAGCCAATCGCGGCGGCTCATGGGCATGGAAGGCGTGGTCGGAACCGTCATCGGTTGCGCGTCCTCGGGTCGAGTATCCGATAGAGAAGATCAGAGACGAGATTAATGCCGACAAAGACCGTGCCGATGACGATCGTGCCGCCAAGCACGGCATTCATATCGGCGCTCTGCAGCGAATTGGTGATGTAGAGGCCGATGCCCGGCCAAGAGAAGACGGTCTCGGTCAGCACCGAACCTTCGAGCAGGCCGGCATAGGAAAGCGCGATGACGGTCACGAGCGGCACCGCCGCGTTTCTCAGCGCATGGCCCCAGATCACCCGCGTTTCGGACAGGCCCTTGGCACGCGCCGCCACCACATATTCCTGCGACAGCTCGTTCAGCATGAAGCTGCGGGTCATGCGGCTGATATAGGCGAGCGAGAAATACCCAAGCAGCGAGGCCGGCAGGATGATGTGGCGGAAGACATCATAGAAGACATCCCACTGCCCCTGCCAGGCGCTGTCGAGCAGATAGAAGCCCGTGACCGGCGTAAAACTGTATTCGTAGACAATGTCGATGCGGCCGGGGAAGGCCACCCAGCGCAACTGCGCATAGAAGATCACCAGCGAGATCAGCGCCAGCCAGAAGATCGGCACCGAATAGCCGACAAGGCCGATGACGCGCACGATCTGGTCGGCAATGCTGCCGCGGCGCACGGCGGCGAGCACGCCGAGCGGCACGCCGATGACGGAGCCGATGATGGTGCCGACAGTGGCAAGTTCCAGGGTCGCCGGAAACACGCGGCGGATATCGACCATGACCGGGTTTGTGGTCAGGACCGAATTGCCGAAATCGCCTGACAGAATGCCCTTGAGATAGATGTAGAACTGCTCGTAAAGCGGCAGGTCGAAGCCCATTTCGCGGCGCACACGCTCCACGACATGGGTCGGCGCGCGATCGCCGAGAATGGCGAGCACGGGATCGATCGGCACGACGCGGCCGATGAAGAAGGTGACGGCCAGAAGGCCGAGATAGGTGGTGACGGCGGCAAAGAGGAAACGCCCCACCGCCTTGGCAAAGGAGAGTGCACGGCCCTTGCGGGGCCGCGCCTCCTGTCTTGTTTCGACGATGCTCACTGGATCAGCCTAGCCGGCTTATCACTTCGAGATCGGCCCTACATAGTTCGTATCGAAGCTCGGCCCCAGCTTGAAATCCTTGAGGCTCTTGCGATAGCCGGCCACTTCGATCTGCTGGAAGATGATGACGAAGGGGCTGTTGGCCAGGAACTTCTTCTGGATGTCCTCGTACATGGCAGCACGCTTGGCGGCGTCACGTTCGAGCAGGGCAGCCTTCGTTTCCTTGTCGAGTTCAGGCGCTTCCCAGGTATTGCGCCATGCCAGCGACTTCACCGTGCCCGCATCGGAATTGTCCGGATTGGAAGTGAAGGTGTCGGCGTTGGAATTCGGGTCGAAATAGTCCGAGCCCCACTGGCCGATATACATGTCATGCGTACGGGCGCGGTACTTCGTCAGCGTCTGCTTGCCGTCGCCGGGGATGATTTCCATCTTCACGCCGGCCTGGGCGAGCGTCTGCTGCATGGATTCGGCAATGCCCGTCACCGGCTGCGTGTTGCGCACATCCATCGTGACCGAGAAGCCGTCCGGCAGGCCGGCCTTGGCAAGCAGTTCCTTCGCCTTGGCAACGTCGAGCTTGTAGGGGTTCTCGTTCAGCGCGCCGAGCTGCCCTGTCGGCAGGAAGGTCTGATGGATCTCGCCGATGCCCTTGATGAGGGTGGCGCCGATCGCGTCATAATCGACGAGATACTTGAAGGCTTCCTGGACCTCGGGCTTCTTCAGGTTCTCGTTCTTGCTGTTGAGGCTGACGTAATAGACCGTGCTCTTCGGCGCGTTGGTGGTCGCCAGATCCGCATTCTTCGAAACGGCGTCGAGGTCGCCGGGCTCGAGGTTGCGGGCGATATCGATATCGCCGGCTTCGAGCGCCAGGCGCTGCGCCGAGCTTTCCTTCATGTAGCGGTAGATAACGCGGTTGAGCTTTGCCTTTTCGCCGTAATAATTGTCGTTGCGCTCCATGACGACGACTTCGTTGGCGCGCCACTCACGCAGCTTGTAGGCGCCCGAACCGGCATAGTTCGTTTTCAGCCACTCGTTGCCGAAGTCGTTGTCGTACTTGTGGTCGGCATCGACGGTGACCGGCTTCACATGGTCCATGACCAGCTTCTTGTCGACCACGGACGCGACGGTTGCCGTCAGGCAGTTCAGCACGAAGCTCGGCGCGTAGGGCTTGTCGACGGTGAAGGTAAAGGTCGTCGCATCGACGGCCTTCGCCTTTTCGGTGACATTGTCTCCCGTCAGGCCGAACTGGGTGAGAATGAAGGCCGGGCTCTTGTCGAGCTTGACGGCGCGCTCGAAGGACCAGGCCACGTCCTCGGCGGTGATCGGATTGCCGGAAGCGAACTTCAGGCCCGGCTTCAGCTTGAACGTATAGGTCAGGCCGTCATCGGAAACGGTCCAGCTCTCGGCGAGATCGCCCTTGACCTTCGACGTGTCGTTCATGTCGAGACGAACGAGCAGGCTGTAGGTATTGCTGGTCACTTCAGCCGTCGAAAGTTCGAAAGCCTCGCCCGGATCCATCGTGATGATGTCGTCGATGGCGAAGCCTTCCACAAGCGTATCCTTCGGCGTCTCCGCGAAGGCGGCGGGCGCTGCCACCATCAGGAGCGAAAGGGCAGCTCCTGCGGAAAGAAGGCGGAAGCTGCGGTTCAGTTTGGTAATCATCATGGTCTGTTCCCCTGTTTTTGATTGATTACAAATGTCTCGTTCGGTTTCAGACGTCCTCTTCCCTCCACGCCGAAGCCAGGATGCGAAGCCAGTTTTCGCTGGCCATTTTTCTCAGTTCTTCATCACCATAGCCAGCTTGCCGGAGAGCGGCAATCAGCTTCTGGTTCCCGGCGGCGTCGCCGATTTCCTCCGGAATGGTGGCGCCGTCGAAGTCGGAACCGAGCGCGACGCAATCCACTCCGATACGGTTCACGAGATAGTCGATATGGCGGATCATATCGGAAAGCGGCGTATCGGCGTCGGAGCGGCCATCCGGGCGAAGCATGGCCGTCGCATAGTTCACGCCGACAAGGCCGCGACGTTCGCGGATCGCATCCAGCTGCCTGTCGGTCAGGTTGCGCGCGACCGGCGTGAGCGCGTGGGCATTGGAATGGCTGGCAACCAGCGGCTGGTCGCTGGTCTTGGCCACATCCCAGAAACCCTTCTCGGTAATATGGGCAAGGTCGATCAGGATGCCGAGGCGGTTGCATTCCCGCACCAGCGCGAAGCCGGCATCCGTCAAGCCCGGCGCCGTATCCGGCGAACTCGGGAAGGCGAAAGGCACGCCGTGGCCGAAAATATTGTGACGGCTCCAGACCGGGCCGAGCGAACGCAGCCCGGCGGCATAAAAGACGTCGAGTGCCGCAAGATCGGCGCCGATCGCTTCGCAGCCTTCGATATGCAGGACGGCGGCGAAAAGGCCCGACGCCATCGCCCTACGGATATCCTTCACCGAGCGGCAGAGGCGCCAGGCGCCGGCGCGGTCGAGCCTCAGCGCGATCGCCGCCATTTCCGTGGCGATGGCGAGCGACGACAATGGGTCGAGAGGAGCGGCAAGCGGCGTCGCATAGTGGCCGTTGGCGTCTGGATCGGCAAAGACCAGGTCGCCAGAGGGAATGTAGATGGCGCAAAGCCCGCCGGCCAGACCGCCGGCCTTCGACCGCGGCGCGTCGATATGGCCCGCAGTCGTCCCATCGGCGAATTCCGCGACCGGATCGTTTCCGTCTTTCGCATGGGACCAGAGTCGAAGGAGAACGTCGTTGTGACCGTCGAATACGAGTTGCATCTGCTTTCCTGCGCTGCCCGAACGGGCGGATCGAAGCGGCAAGAATAGAAAAGCTGACGGAAAGCGCCACCTATTTTTTCACCCTTGGGCAATATCGGTGCATTGCAATTTTGCGATGCAAAAGGAGGCCGAAGCCCCCTTTGCGGTTTCAGTGCTTGGTTCGTTTCTTCTGCCTGTAAACGTCAACCACCACGGCTGCGACGATAATCACGCCCTTGACGATCTCCTGATAGTAGGCGTCGACGCGCAAGAAGGTGAAGCCCGAGGTCATCACGCCCAAGATGACGGTGCCGATGACCGTGCCCGTGATCCGCCCGACGCCGCCCGTCAGCGATGTGCCGCCGATGACGGTCGCGGCAATCGCGTCCAGTTCGTACATCACGCCCATGCCGGCCTGCGCGGTCTGGGCGCGCGCTGCCGTGACGACGCCGGCGAGGCCCGCCAGGAGACCGGCAATGGCGTAGACCTTGATGAGATGCGCCTCGATATTGATGCCCGAGACGCGCGCCGCCTGCACGTTGGCACCGATCGCATAGGTGAACTTGCCGTAGCGCGTATAGCGCAGCGCGATGTGGAAGATCAGTGCCACGACGAGGAAGACGACGACCGGCCAGATACCCGTGCCGATGAAATTGAACTGATCGGTCAGGCCGGAAACCGGCTGGCCCTTCGTGTACCATTTGGAGATACCGCGCGCCGACACCATCATGCCGAGTGTGGCGATGAAGGGCGGGATCTTCGTCTTGGCGATCAGCTGGCCGTTGATATAGCCGGCTGCAAGGCCGATCAGCAGGCCGATTCCGATCGGAATGAAGAAAGGCAGGTCGGTGAGCCCCGGATAGAGCGCGCGCGGCCAGGTGGAGGCCTGGGCGAAACTCGCCGCGATCATGGCGGTCATACCGACGACCGAACCGGAGGAGAGGTCGATACCACCCGTGATGATGACCTGGGTGACGCCGACGGCGATGATGCCGATGACGGCAACCTGCAGGATCATGATCGTCAGGCGCTGCGAATTGAACAGGAAGCTCTGGCCGATGAAGATCCAGCCGAGGATTTCATAGACCAGCGCGATGCCGACCAGCACGAGGAAGATGTTGAGTTCGGGCGGCACGCGCCGCCGTCTCGGCCGGGTTGCAAGCGGCGCTGCGCCCTCTGCTGCCTTGATAGTCATGTCAAACCTCCCTTTGGCGATCGCGATCGCGCGCAATCACTGCGCGGCGAGCTCCATCACCTTGATCTGCGTTGCTTCGTCGCGATTGAGAAAACCGGTGACGCGCCCTTCATGCATCACCATGATGCGGTCGCTCATGCCGAGAACCTCGGGCATTTCCGAGGAGATCATGATGACGGCGACACCGTTGCGCGCCATCTCCGTGACCAGCCGGTGGATTTCCGCCTTGGCGCCGACATCGATGCCGCGCGTCGGCTCGTCGAGGATCAGGATCTTCGGATTGGTGAGCAGCCAGCGGCCGATCAGCACCTTCTGCTGGTTGCCGCCGGAGAGGTTTTCGACCCGCTCGTAAAGGTTCGGGGTCTTGACGCGAAGCTTGCGCGCCATGTCCTCGCAGGTCTCCTCGATGGCACCCTCCTGCACGAAGCCGCCCTTGACGAACTTGTCGTGCAGCACGGCCACCTGCATGTTTTCGAGCACGTTGAGGATGAGCAGGCAGCCCGTGTCCTTGCGGTCTTCCGTGAGGAACGCCATGTGATTGCGGATCGCCACCGTCGGCGAGGTGATCTCCACCTGTTTGCCGAATAGCTCGATCGTGCCCGAGCTTGCCGGCGTCACGCCGAACAGCGTCTCGGCGACATTCGACCGGCCGGAGCCGACGAGACCCGCCACGCCGAGGATTTCGCCCGACCTGACATCAAAGGACACGTCGCGGAAGACGCCGTCGAGATTGAGGTTCTTGACCGACAGCACCACCTCGCCGATCGGGACTTCCTCCTTGGGGAACATCTGGGTGATCTCGCGGCCGACCATCATGCGGATGATGTCGTCGCGGGTAACGTCGCTAGAGGCGTGGGTGCCGATATATTTGCCGTCACGGAAAACGGAGAACTCGTCGGCGATCTCGAAGAGCTCGTTCATCTTGTGCGTGATGTAGACGATGCCGATGCCCTGGGCTCTCAAATCGCGGATGATGCGGAAGAGGTGCTCCACCTCGCGCTCCGTCAGCGCCGAAGTCGGCTCGTCCATGATCAGCACGTCGGAATTGTAGGACACCGCCTTGGCGATCTCGACCATCTGCCGGTTGGCGACCGACAGATACCGAACCTCGATATCGGGATCGATGGCGATATTGAGCCGGGAAAACAATTCCTCGGTCTGGCGATACATGGCGCCGTGATCGACGAAACCCAGCCGGTTCTTCGGCTCGCGCCGGATCCAGATATTTTCCGCCACCGTCATGAAGGGCATCAGGTTCAGCTCCTGATGGATCATGGCAATCCCGTTTTCCAGTGCATCGAGCGGCGACTGCAGGCGGATTTCGACGCCCTTCAGCCGCACGTCGCCCTTGTCGGGCGTATAGATGCCGGCAAGAATCTTCATCAGCGTGGATTTACCGGCGCCGTTCTCGCCCATCAGCGCATGCACGGAGCCGCGCTTCAGCCGGAACTGCACGTCGTCGAGTGCCACGACGCCCGGAAACTCCTTGCGCACGCCTTCGGCGGTCAGGAGATATTCCGCATTCGGGATTGCGCCGCTTGCGCGGACCGCGGCCATGGTGGTCGGGCTGACAGCCATCTGGTTTCCTCCGGATACGGACAGGTAGGGGATGCGGGCTTTCCCGCCCGCATCCGCTTCATCTCGGCACGTCTCAGTTCTTGGCGACGAAGTCCTTGACGTTGTCGGGGGTGACGAGCTGGAAGGGAATGTAGACCTTCTTCTCGACCTTCTCGCCCTTGGCGAGCTTCAGGGCCGCATCCAGCGCGCCCTTGCCCTGGCCGGCAGCATCCTGGAAGACCGTCACGTCGAGATCGCCGGCCTGCATGGCGGCAAGCGCATCCTGCGTGGCGTCGACACCGCCGATCACGTAGTCCTTCATGTCCTTGCCGGCCGCCTTCAGCGCCTGGATGGCGCCGATCGCCATTTCGTCATTGTTGGAAATGACGGCATTGAACTCGAGGCCGCTCGATAGCCAGTTGGTCATCAGGTCGGCACCCTGCGTGCGCTCCCAGTTGGCCGTCTGCTCTTCGACGATCTCGATGCCCTTGCAATCGTCCGTCTTGACGACGTCATGGACGTCCTGCGTGCGCATGCGGGCGGCCTGGTTGGAAAGCTCGCCCATCATGACAACGGCCTTGCCCTTGCCGCCCAGAATGCGGCAAATTTCCTTGGTTTCCAGCGTGCCGGATTCCTGTTCGTTCGAAGCGACGAAGGCCTGCTTGTCCGGAAGACTGTCGACGTTCACGGGCTCGCGGTTGACATAGACGAGCGGAATGCCGGCTTCGGCGGCAATCTTCGACATGGCAGCCGTCGCGTCCGTATCGACAGGGTTGACGATGATCGCATCGACCTTGGATGCGATGAAATTCTGGATTTGGCTCTGCTGCTTCGACACGTCGTTCTGCGCGTCTTCGACCTGCAACGTGACGCCGCTGAGCGTCTTGGCGTAGTCCTGCATGCCGTTGCGCAGAACGGTCAGGAAGTTGTCGTCGAACTTGGCCATCGAAACGCCGACGGTTTCTGCGTGCGCGGCCGTCGACATGACGAGCGCCATCGCAGTGCCCAGGATGAATTTCTTCATTTGTATTTCCTCCACAAAGCGGTGCCCGGCTGCACCCTCCTCACGCCGGGGTCCCAGACATCCGTCCGCAGACCTCAATTCCGCGCCGCCTCTCCCGTGGCGGCTCCGTCAAAACGGAACAAACAAACCGCAAAATTTGTTTCGCGGAATATTCATTCCATTTTATCGAAACGGCGTCAAGCCTCTTTGCCGATTTCCGCTGACGTTGCGGAGCCGGCAGCCTCCTGCAGAGGTGAATTATGCGTGATCAGCCTGCGGCAATCCGGCCATAATAGCCGCGCAACTGTCACAGCCGCTTCTTGTGAAAACCGTAGAGATCCCCATCTAGTCGGAGCCCCGAACAGCCTGCGCACACAGGCTGTTCTTTTTGGATTTTGGAGACAGGACAAATGTCCATTTCGATGTATCGCCTCACCGTGCCGATGTTCCAGCGCGGCATTGCCAGCCTGAAGACCTATCTCGACAAGACGCAAGCCTATGCCGAGGAAAAGAAGATCGATCCGACCATCCTGATAAATGCCCGCCTCGCCCCGGACATGCTGCCGCTTTCCGGCCAGTACCAGCGCGCCAGCGACAGCGCCAAGTTTGCGCTCGCCCGCCTGACGGCGAGCGAAGCGCCGAAATTCGAGGACAACGAGACGACGATTGCCGACCTGCGCGAACGCATGGCCAAGACCGAGGCCTATCTCGCAAGCTTCTCGCAGGAAGCGCTCGAAGGCAGCGACGTCAGGGAAATCACAATACCGGGCCGCAACGGCTCGGTCGTTCCCGGCATCGAATATGTTGCCCTCTTCGCATTGCCGAACTTCTATTTCCATGTGACGACCGCGCACGCGATCCTGCGCAACCAGGGCGCGCCGGTCGGCAAACGGGATTTCCTCGGAAATTTCTGACCACAGTCAGGGCCGGTACGTCACCGGCCCTTTCTCCGTCAGTTCGGTATAGGCGAGCGTCTGGTCGAGGTGGCGCGCCCGCAGCGACAGCAGCCGTTCGGCATAGGCAAGCCGCGCGCCGGCATAGGCCGGATCTTCGGCTAGATTGCGCAGCTCCATCGGATCCTCCGAAAGGTCGAAGAGCAGTGCCGGCAACGCAGCGAAATGCACATATTTGAACCTTTCGTCGCGTATGACGGCAAGATTGAGTTCGTTCGGCCGAAGGCCGAAATGCCGCTCCGCCTCGCCCCCGGCTATGTCGCGGAAGTCGAACTCCCAGAAAGCCGCGTCCCTCCAGCCTTGTGCCCTGTCGCCATTGAGGAAGGGGGCCAGCGAACGGCCGTCGACGCCATTGGCAGGCGCAATGCCGAGCCGCTCGCAGAGGGTCGGGAACAGATCCGCAGCGCTGGTAAAATGATCGACCGTACGGCCGGCGGAAGCTGCGGCGGGATCGCGGATAACGAGCGGAATATGATAGCTGCCGTCGAAATAGCCGCCCTTGCCGAGCGTCCAGTGGTCGCCTGCCATCTCCGCATGATCTGACGTGAAGACGACGATCGTATTGTCCCATTCGCCGGCATCTTTGAGCGCCCGCCAGATCCGGCCGAGCTGATCGTCCACTTCGGCGATCATGCCGTAGTAGATTGAGCGGATGGCGTCGAAATCGGCGCTATTCCAATCGCTGAGCGGCCCTTCCGCCCCGTGGATGAAGCCGCTCTTGCCGGCACGCGCCATGGCATAGGCGAGGTAGGGATGGCCCTGCTGCTCCGTTTCGCGATCCGCTGCGCGCGCAAAGGCCGGGCCTTCACCCGGTTTGAACATGCAATTGAACGGCTCCGGCACCGAAAAGGGCGGATGCGGCCGCAGGAAGGAAAGATGAGCAAACCAGGGCGCATCCTGCTCGCCCATCCAGCGAACGAACTCGCCGGTCAGAAAGGCGGTCTGCGTCTCGTCGCGCGAATAGGCGGGTGCCGCACTGGAGATTTCTCCCGCCGTGCTGCCGACGGGAATGTGAACGTCGCGGCTGACGGCATCGGCATGGCCACGCGAACGCAACCAGGAAAGCCACTGCCTCTCATGCTCCGGCAGCAGCTGGCGAACCGAAAAACCCGGCAACACGCCCTCATAGGTTGTCAGATGCGGATCGTTGGCATCCATATCACGCGGATCGGGCGCCGTATCCGTATAGCCGAACAGCGTCGGATCGTAACCTGCCCGCCGTGCCGCCAGCGCCAGATTGTCGAACCGCCGGTCGAGCGGCGAGCCGTTGCGGCAGACCCGGTGGTTCATCTGATAGAGACCGGTATAAAGCGTGGCGCGCGCCGGCGAACAGGGCGCAGCACCGGCATAGTGCCGCCGGAAGAGCGTGCCTTCTTTCGCCAGAGCGTCGACATTCGGCGTCCTGACGCAGGCGTGCCCCACCGAAGACAGGCAATCGCCGCGCCATTGATCGGCAGTGACGATGAGAACGTTGGGCTTTCGCCGGCATTCAGTGGTGGTTCGATCTCGCATGCCAGTTCCAGGCCGACTGAATGATCTGCGAGAGGTCGTATTGGGGCACCCAGCCCAGCACGTCCCGCGCCTTGTCGTTATTGGCGACCAGCGTGTGCGAATCGCCTTCGCGACGACCGATATACTCGACCGGGAAGGGCTTGCGGGAGACATCCTCGATAGCGCCGAGCAGTTCCTTCACCGTCGTGCCGGTGCCGGTGCCGAGATTGAGCGCGACCGATGAGCCGCCATCGAGCAGATATTGGACGGCGCGCACATGGGCGTCGGCGAGATCGAGAACATGGATGTAATCGCGCACACACGTGCCGTCGCGCGTTTCGTAATCGCTGCCGAAGACCTTGAAGCCCTGACGGCGGCCGAGAGCCGCGTCGATCGCCAGCGGGATCGCGTGCGTTTCCGGCTGGTGCCACTCGCCGATACGGCCTTCGAAATCGGCGCCGGCGGCATTGAAGTAACGCAGTACGACCGAACGGAAATTCTTGTACTGGTCGTAGTCGGCAAGCGCCTGCTCGACGATATATTTGGTGCGGCCGTAGGGATTGATCGGCACCTGGCGGTGCGTCTCGTCAAGCGGCACGCTCTGCGGCAGGCCGTAGGTCGCGCAGGTGGACGAGAAGACGAAGGCATCGATGCCCGCCGCCTGCGCCGCCGACAGCAGCGTCAGGGTGCCGATGACATTGTTATCGTAAAAGGCGACCGGATCTTTCACCGATTCGCCCACCTCGATCAGCGCCGCAAAATGCAGGATCGCGGACGGCTTGTGTTTTGCCAGCACTTCGTCGAGCCGGGCGCGATCGCGAATATCGCCCTCTTCCGCCGGCCCCCATTTGACGAATTCGCGATGACCGTTGGAAAAATTGTCGAAGACGACAGGCTTGTAGCCCTTGTTCGCCAGATCGAGACACGTATGCGAGCCGATATAACCAGCGCCGCCGACGACCAGTACGGTTTCACCTGCCATACATCTCACCTTTTGCAAGCCACAGATGCACGGACCTTAGCCAAGTTACACGTCAGTAAAAAGTTATCTCGGTTACATATTTGCAAAAAGAAGAAGATTAGGAATCTCTTGCATACCGGATGCGCTGGTTTACAAGGCGATGGCCTTGCCGACCCCGTCGAAAAGATGCAGTTCGCTGCTGTCGAACCGCAGGCTGATCGTCTCGCCGACCGATAGCCGGGCATTTCCTGCAAGCCGCACGGTCACCAGCGCACCGTCGGAAAGCGCCACATAGGCATAGGTATCCGAACCCAGCCTTTCCACGACATCCACCTTGCCATCGAGATTGCCCTGACCGGGAGCCGCAACGGCAATGTCTTCCGGTCGTACACCGAGTTTGACGGCAGTGGCCGGCGGCGCGGCGAGATCGAGACGTCCCGTACCGGCCACACGCAGCCCGCCGGGGACGGCCTCCGCATCAAACACATTCATTTTCGGCGAACCGAGGAACTGCGCGACAAAAAGATTTGCCGGCTTTTCGTAGAGGTCGATCGGCGAGCCGATCTGCTGGATTTCGCCATCCTTCAGGACCACGATCTTGTCGGCAAGCGTCATCGCCTCGACCTGGTCATGGGTCACATAGATCATCGTCGCCTTCAGCCGCTGGTGCAGCTTGGCGATCTCGATGCGCATTTCCGCCCGCAGCGCCGCATCGAGGTTCGACAACGGCTCGTCGAACAGGAAGGCGACGGGATCGCGCACGATCGCGCGGCCGATCGCCACACGCTGCCGCTGGCCGCCGGAAAGCTCCTTCGGCTTTCGGTCAAGGTAAGGTCCGAGCCTGAGCGATGCCGCCGCCGCCTGCACGCGCCGCTCGATCTCCGCCTTGGGCGTGCGCGCCACCTCTAGCCCGAAGGCCATATTGGCGCGCACCGTCTTGTGCGGGTAGAGAGCATAGGACTGGAAGACCATGGACAGGCTGCGGTCTGCCGGGCCGAGCTCCGTAACATCCTCGCCGTCGATCAGGATTTGGCCGGAGGTGGCCTCCTCCAGACCGGCGACGAGGCGCAGCAGCGTTGACTTGCCGCTGCCCGACGGACCGACGAAAACGACGAATTCGCCGTCTTCTATATGGAGGTCCAGTCCGCCGATGATGTCGAGTGCACCGAAGGATTTGCGGATCTTGCGAAGTTCAATGACGGCCATGTGCCGGTCTCCTCACGCCTTGACGCCGCCGGCACCGAGGCCGCCTTGCCAGAAGCGTTGCATGACGATGAATGCGACGATGACGGGAACGATGCTGATGAGCGCACCGGCGAGCACCAGCGTGAAGAGGGCGGCCCCGCCGCCAGAGCCGACGGTGGCTGTCGCATACCATTGCGCCAGACCGACCGTGACCGGGAAATATTCCGCCGAACTCAGCACCACCAGCGGCAGGAAGTAATTGTTCCAGGTTGCGACGAAGGAGAGGATCAGCACGGTTGCGAAGCCCGGCATCAGAAGCCTGAGCGTCAGCGCCGAGAAGATATGGAATTCCCCGGCACCGTCGACGCGGCCGGCATCGATCAGCTCGTTCGGAATGGCGTCGTCGGCATAGACCCGCATCAGGAAGACGCCCGGCGGATAGACGAGCGACGGCAGGATGACCGCCCAGGGCGTATTGACCATGCCGACCTTCGACATCAGCAGGAAGAGCGGCACGACGAGCGCCGTCTGCGGGATCATGACCGCGCCGAGGATGATTGCGAAGATCAGCCGCTTGCCGCGAAAATCATATTTTGCCAGCGCATAACCGGCCATGGTTGAAAACAGCGCCGCGCCGACCCCGGCAACCGTCGCGTAGAAGACGGTATTGAGCAGCCAGCGCGAGAAGATGCCGTCCTGGTAGGAAAAGACCTGGCCGATATTCTCGAACAGCCGGAAATCGCCTGAAAACCAGAGGCCGAAGCTGGTGAAGAGATCGTTGTTCGATTTCGACGCCGAGACGAGCACGTAAAACAGCGGCAGCGCCGTATAGAGCCAGATCACGGCGAGGATCGCCGTCAGCGTCCAGCGGTTGCGGCGAAAGGCGGAAGAGCGCTTCGATTTGCCGACAATGGTCATTTGCGGCCTCCGCGGTTGACGATCAGCATGAAGGCATAGGAGATCACCGCCGTCACGCCGCCGAGCACGAAGGAGACCGCAGCCGAATAATTGTACTGCTGGTTGGTGAAGGCGAGCGTGTAGGCGTAATAGTTCGGCGTATAGGCATTGTTGATCATTGTCGGCGCCAGGTTGCGCAGCAGGTAAGGCTCGGAGAAGAGCTGCAGCGAACCGATGATCGAGAAGATGATGGTGACGACGACCATCGGCGCGATCAGCGGCAGTTTCACCCGCATCGCATAGGCAAAGCCGTTCGCCCCGTCCATGGAGGCCGCCTCTTCGAGATCGGCCGGGATGGCCTGCAGGGCGGCGTAGTAGATAATCATCTGGTAGCCGGTATATTCCCAGTTCGCGATATTGGCGATCGACGGCAGGATCGTGCTCGGCCCGAGGAAATTCGGCGCCGGCAGGCCAAGGGCCGTGGCGAGCTGGGTAAAGGGTCCGAACGACGGGCCGTAGAGATAACCCCAGATCAGCGTCGCGATCACCGCCGGCACGGCATAGGGAATGAAGAAGCTGACGCGGAAGAAGCTCTTCGCATAAACAGTGCCGCTGTCGAGAATGAGCGCGATGATGAGGGCCGCGGCGACCATGCCGGGGATCTGGATCAGCGCGAACTTCACCAGCACGGCAACGCCCTGCCAGAACTTCGGATCGCCGAGCGCGCGCACGAAATTCTCCGCGCCGACGAATTTTGTGCCGGCAACCACAGTCGTCTTGTAGATCGCCAGCGTGAAGGCATAGGCCATCGGCGCGATCAGGAAGGCGATGAAAAGCAGCGCGAAGGGCGCGAGGAAGAGATAGGGCGCAATTCCCTTGCTCACCCGGTATCGCCGCTTGCGGCTTTTCAGACCGGCCATCTATCCGTCTCCGGCAGTTCGATGCGAAATGCGCCGGCATGGCGCGTCATGCGAAAAAGGGATGCGGGAGGAAAATCCCGCACCCGTGCGGCTCATCCTTGGGAGACGGTGTAGCCCTGATCGGCGCAATAGGCGCTGACCCCTTCCTGCAGGCGGTCGAAGGCATCGCTGAGCGAGCCCTTGCCGCCGATGGAGGCCGAGAATTCCTGCTGCACCTGGGCGGCGAGATAATCCTGGAACGGCGCATACTGGAACGAAGAATCGACGTGTTTGGCGCTTTCGGCAAAGATCTCGTTGACGGCCTGGCCGCCATAGAGGTCGTATTTGTGGCCCATCAGCTCCTGATCGGAGGCAAGCTCCTTCAGAACCGGGAAGAGGAACTGCTTGGTCGTCCACATGCGCGCCACGTCCGGATTGCTGCCGAGGAAGACGGCAAGCTGCGTGGCTTCCTTCGGATGCTTCGTCGTGTTGAAGACGGCGAATGTGGAGCCGCCGAGATTGGCGGAGACGTATTTGCCCTCTTCCCACTGCGGCAGGGGTGCCGCGCGCCAGTGGCCGTTGCTCTTCTTGGCAAACTGCGGAATGAAGACGGCGCCCCAGGCACCGGTCATCCACGAGGCATAGGTGCCTTCGTCGAGCCCGGTGAACCAGTCGGTCGTCCAGACCGGCGTCTTGACGCCGACGGCATCGGCATCGATCAGGTCCTGCCAGAAGACCGCCCATTTCTTGGCGACCGCATCGTTGAGGTTCAGCTTGAGGTCCGTGCCCTTGAGTTCGAAAGGCTTCCAGCCGGCCTGCGCAAGAAGCGCAATCACCCAGCCGCCGTCGGCCGTACCGCCGAAATTGGTAAGGTAGGTGCCGGGCGCCGCCTTCGAGAGCGCCTTGGAATTGGCCGAAAATTCCGCCCAGGTCTTCGGAACGGCAATCTTGTGCTGGTCAAGCACGTCGGCACGGTAGAGGATGCCCATCGGGCCGGAATCCCACGGAATACCGTAGACGGCATCGCCATCCGAAGCAGAAGCCCAGGTCCAGTCGATGAACTTGTCCTTGACCTCGTTGGCGCCGTGCTGGCCCATATCGAGCAGCGCCTGCAGCTGGCGGAAGCCCGCAATATTGGTGAATTCGACCTGGCCGACATCCGGCAGGCCGCTGCCGGCCTGGATGGCGTTGCGCAGCTTCACATATTCATCCGGCCCCTGGCCGGCATTCTCGAGCTTGACGCTGATATTGGGAAAGGCCTTGGTGAAGAGGTCGATCTCGCTCTGCGTATTGGGCGTCCATGCCCAGATCGTCAGTTCCACCTTCTCCTGTGCGCTCGCCGCCGAGCCGAGGCCCGACATGGCCGCAGCCGCGGCACCGGCGCCGGCGGCCTGCAGAAGCTGACGGCGGCTGATCATCGCCTGAATGAATTCGCGTTTCATGTCGTTTGTCATGGAACCTCTCCTCCCGAATCGACGGCGCCAATCCGCGAGCGACAGGTGCGCAGCAAGACCGGCTTTCCACAGGGACGCAATTCTGCATGCGCAATTTGCGTTGTCAATTGCGCAAATTTCGGCTTTGTGCAAATTTGATTGCGCGAAACCTCCCCTCTTGCGTTGCGATAAGCTGCGAAGAGCCGTTGAAATCCGGTGGCAAAGGGTGGATTTGTCGCAGGAATCCTCGAATGATCGGAGGGTTCAGGAGGACAGGGATTGAAGAAGTCAGGTAAGCCCGACGCGAACCAGATCGCGATTGCGAAGGCGGCAGGCGTTTCCGTCAGCACGGTTTCGCGCGCACTTTCCGATGCGCGCGGCATCAGCGACGAGCGCCGTCTGCAAATCCGCAAACTGGCGGAGGATGCCGGTTATCTCGGGCGCGGCCGCCAGCCGGCGGCGCAGGCGCGCCACTTGCGGGCCTATGTGACCGGCAGCCTTGCTACAGGCGGCCTCGCGCCCTTCTACGAAGCCGTCATTGCCGGCCTGAAGGGCAGCGCCAGAGAAAGCGGCTTCACGCTCTCCATCCGCATGGTGGACGAAACCGCCCTCGGCCCGGAGCGCATGCTGCGCGACCAGGAAAACGAAGAGGCGAACATGACGATCTTCGTCGGCATCGACCTTTCGGAAAACCTTGCGGCGCATTTCCTCGACGGCAGGCACCATGCCGTGCTGGTAAACGGTTACGATCCCGCCATGCGTTTTGACTGCGTGGCCCCGAACAATTTCTTCGGCGCCGAATTGGCGGGCCGCACCCTGCTGCAGGCGGGGCACCGGAACTTGCTTTATATTCACGATCATACGCGCTGGACGACCACCCAGCGCCGCCGCGGCTTCTATTCGGCGCTGGAAACCTGCCCCGACGCCGTCTGCACGGCCATCAGCGTTGCCGGCGGCACGGATGCGGAATTGCTGGCCGAGGTGGAAAGGCGCTCGCGCGGTCAATCCGGCTGGACGAGCGTTTTCTGCGCCAACGACATGGGCGCCTTCCGCCTGATGAATGCCCTGGAAGCAGCCGGCATCGCCGTGCCGGAGAAGGTCTCCGTCATCGGCTTCGACGACCTTCCCTATGCCGCGCTCATGCATCCGCGGCTGACGACGATGCGTGTCGATTGTGCGGAAATGGCCCGGCAGGCGATCGGCCTCGTGCAACGGCGTCTCGCGGATCAAGGCGCCACGCCCCTGCAGATCGAATGCGGCGTCAGCCTGCAGCGCGGCGAGACCGTTACGCAAATTGCGCAAATTTGAGAAATATGCGTAATTAACTTGCGTAACTTGCGCATCCATGCGATCTGAATGTCCATGCGGCCTGGCCGCTCCGGGACTGCGCGGAGTTCTTCTCGGCGCAAGGGAGAATGCAATTGCTTCAGGATGCTTTGATCGCGCAGAAAGCCCGCCCGGCACTTGCTTTCGCCTTCGGCCCCTTTGGCGTGGACAAGCTCTTTGACGCTTCTGATGCCGGCCGGCTGAGCCCCTCCTGCCGTATTATCACCGATCTGCCCATCCGCGATTTCACCACGGCTGAAGCCAAACGGGCTCTTTCCGAAGTGGAGATCCTCGTCACCGGCTGGGGCTGCCCGATGATCGACGCGGCAGTCCTGGACGCCGCACCGGCGCTGCGGCTGATTGCCCATGCGGCCGGTTCGGTGAAGCATTTCATCGCGCCGGAGGTTTTTGAACGGGGTATCCTCGTGACCAACGCCGCCGATGCCAATGCCGTCCCGGTCGCCGAATTCACGCTTGCCGCCATCCTCTTTGCCAACAAGCAGGTCTTCCGCTTTGGCCGGGATTATTCGCGCCAGCGCAGCTTCGTCAATGTTTCCCAGCACTATGACGGCAAAGCCGGCAATTGGGCAAAGCGCGTCGGCATCGTCGGCGCTTCGCGCATCGGCCGGCGCGTCATCGAGCTTTTGCGCCCCTTCAACGTCGACATCCTGCTGCACGACCCGCTGATGGATGTGGGCGAGGCTCGAAGGATCGGAGCAACGCTCGTTTCGCTCGAGGAACTGATGGAGAGCTGCGACACGGTTTCCATCCATGCGCCGTTGCTTGCCTCCACCCGCGGCATGATCGATGCCGGCATGCTCGCCCGCATGCCGGACGGTGCGACGCTGATCAACACGGCCCGCGGCGGCATTGTCGATGGCGCGGCCCTGGAAGCCGAGCTTGTCAGCGGCCGGCTTTGGGCAATTCTCGACGTGACGGAGCCCGAAACGCCGCCGGCCGCTTCGCCGCTTTATACGTTGGAGAATGTGCTGATGACGCCGCATATTGCCGGCGCCATCGGCAGCGAGCGTCATCGCCTTGGCCGCCTCGTGGTCGAAGAGATCGAGCGCTATCTGGCGGGAGCGCCGCTGCGCCATAGTGTTACCGTCGAGGGCCTGTTGCACCAGGCCTAGAGGAGGAAATATGAAGAAGGCGATCATCGTTTGGGGCGGCTGGCCGGGCCACGAGCCGGAACCCTGCGCCAATATCGTCGGCGAGCTGCTGCGTGAGGACGGTTTTGCAGTTGAGATCACGAATGATCTCGGCATTTTCGCCTCCCCGCAACTTGCCAGGGCCGATCTCCTGGTGCCTGTCATCACCGGCGAGAAACTGGAAAAGCCGCATGCCGATGCCCTCGTCGGTGCCGTGCGTGGCGGCCTGGGCCTTGGCGGCCATCATGGCTGCCTTGCCACCTCCTTCAAGGAAAGCGCTCCCTTCCGCTACGTCTCCGGCGTCACCTGGGTCGCCCATCCCGGCAATATCATCGACTTCCGCGTGGCGATCACCCGGCAGGACGATCCGCTGATGGAGGGCATTCCGGATTTCGACTACCGCTCGGAACAATATTACCTGCACTACGATCCTTCGGTCGAAATCCTCGCCACGACCACTTTCACCGGCCAGTACGATCCTGCCGCGCGTAATGTGACGATGCCGGTCGTCTTCAAGCGGCATTTCGGCGAGGGCCGTATTTTCTATTCGGCCCTCGGCCATGTCGCCGCCGAATTCAGCCATCCCTACATGCCCCTCATTCTCCGGCGCGGCCTGAGCTGGGCCGCCCGCCAATAGCCAAACCAGCAGCCGCAAGGACAATGTCATGACCGTCCAGTATCGTTTCATCGCGCCGCGCCTTGATGATCCGCGTCTTCTGCAGGATCGCCGCTATTCCATGCTGATCGGCGGCAAGAGCGTTGCCGCCCGGTCGGGAGAGACGATCGCCCGCGAAAGCCCCGCCCATCCCGGCCATATCGTCGGCACGATTCCGAAGGGTTCGCGCGCCGATGCCGAGGCTGCGATCGCCGCTGCCCGCAACGCCTTCGACAACGGCCCCTGGCCGAAAATGACCGGCGGCGAACGCGCCCGCATCATGCGCCGCGTCGGCGATCTCATCGAAGCCAATCTGGAAGAGCTTGCCACGATCGAGGCACTGGAGGTCGGCAAGGCAATCAGCCAGGCGCGCGGCGAAATGGGATTTTCCGCAACGCTCTGGCACTATGCCGCCGGTCACGCACAGGGGCTGGAAGGCGAAACGCACAACGACATGGGCGCCAATACGCTCGGCCTCGTATTGCGCGAACCGGCCGGCGTCGTCGGCATCATCACGCCCTGGAATTTTCCGCTTCTGATCGGTTCCGAGCGCATCCCCTGGGCGATCGGCGCCGGCTGCACCGTCGTCATCAAGCCCAGCGAATTCACCTCGGGCTCGACCGTCCGGCTTGCCGAACTTGCCCGCGAGGCCGGCCTGCCGGATGGCGTGCTGAATGTCGTGACCGGCTACGGTGCCGATGTCGGCCAGATTTTCGCAGAACATCCCGATGTCGATATGGTGACGTTCACCGGCTCGCAGCGCGTCGGCCGCATCATCGGCGCGATTGCCGGCGAGAACATCAAAAGGGTCGGCCTCGAACTCGGCGGCAAAGGCCCGCAGGTGGTCTTCGCCGATGCCGATCTCGACGCAGCCGCGGCAAAGATCTCCGGCGGCGCCTTCCATTGCTCGGGCCAGGCCTGCATTGCCGGAAGCCGCCTGATCGTCCACGACTCCGTCGCCGACAGACTTCTGGAGAAGGTGGCGGCGCTGGCGGCAAGGATCGTCACCGGCGATCCGCTCGACAATTCCAGCACCGTCGGCTCGCTGATCCACAAGGCCCATCTGGAAAAGGTCGCCGGCTATGTGGCCGAAGGCAAAGCCGATGGCGCCGAGGTCTATACCGGCGGCACGGTTCTCGGCGAAGGCGGCGCCTTCTTTGCACCCACGATTTTTACCGGCGTCAGGCCGGACATGTCGATCGCCCGCGAGGAAATCTTCGGCCCAGTCCTCTCCACTTTCCGCTTCAAGGATCCGGAGGAGGCAATCCGGCTTGCCAACGATACGCCTTTCGGCCTTTCAGCCTGTGTCTGGTCGAACAATCTTTCGACCGCCTTGCAGGCGATCCGCCGCATCAAGGCCGGCCGTACCTGGATCAACGGCATGGGCGACGGCACGCCGCAAATGCCGATCGGCGGTTACAAGCAGAGCGGCATCGGCCGCGAACTCGGCCGCCACGGCTTCGACGAATATTCGGAATTGAAGAACGTCCACATCACGCTTGCGGACAGACTGGCCTGAAGGCGCAAAAGCCGCCGACCCGACGGGCGGCGGCCTGACCATAACTCGCAAGGCTCGCGTTGCCGTCCTAACGGCTCGCGGCTTTGCGCCGGCTGCGCCTGATGTTCTGTGTTTCGGCCTCGTCATAAGCCCGCATCAGCCGACCGGCAGCCTTCAGCTTCTCGATAAGGTCGCTTCCGTCTGCGGAAGCCTTGGTGGCTTCGAGCTGCTCGAACTCCCTCAGCGCCTGCGCCCAGTGGCTCTCGCCCCGGCCATGCGGCCTTCCTTCCTCTTCCCAGATGGCATATGCCCGCTGGCTGACCCAATCATCCCGATTACGACTCATTGTAAAACCCCAGCGGTCAAAAGGCTCACGCAATATCAATGCGAACAAAGGTGCCAGCCGGGACTTTAGGAGTCGTTACTGCCGACTGTAGTTCTGCAGGATAAATTGCATCGGAGAGAGTAGTTTTCGGCAACTATAGTTAAAAGGACGGTAACGTCCGCCAGCCCTTAATCGCGCTGCTCTCGCCGAACCGGATATCCATCGTGGCAGCCAGCCACTGTGACCTTGCCCCCAAGTTTTATCCGGTTTTGAGTTCGCTACAGCGGTTTTGGGTTGCTGTGTTCGGGGCGGCAGCGGCGGGTTGCGGTGCGGAGCGATTGAATGCTCGAAGCAGCACAGCTCTGGTGCGATGGAAGCGCGAATCAGTGAAGCGATGGAAATTGCTTGCACCGAGACGCGTAAGCTTTCTGATAGGGCGCGCGGGCATGTTGACAGCTCGGAAAAATCGCAAAATCGCGAGATTTTTGTCAGCGTAGCGTTAACTTACGTCAACATCAGTATCCTTATGAGGATGGTCATTAGACAAAACGCGGGTGTTTTCGGCCGGGTCAATGTGACGGCTGTCAATATATAGGCCGTGTTTTGTTGACAAATGTTGACGGCCGTCAACATCAAGACGGGTCGGGGATGGGTAGTTGGATGCCGGATTTGCTCAGCCAGCAGGCCGCATCATGTAGCGTGTCCAGCGTATTTTCTAGGACTTCGATCGCCGCGGATATTTCAGGAGAGCCGGACGACCAGATCGTCGGCGCTCAGGTGTGTGTAGCGCTTCAGCATGCGGATCTCCTTATGACCACTGATGCTGCTCACTTCCATGATGTTCAAGCCCCGCTCGAACAGCCGGCCGATTCCCTCGTGACGTAAATCGTGGAAACGAAGTGCCTTGACGCTCGATCGCGTCAATAGACGACGCCAGGCTTGTTCGAGTGCCCCGGCTGTTATCGGGAAGACGGTAGCGTGATCTACGGCCGCTCTTTCCTTCCACTCGTTAAGAGCCTGGAATGCTCGTTGTGACAGCGGCACCTCGCGACCGGAGCCGTTCTTCGTCATCGCCAATGTGATCACCCGGCGATTGTGCGAGATGTCGCGCCACTTCAGCCCCAAGATCTCCCCGCGGCGCATCCCTGTTTCCACCGCGAGAATGATGATCGTCTTGAAGAAGGGGATCTTGCCCGCGTCGCAGCGATCGAGCAAACGCTGCTCCTCATCGCCGTTTAGACGCCGGCGCCGCTCATTTCTGATAACAGGACGCCGCACTAGCTTCACAACGTAGCGACCGAGTGGAAAACCCCAGTCGCGGATCGCGACCTCAATCACGTGGCTGAGGATTGCAAGCTCGCGCACCGTCGTAGATGGAGCTACGGTCCGAAGGCGCTCGTCGCGAAAGAGAGCTATATCCTGCTGGCTCAGCCCAATCATGGTTCGATAGGCCAGCTCATGCCGTCGCAAAACATCGATCCGCTGGATTTCCTGCACCGAGCCTCGCTTGGTCGGTGAGACCTCGCGCTGGTAGCGCTCCAGTAGCTCGCCGAGCGTCGTGCTTTCCAGGATTCTCGTGTCTGGCGCAGCGCCGAAACGATCGACTTGAGCCTCAAGGTCGCGTGCCCACTTCTCAGCTTCGAACTTGCTGTCGAACGACTTGCAGCGGGGCTTCATACCGCGCCGGCGGACCTGCGCTTGCCAGCGTCCTCTGAGCTTCCGGATCGTCGCCATGTCATCTCTAATCGAAATTGAAGATCACGCGTAGGATGCCCCTAGAGGGGTGCCAAGGACTATCCCGGCACGAGCGTCGTCCATTAACCGCAATCCAGAATATACAGCGTCGCGCCTACAACAACCTTGTCAACTTGAGGTCTATGTAGTTTGATAATCTTGGGCCGGGAGCTTGTTCATGCGTAAATTGCTTCGATTTGCCGCGTTGAGCGCTGCGCTATGTGTAACAACAATGGCCAGCCTTGCAGCCGCTTCTGAGAAAGTCTTTGGTCCCTTCGTCGTGGATGACGCCAAGCCAGATGTTATAGTAATGAACGGCGATATCGACGTCGGCTCAGCACTCAACTTCAGGCGAGCTCTTCACGCAGCGCCAGGCGCTAAACTTGTTACCTTGAACAGCTCAGGCGGTGCCGTGCAAATGGGTCTGCTGATGGCAGACGACATTCACGAGCGAAAGCTCGCGACCTACATCCCGAAAGACAGCGCATGCCTATCCGCATGTGCTTATATGTTTCTTGCGGGCATCGAGCGGAAAGTCGACGGCAAGCTCGGCGTGCATCAGATTTCCTCTGATACCTCAGATCTTGTGGGAGCGCAGCTCACGATTTCCGACATCATTGACGTCCTCAACCGCTTCGATACTCCTGTGGACGTGTTGAGCGTCATGTTCAAGACGCCGCCGAATGACATGCACGTCTTCACGCCAGAAGAGATTGACCGTTATAAGCTCAATCGAACTGGCGATGGGTCAAAGCCCTCTGCCGCCGGCGCGCCTGCGGCACCAGATACATCTCCGCCCGCCCCAAACACGACGAGCGCAACGGAATCAACTACGCAGCCAGTGACGCCGGAGCAGCCGCACTCGACAGAGACAACGGTAAGCACAACGCCGACGCCGCAGACACAAGCGAAACTTTCACCCATCGAAGAGTTCACAAAGCGCCCAAACCGGATCGCCATCTACACCGGCTTAGATCTCTTCGGCGACGACATTTCTTCTATCCGAGCAAGCGACGCTGCCGAATGTGCTCAGAGTTGCCTGATGATGAACGGTCAATGCAAGGCATTCACCTTCAACGCCAACCCAAAGATCACAAAAGGGCCGAACTGCTTCCTCAAATCCAGTGCAGGGCGGGCAGATGGAAATAGCGTCGCCTTCTCAGGCCGATTCCTCAGCGGTGCCGACGCCGACCCGCCCACATTTGCTCTTGGAACGATCGACCCGCAGAGCGCACTCTTTCACGACGTTGACTTTCGAGGCAGCGATCTCTCCGCGCGCCCTCATAGCACCGCCAAGACGCCGCTCGACTGTCGCCTTGCCTGCGTTGACGACAATCGCTGCATGGCCTTCACCTATAATTACTCGAAGAAGCAGTGCTGGCTGAAAGGGTCGATTGGCACACCCATGCCAGGCAAGGGAATGGTCAGCGGGTTTAAAAAGTTTCAGAGTTTCTCGCCCGCGAAGATCATCAGCTTGAACTGAGGGACAACTGCACGCTTCGAATGGGCCGGTTAACGGCACCTCGTAAAGTCCGGGCGCTGAGATGGATCAATTCGAATATCTGGTGAGCCTCAGAAAAGAGCTCATGGGCCAAATCGGAGTTATAGAAAACGCGAGGCATTCGCTGTGGTGGGACAACACTGCCTCGAACTATTCGACTCGCCGATCTCTTGTCAATGTGTTGGAGCGTTACACGACTGCAGCCGCAGATCACGGAATACTAGTTGTCACCCGGCACTGCGATTGCCCGAACAAACAACACCCGGAGTATCCAACGAGTAACCAATATGGCTTCGCGATACCGTATCGATCTAAAAAGCTCGTGTGGGAAGGTGACCAGCTCTATCAAGGAAATCGCCTCTGCAAGTGCCCGTGCTCAGATCGCAACGCGCCATCCGACCATTGGGTAATCGATGATCTTGTATTCAAGCGTGACGCTGATCTAATCTTATGTCGTCAGCTATCGAGCGTCTTATCAGACATACACAGCGCAATAGAAAGTTCCGCGACGAAGAAGTCTCGCTCCGGAATCCGCGAATACCTTCTGCGGGCTTTGTTAACTCTCAACGATGCGATTCTACCGCAAACGGTCGATGAATACATCAACCGACGCTCACGCTCCTATAAACCGAAGCAAGTCCAGCCTCGAGATTCGCGCTAACAGTGCCTCAATTGTGGCCCAAACTGTTTCCGGCTTCTTCATCGAAGATGTAACAAGTTCAGCAGATCGCGGGGGAAGCCCTACGGCCGAAAGAGCGTTATGGCGGAGAGGGTGGGATTTGAACCCACGATACCCTTGCAGGTATGCCGCATTTCGAGTGCGGTGCATTCGACCACTCTGCCACCTCTCCGCGGTCTTGGTCGGCGCTTGTTCGGCGCGGGCGTTCTCATAACGAGCAAATGACAGACTGGCAAGCCGAAATCTCAAGCTTTTCCATCCTTTTGCCTTGACACTTTTCTGTCACTCGCGTATCCCGCCTCAGCAATAGGAGTGGAGAAGTCCGCCCCTTGCCCGCCTCGCGCTCGCGCGGGGTTTCACCGGCAGACCAGAGTTCCGGGCCAGTTCCCTGAAATCCCTGCTTAACTTCGACTGATAAAAAGACAGCCACCTGCGCTTTGCGGGGAGAGCTGGATCGAACATGAAAGGATAAAATAATGTTCGCAGTCATCAAGACCGGCGGTAAGCAGTATCGCGTGGCGGCCAACGACGTGCTGACCATCGAGAAGCTTGAAGCCTCCGCTGGCGACTCCATTGAATTCACCGAAGTCCTCGTGATCGGCGAAGGCGCCGACGCGGCGATCGGTGCGCCCTTCGTAGCCGGCGCCTCCGTCAAGGCGGAAGTCGTCGACCAGACCCGCGGCAAGAAGGTCATCGCCTTCAAGAAGCGTCGTCGTCAGAACTCGAAGCGTTCGCGCGGCCATCGCCAGCATCACACGGTTGTCCGCATCACGGACATCGTGGCTGCCAAGTAAGATCAACGGGTTTCAGGTTTAAAGGAGAACTCCAATGGCACATAAAAAAGCTGGCGGTTCCTCGCGCAACGGTCGCGATTCCGAATCCAAGCGCCTCGGCGTGAAGAAGTTCGGCGGCGAGAACGTCGTGGCTGGCAACATCATCGTTCGCCAGCGCGGAACCCAGTGGCATCCGGGCGCCAATGTCGGCCTCGGCAAGGATCACACTCTTTTTGCGCTTACGGCTGGCAATGTGGACTACCGAACGAAGGCCAATGGTCGCGTGTACGTGTCTGTAATGCCGAAAGCGGAAGCAGCGGAATAAGCCGGTAGCGCTCAAAAACAGCCGGCGTCTCATCGACCCGGCTGACCGTACCAGGTTCAGTCCAGAAAACAGGGGAGATGGGGCGCCATCTCCCCTTTTTCTTTGTCCAAACAGGAGGACTGAACATGCAAGGCGAATTGATAAGGGTTGACCAATCACGGTCATCCCGGGAAGACCAGCGGTCTTCCATGGAACGGCTGAGGCCGGAGCGGTTAAGGACCGATTGCCCTGTCTTGTTATCGGAACGGCTCGTCATGCGCGCGCCCCACGAGGAAGACATTGACGCCCTTGCCCATCTCGCCAACAACGCCAAAGTCGCCACCATGGTATCGCGTATGCCGCACCCCTATACCGCCAATGATGCCGCCGACTTTGTTTGGCGTACGCGAAATGGCGAGATTGGTAAGTGCGTCTATGCCATCACCAAGGCGGAGAACGGTGCCTTCATGGGTTGCTGCGGCGTAGAGCCGCACACCGACGAGAAGACCGTCGAGATCGGCTACTGGCTGGGCGAACCCTACTGGAACCAGGGTTATATGACCGAGGCCTGCCATGCGCTCGTCGACATGGTGTTCAGGACAAGGCAGCAGGTCGAGCAGATCGACGCGCGTTGCCGGGTCATGAACGTCGCCTCGCGCCGCGTCATCCAGAAGTGCGGCTTCCAGTTCCAGGGCTCCGGCCTTGCCGCCTCGCTCGCGCTCGGCAGCAACGTGCCGGTCGAATGGTACCGGCTCGACCGCAAGACCTGGATGTCGCTGAGAAGCTGGGGGGCAATCTCATGAGTGCCGTTACCCTGCAGAGACCCAGGACCAAGCCCATGATGCCCGGCCCCGCGCCGGTCATCACGACGGCAAGGCTGACGCTGCGTCCGCACCGGCTGAGCGACGCTCCGGCGATCGCGGAATCGCTTTCCGATTTCGCAGTCACCCGCATGCTGGCCCGCGTTCCTGCTCCCTACGACCGGCAGGATGCGCTGGATTGGCTGATCCCGGTCACGTCGGGCGCCCTGCCGGACTGGAGCCTGGCGATAACGGGCAGCGACGATGTCCATATCGGCAACGTGTCGATCGAACTTCGTCACGGCCGCTGGCACCTCGGTTACTGGCTGAACCGCTACTACTGGCGGCGCGGCTATATGAGCGAGGCGGCGGAAGCCGCGCTGGAGCGTTTCTCGCGACGCATGCCTGACGTCCCGGTTCATTCGGGCGTCTTTGCCGACAATCCTGCATCGCTCCGGCTGCAGGAAAAGCTCGGTTTCCGGATGACCGGCTGCAGCGAAATCTATTCTTTCGCCCGCAACACGATGGTCGCCCATATCGAAACCGTGCTGCAGCCGGGCGCGTTGCAGCAGAGAAAAGTGGCATGACGTCGAAGGACGCCGCCCGACGGCGGCGTCCTTTTAATCGCCGATCTCGACCCGAAGAGGAAAATGATCGGAGCCTTGGCAATCCGTATCGATGAAAGCGGATTTCAACCGGTCCTTGAGGCCGCAACTGACGAAACAGTAATCGAGATGCATGCGCCTGCCGCGATCGTCCGGATCCATCCAGCTGTAGCTTTCGGGCCTATAGGCTCCGAGCGCCGCAAAGGCGTCGACAGGTGTGCCGACGCGCGCCGTGCGGCCGTAAAACCGGTCGGCGGATCCGGCAAAGGCGCAGTATTCCGGCGATTCCGGCTCCATGTTGAAATCGCCTATAACGACATAATCCGTCGGCAGCGGTGGCTCGGCAAGCCCGAATTCGGCGCCACCGGTGAGCGACGCGCCTTCATGAACGAAGGCATTGATGCGCTCGTTGAGATAGCGGAGCTGCGCGATGCGCTCGTCTCCGGAGACATGGTCGAGATGGACGGAATAGACGCGGACAGCGCCATCGGGCAGCGCAATGACGGTTTCCGTTGCGCCGCGCTGCAGATTGATCTTGTCCACCGTGCGGCTGCGCGGCAGAAGCAGCGTTCGCACCGACAGGATGGGCCAGCGCGACAAAACCATGTTGCCGAACTGGAAGCGAGTGCCGCGCGGCAACGAAATCTGGCCCGGCGCCGCCTCGACATGAATATCGCAGGCTGGTCCATAGACCCAGAAATGGTCGGGAAACAGCGCCCCGATAGCGCCGGGCATATCGGCATGACCGTTGCGGGCAAAGCCTCTCGTCACCTCTTGCAGGGCGATGACATCGGCACCTTCGAGACCCTTGGCGATACGCTCCAGATCGTATCTGCCGTCGAGACCGAAGCCGTACTGTATGTTATAGCTCGTAAAAATCACGATATTCTTTGACCTCTGCCTGAACCGCCTATATCGAATGGGCCAAGAGGGGTCGCCCAAACGCACTGAGTACTGGAAGTAAAATGAAATTTCTCGATGAAGCAAAGGTCTATATCCGGTCGGGTGACGGCGGCGCAGGCAGCGTTTCCTTCCGCCGCGAGAAATTCATCGAGTTCGGCGGCCCGGATGGAGGCGACGGCGGACGCGGCGGCGACGTCTGGGTGGAGGCCGTCAACGGCCTCAATACGCTGATCGATTTTCGCTACCAGCAGCATTTCAAGGCCAAGATCGGCATGCACGGCATGGGCAAGAACCGCACCGGCGCCAACGGCGACGATGTGACCCTCAAGGTTCCGGTCGGCACGCAGATCTTCGAGGAGGACAAGGAGACCCTGATCTGCGACCTGACCGAGGAAGGCCAGCGCTTCTGCCTCGCCCGCGGCGGCAATGGCGGCTTCGGCAACGCGCATTTCAAGTCTTCGGTCAATCAGGCGCCGGACTGGGCCAATCCCGGCCTCGAGGGCGAAGAAAAGACCATCTGGCTGCATCTGAAGCTGATCGCCGATGCCGGCCTCGTCGGCCTGCCGAATGCCGGCAAGTCCACCTTCCTGGCCTCCGTCACCCGCGCCCGGCCGAAGATCGCCAACTATCCGTTCACGACCCTGCATCCGAATCTCGGGGTTGCGACCATCGACGAGCGGGAATTCATCCTTGCCGATATTCCAGGCCTCATCGAGGGCGCGCATGAGGGTGTCGGCATCGGCGACCGCTTCCTCGGTCATGTCGAGCGCACGCGCGTGCTGTTGCATCTCGTTTCGGCCCAGGAAGAGAAAGTCGGCAAGGCCTATAAGACGGTCAAGCACGAACTCGAAGCCTATGGCAGGGATCTGGCCGACAAGCCCGAAATCGTTGCGCTCTCCCAGATCGACACCGTTGACGATGCGACGCTGAAGAAGAAGGCCAAGGAACTCGCCAAGGCCTGTGGCAAGACGCCGTTTCTGATTTCCGCCGTGACCGGCAAGGGAATGACCGACGTGCTGCGTGCGCTGCGCGACATCATCGTCGAAGCCAATACCGAGGAAAAGCCGGCCAAGACGCCGAAGCTGCGCCATCGCGACATGATCCTCACCGATGAGGACGAGAGTGATGAATAGCCGAAAGCCGCTGGATCGCTATCGCCGCATCGTCATCAAGATCGGCTCTGCCTTGCTGGTCGACCGCAAGACCGGCCTGAAGAAAGCCTGGCTTGACGCCATGTGCGCCGATATCGCCGCGCTGAAGTCGAAGGGCGCCGATGTTCTCGTCGTCTCCTCCGGTGCCATCGCGCTCGGCCGCTCGGTGCTGGACCTTCCCTCCGGCGCCCTGAAGCTGGAGGAAAGCCAGGCGGCGGCGGCCGTCGGCCAGATTGCCCTGGCCCGGGCCTGGTCGGAGAGCCTTTCGCGCGACGAGACCGTTGCCGGCCAGATCCTGCTGACGCTTGGTGATACCGAGGAGCGCCGCCGTTACCTCAACGCCCGCGCCACGATCAACCAGCTTCTGAAGATCGGCGCCGTGCCGATCATCAACGAGAACGATACGGTCGCGACCAGTGAAATCCGCTATGGCGACAACGACCGCCTGGCCGCCCGTGTCGCCACCATGACCGGCGCCGACCTGCTGATCCTTCTCTCCGATATCGACGGTCTCTACACCGCTCCGCCGCATCTCGATCCGGATGCGCAATTCCTGGAAACCATTGCCGAAATCACGCCCGAGATCGAGGCCATGGCCGGTGGCGCGGCCTCTGAGCTTTCGCGCGGCGGCATGCGCACCAAGATCGATGCCGGCAAGATTGCGACGACTGCGGGCTGCGCCATGATTATCGCATCGGGCAAGACGGAAAGCCCGCTTTCGGCCATCGAAAACGGTGCGCGGTCCTCCTGGTTTGCCCCTTCGGGTACGCCCGTGACCGCCCGCAAGACCTGGATTGCCGGGCAGTTGCAGCCGGCCGGCACGCTGCATCTCGACGAAGGTGCCGTTACGGCGCTCGGCGCCGGCAAAAGCCTGTTGCCCGCTGGCGTACGCAACATTTCCGGCAATTTTTCCCGGGGCGATACGGTCGCGATCATCGCGCCCTCGGGCCGCGAGATCGCTCGCGGCCTCGTCAGCTATGATGCGGAGGAAGCCCGCCAGATCGCCGGCCGCAAATCGGCCGAGATCGAGGCAATCCTCGGTTATCCCGGCCGCGCCGCCATGGTCCATCGAGACGATATGGTCATGACGGCGCAGATCGGTTCGAAATCGGAAAGGCAGAAGAAGGACGCAAGTTATGCTTGATGCGGTTGTGCAAAGCCCTGACATTGACGTGCTGATGAATGACATCGGCCGCAAGGCCAAGGCCGCCGCGCGACCGTTGGGCTTTGCTTCCACCGATTCCAAGAACATGGCTCTAAGCGCCATGGCCGACGCCATCCTGGCGAACAAGGCCCATATTCTTTCGGAAAATGCCAAGGATTTGAAAGATGTAGAAGGCACGGACATGCTCGCCTCCTTCATCGACCGCCTGACGCTGAACGACAAGCGTGTCACGGAAATGGCCGAGGGCATCCGGGCGATTGCCGCCCTTCCCGATCCTGTCGGCGAAGTGATTGCGTCCTGGGATCGTCCGAACGGCCTGAAGATCGAGCGTGCCCGCACGCCGCTCGGCGTCATCGGCGTCATCTTCGAAAGCCGGCCGAACGTGACGGCCGATGCCGGTGCGCTGTGCCTCAAGGCCGGCAACGCGGTCATCCTGCGCTGCGGCTCGGATTCGCGCCGCTCTTCGGCTGCGATCCATGCCTGCATGGTCGAAGGCCTGAAGGCTGCCGGCCTGCCGGAACATGCAATCCAGCTCGTACCCGTCACGGACCGCGCCGCCGTCGGCGCCATGCTGCGCGGCCTTGACGGTGCAATCGACGTCATCGTGCCGCGCGGCGGCAAAAGCCTCGTCGCCCGCGTGCAGAACGAGGCGCGGGTGCCGGTTTTTGCCCATCTCGAAGGCCTCTGCCATATCTATGTCGATGCGTCGGCCGATCTCGATATGGCGAAGAAGATCATCGTCAACGCCAAGATGCGCCGCACCGGCGTCTGCGGTGCAGCCGAAACCCTGCTGGTCGATAGCGCCGCAACGGGCACGCATCTGGCACCGCTGATCGAGGTTCTGGTTAAAGCCGGCTGCGAGGTTCGTGCCTCGGCAGCCGTTCTTGAGGTCGTACCCGGCCTGAAGCCCGCGACCGAGGAAGACTGGTCGACCGAATATCTGGATGCGATCATTTCCGTTGCCGTCGTCGACGGCATTTCCGGCGCGATCGACCATATCCAGAAATATTCGTCGAACCACACGGAAGCCGTGCTCGCTGAAGATCCTGCTGTCGTCGAGCGTTTCTTCACGGAGATCGACTCGGCCATCCTCCTGCACAACGCCTCGACCCAGTTTGCCGATGGCGGCGAATTCGGCATGGGTGCGGAGATCGGTATCGCCACCGGCAAGATGCATGCGCGCGGCCCCGTCGGCGTCGAGCAGCTCACTTCCTTCAAATACCGCGTTCGCGGCAATGGACAGACGCGGCCCTGACGTGACCACGGAGCAGCTAGACCGGCGTTATCTCCGCATGCCGCATAGTGAACGCGGCATGATCGTCGGCCTATTCGGCGGCTCCTTCAATCCGCCGCACGAGGGACATGCCCTGGTCGCCGAAATCGCCATCCGCCGTCTTGGGCTTGACCAGCTCTGGTGGATGGTGACGCCCGGCAATCCGCTGAAGAGCCGCAATCATCTGGCACCGCTTGCCGAGCGTATCGCGCGCAGCGAAAGCATCGCTACCGATCCGCATATCAAAGTGACCGCCTTCGAACAGGCCTTCGGCGTCAGCTATACGGCCAATACGCTCGCCCGCGTGAAAGCCCGCAATCCGCATGTGCATTTCATCTGGATCATGGGCGCCGACAGCCTGGAAAATTTCCATCGCTGGCAAAAATGGCAGGATATCGCCCGCACCTTCCCGATCGCCGTTATCGACCGGCCGGGCTCGACGCTCTCCTACCTTTCCTCGAAAATGGCCAAGACCTTTGCCTTTGCCCGCATCGACGAAGATGATGCCCGTATTCTCTGGAAGAAGCCCGCCCCGGCCTGGACCTTCATTCACGGCCCGCGCTCGACCCTGAGTTCGACAGCCATTCGCGACGGCGCGCTGCATAAGGCAGCCGAACAGGTCTGATCGTCTGAAAACTTCCGGGAAATGAAAAGCCCGACGCGGGAGGAGGTGCGTCGGGCTTAAAACTTGATCGACAACTGGGAGGAGGAGTGTTGTCGATCCTATCGGACGGCTATGGGAGGAGGAGAAGCCGTCGGATGATTATCTTTTAGCACATTTGTTCAGAAGGTGAATATATACAGGTGCAATGCAGCAATGCATGTAGCGCAGACCTCCGCAAATCAAGGCCGAATTCGTTGCCGGTTTAATCAGCAAATATTGATCGATCCGGACCGGCTGGCTGGAACTCCTTGCCGTTTGGCAAGCGGAAGTGCCACATTTTTGCCTTCTGCCTGCTAGGCTTGACAGAAGCCATGCACCTCACGAATGCGTGAAGATGCGGCGCGGGAAACCGGGACTCCGCGGCCGCTATGTTTCATGAAACATAACTCTAGCCAAAGCGCGCACGCCGTTATATCCGTTTAGATATTTCGAAACATGGAGCGAAAAATCATGCAGAACCGCCGCTATTGGATGAAACTGGCAACCGCCGCGATTTCGGCCATCTGGCTCGGCGCGGCGGCGCTTTCGGCACCTGCCGCAGCCGCCGAAAAGGTAACGGTCTTCGCCGCCGCAAGCCTGAAGGATGCCCTTGATGCGGCCAATGCCGCCTGGGCCAAGGAAAGCGGCAAGGAAGCCGTCGCTTCCTACGCGGCAAGCGGCGCGCTCGCCAAGCAGATCGAAAATGCCGCCCCTGCCGATGTCTTCATTTCCGCCGACCTCAACTGGATGGACTATGTCGCCGACAAGAAACTGATCAAGGCAGACACGCGCTCCAACCTTCTCGGCAACCGCCTCGTGCTCGTGGCGGAAAACGGCAAGCAGAAGCCGGTAGAAATCAAGCAGGGCTTCGATCTGGCGGGGCTGGTCGGCGATGGCAAGCTCGCCATGGGTGAGCCGAAGTCGGTTCCGGCCGGTAAATACGGGCAGACGGCGCTCGACAAGCTCGGCGTCTGGAAGTCGGTCGAACCCAAGGTCGCCTATTCCGAAAGCGTGCGCGCCGCGCTCGCCCTCGTTTCCCGCGGCGAAGCGCCTTACGGCATCGTCTACCAGACGGATGCGGCCGCCGATAAGGGCGTTGCGATCGTCGGCACCTTCCCGGCCGATTCCCATCCGCCGATCATCTATCCGATCGCGCTTCTCGCCGAGAGCAAGAATCCGGATGCCGCCGCCTATCTCGATTTTCTGAAATCGGACAAGGCTGCCCCCTTCTTCACGGCACAGGGCTTCACCATCCTGAAATAATTGCGCAATCGGCGCTGACAGCTTAGCGTGAGGGCTCGCTTCGGCGGGCCTTCACCATTTTGATTCTTGAAAAGAAGACGCTTGCATATGTTCGGCTTGAGCGATGAAGAGTGGACGGCGATCCTGCTGAGCCTGCGTGTTTCTTTCGTCGCCATGACGGCAAGCCTGCCGCTCGGTATCCTCGTCGCCCTGCTGCTTGCCCGCGGGCGCTTCTGGGGCAAGTCCGTCCTGAACGGCATCATCCACCTGCCGCTGATCTTGCCCCCGGTCGTCACTGGTTTCATCCTTCTCATCCTTTTCGGTCGTCGCGGCCCGATCGGCAGCCTGCTCGATCAATATCTCGGCATCGTGCTCTCCTTCCGCTGGACCGGTGCGGCACTTGCCTGCGCCGTCATGGGCTTTCCGCTGATGGTGCGCAGCATTCGCCTCTCCATCGAATCCGTCGACCGCAAGCTGGAAGAGGCGGCCGGCACGCTGGGCGCAAGCCCGCTATGGGTCTTTCTGACGGTCACGCTGCCGCTCACCATCCCCGGCATCATCGCCGGCATGATCCTGTGTTTTGCCAAAGCGATGGGTGAATTTGGCGCCACCATCACCTTCGTCTCCAACATTCCCGGCGAAACGCAGACGCTGTCGGCCGCCATCTACACCTTTACCCAGGTGCCGGGCGGCGATACCGGCGCCATGCGGCTTACCCTCGTGTCCATCGTGATTTCCATGCTCGCCTTGCTTGCTTCCGAATTCCTCGCCTATCTTGCCGGTCGGAGGATCGATCCGGAATGACCCTCATTGTCGAAGCACGACACCGCCTCGGCGCCTTCGGCCTCGATGCCGCCTTCACCTCCGAGCGCGGCGTGACGGCGCTTTTCGGCCGTTCCGGCTCCGGCAAGACCTCCGTCATCCGCATCATTGCCGGCCTCACCCGCCCGACCGAAGGCCGCGTCCTGCTGGATGGCGAACCGCTGACGGACACGGCAAAGGGCATCTTCGTTCCGCGCTACCGCCGGCGTTTCGGCTACGTCTTCCAGGAGGCGCGACTCTTTCCGCACCTGAGCGTGCGGGCCAACCTCTCCTACGGCCGCTGGTTCGCGCCGAAATCGGCGCGTGCGGAAAATTTCAGCACCGTCGTCGATCTGCTGGATATCGGCCAGTTGCTGGCCCGCAGCCCTTCAAAATTGTCGGGAGGCGAGAAGCAACGTGTCGCCATCGGTCGCGCGCTCTTGTCTTCGCCGCGCCTGCTGCTGATGGACGAGCCGCTTGCCGCGCTGGACGAAGCCCGCAAGGCGGAGATTCTGCCCTATCTCGAACGCCTGCGGGACGAGATGGATATTCCGATCGTCTATGTCAGCCATTCGATCGCCGAGGTCGCGCGCCTGGCAAACCAGGTCGTGGTCATGCGCGACGGCACAGTGGAAGCCGCAGGCCCTGCAACGGAAATCCTCAGCCGCTCGTCCCTGCTGCCGGAAGACCGAAAGGAAGCCGGCGCCGTGCTGGAAGGCACGGCCGAAAGCATCGATCCGGCCAATCGCATATCGACGGTGCTGCTGAAGGCGGGAAGGCTCTATGTCCCCGGCGCCGCCCCGGCCGTAGGCAAGCCCGTGCGCATCCGCATCCCGGCCAGAGACGTGATGCTGGCGACACGCAAGCCGGAAGGGTTGAGCGCTCTCAACATTCTGGAAGGTGTCATCCTGCAGGTTTCGCCGGCGGCGGATGGGACCGTCGAGATCCGCCTCGACTGCGCCGGAGACGCCGTGCTGTCGCGCATCACGGCGCTGTCCTGCGAGCGCCTGGGATTATGCCCGGGCATGCCTGCCTTCGCCATTATCAAGACGGTGGCGCTGGAAGCCTGATCAGCGCCGGTCGCCCGGCTGCAGGTTACGGTTGTCTTCCAGCCAGGCGAGATCGTCGGCAAGGCTGGCGCGTACCGTCTTTTCCATATCGCGAAAGCGCGCCAGCAGTTCCTCGCCGAAGGGCGTCAATGCCGCCCCGCCGCCCTTCTGGCCGCCGCGCTGGGATTCCACCACCTGCGCCTTGAACATACGGTTCATTTCGGCAACCAGCATCCAGGCCCGGCGATAGGACATGTCCATCGCGCGGCCGGCGGCCGAGATCGAACCTGTCTCGCGGATATGCTCGAGCAGTTCCATCTTGCCGTGGCCGAGGCGGTCGTCATCGGGGAAGGTGATTCGCAGGACGGGCGTGAGCGGATTTTCAGTTGTTTTGGTCATATCAGTCGAAATTTGCGGGAATCGCCGGCACTTTACGCCCGACCGCAGACGCTGTACACAGCACCTTCCGATCGACCCAGGGTCGAAATCTCGATTTCGTGACGCCAAATGCCACTTTCGGCCGCCCGCGCGCTGCGCCGCGTCTTGAAACGTTAATGGTTTGATGCCTATCTTAACCGTGATCCGGTTGTGCCGGATCTGTGTTGTGCATGGTTTGTCATTCCAGGAAAGGGAAAGCACTGACAACAGTACACGCCAAGGGAAAAACGCTCGCCGTTGTCCCGAAGGGTGCGGAACGTGGCGCCGATGCCGCTGCCCGTGCTCTGGAAGCCGTCCTCGCTAGCCTCGAGGATTCCAAAGCTGAAGATATCGTCACCATCAACATTGCCGGAAAATCGGCGCTGGGAGACTACATGGTTGTCGTCTCCGGCCGCTCGAACAGGCATGTCATGGCGATCGCCGATCACCTGCTCACTGATCTCAAGGACGAGGGCTTCGGTACGGCCCGTGTCGAAGGTCAGGAAGGCGGCGACTGGATCCTGATCGACACCGGTGACATTATTGTGCATGTGTTCCGTCCCGAAATCCGCGAATTCTACAACATCGAAAAGATGTGGGCGGCTCCGGATATGGACGAGGAAACGCTGCACTGACAGGCAGCCCGGCATTCGCCCGGCGCCTGAGACGTGGTAACTGACCGAGCCGATCCTCGTCGATTGGCCGGTACGTCCACATTGCGCTTCCAAAGCGCGGCATGGCAGGAGCGGATGAATGCGGATTGGTCTTTTTGCGGTGGGACGGCTGAAGTCCGGCCCCGAAAAGGATCTTGCGGCCCGTTATTTCGACCGTTTTGCGAAGGCCGGTCCTGCGGTCGGCCTGGAACTTTCCCGTATTGCCGAAGTGGCCGAAAGCCGCGCCGCCAATGCGGAGACCCGCAAGCGCGAGGAAGCCGCCATGCTCTCGAAATCGCTTGCCGACGGCAGCGTCCTCATTCTTCTGGACGAACGCGGCAAGGCGCTGGACAGCGAAGCCTTTGCCAACCTGCTCGGCACCTATCGCGATCAGGGCAAGCGTGACCTGACGATCGCGATCGGCGGTGCCGACGGCCTTGACCCTTCCCTTTACGACCGTGCCGATATGACGCTCTGCCTCGGCAAGATGACATGGCCGCACCAGATCGTCCGGACCCTCATTGCCGAGCAGCTCTATCGCGCCGTGACCATCCTGTCCGGCCACCCCTACCATCGTGTCTGATACAGCCGGAAATGGTCACGCAGCCGTGTTTTGCCTCGCGGCCTCTTCTCCTTCAAACTTTCTGGTCAACAGCCCCAAATCAGCTTAGGTTCCGGGCGATTTGAACGAGTAAACCCCGACACGCATGACGAGAGCTGCCACCAAGCGATCCCGCCTGTTTCTGCCGGCCGTTGCCGCAGGGCTCGGTGCGGCCGTCATCGCCATTTCGGGAAACCCTTTCGCCGCGCGAGCGCAGGATGCTCCGCCAGCCGCGGCCGAACCGGCCGCGGCGGCGACAACCGTCGAACAGCCGCCGCCCGATCCTGCCGCCGAACTTGCCCGAAAACGCGACGAGACGAGGGCTGAACTCGACAAGCTATCAAAGACGATCAGCCTGTCCTCCGACAAGGTGAGCGAGCTTCAGAACAGTATCGCCAATCTGGAAAAGAGCACGGCAAGCATCCGTCAGGCGCTGATCGATTCCGCCGCGCGGCGCAAATCCCTTGAAGGCCGGATTCTCGACAGCGAGAAGAAGCTTGCCGAACTGGGCGTCAAGGAAGACGGAATCCGCCGCTCGCTGCATGAGCGGCGCGGCCTTCTTGCCGAAGTCCTTGCGGCCCTCCAGCGCATGGGCCGCAATCCGCCGCCCGCCCTTCTCGTGACGCCTGACGATGCGCTGGCTTCCGTCCGCAGCGCCATTCTGCTCGGCGCCGTCGTGCCCGGCATCCGCAAGGAGACCGAAAAGCTCGCGGCCGATCTTGCCGATCTCTCCGCGCTGCAGACGGCAAGCGCCAAGGAGAAGCAAGACCTGACCACCACCATGGCCAATAGCCTGGAGGAGGAGAAGCGCATGGATCTGCTGCTGGCCGAGAACGACAAGCTCAGCCGCTCCAGCGCCGCCGAACTGGAGGCCGAAAAGCAGCGTTCGCAGGAACTGGCGAGCAAAGCCACGACGCTCGAAAGCCTTGTCGCCTCGATGGAGACGGAGATCGCCTCCGTACGCGATGCGGCTGCCGCTGCCCGTCAGGCGGAGGAAAATCGCAAGCTCCTGACCGATGAACAGCGCGCCCAGGCCAAGGCCCTGGCCGACAGCGGTGTGCCCGATAAAAACCGCATTGCGCCCGCATATCCCTTCGGAGAATTGAAGGCAAAACTGGAGCTGCCTGTGGCGGGCGATATCCTGCGCCAGTTCGGAGATGCCGACGGCACCGGACACGAGGCCATGGGAATGACGGTTGCGACCAATCCGGAAACGGTGGTTACGGCCCCTGCTGATGGGCTGGTGGTTTTTGCCGGCGCTTTCCGCAGCTATGGCCAGATGATCATCCTCGACGCTGGCGACGGATATCACCTGGTACTCTCAGGCATGGACACGATCAGCACCCGTCAGGGAAAATTCGTTTTCTCCGGCGAACCCCTGGCCGTGATGGGTGCGAAAAGAGTGGCAAGCGCAACCGCATTGGCGCTGGAAACAGATCGGCCAACGCTTTACATTGAGTTTCGAAAGGACGGTAAACCGGTCGATTCCCGACCGTGGTGGACCGCCAAAGACACTGGAAAGGCACGCAATGATTCGTAGGGCTTCTCTTGTTCTGGTCGGCGCACTGATGGGCGCGACCGCGATGAGCGTCATTTACTCTGCAGGCGTGCCTGCGGAGGCGGCGGGTGCATCGACCTATAAGGAGCTGTCGGTATTTGGTGACGTCTTCGAACGTGTGCGTGCGCAATACGTAACGCCGCCGGCTGAGGACAAGCTGATCGAAAGCGCCATCAACGGCATGCTGTCTTCGCTCGACCCGCATTCCAGCTACATGAATGCGAAGGACGCCGAGGACATGCGCACCCAGACCAAGGGTGAGTTCGGCGGCCTCGGTATCGAAGTCACCATGGAAGACGAGCTCGTCAAGGTCATCACCCCGATCGACGATACGCCTGCTGCCAAGGCCGGCGTTCTGGCCGGCGACTATATTTCGGAAATCGACGGCCAGTCCGTCCGTGGCCTGAAGCTCGAAGACGCTGTCGAGAAGATGCGCGGCGCGGTCAACACGCCGATCAAGCTGACGCTCATCCGCAAGGGCGCCGACAAGCCGATCGAACTGACGATCGTGCGTGACGTCGTTGCCGTCCAGGCCGTCAAGTCGCGCGTCGAGGATGATGTCGGCTACCTGCGCGTCATCTCCTTCACCGAGAAGACCTACCCGGATCTCGAAAAGGCAATCACCAAGATCAAGGCAGCCGTTCCGGCCGACAAGCTCAAGGGTTTTGTCCTTGACCTGCGCCTCAACCCCGGCGGTTTGCTCGATCAGGCGATCAACGTCTCCGACGCCTTCCTGCAGCGCGGCGAGGTGGTTTCCACCCGTGGCCGCAATCCGGATGAGACCCGCCGCTTCAATGCCGGTCCCGGCGACCTCACGGATGGCAAGCCGCTGATCGTTCTCATCAACGGCGGTTCGGCTTCCGCATCGGAAATCGTTGCCGGCGCCTTGCAGGATCTGCGCCGCGCGACGGTTCTCGGCACGCGCTCCTTCGGCAAGGGTTCGGTCCAGACGATCATCCCGCTTGGCGAGAACGGCGCGCTGCGCCTGACGACGGCGCTCTACTACACGCCGTCGGGCCGCTCGATCCAGGGCACCGGCATTACGCCCGACATCAAGGTGGAAGAGCCCCTTCCGGCCGATCTCCAGGGCAAGATGGTGACGGAGGGTGAATCCGCCCTGCGCGGCCATATCAAGGGCCAGAACGAGACCGACGAAGGTTCGGGCTCCGTTGCCTACGTACCGCCGGATCCGAAGGACGACGTGCAGCTGAACTATGCGCTCGACCTGCTGCGGGGCAAGAAGACCGATCCGTCCTTCCCGCCGGACCCGGAAAAGGCCGTCGTTGCCAAGTAATTCATCCTCCTCAAGGCCGGGCACGGCCCGGCCTTGAGGCTTTCCGCTGTTTCCCGGTTTTGGAGCGGGCAAGGAATTGGGAACGGACCTGCATGCACCTCTAGGCCGCGGCCGCAAGGCGGCGCGCAAGCGCCCCGGCATATTGCGGATCGGACAGATTGCCGCGAGCTTCTGCCTCATCGCTATCGGCGGCTTTTCCCTCTACACGGCATTTCACGATGATGGTCTGGAGCCGGCGAAACCTCCGGCATCGCAGGACAGGTCGGCCGCCGCCCCGCCGACGGACACAATCCAGCAACCGCCAACGTCGGACAGTCAGGCAGCGAACGGCATTCCGCGCTCGGAACCGAATTCCGGCGCCAACGTGGAACGCACGGTGACTGGAGACGGCTCCGTCGTTACCAAATACAGCCCCCGCCCGCGCGACGGCAGCGGCCCGGTTATCGTCGATGCCATGCAGATGGGCCAGGATCCCCGCATGGCGGCCATCCCCAACGACAGCCTGCTCGAAGAGACACCCTTCGGCCGGCTGCCGATCACAGGACCCGACGGCCGCCGTCCGATGGACCAATATGCGCGGCCATGGTCCGGCACGCGCGGCATCCGCATCGCCATCGTCCTCAGCGGCCTTGGTCTCAGCCAGACCGGCACGCAGCGCGCCATCCAGCAGCTGCCGGAGGAGATCACCTTCGCCTTTGCCGCCAGCGGCAACAGCCTGCAGCGCTGGATGCAGGACGCCCGCCGCGGCGGTCATGAAATATTGCTGCAAGTGCCGCTGGAGCCCTTCGACTATCCGGCGAACGACCCGGGACCGGATACGCTGCTGACCTCGAAGCCCGTGGCACGCAACATCGAAAGCCTGCACCGGGCGATGGGCGAGATCACCAACTATACCGGCATCATGAACTATCTGGGCGGGCGGTTCCTTTCCGATCCCAAGGCCATGGAGCCTGTCATGCGGGATATCGGCAAACGCGGGCTGCTCTTTCTCGACGACGGCACGTCGGCGCAATCCAAGACGGCCGTGATTGCCAAGGGCACGGAACTTCCTTACGCCTTTGCCGACCTGCAGCTGGACAGCCAGGTCGACGTGAACGCCATCCTGCAGAAGCTCGACGAATTGGAGCGCATCGCCCGCCGCAACGGGCAAGCAATCGGCGTCGCCTCGGCTTTCGACGAGAGCATTGACGCGATTTCCAAATGGAGCGAGGAAGCGACCATGCGCGGCATCGAAATCGTCGGCGTCGCTGCCCTCGTCAACGACCCCAAGAATCCCTGATGGGAATCCCAAAGCGGAGAAGACCATGAGCCAGGCGACCGTAAAAGCCGAAGACCTGCCCTATCGCCCTTGCGTTGGCGTGATGATCCTCAACCGCGCGGGCCTTGTCTGGGCCGGGCGGCGCATTTCCGAAGGCAATAGCGAATATGACGGTTCTCCGCAGCTCTGGCAGATGCCGCAAGGCGGCATCGACAAGGGTGAGGATCCGCTGGAGGCAGCCTATCGCGAACTCTATGAGGAGACCGGCATCAAGACCGTGACGCTGCTTGCCGAGGCGAAGGACTGGATCAATTACGACCTGCCGCCGCAGCTGATCGGCATTGGCCTGCAGGGCAAATACCGTGGCCAGACCCAGCGCTGGTTCGCCTTCCGCTTCGAGGGCGACGAAAGCGAAATTGCCATCAATCCGCCCCCGGGCGGCCACGAACCGGAATTCGACGCCTGGGAATGGAAGCCCATGCAGGCGTTGCCCGGCCTTATCGTTCCCTTCAAGCGCGCCGTGTACGAGCGCGTGGTGGCCGAATTTGGCCACCTCTGCGGCCTCACCCCGGGCGATTGAGCGCACTGGGACGGGCTTCGTCAGATCCCAAACGAAACCGGCCGCCCAGAGGACGGCCGGCTGAAACGGGTTGCCGACGGCGAATTATTCGGATTCGGCCTCGTTGGCCGAATCGGCGTTGAGCTGGCCGTACTTAGCTTCGCCGATCTTCTCGAGCAGGTCGATCTGGGTTTCGAGGAAGTCGATATGGCCTTCTTCGTCAGCCAGAAGCTCTTCGAAAAGCTTCATGGAAACGTAATCGCCGGCGTCATGACAGATGTCGCGCGACTTCTTGTAAGCGGTGCGGGCGTCATACTCGCCGGCAAGATCGGCTTCCAGAACTTCCTTGACGTTCTGGCCGATGCGCAGCGGCGCGAGTGTCTGCAGATTGGGGTGGCCTTCGAGGAAGATGATACGCGCGACCAGGCGGTCGGCATGGTGCATTTCTTCGATGGATTCGGCGCGTTCCTTCTTGGCGAGCTTGGTGTAACCCCAATCCTCGAGAAGGCGATAATGGACCCAGTACTGGTTAACTGCACCGAGCTCTAGAAAGAGGGCCTCGTTAAGCCGCTCGATGACTTTTTTGTCGCCTTTCAATGTCCGCTCTCCTGTTTTCTTCATGGAATTCTCTGAGGCGGGACATGAAATCAAATATTTCCGCTTCCGTCGAGTGGCGACGAGCGTGATACTCTTCCGTTGTCTGGATAATGATATCGACAACGTTGGGGAAGCAGCCACAGCAACGGCCACGCTTGGACATGGCGTGATAGACCTTCGCGGGCACGATGAGCTGCCAGCAATCCTCATCGAGAAGATTGTTGATAACGTCTCGGATTTCCTTGTCGGTTATGTAGTTGCAGCTGCAGACGAGCACGTCTTCATTCCAAACATGACACTTACTATCGTGTTTTGTGCAAAAGAAGATAGGAACTGTCAAGAAAATTCGCGATCCGAATCCGATCACGATTCCGCGGCAAGCGATCACATGCCGGCGAGCCCATGCGCAAGTCCTTAAGAAGGAACAGTTTCGAAGCTGCGAAAGCCTGTCAGTGGAAATTCCGTCCGCGCGGCATCACGCTTGCGGTCTCCGCGACATCGCTATCTCGCGCCCTCTCCGACGGCCTTCTCTCGCTGATTTTTCTGAGCAGGTTGTCCCGTGCAAGAATGTCCGCCTCCTTCTGCTGCCGATGATCCTGTGTCGAACGCAACACCTCGTCCGAGCGCTCGCGGACACCGAAGCGTCTCGTTTCGCGCTGGAGCATGCCGAGCAGCGGCGTCATGTCCTCGATATGTTCGACGACGGTATGGATGACCCCGCTATGGCTTTGTAATTTGCCGTGGATTTTCACAAGCCGGGCGCCCATGACCACAGCGCGGTATTTTTCAAAGACCTTTTTCCAGACGATGGCATTGGCAACACCGGTCTCGTCTTCCAGCGTCATGAAGATCACGCCTTTGGCGGAACCCGGTTGCTGGCGCACCAGCACCAACCCCGCGATCATCACCCGCTGCCCGTTCGCAACGCCAAGCAGATCGACATTGCGCGTCACACCTGCCCTGCCTAACGCCTCGCGCAGGAAGGAAACGGGATGCCCTTTCAAAGAGAGCGACAGATAGCGGTAATCCTCGATGACCTGTTCTCCCGGCAGCATGTCCGGCAGCCTCGCAATCGGTTCAGGCTGAAGGTCGATGTGACGAACCGCCTCGAACAGCGGCAGTTCCTCAGCCGCGCTTTTCACATCCAGCGCCCGCACCGCCCACAGCGCCTGGCGTCGTGATAGCTGAAGGGATTGGAAGGCATCCGCATCCGCCAGTCGTTCGATGACGGACTTCTGCAGGCCGGAGCGCAGCCAGAGGTCGCGCACTGATTTATAGCCCTCACCGCGGTTTTCCACGAGCTGCTTCATATCTTTGGAAGAAACGCCCTTGATCTGCAGAAGGCCAAGCCGCACGGCATGGCGCGTCTTGATGACCGCCCGCATCTCGCTGTGGCGAAAATCGACATTTGTTCGGTCAAAAACGTCCGCTTCCAGGGTGCATTCCCAGTCCGAGCGGTTGATATCGGCCGGCAGGATTTTCACGCCGTGCTCGCGCGCATCCCGCACCAGCTGCGCCGGCGCATAGAACCCCATCGGCTGCGAGTTCAGCATCGCCGCGCAGAAGACGTCGGGATAATAGGCTTTCAGCCATGAAGAGGCGTAGACGAGCAGGGCAAAAGAGGCCGCATGGCTTTCCGGGAAGCCGTATTCACCAAAGCCTTTGATCTGGTTGAAACATTGCTCCGCGAATTCACGAGGATAGTTATTTTCAACCATCCCCTCGACAAACCGCTCTTGAAAATTATCGATTGTGCCGGTTCTCTTGAATGTCGCCATCGACCGGCGGAGACGATCTGCTTCTGCGGGTTCAAAACCTGCCGCAGTAATAGCGATCTGCATAGCCTGTTCCTGAAACAGCGGAACTCCAAGCGTTCTCTCGAGTACCGTTTCCAGTTTTTTGCTCGGATACTCGATCGGAATGCCCTTTTTCTTGTCTTCCCGACGTCTCAGATAGGGGTGAACCATGTTGCCCTGGATCGGCCCGGGCCGGACGATGGCAACTTCGATGACAAGGTCATAGAATCTCTCAGGCTTAAGACGCGGCAGCATGCTCATCTGTGCCCGGCTTTCGATCTGGAAGACGCCAAGCGTATCCGCTCGCCACATCATCTTATAGACCGGCTCGCCTTCCTCTCCGTGTTCCCTGTTGCCGAGGTCGGCAAGTGTCTTCTTCACCTCGTAGTGCAGCTCAAGGAGCGTAAACGCCCTGCGCAAGCAAGTCAGCATGCCGAGCGCCAGCACATCCACCTTGAGGATCTGGACATTGTCGAGATCGTCCTTGTCCCATTCGATCATGTAACGGTTGGGCATTGCCGTCTTCATGATCGGCACCACTTCATCAAGCCGGTCCCGGGTAATAACGAACCCCCCGACATGCTGGGTCAGGTGGCGGGGAAAGCCGAGAAGTGCGGAGGCATATTTGAGTACGTGCTGTGTCACCGGGTCCTTGATATCGAGGCCGGCAGCCTTCGCATCCCGTTCTGAGAGATTATCCTCCGACCAGCCCCAGACGAGGCTGCTGATCGCCGATTGAACATCCTCCGACAGACCGAAGGCCTTGGCGACTTCGCGGCCAGCCGAACGCGTGCGATAGCTGGTGACAGCCGCCGTCAGACCGGCATGCTCATGACCGTATCTTTCATAAATGGACTGAATGACATCTTCCCGCCGTTCATGCTCGAAATCGACATCGATATCCGGCGGTTCGTCCCGGTCCATAGAAATGAATCGGTCGAAGAGAAGCGTGGTCTTTGTGGGGTCGACTTCCGTGATCTCAAGACAATAGCAGATAACCGAATTCGCCGCCGAACCGCGCCCCTGACAGAGAACCTCAAGCTTATAGCGAGCGTGGTGAATGATCCTGTGAACCGTCAGGAAATAGGAAGCGTAATTCTTCTCGCCGACCAGCTTCAGTTCATAGTCGATCTGCTTGGCCACTTCCTCCGGAACGCCATCAGGATAGCGTATGAGCGCACCTGCTCTCGTCAGCCTTTCAAGCGTCTCCTGCGGCGTTTCGCCGGGATCGTTTTCAGGCGGATAATTGTGTTTCAACTCGTTCAGCGAAAAGCCCAGCTTGCCGAAAAACAGCTGCGTGTTCTCGACCGCATCTCTGTAATCCCGGAAGAGCCTGGATATTTCACGTGAATCCTTGAGATACCGCTCTCCGTTCGCAGCCAGACGGAACCCGGCTTTCGGTATTTCCACATGTTCCCGGATGGCGATGACGATATCCGAAAGCGGCCGGCGCTCGGGGTGATGATAGAGGGGTTGATTGGTCGCAATCAGCGGCACCCGGTTGCGGGCGGCAAGCATGGCAAGCACTGCAAAGGCCTGCCGGTCGCGGCCGTCATAGACCGGCGACAGCGCCATGAAGAACGCCTTGCGAAACCGTTTGCGAAATCGCTCCAGATATTCTTCGAAGGCAGGCTGGCGGCCCGGATCATTCACGACGGCCCGATCCGGAACAAGGGCAAGCATCATTTCGTCGCCCCATTCCATAAGCTCCGCTTCGGTCAGGATGCAGGTTCCCTTGACCGCTTCCTCCTTCAGATTGCCGGCGCTGAGCAGGCGGCAGAGATTTGCCCAGCCTTTCCGGTTGCGCGGATAGGCAAGCATCTCAGGCGTTCCATCCGAAAAGACGAGGCGGGCGCCCGGCTGAACCCGGATAGGATCGAGAATGATCTCCGTTTTTCCCTTCTTCTTCGCCTCGGCTAAGATCGCATCCCTGTTCCTGTATCTCTCCTCAAGCTGCTGCGCCTGGGCATGAGCCCGCACCACGCCTGCAACCGAATTCCGGTCCGCGATGCCGAGGCCACCGAGCTTCAGGCAGGCAGCCTGTACGACCATCTCTTCAGGCTTCGAGGCACCTTCGAGGAACGAGAAATTCGTCTTCGCGCCGATCTCGAAAAATGTAGGATCGGGTTTCATGCAAAGACCCCGTGCATGAACCAGCGAGGATCGGGGGTCTCACCGTAGAGGCCCTGACGGTAGATCCAGAAGCGGTGTCCGGCCTCATCCTCGATCCGGAAATAATCCCGTGCCGGGCCGTCAGCGCCGTCGATCCACCATTCCATGGCAATCCGTTCCGGCCCTTCGCTTCTTGCCACCTGATGCTGCAGACGCCGCCAGCGGAAAGTCTGCGGCGCCCCGTCAGGCACTTCGGCAAATGCGACCTCGACCGGCTCCGGCGTCGCAAAGAGCCGCAGCGGACGTTCCCCACGAAACGGCGGCGCACTGCCCTGCTCCGCCCTGCGCCGCGCCGAAAGGCTCTCCATTGCCGGCATCGTGACGACGGCGCGCTCCGGCACATGGCTCTCGCGAAGCTGGAAGCTCTGCAGGCAGTCCGCGCCGAGCCGGGCTGCGACACGGTCGACAAAACCCGAAAGCGAGATTTCCCCCTGCCGGTCGCCTTCGAAATCGCCCTGCGCCTCGCTGAACGGGTCGTGCCGCAGCACATTCAGGCGCAGGATCTCGAAACCATAGCCGGCATCGATATCGTCATAGATCACCTGCAGGCGTTCGGAAAACAGGCCGGCGACAAGCTTCGGTTCGCGCAGCGGCCGCGAAGCGCCGACACAAATGCGGAAAACCCTGCCGTCGACACGAAAGAGCACCAGTTCGAATACCCGCCCCCCGGCACCGCGCGCCTCCAGCGACGGTTTCAGCGACACGGCAACCTGTCCGGCGACGGCAAGGATCTGTTCTTCCGTTCCGATCGGCTCGACCAGACGGCGTTCGCACGAGAGGCTGGCGACAGGAAACCGAGGCGAGATCGGCTCCTCCTCGCGCCCCAGCGCCTGGTCAAGGCGCAGAAGCAGCGTCGGCCCGAAGCGGCGGGTCAGAGGCGCCCGCGGCGCATGGATGACGTCGCCGACATATTTGAGGCCGAGCTTCCTCAATGCGTCGACAGTCTGATCCTCCAGCCGCAAGGCCGCGACGGGCAGCGGCGTCAGCACACGCTCCGCCTCCTCCTCTTCCACGACGCCGCCCCGCCCGAAGCGGGAAACGGCCCAGGAAAGGCCCGGCGATGAGGAAACCGCGGCCCTGGCATCGAGCCCCATATGAAAGAGCCGCGACAGGATATCTCCGAGAAGCGCCGCCTCGCCGCCAAAGAGATGGGCACAGCCGGTAATGTCGAGAAACAGCCCGTCCTTGCCGTCGAGCGCCACCATCGGCGTATAGCGGTCGCACCAGTCGGCAACCCCTTCCAGCAGCCGGCGATCGGCTGCAGGATCCTCCTCCACGACATCGAGCGCCGGATACATGGCCCGCGCCTCGGCCACGCCCTGATCTTTCCTCAAGCCCAGTCTCTCGGCGAATTCGTCCAGCGCCGTCAGCCGCATGGCATTGTTGAGCTTGCCGGAACAGACGATGGGTGCCGCTTCAGGACGCCCTTTCGAACGCCAGGACAGCCCCCATCGCCTGCGGGAGATACGGTCCGTTGCCAGATGCGGAAAGCTGAGTGCCAGAATGCGCTGACTGTTCGCCTGGAGGACGAGCGACGTCTGGTTCGCCGACAGGGAGAAATTCGCGTTCATGAGGATTCCACTCCAGAAGAAAGGAGAGCGGGGCCGGATTGCGGCTCTTCTCCAGCGTGAGACGGAAAATCGGATTGCCGATGCTGCCGGAAAGTCTGGATCCGTTCGGCAGCGGCCGCAGGGCAGACGGCGCCGGCTCGACATGCAGGCGGAAGGCGGCACTGCTTGCCTCCTCCTCCCCCGCCTGGCGGACCAGAAAGAGCGGGCGATGGACGGCGCGCGCCCGAAGGCTGAGCCTGCGGCTTTCCGTCAGGCCGAAATGCAGGGGATTGCCACGCACTTCGAAGACGACGGCCGAGAAGGCCGCGCTTTCGATGGCAGCCTCCGCCAGCCAGAGCGCATCCTCCAGCTTGCGCGGCGCGGCATGGAAGAACCGCTCCGGATTCAGCCCGAAATCCTTAAGGCCCGGAGCATAGGGACGCCCCGCCTCCAGCGTGCCGACCGCATCGCCGATCCACAGCAGCGGCAATTGCCGGCCGGCACCCTCCTCCTGCCTCTGCAGCCGTGCCGCAACCGCCATGGCAAGTCCGCTTGCTGCTCCCGCATCGCGGGAGCCGGCCGCACGGAACTCGATGATCGCATCAAGCGGCAGACCGCCTTCCAGCGCCTCGTCGAACGGCCCTATGCCAAAAGGCAGGCGCGGCAGAATGCGCTCCGGCCGCGCTTCACGCCCTTCCGCTACGGCTTCACGTTCCGCCGCCGCAAGCACCGGCGCGGGCTTTCCTTCCAAACGGGCAATGGTTTCGCGGAGCGCAAAAAGCCGCTCGCGCGCCAGGGCGGTCTGCGCCACGGCGTTCTCTCCATTCGTCTTGTTCCTGTTATGTTCTTATGGATTCCAGAGCTCTAATGAAGAGTCAACCGGCATTTTATAAGAATTTATTCCTGCCTTTGATTCCGCACTCGAAAATCGTCGCTAAAGGTTCTATATGGGCCGCAAAGGAAGGAATATTCATGGCCCATATAGACCGGAGCGATGATTGGCGGGACCGCCATGCGCCGACGATCAGCGCCTTCGAGTCGCTGGCAATGGAGGCCTACAGCCACCTGCCGGACGAGTTTCGCAAGCTGACGACCAATCTGACCATCGAAATCGAAGACTTCCCCGATGACGAGGTTTTCGAGGATATGGCGCTGGAAACGCCCTTCGACCTGCTCGGCCTTTTCGAGGGGCGCGGCATTTCCGAGCGTTTCACCGTGGAAACCGGCGAGATGCCGAACCGCATCCGCCTCTATCGCCGCCCGATCCTCGATTATTGGGCGGAAAACGACGAGACGCTGGGCGACATCATCACCCATGTGCTGATCCACGAGATCGGCCATCATTTCGGCCTCAGCGACGACGACATGGAACGCATCGAGGCGAGCGCCGAAGAGGCGGCGGACCGCTGAACCTACTGCTCGGACAGCTTCATGTCCGGGTCGTAATCCTTGCCCTCGACCTCCTTGACGACGGCCTGGCCGCACTGCATCTGGCCGGTCGCAGCGTTGAAAGCATAGGTGGGAGAGCCGGACAGCGACCAGCCCTTGTTCAGCGCCGCCGTTACCTTGTGGCAGAAGGAGGCGTCGTCAGGACCGGTCAGGAAGCGGTAGAGTTTCATCAGGCGGGCTTTCTTGCAGAAATCAGGTGCGCTTTATGGACCAGAGCTTCGGCCTGGACAAGATGCAGCCGTTCGATCATCCGCCCGTTCGCATTGATGACGTTAAGCCCTTCGGCAGCCGGATCGGCGAAGGCGGCGATAATTGCCTCAGCCTCTGCGATCTCTTCCGCGCTCGGCCCGAAATGCCGGTTGGCGGCTTCGATCTGCGCCGGATGGATCAGCATCTTGCCCGCAAAGCCCATGGCACGGCCCTGCGCGCATTCGCTATCGAAAGCGTCACCATCCCGGAAATCGTTGAAAACGCTGTCGAGCGCATCCAGCCCGTAAGCCTTGACCGCCAGAACGACCTGCATCAGCCAGGGCACGAGATAGGTCCGCCCCGGCTGCGGCAGCACGCCCGTTTCCTTGCGCAGATCGTTAAGGCCGACGACAAGGCAATCAAGCCGCGAGCCCGGCGTGCGCCCGGATTCGGCAATGGCTGCGGCATTCAGCACGCCGCGCGGCGTCTCGATCATCGCCCAGATGCGCAGCTCCTCCGGCGCATAGGCCTCGGCAAGCAGATCGCCGATGACCATCACGTCCTGCGGTTCATCCACTTTCGGCAGAAGAACGGCATCGGGCGACAGCGCCTTCACCAGCTCCAGGTCAGCCGGCCCGAAGCCGGATGACAGAGAATTGATACGGATGATCCTTTCCTTGCCCTCGAGCGCCGGCCCGGCGAAAAAATCCTTCAGATTGTCGCGCGCTTCCGCCTTCTTCTCGGATGCGACGGAATCCTCCAGATCGAAAATAACCGCATCGCAATCAAGGGAATGGGTCTTTTCAAGCGCCCGCGCATTGATGGCGGGAACGCTCAGCACCGAGCGGCGCAGACGCAGGGAACGCAGAGGTGGTGTTCGGCTCATGGAACATTAGTGCCAAGCTTCGCAAAGCCCGGCAAGACAACAAAAAGCCATGCTTGGCTTGCAGAGAAGAAAAAGAAGGACCACATTCCTTTCTGTAGAAAGGTCTCTAACCGATGCAGAACATTCGCTCCATCTTCTTCATGCTCGCCGGCGCCACGGTTTTTGTGGCCATGCTGCTCCTGACGTTCTCGGTCACGCTCGCCGTCGGCGGCATTCTGACCGTGCTCATGGTCGGCCGCGCCCTCTCGATGAAGATGAAGCCCGCTCCTGTCCGCGCCCGCGCTCGCACCGATGGCAAGCGTGAAATGCGCATCTGGAACGACGGTCGCGGCACGATCATCGATCTCTGATCACCCTCGCCAAAAATTCTGACCGGCATTGTCGGCTCACATCCCCATGTTACGTCCTTGAAGCGACCAGGCATTCAGCCGGCACTTTAAAAAACGAATGGAGGATGAGCATGGACGCGATGGAGAGCAACGAGACCAGGATGCCGCCGGTCAAGAATGGCCTGCTTCCCTATCTGACGGTCGATGGCGCGGTTAAGGCCGCGGAATTCTACAAAAAGGCCTTCGGCGCCGAACAGGCCTATCTCGTACCGCCGGACGAGAGCGGCCGCACGATGCATGTCCATCTCTATATCAACGGCAGTTCGCTGATGCTGTCGGACGCCTATCCCGAATACGGCCACCCCTTCAAAGGCCATGAGGGCTTCGCCATCCAGCTGGTCATCGACGATATCGATTTCTGGTGGGAGCGCGCTGTGGCTGCCGGCGCCGAAGTGGTCATGCCGGTCGAACTGATGTTCTGGGGCGACCGCTACGGCCAGCTTCGCGATCCGTTCGGTGTGCTCTGGAGCCTGAACGCACCGTCGAAGTAAAAGCCAGGCAGCGGACGTTCACAATCGGCAGGCCGCGCGAAATACCGTGCGGCCGCCATCGCGAAAGATTCTTCTTCATTTCGCCGGAAAACTGGAATAGATGCAAAATTAGAAAGTACGTTTTGCTGAAATGGAGCATGGGTCATGGATAAATTCGTGAAGCTCACGGGCGTTGCCGCCCCTCTGCCGGTCGTCAACATCGACACCGACATGATCATTCCGAAGGACTATCTGAAGACCATCAAGCGCACCGGCCTTGGCAAGGGCCTTTTCGCCGAAGCCCGCTACAACGAAGACGGTTCCGAAAATCCCGATTTCGTGCTGAACAAGCCGGCCTATCGCGAGGCCAAGATCCTGGTTGCCGGCGACAATTTCGGCTGCGGCTCCTCGCGTGAACATGCGCCGTGGGCACTGCTCGATTTCGGCATCCGCTGCGTGATCTCCACCAGCTTTGCCGATATCTTCTACAACAACTGTTTCAAGAACGGCATCCTGCCGATCAAGGTCAGCCAGGAAGACCTCGACAAGCTGATGGACGATGCCGAGCGCGGCTCCAACGCCATTCTGACCGTCGATCTCGAAAACCTCGAAATCACCGGCCCGGACGGCGGCTCGATCACGTTCGATCTCGACGAATTCAAGCGCCACTGCCTGCTGAACGGCCTCGACGATATCGGCCTGACCATGGAAAAGGGCAAGGCGATCGACGAATTCGAAAAGAAGAACGCCGCTTCTCATCCCTGGGCCGCTTGAGCCCCATCGAATGGCCTGCCGATCAAGCCGGGTTTTCGCCCGGCTTTTTCTTTGACCACAGCTCAGAGAAACTTCTCTTTCCAGGCATTGAGTTTTTCGAGCGACACGCCGATGCCGCCGCAGACTTCGATCAGCGGATTGTCGAAGCGCGACAACAGGCCTGCATGCACGTCGGCAACGGCAAGGGCCGCACCGCAGGCCGGCTCGACCAGGATGCGCTGTGCATCGGCAAATTTCAGGCAGGCGGCCACGGCATCGGCGTCGCTGACGAGAACACTTTCGATCGGATGATGCTTCGGCAGATCGAAGACATGCTTGGCCACCTGCCGAGCCCCGAGCGACGTGGCGATCGAAGTGATCCCTGCAAGTGAAATCCGTTCATTGGCCTTGAGGCTTTCATGAAACGAGGCCGCACCTTCCGTCTCGACGGCAATGACCGGCACGCCGGAAAGCCCGTTCCGCTTCAGCCCCTCGACAATACCGGCCAGCAACCCGCCGCCGCCGACGCTGGTAACGACGCAATCGAATTTGGCACCTTTTGCCACGACCTCGTCGATCAGCGTCGCATGGCCATCCCACAGAAGCGGATGATCGAAAGGATGCACGTAAGTCGCCTTGCGGCTTTCGGCGAGTTCGATCGCATGCGCATTGGCTTCATCGAAGACAGAACCATGGACCAGCACATTGGCGCCCGTCGCTGCAATCGTCCGGCGCACGTCGGGTGCCGTGGTCTCGGGCACCACGATCGTGACAGGCACGCCGAGCGCCCGCCCGGCATAGGCTGCGGCAATGCCGGCGTTCCCGCCGGAAGCGCAGAAAATCTCGCGCGCCCCGTTTTGAACCTCATGCTGGCAAAGCCGGCCGACGCCGCGCAGCTTGAAGCTTCCGGAGGGCTGGAGGGCATCGAGCTTCAGCCAGAGCGGCTTGCCGCTGGCGCTGAAATCGGGCGCTGTCCGGATCAGAGGAGTGTCGAGATGAAGGGGCGCGAAAGACATGGCAGAATATCCAGGGAAGAAAGGCAGGGCCATCTTTCTAGCCCGTTTGCGGGCGCGGGAGCAACCTTGCCGGCCATCGCACGGCGCGCAGGCAAGCGTACCGATTCACCCGTTCTCTCGCTTGAAATGCCCATTTCCGGGGTCTAAGAAGCCGCAGCTTGTTTTTCCGCGGAGGCTTTCATGACAGTGCGCAATCTTTTCCTGCTGCCGGGTGACGGCATCGGTCCCGAAGCCATGGGCGAGGTCCGCAAGATCATTGCCTATATGAACGAGGCGATGAAGGCCGGTTTCGTCACCGATGAAGGCCTCGTCGGCGGCTGCGCCTATGATGCGCATGGCGCGGCGATCTCGGAAGACGACATGAAGAAGGCGCTTGCCGCCGATGCCGTCCTGTTCGGCGCCGTCGGCGGCCCGAAATGGGATAGCGTTCCCTACGAGGTGCGCCCGGAAGCCGGCCTGCTGCGCCTGCGCAAGGATCTGGAACTTTTCGCCAATCTGCGCCCGGCAATCTGCTATCCCGCACTCGCATCCGCCTCCTCGTTGAAGCCGGAACTGGTCGAAGGCCTCGACATCCTCATCATCCGCGAACTGACGGGCGGCGTTTACTTCGGCGAGCCGAAGGAAATCATCGATCTCGGCAACGGCCAGAAGCGCGGCATCGATACCCAGGTTTACGATACTTACGAGATCGAGCGCATTGCCGGCGTCGCCTTCGAAATGGCCCGCACCCGCAACAATCGCGTCTGCTCGATGGAAAAGCGCAACGTCATGAAATCGGGCGTGCTCTGGAACCAGGTCGTGACCGAGACGCACAAGGCGAAATATTCCGACGTACAGCTGGAACACATGCTGGCCGACGCCGGCGGCATGCAGCTCGTGCGCCAGCCGAAGCAGTTCGACGTCATCGTCACCGACAATCTCTTCGGCGACATGCTCTCCGACGTCGCCGCCATGCTGACCGGCTCGCTCGGCATGCTTCCATCCGCTTCGCTCGGCGCGCCGGACGGCAAGACCGGCAAGCGCAAGGCGCTCTATGAGCCGGTCCATGGCTCGGCACCCGATATCGCCGGCAAGGGCATCGCCAATCCGATCGCCATGATCGCCTCCTTCGCCATGTGCCTTCGCTACTCCTTCAACATGGTCAAGGAAGCCGACAACCTGGAAAAGGCGATTGCCAACGTGCTCGACAAGGGCATCCGCACTGGCGACATCATGGCGCCCGGCTGCAACCAGGTCGGCACTGTCGAGATGGGCGATGCAATCCTTGCCGAGTTCAAGGCGCTTTCTGCCTGATATTTCACGTGAAACGCTTTTTGGCCCTTCGCACCCCGTGCGGAGGGTTTTTTATTGAAGCCGGCATCCATCCTCATCCGACAGGCGGCGGTTTGCGCTCGGTGCGTGGGCCGCATATTGCCGTGATCCTGTTCACGCGCCTCGGCCTGCTCTTCTCCGCACTGCCTTCCGGGCAACAGTTATCAGCATTGACGAGAATTTTCTGAACCGACCCGGCCTCTGTCGTAATCCTGTGCAGTTTCGCTGCCTATTCCTACCCATAAGGATTATACGGGTAGTATGAATGCGGACGCTCTTAGTCTCCCTGGATAGGCGCTGGCACAGAAGTGGACACGTCATGCCATCTTTGCGATGGCGCGCCTGCTTTTTTATCACGCTGAACGCCGTCGTCCTTTCCATGCTGATCTTCGACGCACCGATCGGGGCCGGTCATATGCCGGAAGCCATCCGTCGTTTCGGGAAAGTGCTGACGGACTTCGGCGATTCCGCCTGGCTGATCCTGACCAGTGTCCTGCTCTTCTTTCACGGCCGGGCCGGCTACAAGCTTCTGAAGAGCGCGAGAGCAAAGGCCCAGGCGCTTTATGTGAGCTGGATCGGCGCATATCTCTTCACGACCGTCGTCTTTTCCGGCCTGCTCGCAAACGTTTTGAAACGCACCATCGGCCGCGCCCGCCCTGAACATTTCCAGGATCTCGGCGTGCTCTCCTTCACGCCTTTTTCCGGTCATGCAGCGCTGGAAAGCTTCCCGTCCGGCCATTCGACCACCGTGGGCGCTTTCTTCGCCGCCGCCGCGCTGCTCTTCCCGCGCTACCGGGTTCCCTTCATCGCCGGTGCCATCTGGCTCGGCATGACGCGTGTCATGGTCGGCGCCCATTATCCGAGCGATGTCATTGCCGGCCTTGCCTTCGGCGCCTGGTTCTCGCTGCTGACGGCGATCGTCTATGCCCGCTACGGCCTGCTCTTCAAGCTTTGCCCGGACGGCTGGCCTACGTCCAAGCGATACTTTCCGGATGCATGAGAAAGGCGCATGAAAAACCCGGCGCCTTGCGAGCGCCGGGTCCTTGATTTCAGGCTATCGCCTGCGCCTCAGTCGAGCGCGTGGATATCGCGGTTCTTGGTTTCCGGCAGGAACAGCACGCCGAAGACCAGCGTGATCGCCGCAAAGACGATCGGATACCACAGGCCATAGTAGATATTGCCGGCGGCAGCGCTCATCGCGAAAGCGGTCGCAGGCAGCAGACCGCCGAACCAGCCGTTGCCGATATGATAGGGCAGCGACATGCCGGTATACCGGATACGGGTCGGGAAGAGTTCGACCAGCAGGGCCGCGATCGGCCCGTAGACCATCGTCACGTAGAGCACGAGCACGAAGAGAATGGCAATCGTGCCAATCCAGTTGACGCGGGCAGGATCGGCCGACATCACGAAGGAACCGCCGCCAGGGATCGTGTAGACGGCCATGTCCGTCACACTCTTCGCCTCGTCCGCCGTCAGCAGCTTGCCGGCAACGAGCTTGTCGGCCGGTAGCGTTTCCTTCTGGCCGGCGCGTACCGCATCGGCGTTGAGGGCGAGTTCCGGATTGGCGGCGATGAAGGCGTCGAGCTTGGCATCGGCAACCTTGGCAGCGCCGCGGTTGAGCGGGTAGCCAGCCTCGTGAAGGGCAAGATTGACACCCTTCTCGAAGGCGGCACCGGTTTTGGCCGCATCTGCGCCGGCCGCAACGGCATCGTAGCTGGTGATGGTATCGTTGCCGACCTTCACGGTCGCGGGCTGGCCGGCCGGACCCGGCACGACGTCATAAGGCACCGAGTTCTTGGTCAGGAACGCCGTGGCGATATCGCAGGAACTGGTGAACTTCGACGTACCGGTCGGATTGAACTGGAATTTGCAATCCGCCGGATCGGCCGTCACCGTTGCCCGGATCGTCGCCTGCGCCTCATAGAGGGCCGGATTTGCCGTATAGGTCATCGCCTTGAACAGCGGGAAGTAAGTGACCGCGGCGATCAGCAGGCCTGCCATGATGATCGGCTTGCGGCCGATCCTGTCCGACAGTCCGCCGAAGATGACGAAGAATGGCGTGCCGAGGAAGAGTGCGATGGCAACCATGATGTTGGCCGACAGCAGGTCGACCTTCAATACGTTCTGCAGGAAGAACAGGGCGTAGAACTGGCCGCCATACCAGACGACAGCCTGCCCCATCGTGGCGCCGAGAAGCGCGATCAGCGCGATCTTCGCATTCCGCCACTGGCCGAAAGCCTCCGTCAGCGGCGCCTTCGATGCCTTGCCTTCCGCCTTCATGCGCTGGAAGGCGGGCGACTCGTTCATCTTCAGCCGGATCCAGACGGAAATGCCGAGAAGCACGACGGAGACGAGGAACGGAATACGCCAGCCCCAGGCGGCAAAGGCGGTCGTGCCCATAATCGACTGGACGGTGACGATGACGATCAGCGACAGGAAGAGACCGAGCGTTGCCGTCGTCTGGATCCAGGACGTAAAGTAGCCGCGGCGGCCGTTCGGCGCGTGTTCGGCGACATAGGTCGCCGCGCCGCCGTATTCGCCGCCGAGCGCCAGGCCTTGCAGCAGACGCAGGCCGATCAGGATGATCGGAGCGGCAATACCGATGGAAGCGGCCCCGGGCAGGATACCAACCAGGAAGGTCGACATGCCCATGATGAGAATGGTCATCAGGAAGGTGTATTTGCGGCCGACGAGATCGCCGAGGCGGCCGAAGACCAATGCGCCGAACGGACGCACCAGGAAGCCGGCAGCGAAGGCGAGCAGCGTGAAGATGTTACGCGTCGCCTCCGGATATTGGGTGAAATAGGTGGCGCCGATATAAGTGGCGAGCGAACCGTAGAGATAGAAATCATACCATTCGAAAACCGTGCCGAGCGACGAGGCGAAGATGACCTTCTTCTCCTCGCCCGTCATCGCACCGGCTTTTGCGCCGTCGATGCTTGCGACATTTGCCATTGTCTGTCCTCCACAGAGTGATGAGCAACGGTCGCGGCCTACTCTCCTCAAAGCATATCCCCGGCCACGACACGCCTGACGAGAGTTTGACAGAAAAGGCGCGTCAGAAAGAGGGATGCTTTGGGATTATGACTTTAGTCTAATTTTTGTGCATGGATTGCGGCAGCCGCACGGTTCCGCGGCGCAACCGGCAATCCTCACCCCCGCAAAGCCTGGGCCGGAGGCTGGCGGTAGGCGAGCACTGCCGGCAAGGCAGCGAGAGCGGCGGTAAAGGCGAGAAGGATCATTGCAAGCGCTACGTCTTCGCGTGCAAAACCAACCGGCAGGCTGACGCCGCTGCTTTGCGAGAAGAAGCCGGAAAGAACGAGTGCCGCGCCATAACCGAGTGCAAAGCCGAGCCCGACCCCGGCAGCGACCAGGATAAAGAACTCCAGCCAGACAATGCCGAAGATCGCTCCGCGGGGAGCGCCGAAAGCGCGCAACGCGCCGATCTGCCGCCGGCGCTGGCCGATATGGATAACGGTCACGAGGATCAGCGAGGCGGCAACGAGCCCCTGCGCGCCGGAGGCGACGGCAACGAGAATCTGCTTGGCATCGCCGAGCGTCGCGTAGAGGTTGGTCAGCACCTCGCCCGGAAAGACGGCAATCGTCGTGCCGTCGCGATAGTCCTGCCGCAGCTTGTAGGCATCGGCAATCGTCTTCGGCTTGACGAGGATTGCCGGGAGGCCCGGCGTTTGCGTGGTCCAGTTCTCGTTCAGGCCGGCATGCGGATCAGCTTCGGCATGATGGTCGGCATCCTCCTCGGCGCCTTCCGCATGTACGGCCCCCTCAGGACGATCCGCTTCCGCGGTATGCTCATGCTCATGCTCTTCGCCCGCTTCCAGTCCATGAATATGCCAGACGGCCTGGATCGGAACCAGAATGGCGCGGTCCCATGCCGTGCCTGTCGGCAACAGGCGCCCGGTCACGTGATAGGCAAGTTCGGTATGGGTATGGCCGCCGGTATCGACCGCGCCGTGCATCGGCTTGATCTCGCTGCCGATGGCAAGGTCGACGCTCGAGCCGATGACGGCCTCACCCTCGCTGGTAAAAACCCGGCCCTCGAAGAACCCGCCGGAAATCGTTTCCGTCAGCGCTCTCGTCGTGCCGACGATCGGATAGCCGGAGAAGGAATCGCCGAAGCCGACAGGAGCGGCCCATTCGACGCGCGGATCGGCGGCAAGCCTGGCCAGAACGTCGCCGGACATCAGCGGCAGCGCGGACGGCTGCAGGAAAACGGACGAAAGCACGAGCTGGGTTTCGCTGCCGCCGGCACCGATGACGAGATCGAACCTGTCGGCCGCCCGTGCGCTGCCGAGGCGAAGCGCCCGCTCCTGCAGGATGACGGAAACGCCAAGCGCCGTGGCAAGCGCCACCAGCAGGACGACGACGACGGAACCGGCCCACAGGCGGCGCAGATCGGCGAGGATGAAGCGGATCATGCTGCCGCTCCCCTGATGGCGGAATCGTCGACGATGTGGCCGGAACGGAACGTCAGGCGGCGATCGAGGCGGCCGGCAAGGCGAGGATCGTGCGACACGACGATCAGGGTGCTGCCTTCGGCCACCGCAAGGTCGAGCAGCAGGTCGCCGACGGCCTCGCCGCTTTCGGCATCCAGGCTGGCGGTCGGCTCGTCGGCGACGATGACGCCAGGTTTGCGCAGGAGCGCCCGGGCAATCGCCACGCGCTGCATCTCGCCGCGCGACATGGTTTCGATCCTCTGCCCGGCGCGCTCAAGCCCAACGATCTCAAGGAGATGGTGAGCGCGCTCGATGATCGCCGATGTCGCGGCGCGCGCGAGACGCGCGGGCAAGAGCACGTTTTCGGCGGCCGAAAGGCCCGGAAAAAGGTGAAACTCCTGCATGACCAGTCCGATATTGGCAGCCCGGAAACGGTCACGGCGACTTTCGGAGAGCGCGGCGATATCCTCGCCGTTCCAGCGGATACGGCCTTCGCGGACCCGTTCCAGGCCGGTGATCGCGTTGACGAAAGTGCTCTTTCCGGAACCGGAGGCTCCGGTTACCGCGATCCGGCTGCCGGCAGCGATCGACAAATGATCGATCGCCAGCGCCGGCGACGAGAGGCCGGAAAACCTTACGGCCAGATGTTCGATTTCAAGAGCCAGCATCGGTGCTCAAACGGTGGAATATTCGGCCTGGCGAATGCGCAGCAGGCTCACGAACCCGGTTTCGGGGTCCTTCCACGACCCGTATTCCAGCGTGCCGCGCACTTCGATCGTCTGGCTCGGCTGTACGAATGTCTGCTTCTCGCCGAGATAGACGACGACAATATTGTCCGGCCAATCCGCATCCGAAGAGCAGAAGGGGCAGAGTGACATCGGCACTTCGGTGAGCACGAAGAACTGTGCTTCGGCCTTCAGCGGCGGCGCCATGAAGCCCTTGATGCTGATATCCTTCCCGGCAAGGCGCTTGACCTTGTCGGAAAATTCGAGACCGAGCACGCCGAACTTTCCGTAGAGCTCATCGAAACTGATCGAGGAATCATCGGCAAGAACGGGCCGGGCAGCGGCAAAGGGAAGCGCAGCCATGACGCCGATAAGGCGACGGCGGCTGACATGCAGCAAAGAGAGCTTTTCCATGGCGATCTCCGGAAACGGATACCCGGCCGCATGGCGGCCGGGATTGAGGATCGACGAAAAGTCCGGGGCCGGCAAGCGACCCCGGATGCAGGCTGTTAGTTCGTCTGCTTGGCGCCGAGGGCAAAGGTATCGGCGAGGACGCGGTAGACGTCGCTCTGTTCCATGTAGCCCTTGAAGCCTTCGGAGCCGGGGCCAGTCGCCTGCAGCACGACGTCGTCGACGGTGTGGGCGCCGGAAGCGGCGTTCTTCGGCAGGTTGCCCGGAACGAAGACGGCGCCGGGAACGTCCTTATAGGCTTCGTTGGCGACGTAGTCCTTCTTCTCGTTCTGGATGGCCGGGGTGTACGGATTGTCCAGCTTCGGGCGGAAGGTTTCGTAGTGGTCGGGATAATTGCTGACGAACAGGGCCAGACGCTTGGAAACGTCGACGCTGTCCGGATAACCGTCATTGTTGGCATCGACATAGTTGGTGAAGCTGCGGCCCGCGACCTTCTCGCGCATCTCCGTACCTTCGATCGTATCGTCGATCGTGCCGACGATGGTGATGCCGTGCGTATGGTCGCCGGTGACGACGATCAGCGTGTCCGGGTTCTTGGCGGCAAATTCCTTTGCCAGGCCGATGGCCTTGTCGAACTCGATCGTATCGACGGCAGCGCGTTCACCGTCGAGCGGGTGGGTCATCTTGTCGATATTGGCGGCCTCCACCATCAGGAAGAAACCTTCCGGGTTCTTCGAGAGCTTGTCGAGCGCGACCTTGGTCATCTCGACGAGGCCGGGCTGGGCCGGGAACTTGCCGACCGTACCCTTTTTCAGGAATTCGCGATCGAGCGTCGTGTCCATGTTGCCGGTATGGAACAGGCCGAGGATCTTGTCCTGGTTGGCGCCGGCAGCGGCTGCAAGTTCCGTCTTGTCGGTCGCGAGCTTGTAGCCGGCGTCCTGGAACATCTTGACATAGTCCTTGTCGTCCTTGCGCTTCGAGCCGGCAGTTGCCTGCGGCAGGAAGTAGGCCGAGCCGCCACCGAGGACGACGTCCGGCTTCACGTCGAACAGCATGCCGGTGATTTCGGCCTTATCGTCGCGACGGCGCGTGTGGGAGACGACGGCAGCCGGCGTCGCGTCCTGCAATTCGGAAGTCGTGACGATGCCGATCGACTTGGAGGTCTGGCGGCGCAGGGCCTCGCCGAGGGTTTCGACACGCGGATCGTCCAGCGTATCGAGAGTCCGGTCGCCATAAACGCCGAGCGAGTTGATGGCGCCCTTATGGCCGGTCATATAGGCCGACATGGTATTGGCGCTGTCGGTGGTGATCGAATCGGTCGCCGACGTGCCGATGAAGGCCATATGGTCGAGGTCGTCCATGTTCAGACGGCCGTTCGCCTTGCCCTCGGTCATGCCCTTGGACATGATGCGGGCGGCGGTGCGGTGAGCGACGGAAAGGCCGTCGCCGAGGAAGAAGATGATGTTCTTGGCCTTCGGCTGTGCGGAAGTGCCGAAGACTTCCCAGGTCACGGCCTTCTTTTCATCGCCGGCGGCAACTTCGACCTTGTAGGTGCCCGGAGCGGAAATCTTCAGGCCGCGCAGCAGGAGAGCGGAGCCGAGAGCCTTGTCGTCCTTGCCCTTTTCCAGCTCGATGAACTGCGCCTCGCCCCCGAGGACAGTCTTGTAATCCTGGCCGTTGACCGTGATCTTCACGTCTTCCGGCTTGACCTGCTTGGAAAGCTCGACCTTGAAGTCGAACGGTGAACCGGCAAGAATCGTGGCACGATCCAGCGGATAGATCGAAGCTGCCTGGGCAGCGCCGGCGAGAATCGTGGTGGCCGCAAAGGCGGCGAGAAGCATACGCATGGAAAAACCCCCGTTTTTCGTTGCAGTCATTACAACGGGTCGGGGATACCCCCCGGCAATGACAGAGGGATGACAAAAGGCCGCAGCATTGCGACGCCCTTCCCCTGCTCGCGCCGCACGCGCAAAAACCTTGACTCCTGTGGAAAACCTCTTATGAGCAACGACGGAAAAGGAATATCCATGGTTCGCCACCAGCACACCATCGCTGAGCGCAATGACCTGGCAGAAGATGCCGGGCTGGATCTTGCCGTTCCGGTTTCTTCCAAAACCAAGGCCAAAACGACGACGAAAACCGTCTGACGTCTCTGGCCTGCCGCTCTCTCCCCGGCCCGGCCGGGGACAGGAAGCCGCGACAATGGCGCGCTTCCCCCCTCACCGGACAAGAGGAGAGAAGAGAAAGAGAGCTTGAGAAATGGGTTTCAAAGTTGCAGTCGCGGGAGCGACCGGAAATGTCGGGCGGGAAATGCTCAACATCCTCTCCGAGCGCGGTTTTCCGGCCGATGAAGTCGTAGCGCTCGCCTCCGCCCGCTCCCAGGGCACCGAGGTATCCTATGGCGACCGGACGCTGAAGGTCGCCAACCTGGAGAACTACGATTTCTCCGATACCGATATCTGCCTGATGTCGGCCGGCGGCGAGGTTTCCAAGCGTTTCTCCCCGAAGATCGGCCAGCAGGGCTGCGTCGTCATCGACAATTCCTCGGCCTGGCGCTACGACGCCGACGTGCCGCTGATCGTTCCGGAGGTAAACCCGGACGCGATCACCTCCTTCACCAAGCGCAACATCATTGCCAATCCGAACTGCTCGACCGCCCAGCTCGTCGTCGCGCTGAAGCCGCTGCACGACTTCGCCAAGATCAAGCGCGTCGTCGTCTCGACCTACCAGTCCGTCTCCGGCGCCGGCAAGGAAGGCATGGACGAGCTCTTCAACCAGACGCGCGCCGTCTTCGTTGCCGATCCGATCGAGAATAAGAAGTTCACCAAGCGCATCGCCTTCAACGTCATTCCGCATATCGACGTCTTCATGGAAGACGGCTACACGAAGGAAGAATGGAAGGTTCTCGCCGAGACGAAAAAGATGCTTGATCCGAAGATCAAGGTGACCTGCACCGCGGTCCGCGTTCCCGTCTTCATCGGCCATTCGGAATCGGTCAATATCGAATTCGAAAACGAGATCACCGCCGATCAGGCCCGCGATATCCTGCGCGAAGCACCGGGCTGCCTCGTCATCGACAAGCACGAGAACGGCGGCTACATCACGCCTTATGAATCTGCCGGCGAGGACGCGACCTACATCTCGCGCATCCGCGAGGACGCAACGGTCGAGAACGGCCTCAACCTGTGGGTCGTCTCCGACAACCTGCGCAAGGGTGCGGCCCTCAACGCCATCCAGATCGCCGAGCTGCTCATCAACCGCGGCCTCGTCAAGCCGCGCAAGCAGGCAGCGTGATACCATTTGTAAACCATAATATGCTAAAGCCCTGCTCGACGAGCGGGGCTTTTTCGGGCAAATACTGCCGTATAAGCGCTCGCTAAAAGGTGATCGTGACAAAATCGCCGACGGCTGGCATTCTCTTGCCCGGCTTAAAAGCTATGCAGATCGAGAGCGGGGTTTCTCCATGCGCATGACAAAATTCTTTCTGGCGGCCGCCGCGGCAATGGGCGTCCTCCACGCGGTACCGGCGTTCGCGCAGGGTGCCCAATGCGGCAATACCAGTGCCGGGTTCGAAGCCTGGGTCGCCGATTTCAAGCAGACGGCGGCGGCCAATGGCGTGAGCCAGTCGGTTCTCACCCGTGCCTTCGCCAATGTCAGCTACAACAAGCCGACAATTTCGGCCGACCGCGGCCAGAAGAGCTTCAAGCTGTCCTTCGACGCTTTCATGAAGAAGCGCGGCGGTGCCGCCGTTATTTCCCGTGGCCGCTCGATGAAGGCCGCCAACCAGGCTCTCTTCGCCTCGATCGAGCGCCGCTTCGGTGTTCCGGCCGGCCCGCTGATCGCCATCTGGGGCATGGAAACCGGCTTCGGCAGCTATATGGGCAACCAGCATACGCTGTCCGCAGTCTCTACCCTCGCCTATGACTGCCGCCGCTCGGAATATTTCACCGACCAGCTTTACGCAGCCTTGCAGCTCGTTTCGGAGGGCTATCTCAGCCCGCAGGCCCGAGGTGCCGCCCACGGCGAAATCGGCCAGACCCAGTTCCTGCCGCGCAACGTCGTGCGCTACGGCGCCGACGGCGATGGTGACGGACGCGTCGATATGGTCGGCTCCCGCGCCGATGCGCTGGCTTCGACGGCCAATTTCCTCAAGGGTCACGGCTGGCGCGCCGGCGCCGGCTACCAGCCGGGCGAGCCGAACTTCGTCGCCATCCAGGGCTGGAATGCCGCAACGGTCTACCAGGAGGCAATCGCCTATATCGGTCAGCAGATCGACGGCGGCTGAAAAGACGTACGATAGGACGTGATTGGAACGCCGCATGCGAATGCGGCGTTTTTTTCACAGGCGGGATTCGTGGGATCCAGCGGCCATCCTGCGCCGCTCTTCCTGGCCTGTAGCAGGAACGACCGGTCCGGCAACGACGCAATTGCGCCCCGAGGCTTTGGCGGCATAGAGCGCAAGATCGGCGCGCTTTACCAGATCTTCGAAATTGCGATTGCTGGCCGCGTTCGCACGTCCCGCGCAGCCGAAACTCGCCGTTACGCGCAGAATCTCGCCACCCGGCAGTTCGATTTCCGCCGCTTCGATGGCCGACCGGACACGTTCGGCAACGACGGCTGCATCTTCAGGCGTCGAATCCGGCAGCAGCGCCATGAACTCCTCGCCGCCGTGGCGCACCAGCAGGTCGAAGGAACGGAAGGTCTCGCGTGCGATGCCGGCGACGCGTTTCAGCACGATATCGCCGGCGTCATGGCCGTGCATGTCGTTGATTTTCTTGAAGTGATCGAGATCGAACAGCACGACCGAAATCCAGCGTGACCCATACTTGGCCTGCATCAGAAGCGCCAAAGCGGCAGCCTCGAAGCCACGCCTGTTGTAAAGACCCGTCAGAAGATCGGTCTGGGCAGCATTGCGCAACTCCTTGATGAGCAGTTCACGCTCTTCAGTGACGCGGGCGACGAGACGGATGCCCCGCACCGCAAGCGCCGCAATAAGGGCAACGAGCAGGACCAGGCCGCACGACAGAGCGAGCACGATCGTCATGTGAACATGCGAGCGCATCGACAACGCCTGCCCGGTCACATGAATATCGGTGGTGACGGAATCGATCTTCTGCCGCAGAAAGCTCAGACGCGCGTTCTGGATGCCGATCCATTTGTCCCGGATCGCCTTATCCGGCCGCAGCGCCCCGGAAACCATGGCCTGTGTGAAGGTATCGGCCCAGACTTCGTCGGCCTGCGCCCTGTAAGCAAGAATGTCCCGCACGACCGGCGAAGAGGAATGGAAGCGTAGCCGATCCATACCGTTGCCGAGCATCATCTGGCCCTGAACGAGCTGCTCGTGCGACATGGCGGAAAAATCGGTCCGGTCGAGATAGCGCTGGCCGAGATTGCCGATCAGCCGCTCGCCGTAATAGCTGAGCAGGATGCTCATCAGCTCGCTGGATTTGCGCATCAACACGGGATCGTGGATGCGCAGCGACAGCGACTCGACGAGCCCAAGCTGTTTTAATCCGGCCTGTCCATAGATATGAACGGGGTTGCCGCCCTTGCCGTAATAACCCTGATCCACCGCCGAGCGTGCGGCGATGATGCGGCTATAGGCGAGGCGAAGATTGGAAAGCTGCGACCGCAGGCCGACATCCAGCGCTTCGGCGGCTGGAAGACTGGCGTTGAAATGCGCGCGTTCCATGTCGAGAGCGCTGCGCCTTTCCAGCATCGCAGCCCTGGTCGTCGCGTCGGGATTGTTGATGTAGGTTCGCGTGGTGACGAGTTCCGCCAGAATCTGATTGGCGGCAATCGACCCTCCGCGGGCAAGAACATCGGCAAAGAGATGGTCATTTTCGAGCGCGCGGTACTGCGTGAGCGAGGAGCGGATCAACACCACTCCCTCGGCAATCATGAAAACGAACGGCAGCAGAATGGCGGCCAGCACTGCCCTTCTGATATTCTTGAATTTCACCGCTTCGAAATTCATGATTGATCCACGCGCATATACTGCCTGCTGGCGAGCGTAGTGGAATATCCTAAAAAACTGATAAAGCGGTCTATCCCTAGATTTCGGGACGGATAAAATCCAGTGTCTCGGAATCCATCACCCAGAGCTCACCGGTCGAGATGTCGAACCAGGCGCCGTGAAGCTGCAGCTTCCCCTCTTCCTCGAATGCCTTGATGTCCGGAAAAGTCCTGAGATTGTTGATCGAGTTGCGGATGGAGACACGTTCGAGCGCGGTCTGCCGTTCGGCCGGCGTCATCACGTCGTTGCTGCCGATCTGTTCGGCGGCAGGTCGCACCAGCGACATCCAGCGGCCGATGAAGTCGCCAGGCGACAAAGGCTCGGCATTGGGATCGAGCGCGGCGCGGATGCCGCCGCAGCGGCCGTGGCCCATGACCACGATATTCTCGACCTTCAAGGCCTGCACGGCAAATTCGAGCGCCGCCGACGTGGAATGGAAATGACCGTCCGGCTCATAGGGCGGCACCATATTGGCGACGTTGCGGATGACGAAGAGCTCACCCGGCCCGGCATCGAAGATCAGCTCTGGTGCCGCGCGCGAGTCGGAACAGGCAATAACGAGCGTCGTCGGGTTCTGCCCGTTTTCGGCAAGCTGCCGATACCGGTCGCGGGCATCGGCATAGCGCCCGCTCATGAAATTGCGATAACCGTCCAGCAGGGAGTTGGGAAAGCTCAACATGCCATTGGATTAGCGCGCGACGGACCCAAGATCAACTGCTGCACTGCAAAAGCACGAAACCTATTTTTTCCGCCGTTGAGCGGGATGGACGAGGTGGCGCATCTGCACCATCGCCATCGGTGTCGAAAGACTGGAGGCATCGCTTGCCAGCATCAGCTCGTTGCTGCCGCGCTTGACGGCGCGCGCCAGCACTTCGAACACGCTGGCGGTCGCCAGCTGCAGCGCCTTTTCGTCCTCCATGCCCGAGAGCAGGCGGGACAGGAAAAGGGCGGCAAGCAGATCACCGAGGCCGTTCGGCGGGTTCTCGACAAGACGATGCTCGGCAAGCAGCGCATGTTTTCCGGAAAGATAGAGATTGCCGGTACCGCCCGCCATCATCGGCACCGCCGATGTGACGAGCATGCGCGAGGGGCCGAGCGAAAGCGCTGCCTCCATGACCGCATTGTTGTCGTCGAGCGCCGCGCCCGACAGCCACGCGAGTTCGTAGCGGTTGGGTGTCGCAAGCGAAGCAAGCGGTATCAGATGGTCGCGGATTGCCTCGGCTGTCGCTTCCGGCACGTAGAGGCCGCCGAGATCGCCCATCACCGGATCGCAGACATAGAGCAGTTCCGGATTCCTCTCGCGCAGGGACGCAACGAGTTTCGCGACGGAACGCGCCTGCGCGGCATTGCCGAAATAGCCCGACAGCACGGCCTTGACCTCGCCGATCCACGGCGCGCGGATGAGATCGTCGATCGCCGCCTCGAAATCGGTTTCGGCAAAGGTGAGCCGTGTCGAGCGACCGTGGCCGGGGTGCCAGGGCAGCACGATCGTCGGCAGTGCCCAGACCTGATGGCCGAGCGTTTCCAGCGCGAAGACCGCGGCGCGGTTTCCGACCGATCCGCGCACCACATGGCTGGAAATGACGATAACTGCCCCTGCTGCGTTTTCCGACATGGCATCCGAATCCGAATTTCGACCGCCGTTGATGATCTTTTTGACGAGCCGCTGTCAACCATTCTTCACGCGAGCGTGGAAATGTGCGGCGGGACACAAAAGCCGGATAAGGAGACCTCCTCTCGCACCGGCGCCAGACGGCCCAAAAACTTTCGAAATCTCTCGCCAACATGGCCAAAAAAGCACGAAAACTGCTTTTCGGAGCCCTCTTTTAAAGATTCTTTCGAAGAACCTTCTGCTAACTTGCCCACATCAAAACAATCGGGGGGATGATTCATGGCTACCAGAAACAATCCGAAACGGGAAAAGCAGATCGAGAGCGCGCGCAAGATCGCCGCCGCCACCGGCGAACCCCATCTCGACCCCGAAATTCTCTTCGGCCGGGCAAGCGGCGACGATCTTGAGCTCTACACCCCGGAAATGCTTGCGCTTTCCGCCGTACACTCGGCATCCGAGCTTGCCGCCTGGAACGGCAAGACGCCGCGTGTCAGCATCGACACTGTTGCCGATGTCACACCCGATGGCGTTGTCGTCTCCATCCTCTCGGTGACGGATCACAACAAGCCCTTCCTCTACGAATCCGTCATGGGCGAGGTGACCAGCACCTATCGCGACATCTTCATGGCGGTCCACCCGATCCTGATCCTGGAAGACGGCAAGGCTCCGGAACTCTATTCCGCCGATGTGCCGAGCGACCCGGCAAAGCGGGTCAGCCACATCCAGCTTCACATTTCGCCGCTAAGCCCCTCTCAGGCCGCCGACCTGATCAAGCGGATCAAGGCAGTGCTTGAGCAGGTGGAGCTTGCCGTTTCCGACTGGAAGCCGATGCTTGCGCGCGTCGATGAAGTGATTGCGGAGCTTTCGAACTACAATGCCAGCCGCAAGAAGGCCGACCGCGACGAGGCGGTCGCGTTTCTCACCTGGCTGCGTGACGAGAACTTCACCTTCCTCGGCATGCGCGACTACGTCTATTCCGGCAAGGGACCGGATGCGAAGGTGGAGCGCGACAAGGGAACGGGTCTCGGCATTCTTGCCAATCCCGAGGTTCTTGTTCTGCGCACCGGCAAGGACGCGGTGACGACGACGCCGGAAATCCTGGCCTTCCTCGATGGCCCGGACTTTCTGATCGTCACCAAGGCCAATGTGAAATCGATCGTCCATCGCCGTGCCTACATGGATTATGTCGGCGTCAAGCGCTTCGATGCGCAGGGCAATGTGACCGGCGAACTGCGCATCGTCGGCCTGTTCACATCGACCGCCTACACTTCCTCTGCCAGTGAAATTCCCCTGCTGCGGTCCAAGATCGAAAAAGTGAAGGAGCATTTCGGCTTCGACCCGATGAGCCACTCGGGGCGCATGCTCGACAATACGCTGGAATCCTATCCGCGCGACGACCTCTTCCAGATCGACACGCCGCTGCTCGCCGCCTTTGCCGAGCAGATCAACGACCTCACCGACCGGCCGCGCGTGCGCGTGCTGCCGCGCATCGATCATTTCGACCGTTTCGTCTCCGTCATCGTCTTCGTGCCGCGTGAGGAATATGACTCGACCGTGCGGGAGCGCATCGGCGCCTATCTGAAGACCGTCTATGACGGCCGCGTTTCCGCCTATTATCCGGCCTTTCCGGAAGGCGGCGTGGCGCGTGTGCACTTCATCATCGGCCGCTCCGGCGGCAAGACACCGCGTATCCAACAGGCCAAGCTCGAGGGAACGATCCGTCAGATCACCGCGCGCTGGGACAGTCGCTTCGAGATGCTTGCCGGCCCCAAGGCGCCGAAGCTCGGCGTCAGCAACGCTTTCCAGGAAGCCTTCACGCCGGATGAGGCGGTCGGCGATCTGCCCGACATTGCCGCATGTGCCGCCGGCGAGCCGATCCGCATCGAATTCTACTATCGCCAGGACGATGAACGCGGCCGCATCCTGTCGCTGAAGATCTTCCATTCCGGCGAGCAGCTGCCGCTGTCGCGCCGCGTGCCTCTCCTGGAAAACCTCGGCTTCAACGTCCTGAGCGAACGGACCTTCGATATCGAAGTTCCGGCCGCCGACGGCGCCATCAACATGGTCGTGCTGCACGATATGGAACTCGAGGCCCGCAGCGGTGCGGACATTGACCTCGCACGTTTTGGCGCACCGCTCGAAGAAGCCTTTGTCGCCGCTTTCAGCGACACGATCGACAATGACAGCTTCAACCGGCTGATCCTCTCGGCTGGCCTCTCCGCCCGCGAGGTGAATGTGCTGCGTGCCTATGCGCGTTATCTGCGCCAGACCGGCATTGCCTATTCGCAGGATTATATCGCCACGACGCTCGACAAATACCCCGTCATCGCGGCCTCGATCTTCCGCCTGTTCCACGACACGCTCGATACCAAGCTTACGGAAAAGGTGCGGATCAGGAAGCTCGCCGAACTGCACGAGGCAATCGAGGCCAAGCTTGCCGACGTGCCGAGCCTGGATGACGACCGCATCCTGCGCCGCTACGTCAACATCGTCGATGCGACGCTGCGCACCAATTATTTCCAGCGCAATGCCGACGGAACGCCGAAGGCCATGCTCGCCTTCAAGCTCGACCCGCATCTGGCGGATGGCCTGCCGGAACCGAAGCCTTTCCGTGAAATCTTCGTCTATGGCGTGGAGGTCGAAGGTGTCCATCTGCGTTTCGGCCGCGTCGCCCGCGGCGGCCTGCGCTGGTCGGACCGTGCCGAGGACTACCGCACCGAAGTTCTGGGGCTCGTCAAGGCGCAGCAGGTCAAGAATGCCGTCATTGTGCCTGTCGGCGCGAAAGGCGGTTTCTATCCCAAGAAGCTGCCGGTCGGCGGCAGCCGCGAGGAAATCTTCAATGCGGGCCGGGAAGCCTACAAGACCTATATTCGCACACTGCTGTCCATTACCGACAACATTTCCGGCGCCGATATCGTCCCGCCGGACAATACGGTTCGTCTCGATGGCGATGACCCCTATTTCGTCGTCGCCGCCGACAAGGGCACGGCAACCTTCTCCGACACCGCCAATGCGCTCGCCCAGGAAGCCGGCTTCTGGCTGGACGACGCCTTTGCCTCGGGCGGCTCGGCCGGCTACGACCACAAGAAGATGGGCATCACCGCGCGCGGCGCCTGGGAGACCGTAAAGCGCCATTTCCGCGAAATGGACATCGATATCCAGACGACGCCCTTTACGGTGGCCGGCGTGGGCGACATGTCCGGCGACGTCTTCGGCAATGGCATGCTGCTGTCGCCGAAGATCCGGCTTCTGGCCGCCTTCGACCATCGCGACATCTTCATCGATCCCGATCCGGATATGGACAAGACGCTTGCCGAGCGTCAGCGCCTGTTCAACCTGCCGCGCTCGAGCTGGCAGGACTTCGACAAGTCCGTGCTCTCGAAGGGCGCCATGATCATTTCGCGCTCGGCAAAATCGGTCACGCTGACGCCGGAGGCCGTCGCCGCGATCGGAATCGACAAGGCGGTCGCCACCCCGTTCGAGATCATGACGGCGATCTTGAAGAGCCCCGTCGACCTGCTCTGGTTCGGCGGCATCGGTACTTACGTGAAAGCCGCATCGGAAACCGATACGGACGTCGGCGATCGCGCCAACGATCCGATCCGCATCACGGCCGACGAAGTGCGCGCCAAGGTGATCGGCGAGGGCGCCAATCTCGGCGTCACGCAGAAGGGCCGCATTGCCTACGGGCTGAAGGGCGGGCGCAGCAACTCCGACGCCATCGACAACTCGGCCGGCGTCAATACGTCCGACGTCGAGGTCAATATCAAGATTGCGCTGGCCAACGCCATGCACGAACAGCGGCTCAGCCGCGCCAAGCGCGACCAGCTTCTCGGCAGCATGACCGACGAGGTGGCTTCGCTCGTGCTGCGCAACAACTACCTGCAATCCCTGGCGATCTCGCTGACGGCCCGCAAGGGAACGGCGAACGGTCTGGAACTCGGCCGTTTCATGAGCGTGCTGGAAGCGGCCGGACAGCTCAACCGCAAGGTCGAGACCCTTCCCGACGATGCCGCCCTGTCCGAACGTTATACGGCCGGCCGGCCGCTGACACGCCCCGAGATCGGCGTATTGCTCTCCTACGCCAAGATCGTCCTCTTCGACGCACTGATCGCCAGCGAACTGCCCGACGATCCCTATTTCGTCGACACGCTCTTCAATTACTTCCCGGCGAAGATGCACAAGTCCAACGCCTCCGACATCGACAGCCACCGGCTGAAACGGGAGATCGTCGCAACGGTGCTCGCAAACGAGGCGATCAATCGCGGCGGACCGGGCTTCGTCGTCAGCATGATGGACGCGACCGCAGCCTCTGCTCCGGAAGTCGTGCGCGCTGCCATCGTTGCCCGCGACGGCTTCGATCTCAACCGGCTGTGGGGCGAAACGGATGCTCTGGACAACAAGGTTTCCGGCGAGGTTCAGAACCGCATCTACGAAGAGATCGGCAACAGCTTCACCGTGCTGACACGCCTGCTGCTCAAAACCGGCATGACCAAGGGCGATATGGCCGAAATTATTAGCCGGCTTCAGGCAACACTGAAAAAACTCAGGCCCTCCTTCGCCGATCAGGCGGGATCCGACGTTGCCACGCGCCAGCAGGAGTACCAGCAGGCCGGTCTGCCGGAGAAACTCGCCGCCGAGATCGCGGCTCTGCCGACCTTCGCTCTCGTGCCTGAAATCATGCAGATCGCTGCCCGCACCGGAGAGGCGCTGCCGCGTGCGGCGGAGAACTACTTTGCCGTTACCCAGACCTTCCGAGTCGGCCGGCTGCTTGCCGCGGGCAACCGCATCGTCACCTCCGACCACTACGAAAACCTCGCCCTTGCCCGCAGTATCGATCAGATCGCCAGCGCCCGTCGCGATATCGTGATCTCCGCCCTTTCCGATCACGGCAAGGAAAGGCAGCCGGTCCAGGCCTGGCATGCGCAGGACAGGGTGCGCATCAACCGCATCGTCGAGGAGCTCGCTAGCCTCAGCGACGGCGCCGATCCGAACCTCGCACGCATCACAGTTGCCGCAGGCATCCTCACCGATCTTGCGCGCGACCGGGCGAGATGAGACAGTCCGCCCCAAAAAGGAGCGGACGCTTGAATCGCATAGACTGGACAGGAACGCAGCCGCCGAAAGCCACGGAGAAGGGCATATGGGGCTGGATGCTCTTCGATTGGGCAGCCCAGCCTTTCTTCACCGTGGTCACGACGTTTATTTTCGGCCCCTACTTCGTCTCGCGGCTGACGGCCGATCCGGTCGCCGCGCAGACGACGTGGAGCAACATGGCGACCATCTCCTCGGTCATCATCGCCATCCTGTCTCCCGTTCTGGGCTCCATTGCCGACCAGTCAGGCGCGCGCAAACCCTGGATCGCCTTCTTCGCGGCCGTCAAGATCGTCAGCCTCTGCTGCCTCTGGTTCGCAGCCCCGGGTTCGCCGGTTGTCTACCCTGTCATCTTCATGATTCTTGCCTCGATCTCGGCGGAGTTTTCGATCGTATTCAACGATTCCATGATGCCGCGCCTCGTCGGCAAGGATGAAGTCGGCAAGCTTTCCAACACTGCCTGGGGGCTCGGCTATCTCGGCGGCATGATCGTGCTGATTGCCGTCGTCGCGCTATTGGCCGGCAGCCCGGAAGGTGGCAAGACCATTCTGGGCCTCGATCCGCTGTTCGGCCTCGATCCTCACACGGGCGAGGATGCGCGCGTCACCGGTCCGATTTCGGCCGTCTGGTACCTGATCTTCATCCTGCCGATGTTCTTCTTCACGCCGGATGCCCGCAAGGGGCTGCCTTTCGGCTTTGCGGTACGCTTCGGTCTCAGGGAATTGCGCAATACGCTCGGTGAACTGAAGGCGCGCCGCGGCATCCTGACCTTCCTCATCGCCCGCATGATCTATCAGGACGGCGTCAACGGCCTGCTGATCCTTGGCGGCGCCTTCGCGGCGGGCATGTTCGGCTGGGCGACGATCGAGATCGGCATTTACGGGATCATCCTCAATGTCGTCGCAATCCTCGGCTGCCTGATTGCCGGCCGCGTCGATAAGGGAATAGGTTCGAAGGCAACCGTCATTATCAGCCTGACCCTGCTGCTGCTGGCGACGATCGGCATCATTTCCACCGGCCCCGGCTACACATTCTTCGGGCTGATGCCGCTTTCGAATATCGACAGCGGCGGCCTTTTCGGCACGATGGCGGAAAAGGCCTATATCCTCTATGGCCTGCTGATCGGTGTGGCTTTCGGCCCGGTACAGGCCTCGTCACGTTCCTATCTGGCGCGCAGTGTCAGCCTTGAGGAGGCCGGCCGTTACTTCGGCATCTATGCGCTATCCGGCCGCGCCACGAGCTTCATGGCAACGCTTTTGTTTTCGATCGTGACCTATTTGACCGGATCGGCGCATCTCGGCATGTCGACGCTGATCCTCTTCCTGGCCGGAGGCCTGGTGCTGCTGATCCGCACGCCCTATCCGGCGGATCGCAGCTGATCATGCCCCGGCCGCGGAAGCCGGGGAATAGAGCGATTGTCCCGCCTCAGTGGCGGAAGTGACGCATGCCGGTAAAGACCATCGCGACATTGTGCTCGTTTGCCGCGTCGATGACTTCCTGATCCCGCATCGAGCCGCCCGGCTGGATGACTGCGGTCGCGCCGGCGGCGATCATGGACAGAAGGCCGTCGGCGAAGGGCAGGAAGGCCTCGGAGGCGACTGCCGAACCATGCGTCATCGGGACGGCAAGACCAAGCGCCTTGGCCGCTTCCTCGGCCTTCAGCGCCGCGATGCGGGCGGAATCGACGCGGCTCATCTGGCCGGCGCCGATACCGGCCGTCTGGCCGTCCTTGGCATAAACGACGGCATTCGATTTGACGTGCTTGCCGACCTTGAAGGCGAACTTCATGTCTTCGAGCTCCTGAGCCGTCGGCGCCCGCTTGGTGACGACCTTGAGCTCCAGATCCTCGACCATGCCGTTATCGCGGCTCTGGACGAGCAGGCCGCCGGAAACCGTCTTGGCGGTGATGCCGGCCGCACGCGCATCCGGCAGGCCGCCTGCCGAGAGCAGGCGCAGGTTCGGCTTGCGGGCAACGACCGCCTTGGCTTCTTCGGTGACGTCAGGCGCGATGATAACCTCGGTGAAGAGCTTGATGATCTCTTCGGCCGTTTCTGCATCGAGCGTCTGGTTCAGCGCGATGATGCCGCCGAAAGCCGAAACGGAATCGCAGGCGAGCGCCCGCTTGTAGGCTTCCAGAAGTGTCGGGCCGGTTGCGACACCGCAGGGATTGGCATGCTTGATGATGGCGCAGGCCGGCGATTTCTCCGGCAGGAATTCGGCGACCAGCTCATAGGCCGCGTCGGTATCGTTGATATTGTTGTAGGAGAGCTGCTTTCCCTGCAAAAGGACCGCGGTCGAGACACCCGGACGCTTTTCACCCGTCACATAGAAGGCAGCCTTCTGGTGCGGATTTTCACCGTAGCGCATCTCTTCCTTCAAGACGCCGCCAATCGTGCGGTGGCGCGGCGTATCGATGGAAAGGGCTTCGGCAAACCAGTTGGAAATGGCGGCATCATAAGCGGCGGTGCGGGCATAGGCCTTGGCTGCCATACGTTGACGGAAGGCATAGGCCGTCTTGCCGGCATCGGCCGAAAGCTGCTCGGCAAGCTCCGCGTAATCGGCCGGATCGGTGATGACGGTGACATAGGCATGGTTCTTGGCCGAAGCGCGGATCATTGCGGGGCCGCCGATATCGATATTCTCGACCGTCGTCGGATAGTCGCCGCCGGCCGCCCGCACGTCCTCGAAGGGATAGAGGTTGACGACCAGCAGGTCGATAGCTTCGATGCCGTGCGCCTTCATGGCCTCCTGATGTTCGGCATCGTCGCGGATCGCCAGCAGGCCGCCATGCACCTTGGGATGCAGGGTCTTTACGCGGCCGTCCATGATCTCCGGAAACTGCGTCACTTCCGAAACGTCGGTGACGGCGAGGCCTTCGGCCGCGATCGCCTTGTAGGTACCGCCGGTTGACAGCAGTCGCACGCCGCGCGCCGAAAGCGCGCGGGCAAGTTCCATAATGCCGGTCTTGTCGAAAACGGACAGCAGCGCGGTCTTGATCTCGACCTTGTCGGGGGCGGGGATTTTCTTGGAAATAACGGCCATGAACCTTCTCCGTTCGGGCTTGGCGGGAGACATCCGGGCAAGGGACGTTCTGATGAGGCCGCGTTAGCACAGCTTGGAGCCAACGCAAACAGCCGCCGGGGCAATTACAGCAAAAGTGTGCCGCGGTTTTGCGTTTGGAACTGCGTGAGAATGAAACTCGGAGCCTTGCCGCGATTCAAGGAAGACGGAAATGCTCTATCCCTTGCGTGACAGAAACCAGCGAATTTCGGGTTTCTCCGCCAGATTGAAATCTATCTCGATCTGGTCCGAGCTGCTGATGCCAGCGCTGTCGGCAAAGAAAATATCCTCCGCGATCAACACTTCGTTGCCGGGAGAAGAAAACAGCCAGCTTTCGCCGTCCGGCGCTGTCAGCAGCACGGATTCCGTGTCGTTCTGCCGTGGCACGATGGCGGGATGGATGTGGAAGCGGGCAACCGCCCGCAGCGGGCCTTCGCTGTGATACCGGTCATCCGTCACGAAACGATCCATGCCGGTCACGATCGAGCCGGCCGCGTTCAGCGTCAGCTCCCGCTCATGAATGACGCCGAAAGTGTCGAGATAGCCGTCATGCCTCGCCTTGATGCCCTCGCGGCCGTCTTCGGTCTCCACCCGCTCGGCAGCAACCGTTTCCACGGGCTCGGTCATCATATGCGCCAGAAAAGGCGAAGTGGAAAACCGGCTGGAGGACGTATCGTTTACCACCACCGTGGAATGGGCAGCCGTAGTGCGGGCCATCTGGACATAGCGTTGGCCTGCGAATTTCGGCGATCCGGAATTGACAATGAAGCGGTAGCGGCCGGAGGACATTTCGAAGGAAAGACTGCCTGCATGGGCTGTTCCGAAGCAGCTGGGCGAGGGGGGGCCGGTATCGGCAATGATCACCGTCTTGCCGGCCGCAAGCCGCTGATAGCGCGAATGCGGCAGCGCCTTGAACGGCTGGCCCGCCGTCTCGTCGTAGCGCAACACGGACATCAGTTCGTCCGCCAGCGTCGATGTCGCGCCGTTGAAGAGCGCCAGATCCCCATCCTGATGGCGAAAGAAGCGCAGGGCAGGGTACATGCGGTCGATACCGGAAATCAGCTTCTGCGGCAGGTCATGGCCGAGATTGACGTAGGTTTGGCGCAGCGGCAGCAGGTCGAGAAGCAGCTCGAGCCCGATGCGCGGATTGCGGGAGATATGGCCTCCGTCCGGCAGAATCTGGCTGTCGAACTCGCGGTCGAGCGCCTGGGCTGCCCGCCGCAGTGTCGAAGCGCGCACCGGCATGGCGACAGAGGCCATGGCCAGCGCGATGCGGAGCCGGAATCGGACCTCGCCGGTCGCATAAGGCGCCATGCGGCGCAGATAGCCGATATGAAAGGCGAGCGACTTCATGAAGCGGCGATAGAAACCGCGATCGGCATTCTGCAGCACGACAGGAGAATGCGATAGCCAGGCAATGACACGCTGCGAGACGACGTCCGTCTCCCAGGCGATGCCCTCGATACGGCTCCCGTGGATCGAGAGCCAGCTATCGACGATCACGCGGGCGACGGCCGAGCCGCGCTCGCTCTTGTTGGCCCGCATATGCCGAAGCCAGCCGAAACTGTGGAGTCGGATCGCGAAGGCGCGCGACGGGAGACTGAGCGTGAAGGGGGACTTTCCACCGGTTTCCAGCATCCGGCCGGCGAGCGGAAACCGGCCGTCGATGATCTCGTCGGCAACGTGGGAATCGATGCCCCTCAGATCCGTCGGCGCGACGATCAGCCGTTCGGGAACCGGAATTGCATGCCGAAAGAAGCGCAGACGCAGAAGTGCGGCACGGCGCGTACCGCGCCGCCAAGCTTCCCGAACATACATGCTCGCAAGACGCCGACCGGACTGCATATTAAATGTCTATTGACCCTCGTGGTTAAGAATAGATGAATCCCAACCGATTTCATCAGCCGCGATGTATTATTTTGTGATGAAATTAGAATATAATGGCATTCAGGCGCGTCTGAGCACCGCCGCGTAGAAGCCATCGAGGCCCGAGGCGAAACCGTCGGGCATATCCAGCATTGTAGGAAGCGTGCGGAATTCGCCCGCCGGTGTAATGGCCTGCTCCATGCCCGGCCATTTCGCGGCATCGATCGGCACCCGCTCGATGTTCTTCACATCTTCGAGAACGCGGGCAACGACCTCTTCACCCTCCTGCGGATCAAGCGAGCAATTGGAAAAGACGAGCACGCCGCCGGGCTTCAATAGGGTGATCGCGTGGCGCAGAAGACGTTCCTGCAGAGCCGCCAGCTTGGCAATATCCTCCGGACCCTTCGTCCAGAGCACATCGGGATGCCGGCGCGTCGTACCTGTCGACGAGCAGGGAGCGTCGAGCAGGATCGCATCGAAGCGTTCGGATGGCTCGAATTTCGTAAGATCCACTGCGATCGCCTCGGCTTCGAGGCCGAGCCGCTCCAGATTGGAACGCAGACGCCGCAACCGGTTTTCGGACTGATCGATCGCCGTCACCCTGCCGCCGGCAAGGATGAGTTGTGCGGTCTTGCCGCCGGGCGCAGCACAGAGATCGGCAACACGTTTGCCGGCGAGATCACCAAAGAGCTTTGCCGGGATACTCGCGGCCGCATCCTGAACCCACCATTCTCCCTCTTCAAATCCATCCAGCGAGGGAATGCTGCCCTCAAAAGCGGAGAGCCGCACACCTCCTGTCGGAAGCACGATGCCGTTCAGTCGGTTCGACCAGCCCGCGGCATCGGATTTGACGGTAAGATCGATCGCTGCCGGCTCGAGCTGGGATTCGGAAATGGCAAATGCCTGCTCCTTCCCGTAGGCCTTTGCAAGCCGCTCGATAAACCATGCCGGCATCGGCGAAATGGCGGCAATCTCGGCAAGGATCGGTTCCTTCTCCCGGCCAAGACGACGCAGGACAGCATTCACGAGCTTGGCGAAGCGCCGGTTGCGAGGATCCTGATTGGCCTGTTCGACCGCAAGGTCAACGGCGGAGTGGTCGGGAACATCAAGATAGAGAATCTGGGCAGCGCCGACGGCCAGCACATGATGCAAAGCGCGGGCACCATCCGGCAACGGCGTCTCGAGCAGCGAGGCAATGGCGGCATCGATGCGCGGCAGATGTCTGAGCGCGGCGTTGAGGATGGCGCGCACCAGCGCACGATCGCTTTCCCCAAGCGCCTTGTAGGCCGGATTACCATGCTCGTGGTCCAATGCGCCGTCGAGCGGCAGTTTCTTGTCTACGACGGCAGCGAGGATCTTTGCGGCAGCGGCACGCGCCGGCAGGCCGGGTTTTACCGGCGCCGGCGCAGAGCGTTCTGCAGAAGGCTTATGTTTGCGAGCTGACTTCTTCTTGCCGTCTGAATTCAAGACCACGGACCCTTCGGCGGTTGCGAGTCACCGCGGCCGAAACCGGTATTGGGAACCGAGCGCGATTTGCGCGTCGGATTAGCAGCCCGAACCGGCGGCGTCGAGACGTCGAAGCCGCCGCGTGCCATTTCCTCAAGGGCCGCAATACGGTTTTCGGTGTCCGGATGGGTCGAAAACAGGTTGTCCATGCGCTCGCCGGAGAGCGGATTGATGATGAACATATGCGCAGTGGCCGGATTGCGCTCCGCATCATAGTTCGGCACATGCGCCGCGCCGCGGGCGATCTTGCCGAGCGCCGAGGCGAGCCACAGGGGATTGCCGCAGATTTCGGCACCGCGCCTGTCGGCCGAATATTCGCGGGTACGGCTGATCGCCATCTGCACCAGCATCGCGGCAAGCGGCGCCACGATCATCGCGACAAGCACGCCAACGAAGCCGAGCGGATTGTTGTTGTTCTCGCGATTGCCGCCGAAGAAGAAGGCAAAATTGCCGAGCATGGAAATCGCACCGGCAAGCGTGGCGGTGATCGTCATGGTCAGCGTGTCGCGGTTCTGGACATGCGCGAGTTCATGCGCCATCACGCCTGCGACTTCTTGTGGCGAAAGCGCCGCCAGCAGGCCGGTCGAAGCGGCAACGGCGGCGTTTTCCGGGTTGCGGCCGGTGGCAAAGGCATTCGGCTGCGGGCTGTCGTAGAGATAGACCTTCGGCATCGGCAAACCGGCATTGCGGGCGAGTTCACGCACGATCCGGTAGAATTCCGGGGCGTTGCGCTCATCGACCTCCTGCGCGCGGTAGGCCGACAGCACCATCCGGTCGGCATTCCAATAGGAGAAGAAGTTCATGCCGGCAGCGATGAGAAAGGCGATCATCATGCCGCCGCGGCCGCCGATCAAAAAGCCGACAAACATGAAAAGCGCCGTCATGAAGGCAAGCAACATGGCAGTACGCATGAGGTTCATCAGAGGTCTCCATCTCCCGATTGCGGCGCGATGCTTTAAATCCTGGCGCCGGCGCATTATGATTTGGTTATTCGCCAGCCATTTTCAATATTTCCAGGCGGGAGTGCAGCATGCAGACGGCCGATAACGACAACGTGGAAACTCCCGTGCCGGAGGGCACGGAGCCGCCACGCAAGATGCTTTCTCCGGCCGCCAGGCGCGCACTCGCCGAGGCCGAGGAACGTCGGAAGAATGCAAAGCCTGCCGAACTGCCGACCGAGATCGGCGGGCGGGGCGGGGCCGAGCCTTCGCGCTTCGGCGACTATGAGATCAATGGTCGAGCCATCGATTTCTAAGTAAATATTCCTATTGACTTTGAGAGCATGAAGGAATTTATTCCTTTCATGTTCAGAGTGCTTCCGATTCTCCTGCTGTTTCTTGGCACCGTGCCGGCTTTCGCGGCGCGGGACGAGATTGCCGGGCCGGTTTCGGCCGAGATCATCAAAGTCATTGACGGAGATACGCTGCTGGTGGAGGCAACGCCCTGGCCGCAGCAGACGATGGAAGTCTACGTCCGCATTCGCGGCATTGACGCACCCGAAATCCATTCGCGGTGCCCAGAGATCAGAAAGGCGGCGGCCGAAGCGCGCCAGGCGCTGGAGCGGATGATCGCAGGTATTCCCAGTATCAGACTGACCGACATCAGCGGCGACAAATATTTCGGACGCATCCTCGCCAATGTCAGGCTTTCCGATGGGCGCGATCCCGCGCGCGACCTGCTCGGCGACGGGCTGGTTCGTGCCTATGATGGCGGCCGCAAGCCGCCGGTTTCTTGCGCCGGAGAATAAGGCCGCCCCGATAACGGAACGGCCTTCGTCGATTTAGGCCGTAGCCTTGTTCTGTCGGTTGGCGATCAGATCCTCGACGACAGCCGGATCGGCAAGCGTCGAAGTATCGCCGAGCGAGCCGAAATCGTCCTCGGCAATCTTGCGCAGGATGCGGCGCATGATCTTGCCGGATCGCGTCTTCGGCAGGCCGGGCGCAAACTGGATCTTGTCGGGCGCAGCAATCGGGCCGATTTCGGAACGCACGTGTTTGACAAGCTGCTGGCGCAGTTCATCCGTACCCTCATTGCCTGCCATCAGCGTCACATAGCAATAAATTCCCTGCCCCTTGATCGGGTGCGGATAGCCGACGACGGCGGCTTCCGAGACGAGATTGTGCGAGACGAGGGCGGATTCGACTTCCGCGGTGCCGAGGCGGTGGCCGGAAACGTTCAGAACGTCATCGACACGCCCGGTGATCCAGTAATAGCCGTCTTCATCGCGGCGGCAGCCGTCGCCCGTGAAATACTTGCCCTTGTATGTCGAGAAATAGGTCTGGATGAAGCGCTCATGGTCGCCATAGACCGTCCGCATCTGGCCCGGCCAGCTATCGGTGATGCAGAGATTGCCGTCGGCGGCACCTTCCAGCACCTTGCCCTCATTGTCGACAAGCTGCGGCTTGACGCCGAAGAAGGGCCTGGTGGCCGAACCCGGCTTGAGGTCGGTCGCGCCCGGCAGCGGCGTGATCATATGGCCGCCGGTTTCCGTCTGCCACCAGGTATCGATGACGGGGCAGCGCTTGTCGCCGACGACATTGTAATACCATTCCCAGGCTTCCGGATTGATCGGCTCGCCGACCGTGCCGAGCAGGCGCAGGCTCTCGCGGGACGAGCGCGTCACGAAATGGTCGCCGGCACCCATGAGCGAGCGGATGGCCGTCGGCGCCGTGTAGAAGATATTGACCTTGTGCTTGTCGATGATTTCCCAGAAACGGCCCTGATCCGGGAAGTTCGGCACGCCTTCGAACATCAGCGTCGTGGCGCAGTTCGCAAGCGGCCCATAGACGATATAGGAATGGCCTGTGACCCAGCCGACATCGGCCGTGCACCAGTAGATATCGCCGGGATGGTAGTCGAAGACATATTCGTGCGTCATCGCCGCGTAGACGAGATATCCGCCCGTCGTATGCAACACGCCCTTCGGCTTGCCCGTGGAGCCCGAAGTGTAGAGGATGAAAAGCGGGTCTTCCGCCTTCATCTTCACCGGCGGGCATTCCGGCTTCACCTTGGCGATCTCCTGATGGTACCAGAGGTCGCGACCCGGCGCCCAGCCCGTCTTGCCGCCGGTACGACGCACGACGAGCACCTTGTTGACCGCCACATACTGACGGGCCGCAATATGGATGGCGGTATCCGTATTGTCTTTCAGCGGCACCGGTTTGCCGCCGCGGATACCCTCGTCGCAGGTGATGACGAAGGTGGATTCGCAGTCGACGATACGACCGGCCAGCGCTTCCGGCGAGAAGCCGCCGAAGACGACGGAATGGACCGCGCCGATGCGGGCGCAGGCGAGCATCGCATAGGCCGCTTCCGGGATCATCGGCATGTAGATGGTGACGCGGTCGCCTTTCTTGACGCCGTGCTTCTTCAGCACGTTCGCCATGCGGCAGACATGTTCGTAGAGTTCGTTATAGGTGACCTTCTTGTCGATATAGGGGTTGTCGCCTTCGAAGATGATGGCCGTCTGGTTGCCGTTCGTCTTCAGGTGACGATCGATGCAATTATAGGAAACATTGGTCTGGCCGTCTTCGAACCACTTGATCGAGACCTTGCCGGTAAAGGACGTATTCTTGACCTTTGTATAGGGCTTGAACCAGTCGATGCGCTTGCCGTGTTTGCCCCAGAACTTGTCAGGGTTTTCAATGCTTTCCTCGTACCATTGTTCGTACTTGGCCTGATCGATCAGCGCACGGGTCTTCACCGGTTTGGAAACCGGATAGATCTTCTCCAACATCGAAACTCCTCCTCACAAGGCTATGCAACAGCCGCCGGTTTCGAAGCAGCGACCGGACTCGAATTGCGCAATTCATATCAGGTCGTCAAATGACGGCAATTAGACAAAGGTCATTTCATTTCTGAAGAATTGCAATTCTGCGACAGTGCGATTATATAGCGCCATATTTCCCGGACATTGTGGTGACAATCCACGGACCGCGACACCGGCGCGGACGACAGAAGGACTATATCCATGGCTCAACAACTGCTCATGCCGAAGGCGACTGCCATCTGGCTCGTCGACAATACAGCCCTGTCTTTCGACCAGATCGCCCAGTTCTGCAAACTGCATCCGCTCGAAGTCAAGGCGATCGCCGACGGCGAAGCCGCGCAGGGCATCAAGGGTCTGGACCCGATTGCCACCGGACAGCTTTCGCGCGATGAGATCGCCCGTGCGGAAGGCAATCCGAACTACAAGCTGAAACTTTCCGAGCCGAAGGTCCGCGTGCCGGAATCCAAGCGCCGCGGCCCGCGCTACACGCCGGTTTCCAAGCGCCAGGATCGTCCGAACGCCATTCTCTGGCTGGTTCGCAACCATCCGGAACTGAAGGACGCTCAGATCTCGCGCCTCGTCGGCACCACCAAGTCGACGATCGAACAGATCCGCGAGCGCACCCACTGGAACTCCGCGAACCTGACGCCCATGGATCCGGTCACGCTCGGCCTCTGCAGCCAGATCGACCTTGATATGGAAGTGGAAAAGGCATCCAAGGGCCGTCCGCTACCGACCGCTGCCGAGCTTGGCGCGACCCTGCAGTCTGCCCAGGAAACCGAGCGCCTGACGCCGAGCTACGAGCGTGAGGAAGAAAAGGAAATCGACGCCGATGCCGTCTTCCGCAAGCTGAGTTCGCTGCGCTCGACGCCGAAGGACGAGGATGAAGACGATCAGTTCTGAGATCGTCATCTCCTGAAGCGAATAAACCCCGCCAATGGTCGGTCGCCATTGGCGGGGTTTTTTGTGGCCCTTCTCCTGAGCAGCCGTCAGCTGCGGAAGAGCGTGAGAATGTTCTGCGCCGAGGAATTGGCGATCGACAGAGACTGGATGGCAAGCTGCTGTTGCGTCTGGAGCGCAGAGAGCTTGGAGGATTCTTCTTCCATATCGGCATCGACGAGGCGGCCGATACCGGAGTCGATGGAATCGCTCAGCGCGCTGACGAAGTTTTCCTGCAGCTGAATTCTGGTCGAAATCGAACCGAGCTGCGAGCCCGCATTCGTCATGGCCTGCAGCACGAGTTCCACGCCGGAGAGCGCCGCATCGAGCTGGCCCTGCGTGAAGTTGGTGAGATCGAGCGCATAGATCGACGGCATGACGATGGAGACATTGCCATAGGTGCCGTTGAATGCGGTACCGATGATGCCGCTCGTCGTCTGGATCGTCCCGTTGGTATTCATGCCGAACAGCACGTTGCCGAGCGTGCCGGCATCGAGAACATAGTCCGTCATCTTGACCGAAACGGCGTTGGAGCCGTCACGGACGAAGGAGGAAACGACGCTCTTCGTGCCCGAAGCGCCGGCAACCCAGTTTTCGCCGGAGAAGGAAGCCGACTGGGCAATGCTCACCAGCTGCTCCTGCAGCTGGTCGATTTCTTCCTGGATCTTGGTCTTGTCGACGCCCTTTTCCGTGGCGGCAACGATCTTCGCCTTGATTTCCGTGACGACGTCGATGGCGTTGTCCATAGCCGTGTAGGCGGTATCGACCTTTGCAGCGCCAAGGCCGAGAGCATCGGAAACGGCCGAGAGGGCCTTGTTGTCCGAACGCATGGTGGTTGCGATCGACCAGTAAGCCGCGTTGTCGGCGGCCTTGTCGATGCGATATCCCGAGGAGACACGGCCCTGCGTGTCCTTGAGGCTGTCATTTACGGCGCGCAGGGTCTGCAGCGCTGCCATGGCAGCGTTGTTGGTGATGATGCTTGTCATGTTCCGTTTTCCGCAATCGAAGTGAAAGGGGTCATCCGGACAAGTCCGGTAACGGCGACGCTTCATGCAAAACCCGAACGAGCCGGGTCATTGCCGTTAACGAATGGTTGCGCCCGACATAGTTAATAATTCCTCAATTAGCCTTGCGGAAAATTTAATTTAAGCTCTCGTTAGGGCTTGCGGCAGCGCCCGGCAGCCGGTGAGGCAACAATTGGATGCAATGAGGATTATATAATTATTTTAATAGGTTAGAGAGATACCGCAGAACCTGCGCGCGCTCCGATTGCGAATGAAAGCGCCCGCTTAAACTTTTTTTCGTATTAATGAATATTATCGCTTTCCAAACAACGGCCAGGCGACGGCTCCGCGAATCATGAGCAATCCTCTGATTCGGAAGGGTGCTTTGGGCGCGTTTGTTAACGCGCTCCGAAGATCGCCGAGCCGACGCGTACGCTGGTGGCACCGAACGCGATGGCCGTCTCGTAATCGCCGGACATGCCCATGGACAGTTTTTTGACGGCGCATTTTTCCGCGAGTTTGGCGAGCAGCGCGAAATGCGGGCCGGGGTTTTCATCCGCCGGCGGAATGCACATCAACCCTTCAATGGCAAGACCGAGCTCATCGCGACAGAACCTGACGAAAGCAGCTGTATCGTCAGGGGCAATGCCCGCCTTCTGTGGTTCCAGGCCGGTATTGACCTGCACATAAAGACGCAGCACCTTGGCCTGCCGCTTCATTTCTTCGGCGAGGGCACGCGCGATCTTCTCACGATCGACGGTTTCGATCACGTCAAAGAGCGCGACCGCTTCGGCAGCCTTGTTGGATTGCAGCGGGCCGATGAGGTGAAGCTCGATGCCGGGCGTTTCCGCCTTCAGCCCCGGCCACTTCCCCTGGCTTTCCTGAACGCGGTTTTCTCCAAAGATGCGCTGGCCAGCATCGATCGCCAGGCGAATGGTATCGGCCTCGAACGTCTTCGAGACAGCCACAAGCTGCACTGCCGGCTCTGCGCGGCCTGCATCCCGCGCTGCCGCGGCAATTCTGGACCATACTTCTTTCAACCGCTCTTGAAGTTCCATCGTTCTGTCCCGATAACAGGCATAAATCCACCGGCAATGCACTACTGGGCAGGCGCGGCCTTGCCAAGACTTCTCTCTGCGAAATCGCTCAAAGCCAAGATCGAACGCGTGAAGTGCCGGCAAAACTTGACGCTCGGTTGGTTTCATGGTGAAGGTCTCGACCAACCTCCCCTGATTTTCCGGAAATTCTGATACATGGCTACCGAACGTTACAATCCGCGCGATGCCGAGCCCCGCTGGCAGCAGAAATGGAACGAGGAAAAGGTCTTCGAGACCGACAACTCCGATCCGCGCGAGAAATATTACGTCCTAGAGATGTTCCCCTATCCGTCGGGCCGCATTCACATGGGTCACGTCCGCAACTACGCCATGGGCGACGTGGTGGCGCGTTACAAGCGCGCGCGCGGCTATAACGTCCTTCATCCGATGGGTTGGGACGCCTTCGGCATGCCGGCGGAAAATGCGGCGATGGAGCGCGGCGTGCATCCCGCATCCTGGACCTATCAGAATATCGCCTCGATGAAGGCACAGCTGAAGGCCATGGGCCTGTCGCTGGACTGGTCGCGTGAATTCGCGACCTGCGATGTCGAATATTACCAGCAGCAGCAGCATCTCTTCCTCGACTTCCTGGAGAAGGGCCTCGTCTACCGCAAGCAGTCCAAGGTGAACTGGGATCCGGTCGACAACACCGTTCTCGCCAATGAACAGGTCATCGACGGTCGCGGCTGGCGGTCCGGTGCGCTGGTGGAACAGCGCGAACTGACACAGTGGTTCTTCAAGATCACCGATTTCAGCCAGGACCTGCTGGACGCGCTCGATACGCTCGACCAGTGGCCGGAAAAAGTCCGCCTGATGCAGAAGAACTGGATCGGCCGCTCCGAGGGCCTGACGGTCCGCTGGGAAATCGTCCCGGAAACCGCCCCTGCCGGCGAAACCGAAGTCGTGGTCTACACGACCCGTCCCGACACGCTGTTCGGCGCCTCCTTCCTGGCAATTGCCGCCGATCATCCGCTCGCCAAGGAGATTGCCGGCAGGAACCCCGAAATCGAGGCCTTCTGCGAGGAATGCCGCCGCGCCGGCACCTCTCTTGCCGCGCTGGAGACGGCGGAAAAGAAGGGCATGGATACGGGCATCCGCGTGAAGCATCCGCTCGATCCGTCCTGGGAGCTGCCGGTCTATGTCGCGAATTTCGTGCTGATGGACTATGGCACGGGCGCCATCTTCGGCTGCCCCTCCGGCGACCAGCGAGACCTGGATTTCGCCCGCAAATATGGACTGCCTGTCGTGCCGGTTGTCATGCCGAAGGATGGTGATGCTGCCAGCTTTACCATCGGCGATACCGCCTATGACGGCGACGGCGTGATGATCAATTCACGCTTCCTGGATGGCAAGACGACGGACGAAGCCTTCCAGGCCGTCGCCGACAAGCTGTCTTCGACCCTGCTTGGCAACGCGCCGCAGGGCGAACGCAAGGTCAATTTCCGCCTGCGCGACTGGGGCATTTCCCGTCAGCGCTACTGGGGCTGCCCGATCCCTGTCATCCACTGCGATGATTGCGGCGTTGTGCCGGTTCCGAAGAAGGACCTGCCGGTCAAGCTGCCGCAGGACGTGACTTTTGATCAGCCCGGCAATCCGCTGGACCGTCACCCGACCTGGCGGCACGTCTCCTGCCCGCAATGCGGCAAGGATGCACGACGCGAAACCGATACGATGGACACTTTCGTCGATTCGAGCTGGTACTTCACCCGCTTTACGGCGCCCTGGGAGAAGCAGCCGACCGACCCGGCTGCCGCCAACCGCTGGCTGCCGGTCGATCAGTATATCGGCGGTATCGAGCATGCGATCCTGCACCTGCTCTATTCGCGCTTCTTCACCCGCGCGATGCGGGAGACCGGCCATGTGGACGTCAAGGAACCCTTCAAGGGCCTCTTCACACAGGGTATGGTGGTCCACGAAACCTATAGCCGCGGCGCCGGCACGCACCGCGAATGGATTTCCCCTGCTGATATCCGCATCGAGGAGATCGACGGCAAACGCAGTGCCTATCTGCTGGAAGGTGGCGAAGAGATCACCATCGGCTCGATAGAAAAGATGTCGAAGTCGAAGAAGAACGTCGTCGATCCCGACGATATCATTGCCTCCTACGGCGCCGATACTGCCCGCTTCTTCGTTCTCTCCGACTCCCCGCCCGAGCGGGACGTCATCTGGTCCGAGGCCGGTGTCGAAGGCGCTCACCGCTTCACGCAGCGCCTCTGGCGCCTGATCTCGGAGGCTGCGGAGGCACTGTCGGCCGTAGAGCCCAGGCCCGCGAAGGAAGGCGAAGCACTGGCGATCTCGCAGCTTGCCCACAAGACGCTGAAGGCCGTCCAGAACGACTATGACAGGCTCTGGTTCAACAAGGCCGTCGCCCGCATCTACGAACTGGTCAATGCGCTGGCGGGACCGCTGACGAAGGTCGCGGCCGGCGAGGGCGATGCGACCTACCGGGCTGCCATCCGAAATGCCGCCGAGATCCTCATCCAGCTCGTTGCGCCCATGACGCCGCACCTGGCCGAGGAATGCTGGATGACGCTTGGCAACAAGGACCTGATCGCCCATACAGCATGGCCGGATTATGACGAATCGCTGGTCGTGGAGAATGAGGTGATTCTGCCGGTGCAGATCAACGGTAAGAAGCGCGCCGAATTGACAATTTCGCGCGACGCAGATCAGAATGCTGTCACCGAAGCCGTGCTGGAATTGGACGCGGTGAAGAATGCATTGAACGGTCAGGCACCGAAAAAAATCATCGTGGTTTCGCAGAGGATCGTAAACATTGTCGTCTGATTTCGCCCGCAAGCTTGCGCGACGCGCCGGCATCGTCACAATCCTTGTCTCTGCGGCATTGCTTTCCGCCTGCCAGGTTCGGCCGCTCTATTCCGAGAGCACCGGCGTTAACGAGAAGCTCGGTTCCGTCGGCTTTTCCGAAGCCAGCACGCGTGTCGGACAGGAAGTTCGCAACCACCTGATCTTCTTGGCGTCACGTGGCGCCGGTGAACCCGTGAAGCCCGATTACATGGTTGACATGCAGGTTTCATCGGTCGTTGCCGATACCCTGCTCGTTCAATCCTCCGATACCTCTCGCGCGGGCCGCGCGACGGTTTCCGTCAGCTACACCCTGCGCACCACGAAGGACAACCAGGTAATCAAGGCGGGCAGACGCGAAGCGACGGCCCTCGTCGACTTTCCCGATCAGGAATTTGCAAAGCTGCGTGCCATCCGCGATGCCGAAAATCGCGCCGCCAACCAGGCAGCCGAGTTCGTGGGAGCAGATATCGCCGCCGCGCTCAGCCGCTAAGGGAGCGGTGGCGTGGCGGAAATCAAATCCCATGAGTTCGAAGGGTTTCTGCAGAAATCGGCACGCCTCTATCGCATCTATCTGATCTATGGCCCTGACCGCGGGCTCGTCTCCGAGCGCGCCGCGATGATCGCCGGAAAGACCGGCATCGATCAGAACGATCCGTTCTCCGTTACCAAGCTTGATGTCGGCGACCTGCAGAAAGAGCCGGGCCGGCTAGTCGATGAAGCCCAGTCCATCGGCCTCTTCGGCGGCGAAAAGCTGATCTGGATACGCGGCGCTGCCAACGAGAAATATCTCGTCGACGCTATTGCATTCCTGTCGGGTGCTGCTCTTGAGGCAGCAAGCATCATTATCGAAGCAGGCGACCTAAAAAAGGGGTCCGCCTTGCGCAAGACAGTCGAGGCTGCTCGTGCGGCCGTTGCCATCCCCTGTTATGCCGACGATGGCCGCGCGCTGAACGCGTTGATCGACAATGAACTTTCCGCTGAAGGGCTCGGCATAACGCCGGCCGCGAGGCAGGCGCTTGTCGCATTGATCGGCGGCGACAGAATTGCCTCAAGGAACGAAATTCGCAAACTGGCGCTTTATTGCCGTGGCATGGGAACGATTGACGATCATCACGTTACCGAAATAATCGGCGACGCCAGCGCCATCTCGGTCGATGACGCCGTTGACGCGATCCTGAGCGGCAACAGCAACAGTTTCCTGCATGCGATGCAGAAGATCACCAGTTCCAAGACCTCGATTTTTCTCGTTCTCCAGGCTTGCCTTCGCCAGTTCCAGCTTCTCGACACGATGCGGGCGGAGATGGATGAGAAGAGATTGCCGCCTGCGCAGGTCATGCAGACGCTGGGCAGGCACCTGCATTTCCGCCGGAAGCCGATTATGGAACAAGCTTTAAAGAGCTGGAGCGCGGACGCAATCTCTCGCGAGACAAAGCGTCTGCAGGCGGCCGTCCTGCAGACGAGACAGCGTCAGATCCTGGAAGATAGCATCGCCATGCAAACTCTGCTTTCCACGACCCTGCAATCGGCAAGACGCCCTCAAGCCTGATCAGCGGCGTTCCAGAAGCCTGCAGACTTCCTCAAGCTGCTCCAGCGATTTGTAGGAGATGCGGATCTGGCCGCCGCTGGCCTTGTGATTGATGGACACATCGAGCCCGAGCGTGTCCGACAACGTGCGCTCCAGAGCCAGCGTGTCGGAGTCTTTCTGGTTCTTTTGAACGGGAGCCTGCGGCTCGGACTGGGCCTTGATGTCGTTCTGTGCAAGCTTCTCCGCGTCACGCACCGACATGCCCTTGGCAACGATCGTGCGTGCGAGTGCTGCCGGATCCGAGGTCGAAACCAGCGCACGCGCATGGCCCGCAGAAAGGCTCCCAGCCGCCAACATGTCGCGGACCGGCTCCGGCAGCTTCAAAAGGCGCAAGGAATTGGCGACGTGACTGCGGCTTTTGCCGATGATCTCGCCAAGATCGTTTTGCGTATATCCATATTCGGCAATGAGCTGCTCGTAACCAAGCGCCTCTTCAAGCGCGTTGAGATCGGAGCGTTGAACGTTTTCAACGATCGCGATTTCCAACGCTGTCTTGTCGTCCACATCGCGGATGATCACAGGGATTTCGATCAAGCCTGCAAGCTGGGCCGCCCGCCAACGTCTTTCGCCGGCTATGATTTCATAGCGATCCCGCGCAAGCGTTCTGACGACGATTGGCTGCACGATACCGTGCTGGCGGATGGAACTGGCAAGGTCGTGAAGCTCGGCATCGTCAAAGAAGCGGCGAGGGTTGCGAGGGTTGCGAGTGACGAACTCGATAGGGATCATCCGATCAGCACTGACGGTCGGTCGCTCCGCTTCTGCCGGAACAGGCTGATCCATTTCGCCGATAAGGGCTGCGAGGCCGCGGCCAAGCCGTCTTTTCGATGTATCGTCGCTCATGTTCAAAACTCGCTTACTCTGCCATGTACTCTGTTATGTTAGGCGGCCAGCCTCTGTCGCTCCCGCTGAATGACTTCCGATGCCAGCTGAAGATAGGCCTGGCTGCCGGCGCACTTGAGATCGTAGAGAATTGCCGGCTTGCCGTAGGAAGGCGCTTCCGAAACGCGCACGTTCCGCGGGATAAGCGTGTGATAGACCTTCTCGCCGAGATGCGTCCGCACGTCATTGACGACCTGTTGCGCCAGATTGTTACGAGCGTCGAACATCGTCAGCACGATACCCTGAATATCGAGTTGCGGGTTGACCGTTCGCCGAACCTGATTGACGGTTTCCAGAAGCTGGCTCAGGCCCTCGAGCGCGAAGAACTCGCACTGCAGCGGCACAAGCACGGAATGGGCGGCCGCCATCGCATTCATGGTCAGGAGATTGAAAGAGGGCGGGCAATCGAGAAGAATATAAGAAAAAGCAAGCGCGTCGGACGACGACAAAGCTTTTTTGAGCTTGAAAACGCGATCGCTCTGCTGCGAGATCTCCATCTCGACCCCGAGAAGGTCCATTGTTGACGGAACGATAAAGAGATTGGGAACGGCCGTCTCCAACGCGGTTTCCGCGACGCCGGCTTCGCCGACCATCAGATCATAGGAGGAAAGCTTGCGATTGCGGCGATCGATTCCCAAACCAGTGCTTGCATTGCCCTGCGGGTCCAAATCCACGATCAGCACTCGCTCACCGATGGCGGCGAGGGCCGTTGCTAAATTGATTGCAGTGGTGGTCTTGCCGACGCCACCCTTTTGATTTGCGATGGTGATAATCCGATTACGTTCGCCAGCCATTGCCGCAATATCCGCTTTGTTAAACCAGGCGCCGGAGTTTCGATAGTTCGAGGATGACAGAATCCCGCTCAACGGCGCTATTGTGTTCTAGCAGATCAAAGGCCCAGCGGCCACGTGCTTTCTGGATTTCCTGTTGGTAATCCCGGCCTTTATGAAAATATGCGCGATTATTCTCCTTGCCAGCCATCCAGGGCGCCGCGTATTCCATCAGCCGATCAAGATCAGCGAGCGCACGGGCGGAGATGGCATCGCAAGCCGGAACAAGCTTTGGCGCATCTTCAATCCTGACAGCATGCACCTCTCCCCGTGCACCGGTTTCGCGCAAGGCGGTTCGCAGAAACGCGGCTTTCTTATTGTTGCTCTCGACCAGATGAACCCAGCCTTGCTGCTGCTCGGCCAGAAAAATGGCGGTAATCACCCCGGGGAAACCCCCGCCGCTTCCGAGATCAATCCAGGTCTGGGGGCGAGGGGCGATCTGGAATAGCTGTGCACTGTCGGCAATATGCCGGCTCCACATATCGTCCATTGTTGAGGGTGCGACAAGGTTGATGGCCTTGGCCCATTTCGTAAACAGCCCGGCAAAAAGCTGCAGCCGTTCCTGTGTTTCACGTGAAACACGCAATCCGTTCAATTCCATTCTGGAAGACTCTCAAACCTTGCAGGCACTACGCCACTCGCTCATGAACGCGATCGACTCGCCTTAAATGCACGAGCAAGAGGGAAATCGCGGCCGGTGTCATACCCTCGACTTTCAGAGCCTGGGCAATGTTGGTCGGCCTTTGCGTGTTCAATTTGTTCTTCAGCTCGTTGGAGAGTCCCGATAGGGCATCGTAGTCGAAGTCTCCCGGAATAGAGCGGGCTTCATCTCGCCGCTGCGTCTCGATAGCGGCCGCTTGACGGTCCATATAGACCGAGTAACCTGCTTCGATTTCCAAGGCCTCACCCACCTTCTTCGAAAACGATCGCAACTCTCCCCAAACGTGCTCCAGATCCGCAAGTGTGAATTCCGGATAGGACAGCAGCTCATAAGCCGTCCGACGTTGGCCGTCCAGGTTGAGGTTCAGCCCCGCTTTGCGCGCCTCGCTCGGCGTGATGGAGAGCGATTGAAGCATCGCACGGCCGCTGTCCAACTCTTCTCGATATGCCGCAAAACGAGCGCGACGTTCGGTGGATACGCAGCCAAGTTCGGTTGCCTTCGGTGTCAGCCTCGCATCCGCATTATCAGCGCGAAGGCTCAATCGATACTCCGCGCGCGATGTGAACATCCGGTATGGTTCTGTGACGCCATGAGAGGTCAGGTCATCAATCATGACGCCAATATAGGAATTCGTGCGGCTGAATAGGAAGGGCTTCGAATTGCCGCTCGACAATGCGGCATTGAGGCCTGCAGCCAGGCCCTGCGCGCCAGCTTCCTCATAACCCGTTGTTCCATTGATCTGTCCGGCAAGAAAAAGCCCCGGAAGTTTCTTGACTTCCAATGTCGCTGAGAGCTCACGCGGATCGACATGGTCATATTCGATCGCGTAGCCAGGATGCAAAATTTCCACCCGCTCCAGACCAGGGATCGTCCTGATGAATGCGTCCTGCACATCGGCCGGCAGCGACGTCGAAATTCCGTTCGGATAGACCGTGTCGTCGTCGAGCCCTTCAGGCTCCAGGAAGACCTGATGGCCGTCGCGTTCACCGAATTTGACCAGCTTGTCCTCAATAGAGGGGCAATATCGCGGCCCGACACCTTCGATCTGTCCCGAATACATTGCCGACTTCTGCAGATTGTCGACGATGATCCGATGTGTCGCCTCGGTGGTCCGTGTCACCCCGCATTCGACCTGCGGATTCGTGATCCGATCCGTCATGAAGGAAAACGGAATCAATTCGTCATCAGCAGCCTGGCGTCCGACAGACGCCCAATCGATCGTTTTCCCATTCAAACGCGCCGGGGTTCCGGTCTTGAGACGGCCCAGCTTCAATCCCAATCGAAGGAAGGTCATCGACAATCCCATCGATGGCGGTTCTCCGGTTCGGCCCGCCGGGGTCTTGTCAGTTCCGATATGAATAAGGCCACGCAGGAACGTACCGGTCGTAATAACGACAGCTGGGCTCCGGATAGTTCTGCCATCCTTCATTGTTACGCCAGCGACTCGATTATCACTGATCTCCAGATCGAATGCGTCGCCTTCGATCACATCAAGATTTTCGATGGCCTCAATGGCATCCAGCATCGCGAGGCGGTAGAGTTTGCGGTCCGCCTGCGTGCGTGGGCCACGCACCGCTGCACCTTTCTTCTTGTTCAACATGCGGAACTGGATGCCTGCGGCATCCGCAATGCGCCCCATGAGGCCGTCCATCGCGTCGATCTCTCGAACGAGATGGCCCTTGCCCAATCCGCCGATTGCTGGGTTGCACGACATGACCCCAATCGTATCGCGTCGATGGGTAATCAGGGCTGTCTTCGCACCCATTCGGGCCGCAGCCGCAGCCGCTTCCGATCCGGCGTGGCCGCCGCCGATCACGATCACATCATAACTCTTGGCGCTCATGCGCTACTCCACAAAAGGTTTCACGTGAAACTCTCCGACGGCTGCCCGCTGTTCCACGTGAATCATTTTCCGATACAAAACTCCGAAAAGATGACGCCCAACAGGTCTTCAACGTCAACTCTCCCGGTGATACGCCCCAAATGTTCACCCGCGAGCCGCAAAGATTCCGCCCTGATCTCCAGGCTTTGCCCTTCCTGCTCAATCGCCGCCGAGAGAGCCCCGACACATTTCGAGAGCGTATCTCTATGTCGCTCGCGCGTCGGCACGGATAGCGACAAGCCTCCAAACCTTTGTTCGATATGGGAAGAAACCAAGTCCCGAAGTTCCGAAAGACCTTCGCCCGTCATCGTGGAGATCTGCAGGTCATAGCAATCGACCGCTGAATACAGGTCCCGCTTCGTCCCGACAATAACACGCGACGGAGCCCGTTCCAAGTCAGCGGGATCGATCGGCGAGGGAGACCCCATATCGACAAGAAAGAGCACGAGATCCGCATTGTTCAGAGCGACTTGTGCCCGCCTGATGCCCTCCTGCTCCACGATATCAGCTGTGTCGCGCAGACCGGCTGTGTCGTAAAGCCTGACGAGATAGCCATTCAAGTTGATATCGACATGAAGCACGTCACGTGTTGTGCCGGCGATCTCCGTGACGATCGCTACATCCCTCTGTGCGAACCAGTTCATCAGACTGGACTTGCCGACATTGGGCGCTCCGGCAATGACAATCTTGAAACCGTCGCGAACGATCTCACCCATTTCGGCATGCGACAGATGTTCCTCCATCTCCAGCCGTAGCGCTGCCAACGATGCCCAGATTTGATCGGAAACGGAGCCCGGGACGTCGTCTTCGTCCGGAAAGTCGAGTTCCGCCTCGATCAACGCACGAGAGCGAGTGATTCGTTCCGCCCACGAATCATATAGCCGTGACAGGCCGCCCGAACTCTGCTCAAGCGCCAGGCGGCGTTGCATTTCCGTCTCCGCTGCGATCAGATCGGCCAATCCCTCAATCTCGACGAGGTCGAGCTTACCGTTTTCGAAGGCACGACGGCTGAACTCCCCTTCCATCGCAAGCCGCGTTTGCGGAAAAGTCGCCAACTCCTTCGAGAGCGCAGATACGACGGCCCTTGAGCCATGGATCTGAAACTCCGCGCAATCCTCACCGGTGAAAGAGGCAGGACCGGGAAAGTAGAGAACCAGCCCGGCATCGATCGGAAGACCGTTCCGAGTCCGAATCGTTCGGTAAGCTGCGGTCCGCGGGGAAGGGCAATTGCCGATCAAGGTCTCCAGGATAAGACGCGTCTGCGGACCGCTGATGCGAACAACGGACACGCCTGAGGGTGGGGCGCCGCTCGAAAGCGCGAATATGGTGTCGTTCCACATCTCCATACAGTCCTCGGCCTGTCGGTCCGTTTCCGAATCAGTTCAAAACAGAAGAGGCTGGCAGTCGCGCAAACGACTCGCCAGCCTCTGCTTGTCGAATCCGGCTAAAGATCAGGTATTCATCGAGTCGAAGAAGTCGCCATTATTCTTCGTCTGCTTCAGCTTGTCGATGAGGAATTCGATCGCGTCCGTCGTGCCCATCGGCGCAAGGATGCGGCGCAGAACAAAGATCTTCTGCAGGTCCTGACGCGGAACGAGAAGGTCTTCCTTACGCGTACCCGACTTCAGGATATCCATGGCCGGGAAGATGCGCTTGTCGGCAACCTTGCGGTCGAGAACGATTTCCGAGTTGCCGGTACCCTTGAACTCTTCGAAGATAACTTCGTCCATACGGCTGCCGGTATCGATGAGAGCAGTCGCGATGATGGTCAGCGAACCACCCTCTTCAATGTTACGGGCAGCGCCGAAGAAGCGCTTCGGCCGCTGAAGCGCGTTCGCATCGACACCGCCGGTCAGAACCTTGCCGGAGGAAGGAACAACGGTATTGTAGGCGCGTCCGAGGCGGGTGATGGAATCGAGCAGGATGACGACGTCACGACCGTGCTCCACGAGCCGCTTTGCCTTTTCGATCACCATCTCGGCGACCTGGACGTGGCGAACCGCAGGCTCGTCGAATGTCGAGGAAATGACTTCGCCGCGGACCGAGCGCTGCATATCCGTGACTTCTTCCGGACGTTCGTCGATGAGCAGAACGATCAGATAGCATTCCGGATGGTTTGCGGTGATGGAATGCGCGATATTCTGCAGGAGAACCGTCTTACCTGTTCGCGGCGGGGCAACGATCAGCCCGCGCTGGCCCTTGCCGAGCGGCGCCACGAGATCGATGACGCGCGGCGACAGATCCTTCGATGTCGGAACATCCAGCTCCATCTTGAAACGCTCGTTGGGATAGAGCGGCGTCAGGTTGTCGAAATGGACCTTGTGACGGATCTTTTCCGGATCGTCGAAATTGATCGTATTGACCTTGAGCAGGGCGAAATAACGTTCGCCTTCCTTCGGGCCGCGGATCGGACCCTCGACCGTGTCACCCGTCTTCAGCGAGAAGCGGCGGATCTGGGAGGGAGAGATGTAGATATCATCCGGGCCGGGCAGATAGTTGGCATTTGCGGAACGCAGAAACCCGAAACCATCCTGGAGGACTTCAACGACACCCTCGCCGATGATTTCGATATCCTGACTGGCAAGAACCTTGAGGATTGCGAACATGAGCTCCTGCTTGCGCATCGTGCTCGCATTCTCGACCTCGAGCGATTCGGCAAAAGCCAGAAGATCCGTCGGGGATTTACTCTTAAGTTCCTGAAGCTTCATCTCAGCCATGAAGTGACCAATACTCTTTATTTTAGAAGGGGAAAGGCGATGTTGGGTCGTATTCGGTACTGCGAAAGGGGCTCGCAGGCGACTGAACTCTACACACATGCCACGAAGATGAGATGCGCGGAAAATAGCGAGTCGGAACCCGGCCCGCAAGGGGGCTGCTTAAAATGACTGAAATTTAACCTCAGTCGCCTCCCGCATCAGAAAGGCTTCACCACGACAAGGATGACGATGAGGATCATCAGCACCGTCGGAGCCTCGTTCATGAAGCGCCAATAGCGGGCCGAGCGCCGGTTTTCGTCGCGCTCAAACGCCCTTACGGCCCTGCTGAAAAAGACATGGACGATGGTCAGAAGAACCACGAGCGCGATCTTGGCGTGCAGCCAGCCACCCTGGAAACCATAGACCGACCAGGCGAGATAAAGACCGAGAATCCACGTCAGCATCATCGCCGGATTCATGATGATCCTCAGCAGCCGGCGCTCCATCACTTTGAAGGTTTCGGATTGAACCGAGCCCGGCTCCGCATCCGTGTGGTAGATGAAAAGCCGCGGCATATAGAACAGGCCGGCCATCCACGAGATCACGGCGATGATGTGAAGCGCCTTGATCCAGAGATAGAGATTGTCGGGATTCCAGACGAAAAGCCCGATGCCGAGAAGCGCAAAGAAGATCAGTGCAAAATGCGCGCGCCGCCTGGCGTAGACACCCGGCCTTTCGTCCGTCTGCTTTTCCATTACACGCCCCCCGCGCCGCGCACGCGCTCGACGAGAAGGCGAACATTCTCCGGGTCGGCCTGCGGCGTGATGCCGTGACCGAGGTTGAAGATCAACGGTCCGTTTCCGAGCACTTGAAGAATGTCGTCGATACCTTCCTCCAGTGAACGGCCACCGGCCACGACACGCATCGGATCAAGATTACCCTGAACCGGTCCGTCCTTCTGCAGCTCGGCCGCAAAGGCGAGCGGTACGGACCAGTCGAGCCCGATCGCATCTGCCCCGGTCTTCTGCCGGTAAGTCTTGAGCATATAACCGGCGCCTTTGGCAAAGGCGATGATTCGCGCCTGCGGCCGCCGTGCCCTGATCGAAGCGATCATGCGCGCCACCGGACGGATCGCAAAAGCCTCAAATTCCTTCTCGCCGAGAACGCCGGCCCAGGAATCGAAAATTTGCACGGCGTCGGCACCCGCATCGATCTGCGCTACGAGATAATCGGCCGAGACGTCCGCAAGCAGCATCAGCAGATGCTCGAAAGCGCGCGCATGCCGATAGGCGAAGAGGCGGGCGGGCGCTTGGTCCGGCGTACCGTGTCCGGCGATCATATAGGTCGCAACCGTCCAAGGCGCTCCACAGAACCCCAGCAGCGTCGTCTCCGCAGGAAGCTCTTTGCGCAGCCGCTTCACCGTTTCCAGGACAGGCTGCAGATAATCAACGACACCTTCTCCATCGAGCCCGGCAATACCGGTCTCATCGATCGGATCCATCTCGGGGCCATGTCCCTCGCTAAAACGCACGTTACGCTTCATCGCGTCAGGGATGACCAGGATATCGGAAAACAGGATGGCGGCATCAAAGCCGTAACGTCGTATCGGCTGAAGCGTCACCTCCACGGCATGATCCGGCGAATAACAGAGATCAAGTAAACTACCTGCCTTAGCGCGCGTTTCTCTGTACTCGGGCAGATACCTACCTGCCTGCCTCATAAGCCAGAGAGGAGGGGGCGTCAGGGTCTCACCATCGAGAACCCGCATGATTTTCCGGCGCGTTTCGCTCAAGCGCTTCTTCCCTATAAAAATCCAAAGATATTTTAAAAGGTTTCTATTTCTTAGAGTCGGTTTCTATCAAGGATTAAAATCCATCCACCGGCAGCGCGATTTGTCACGCACGCCGTCTCAACGGGAACAAAGATTCGTCTGTTCGAGCCAAAAATGATGAAAAATCCGAATCCGGAAGCGATTCCATGAACTTCCATGCACTCATGCTGACGCCCTTGCTGTGGATAAGCTGTGCACGATGATAGGAAGCACGATCACGGTCCCCATCATCCACAGCCCTCTCGGAGACGACCTTCGAAAGTTCGAGATGTGGATAAGGTGGCATGTTTTCCCTTGCCTCGATCCCGGCGCGGCCATTAGCTCTTCGCTGTCCAGTCTTTTCAACAGGCAGCGGAAAATAGCGTGGAGAACAGAACGAACTTCTTTCATCTGCATCTGATTTCTGACTCAACGGGGGAGACCCTGATCTCCGCCGGTCGCGCCGCTTCGGCCCAATTCAAATCGGCCCAACCGATCGAACACGTCTATCCGCTGATCCGAAACCGCAAGCAGCTGATGCCGGTCCTCCAGGCGATCGACGCTGAACCCGGCATCGTTCTCTACACGATCGTCGATCCCGAGCTTGCCAGCATCATCGACGAACGCTGCGCCGAAATGGGCGTCGCCTCGGTCAATGTTCTGGAACCGGTTATCGGTGCGTTCCAGATCTATCTTGGCGCCCCCTCCAGACGACGAGTTGGCGCTCAGCATGTGATGAATGCTGGCTACTTCGCCCGTATCGAGGCGCTGAACTTCACCATGGATCATGACGACGGCCAGATGCCGGAGGATTATAATGAGGCTGACGTGGTAATCGTCGGCATCAGCCGCACCTCGAAGACGCCGACCAGCATCTATCTCGCAAACCGAGGCATCAAGACCGCGAATATCCCGATCGTCTATGGCGTGCCTCTGCCTGAAACGTTGGCAACGGCAACCAGACCGCTGATTGTCTGCCTTATTGCCACCACGGACCGGATTTCTCAGGTCCGTGAAAATCGCCTGCTCGGGACGACGCCCGGCTTCGACCGCGAACACTATACCGACCGTGCCGCAATTTCGGAGGAGCTGAAATATGCCCGCTCTCTCTGCGCCCGCCATAACTGGCCGATGATCGACGTCACCCGGCGTTCGATCGAGGAAACGGCCGCGGCAATCGTTGCCCTGCGCCCGAAGCTGCGTTAAGCGCTGAACAACTGAATCGCTCCCGAGGACATCGGATGACACCAAAGCTCGTTCTCGCATCGTCAAGCCCGTTCCGCCGGACGCTGATGGAGAATGCCGGCCTGGCTTTCGAAGCCCATCCCGCCCACATTGATGAACGCGCAATTGAGGCTCCCTTGGAAAAATCGGGTGCAACGCCCGATCAGGTGGCTCTCGTTCTTGCCGAGGCCAAGGCAGATGAGGTCAGCCGCCGATTCCCTGGCGCGCTCGTCATCGGTTCGGACCAGACGATGTCGCTCGGCTCCCAGGTCTTTCACAAGCCGAAGGATATGGCCGATGCCGCCGATCACCTGCACATGCTTGAAGGCAGGACGCACCGCTTGAACAGCGCAATCGCCATTGTCAGGAACGGTGAAGTCCTGTGGCGGCATGTCGCACATGCGCAACTGTCGATGCGCCCGCTGACCGATGATTTTATCGCGCGTCACCTGAAGCGCGTCGGATCGAAGGCTCTGGCGAGCGTCGGCGCCTACCAGCTTGAGGGAGAGGGCATTCAACTGTTCGACAAGATCGATGGCGACTATTTCACGATCCTCGGTCTGCCGATGCTGCCTCTCCTTGCCAAACTCCGGGAACTGGATGCGATCGATGGATGATTCACGTGAAACACACGGGCCGAGGGCGTTTGTCACGGGCTTTCCTGTCAGGCATTCGCGCTCGCCGCTGATCCACGGCTATTGGCTGGAGACGCTGGATCTGCCCGGCAGCTACCGGGCACATGAGGTTGCTCCGGAAGACTTTGCAGATTTCATCAGCTCGCTAAGAAACGGCAGCGCCGGTTTCGTCGGCGGTAATGTCACGATCCCGCATAAGGAAATGGCGTTCAAACTCGCCGACAGACCGGACGAGCTTTCGCAGGAACTCGGCGCATCGAATACGCTGTGGCTGGAGGACGGGAAACTTTTCGCCACCAATACGGACGGCCGCGGTTTCACCGCCAATCTCGATGAACGCCATCCCGGATGGGATCGCCACGACCGGGCTGTCATCTTTGGCGCCGGTGGCGCAAGTCGCGCCGTCATCCAGGCGGTCCGCGATCGCGGCCTCAAGGAAATCCACGTCGTCAACCGCACAGTCGAGCGCGCGCGTGAACTGGCCGACCGCTTTGGCCCGAAGGTTCATGCCCATCCGACCGCCGCACTCGCCGAAGTAATGGCCGGGGCCGGACTGTTCATCAACACGACCTCCCTCGGCATGGACGGAGAGGCCGCACCCGCCATCGATTTCTCACCGCTGCTTTCGGATGCGGTGGTCACTGATATCGTCTACGTGCCATTGAAAACACCGATCCTCGCCCAGGCGGAAGAACAGGGTTTTGCCATCGTCGACGGCCTCGGCATGCTACTGCATCAGGCGGTCCCCGGTTTTGAGAAATGGTTCGGCAAGCGGCCTGCCGTCGATGAAAGGCTGCGCACGCTGATCATTGCGGACATGGAAAAACACTGATGCTGAAGATCGGTCTCACCGGCTCCATCGGCATGGGCAAGTCGACGACGGCGAAGCTCTTTGCCGAAGCCGGTGTCGCGGTCAACGATTCGGATGCTGTCGTGCATGACCTCTATGCCGGCGAGGCGGCACCTCTGGTCGATGCAGCTTTCCCGGGCACGATGAAGAACGGCGCCATAGACCGTCAGGAGCTTGGCCGGCAGCTCGCCCGCGACCCAACCGGCTTCAAGCGGCTTGAACAGATCGTTCATCCCCTGGTGCGCAAACGGGAGAGTGAATTCCTGGCCCGGCAGAAAGAGGCGGGCGCGGATATGGTTGTGCTCGATATCCCCCTGCTGTTCGAAACCGGGGCCGAACAAAGGGTGGATGTCATAGTCGTCGTCAGTGCCGATCCACAGGTTCAGCGGCAAAGGGTGCTTGCGCGCCCGAACATGACGGAAGAAAAATTCAATATGATTCTCTCCCGCCAGACGCCGGACACGGAAAAACGTCGTCGGGCCGACTATATCGTGGACAGCGGCCACAGCATCGAGGCGGCGAGAAAACAGGTGGCAGACATCATCGCCGACCTGAAGAGGCGGATAACGAAGGAAGACGTCCCGCATGCGTGAGATCATTTTCGATACGGAAACCACCGGCCTCGACAACCGCACGGATCGCATCATCGAAATCGGCGGCATCGAGCTGTTCAATCATTTCCCGACCGGAAGGACGCTCCACCTTTTTATCAATCCGGGCGATCAGAAAGTTCATCCGGATGCGCTCGCCGTTCACGGTATCACCGATGAGTTCCTGAAGGACAAACCGCCCTTTGCCGATCTCGTCGAAGAGATCCTCGAATTTTTCGGTGACGGCAAATGGATCGCCCATAACGCCACTTTCGATATGGGCTTTGTGAATGCCGAGCTTGCCAGGCTCGGTCTGCCGCCGATCCTGCCGGATCGCGTCGTCGACACGCTCTCACTTGCCCGCCGCAAACATCCGATGGGTCCGAACTCGCTCGATGCTCTTTGCCGCCGCTATGGCATCGACAATTCTCACCGCACCAAACACGGCGCTCTGCTCGATTCCGAACTGCTCGCCGAAGTCTATATCGAGATGATCGGCGGTCGCCAGGCAGCACTCGGGCTCGGCGTTTCCGGGTCCGCGAGCCAGAACAAGGCCGATGCCGAGGTGGAAGAAATCGTGGTCGCCGCCATTATGGAGAGACCGCGGCCGCTGGCGCCGCGTTTGAGCGAAGCGGAAGCCGAGGCCCATCACGCTCTGATCGCCAAGCTTGGCCAGAAAGCGGTCTGGTCGAAATACGATCGGCTCGACTGAAAATGAAAATGCCCGGACAAGCCGGGCATCTGAACCTGGGGGCCTGTGAAACCGGCTTAGTTCGGAACGGCCTGAACCTTGGAACGAGCCTGCTCTTCGGCAACGCGCTGCGCGAACATCTGTGCGAAATCGATCGGGTCGATCATCAGCGGCGGGAAGCCGCCATTGCGTGTGACATCGGCAATGATCTGGCGGGCAAACGGGAAGAGCATGCGCGGGCACTCGATGAAGAGAACCGGCAGCATGTGCTCCTGCGGGAAGCCGGCCACACGGAAGACGCCGCCATAGACGAGCTCGGTATGGAAGACCGTCTTGTCTCCATCCTTGGCTTCGGCGATCAGCGAAAGCACGACATCGAAATCCGTATCGGACAGCGGATTGGCGTTGACGTTCACATTGATGTTGATCGCCGGTGCCTTGTCGCGGGCCTGAAGCGAGCGCGGCGCGCCCGGGTTTTCGAAGGAAAGATCCTTGACGTACTGGGCAAGGATCGAAAGGGTCGGGCTCGCTGCGCCGTTGCTGCTGTTATCGTCTGCCATGGGCTTTTCCTCGAGGGGCATTGAATGGTGCCGCCATCTAACATTTCGGGGATAGGCTTACAACCCTGGGCGTCCGGCGCGGTTAATGCGATGCCGTGTCAGTCTTCGATCTGTTTGCCGGACCAGGGCGACTTTCCGTTCGGCTGACGATGATAGTCCTCTTCATCGAGATCGACCACCTTTGAATCGTCCGGCTTGCCTGTCCGGCTGCGAAAATCCGAACGGGAGGAAGCCGAGAAGCCCCCACCGGTGCCGACGACGACGAAACGCCTTGCGATCGACCGCCAGAGCAGGCTGCGAACCTGCGGGATCAGAAGCAGGATCGCCAGTATATCCGAGAGAAAGCCGGGAATGATGAAGAGCAGCGAAGCGATGACCGTCATCGCCGGATTGAGCAGTTCCCGTCCGGGCATGGTACCGCTGCGCCCTTCGGCAGACATGCGGCGCAGGATGCCGATACCTTGCCGGCGCAGCAGGAAGCAGCCGACGACAAAGCCCAGCACGACAAGCGCCAGCGTCGCGGCAAGCCCGATTGCGCGGCCGACAATGACGAAGCCGGCAATTTCGGCAAGCGGCAGAAGCAGCACGAAAACCGGCAGCATGGAAAAACGCATCTCTCTATCCCGAGCAGCTCGGGCTCCTCTTGGCACCGGTGAAGATACCAGCCATGATTTGAATCATTCGTATAGCCGGACTATATGGGGGTAGAAATCAGGGATGTTAACAGCGAACGGCGGGATATGAGTTCAAACGACTTCATCACACTATTTTTCCTGGTGGCGGCGGTGCTGATTTTCTTTCAGCTTCGATCCGTTCTTGGACGTCGCACGGGAAATGAGAAGCCGCCGCGTGATCTCTATACGCCACGGGATGCCGTGCAGAACGACACCGCCGATGCCGGCAAGGTCGTAACCCTGCCGCGACGCGACGCGAACGGGGAAGAGGAAGACCGCTTCTCCGCCATTGACGCGCTGGCGCCGGCCGGCACGCCGCTGAACGAGTCCCTGCGCGCGCTCAACAGGGCCGACGCTTCCTTCGACCCGAAGGAATTCCTGAACGGCGCCCGCATGGCTTACGAGATGATCGTCATGGCCTTTGCCGACGGCGATCGCAAGACGCTGAAGAACCTTCTCTCCCGGGAAGTCTATGACGGTTTCGACGCGGCGATCACCGAACGCGAAAACAAGGGCGAGAAGATGAAGTCCACTTTCGTGGGCATAGACAAGGCCGAGATCACTCATGCCGAAACCAAAGGCAGCGAGGCACAGATCACCGTGCGCATCATCAGCCAGCTGATCTCTGCTACCTACGACAAGAGCGACGCGCTGATTGACGGCGACGCCGAGAATGTCGCCGAAGTCAACGATCTCTGGACTTTCGCTCGCGATACGCGCTCGCGCGACCCCAACTGGAAACTCGTCGCGACCGAATCGGAACATGAGTGACGCAGCCGGCTTCGCCCTTCAGGCAGTCAGTTTCGACGCGTTGGAAGGCTGGGGGGATGACGATCCCTCCGGCCTTTTTGAAGTCATGGCCAACTGCCGCCGGCACATCACTGAAATCAAACCTTACCGTACCGGTTCGCTGGGGTTGAGTTCGGCCGATCTCCTTCCATTGCTGGAGCAGGCAGCGAGCTTTCGCCCGGCTTCGGGGAGGCGGGCGCGCGCCTTTTTTGAGAAGCACTGCCGGCCGTTCCGGATTGTCCCGGCCGATGGCGCCGGCGGTTTTGTCACTGCCTTCTACGAACCTGAGATCGAAGTTTCGGAAAGACGGGATGAGACCTTCCGCTTTCCGGTCTACCGGCGCCCGGACGATCTCGTCGACCTTGACGATCAAACTCGTCCGCCGGATCTTGACGGCTCCTACATGTTCGGGCGTTTGCGTGACGGCCTGGTCGACGCCTATCCGGATCGTCGCGACATCGATCAGGGCTATCTTGACGGCCGTGGCCTGGAGATTGCCTGGGCGAAGTCGAAAGTCGATCTTTTCTTCGTCCATGTGCAGGGCGCTGCCCGTTTACGCTACCCGGATGGCAGGATCGGGCGCATCACCTACGCGGCAAAAGCCGGCCATCCCTTTTCGGCAATCGGGAAGTTGCTGATCGACCGTGGCGACATCGATCGTACCAACATCTCCATGCAGTCGATCCGCGCCTGGCTTGCCGCTCATCCGGACCGGGTCGACGAAGTCCTCTGGCATAACCGATCCTATATATTTTTCCGGGAAGCACCGGTGGACGATCCAGATTCCGGGCCGATCGCCGCTGCAGAGGTGCCGTTGCTCGCAGGCCGTTCGCTCGCCGTCGACCGCCTGATCCATACTTTCGGCTTTCCCTTCTTCATCCGCTCCGAGACCCTGACCCATCTCGATGGCGGCATGCCTTTCCGGCGGCTGATGCTGGCGCTCGACACGGGCTCCGCCATTGTCGGTCCCGCGCGCGGCGACATTTTCACCGGTTCGGGCGATGCGGCGGGCGAACTGGCAGGAACGGTGCGCAACATTGCCGATTTCGTAATTCTCATCCCCAATGCCGCGGCAGCAAGGTTCCTGTGATGGCGAAGGACCGCAAGCTCAGCGCAGACGAAAGGATCCTCTGGGGGAGGGTGGCCCGCAGTACGAGGCCCATGCCCGGCAAGGCGGACGAATTGACTGCGCTCGACGCTTTCCTGGCGCAGGCCGAAGCGCAAGCCGATCAGGAAAAGGCGGAAATGCAGAAGACGGCTCATCCGCTTCCGCAGCAGCAAGCCGCGCAGCCGCCCGCAAGACAGCCCTCGGGCATCCACCATCCGCTGGAGCGGCCCGTCAAGCGCAAGATCGCCAAGGGCAAACTGGCACTGGAAGCGCGCATCGATCTTCACGGCATGGTCCAGAGCGAAGCCCATTCCTTCCTGCTCGATTTCCTCATCCGCGCGCATGAGCGCGGCATGCGCCACGTCCTCGTCATTACCGGCAAGGGCAGTTCGATGGGCAGCGAGGGCGCCTTGAAACGGGCCGTGCCGCTCTGGTTTTCCAAGCCGGAATTTCGCTTTCTGATTTCGTCCTACGAGCCGGCGGCCCAGCATCACGGTGGCGAGGGCGCGCTCTACATCCGCCTTGCCCGGCGCAGCGGGGAAAAGCCGTGACCCCGTTTGCAGAAGCGGTCCGCAAGCTGCGCGCCCGCAAGGGCGTGACCCAGAAGCAGATGGCTGCTGCCCTCAATGTTTCTCCCGCCTACCTCTCTGCGCTCGAGCACGGAAAGCGCGGCGTGCCGAGCTTCGATCTGCTGCAGCGCATCGCCGGCTACTTCAACATCATCTGGGACGAGGCCGAAGAACTCTTCCTCGTTGCCGGCTCTTCCGATCCGCGCGTGGTGATCGATACGGCGGGCCTCCCGCCCGAATATACCGAATTTGCCAATCGTCTGGCCAAGCAAATCCGCAGTCTTGACAGCGGCGATATCGCCCGGTTATCCGCGCTTCTTGAAAATGGCGGCAAAGGGGACGGAAAAGCGTCATAATCCCCTGATTTATGCCTTGTTTTAGGGTCTTGCCATTGGGAAGTCGCTGCAAAAAACCTATATTCGACATTGAAAAGGCCGGTGATTCGTAAGGCGCGCCGTTGCTGACTACAACAGGGAAAATCTCGACAGAATGACCGATGCACCCGCGACGGAAAACGGCGTAAACACCGAATATGGCGCAGACTCCATCAAGGTCCTGAAGGGCCTCGATGCCGTGCGCAAGCGCCCCGGCATGTATATCGGCGATACCGACGACGGTTCGGGCCTTCATCACATGGTCTACGAGGTCGTCGATAACGCGATCGACGAAGCGCTGGCCGGCCACGCCGACATCGTCACCGTCACGCTCAATCCCGACGGCTCCGTAACCGTGACCGACAACGGCCGCGGCATCCCGACCGATATCCATAGCGGCGAAGGCGTGTCGGCAGCCGAAGTCATCATGACCCAGCTCCATGCCGGCGGTAAGTTCGACCAGAATTCCTACAAGGTTTCCGGCGGCCTGCACGGGGTCGGCGTTTCCGTCGTCAACGCGCTCTCGGTCTGGCTGAAACTGAAGATCCGCCGCCAGGGCAAGGTGCATGAGATGAGCTTCACCCATGGTGTTGCGGATGCGCCCCTGAAGGTAACGGGCGAAGCCGGCACCGAAACCGGTACGGAAGTCAGCTTCATGCCGAGTTCCGAAACCTTTACCATGACGGAGTTCGACTACGGCACGCTGGAGCACCGCCTGCGCGAACTTGCTTTCCTCAATTCGGGCGTTCGTATTCTGCTGACGGATAAGCGCCACTCCGATATCAAACAGGAAGAGATGGTCTATGACGGCGGCCTCGAAGCCTTCGTCTCCTATCTCGATCGGGCCAAGAAGCCGCTCGTCGAAAAACCCGTTGCGATCCGTGGCGAGAAGGACGGCATCACCGTCGAAGTGGCCATGTGGTGGAACGACAGTTACCACGAAAACGTGCTCTGCTTTACCAACAACATCCCCCAGCGCGACGGCGGCACCCATATGGCCGGCTTCCGCGCCGCCCTGACGCGCCAGATCACCTCCTATGCTGATACATCCGGCATCACCAAGAAGGAAAAGGTGACGCTGACGGGGGACGACTGCCGCGAAGGCCTGACAGCCGTGCTCTCGGTCAAGGTGCCGGATCCGAAGTTCTCCTCGCAGACCAAGGACAAGCTGGTTTCCTCGGAAGTGCGCCCGGTCGTCGAAAGCCTGGTCAACGAAGCGCTCAGCACCTGGCTCGAAGAACATCCCGGCGAAGCCAAGGTTCTCGTCGGCAAGGTCGTGGAAGCCGCCGCGGCCCGCGAAGCGGCCCGCAAGGCCCGCGAACTGACGCGCCGCAAGGGCGCGCTCGATATCGCTTCGCTGCCTGGCAAGCTTGCCGACTGCTCCGAGCGCGATCCGGCAAAATCCGAAGTCTTCCTGGTCGAGGGCGACTCGGCAGGCGGTTCGGCAAAGCAGGGGCGCTCGCGTGAAAACCAGGCGATCCTGCCCTTGCGCGGCAAGATCCTGAACGTCGAGCGCGCCCGCTTCGACAAGATGCTGTCGAGCCAGGAAATCGGCACGCTGATCACCGCGCTCGGCACCGGCATCGGCAAGGACGAGTTCAACGCCGAAAAGCTGCGCTATCACAAGATCATCATCATGACGGACGCCGACGTCGACGGCGCCCATATCCGCACGCTGCTGCTCACCTTCTTCTTCCGCCAGATGCCGGAACTGATCGAGCGCGGCCATCTCTATATCGCCCAGCCGCCGCTCTATAAGGTTTCGCGCGGCAAGTCGGTGCAATACGTCAAGAACGAAAAGGCGCTGGAAGACTATCTGATCGGCCAGGGTCTGGAAGATGCGGCTCTGAAGCTTGCGAGCGGCGAAGTCCGTGTCGGGCAGGATCTGAATGAAGTCATTCACGATGCCCTGCGATTGCGAGCGCTGCTCGACAACCTGCATTCCCGCTACAATCGCGCGGTCGTCGAACAGGCGGCGATTGCCGGCGCGCTCAACGCCGAACTTGTCAGCGACGCGACCCGTGCCCAGGAACTGGCGAGCGAAGTCGCCAAGCGTCTCGATATCATCGCCGAGGAAACCGAGCGCGGTTGGCAGGGCAGTCTTACCAGCGAAGGCGGCATTCGTCTGGAGCGCATGGTTCGCGGGGTCAAGGAAGTCATCGTGCTCGATATGGCGCTGATCGGCTCGCAGGACGCCCGCCTGATCGACCAGCTGACGCCCCGCCTGAAGGAAATCTATCAGACACCGCCGACGCTCAGCCGACGCGATGGCGATGCCGAGATTTCCGGCCCGCGTGCCCTGCTCGATGCAATTTTTGCCAGCGGCCGCAAGGGCTTGACCATGCAGCGCTACAAGGGTCTCGGCGAAATGAACGCCGAACAGCTTTGGGAAACGACGCTCGACCCGAACGTCCGCTCGCTGCTGCAGGTCAAGGTCAGCGATGCGACCGATGCCGACGGCCTCTTTGCCCGCCTGATGGGTGACGAAGTCGAGCCGCGGCGCGAATTCATCCAGGATAACGCCCTGAGCGTTGCAAACCTCGATATCTGATCGATATCCCGGACACGACAAGGCCCCGCAGCCGTCAGGCTTGCGGGGCTTTTTACGCATGGTCAATCCTTGCCAACGAAATGGCCGTTGAAGACGACGTCCGAAAGCGGCTTGCGCTGGCTCGGGAATTCACGCTCCCGGTTGCGTTCGGAAAGCGTGTTCTTGTCGGCAATGCGGCCGACGGCAATACCGGCCTCGACACGATAGCCGTCGGGCACGTTGAGCTTTTCCTTGATTTCATCATGCTTGATGCCGCCCATGCCATGGGCATAGAAGCCGGAGATGCGCGCCTGGATGGCGAGATGGCCCCAGGCCGTGCCGGCATCGAAAGAGTGCGTGTAGCTCGCCCGTCCTTCTTCGCGGGCTCCGTTGAAGCTGCGCGAAACGACGAAGATCAGCGCCGAGGCGTTCTTTGCCCATTCCTGGTTGGATTCGTTGAGAAGGCTCACGAATTCGTCCCAATGCCCGGAACCCTTCAAGGCGTAGAGGAACCGCCACGGCTGCATGTTTGCCGAGGACGGTGCCCAGTGTGCGGCATCGAGCAGCGTAAGCAGCTGGGCTTCTTCGATAATCTCGCCGGTGAAGGCGCGCGGCGACCAGCGGTCGAGGAACATCGGATCGATCGGGTATTCGGATTCGCGGCTATTGCTTTTCGTCATGCTGGCTTCCGGAGGTTGGCTATGGATGGGGGTTCCATTGCGAGGGTCACTTAAGTGATATTTCCGCGCTCGCCAGTATGGCAAGCGCAGTTTGGTCGCAGCCGGTGCACAATCTGTTTCCAGAAACAGGCCTTACGCGCGCGCCAGACTCCCGGTAGAGCAGGGCCGGATCCGACCGATCAGGAGATACAGCGTGCTGGTGAATGGGAAATGGGCCGAGGACTGGCAGCCGGTCCAGGCGAAGGATGAGAAGGGTGGTTTCGTCCGCCAGATATCAAGCTTTCGAAACTGGGTGACGCCCGATGGCAGCGCGGGTCCGAGCGGTGAGGGCGGTTTTGCCGCGGAGCCCGGACGCTATCATCTCTATGTCGCCTATATCTGTCCCTGGGCGTCACGCACGCTGATCGGCCGCAAGCTCAAAGGTCTCGAAGAGGTCATCTCGGTTTCGATTGTGGAACCGGCGCTGAGCAAACAGGGATGGCGTTTCGGCGATTATCCCGGCGCGACCGCCGATGAGGTGAACGGCGCCACCTACATGCACGAGATCTACACAAGGGCGGACCCGCAGTTCACCGGGCGGGCAACGGTCCCCGTCCTGTGGGACAGGAAGCGTGCGACGATCGTCAACAACGAATCCTCCGATATCCTGCGTATGCTGAACAGCGGCTTTGGCGATCTCGCCGGCAGCGAGGTCGATCTCTATCCGGCCGCTCACAGGGGTGACATCGATGCCTTCAATGAACGCATCTACCCCTCGCTTAACAACGGTGTCTATCGCACCGGGTTTGCGACGACGCAGATTGCCTACGAAGAGGCCTTTGCGGAGGTCTTTTCATGCCTCGACTGGATCGAGCCGCTGCTTGAAGGGCGCAAATTCCTGTTTGACGACCATCCGACGGAAGCCGATATCCGCCTGTTTGTTACGCTGGTGCGTTTCGACGTCGCCTATCACGGCCTGTTCAAATGCAATCTGCGGCGCCTGTCCGACTATGCCAATCTCAAGGCATTCTGCCGTCGGATGCTGGATTGGCCCGGCATCGCCGAGACTGTGAATTTCGATCACATCAAGCGCGGCTACTATTCGATCGAGAGCCTCAACCCGACGCGGATCGTCCCGGTCGGCCCGCAGCTGGCCGAGATTTTCTGAAACTGCGTGAAGTCGTTCACGATTCCGAAAAAAGCGGAAATTCCGGGTCGCGGCGTACCGCTTCGGCGGAAAGGCATAATGACACCGATGAATAATTCGTTCATAGGTGGCGCACCCGCTTTCCATTGAGGAGGATATTCATGAAGCTGATGCGCGTTGGAGACGCGGGCCGGGAAAAGCCGGCCCTGCTCGATGCCGATGGCAAGATCCGCGATCTTTCCGCCCATGTCGCCGATATCGGCGGCGAGGCGATCACGCCTGCAGGTCTGGCAAAGATCGCTGCCCTCGATCCGAAGAGCCTGCCGGAACTGGCGCCCGGCCGTATCGGCGCCTGCGTTGCCGGCACCGGCAAATTCATCTGCATCGGCCTCAACTATTCCGACCACGCGGCTGAGACCGGTGCGACCGTACCGCCCGAGCCGGTCATCTTCATGAAGGCAACCTCGGCAATCGTCGGTCCGAACGACAATGTTCAGATCCCGCGCGGCTCCGAAAAGACCGACTGGGAAGTCGAACTCGGCGTCGTCATCGGCAAGACCGCCAAATATGTGACCGAGGCTGAAGCGCTGGACTACGTTGCCGGCTACTGCGTTTCCAACGACGTTTCCGAGCGTGCCTTCCAGACGGAGCGTGCCGGCCAGTGGACCAAGGGCAAGTCCTGCGACACGTTCGGCCCGATCGGCCCCTGGCTGGTCACGAAGGACGAGGTCGCCGATCCGCAGAACCTTGGCATGTGGCTCAAGGTCAACGGCCAGACGATGCAGAACGGCTCCACCAAAACCATGGTCTATGGCGTTGCCTTCGTTGTTTCCTACCTCAGCCAGTTCATGTCCCTGCAGCCGGGTGACGTCATCTCGACCGGCACGCCTCCGGGCGTCGGCATGGGCATGAAGCCGCCGCGCTATCTGAAGGACGGCGATGTGGTCGAGCTCGGCATTGAAGGCCTCGGTACCCAGAAGCAGCTCTTCGTAGCGGACCGTTAACGGCTTTTCTTGCCGAGAAGCTTAAACTTTGTGCGCCAAGATGATGCCGGAGATCAATTTTCCGGCATTATTCTTTCAGGCTGTAATGTTATGTTGCTGTGCAACAAAAACCTGTTAGCCTACGTTGATGTGCCAGCGTTAACGGAAAGAGTCCGGCGCCTTTCAATTGGCGTCGTCTTTGCCGGATAGAGAAAGGTGGCGCCCTCCATGTTTTACCAGCTTTATGAATTGAACCATGCAGCCCTGGCTCCTTTCCGCGCTGCAGCCGATATTATGCGTTTTGCCTATGCCAATCCGCTGAACCCCTTCTCGCAGACCCCTATGGGACGCACCATTTCGGCCAGCCTCGAAATGTTCGAGCGCACCACGCGCCGTTACGGTAAGCCGGAATTCGGGCTCAAGGAAACCGTCGTCGACGGCAAGAAGGTCGCGGTTCGCGAGGAAGTGGTCTGGGCGCGCTCCTTCTGCAGCCTGCTGCACTTCTCCCGCGATGTTCCGGACGGCCATAGCGGCGACCCGCGCATCCTCATCGTGGCGCCCATGTCCGGCCACTATGCGACCCTGCTGCGCGGCACCGTCGAGGCATTGCTGCCGAGCGCCGATATCTACATTACCGACTGGATGGATGCACGCATGGTACCGATGACGGAGGGGACTTTCGACCTTTCCGACTACATCGACTACGTCATCGAGATGCTGCACTTCCTCGGTCATGACACACATGTCGTGGCCGTCTGTCAGCCCTCGGTCCCGGTTCTGGCCGCTGCCGCCATCATGGAAGAGGCCCGGGATCCGCTTGCGCCGTCGTCCATGACGTTGATGGGCGGTCCGATCGATACGCGCATCAATCCGACGGCCGTCAACAAGCTCGCCAAGGAACGGCCGCTCGAATGGTTTGCTGATAACGTCATCATGAACGTGCCCTGGCCGCAGCCGGGCTTCATGCGCCCTGTCTACCCGGGCTTCCTGCAGCTTTCCGGCTTCATGTCGATGAATCTCGACCGGCACCTGATCGCTCACAAGGAGTTTTTCATGCATCTGGTGAAAAATGACGGCGAGCCGGAAAAGCACCGCGATTTCTACGACGAATATCTCGCCGTCATGGACCTGACCGCGGAATTCTATCTCCAGACCGTCGAGCAGGTCTTCATGAAACACGCGCTCCCGAAAGGCGAATTGATGCATCGCGGCAAGCGCGTCGACCCTTCCGCGATCCGCAAGGTTGCATTGCTGACGGTCGAAGGCGAAAACGACGACATTTCAGGTGTCGGCCAGACGCAGGCCGCGCAGACCGTCTGCGTGAATATTCCCGACGAGATGCGCATGCACTATCTGCAGCCGGATGTCGGCCACTACGGCGTCTTCAACGGCTCGCGCTTCCGCAGGGAGATCGCGCCGCGTATCGTCTCCTTCACGCGCCAGCATTCCCGCGCCAAGAAGCCGCCGGTCCAGCGCGTCATCAAGGGCGGTAAATCGGCGTGAGTTAGAGAATGCTGATTTAATGCTATCGATTCAAGGCCTTGTCCGATTTAACCTGAAATCGTCTTGAAGGCCGGTTCAGCGGTAACCATCTGGTTTTTCAGCACTCGGCATCGTGTCGGGTGCTGAACGCGAGGATACCGCACGATGAACCAGTCAGCATTGCTTCGCCCGGATTGGACTCCGGCTACCGTTGCCTTGATGATCCTCGGCTTCATGGTTTTCTGGCCTCTGGGGCTGGCCATGCTTGCCTATATCATCTTCGGCGAGCGGCTGCGTGGCTTCAAGCGTGACGTCAACCAGGCAACGGATGGCTTCTTTGCAGGCTGCCGTCGTTCGCATGGCCGTCACCGCTCGCATTTCTCGACGGGCAACGTCGCCTTCGACGATTGGCGCAAGGCCGAGCTCGATCGCATCGAGGAAGAGCGCCGCAAGCTCGATGAAATGCGGGAAGAATTCGATTCCTACCTGCGCGAGCTTCGTCGCGCCAAGGATCAGGAAGAATTCGACCGCTTCATGCGCGAACGCAAGAACGGCAGACGCGACGACAATGGTCCGGTCGCCGAGTACCAGACGCCGTAAACGCGATCACAGAAAATCTACGGCCGGCATCGCTTCCGATGCCGGTTTTTCTTTGCCCGGATTCGCGTCGAATCGTATAGAAAACTCCTATGTTTCCGCTTCCGAAGATCCGCCGCACGACGAAGAAACCGTCGCCGCCCGAAAAGCGGACGCTGGATGTTGCCGGTCGTCCGATGCCCTTGACGATCAAGCAGCATGACCGGGCAACGCGGATCACGCTGCGTATCGAGCCCGGCGGACGCGCTTTGAAAATGACGGTGCCGAAAGGACTTGCCGCCCGCGAGGTCAATGCCTTCCTCGATCGGCATCAGGGCTGGCTTTTGACCAAGCTTGCGAAATTCTCGACCGATACCGGCCTGCGTGACGGCGGAGAGATCCTCTTTCGCGGCGTCAGGCATCGCATCGAGCACACCGGCAGCCTGCGCGGGCTGACCGAGGCCGTCGTTGTGGACGGCAAACCGGTGCTTCGCGTCAGCGGCATGCCGGAACATATCGGCCGGCGCATCGCCACCTTCCTGAAGAAAGAGGCGCGCGCCGACCTTGAGAGGCTGTCGCGCCTGCATGCGGGCTCCATCAAGGCGCCGATCCGCTCCATTTCGATGAAGGATACCCGCAGCCGCTGGGGCTCCTGCTCCTCGGAGGGGAACCTGAGCTTCTCCTGGCGCATCGTCATGGCGCCGCCTTCGGTGATCGATTATCTCGCCGCCCATGAAGTGGCGCATCTGAAGGAAATGAACCACGGTCCGCACTTCTGGGCGCTCTGCAAGAGGCTCTGCCCGCATATGGAAGAGGCGAAGTCGTGGCTGAAGCGCCATGGCAGCCAATTGCACGCCATAGACTTCGACTGAGCGTTCGGCGTTAAATGCGGCCAGTATTGCAAATTGGCTCGACTCTTTTCCCGTTTCGTGTCACTTCGCTGCCATGAGACCGGATATCAAGATCTGTGGTTTGAAGACGCCTGAAACTGTCGAGCGCGCATTGAAGCGCGGAGCGACGCATATCGGCTTCAATTTTTTCCAGAAAAGCCCGCGTTACGTCGAGCCCGATATTGCCGGCAAGCTGGCCGAGCCGGCGCGCGGCAAGGCGAAGATCGTGGCCGTCGTGGTCGACCCGAGCAATGACGACCTCGATGAAATCGTCGCGCTCTTGCGCCCCGACATGCTGCAGCTGCACGGCAGCGAGAGCCCGGAGCGCGTGCTGACCATCAAGGCGATGTACGGCATCCCGGTCATCAAGGCATTGTCGGTGCGCACGGCCGACGACCTGAAACGGGTCGAAGCCTATATCGGTATTGCCGATCGCTTTCTTTTCGATGCCAAGCCGCCGAAAGGATCCGAACTGCCGGGCGGCAACGGCGTTTCCTTTGATTGGGGCCTGCTGACCTGGCTTGACGGCAATGTGGACTACATGTTGTCAGGCGGGCTCAACAAGGCCAATGTCGGGCAGGCGCTGGCGATGACCAAGGCGCCGGGCGTCGATACCGCCTCCGGCGTCGAGAGTGCGCCGGGCGTGAAGAGCCTGGACATGATCGATGAGTTTTTCGATGCGGTTGAACAGGCATGTATGCCTGAAACGACCACAGGGAGTGTAAATTGAACGAGACGCCTAAACCGAATTCCTTCCGCGCCGGCCCGGACGAAGACGGCCGCTTCGGCATTTACGGGGGCCGCTTCGTGGCCGAAACCCTGATGCCTCTGATCCTCGACCTGCAGGATGAGTGGAACAAGGCGAAGAACGATCCGGAATTCCAGGCGGAACTCAAGCATCTCGGCGCCCACTATATCGGCCGCCCGAGCCCGCTCTATTACGCCGAGCGCCTGACCCAGCATCTTGGCGGCGCCAAGATCTATTTCAAGCGCGAAGAGCTGAACCATACCGGCTCGCACAAGATCAACAATTGCATCGGCCAGATCCTGCTTGCCAAGCGCATGGGCAAGACCCGCATCATCGCCGAAACCGGTGCCGGGCAGCATGGCGTGGCTTCCGCCACCGTCGCTGCGCGCTTCGGCCTGCCCTGCGTCGTTTACATGGGCGCCACCGATGTCGAACGCCAGGCGCCGAACGTTTTCCGCATGAAGCTGCTGGGTGCCGAGGTGAAACCCGTTACGGCCGGCAGCGGCACGCTGAAGGATGCCATGAACGAGGCGCTGCGTGACTGGGTCACCAATGTCGAGAGCACCTACTACCTGATCGGTACGGCCGCCGGCCCGCATCCCTATCCGGAAATGGTCCGCGACTTCCAGGCCGTCATCGGCACGGAGGCCAGAGAGCAGATCCTTGAAGCCGAAGGCCGTCTGCCGGATCTCGTCATCGCTGCCGTCGGCGGCGGTTCGAATGCGATCGGCATCTTCCATCCCTTCCTCGATGACAAGGACGTCAAGATCGTCGGCGTCGAAGCCGGCGGCAAGGGCCTGCAGGGCGATGAACATTGCGCCTCGATCACGGCCGGCTCGCCGGGCGTGCTGCATGGCAACCGCACCTACCTGCTGCAGGACGATGACGGGCAGATCAAGGAAGGCCATTCGATTTCGGCCGGCCTCGACTATCCCGGCATCGGCCCCGAACATTCGTGGCTGAACGATATCGGCCGCGCCGAATATGTCCCGATCATGGATCATGAGGCGCTCGAAGCCTTCCAGACGCTGACGCGCCTCGAAGGCATCATCCCGGCGCTCGAGCCTTCGCATGCGCTTGCCGAAGTCATCAAGCGCGCGCCCAAGATGGGCAAGGACGAGATCATCCTGATGAACCTCTCCGGCCGCGGCGACAAGGATATCTTCACCGTCGGCAAGATCCTGGGAATGGGTGAGTAAAGAAAATGACCGCACGTATGGATAAACGCTTCGCCGATCTGAAGGCGGAAGGCCGCCCGGCGCTCGTAACCTATTTCATGGGCGGCGACCCGGACTACGAAACTTCGCTCGGCATCATGAAGGCGCTGCCGGAGGCAGGCTCCGACGTCATCGAGCTCGGCATGCCCTTTTCCGATCCGATGGCCGACGGCCCGGCGATTCAGCTCGCCGGCCAGCGCGCGCTCAAGGGCGGCCAGACGCTGAAAAAGACGCTGCAGCTTGCTGCCGACTTCCGCAAGACCAACGATACGACGCCGATCGTCATGATGGGCTATTACAACCCGATCTACATTTACGGTGTCGAGAAATTTCTCGACGACGCGCTGGCCTCCGGCATCGACGGACTGATCATCGTCGACCTGCCGCCGGAAATGGATGACGAACTCTGCATCCCGGCGCTGAAGAAGGGCATCAATTTCATCCGTCTGGCCACGCCGACGACGGATGAAAAGCGCCTGCCGGCGGTTCTGAAGAACACGTCGGGCTTCGTCTACTATGTCTCGATGAACGGCATCACCGGCTCGGCGCTGCCCGATCCGTCGCTGATTTCGGGTGCGGTCAAGCGCATCAAGGATCATACCGATCTGCCCGTCTGCGTCGGTTTCGGCGTCAAGACGGCGGAACATGCAAAGGTCATCGGCGGCTCGGCCGATGGCGTGGTTGTGGGCACGGCAATCGTCAATCAGGTGGCAACCAGCCTGACGGCAGATGGAAAGGCGACAGCCGATACGGTTCAGGCCGTTGCGACGCTGGTTCGCGGTCTTTCCACAGGAACGCGTTCGGCGCGCCTTGTTGCTGCCGAATAGTTTCCCCACATTGGCACTAGTCAATCAGGAGTATTCGAGTTGAACTGGATCACTAACTACGTTCGCCCGCGGATCAATTCCATGCTGGGCCGTCGCGAAGTGCCGGAGAACCTCTGGATCAAGTGCCCGGAAACGGGCGAGATGGTCTTTCACAAGGACCTTGAGAGCAACAAGTGGGTCATTCCCGCCTCCGGCTATCACATGAAGATGCCGGCCAAGGCGCGCCTTGCCGACCTCTTTGACAATGGCGAATACGAATCCCTGCCGCAGCCGAAGGTCGCGCAGGATCCGCTGAAGTTCCGCGATTCCAAGAAATATATCGACCGTCTGCGCGACAGCCGCCTCAAGACCGAGCAGGAAGATACGATCCTTGCCGGCCTCGGCAATGTGCAGGGCCTGAAGCTCGTCGCCGTCGTCCATGAATTCAATTTCATCGGCGGCTCGCTCGGCATGGCCGCCGGCGAGGCGATCGTCAAAGCCTTCGAGCGCGCGATTGCGGAAAAGTGCCCGCTCGTCATGTTCCCGGCTTCCGGCGGCGCCCGCATGCAGGAAGGCATCATGTCGCTGATGCAGCTTCCGCGCACCACCGTTGCAGTCGATATGCTCAAGGAAGCAGGCCAGCCCTATATCGTCGTGCTCACCAACCCGACCACCGGCGGTGTTACGGCGTCCTATGCCATGCTGGGTGATATCCATCTGGCCGAACCGGGCGCCGAAATCGGCTTCGCCGGCAAGCGCGTCATCGAGCAGACGCTGCGCGAAAAGCTTCCCGAAGGCTTCCAGACATCGGAATACCTGCTGGAACACGGCGTGGTCGATATGGTGGTCAAACGTCACGATATTCCCGAGACGCTGGCGCGCCTCCTGAAGATCCTGACCAAGAAGCCGGCTACGGCCGCAAACGATGCCAATGGGGTCATTGCTCTGGCGGCGAGCGCCTGAGCGGCGGACCTCACAAGATAGGGCGGGCCGATGACGGACAGAGGCCAGATCGCGGTGAGTGAGGCGGCGCAGGAGATCGAAAAGCTCATGGGATTGCATCCCAAGGGCTACGATCTGTCACTCGACCGCATCAAGCGCCTTCTGCAAGCGCTCGGCAACCCCGAGCGCAACCTTCCTCCCGTCATTCATATCGCCGGCACCAACGGCAAAGGCTCGACATCGGCCTTCTGCCGGGCGCTGCTGGAAGCAGGAGGTTACAGTGCCCACGTCCACACGTCTCCGCACCTCGTAAACTGGCATGAACGCTACCGTCTGGGCGTGTCCGGCGGACGGGGGCGCCTGGTTGACGATGCCGTTTTCGCAGACGCCCTCCGGCGTGTCGCCACGGCCAACAACGGCGAGAAGATTACCGTCTTCGAAATCCTGACGGCCGTCACCTTCATTCTTTTTTCCGAACACCCGGCCGACGCGGCAATCATCGAGGTCGGTCTCGGTGGTCGCTTCGACGCGACGAACGTCATCGAGGACCCCGCCGTTTCGGTCATCATGCCGATTTCGCTCGACCATCAGCCCTATCTCGGCGATCGGGTGGAGCTGATCGCGTCGGAAAAGGCCGGCATCATGAAGGGTGGCCATTCCGTCGTCATCGGTCACCAGGAATATGATGCGGCCCTCGACGTGCTGATGTCGACCGCCGAGCGGCTGCATTGCCCGAGCGCCGTTTTCGGTCAGGATTTCATCGCCCATGAGGAATATGGCCGGCTGATCTATCAGGATGAATTCGGCCTGGCGGATCTGCCCTTGCCGCGCCTTCCCGGCCGCCACCAATATGCCAATGCCGCCGCCGCCATTCGCGCCGTCAAGGCTGCGGGTTTCACCGTCACCGAGCCGATGATGGAGAAGGCGATGGAAACGGTGGAATGGCCGGGCCGTCTGCAGAAGCTCACGAAAGGCAGGCTCCTGAACCACGCGCCGGCCCGGTCGGAAATCTGGGTCGATGGCGGCCACAATCCGGGTGCCGGCGAAGTGATTGCCGAAGCCATGGCGAATTTCGAGGAGCGCCAGTCCCGGCCGCTGTTCCTGATATCCGGTATGATCAACACCAAGGACCCGGTCGGCTATTTCAAGGCCTTCGCGGACCTTGCGGAGAAGATCTATTGCGTGCCGATCCTCGGCAGCGAGGCGGCAATCGATCCGGTGATCCTGGCTCATGCCGCCTACGATGCCGGTCTCGTGGCCGAACCGATGTCGTCAGTCGTCGAGGCCCTGGACGCGATCGCTTCCACCGTCGATCCGGAGGCGCCGCCGCCACGTATCCTTATCGGCGGTTCACTTTATCTCGTCGGCGACGTGCTGGCGGAAAACGGCACGCCCCCCAAATGAAAAAGCCCGGCGAGTACCGGGCTTTTCGTATTGGACTGTCGATATCCTCAGGATGCGCTGGAAATCCAGTTGGAAAGCGCCGTCTTCGGCTTTGCGCCGACAGAGATGTCGGCAACTTCACCGCCCTTGAAGATCGCAAGCGTCGGAATCGAGCGAACGCCGAACTGGGCTGCCAGTTCCGGGTTTTCGTCGATATTGAGCTTGGCAACCTTGACCTTGCCAGCCATTTCCGTCGCGATTTCTTCGAGGCTCGGAGCAATCATTTTGCACGGACCGCACCACTCGGCCCAGAAATCGACGACGACGGGTTCTGCGGATTCCAGAACTTCCGACTGGAAATTGTTGATATCGACCTTAACGGTAGCCATAGGCTGCTCCTTTACCGGAATTTGCTGTTGGACAAGATGTGAGGGTGCGGTGCCGGAATTTCAATGTCCGATATTTCACTTTGTGTTGAGTCCTGCAAGTGCCGAAGCCAGGGCCTGTTCGCTGAGCGAGTGAATGCTCGCATTTTCCGTATAGATCAGCATGCAATCAATCCGTTTGGCCGGATAGAGCGGTTTCAGGATTTCCCGGTAGATCGCAAGCTGGGCCTTGTGCGCAAAGGGAATGGCCTCTTCGCTCGCTGGCGGGACGCGGTTTGTCTTGTAATCCATGATAACGACGCTGTCGGACAGGACCGCAAGCCGGTCAATGCGGCCGGAAACCGCATAGTCCCGGCCCTCCAGCGTCAATGTTCCCATGATCGAGACTTCCGCCTGTGCATGAACATTGAACACAGGCTGAAGCCTCCGGTCTTCCAAAAGCCTCACAACCGAATCGATCAGAGCTTGCCGTTCCGCCGGCGGCCAGAATCGCGCTGCGCGCTCGGCATAGCGTTTTGCCGCCTCGGCCCGCTCCTCCGCAGCAATATCGGGCAGGGCTTGCAGCATCCGGTGAATGAGCCGGCCTTTTTCCAGCGACCGATCGCTGCTCTCAGGGTCGCCGAAGAGCGGTGATGTCACCAGCAGATCGTCGGCCTCCTCATCGATAATGGTTCCCGCACCGGAAGGGCTGAGCGGCCGCGGCAATTGTTTCTGCGGCGGCAGAGGGCGGAAGAGGTCCGGCGGGACCGTTTCGATGGTCTCCGGTTTGGGCGCCTGATCCATCCGTTCGAAGCTGCGCTCGACCTGCGGCACGCGCCAGCGTGCGCCGTCCCATTCTCCGTCCGGGCTTGAGAAGGTCGTCTTCTCGACATGCGGATGTTCCGCATCGAGCGCGGCAGAAATCATCATATGCCAGGTGTCGTTGTTCAGGCGCACCCCGCGATAACCGCAAACGATCAGCCGATCGGCGGCGCGTGTCATCGCGACGTAGAGCAGGCGCCGGTATTCTTCCTCGGCAAGCGACTGGATGCGCGCTGCGTCATTCATCGTCAGCGAATTTCCAAGGTCGCTGACCGGAATCCAGACGGGCATCGGCGGCTCGTCCGGCCGGGTGTCGATCAACCGGAGTTTCGGCAGATGCGTGTGGGTAAAGGCCTTGGACCCCCCATCCACCAGGAAGACGATTGGCGCCTCCAGCCCCTTGGACGCATGCACCGTCATGATGCGCACCTCGTTTCGCCCCTTGTCCTGCTCGCGCTTCACTTCGGGCGCTTCAAGCTCCAGCGTCGAGATGAAGGACTGCAGGCCGGGCAGGCCGGACGTTTCGTGATCGAGCGCAAAGGTCAGGAATTCGTCGAGAATATCGCTGACCTCAGTGCCGAGACGCGCCAGGAATTGCCGCCGGCCGCCATGGCTGCCGAGCACCCGCGCATAGAAGTCGTGGACCGAAAAGCTTCGGCATTGGGCAAGGAAGAGTTCCAGCCTGGCAACGGCTGCGGAAAATCGTTCATGGCCGTCGGCCGCATGTTTGCGAAGATGCTGCCAGACGCTCTCCTGGTCGCCGCGCCGCGCCGAGATCGTAAAAATATCTTCTTCCGAGAGATCGAAGAGCGGGCTTTTCAGGACGGCGGCAAGCGAGAGATCGTCTTCCGGCAGAAGGAGAAAACGCCCAAGTGCCATCAGGTCCTGCACGGCAATGTGGCTGGTCAGGACCAGCCGGTCCGCGCCGGCGACCGGAATGTCGCCGCGCCGTTTGAGTTCGCGTGTCAGCGCATTGACGAAGGCGTCGCGCTTGCGAACGAGGACGAGGATATCGCCGGCCTCGATAAAGCGCTCCCTGCCCTTTTCAATGATCGTTTCGCGGCCGACAAGCGTACCGATCGCGTGGGCGATGCGCCGCGCCAGAATGGCGGCCGGCGCGCTTTCGGGTGTGGCGTCGAAAGGAGCCGTCCAGTCCTCGTCCTTCACCACCACATCGGGAACGACCATGTCCCAGAGATCGACGGCACCGGGGTGGCCGATACGGCTGGAGCGATGCACCACAGGTTCGGTGCCGAGCCCGCGCGCGTTCTCGGGGGGCGTAAAGATATGGTCGACAGCCAGCAGCACATCGGACGTGGAGCGGAAGGAGAGCGGCAGGCGAACTGTAGAAAAATCGAGCCCGCTGTTCTGCACCCGGCGCTGCGTTCGTTCCTTTTCCTCTGAAAACCGTTCCGGCCGCGCGCCCTGGAAAGAGTAGATCGACTGTTTCTCGTCACCGACGGCAAACAGCGTTCGCACGACCGGCCGCGCGCTTTCGCCCGAGAAGAAATCCTCCGCCAGAGACTGGATGACGCTCCACTGAATGGGGCTGGTATCCTGTGCCTCGTCGACGAGAATATGGTCGATACCCTGATCGAGCTTGTAATGGATCCACGGGCCGACACCGCTCTTCGTCAGCAGGTCGGCCGTGCGTGTGATCAGGTCCTCGAAATCGAGATGGCTGCGCTGTTTCTTCAGCTCCTCGTAGTCCCGGTTCAGGCGGTCGGCCAGCACGAGGGCGGCATGGGTCGCCGTATGCATCCGCATCATTTTCAGCCGGTCGCGGCAACTGACGACATGCGCACGTGCGGAGGCGATCGCATCGGCAAGCTGCGGCGCCTCGGCAAGCATCGCCTTGACGAGAAATTGCCCGTCCGTCTTCGGCTCACCTTTCGACGTGAGGAAGACCTTCTCCAGAATCTGCGAACGTGCGGCTGCATCTCGCTCGCGGGCGGCGCGACGCAGGCCGTCGGCAACGTCCTGCGCTTTCGCCCCGCCCTTCGAACCGGCGAGCGAAAGGTAAAGTTCCAGTGCCGCACCCGTCAGCCCCGGCAAGGGCCAGTACCGTTCAGCCAAACCCTCTTCCGTATCGTCGGGCGACAGGCCAAGCTTTGTGCGAAGCAGGCGATCGACGCCGCCATGCGGCTCGGCTGCCAGCATGAAACGGCGTATGGCATTTCTGTTGGCAACGATCTCGCCGAGCAGATTTTCAAGCCCGGATTCGTCACCGAGATTGAGCACATAGGCGAAGGCATCGGCGAGATCCCGGTCATTGTCGGGGGTCGTCGCCGTCAAGAGCGAGCGGCGCGCGTCGGCAAGCAGCGTCGCGGCTGCCCGGTCGTCCAGAACGGAGAAATGACCGGCGACATTTGCCTCCAGCGGAAACTGGTGCAGCAGCGCCTCGCAGAAGGCATGGATCGTCTGGATCTTCAGCCCGCCCGGCGTTTCCAGCGCCTTGGCAAACAGTCGCCTTGCCTCCGCCAGCTTCAGAGAATCCGGCTCACGACCTTCGATCTGGGTGATGCGCCTGGCCAGTTCCTCATCCGGAAAAATCGCCCATTCCGCCAGTCGTTCGAAGACGCGGTTCGACATTTCGGAGGCCGCCGCCTTCGTATAGGTGAGGCAGAGAATGGCGGAAGGCCGCGCCCCCGCAAGCAGCAGCCGGATCACCCGCTGCGTCAGCACGTGGGTCTTGCCGGAACCCGCATTGGCCGACACCCAGGCCGAACGGGCTGGATCGGAGGCAATCGCCTGCTGGATCGTCGTCCAGCTGATCCACGTGCCGGGATCGTCGCCCTCGGGAAGCGCCGTCGGATCAATCATCGCCGCCTCCGTCAGGGTCTGCGGTTGCCCATTCCGCAACGCGTGCGAGATGGTCGTAATCGCCGCCGAAATCGAATTGCTGGGCAGGGATCAGCCGCGAGGTAAAGCCTTTTTCGCCCGACTGCAGCAGGCTGACGAATTTCACCAGCTGGTCGATCGATTCCTCGGCAAGCTGCATCGCCGATTTTGCCTTGTCGCCATTGGCCTCCTCATTGTTGACCTTGTCGACCAGAAAGCGGCTGCCCGGCCGCAGGCGAACATAGAGGAGATCGTTCGGCACTAGGCTGCCGGCGTCGCGAAAGGCTCCGGCCTGAAGGGCTGCAGCCTCAAGCGCAAGCTGCGGGTCGAGCAGGGCTCGGGCCTGGGTCGGAGAGGGATTGTAGCCGGTCTTGTAGTCAATGATATCCGCGCTGTTAGGTCCCTTGATATCGATCCGGTCGGCGACCCCGGTGAGCCGGATATCGATCCCGTCGAGTTCGACACCACCTCTCACTTCGGTCAGCCGCTTCTGCACGTCGGTCTGCCGCCCGGCTTCCCAGGTGAGGAAGGCCCGCGCAACCTCGCGGAAACGCGGTCGCCAGACCGCGTCGATATGCGCCGGCAGCTTCTCCATGTCGAAGAGTTCCGTCAGAATGGTTTCCATCGCCGCTGCCGCATCGGGCGTTCCCGCGACATGGCCCTCGCGGACGAAGCGGTCGATGATCTTGTGGTAAAGCGTGCCCCGCTCCGCTGCGCCCGGATCGCGGTTGAACGGATCGACGGGATCGAGCCGCAAAACGCGCCGCGCATAAATCGCATAGGGATCGCGGCGCAGCCGGCCGACTTCGCTGAAGGAATAGGACTTGGGCTGCAACTCGCGCGGCGGCCTTGGAGACGGTCTTTGTGCCGGCGCCTGATTGTCTCCGAGGTCGATCTGGTTCGCCCAGTGAACGAAACGCGCACCCCGCTCGCGCAGTTGTTCTTCAAAATCCTCGCCGCCAAGCGCCAGCAGCCGCTGTAGCCATCGCGAGGCGACGGTCGGGGTCGAACCCTGCCGCAACGCGCGCGAATAGATCAGGTGGCGGGTGCCGTTCGCCATCTCGAAGTCATGCGCCAGCTGGCCGATGCGCCGCTCCGGCGGTTCAAGCCCGATTTCCGTCTTCATCATACGGGAGACGAAGGGATTGTTGGCAGTCTGACCCGGCCACGATCCTTCATTGAGGCTGCCGAGGATCAGCGTATCGACATTCTGCAGGCGTGCTTCCAGCGTACCGAAGATGAAGAGGCGGGGGTGGCTCAGCGCACCGGGTTTGACGGCATGTCCGGCCGACAGCGCCTGCATGATATCAATCCACTGCGGACCGTCCGCATCCATCTGGCCGTCGGTATCGATCACTTCGCCAAGCAGGCTCGCCAGGGCGTCACCCGCCTCACCGGACCAGAGGCTCGCCAGATTGCCGTGTTCGCCGGCCGCAACAGCTTCAAGAGCACGGCCCGTCCGTTCGGCCCATTGCGACAGCGAGATGCCCGTGACCGGGCCATCACCGTTCCTGCGATGGAGTGCGAGCGCCGATACGAGCGGCTCCACGGCGCGTTCCACTTTCTGCGCCAATGTGCGGGCCATGTCCGTCGCCCCGGATGGCAGCGATTTGCGCCACACCGGCGCATGTCTGTCGAGTGCCTGCTCCGAAAGCTGATGGTCGAGCAGCCGTTCGAGCGCTCCGATATTCACTTCCGCCGTGCCGCCGCGCAGGGCCAGCAACTCCAACGCTTCGACAGCCGCAGTCAGAAAGCTGCGTTCCAGCCCGAACTGGGCAAGCGGGTGTTTGAGCAATGAAACGATGGCGACGGGATCGCCAGGACGCAGCGTCGCTTCGAGAAGCAGTTGCAGCAGCGTGCCCTGCGCAGTTGCCGAAAGTGGGGTACCGGCCGAATCGTCGGCGAGAATGCCGAAACGGGAGAGCTCCGCCATGACGCGGCGGGCGAGATTGCGGTCCGGCGTAATAAGCGCAGCCCGGCTTTCGCCATCTGCCCCCGGCTGTTCCAGCGCCAGCCGCAGGGCAACGGCAATCGCCGTCGCTTCCTCGCGTTCGTTGGCGGCCTCGATCATCGATACGTCGGCGAATGCCGCCGCGATGGTTCCTTCCGGCAGGTTTTTCTTCCAATCGCCCCAGCTGCTCGTGGCCTCCGATGGCGTGAGTGCGCGCGACAGAACTTCCGCGCGTGAACGCAGGTCGGCCTCTGCGTCATCGATCGGCTGGACATCCTCTCGGGTAAGCTTCAGGCGCTTCAACAGGACGGAAAGACCATATTGCGGATGTGTGCGGCTCGCCGGATTGGCCCGTTGACCCGGCAGGAGGTCGGGGGCGACAAGCCGCCAATGCTCCTCCGGCATGGAAAGATCGAGGCCGGGCAACACGATCACGCCTTCCGGGAGGTTCGCCACCGCACCGATGAGATCAGCCGTGGCAGGAAGCGAACCTGTCGAGCCGGCAATGATGATCGGACCGGGAGGTCTTGTCGCCGAAAGCCGGCCGGCTTCAGCGCGCAGAATGGCGTTGCGGTGTCGGGCTGGCGACGAGCGGCCAAGTTCAACCAGCCGCTCCGGCCAGAACGCGCTGGCGATCTGCAGGAATTCGGCCGTCAGCTGCCACCAGGCCGCATAGTCGCCCGTCTCGAGCTTTCCGAGGTCGGACCACGCAAGATCCTCGGTTTCGATCGAATCGATCAGTTCCGCCAGGTTGCGGGCAAGCCAGATGGCATCGGCTGGGCTTGCCGGCGCGACAAGGGGCGATTCCGAATGGATATGCCGGACGATCTCGGGCAGCTTGTTGCGCCAGGCAAGGATCAGCCGCGCCAGTTCCAGAAGGCGCGCGGTATTGGACAATGGCTGGGCAAGATCGATCGTCGCGGGCAGCGCCTCGTCGAAATAGCCGCTGTCGTCATCCGTCTCTCCGAGCGGCCGGATAACCGGCAGGATCGCCGAACGGCCGCCGAGCAGATCGACGAATTCCGAACGCAGCACGCGCACGGCGCGCCGGGTCGGCAGATAGATCGTCACCTTGGCGAGCGACAGAGGATCGGCGGCATCATGCCGGAAAAGCGGCGTCAGCCGCCCGTCGCAAAGCGAACTCGCCAGCGTCTTCAGGAAGGGAAGACCGGACGGGATCGTCAAAATGCGTGGCCGGTGCCGCTCCGCCATCGATCAAGCAAACGTCCGGAACCGCCGGATCGTCTCCTCTGCATCGTCAATTGCATCAGGCGTGCCGACCGTCAGCCAATGGCCTTCCATCATCATGCCGAAGAGCCGGCGGCGGGCGATCGCCTTGTCGAAATAGATATTCAGGTTGAAGGCCTCTTCGGGCGCATCGTCGAGCAGCGCGGGGCTCATGACGATGGCACCGGCATAGACGACCGGGTTGGACGGATCGTCGCGATAGCGCGTCAGCCGGCCATCGGCAGCGAGGCTGAAGTCGTTCTTGCCGTTATGGCCCGTCGTGTCCTCGATGCGCACGCAGAGCAGCGCCATATCCATACGTTCGGCATCGAAGAATCCGGCTAAGCGCCGCAGATTGCTCGGCCGCCCGACCGGCTCCCCGATCCAGAAAAGATCGGCGTTCATGACGAAAACCGGTTCCCGCCGAAGCAGCTTCAGGCCTTTCGCCAGTCCTCCGCCGGAATTCATCAGCGCATCGCGCTCGTCCGAAATGAGGATATCCAGCCCGCGATAGCCTTTCAGATGATCCTCCATCTGGTCCGCAAAATGGTGGACATTGACGGCAACCTGTTCGACCCCGGCCTCGGCAAGCGAATCCAGCGCGTAGTCGATCATCGGCTTTCCGCCGATCTTCACCAGAGGCTTCGGAATAGTGTCGGTAATCGGGCGCATGCGGGTTCCGAGGCCCGCGGCCAGTACCATGGCTTGTCTGATGGTCATGCTGGTCCGGATCTATGATTCGACTGGCAGTATTCCAGCCCTTGTGCACCATTCGCGCAAGGGGGCAAGCGTCTCATGTTCCAGCGCCACTTTGAGATAGGCAAGCGTGCGCGGCATGTGCTGCAGATAGCCGGGCTTGCCGTCCCGCTGCAGGAGCCGCACCCAGAGACCGGCAAGCTTGCAGTTGCGCTGCGCAGACATGATGGCCCATGCCTTCATGAATCCGGCTTCGTCGAAACCGCCTTGCGCGCGCCGGAGCGAAAGATAATAGGCCATGAGCAGGCGGAAGAGGTCGGGCTCGATCGTCACACGTGCGTCCTGGACGATGGAGGCAAGGTCATAGGCAGCCGGGCCGATCATCGCGTCCTGAAAGTCGATGAGGCCGATCTTGCGGACGCCGTTCTCATGCTCCCGCCAGATGATGTTGGGCGAATGAAAATCACGCAGAAGCAGGGTCTTTTCCGCCGACCGCAGCTCGTCGATCAGCTGATCCCAGATCGCGAGATATTCCTCGCGCTCGGCATCTGAAGGAGGCGCTCCGCGTTTCCAGGCAATGTGCCAGTCGAGCAGAAGACGCACTTCCATCTTCATCGCCGTGCGATCGAACTCCGGAATGTGATGGGTGTGCGTGGCCGTGACGGGGATATCCTGCGGGATCTGCATCGAGTGAAGATGGGCAAGGCAGGCGACGCTTTCCCGGTAGCGCTCGACGATCGGCCTGCCTTCATCGTCCAGCACGCCCTCGGTGCCCAGATCCTCGATCAGCAGGATGCCCTGCTGGTAATCGACCTTCTCGATTTTCGGCGTCGCAAAGCCCCGCTCGCGCAGCGCATCGGCGATCGCGACGAAAGGATAGGCGTCCTGCGCCAGGTGGGCGACCTTGGGATAGGGCTTGCCGTCATAAATCGGCGGCCCTTCGGGTGGCGGCCGCCAGTCCATGAGGATTTTCCGCCTGCCGTCGCCGAGATGGAAATATTCGTATGCGCGAAGCGATGCGTCGCCCGTCAGAAACCGCCGTTCGGCGTCACCATAGCCGGCATCGGCGAGAAAGCTGCGGATCGCGAGCACGCGCCGGATACGGGACGCACTTTGCTCCGGCGCCGTGATCGTGGCCCGCCGCCCGCTGCCTTCGTGTTCGAGCCGCAGCGATATGCGCCCTTCAGGCAGTTCGCCTTCCGCCATTTCCGGCCATTCGACGATGCAGATACCGTTTTCGAGCGCCTCATCGAAACCGAGTTCCGTCAATTCCGAGGGGTCGCCGAGCCGATAGAGATCGAAATGTGAAACCGGGATCCGCAGCTCGTAGGATTGCACGAGGGTGAAGGTCGGGCTTGGAACTTCCAGCCCGTCGTCTTCGGCCACTGTGCGCAGGAAGGCGCGTGCGAGGGAGGATTTTCCCGCCCCAAGATCGCCGGAGAGAGCCAGGCAATCGCCGGCTTTCAAGGCAAGCGCCAGATCGTTGCCGAGGCGGAGCGTTGCCGCCTCGTCTTCCAGTAGAAGCGAAATCACGTCGCCTTGCGTCATTCGGCGGCGACGGAATGCGGCAGGTTGATGGAAGGGATGCGGCAGGTCACGGTCGTCCCCTTTCCGGGCTCGCTGTCGATGCTGACTTCGCCATTATGCAGGCTGACGAAACTGTCCACAATCGAAAGTCCAAGCCCGGCGCCGCCACGTTTGCCGCTCTTCGCACCGGTTGCGAAACGATCGAAGACCGTGGCGACCATTTCGGGAGAAATACCGGGACCGCGATCGCGGACGGAGAAGACGAAATCCGTGCCTTCCCGACGGCATTCCAGCGAAATGGACGCGCCTTCCGGCGAGAAATTGGCGGCATTGGCGAGAAGCTTCAGCAGGATCTGCTTCAGCCGCTGCGGATCGGCGACGATCGAGCCGAGATAGGCAGGTGCAGTGATCTCAAGCGAAACACCGCTTTCCTGCAGCCGATCGGCGATCTGCATGGAAACGTCGTCGAGCAGGTCGGCGAGATCGATTTCCGCATAGTTGAGCCGCATGATGCCGGCATCGACGGTCGCAAGATCGAGAATGTCGTTGACGAGCGTCAGAAGCACCGAGGAGGAAGTGGCGATATGGTCGATATATTCGGCCTGCCGTTCGTTCAGCGACCCGACGCCCGGCGTGCGCAGCAGATCGGTAAAGCCGATAATGTTCGTCAGCGGCGAGCGCAGCTCGTAGGAGACGTGCTGCACGAAATCGTTCTTCAGCTCGTCCGCCTTGCGCAGCGCCTCGTTCTTTTCCGTCAGCGCCCGTTCGGCCCGGACGCTGTCGGTCATGTTGACGAAAGTCAGCATGGTCTGCGCGTTCGGCAGCGGGATCACGGCGAAGTCGAGCACGAGGCCGGACAGCAGCTCAAGCGTTCCCTGGCTGGAGCGCCGCTCGTCGTCGAAGCTGGTAATCAGCTCGGCAAAGGTCTTCCAGCCGTCGGGCTGGTCATAGGACGGCGCGCAGACTTCGCCGATGGTGCGGATATGCGTACCGGGCTTGGCCTCCGTCTCCGTAATGCCCCACAGAGCCCGGAAGGCCGGGTTGGAAAGACGAATGCGCCCATCGGGGCCGAAGACGGCAACACCTTCCGAAAGGTGGTCGATCGTCTCGCCCTGCACCTTTACCAGCGTATTGTAGCGCGTCTCGAGATCGACCTGTTCGGTCAGGTTCTCGAAAACCCAGGTGGCGCCGCCCTGCGGATGCGCGGTGGCAAAGACACGCAGCGTCTGCCCGTTTGGCAGGTGCCAGAGGTCGGATTGCGTATCGAGCGAACGATAGACGGAAAGCGCCGCTTCCTTCCACGATTTCCAGTTCAGCTGGTCAGGAAGCTTCTTGGCGGCGCGCAGGCGCTCCAGAAGTTCGCTGTTGTCGGGCTTGCTTTCGAGGAACGAGATGTCGAGTTCCCAGAGCGAAACGAAGGCCTGATTGTAGAACTGCAGCCGGCGGTCGCCGTCGAAGATGGCAACCGGCGTTGCCAGATGGTCGAGCGTCTCGGCATGGCTCTTCAGCGTGCGTTCCAGTTCGGCGCGCACCGCTTCGACATCCGAAACGTCGACCGCAATGCCTGCCGAGCCGCTGGGGACCTTCACGTCGACGACGTCGAAAAAGGTGCGGTTGCCGCGCACGACGGTTGAGATCGTATCGTGAAACGGCGATTCCGGCGTCGCCGTGGCGCGGATGCGCTCGCGGGCGATCGTCGTCAGGATCTCGCGGCCCTCGTTGATTGCCTGCTGGGGCGACTGCGCCTCGACTGCGTCGCCGTAGGCATGGTTGACCCAGGTCAGACGGCCGGCCGTATCGCGCTGCCAGGCAGGCATGTCGATGGCGTCCAGCATGCTCTGAAACGCGGAAATCGACGTCATCAGCCGATCCCGCTCGATCTTCAACTCGGCAAGTTCGGCGCGCAGATTGTTGAGCGCCACGAAGCGGACGAAGGCGCGACCGCCGGAAACCCGGCCCTGTGCCTCAAGCACTTCGTCGCGAATGGTCTCGACCACCATGTCGAAGCTCTCGGCCTGCTCGCGCAAGCGGCCGATCGCCCGCTCCAGCTCGGATGCCGATCGCGCTTTCAGCCAGAGGCCGAAGGCGAGGAATTCGTTGTCCTGCGGCGCGCCGGTTTCCGGCGGAAGCTGGCCGAGCAGTTCCGGCCGGGCGACGCCGTCCCAGATGACGATGCGCCGGTTCTTGTCGGCAATGAGCGCCTGATATTGTGAAATGCGCTGCTGCGCATCCGAAAGTGCCGAGCGGATCTCACGGCTTTCATTTTCGAGATTGCCGCGCTGGCGCACCAGCCAGAGCGTCGAAAGCAGCGCAGCCGAAATGACGCCTATGACGACGGAAAGGCCGACAACCTGCGAAGAGGTAAAGAGATGTGCCGATGCGCCAATGCCGGGCTGCGCCTGCGCCAGAACCGGCCAGGCGGGTAGGGCGGCAGCGGTGCTCGCAGCGCACAGCTTCGCAATACGGGCTAAAGACCACGGCCTTTGCCTTGCGGCCACAGGGGCCGTGGCAAACCTATGTTTTTGGCCTGCCTGAAGCGGGCGGTCAGCGGCGTAAGCGCTATCCTCCGCCTGTCCGGGCAGGCTGTGTTTCATTTCCGACATCCGCGGTATGTCTCCGTCCTTTAATGTGCCGCATCACGACAAGACATCCCATTTTCGTGGAAAACGGAGAGCTCCGAAGCCACGAATCAAGTCTTAAAACAATACTTCGGAAGGGAATCGTCGGAAAGAGAGCGCCTAAAAAATAAGCCCCGGCATTTGTCAATGCCGGGGCCACCACATCTTGTGGATATCGAAGATGAAATCAGTATCTGTAGTGGTCGGACTTGAACGGACCCTGCGGCTTCACGCCGATATAGGCAGCCTGCTCTTCGCTGAGCTGGGTAAGTTTCACGCCGAGCTTGTCGAGGTGAAGGCGCGCGACCTTCTCGTCGAGGTGCTTCGGCAGGATGTAGACCTTGTTCTCGTACTGGCCGGGCTTGGTGAAGAGCTCGATCTGCGCCAGCGTCTGGTTGGTGAACGAAGCCGACATGACGAAGGACGGATGGCCCGTCGCGTTGCCGAGGTTCAGGAGGCGGCCTTCGGAGAGAAGGATGATGCGATTGCCCTTGGGGAACTCGATCAGGTCGACCTGCGGCTTGACGTTCGTCCACTTCAGGTTACGCAGTGCCGCCACTTCGATTTCGTTGTCGAAATGGCCGATATTGCCGACGATCGCCATGTCCTTCATCTGACGCATGTGGTCGATGCGGATGACGTCCTTGTTGCCGGTGGTGGTGACGAAGATATCGGCGGAGGAAACGACGTCCTCGAGCAGAACGACTTCGTAACCGTCCATGGCGGCCTGCAGGGCGCAGATCGGATCGGCTTCCGTCACCTTGACGCGGGCGCCGGCGCCGGAAAGCGAAGCGGCAGAACCCTTGCCGACGTCGCCGTAACCGCAGACGACGGCAACCTTGCCGGCCATCATCACGTCGGTGCCGCGGCGGATACCGTCAACCAGCGATTCCTTGCAGCCGTACTTGTTGTCGAACTTCGACTTGGTGACGGAATCGTTGACGTTGATGGCTGGGAAGGGCAGCAGGCCCTTCTGGCTGAGCTGATAGAGACGGTTGACGCCCGTCGTGGTCTCTTCGGTGACGCCCTTGATGGCTTCACGCTGCTTGGTGAACCAGCCGGGCGTTGCGGCCAGGCGCTTCTTGATCTGCGCGAAGAGGATTTCCTCTTCCTCGGAATGCGGCTTGGAGAGAACGTCCTCACCGGCTTCGGCGCGCGCGCCGAGCAGGATGTACATGGTGGCGTCGCCGCCGTCATCGAGGATCATGTTGGAGAAGCCGCCATCGGTCCACTGGAAGATCTTGTCGGTGTAGTTCCAGTAATCGACGAGGGATTCGCCCTTGACGGCGAAGACCGGAATGCCGGCCGCCGCGATGGCTGCCGCGGCATGGTCCTGCGTCGAGAAGATGTTGCACGAGGCCCAGCGAACTTCGGCGCCGAGGGCCACCAGCGTCTCGATGAGAACGGCGGTCTGGATCGTCATATGCAGCGAACCGGTGATGCGCGCGCCCTTCAGCGGCTTGGTTTCGCCAAATTCCGCGCGGCACGACATGAGGCCCGGCATTTCGGTTTCGGCGATCGAAATTTCTTTGCGGCCGAAATCCGCAAGGCCGATATCGGCGACGACATAATCTTTTTCAGTGCTCATAAGGCTCTCCAGGCTGAAAACGTCTCAAACACATCGCAAAGGCGCGACGATGACCGCAACGGTTGGAACGGGTGCGGGATGCACGTCATGCCCGCCGTTTAGCAGGCTTCGGCCGTGAAGGCAACGGGGATATAAAGAAGTCTTTATATCTTTATATGTCGCGAAGGTCAGATCTCTTCGCCGAACTTGTTCTGGATCAGCTGGTCAAGGGCGTCCAGCGCTTCAACGGCCTGATTGCCGGTGGCCGAAACGATGACGCTGGAGCCTGGGCTTGCCGCAAGCATCATGAGGCCCATGATGGACGTGCCGCCCACCGTCATGCCGTCCTTGGAAACGGTGATCGTTGCATCGAAGGCATCGACCGTCTGGACAAACTTTGCCGAAGCGCGCGCATGCAGGCCGCGTTTGTTGATGATGAGGAGTTCCCGGGAGAGCGGTGTCATGGAGGCTTCTTACTTTCCGCTCAGAACCCGGCTTGCAACGTTGATATATTTGCGGCCTGCCTCAGAAGCCTCGGCAAGCGCCTTTTCCATATTGTTTTCGCCGCGCACGCCGGCAAGCTTGATCAGCATCGGCAGATTGACGCCGGCAATCACTTCGGTGTGGCCGCTGCTCATCACCGAGATGGCGAGGTTGGAAGGTGTACCGCCGAACATGTCGGTGAGAATGACGACGCCATGGCCGTCGTCTGCGCCGGAAACGGCTTCGAGAATGTCCTGTCGTCTCTGGTCCATGTCGTCTTCCGGTCCGATGCAGACCGTCTCGATGAATTTCTGAGGACCGACGACGTGCTCTACGGCATGACGAAACTCTTCAGCCAGCTTGCCATGAGTGACAAGCACAAGTCCGATCATGATATTACTGCTCCCATGGCATACGCAAACGGTGGCCCCAATATCGCAACGCAGCAATTACGTCCACCGGTGGGGGCACATCTTGGCGATCAAAAGCCGAAGTGCAAGATAAAAATACAAACGTATAGTCCGTCTCGGACCGTCCGGAAGGCTTCAACTTCCGATTTCCGGTGCTTTTGCCATCAATACGGCAAGAGGCAGCGGAAGATTGGGCAGCAATCGCAACGCAGGCAGTTCGAAACCCTCGGCAAGAACGACGGTTTCGCCATCCGCGGGGAGCCGGTCTTCGCCTGTGGCGCTGGCCGGCAGGACCGCAAAATGCATCGTCGCCTGGGCGATATGGGCCTGCTTTACGATCCCTGTTCCGCGCAATTCGATAAGCCCGGCAATGGAAGGCGGGCAGGCGGCAGTGACGGCTCCGCTATCCTTCGAAAGAAGCACCTGATCGTCAGCGACCAGAGCGGAAAAAATACCCTGCCGGCGCGCCTCCGCCATGCAGGTAAAGGCGGTCATCGACTTGCCCCAGCCCGAGGGACCGGTGAAGAGGAGACCGGTCTTTCCAATGACGATTGCGGTGGCGTGGATGTTGATCATGCTGCGGCATCGGCCGGAAGGGCGAGGATGAAGCGGGCGCCAAGCAGTTTGCCGCTCTCGTCGTCGACGATGTTTTCGGCTCGCAGCGAGCCGCCATGCGCCTCGGCGATCTGTCGGCTGATGGAAAGTCCGAGGCCGGAATTCTGGCCGAAGCCCTCGGATTCCGGCCGGTCGGTATAGAAGCGTTCGAAGATGCGGTCGATATTCTCCGCCTGGATGCCCGGACCGTTGTCTTCGATATAGACGACGCAGCGTGAGCGGGTGCGGACAAGGCGGACTGTGATCTTGCCGTTGTGTTCGGGCACGAAGGAGCGTGCGTTTTCGATCAGGTTGGTGATGATCTGGCCGATGCGCAGGTCGTGTCCGTTGACGACGAAACGCGTCTTCACGTTCGGCTTGCGGTCCACGACATATTCGATTTCGACCTGCTTCTTGGTGTTGCGGATCTGGCGCGACACGTCGATCAGGTCGCGCAGCAGCACTTCCAGATCGACGGAGCCGGCATCGACGCGCGCAAGCTCGGCATCGAGGCGGGATGCGTCCGAAATATCGCTGATCAGGCGGTCGAGACGGCGGACATCGTGCTGGATAACGTCCATCAGCCGCTTCTTGGAATCGTCGGACTTGGCAAGCGGCAGCGTTTCGACGGCGCTGCGCAGCGAGGTCAGCGGGTTCTTCAGCTCGTGGCTGACGTCGGCCGCGAAGCTCTCGATTGCGTCGATCCGGTCATAGAGGGCGGTCGTCATCTCGCGCAGAGCGATGGAGAGGTTGCCGATTTCATCCTGGCGTACCGAGAAATCAGGAATCTCCTCACGCTCCTTGGCGCCGCGGCGCACGCGGATCGCGGCCGCCGAAAGCCGGCGCAGCGGATTGGCGATGGTCGACGAGAGAACCAGCGACAGGAGTACGTTGACGAGTGTCGCGACACCGAAGACACGCATGATGGCAAGACGCTCGGCATGCACGATATTGTCGATATCGCCGGCCTGCGTCGACAGCAGCAATACGCCGAGCACGGCGCGAAAGCGCTGGATCGGCACGGCAACCGAGACGATGAGTTCGCCCTTTTCGGTCGTGCGCACCACCGCACCGCGCACGCCCGTCAGCGCATTCATCACTTCCGGATAGATGGAGCCGTCACCACCGGGCGCTTCCTTGTAGACAGGAAGATTGCCCGGCTGCAGCGCCTTGTTGAAGAGAGCCGTGAACCATTCGCTCCACGTCTGTTTTTCCTCCTCCACCGGCGGCAGGTCGAAGCGCAGGACCTGGCCACGCGAATAGAGGTGGCGGGAATCGAGCAGCAGGTTGGCATCGGCGTCGAAGATGCGGGCGCGCGTGCGCGTCGGCGAAATCAGCCGGCGCAGAACCGGCGCCACTTTCTCCGGGTCGATCGGAAATTCGAGGTCCTCGTCGTTCGGCACCGGCGTAATGCTCTGGCCGGCCTGCAGTTCGAGCAGCTTCTGCGGATCGATGGTGATCGAGTTCGTGTCGACGGAGGCCGATGCCGAAACCGCGCCGGCAATGATTTCGCCTTGCGTCAGCAGGCTTTCGACGCGCGCGTCGATCAGGCCTTCTCGGAACTGGTTGAGGTAGAGAATGCCGCCGACGAGAACGAGCAGGGCCGCAAGGTTGAAGAAGACGATGCGGCGCGTCAGGCTGGAAAAGACGGCATTGCCGAAGATGCGGCGGATCAGGGTGAAGGGATGCGACCAACGCCGGCCCCTGACGCGTCGGGTGCTCACGCCCTCCGCATCATCCAGATCCCTTTCCTGCACCAACTGTGCCAATCACGGCCCTTTCGGAGGGCGGGGCCGGTCTGCCCGGCCCGCCACCCTCGTTCGTCTCTTCCTGCGCTGCGAGGCGTCAGGCTGCTTCGCGGAAGCGGTACCCCACACCGTAAAGCGTTTCAATCATATCAAAGTCAGTATCGACCATCTTGAACTTCTTGCGCAGCCGCTTGATGTGGCTGTCGATGGTGCGGTCATCAACATACACCTGTTCGTCGTAGGCGGCATCCATCAGGGCGTCGCGGCTTTTCACCACACCCGGGCGCTGCGCCAGCGAATGCAGAATCAGGAATTCGGTGACGGTCAGGGTGACGGCCTCGCCCTTCCAGGTGCAGGTGTGGCGCTCCTGGTCCATGACCAGCTGGCCGCGCTCAAGCGACCGGGCCTGCTGAACCGCTCCGGCTTTCGGCGCGCCGGCTGCGGCAGTGCCGCCGGCGGCAGCCGCCTCGCGGCTCGACGCACGACGCAGCACGGCGCGAACGCGCTCGACCAGCAGACGCTGCGAGAAGGGCTTGGTGATGAAGTCGTCGGCGCCCATCTTCAGGCCGAAGAGCTCGTCTATCTCTTCGTCCTTGGAGGTGAGGAAGATGACGGGCATGTCCGACTTCTGGCGAAGACGGCGCAACAGCTCCATGCCGTCCATACGCGGCATCTTGATATCGAAGATCGCCAGCTGCGGCGGGCGCGCGAGCAGACCATCGAGCGCCGAAGCGCCATCCGTATAGGTTTCGACCTTATATCCTTCAGCTTCCAGTGCAATCGACACGGAAGTGAGAATGTTGCGGTCGTCGTCAACGAGCGCGATTGTCGGCATGGTGTTCGTCTCCGTCATCAGTGCGCAATCTCCCGGATTGGTCATCCCCAGGCGGTCTTCGTGACCGGTTGCGCTTATGGAGGATAAAGGTGGAACAAATTGTGGCAAAGATAAAGGGGTAGATTGCCAGCCTGTATGGAGCGCAACCGAAGGTGGTGCGACAACTTGTTTCAACAGGAGGTCTTCAAACGATTTAAAACAGAATGCAGAAATTTAAATCGATTAATTATTTGATATTGCTGCATTTTCTAAGATTCTGCCTATTGCCATTTAAAAATTCTCCTCTTACTTTCGCGCTGATTTTAACGGCCAAGGCGCCTCAGCGAAGGGAAAAGCTATGGAGACGTTCGGAGTTCACAACCAGGCAATCGAGCTGGCGACGATCGGTTTCGGCGGCGCACGGAGCGTCCGCTACAACCTCTCCGCCGCTCTTCTCTACGAGGAATCGATTCGCCGGGGAGAAGCCGAACTGACAGCCCAGGGCGCTCTTCGCGCAGTGACCGGCCAGCACACCGGCCGCTCGCCGAAGGACAAGTTCGTCGTCCGCGACGAGAAGACCGATGGTCAGATCTGGTGGGACAACAACAAGCCGATGTCGCCGGAGCATTTTGCGCTGCTCCATAAGGACATGCTGGCCCATGCCGCCGACAAGGATCTCTTCGTGCAGGATCTCATCGGCGGCGCCGATGCGGGCCAGGCGCTGCCGACCCGCGTTGTGACCGAATTCGCCTGGCACTCGCTCTTCATCCGCAACCTGTTGATCCGTCCGAAGGCTGACGCGCTCGCGAGCTTCGCGCCGAAGCTGACGATCATCGATCTGCCGAGCTTCAAGGCCGAGCCGGAGCGTCACGGCTGCCGTACCGAAACGGTGATCGCCTGCGATCTGACGAACGGCATCGTGCTGATCGCCGGCACCTCCTATGCCGGGGAGATGAAGAAATCGGTCTTTACCGTGCTGAACTATCTGCTGCCCGAGAGGGGTGTCATGCCGATGCACTGCTCGGCCAATGTCGGCCCGGCTGGCGATGCGGCGGTCTTCTTCGGCCTCTCGGGCACAGGCAAGACGACCCTTTCGGCCGATCCGGCCCGTACGCTGATCGGCGATGACGAGCACGGCTGGGGCGAAAACGGCATCTTCAATTTCGAAGGCGGCTGCTATGCCAAGACCATTCGCCTTTCGGCCGAAGCCGAACCGGAAATCTACGCCACGACCCAGCGCTTCGGGACTGTGCTTGAAAACGTCGTTCTCGACGAAAATCGCCAACCGGATTTCGATGATGCGTCGCTCACCGAGAACACCCGTTGCGCCTATCCGATGCATTTCATCCCGAACGCATCGGAAACCGGGCTTGCGCCTCATCCGAAGACGATCATCATGCTGACGGCCGATGCCTTCGGCGTCATGCCGCCGATCGCCAAGCTGACGCCCGATCAGGCCATGTATCACTTCCTCTCCGGCTACACTGCCAAGGTGGCCGGCACGGAAAAGGGTGTCGTGGAACCGGAAGCAACCTTCTCGACCTGCTTCGGCGCGCCTTTCATGCCGCGCCATCCTGCCGAATACGGCAATCTCCTGAAGGAGCTCATCGGCCGGCACGGCGTTCAGTGCTGGCTCGTCAATACGGGCTGGACCGGCGGCGCCTACGGCGTCGGCAAGCGTATGCCGATCAAGGCTACCCGCGCCCTGCTGACGGCAGCCCTTTCGGGCGAACTCGCCAAGGCCGAGCTTCGCACCGATCCGAACTTCGGTTTCGCCGTTCCGGTGTCCGTCGAAGGCGTCGATACCGGCATCCTCGATCCGCGCTCGACCTGGGCCGACAAGCAGACTTACGACGCGCAGGCCGAAAAGCTGGTCTCCATGTTCATCGCCAACTTCGCCAAGTTCGAGGACCATGTCGACGGCGGTGTGCGCGACGCGGCTCCGGGCACCAGGGTCGCCGCCGAATAATTCGCCAATAAACCTTTGGCGATTCACGTGAAACCCGGTTCTTTCAGCACCGGGTTTCCGGCCGTGCTTGTGCCGGGTCTCAGGCGCTTCCCAATACCCGCTGATCTGCGCTAGAAGGCGGTATGGCCAGCGACGCGCTCTATATCGATGACAGGATTACCATCGCCGGATGGGAGCTGACGGAACAGTTCGTTCTGGCGGGCGGTCCCGGCGGTCAGAACGTCAACAAAGTATCCACCGCCGTCCAGCTCTTCTTCAACATCCAGAATTCGCCCTCGCTCAACGAGCGGGTCAAGGCCAATGCGATCAAGCTTGCCGGCAGGCGCCTGTCGAAGGACGGCGTGTTGATGATCGAGGCAAGTCGTTTCCGCAGCCAGGACCGCAATCGCGAAGATGCGCGCGAGCGGCTGAAGGAACTGATCATCGAGGCCGCCAAGCCGCCGCCGCCGCCGCGCAAGAAGACCAAGCCGACAAAAGGCTCGATCGAGCGGCGCCTGAAGGAAAAATCCGGCCGTTCGGAAGTCAAGAAGATGCGCGGCAGGCCAGGCGGCGGAGAGTGATATGCCGGAGCTCCTGAGCGGTATCCGCCATCTGCCGGAATATCTCGATCGTGCCCGCCAGGAGGCGCTGGTCGGCATCGTCAGGACGATTGTAGCGGAGGCGCCGCTTTATGTACCGGTCATGCCGGGCACCGGCAAGCCGATGTCGGTGCGGATGACAAATTGCGGATCGCTTGGCTGGGTAACGGACAAGGAACGAGGCTACCGCTACCAGCCGCTGCATCCGGTGACCGGCAGGCCATGGCCGGCAATCCCCCGCGAACTGCTTGAGATATGGAACGATGTTTCAGGCTACGACAGGGAGCCGGAAGCTTGTCTTGTCAATTTCTATACCGATGAAGCGCGCATGGGCCTGCATCAGGACAAGGACGAGAAGGACCTGAAAGCGCCGGTCGTTTCGATCTCCCTCGGCAATGCCTGTCTGTTTCGCATCGGCGGCCTGAACCGCAACGACAGGACCGTGTCTTTCAAGCTCGCCAGCGGCGATCTGGTCGTATTGGGTGGGCAGGGGCGGCTTTGCTTTCACGGCGTCGACCGCATCTATCCGGCCACGTCGACGCTTCTGAAGAACGGCGGGCGCATCAACCTGACGCTCCGCCGCGTCAATCCTTAACTCGCGTCGTTCAGAGCTTGCGCAGCGCCACCTGCTCGATCAGGTGATCCTTGCCCTTGCGCAGGATGAGATCGGCGCGCGGGCGCGTCGGCAGGATGTTCTGGCGCAGGTTTTTCAGGTTGATATTTGCCCAGAGGTCTTCGGCGATCGCAACCGCTTCTTCCTCGCTGATTGAAGCATAGCGGTGGAAATAGGAATTCGGGTCCCGGAAGGCCGTTTCCCTGAGCCGCATGAAGCGTGTCACATACCAGTTGTGGATCTGCGTCTCCTCGGCGTCGATATAGATCGAGAAGTCGAAGAAGTCGGATACCATCGGCACGATCTTGCCGTCGGCCGGCAGGTCACGCGACTGCAGGACGTTGATGCCCTCGAAGATCAGAATATCGGGCCGATCGACGATCTTGTATTCGTCCGGCAGCACGTCATAGACAAGGTGCGAATAGGAAGGCGCCTTCACGTCCGGCAGGCCGGCCTTGATCGCCGACAGGAAACGCAGGATCGCGCCGGTGTCGTAACTCTCCGGAAAACCCTTGCGCTGCATCAGGTTCTCGCGCTTCAGCACCGCGTTCGGATAGAGAAAACCGTCCGTCGTGACGAGATCGACCTTCGGGCTGGAAGGCCAGCGGCCGAGCAGTTCCTTCAGGATACGCGCCGTCGTGGATTTGCCGACGGCCACCGAGCCGGCAATACCGATCACGAAGGGCGTCTTCGTTACATTCGAGAGGCTAAGGAAGCGGTTGCGCTGCTCAAACAGCAGCTGCGAGGATTCCACATGGGCCGAAAGCAGGCGCGACAGCGACAGATAGATGCGCCGGACTTCGTCGAGGTCGATCGGATCGCCCATCGAGCGCAGCCGTTTGACCTCGTCCGCAGTCAGCGTCAGCGGCGTATCGGCTCGAAACTTTGCCCACTGATCCGAGCTGAAGAAATGGTAGGGAGAATAAGAAGCGGTCTGGAAGTCATCCACCTTTTCCGCCACTCCGATAATCTGCGTTGCGATGCTCATGAACTCTGCCGGCTGGCCTTTTCCTTGAGGCCGGATTGCGCGGTCCGCCGCGCAAGTTCGGTCATGACATTCTCTAGCGGTATTTCAGCAATCTTCAATACGACCAATAGGTGATAGAGAACGTCGGCTGCTTCGTAGATGAGGTTTTCGCGGTCGTTGGCGACGGCCGCCATCACGGCTTCGATTGCCTCCTCGCCCAGTTTCTTGGCTGCTTTCTGCTGTCCGCCGGCCACCAGTTTGGCGGTCCAGGATTCGCCCGGAGAGGCCTTCGCCCGCTCTTCGACGATCCGTTCGAGATCGGAAAGGGAAAATCCGCTCATGATACTGCTTTCAAACTCAGTCGAGGCGCATCGCGATGCCGCGCTCGGACATATAGTGTTTCGCTTCGCCGACGGAATAGGTGCCGAAGTGGAAGATCGATGCGGCGAGCACCGCATTGGCATGGCCGTCCTTCACGCCGGCCACGAGATCGTCGAGATCCCCGACGCCGCCGGACGCGATCACGGGAACACGCACGGAATCGGCAATCGCCCGCGTCAGCTCGAGGTCGTAGCCGATCTTCGTGCCGTCACGGTCCATGGAGGTGACGAGAAGTTCACCGGCGCCGCGGGCAACCATCTTCCGGGCAAACTCCACCGCGTCGATGCCGGTCGCGTTGCGGCCGCCGTGTGTATAGATTTCCCAGGCGCTGAGATTGTCGCCGCCGACCTGCTGCGTGCGCCGGCGCTTGGCATCGATCGACACGACGATGCACTGGTCGCCGAACTTGTCGGCCGCCTCAGCGACGAAATCCGGATTGTTGACCGCCGCCGAATTGATCGAGACCTTGTCGGCTCCGCAGAGCAGAAGCTTGCGGATATCGGCGATGGTGCGAACGCCGCCGCCGACGGTGAGCGGCATGAAGCACTGCTCGGCCGTGCGTGCCACGACGTCGAAGATCGTTTCGCGATTGTCCGAAGAGGCCGTGATGTCGAGGAAGCAGAGCTCGTCGGCTCCGGCCGCATCATAGGCCTTGGCCGCTTCGACAGGATCGCCGGCATCGACCAGATTGAGGAAATTGACACCCTTGACGACACGGCCGTCCTTGACGTCGAGGCAGGGGATCACGCGGGCTTTCAGGCTCATTCTGCACTCTCCTTCGCCCGCGCGGCCCGGATAAGCTCGAGCGCCTCCTCGGGATCGATCCGGCCATCATAGAGGGCACGGCCGGAGATCGCGCCTTCGAGCTTGCGGGCGTCCGGCTGCAGCATCCGCCTGATGTCGTCGATCGAGGCAAGGCCGCCCGAAGCGATGACCGGAATGGAAACGGCGTCCGCCAGTTCCAGCGTCGATGTCCAGTTGATACCGGTCAGGATGCCGTCGCGGTCGATGTCAGTATAGATGATCGCGGCGACGCCCGCGCCCTCGAATTTCTTCGCAAGCTCGATTATGCCGAGTTCGGACGCCTCCGCCCAGCCTTCGACGGCAACCTTGCCGCCCTTGGCGTCGATGCCGACGGCGACCCGGCCCGGAAACTTTTTGCAGGCCTCGATGACAAGCGCCGGATCACGCACGGCAACGGTGCCGAGGATGACGCGGCGCAGCCCGCGCGACAGCCAGCTCTCGATATGATCGAGCGTGCGGATGCCGCCGCCGAGCTGAACCGGGTTTTTCGTGGACTTCAGGATCGCCTCGACCGCATTGCCGTTGGCGGAATGTCCTGCAAAGGCGCCGTCGAGATCGACCACGTGCAGCCATTCGAAACCCTGCTCTTCAAAGGATTTCGCCTGGGCGGCCGGATCGGTGTTGTAGACCGTTGCCTGTTGCATGTCGCCGAGCTTCAGGCGCACGCATTGTCCGCCCTTCAGGTCGATCGCGGGAAAAAGGATCATTCGTCTCAGGTCCGTAGCGTCGTAGGCACTCTCAGTGCATTCCACGCATCTACGATATCCGAACGGAAAAAGACAGCGGCAATGGTGATTGCGGCAAAAAGCAGGACCAGCAGCAGACTGATGGTGAAGCCTACCCGCACCTGTCGCCAGAAGCCGGTGCTCTTTCGCACCGTCTTTTCGATATCGCGCGCCTGTCGCAACGCCGCGCTGTTGGTGGCGACGAGCTGGATCTGCGGTTCCATCGCCTCGACATAGGTTTCGGCGTAGCTCGACAGGATCTGCGAGGCGCGGTCGCGCAGCGTATTGCGCAGATCGGCGGAAAGGTAGTTGCTGGTAACGGCCGCGATTTCCGTCTCGTTGGGCGAGCGGCCGGCATTGCGCTTGCGGTAGCTGACGACGAAATCGCGTTTTTGGCGTTCATAAAGCGCATAGGCGAGCAGCCCGATCAGATCGTCCTCGCCTTCGATATAGAATTCGAGCACGGCTTCGGCGAGATCGCCCGAACTGACCTCGTCCGAACGCAGCCTCGAATTCTCCTTTCCCGGAAAGATGTCCTGCATCAGCCACCGAGCCTCTCTTTCAGAGCCTTCGCCGCATTGGCGAGCGCTTTGCGATGCAGAGCTTCGTCGACCTGGCGGATGATCGCGCCGCCGGGCAGCCGGATATCGACGAAGGGCGGCTGGCCCTCTCTGGCGGGCCGCACCCGGTAAAATATCTTGCCTGATTTCTGCGAAGCCGGCATCGCGCGCTCCTGTCTCCGCCCCTCACTTACAGGGGAAATAAGGCCCGTATTAAAAGCCAGCCCTTACGGCGCCCAGTGCAGGAAATTCGCGATCAGCGCCAGCCCGAGTTTCTGGCTTTTTTCCGGGTGGAACTGCGACCCGGCCATGTTGTCCCGGCCGACGAAGGCCGTCATCGGGCCGCCGTAGTCGGTTGTCGCGATCACATCGCCGGCGTTCTGGGCAGCGAGATGGTAGGAATGCACGAAATAGGCGTGCAGCCCGTCCGGCCCGGTTGGAATGCCTGCGAAGAGCGGATGCTCAACTTTCAGGTCGAGCGTGTTCCAGCCGATCTGCGGAATCTTCAGTTCCGGATCGGCGGGCGTCATCTCCACCACATCGCCCGGCACCCAGCCAAGACCCTGCGTCACCGTCTTTTCGAGACCGCGCGAAGACATGAGCTGCATGCCGACGCAAATGCCGAGGAAGGGGCGGGCTTTCTTCTCGACTGCTTCAATCAGCGCTTCCGTCATGCCGGGCACGGCGTCGAGCCCGCGCCGGCAGTCGGCATAGGCGCCGACGCCCGGCAGCACGATCCGGTCGGCGGCGGCGACGATGTCCGCCTTGTCCGTCAGGTTGATCTCGGCCTCGATGCCGGCTTCGCGGGCCGCGCGTTCGAAGGCCTTGGTGGCCGAGCGCAGGTTGCCAGAGCCGTAATCGATAATTGCGACGCGCATTATTTGCGTCCTCCGTCAAAACCGAAGAGACCGAGCGAAGTGGAATGGCCTTGCCGCGCCTGCGGGCCGGAGGCCTGATCCCATTCGGGCGCCTTCGTATCCGCGCCGGTCTCGATGTTGGAAAAATAGATCTCTTCCGCAAGGTCGATCGAGGCGGCGCCGATTGCGGTCTCCTCGCGCCAGCCGAGCGCGGCGAGATTGCGGATGCGGAAATTCTGTCCTTCGAACCCGACGAACAGATTGACCGCGAAGGCGAGCGCCATGCCTGCCGGCCCGAAACCCGGCTCTTCCGTCAATACGCCGCCGGCTGCCTGTAGTGCGAAGGCAATAATCGCATGAAGCCAGAGGCGATGGGCGAGCAGCCAGATCCACGGAAAGAGAAAGGCAAGCCAGGAGAAACCGTCGCGGATCGTGCGTGTATCCTCACGCTGACCGTCAGGCGGAACAAGAAAAACGTAGCTGGATGCCATCTGATGCTCCCCGCTGGGGCTCAGGCAAGCGTGCCCTTCGTCGAAGGAACACGGCCCGCCTGCCTCGGATCGATCTCTGTCGCTGTGCGCAGGACGCGGGCGACGGCCTTGAAGCATGTCTCTGCAATATGGTGGTTGTTGGCACCATAGTGGTTGAGAATATGCAGGGTGATCCCGGCATTCTGGGCAAGCGCCTGGAAGAATTCGCGCACCAGTTCCGTGTCGAAAGTGCCGATCTTCGGCGCGCTGAAGGAGACGTTCCAGACGAGGAAGGGACGGCCGGAGAGATCGACGGCGGCCTTGGTCATCGTCTCGTCCATGGCGAGATCGATCGAGGCGTAGCGGGTGATGCCGCGCCGGTCGCCGAGCGCCTTGGCGATCGCCTGGCCGATGGCGATGCCGGTATCCTCGACCGTGTGATGGTCGTCGATATGCAGATCGCCTTTGGACTCGATTTCCATGTCGATCAGCGAATGTCGCGACAGCTGGTCCAGCATATGGTCGAAGAAGCCGACGCCGGTCGAAATCGTCGACTTGCCGGTGCCGTCGAGATTGACGGAGACGGAAATGGACGTTTCATTGGTCTTGCGGGAAACGCTGCCCGTGCGGCTTGCGGTGGTCTCGGCCATATGGCTTTCTCCTTGAAATCAAGGTGTTCCTTATCAGGCGCATGCCGAAATATCCAGAAGCGCCGGGTCAGAAAAGCAAGGCCATTTGCAATCGCGCCAGGCCCTCTTACATAGGGTTCGACAGGGCCGGTGTTCGGCCCGCTGGAACCGCCCGCGCGTTAGGGCAACAGGTGCTTGATGACAACGATTATTACAGTTCGAAAAGGCGGCAAGGTCGTGGTGGCCGGTGATGGCCAGGTCAGTCTCGGCCAGACCGTCATGAAGGGCAATGCCCGCAAGGTTCGCCGCATCGGCAAGGGCGAAGTGATCGCCGGTTTCGCCGGTGCGACGGCCGATGCCTTCACCCTTCTGGAAAGGCTTGAAAAGAAACTGGAGCAATATCCCGGCCAGCTGATGCGCGCCGCCGTCGAGCTCGCCAAGGATTGGCGTACCGACCGTTATCTGCGCAATCTCGAGGCCATGATGCTGGTTGCCGACAAATCGGTGACGCTGGCGATCACCGGCAACGGTGACGTGCTGGAACCCGAACATGGCGTCGCGGCAATCGGCTCGGGCGGCAATTTCGCGCTCGCCGCCGCGCTTGCGCTGTCCGATACCGACAAGTCCGCCGAGGAGATTGCCCGCCGCGCGCTCGATATCGCAGCCGACATCTGTGTTTATACCAACCACAACGTCATCGTGGAAACGCTGGACGCGGAATGACGGACTACGTCTTCCGTCCCGTCATACCGGCCGACCTGCCGCTTCTCGCCGAATGGCTTGACAAGGCGCATGTCCGCCGCTGGTGGGGCGAGCCGGCCGACGCACTGGCTTCGATTGAGGAACATCTGCGCGATCCCCAGGTCGAACCCTATATGGTGATGCTGGACGGCGGGGATTTTGCCTATATTCAAATGGCGGATCTCGATGCGGAAGACGACGCCGCGCTGGACGGCCAGCCCGAAGGCACTTGCGGCATCGACCAGTTCATCGGCGTCGAAACGCTTCTGGGAAAAGGACACGGCCCGGCTTTCATGAGAGGTTTTTGCCGGCAGCTTTTCGAAAGGGGCAAGAGCCGCGTGCTGGTCGATCCGCATCCCGACAATATTTCCGCGATCAGGGCCTATGCCAAGGCGGGCTTTCAAAGACTTGGCGAAACAAATACAAACTACGGCCGGGCGCTTCTGATGGCCCTGGACCGCCAGGAGAATGATAGACAATGACCACTTTTTCTCCCCGCGAGATCGTCTCCGAGCTCGACCGCTACATTATCGGCCAGCATGAGGCCAAGCGCGCCGTGGCGATTGCGCTGCGCAACCGCTGGCGCCGCCAGCAGCTCGACCCGAGCCTGCGCGACGAAGTCATGCCGAAGAATATCCTGATGATCGGCCCGACTGGCGTCGGCAAGACGGAAATCTCCCGTCGCCTCGCCAAGCTCGCAGGCGCTCCCTTCATCAAGGTCGAAGCGACGAAATTCACCGAAGTCGGTTATGTCGGCCGCGACGTCGAGCAGATCATCCGCGATCTCGTCGAAGTCGGCATCGGCCTCGTGCGTGAAAAGAAGCGCGCCGAGGTTCAGGCCAAGGCCCATATGAGCGCCGAAGAACGCGTCCTCGATGCGCTGGTCGGCGCGACCGCTTCGCCTGCGACGCGCGAAAGCTTCCGCAAGAAGCTGCGCAACGGCGAACTCGACGACAAGGAAATCGATATCGAAGTGGCCGATACCGGCTCGGGCATGGGCGGCTTTGAAATTCCCGGCATGCCGGGCGCCAATATCGGCGTTCTGAATCTGTCGGAAATGTTCGGCAAGGCGATGGGCGGCCGCACCAAGAAGGTGCGCACCACCGTAAAGGCCTCCTACACAGACCTGATCCGCGACGAATCCGACAAGCTGATCGACAACGAAGTCATCCAGCGCGAAGCCGTCCGCTCGGTCGAGAACGACGGCATCGTCTTCCTCGACGAAATCGACAAGATCGCCGCCCGCGACGGCGGCGTCGGTGCCGGCGTATCCCGCGAAGGCGTCCAGCGCGATCTGCTGCCGCTCGTCGAAGGCACGACGGTCTCGACCAAATACGGTCCGGTAAAGACGGATCACATCCTCTTCATCGCCTCGGGCGCCTTCCATGTCGCCAAGCCTTCGGACCTGCTGCCGGAACTGCAGGGCCGCCTGCCGATCCGCGTCGAGCTGCGGCCGCTGAACAAGGAAGACTTCCGACGGATCCTGACGGAAACCGAGGCAAGCCTCATTCGCCAGTACAAGGCGCTGATGGAAACCGAAAGCCTGACCCTCGATTTCACCGACGACGCCATCGATGCGCTGGCCGACGTCGCCGTCCACCTCAACTCCTCCGTCGAGAATATCGGTGCGCGTCGTCTGCAGACGGTCATGGAGCGGGTACTGGACGACATTTCCTATAACGCGCCGGATCGCGCCGGCACGGATGTGAAGATCGATGCCGCCTACGTGCGCGAGCATGTCGGGGATCTGGCGCAGAATACCGACTTGTCGCGCTTCATCCTGTGATCGGGAAGCATCGCGGCCCGTCTTTGCGCGACGATGCCAAATCTTTGACGATCTGAACTCTCGACAGCGGGCCTTTTACTTTTTAGTGAAAGGCCCGCTTTGTTTTTTGTACCGGCTTTATTCGGACAAGATTCTGGTCCAGTCAGCCGCGACACGAAGACGACAGGGAAAGACGGGAAAGCAGATCGTGCGACGCCTTTTGACAAGCCTTGTGATTGCCATGACCATTGCGGGCTCGGTTCCTGCGCTCGCGGCACAAGTCGTTCCGCCCGGCAACCGTCATGCCGAGCAGCCGGATATTCCCGGTGCTTCGGTCCGTCGCACAAAGGGCACCAAGACGACCTTCGATCTCAAATATGAGAAGGTCTATGACCTCCTGTCGACCGACCATGAGCTTCTCGGCAAGATCAAGAAGGTCTCAAGCGCTTACGGCATCAATCCGATCCATGTGATCGGCGCAATCGTCGGCGAGCATACTTACAACGTCGACGCCTATGACCGCCTGCAGGCCTATTATGTGAAGGCCGCTTCCTATGCCGGTGAAAGCTTCCGTTTTGCCTATGATGGCGAGAGCGTCGACGATTTCGTCGATCGGCCGCAATTTGCCGCCTGCAGCGGCAAGAGCGATTCCTACACGCTCTGGACCTGCCGCGAAGATGTCTGGGAAAGCGATTTCCGCGGCAAGACCGTGGATGGCAAGAGCTTCCCGAACAACCGCTTCAGCGCCGTCTTCTTCCAGCCCTTCTATGCCGGTCAGACCTTCGGTCTCGGCCAGGTCAATCCGCTGACGGCGCTGATGCTGTCCGATCTGGTGTCGCGCGTTTCCGGTTATCCGAAGCTGAACGAGAAGAATGCCGGCTCGGTCTACAAGGCGATCATGGATCCCGATATTTCGCTCGCCTTCGTTGCCGCCTCGATCCGCAGGTCGATCGACGATTACAAGGAGATCGCCGGCATGGACATCTCCGGCAATCCGGGGCTGACGGCCACTCTTTATAATGTCGGCAATTCGCGCCAGCGCGCCGCAGCCCTTGCCGCCCGCAATCGTTCCTCCGGCACGACAGTCTGGCCGGAAGAGAACTATTACGGCTGGCTGGTCAACGACAAGCTGGACGAGCTCAAGGCCCTGCTCTAACCTTTAGGCCTGCCGGGAAGACGATATTTTCCCGGGAAAGGCTCTGCTGATGGACATGCGTCCGGACCCGTTCGTTCCGCCGGCACCGTTGCCGCGCACCGTGCCGCCGTCACGGCTCGAAGTCATCAGGACGGTTTTGCGCAATCCGTTGGAGCTGTGGGGCGAGCCTTCCTATACCTTGCCCTGGATCCGCACCAGTTTCTTCGGCCAGCGCACGCTGATCGTCAACGATCCCGGCCTGATCAAACATGTGCTGGTCGATAACGCCAACAATTACCGCATGTCCGACATTCGCCAGCTTGTGCTGCGTCCCATCCTGCGCGACGGACTTCTGACCGCGGAAGGCTCCGTATGGAAGCGATCGAGAAAAGCCGTCGCTCCTGTTTTCACGCCCCGCCACGCCAAGGGTTTTGCCAGCCAGATGCTGCGCCAGTCGGAGGACTACGCGCGCAAATATGCCGGTGCCGGCGAGGCCGGGACGGTTTTCGATATCAGCACCGACATGACGGAGCTGACCTTCGCCATCCTCGCGGACACTTTGTTTTCCGGTGAGATCGTCACATCGAGCGGTCACTTCGCCGACGATGTCAACGAACTGCTGCATCGCATGGGTCGCGTCGATCCGATGGATCTGCTGCGCGCCCCGTCCTGGGTTCCACGTGTGACACGCATCGGTGGCCAGAAGGTGCTGGAAAAATTCCGTGCCATCGTGCGCAACACTATGGATATGCGCCTTGCCCGGATGAAGGCCGACCGCAGCAGGGTGCCGAACGATTTCCTGACCCTCCTGCTGGAGCAGGCCGGTCCCGACGGTCTGACGAAGGAGGAGATCGAGGACAATATCCTCACCTTCATCGGTGCGGGTCATGAGACCACCGCCCGCGCGCTCGCCTGGACGCTCTACTGCGTAGCGAACAGCCCCCATATCCGCGAGGCGATGGAAGAGGAGATCGACAGGGTGCTCGCGTCAGGCGCAGAGCCGGTCGAATGGCTGGATCTGATGCCGCAAACCCGCGCCGCCTTCGAGGAGGCGCTCCGCCTTTATCCGCCAGCTCCATCGATCAATCGTGCTGCCATTGCAGATGATTCCTGGACCAGTCCCAAGGGCGAGCGTGTCGAAATCGAGGCCGGCGTCACCCTGCTCGTCATGCCCTGGACATTGCATCGCCATGAACTTTATTGGGACCGGCCGCGCGCCTATATGCCGGAGCGCTTCCTGCCGGAGAACCGTGCTTCCATCGGCCGCTTCCAGTTCCTGCCTTTCGGGGCCGGTCCGCGCGTCTGCATCGGCGCCACTTTCGCGCTTCAGGAGGCGGTGATCGCGCTGGCCGTACTGATGCAGAAATATCGTTTCGATTCGACCAACCAGACCAATCCCTGGCCGGTGCAGAAGCTGACGACACAGCCGCAGGGCGGCCTTCCGATGCGCGTGACACGCCGAACTGTTTCCAAGCCTGCATAAATCTTTCGAATTGTTGCTGAATTGACTGTGAGTGAAAGCCGGGCAAAGTGGCAGCATGAAAAAAGCTGCCACTGCAAGGGAGACACCGCATGAGCCGCATTGAAAAGAATGGTCTCTTCATCGAAGCCGTCCTTCATGATTTCCTCGTGAAAGAGGCGCTGCCGGGCCTTGCAATCGATGCGGACAAGTTCTTCGCCGATTTTGCGGCGATCGTGCGCGATCTGGCGCCGAAGAACCGTGCGCTGCTGTCGAAGCGCGATCAGCTGCAGGCAAAGATCGACGACTGGTACCGCCAGAATGGCGCGCCCACCGATATGGACGCCTACCAGTCCTTCCTGAAGGAGATCGGATATCTCTTGCTGGAAGGCCCCGAGTTCCGGGTTTCGACCGAAAACGTCGATGCCGAAATTGCCTCGATCGCCGGCCCGCAGCTTGTCGTTCCCGTCATGAACGCCCGCTATGCGTTGAACGCCGCCAATGCCCGCTGGGGCTCGCTCTACGATGCGCTCTACGGCACTGACGCGATTCCGGAGACGGATGGCGCGGAGAAGGGCAGGGGCTATAATCCGAAGCGCGGCGAAAAGGTCATTGCCTGGGTGCGCGATTTCCTCGATTCCGCCGCCCCCCTCGACACCGGTTCCTGGAAGAATGTCGGCTCCTTCGCCGTCAAGGACGGTGCGCTCGCGATCGCCACTGTCGATGGCAAGGCCGTGAGGCTGAAGGATGCCGGACACTTTGCCGGCTATCGTGGCGATGGCAATGCGCCGACCCATATTCTCCTGAAGAACAACGGCATTCACATCGAGATCGTGCTCGACGCCTCGACGCCGATCGCCAAGAGCGACCCAGCCCATATTTCTGACGTCTGGCTGGAATCGGCCATCACCACGATCATGGACTGCGAGGATTCCGTCGCCGCCGTCGATGCCGAGGACAAGGTCGTCGTCTACCGCAACTGGCTGGGCCTCATGAAGGGCGACCTGCAGGAGGAAGTGAGCAAGGCCGGCTCCACCTTCATCCGCAAGCTCAATCCCGATATCGCTTATACGGCACCGGGCGGCCAGACTTTCGAGCTGCACCGTCGCTCCCTGATGCTGGTGCGCAATGTCGGCCACCTCATGACCAATCCGGCGATCGTCGATCGCGACGGCAACGAGGTGCCCGAGGGTATCATGGATGCGATGATCACGGGCCTGATCGCGCTCTACGATGTCGGCCCGTCGGGGCGCCGGAAGAACTCGCGCACGGGCTCCATGTATGTCGTCAAACCGAAGATGCATGGTCCCGAAGAAGTCGCCTTCGCCGTGGAGATCTTCTCGCGCGTCGAGGATGCACTCGGCATGGCGCGCAACACCATGAAGATGGGCATCATGGACGAGGAACGCCGCACGACCGTCAACCTCAAGGAATGCATCCGCGCAGCGCGCGAGCGCGTCGTCTTCATCAATACCGGCTTCCTCGATCGCACCGGCGATGAAATCCATACCTCGATGGAAGCCGGCCCGATGATCCGCAAGGGCGACATGAAGCAGGCCGACTGGATCGGCGCCTATGAAAACTGGAATGTCGATATCGGCCTGGAATGCGGCCTGTCCGGCCATGCCCAGATCGGCAAGGGCATGTGGGCGATGCCCGATCTGATGGCCGCCATGCTGGAGCAGAAGATTGCTCATCCGAAGGCCGGCGCCAACACCGCCTGGGTGCCGTCGCCGACAGCCGCCACCCTGCATGCCACGCATTATCACCAGGTCAATGTCGCCACGGTGCAGGCCGGCCTGAAGGATCGCGCCCGCGCCAGGCTCTCCGATATTCTCTCGGTGCCCGTTGCCGTGCGTCCGAACTGGACGGCGGAAGAAATCCAGCGCGAACTCGACAACAATGCCCAGGGCATTCTCGGTTATGTCGTGCGTTGGGTCGATCAGGGCATCGGCTGCTCCAAGGTGCCTGACATCAACAATGTCGGCCTCATGGAAGACCGCGCGACGCTGCGCATTTCCGCCCAGCACATGGCGAACTGGCTGCACCACAAGATCGTCACGAAGGAGCAGATCGTCGAAACGATGAAGCGCATGGCCGCTGTCGTCGACCAGCAGAACGCCGGCGATCCGGCCTACGTCCGGATGGCTGGAAATTTCGATGATTCGATCGCTTTCCAGGCAGCGCTCGACCTGGTCCTGAAGGGCAGGGAACAGCCGAACGGCTATACCGAGCCGGTCCTGCATCGCCGCCGCATCGAGCTCAAGGCAAAGCAGAGCGCCTGATCCTGCCGGATGCAAAAAAGGCCGCCGGACCCGAAAGTCCGGCGGCCTTTTTTATACCGAATTCAGCCTGTACCTACTGGATAACGATGACCTTGGAGGTGGTCTTGCCCGGGCGGACGCGGTTATAGAGATCGATGACGTCCTGGTTCATCAGGCGGATGCAGCCGGAGGAAGCGGCGGTGCCGATCGAGGCCCATTCCGGAGTGCCATGCAGGCGGAAGAGCGTGTCCTGGCCCTGCTCGTTGAAGAGATACATGGCGCGTGCGCCGAGCGGATTGGTGAGGCCGGGACCCATGCCGTCTTCGACATACTTGGCGATCTCAGGACGGCGGGCAGCCATTTCCTTCGGCGGATGCCAGTTCGGCCATTCCTGCTTCCAGGCGACATAGGCCGTGCCGGACCATGCGAAGCCCTGCTTGCCGACGCCGATGCCGTAACGGACGGCCTTGCCGCCGGGCAGGATGTAATAAAGGTGACGCTCGCGCGTGTTGACGATGATCGTGCCGGGGCGTTCGTCGCTCTGGTAGCTGACGATCTGGCGGCGGAACTCCGGCTTGACGCGGTCGATCGGGATTGCCGGCAGGGAGTATCCGGCATCCGAGGTTACGCCATAGGCGTCGTTGAAGATTTGTGCCGTCTGGACGGTCGGACCTGCGCCCTTGTCGTTGACGGACGCGGTTTCGGACGTCGTGGAGCAGCCGGCCAGTGCCAGGGTCGCCAGCAGGCCAAATACAGGGAATGCATTGCGGATGCGCATGGATGACTCGTGAAGGGTGTTGGGGCAAGAAGGGACAGTCTTTCGACCATCGTTACTTATGGTTTATTTTCGATTAACTTTGCCTTTGCAAGGCTGCTGCGGTGCGACAAAATCCATCTGCGCCGCAAATTAAAAGCGCATGGCTTTTTTGCAACAACGGCCAACCCCACTTGATGGTTATCCATGACGATTTTGAGCGTTTATAATAACAATCCGTTAATCGATGGCCGGCAATCGGACAGGGCCATGATGGTGCGTCGTGGCATGCAGATCCTGCTTCACGACATGCGTCATGCGGTGTTGCCGGAACTGCCGCTGGCAAGCGGCCGCCGGGCCGACCTGATTACGATCTCTGAAAAGGGAGAGGTCTGGATCATCGAGATCAAGACGTCGATCGAGGACTTCAAGGTCGATCGCAAATGGCCGGACTACCGCCTGCACTGCGACCGGCTGTTCTTCGCGACGCACAAGGATGTGCCGCTCGATATCTTCCCGCAGGAATGCGGCCTTTTTCTATCGGATGGTTACGGGGCGCATATGCTGCGTGAAGCGCCGGAACACCGCCTGCCGCCAGCGACCCGCAAGGCGGTGACGCTCAACTTCTCGCGTACGGCCGCGCAGCGGCTGATGATGGCCGAATGGGCAAACGGAAAGCCATTCAACGTCGACGACGTGTAGTTATTTCGGTGCGCGTTTGGCGAGGATGCGCTGCAGCGTGCGGCGATGCATGTTGAGCCGGCGCGCGGTTTCCGAGACGTTGCGCTCGCACATTTCGTAAACGCGCTGGATATGTTCCCAGCGCACGCGGTCGGCCGACATGGGGTTTTCCGGCAGTTCGGCCTTTTCCCCCGGCCGCTGCGTCAGCGCGGCAAACACATCGTCGGCATCGGCAGGTTTCGCCAGGTAGTCCACAGCCCCAAGCTTCACCGCCGTCACGGCGGTGGCGATATTTCCGTAGCCGGTCAGCACGATGATTCGCGTGTCGTCGCGCCGCTGGCGGATCGCCTCGATAACGTCCAGGCCGTTGCCGTCGCCGAGCCTCAGATCGACCACGGCATATTTCGGCGGCCGGCCCTTGGACTTTGCCACGCCCTCCGCCACCGATTCGGCCGTTTCCACATGAAAGCCGCGTGCCTCCATGGCGCGTGCCAGGCGCCGCAGGAAGGGGCCGTCGTCATCGACGATCAGCAGGCTCGGGTCAGGCCCGATATGCTCCGCATTGGAGCCGGCGGAAATCTCGTGGTTCTGGTCTGTCATCGCTACGGTCCCGGCGGTTGAATGTCCGAAATGCGTCAACCGCTCTATCCTGTTTATGCCCACAAAGTCATTTTGTCGAATTTGCGTCGATCAATACGCGCGGCCATTCGATTCGAATGCGAGCGCCGGCGTTTTCCGGATCGCGGTTTTCGAAAACCAAGGATGCGCCGGAGCGTTCCAGCAGCGTCTTGGCGATGAAAAGCCCCAATCCCAGGCCTCCGGCCGTATCCTCCTTCTGCCGTTTGGTGACATAGGGTTCGCCGATCCGCGTCAGAATGTCGGGTGCATAACCATTGCCGTCGTCTTCGATGACGATGAGCACCTTTTCGTGATCGTGCTCGACCGTGACCGTCACCTTCTCGCGCGCGTAGTCGATGGCGTTCTCGATCAGATTGCCGAGCCCGTACATGATGCCGGCATTGCGGTCGGTAACAGGCTCGCCCTTGCGCGGGCTCTTTTCCACCAGTTCCAGATTGATGCCGAATTCGCGATGCGGTGCGACGATTTCCTCCATCATCGAGGAGAGAGGCAGCCGTCGCATATGCGCCTCGCCCTCCGCGGAGAGTGTCGTCAGCCGGCGAAGGATGTCGCGGCAGCGCTCGCTCTGGCTGCGCAGAAGCTGGACGTCCTCGCGGAACCGGTCGTCGTCCTTGAGTTCGCGCTCCATTTCCTTGGCAACGACGCTGATCGTGGCAAGCGGCGTGCCGAGTTCATGGGCTGCAGCGGCCGCCAGCCCGTCGAGCTGGGAAAGATGTTTCTCCCGCTGCAGCACCAGCTCCGTCGCCGCCAGCGCGTCGGCAAGCTGGCTCGCTTCCATCGACACCCGGTAGGCATAGAAGGCGGCAAAGGCCATGGTGGAAGCGATCGAACACCAGACGCCGAACTGCATGACATTGTGCACGTTGATCTCCATCCCGTCGAACCAGGGAAGCGGAAAGGGCGAGAAGGCGAGCACGGTAATGCAGACCATCGCAAAGCCGATCAGTGCCGTGCTGTAGCGGATCGGCTGTGATGCGAAGGAAATGATGACGGGAACGCAGACCAGTGCCGCAAAGGGATTGGCAAGACCGCCGGTAATGAAAAGCAGCGCACAAAGCTGCAGAAGGTCGAAACCCAGGAGCGCGAAAGCGGCAGGCGGCTCAAGCCGGTGGGTCGGCGGATAGCGGATCGTCAGATAGAAATTCACCCAGGCAAGGGCCGCAATCAACGAGCAGCTCGCCACCAGCGGCAGGGGAAATTTCAAAAGAAAGGCGACAATAAAGACCGTCACCGCCTGGCCGATGACGGCCAGCCATCGCAAGCGCACCAAAGTCTGCAAGCGCAACCGGCGGCTGCTCAGTCTGTCTTCCTGCGTCTGGATTTCAACCTTCTCGATCACGCCATACTCCTACAGCATCGGCCCGAAAATCGGAATCGATTTTCGGCAAGGCTGATACGCAGATTCAAAGGGGTTCGGGCATCCCTGTGCGTCCGGATCGACGCATCACGCTCCGGGCCGGTGGATCATGTACCACGCGGCTTTGCCCGTGTCGTCGGCGCCGCTTCGTCGGGTTTTTCCGGCCAGGGATGTCTCGGATAGCGCCCCCGCATGTCCGCCCGCACATCCTTCCACGAACCTGCCCAGAAACCCGGCAGGTCGCGGGTCGTCTGGATCGGCCTGTGGGCCGGCGAGGTAAGTTCCAGCAGCAGGGGCAATCGCCCGCCGGCGACCGCCGGGTGGTGCTTGAGGCCGAAGAGCTCTTGTACCCGGATCGTCAGCGTCGGCTCCTCGCCATCATACTGGATCGCATGACGCTGCCCCGTCGGCGCCTCGAAATGTGTCGGTGCAAGCCGTGCGAGATCGCGCTGCAGATCGTGCGGCACGAGTGCCATCAACCCGTTGGAAAGGCCGGAAGCGGAAATATCCGAAAGCCCTCGCGCATCCGTCTGGAACGGAATGAACCAGTCTTCCATGCGGCCGAGCAGTGCTTCGTCGCTCATATCGGGCCATGGCTCGCCGATCGTCCGATGCAGGAAGCCGATTCGCTCGCGAAGCTGTAGAGCCTCCTTGGAAAAGGGAAGCGGATCGAGCCCCAGTTCCTGCAATCCTTGCGCCAGCGCCCGCACCACGGCCTCGCCCGATGGGCGCGGAAGCGGCGCTTCCTCGAAAACGATCGCACCGAGTCTTGTGGCCCGGCGTGCCCGCACCTGCCGGCTCTGCCTGTCGAAAAAGGTCTGGTCGTCCGTCCGGATTTCGCCCGGCAGTTCGGCCTCGATGTCGGCACGGGAGATTTCCGCTGCCGCCAGAATTCTCCCCTGCGCGGCCCGACCTGTCAGATCGGCAATCACGAGCATCTGGCTGCCGGCCAGCCGCTCGGTTTCCGCAAGCTCGGCACCCCGGCCGTTCGCCATGACATACCGCCCGCGCGCGCCGCGCTGGAGGGCGATGCGATCCGGGAATGCATGCAGCAGAAGCCTTCCTGCGAGCGCGGGTTCGGTACTCGAAACCCTGTCGAGGCCTTCGGAGAGCCTTCCCGCCAGCCGCCTGGAAGCCTCGGCCCTTTCGCCTCTTTCACCTTTGAACCGGCGCAGCCGCTCTTCCAGATCGATACCGGTGCCGCCGAGCCCCTGCTCGGTCAGCAGCACGGATATCAGTGCCGCATCCCTGGCATGTCCCGATTCGCCGGCCGAAACCACCATCCCAGCGAGCCGTGGCGGCAGGGCGAGGTCGCGCATCAGCTTTCCCCGCGCCGTCAGCGCACCGTCCTTGTCCAGCGCCCCGAGTTGCGCCAGCAGCGCGCGTGCTTCCCTGATCGTCGTCTCCGGGGGCTGGTCGACAAAGGCGAGCGATTTCGCATCCTGAACGCCCCAGTGGGCAAGATCGAGCACGAGGCCGGAAAGATCGCTCGAAAGAATCTGTGGCGGCGTGAAGGCCGGAAGTGCCGCCGTCTGCCCCGGGTGCCAGAGACGGATGGCGATGCCAGGCTCTGTTCGTCCCGCGCGGCCGGCGCGCTGGTCGGCAGAAGCGCGCGAGACGCGCACGGTTTCCAGCCGCGTGATGCCCGTCGATGCCTCGAAGACCGGCAGTCGCTGCAGCCCGCTGTCGATCACGATCCGCACGCCGTCGATGGTGATCGAGGTTTCGGCAATCGAGGTCGCCAGCACGATTTTGCGTGTGCCGGCTGCCGCGGGGCGGATCGCCGCATCCTGCTCCTTCTGGCTGAGATTGCCGTAGAGCGGCGCGATCAGCGTCTCGGTTCCGAACCGCCCTTCGAGCCGCTCTGCCGTCCGGGTGATCTCCGCCTGACCAGGAAGGAAGGCGAGGATCGAGCCGGATTCGCCGGCGTGTGAATCGACGATGGCCCGCACCATCGCATCTTCGATCCGCTCGCCACCGGGCCGGTCCTGATAGCGGATATCGATCGGAAAGCTGCGTCCCATGCTTTCGATAACAGGCGGGTGGTCAAGCAGCGCGGCGACCCGCTCCACATCAAGGGTTGCCGACATCACAAGGATACGCAGGTCATCGCGAAGCGCCGATTGAACGTCGAGCGCCAGGGCAAGGCCGAAATCGGCATCCAGCGACCGCTCGTGGAATTCGTCGAAGATCACGGTGGAGACGCCGGAGAGTTCGGGATCATCAAGGATCATACGGGCAAAGACGCCCTCGGTGACGACCTCGATCCGCGTCTTGGCCGATATCCTGTTGTCCAGGCGCATGCGGTAGCCGACCGTTTCGCCCACCTGCTCCCCAAGCAGGGACGCCATGCGGCTTGCCGCGGCGCGCGCCGCCAGCCGGCGGGGCTCCAGCAGGATGATCTTCCCCTCGCCGCGCCAGGCCTCGCCAAGCAGATGAAGCGGCACGAGCGTCGTCTTGCCGGCACCCGGAGGGGCCGAAAGCACGGCGCGCTTTTGCTTGCCCAGCGCTGCGCCGATATCGGACAGCACATGCGAAACCGGAAGCTCCGGCAAAGAAGGCATGGTTTTCACTTTCGGCCTGTGACCATTTCATAGGCAAGGATGGCAGCGGCCAGGTCCTCGAGCGCTGCGCCGACGGACTTGAAGAGGGTCATCTCTTGCGCATCTTTGCGCCCGTCGCAGGCACCGGATACCAGTTCCGCCAACTCGCCGCGTATGTCGCTCTCTTTCAGCAGGCCGCTCTTCAGGGGTTGAACGATGTCGCCGCCTTCGCTCAGCGCGCCGGCCCTCGTGTCGACATAGACGGCGCAGCGCAGCACGGCCGCATCGTCGCTCTCGCGCATGCCGGGCTTAAAGGCGCCGACGAGGTCGAGATGGGCGCCCGGCTTTAGCCATTCGCCGCGAACAAGCGGCTCGCTGGAAAGCGTCGCGCAGGAAATGATGTCGGCAGTTCTTGCCGCCGCTTCGATATCGCGCACCGGTTCGGCCGGCAGGCCGAGTGCCCGGGCCTCCGCCGCCGCTCTCGCCGCCGCTTCGCTATTGCGTCCCCAGATGCGGAAGCGCCGGATCGGCCTGACGATCCCGTGCGCCTGCATGAGGTTGAGTGAAAGCCGCCCGGTACCGCAGACCAGCATTTCCTCTGCGTCCGGCCGGGAAAGGTAGCGCGATGCAAGGGCCGAGGTCGCCGCCGTCCGCCGCGCCGTCAATTCTCCGCCCTCGATGACGGCCAGCATCTGTCCGGTCGCCGCAGAAGAAAGCAGATAGGTCCCGAAGATCGCAGGCAGGCTGCGGCGGACATTCCCCGGAAACACGGAAACCGTCTTGATGCCCGCATATCGCCCGGGAAGCCAGGCCGGCATCAGCAGCAGGGTGGCGTTCTCCTCTCCCGGAACCTCCATATCGTGATGGTGGCGCACAGGCATGACGCAGCCGCTTCGAAACATCGCCTCGATCGCATCGATAAGCTGCGCCCAAGGCAGCGCCGACCGGGTCTGATCTTCATCGAGGACAAGCATTCCGAACTCTCCAGAGGCATGGATATATGCATGTCAAACTACCGATTGGGACGGTCGAGGCAAGCGCTCTGGAAATTGCCCCCGTGGCCGCCCATATAAAGAAAACATCTGAAGCCGACGTCGCATGGCCGGAATCGATCTAAATCGGTCCGAGACGGGGTGATTTTG
>NZ_CM129525.1:0-1767500 GCF_052946295.1 Rhizobium sp. KDH_Rht_773_N | reverse complement strand
GCAACAGCGTCTGTGCCTGTTCTGCCTATATCGTGAAGAGAAGATTGATCCGGATGAGCATCTGATGCTCATGCCTGAAGGATCGTTTGTTGTTCGGGGCTTGCCCCGTCTGACAGGCGATCTGGTTGATGTTGCCTGACCGCGCGTCATCGGATTTATCTCGAGAAGCTGGTCTTAAGGTATGGCCCGGATGTCGCTCGGCGTGACATCTTTATGAGGGACCATACCGAACACGTCGATGGCATCATGAATGGTCGGTTGTAAAAGGTAACCGTGCCTCTGGTTCGGCAAGCTCAGGTTTGTCCGGATAGTCGATTTGGAACCCCTTCGAGCGCAAGCGAGGAGGATAGGCATTCCAAATCCAGTAAATGATGAGCATTGGCAATGAGAACGATTAAGTGTCGTAAGGGCATTTGGTGGATGCCTTGGCATGCACAGGCGATGAAGGACGTGTTACGCTGCGATAAGCCGTGGGGAGCTGCGAATGAGCTTTGATCCATGGATCTCCGAATGGGGCAACCCACCTTAAATGCTTGGAAAATCCAAACTGACTGCAAGGTCGGCTTGGGTTTCCAAGCATTGAGATAAGGTATCTTACCTTCGAATAGATAGGGGTAAGAAGCGAACGCAGGGAACTGAAACATCTAAGTACCTGCAGGAAAGGACATCAACCGAGACTCCGCAAGTAGTGGCGAGCGAACGCGGACCAGGCCAGTGGCATTGGTGGTTAAAGCGGAACACTCTGGAAAGTGTGGCCGTAGCGGGTGACAGCCCCGTACGCGTAGATACCATTAATGTCCTAGAGTAGGGCGGGACACGAGAAATCCTGTCTGAACATGGGGAGACCACTCTCCAAGCCTAAGTACTCGTGCATGACCGATAGCGAACAAGTACCGTGAGGGAAAGGTGAAAAGCACCCCGACAAGGGGAGTGAAAGAGTACCTGAAACCGGATGCCTACAAACAGTCGGAGGGGGCAACCCTGACGGCGTACCTTTTGTATAATGGGTCAACGACTTAGTGTAACGAGCAAGCTTAAGCCGGTAGGTGTAGGCGAAGCGAAAGCGAGTCTGAATAGGGCGATATAGTTCGTTGCATTAGACCCGAAACCGAGTGATCTAGCCATGAGCAGGTTGAAGGTTGGGTAACACCAACTGGAGGACCGAACCCGCATCTGTTGCAATAGATTGGGATGACTTGTGGCTAGGGGTGAAAGGCCAATCAAACTCGGAAATAGCTGGTTCTCCGCGAAATCTATTTAGGTAGAGCGTCTGGCGAATACTCCCGGGGGTAGAGCACTGGATGGGCTATGGGGACTCACCGTCTTACTGATCCTAACCAAACTCCGAATACCGGGAAGTACTACCAGGCAGACACACGGCGGGTGCTAACGTCCGTCGTGAAAAGGGCAACAACCCTAACCTCCAGCTAAGGTCCCCAAGTCATGGCTAAGTGGGAAAGGATGTGAGGATCCCAAAACAACCAGGATGTTGGCTTAGAAGCAGCCATCATTTAAAGAAAGCGTAACAGCTCACTGGTCTAAATAAGGGTCTTTGCGCCGAAAATGTAACGGGGCTAAAGCCATGCACCGAAGCTGAGGATTCCTCGCAAGAGGAGTGGTAGCGGAGCGTTCCGTAAGCTGATGAAGGGATACCCGTGAGGGGTCCTGGAGGTATCGGAAGTGCGAATGTTGACATGAGTAACGATAAAGAGGGTGAGAGACCCTCTCGCCGAAAGACCAAGGGTTCCTGCTTAAAGTTAATCTGAGCAGGGTTAGCCGGCCCCTAAGACGAGGCGGACACGCGTAGTCGATGGGAACCACGTTAATATTCGTGGGCCTGGTGGAAGTGACGGATCGCACAAGTTGTTCTGGTTTATTGGATTATCAGGGCAGCGGAGCGGTTCCAGGAAATAGCTCCACCGTATAGACCGTACCCGAAACCGACACTGGTGGTCAGGTAGAGTATACCAAGGCGCTTGAGAGAACTGCGTTGAAGGAACTCGGCAAATTGCACGCGTAACTTCGGAAGAAGCGTGACCCCATTTTACGCAAGTAAGATGGGGTGGCACAGACCAGGGGGTAGCGACTGTTTATCAAAAACACAGGGCTCTGCGAAGTCGCAAGACGACGTATAGGGTCTGACGCCTGCCCGGTGCTGGAAGGTTAAGAGGAGAGGTGCAAGCTTTGAATCGAAGCCCCAGTAAACGGCGGCCGTAACTATAACGGTCCTAAGGTAGCGAAATTCCTTGTCGGGTAAGTTCCGACCTGCACGAATGGCGTAACGACTTCCCCGCTGTCTCCAACGCAGACTCAGTGAAATTGAATTCCCCGTGAAGATGCGGGGTTCCTGCGGTCAGACGGAAAGACCCCGTGCACCTTTACTATAGCTTTACACTGGCATTCGTGTCGGCATGTGTAGGATAGGTGGTAGGCTTTGAAGCAGGGACGCCAGTTTCTGTGGAGCCATCCTTGAAATACCACCCTTATCGTCATGGATGTCTAACCGCGGCCCGTCATCCGGGTCCGGGACAGTGTATGGTGGGTAGTTTGACTGGGGCGGTCGCCTCCGAAAGAGTAACGGAGGCGCGCGATGGTGGGCTCAGAGCGGTCGGAAATCGCTCGTCGAGTGCAATGGCATAAGCCCGCCTGACTGCGAGACTGACAAGTCGAGCAGAGACGAAAGTCGGTCATAGTGATCCGGTGGTCCCGCGTGGAAGGGCCATCGCTCAACGGATAAAAGGTACGCCGGGGATAACAGGCTGATGACCCCCAAGAGTCCATATCGACGGGGTTGTTTGGCACCTCGATGTCGGCTCATCGCATCCTGGGGCTGGAGCAGGTCCCAAGGGTTTGGCTGTTCGCCAATTAAAGCGGTACGTGAGCTGGGTTCAGAACGTCGTGAGACAGTTCGGTCCCTATCTGCCGTGGGTGTAGGAATATTGACAGGATCTGTCCCTAGTACGAGAGGACCGGGATGGACATATCTCTGGTGGACCTGTTGTCCTGCCAAGGGCATAGCAGGGTAGCTATATATGGACGGGATAACCGCTGAAGGCATCTAAGCGGGAAACCCACCTGGAAACGAGTGTTCCCTATCAGAGCCGTGGAAGACGACCACGTTGATAGGCCGGGTGTGGAAGTGCGGCAACGCATGAAGCTTACCGGTACTAATAGCTCGATTGGCTTGATCGTTCTCATTGACTATGCTCATCGAATGAAATTCGATGAGCCAGACCTTCTGTCCTGACGCTGTCGCGGCTCTGCCGCTTCGCTCCGGACGGGCCGCGCCACTAGGCGCGACGGCCGCTTGGCCTTGCGGAGCTCTGCTCCGACGCCCTCATGAAGGTAAAGACGTGTTCAAAAAAGATGTGAAAACATCACCAGCTTCTCACACAAGTTGCGCTTCGCTGACCTGGTGGTTATGGCGGGGTGGCTGCACCCGTTCCCTTTCCGAACACGGCCGTGAAACGCCCCAGCGCCTATGGTACTTCGTCTTAAGACGCGGGAGAGTCGGTCGCTGCCAGGTCTGCTAAACGCAACTCAACGCATGTGCCCGAAGCTGAACAAGCTTCGCAACCCTACATGCGGAAATAATGATAAAATCTTCTCTTCACAAACTCTACGGCCCAAAGCCGATCAAAGGGCCGCTCACATAGCGGCCTTTTGCTTTATAATGCCTCATGAACGCGAGACAAATTGCGTCGCAATTTGCTCGGATGAGATCCGCAAAGCGCACACGCTTTGCGTAGCCGCGACAAATCCCCTTGGGATTTGCGCAATCGGTATTTTGCCAGTCGGCAAAAACCTGGTAACGCGGGGTGGAGCAGCCCGGTAGCTCGTCAGGCTCATAACCTGAAGGCCGCAGGTTCAAATCCTGCCCCCGCAACCAATCTCCCCCCTAACCCAATCAAAACCCCGCCACAGCGCCTTTTGGCCTTCCCGGAACCGGACCCGGAACCCACATCCCGCGCCACAAAACGACAGTTCTGCCAGAAATCAACCCGCCTTCAGTTCCCGGGTTCCTCTTGGCCGCGAACCACAGGATCGCGGCTGTTAGAGCTGACCCAGCAATCCAGCAACACCAAACCCGGTAAACAAGCCCGCATCCCTGCAGGCTTCTTGTGGTCTCCAACTCAGTGAAACCAGCAGGTTGCAAAGAAAAATCGCGTCCGAGGACGAAAAGCGAAACCGGCCGGAATAAAACGACAGCTCCGTTGTCCACGTTCATGAAACCGCTCTGCATGAAAGGGAGCCCCCATGAACGTGCCTCCCCGAAAGGGATTATTTCCGCGGGCAGCAACGATCTTCGTGATCCTGTCCGCCTCAGCCCTTGCCGACGATCCGGCGTCGCATCAACACGCGCCCGCCTCGCCTACGGACGAGACGCCGTTCCTGGCGGAAAACGATGCGGCGATGACGAAGATGATGAACGATATGGCGGTCAGGCCAACAGGCGACGTCAACAGGGATTTCGTTGAGATGATGATCCCCCATCATCAGGGCGCGATCGACATGGCGCAGACCTATCTGCGCTACGGCAGCAACGAGCAGCTCAAGCGCATCGCGCAGGAAATCATCGTCGATCAGCAACAGGAAATCGCCGCGATGCGTCTGTCGCTTGGCGATCCCCTTCCGCCTTCGGCTCCGGCGCCGACCCAGGTTTCCCCGCAGAACTCTCTCCCCTCCGGCGCCGGCATGTCGATGATGCCGACGATGGATCCGAACATGAAAATGGGCAATTGAAAGGACCCTGTCATGAAGTCCAGCCTCCTCGTTCTCAGCCTTCTCGCCGGCACGATACTGGCGCCGGCCGCAAGTTTTGCCGGCCAGGCGCCGGGTGCTGTCTCCGATCCGGATATTCCGGTCAGCAGCAAGGATCGTGTCTATGCGGCCGAACAATTCTCCAACACGGTTTCGGTCACCGATCCGTCCACCAACAAGCTGCTCGGCGTCATCCGTCTCGGCGATCCGCAGCCGGGCAATCTGAGCCCGCTCTATCGTGGGCAGGTCCTGGTTCACGGCATGGGCTTTTCGCCGGATCACAAGACGCTGGCCGTCGTTTCGATCGGCTCGAATTCGGTGACGTTCATCGACACGGCAACCAATGCCGTAAAACACACGACCTATGTGGGGCGCTCGCCGCATGAAGCGTTTTTTACGCCCGATGGCAGCGAGGTCTGGGTCACGGTTCGCGGCGAGGATTACATCTCCGTCATCGATGCGCATACCTATGAGGAGAAGCTGCAGATCAAGGTACCAGCCGGGCCGGGCATGCAGATCTTCTCGCCGGACGGCAGATACGGCTATGTCTGCTCTTCGTTCAACCCGGAAACCGTCGTCGTTTCCGTCGCCGATCACCAGATCGTCGGCCACATCAAGCAGGAAAGCCCCTTCTGCCCCAATATTGCCGCGACGCCCGATGGCAAGCAGGTCTGGTTCACCCTGAAGGATATAGGCAAGACGCAGGTCTTCAACGCCGAAGCACCTTTCGATCTGATCAAGACGATCGATACCGGGCCGATCACCAACCATGTCAACATCGTTCACAACGCCAACGGCGATTTTGCATACATTACCGTTGGCGGCCTCAACCAGGTGAAGGTCTATCGCACGGACAATTTCGAGCAGGTCGCGACAATCCCCGTCGGCAATCTTCCGCACGGTGTCTGGCCATCAGGCGATGGCACGCGCGTCTATGTGGGGCTCGAAAACGCCGACGCACTCGCAGCGATCGATACGCTGACAAACAAGGTGATCGCCACGATACCGATCGGCCAGGCTCCGCAGGCTGTCAACTATGTCCCGGACGCAGTGCCTGAGGGCGATGGCATGGAGAACCTTCAGCCGCTCGGCATCGCCGGCCAGGTGGCGCATCTTGCCCTGCGCGCGCCGAAGTCGGAAGGCGTTGCGCCAACGAGCGTCTCCCTTTTCGATCAGGGTCTGTCACAGGTGCTGCAGGCATCCGTGACGGGGCTGGAGCCCAGGAAGCCTTACATTCTTGCGCTCTCCACCCGGGCCGACGGTACGGGCGATCTTCAGCCTCTGGCATCGTTCATGACGAACCCGGCCGGCTCGGCGATCGTCAACGCCGTCGGTCCCATCAGGCAGATCGTCCAGAGCAGCGAGAAGGCCGAGCGCCGCTATCTCGTCGTCGCCCTGGCGGGTCAAAAGGGACCGGGCGAAGTCGTCCAGATCGAAGCGAAGTAAATCCCTTCCGCCCGTCGCCTGTGATAGGGTGGCGGGCGAAGCTCCTGAAGGTAAGCCTCATGAGTGACATTCTGCAGCTTGTCGAACCGATGATCCCCGCACTCCGCCGCTACGCGCGCGGATTGCTGAAAGACGTAACGGCCACCGACGATCTCGTTCAGGATTGCCTGGAGCGGGTTATTGCCCATTGGCATCATCGCCGAAACGACGATCCGCGCACCTGGATCTTCGCTATCCTTCATAATCTGGCGGTCAATCGGTTGAAACAGACGGCACGCCGCGGCGAACATCTGCCCTTCGAGAAAGTGGATGAACGCGTGCTTGCCCGGCAGCCGACGCAGGAAGACAATCTGATGAGCCGCGACATCCTTCTGGCGCTGGAGCAGCTTCCCGAGGAGCAGCGCAGCGTGCTGCTGCTGGTATCGGTCGAGGATCTGTCCTATTCGCAGACGGCGGAAGTGCTGGCCATCCCGATCGGCACCGTCATGTCGCGCCTGTCGCGAGCGCGTGAGCGGTTGCGGCAGATATTGGAGAACCCGGGCAAGGCAGCACAGGGGCCGGCGGCCCATCTTCGGAGAGTAAAATGAGCGTAAAACCGATCACCGAGGATGATCTTCACGGATTTGTTGACGGTGCGCTGGACGAAACGCGCGAAGCCGAGGTTTCCGCCTATCTTGAGACGCATCCCGAAATCGCTGCGCGAATTGACGGCTACGGCAGGCAGCGGCTCGATCTGCGGGCTGCGCTCAACCCGGTTGCAGACGAGCCAGTTCCGAGCCGGCTGAACCTGAGCCATCTGATGGAAGTGCGCAAGCAGGGCAGGCTCCCCGTCTGGCGTATGGCGGCGGCCGCTGTCGTTCTCCTTGTCGCCGGCGGTTCCGGCGGCTGGATGCTGCATGGCATGTACAGGCAGCCGGGCGAGGGCATGGTGGCGCTGGCCAACGAGGCAACCGACAGTTTCGCCACCTATGCATCTGACAGGATGAGGCCGGTCGAGATCCGCGCCGACAATATGGCCGAGCTTGTCGACTGGGCGACGGCGCGCATGGGCCGCAAACCGATCCTGCCGGACCTTTCCAACTCGGGCTATCGTCTGATGGGCGGCAGAATGATCTCGACGGCGCATGGCGCCGGATTGATGCTGATGTATGACGACGATCGCGGAACGCGGCTCGTCATGCTGACGCGCCCCATGCTCGTTGATCAGAATAGACCTATGGCGCCGCATGAGCAGGGCAATGTCGAGGGCTGGAGCTGGGCGTCGGGCGGCATGGGCTATAGTCTCGTCGGCGCCCTGCCGGCCGATCGTTTGCATCCGATTGCCGACGATATCAGGCATCAGACCGAGACCGGTGCCTGAATTTTCCGCCGATGCATGCCGCACAAAGGGCGCATGCCGCCTTGCGGCAACGATGGCGTGAAACGAAAGTTTCAGTGCATGCGGGGGCGGCGTTTCTCGCCGCCGCGCTTTCGTGGCAATCCCATCATGCCTTCGGGAATCTGTTCGTCGGCTGCCAGTGCCGCATTATGCTGGCGTAGACGCTCGAGCGCCACCGATGCAAGCTGGCTGTAGGGAACGGCAGCCGGATCGTCGGTATGGATATCCTGGATCGCCGCAAGAACCGCCTCTGCTTGTGCGAGGCGGCGCGTTGCGATGAGGGCGACCCCTTCCTTGTAGCGCGCCTGCACCGCATGGGGCGCCTGCTCGCCGATGCGGCGGAAGGTCACGATCGCATCCTCATAGAGTTTCAGCGCCAGTTGCGTATCGCCAAGGCGAAGCGCAATCGGCAACGGCTCGGCCGCGCGCTCCAGCAGCGACTGATAGGCGGCAAGGGCCTCGGTCAACTTTCCCCGGTCGAACAGCAGGTTGGCAAGGCCGAATTCGGCGCCGGTATGGCCGGGCGAGGACTGCAGAACCTGGGTGAAGACGATCTCCGCTTTCCCCTTTTCCCCTTTCTGATACATGTCGAGCGCTTGCTTGTAGACATAGTTGACGCTGCGCGGATGCAGGACGCCGCCGAGGTTGCGTCCGTCGCGGGTCCTGAAGAGCGTATAGCTGATCCGCCGCTCGTCGGCGCCGAACACATATTTGTACGGTTCGTTTCCGCGCAGAAAATCGTAGGCCCGGAAGCCCGCCTCGATCGCCCGGCGGATGCAGTATCCGTGCAGCACAAGGCCGGGAGACGGCGTCTTCCAGTTCTCGTCCCGGCCGGTGATATAAAAGAGGATCGTTTTCTTCGGGCGGTCGATGACGTTGGCGAGCACGCCGAGCGGCTGTTCGCCGAACCAGAAGACCGGGACCTCGAGCGTGCCGCTCTTGAAACAGTCCATCAGCATTTCGCGGGTGGAATTGATGAGCCGCTCGGTCCGCTCCGGTCCTTTGCGCTCCGTCCATCGCTTGCGCCAGAAATCGAAGAGAATCGTGAGGTCCCGGTCGATGGTTGCGGGCGTCGCCATGGTAATCCGGTAGCCTTCGTCACCATCGAGCTTGCGCAGGAAGCGGCGCAGCTTCTGGCGCGTCTGGCTGCTCATCTTCTGCTCCAGATAGTCGTCCCAGCTTCCCGGCAGGAAGACGACCGGGCAGATCGTATTGTCGATATTATCCGGGCTGGTCGGGGCGTTGTCACGGAACATGACGAGTGGCCCCTGCAGGGCCAGGATCATCTTTTCCCGCCGCTCCGGCGGCCCGCTGAAATGCTCCAGCCGGAGATGCGTCCAGTTCTGTCGCTTGAGGTATGCGGCAAAGCCGTCAATGGCTTTCTGTTCGTAGCCGGGCATGACGATGAAGCCGGTATAATCGGCCGAGTAGTTTCCGCCCATGACGATTTCGTCGTAGAAAAGCCCGCTCTGGGCATCGAGTTTCGTGAGCAATCTCAGGGGGAGGAATGCGACATAAGGAGCGTCCGGCTCCCGCTCGCGCAGCGCCAGGATGAACCAGCGGCCACGATGCCCGAGAAAGTCTCTCAGCCATGTCCAGGAAAGGAAATGCTGGGCGTCCGGATCGTCCCTGTAGACCTGATCCCAGTTGTCGCGGACGGCGTCGAAGCCGGCTACGGTATCAATGATATCGATGCGCATGCCCCCTCCCAATACCCCATACGCAATTCGGGAGATTCCAGTTTAATGAGAAACATCGATCTTCAAATAAACCGTCCGGGTGATTCCTTCAGACGAAATGGGATTAGCCCAGGGAATCCGGTTTCGGCCGCCCGAAACTAGAGCGCGACAATTCGCGGGCTTGCGTGGATGAAGGTCCAGAGCGCCTTGCTGATATTGACGATCTCGCCAATGGATTTCTCCAGAAGCTCCATCTCGCGGTCGTCCATCTGTTCGATCTTGCCGTAGCGGATTTCCTTCTCGTCCTCGACGAGCCGCATGAGCTGCGTGCTGGAGATTTCGCCCTTCTCGTCGAAGGAATAGATGCAGTGATTGTATTTGTTGCGCATCTTCGATTCCTTCTTCAGGCGCGACATGGCCGAAAGAACGGCCTTGCGGTCCGCAGCTGGCGTCGAAGGAAGCTTTGCCAGGCGCTCGACAAGATCGATGCGTGCGCGTGTCGTGTTGAGCGTCAGGAACACCACCACCGCCGCTTCCTTCTCGACCTTGAGAAGGTGGGCGATAATATAGATCAGCAGACTTTCTGTATTCGTCCAGACATAGTTCAACCGGCCGACCATCAATAAAACATCCGACATGGCCGGCATGTTGAACTCCCTAGGCTCAACGTTGATGATACCTGGACTATATCAGATCAGTTCGGTGAACGCCTCAGTCATTTCTGCGCTCAGCGTTCCTTGAAGGCGCGGGACATGCTGTCGGCAACCGGCTTGCTCAGATACTCGAAGAAGGTGCGCTCCGAGGTCTGGATCAGCACCTCGGCCGGCATGCCGGGAACCGGGTGGAAGTTGTGAATGCGGGCAATTTCGCTGTCCGGGATCTGCACGCGCACGATGTAGACGTCTTTCACCGATAGACCGGTATTTTCCTCGACCGAGTCTGCCGAAACATAGAAAACCTTTCCTTCGAGAACCGGCGTGGTGCGTCTGTTGAGGGCCGTGAGGCGGATTGCGGCCGTCTGTCCCTCGTGAAGCTGGTCGATGGAGGTACGCAATACCTGCGCCTCCAGGATCAGCGGCACATGAGCCGGCAGAATTTCCATGATCGGCTTTCCGGTGGTGATGACGCCGCCGGCGGTGTGATAGTAGGAGCGGACGACCGTGCCCGACACGGGCGAACGGATGATCGTGCGTTCCAGGACGCCGGCTGCTTCCCTTGCCTGTTCGCGGACGCTGTCGAGATCGGATTCGGCCGTCTCCAGTGCATCGAGTGCTGCCTGCTTGTTGGAGTTGACGGCGATGACCGCTTCCTGGCGGAATTTGGCGATTTCCGCTTCGCTTTCGTTGAGCTCGCCGTTAAGGCGCGAAATATCCCCCATCGCATCGGCAATGGCGCGCTCGATGGCCAGAAGATCGGTCTTGCGCATATAACCAACCTTGACCAGCCTTTCCTTGGAGTCCCGCTCGTCCGACAGCAGCGCCAGCTGCCGCTCGAAGGATTCGCGCTGCCCCTTGTACCCGTCGAAACGGTATTCCAGCGACTTGATGTTCTTCTCGATGAGGTTCAGCTGTTCCTCGAGCTTGATCCGTTTGCTGTGGAAGACGATGTTCTGGCTCTGGATAATGGCGTTGACGTCCGGATCGCTTGCCTCGGCCATGACGATCTCGGGAATTTTGAACTCGCTTGCCCCCTGCGCTTCTGCCCTCAGCCGCGCCACAACGGTTTCCAGGCGCAGGCGCCTCAGGTTCAACATGCGTTCGTTGGTCAGGGCGGCGGTCTGGTCGAGCGTCAGCAGCACGTCGCCTTCCTTGACGCTTGCGCCTTCACCGACCATCATTTCCTTGATGATGCCGCCTTCCAGGTGCTGGACCACCTTGTTGTTGCCGGTGGCCACGAAGCTGCCCTGGGCGATGATCGCCGAGGCGAGCGGCGCGGTTGCCGCCCAATATCCGAAACCGCCAAACGAAGCGAAAAGCACCGTCAGGCCGATCATGCTGTGAAAGCGGATCGACCGCGGCACGTCGCCATACCATTCGAGCTGCGGGCCGGCTGTTTCCTGTTTCTTCTTGCCCATGGCCGTTACCCTTCGATACGCGGGGCTTGCTGGCCGTTGCGGCCATTGCCCTTGGAAATTGCCTGCAGCACTTCCATACGTTCGCCGAACATGGCGACCGTGCCGTCCTTAAGCACCATGATCTTGTCCACGCATTGCAGAAGTGCCGGGCGCTGGGTGATCGTCACGGTCGTGATCCCCTGTTTCTTGGCGTGGATCAGTGCTTTTGCGAGCGCTGCTTCGCCCTGGGTGTCGAGGTTGGAATTGGGCTCGTCGAGCACGACGAACTTCGGATCGCCGAAGAAGGCGCGGGCCAGCGCGATGCGCTGCTTCTGGCCGCCCGAAAGCGGTGCCCCGTCGGAAGCCACGACGGTCTCGTAGCCCTGGGGGAAGCCTGCGATCAGCTCGTGTACGTCGGCAAGGACGGCCGCCTCGTAGATCTGCCGGTCTTCGACGTCGTCGCGCATGCGGCAGATATTGGCCTTGATGGTGCCCGGAAACAGCTGCACGTCCTGCGGCAGATAGCCGATGCTTTCCCCGAACTGCCGCTGGTCCCAGTTGCGCAGATCCATGAGGTCGAGGCGCACATTGCCCGAGGTCGGCAGGATCGAGCCCACCAGCATCTTGCCGAGCGTCGTCTTGCCGGAGCCGGAATTGCCGATGATCGCCAGCGATTCCCCCTTCTTCAGCGAGAAGGAAATGCCGTTCAGGATCACCTTCTTCTGCGGCGGCGGAACGAAGAGGATCCGTTCCACGTCCAGCCGTCCTTCCGGGTTGGGAAGACGCAGCCGCGGAAAATTGAGCGGCGAGTTCAAAAGCAGGTTCTTGATGCGGCCGTAAGCTGCGATCGATCGGTTAAACTGGTGCCAGCCTTCGATGGCTCCTTCGATCGGGGCCAGCGCGCGGCCGGAAATGATCGAGGCCGCGATGACCATGCCGCCGGTCAGCTCTCCCGACAGCGACAGGTGTGCGCCCCAGCCGAGAAGCCCGATCTGCGTGATCATGCGGCAGGCTTTGGAAACCCCCGTAAAGATGATGTTCCGGTCCTGTGCCTGCACATGCGATTTCAGCGAGCCGGCGGTTTCCCGGCCCCACATCTTCACCGCCTCGGGAATCATCGCGAGCGCGTTGATGATCTGCGAATTGCGCGACATGGAATCGAGATGGAAGTTCGCCCGGCTGAGATAGCTGTTGGATTCGGCGAACTGTTTGGCTGTGAATTTCTGGTTCAGGAAAGCGATTACGAACAGCACCGCGCAGCAGACCATGATGATGATGCCGAGATGCGGATGCACCAGGTAGACCACGATCACGAAGAGCGGCATCAGCGGCGCGTCGAGGAAGGCGATCAGCGTGCCTGACGTCAGGAAGCTTCGCAGAAGCTGAAGGTCCTGCAGGATCTGGTAGTCCTTGCCGTTCCCGTGCAGCGAGGCGCGCGCCGCCGCGCTCAGGATCGGGGCGCCCAGCTGGACCTCCAGTTCCACGGCGGTTCGCATCAGGATGAAGCGTCGGACGGAATCCAGGAAGGCCTGTATCAGGACAGCCCCCACCACCACGATCGAAAGCATCACCAGCGTGTCGATGGAGCGGCTGGTCAGGACGCGGTCGGAAATCTGGAAGAGGTAGAGCGGGATCGCCAGCAACAGCACGTTGATCGCGATCGTAAAGACCATCACGATGGCGAGGTTGCGCCTGATGACGGCAATGCCGCGCGCAAGGCTCAAGGCGAAATTCACCGGCTCGCTGCGCTTGTGGAAGCCGCTGGCTCCGCCGCCGCCCCCGCCCCCGCCGCCGCCGAAGTCCGGCTCCTTGCCGCCCCCGCCACCGCCGCCAGCGCGCAGGCGGCGCTCGTTTTCCTTCACCGGACCGGTGTCGCCCTCGATCGTCCTGGCGAAGGGAATGTCCGGTTTGGCCTTGAGTTCGTCGGCCTCATCGGGCGCCCGCCGTGCCTGAAGGTCTGGTGCCGCCCGCAATTCCTCGGTGGACTGCGGCCGTATTTCCGGCTCTGCGGCGGCACTGGCCGCGGGCATGTCGTGGCCGGAAAGCGGCCCGTCGGATCGCATGGTCGGCGTCACGGCTTGCACTTCATCCACTTTCTCCTCAGCGGCAGCCTCGACAGCCTCGATTTCAGGCGGGCAGGAAGGCGCCGTGCGCGTCAACTGGCGAAGATGATCCACGGCGTCATCGATGGCCGAAACGCAGGCCTGCGTCAGGACCTCCTGCGAATTCGCCGCTCCCGGCGACGGCTTCTCGCCACCCAGGTCGAGCGCGCTGCCATTGGCAAAAATCTGTTTCGAGATCTGATTCATCGCGGTCTCTCCCAAGATACGCAGGTCACGCGACCACGGCTTGCATTACATCCGAGGGGTGGGCGGAGGACCATGACGGATCCTGCCCGCTATTGATGACGGCGTCGCCGTTATCAGCGCCTTGGGGACTGTCGTCATCGAGAAAGGCGATGACTTCATTGGCAAGCCTTTCGCCTGCCGTTTCGGGCTGGGTCGTGTCGTGCTCGATGATCCCGCCCTGAATGAGAATGGCGTCGGAATAGAGCTGACCGGCAACATAGGTTGTGTTGCCGAAGCTGTCATAGTCGACGATTTCAGCGATGTTGGCGACGGTATTGCTGCCCGTATCGATCGTGACCACGGCATCCTGGGCATTTTCCAGAAGCTCGGCCGCGGCCTGGGTCACATCGTCGGAATCTCCGAGCACCGCGACCTGCTTGATGATCGTCATGTCGAAGAGGTTGCCGGTGATATAGAGAACGTTGAGGCCGAGATAGCCCTGGAAATTGATATCGGTGGACAAGCCCTGCGGCATTGTCGGATCGCGATCCTGGATGCCCTCTTCTACCTGGTGCATGTAGTCGGGCATCGTTTCGAAGCGGTCGTTGGCCCCGACATTGTGGATCGCCGCGAAATTCCAGATGAGGTTGTCGCCGGACTGGACGGTGGCATCGCCCTCCGCGCCGTCTTCGGCGCGCGCCCAGTCGTTGTCGTAGAGAAGTGAAATCTGCGTGATGCTGTTGATGTCGTAGACGCTGCCGCCGACGATGATGAGGTCGTATTGCAGGCCCATTTCGAAGAACGACGAGAAATTCAGCGTTGTATTGCCGCCGGTCAGAACGGTGGCTTGCGACCCGCTCGTCGTAACGGTCATGGTGTCGTTGTCGCTGACGAAATGATATTGCTCGATCCAGTTTACGAAGGTTACGTCGCCCTCGATGACGCTGACACGCCAGGCCATCGGAAAGATGGGATCGCCCTGCGCATCGACCATTGTCTGCGGCTGGGGCGCTTCGTACGCATCGCGTTCGAAGCTGGCGATATTGTAGGCAGCGGTTCCGGCGCCCGCGTTCGAATCGGCGGAGGACTGGAACACCGAGGCGATGTCGTCATTGTTGCTGTAGGCGTAGACCTGCGTGATGGCGTCGATCTGGTGATAATCGCCCATGACAGCCGTTACGGAAGAGATCACCGCAGTGTTGACGACGGACGCTATGTTTGCGACGAGGTTTGCGCCGGCAGTGACCTCCAGGCTGCTCGAAGCCGGGTCGTGCTGCTCGACGGATGTCTGGCTTTCGTCCGGGTCTTCGGGCGGTTGGGCAAGACCGCGGTCCGGCAGAAGATCGTCCAGCACCGGAACCTCGGAAACGAGCTTGCCGTTCATGTAGGTTCCGGTGATCTCGTCGCCCGCCAGCACGAAATCGTGCACCTGGTCATTTGGATTGTCCGCCGGCGGCTCACCCGTGCCGAGCGATGTCTGGCCGGAATCCTCCTTATCCTGGATATAGGCTTCCATGTCCGCGGCGATCTGCTTGATCCCCTCGTGGGTGTCGGTTCTGTGCAGATCGGAAAAGGGAGAGAATATCTCGACCTTTGAACTGAATTCGGCCAGTTTTTCCGTGACGAAGCTCGTATCGCGCGGGGCATGATGCCCGTCGGTCATGTCGAGATAGTCGTCGTCGTAGAGAACGTTGACCTGCGTGGTGTAACCGATCACCGATCCGGGACCATCGAAAACCTGCAGTTCTTCTTCGTCCTCGATGTTGATGTCCTGCGGACTGCCGAAACGTGGCAGCGGTACGTCGCGGTGGGCGATTTCGGACAGTTTGTCGAGGCTTTCCTCGAAGGAACTGCCGAACCGGCGCGGGCCGCCATAGACGATGTCGTAACTGACGCTGCGGTAGTTGACGTCGGGATCGTAGTCTTTGAGCGCGAGATCGGAAGCGAATGCCGGGCTTCTGGCGGTCAGGTCGTCGAGCGTCGGATTGTTTTCGGCAGGACCGGCTCCCTCGGTCAATTCTGTGCGCAGCCGCATCTCTTCGGTCATCGTTTCGAATATGCCGATGAAATGGGCGATGATTTCTGAGAATTTCTCGATTTGCATTGCCTTGGCCCTCCCTATCGAAGAAACGACCGGCCATGCGACGTCCTTCTGCGGGAGCCGCGCTGTTCGTCAATTCGTACGCAAGCATTCAAACTGCACCGGCCGAAGCCGGTGCAGCCCTTTCTTGGTCTTGGAGGTTATTGTCCGCTGGTATCTTCGCCGACGTCGGAGGCGTGCGAGTTGCCGCCGATGACGCTGGAGTCCACAGCGTTGCTGAGCATGTTCGCGCCCTGCACGAGCTCCAGATGGAAGCCCGAATTGGCGAGGATTGCAGAAGCATCTGCCGTCGAAGTGCCTGCAACGTCGTCGCCTGCCTTGAGATCCCAGCCCTTGCCGTCCATGTCGACGCCGTCAGCACCATGCGCGGTGCCTGCATTCGCGCTCAGCTGGTTCTGAGCGCCGGCGTTGTCCATCTTGACGTTCCAGGCCTCATCCTGGTCTGCGAGATGGTTTGCCTGCACGATGCTGAAGCCGGTATCGTTGCCTGCACCGTTCAGCGAATCGTTGAGAATGTTGTTGACGTCGAGCGTGAAGGAGAAGTCGTCGCCGATATTGAAGGTAAGATCATGGCCGGCCACGCCGAGGTTCCCGAAGTCCTTGACATCCTCGATAACGGCGAAGTCCGTGTCCGTCTTGTTGAAGCTGTCGCTGGTGTTGTAGCTGTCCGTGGTCGTCTTGGTGTCGGTATCGGTGACGGTCTTGATGTCGGTATCGATATCGGTGTCGGTCTTGGTGGTGGTTTCCGTATCCGTGACCGTCTTGATGTCGACGTCGTCGTCGCTGTACGACTTGGCGTCATAGCTCCAGTCGTAATCCGACTTCGTGGTTGTGGTCGTGTCGTTGTCGTTGATCGTGGTCGTCTTGGTGTTCGTGTCGTCGTCCGACTTGTAGCTCCAGTCGTATTCGTTGTCGCGGTTGTCGCCGTTGTCGGTCTTCACGTCGAGATCGATATGGGCCTTGACGTCGACGTCCGTGCTGTTGTCGGTGTTGTTGCGATTGTCGCCGTTAGCGATACCGCCGACATAGCCCGTGGAATCGTCATCGATATCGGTTGAATTGATGGCGCTGGAAAGGCCGTCGGCCAACGCGCCTACCTTCACGGTGTCGTCATCGGAACCGTGCTTGGGGTCATAAGACATTGCTGTTCCTCCAAAAAATTGGAGCAGCTTTCGAAGTCCCTCTCATCTCAAATGGGATCTTTGCTCGCGCTTGCTCCAATACGTTAACATCGGCAGATGGACGCGGTACCTCTTCATCTGCAGTTCATTGCGATTTGTTGTCCAAATTCTGTATTGGGACTGTGCTTAAGCAGTACAAAGGCGCACAGATCCGATCCCGGACTCGTTTTGAGCGCGAGCAAGGCAGTTCAACTTCTTTTTGAGTTCCCTCGAAAGAAGACCAAGTATCAAAAACACATGCCGATACTTGATTTTCACGTCGCCATTTTGGCAACCGTCATAGATTGGTGCAAAAATCCGGGTCCCGATAGATATCAATTCGGGCTAAGGCATCTGAAAGCCGGTTCAATACTGTAATTAAGCCCATGCCGGCTCGAAGGCCCGGCGGAAGCCGTTTACGAATGCGGCAGTGCCTCGCAAACCGGCAGCTCCGACTGTTTGCGATACCGCGAAGTTAAGCCCGGAAGGTTCTCCGTCTTATTTTGAAATATCGTCTGGCAATACCACTTCGATTTCGTATGTCCCGAACTAATACATGCTGCTTTATACCGAAATCTAGTTGAAATACCGCCCGCCAGGATGTTTCTGGTCGGAAATGCAACCATAAAGTGGCAAAAAATAAATAGAAGTTCCTGACAACTAACCCATTTGGGCCATTTCTTTCCTTTGAAATCCATATTACCATAATTAAGAAATGCCTAAAAGATAAGGCGGCCACATGCCTAGGGGCAATGTTCGTCGGCATGTAGTACCCGTCATCGCGCCAATGGGAGTAGATGCTCCGAGTTTGAGTATAGTGTAGCGCTAGGGGAGGCGTATATGTTCATGGTTGGGTCGGAAGTAGGAGATTCGGATCAGGCAAGAAGACTGAGCCCGAACGGGGAAACAGTCCTGGTAATCGCCAAGGCGGATCTGTTCTCGGAGTGCATGGTTGAGGCACTCGCAAAGAAATTCCCGAATTTCGATGTCGTAAGCGTATCGAGCGCGCAGTCCATATCCGAGAAGGATATTCAGGATATGCGGCTTGTCCTTTTCTATCACGTCGCCGGCGCCGAGTTGCATGATGCGCTGCAGGTCGTTCGCGAAAACCGTCCGGACGCATCGATCGGCCTCGTCGTCGAAGCCATCGACATGATGGAGCCCTATATCAGCCGCCTTGTCGAGGCGCGTGTCGTCGATGGCGTCCTGCCGCTCAACCTGCGCCTGGATGTCTTCATGGCGGCAATCGATTTGCTGATGAAGGGCGGCGAACATTTTCCATCCGCACTTTTAGGTCGTCTGTCCAATCGGGCGACGGCCCAGCTCGAGCCCTCGCTGTACCAGACCAAGTCCGTCGATGCAGCGCGCGCCAATGCCCTGAAGCTTCGCCGCAACAGCATGGCGGCCCTGACCACGCGCGAGGTGCAGATCCTCGACCTTATCTGTAAGGGCACGCAGAACAAGATTATCGCCGACAAGCTTCACCTGTCCGAAAACACGGTGAAGGTCCACGTCCGCAATATCTACAAGAAGATGAATGTGAGAAATCGCACGGAAGCGGCCTCGCGTTTCTTCAACGACACGTCGGACAACGGCGAACTCTCCGGCAGGTGGCCGCACTAGGCCATCAGTCCGTCCGGGACGTGCGGGCAAAGCAGCGCGATTTCTGGCCGAACCCGCTCGGCGAGCAGATATACGGCGCGGAACCGGGATAGATCGCGGCGCTCACTTTCGCCGGCGCGGTCTTTGGTTCGGCGGCATCGGGGAAGTCCTTCGCGGCACGTGGCGCACTTGCCACAACGACGTTCTTCTCCGTGCTGCCTACGATCGCCGGATCGACTACCGCACATGACATCGGTCCGAAAGCCGAGAGAACGACCGTCGCCGCCAAAACCAGAGAGCTGAAACCGCATGGCGCTCTGCCATGCATGCGATCGTCAGCCGTCATCGAAGAACCCCCTATATCATCAGGGCAATTGCGACGCGCCCTCGCACAGCACTGCCCGGCCACTTCCCTAAACTGGCTTCATCGACTGACGCAGGAGCGGTCGGACCGAGGCTTGGCACCATAGTCGTTGAGGGGGATTAATCAAGCGAATTCCAAAGTTTAATACTATAGCTATTTAGAATTGCTCTAGCGTTTTCAAGTTGACCTGACCTGATATCCTCCTATCATTTTGACCATGGGTGCAACTATCCGAAGAATAGCCAGGGTGGTTATTTGATCGATACTACTTCACGTTGAAGTTATCGAGACGGAAGAAGGGGGAGCCTAAAGTATAGAAGGGTCTAAAAGACCACACCACATGGGAAGGATTTGTAATGCGTAGCTTCATTCCCACCGAAGGACATTCAGGATCTGCGTCCGCATCGCCGCGACAGCGGTCAAAGACCGTGCTGGTCAACGGCGGCGCCGGCTTCCTGGGTTCGCATCTTTGCGAGCGACTTCTCGAGCGCGGCCACGAGGTCATCTGTCTCGACAATTTCCACACCGGTCGCCGCGTCAATATCGAGCATCTGCTGGCGAATACCCGTTTCAGGCTTTTGGAACATGACGTGCGCCAGCCCTACGATGTCGAGGCCTCCGTCATCTTCAATTTTGCGTCGCCGGCTTCACCGCCGGATTATCAGCGTGATCCTGTCGGCACCTTGCTGACCAATGTGCTCGGTGCCGTCAACACGCTCGATGCGGCGCGCCGCACCGGCGCAACGGTCGTCCAGTCCTCGACTTCGGAAGTCTATGGGGATCCGCACGAGAATCCGCAGCGAGAAACCTATTTCGGCAACGTCAACCCGATTGGTCCGCGCGGGTGCTACGACGAGGGCAAGCGATCGGCCGAAACCCTGTTCTTCGACTATCACCGCAAATATGGCGTCGATATCAAGGTTGGCCGGATCTTCAACACCTATGGCCCGCGTATGCGCCTTGATGACGGGCGGGTCGTATCCAACTTCATCGTCCAGGCGCTCTCCGACGCGGACATCACCATCTACGGCGACGGCAGGCAGACGCGCTCCTTCTGTTATGTCGATGATCTCGTCGATGGGTTCCTGCGTTTCGCCGAGGCCGGTGAGCACTGTGTCGGTCCGATCAATCTCGGCAATCCGGCGGAGATCACGGTGCGCGATCTGGCCGAAATCGTCCTCGATCTGACCAATTCGCGCTCGCGCATCATTTACCTGCCGGCCGTGGCAGACGATCCGCAGCAGCGCCGGCCGGACATTTCCAAAGCCAGGGAAACGCTGAACTGGTGGCCGACGACGGAGTTGAAGGCCGGGCTCAAGCGCACGATAGCCTATTTCGATGCGCTGCTGACCTGCCGACAAGTGGTGGAGGCACTATGAGATGCCCCGCTACATCCTGGTTACGGGTGGCGCCGGCTTCATCGGCAGCCACATCTGCAAGGCGCTTGCGCGTGCCGGCATGGTTCCGGTCACTTACGACAATCTTTCCACCGGGCATATCGATAGCGTCCGGTGGGGGCCGCTGATCCAGGCCGACATCGCCGACGGCGCGAGGCTGCGGCAGGTGATGGCCGCCTATTCGCCGGATTGTGTCATCCATTGCGGTGCCAATGCCTATGTCGGCGAATCCGTCGAAAAGCCGAGCGTCTATTATCGCAACAACGTCATAGGCAGCCTGTCGCTGCTGGACGCCTGCCTCGACTGCAATATCGACAGGATCGTCTTTTCCAGCAGCTGCGCGACCTACGGCATCCCGGAAATGTTGCCGATCGGCGAGAAAACGCCGCAACAGCCGGTCAGTCCCTATGGCAGGACCAAGCTGATCTTCGAAATGGCGCTGGAGGACTATGCGGCTGCTTATGGCATCCGTTTTGCCGCGCTCCGTTACTTCAACGCCGCAGGCGCCGATCCGGAAGGCCAGCTTGCCGAGCGGCACTATCCCGAAACCCATCTGATCCCGCGTGCGCTTCTTGCCGCAAGCGGCCGGATCGAGAGCCTCGATGTTTTCGGCACCGACTATCCGACGGAAGATGGCACCTGTGTCAGGGATTATATCCATGTCAGCGATCTCGCCGAAGCGCATCTTGCCGCCGTTCGCCACCTCCTGGTTGGCGGCAATTCCCTCAGCCTCAATCTGGGTTCCGGCCGCGGCACGTCGGTCGGCGAGATCCTCCGGGCCGTCAGGCGGAAGACCGGCCATAAAGTGCCGATCCGTTGCCAGCCGCGCCGCGCCGGCGATCCGCCCGTGCTTTTCGCCGATACGAAAAGGGCTTGCCTGGAATTGGACTTCGTGCCGACGCTTTCGGATATCGACACGATCATCCGCACGGCCGGCCCGACCTTCGGACTGGAGGTGATCGCATGAGCGCCGGAGCCGGAATCGGTCGAACATATCGGTCTTCCGCAGCCGGATCCCGGATGTTCGAGCCCGTCTTTGCCGGCTGGAACCGGGCCGCCTACGGCCTTGGCATCGCCGGCTGGCTGGCAGCGCTTGCCTACTTCTGGCTCTGGTGGCTCGAGCCGACGCACGTCGTTTCATGGCCGGCATTCCTGCTCGTCACCCTCGTCCTTGCCTGGATCACTCTGGTGCCGGCCTATTTCATCCTGATTTTTCTGGACGCAAGGCAGGTCGGATCGTCCGCCGGCCTGCCGCAGGGCCGCGTCGCCATGGTGGTCACCAAGGCGCCGTCGGAACCCTTCGCCGTCCTGCGCAAAACGCTTCTTGCCATGCTCGATCAGAAGGGTGTCGAGTTCGATGTCTGGCTTGCCGACGAAGATCCGTCCGAGGAAACGAGGAGGTGGTGCGGGCAGCACGGCATCATGATCTCGACCCGCAAGGGTGTGAGCGAATATCACCGCGCCACCTGGCCGCGCCGCACGCGCTGCAAGGAAGGCAATCTCGCCTGTTTCTACGATCACTTCGGCTACGAACGCTATGACTTCGTCGCTCAGTTCGACGCCGATCATGTTCCGACGCCGACCTATCTTCGCGAAGTCCTGCGACCCTTCTCCGATCCCGAAGTGGGCTATGTCTCGGCACCCAGCATCTGTGATGCCAATGCGGCCGAAAGCTGGGCCGCCCGCGGCAGGCTCTATGCCGAAGCAAGCCTGCATGGCTCGCTGCAGGCGGGATACAATAATGGCTGGGCGCCGCTTTGCATCGGCTCGCACTATGCCGTTCGCACGGCGGCCTTGAGGCAGATCGGCGGGCTCGGCCCCGAGCTCGCCGAAGATCATTCGACCACGCTGATGATGAATGCCGGTGGCTGGCGTGGCGTCCATGCGGTCAATGCCATCGCCCATGGCGATGGGCCGGCGACATTCGTCGATCTGGTCGTGCAGGAATTCCAGTGGTCGCGCAGCCTGGTGACGATCCTCCTGCAGCATTCTCGCCGCCATGTCGCCCGGCTGCCGCTGAAGCTGAAGTTCCAGTTCCTGTTTTCGCAGCTCTGGTATCCGCTGTTTTCAGCCTTCATGGCCCTGACGTTCATGCTGCCGGTCGCGGCCCTGCTCACGGGGCATGTCTTCGTCAACGTCACCTATCCGGCATTCCTGTTGCACTCGCTGCCGCTGTCGCTCGCACTGACGGCATTCGCCGTCTTCTGGCGCGCGTCGGGCACATTCCGGCCACACGACGCGAAGCTTTTCGGCTGGGAAGGTGTCGTTTTCATCCTGCTGCGCTGGCCCTGGTCGCTTGCCGGCAGCCTCGCCGCGCTGCGCGATCACATGACCGGTTCCTTCGTCGATTTCCGTATCACCCCAAAGGGTGATCAGGGCGCGCGCAAACTGCCGGCGCGGATCATCGCACCATACATTGCGCTGGCAGGCATTTGTGCCGCGGCCATGGCTTTTGCTGCCGATGGCGATGCTGCGCATGGCTTCCAGATCTTCGCGGCGATCAACCTGTCGATTTATCTGTCGCTCGCAATCCTGGTTGTCGTCCGTCACGCCGCCGAGAACGGTCAGCCCTTCCTGCCGCAGACATACGGCCTGCGCCTTGCCGCTGCGGGCGGTCTCGTTGCCTGCCTGGTCGGCGGAGCGCAGCTCGGCAACCACGGGCTGGTTGCCGTGGAAGCGCTTTCGCACGGCCAGCCCTTTGTCACCTTTACCCGGTCGCAATTCGCTGTGGCGGGCGCGGGGCTCGGCGGCGGCAAGACCAGGATCGTGAAATTCCGTCTCAAATGGCACGGTTTTGCCGACCTTGGCCGGGAGCGAAGGGATGTTGGAGAGAGCAGAAATGCGTGAGGAGGACAAAATGAGCATGACAACACGATTGACGGGAGGAGTGCTGGCTCTGTGCCTTAGCCTTATCCTGCCGGCGGGCGCACTGGCCGCAGAAAAGAAGAAAGCACCGGTACCGGTGCCGCTGAGCGCCGGCGAACTCTACGGGATCTACGCCAACAAGACCTGGATCTGGAATACGGGCGGCGGTCGTTTCTTTGGCGAGGGCAGGCATTTCGTCGCCTGGGTCGACAATGGCGGCAAACAGTCTTTCGCCGAAGGCCGTTGGGTCGTCGACGATTTCGGCCAGATGTGCATGCGCGCGACCTGGACCAACAATGAGGGGGCGGCACGTGCCAGTACCTGCTTCGGCCACCGCAAGATCGGCAATACGATCTATCAGCGGCGTCAGCCGAGCGGGGACTGGTACGTGTTCCGGCACGCTTCCACGAAAACCGACGATGAGTTCCGGAAGCTGGTTCCGGCAGACACGGTGAGCCTGAAAGCCAAAGAGCTGAAACAGGTTCTCGTGACCAACAGGTAAGCCGAAGGGGAGGGCAAGACCATGAAAACCCTGGCGAAGAAAATCTCGACGGCAGCAATCGCGTTGCTTCTGTTCGGCGCTGCCGACCTGTCGCACCGAAGCGCGGCGCAGAATGCCATCGCCCCCGCGAATACGGCTGCGCAAACGATCGCCGACAAACGACCGGTCATTCACGCCGGCGGCATCCGGTTTGGCGCCTACGACCCGCATGGAGATTTCGGCGCGCAGCAGAACGTAACGACGGAGCACCTTTTCCTTCCATGGGAAGATGTCGATCTCGAAACGCTGCGTGTCGCGGACGCCTATGCGCTGGCGAGGGGCCGCAACCTGCTGATCACGGTGGAACCCTGGTCGTGGGATGTGGACTGGCGGCTGACGTCAGCTGAACTTCGCCGGAAGCTGTTCCGCGGTGAATACGACGCGAACATGCGGGCGATTGCCAGGATGATCGCCCAGCTGCAAAGTCCGGTCATCATCCGCTGGGGACAGGAAATGGAAGACGATTCCGGCCGCTTTTCGTGGTCCGGCTGGAATCCTGCCGACTATATAGCCGCCTACAGGCGCATGATGGATATCGTGCGGCAGGAAGCGCCCAAGACGAAACTCATGTGGTCGCCGAAGGGAAAGCCTGGCCTCAATGCCTATTATCCCGGCGATACCTATGTCGACTTTGTCGGCCTATCGGTTTTCGGCCTGGAGCCTTACGACCGGATCGTTCACAACGGCCCGCGGACGTTTGCCGAGGCGCTGAGGCCGGGATACGACCTTGTCGCCCGGTATCACAAGCCGGTCTGGGTGGCCGAGCTCGGCTATGAGGGCAGTGACGGATACGTCAAGCCGTGGATGGAAACGGCGACGCTCAAGCAGGGCGATTTTCCCGAACTGCAGGAAGTCGTCTACTTCAACGACCGCGACGTGCATGCATGGCCATTCAATCTCGGCCGGCCCGACTGGCGCGTCGTTGACGATGCCAGCAACTGAGCTGGCGTGCTGAATGCGCTGGGGTTGCCGAAAGGGAAAGGCCCGCCGATGGCGGGCCGCAATTCGTCGTGCAGGATATGATTAACCCCTGATGGTCGCCTTGCCGGTCTCGACAAGCTTCTGGGCGGCATCTGCCACCGAGATACGTTCGAAGGCGAGTTCGTCGCAGGTCGGACGAAGCACCCGCTGGTCGAATTCGGTGGAGCCCATCGGAACCGGCGGCGGATACTCACCCACCTGATCCTTGAGCAAGGTAATGTACTTGACCGTCTCTTGCTCCGTCGGGTTGAGCTGCGGCAGAATGGCTTCCCGCACCACCGGCGACATCGGCACGCCGCGTTCTACGCCAAGGATCTTGCCGGCTTCCGGATCGTTGACGAAGAAGCTGATGAACTTTGCGGCTTCTTCACCCTGCTTGGTCGTGGCGCCCACGCTCCAGATCAGTCCCGGACGATAATAGTGGCCCGACGGGCCGCCCTTCTTCTCGCGCGGCAACATAGCAATACCGAGCTTGTTCTTGATGACCAGCTGATAGCCGACCATCTGGTTGGAGTAGGCCATGCTGATGGCCGATTTACCAAGTGTGAGGCAGTTCGTGTCGATGTTGTTCTGGTCCAGCGTCTGCACGTCGGCAGCAACGGTGCCGCCGGCCTTGCGCAGCTTATCCCAGTAATCGAACCATTCCTTGGCGTCGTCGACCGTGAAGCCGAGGGTCGGGCTTTCCTTGGCATAGAGGCTCTTGCCGCGCTGGCGCAGCCAGGCGTCGAAGACGTAGGTGTAACGCGCTGCGAAAGGACCGGGCTTGCCGCCGGATTTCCCGAGCTCCACGGCGAGCTTGGCATATTCCTCCCAGGTAAGATCGGGCGTCGGCGCCGGAATGCCGGCCTTTTCGAATGCCGCCGTGTCATAGAACATCGCGAAGGAATTGAGGCCGAGGCCGACACCGTAGAGCTTGCCGTCCACTGTTGTCAGTTTCAGCATGTCGGCGCCGAAATCGTCGACCTTCAGCGTCGATGGCACGAATTGATCGAGCGCCAGGCAGGCGCCGCGTTTGGAATAATCGGAAATCGTGCCCGGCTCGAGTTGGAAGACGTCGGCAATCGAGCGGCCGGCCATCTGTGTCGCAAGCTTCGTCCAGTAGCCGTCACCGGCCAGCGATTCACCGACGATTGTGACGCCAGGCGTCTTGGACTGGTAGAGCTTGGCGACATCGAGCGTGCGCTTGGCGCGGTCGTTCGAGCCCCACCACATGGCACGAAGCGAAACGTCCTCGGCAAAAGCGGGGGTCGCGCTGCCGGCGCCGAAGGCGAGGCCGGCCGCGGCACCTGCGGTTCCCATCAAGAATGAACGGCGATTGACCTGCATTGATTTCCTCCTTTGTCCAATGCCCGGTGCCATCCTCCAATGGTCTTTCCGGGCGTCTCGGCGTAGAGTACGCAAAAAATTTCTCTTTGCAAGAAATTATGATTGTCTTGCAAATTTGCATGATTTGCATAATCTTTGCCGTATGGATGAGATCAAAATGAACGAGACCAAGAGCAAAAGGCCACGCCAGGCCGATATCGCCAGTCTGGCCGGTGTATCCGTTTCCACGGTCTCGCGGGTGCTCGCCAACGAGCCCGGCATCAGCGAAAACGTGCGGCGGCACATCCTGAAGGTCGCTGCCGAGCACGGCTATCCGGTTAAGACCGTGTCGGAAAGCGTTCCAGGCGGGCTTGCCCTGATTGCCAGTGACGGGGCGACCGGCGGCCTCAGCGTCTTCTACGAATCGATCGTCGAGGGTCTTCGTGCCGGCGCTGCCGAGGCCGGCATGCCCTTCGAGGTGCGGCTCGTGCGTGAGGACCGCACCACGCCCGACGTCGTCGGCGAATATATGCAGACGGCGGATGCCGAAGGACTTTTCCTCGTCGGCATCGATCCCAGCGATACGCTGCGGGTCTGGCTGGAAGAAACGGGAACGCCGACAGTGCTCGTCAACGGCACCGATCCGCGCCTGCGTCTCGACGGTGTCTCGCCCTCCAATTTCTTCGGCGCCTACGAGGCGACGAGCCGGCTCACGAAAGCCGGCCATCGCCGCATCATGCATCTCACCGGCTCCCACCGCCACACGATCCGCGAGCGTGTGCGGGGCTTCGAGGCGGCGATTGCCGCGGTGCCCGGTGCCGAAGGCCGGCTCGTACCGCTTACCTTCCAGGGCAGCGCCAGCCGCGAGGCGCATGAGCGCACGCTCGCGATGCTCGCCGAGGATCCGGGATATACGGCAGCTTTCTGCATGAATGATTTCATTGCCGTCGGCGTTCTTGAAGCCGTTACCGAAGCGGGCCGTCGTGTTCCCGAGGATTTTGCGATCGTCGGCTTCGACGACCTGCCCTGCGCGGTCATGACCAATCCCCGGCTTTCCACCATGCGCGTCGACCGCGCAGCACTTGGCCGCGAGGCCGTCTCCCTGATGCTCTCCCGCTACCGCGACAGGACCGCTCCCGCCCGCCATATCTGCCAGGCGGTCGTTCCCGTTGCCGGAGGCACCGTTCCCGATACAGACAAGCTGTGAGTGATGCCGATGACCTATGATCCCGCCAGCGCAAACCCGCTTGCAGGCAATCCGCTGAAGACGCGCGCCGACATGATCCGTGCCGTCAACGACCTCTTCGACCCGCTGCTGCCCTTCTTCTCCGAGGGCAGCGCTCGCGTTCGCCTCGATGGCGCCGGCGCCCATTTCGACCGGGCCGCTGCCGATCTCGAAGGCTTTGCCCGTCCGCTCTGGGGTCTTGCGCCGCTCGGCGCCGGCAGGAACGCTTTCGATCACTGGCACCGCTTTGCCGAAGGCCTGGCCAATGGCTGCGATCCGGCTCATCCCGAATATTGGGGCACGGTCAACGCCCGCGACCAGCGCATGGTGGAACTCGCCGCTCTCGGTTTTGCCCTGGCGCTGGTGCCCGACAAGATCTGGGAACCGCTCGACAGCCGCGCCCGTGACAATGTCATCGCCTATTTCAAGCACGTCCGGCAGTTCGACTATGCCGACAACAACTGGAAATTCTTCCGCATCTTCGTCGATATCGCGCTCGACCGTCTCGGAGCCGATTTCGACCGCAGCCTGACCAGGCAATATCTCGAGGAACTCGAAGGTTTCTATATCGGCGACGGCTGGTATCGCGACGGCAATATCCGCCGCATCGACCACTACATTCCCTTCGCCATGCATTTCTACGGCCTGATCTATTCGAAGCTCGTCGATGATGACTATGCCAGGCGCTATCGCGAGCGCGCCGTGCTCTTCGCCAGGGATTTCCGCCACTGGTTTGCGCCCGATGGCGCGACAATACCCTTCGGCCGCAGCCTTACCTATCGTTTCGCCTGTGCCGGTTTCTGGTCGGCGCTTGCCTTCGCCGATCTCGAGGCATTGCCCTGGGGCGAGGTCAAGCATCTCTGCCTGGAGCATCTGCGCTGGTGGCGGGACAAGCCGATCGCCAGCCACGACGGCGTTCTCTCCATCGGCTTCGGCTATCCGAACCTCCTGATGTCCGAGAGCTACAATTCTGCCGGCTCGCCCTATTGGGCCTTCAAGGCCTTCCTGCCGCTCGCCATTCCGGAGGATCATCCTTTCTGGCTCGCGCAGGAGAAGGCACCGGAGCCGGTGCCGGATGTCGTTCCGCAGCGTCATCCCGGCATGGTGGTCATGCGCGCCGGCAATGATGTCGTGGCGCTGTCTTCGGGGCAGGAAAACCTGCAAATGCGCTTCGGCACGGAGAAATACGCAAAATTCGCCTATTCTGCCCGCTACGGTTTCAGCGTCGAGGCCGACGAGCGCGCTTTCGCATTGGCTGCCTTCGATTCGGCGCTCGCCTTCAGCGACGACGGGCTGCATTACCGTGTCCGGGAGACGAACGAGGAAGCGAAGATCGCCGGCGACATCCTTTATTCCAGATGGTCGGCCTTCAAGGACGTGAAGGTCGAAACCTGGCTCGTGCCATCGGTGCCGTGGCATATCCGCGTTCACCGTATTGCGACGCCGCGCCCGCTGCAGACGGCGGAAGGCGGCTTTGCGATTGCCAAACGCGATCTCGATGCGGATACGCTTTCAGCGGCCGAAGGCTCGGCCCATGCGATCGGCGAAGCGGATTTCACCGGCATCGTCGATCTTGGTTCCTCGATCAAGCGAAACGGCCTTGTGCAGAAGGCGCTGCCGAATACCAACCTGATCGTTTCCAAGACGCTCGTGCCCCAGCTCCGCGGCGAGATTCCGGCTGGCGAAACGATCCTGGTCACGGCTGCGCTCGCGTTGAACGATCCGGCTGCCGTATCGGGCGTTTGGTCCACGCCGCCCAAGGCTCCCGATCTCGTTGCGCTCCAGAAGCTGGTCAGCGAAAAGGGCGTGACCGTCAGCGCCATCGAAGCGCCGGGACACATGCCATGAGCCGTCCTGCCATCGTCCTCGCCATGCAGCCTTCCCGTACGGAGCATGTGCTGCCCGAGACGATCCTTCGCCGGCTGGATGGCGTCGGGCGCCTGCTGGATGCCGAGCCGCTCGAGCACTTTGACGACGAGCGGGCGAAACGCCTTCTTTCCGAGGCGGAAATCCTGATCACCGGCTGGGGAGCGCCTTATGTCGGCCATGAGGTTCTGACGCTTGCCCCGAAGTTGAAGCTCGTGGCTCACGCGGCAGGAACGGTGAAGGGCATCGTCGATGCCGGCATATTTGAAGCCGGCATCGCCGTCAGTCATGCGGCCGAGGCCAATGCCGTTCCCGTTGCCGAATTCACGCTGGCCGCGATCATCTTCGCCGGCAAACATGTCTTCCGCTTTCGCGACCTTTATGTCGCCGACCGCCATCGTGATCGGACCTACCCGATGCAGCGGGAAGCCATCGGCAATTATCGCCGCACGGTCGGCATTATCGGCGCCTCGCGCATCGGGCGCCGTGTCATCGATCTGCTGAGGCCCTTCGACTATCAGGTGCTGCTCTTCGATCCGACAGTCGATGCTGAGCAGGCACGCGCAATGGGCGCGCAGAAGGTGGAGCTCGACGAGCTCATGCGCGGATCGGATATCGTCTCCGTCCACGCGCCGTCGCTGCCGTCTACCCGGCACATGATCGATGCGTCGAAGCTGGGCCTGATGAAGGATGGCGCGACGCTCATCAATACGGCCCGTGGCGCGCTGATTGATGAGAATGCGCTGCTGGCCGTGCTGAAAACCGGCCGTATCGACGCCGTCATCGATGTGACCGATCCCGAAATACCGGGACCGGGTTCGGCATTCTACGACCTGCCCAACGTCTTTTTGACGCCGCATATCGCCGGCGCGGTCGGCCTGGAGCGCACCCGCCTCGGCGAAATGGCGGCGGACGAGGTCGAGCGCTTCATCAAGGGCGAGCCTCTTCTCTACGGGCTCACCCTCGAAAGCCTGGAAAATACCGCCTGAGGCCTCTTACGACGCCTTCAGGGAATTCGGCGAACCGTCATTGGCAAGTTCCGGCATGAGGTCGGATATGCTGACGACCTTGCCGGTGCGCGAACTCGTCAGTGCCGCGATTCCGCAGAGCACGGACATGGCGCCGGCCCGGGTGCCGGCGCGCTGTGCGAGCCTGTCCTGCATGTCGGGCTTGAAGATCATGTTGCGCATCCTGTCGTCGCCGCCATAGTGGCCGCCGGAGGAGTGCGGCACCTTGATCCGCTTGACCGCCTCCTTGCCATGCGGGAAACTGCGGATCAGCAGGATCGTATCTTCCCTCGGCTCCTCCCAGGGCTGCGCCTCATATTGGCGGATTTCGATGCGGCCCTTGGTGCCGTTGAAGGCGAGGTGATGTCCCTCGATCGGCTGGAACGTGTTCAGCGAATAGGAAACGTGCACATTGTTCCGGTAGCGGATGGAAACGACCATCGTATCGGGGATGTCGATATCTTCGCGGAAAACGCAGCCGTCGCGGAAATAGCCGTCGATCTTCGACGGATCCTCATAGAGCGTGTCGAGGAAAGGATCCTTCTCGAGATCGAGGTAATAATCGCACTCCTGCGTATGCGGACAGAGCTTGCAGCGCGGGCCGCGGAACGGCCCCTTGCGGCCGTAGTTCTGCAGATCGGCAAAAGAGGTCACGGCGTCGGGATCGCTGTCGAGATACCAGTTCAGAAGGTCGAAATGGTGGGTTGCCTTATGAACGAACAGGCTGCCGGAATTTTCCGTATAGGCATGCCAGCGGCGGAAATAGTCCGCGCCGTGCTTGGTGTTGAGATACCAGTGAAAATCGACCGACGTGACGCGGCCGATCTCACCGGAATTCAGTAGTTCCTTGATCTTGGCCGCCGTCGGTGCGTAACGATAGTTGAAGGAAACGTCGACCCGGCGGCCGGTGCGCTTTTCCGCGTCCAGAATCCGGCGAATCTTCTCGACCGAGGTCGTCATCGGTTTTTCGGTGATGACGTCGATGCCAGCTTCCAGCGCGCGCACCACGATATCGTCATGCGTATGGTCGGGCGTGCAGACGATCACCAGGTCCGGCTTCTGCTCTGAAAGCATCGAATCGATGTTTTCGTAGAGCGGCGCGTTGCTGCCGATCATGGTGCGGGCGCGTTCGCCGCGCAGCGAATTCTTCTCGACGATCGCGGTCAGGTCGACATGCTCGCGCCAGCCGGCCAAGAGATCCTTGCCCCACATCGTAGTGCCGCGGTTACCGGTGCCGATCAGGGCAAAACGGCGTTTCTCCATCGAATGATTCCTCCTTCATACGTGATGAAACGATTGGATTTTAAACTAGGCTTGGCAGCAGCTCCTGAAGCGCTCGACGCAGGTGGCGATCACCTCGTCGGCAGGACGCTTCCACCAGTTTTCGGCGGAGAAGATCTCAACCTCCTGGGCGCCGAAGAAGCCGGCGGCTTCCACCATCCGTCTTATGCCTTTGAGATCGATAACGCCATCGCCCATCATGCCGCGGTCGAGCAGCATGTCCTTGGTCGGGACCAGCCAGTCGCAGATATGGTGGGCAAAGATGCGTTTCATCCGCCCGGCCCGGGCAATCTGGTTGGCAAGATCGGGATCCCACCAGACGTGATAGACGTCCACGGCAACGCCGACGTCTTCGCTCAATTGCTCGCACATGTCGAGCGCCTGGCCGAGCGTGTTCACGCAGGCGCGGTCGGCGGCATACATCGGATGCAACGGCTCGATCGCGAGTTTCACGCCCGCAGCCTGCGCATGCGGCAGCACGGCGGCGATACCGTCGAATACCATCTGGCGCGCTGCGACGATATCTTTCGAACTGCCCGGAAGCCCGCCGACGACGAGAACGAGGCAATCGGCTGAAAATGCCGCCGCTTCGTCGATGGCGCGTCTGTTGTCGTCGAGGTTCTTCTGCCAGTCCGCCGCGTTTGCGGCCGGAAAGAAACCGCCGCGGCAAAGGCCTGTGAGCTTGATGCCGTTCGACTTGACGATACGTACCGCCTCGTCGAGGCCGGCCTTGGCCACCTGATCGCGCCAGGGCGCAATCGAGGTGATGCCGTGTTTCAGGCAGATATCGACGGCTTCCGCAAAGCCGCATTGTTCGCGGATCGTCGCGAGGTTGATCGAAAGTCCTTCGACCTGCATGTCATTCCCCTCCCATTGCCGACCGGCGCTCAGTGAACGCCGTGGACGGCAAGCACCTGCTTCATGCGGGCAGTTGCCATTTCCGGATCGGCAAGGACGCGGGCCTTGTCGGCCAGGCGGAAAAGTTCCGCCAGATGCGTGAGAGACCGCGTGCTTTGCTGGCCGCCGATCATCGCGAAATGATCCTGCAGGCCGTTGAGATAGGCGAGGAAAACGACGCCGGTCTTGTAGAAGCGGGTCGGCGCCTTGAAAATGTGGCGCGACAGGGGAACGGTCGGTTCGAGCAGGTCGAAGAATTCGCGATTGCTCTTGCGGCCGAGCGCATCGAGCGCCGCGGAGGCGGCCGGCGCGATCGCGTCGAAGATGCCGAGCAGCGCGTCCGAATGGCCCTGTTCGTCGCCGGCGATCAGTTCGGCATAGTTGAAGTCGTCGCCCGTATACATGCGCACGCTCTTCGGCAGCTGCCGGCGCATGGTCACTTCCTTCTCCTTGGAAAGAAGCGAGATCTTGATGCCGTCGACCTTCGCGGCATTGGATTCGATGACCTGAAGGCAGGTTTCCATTGCTTTCAGGTGGTCGCCGTTGCCCCAATATCCCTGAAGGGCCGGGTCGAACATTTCGCCGAGCCAATGGATGATGACGGGTTCCCTGACCTGGCGAAGGATCCGGTCATAGACCCTGATATAGTCGTCCGGTCCCTTGGCCGCGGCAGCGAGCGCCCGGCTTGCCATCAAGATGATGCGGCCGCCCGCGGCTTCCACCGTCTCGATCTGCTCCTCATAGGCACGAATGATCGTGTCGATTGTCACGTCGGGTCCGGGCGCCAGGTGGTCGGTGCCGGCGCCGCAGGCAATCAGCGCGTCCTTGCGGGAGCCGGCTTCGGCAAGCGCACGACGGATCAGCTCGCGTGCTTCCGGCCAGCCGAGACCCATGCCGCGCTGGGCCGTATCCATCGCCTCGGCAACGCCGAGGCCGAGATCCCACAGGCGATGGCGGAAGGCAAGCGTCCGCTCCCAGTCGATCGCCGGCGTCAGCCACGGATCGTTGTCGGCAAGCGGATCGGCCACCACATGGGCGGCAGCAAAGGCGATGCGCGGGAAGCTCTTGGCCTCCCGCTTCTTGAGCTCGATCGGCGTGCCGGTCAGCGCATAGGGAACGATTTTGCCGTCGAGAGGAAGATTGATCGTCGTCACGGCTCAGAACTCCAGGGCGGGGACATCGAGCCAGCGGCGCTCGGCCCAGGATTTCAGGCCGAGTTCGGCAAGCTGCACGCCCTTGGCTCCGGCTTCCAGCCCGTAGGGCCACGGAGCGTCTTCGACGACATGGCGGATGAACATTTCCCACTGCGCCTTGAAGCCGTTGTCGAAAACCTGCGTATCCGGCACCTCGTCCCAGGTCTTGTAGAAGTCGATGGTCTGCGGCTGGTCCGGGTTCCAGACCGGCTTCGGCGTGTTGACGCGATGCTGGCTCCAGCATTTCGTCAGGCCCGCAACGGCAGAGCCGTGCGTGCCGTCCACCTGGAAGGTCACAAGATCGTCGCGGCGCACGCGAACGGCCCAGGAGGAGTTGATCTGCGCGATCGCCCCGCCCTCCAGTTCGAAGGTCGCGTAGGCAGCGTCGTCGGTATCGCAGTTGTAGGGTTTGCCCTGTTCGTCGATACGGCTCGGAATATGGGTCGCACCAAGGCACGAAACGGCCTTCACCTCGCCGAAGAGATTGTCGAGCACATAGCGCCAGTGGCACAGCATATCGAGGATGATGCCGCCGCCATCGGCCTTTCTGTAGTTCCAGGAGGGGCGCTGGGCCGGAACGCCCCAATCGCCTTCGAAGACCCAGTAGCCGAATTCGCCGCGCACAGAGAGGATCTTGCCGAAGAAACCGGAATCGCGCAGCAGCGCCAGCTTGCGCAGGCCGGGCAGGAAGAGCTTGTCCTGCACCACGCCGTGCTTGAGGCCGGAGGCGCGCGCCTTGCGGGCAAGCTCGATCGCCACCTGCAGGTCGTCGGAAATCGGCTTTTCGCAATAGACATGCTTGCCGGCGTCCAGCGCCTTGGAGAGCAGTTCGGCGCGCATCAGCGTCGTGCCGGCATCGAAGAAGATCGTGTCGTCGGGATTGGCGAGCGCTGCGTCGAGATCGGTCGACCAGCGCTTGATATTATGCTTGCGGGCAAGCTCTTCCATCTTGGCGCCGTTGCGGCCGACGATGATGGGATCGATTTCGAGTTTCTCGCCTGATTTCAGCGTGATGCCGCCCTGGTCGCGAAAGGCGAGGATCGACCGGACGAGGTGCTGATTGTAGCCCATGCGGCCGGTGACGCCATGCAAAATGATCCCCAGACGTGCCATTTTTCCCTCCCTGGAAGCTTTTATGCGGCGGGAGCGGGCAGCCAGGCCCGGCCCTCCCGAGCCGGTAACTAAACAGTTACTTGATGGCAGAAGAGGAATATTGCTGTCAATAGACAATTCCGTTTTTTGAAAATCAGCGCTTTATCGAGGCGAGCGTGACGTGGACGATATGCCGCTCCCACGCATCCAGATTGCCGGGCGTGATCAGGTCGCGGCCGAAGATCGTCGAAAGCGTGTACTGGTTGGACAAATAGAAATAGCCGAGCGAGGCGATGGTCAGATAGACGTGCAGCGGATCGGCGGTCTCGATGAAGACACCGGCTTTCTTGCCTTCCTCCAGCACCTGCGAGAGTTCGCCGATCAGATGCGAGTGCAGCTCCTTGAGCCGCACGGACTGGCGCAGCCAGCGGGCGCGATGCAGGTTCTCCGTCCCGAGCAGGCTCAGGAATTCAGGATGCTGCAGGAAGTAGCGCCAGGTGAAGAGGGCAAGCTCGCCGATGCCCTCCTCGGGGCTGCGCGTGCCGATATTCAGCGCGCGTTCCGCCGTGCGGATGCTGACATAGGCCTCCTCCAGCACCCGCAGATAGAGCTGCTCCTTGTCGCCGAAATAGTGGTAGAGCATCCGCTTGTTGGTGCCGGCGCGCTCGGCGATGGCATCGACACGCGCCCCACCCATGCCGTTCTCCGCAAATTCCTGGGTGGCGGCTTCCAGGATGGCCGCGCGGGTGCGCTCCGGATCGCGTTGGGCGGTTCGCTCGGCGGGCGGGCGCTTGATTTTCTTTTTTGCGCTCTCCCCGGTGTCGTTCATCTGATATCCCCTATTTCCCCATGTTGCGCTCATATGGCTAAAGCGGGACAATGTAAAAACTCAAATTGGCCGACGCAACCGCGCCACCAACACCGCTTGACAGTCCGGAGGCTTTGAACATAACTTGTAACCAATTAGTTATTTGTTGCAAGATAGCTAATTCGGAAGCGTGTGGAGGCGCTTCCTTTTGGGAGGAGGAAAACCAATATGACTTTTCGTGTAAGCAGACGTAATTTCATGGCGGGGGGTGCTACGCTCCTTTCGCTGTCGGCGCTCGGAAACAGCGCTTTTGCCCAGGAAAACCGCCTGCGCCTCATCTGGTGGGGCTCTCAGCCGCGCGCTGACCGCACCAACAAGGTCTCCGACCTTTTCAAGGCGCAGCACAGCGGCGTTTCGATCACCGGCGAATTCCTCGGATGGGCCGATTACTGGCCGCGCCTTGCCACCCAGGTGGCCGGCCGCAACGCCCCCGACGTCATCCAGATGGACTATCGCTACATCGTCGAATATGCCCGGCGCGGCGCTCTCGCCCCGCTGGAATCCTACATGCCCTCGAAGCTGCAGCTCGACGATTTCGACCCGGCGCAGATCGAAGGCGGCAAGGTGGACGGCCATTTCTACGGCGTCAGCCTCGGCGCAAACTCGGCGGCAACGGTCATCAACACCGTCGCCTTCAAGGAGGCCGGCATCGACGTGCCGACCAACAAGACCACCTGGGAAGAGTTCGGCAAGATCGGCGCCGAAATCACCAAGGCCGGCAAGCGCAAGGGCTATTTCGGCTTTGCCGACGGCAGCGGCGGCGAGCCGCTCTTCGAAAACTACCTGCGCCAGCGTGGCAAGGCGCTCTACACGGCAGATTCGAAGATTGCTTTCGGTGCCGAGGATGCGTCCGAATGGTTCGACATGTGGGCCAAGTTCCGTGAGGCCGGTGCCTGCGTAACGCCCGATATTCAGGCGCTCTACAAGGACACGATCGACACCAGCCCGCTGACCGTCGGCAAGGCTGCCTGCGACTACGCCCATTCCAACCAGTTCGTTGGTTATCAGGCGATGGTCAAGGACAAGCTGATGCTCAGCAACTACATGCGCATCAAGCCGGATTCGAAGGGCGGTCACTATCGCAAGCCTTCGATGTTCTTCTCGGTTTCCGCGCAGTCGAAGGCGATCGATCAGGCTGTCGACTACGTCAACTTCTTCGTCAAGAACCCCGATGCCGCCAAGATCCTCGATGTCGAGCGCGGCATTCCGGAATCGAAGGCGATGCGTGAGGTTGTCGCCGGCACGCTCGATGAGACCGGCAAGATCCCGCTCGAATATGTCGGCGGTCTTGGCGATCTCGCAGGCCCGCTTCCGCCCCCGCCGCCGACCGGCGCCGGCGAAGGCCAGGTCGTGCTGCGCACGATCTCCGAACAGGTCGCGTTCGGCCAGCTTACGCCTGCCGATGCCGGCAAGCAGCTCGTGGATGAAATCACGCGAATTCTCGCGCGGGGTTGATCTTACATGACAAATGCGATGCGCACGTCCGCAGGGACGGTAACGGTGGAAAGATATCAGGGAGCAAGGGCTGACGGACGCTTCCGGCGGCTGTGGAATGCCAATGCTCCCGGCTATCTCTTTCTGCTTCCCTGGCTGATAGGCTTCTTCGGCCTGACGCTCGGCCCGGCCCTGATTTCGCTCTACCTCTCCTTCACCGACTTCGACATGTTGCGGGCGCCGGGATGGGTTGGGGCAGCCAATTACGTGCGCATCGCCACGGCCGATCCGAAATTCGCCTCGGCCATGTCCGTCACGCTGACCTATGTCGTCCTGTCGGTGCCCTTCAAGCTGACTTTTGCGCTGCTCGTCGCGCTTGCCCTGAACCGGGGTCTGCGCGGCCTGCCGATCTACCGCGCGATCTTCTACCTTCCGTCGCTTCTCGGCGGCAGCGTCGCGATCGCCGTGCTGTGGCGCCAGCTTTTCGCCAGCGACGGCCTAGTCAATGCTGCGCTCGCGCATTTCGGCATCGTCGGTCCCAGCTGGATCTCGCATCCGAGCTACTCGATCTATACGCTGGTCGCACTGTCGGTCTGGCAGTTCGGTTCGCCGATGATCATCTTCCTGGCCGGATTGCGGCAGATCCCGCAGGATATGTATGAGGCGGCAAGCCTCGACGGCGCCTCGAAATTCCGCCAGTTCTACAAGATTACCCTGCCGCTTCTGACACCGGTGATCTTCTTCAACGCGGTCGTGCAGACGATCGATGCCTTCAAGGCCTTCACGCCGGCCTTCATCATTTCAGGCGGTACCGGCGGTCCGATCAATTCGACGCTGTTCTACACGCTGTATCTCTACCAGGAAGCTTTCGGCAATTTCCGCATGGGCTACGCTTCGGCGCTCGCCTGGATCCTCGTGGTGATCATCGCGATCTTCACGGCCTTCTCCTTCCTGACCTCGCGCTACTGGGTACATTACGATGACTGAGATGACCGCTTCCGTCACCGCGGCCAGGCCGCCATCGGACATTACCAAACGCAGCCTGCCGGCGACGCTCGTCATTCACGCGCTGCTGATCGCCGCCTCGCTTCTGATGCTCTATCCGCTGCTGTGGATGGTGTCCGCATCGGTCAGGCCGGAAAACGAGATCTTCTCGTCGACCTCGCTCATTCCGTCCTCGGTCGATTTCTCGTCCTATGTGCGCGGCTGGACCGGCCTCGACATTTCCTTCGGCCGGTTCTTCTGGAATTCGCTCGTCATCTCGCTTCTGGTCGTCGCCGGCAATGTCATCGCCTGTTCGCTGACGGCCTTCGCCTTCGCGCGGCTGCGTTTTGCCGGCCGGAACTTCTGGTTCGCGATCATGCTCGGCACGCTGATGATCCCCTATCACGTGACGCTGATCCCGCAATATGTGCTCTTCCTCGACCTTGGCTGGGTCAATACCATCCTGCCGCTGGTCGTGCCGAAATTCCTGGCAAGCGACGCCTTTTTCATCTTCCTGATGGTGCAGTTCTTCCGCGGCATCCCGCGCGAACTCGACGAGGCGGCGATGATGGACGGCTGCAGCGCCTGGCGCATCTACTGGAAGATCATGCTGCCGCTGTCGCTGCCGGTGCTGGCCACAGCCGCGATCTTCTCCTTCATCTGGACCTGGGACGATTTCTTCGGTCCGCTGATCTACCTCAACGACATGAACACCTACACGATCCAGCTCGGCCTGCGCACTTTCGTGGATTCCACCAGCGCTTCGGACTGGGGCGGACTGTTTGCCATGTCGACGCTGACGCTCGTGCCCGTGTTCTTCTTCTTCCTGTTCTTCCAGCGCCTGCTGATCGAAGGCATCGCCACGACCGGCATGAAGCGCTGATGGATCGGGTAGGAAAGCCAGACAGGATTAAATGACATGAGCATCAAGACAGTCGCGATCATCGGCTGCGGTATCGGCCGCTCCCACATCGTCGAAGGTTATCTGCCGCATCCGGACAAGTTCAAGGTCGTCGCCATCTGCGACCTGAACGAAGAGCGCCTGAAGACGGTCGGAGACGAATTCGGCATCGAACGGCGCACGACCTCCTTCGATGAGCTGCTGGCGGATGGCAGTATCGACATCATCGATATCTGCACGCCGCCCGGCATCCACAAGCAACAGGTCATCGCAGCCCTTGCCGCCGGCAAGCACGTGGTCTGCGAGAAGCCGCTGACCGGCTCGCTTGCCGGCGCCGACGAGATCATCGCTGCCGAAAAGACGGCCAAAGGCACGCTGATGCCGATCTTCCAGTATCGCTATGGCGATGGCGTGGAAAAGGCCAAGCGCATCATCGACGCCGGTCTTGCCGGCAAGTTCTACATGGGCTCGGTCGAAACCTTCTGGCGCCGCAAGCCGGAATATTATGCCGTGCCCTGGCGCGGCAAATGGGCGACGGAGCTCGGCGGTGTGCTCGTCACCCACGCGCTGCACCTGCATGACATGCTCTTTTATCTCGCCGGTCCGGCGATCCGCGTCTTCGGCCGCGTGGCAACGCGCGTCAACGAGATCGAGGTCGAAGACTGCGCCTCCGTCAGCCTGCAGATGCAGAACGGCGCTTTCGTTTCGCTTTCCTGCACGCTCGGTTCGCAGAACGAGATCAGCCGGCTCAGGCTTCACTTCGAAAACATCACCTTTGAAAGCAACCATGAGGCCTATGCGCCCGGCCAGGACCCCTGGCAGATCATCGCCGCCGACGCCGAAGTACAGGCGAAGATCGACGCCGTGATCGCCGACTGGCAGCCCGTGCCGCTGCGTTTCAACACGCAGATGCTGCGCTTCCACGACTACCTGATGGGCAAAGGCCCGCTTCCGGTGACGAGCGCCGATGCACGGCGCGCACTGGAACTGGTCACGGCCATCTATCAATCTTCCGATAGCGGTGCCGATGTCGCCCTGCCGATCGGTCCTGACAGCCCGAAATACGCCGACTGGCGTGCAAGAACCAAATAAGAGGGGATTTCGGAACATGGCAACGAGTGTCGTTCTTCAGAAGGTCGAGAAGCGCTATGGCTCGCTCGACGTCATCCACGGCATCGACCTGACGATCGATCCCGGTGAATTCGCCGTCTTCGTCGGCCCTTCGGGTTGCGGCAAGTCCACGCTGCTGCGCATGATCGCCGGCCTCGAGGAGATCTCCGGCGGAGCGCTGCTGCTCGACAACGAGCGCATGAACGAAGTGACGCCCGCCAAGCGCGGTATCGCCATGGTCTTCCAGTCCTACGCGCTTTATCCGCATATGTCTGTTTACAAGAACCTCGCCTTCGGCCTCGAGACCGCAGGCTACAAGAAGGCCGAGATCGAGCCCAAGGTGCGCCGCGCCGCACAGATCCTGCAGATCGAGAAGCTGCTCGAACGCAAGCCGAAGGCACTGTCGGGCGGCCAGCGTCAACGCGTCGCGATCGGTCGCGCCATCGTGCGCGAACCGCGCATCTTCCTCTTCGACGAACCGCTGTCCAACCTCGATGCGGAACTGCGCGTGCAGATGCGTGTCGAGATTTCCCGCCTGCACCGCAGCCTCGGCAACACGATGATCTACGTCACCCACGATCAGGTGGAAGCCATGACCATGGCCGACAAGATCGTCGTGCTGAATTCCGGCCGTATCGAACAGGTCGGCGCCCCGCTCGATCTCTATAACAATCCCGCCAACCGTTTCGTCGCCGGTTTCATTGGCAGCCCGAAGATGAATTTCCTGAGCGCCAGGATCGAGACCGTTACCGACAGCGGCTCGACCGTCAATGTCTGCGGCAATTCCATTCAGATCGGTCGCCGGCTTGCCGGTCAGGCCGGACAGAACGTCACCTTCGGCATCCGCCCCGAACATCTGGCGCTGACGGAAGGCGGCATGGTTCTTTCGACCGTCAATGTCGATCTCGTCGAAAATCTCGGCGGCGCCACGATGCTTTACGCGACGACGCCGGACAATCAGGCGCTGACCATCGCCCTCGATGGCCAGCAGAAGGTCGAGCGCGGCACCAATGTTAAGGCCTCCTTCGATCCGGCGCGCTGCCACGTCTTCGATGAGAGCGGAAAGACGATCTGAATTGACCGCAACTTGACAGTCGATCCCTCTCGAGCCCATCATTTGTCCTGGGCTACGAGGGGGATACGCGTGACGCCTGAAGAGAGGATTCATGCGCTAGGCATCTGGCAAGGCCCGATCGACATAGCCCCGATTGCCGGCGGCCTCACCAACAGAAATTACCTGGTGAAGGATGGCGCACTGAAGCGGGTCGTGCGTCTCGGCGACGATATTCCGATCCATCATATCAACAGGCAGAACGAGCTTGCGGCGAGCCGCGCCGCGCACGCGGCAGGCATCTCGCCCGCCGTTATCCATCACGTGCCGGGTGTGCTGGTGCTCGACTATATCGATGCCACGCCACTGTCGCCCGACGATGTCAGAAGGCCGGAAACGCTTGTCCGTCTGATCCCGTTGATCCGCACCTGCCATCACGACATGGCGCGCCAGTTCCGCGGTCAGGCAATCATCTTCTGGGTCTTTCATGTGATCCGCGATTATGTGGCGAACCTCAAGGCCGCAAACAGCCCCTACGCATCGCTGCTGGACGATCTGCTGGACAAGGCCGAGCGTCTCGAAAGAGACGCCGGTCCCTTCGAGATCGCCTTCGGTCACAATGACCTGCTCGCCGCCAATTTCCTCGATGACGGCAGGCGGCTCTGGCTGATCGATTGGGACTATGCCGGTTTCAATACGCCGCTTTTCGATCTCGGCGGTCTTGCCTCCAACAGTGAGTTTTCGGCGGAAGCCGAACGCCTCATGCTGGAAACCTATTTCGAGCGACCGCTGACGGATGATCTCAACCGCCGTTACCAGGCCATGAAATGCGCCTCGCTGCTGCGCGAGACGCTGTGGAGCATGATCTCCGAGATCCATTCGACCATCGATTTCGACTACGCCACCTATACCGCTGAAAACCTCACCCGCTTCGAGCGCGCCTACCGGGCATTTGAACAGGATCATTGAATGACGAAGCAACTACCGAAGACGGCGAAGGCCGTGGTCATCGGCGGCGGCATCATTGGCTGCTCGACCGCCTATCATCTGGCCAAGATCGGCTGGACCGATACCGTGCTCTTGGAGCGCAAGAAGCTGACATCGGGCACCACGTTCCACGCCGCCGGCCTTGTCGGCCAGTTGCGCACCAGCGCCAACATCACCCAGCTTCTGGGATATTCCGTCGATCTCTACAAGAAGCTCGAGGCCGAGACCGGCCTCGGTACCGGCTGGAAGATGAATGGCGGCTTGCGGCTTGCCTGCAATGAAGAGCGCTGGACCGAAGTCAAGCGTCAGGCGACGACGGCCCAGTCCTTCGGCCTCGAAATGCATCTCCTGAATCCGCAGGAAGCCTTCGATCTCTGGCCGCTGATGACGACGGACGATCTCGTCGGGGCTGCCTACCTGCCGACGGATGGGCAGGCCAATCCCTCCGATATCACCCAGGCATTGGCAAAAGGCGCCCGCATGGCCGGTGTCTCGATCTTCGAGGATACGGAAGTTCTCGATCTCGAACTCGACAGAGGCAGGATCCGCGCCGTCCTCACCGCACAAGGCCGCATCGAATGCGAGCGCGTGGTGGTCTGCGCCGGCCAGTGGACCCGCAGCTTCGCAGCCCGCTTCGGCGTCAACGTGCCGCTCGTTTCGGTCGAACACCAGTATATCATCACCGAATCCTTTGGCGTGCCTTCCAATCTGCCCACGCTGCGCGATCCCGATCGCCTGACCTACTACAAGGAGGAGGTCGGCGGCATGGTCATGGGCGGCTATGAGCCGGATCCGATCGCCTGGGCTCTGGACGGCATACCCGAAGGTTTCCACTACACGCTGCTCGACAGCAATTTCGACCATTTCGAACAGATCATGGAACAGGCGCTCGGCCGCGTCCCGGCGCTTCAGAATGCCGGCATCAAGCAGCTTCTGAACGGCCCGGAAAGTTTTACCCCCGACGGCAACTTCATCCTTGGCGAGGCGCCGGAGCTGAAGAATTTCTTCGTCGGCGCCGGCTTCAATGCTTTCGGCATTGCCTCTGCCGGTGGGGCGGGCATGGCGCTTGCCGAATGGGTAACGAAGGGCGAACCACCCTACGATCTCTGGCCGGTTGATATCCGCCGCTTCGGCCGCCCGCATTTCGATACGGACTGGGTCCGCACGAGAACGCTGGAGGCCTATGGCAAACACTACACGCTGGCCTTTCCCTTCGAGGAATATTCGAGCGGCCGGCCCTGCCGGAAGTCGCCGCTTTATGACCGGCTGAAGGCGCAGGGCGCCTGCTTCGGTGAAAAGCTCGGCTGGGAGCGGCCGAACTGGTTTGCCGATCTCTTCGCCAACGAAGAGCCGAGGGACATCTACACTTACGGTCGCCAGAACTGGTTTACTGCCGTCGGCCGCGAGCACAAGGCCGTGCGCGAGGCAGCCGTCATCTTTGACCAGACGTCCTTTGCCAAGTTCGCACTGAAGGGCAGGGATGCCGAGGCCGCCCTCTCATGGATTGCCGCCAATGACGTTGCAAAGCCCGTGGGATCGCTGATCTACACGCAGATGCTGAACGACAAGGGCGGCATCGAATGTGATGTCACCTGTGCTCGTATCGCCGAGAACGAATATTACATCGTCACCGGCACCGGCTTTGCCACGCATGATTTCGACTGGATCTCGCGCAATATCCCCGATGGCCTCCATGCCGAACTGGTCGACGTCACCTCGGCCTACACGGTCCTGTCGCTGATGGGGCCGAATTCCCGCGCCATCCTGGAGAAAGTCACGACCGGCGATGTCTCCAACGCCGCCTTCCCCTTCGGCCGCGTCAAGACGATCGGCATTGCCGGCTGCCCTGTGCGGGCGCTGCGCATAACCTATGTCGGCGAGCTCGGCTACGAGCTGCATGTGCCGATCGAATATGCGACGACCGTCTATGACGCGCTGATGGCGGCGGATGGGCAGTTCGGTCTCGTCAACGCCGGCTACCGCGCCATTGAAAGCTGCCGCCTGGAAAAAGGCTACCGTGCCTGGGGTTCTGATATCGGCCCCGACCACACGCCGGTGGAAGCCGGTCTCGGCTGGGCCGTGAAGACACGAAGGAACACGCCCTTCAAGGGCCGCGAGGCGATCAAGCGCCAGCTCGAAGGCGGCGTGAAGAAGATGCTTGCCTGCTTCGTGCCGGATGATCCCGATATCGTGCTGCTCGGCCGCGAAACCATCTATCGTGACGGAGCGCGCGTCGGCTGGCTCTCAAGCGGTGGCTTTGGCTACACGATCGGCAAGCCGATCGGCTACGGTTATGTCCGCAACTCCAATGGCGTGACGGAGGATTTTGTCCTTTCCGGCACCTACGAGCTGGATGTCGCCCGTGAGCGCGTGCCCTGCAAGGTCAGCCTCAAGCCGCTCTATGATCCGGAGATGAAGCGTGTGAAAGCCTGAAGCTTCCCGTCCATAACGATGACGCAGGCAGGCTCCGGAGTTGAGCCTGCCTGCGCCTCGTTATGGGCGCAATGCCGATCGAGGAACGTCAAAACAGCGGCAGCCTGTCGTCCTGGATCAGGATTTCCAGCTTGTTGGCCACATCCTCGGTCCAGCCAATATTCGCGGTGAGAGCCCGTGGGAACAGCCCCGGGAGCTTGAAGAGCGCCGCCGAAACGGCCCCGCCATTGCGCGGCACATCGGCAATCAGCGCCGCAATCTCTTCCGCCCTCGGGTCGCGCAGTTCGTAACGCTCGCCATTGCGATCGACGCCTATCGCATACCGCATCCATGCTGCCACTGCGATCGCGTAGGTTTCCGCCTTGCTGCCCTTGGCAAGTGCTTCCGTTGCCGGTTCGAGCAGGCGCTGCGGCAGTTTCTGTGTGCCGTCCATGGCGATCTGATAGGTCCGGTGCGCAATCGCCTTGTTTGCAAAGCGCGCTATCAATTCGTCGGCATAGGTATCGAGATCGATTCCGGGGACCGGATCCAGCGTTGCTGCCGCCGCATTCATGTGCCGGCGCGCAAGGGCCGCAAGTCCGGCATCGTCCATGACGTCGCGGATGAATTCATAGCCGGCTGTATAACCGAGATAGGCGAGCAGCGAATGCGCACCGTTGAGCATGCGCAGCTTCATTTTCTCATAGGCCGAAACCTCTTCGACCATCAGCGCACCGTGAACCTTTTCCCAGGCCGGGCGGCCGTTGGCGAAATGGTCCTCGATCACCCATTGGGTGAAAGGCTCCGTCTCGATTGCTGCCATGTCCGTGTGGCCTGTCAGCCGCCTGGCATCGGCGTAGGTCGCATCGGTGCTGGCCGGCGTGATGCGGTCGACCATCGTGGAGGGGAAGGGCACGTTCGCTTCGATCCAGCGATGCAGGTCGGGATCGATGCGGGCGGTGAATTCCAGCACCAGGCGCTTCAGTACCGCGCCATTGCTCGGCAGGTTGTCGCAGCTGAGCGGCGTGAAGGGTGGTATGCCCTTCTGCCGGCGCCGCGCCAGGCCCTCGACGAGATAGCCGATGACACCGCGCGGCGCGTGCCGGTTGGCAAGGTCGGCGACGATATCGGGGTGTTTGAGATCGAGGCCGCCTGTCGCCGGATCGAAACCATAGGCCTTTTCCGTCACCGTCATGCTGACGATGCGGATACCGGGGTCTTCGAGCCGCGCCAGCAGGCCGGCCGGATCGCGCGGCGCCACATGCGCCTTCAGGATCGAGCCTATGACCTGCGCCGTCGTGCCCGACGTATCGCGGATCAGCACCGTGTAGAGCCCGTTCTGGGCGGAGAGATTGTCGGCGACATCGGGGGTGCGAAGGCTTGCCACCTCGATGCCCCAGTCGCCGCCGGCCGCAGCAAGCGCGCCATCCGTGAAGGGCGCGAAATGGGCGCGGAAGAAGGCGCCCGGACCGAGATGCAGGATGCCGGATTTCAGTGCGGTCCGGTCATAGGCAGGAAGCTTCGCCGTCGGCGCAAGGCCGGTCACGTTCTGCAATCTGTCGCTCACAGCTTGTAGGCCTTCTTCGCATTGTCGTAGGAGAGTTCACGCGCGACGACTTCGGCTTCCTTCCTGGAAATCCGGTGCTCGGCCGCCAGCTGCGCCAGGAAGCGGCAGATCTCGCGGCGCCAGACGTCGTGGCGGGCGGGAATCGACAGCAGGGCGCGCGTATCGTCGTTGAAACCGGCGAGGTTCGCAAAGCCGGCCGTCTCCACCACCTGGTCGAGATAGCGGCGAATGCCGAGCGGGCTGTCGTGGAACCACCAGGGCGGCCCGATCATCAGGCAGGCCCAATGGCCGGCCATCGGCGCCAGCTCGCGCGCGTAAGTCGTCTCGTCGAGCGTGAAGAGCAGGATGCGCAGACCAGGCGCATGACCGTATTTCGAAAGCAGCGCATGGAGACCGCCGACCCAGTCGGTGCGCGTCGGAATGTCGGCGCCCATGTTCGGCCCGCGGGTTTCGAATAGTTCGCGGTCCGTGTTGCGGCGCGCGCCGGCATGGATCTGCATCACCATGCCGTCCTCGGCGGACAGGCCAGCCATTTCCGTCATCATCTGGCCGCGGAAAAGCTCCGCATCTGCAGCCGAAAGCGGCCCCTTCAGCGCCTTGTCGAGCAGCGCCTGCTTTTCGGCAAGCGGCAGATCGGCGGTAAAGGCGCTCGGCACGCCATGGTCGGTCGCCGTCGCGCCGAACTGACGGAAATAGGCGCGCCGCTTGCGGTGCGCGTCGATCAGCCCGTCCCATCTGGTGATGTCGCAGCCGGTGATCTCGCCGAACTTGACGAGATTGTCGCGGAAACCGGCGGCATCGGGATCGGTGACGCTGTCGGGCCGGTAGGTCGTGCGCACTTTGCCGATCCAGCCGTCGGCGGCCATCTTCTGGTGGTGCGCAAGCGGATCAAGTGCGCCTTCCGTCGTGGCAATTGTTTCGATGCCGAAACGCTTATGCAGCGCCCGCGGGCGAAACTCGGGAAGCTTGAGCTGCGCGTTGATGTGGTCATAGAGCGCACCGGCATTGTCCGCCGTCAGCGGCTCGGTGCAGCCGAGCACGGCCGACATGGCGTGATCGACCCAGAGGCTCGAGGGTGTCCCGCGGAAGAGATGGTATTTGGCGGCGAAGGCGCGCCAGATATCCCGCCCGCTTGAAACCGGCTTGCCGTCGAGGCGTGGCACACCGAGCTCGTCAAGCCTGGTGCCGGTGCTGTGCAGCATGCGGAAGAGATAGTGGTCGGGAATGACAAGCAGCGAGGCGGCATCTTCGAAAGCCTTGTCGTCCGCGAACCAGGACGGCTCGGTGTGCCCGTGCGGGCTGACGATTGGAAGACCGCGCACCGTCTCGTAGAGATCGCGTGCTATTGTCCGTGTTGCCGGATCGGCGGGAAAGAGCCGGTCCGGATGAAGAAAGCCGTTACCTACATCCATCAGTTTTCCTCCCTGGTGGATAAGGGCCTACCCCACAAGAAGAGATGCGGCAAGGCCTTTTAGTAACCAAACGGTTCACATTCGATTGCCTTTTTTCCGGCCCTCGAAACCGTTGACGCCCCGACCTATTTCGGCTTTGGAAATGCCACCAGATTGACGGGGAGAAACCGATGTCAGACGCAGCCCGTATCACCAGGCTGGAAGAAATACTGGCCCATCAGGCAAAGACGATCGATGAGCTTTCCGACCAGCTTGCCGAGCAATGGAAGGTCGTGGAGCAGACACGCGCCAAACTTGACCGATTGACCGAGCGATTTCTGAGCCTGGAGGAACAATCGCTGGAAGCGCCGCCGATCACGAGGCCGCCGCACTACTGAACCGGACGCGCGGCGCCGGCTGGCGGCGGGCGGGCTGACGGAAAGCGGTTTCGCGCTTCCGCCCTTTGCGCTATAGCCCGGAAAGACAGAGCTGAACGAGAGACATCCCATGGCCGCCACCATCCGTTATCATCAGGGCGATATTTCCGCGGCAGATGCCGCCCGCTATACCGGCGCCATCGCAATCGATACCGAAACGCTGGGGCTCGTGCCGCGCCGGGACCGTCTCTGCGTCGTGCAGCTTTCGCCGGGTGACGGTTCGGCCGATGTGATCCGCATTGCGGCCGGGCAGAAGGAAGCGCCGAACCTGGTGGCGCTGCTTGCCGATCCGTCGCGCCAGAAGATCTTTCATTACGGCCGCTTCGATATCGCTGTTCTCTTCCACACGTTCGGCGTCACCACGACGCCGGTCTTCTGCACGAAGATCGCCTCGCGCCTGACGCGCACCTACACGGATCGCCACGGCCTGAAGGACAATCTGAAGGAAATGCTCGAGGTCGACATCTCCAAGGCGCAGCAATCCTCCGATTGGGCTGCCGAGACGCTCTCGCAGGCGCAGCTCGAATACGCAGCCTCCGATGTGCTCTACCTGCATGCATTGCGCGACAAGCTGAACGAGCGCCTGATTCGCGACGGCCGCCTGGAACATGCAACAGCCTGTTTCGAATTCCTGCCGACACGCGCCAAGCTCGATCTTCTCGGCTGGGAAGAGGCGGATATTTTCGCACACAGCTGAAATCGGCTCCTGTCGAACATGCTGCGCGGCCGCAGATTGGGCATCTGCGGCCGTTAGCTATTCGTTAAGAGGTTTTCAGTAACATTATCCTTAATTTTTATGCATTCGACGGCGCGAAATGCGCCGATGCGGACAGGAGGATCTGCCGGGATGCGAGGGGCCGGATGAGCACGGTCTCGTTGTACGACCTGCTTTCATAGCCACTTTGCGAAAGGAGCATGCCTGTGTTGTCTCCCATTCGTTCAGCGTCCAATGCAAGCCTTTCTTCCCAGGGTCAGACGGCGGCAATCGTTGCCGGTGGTCTTGGCCGTTCGGTGGTCGCCCCTACCCCGGTCAATGCGGTCGAAGCGGCCGACCTCAATGCTGCGATTGCCGGCAGGCTCAATATTCTGCTCATCGCTGCGCGCCAGCGCATGATCGAAGCGCTTCTCGACATTATCAACGCCACAGGACGCACCATTGCCCTGCAGCGCGGCGAAGGTGAATCCGATCAGGCATTCGCCGCCCGTGTCGCCGATGCCATCCGCCGCATGCCCGACGCCGAGATCGATGCGGTCGAGCGCCAGCTCTCCGATGACGGGCACAGCCTGCCGCTGAGAATGATCGCCGCGGCGCTTAAGGATCCGACCGGACCGGAAGCCGCCCGTGTCGTCGCCTATCTCGAGATCGTCAGCTACAAGGACAGAGACCTCGCTGCCCGCGCCGTTGTCCGCTCCTACCGCCAGAACGATGCCGCGCCTCTGCCGCGCGCCGAGCAGCGGCCGGAAATCAAGCTTCAGGGAGAGAGCCCGCCCGCCGCACGTCAGCCCGCGGCAAGACCGGCCGAAAGTGCAGCGACGCCCGCTGCCGCCGAAAAAATCGTTCTGGCCGAAGCTCCTGTCGTCGCAAAAGGCGATCTCGCCGTCGGGGACAGGCAGACCAGCTCTCAGCCTGCGGCAGCGGTGCAGGACGCTTCGTTTGAGGCTGCTGAGCCGGGCGAGACGGCGGGCTTCCAGGCCGCCCGGGCCGCATCGGTAGAGCAGGAAGTACCCGAGCCGGAGCAGGCCGCGCCCGCCGTCGAGCGGCGGCCGATCCCCGTCCGGGCTGATCCGGTCATCCCGCGCAGCTGGACCGGGATCGTCAGCTCCATGACCGAACAGGTTTCGCAGATGATCGCAGCGATCATTCGCGAGCAGGAAGCCGCTGCCCTGTTGACGGATGCACCTGTCGAAGCTGCGGTCGAAATCGATGTGATGCTGGACGAGGCTGTCATCACGGAGGCGACAGAGAGCCTTGCCCGCACTGTTGCCGAAGACGTGGTCGAGCCCGCCTCTGCCCGCGCCGCTCAGGCTTCGCGCCCGTCCCAGGCCGAAATTGCAGCGGTCGCCCAAACGCAGCGTCCCGTGCGCGATATCGCCGCTCAGCCGCAACCGGTTGCCGTCGCAGTCGTCGAGACGCAATCCTATGTCCCGCTCGCAATGCGCATGCCGGACGGGCTCCCCTACGCCCAGACGCCTTATCAATTCGCCCGCGATGAATATAAGGCGACGAAAGCCGACGAGCCCCCGCATCGCCATCACGAAAACGGCGGCGCGCAGGATCAGGATCAGCAGCAGCAGGCGCAATCCGGCCAGGGCGGCGACGAACAGCAGACCGGCGAGGAGGATGCTCCGCGCCAAGAGCGACGCCAGCCGAAGATGTTCGATCCCGATCCGTCCACCGCGCCGGCGACCGTCGCCGATCCGGTCTATGCCCTCTATCAGCGCATGGTCGGCTGGGAATAGTCCGGAACAACCTCCCGAAACGAAAGAACCCGCCGGATCGCTCCGGCGGGTTCTTCATGTCAATCGGTCGGCGAAGGATTATTCGCCGCCGCGGTTCTTCAGAGCGGCACCCAGGATATCGCCGAGCGAAGCGCCCGAGTCGGACGAACCGAACTGAGCAACGGCTTCCTTCTCTTCCGCGATTTCCAGAGCCTTGATGGACAGCATGATCTTGCGGTCCTTCTTGGAGAAGTTGGTGACGCGGGCGTCAACCGTCTGGCCGATCGAGAAGCGTTCCGGACGCTGTTCGTCGCGATCGCGAGCGAGGTCGGCGCGACGGATGAAGGAAGTGATGTCTTCGTGGTTGACGAGCTTCACTTCGATACCGCCGTCGTTGACAGCGATGACTTCAGCCGAAACGACGGCGTTCTTGCGCAGGTCGCCGGAAGCGGCAGCTTCGCCGACCGAGTCCTTGCCGAGCTGCTTGATGCCGAGCGAGATGCGCTCCTTCTCGACGTCGACGTCGAGAACGACTGCCTTGACGACGTCGCCCTTGTTGTACTCCTCGATGACCTGCTCGCCCGGACGGTTCCAGTCGAGGTCGGAGAGGTGCACCATGCCGTCGACATCGCCGTCGAGGCCGATGAACAGGCCGAATTCGGTCTTGTTCTTGACTTCGCCTTCAACTTCAGTGCCGGCCGGATGGCTGCGGGCGAATGCTGCCCACGGGTTTTCCAGCGTCTGCTTGAGGCCGAGCGAGATACGGCGCTTGGACGGATCGACTTCGAGAACGACGACTTCGACTTCCTGGCTCGTGGACAGGATCTTGCCGGGGTGAACGTTCTTCTTGGTCCAGGACATTTCCGAGATGTGGATCAGGCCTTCGATGCCCGGCTCCAGCTCGACGAACGCACCGTAGTCGGTGATGTTCGTAACGGTACCGGAAATCTTCTTGCCTTCCGGATACTTGGCCTGGATGCCATCCCACGGATCGGACTCGAGCTGCTTCATGCCGAGCGAGATGCGGTGGGTTTCCTGGTTGATGCGGATGATCTGAACCTTGACCTGCTGGCCGATGTTCAGGATTTCCGACGGATGGTTCACACGGCGCCATGCCATGTCGGTGACGTGCAGCAGGCCGTCGATGCCGCCGAGGTCGACGAACGCACCGTAGTCGGTGATGTTCTTGACGACGCCGTCAACAACCTGGCCTTCTTCGAGGTTCTGAACGATTTCAGAACGCTGCTCGGCACGGGATTCTTCCAGAACCGTACGGCGCGAAACCACGATGTTGCCGCGGCGCTTGTCCATCTTGAGGATTTCGAAGGGCTGCGGGTTGTGCATCAGCGGAGTGACGTCGCGGATCGGACGGATGTCGACCTGAGAACGCGGCAGGAAGGCGATCGCGCCGTCGAGGTCGACCGTGAAGCCGCCCTTGACCTGGTTGAAGATGACGCCTTCGACGCGCTCGCCGGCTTCGAACTTGGCTTCGAGCTTGATCCAGCTTTCTTCGCGGCGAGCCTTCTCGCGCGACAGAACGGCTTCGCCCAGCGCGTTTTCGATGCGCTCGACATAAACTTCGACTTCGTCGCCGACCTTCAGCGAACCGTCCTTGGCACGTGCGCCGAATTCCTTGAGCGCGATGCGGCCTTCGACCTTCAGGCCGACGTCAACAACGGCGACATCCTTTTCGATGCCCGTGACGATGCCCTTGGTAACATAGCCTTCAGCCAGATCGTTCTTGGCAAAGGACTCTTCGAGAAGAGCCGCGAAATCCTCGCGAGAGGGAGTTGCTACTGACATAAAATCTCCTGCGTGGCCTTCGATAGCGTCAAGGCTCACGTATGCGCCGGTTGGTTCGTGTTGAACGGGCCTGAACCCAGTCCGCCTTCTCTCACGAAGGCAATCCGGCGCTTGGACGGAATTTCAGGCTTGTTTTCGCAATGCGTCCCGTGCTTGAAGCACGGAAAGCCGCTTATTTTTAGGCATTTCGGCTCAAGGCAGCGTCGATAATCGACTTAGCAGCCTGAAACGCGGCCTCTATACTCATTTCCGACGTGTCAAGCAAGTGCGCATCGACTGCCGGTTTCATCGGGCTGTCCGCCCGGTTCATGTCGCGATCGTCGCGTCGTTTGACGTCTTCGAAGATCGCTTCGAAATCCGCCGCCCCGCCCTTGCCGATGATCTCGTCGTAACGGCGTCTCGCGCGCACTTCCGGCGATGCCGTCACATAAAGTTTCACCGGTGCCGCGGGGCAGACGACGGTGCCGATATCGCGCCCGTCGAGAACCGCCCCCGGCAGTCTCTCGGAAAACCGCCGCTGCGCCTCGACCAGCGCCCGGCGAACCGCCGGCATGACGGCAATTTTCGAGGCGGCTTCGCCGATCTCGTGTCGGGACAGTATATCGCGATTGAGGCCGGCGAGTTCAACCTCGCGCGCCATCTTTTCCGCGACAGCCTCGTCGTCGAGCGGCAGGCCGGCGTCGAGGAGCGCCTTCGCCGTCGCCCGGTAGGTAAGGCCGGTATCGAGGTGATGGAAGCCGTATTGCTCCGCGATCCCGCGCGAAAGCGTGCCCTTGCCCGCCGCGGCGGGGCCGTCGATGGCGATGATGAAGCTGCCGGTCATAAAGTCATTCCGTGCCGAGGTCGCCGTAACGGCGCACCAGTTCCTGCATTTCCGCCTGCTCTGCCATTTGTTCCAGGCCCCTGGCAACACCCTTGCGATCGGCAACCGGCCGGTTCTGGCTCACCTTCCATTTACCCTCTATTGCGGTGATCTCGATTTCGACACCGATGATGCCCTTGAGCTGCGCGCGGATGAAATCTTCAGGTGCATCGCTGACGGACCAGGGTTGCTCACGCGGCCCCTCATGGTCGCCGGTAATGGCGTTGATCTGCGCAAGCAGCCAGCCGGCGTCCTCGATCACCCGTGCCGGCCCGCGCGCCTGCACGACCGCATAGTTCCAGGTCGGCACCACTTTGCCGGTCTCGGCCTTGGTCTGGTACCAGGACGGCGTGATATAGGAATCGGCCCCCTGGAAGACGGCAAGCACCGCCGCGCCTTCGGCAATGTCCTGCCACTGCCGGTTTGCCCGTGCCAGATGCAGCCGCAGCGTTCCCTTCTCCGATGCCGCCGCATCAAGATGAAAGGGCACGGAATTGGCGATCAGGCCGGAAGCCCCCGCCGTAATCAGCAGGCCAAGCGGATGCGCGCGGATCAGCTGATGCTGCACATCAAGGTCGTCCTCGCGAAAATGGGGTGGCTGGTACATGTCAGGCTCGTTCTATTTCTGCTCCAAGGCTCGCCATCAGGTCGAGGAACTGCGGAAAGCCGGTCGCAATTGCCCTTCTGTCGTCGATGCCGACAGGATGCTCCGAAGCCAGCCCCATGACAAGGAAGCTCATGGCGAGATGATGGTCGAGATATGTGCTGACCCGCTTGAGCGCGGCATTGCCGAGCCCCTTTCCATCCGGCCGGCCGGCGACGGAAAACCGGTCCCGGCCTTCTTCGCATTCGACGCCGTTGAGCCTCAGTCCTTCCGCCATCGCCGAAAGCCGGCCCGGTTCCCTGTTGCGCAGGTCCTGCAGGCCGTTCATCACCGTCCGGCCCCTGGCAAAGGCGGCGGCGACGGAAAGGGCCGGATAGTCATCGATCATTGAGAGTGCCCGCTCCGCCGGGACGGTGACACCGGTCAGTTCGCAGTGACGCACGCGCAGGTCGGCGATCTCCTCGCCGCCGGCAATCCGCCGCTCGAGGATCTCGATATCGGCGCCCATGTCCTGCAGCGTCAGGATCAGACCTGTCCGCGTCGGGTTCATCAGCACATTGGAAATGGTGATGTCCGAGCCGGGTACGAGCAGGGCCGCAACAAGCGGGAAAGCCGCAAGGGAGGGATCGCCCGGCACGTCGACGGTCTGGCCGGTCAGACGTCCGCGCCCCTGCAGCCGCACTGTCCGCGTGCCGTCCTTGTCCGTCTCGATCAAGAGTTCTGCGCCGAAGCCGATCAGCATCTTTTCCGTATGGTCACGCGTGATCGCCGGTTCGATAACCGTCGTCACACCCGGAACATTGAGACCGGCCAGCAAGATCGCCGATTTCACCTGCGCCGAGGCGACGGGCAGCGTATAGCGGATCGGCGCCGGTGTTTCCGGACCGCGCAGCATGACCGGCAGGCGATCACCCTCCATGGCCTTCACCTGCACGCCCATCCGCCGCAGCGGGTCGAGCACGCGGCCCATCGGCTGTCGTGAGAGCGAAGCGTCGCCGGCAAAGACGGTATCGAAATCGTAGACGCCGGCAAGCCCCATGAGCAGCCGCGCGCCGGTGCCGCCATTGCCGAAATCGAGCGGCGTCTCCGGCGCAAGCAACGCGCCGTTGCCTGCCCCGCCGATGACCCATTCGTCGCCATCCCTGCGGATCACGGCGCCCAAGGCCCGCATCGCCTCGGCTGTGCGGAGCACGTCCTCGCCTTCCGCAAGCCCGCGAATGCGCGTTTGCCCCGATGCCACCCCGCCGAGGATCAGCGCGCGGTGCGAGATCGACCTGTCGCCCGCAATGCGGACGATGCCGGAAAGCCCCGGCGATTTCCGGGCGACGGCCGGCTTCTGTTCAGAACCCCGCGACATGGGCTAATCCCCTGCAAAGGCAATATATTGGCACCGCGGACGATCCGGCATCGGCGCATTTTCCCGGTCGGTCCTGCGGCAATTGCGGCTGGTTAGCACAATCTTCCGAAACGGTCATCCGCAATGCCGGCGAAAAGGCCCGGACAGCCACGCGAAGTTTGGCTTTGACATGGGAAGCCGTAGCGATTAAGGGGACCGGCTTATAAATTCCGAATAGAACGCCGGTTTGACGGCATTTGCCGAATCTCGCATTCGGCCATTCTCACGAGGCTTATAGTGGCGAAAGCGGAACTTGGAACCAAGCGCACCGATCCGGAAACCGGCAAGAAGTTCTACGACCTGAACCGGGATCCGATCGTTTCCCCTTATACCGGTAAATCCTACCCCCTGTCCTTCTTCGAAGAAACCTCGGCAACCGCCGAAGTCCAGGATGAGGACGAGGTCGCGGAAGTCGATACCGAAAACACCGAAGTCGAACTGGTTTCGCTCGAAGACGCCGATGACGGCGCTTCCGGCGACGATATCCCCGATATCGGCGACGACGATGTCGAAATCGAAGGCGATGACGACGATACCTTCCTCGAAGCTGACGAAGATGACGAAGATGACGACATGAGCGACATCATCGGCGTCACCGGCGACGAGGACGAAGTCTGATCGGACGAATACCGGCCCGGATGACAAAAATATTCCGGGCCGAATTTTTTAGGCTTGCCATCTGCGAAAACCGCAAGTATGAAGCCGCCACTCCAGAGGAAACGCCCTCCGGAGTATCCCAGGACCGGCCAGGCCGGACCACCTTGATGGGGCTATAGCTCAGCTGGGAGAGCGCTTGCATGGCATGCAAGAGGTCAGCGGTTCGATCCCGCTTAGCTCCACCAAATTCTCTAGGATACAGTACAGCGGGCATTTCAGGTCAGTGTAGCTGACATTTTTCCGCAATGGCGCAGTTGCCGCTTTGCCAGCGGCGAAAAGCGGGTTTTTATAGCGGTCGCCGAAGTCAGCCGATTCGGCGCTTCCCGGACCCGAACCCATGACACGAGCAAGACGCCGCCGCATCATCAGAACCCGCAGGACCGCGACCGGATTGGCGCTGGTCGGCTCGATTTCCTTTCTGGCCGGAATGACGGATGCGACCGGACTGCTTCTGACCGGCGATTTCGTATCCTTCATGACCGGCAATACGACGCGGGCAGCGCTGGCGCTGAGCAGCGGCGATCTCAGGCATGCTGCCGTGCTATTGTCGGCCATCATCGTCTTCGTGCTCGGGAATGCCGCCGGCATTGTCGCTGCGCACCGGGCCGAACGGCGCATCTTCGTCGTCCTCAGCTGCGTCAGCCTGATGCTTGCGCTGGCCTCGATGATGACGCTGCAGGACCTGTTGATGACGCGTTTCTACATGATCGTTCTCGCAATGGGCATGGTGAATGCGGCGGTCGAGCATATTGAAGGGCTGCCGATCGGCCTGACCTATGTGACCGGCGCCCTGTCGCGCTTCGGCCGCGGCATCGGCCGCTGGATCATTGGCGACCGGCGTCTCGACTGGACGATCCAGATCGTGCCGTGGGGCGGCATGGTGCTCGGCGCCATCAGCGGAGCCGTCATGACGCATCGCATGGGCGCGCAGGCGCTATGGCTGGTCTCGATCTTCGCGATGGCGCTCGCGACCGTGGCCCTCTTCATCCCCCGTCCGCTGCAGCGACGTTTCAACCAGAAGATCGCGTCTCCCCAGCCGCAACAGGTGCGCTTCCGATAACGGCGATTATCCCGATCGTTCTCGAATCGGCTAGGAAGGCAAGACATTCTCTTGCCGGGAGTTGAACTTGTTCGTCTTGTCGAAGCTTGTCTGGATCCTTGCCCAGCCTTTTTCGCTGGCCTTCTTCGGCGCCCTGCTTGCCCTGGTCGCCGGGCTTCTGCGTTGGCGCCTGCTCAGCGCGCTCGGCGCGGCAGGGGCCGTCTCTATCCTCTTCGTTACGCTGTATACGACATCAGGCAATTATCTGCTGCAGCAACTGGAGGAACGTTTTCCGCGGCCGGCCGCCGATCCTGAAGACGTCAAATGCATGATCGTGCTCGGCGGTGCGTTCCAGAACGAGGTGAACACCGCGCGTCACGGCATCGAGTTCGCCGATGGTGCGGACCGCTTTATCGAGGCCTTGCGCCTGGCGCAGAAATACCCGCAATCCCGCATCCTTGTGTCGGGTGGCGACGGGTCGCTCTCGGGAACCTATGAAGGGGACGCGGTCGCTTCCAGGCGCTTCTTCCCGCTCTTCGGCGTCGGCAAGGAGCGCCTCGTCGAGGAGGCCCAGTCGCGCACGACCTACGAGAACGCACGCAACACGAAGGAATTCCTCGCCCAGCAGGGCCTTTCGGATTGCCTGCTGATTACCTCGGCCTTCCACATGCCGCGCTCCGTCGGCCTCTTCCGCAAGCTCGGTATCGAGATCGTGCCCTGGCCGACGGATTACCGCACGACCGGCAATGTTGCGCTCGGCCTGGATTTCACCCAGCCGAGCCTGAACGGCCAGAACCTCGGGACCGCCATTCGCGAATGGTATGGCCTCGCCGGCTACTATCTCGCCGGCCGTACCTCGGCGCTCTTTCCGGGTTGAGGCCTACTTCTTGGAGATCGTGACGAATTTGGTTCCTCGCACGCGGGTGGTGACGACGCAAGGGTCGCCGCCGGTACGATCGCAGAAGCGCGGGTTCATTTTCATGGCGAGCACCATATTGCCGAAGCGCTGGACGAAGTCGTAGCCGAAGATCTGCGCGGTCGCGATCATGAAATATCCGCCTTCGGCCACCTGCAGATAAAAATTGTAGGTGCAGCCGTCTTCGTTGCATTGCGGACCCTTCTGGCCGTCGCAGGTGAGTTCGCCCTCGTTGACGACAGCGTCCATCAGTCCGTCATTGTTGATGTCCTGACGGATGAGAAAACCGTCGCCGAAGGAGGCTTCGGTGCATTGCTGCTGAAAATGCTTCTTTTCATAGATCTCCGGGTCGGAGATCAGCGATTGCTGTGCGAAGGCCGCGACCGGCATGACCAGCAGCAATATGACGTTCAGGAGGATGGGCAGCAGCGTCTTCAAGGCTTTCCTCTTATGGATAAAGGCTCTCTGGCCTTCCATTCTCCATGCGCCGCCTTGCGCCGCCCTTGCCGCAGTGATTCAGTAAATCCCGTTCTGCCGGTCTGGAGGCTTCGATGTCATTGCTCGTCTATCTCGATTATGCCGGCATCGCCCTCTTTGCCGCGACCGGCGCTCTGGCCGCCTCGCGCAAGCAGCTCGATCTGATCGGCTTCCTGTTCTTCGCGATCGTGACGGGGACGGGCGGCGGCACCGTGCGCGATATTATTCTGGGTCGCGTACCGGTCTTCTGGGTGCTGAACCCCTTTTATATCGTCATCTGCTGTCTCGCAGGGGGCGTCGTCTTCTTCACCGCCCACCTGCTGGAATCGCGCTATCGCCTGCTGATCTGGCTCGATGCGGTCGGTCTTGCCGCCTATTGCGTGCTTGGCGCCGCCAAGGGGCTGGCCGCGACCGGCTCGCCGACGATCGCCATCGTCACCGGCGCCCTGACGGCGACCTTCGGCGGCATTCTGCGCGATCTGCTGGCCAATGAGCCTTCGGTGCTGCTGCGGCCCGAAATCTATGTGACGGCGGCATTGGTGGGGGCCGGTGTCTTTACCGGCGCCAACGCCCTCGGTGCGGAACTTTATATCGCATCGGCATGTGGCGTCGCGGCCGCCTTCGCGGTGCGCGGCGGCGCCCTGTGGTTCGGCTGGACGTTTCCGACCTACAAGCACAAGCCCGGCCGGCACCCCGATGACGTGATGTGAGAGGTCAGCTCTGCTTCTGCCGCAAGCGGATCACCACGTCGACATGGGCAATTTCCATGCCTTCGGGCGGTGGCGGCAGGTTGTCGATGGTCAGATTGCTGATCGGGATATCGAGCACCTCGTTTTCGCCTTCGACGAAAAAGTGATGGTGGTCGGAGACATTGGTGTCGAAATAGGTCTTGGCGCTCTCGACGGCGAGAACGCGGATCATGCCCGCTTCGGTGAACTGGTGCAGCGTATTGTAGACGGTGGCCAGCGAAACCGGCACGCCGGCGGCAACGGCTTCCTCGTGCAGTTCTTCGACGGTCAGATGCCTGTCGCCCTTGGCAAAAAGGAGATCGCCAAGCGCGACGCGCTGGCGAGTGGGACGCAGGCCGGCGGCGCGCAGCCTTACCTCTATGGCGATCGGGGCCTCACCCGTCATCAACACCAACTCCGGTTATTCTGGCATAAAGCAATCAGGTTTCCTCAAAGCGATATAACTTTTGCGCAAAAGCGTTTCAATAGTTCAATGGGGACAAGGAGGCTCAAAAGGCCGCAAAAACGGGCTTTTGACGCAAATAGGTCTGGTCGCGGCCTTGGCCTTCCTGTATGCGACCACCAAATATTGGCTCAGGCCCGGTCGGGACCTCAAAAAAGAAGCCGCCATGCTTGCGCTTCATTTTCTGAGGAACTTGGACTAAAGACACACATCCATCGCAAGAACGCGGGGGGAAACAGAGATTTATGACAACCAGACAGTCTAGTTACTCGTACGAAGAACTCATCGCCTGCGCACATGGTGAACTGTTCGGGCCTGGCAATGCGCAATTGCCTTTGCCGCCCATGCTGATGGTTCACCGCATCACGGATATTTCCGAAACGGGCGGCGCCTTCGACAAGGGCTATCTGCGGGCCGAATACGACGTTCGCCCGGACGACTGGTATTTCCCCTGCCATTTCGAAGGCAACCCGATCATGCCGGGTTGCCTTGGCCTGGACGGCATGTGGCAGCTGACCGGCTTTTTCCTCGGCTGGCTCGGCGAAGAAGGCCGCGGCATGGCGCTTTCGACCGGCGAAGTGAAATTCAAGGGCATGGTCCGCCCGCACACGAAGCTGATTGAATACGGGATCGACTTCAAGCGCGTCATGCGCGGCCGTCTGGTGCTCGGCACCGCCGACGGCTGGCTGAAGGCGGATGGCGAAACCATTTACCAGGCGACCGATCTTCGTGTCGGTCTCTCGAAAGACAAGACGGCCTGAAAACCGCGTTTCGAGCGGCTCACGAAAACAACAAAGGTTTGATCAGATGAGACGGGTAGTTGTCACGGGTCTAGGTGTCGTGTCTTCGATCGGAAACGACGCGGCCGAAGTTACCGAATCCTTGCGGCAGGCAAAGTCGGGCATTTCTTTCTCCAGCGATTTCGCCGAGCACGGCTTCAAGTGCCAGGTTTGGGGCAGCCCCAAGCTCGGCGCCGATAAGCTCGCCGAACTGGTTGACCGCCGCGCCATGCGTTTCCTGTCGCAGGGCGGCGCCTGGAACCATGTCGCTATGAAGCAGGCGATCGCCGATTCCGGCCTGGACGAGAAGGATTACAGCGAAAACGAACGCGTCGGCATCATCATGGGCTCCGGCGGTCCGTCCACGCGCACGCTCATCGAGGCGGCCGAGATCACCGTCAAGAACAACAGCCCGAAGCGCATCGGCCCCTTCGCCGTGCCGAAGGCCATGTCGTCCACCGCGTCGGCAACGCTTGCCACCTGGTTCAAGATCCACGGCGTCAACTATTCGATCTCGTCTGCCTGCTCCACCTCGGCGCATTGCATCGGCAATGCCGTGGAAATGATCCAGTGGGGCAAGCAGGACATGATGTTTGCCGGCGGTCACGAAGATCTCGACTGGACCATGTCGAACCTCTTCGACGCCATGGGCGCCATGTCTTCCAAATATAACGACACGCCGGAAACGGCCTCGCGCGCCTATGATGCCAGCCGCGACGGTTTCGTCATCGCCGGCGGTGCCGGCGTCCTCGTCCTCGAGGAGCTGGAGCATGCCAAGGCGCGCGGCGCCAAGATCTATGCCGAAATCATCGGCTACGGCGCGACCTCCGACGGTTACGACATGGTTGCCCCCTCGGGCGAAGGTGCGATCCGCTGCATGCGCCAGGCGCTTTCGACCGTGAAGGGTGAGGTCGACTACATCAATACGCACGGCACCTCGACGCCGGTTGGCGACAGCAAGGAAATCGGCGCCATCCGCGAAGTCTTCGGCGAAAAGATGCCGCATATCCAGTCCACCAAGTCGCTCACGGGCCACTCTCTGGGCGCTGCCGGTGTCCAGGAATCGATTTACTCCCTGCTGATGATGCAGGAAGGCTTCATCGGCGAAAGCGCCCATATTACGGAACTCGATCCGGAATTCGAAGGTGTGCCGATCGTCCGCAAGCGCATCGACAACGCCAAGATCGACATCGCTCTTTCCAACTCCTTCGGCTTCGGCGGCACCAACGCCACGCTCGTATTCCAGCGCTATAACGGATAACAACATGACGGGAATCATGCAGGGTAAGCGCGGCCTCATTATGGGCGTCGCAAACAACCACTCGATCGCCTGGGGGATTTCGAAGGCGCTCGCAGCCCAGGGCGCGGAACTTGCTTTCACCTTTCAGGGCGAGGCGCTCGGCAAGCGCGTCAAGCCGCTTGCCGCCGAACTTGGCTCCGACTTCCTGCTTCCTTGCGATGTCGAGGATATTGCTTCGGTCGATACCGTCATCGACACGATCAAGGAGCGCTGGGGCAAGCTCGATTTTATCGTCCATGCCATCGGCTTTTCCGACAAGAACGAGCTGAAGGGCCTTTACGCCGATACGACGCGCGAGAATTTCAGCCGCACCATGGTCATCTCCTGTTTCTCCTTCACGGAGATTGCCAAGCGTTGCGCGCCGCTGATGGAAGATGGCGGCGCCATGCTGACGCTGACCTATAACGGCTCCACCCGCGTCATTCCGAACTACAATGTCATGGGTGTCGCAAAGGCCGCACTGGAAGCCTCCGTGCGTTATCTGGCGGCCGACTACGGTCCGCGCGGCATCCGCGTCAACGCCATCTCCGCAGGCCCGATCCGCACGCTCGCTGGCGCCGGCATTTCCGATGCGCGCGCCATCCTGTCATGGAACCAGCGCAATGCGCCGCTGCGCAAGACCGTCACCATCGATCAGGTCGGCAGCTCGGCGCTCTACCTTCTGTCCGATCTGTCGACCGGCGTGACCGGAGAAATTCATTTCGTCGATGCCGGCTACAATATCACGTCGATGCCGACGCTGGAGACGCTGCGCAAGGCGGACGTCGAGTAGCGCGACCAAGCTTCAATGGAAAAGGCGGCCATTGGCCGCCTTTTTTTATTTCCGTGCCCACAGCACCTTGAAGCGGGCGTTGCGGCAGGTTTCGCCGCTTTCCTTGAAATGCTCCGCCAGCACCGGCTCATAGGGCAGGCCGCGATTGGCGACCAGCATCAGCCGCCCGCCGCCGCGCAGCGCAGAGGCCGCTGTCTTGATCATCGCCTGGCCGAGCGAAGGTTCGGCCGCGTGCCCCTCATGAAATGGCGGGTTCATGATGACGAGATCGTATTTGTCCCGCACCTGCTCGCCCGCCAGGTCGTGCCAGAAGAAGCGCGCAGGCGCGTTCGGGCAGTTCTCTGCCAGATTGGCCCTGGCAGCCTCCAGCGCCTCGTAATTGGCCTCGTAGAGGTCAAGGCGGGCAAGGTTTGGAGACTTCTCGGCCAGCTCGACCGAAAGATAACCCCAGCCGGCACCGAAATCGGCCGCGTCGCCCGTAAAATCGGTCGGCAGGCGCGAGGCGAGAAGCTGCGAGCCGGCATCGAGCCTGTCATGCGAGAACATGCCCGGCGAGGCGATGAAACGGCCTTCGACGCGAACCGGCGACTTGCCGAATTTCGCGACGATTGCGCTGATATCGGCCGGCCGTCCGAACCAGAAGGCGACGCCGTGATATTTCGGCATGTGCTCGATTTCGAGGCCGAAACCTTCCATCCGCTTGCGCAGCGGCTGAATGCCGTCTTCCTTGCCGCCTGCAACGAGGATCAGGCCGCCGGCTTTGACGCGGGAAAGGGCCGTGGCGATATTGGCCTCGTTCTCACCCTTGTGTTTGGTGCAGAGCACCAGCGCGGCATCGTAATCCTCGCCCTCGATCTCCGGCGTGGCCTCGATACGCTGGGCGAGCAACTGCCTGTAGAGCGGCTTGAAGCCCTGCACGGCCGCAAGAGAGGCGGCAAAGCCTTCCGGCAGCGCAAAGCCTGCCTCGGCGCCCAGGAAGAGCACACGCTCGCCTTCGCCGGGAGGCGTGACGGTTTCGCTGGCAAAGGGATGAAAGAGGGTCTTCAGCGTCTCGCGGCTCATGGTCTGGTCCCGTCATCTGGAGCAATTCCAGGGAAATGCGCTGGCGGTTTTCGTCCGCAACTGCGCAGAGGTCGAATACAAAAAGGGCGCGGGAACAATCCCGCGCCCGGATATCAGAGGAGAAGGCGCGGCTTATTCGGCCGCTTCGTCCTTCTTCTTGTCGCCCTTTTCGGCAGCCGGGATTTCCTGGCCGGTGGCCTGGTCGACGACCTTCATGGAGAGGCGAACCTTGCCGCGCTCGTCGAAGCCGAGCAGCTTGACCCAGACCTTGTCGCCTTCCTTGACGACGTCCTGGGTCTTTGCGACGCGCTCGGAAGCGAGCTGCGAGATGTGGACGAGGCCGTCACGCGCACCGAAGAAGTTGACGAATGCGCCGAAGTCGGCGGTCTTGACGACCGTGCCTTCGTAGATCTGGCCAACTTCCGGCTCGGCGACGATCGAATGGATCCACTTGCGGGCCGCTTCGATTTCCTTGCCCGAAGAAGAGGCGATCTTGACGGTGCCGTCGTCTTCGATGTTGATCTTCGCGCCGGTCTTTTCGACGATTTCACGAATGACCTTGCCGCCGGAGCCGATGACTTCGCGGATCTTGTCGACCGGAATGTTCATGACTTCGATACGCGGTGCGAATTCGCCGAGCTGGCCGCGGCTCTCGGTGATGGCCTTTGCCATTTCGCCGAGAATGTGGGCGCGACCGCTCTGTGCCTGGCTGAGAGCGACCCTCATGATCTCTTCGGTAATACCGGCGATCTTGATGTCCATCTGCAGCGAGGTGATGCCGTCGGCAGTACCCGCAACCTTGAAGTCCATGTCGCCGAGGTGGTCTTCGTCACCTAGAATGTCGGAGAGAACGGCGAAACGGTCGCCTTCGAGGATCAGGCCCATGGCGATACCGGCAACCGGCTTGGCGAGCGGAACGCCGGCATCCATCAGCGCCAGCGAGGTGCCGCAGACGGTTGCCATCGAGGACGAACCGTTGGACTCGGTGATTTCCGAGACGACGCGCAGCGTGTAGGGGAACTGTTCAGCCGACGGCAGCATCGGGTGGATGGCGCGCCATGCGAGCTTGCCATGGCCGATTTCGCGGCGGCCCGGCGAACCCATGCGGCCGGTTTCGCCGACGGAATAGGGCGGGAAGTTGTAGTGGAGCATGAACTGCTCCTTGTACATGCCGGTCAGGCTGTCGACATACTGTTCGTCTTCGCCGGTGCCGAGCGTGGCAACGACGATCGCCTGCGTTTCACCGCGGGTGAAGAGGGCAGAGCCGTGCGTACGCGGAAGCAGGCCGACTTCGGCAACGATCGGGCGAACCGTTTCCAGGTCGCGGCCGTCGATGCGGCTCTTGGTGTCGAGAATGTTCCAGCGGACGATCTTGGCCTGCAGATGCTTGAAGATCGCGCCGACTTCCTCGGCCGTGTACTTGGCCTCGACGCCTTCCGGCAGGAAGTGGGCCTTGACCTTGGCCTTGACGGCGTCCACAGCGGCGTAACGGTCGGCCTTCTGGGTGATCTTATAGGCTTCGCGCAGCTCGGCTTCGAAATGCTTCAGCATCTCGCCTTCGAGTTCGGAATAGTCTTCCGGCTGGAAGTCGCGCGGCTCCTTGGCTGCGACTTCGGCGAGCTTGATGATTGCGTCGAGAACCGGCTGGAAGCCCTTGTGGCCGAACATGACGGCGCCGAGCATGACGTCTTCCGGCAGTTCCTTGGCTTCGGATTCGACCATCAGAACGGCGTCATAGGTGCCGGCAACGACGAGGTCGAGGCTCGACTCGTCCATCTCGTCGAGATGCGGGTTCAGCACGTATTCGCCGTTGATGTAGCCGACGCGAGCGCCGCCGACCGGACCCATGAAGGGAATGCCGGACAGTGTGAGTGCGGCCGAGGTCGCGACCATGGACAGGATGTCCGGATCGTTCTCGAGGTCATGCTGGACGACGGTGACGACGACCTGCGTGTCGTTCTTGTAGCCTTCCGGGAAAAGCGGACGGATCGGGCGGTCGATCAGGCGGGAAACGAGGGTTTCGTTTTCGCTCGGACGGCCCTCGCGCTTGAAGTAGCCGCCGGGGATCTTGCCGGCTGCGTAGGTCTTTTCCTGATAGTTGACCGTCAGCGGGAAGAAGTCCTGGCCGGGCTTCGGAGCCTTGGCGGAAACGACGGTCGCCAGAACGACGGTCTCGCCGTAGGTGGCGAGGACCGCGCCGTCAGCCTGACGGGCGATTTTGCCGGTTTCGAGCTTGAGCGGGCGGCCTGCCCACTCGATTTCTACGGTATGTGTATCGAACATGTCTTGTCCTTCAATGCGGCCGGCGCGCCTTCTCCGTCTGGAGCAGCGCAGGGTCGGCCGCAATCAGTGTGACGTATCACGGGCAAGACAACGGGAAGCTTTGGACGGACGGTTTCCGCTAGAGGAAACCGGGCCAAAGCTCTTGCGAAACTCTGGCCGAAAGCATCCGGCAATCCTGCCCCATGACAGGTCAACGGTTGGTCTGGCAGAACCGGCCCATCCGGGCCTGCCGTCTTTCCATTCACACACATAGCGCGCGCCTGGAAAATGTCATCGGGAGACGTATCCCCGAAAAAACATCCGGCGGGCGAAGAGCTTCGCCCGCCGGAAAATCATTAGCGGCGGATACCCAGGCTGTTGATCAGCTTGGAGTAGCGGGCCTCGTCCTTCTTCTTGAGGTAGTCAAGAAGCGAGCGGCGGCTGGAAACGAGCGTCAGCAGGCCACGGCGGGAATGGTTATCCTTCTTGTGGTCCTTGAAGTGTTCGGTCAGGTTGTTGATGCGCTCGGTCAGGATGGCAACCTGGACTTCCGGAGAACCGGTGTCGCCTTCGGCGGTCGCATATTCCTTGATCAGCGCAGCCTTGCGCTCAGCAGTGATCGACATCGGACAATCCTTTCTATGAGAGGAATTAAAGTCGCCAAAAGCCGGGATGTCGTCCAGCCTTGGCCGCGAATGCAATCGGGGATACCCCTATGCTGGCGCTGCCTATAAACCAAATAAGCGGCAATGGAAAGAGGGGTCCCGATTGCGGCCTGTCAGCGTCCCGCCATGGCGTCCCGGATCATCGCGTCATAACCCGCTGGATCCTGCAGCATGGCGAAATGGCTGGCATCCTTCAGGATGACAAGTTTTGCGCCCGGAATTTCCTTCGCCATCATTTCCGTATGGTCGAGCTTCACAGCCTCGTCATGGTCCCCAATCGCGAGCGTGACCGGCACCGTGATCTTGCCGAGATCGGCTGCCGTCCAGGCGGGCTGCGTCGCCCACATCTCCGAGATCTGGTTGACGAAGGCATCATATTCGTTCGGTGTCGGTGACAGCTTCCTGTAATATTCGCCGGCAACGTTGATATAATCGTTGAAGGTCTTGTTGGTCATGACGTCGGCCTTCACGCCATCGGTCGTGACATTGGCCGCCTGGGCGATGACCCGCGTCAGCTTCTCGGGATTCTTCATCGCCATATCGATGCCGATGATACCGCCGTCAGACCATCCGACCAGCGTCACCTTGCCGACCTTCAGATAGTCGAGCAACGCCACGTAGTCCGATGTCATCAGGTCATAGCCGAAAGGCTGCTGGCTGCGCGTGGAGCGGCCATGCCCGCGGCTGTCGGCAACGATGACGAGATGGTCTTTTGCAAAATCGGCGACCTGGTGGCCCCAGACATCGGCATTTCCAAGCCCGCCGTGAATGAAGAGGATCGGGTCCCCCTCGCCATATTCGGCGTAATACATCCTGATGTCGTTGATATCGGCCATACCGCTCGCCTTCGGCGCCGGCATGGGAGGAAAGGCCGGAAGTTCGGCCCAGCGCTCGGCGGATTGAGCGATCGTAATCGTCAGCAACAGCGAAAAGAACGTCAGCATTCCCAAGGCGATTCTGCGCATATTCTTCCCCTTTGACGGGCCGCCATGGCCCGTCGGGAAAGATATCGCATCACCGTCTTCTGACAATTGCCGCTGTTTGTGACCGTCAGGCGAAAACGCGCTTGGGTCGGAATTCGCCCTGTCCGATCTCGCCGATCGCAATCAGCCTGCCGCGCGCCGTCGCATAGGCCTCGCTTTCGGCAACCGGTGCATCGCGGCCGCGTACGAGGATCGGATTGCCCATCTTGAGGCGGTGCGCCTGGTCATCGCTGATGACAAGGTGGGGCAGGGCCGACAGCGCCTCGCAGGTATCGATCAACAGCGCGTCGAGCGCGGCAAGGCGCTCGTCCATATCCTCAATCTCTTCAAGAGCGGTAAGCTTTGCAAGCGGCACCATCGCCTCCTCGGCAAAGGGTGCGACGAAGGTGCGGCGCAGGCCGGAAATATGCCCGTAACAGCCGAGTTCGCGGCCGAAATCGCGCGCCAGCGCCCGTACATAGGTACCCTTGCCGCACTCGACCTCGAAATGCGCCGTATTGGCATCCGGGCAGGCAAGAAGTGTGAGGCGATGGACTTCGACTTCGCGCGAAGGGATCTCGACCGCCTCGCCGTCGCGTGCCAGATCATAGGCGCGTTCGCCGGCGATCTTGATGGCGGAGAACTGCGGCGGCACCTGGCTGATCGTGCCGGTATAGTTCGGCAGGATGTCGCGGATCTGCTGCTCGCTCGGGCGCCTGTCGGAACTCTGCGTTACCTCGCCCTCAAGGTCGTCGGTTGCCCGTTCCTCACCCCAGGTCACGGTAAATTCGTAGATCTTGCGGCCGTCCATGACGTAGGGGACGGTTTTGGTGGCGTCGCCGAGCGCGATCGGCAACATGCCGGATGCAAGCGGATCGAGCGTGCCGGCATGGCCGCATTTCTGCGCCTTGAACAGCCATTTGATCTTGGAGACGGCTTCCGTCGAGCCGAAATCCACCGGCTTGTCGAGGATCAGCCAGCCGGAAATCGGCCGGCCCTTGGGTTTGCGTGGTTTGGACATCGGTGTCTTCTGTTATTCGTCGTCACTGTCGAGATCGCGGCTCACCTCGGGCGAACGCAGCAGGTCGTCGATCTTCTTGTAATTGTCAAAGCTGGTGTCATCGCGGAAGCGCACTTCCGGCATGTATTTCATCTGCCTGAGCTGCGGTCCGAGCCGGCCGCGGATGAACTTCGCATTGCGGTTCAGCGCAGCGATGACGACGCTGTGATCGGAAACGCCGAGCGGCGTCACATAGGCGGTCGCGATCTTCAGGTCCGGCGACATGCGCACTTCGGAAATCGAGATCACGGTCGCCTCGATGATATCGTCGCGCACTTCGCCACGCTGCAGCACCTGGGTGATCGCTGCGCGAACCTGTTCGCCGACGCGCAGCATGCGCTGCGAAGGAGCCGAGGATGTGGGTCTTGTTGCCATTGTTCTTTATCCCAAACGGATCGGGCGCCGGACTGGATCATCCGGCGCCCGTCCAAGATTTCGATCTCTATCCGATCAGAGCGTGCGCGTAATGTGTTCCACGCGGAAGCACTCGATCGTGTCGCCGGCGCGGATGTCTTCGTAATTCTCGAAGGCCATGCCGCATTCCTGACCGACCGGCACTTCCGAGACTTCGTCCTTGAAGCGCTTGAGCGTCTTGAGCTTGCCTTCGTGGATGACGACGTTGTCGCGGATGAGGCGCACGCCCGCACCACGCTCGACCTTGCCTTCGGTGACGCGGCAACCGGCGACCTTGCCGACCTTGGTGATGTTGAACACTTCCAGGATCTCGGCATTGCCGAGGAAGGTTTCGCGGCGTTCCGGCGATAGCAGGCCCGACATCGCTGCCTTCACGTCGTCCACGAGGTCGTAGATGATGTTGTAGTAGCGGATTTCGATGCCCTGGCGCTCGGCGAGCGTCCGAGCCTGCGAATTGGCGCGCACGTTGAAGCCGATAATGGCGGCGCCGGAGGCTTCGGCGAGCGAGATATCCGATTCCGTCACACCGCCGACCGCCGAATGCACGATACGGGCGCGCACTTCGTCGGTGCCGAGCTTTTCGAGGGCGCCGGCAATCGCTTCGATCGAACCCTGCACGTCACCCTTGATGACGAGCGGGAATTCCTTGACGCCTGCCGTCTGCAGCTGGCTCATCATCTGTTCCAGCGAGCCGCGCTGGCCCGAATGACGGGCGGCGGCCTTGTCGCGGGCGAGACGCTGGCGATATTCCGAGATCTCGCGGGCGCGGCTCTCGTTCTCGACGACGGCGAACTTGTCGCCGGCCTGCGGCGTGCCGGAAAGGCCGAGCACCTCGACGGGCATGGCCGGCGGCGCTTCCTTCATATGTTCGCCCTTGTCGTTGACGAGGGCGCGCACACGACCCCAGACGTCGCCGGCGACGATGATCTGGCCGGGCTTCAGCGTACCGTTCTGAACGAGAACCGTGGCGACCGAGCCGCGGCCGCGGTCGAGCTGGGCTTCGATGACGGTGCCTTCCGCGGTGCGGTTCGGATTGGCCTTGAGGTCAAGGATTTCCGCCTGCAGCAGCACGGCTTCGAGCAGCTTGTCGAGGTTCTTGCCGGTCTTGGCCGACACTTCGACGTCGAGCGTTTCACCGCCCATCGATTCCACGAAGACTTCGTACTGCAGAAGCTGGTTGCGCACCTTCTGCGGATCGGCTTCGTGTTTGTCGATCTTGTTGATCGCCACGATGATCGGAACACCGGCTGCCTTGGCGTGATTGATCGATTCGATCGTCTGCGGCATGACGCTGTCGTCAGCGGCCACGACGAGGATCGCAATATCGGTCGCCTGCGCGCCGCGGGCACGCATGGCCGTGAAGGCAGCGTGGCCGGGAGTGTCGATGAAGGTGATCTTCTGGCCGTTCTGCTCCACCTGATAGGCGCCGATATGCTGCGTGATGCCGCCGGCTTCCCCGGCAACCACGTTGGCATGGCGGATGGCGTCGAGCAGCGAGGTCTTGCCGTGGTCGACGTGGCCCATGATGGTCACGACGGGCGGGCGCGAAACGCGGTCGCCTTCGACGTCGGCAATGTTGAAGATGCCGAGTTCGACGTCGGATTCGGAAACGCGCTTGACCGTGTGGCCGAATTCGCCGGCGATGAGTTCTGCAAGGTCGGCGTCGATGACGTCGCCCGGCTTCATCATCTGGCCTTCCTTCATCAGGAACTTGATGACGTCGACGGCGCGTTCGGACATGCGCTGCGACAGTTCCTGAATGGTGATGGTCTCAGGCAGAACGACTTCGCGGGAAATCTTCTCGCGCGTTTCCTGCATCTGGCTGCGGCGGAACTTCTCCTGGCGGCGACGCATGGAAGCAAGCGAACGGCCGCGTGCGCCGCCTTCGTCGTCCACGTCGGCGGTCGTTACGGTCAGCTTGCCGCGGCGGCGATCGTCTTCGCCCTTCGGGCGCGTTGTCGCGGGTTTTGCGGGCTCCGGACGAATCGGGCGGCCGCGAACCGGACCACCGCGTGCGGGGCCGCGATCGTCGTCGTCGGATTCCTCACGGCGGCCGCGAAGGCCTGCCGGTGCGCCGGCAGCGGGCCGGGCCGTGGAAGGCGACGGAGCCGCTTCCGGACGGCGTGCAGCCGGTGCCGGCTGTTGCGGACGCGGAGTTTCGACGCGTGCTTCGGCAACGGGAGCGGCAGGTGCGGATGCTTCCGCGACCGTTGCCGTTGCGGCAGCAGCTGCCGCCTCGGCCTGGCGCGCAGCCTCCTCGGCGGCGCGGCGCTTGGCCTCCTCCGCCTCGGCGGCCTGACGTGCGGCCTCTTCGGCGGCGCGGCGCTTTTCGTCCTCGGCGCGACGGATGGCGTCCTGTGCGTCACGGGCCTGCGCTTCGGCGAGCGCGCGGCGGCGGGCATCCATTTCCTCGGGCGAGAGATGGTTCAGAACGACGGGGCGCGGGCGATCCTGCTGGCGCTGCGGCTGGTAGGATTGCTGCGGACGCTGGTTGGTCTGCTGCGGGCGCGGGTCGTTCTGGCTGCCCGGCTGGTGGATGCGCGGAGCCTGGGCTGGCTGCTGCGGGCGAGCCTGCACGGGCGCCGGCGCCGGTTCGGGCGCGCGCACCGGAGCTGCGGGAGCCGGCGTCATCGGCTTTTCGTCTTCAGGGCGCATCGGGCGCCGCTTGCGGGTCTCGACGACGACCGCCTTGGTGCGACCGCGACCCATATCCTGGCGAACGGTACCCTGGCTCATCCCTGATGGTTTCAGGGTGAGGGTCTTCTTCCCCGTTACGCTGAGTGTCTTGTCGTCGTTGCTGTCGGTCATTCGTTCCCGTTCCTTCGGACAGGGAACGATGAGGCCATCACACCCTGTCAATCACATACAATCGGTCAATGATATGGGGGCCGGCTTCCGCCGGTGACCGTATCATTGTTTCTGCTGGCCAGCGCCGCCCGCTGCCCGGGACTGACCGCCGTTACGGTACTGTTCGAGCATCTTTGCGCGCTTCACTACACCCTCACCTGCCTGCCCTGCAAGCACTGCGGCATGGATAAAAGCATTCTGGCCCATCACCCCTTCCATTTCGCTCTCCGAGAAGAGACGGAAGGAAGGTATTTCCTCCTCGGTTTCCATTCCGAGGTGCCAGGCCTTGCGGGCCTGGTCTATCTTTCTGACACCGTCGGCTGCGGCATCCGTCGAATGGAACACGGCAAGCGCAGCTCCGCTGCGGATTGCGGCATCCACCTTGGCCGAGCCGGTGATAAGCTGGCCCGCCTTGCGCGCCATGTTCATCATCTGCAGGAGCTGGTGCAGAAGCAGCCGCTCCACGCGCTCGCCGAGGTCGTCGGCTGCCTTCACATCGGCCTTGAGGGCGCGGGCGAAGAGCTTCTTTGCCACCGCCTTGTCGACCAGCGACCGGTCCATCTTCACCCAGCAGCCGCGTCCCGGCAGCTCGCGCTTCAGGTCCGGCACCACCGTCCCGTCGGGGGCAGCCACGAAGCGGATCAGCTCGTCCGGCGATCCACTTTCGCGCGATGCGATGCACATGCGGCCGTTCACGTCGTAACCTGCAAGATCGTCGTCCTCAGGAGATGTGTCCGGCGTCGCCGTCATTATGCGTCCTGCTCGGCAGCGTCGGCCTCAACGGCTTCTGCTTCCTTCGCAAGGTCTTCCTCGGTGATCCAGCCGGCGAGCAGGCGAGCCTGCACGACCATCTGTTCGGCTTCGACGCGCGAAACGTCGAACTTCGAGAACAGACCCTCGAATTTCTTGGTTTCGCCGTTCTTGCGTTCCGTCCAGCCGACGAGGTCGTCGGCTGCGCAGCCTGCGAAGTCCTCGATCGACTTGATGCCGTCCTCGCCGAGCGCGACCATCATCTGGGCGGTCATGCCGTCGATCTGGCGCAGCTCGTCGGAAACGCCGAGCGCCTTGCGCTTCTCGTCCATTTCGGCTTCGAGCTTCTCGAGATATTCGCGGGCGCGGGTCTGGATTTCCTGCGCCGTGTCTTCGTCGAAACCGTCGATCGAGGAGATTTCGTCGAGATCGACATAGGCCAGTTCCTCGACGGCGGCAAAGCCTTCCGAAGCCAGAACCTGGCCGACCATCTCGTCGACATCGAGCGCATCCATGAAGAGGTTGGTGCGTTCGTTGAATTCCTTCTGACGGCGCTCGGACTCTTCGGCTTCCGTCATGATGTCGATATCCCAGCCCGTCAGCTGCGAGGCCAGGCGAACGTTCTGGCCGCGGCGGCCGATGGCGAGCGAAAGCTGCTCGTCCGGCACGACCACTTCGATGCGCTCTGCATCCTCGTCGAGAACGACCTTGGCGACTTCGGCCGGCTGCAGGGCGTTGACGACGAAGGTCGCCGGGTCCTGCGACCAGGGAATGATATCGATCTTTTCGCCCTGGAGCTCGCCGACGACGGCCTGGACGCGCGAACCGCGCATACCGACGCAGGCGCCGACCGGATCGATCGAGCTGTCGTTCGAGATCACGGCGATCTTGGCGCGCGAGCCCGGATCGCGGGCAACCGACTTCACCTGGATGATGCCGTCGTAGATTTCCGGCACTTCCATGGTGAAGAGCTTCACCATGAACTGCGGATGCGTGCGCGACAGGAAGATCTGCGGGCCGCGCTGTTCGCGGCGCACGTCGTAGACATAGGCGCGGACGCGATCGCCGTAGCGCACGTTTTCGCGCGGGATCATTTCGTCGCGGCGGATGATGCCTTCGCCACGGCCGAGATCGACGATGACGTTGCCATATTCGACACGCTTGACGGTGCCGTTGACGATTTCGCCGACGCGATCCTTGAATTCGTCGAACTGGCGGTCACGCTCGGCTTCGCGCACCTTCTGCACGATCACCTGCTTGGCCGACTGCGCGGCGATACGGCCGAAATCCATCGGCGGCAGCGGATCGGCGATGAAGTCGCCGATAGCGGCGTCCGGGTTCCGGTCCCGGGCAAGCTCCAGCGGGATCTGCGTGGAATAGTCCTCGGCCTTCTCGACAACTTCGAGCAGGCGCTGCAGGCGGATTTCGCCGGTCTTCGGATTGATGTCGGCGCGGATGTTGGATTCGGTACCGTAACGGGAACGCGCCGCCTTCTGGATGGCATCGGCCATCGCGGCAAGCACGATTTCGCGGTCGATGACCTTTTCGCGCGCCACTGCATCTGCGATCTGCAGAAGTTCGAGCCGGTTTGCACTGACTGCCATTGTTCTGTTTCTCCGTCCTTGACTACCCGGGTTCCCGTCCCTGGAGTTTACGTTGATCGGTTATTCTTCGTCGTCCGCTTCGTTCTGGTTCGCAGCCTGCGCCTTTGCCAGCTTGTCGGCGCGCAATGCATCGCGGATCAGATCGTCGGTCAGAATGAGTTTGGCATCGCTAAGCGCGGTGAAGGGGATGACAACCTTCTGTTCCTCGCCGTAGGCAACCTGATCGCGTTCGATCGTAAACCCGTCGGCGTCCGCTTCGACGATCTTGCCGCGAAAGCGCTTGCGATTGCCGATCATGATCGACGTTTCGCACTTTACCAGGTGGCCCTGCCAGCGGGTAAAATCGGATTTCCGCACCAGAGGGCGGTCGATACCCGGCGAAGACACTTCCAGATGATACTCTTTATCGATCGGATCTTCCACATCGAGCACCGGAGAAATCGCCATGGAAACCTGCTCGCAGTCCTCGACGGTCATCGTGCCGTCGTTCTTCTCGGCCATGACCTGCATCGTCATCCCGTTCTGATTGAGCATGCGCACGCGAATGAGGCGGAAGCCCATGTCGACGAGCACGGGTTCGATGATGTCGGCGAGGCGCTGGTCAAGCCCGGTCTCGGTGATCAGCCGCGGCTCACGTTCGTTGTCTGCGTTTGTCAGATCCGACAAGCGGTGCGCTCCCTGCAATTTCTGGCATTCGGGGTGATCGCGCTAATAAAAAAGAGCGGGTCCTTGCGGCCCACTCTTCATCGTACGATCAAGAATTTGAGTGCCATATAGTCCCGTTTTTCCGAAATTGCAAGGTCGGCGCCAATTCCGCCGCTTAAGGCCCGGAAGCATCGGCTAACCTATGGCGGGCGCTCGTCTTCCGCATATAGTGCTGTTGCGGCTGAACGACAAAGCGGGGGGAAGCTTGGCTGACACTTCATCGACATTTGCGCCTTTGCGGCACGAAACCTACCGTACCATCTGGTTTGCAAGCATCGCCTCGAATTTCGGCGGCCTGATCCAGGCCGTCGGCGCCGCCTGGATGATGACGAGCATCACCGCATCCGAGGATATGGTGGCCCTGGTGCAGACGTCGACCGCTTTGCCGATCATGCTGTTCTCGCTCGTATCGGGTGCGCTCGCGGACAATTATGACCGGCGCCGGATCATGCTGACCGCACAATCGGCAATGCTCGTCATCTCGATCCTGTTGACGGCCTTTGCCCTGCTCGGCTGGATGACGCCCGGCCTGTTGCTCTTCTTCACCTTTCTCCTCGGCTGCGGCACGGCGCTCAACAATCCCTCCTGGCAGGCCTCGGTCGGCGACATGGTGCCGCGCGCCGATCTGCCGGGCGCGGTCACGCTGAACAGCATGGGCTTCAATATCACCCGCAGCGTCGGGCCGGCGATCGGCGGCGCCATCGTCGCCGCCGCCGGTGTGGCTGCCGCCTTTGCGGTGAATGCGCTGAGTTATATTGCCCTCATCTACGCATTGTTCCGCTGGCGGCCGACCACGCCCGCCTCGACGCTGCCGCGCGAAACGCTCGGCAGCGCCATTTTTGCCGGCATGCGCTACGTCTCCATGTCGCCCAATCTCGAGAAGATCCTCCTGCGCGGGCTCGTGTTCGGCATCGGCGCGAGCTCCATCCAGGCGCTGCTGCCCGTTGTCGCGCTCGATCTGGTCTCGGGAGGGCCGTTGACCTACGGTTTCATGCTCGGCGCCTTTGGCATCGGTGCCATTGGCGGCGCCGTGGCCAGTGCCCGGCTGCGCGAAATGGTTTCCAGCGAGGCGATCATCCGCATGGCCTTTCTGGGCTTTGCCTTCAGTGCCGTCGTCGCGGCCCTCAGCCCAAGCGCCCTGCTCACCTCGGCCGGGCTGTTTGTCGCCGGCGCCTGCTGGGTTTCGGCGCTTTCGCTCTTCAACACCATTGTCCAGCTGTCGACGCCGCGCTGGGTGGTTGGCCGCGCCCTGTCGCTTTACCAGACCGTCACCTTCGGCGGCATTGCCGGCGGAAGCTGGCTCTGGGGTATTGCGGCCGACCGCTATGGCCTGTCGAATGCGCTGCTGATGTCGGCCGTGGTCCTGCTGTTTGGCGTCGTCATCGGCCTGCGCTTCTCCATGCCGGCTTTCGCCTCGCTCAATCTCGATCCGCTGAACCGCTTCATCGAGCCGGCCCTTGGCCTCGATATTACCCCCCGCAGCGGTCCGATCGTCATCCAGGTCGATTATCAGATTGCGGATGATGACCTGGCCGAATTCATGATGCTGATGGGAGAGCGGCGTCGCATTCGCATCCGTGATGGCGCCCGCAACTGGGCCTTGATGCGCGATCTGGAAAATCCCGGTCTCTGGACGGAAACCTACCACACGCCGACCTGGGTCGAATATATCCGGCACAACCAGCGCCGGACCCAGGCCGACGCCGAGAATACCGATCGGCTGCGCGCTCTGCATCGCGGCGAAGGCCTGCCGCATGTCCACCGCATGATCGAGCGCCAGGCCATTCCGCCTGTCGACGACGTCTTTCACAAGGCGCCGATCGATTTCCATCATTGAGGTCCGGCGGATCGTCGGCGTCGGCCTTTACTTCAGCCTGCCCTTCATCGCCGCTTCGGGAAAGCAGGTGGGCTCCATGCCGTTCTTTTCCTGCCACTGGCCGATCGAGCGGCGCGTCTTGTAGCCGGGCAGTCCGTCCGAACCGCCGACATCGTAGCCCTGCCGCTCGAGCGCACGCTGCATGGCGGCGACGTCGGAGCGCAGCATCCTGCCGACATCGCCCCATTGACCCTGGAAGGCACCGGCGCCGAAGGCGATGCGGTCGGCGAGATTGCCGATGTAAAGGGCGTAAAGGTCGGAATTATTGTACTCTTTGATGATGTAGAAATTCGGTGTGACGATGAACTCCGGTCCGTCACGCCCGGCCGGCACGAGCATCATTGCCTGTGCTTTCAGCTCGCCGGACGGGAAGCCCTTGCCGGAAATGCGGCTGATGCCGAGCGAGGCCCAGTGGGAGAGGGGCTTGGCAAGATCCGGCCCTTCCTGCGCGCAGGAGACGGCTTGCGGGATGGTCACTTCGAAACCCCAGTCGCGGCCGCGCTGCCAGCCTTTTTTCACGAGGAAGTTGGCAATCGAGGCAAGCGTGTCGGGAACCGATGTCCAGATGTTGCGATGACCGTCGCCATCGAAATCGACGGCATATTTCAGGTAGCTGGTCGGCATGAATTGCGGCTGGCCGAGCGCTCCCGCCGACGACCCCTTGAAGTCCGCGGGGCTCACGTCGCCGCCGTCGAGAATATGCAGCGCGGCGATCAGCTCCATGCGGAACATGTCCTTGCGCGTCGACATAAAGGCTTTTGTCGCCAGTACCTTGATCGCCGAATTCGGGATTTTCGCCGCACCGAATCCGGTCTCGCGCCCCCAGATCGCCAGCACGATCGAACCCGGCACGCCATAGGTCTTCTCAATGCGGTTCAGTGTCGATGCATATTGCGAGGCAAAGCCGCGCCCGGTCATGGCAAGCCGCTTCAGGCGATCCTCGTTGAAATAGGGGCCGGGCGAGGAAAATTCGGCCTGGGTCTGCTTCTGCTCCTTGGGCGGCGGAAAGCCGGGAGGGGCGAGATCGCTCAGGCTCCAGTCCAGTTCGACGCCGGCAAAGGCGGCCCGGAATGTTTTTTCCGATATGCCGTTCTTCTTGGCATCGGGCCAGAGGTCGGCCTGGACCCATTTCTCGAATCGCGTTTCGATGTCGGCTTTCGAAGGGGCGGCATGGGAGGGCAGAGCGTAAAGCGCCAGCAGGGCGGCGCCTGCCAACAGAAGCCGGCCAAGGAAACGTTCGTTCATGTGACCCCCTTTGAGCAATTCCGGAAAAGCCGTGTGGCGGCGTTGCGTTCGGAAATGCGTAAAAACAATGATCTAGGGATTTTCCCGTCTTGAAATGTCCTAGATCGCCGTGCGTGCCCGAAGTGCTGCCGACAGCGTTCCCTCGTCCAGATAGTCGAGCTCGCCCCCCACGGGCACGCCATGCGCCAGGCGCGTAATCTTCACATTGAGGTCTGCGAGCTGGTCGGTGATATAATGCGCCGTCGTCTGTCCCTCGACGGTCGCATTCACGGCGATGATGATTTCCTTGACGCCGCCTTCGCCGACGCGGTTGATCAACCCGCGGATATTGAGGTCGTCAGGCCCGACGCCGTCGAGCGGCGAGAGCGTGCCGCCAAGCACATGATAGGCGGCGTTCAGCGCGCCGGCCCGTTCCAGCGCCCAGAGGTCGGAAACATCTTCGACGACGATAATCACGGACTGGTCGCGCTGCGCATCGGTGCAGACCGTGCAGGGATCGACCGTATCGACATTGCCGCAGCGCGAGCAGATCTTCACCTTGTCATAGGCCTCACCCATCGCATGCGACAGCGGACCGAGAAGCTGGTCCTTCTTCTTGATGAGATGCAGCGCCGCCCGCCGCGCCGAGCGCGGCCCAAGGCCCGGCACTTTCGCCAGAAGCTGGATCAGTTTTTCGATTTCGGGGCCGGTGACTCGCTTTGCCATGCGCCGTTATTAACTGATATGGAACGAAAACGGAATCGCCGAAGGATCGCCAGACCGATGAAAATCCTCGCCGTCTGTCGCGGCAGCGCCGAGAGGCTGCCGGGCAAGAGCTACAGGACCGGTATCTTCAAGCACGCCGTCGCCGGCGGCGTCATGATCGATGCCGAAGGCCTCGTCGGCGATGCCATCTGCAACAGGAAACATCACGGCGGCGTCGATCAGGCCGTCTATCTGGAAGGTTCTGCCAGCCTCGACTGGTGGGCGAGCCAATTCGGCCACCCGGTCGAGCCGGGCACTTTCGGCGAGAATCTCGTCATCGAAGGGCTCGATAACCGCGATGTCGCGGTTGGCGACCGTTTCATGACGGGCGAAGTGATCCTCGAAGCCACCTCTTGCCGCATACCCTGCGCTACGTTTGCCGCAAGGATGAACGATCCGAAATTCGTCAAGCGCTACACCCGGGCAGCCCGCCCCGGCATCTATTGCCGCGTGATATCAAACGGAATCGTCGAGGCCGGAATGCCGGTCGACCATAGACCCTTTTCCGGCGCCCGGGTCACGATGCCGGAAATGATGGAAACCTTCGGGCGCCGGCTTTCCGCCGCAGATCGCAGCCGCTATCTGGCCGCACCCATTCACTACAAGCTGCGCGACCTGCTGGAAGCCCAGGCATAGAGTTCAGCGCATCGCAATCGTGACGGCAGCTCCCGCCATCGTTCCGGCACTCACCCGGTTGGCGATCCGTACGGCGCGCCGGCTCTTCAGCAAAGCGCGTGCCTTTGCGGCAAGCAACATCCAGCTGAAATCGACGATGGCCAGAACGACGAACAGGGTAACGACAAGCTCGGCCCAGCCGGCGAGCGATACTGAGGGGATGTCGATGATCGACGGCAGAAGCGCCACGTAGAACATCATGATCTTCGGATTGCCGAGCGCAATCGCGAGACCCGTCAGAAACATCCGGCCGCGCGAACGCTGCTGCGGCAATTCCTCTTCCTCGACATCGGCTTTGGCAAACCACATCCGCCAGGCGAGATAGAGAAGATAGAGCACGCCGAGCCACTTGATGACGACGAAGACGTGATAGAAGCTTTCGGCAATCGCCGAAAGGCCGGCAATGGCGCAGGTCAGCCAGACCGCATCCCCGGCCCACATGCCGAACAGGAAGGGCAGCACGTCACGCGCACCCTTCGAGATGACGCGGGCAACAAGCGCCGCAACGCTTGGTCCCGGTGTTCCCGCAGCAATGAAAAGGGCGCCGGCGAAAACCAGCAGCGTCGTTACCGTCATCATCTCCCGTTTCCCCCTCCGGGGTCAGTCATACCGGATCAATCGATGAGATCAGAACGGCAGCTTGAAGCCGGGCGGGATCGGCAGGCCGGCGGTCAGCGCCTTGGTCTTTTCGGCAGCGATGGCTTCGGCCTTGTCCTTGGCGTCCTTATGGGCGGCAACGATCAGGTCCTCGAGGATTTCGACATCGTCTTCCTTGAAAAGGGAAGGGTCGATCTTCAGGCTCTTGAGTTCGCCCTTGCCGGAGATGACGACGGTGACGAGCCCGCCGCCGGCCTTGCCTTCGGCAGTCAGCTCGGCGATCTCGGCCTGCATCTGCTCCATCTTGGCCTGCATTTCCTTGACTTTGCCCATCATGCCCATGATGTCGCGCATCGTCTTCTCCTTCTTGAAATCAAAATTCTATGTCGTCGCCGGGCAGGATATCGCCCTCTTCGGATTCGGCAGCGGCAGGTGGCTTGATGTCCTCCGCTTCCTCCTCCGGCGACGGTGCGCGCACGCGCACGTCGATGATCTTGGCGCCCGGAAACTGGGCCAGAATCGCCGCGACGTCGGGATCCTGACGTGCGTCGCTGACCCGCTGTTCCTGTGCTTTTGCCTCCGCCTCCACCATCGTCGGCCCGCCTTCTTCGCGGCTGGTGCTGACGATCCAGTGGATTCCGGTCCATTCCTTGAGCTTGACGGCAAGCTCGTTGAGCAGCGTACCCGGCGCGCCCTCGGTAAGGTTCACATCCAGCCGGCCGGGCTCGATACGCACCGGCCGCACGAAATTGCGCACCAGCGCCTTCAGCTTGACGTCCCGCTTCTCGGTGGCGAGGTCGACGATATCGCCGATCGAATTGACCGGCACGAGCGGCGTCGGCGCTTCGGCCGGCTTCGTCTCGACGCGGCCGATATTCTGCGGCTCGGGGTTGGGCACGGCCCGCAGCATCGCGGTCGGTCCCGAAGGTTGCGGCCGCGGCGCAGGCTCGGGAGTCCGTGCCGTCACATTCGTCTGGTAGGGAACGCGCGTGCCGCCGCCATTGCCCGAGGGCGCAGACGGAGACGGGCGTGGCGCGCCGCCGTCGCTGGAAAATTCTGCGAGCCGGCGCGCCGCATCTTCGGGTGCGGGCAGATGTGCTGCGTGTGCCAGCCGGATCAGCACCATCTCGGCCGCGCCCGCCGTGCGCGAAGAGTTCTCCGTCTCCGGAATACCCTTGAGCAGCATCTGCCAGATGCGCGACAGCGTGGTGACGGCAACCCCTTGCGCGAATTCGGCCGCCTTGGTGCGCTCCACTTCGCTGAGCGAGGGATCGTTTGCGGCATCGGGCACATATTTCAGCCGTGTCACCAGATGCGTGAAATCGGCAAGGTCCGTCAGCACCACGACCGGGTTGGCGCCCGCCTCGTACTGGCTCTGGAATTCGTTGAGCGCGCTTGCGACATCGCCGCGCACGATATGCTGGAAAAGGTCGACGATGCGGGCGCGGTCGGCAAGGCCAAGCATGCCGCGCACGGCTTCCGCCTGCACCACGCCGCCGCCATGGGCGATCGCCTGGTCCATCAGCGACAGGCCGTCGCGCGCCGAGCCCTCGGCAGCGCGCGCGATCATCGCCAGCGCATCCGGCTCGGCCTCGATGCCTTCCTTGGCGGCGATCGTCGAGAACAGGCCGACGAGATCGGAGGCGCTGATGCGGCGCAGGTCGAAACGCTGGCAGCGGGAGAGAACGGTAATCGGAACCTTGCGGATTTCCGTCGTCGCGAAGATGAATTTCACATGTTCCGGCGGCTCTTCGAGCGTCTTCAACAGCCCGTTGAAGGCGGCTGTCGACAGCATGTGCACTTCGTCGATGATATAGACCTTGAAGCGCGCCGAAACCGGCCGGTAGCGCACCTGCTCGATGATCTCGCGGATATCGTCGATGCCGGTATGCGAGGCGGCGTCCATCTCGATCACGTCGACATGGCGGCCTTCCATGATCGCCTGGCAATGTTCGCCCGGCACCCGAAGGTCGATCGTCGGCTTGTCGATCTCGGCCGTCTTGTAGTTCAGCGCGCGCGCCAGAATGCGCGCCGTCGTCGTCTTGCCCACGCCGCGAACGCCGGTCAGCATATAGGCCTGCGCGATGCGGCCCGTCTCGAAAGCGTTGGTCAGCGTACGGACCATCGGCTCCTGGCCGACCATCAGGTCCGTAAAATCCTTGGGGCGGTATTTGCGTGCCAGCACCCGGTATCCGGTGCCCGTCGAGGCGGCATCTTGTGATTGTCGCTCGGTGTCGCTCATCGCCCTGCTTATGCCCGAAAGCCCGGGCTTCTTGGAAGAGAAGGTGGGAGGCTGGCACGATGACCCGTGCCGGGGCTCGTTAGGGCTGCTTCCTTCCGGACCTGACCCGGTTGGCGAGTGGCTCGTCCACCACCAACCTCCCGGATGCACATATCGGCAAAAACGTCATCAAAAGCAAGCCAAGCTCCGAAAAAACTGCTAGTCCATTGGAAAACATGAGGAGAATGCCCTTGAGCGATTTCGTGCTCGACCCCAGGCTCGACAGTGACAGCACCAGCATCCTGGTGATCGGCCTGTGCGACGTCAGGCTGTCGAAGGACGCCCGTTGGCCCTGGCTGATCCTGGTGCCGCGCCGGGCCGGCATTACGGAGATATTCGAGCTGACCCCGCTCGACCAGGTGCTGCTGACCTTTGAGATCGATCTCGTCGCCGCAGCGCTCAAGAAGATCACCGGCGCCACAAAAATCAATGTCGGGGCTCTTGGCAATATCGTCCGCCAGCTTCATGTTCATGTCATTGCGCGTTCCGAAGGCGATGCGAACTGGCCGGGTCCCGTCTGGGGTTTCGGCAAGGCCGAGCCTTACGAGGAGGCAACAAGAAACGAATTCATAGTAAAGCTGCGGGAAGCCCTTTCACCATGAGTCATTCGCTTTTCGATTCGGATGTACCGCATCCGGAACCCAGCAATCTCACCGCCTTTGCCGCCAACGACCTGAACCGCGACAGCGAGCATCGCGACGAGGGCTCGGTCGAAAAGGCGCTTGCCCGCGAAGGAACCCATATTTTCGCCTTCGCCAAGGACAAGCTGGTGCTCAAGCATGATGGCCAGGTGCTCGATCCGCTCTTTGCCCGCTATGAACTGCAGGAACTGAAGCCGAACTGGGACGAAACCGTGCTGCTTGGCTATCGCAAGACCGGCGAACCGCGCCTTGCCGTGCCTGTCGGCATCGATGTCGATGATATGGCGAGCCAGTACAAGCCCGTCGACGGCCGTTCGCTCTTCCGCGACGAGCTGGTCGACGAGATGCTGCTTGGCGAATTCGCGCAGGCAGCAAGCCTCATCCGCTGGAACAGCGACAACCGGTTCTGCGGCCGCTGCGGCTCGGCCATGGAAATTCACATCGGCGGCTACAAGCGGGTCTGCACCGCCTGCGAGCACATGATCTTCCCGCGGACCGACCCCGTCGTCATCATGCTGACGATCGACGAGGAGCGCGATCTCTGCCTGCTCGGCCGCAGTCCGCATTTTGCGCCGGGCATGTATTCCTGTCTGGCGGGCTTCCTGGAGCCCGGCGAAACCATCGAGAATGCCGTCCGCCGCGAAACGCTGGAAGAATCCGGTATCAGGACCGGCCGTATCCGCTACCATGCCTCCCAGCCCTGGCCGATGCCGCATTCCCTGATGATCGGCTGTTATGCCGAGGCGAAGTCGCGCGATATTCACCGCGACGAGACGGAGCTCGAGGATTGCCGCTGGTTCACCCGCGAGGAAACCGTCGAAATGCTGGAGCGCCCCGGCGCCAACGGCAAGGCGCCGCCGCCGAAGGGCGCAATTGCCCATCGCCTGATGCGCGATTGGGTCGAATGGAAACGTTAGGCAGGCACTGCAAGGTGGGGATGATCGACGTCCGGCCGGCCTGCATGAGGTCATAGCGATGGTGGCCCGTTCCGAACGGCTGCTGACCCTGCTTCAGACGCTCCGGCGCTACCGGCGACCGGTCACGGGTACGGTGCTGGCCGAAGAAACGGGCGTCAGCCTGCGCACGCTCTACCGCGATATTGCGAGCCTTCAGGCGCAGGGCGCCATGATCGAGGGCGAGGCCGGCATAGGATATGTGCTCAAACCCGGCTTCATGCTGCCGCCGATGATGTTTTCCGAGGAGGAGCTGGAAGCGCTGGTGCTCGGCTCCCGCTGGGTGGCGCGCGCCGCAGAGCCGCGCCTTGCCAATGCCGGCGCCGATGCGCTGGCCAAGATCGCGGCCGTGCTGCCGCCCGACATGCGCGAAATGGTCGATTCGGCCACGCTTTTTGTCGGCCGCAAACGGCAGGATGAAGACAAGGCGGATGTTTCGGCCATCCGCAAGGCGATCCGCCTGGAGCGCATCCTCGAGCTGCATTACGGCGACGAGCAGGGGCGTATCTCCCGGCGTCGTGTCTGGCCCTTCGCGCTCGGTTATTTCGAGCATGTGCGCATCATCATGGCCTGGTGCGAACTGCGCCAGGATTTCCGTCATTTCCGCACCGATCGCATCATCGACATGACGATCCACGACACGCGTTATCCGCGCCGCCGCACCGTGCTCCTCAAGGAATGGCGCGACACGCAGGATACGCCGATCGAACATTGACGCTACTGCCATAAACTGTCAGCAGGCAACGCTATTATCGGTACCAGTCCAGCAGGAAGGAGTACTGATCATGGGAATGCCTCAAGTCGTTCAATATACCGGCCGTCGTACGTCCGTCGAAGCCGGAAAAACCCTTCGTTTTCGTCTGGTGCGCCTGTTTGTGTACAGGCTCGTGACACAGTCATCGCGCCGTCCGCGCCTTGATCTCCAGACGATGCCGGCATGGCACAAGCGTGATCTCGGCTTCAATGACGGACAGGACTGGCGCGTCGGCGACGACCTTTTTCGCTGAAGCCGCCAGCAGGCATCACAAACATTCCTCCCGGTAAGAAACGGCGCTCTCTGTGGCGCCGTTTTTTGGAGACATGCTGCCATAAACTGGCAGCATGTGCTTTCGACCGGGCATCTTTCAACCCCAATGGAGAACCGAAATGGCCAGTCCCAATCTCATTATCCTCTATGTGAAGGATCCCGCCGAAAGCGCAGCCTTCTATCGCAATATCCTGAGCCGAGAACCCGCCGTGGAAGCACCGAATTTCGTTGCCTTCCCGCTCGATGGCGGGTTCACTCTCGGTCTCTGGCGCCGCAGCAGCGTCGAACCGCAGCCGTCCGCCATCGGCAATCGTGGCGAGGTCGCCTTCATGGTCGATGGAGAAAATGCCGTCGCAAAACAGTATGAAGACTGGCGCAGCCGCGGCCTGCCTTTCGCTCAGGATCTGACCGAACTCGATTTCGGCCCGACCTTCGTGGTGCTGGATCCGGATGGGCACCGGCTGCGCGTTTGTGAGCCGGATAAATAAGATGGCTATGCCCGGAGCCTCACCGATCGCCTCGGTGAGGCCCTGATGATGCCTAGAGGACGCCTCGCATCGGATGGCCCTTGTAAACGCCGAGAATACGAACCTTCTCGGAGAAGAAGCGCAGTTCTTCCAGCGCCCGGCGCACGTTCGCGTCGTTCGGGTGGCCCTCGATATCGGCGTAGAACTGTGTCGCCACGAATCTGCCGCCGAGCTGGTAGCTTTCCAGTTTCGTCATGTTGATGTTGTTGGTGGCAAAGCCGCCGAGCGCCTTGTAAAGGGCGGCCGGAATGTTGCGGACATTGAAGACGAAGGTGGTAACGATCTTCTCGTCGCTGGCAGAGCGCTCCGCCCATTCTTCGTCGCGCGACAGTACCACGAAGCGGGTCACGTTGTTTTCCGTGTCCTCGACATTCTCGGCGATGATATCGAGACCGTAGAGGTCGGCGGCCAGGCGCGGCGCGAGCGCGGCCATCGAGCGGTCGCCGGTTTCCTTGACGAGCTTTGCGGCGCCTGCCGTATCGCCGGCGATAACCGGCTTCCAGCCATTGGCACGCACGATCTTGCGGCATTGGCCGAGCGCGTGGATATGGCTGTGCACGGTGCGGATTTCATCCTTCGTCACACCCGGCAGTACCATGAGCTGAAAGCGAATCGGCATGAAATATTCGCCGATGATGTGCAGGCGCGATTCCGGCAGCAGGTGGTGGATGTCGGCAACGCGGCCCGCGATCGTGTTTTCGATCGGGATCATGCCGATATCGGCATCGCCGTTGTCGACCGCGGTGAAGGCATCCTCGAACGTCTGGCAGGGCAGCGGCTCCATGGTCGGGAACATGTCGCGGCTTGCCATGTCCGAATTGGCGCCGAAGTCGCCCTGGAAGGCGATCCTGTTGGTCTTGATATTCATGAGGAAAATCCGTCAGTTCGCCTTCGCGGAGAGAATGCGCCGCGCCTTTTCGAGGTCGGCTGGAGTATCGACACCGAGCGGAACCGTGTCAACGATCTCGACGTCGATGCGCATCCCGGCTTCGAGCGCCCGCAGCTGCTCCAGTGATTCGCGCTTTTCCAGCGTCCCGCGCTGAAGGGAGACGAAGCGCTCGAGTGCTTCGCGCCGATAGGCATAGAGCCCGATATGGTGGTAGAGCGGACCTTCGCCATGCGGCGCGGTCGTGCGGGTAAAATAAAGCGCGCGCAGGCGGTTGTCGGAAACCGGCGTGCCGACGACCTTGACGATGTGCGCGGCCGTCTTGTCCTCCTCGTTGTCGATCTCGGTCGTCAGCGTTCCGATATCGACCTCCGGGTTCTCGAGCGGGCGCAATGCGGCGCGCACGGTCTCCGGCTCGATCGTCGGAAGATCGCCCTGGACGTTGACGACGATTTTCGCCTTTTTGTCCGGATCGACGATCGTCAGCGCCTCGAAGATGCGGTCCGAACCGACTTGATGATCCTTGCTCGTCATGATCACCTCAAAGCCGGCGGCGGCCACGGTGTCGAAAACCTCCTGGTCGTCGACCGCCACGATAACGCGGCCGATTTCCGCTTCCTGCGCCCGTTTGGCGACCTGTACGATCATCGGCAGGCCGCAGATATCGGCGAGCGGTTTGCCCGGGAGGCGGGTGGAGGCCATGCGCGCGGGGATCAGCACGAGCACCTCATCTAATTTTGAATCTGTCATTGTTCGGGCCTTCTAATCCGGGCTGAAAAGTGGCAAAAAGTCTCACGCACAAGACCATTTAGACAGTTGCAACGAATAGCCAAAAGACATAGGTTCCGCGCAATTTCAAGATGGTCCGGTTTCTGGTCTGCCGGCTGCAAGGGGAGCATTGCAGATGAATTCATACGTCAATACGGCCGTGGGGGCGCTGCTGGGAACGATCTTCGTTCTGATGTCTGTCTCCATCGCGTCCGAAGGGATCTTCCACTCCGAGGCGCCGGAGAAAGAAGGTTTTGCTATCGTCGCCGAGGAAGCACCCGCCGCCGGCGGTGAAAGCGCACCTGCTGCCGTTGCCGTTCCGATCGCGCAGCTTCTCGCCAGCGCCGACGCCAAGGCCGGTGAGACCGTATTCAAGAAGTGTCAGGCCTGTCATGACGGCACCAAAGGCGGACCGAACAAGGTCGGTCCGAATCTCTTTGGTGTCGTAAATCGCCCGATCGCTTCGCATGAAGGCTTCGCCTATTCCTCTGCCATGAAGGACTTCTCCAAGGGCAGCAGCGAACATTGGACCTTTGAGAACCTCAACAAGTTCCTGCTGGCACCGAAGAAGGACGTTCCGGGCACCGCCATGGGCTTCGCCGGTTTGCCGAAGGATCAGGATCGCGCCAACGTCATTCTCTATCTGCACACGCTGGCAGATTCGCCGGCTCCGCTGCCGGATCCGAATGCGCCGACTGCAACGCAGTAAGACGCGACAGTTTTCGAAAAGGAGCCCGGCCGCAAGCCGGGTTTTTTTGTTGCCTCAGGCGCCCAGAATATAGGCCCAGAAGGAAACGGTGATGGCGCCGAGCGCCGTGGTCACTGTGATTGTCGAGGCGGCAAGGCTGTGACCGACGCCGAACCGGTTGGCGATCAGCCAGGCATTCACCCCGGTCGGCACCGACGCAGTCAGAACCAGCGCCGCCGCCCACGCGTCGCTGAGGCCGAAAAGATGGCTCGCGGCCCACACGCAGCCGGGCAGCAGCAATAGTTTGAAGGCGGAGGTCACGCTGGCGATTCCGACATTGCCGGAGACGCCGTATTTCTGGAGCGCCATGCCGAGCGAAATCAACGCCGCCGGACCGGCCGTGCCGGCGATCTGGCCAACGACGGAGCTGACCGTCGCCGGCATGGTCAAGCCGGAAACGTGAAAGGCCGCACCCGCCGCAATGCCGATAACCAGCGGGTTGTGCAGCAGGTTCACGCCGATCTGCTTCAAAACCAGGATCATGTTGCGGTCGCTCTTGCCGGAAATCTTGCGTTCGGCATGTTCCATCATGATCGTGCCGGCCACCATCATGATCGGCAGATGCACGGCCAGCAGGATGGAAAGGGCGACAAGCCCCTCGCTGCCCACGGTGCGTTCAACCAGCGGCAGGCCGATGAAGATATTGTTGGCGAAAGCCGAGGACACGCCGGCAAGCACGCCGATGCGCTCGTCGCGCCCGAAGAAACGGGTGGCGACGATGTGCCCGGCCGTCCATGTGACCGCAACACCCGCGAAATACACGACCCAGAGCCGGAACGGCGAAGCGCCATGGAAATCGGCCTCCGCGATCGTGCGGAAAAGCAGCAGCGGCACGGCGATCTTGAAGACGAATTCGCTCAAGGCATCGCCGACATCCGCTGTCAGCAGCCTTATGCGGACAATCAGCCAGCCGATGAGAATGAGAAGGAAGATCGGAAGAACGTCGAAGATGATGGCTGACATGAACTGCTGCTCTGCGGGGGGATAGCCGAGGTCTAAAACATGTCGCGCAAAGGTGTACAGAGGGTTTGCGAAACGGCATGCGAAAACAAAAGACAGCAAATTGCCGGCCATGACAAATGCCAGGGACGGAATATCTTCCGCGGCGCAACAAAAAAAGCGGGCCGAGCCCGCTTTTCCGCATCCGGTCCTGCCGGATAGCCGGTTGCGAAACTGCCAGTTCATCCGTGGTCAGTATCGTCCCGGTAAGGGTGAAGGGATCATCCCTCCCGTAACCGGCCATACGAGATACCTGCATGCCGGTGTTTCGATGTTATATCTAGGCAGGCAAGGTGACAGCGGCATGACGATTAAACGGCAGTTTTGCGAAGACTCGCGGGGGCGATCTGCTGTTTATCCTTTCAATACCGGCAAATTTCGCTAAGACCGATTACCGGCTATCACAAATCCGGGACTTCCCCTTTCATGACCAGATTCGATGTTCTGACAGTCGGCAACGCAATCGTCGATATTATCGCCCGTTGCGACGACCAGTTCCTCATTGACAACAAGATCACCAAGGCGGCGATGAACCTTATCGATGCCGAGCGTGCCGGACTGCTCTATTCCCGCATGGGGCCGGCGCTCGAGGCGTCCGGCGGCAGCGCCGGCAATACGGCGGCAGGCGTGGCAAGCCTCGGCGGCAAGGCCGCTTACTTCGGCAAGGTCGCGGAAGACCAGCTTGGCGAGATCTTCGCGCATGATATCCGCGCTCAGGGTGTTCACTACCAGACCAGGGCCAAGGGCAAGTTTCCGCCGACCGCCCGCTCGATGATTTTCGTCACCGATGACGGCGAGCGCTCGATGAACACCTATCTCGGCGCCTGCGTCGAACTTGGGCCTGAAGATGTCGAGGCCGATGTCGTGGCCGAGGCCAAGGTGACCTATTTCGAAGGTTATCTGTGGGATCCGCCGCGTGCCAAGGAAGCGATCCTCGACTGCGCCCGCATCGCCCATGAGAACGGCCGGGAAGTGTCGATGACGCTGTCCGACAGCTTCTGCGTCGATCGTTACCGCGGCGAATTCCTGGACCTGATGCGTTCGGGCAAGGTCGATATCGTCTTCGCCAATCGCCAGGAGGTCCTGTCGCTGTACGAGACCGACGATTTCGAGGAGGCGCTGAACAGGATCGCGAGGGATTGCAAGATTGCCGCCGTGACCATGAGCGAGGACGGTGCCGTGATCCTGAAGGGTAACGAGCGCCATTACGTCGATGCGATCAAGATCGACGAAGTGGTCGATACGACCGGCGCCGGCGATCTCTTCGCCTCAGGTTTCCTCTATGGCTACACAAAGGGCCGCACGCTGGAGGATTGCGGCAAGCTCGGCTGCCTTGCCGCCGGCATCGTCATTCAGCAGATCGGCCCGCGGCCGATGAAGTCCCTGTCCGAAGCCGCAAGGGAGGCGGGCCTTATTTAAAGGCCTCGCCCGGATAGGCACCCCAGATTTCCGACTGCGCCACCCAGCCTTCGGCGCCGTCGGTCTTTGCGAAGCACCATTCTCCGCTGCATTCGCCGATCGTGATCATCACGCCGGGTTCCAGCTTGGCGACGATGCTGGAAGACGGCTGTGCTTCGCGGCGCAGGTTCACATAGACACCCTTGCCCTTGCCCTTCATCCACGGCGCGGCGATGGCGGCGCGCTGGCCCGACAGGAGCGACTGATTGACCCAGCCCTCGGTGCCGTCGGCATCGCGGATCCGGCGCCAGTTGTCGTATTCCTGGATGATTTCGACCGGCAGCCCCGACTTCAGGTAGAGCCAGGAAACGGCATAGTCCGTTCCCGGCCCGATGCGCAAATTGACGCGCTTGGACTTCAACGTGACGAAACGCGGCAGCGGCAAGCCGCTCGGCCCCTTGGCGGCCGTCTGCGCTTGTGCAAATTCAACTGTGCCTGCCGAAACGGCAAAGGCAACCGCCAGAACGAGGCAGGAGTTCAAAACAGTGCGACGCATGGAAGCTTCCGTTGGCTCGAATTCGAATCAGGCCCTGCCTGCTCGTTTTCCGGGATTCCCCGGTCGCCTCGCGAGTTTTGTTTGTCTTCGCGTGCGGGTCTGGTAGAAAATGCCCGGAACGGGGAAATGATCGCCCAACTTGGTTAAAGACCTCTGAACAAGGCACCGCAAGCCGCTATGACGACGAAGAAAAAACCGAAGGTCTACATAACCCGCAAGCTGCCAGATGTCGTCGAAACCCGCATGCGCGAGCTGTTCGATGCCGAGTTGAATATCGATGATACGCCGCGATCCGTGCCCGAACTCGTCGAGGCCGTCAGAACCTGCGACGTGCTCGTGCCGACCGTGACGGATCGCATCGACGCCGCCCTCATCGAGGCGGCCGGGCCGCAGATGAAGCTGATCGCCAGCTTTTCAAACGGCACCGATCATATCGATGTCGAAGCCGCCGCCCGCAAGGGCATCACCGTCACCAACACGCCGAACGTGTTGACCGAGGACACCGCCGACATGACCATGGCACTGATCCTCGCCGTGCCGCGGCGGATCGGCGAAGGCGCGCGTGTGCTGACCGACGGGCCCGGCGAATGGGCGGGCTGGTCTCCGACATGGATGCTCGGACGACGCATTCATGGAAAACGAATCGGCATCGTCGGCATGGGCCGTATCGGCACGGCCGTTGCGCGCCGCGCCAAGGCCTTCGGCCTGTCGATCCACTATCACAACCGCAAGCGCGTCAATCCGGCGACCGAGGACGAGCTGGAGGCGACCTATTGGGAAAGCCTCGACCAGATGCTTGCCCGCGTCGATATCGTCTCGGTCAACTGCCCCTCCACGCCGGCGACCTTCCATCTTCTGTCGGCAAGGCGCCTGGCGCTGCTGCAGCCGACCGCCTATCTCGTCAATACCGCGCGCGGCGACGTGATCGACGAGGCGGCGCTCATCAAATGCCTGCGGGAGGGAAAGATCGCCGGTGCCGGGCTCGATGTCTTCGAGAACGAACCGATGGTCAATCCGAAACTGGTCAAGCTTGCCAACGAAGGCAAGGTCGTGCTGCTGCCGCATATGAGCTCGGCCACGATCGAGGGGCGTGCCGAGATGGGCGACAAGGTCATCATCAACATCCGCGCCTTCATCGACGGTCACAGGCCGCCGAACCGGGTCCTGCCGGGCCGGTGACGGCCGCGCGAACGATTCCTAGCCGGCCAGCACCTTCTTCATCTCGATGAACGTCACGCGCGAAAAGCCCGGATGGGATTTCTCCGCGGTCTTCTCGAAGCCCCAGGCCGCAAAGGTCGCGTGATTGCCGACAAGTTCGATCCTTGTCTCCAGCCGCAATGCCGGAAGGCCGAGATCGAGCGCTGTCTCTTCGGCGACAGCAAGCAGGCGCCGGCCGATGCCCGTGCCTTGTGCGGATGGCAGAACCGCGAGTTTGCCGACATAGAGGCAATCCGTCTCCGCGCGCAGGAAAATGCAGCCGACGAGCAGCCCGGCATTCTCCACGGCATAGGCGATTTCCGCCTTCGCCTTTTCCATGAGCGATTCCGTCGTCAGGCGAATGGCCGACGACGGCGGATCGATGCGGCCGTCCATATAGGCGAAGGATGCGAGGATGAGATCGAGCAGCTCGCCCCAGCGGGCAAAGCTCTCGTCGATGCGAAAAGGTGTCACGCTGTCTTGCCCTGTCGCGCGCGCCGGCGCTTGTAGCGGATCGTATCGAAACGGGCGGCAAGGGCGTCATAGAGCAGCAGGCGCCCGATCAGCGGTTCGCCGGCACCGGTGATGAGCTTGATCGCCTCCATGGCCATCAGCGTGCCGATCACGCCCGTCAGTGCGCCGATAATCCCCGCTTCCGCGCAGGCAGGGATCAATCCGGCCGGCGGCGCTTCGGGAAAGAGATCGCGATAGCAGGGGTTCTGGGTTCCGTCCTCGGCAGCCTCATAGGGTTTCAGCACGGTCAGCGAACCGTCGAAACGTCCGACGGCACCTGTCACGAGCGGAATACGCGCTTCTTCCGCTGCGTCGGCCGCCATATAGCGCGTGTCGAAATTGTCCGAGCCGTCAATCAGCAGGTCGAAGCCGCTAAGGTGCAGGCGCGCGGCAGCGGCCGAAAGGCGCTCGCTGAAACGGATGACCTTGATGTGCGGGTTCAGCCGCGCAATCGCACTGGCCGCGCTTTCCGTCTTCATCTCGCCGATCGTGCCGGAATCGTGGATCACCTGCCGCTGCAGGTTGGAGAGCGAGACACGGTCGTCGTCGGCAATGCCAAGCGTCCCGACCCCGGCGGCGGCCAGATATTGCAGGATCGGTGCGCCAAGCCCTCCGGCGCCGATGACAAGCACGCGCGCCGCCTTCAGTTTCTGCTGGCCCGCCCCGCCGATTTCCGGCAGCAGGATATGGCGGTGGTAGCGTGCGATTTCGTCCGGGCTGAGGGGTTCCATGCGCGGAATGCTATCACGCCCCGGACCGCCAGGAGAAGCGCTATCGCTCATTCGAAAACCCTCCCGTCGGCAACCGTGAAAAACTGTGCCCGCTCTGCAAGTGCTGCAAACATCTGATGGTCCGTTCCGGTCATGAAGGCCTGGCCGCCGAGCCCGTCTATGAGGTCGAAGAGTGCCGCGCGGCGTCCCTCGTCGAGATGTGCGGCGATCTCGTCGAGCAGCAGCACCGGCGCATGGCCCGTAAGGTTGCCGACGAGCCGCGCATGGGCAAGCACGAGGCCAACCAGCAGCGCCTTCTGCTCCCCGGTGGAGCAGCGCGCCGCTTCCATCTGCTTCTGGCGATGGTGTACGATAAGGTCGGCGCGATGCGGCCCCTCCAGCGTACGCCCGGCGCCGGCATCGCGGTAACGGCTGGCGGCGAGCGTTGCCGCATATTCGTCTTCCAGATCGACCGAGGGCCGCGAGAACTGGCCGTCCATGAAGCCGGAGAGCTGCAGCGACGCGGACGGGAAGGGGGAGGTTTCGCGGTTCTCCTCGATCAGGCGCGTCAGCAGGCCGAGCATTTCCTGCCGGGCGAGCGCCATGGCAATGCCGAGGCTTGCCATCTGCTCCTCGATGCCGGAAAGCCAGGAAGGGTCGAACCGGCCCTCGTCGAGCAGCTTGTTGCGGCTGCGCATGGCGCGCTCGAAGTCGCTGGCCCGCCTTCCGTGCTCAGGATCGAGCGACAGGACAAGCCGGTCGAGGAACCGCCTGCGGTCGGACGAGCCGCCGGTAAAGAGGCCGTCCATTGCCGGGGTCAGCCAGAGCACGCGCAGATGGTCCGCCAGCTCGTCGACCGTTTTTGCCGTCGTCCCGTTGATGCGCAGCCGGCGCGTGGTCGCCTCGTCGCTGGTATCGATCCCCGTTCCGATCTCGACAGCGCCTTCCATGCCGTCCAGTTCGGCAAAGATCGAAAATCCGCCGGCAGCACCGACGCGGGTGATGTCGCCATAGGCGGCGCGGCGCATCCCGCGCCCCGGCGACAGGAAGGAGACCGCTTCCATCAGATTGGTTTTGCCGGCGCCGTTGTCCCCGGTCAGCACCACATGCCGCCCGTCCAGCGTAAGCGAGGCCGCCGCGTAATTGCGAAAGTCGGTCAGCTTCAGACGGGAGAGGGCAACCTTGTGCGGCATCGGAAATCCGGAATCATCAAGGCTGACAGCTAAGCCGAAGCCATCAGGATATCAAGGCTGAGAGCCACTTATGTCCCTAATGCCGGCGCGGCGGCGGCGCCTCGAGCTGTGCCTCGGCCTCCGCGATCGCCTTTTCGATCCAATAGAGCAGATCCGGCCGGTCTTCGATCGAGCCGCGCAACGATTTCAATGAATCGAGGATCATCGTCAGTTTCTGGCGGCGCATATCGATGACGATACTGTCGGCATCAGATTTCCCGGTGGGGGCGGATGTCATGCAGTACTCGAAGCCTCCTGAATGACCGGTATTACAGGTGTTCCGGCGCGACTAACTATCGATCCAGGCAATGAAGTCAACTACAGGGTGTTCAATTTTTCGCGACATCGCCATCAAGTCATCAGACAACGAACACAAGTTGCAAAACACCCGGAATATCAGGCCGTTTTCGTAGCGTAATGCCCAAAAAAAGTCGGTTGAAAATTGCAACTTGCGGGTTGAGATATTCAGCTGACGCTATATGGTAAATAACGGGTTTACCGGGGAGAGAGTGCAGCAGTGCCAGATCCGATTGATATCATTGTCGGTCGCAACGTGAGACAGCTTCGCGCGCGCCGACGTGTTTCTCAACTGGAACTCGGCGAAGCACTCGGCCTTACATTCCAGCAGATCCAGAAATACGAGAAGGGCACGAACCGCGTCTCTGCCAGCAAGCTGCATCAGATAGCGGTCTTTCTCGGCGTGGACATTTCCGAGCTTTTCGAGGGCACGGGAATTTCCCAGTTTGCCAACCGCGTCGAGCTGAGCCCCGAGGCCTATGAACTGGCGGTCAGCTATGACAGGTTGAGTTCGGTTGCCGGCAAGCAGGCGGTCAAGACGATCCTCAGCCTCATATGCGGTGAGACAGCCGAAAACGCCGCTTGAGGCGCTGCAGCCCGCATCCTTGAAATTGACGGTGCCTCAGTGAAGCTCGCGCTCGTGCAGTGCGACGAGCAGGGCATCCTGCGTCTGATGTCCGGCATGATAGAGGTCGATCGCGATGCTGGCGATCGAAAGGCCCTGCTGGCTGCGGAGCTTGATGTTGCGTTCGGCGCACCACGAATAGAGCGCACCCGCCAGCGCATCGACATCTTCGGACAGGCAATTTGAAAAGTTCGTTGCCGACATGGAGATACCCTCTGTTAGTCCCGGACTGCGCGCCAAAGACAGTATGGATTTCACCAACTTGCAAGTCTCATCGGATCTGTGCGTTAACACAAAACGTCCGCGCGCAGGCATGCGTCCCGGCTTGAAACAGGTGTGCCGAATTGGAACGCACATGAAAAAGCCGGAGGCGGAACCTCCGGCTTCGTAGCCTTGCCAAATGCCGGGGTCGAGCGCCGGGATCAGCCCTCGAAGAATTCCTTCATGCGGGCAAAGAAGCCCGTCGATTCCGGATTGTTCTCCTTGGAGGAGAGCTGCTCGAATTCCTGCAGCAGCTCGCGCTGGCGCTTGGAAAGCTTCTGCGGCGTCTCGATCTGGATCTGGATATAGAGATCGCCCGTCTGGCTGGAGCGCAGTACCGGCATGCCCTTGCCCTTCAGGCGGAACTGCTTGCCGGCCTGCGTGCCTTCGGGAACGGTGACGCGCGATTTGGTGCCGTCGAGCGTCGCCACGTCGAAAGTGCCGCCGAGCGCGGCCGTCGTCATGGAGATCGGCACGGCGCAATAGAGGTCGGCCCCGTCGCGCTGGTAGAATTCGTGCGGCTTTACCGACAGGAAGATATAGAGATCGCCCGCCGGGCCGCCGCGCATGCCGGCCTCGCCTTCGCCCTGCAGGCGAATGCGGGTACCGTCCTCGATGCCGGCCGGGATGTTGACCGAGAGCGAGCGCTCTTCGGTTACACGGCCCTGGCCGTGGCACTTCGGGCACGGGTCGGGAATGATCTGGCCGCGGCCGTGGCAGGTCGGGCAGGTGCGTTCGATCGAGAAGAAGCCCTGTGCGGCGCGCACACGGCCGGAGCCCTGGCAGGTGCCGCAGGTTTTCGGCTGCGTGCCGGGCTTGGCGCCGGAACCGGAACAGACGTCGCAGGTGATGGACGTCGGAACACGGATCTGCGCCGTCTTGCCGGAGAAGGCTTCCTCCAGCGAGATTTCCATATTGTAGCGAAGGTCGGCGCCACGTTCGCGGCCGCCCGAAGAGCGCTGCCGCCCGCGGCCGCCGCCCATCATCTCGCCGAAAATATCCTCGAAAATATCGGAGAAGCCGCCGCCGGCAAATCCGGCGCCGCCGCCGAAGCCGCCGGGACCGCCCATGCCGCCCTGCTCGAAGGCCGCATGGCCGTAACGATCGTAGGCCGCGCGCTTCTGCGGGTCCTTCAGCGTTTCGTAGGCTTCGTTGATTTCCTTGAACTTGCGTTCGGCGTCCTTGTCATCCGGGTTCTTGTCCGGATGGTATTTCATTGCCAGCTTGCGGAAGGCGCTTTTCAGCTCTTTCTCATCCGCCGTCTTGGCTACACCCAGAGTTTCGTAAAAGTCCGCTTTTGCCAATTTAAGCCCCGGAAATGGATTTCCGGCTGCCATGGTGAGCAGCCGGATGTCTATCGTCTAGCGTAGGCCGCAAGCCCGCCGGTTAAGCGGACTTCTTGCGATCGTCGTCCTTGACCTCTTCGTAATCGGCATCGACGACATTGTCATCATCAGCCGAAGCGTCGGTCGTGCCGCCTTCGGCCTGCTGGGCTTCGTAGATCGCCTGACCGAGCTTCATGGAAACTTCCATGAGCGTCTGGGTCTTGGCCTTGATGTCCTCGGCATCGACATCGGTCGCTTCCGTTGCGGACTTCAGAGCGGCAATCGCATCGGAAATTGCGGTGCGGTCGGCTTCGGAAACCTTGTCACCGTAATCCTTGAGCGACTTTTCCGTGGAGTGGATCAGGCTTTCGGCCTGGTTCTTGGCTTCCACACCTTCGCGGCGCTTCTTGTCTTCGGCAGCATGGGCCTCTGCATCCTTGACCATCTTTTCGATGTCGGCGTCGGACAGACCGCCGGAGGCCTGGATGCGGATCTGCTGTTCCTTGCCGGTGCCCTTGTCCTTGGCCGAAACCTGCACGATGCCGTTGGCGTCGATGTCGAAGGTCACTTCGATCTGCGGAACGCCACGCGGTGCCGGCGGCAGGCCGACGAGGTCGAACTGGCCGAGCAGCTTGTTGTCGGCAGCCATTTCGCGCTCGCCCTGCGAGACGCGGATGGTGACGGCCTGCTGGTTGTCTTCCGCGGTCGAGAAGGTCTGGCTCTTCTTCGTCGGGATCGTCGTGTTGCGCTCGATCAGACGGGTGAAGACGCCGCCCAGCGTCTCGATGCCGAGGGACAGCGGGGTCACGTCGAGAAGCAGGACGTCCTTGACGTCGCCCTGCAGAACGCCGGCCTGGATGGCGGCGCCGAGAGCGACGACTTCATCCGGGTTGACGCCCTTGTGCGGCTCCTTGCCGAACAGCTGCTTGACGACTTCCTGCACCTTCGGCATGCGGCTCATGCCGCCGACGAGAACGACTTCGTCGATTTCGGCAGCGGTGACGCCGGCATCCTTGAGGGCGGCCTTGCACGGAGCGATCGTGCGCTGAACGAGATCGTCGACCAGGCTTTCCAGCTTGGCGCGGGTCAGCTTCAGCGTCAGGTGCTTCGGGCCGGAAGCGTCGGCCGTGATGAACGGCAGGTTGATTTCGGTCTGCTGCGAAGAGGACAGCTCGATCTTTGCCTTTTCGGCAGCTTCCTTGAGGCGCTGCAGGGCGAGCTTGTCGTTCTTCAGGTCGATGCCGTTGTCCTTCTTGAACTCGGCAACGAGATATTCGACGAGACGCATGTCGAAGTCTTCACCGCCGAGGAAGGTGTCGCCGTTGGTGGACTTCACTTCGAAGACGCCGTCGCCGATTTCGAGGATCGAGATATCGAAGGTACCGCCGCCAAGGTCGTAGACGGCGATCGTCTTGCCGTCCTTCTTGTCGAGGCCGTAGGCGAGCGCGGCAGCGGTCGGCTCGTTGATGATGCGCAGCACTTCAAGACCGGCGATGCGGCCGGCATCCTTGGTTGCCTGGCGCTGCGCGTCGTTGAAGTAGGCGGGAACGGTGATGACGGCCTTTTCGACCTTTTCACCGAGATAGGATTCGGCGGTTTCCTTCATCTTCTGAAGGATCATCGCGGAAATCTGTGCGGGCGAGTAGCCCTTGCCGTTGGCTTCGACCCAGGCGTCGCCATTGTCGCCCTTGACGATCGAGAAAGGAACGAGACCCTTGTCCTTTTCGACGGTCGGGTCGTCGTAGCGGCGGCCGATCAGGCGCTTTACGGCGAAGAGGGTATTCGTGGGGTTGGTGACTGCCTGGCGCTTGGCCGGCTGCCCGACGAGGCGTTCGCCGTCATCGGAAAAGGCCACCATGGAAGGGGTCGTACGCGCGCCTTCCGCATTCTCAATGACCTTTGCGTCCTTGCCGTCCATGACTGCGACGCAGGAATTTGTCGTTCCAAGGTCGATACCAATTACTTTTGCCATGTCATTCTCTCCTTGAAGCAAGCTGTCGGAACCCCGGAAAGGCATTTCCCTGACAGCCCCTTACGGGATGGGTCTACTAAGATTACGCAATCGTGATTGCGGTGATGCGGCGTATATAAGGAGCGGTTTTCTGGACTGCAAGGCGAGAAATGGCCCGGAATCCAGCAAAACGAATGTGTTGCATTCAATTTTTACAGTAGCCGGAAAAGGGTCTGCTTCGCACCGTCAAACCGTGCAAATCTTGCGTGCCGAGCCTTGCGCGGGACGTGCTCCCGCAAGCTATCTTATCCCTTTCAATACTGTCTACTGTCCCTATTGCCCCATGATCAGATCGAGCAGCGTCGTGCGGTGCGGCTGCGCCCCTGACGATGCCTGCGGCCCGCCGACATCACCGGGCGGCACCATGTCGTCATAGCCGCCGCCGGCGACATCGGCGGGCGGCACGGGTCTACCATTGGCCGGCATCGCCCGCGGCTGTCCGGGCGCCGGCGGATAGCGGTTCAGGTCGTCATTGCCGCCGAAGACGCCGGAAATGATGCTGCCGACCGTCGAAGGCTGCTCGGGCGCCGGTTGCGCCTGCGCCATCGGCTGGCCAGTGTTGGGATCGACGCCGGGATTGGCGGCGGGATCGCCAAACGTCTGGCCCATGCCGAACAGCGGTGCCGGCGAAAGCCCCTTGTGCGCGGCCACCATGAATTCCTTCCAGGCCTTGGCCGGAAGGCCGCCGCCGGTCACTTTCTTCATCGGCCTGCCGTCGTCATTGCCGAACCATACGCCCGTCGTCAGGTTGCTGGTAAAGCCGACGAACAGCGCGTCGCGCGAATTCTGCGTCGTGCCGGTCTTGCCGGCCGCCTGCCAGCCGGGAAGCTTGGCGCTCGAACCCGTGCCGCCGTTGATGACGCCCATCATCATCATGTTCATTTCGGCGACGATCTGCTCGGACAGCACGCGCGGCGGATTGTCGTAGGTGTTCTCGTAAAGCACCTTGCCGTCGGCGGTCGTCACCCTGCGGATGACATGCGGCGTCGCCTTGTAGCCACCGTTCATGAAGGCGGCATAGGAGGCCGTCAGCTCCATGAGCGAGACTTCCGAGGTGCCGAGCGCGATCGAGGCGTTGGGCTGCAGCTCCGATTCGATGCCGAGGCGATGGGCGAGCTTGATCACCTGGTCCGGCCCGTCATACATCACCAGCTGGGCGGCCACCGTGTTCAGGGACTTGGCGAGCGCGGTCCTCAGCGTTACCTCGCCATTATATTTCTTCTCGTAATTTTCGGGCGTCCAGTTGCCGATGCGGATCGGCGCGTCGTTGAAGACGCTATCCGGCGTCAGGCCCTTTTCGAGCGCGGCCGCATAGACGAAAGGCTTGAAGGAAGAGCCTGGCTGGCGTTTGGCCTTGACGGCGCGGTTGAACTGGCTTGCCGCGTAATCCCTGCCCCCGACCAGCGCACGGATCGCGCCCGTGCCGTCGATCGAGACAAGGGCCGCCTGCGACGCATCGAACTTGCCGCCTTCCTTGTCGAGCACCCCGGCCAGCGACTGTTCCGCCTTCTTTTCGAGCGTCCTGTCGATCGTCGTATCGACGATGACGTCTTCCTTCACGTCGCCGACCAGCCCCTGCAGCTCGTCCATCACCATATCGGCGACATATTGTCCGGCGCCCGACCAGTAGCTGCGGGCAGAAGCCGGCGTCTGCGACATGGCGGTCTTGATCTCGTCGGCGCTGATATAGCCCTGGTCGCGCATTGCCTGCAGCACGACCTGCGCGCGGGCATTGGCCGCTTCCGGATCGCGCGCCGGTGAAAGCCGCGACGGCGCTTTGACGAGGCCCGCAAGCAGCGCCGCTTCGCCGAGATTCACGTCGCGCGCCGACTTGTTGAAATAGCGTCGCGCCGCCGCTTCCACGCCATAGGCGTTCGAGCCGAAATAGACGCGGTTCAGGTACATCGCAAGGATCTGGTCCTTGGTGTATTTCTGCTCCAGCCAGAAGGAGAGCAGCACTTCCTGCACCTTGCGCTCCAGCGTGCGGTCGGGCGAGAGGAACAGGTTCTTGGCGAGCTGCTGCGTCAGCGTCGAACCGCCCTGGATCGGCTGGCCGGTGAGATTGTTGACGAAGGCGCGCGCCAGCCCGAAAGGATCGACGCCGAAATGCGAATAGAAGCGCCTGTCCTCGATGGCGATGATCGCTTCCGGGATATAGGGCGACATATTGTCCAGCGACAGCGCCTCGCCGCCGGTCGCGCCGCGGTTGGCGATCACGCTGCCGTCCACGGCGGTGATCTTGACGTTCGGCGGCCGTTCCGGAATTGCCCAGGTGCTGGCGCTCGGCATGCGCGAACCATAGTAGAGCACCAGCCCGGCAACGCCGATGCCGGCCCAGATGCCGAGCACGATGCACCAGTAGACGACCCTGCGCAGGAACGCGAACAGGCCGCCGCCTTCGCGTTCGCGCCGTTCGGGGCGGCGCTTTGCCGGCGCGCGGCGGGGAGCGGGCGGCCTGGACGGACGCCTGGAAGCGTGCCGCCCGTCGATGCGCTCATCGGCATCGAGCGCAAATTCGTCATCCTCCTCGCGGCCGCGGCCGTTGAAGGACGGTTCGATCCTGTCGTCTGATCTGCGTCTGGCTACCATCGTGAAGTGGCTGAACCCTTGCTATAAGACCGCGCCACCAGGCGACGGTTTTATCCGATTGAACTGTAAATGCGGCGAATTAACGGGCTGTTAAGAACAACGCCGATGCGGCCAAGTCCCCTGCCTGCCTGCATTTTCTCCATCGCCGGCCGCAGCTTTCCCCGGTGGGCGCCATTCGCCGCGGCCATCGCGAAAGAGCAGGCACGACCGCTTCGGCAGGATGGAGGGAAGCCGGCTGAGGATGCTGCCCGGTCCTTGCGCGTAGATATGCGCCTCGCCGGCGAGCCGGCGGCGCACATCGTCCGGCCGGCGAGGGAACCAATAGGCTTTGCGGCAGTTTTATCCGAAGCGGGACATACCCCTCACGTCCCGTTCAGATCGGCCGTCTCCCCTCAACACGCGCCGATCCATATCAGGCCCGGCGTATCGCCAGATACGTCGGGTCCTTTTCTTCACGGACGATAAGGACCGCGATCGCGGTAATAATAGTCCGGGCCGCGGCGCCAGCGGTCGCGGTCCCGGTAGAAGTCGCGGTTGCGATAATAGCGGTCCCAGTATGGACCGACGCTGAAGGTCACGGTCGGAATACCGAGCGGGCGGTAATATTGCGGTCCGACATAGATCCGCCGCCGCTCATAGGTCGCCTGGACATATTGACCGGCAACCCAGCCGCGGCCGCCATAAAATTCCACGTCGCACCAGGGCGTATCGGCAAGGCAGCCGCGGATCTGCAGCGGCGTTCCGTTGGGAATGACGGCAACGGCAGGATAGCGCGTGCTCGGACCGGCGCGCATGTTCACATTCGCAGTCGAAATGCCCTGCGCTGCTTCGGCCATGGCGGGCGCCAGCAGCAACAGGCCGCCCGCGGCAATTTTCAGAAGAATATGTTTCACCTTTTACTCCTCGCGACAAACGATCGGCGCCAGGCGTCGCAATACGACGCTTTCCGGCACGGTGACCTTGCCCCCAAGTTTTATCCGGTTTTGAGTTCGCTCCAGCGGTTTTGGGTTGCTGTGTTTGGGGCGGTAGCGGCGGGTTGCGGTGCGGAGCCATTGCGGCTGCGCAGCACCGCATCACGTCGCGGGTTGATGGTCTGAGCGAACTCGGCAGGTGTCAGCCAGCCGAGGCCGGAATGCGGTCGATGATCGTTGTAATCGCTGCGCCAGTTTGAAAGCGCTGATCGAGCGTGCGTCAGTGACGAGAAGAGGGTCTCATTCAAGAGCTCATCTCGCAGCCGCCCATTGAAGCTTTCGATGAAGGCGTTCTGGATCGGCTTGCCGGGCGCGATATAGTGCCATTCCACCTTGGTCCGGTCCGTCCATTGCAGGATCGCGTTGCTGGTGAACTCGCTGCCATTGTCGCTGACGATCATCTTTGGCTTGCCACGCGCCTCGATGATCCGGTCAAGCTCACGGGCAACCCGCAGACCGGAAAGTGAGGTATCGGCGATGAGTGCCAGGCACTCCCTGGTGCAATCGTCCACGACCGTAAGCACTCGGAACCTGCGTCCGTCAGTGAGTTGATCCGAGACGAAGTCCAGCGACCAACGATCATTGAGGGCAAGCGGGATCAGCATCGGTGCGCGTGTGCCGATCGCTCGCTTGCGGCCACCGCGCTTGCGCACCGTCAGCTTCTCCTCCCGATAGAGCCGGAAGAGCCGCTTGTGGTTCACAAGGTGACCCTCGCCTGAGCAGCACATGAAGGCGTCGATATCCAAAGCGGCGGCGTTCATGCGCCAGCGCCTTCATCCGCTCGCGAAGGTCATAGTCATCGCTGCGCCTGGTTTCGTAACGGATCGTCATCCGGCAAAAGCCGATGGCTTTACACGCCCGCCGTTCGCTCATCTCGTGGTAACCCATCATATGCGCGACAGCTTTCCGCCTTGCTGCGGGCGTCACCACTTCTTTCCCAAAAGGTCTTTCAAAGCAGCATTGTCGAGCATCGCATCCGCCAGAAGCCGCTTCAGCTTTGTGTTCTCGTCCTCCAGCGTCTTCAGTCGCTTGGCTTCCGACACATCCATGCCGCCAAACTTGGCCTTCCATTTATAGATGCTGGCATCGCTGACTCCGTGCTTGCGGCAAAGCTCCGAGACCGGCGTGCCAGCCTCGTGCTCCTTCAGAATCCCGATGATCTGTTCGTCTGTGAAACGGTTGCGCTTCATTCCCTGGTCCTCTCAATGGGCCAGAGCTTACTTCAAAATGGATTATTTCAACGGGGCAAGGTCAACGGCAAAGATAGAGCGTTGGCGGCGCAGGTCATGCCGCACAGGTTTCACCTTGTCTTTCAAAGACTTATAAGAATTCCAGGATGAACGCAGCTTGAACGGCGGCCGAAGTTTTGCAAGGGGTCTTGAAATAGAAGGGGCGGCTTCCGATATTATCCTTCAGAAATCGCAGCCCGGAAATGTCGTGCGCACTATCTGCGCATCGTTTCCGCGATCTGGTTAAGCAGGCCGTTTACCGGCCGTAAACCTTTCGGGATCACTCTGGCTGTGCACTATCCGCTTCTCCTTTGACCACGGATGTACTGGCACTGAGATGAGGCGGATAACGGAAGGCCGGTTTGCCCCGGCCTTTTTGTTTGCAGATTTCGGATGGCGTGCCGCGCAGACCGCGGGCACGCCTTTTTCGTTTCAGGCCTTCAGTGCGGCAAGGATGCGCACCCAGGAGCGGATGCCCTTGTGGTAGGAGGCGAGTTCGTACTTCTCGTTCGGCGAGTGGATGCGGTCGTCGGAAAGGCCGAAGCCGACCAGCAGGGATTCCATGCCGAGCATCTTCTGGAAATCGCCGACGATCGGGATCGAGCCGCCCATGCCGATGACGATGGCGGGCTTCGGCCATTCGTCGGAAAGCGCGTTGCGCGCCTTGGTCAGAACCGGCGAGTCGTAGGAAAGATGAATGGCCGGCGAGGCGCCATGCGGATGGAACTCGACGGAGCAGTCGGCCGGGATCTTCGAGCGGACGTAGGTGCGGAAGCTTTCCCGGATCGCTGCCGGATCCTGCGTGCCGACGAGGCGGAAGGAAACTTTCGCCGATGCCTTTGCGGCAATGACGGTCTTGAAGCCTTCGCCGGTATAGCCGCCCCAGATGCCGTTGACCTCGGCCGTCGGGCGCGCCCAGGTGAGTTCGAGCACCGAGCGGCCCTTTTCGCCCGAAGGGATGGAGAGGCCGACTTCGCCGAGGAAGTTTTCCGCCGACTTGCCGAGCGCTTCCCAGGAGGCCTTGATGTTCGCAGGCGTTTCCTCCACGCCGTCGTAGAAGCCTTCAAGCGTGATGCGGCCGGTCTCGTCATGCAGGCCGGCAAGCGCTTCCACGAGAATATGGATCGGGTTGGCGGCGGCACCGCCGAAGAGGCCGGAATGCAGGTCGCGGTCGGCAGCCGTCACCACGACTTCCTCGCCGACAAGGCCGCGAAGAGCGGCCGCGATTGCCGGCGTGTCGCGGTCCCACATGCTGGTGTCGCAGACCAGGGCGTAGTCGGCCTTGAGTTCGGCGGCATTGGCTTCGAGGAACGGTTTCAGCGACGGCGAACCGGATTCTTCCTCGCCTTCGAAAAGAATGGTGACGCGGCAGGGAAGCGCGCCGTTGATCTCCTTATAGGCGCGGCAGGCCTCGACGAAGGTCATCAGCTGGCCCTTGTCGTCGGCGGTGCCGCGACCGGTCACGATCTTGCGGCCGTTGCCGGCATCCTTGACGGCGGGCTCGAAAGGGTCGTTTTCCCAAAGCTCGATCGGATCGACCGGCTGCACGTCGTAGTGACCGTAGAAAAGGACATGCGGTGCGTCGGCCGTGGCGCCTTCGTGATGGGCGACCACCATCGGGTGGCCGGGCGTGTCGCGAACCGAGGCGTCGAAGCCCAGCGTCTTGAGATAGGCCACCAGCCATTCGGCTGCCTTGCGGCATTCGGCCTTGTAGGCCGGATCGGTCGAGATCGACTTGATGCGCAGCAACTCGAACAGCTTCTCGAGGCTCGAATCGAGGTTCTGGTCCGCGCGCGCAAGGACTGGATTTAATTCGGTCATTTCCGACTCCTTCTGAAATTCGGCCGGACGATAGACTCAATTGGCTGCGGTTTCGAGCGTCAAATTTTCGAGATGTCATCCTGGCGCCAAATGCTACAATAGATGAAGTGGCGGAACCCGATGCAATTTGCGGTTATTTGGAAAACCCTAAATAGCATTGGTCGAAGGTCGGCTTCGAGGTGGCGAATGTTCTCTGTCATTGCCTGCATCAGGGATAATCATGACGGGCGGCTCGTCATTGCCGCCGTGATCGTCAGCCTTGTCGGCAGCCTGACCGCCATGCTCCTGCTTTTCCGGGCCCAGGAATGCGATATCGGCCAGCGAAAACTCTGGATCGGCACGTCAGCCTTTGCCTGCGGCATAGGCGTCTGGGCAACGCATTTCATCGCGATGCTCGCCTATGACGGCGGCATGCCGATCAGTTACGATTTTAGTCTCACCTTTCTGTCCGTGTTCCTGTCGATTTTCGGCTCCTGGGTGGCCATATGGATCGCCTCGGAAAGCAGGACCGGATACGCCCTTGCGTTCAGCGGCGTGCTGATGGCGCTTGGCATCACGGCCATGCATCTGACCGGCATGCAGGCGATCGAAGCCCAGGCCGTGATCGTCTACGATTCCTTCACCCCAGTCGTTGCCTTCTGCTCCTGCGCGGCCTTCGCGACGGCCGCCTTTCTCGCCTTCTTCAAGCTGAAAGGTCTGATACGATCCGTCGCATCCTCCGGCGGCTTCGTGCTGGCGATCTGCACGCTGCATTTCATCTCGATGAGCAGCGTCACGCTGGTGCCGGACCCGACGCGCGACGTGCCCGCGATGGCGCTCCAGCCCGAGGTGCTTGCGGTGATCGTCATGGTCGTCGCAACCGGCCTCATCCTCATGGCCTTCGGCGCGGTCTTCCTGGAAAGCCACCTGACCGATCTTCGCGGCCTTGCCAATGTTTCGCAGGAAGGGCTCGTCATTCTGCGCGAAGGCAGGATCGTCAGCACCAACGAGCGCTTCCTCAGCCTGTCCGGCTGGAAGCTTGCGGAGCTCACCGGCAACATTCCCTCCGCGGTCCTGGCCCTCATCCAGGGCGGGCAGGAAAGCGATCACCGGGAAATGCTGCTGATTGCCAAGGACGAGAGGGCAATCCCTGTCGAGGTCGTCACGCGGCGGATCGTCTATCGCGGCCGCCATTGCGATGTTCTCGTCGTTCGCGACCTCACACGCCGCAGGTGCTGCGACACGGCGATCGCGTCAGGCCCTGCAGGACGCTGAGCGGAAGCGGGCGTCCGTCGCAGTGGTTCAGAGTGCCTTGGCGTTGTTGATGAGGCGCCGGATATATTCGAGCATCAGCTCCCGCTCGAAGACCCGGAAGCCCTTGAACAGCGCAAGATCGGCCTCGCGCGCCGTGTCGATCGCCTCAGCCTCCATCGCCTTGGCCTTCTCGGTGAGGAAGATCAGTTGCGCCCGTTTGTCGGTCGGGTGCGGGCGCCGCTCGATCAGCCCGTCGCGCACCATGCGCGAGAGCGTGTTGGCCATCGTCGCCTGTTCGATGTCGACGCGCTCCAGAAGCTGCTTCTGGGTCAGCCCGTCTTCGGCCCAAAGCTCCAGCAGGATCGGGAACTGGCCGGGAGAAAAACCGAGTCCCGCCGCGCGCTGATGCAGCGAGCGGGCAAAACCCTTGGCCAGCTGGCTGGCAAGGTAGGCACCGGAGTCCATTCGATTAAATCCCATGATTGTAAGTTAGGCTCAAAATCGGGCAGTCGGCAATGCAACAAATCGCATACGATCCATCAAAACATATGCGGCAAGCTCTTAAATTTTCGAGAGTTGAGGCAAGTTCCTGAAAAACAAAGCCGCCACGGCCTGGAGGAGGGCCATGGCGGCTTGAAAATGGGGACAAAGGCCCGGAGAGGGGGATGAGGCCTTTGTCCAAGCCTGATGCGGGCGGGGGACAAGCCGGCTATCAGACCCGCGGCGCGATCAAGCGCCGGTAGCTCTGATTTGTTATTGAGAATGTGGTTTTTCAAGGGAAAGAGAAAAAACCGCCTATTACAAATTGGTAACAGTTTGGTGAGGCGGAATCTTTTTGCGCAGCCAAGTTTATATGGACCTTGTCTGGTCGTCGCGCTATCCATGCTGCCATGAAAAAAGGCGATCATCTTTTCCTTGTCGACGGTTCTGGTTTCATCTTCCGGGCCTTTCATGCGCTGCCGCCGCTAACCCGCAAATCCGATGGCCTGCCGGTCGGCGCCGTCTCCGGTTTCTGCAACATGCTCTGGAAGCTGCTGAGAGACGCACGCAGCACCGATGTGGCCGCGACGCCCACCCATCTCGCCGTCATTTTCGATTATTCGTCGAAGACCTTCCGCAAGGATCTCTATGACGCCTATAAGGCGAACCGTGCCGCCCCGCCCGAAGAGCTGGTGCCGCAGTTCGGCCTGATCCGCGAAGCGACGCGCGCCTTCAACCTGCCCTGCATCGAGACGGAAGGTTTCGAGGCCGACGACATCATCGCCACCTATGCCCGGCAGGCCGAAGCCGTCGGCGCCGACGTGACGATCGTCTCCTCCGACAAGGACTTGATGCAGCTCGTCACCCCGAATGTCCACATGTACGACAGCATGAAGGACAAGCAGATCAGCATCCCCGACGTCATCGAGAAATGGGGGGTGCCGCCGGAAAAGATGATCGACCTGCAGGCCATGACCGGCGATTCCGTCGACAACGTGCCCGGCATTCCAGGCATCGGCCCGAAGACCGCGGCCCAGCTTCTCGCCGAATATGGCGATCTCGACACGCTTCTCGAGCGCGCCCACGAGATCAAGCAGGAAAAGCGCCGCCAGACGATCCTGGACAATATCGACAAGGCGAAGCTCTCGCGTGAGCTGGTGCGCCTGCGCACCGACGTGCCGCTGGAGCTGGATCTCGACGCGCTGGTTCTCGAACCGCAGAACGGCCCCAAGCTGATCGGCTTCCTGAAGACCATGGAATTCACGACGCTGACGCGCCGTGTCGCCGAATTCTGCAATTGCGATGCCAGCGAGATCGAGCCTGCCTTCGTGAAGATCGAATGGGGTGCGGACGCGCATGGCCCGGATCTGGACGCGGCCGAGCCGGAACCTGTTGCCGGCGCAGTGCCCGACATGGGCGGCGAAGCCGTCGCGGTTGCGCCGCGCGCAAAGGCAAAGACCGCTGTCGAAGGCACGTTCGCCCCGGCCGATCTCGCCAGGGCGCGTGCCGAGGCTTTTGCGAACCTGCCGTTCGACCATTCCTCCTACGTGACGATCCGCGACCTTGCGACCCTCGATCGATGGATCGCCGATGCAAGGGAGACCGGCCTCGTTGCCTTCGATACGGAAACGACCTCGCTGGACGCCATGCAGGCGGAGCTTGTCGGCTTTTCCCTGGCGATCGCGGACAATGCAAGCGACCCGACAGGCACGCGCATCCGTGCCGCCTATGTGCCTGTTGGACACAAGACGGGCGTCGGCGACCTGCTCGGTGGGGGCCTTGCGGAAAACCAGATCCCGATGCCCGATGCGCTGTCGCGGCTGAAGGCATTGCTTGAGGACGAATCGATCCTCAAGGTCGCGCAGAACCTGAAATACGACTATCTGCTGATGAAGCGCTACGGCATCGAGACGAAGAGTTTCGACGATACGATGCTGATATCCTATGTGCTCGACGCCGGCACCGGCGCGCATGGCATGGACCCGCTGTCGGAAAAATTCCTCGGCCACACGCCGATCGCCTACAAGGACGTTGCCGGTTCCGGCAAGTCAAACGTCACCTTCGACCTCGTCGATATCGAGCGCGCCACCCACTATGCGGCGGAAGACGCCGACGTGACGCTGCGCCTCTGGATGGTGCTGAAGCCGCGCCTTGCCGCCACCCAGCTGACGCGCGTCTACGAGCGCCTGGAGCGCCCGCTCGTGCCCGTTCTGGCGCGCATGGAAGAGCGCGGCATCACGGTCGACCGCCAGATCCTGTCGCGCCTGTCGGGGGAGCTGGCCCAGGGTGCGGCCAGGTACGAGGATGAAATCTACCAGTTTGCGGGAGAAAGGTTCAACATCGGCTCCCCCAAGCAGCTTGGCGATATCCTCTTCGGCAAGATGGGGCTGGCCGGCGGCACCAAGACCAAGACCGGCCAGTGGTCGACCTCGGCAAGCGTGCTGGAAGATCTCGCGGCAGCCGGCTTCGAACTGCCGCGCAAGATCGTCGACTGGCGCCAGCTCACCAAGCTGAAGTCGACCTATACGGACGCCCTTCCCGGTTACATCCATCCGCAGACGAAGCGGGTGCATACCTCCTATTCGCTGGCGTCGACGACGACCGGTCGCCTGTCCTCCTCGGAGCCGAACCTCCAGAACATTCCGGTGCGCACCGCCGAAGGCCGCAAGATCCGCACCGCCTTCATTTCGTCGCCCGGCCACAAGCTGATCTCGGCCGACTACAGCCAGATCGAGCTGCGCGTGCTCGCCCATGTCGCTGAAATCCCGCAGCTCGTGCGCGCCTTCGAGGACGGCATCGACATTCATGCCATGACCGCTTCCGAAATGTTCGGCGTGCCGGTCGAAGGCATGCCGGGCGAGGTGCGCCGCCGCGCCAAGGCCATCAATTTCGGCATCATCTACGGCATTTCCGCCTTCGGCCTCGCCAACCAGCTGTCCATCGAGCGCTCGGAAGCCGGCGACTACATCAAGAAATATTTCGAGCGGTTCCCCGGCATCCGCGACTATATGGAAAGCCGCAAGCAGATGGCCCGCGACAAGGGTTATGTCGAAACCATCTTCGGCCGCCGGATCAACTATCCGGAAATCCGCTCCTCCAACCCTTCGGTGCGCGCCTTCAACGAGCGCGCCGCCATCAACGCACCGATTCAGGGCTCTGCCGCCGACATCATCCGCCGCGCCATGATCAAGATCGAGCCGGCGCTTGCCGAGGCCGGTCTTGCCGAGCGGGTCCGCATGCTCCTGCAGGTGCACGACGAACTGATCTTCGAGGTCGAGGACGACGACGTCGAAAAGGCGATGCCGATCATTGTTTCGGTCATGGAAAACGCCACCTCGCCGGCGCTTGAAATGCGGGTGCCGCTGCGGGTCGACGCCCGTGCCGCCACCAATTGGGACGAAGCGCACTAAGCATGTCGCGCAAAAGTGTGTATCGGTTTTGCGATAACGACATGCGGCGAAACAAAGCATGTCGCGCAAAAGTGTGCAGCGGTTTTGCGGTAACGACATGCGGCGAAACAAAGCATGTCGCGCAAAAGTGTGCAGCGGTTTTGCCGTAACGACATGTGAAAACAAGAGCTTAAAGCGCTGCAGGCGAACGTGAATGGCCGCGATGCGCCCCAAGACGCTTCGCCGCGTCACCCCAAAGATTTTTCCGTCAGACTCAAGCCCCTGAAATCAGTGAGCTTTCCTCATCAACGCCGTCCCGTATCGGGACGGCTGGAAGGAACTTATTAACCTTCATTTTCTATCCGGAAGAATGTCAGAAATTATTAGGCATGAGTGAGTAGCTGTCGCATGCGTTTTCCAAGAACCAATTTGACGGATGCCGGAGATTTCTCCTCCGGACTTGAAGCCGAACATCCCGCGGAAAATGCGCCCCTGGAACATGAAGGCGAAAAGCCGGTTCCGCCGTTGTGGCAGAGCAATTTCTCGCTTGCCCCGAACGTTCGCTTCACCCGCACGCCGGAAACGCTGATCAGCAAGCGCCACGCGCCGGAAAAGCCGGTCCGCGAGGAAATCGTCGCGCCTCCCCCGCAGGCCGTGGCAGCGCCGCGCCCCCTGCCAGCGCCGCAGATGCGCGCGCCGATCACGGTGAACGTGCCCTTCGATATCTATCTGCCCGAAGTGGCCGAGCCGGTCGCGCCGCAGCCGCAACCGCAGCCGGTTGCCGCAGCCCCCGTCGAGACCGCATTGCGGGCCGCGTCGGAGCTTTCCTCCATTTCGGATTTCGCCTTCTGGGAAGTCATGGCCTTCGAGGAGACGCAGGCCGAGCCGTCGCGCGGTCAGGCCATTGTCTTGCCGCAGGCCGAACCCGAATCGATCATCTCCCGCTTCCGCATCATGGAATGGCGTCCCGGCCGGCATAATCCGGCACCGGTGGCACCGCGCGCAGCGCCGCCCGTTGCACCCGCGCCGGCCCGCCCCGTCCGTCCCCCGGCGGTCCGCGTTGCCCAGGTCCCGGTCGTGCCGACGCCGGCTGCCCAGGCTCCTCTCGTCCAGCCGGATGAGGCACCGCAGGAAGGAGCGGCCGTCTCGCGTGTCGAAATCGCAGCGCCCGCGCCGTCCCCGGTTCGGCCCGCTCGCGTCATCGCCGAAAAGGTCGATGCGTCCGGCTATGAATTCCCGCCGCGTGCCCTGCTGCAGGAGCCGCCGGAGCGGCTTGGCGAGATCATGTCGCAGGAGACGCTGGAGCAGAATGCCGGCCTCCTGGAAAGCGTGCTGGAGGATTTCGGCGTCAAGGGCGAGATCATCCATGTCCGCCCCGGCCCGGTCGTCACCCTCTATGAGTTCGAACCGGCGCCCGGCGTAAAATCGTCCCGCGTCATCGGTCTGGCCGATGATATCGCCCGCTCGATGTCGGCGCTCTCGGCCCGCGTCGCCGTCGTGCCCGGCCGCAACGTCATCGGCATCGAACTGCCGAATGTGACGCGCGAAACCGTCTATTTCCGCGAGATGATCGAGAGCGAGGATTTCGACAAGAGCGGCTACAAGCTGGCGCTCGGCCTCGGCAAGACGATCGGCGGCGAACCGGTGATCGCCGAACTCGCCAAGATGCCGCATCTGCTCGTTGCCGGCACCACCGGCTCCGGCAAGTCGGTTGCCATCAACACCATGATCCTGTCGCTGCTCTACCGCATGACGCCGGAACGGTGCCGCCTCATCATGGTCGATCCGAAGATGCTCGAACTCTCCGTCTATGACGGCATTCCGCACCTGCTGACGCCTGTCGTCACCGATCCGAAGAAGGCCGTCATGGCGTTGAAATGGGCGGTGCGCGAGATGGAAGAGCGCTATCGCAAGATGTCGCGCCTCGGCGTGCGCAATATCGACGGCTATAACGGCCGCGTCTCCCAGGCCCGCGACAAGGGCGAGACCATCCATATCATGGTCCAGGTCGGCTTCGACCGGCAGACCGGCGCGCCGATCGAGGAGCAGCAGGAGCTGGATCTTGCGCCCATGCCCTATATCGTCGTCATCGTCGACGAAATGGCCGACCTGATGATGGTCGCCGGCAAGGAGATCGAAGGCGCCATCCAGCGTCTGGCACAGATGGCGCGCGCCGCCGGCATCCATCTCATCATGGCCACCCAGCGCCCTTCGGTCGATGTCATCACCGGCACGATCAAGGCGAACTTCCCGACCCGCATCTCCTTCCAGGTGACGTCGAAGATCGACAGCCGCACGATCCTCGGCGAGCAGGGCGCAGAACAGCTGCTCGGCCAGGGCGACATGCTGCATATGCAGGGCGGCGGTCGTATTGCCCGCGTCCACGGCCCCTTCGTTTCCGACGCCGAGGTCGAGAAGGTCGTCGCGCACCTGAAGACACAGGGCCGCCCCGAATATCTCGATACGGTTACGGCCGATGAGGAGGAGGAGGCGGAGGATGAAGAGGACGGCGCCGTCTTCGACAAGAGCGCCATGGGCGCCGAGGATGGCGACGAGCTCTACCAGCAGGCCGTCAAGGTCGTCATGCGCGACAAGAAGTGCTCGACCTCCTACATCCAGCGCCGTCTCGGCATCGGCTACAACAGAGCCGCTTCGCTGGTCGAGCGCATGGAAAAGGAAGGCCTCGTCGGCCCGGCAAACCATGTCGGCAAACGCGAGATCGTCTCGGGCCGCGGCGACAACGAATAATCGCTGCGGTACCGACAATCAGGCAAGCGAGGCGAGACGGAGTGTTTCCAGCACGAAGTCTCGCTTGCCACCGGTATAATAATCCCAGTCGTCATTGGCCTCGCGCATCAGCCGCAGCTTGAGCGCGGCATAGGCATCCGCTCTCTCAGGATGTGAGCGCAGATAGTCGCGAAAGGCGATCCGGTCGCGCAGCACGGCATTGTCGGTGGTGCAGAGATAGAGCCGCGCTCCGTGCGAGCCCTTGCCGCTGGTGAAGGTCCAGGTCTGCTGCCGGTATTTGTCGCCGTGGAAGGTGAAGGTGCCGAGCGTTTCGACACGCTTGATGGCTTCGGGAAGCGCATCCGCATCCGCAAAGGCGGCATGCAGGTCGATCTTCGGCTTTGCCGTCAGTCCGGGAACGGATGTGCTGCCGACATGATGAAAGACGGGGTCGAGATCGGCAAGGAGCGGTGCAAGCTCGCCGACAATCTTCTCGAAGACGAAGCGCCATTCCGGATCATAGGCGACAACCTGAATGGCCATTCTCTTCCTCTCGTCCGGTTCAGCGGATTTCCTTCAGGAAGCCGTCGAGCGTATCGATCATCCTGCGCTCGGCTTCTTCCAGCGAGCCGCTATTGTCGAGTTCCACGACGTCGTAGTCGCCGCGCACCGTCAGCGGGCCGCGTGCCAGCCGGGCCATGATATCCTCGTGCGTCTCGCGCCCGCGCGCCTCCAGGCGGCCGGCCAACACTTCCGGCCGGGCCGTCACGTTGATGACCTTCAGCCGCGGGAAGGCGGCCTGAAAGCGGTGCAGTGCCGAACGCGAACCGTTGGCCACGACGATGTGCCCCTTGGCGAGCGACACGGAAACCTCGGCCGGAATGCCGTATTTGAGGCCATGCGCTTCCCACCACACGGCAAAGGAACCGGCCTGTTCCATCGATGCGAATCCGGTATCCGAAACGGCAAGATGGTCTTCCCCGCCGGCATCGCCGTGGCGGGTGATGACGCGACGGACGAAATGCACGTCTTCGCGGTGGTCGAAATGCCGGGCGGCAAGGTTCATCAGCGTGTCCTTGCCGGCGCCGCTCGGGCCGACGACGACGACCATGATGCCGTTTTCGGCACCCGCACCCGGATGAGGTTCGTGCGACATCATCATGCGACACGGCGTCCTTCGCGCCAGACGGAACGCGTCACCGGCACGCCGTGGGAGCGGTGGACACGCACGAGATCGGCCCGCAGGCCGGTTGCGATGCGGCCGCGGTCGTTGAGGCTGACGGTGCGCGCCGGCGTTGCCGTGACCATCGCGATCGCCTTCGGCAGCGTGATGCCCTCCACCTCGTCGGCAAGGATGAAGGGGGCGTGCAACAGGCTGAGCGGCACATAGTCGGAGGAGAGCACGTCGAGCACGCCGAGCTGCGCCAGATCGCGGGCGGCGATATTGCCGGAATGCGACTTGCCGCGCACGATGTTCGGCGCGCCCATGAGCACGCTCATGCCGTTTTCGTGCGACAGTCTGGCGGCCTCGACGCTGGTCGGGAATTCGGCAAGGCGAACGCCGTTCTCGATCGCCTCGTCGATATGGGCCGAGGTCGCATCGTCATGGCTTGCGACGGTGATGCCGCGCTCGGCGCAGACCCTGGAGATCGCCTCGCGATGCGGCGTGGAATTGCGCTCGGATTCGGCGATGCGGCGGGCGCAGAAACGGGCGAATTCCTCATCGGTCAGGCCGCGCTTCTTCTGGTAGTAATAGACATACTGATCCATCGTCTGGAACTGGCGCTGGCCGGGTGCGTGATCCATCAGCGAGACGAGCCGGACATAGGGGTCCTTCTCGAAATCGGCAAAATGCTGCAGCACGTTGTCGGCCGAAACCTCGCAGCGCAGATGGATCAGGTGTTCGGCGCGCAGGCGGCCTTCCTCTTCGGCCGACTGGATGGCATCGGCCATCTCGCGCATCTCGCCATGCTCGAAGCCGCCATCCTCGTCCGCGCCCATGCGCAGGCAGTCGAAGACGGTGGTGATGCCCGAAGTGACGATCTGCGCATCATGGGCCTGGACGGCCGCCGTCTTGTTCCAGCGGATGCCCGGACGCGGCGAATAATGGCCTTCCAGATGGTCGGTGTGAAGCTCGACGAGGCCGGGAATGATATAATCGCCTTCGAAATCTTCGCCGGCTACCGAGCTGCCTTCCGAAATGTCGGCGATCTTGCCGTCACGGATGAGGATGGCGCCCGAGAGGATGTCGTCCTCGAGAACGATGCGGGCGTTTGAAAGAACGGTCTCTTTGCTCATGTCGGAAAACTCTCAGCTTCTGGCGCCAGCAAGCGGCAGCCATGTGTGGACTTTGAAAGGCGCGCCGCGCGCCTCCTCGCTAAAGACGGCAAGGCCGGAAATACGAAGCGGCCTGCCGGTGAAACCTGCGAAACGCTCGGCCAGGATAGCCTTCATCACTTCGGCCCGTTCTTCCGGCACCTGGCCGGTCAGCGTCATGTGAAAGCGGAAGTCTTCCATGACATAAGGGTAGCCCCATCGCAGGAGATTGCTGCGCTGGCTCTCGCTCAGCCTTTCCGGTTTGCGCCTGAGAATATCGGCCTCGGAGAGCGCGGCCCGGAAGGGCTCGAACGACTTTACCACTGTTGCCGCAAAATCCTGAAGCGGTTGATGGAGCGTGCCCGGCACGAGCGCGAAGAAATGGCCGAGCTGGCCGAGCACCAGTTCCGGAATGTCGAAGGCCGGCGTTCTGGCGGCGAAATCTTCGACGACCGCCATAAGGTCCCTTTCGGTCACGGAGGCGGCAAGTTCGAACGGCGCCTTGATCGTCGCGTGGAAACCGTAGCGGCGCGGATCGGCCGTCAGCTCGAACTGTTCGGCAGCCGGCAGCGTCTCATGTTCGGGCGCAGGATGGGTCTCGCCGGTAAAGGCATTGCGGCCGAGCCAGACGGAGGCCGCTTCCGTCAAGGCATCATCCTGAGACGGCGAAAAATAGAGAGCGTAGCGCAAGGCTTTTATCCTGGAGATCGTCCGAACGGGGAGCGCAATGTGCAGTGATTTGGCGGCGAACCGCAAGCACGCTCCGGCTAAAAGATTTCCATGACAGAATGATGATGACGGCGGCGCCATCACCATCTTTTAACCGGCTCAATGACCCGCCCTGGTGCCCATCAGCCGATGGCGAAGGGCGTTCGATGCCGTATCGAACAGGAAGACGACGATCAGGATCAGGATGACCATGTAGGCGACGTTCTCCCAGTTGGAATTGGTGCGCATGGCTTCCCAGAGCTTGAGGCCGATACCGCCGGCGCCGACGGCGCCGATGATCGTGGCGCCGCGCACGTTCGATTCCCACTGGTAGAGCGTCTGGCTGACGATGACGGGGACGATCTGCGGCATGATGCCGTAGCGGTGCACCAGCACGGTCGAGGCGCCCGTCGACTTCACGCCTTCGCGCGGCTTGTTGTCGATGTTTTCAAGGCCCTCCGAATAGAGCTTGCCGAGCGTGCCCGTCTCCGTGATGAAGATGGCGCCGGAACCGGCAAGCGGGCCGGGGCCGAAGGCGCGCGTCAGGAACAGCGCCCAGATCAGCATGTCGACCGAGCGCAGGAAATCGAAGAAGCGCTTCAGGGCCTGGTTGAGGAACCTGTTCGGCGTGATGTTGCGCGCCGCCAGGAAGGCGAGCGGGAAGGCCGCGAGCGAACCGAGCAGCGTGCCGAGGAAGGCCATGACGATCGTCTGGAAGAGCTTCGTCCAGACGTCGCCATGCTGCCAGGCGCTGTTGTTCCAGATATTGTCGAATGCCAGCGACAGGTTCGACTGGTCGGGGTCGATGCGCGGGCCGGAGACGATCAGGCTGACCACTTCGCTCACGGGCTTGTCGAAGAAGGGCGACTGCGTGTCGAAGACGAAATTGGCCCAGCCGATGAAGCGCTTGCGCACCTTCACGCGGTCGGCGGAAATGCTGACGTCGCCGGCAAAACCGAGATCGGCGAGCACGTTGTCGTCATAGACGGTCATCCAGTCCGGCACCGGGCCGACGACCTTCGGCGCGCCGCTGGAAACGTCGACCGGCACCGTCATGCCATGGGCGACGATCGTCGTCTGGCCCTTGCTGACCGTCACCGTGCGGCCGCTGCCGCTGACGACAACCGTGATGCTGCCGTCGGCATTGGCCTTGACCCAGTCCGGGTGCGGATCGTCGCCGAGCGGCGAGAAGCGCGGGTAGCGCGTCTGGATCGTGCCGTCGTCCTCGATGCGGAATTCCGGCTGCACGTCATAGCTGACCCACTGGCTCATATAGATGCCGAAGCGTTCCCAATGGGCTTCGGCGACGAGCTTCGGCAGGTCGAAGAACCAGACGGCGTAGATGCCGTAGAGGATAGTGGCGAGAACGATGAGCAGGCCGCCGAAACGCTGGCGGAAGGAGCGGTGAAAATATTCCGGATAGCGCGTTTCGATCTCATGCATGCGGTGTGCGTCGATGACCGTCATGGCAGCCTCAATGTTGCAGGAGGAAGGCGTGTTCGCCGACAAGGCGGCGGCGCAGCCAGGCGGAGAACTGGTCCACTGCCACGATGGTGATGAAGAGCAGCAGCACGAGAGCCACGGTCTTGGCGCCGAAGCCGCGCGAAATGGAAAGCTTCAGCTCCTCGCCGATACCGCCGCCGCCGACGGCGCCGATGATCGTCGATGCGCGCACGTTGATTTCGAGGCGCAGCAGCGCATAGGAGGCGTAGTTCGGCATGACCTGCGGCAGGGCGGCGAAACGCACGCGCTCGATCCAGTTTGCGCCGACGGCCCGCATGCCTTCGTCCGGCTTCATGTCGATATTTTCGGCGACTTCGTAGAAAAGCTTGCCGAGCGCGCCGATCGTGTGGAGCGTGATGGCGATGATGGCGGCCACCGGGCCGATCGAAAGGATCGCCGAAAACAGGCCGGCAATGACGATCTCGGGGAAGGCGCGCAGAAATTCCATCAGGCGCTTGGTAAAGATGCGAAGCGGCCAGTTCTTCGTCAGGTTGCGCGCCGCAAAGAAGCTGAGCGGAACGGCGAAGATGAAGGCGACGATGGTCGAGACGAGCGCGATGTTGATCGTGACGATCATCAGCTCGAAATATTCAGGGATATAGAAGCTGCCCCAGACATAGACGCGGCCATTGGCGAAATTGAATTCTTCGCCACCCTTGTCGTTCGGGCTCGCTATGTCGAAAAGCGCGCGCCAGACGTCGGTCCAGTCCTTGGGGATAAGCCAGCTCAGGAAATCGAAGAGATGCGGCAGGCGGTCGAAGAAATGGCCGGCATTGCTCTCGTCAGCAAAACGGACGGAGCTGACGAAGGCGACGATGAGGATCACCAGGCCAAGAGCGGTGTAGAAACGCCGGCGGGCGATCATCCGGTCCCAGGCCGTGGCGATTTCCTTCGTGCTCTGCAGCGGCACATGCGGCTGTGTATCGGCAATAGTCATCAATGCCTCGCCTCCTGCATCATTCCTTAAATCGGGCGCGGTTTAAGGATGAAATCATGCAGCAATTTAAAGTGCTGCAGCGTCCTTTGCGCGTCTGTCGCGCGGCGCTGTCGTCACAAGAAAAGGGCGGCCGTCGCCGGCCGCCCCGTATACGGATGGCGTAATCAGCCGCCGATAGCAGCCTTGCGAACGTCGACAACGGCGTTGTAGAAGTCGTGCTTGACCGGGGCGTAGCCCTTGTAGTCACCGCCTTCGATAGCGGTGAAGCACTTGTGGTCCTTCTCCGGCAGAGCCATGAAGAAGTCGGTGAGCTTCTTCTGCCATTCCTCGCCGAGAGCGTTGCGAACGACGAGCGGGCCGTTCGGGATCAGCGGCGAACGCCAGACTTCGACGAGCTTGTTCGGGTCGACTGCGCCCTTGTCGACTTCCTTGCGGAAAGTACCGGAGGTGTAGCCGTCCTTGAAGTCGCCGATGCCCGAGGAGTCGTCGACGGCAACGTCGACCTTGCCGTCATAAGCTGCGAGCAGGTTGTTCTCGTGGCCGCCGTTGAACTGCGTGGACGCGAAGAACTTGTCGTTCGGCATGCCCGTGTCCTTCGGGATCTGCGTCAGCGGAACGAGGTAGCCCGAGGTGGAGTCCGGATCGGCGTAGCCGAGCTTCTTGCCCTTGGCGTCCTTGATGGTCTTGATGCCGGAGGACTTCAGCGCGAGACCGATCGAGTAGTAACCGGTCGAGCCGTCCTTCTGCTGCGTCGTCAGGATCGGCGTAACGGCCTTGGCGTCCTTGAGGTAAACGGCTGCGTAACCGGAAGCGCCGAGTTCTGCGAAGTCGAGCGTGCCGCCGAGCAGGCCCTGGATAACGCCGTCATAGTCGGCGGCCGGGAAGAGCGAAACCTTCTCGAAGCCGAATTCCTGCTTCAGGTGGTCTGCAAGGCAGGCGTAGTTGCGCAGGCGGTCGGTTTCGTTTTCGCCGCCGAGGATGCCGACGCGGAATTCCTTGAGGTCAGCGGCATTGGCAGCGCCGGCTGCGAGCGACAGGATCGCCGTTGCAGCAAAAAGTGCTTTCTTCAACATGGGTTCTCTCCTGAATGACCGGGGCCGGTCGTTTTGTTACGAAGAAATCTGCCCTTGACGCGGGCGTTCGATCGAGGCCGCCCCTCTCACAGACCGGCCAGCGCCAGCGGTTGGGTGCCGGCGGATTGGTTTTCCGCTCCTTCCGGAGCGATGTTGATTGCGGTCGAGGTCATCGTCTCGTCGATGCCGGCACCGTCCTTGTCCGTGCCGTAGATTTCCTTGACGGCGTCGCTCGTCAGTTCGGAAGGCTTGCCGTCGAAGACGACGCGGCCGGCCGCCATGCCGACGATGCGTTCGCAGTAGTTTCGGGCCGTATCGAGCGTGTGCAGGTTGGTGATGACGGTGATGCCGTCGCGCTCGTTGATGTCGCGCAGCGCGTCCATGACGATCTTGGCGTTGAGCGGGTCGAGCGAGGCGATCGGTTCGTCGGCCAGAACCATTTTCGGGTTCTGCATCAGCGCGCGGGCGATGGCGACACGCTGCTGCTGGCCGCCGGAAAGCGTGCCGGCCGCCTGCAGCGCCGTCTGCTCGATGCCGAGGCGCTCAAGCGCGGCAATCGCCTGGATGCGCTCTTCACGGGTGAAGACGTTGAGCAGGCTGAGCACGGTCGAGCGGTGGTTCAGGCGGCCGAGCATGACGTTGGTGAGAACGTCGAGACGCGGCACGAGGTTGAACTGCTGGAAGATCATCGCGCAGTCGCGCTGCCAGTTGCGCAGCGCCTGGCCGCGAAGGCCGGAAACCTCGACACCACCGAAATGGATCGTGCCGGAAGACGGTTCCTGCAGGCGGTTGATCATGCGCAGAAGCGTGGACTTGCCCGCACCGGAACGGCCGATAATGCCGACCATCTGGCCCTGTGGAATGTCCAGCGTTACGGAATCGACAGCGAGCTTCTTTCCGAACCGGCGTGTGACATTCTTCAGTTCGAACATCATGCTCTTCCTTCGCATTTCTGCCTTGCGTCTGGGATCGCATTAGTCCCGCTTCGTGAAGCTCGCATGTCAGTTTTGTGTAAGTCCTGTCACAAAACTCTGCACCGCAGCATTGAGCTTAGCCACCGTAGCGCGAGAGGAAGTCTTCGGCTCCAAGCGCCCGGAAATCCGCCAGCGCATCGCGTAGCCGATCATGCTCCCAGTCCCACCAGGCAAGCCTGTCCATGCGCTCGCCGACCTCTTTCGGGAAGCGTTCGCGGATGAGCTTGGCGGGCACGCCACCGACGATCGTGTAGGGCGCGACGTCCTTGGACACGACCGCGCCGGCCCCGATGACGGCCCCGTTGCCGACCGTCACGCCGGGCAGGATCGTCGCGCCATGGCCGATCCAGACATCGTTGCCGATCACGACGCGGTTCGCGCGCCGCCATTCGAAGAACTCCGTCTCCATGTCGGCATCCGGCCAGTAGTCGACGGCGCGGTAGGTGAAGTGGTGCAGCGTGGCGCGCCAGGTCGGATGGTTGGTGGCGTTGATGCGCACGGCGGCGGCGATATTGACGAACTTGCCGATCGTCGCGCACCAGATGGAGCCGTCCTGCATGATGTAGGAATAGTCGCCGAACTCCACCTCGCTGATGCGGCAGCGTTCGGAAACTTCCGTATAGCGGCCGAAACTCGACTTGGAGACGGAGGCGGTCTCGTGGAAATAGGGCTCGATGCCCAGCTTGCGGCTCATGCTGCGATCGCCTTTCGGGGAGAGAATTGCTGAACGTCGAGAATGCGGTCGGCTGCTGCCTCGCGCACTTCCTCGTCGTGGAAGATGCCGAGAAGGGCGACGCCCGCCTTCTTCTTCTCCTCGATCATGCCGACGACGACGGCGCGGTTCTTCGCGTCGAGCGAGGCCGTCGGCTCGTCGAGCAGCAGGATCCTGTGCTCGGTAATGAAGCCGCGGGCGATATTGACGCGCTGCTGCTCGCCGCCGGAGAAGGTGGCGGGCGGCAGCTGCCAGAGCGCTTCCGGCAGGTTGAGCTTTTCAAGCAGGGCTGCGGCCTTCTCCCTGGCGCCGGCGGCGGCTTCGCCGCGTGCCAGCAGCGGCTCGGCGACCACGTCGATCGCGGCCACGCGTGGCACGGTGCGCAGGAACTGGCTGACATAGCCGAGCGTGTGGCGGCGCACGTCGAGAATGGTGCGCGGGTCGGCGGCGGCGAGATCGACGATCCGGCCCTTGTGGTCGATGAGGATCTGGCCGCTATCGACGGCATAATTGCCGTAGATCATCTTGAGCAGCGAGCTTTTGCCGATGCCCGAAGGGCCGCCGAGCACGACGCATTCGCCCGATGCCACCGAGAAGGAGACGTCGGAGACGACGGGCAGCTTGATGCCGTCGCGCAGGTGCATGGTGAAGCTCTTGGCGACTTCTGAAACGACGAGAGGCGTTGCCATCTTCTTAAACCTGAAGGATCGAGGAAACGAGGAGCTGGGTATAGGGCTCGCGCGGGTCGTCCAGCACGCGGTCGGTCAGGCCCTGCTCGATGACATGGCCGTCCTTCATCACCATCATGCGGTGCGAGAGAAGGCGGGCGACGGCGAGATCGTGGGTGACGATGATGGCCGAGAGGCCGAGATCGTTGACGAGTCCGCGCACGAGATCGAGCAGGCGCGCCTGCACCGAGACATCGAGACCGCCGGTCGGCTCGTCCATGAAGACCAGGCGCGGGCCGGTGACGAGGTTGCGGGCGATCTGCAGGCGCTGGCGCATGCCGCCGGAAAAGGCGCGCGGCTGGTCGTCGATACGGCCGGCATCGATTTCGACGCGCTCCAGCCAGTCGATGGCAGAGGAGCGGATCTTGCCATAGTGCCGGTCACCGATCGCCATCAGGCGTTCGCCGACATTGGCCCCGGCAGAAACCGTCATGCGCAGCCCGTCGGCCGGGTTCTGGTGCACGAAGCCCCAGTCGGTGCGCATCAGGAAGCGGCGCTCGGCCTCGTTCATGTGGTAGAGGTCGCGGTAATTGCCGTCGCGCATGTGATATTCAACGCTGCCGGTGGTCGGCATCAGCCGGGTGGAGATGCAGTTCAGCAGCGTCGTCTTGCCCGAGCCGGATTCGCCGACGATGGCGAGCACTTCGCCCGGCCAAAGCTCGAAGGAGACGTTTTTGCAGCCGATGCGGCTGCCGTAGAACTTCGAGAGGTCGTTGACTTTGAGAAGCGGTGTTTCGGTCATTCTGCAGCCTCCCGGGCCAGCATGTCGCCGGCATGTCCGTGTGCCCGGCGGTCCTCGCAATGGTCGGTATCGGAGCAGACGAACATGCGCCCGCCCCGGTCGTCGAGGATCACTTCGTCGAGATAGACGTCCTCGGCGCCGCAGAGTGCGCAGGGCTTGCCGAAGCGCTGGATCTCGAAAGGATGGTCCTCGAAATCGAGGCTGACGACGTCAGTATAGGGCGGCACGGCATAGATGCGCTTTTCGCGGCCGGCGCCGAAGAGCTGCAGCGCTTCCGACCTGTGCATCTTCGGATTGTCGAATTTCGGCGTCGGCGACGGGTCCATGACGTAACGGCCGTTGACCTTCACCGGATAGGCATAGGTCGTGGCGATGCGGCCGTTGCGGGCGATGTCCTCGTAGAGCTTCACATGCATCAGGCCGTATTCCTCCAGCGCATGCATCTTGCGCGTTTCGGTCTCGCGCGGTTCGAGGAAGCGCAGCGGTTCCGGGATCGGCACCTGGTAGACGAGCACCTGGCCTTCGCCGAGCTTTTCCTCGGGGATGCGGTGGCGCGTCTGGATGATCGTCGCATCCTTGGTATGGGTGGTGACGGCGACATTGGCGACCTTCTGGAAGAAGGCGCGGATGGAGACGGCGTTGGTCGTGTCGTCGGCACCCTGGTCGATGACCTTGAGAACGTCGTCAGGCCCGATGATCGCAGCCGTCACCTGCACGCCGCCCGTGCCCCAGCCGTAGGGCATCGGCATTTCTCTGCTGGCGAAGGGCACCTGATAGCCGGGAATGGCGATCGCCTTCAGGATGGCGCGGCGGATCATGCGCTTGGTCTGTTCGTCCAGATAGGCGAAATTATAGGTGGCGAGATCACTCATTCGGCGGCCTCCTTCTGGGTCTCGCCGCTGTTGCGGGCGGCTTCGAATTCGCGGCGCATGCGGCGGACGAGGTCGAGTTCGGCCTGGAAGTCCACGTAATGCGGAAGCTTCAGGTGCTCGACGAAGCCCGTCGCCTGCACGTTGTCGGAATGGGAAATGACGAATTCCTCGTCCTGTGCCGGCGCGGTGATGTCCTCGCCGAGCTCTTCGGCGCGCAGCGCGCGGTCCACCAGAGACATGGCCATCGCCTTGCGCTCGCTCTGGCCGAAGACGAGGCCATAACCGCGGGTGAACTGCGGCGGCGCCTTGGCCGAACCCTTGAACTGGTTGACCATCTGGCATTCGGTGAGCTGGATCGGGCCGAGCGAGACGGCAAAGCCGAGTTCGGCCACGTCGAATTCCACCTCGACCTCGCCGATGCGGATTTCGCCGGTGAACGGGTGGTTGCGGCCATAGCCGCGCTGGGTCGAATAGCCGAGCGCCAGCAGGAAGCCTTCGTCGCCGCGCGCCAGCGCCTGCAGGCGAAGGTCGCGGGTCATCGGAAATTCCATCGGCTCGCGCGTCAGGTCGCCCGTCTCATGATCCTCGGGAAGCTCGCCGTCGCTTTCGATCAGCCCTTCCTGGCCGAGGATTTCGGAGACGCGCATGACGCGGCCGGTTTCCGCTTCGCGCTGGGCGGGCTCTTCCACCGCCTCGTCCGAAAGCAGCGTCGGATCGAGCAGGCGGTGCGTATAGTCGAAGGTCGGGCCGAGCAGCTGGCCGCCCGGAAGGTCCTTGTAGGTGGCGGAGATGCGGCGCTCGATCTGCATATTGGCGGTGTCGAGCGGCCTGGAATAGCCGAAGCGCGGCAGCGTCGTGCGGTAGGCACGCAGAAGGAAGATCGCCTCGATCATGTCGCCGCGCGCCTGGCGCACGGCAAGGGCTGCCAGCGTGCGGTCGTAGAGCGAGGCTTCGGCCATGACGCGGTCGACGGCGAGCGCCAGCTGTTCGACGATCTGCTCGATGCCGATTGCCGGCACGGAACGGTCGCCGCGCCGGCGGTCGGCGAGCAGGCGGTGGGCATTGGCGATGGCGGCCTCGCCACCCTTGACGGCAACATACATGCGCTCAGATCTCCGTTGCTGTGATCTTGGTGGTGCGCGGCAGGCAGAGGAACCGCCTGCCCGCCGTCAGCACGATGTCGACGCCGCGCGGGAAGAGCGCACGGTTTTCCGTCCACAGGCGCAGGAAGGTTTCCGGCAGGCCGACAGGCGCAATCTCGGTCACGCTCTGGATGCCCGGTCCCATCAGCGCCAGACGACGGCCGCCTTCGAGCTCGGCAAGCTCGATCACCACAGTCGTCGAACGGTCGGGATACTCCTGCGTGCCGGCGGCAAACAGGCCGAAGGTGGAAAGCGCAACCCCGGCTTCGACGAAGGCGAAGCGCGCCTCCGCCTTTTCGGCCGTCAGCGGCGCACCGGCATGGAAGCCGAGCCATTCCGAAACAGCCGATTTGGCAAGCCCGGCGGAAAGCCAGACGGGCGTGTCATGGTCGCAGAGCGTCAGGCCGATCGCGCCGGCGGCGATGCCGAGCGGCGCCGGCGGCGCAACGTCGGCCGCGACGGTCTGGATCGTGCCGGGCCGGGCCATACCGTCCATCAGCATCTTGAACACGCTTTGCGCCTGGAAAACCGGCTCGGCGAAGCCGCCGGTCAGGACGTCGGTCTTGAGGCCCATCAGTCTTCCCCCCGCACCATGGTGAAGAAATCGACGCGGGTCGCGGCCGTTTCCCCGGCCTTGCGACCGGCTTCCCCGGCGATCCGGTTTGCGATCGGCGACAGCAGCGTCTGCTCGACGAAGCCCTTGGTGGCCTCCTCCTGCCAGAGCGCATCGAAGATCGCCGAAAGGCGGGCCTTCTCGCGGTCGGTGCCGAGCGCGTGGGCATGTCCGACGGAGCCGGAGGCAAGGCGCACCGTGGCGCGCGTCACCGTCACCTCGCCGAGATTGAAGGGCGCGCCGCCGCCGCCGATGCGGCCGCGCACCATGACAAGGCCCGTTTCCGGGCCGCGCACCGGCTGCGCCACCGGTTTTTCGGCAAGCGCATCCCACGCCGCCAGCAATTCCTGTCTTTCGGCGCGCGCCAGCAGGTCGACGGTGCGTTTGCGCCCGTCGCCCGTCCGTGTCGCAACCTCTGTCTTCTCTGCTGCCGTCATCGTCTTTTCCTTGAAATGTCTATTGATATAGACAACCATACAAGCTATACCTATCCCTAAATCGGTGAGGTGACAAGCGTGTGACACGGCACGCCCGAAATTGGCCGAGCCGGAAAATGACCGGGCAGGGGTGTAATGGCAGGATTAAAGCAGGTGCAGCGGCAGACGGGGGTGGCGCTCTGGCGGCAGATCGCCGACAGGATCCGCGAGGCGATCGGCAGCGGTGCCTATGACGAAACGGGCATGGTGCCGCCGGAAACCGTCCTGGCGCTGCAGTTCGGCGTCAACCGGCATACGGTGCGCAGCGCGCTTGCAGCACTTGCCCAGGAAGGAATCGTGCGCGCGGTTCAGGGCCGCGGCACCCTGATCGAGCGCAAGGACCGCCTGAATTTTCCGATCAGCCGCCGCACCCGCTTTACCGATGGCTTGGGTGGCCAGGCGCGCGAGACGCATGCGCTCCTGCTCGGCCATGCGGAGGAGGCGGCCGATGCCGAAGTGGCGCGCTGGCTGCGCATCGAGCCGGGCACGCCGGTCATTAGGCTGGAAACGGTGCGCGATGCCGACAGGCGGCCCGTCGCGCGCGGCACGAGCTGGTTTCCCGCCGCCCGCTTCCCCGGCCTCGTCGAGATCTACCGCCAGACCGAATCCGTCACCAGGACCTTCGCGGCCCTTGGCGTACCGGACTATGTGCGCGCCACGACGGAGATCACCGCCGCCCACGCCGATTCCGCCGACATCGCCGATCTGGAACTGACGCCCGGCGCCATTCTCCTGATTACCAAGGCAATGAACACCGATCTCGACGGCGTGCCGGTGCAATATTCGATCAGCCGCTTTGCGGCCGATCGGGTGCAGTTCACGATTGATAATTGAAAGTGGCGAGGACCGATAGCGGCAGATTGATCCGCTTTTATAAAGGCGTGTGAAAAATGGTAGCAGTAAACATAATCTGTGGCCTAGCCGAGAGATAGGGTCGATAGTCTTGCCGTAACGCGCCGATTCTCAATATTGACTAAAAATGAAGCAGTGGCCAGTCCGGTTTTGGACAGGCACCTTTCTGTCGCACCGAAAATGAAAACGGACATCACCGTGTTAAGGTCTGGGGCGGTCTTTGCGTGTCACCAATGGGTTAAACGCTGATCTGATCTGAGTTTTCAAAGAGTGTTAATTTTCAGTTGGACGGTACTTCAGCAACCTCACTCCGCAGCGAGCCGATCTTTCACCTCAGTGACGAAGCGGGACGGATTTGCATAACCATGCATGAGATGGACTTCGTGCCGAGCTCGCGTGAAGCCCACGTAGAAAAGGCGACGCGCCTCCCGAATATCCGCGTCGCTCGCGTTATTGCGCGGCAGCCGCCCCTCTTCTATGGCGAAGAGGACTACCACATCAAACTCACGGCCTTTTGCACTATGGAGCGTAGATAAATTCAAACGATCAAGACCGGCACCGATGCCAGCAAACTCGCCGAGTGGAAAATCGTCGACATCGCCGGTTGGCCCGAGGCGATTGATGAAGGTGTTCAGCGTCTCGAACTCATCGGCCAGGGACCGGGTCCGACCGATGCGCGGCTTAATGATCTCATCGCGCAGAGCAGCGAGCCAGTCGTGAAGGCTGAAGGCTCCGTCGCGACGATCCCAGAGCGTTTCGATCAGATCGCGCTGAAACTCCAGCCGGTCGTCATCGGTCGCCAACAGTTCGTGGAATAGTCGGACACCTTCGCTGATCACGCGAGAGACGCGCGGCTGCGCCGACCGCCACCCGCCGCAGCACCACATCGCGCACTGCTCGAGCCAGCGCATCACGCGACTACCGCGTGGATAAAGCGCGTTGCCGTCTGTGCGGATCACGCCATAGCCATTGCTCGTCGCGGCGGTGGCAACCTCATCTCCGATAAAGGCTGCGGGATAAAGGATAGCAATCTCACTGAGGTTCAGACCGGGGCGTCTAGCAAGTATCTCGGGGATCAACTGTTCCATCAGATACCGCGCTTGCCCCGGATAGCCGCCGGTACACGGGTGGAAATAGATCGTACCTCCGTGGGCACCGTCCGGTGCCCGGTATCCGCGCGCTTCCCCTAGGGCATATTCCGAGGCCGTGACGATCTGCGAGCCGCAGCGATAGTTGAGCCCGAGCCGAACGGTTTCTACATCGTCTCGCTCAGACAGTTTGCGCAACAACTCGGGGTTGGCGCCGTTGAAGCCGTAGATCGACTGATCGACGTCGCCGACCGCAAACAGGCGGATGCCGGCACTGAAGCACAGGTCCATCACCATTGCGTGCAACGCCCGACCGAGATCCTGATATTCATCGACCGCTAGGATCGGATATTTGGCGGCGATGGCCTTGCGCAGCCAGGCATGCTTGACGAGCGCGCGTAGCGCGAGCAGGGGCATATCGTCGAAGTCGATCACGCCCATCTGCCGCAGTTCGGCTTCATAAGCTTCGACGAGCTTGGTCAGCTGCGGGTTGTCGGTTCTCCAGGCATCGACATCACGATTGAGGAACCGCCGCCTGTGCTGACCGAGCCGGAAGTCCCAGGTCTGCGGGTTCTCCGGCCCTTTGATTACCTTGGCATGGGCATTTTCAAGTGCGGTACGCGTTTGGCGACGGGTGGCCACCTGGAAATTATCAGGCAGCCCAAGCTTAGCGACTTTCGCATATGGCAAAAGGATCTGCGTCAGCGAGAAGCTATGTACGGTGCCGATGAACACGCGGCCCCGCGGCGCGATGCCGAGGGCATCAAGCCGCGTCTCGAGCTCGCGGGCGCATTTGTTATTGTACGTGATGCAGGCGATGCCGCGCGGCTCCTCGACATCCTCGCTGAGCATGCGGGCGAGTTTGACCGTCAGCGTCTTGGTTTTGCCGCTGCCTGGTCCGGCCAGCAGTACGCAGTGGCCGGCCGTTTCATATGCCTGCCACTGCTTGTCATTGGGCCGCAAGTCTTCAGCGGCCTTCAGATAGAGTGCCCGATCAGACAAGGCGGATCACATAGTTAATAGCTTTGGCGATATAATGCGGCACCCGCAGACCGGCTATGCGAGACGCGAGACGCTGCGCAAAGCGGCCCTTGCCCATCTGCTCGATCATTTTGATCAGGATCTTGGCATCGACGTCGGCCGGCTTGGCTTCCCATGCATCGAGAAGCGCCAGCCGCTCGGTGCTGAAATTATGCTCGCGTAGGGTCGCGATCATCGCTTTCGCATAGTCTCCGCCAAACATCTCGGTCTCAAGTGTGCTGTCGTTGACGAACAGGCCAAACTCTTCGAACTTGTTATAGGAGTCGTCGTAGCTGTCCATGGCCTCGATGTCGTCGATCAGGCCATCGGTATCCGCGCCACCGCGTGCGGCGTCGATTATGCGCGTGAGGTTCAGGCAGCGTTTATAGGATCGCGGGACGCCATTGATCTTATCAAAATCAGTGATCACAGCGAAGGGAATACCAAGAGCGCACAGCAACTTAACGTACGGCTGGAAATTGGTGCCGGCGACGGAACAGACCGATATTCCATTCTCGTCGAGAGATATCTGCAATTCGTCTGCGAACGTGGGGATTAAGAAGCGTTCGGCATCACCCTCAACGAGAAGTACGCCACGGGCGAATACCATCTCGGCTCGCGTGACGTCGAGATAGCGGCTCAAATCCCCTTCTTCCGATTCGGAGAAGTTGGCGGCCGCAGTCGAATAGCCCTTGGTCCCCTGATCGGCGTCGGACCTCAGTAACAGCAGAGATTCAAGCGGTGCGACGCTGGCGATATGCGGCGAATGGGTAGTTAGAATAACCGACATCGGCTCGCCGTCGTCCGCGTCGGCTTGGTCCTTGCCCTCCCCAGCAGCCGCGCCCTCTACGATCGTTTCGAAAAGATGCTTGTACACCAGCCGCTGTAGGTGGGGATGAAGGTGCGCCTCCGGTTCCTCGATCGCGAGCAGCGAATGGTCGCGCTTGTTGTTCTCGATGAGCCGCTGAAGGTCGAGCAGCTTGAGGGTCAGGAAGATGAGATTGGCTGACCCCAGGCTGGCGTCGGCAACGCCGCGACGGCCCTCGTCGATGAGTAGGCGAATCTGACGATTGATGCGGGCCGCGTCAGTAGCCGAGAAGCCTAGCGACGGTTTAACGTCCTGCTTCGACCCCGCCATCGCAAGGAACAACTCCGCAATGCGGCCTTCGAGCGCTTTCACCTCGCCGAACTCGATTGCGGCCTTACTTGCCTCTGCAATCTTTTCACCGATCTCTTTAAGCTTCGCCGCGTCGATCGCAACGAACGCGTCTTCGACCAGCGGTCGAAGGGGTGAGCGTCGCCACGCGGCAAGGTCACCTTCGGCGTCACGCAATGCGGGCAATAGATCCATCGTGATCCGCCGCCGCAAATCGTGACCGAAACGCTTTGCCTCGCTATCCCCGCCAAAACAGACAAACGAAAAGTCATCATCGCTAGTCGGTGCATGATCGAGCCCCGGCGACGCGCGCAGTTTATAGGTCAGCCGTACGGTGTCTGGATCATCGTCGAGCCTAAAATCGGTCAGGACGGCGAGGACATCAGGGTCACTCTCGAAATCTTTGATCTCGACTGAGATGCTGATCGTCGCATTCGCATCGATCGAGTCCAACCCGTCCCAGAAATCAGAGAGCCCTAGTTGCCGGCTGCTATCTGGCAAGGAAGGGTCAAAGATCAGCCGCAGTCCAAAGAGAAGGTTGCTTTTTCCGACACGGTTTTCACCGACAATGACGATATTGCCACCAAGTGCGACATCGAGATCGCTAAAATTGCGAAAATTGCGAATCGTTATTCGCGACAAATACATGGCAGCCCCTCTCCTCTGGGAGGTCTATAACGCAGATCAGTTGCTCGCAGTAGGGGCCGCGCTTCCTTTGGTTGATTTTTCGGGGAGGCAGTATCGTGGGGACCGTTGCGCCGCAGCCCCTCACTGCGAGGAACTCGCAACTAGGAGAACGACCGCTTTCGGGATTAAACGTTACCGCGTTAAACGACCGACGTGGGGGGCGCGAACCTGCCTCTACACTCCCGGCTGCCAATGATCGATTGGGGTCGTCATGGTTACAAAAACATGGAACCGCTGCTTCGACGGCTCCATGTTCGCATAAGCGGCCGGGGACATAATCCACGGCCTCGCTCCTGATCCATCTCGTATCGCGCTCAATGCGCCCCGGACATATCCCCAAGCACTTCCTTCGACGCCACCGTCGAATCCGCCTTCAGCTTGTAGACCATCGGCACGCCGGTCGCCAGATTGAGCGACAGAACCTGCTCGCGGCTGAGCTTGTCGAGCACCATGACGAGCGAGCGCAGCGAATTGCCGTGCGCGGCAACCAGCACCTTTTCTCCACGCAGGACGCGCGGCAGGATTTCGGTGAGGTAGTAGGGCCAGACACGGGCGCCGGTGTCGCGCAGGCTTTCGCCGCCCGGAGGCGGGACGTCATAGGAGCGGCGCCAGATATGCACCTGTTCCTCGCCCCACTTGGCGCGGGCATCGTCCTTGTTGAGGCCGGAGAGATCGCCATAGTCGCGCTCGTTCAGCGCCTGGTCGCGGATCGTCTCAAGGTTCGGCTGGCCGACCTTGTCGAGGATGAGCTTCAGCGTGTGCTGGGCGCGCACCAGCGCCGAGGTGAAGGCGATATCGAACTTGATGCCGTAATCGGCAAGCGCCTGGCCGCCGGTCGCGGCTTCCTGGATGCCGAGTTCGGTCAGGTCTGGATCCTTCCAGCCGGTGAAGAGATTCTTGAGATTCCAGTCGCTCTGGCCGTGGCGAACGAGGACGAGGGTACCGCTCATGAAAAATGCCTCCGAAAAATGGTCAATGGGAAGAAAGCCCGAGAACGTCGAGCATGGAATAGAGCCCCGGTTTCTTGTCGCGCGCCCAGAGTGCCGCCTTGATGGCGCCGCGCGCGAAAATCGAACGGTCGGTTGCGCTGTGCGAGAGCGTCACGGTTTCGCCTTCGCCGGCAAAGAGCACGGAATGCTCGCCGATGACGGAGCCGCCGCGCAGCGTCGCAAAACCGATCGCACCCGCCTCGCGCGGGCCGGTATGGCCGTCGCGCACACGCACCGATTTTGCGGAAAGATCGATGGCGCGGCCCTTCGCAGCGGCCTCGCCGAGCAGCAGCGCCGTGCCCGAGGGCGCATCGACCTTGCGCTTGTGATGCATTTCGAGGATTTCGATATCCCAGTCGGCCGGGTCGAGCGCTTGGGCTGCCTGCTGCACGAGAACGCTGAGCAGGTTGACGCCGAGGCTCATATTGCCCGATTTGACCACCCGCGCGTGGCGCGCGGCCGCCGCGATCCTGGCGTCGTCTTCTGCCGAGCAGCCGGTCGTGCCGACCACATGGACGATGCGGGCCTGGGCGGCAAGGCCGGCAAACTCGACCGACCCGGCGGGCGAGGTGAAGTCCAGCACGCCCTCGGCATGCAGGAAGGCCGCCAGCGGGTCGTCGCCGATGATGATGCCGTTGGCGCCAAGCCCGGAAATTTCGCCCGCATCCTTGCCGACGAAGGGCGAGCCCGGCCGCTCGATCGCCGCATGCAGCGTTGCGCCCTCGATGGAATGAATGAGGCGGATGAGCGTCTGCCCCATGCGCCCCGCTGCCCCAACCACAACCAGTTTCATCGCAGCGTCGCTCATGTCAGTCCGTCATCCCGATCAGTATGAATCAGAAGCCGAAGGCCTCTGCAGATTGTTGAGGCGAGCGTAAAGTCCGTCGCTGACCTTCGCAAGCGTCTCGTGATTGCCTTCTTCGACGACGCGGCCCTGCTGCATCACGATGATCTTGTCGGCGCGCACCACGGTCGAGAGACGATGGGCGATGACGACGACGGTGCGGCCGGTCATGGCCTCGTCGAGCGCCTTCTGCACGGCCGCTTCCGATTCTGTATCCAGTGCGGAGGTCGCCTCGTCGAGAAGCAGGATCGGCGCGTTGCGCACCAGCGCGCGCGCAATCGAAAGCCGCTGCCGCTGGCCGCCGGAAAGCGTCACGCCGTTTTCGCCGACGGGCGTGTCGTAGCCCTGCGGCTGCGCCAGGATGAAGTCATGCGCATAGGCAAGCCGCGCCGCCTTTTCGATATCCTCGTCGCTCGCGTCCGGTCGGCCGTAGCGGATATTGTCGCGGATCGTGCCTTCGAAGAGATAGGGCTGCTGCGACACGTAGGCGAGCTGCCGGCGCAGCGACCGCTTGGTGATATGGGCGATATCCTGCCCGTCGATCAGGATCTCGCCTTCCTTCGGATCGTAGAAGCGCGGGATCAGGCTGATGACGGTGGATTTGCCCGCACCCGAAGGCCCGACGAGCGCGGTCGTCTTGCCGCCCTCGGCCGTCAGCGTCACGCCGTCGAGCACGCTTTCGTTGCCGTAGGCGAAGGAGACGTTGCGGAACTCGATCTTCGCTTCGGTGATGACAAGCGGTTTGGCGTCCGGCAGGTCGCGCTGGCGCGGTTCCATGTCGAGCAGCTCGTAGATCATCCGGGCGTTGACGACGGCGCGTTCCATCTGCACCTGCAGGCGGGCAAGGCGGCGGGCCGGATCGTAGGCGAGCAGCAGCGCCGTGACGAAGGAGAAGAAGGCGCCCGGCGGCACGCCCTGATAGATCGAGCGATAGGCGGCATAGGCAAGCACGCTCGCCACCGCAAAGCCGGCGAAGCTTTCCGTCAGCGGCGAGGTGCGCTCGGAAAGCCGCGCAATGCGGTTCGCCCGGCCTTCGGCGGCGGAAATCAGCTTGTTGACCTTGGTTTCCAGCGCCTCTTCCATCGTGAAGGCCTTCACGATGGAAATGCCCTGGATCGTCTCCTGCATGGCGCCGAGAACGTGGCTGTTGAGGTCGACGGCCTCGCGCGTGGCCGAACGCAGCCGCTTGGAAACGTAGCGCAGCGCATAAAGCAGCGGCGGCGCCAGAATGAAGACGGCAAGGCTCAGCAGCGGATCCTGCAGCACCATGACGCCGATCAGCGACACGAAGGTCAAGAGATCGCGCACCGTCGAGGTGATGGTGAGGTTCAGCACGTCGCGGATGCCGCTGACGTTCTGGCTGACCTGCGCGGCGATCTGGGCCGAGCGCGCCTCGTTGAAGAAGCCGACGGAAAGCGTCATCAGGTGCGAATAGAGCCGGCGCTGGTAGCGGGCGACGATATCGTTGCCGATCCGCGACAGCGCCACACCCTGTCCGTAGCTCGCAAAGCCGCGCAGCATGAAGGCGATGAAGATCGAAAGACAGATGATCCAGACGACGTCGGCGCGCCGGTTGGCGAAGGCCTCGTCGATGATCGCCCGCATGATCCAGGCCGTGAACGCCGTCGAAAGCGCCACGACGACGAGGCAGCTGATCGCGAAGACATAGCCCCAGAGATGGTCCCGGCCGTTTTCCGCGATGATGCGTTTCAGGATGCCGGTCACGGTATCGCTGTTGACGGGTGGCTTTCTGCTGTCGGCGGCTTCCAAAAAAGTGGCTTCCTGTCAAAGGGCCGCATGCCGCAGGCGCGGCACGCATGTTCGCGGGGCTCTATAAAGAGTTGGAGCAGGTTTGGCTAGACGGGCTCAGGCCCGCCAACGCCGCCCATCCGTCGAAAGGCCGAAGTTTGCCGGCATGCGCGCATAGGAGGAAAGCCCGGCAAGAGCGGCCAGCGGGTGTGTGACGACATAGGTCGGGATCGTCCGCAAGAGAGCCGAATGCGGTGCCTTGTCTTCGAAGGCGGCCCGGAATTCCGGCTTTTTCAGTGCCGGAAGGATTTTCTGGGAAATGCCGCCCGAGAGGTAGACGCCGCCGCGGGCCATGAACAGCAGCGCCATGTCGCCCGCCACGCGGCCGAGATAGGTGGCAAACAGCGAGACGGTCTCGACCGCGATCTTGTCGCTGCCGACAAGGGCGTGTGAGGTAATGTCGGCCGGGTCGGCCATGACAGGCTGAACGCCGTCGGCCGCGCAGATGGCGCGGTAGAGGTTGACGATGCCGCGGCCGCAGAGGATCTGTTCGGCCGAAATCCGGCCCTCGATGGTCTCCACATGCGGGAAGATTTCGTAGTCGCGCTTGCTGCGCGGCCCGAGATCGACATGCCCGCCTTCGCCCGGAACCGGAATCCATGTCGACTGGGTATGGACGAGGCCGCCGACGCCGAGGCCCGTGCCGGGGCCGAGAACGACGCGCGAGGCCACCATGTCGCCCGAGACGCTGCCGATCCGCTCGCGATTGTCGTCGGAAAGGGCGGCGATCGCCAGCGCCTGCGCCTCGAAATCGTTGACGACGAGCACGTCGACGAGGCCAAGCCCCTCGATCATCCTCTTCGGCCGCACCACCCAGGGGCAATTGGTCAGCGGGATCTCGTCGGCCTTGATCGGGCCGGCGACGGCAAGGATCGCCGCGCGTGGCTGCACGGAGGTCTTGTCGAGTACGCCCTTCTGGATCGCCTCGTCGATCGTCTCGTAATCGGCCGTGCGCACGTTGGGAAACTGCTTCGGCTCCGCATAGGCATCCGTCAGGATGGAGAAGCGGGCATTCGTGCCACCGATGTCGCCGATCAGGATCGGAAAGGGCAAGGGAGTAGAGGATGCGGTCATGGCCGGTTCCGTGCTAGGCCCGAGGGATCAGGCGTTAAGGGTGGGGAGAAGCTTTTCGGCGGTCGACTCGTTCAGCGCCATCGGAATGTCGTAGACGATCGCAAGCCGCATCAGCGCCTTCACGTCCACATCATGCGGCATCGGCGTCAGCGGGTCCACGAAGAAGATGAGCGCGCCGACTTCGCCGGTGGAAATCAGGGCGCCGATCTGCTGGTCACCGCCGAGCGGGCCGCTTTTCAGCCGTGTCACGTCCAGGTCGGGCGCGGCATCGAGCACGCGCCCGCCGGTCGTGCCGGTGGCGACGATTTTCCACCTGGCGAGGAGGTTCGTGTTGCGGCGGGCAAATTCCGCCATGTCGTCCTTTTTCTGGTCATGCGCAATCAATGCTAGGCACTTGCCGCCGGCCATGAACGGAACCTCCGCGCGCGTCATTCAATCGATTTGGCCGCTTCTACACCAGGCTTTTGCGATTTGAAAGACAGCCGCCCGCAGTGGCAGGCGGCCCTTTCGGCCTATTGCACGGCCGGCTTGTCGTTGGGCACAGGGCCGACGGAGGGCAGCGCGCCGCCGGTATCGGCAACGGGCGCGGCCGCCGGTGCGGCGGTCAGTGCGCTCGCAGCCGAGGTCCCGCCATAGGTCGCGGCCTCGGCGGAGGCGACGGACGGGGCATCGACAACGGCCGAGCAGGCCTTCGGCAGGTCGGAGACCATGACTTCGCGCGGCGGCTTCGGCGGCGGCGCGCCGGGCTTGGGCGGTTTCGGTGCCGCCCAGGGCTCCTTGGTGAACCACCAGGCAAGCGATTTGTCGCAGCCGTCGCCGGCCGCCACCGGCGCCTGCGGCGTGCAGCCCTTGGCCCCCGGCGGGCACTTGAGGCGGATATGGAAATGCGAATCGTGCCCGTATTCCGGCCTGAGCTTGCCGAGATTGGTGCGGTCGCCCGTCCAGGTGTCGCACATCTTCTTCTTGATCGCCGGATTGACGAAGATGCGCTCGACCTGCGGGTAGCTGGCCGCCAGCATCAGAAGCTGCGCCCGCTGCTGGCTCCAGACCCTGGGATCGACGGTCAGGAACTTGTCCTTCTGCAGCATGGTGGTGAAGGGCAGGCTCTCCCGCTCCTCGTAGCTCATGCGATGCGAAGGCATGGGGGTCAGCCAGACATCGGCATCGAGGCCGATCTGGTGGGAGGCATGGCCGTTGAACATCGGCCCGCCGCGTGGCTGGGCAATGTCGCCGACGAGGATGCCGGGCCAGCCGATCCTGTCATGCGCATCCTGCGAGAATTTTTCGAGCAGGGCGATCATCGCCGGGTTGCCCCAGCGCCGGTTGCGCGAAAGCCGCATCGCCTGCCAGGTCGGCCCGTCCGCCGGCAGCGCTTCGGCGCCGGTCATGCAGCCCTTGGCGTAGAAGCCGATCGGCTGCGCCGGCCCTTGGGTCGGCAGTTTCACGGCGCCGAAAATCGCCTTGGCGCTGCCGGGGCTCGGCGTCTTCTGTTGAGCGCCGACATCGCCGGCGACAAGGCTTGCGCCCATTGCGCCGGCGAGCGTCACCTTGCCGAGAGTTTTGAAAGTCTGGGCCTTGAAAGCCCGAACCAAGCCGAAAGCCATGCCGTTCCCTTGCCGCATCTGCCGAAGTGATTCCGATCGAATCTGAAGTGATCTGCGATCGAACCTATCGTGAAAAGCAATTTTGGTGAATCGATGTTTTGGCAGGCGCAGCGGGGACGCATCGCCGCAGCCGTCAGGCGTTGGCCAGAACCTCCGTCGTTTTGCGCAGGCGCGACAGGCGCGGCAGGATGCGCTCGCAGGCCAGCGCGTGCATGTCGGCGGTGAAGGTGCTCATCGCGTCCTCGACGGCGATAACGGCGTAATTATGCGCGAAGGCGTCGCGGATCGTCGCCTCGACGCCGAAATTCGTGGCAATGCCGGTCAGGATCACGGTCCTGATGCCGCGCCGGCGAAGCTGCAGGTCCAGTTCCGTGCCGTAGAAGGCGCTCCACTGGTGCTTGACGATATGGACGTCGACCGCAAGGGCTGCGATTTCGGCCGGTGCCGCCAGCGCTGCCGCCGGAAGGCCGCCTTCGGGGAAAACCGCAGGCTCGTCCACCGGCTGGTTGACAGCATCGGCATAGTCCGGGGAGAATCCGACGGTGACGAGGATCACCGTGCCGCCTTCGGACTTCAGCTTCCGGGCAATGGCGGCGGTGTTCTCGACCACCTGCCGGGCGGGATGGGGCGCAACCTGCCGGCTGACGATGAAGTCCTGCAGGTCGATGGAAATCAGTGCGGTGGTCTTGGGATCGTAGAGGGACATGGGAAATCTCCGGGGGAAGGAAATCATGAGGGCATCCTCACAATGACAAATACGAGGACAGCCTCACAAAAATCAAGTCCCGAGCCGCAGACCCGCGTGCCGAAACGCCAGCGCGGCCATGAGCGCGTCGCCGTTCTCATCGATGCCGCAGCCAGGGTCTTTCTCGAAAAGGGCTATGATGCCGCCACCATGACGGAGATTGCCGCGGCCGCGAATTCCTCGATCGGCTCCCTCTACCAGTTCTTCCCGACCAAGCCGCTTCTGGCCGAGGCGCTGCATGTCGACCGCCTGCAGCATCTGAACCGCGGGCTTGCCGAGCTTGCGGAAAAAACGAGAGGCAGGAGTGCTGCCGAGATCGGCGACGCGATCTTCACCCGGCTCGGCCGTTTCATCGAGGATCACCCGGAATTTCCCGTCCTTGCCGCCCGCCGCGACGTGCCCAAGGAGCGCAAGGCGAAATCGCGGGCGGAGCTTCGCGCCAGCATCACTGCGCTGTTGCGGAACGCCGAGCCGTCGGTGGAACGCGATGTCGATCTTCTGGCCGCGCTCGTCCTGGAATTGCTGCGCATCGTCGTCGCCGCCGCCTCCGACCCCGACGGCTCGGGCGATCCGCGCCTCGTCGGAGAATTGCGCCGCATGCTGCGCAAGCGCCTCGAAGAAGTGATGCCCTGACTGAAGCCGGCAAGGTCAAAATTTCGCGAGCGGCATGAAACGGGAACTCTTTCCTGTTTTTTGCCGGTATTTCCCGTATTCTCCATAAGCGCAAAAAACGAACAATAAGGGGTTTGGTGAATGGCATTCTGGGCGTCGAAATTTCTTCTGCCTGCGGCAACGTCCCTGTTTCTCGCCTTCGGGGCCTTCGCACAGGACGCGGACGGATGGCGGGTCGGAATTTCGACGGTCGGCGAACTCAAGCACCCCGCAGGCTTCGACCATTTCGGCTATGTCAACCCGCAGGCGCCCAAGGGCGGCACCCTGCGCCTGTCCGACGAAGGCAGTTTCGATACGCTGAACCCGCTGCTCGCCCGCGGCGAGGCCGGCGCCGGCCTCGGCCTCGTCTTCGATACGCTGCTGACGCCGGCGCTCGATGAGCTGTCCTCCTCCTACGGCCTCCTTGCCGAGGGCGTGAAATATCCCGACGACATCACCTCGGCGACCTTCCGACTGCGGGCGGAAGCCAGATGGGCCGACGGCCAGCCGGTGACGCCCGATGATGTGGTCTTCAGCTTCGAGCAGGCCAAGAAGAACGATCCGCAGATGGAATTCTACTATCGCCACGTCAAATCGGTCGAAAAATCGGGCGATCGCGACGTCACCTTCACCTTCGACGAGCCCAACAACCGCGAGCTGCCGCAGATCGTCGGCCAGCTGGTGATCGTGCCCAAGCACTGGTGGCAGGCGAACGGCGCAGACGGCAAGCCGCGCGACATTTCCCGCACCTCGCTCGAAATCCCCATGGGCTCCGGCCCCTACAGGATGGTGTCGGTGACGCCGGGCGCGAAGATCCGCTACGAGCTGCGCGACGACTATTGGGGCAAGGATCTCAACGTCAATGTCGGCCAGAACAATTTCGGCGCGATCGAATATACCTACTATGCCGACCGCGACGTGATGTTCGAGGCCTTCCGCTCCAACAATACCGATTACTGGTGGGAAAATGCCGCCAAGCGCTGGGCGACGGCCTATGATTTCCCCGCCGTCAAGGACGGGCGCGTCAAGCGCGAGGAGACCGAAAGCGAAATGCGCAAGGTCGGCGTCATGGTCGGCTTCATCTTCAATCTGCGCCGCGACAAGTTCGCCGACGAGAAGCTGCGCGAGGCGCTGAACTACGCCTTCGATTTCGAGGAGCTGCGCCGCACCATCTTCTACGGCTCCTACGAGCGCATCGACAGTTTCTTCTTCCGCACCGAGCTTGCCTCCTCCGGCCTGCCTCAGGGCCGGGAACTCGAAATCCTGAACGAAGTCAAGGATCTGGTGCCGCCGGAAGTTTTCACCAAACCCTATGCCAACCCGGTCGGCGGCGATCCGGCCAAGCTGCGCGACAATCTTCGCACCGCAATCGGCATGCTGAAGGAAGCGGGTTACGAGCTGAAGGGCAACCGCATGGTCAATGTGAAGACCGGCCAGCCGCTCTCCTTCGAAATCCTGCTCAACGGGCCGACGATCGAGCCCGTCGCGCTCGCCTTCTCGCAGAACCTGCGAAAGATCGGCATCGATGCCGTGGTGCGCAGCATCGAGCCCTCGCAATTTACCAACCGCTGGCGCTCGCGTGATTTCGACGTCATCTACAATGGCTGGGGCGAATCCATCAATCCCGGCAACGAGCAGGCCGAATATTGGGGTTCGGACGCCGCCAGGCGCGAGGGCTCGCAGAATTACAGCGGCATCAGCGATCCCGGCATCGACGCGCTCATCAAGAAGGTGATCTTCGCCAAGGACCGCGACGAGCTGGTGGCGGCGACGAAGGCGCTCGACCGTGTCCTGCTTGCCAAGCACATCGTCGTGCCGAGCTATACATCGCGCACCTCGCGCCTCGCCTACTGGAACAGCATCGCCCATCCGCCCGAACTGCCCGAATACGGGCTCGGCATGCCGGGTGTCTGGTGGTCCACCAATGCAGGCAAATAAGGAAATCCTTGCCATCGCGGGCCGAGGGCGTCCAAATTAAGCGCGAATCGGGCCGTAAAGCGATTCCGGCACAAGCGTGAGGCGGTTTGCGCCCGCAATTGCATGAAAACAAGCAGATGGAGCATTTCCGCGATTCGAGGAAAAACGGAAATGCTCTGCAAGGGCGAACAAAAGGAAAGTTGGGAATTGGCGAAATCTGAACGTCGCAGCATGGCGGCTGTCCACCGGATCGGCATGTACTGATGGGGGGCTATATCCTTCGCCGCCTGCTTCTGATGATCCCGACGATCGTCGGCATCATGGCAATCTCCTTCATCGTCGTGCAGTTCGCGCCCGGCGGGCCGGTGGAACAGGTCATCGCCCAGCTGACCGGGCAGGCAGACAGCACCGACCAGCGCCTCTCCGGCGGCGGCGATGCCGGCCAGCAGTTCGACGACGCCGGCGCGAAATATCGCGGTGCCCAGGGCCTCGATCCGGAACTGATCGCCAAGCTGGAAAAGCAGTTCGGCTTCGACAAGCCGCCGCTCACCCGCTTCCTCGAAATGATGTGGAACTATATCCGCTTCGATTTCGGCGAGAGCTTCTTCCGCAATACGACAGTGCTCGACCTGATCGCCGAGAAGCTGCCGGTCTCGATCTCGCTCGGCATCTGGATCCTGATCTTCTCCTACGCCATCTCCATTCCGCTCGGCATCCGCAAGGCGGTGAAAGACGGCTCCTCCTTCGATGTCTGGACCTCCGGCGTCATCATCGTCGGTTACGCCGTGCCGAGCTTCCTGTTCGGCATCCTGCTGATCGTGCTCTTCGCCGGCGGTTCCTTCTACGACTGGTTTCCGCTGCGCGGCCTGGTTTCCGATAATTTCGACCAGCTTTCCTGGTGGCAGAAGCCGCTCGACTATTTCTGGCACCTGACCCTGCCGCTGATCTCGCTGTCGCTCGCCTCCTTCGCCACGACGACGCTGCTGACCAAGAATTCCTTCATCGACGAGATCAAGAAACAATATGTCATCACTGCGCGCGCCAAGGGGCTCAACGAACGGCAGGTGCTCTACGGCCACGTTTTCCGCAATGCCATGCTGATCGTCATCGCAAGCTTCCCCGCCGCCTTCATTTCCGCCTTTTTCACCGGCTCGCTGCTGATCGAAAACATCTTCTCGCTCGATGGCCTCGGCCGCCTCGGCTACCTCTCGGTCGTCAACCGCGACTATCCGATCGTCTTTGCCACACTCTATATCTTCTCGCTGCTCGGCCTCTTCGTCGGCCTGATTTCCGACCTGATCTACACCTGGATCGACCCGCGCATCGATTTCGAGCGGAGGGACGTCTGATGGATGCTCCCGCAAATCCGGCGACCGCAACGCCGCTGCGCCCGCCCCGCAAGGGCCTGCTCTCGCCGACCAATGTCCGCCGCTGGAACAATTTCAGGGCCAACAGGCGCGGTTACTGGTCGCTCTGGCTGTTCATGATCCTCTTCGTGCTCAGCCTCTTTGCCGAATTCATCGCCAATGACAGGCCGATCGTCGCCTCCTACAAGGGCGAGATCCTCTTCCCCGTCATCATCGACTATCCCGAAGAGAAATTCGGCGGGTTCCTGGCCGAGACGGACTACCGCTCCTCCGTCATTGCCGATGAGATCGATGCCAACGGCTGGATGATCTGGCCGCCGATCCGCTATTCCTACCGGTCGGTCAATTCCGACATTCCACATTCGGCCCCGACCGCGCCCTTCTGGCTGATGTCGAAGGAGGAGCGCTGCTCGGCCTATCCGCAAGGGGTCAACGATCCCGGCTGCCGGCTCGGCAATCTCAACTGGCTCGGCACCGACGATCAGGCGCGCGACGTTCTCGCCCGCGTCATCTACGGTTTCCGCATCTCCGTGCTCTTCGGCCTGGCGCTCACCATCTGCTCGGCGCTCATCGGTGTGACGGCCGGCGCCATCCAGGGTTATTTCGGCGGCTGGACGGACCTGCTCTTCCAGCGCTTCATCGAGATCTGGTCGTCGATGCCGGTGCTCTACATCCTGCTCATCATCGCCGCCATCCTGCCGCCCGGCTTCTTCGTGCTGCTTGGCATCATGCTGCTCTTCTCCTGGGTGGGCTTCGTCGGCGTCGTGCGCGCCGAATTCCTGCGCGCCCGCAATTTCGAATATGTGCGGGCCGCCCGCGCGCTCGGCGTCAACAACCGCACCATCATGTGGCGGCACATGCTGCCGAACGCGATGGTGGCGACCCTGACCTTCCTGCCCTTCATCCTCTCCGGCTCCATCACCACGCTGACCTCGCTCGATTTCCTGGGCTTCGGCATGCCGCCCGGCTCCCCCTCGCTCGGCGAACTGATCGCCCAGGGCAAGGCCAACCTGCAGGCGCCGTGGTTGGGGCTGACCGCTTTCTTCACCATGTCGATCATGCTCTCCCTGCTGATCTTCATCGGCGAGGCGGTGCGCGACGCCTTCGATCCGAGAAAGACGTTCCAATGAGTGAAACTCTGCTCTCCGTCCGCGATCTCTCGGTCGCCTTCCACCAGGGCGGCGAAACCGCGCTTGCCGTCGATCGCATCTCCTTCGATATCGCCAGGGGCGAGGTTGTCGCGCTGGTCGGCGAATCCGGGTCCGGCAAGTCGGTCTCGGCAAACTCCATCCTGCGGCTTCTGCCCTATCCCGCAGCCAGCCACCCCTCCGGCGAAATCCTCTTCAAGGGCAAGGATCTCCTGAAGGCGTCCGATCGCGAGATGCGCGCCGTGCGCGGCAACGACATCACCATGATCTTTCAGGAGCCGATGACCTCGCTCAATCCGCTCCACACGATCGAGGGGCAGATTGCCGAAATCCTGGCGCTGCATCAGGGCGTCACCGGCCAGGCCGCGCGCACCCGTGTGCTGGAACTCCTGAACCAGGTCGGCATCCGCGAGCCGGAAAAGCGCCTGAAAGCCTATCCGCACGAGCTTTCCGGCGGCCAGCGCCAGCGTGTGATGATCGCCATGGCGCTCGCCAACCGCCCGGAATTCCTGATCGCCGACGAGCCGACCACGGCACTCGACGTCACCGTGCAGGCGCAGATCCTCGAACTTCTGCGCAGGCTGAAGGGCGAGCACGGCATGTCCATGCTCTTCATCACCCACGATCTCGGCATTGTGCGCAAATTCGCCGACCGCGTCTGCGTCATGACCAAGGGCAGGATCGTCGAGACCGGGCCGGTGGAACAGGTCTTCACCGATCCGCAGCACGATTATACCCGCCACCTGCTCGCCTCCGAGCCGCGCGGCGAACCGCCGCTGACCGATCCGTCCAAGCCCGTCGTCATGGAAGGCAGCGACATCAAGGTCTGGTTCCCGATCAAGGCCGGCCTCATGCGCAAGGTCGTCGATCACGTCAAGGCCGTCGACGGCATCGACCTGACGCTGCGCGCCGGCCAGACGCTCGGCGTCGTCGGCGAATCCGGCTCCGGCAAGACGACGCTCGGCCTGGCGCTGACCCGCCTCATCTCCTCGCAGGGCCGCATCTCCTTCGTCGGGAAAGATATAGCCAGCTATTCGTTCACCGATATGCGGCCGCTGCGCAACCAGCTGCAGGTCGTCTTCCAGGACCCCTATGGCTCGCTCAGCCCCCGCATGTCGGTCGGCGATATCGTCGCCGAGGGGCTGAAGGTGCATGAACGTTCGCTCTCGGCCGAAGAGCGCGACCAGCGCGTCTGCTGGGCGCTGGAGGAAGTGGGCCTCGATCCGCTCACCCGCTGGCGCTTCCCGCATGAATTTTCCGGCGGCCAGCGCCAGCGCATCGCCATTGCCCGCGCCATGGTCCTGAAGCCGCGTTTCGTCATGCTCGACGAGCCGACCTCCGCGCTCGACATGAGCGTGCAGGCGCAGGTGGTCGATCTCCTGCGCGACCTGCAGAAGAAGCACGATCTCGCCTATCTCTTCATCAGCCACGACCTGAAGGTGGTGAAAGCGCTCGCCAACGACGTCATCGTCATGCGCTTCGGCAAGGTGGTGGAGCAGGGGCCGTCGGCGGAAATCTTCCGCGCCCCGAAGGACGATTACACAAGGGCGCTGATGGCCGCCGCCTTCAATATCGAGGCTGTGCCGACGCCAGCAGTTCAGCAGTAAAGAAGACCATGTCAGCAAGACCGCCCATCCTCGTCGATCTCAAGTTCGACCCCGAAACCGTCGCCCGTATCCTCAAGACCGCCTTTGCCGATCGCGGCAGCATCAATGCTGCCGCTCCCGAAAGCAGGGCACTCGACCTGACCGGCGTGGACTACGCCCTGCTCTGGAAACCGGATGCCGATATTTTCAGGCGCGCGCCGAACCTGAAGGTGCTCTTTTCCGGCGGCGCCGGGGTCGATAGCATCCTCTCCATTCCCGACCTGCCCGATCTGCCGATCGTCCGTTTCGTCGATCGCAGCCTGACGACGCGCATGAGCGAATGGGTGGTCCTGCAGTGCCTGATGCACCTGCGCCTGCAGCGCGCCCACGACCGCCACCAGCGCGACCGCGCCTGGGGCAAGCTCGTGCCGCCGGAAGCGGCCGAAATCACCGTCGGCGTCATGGGCCTCGGCATTCTCGGCCAGGATGCCGTCGCCAAGCTCAGGGTCATGGGCTTCAACGTCATCGGCTGGTCGCGCTCGAAGAAACATGTCGAAGGCATCGAAACCTTCGACGGCCGAGAGCTCGACACCTTTCTGTCGAAGACCGATATCGTCGTCGGCCTGCTGCCGCTGACGCCGGAAACATCCGGCCTCTACAACAAGGCCTTCTTCGCCAGGCTGCGCCAGGGCGGCGCGCTCGGCAGGCCGGTTTTCATCAATGCCGGCCGCGGCAGGAGCCAGGTCGAAGCCGATATCGCCGCTGCCATCGAAAGCGGCGTGCTCGGCGGCGCCTCGCTCGATGTCTTCGAGGTCGAGCCGCTGCCGTCCGACAGCCCGCTCTGGCATCTGGAAAACGTCTTCATCACCCCGCATGACGCGGCGATCTCGGAGGAAAACGCGCTCTTCCGCCATGTCGAAACCCAGATCGCCCGTTTCGAACGCGGCGAGCCGCTGCAATTCGTCGTCGATCGCAAGGCGGGCTATTAAAGCGCGTCGCGCAAAATGGGAAACTATGCGGCAGGCGCCGCCAATGGCGGTTTCCGGGCCCAGGCGGACGAACAGCTGCAACGATTAACCGGGATCACGGGAGGCGCAAGTCCAAACCGAGCTTGCTGCTGAGGACGAAGGCGACGAGCCCCACGCCGACGAGCGCCAGAGTGAAGACTGCGGCCATCGTGCCGCCCATGCGCAGGACCGCTCGCCTATCCCCTACCTCTGCTCGATCGAAATGCCACTTGATGGCGAAGAACATGGCCGTTCCCAAGGCGAAGACCTTGAACGTAACGAAGACTACAGGGACCCAATCCCACATTTCGGATATTTCCAGGCTATGACTTGACGCTATCGATCGGGAGCGAGCACTACCGCGAAACTGCCGCAGACAACACCGGCCATGTTGACGCAGACGCGAAAGAACCTCCCTTCGGAACCATCCGCGCCGCTCCTCGTTTCCTGCACAAGCTCCGCAGGCCTTGCCCCGCGGATTACCGCAAGGAGACGACCATGGCTCATACGGGAATGCGGTGGGAAAGGTCCGATCGCAAGTTTCACGCCGAACAGCGCATTGCGCCGGTCAGGGCAAGGCAGGGCCGCACCGGCTATCGTATCCTGGCCGTGCTGGTTGCCGCGCTGGTGCTGGCTTTCCTCGTCTGGATACCCGTCGCGATCTGGGGCGAGAAGCAGGCCGATGACATCGCCCCGCAGAACAATGGCCCGGCTCCGGCTGAGGCCGCCCCGCCGGCGCGGTAGCGGGCTTGCTGGCGGCGCCACATTGCCTGTTGTTTTTTCTGGACTTTGCCGATCGATTTTTCGATAAGAAAGCGCACGAGCCGGTTTTGTGCGCTGGCCGTCAGAGGGCCGCACCTGACCGGATTGACGGACAGGCAGGAGCTTCATGGCCAGGACCGATATCGCAAGGCGCGTCTACAATCACACCTGGAAACTCGACCCGATCATCCGCAGCCTGATCGATACGGATTTCTACAAGCTCCTGATGCTGCAGATGATCTGGAAGCTCTATCCGGATGTGAACGCCTCCTTCACGCTCATCAACCGCACCAGGCGCGTGCGCCTTGCCGAAGAGATCGACGAGGGCGAGCTGCGCGAACAGCTGGACCACGCCCGCACGCTGAGGCTCGCCAAGAAGGAAATGATCTGGCTTGCCGGTAACAGCTTTTATGGCCGCGCCCAGATCTTCGAGCCGGAATTCCTCGCCTGGCTCTCCAATTTCCAGCTGCCGGAATACGAGCTGTCGAAGAAGGACGGGCAATATGTGCTGGATTTCCACGGCTCGTGGAAGGAAACGACCATGTGGGAAATCCCCGCCCTCGCCATCATCAACGAGCTGCGCTCGCGCGCGGCCATGAAGGCAATGGGGCCTTTCACGCTGGACGTGCTCTATGCCCGCGCCAAGGCCAAGATGTGGGCCAAGGTGGAAAAGCTGCGCCAGCTGCCGGGCCTGCGCATTTCCGATTTCGGCACCCGCCGCCGCCACTCGTTCCTCTGGCAGCGCTGGTGCGTGGAAGCGCTGAAGGAAGGCATCGGCCCGGCCTTCACCGGCACCAGCAATGTATTGCTGGCTATGGATTCCGATCTCGAAGCCGTCGGCACCAATGCGCATGAGCTGCCGATGGTGGCCGCCGCCCTTGCCGAAACGGACGAGCAGCTGCGGAACGCGCCCTACAGGGTGCTGCGCGACTGGAACAAGCTTTACGGCGGCAACCTGCTCATCGTGCTGCCGGACGCTTTCGGCACGGCCGCCTTCCTGCGCGACGCGCCGGAATGGGTGGCCGACTGGACCGGCTTCCGCCCGGACAGCGCCCCGCCGATCGAAGGCGGCGAAAAGATCATCGACTGGTGGAAGAAGATGGGCCGCGACCCGCGCCAGAAGCTTTTGATCTTTTCCGACGGCCTCGATGTCGATGCAATCATCGATACCTACCGGCATTTCGAAGGCCGCGTGCGCATGAGCTTCGGCTGGGGCACCAACCTGACCAACGATTTTGCCGATTGCGCGCCGACCGACACGTCCGATTTCCTGCCGATCTCCATCGTCTGCAAGGTCAGCGACGCCAACGGCCGCCCCGCCGTCAAGCTCTCCGACAATCCGCAGAAGGCGACCGGCGAGCCGGCCGAGGTCGAGCGCTACCTGAAATTCTTCGGCGCCGAAGACCGCACGGATCAGGCCGTGCTGGTCTGAGGTGCTGCTCCGGGCAGATGAAAAAGGCGCTGCCGTGGCGGCGGTGGCGTCTCGTCCCCCCTGCCGGCCATAAAACTCCGCGCCCGTTTTTCGGCGCACCCTGCACCCTGTGCGGCCGGAAAGACTATCTATTTCGAAAGCCAGCTTTCGAAATAGTGCCGCACAGCCGCCCCCGCGCCGAAATGATCGGTCGTATCCAGCCTCGCAACCGCGCCGCGCACGACATCCGCCATAACGGATGCGGGCACGATGCCGGATTTGACCAAGCTTTGAAACAGTTCCTCCACCAGGATGATCGTCCCGATCGCTTCGTCCTCAGCCTTGAAAATCGCCATCGCTGGTCTCCCGTTTGCGTTGTTGGCAATGAAGTGGCTACGCGCTGAAAATCTGGGCCAGGCTATCGTGTTATGGTCGTGTTGTGGAGAAGGCGCGGATTTCGTCAGGCGGAACAGAGCGCGAAAGTCCAGATAACTCGTCGGCGATTGCCGGTCAGAACCGAAACTGTGAGTCGAATTTGTATTGCGAGCCAACGCCTCGCAAACAACGAAGCGCTCCAACTAGCTATGGAGCAGAAAATGGCGGACAGAGAGGGATTCGAACCCTCGGTACGCTTTCACGTACACACGCGTTCCAGGCGTGCGCCTTCAACCACTCGGCCACCTGTCCATCTGCGTTTCGCACCCGGAGAGGAGCAAATCGTCGGAACGGCGCGATATATACCGATGAATTTTTGCCGATCAACCCAAATCTAACAGTTTTTTGACTTCTTCCGATAAAACTGCGCTCATGCCGTCCATTGCGCCGTCTCTGCTGCCAGCCTATCTCTGGGTTCGTGCGGAAATGGCGCGGCTCGCCGGACAATCAGGGCACACCCGTCGTCGGAGGATTTGATGCGTTTCTTGTTGCGTCTTGCCAGCCTGTTTGCGCTGGCAGTTGCGGTCATTGCCGGGACCATCGATTCGATCCAGTCCGTCGCATCCTCGCAGGTCATCATGACCCCGATGTTCGATGCGTGGGAGGAAGTCAGCCCCTCCACGCTGTCGGCCCTGCAATCGTCCGTTTCCTATTACGTCCATCCGCGGTTTTACGCTTTCGTCTTCCAGTGGCTGATGCTGCAGCCGGCCTTTGCCGTGCTGCTGGTCCTGTCGCTCATCCTGTGGATGATCGGCTACAGGAAGCCGCCGGTGGCCGGCCGGTTCACCGCCTGACAACCCGTGCGGCGCAGGCATGGCTGCAACGGGCGGTTACGGAAAGAACGGGGCGATTGTGCCGCTGCGCTTGCGCCATTGCTTAGAAAATTCGCATTTTAGAAGGTAGTTTGCCTGGAAATCGGTACTCAAGGACCGAAATTCGGCAATGATGGCAAATCTTTACCAACCGAAAAATTTCTCGTGAATTTTTCGTTGAGCCATGCAAGGATGCACGCAGCCAGGCCTCCGGGGGGAGGTCGGTGGTTCCGCAGACATGCCTTCAAAAGGCTTGCGGGAGGACCCCAAACAAATAGCAACAACAGGGCTGCAAACTCATGAAAAAATCCCTTCTTACCCTCTTGGCCGTGGCAGCGATGTCGACGACGGCGCTGGCCGCCGACATCAAGCCGGCTCTCGTTTACGGCACCGGCGGGAAGTTCGATAAGTCCTTCAACGAAGCCGCCTATAACGGCGCTGAAAAGTTCAAGGCCGAAACCGGCATCGCCTACCGTGACTTCGAGCCGACCGGCGACACCCAGGGCGAGCAGGCGATCCGCAACTTCGCAAGCCGCGGCTTCAACCCGGTCGTTGCCGTGTCCTTCGCCTGGACCTCGGCCGTCGAGAAGGTTGCCGCCGAATTCCCCGACACCAAGTTCATCATCGTCGATGCCGTCGTCGACAAGCCGAACGTCCGCTCCGTCCTCTACAAGGAAGAGGAAGGCTCCTATCTCGTCGGCGTTCTTGCCGGCATGGCGTCCAAGACCGGCAAGGTCGGTTTCGTCGGCGGCATGGACATTCCGCTGATCCGCAAGTTCGAATGCGGCTACGAGCAGGGCGCGCGTTCCGTAAAGTCTGATATCGAAGTCTTCCAGAACATGACCGGCACGACGGGTGCGGCCTGGAACGACCCGGTTCGCGGTGGCGAACTGACGAAGAACCAGATCGACCAGGGTGCCGACGTCGTTTACGCGGCCGCCGGCGCCACCGGTCTCGGCGTCCTGCAGACGGCGGCCGACAACAAGAAACTGTCGATCGGCGTCGATTCCAACCAGAACCACCTGCATCCGGGCTCCGTCCTGACCTCGATGGTCAAGCGCGTCGATCTCGCCGTCTACAACGCCTATAACGACACCAAGAACGACAAGTTCACGGCTGGCGTCCAGGCGCTCGGCATCAAGGAAGATGGCGTTGCCGCCGCCATGGACGAGAACAACAAGTCGCTGATCACGCCGGAAATGCAGGCCGCCGTCGACAAGGCCAAGGCCGACATCATTGCCGGCACCGTCAAGGTTCACGATTACACCACGGACAACGCCTGCCCGAAGTGAGTCGAAACTGAGATCGGGCGTATGGCGGACAAGGGTTTTCGCCATACGCCCTTTTCTTATCTGGAGCCCGCTGTGACAGATCAGCCCGCTATCGAACTTGTCGGCATCGACAAGAAATTCGGCGCCGTCCACGCCAACAAGGACATCAACCTCACCGTCGCCAAGGGCTCGATCCACGGCATTATCGGGGAAAATGGTGCCGGCAAATCGACCCTGATGTCCATCATCTACGGTTTCTATCAGGCCGACAGCGGCGAGATCCGCGTCAACGGCCAGCCCATCACCATCCGGGACAGCCAGGCGGCCATCGCAGCCGGCATCGGCATGGTGCACCAGCATTTCATGCTGGTCGACAATTTCACCGTGCTTGAGAACGTCATGCTCGGCGCCGAAGGCGGCGCGCTGCTCGCCAGGGGAGTGGCCTCCGCGCGCGCCGAACTCAAGCGGCTGGAGACCGAATACGGCCTGGAGGTCAATCCGGACGCGCTGATCGAAGAGCTTCCGGTCGGCCTGCAGCAGCGCGTGGAAATCCTCAAGGCCATGTATCGCGGCGCCGAGATCCTGATCCTCGACGAGCCGACAGGCGTACTGACGCCGGCCGAGGCCGATCACCTGTTCCGTATCCTCGGCGTGCTGCGCGACGAGGGCAAGACCGTCGTCCTCATCACCCACAAGCTGCGCGAAATCATGGCGATCACCGATACGGTCTCCGTCATGCGCCGCGGCGAAATGGTCGCCACCCGTAAGACGGCCGAAACGACGGTGGAGGAGCTGGCCGAGCTCATGGTCGGCCGCCGCGTGCTCTTGCGCGTCCAGAAGGGCGAGGCCAAGCCCGCCGATGTCGTGCTCTCCGTCCGCAACCTGACGGTCAAGGACAACCGCGGCGTCACCATGGTCGACAACGTCTCCTTCGACGTGCGCGCCGGCGAGATCGTCGGCATTGCCGGGGTTGCCGGCAACGGCCAGTCGGAGCTGCTGGAGGCGATCGCCGGCATCCGCAAGCCAGCCTCGGGCGAAATCCTGCTCGACGGCCAGCCGATCGACAAGGCCGATCCGGCGCGTCTGCGCGAACTCGGGCTTGCCCATATTCCCGAGGACCGCCACCATATGGGCCTCGTCCTGAAATTCGAGGAATATGAAAATGCCGTGCTCGGCTATCACCGCCGGCCGGAATACAGCCGCGGCCCGCTGCTCGATCTCGATGCCATCCGCAAGGATGCGATGGAGAAGATCGAGAAATACGATATCCGCCCGCCGAACCCGCGCCTGAAAACGGCGAATTTTTCCGGCGGCAACCAGCAGAAGATCGTCGTCGCCCGCGAGATCGAGCGTGATCCGAAAATGCTGATCATCGGCCAGCCGACCCGCGGCGTCGATATCGGCGCCATCGAATTCATCCATCGCCGGATCATCGAGATGCGCGATGCGGGCAAGGCCATCCTGCTCGTCTCCGTCGAACTCGACGAAATCCGCGCCCTGTCAGACCGTATCCTTGTCATGTTCGCCGGCCATGTCGTCGGCGAGAAGACGCCCGATGCCGGTGAACAGACCCTCGGCCTGATGATGGCCGGCATTGCCGCGTGAGGCCTCGATGAGCACTGCTTCCGTAACATTACCGCGATGGATCAATTACGGTCTGGTCCCGCTTCTGAACCTGATCGTCGCCTTCCTGATCTCCGGCTTCGTCGTCTGGCTGATCGGCGAAAGCCCGCTCGCCGCCCTTTCGCTGCTCTTTGAGGGCGTCTTCGGCAGCGGCGAAGGCATCGGCTTCACGCTGTTTTATGCCACAAGCTTCATCTTCACCGGCCTCTCGGTCGCTGTCGCCATCCATGCCGGCCTCTTCAATATCGGCTCTGAGGGACAGGCCTATTTTGGCGGCCTCGGCTGTGCGTTGGTGGCGCTGTCGCTCGACAATTACGTGCCCTGGTACGTGACCATGCCGGTCGCCATCGTCGGTGCAGCCCTTTTCGGCGCAGCCGCGGCCTTCATTCCGGCATGGCTCCAGGCAAAGCGCGGCAGCCATATTGTCATTACGACGATCATGTTCAACTACATCATTGCCACGCTGATGAACTACATGCTGGTGCATGTGCTGAAAGTGCCCGGCAAGATGGCGCCGGAAACCCGCACCTTCCTTGAGGGCGGCCAGTTACCGAAGCTGACATGGCTGATGGAAATGTTCGGTTCGAAGCTCGGTGCGGCGCCGCTCAACGTCTCCTTCATCATCGCGCTGTTCGCCGCCTGGTTCGTGTGGCTTTTGGTCTGGCGCACCAAGCTCGGCTTCGAGATGCGCACACTCGGCGTCAGCCCGACCGCCGCATCCTACGCCGGCATTCCCTATGCCCGTATCGTCATTATTGCCATGATGCTGTCGGGAGCTCTGGCCGGCATGATGGCGCTGAACCCGGTCATGGGCTCGTCGGCTCGCCTGCAGCTGGACTTCGTCGGCGGCGCAGGTTTCGTTGGCATCGCTGTCTCGCTGATGGGGCGAAACCATCCACTCGGCATTATCTTTGCAGCACTTCTCTTCGGGGTGCTCTATCAGGGCGGCGACTGGATCTCCTTCGAAATGCCCAGCATCACCCGCGAGATGATCCTCGTCATCCAAGGTCTGGTGATCCTGTTTGCCGGTGCGCTCGAATATATGTTCCGCCCGGCAATGGTGCTCATCTACCAGCAGTTCAAGCGAGCCTGAGGGACGGACGATGGATTATTATGAAATCTTCATCAGCGTTCTGAGCTCCACCATCCGGCTCTCGATCCCGCTGATCTTTACCGCCCTTGCCGGCCTGTTTTCCGAGCGCGCTGGCATCTTCGATATCGGTCTCGAAGGCAAGATGCTGGGCTCGGCCTTTGCGGCGGCCTGTGTCGCCTATCTCACCGGCTCTCCCTGGGCCGGCCTCGGCGCCGGTGTGGCCTGCTCCGTGGCGCTCAGCGTCGTCCACGGCTTTGCCTCGATCACCAATCGCGGTAACCAGATCATTTCGGGCGTCGCCATCAACTTCTTCATCGCCGGTATCACCATCGTGCTCGGAGGGGCCTGGTTCCAGCAGGGCGGCCGCACGCCGCAACTTTCGCCGGAAGCCCGCTTCCAGCCGATCACGCTTCCTGGTGCCGAGGCCATGCGAGACGTGCCTGTTATCGGCCCGCTCTATGCGGGCGTGATCTCCGGCAACAATATCTTGACCTATCTCGCCTTCCTCGCCGTGCCCTTCTCCTGGTGGGTGCTCTACCGCACCCGCTTCGGCCTTCGCCTGCGCGCCGTTGGTGAAAATCCGGGTGCGGTGGATACGGCCGGCATTTCGGTGAGCTGGCTGCGCTACCGCGCCGTCATGTGCGCCGGCATCCTCTGCGGCTTCTCCGGCACCTATCTGGCGATCGCCCAGTCGGCCGCCTTCATCAAGGACATGTCGGCCGGCAAGGGTTATATCGCGCTCGCCGCCCTCGTCTTCGCCAAGTGGAAGCCGGTGCCGGTCATGTTCGCCTGCCTGCTCTTCGGCTTTCTCGATGCGCTGGCGAATTTCATGCAGGGCAAACAGGTGCCGCTGATCGGCGAGGTGCCGGTTCAGGTTTTCCAGGCGCTGCCCTATATCCTCACCTGTGTGCTGCTCGCCGGCTTCATCGGCGTCGCGATCCCGCCGAAGGCCGGCGGCGTGCCCTATACGAAGGAGCGTTGATATGTCTCACGACCTGTTCGAAGCCGCCCGCGGCGCCATGGCCTTCGCGCACGCGCCCTATTCGAAGTTTCCGGTGGGCGCTGCGATCCGCGCCGAGGACGGCAAGGTCTATACCGGCGCCAATATCGAAAACCTCTCCTTCCCGCAGGGCTGGTGCGCCGAGCCGACGGCGATCAGCGCGATGATCATGGGCGGCGCCAGGAAGATCGTCGAAATGGCCGTCATTGCCGAAAAACTGCCGCTCTGCCCGCCCTGCGGCGGCTGCCGGCAGAAGATCTCGGAATTCGCCTCCAGGGACACGAAGATCTATCTCTGCGACGAGGCCGGCGTGAAGAAGACCATGACCATGGAAGAGCTTTTGCCCTTCTCGTTTGAGACCGAACTCGGATGAGCGCGACCGTCGATCTGCTGGCTGCCTTGCTCGGCGGGATGAAGCCCCGCTACGGCATCGTGCTCGGCTCGGGTCTCGGCTCACTGGTCGATCAGGTCACGGATGCCGTCTGCATCCCCTACAAGGACCTGCCGGGCTTTCCGGTCAGCGCCGTCTCCGGTCATGCCGGAAACGTCGTCGCCGGCCATCTCGGTTCGGTTCCGGTCATCATGCTCTCGGGCCGTGTCCACTATTACGAAAAGGGCGATGCCAACGCCATGCGCGTGCCGATCGAGGTTCTGCAGGCCCTCGGCGTCGAGGCCCTGATCCTCACCAATTCGGCGGGATCGCTGAAGGAGGAGATGGCGCCCGGCTCGGTCATGCAGATTACCGATCATATCAACTATTCCGGCATGAACCCGCTGATCGGACACGAGAGCGACAACCGTTTCGTCGGCATGACCAATGCCTATGACGCCGAGCTTTCGGCGGCGATGCGCAATGCCGCCAAGACGCTTGATATCCCGCTTTCGAGCGGCGTCTACATGTGGTTCTCCGGCCCGAGCTTCGAGACGCCGGCCGAAATCCGCATGGCCCGCATTCTCGGCGCCGATGCCGTCGGCATGTCGACCGTGCCGGAAGTCATCATTGCAAGAATGCTGGGGCTGAGGGTTGCGGCGGCCTCCGTAATCACCAACTATGGGGCCGGCATGACCGGAAACGAGCTCAGCCATGAGGAAACCAAGGACATGGCGCCCGTCGGTGGCGCCCGTCTGGCCGCCATACTCAAGGAAATGATTGCCGGAAACTGATTGCCGGCGGAGGACGCGAACATGAACAGCCATTCCAGCCGGGAAACGGCCGCCGTCGCCCTTTCCCTTCTCGACCTGACCAACCTGAAGGACGATTGCACCAAGGAGCAGATCGATACGCTCTGCGCCCGCGCCCAGACGCCCTATGGCAACAGTGCTGCAATCTGCATCTGGCCGCGTTTCGTCGCCCATGCCCGCACGGTGCTCGGCAAGGGCCATCCGGTCCGCATCGCAACCGTCGTCAATTTCCCCTCCGGCGACATGGAAATCGCCGATGTCGCTGCCGAAACGCGCGAGGCGATTGCCGACGGCGCCGACGAGATCGATCTCGTCATACCCTACCGCAAGCTGATGGCCGGCAACGAGAAGGCCGTCACCGACATGGTCGCGGCCGTGCGCGCCGAATGCGTGGCGCCCGTTCTCCTGAAGGTCATCATCGAGACCGGCGAGTTGAAGGACGCGGCCCTCATCCGCCGCGCCTCGGAACTGGCGATCGAGGCCGGCGCCGATTTCATCAAGACCTCCACCGGCAAGGTCGCCGTCAACGCCACGCTGGAAGCGGCCGACATCATGATCCGCGCCATCAGGGAGAGCGGCCGCAAGGTGGGTTTCAAGCCCGCCGGCGGTATCTCGACGGTCGCGGATGCTGCTCTCTATCTCAGCCTCGCCGAAACCATCATGGCGCCGGACTGGGCCATGCCCTCCACCTTCCGTTTCGGCGCCTCCGGCCTGCTCGACAATATCCTGGCCGTGCTTTCCGGCACGGAGCCGAAGCCGGCAGCGGTTTCGAGCTATTGAGATGATCCCGCAGGAGATCATCCGCCAGAAACGCAACGGCGCCGAACTGCCGTCAGGCGATATCGATGCCTTCGTCGCGGCGCTGGCTGCCGGCAACCTGTCGGAAGGCCAGATCGGCGCCTTCGCCATGGCCGTCTGGTTCAAGGGCATGTCGCGCACCGAAACGGTGGCGCTGACGCTCGCCATGGCGCGCTCCGGCGACATGCTCTCCTGGCAGGGCATCGACCGCCCGGTCGCCGACAAGCACTCCACCGGCGGCGTGGGCGACAACGTGTCGCTGATGCTTGCCCCGATCGCCGCCGCCTGCGGCCTGGCCGTGCCGATGATCTCCGGCCGGGGCCTCGGCCATACCGGCGGCACGCTGGACAAGCTCGAATCCATTCCGGGCTATACGATCAATCCGGATGCCGCCCTCTTCCGCAAGGTGGTGAAGGAGGCCGGCTGCGCCATCATCGGCCCGACCGGCGCATTGGCGCCAGCCGATGGCAGGCTCTATGCCGTGCGCGACGTGACGGCGACCGTCGATTCCATCCCGCTGATTACGGCCTCGATCCTGTCGAAGAAGCTTGCCGCCGGCCTTGAGACGCTGGTGCTCGACGTCAAGACCGGCAACGGCGCCTTCATGGCCGATCCTGAGCAGGCAATCGTGCTGGCGCATTCGCTGGTGGAGGTCGCAAACGGCGCGGGCGTGAAGACATCGGCGCTGATCACCGACATGAACCAGCCGCTGGCCGACAGCGCCGGTAATGCGGTGGAGGTGCGCAACTGCCTCGATTTTCTCGCCGGCCGAAAGAGCGGCACCCGCCTTGAAACCGTAGTCCTGGCCTTTGCCGCCGAAATGCTGGTACGGTCGGGCCTTGCCGCTTCGCTGATCGAGGCCGAAGGCAGGGCGCAGGCCGCGCTGTCTTCCGGCCGCGCCGCGGACGTCTTCGCCCGCATGGTGCATATGCTCGGCGGCCCGGCCGATCTTCTGGAGCGGCCCGATGCCTATCTGCGCAGGGCGCCGGTCGAGCGGGCGGTTCCGGCCTCGCGCGGTGGCTGGCTCGCGGCCTGCGACGCCCGCGATGTCGGCGTCAGCGTGATCGACCTTGGCGGCGGGCGGCGCCATCCGGCCGACAGGATCGACCACAGCGTCGGTTTCACCGGTCTGCTGCCGCTCGGAACGCGGGTGAATGCGGGCGATCCGGTCGCGCTCGTTCACGCTGCCGACGAGGCTTCGGCCGAAAGGGCTGTCGCGGCCCTTGCCGCAAACTATCGCATTGCCGACGAGAAGCCGGCGCTTCCCCCCGTTATCGCCGGCCGGATCTGACGGAATTACTGTTTCAGGCTGAGCGCGCCGTCGGCGACGGAATAGGAGGCGAGCTTCTGCAGGAAGCTCATGCCGACCAGCGTGCCGCTCAGCGCCTCGTCCTTCAGCACGAAGGCTTCGACGCTGCGCACGCGAATGCCGCCGATTTCCACGCGGTCGAGCGTCACATGCGCCGCCTTGGTCTGTCCGTTCGCCGTATTGACCGCATAGCGGAAATCGAGCTGGTTGCCGGAAAAACCGAGCCTGCGGGCAAGGCTTTCGTTGAGCGCCACATAGGTCGCGCCGGTATCGATCAGCCCCTGCACCGGCTTGCCGTTGATTTTGAAACTGCCGGTATAGTGGCCCTGCGCGTCGGCCTGCAGCCGCATCGTTCCGCCGCTGGAAATCGCCCCGGACGTGTCGGGCGCGCTGTCTTCGGCCGAAACGAAATTGGCCGAGATCGCATTGCCGGGCTGCTGCGTCGTGCGGGTGAGCAGGGAAGGCACTTGGGTCGCCAGCGCAGCCGCGATGCTGGCAAATATGACGGTGCGCATGAGCATGAAACAGAAATCCTTCCTGTATAAACCCCGCTTCATGCGAGGCCTCATGCTTCAAGCAGCTAAGCCATAAGTGCTGAAAAGTTGCTAACGGCGGCATGAAAAAGGCCCGGAACGAAGCACCGGGCCTGTCGAGTCTTTCGAACTGGTAAAGAGAACCGTAATTATTTGGTGCCGTACATGCGGTCGCCGGCATCGCCGAGACCGGGCACGATATAGCCCTTCTCGTTCAGATGGCTGTCGATCGCCGCCGTGAACACCGGAACGTCGGGGTGGGCGGCGCGGAAGTTCCTGATGCCTTCGGGCGCCGCCAGCAGGCAGAGGAAGCGGATATTGTGGGCGCCGCGTTCCTTCAGCTTGTCGATTGCGGCAATCGAGGAATTGCCGGTCGCCAGCATCGGATCGACGACGATGATCAGGCGCTCGGCCACATCCTCGGGTGCCTTGAAGTAATATTCGACCGGCTGCAGCGTCTCGTGGTCGCGGTAGACGCCGATATGCGAAACGCGGGCGGAAGGCACGAGGTCGAGCATTCCCTCCAAGAGACCGTTGCCGGCGCGCAGGATGGAGGCGAAGACCAGCTTCTTGCCTTCCAGGATCGGCGCTTCCATCTGCTGAATCGGCGTCTCGATCGTCTCGATCGTCAGCTCCAGATCGCGCGTCACCTCATAGCAGAGCAGGGTCGAGATTTCGCGCAGCAGCCGGCGGAAGCTGCCGGTCGAGGTTTCCTTGCGCCGCATGATGGTGAGTTTGTGCTGCACGAGCGGATGATCGATGACTGTGACGCCGTCCATGGGGAAACCTTCCAATTCTTTGTTCTTATCGGCTGTTTCTTTCACGGAAACCGCCTCCACTTCAAGAGCGGAGGCGTATTTGCCTCGAGCATTAACAATCTCGCGCCCCTCAAAGACGGGCAAACAGGGCCTTGCGGGTCTCCTCGTCGACGAAGGCCGCTTCGATCCCCGTGCGCGTCATCGCATCGATCTCGGCGTCGCTGAAGCCGAAGGCTTCCGAAGCAAGCTCGTATTCGCGCTTGAGCGATGTGTGAAAGAAGGGCGGGTCGTCGGAGCTGATCGTCACCTTCACGCCTGCATCCCGCAGCCTGCGCAGCGGATGCGCGGCGAAATCCGGAAACACTTTCAGCGCGATGTTCGAGCCGGGGCAGACCTCCAGCACCGTGCCGAGATCGGCAAGCCGCCTGACGAGTTCGCTATCCTCGATCGCCCGCACGCCATGGCCGATGCGCGCGGGCCTGACGTCGTCGAGCGCATCCGAAACGGAAAAGGCGCCGCAGACTTCGCCGGCATGGATGGTGAGGCCGAGCCCTGCGTCGCGGGCAATGTCGAAGGCGCGGGCGTAATCGGCAACGCGGCCCATGCGCTCCTCGCCGGCAAGGTTGAAACCTGTTATCAGCGGATTATCGGCCTTGGCGGCATATTCCGCGGCGCCGATCACGCTTTCCGGGCCGAAATGCCGTTCCCCGGTCACGATCAGCCGCGCCTCGATGCCGCTCTTTGCCTTGGCCCGGCGCATGCCTTCGCAGACCCCTTCGATATAGGCGTCCGCGCCAAGGCCGATGCGCTTGCCGTGGTCGGGCGAAACGATCAGCTCGCTGTAGATCGTGCCGATGCCGGCAAGCTCTTCCAGATAGGTTTCGGTCAGGAGCGCATAGTCTTCCTCGGTCTTGTAGACCTCCGAAACCTTGTCGTAGCATTCGAGGAAGCTTGCGAAATCGTGCCAGACATAGGCGCCGTCCTGCAGGTACGCGCTGATGTCGATGCCGTATTTGCGCGCCTGGGCTGCGGTCAGGCCGGGCGGGGCCGCGCCCTCCAGATGGCAATGCAGCTCGACCTTCTTCAGATGCGATGTCACAGAAAACTCCTTCCATGCGGGCCGGACGGAATGCCGAGATGCCGCGCGATGCTCTCGCCGATATCGGCATAGGTCCGGCGCACGCCGACCGAGCGCGAGCGGATACCGGGACCGTAGGCGATGATCGGCACGCGCTCGCGCGTATGGTCGGTGCCGCGCCAGGTCGGGTCGCAGCCGTGATCGGCGGTCAGCACCACGAGGTCGCCGGGCCGCAGCTTGCGGTGGACTTCGGTGAGGCGCGCGTCGAAGGCTTCGAGGGCGGCCGCATAACCGGCCACGTCGCGACGGTGGCCGTAGACCATGTCGAAATCGACGAAATTGGTGAAGACGAGGTCGCCGTCCTCCGCCTCGTCGATGGCCGCCAGCGAGGCATCCATCAGCGCGTCGTTGCCGTTGGCCTTGATGACCCTGGAGACGCCCTGGTGGGCGAAGATATCGCCGATCTTGCCGACCGCATGCACGTTGCGCCCGTGCTGGACGAGCCGGTCGAGCAGGGTCGGTTCCGGCGGCGGCACCGAGAAATCGCGGCGGTTGCCGGTTCTCTGGAAGGTTGCCACGCTCTGGCCGATGAAGGGGCGGGCGATGACGCGGCCGATATTGTAGGGATCGAGCAGGCTGCGGGCGATCTGGCAGAAATTGAGCAGCCGGTCGAGGCCGAAATAGACTTCGTGGGCCGCCACCTGGAACACGGAATCCGAGGAGGTGTAGCAGATCGGCTTGCCGGTGCGCATATGCTCTTCGCCGTAACGGGCGATGATCTCGGTTCCCGAGGCATGGCAGTTGCCGAGAATGCCGGGCACGCCAGCCGCCTTGCACAGCGCCTCGATCAGCTCGGGCGCAAAAGCGTCGCCCTCGCTCGGAAAATAGCCCCAGTCGAAGGTGACGGGCGTTCCGGCGATTTCCCAATGGCCCGAAGGCGTGTCCTTGCCGCGCGAGGTTTCGTTGGCGGCGCCGTAGAGGCCGTAGATCTTGTCCGGCAGCGGCATGCCGGCGGGAAACTGGCCGGAGGCCGCCCGCGCAATATGCAGGAGCCCGAGTGCGGACATGTTCGGCAGCGTCAGCGGGCCGGACCGCAGGCCGGCCCGGTCGGCCGCACCCGCCGCGCAGAATTCGGCGATATGGCCGAGCGTGTCGGCGCCCTCGTCGCCATAGGCTGCCGCATCCGGCGCGCCGCCGACGCCGAAGGAATCCAGAACGAAGAGAAAGGCACGTGCCATTTTTCACCCGCAATATCTGCTGTCGCCGGCCTGCAGCCGAACGACCTGACTGACGCCCCAGCCATATAATGACGGGAACCGCTTGGCAAATTTGAGGTGAGGGCGTGAGGCGGTCGCCCGGATCGGAGGGATCGCGACGCGCTTCAGCAGTCGCTGCAGGAAATGCTGTTGTTCTGCCGCTGGCGGTAGAAATAGCTGCGGCTGATCGTGATGGTATTCAGCCCTTGCGGCATGAAATTGGGCGCAAAGACGAAGAGCGTATAGGGTATGCTGAGTTCGCTGCGGATGAGGAAGCTGTCGGCCTTCTTCATTTCCGTCGGCACGTCGGCAACCGTGCTGTTTTTGGCGTAGGGCGCCCCGCCGCTCGAGGCCCAGGACCAGAGAACGGTCGGGTTGGCGTTGCCGTCGATCTGGATTGCCGTGATCTTCACCAGCATGTCCGGGCTGCTGTAGGGCGAGTAGATCGGCGGCGCGGCCTTGGCGATATCGGTAAGAGAACTCTTTGTGACGCTTTCCTGCTGGGTGACGATATCGGCGATCGCGCCGGCGGCACGCGTCGTGCGCTTGCTGACGTTGAGCCCGATCGTGATCTCGAACGCGCCGAGATAGAGCATGACCAGAACCGGGAAGATGATCGCAAACTCGATGGCGCCCACGCCTTCCCGGTCGCGGCCAAAGCGCCGCGCCGTCGAAGCCAGCCGTATGAGAAGTCCGCGGCGCGCCATCAGGGATACTGCTCGTTCTGGAAGGCTGCGGTCGAGACGATCAGATATTCGCTCGGCATGGAACTGCCGACCGGGCGAAGGCCGGTTATGTAGGGGCGCACGAGATCGACGATGATGGACCAGCGATAGTAGGCGCGCAGCATGTTGATCGAGCCCGGCCCGCCGGGCGTGAATTTGAAGGCTGAAACGTTCAGGTCGGAATATTTGTCCGCAGACATTCTCGGGATCGCCGTTGGCATGGCGGCAAAGGTCGGGAAGCTCTGCACATCCAGATAGAGCTTGCTGGGGGTCGCCGCTTCCGTTTCCGAGCAGCGGATGATGATTGAGATCTCGTCGCAGAAGGCCTGCCGGAACTGGGTCTGCGTCTTGTAGCTCGCGCGCGTGGGGTCGGCGAAGGTGATCTGCCCCGTGCGCATCTGGCGGCTCATCGTATCGACGGCGTTCGAGACGAGCTGCTCGGCCGTAAAGGCGATGAAGGTTTCCAGGATCGCGAAGACGATGACGAAATAGGGAATTGCCAGCAGCGCGAATTCGATCGCCGCCGAACCGTCGCGTGAGCGGGCCATGGCGCGAATACTGGATAAACGGAGGGGCGCACGCACCTTGCCCGTCTCCTGCTCGCTGATCGCCATGGTCTGGCCCCGAAAATGTTCTTCGGGCCACACTAAGGCGCTTTCGTTGATTTTCCGTTTCAGGTCGGTGCAGCTATTTTAACGAATCTGCGCCGATGTCGCCGATATCGGCTAGTCCGCGGACGTGGCGTTGCCTTGCTGCGAATGCTGCTCGCAATTGGGCGTGCAGGAAAGAACCGAGCGCTCCGTCTGGCGATAGACGCGCACCGTATTGCCCTCGTCGATGGAGACAAGGATGCGGTCGTCCAGGATGGCGTTGCCGTCGCCGTCGAGCAGCACGATATTGGTCGTGCCGAAACTGCGGCCCGTCAGCACGATCGTCTTGGAATCGGCGACCGTCGCATCGGCCACCTTGGCATTGCCGACGATGACCTTGCTGACCGGCCGGTCGAGCTTCAAAACGCGCGCGTGGTCCATATAGACGCGCAGCATGTCTTCCTGGGCTGAGGCTGTGCTTGCCGTAAGAGCCGCAATCACCCAGGCAAAGAAAACGGTCTTGCCGTTCGATGGCATTTTGGCCCTCTTTCACGATCGCAATGCAGATTGCCGATAGAATGGAAAAAAATGGTGAACGAAGCTTTAAGCCCTCCATCGCATGTCCGCGCGTGAAACACATTGGATCGTTCCGGCACGCACTGCCAGGGCGTAAGACCGGAAGGTGGCGGAAATTCGTGCCGTTTCTGGATGGCTGGAAGCTATTGCTACAGGTTTCCTGGCGAAATTCGTTAGAAGTCTAAGCAACGCGGTAAGGAATTACTTACCCTGGCCGGGCAGGTTGTCTCGTTCACACCTCGTTAACGCATTTCTTTAAGCCGATGGAAACGGCCATTCGCTAGCTTTCGGCCATCCGATCAACGGCAAACAGTTGGCGGACGTGCTGAACATCAACTGGAGTTAGGAGAGACCATGACCAAGCTTTTTAGCCGTTTTCTGAAGGACGAATCCGGCGCGACCGCAATCGAATACGGCCTGATCGCCGCCCTCATTTCCGTAGCCCTCGTTGCCGGCGCCTCGACGCTCGGCGGCAAGATCGGCGACACGTTCAACAACCTCGGCGAACAGATGCAGTCCGCTGCTGACAAGGCTAAATTGCCGGAGGAGTAAAAGCGCCGCTCGCGGCATCCGCATGGTCTCGGCCGGAATCGTTCCGGCCGTCAGACGAGCAGGCTCGCAGCTTAACGGCCGTGAGCCTTTTTCGTATTCATAAACGGGTGTGACATGATCGCAGCTGCAGTCTTTCTGATACTGCCCCTCTGCCTCGCCATGGCGGCGTTTTCGGATCTGTTCACCATGACGATCCCGAACCGTGTCTCGTTGATCCTCATCGCTTCTTTCTTCGTCCTCGCCCCGTTCCTGGGCCTTGGCTGGGATGTTGTCGGCATGCATCTTGCCGGCGCGGCCGTCGTCTTCTGCGTCTGCTTTGCGCTTTTCGCCGTCAACGTAATGGGTGGTGGTGACGCCAAGCTCCTGAGCGCGACCGCACTCTGGTTCGGCTTCAATCCCTCTCTTGTCTTTCTGATGGCCTATGTCGGGATGATCGGCGGCCTCTTGACCCTGCTCATTCTTTTGGTGAGATCGCAATCCAGCACCATTCTCGCCATCGGCCTGCCGGTGCCGAACTCTGTCCTCATGGCAAAGAAAATACCTTACGGGATTGCCATCGCGATCGGCGGTTTCCTGGCCTTCCCGTCCTCGCCGCTCTTCGTCGCCGCACTGGAAGGCCTGAAATAACGGCGTTTTAATCGGCCGTTAACTTAAAATCTAAGTCTTCCATTAACCATAATTATACCAATTCCTGAGCATTCTGCGGGGCGAACGCGTCGTGCCCCGAGGAATGATCGATGAAACCGGCCCGCCTTATTGTCTTAGCTGTCGCCGTGGTGGCAGCCGGCCTTGCCGGTCTTCTTGCCATGAACATGGCCGGTCGCGGCGGCGTCGTGACGAAGGTCCAGTCCGTCGTCGAGAAGGAACCGACCGTCAACGTATTGGTCTCCAGCGCCAATCTGCCCGTCGGCGCAAGGCTGGACGAGAAGGCCGTCCACTGGATGGCCTGGCCGCAGAATGGCGTCGTCCAGGGCTTCATCACCGAAGCCGAGCGGCCGGACGCCATCAAGGACCTCCAGGGTGCCGTTGTGCGCCTGCCGGTTTTCGAAGGCGAGCCGATCCGTCCGGAAAAGGTCGCCGATTCCAACAGCCGCATCCTGTCCTCGCTGCTGCCTGCCGGCAAGCGCGCGGTTGCGACCGAAATCTCGGTGGCGACAGGCGCCGGCGGCTTCATCCTTCCCAACGACCGCGTCGATGTCATCATGGTGCGCAAGGGGCAGGGCACGGAGAAATACATAACCGAAACCGTGCTGAGCAACGTCCGCGTTCTCGCCATCGACCAGCAGATCGAAGAAAAGGAAGACGGCTCCAAGGCGGCCGTCGGCACGACGGCAACGCTGGAGCTGACCCCCGACCAGACCAAGGTTCTGGCCGTCGCCCAGCAGATGGCCGATCGCCTTTCGCTCGCGCTGCGCTCCGTTGCCGATGCGCAGGAACAGGATACCGGCGCGCCGGACTATCTCCTGAGCGGCGATAACGGCAGCGCAATCGTCCAGGTCATCAAATCCGGCACCATCGTCACGGATGCCACCGGCTCGACGAAGCCGGAGTAAGGGAAATGCGGATGGGCAACTCAAGACAACGCACCAGGCTTTTCCTGACCGGCTGCCTTTCTCTGGCAATGGCTGCGGCGGGCGTCACGCCGGTATCCTTTGGCGTGCAGCAGGCGGATGCCGGCTCGGAAAGCCTCATCCGCATTTCGCAAAGCGGCCCCGGCGCGCATCGCCGCCTGAAGCTCGGCCTCAACAAGGCTGTCGTCGTCGACCTGCCGGAAGACGCGCACGACATTCTCGTTTCCGATCCGAGCATGGCCGACGCCGTGACCCGCACGTCCCGGCGCATCTACCTGTTCGGCAAGAAGGTCGGGCAGACCAATATTTTCGTGTTCGGCGCCAGCGGCGAGGAGGTCGTCAGCCTCGATATCGAGATTGAACGCGATGTGTCCGGCCTTGAGGCCAACCTGCGCCGCTTCATCCCGGACTCCGCCATCAAGGTCGAGATCGTCTCGGACAATATCGTGCTGACGGGAACCGTGCGCACGCCGCAGGACGCAACCCAGGCTGCATCGCTCGCCGAGGCCTTCCTGAAGGGCGGCGAGGCCACCACGCGCACGGAAACCGCCTCCGGCACCGGCGGCGACAGCGCCGTTGCGCTCTTTGCCGAAAGCCGCCAGGTCTCCCAGGTCGTCAACCTCCTGCAGATCCAGGGCGAAGACCAGGTCACGCTCAAGGTGACGATCGCCGAGGTTCGCCGTGAAGTCCTCAAACAGCTCGGCTTCGACAATCTCGTCACCAATTCCTCGGGCATGACGGTCGCCCAGCTCGGCAGCCCGTCCGCCGACAGTGCCACGTCCGTCGTCGGTGGCGGCCTTGCCGCGCTCTTCAAGAACTCGATCGGCAGATACGATATTTCCACCTATCTGAACGCGCTGGAACAGGGCAAGGTCGTGCGCACGCTGGCCGAACCGACGCTGACGGCGATCTCCGGCCAGGCCGCGACCTTCAATTCCGGCGGCCAGGTTCTCTATTCGACGACGGACAACAACGGCAACGTCACCGTCGTTCCCTATAATTACGGTATCAATCTTGCCTTCAAGCCGGTGGTGCTGTCTTCCGGCCGCATCAGCCTGCAGATCAAGACCAACGTTTCCGAGCCGGCGCCCTCGGTCTCCGGTGCAGCCCCCACCTATCAGCGCCGCTCGGCCGAAACCTCGGTCGAGCTTCCCTCCGGCGGTTCGATCGCCCTTGCCGGCCTCATCCGCGACAACGTCTCCCAGACCATGGGCGGCACGCCCGGCGTTTCGAAGATCCCGCTTCTCGGCACGCTGTTCCGCCAGAAGGGTTTTGAGCGTCAGGAAACCGAACTCGTCATCATCGCGACGCCCTATCTGGTGCGTCCGGTGGCGCGCAATCAGCTCAATCGGCCGGACGACAATTTCAGCCCCACGGATGATGCGTCCGCCTTCTTCATGAACCGCGTCAACAAGGTCTACGGCAGCCGTCAGGCGCCGGTCGCCGATGCGCAGTTCCACGGTTCCATCGGATTTATCTACAAATGAGCGGGGCGCGGTCTGAACCGATGAAAACGAACAGAGATCAGGCGATGGCCCATTCGGATCTTCGATATCTGCGCAGCGCAAAGCCTTTGTTTCTGGTCGCTTCCCTGGCCGCTGCCGTCCTTTCCGGCTGTGCTGGCCCGCGCGACCAGCTGACGACCGGCGGCATTCCCGACGATTACCGGGAGCGCCATCCGATCGTCGTGACGGAAGCCGAGCAGACGGTGGACCTTCCCGTCGCCTCCAGCGATCGCCGGCTGACGATCGCCCAGCGCGAGCTGATCCGTGGTTTTGCCCAGAATTACATGTCGCGCGCCTCCGGCCCGGTCTACATCCTGTCGCCTGAAGGCTCTGCGAATGCGGGAGCGGCCCGCGCCCTGCGCAGCCAGGTGCGCGCCGAACTTGCCTCGCGCGGCATTGCCAGCAGCAAGATCGTCAACACGACCTATGCGGCGACCGGCCTTCTCGACGCCGCCCCGATCCGCCTGAGCTTCACCGGCACGACGGCGGTAACGACCCAGTGCGGCCAATGGCCGAAGGACATCACCGCCGACTTCGCCAACCAGAACTATTACAATTTCGGCTGCGCCTCGCAGAACAACCTCGCTGCCCAGGTCGCCAATCCCGAAGATTTCGTCGCGCCGCGCGGCATGACGCCGATCGACGCCGAGCGCCGCAACGAGGCGATCCAGGAATACCGGACGACGACGTCCACGATCGAGGACATGGATACCGGCTCCACCGGTTTCTGATCAGGCGGAATGAAACGATGAGCACCGTCGACTACGAGATCAAGAACACCAGCGAACTGCGCCACGCCGAGGAAGCGATCCGCATGGGCGAGCTGGAACATATGCGCCCCCTGCCGCGCATCTCCGTTCACGCCTTCTGCGAAAGCGAGGGGCTGCAGCGGGTGATGGAGCGCTGCGCCAACGACCGGCGCATGTCCAAGGTCAGCCTGCGCATCACCAGCGGCGGCACCGCGGCGGCGGCCAACATGTTTGCCAGCGCCCCGACGCCGAACCTCATCATCCTTGAAACCAGGGCCAACCCGGCCGGCCTGCTTGCCGAACTGGCGCCGCTCGCCGCCGTCTGCGATCCCTCGACCAAGGTCATCATCGTCGGCTACTACAACGATATCGGTCTCTACCGCGATCTGATCCGCAACGGCATTTCCGAATATATGGTCCAGCCTGTCGCCATGCCCGATATCATGGGCGCGATGGCGACGATCTTCGTCGATCCGGAAGCCGAGCCGCTCGGCCGCTCGATTGCCTTTATCGGCGCCAAGGGCGGCGTCGGCGCATCGACCGTCGCGCATAATTGCGCCTTCGGCATTTCCAACCTGTTTTCGACCGAAACCATCCTTGCCGATCTCGACCTGCCCTATGGCACGGCCAATATCGATTTCGACCAGGACCCGGCTCAGGGCATCGCCGAGGCCGTCTTTGCGCCGGAGCGGCTCGACGAGGTTTTCCTCGATCGCCTGCTGACCAAGTGTTCGGAGCACCTCTCGCTGCTGGCCGCCCCCTCGCTTCTCGACCGCGCCTATGATTTCGAGAGCCAGGCCTTCCAGCCCGTCATGGACGTGCTGCAGCGCAGCGCGCCCGTCACAGTTCTCGACGTTCCCCATGCCTGGTCGGACTGGACCCGTTCGGTCCTGTCGAGTGCCGACGAAGTGGTCATCTGCGCGGTTCCCGACCTCGCCAACCTGCGCAACACCAAGAACATGCTGGATGCCTTGCGCAAGATGCGCCCGAACGACAAGCCGCCGCATCTCGTTCTCAACCAGGTCGGCATGCCGAAACGGCCGGAAATCTCGGTTTCCGATTTCTGCGAGCCGCTGGAAGCCGAGCCGATCGCCGTCATTCCCTTCGACATCGGCCTCTTCGGCAATGCTGCCAACAGCGGCCGGATGATTTCCGAGGTCGATCCGAAATCGCCGACGGCGGAGACCTTTTCGCAGATCGCCCACATCGTCACGGGCCGCGTGGCAATCCGGAAATCCAGGAAGGGCGGCCTTCTCGGCCTTCTGAAGCGCAAGTGAACGGGTAGAATTGGATCGCATCGATGTTCGGAAAACGCGGAAGTGAAGGTTTCGGAAAGGCCGGTGCCGGCGGTATCGCCGCTCCGCCGCCGCCGATGCCGGCAGCCAGCCCCGCCGCCCCGTCCGGTCCCGCGGTGCTTGTGGAGCCGTCGCGCGAGCCCGCCCGCCCGCAGGTGGCGCCGCCGCCGATCCAGACGCCGCAGCGCCGGCGCCCCGCACGCACCGACGAATATTACGATACCAAGGCGCAGGTCTTTTCGGCGCTGATCGACACGATCGACCTCTCGCAGCTGTCCAAGCTGGACGGCGAAAGCGCGCGCGAGGAAATCCGCGATATCGTCAACGATATCATCACCATCAAGAATTTCGCCATGTCGATCTCCGAGCAGGAGGAACTGCTCGAGGATATCTGCAACGACGTTCTGGGCTACGGCCCGCTCGAGCCGCTGCTGGCGCGCGACGACATTGCCGATATCATGGTCAACGGCGCCGGCCAGACCTTCATCGAAGTCGGCGGCAAGACCATCGAATCCGAAATCCGTTTCCGCGACAATTCGCAGCTCCTGTCGATCTGCCAGCGCATCGTCAGCCAGGTCGGCCGCCGCGTCGATGAATCGAGCCCGATCTGCGACGCGCGCCTGCCGGACGGCTCGCGCGTCAACGTCATTGCGCCGCCGCTCGCCATCGACGGCCCGGCCCTTACCATCCGCAAATTCAAGAAGGACAAGCTGACGCTTGACCAGCTCGTCCGCTTCGGCGCCATCACGCCCGAAGGCGCAACCGTGCTGCAGATCATCGGCCGGGTGCGCTGCAACGTCATCATCTCCGGTGGTACGGGTTCGGGCAAGACCACGCTGCTCAACTGCCTGACGAACTATATCGACCGCGACGAGCGCGTCATCACCTGCGAGGATACGGCCGAACTGCAGCTCCAGCAGCCGCATGTCGTGCGCCTGGAAACCCGCCCGCCGAACATCGAAGGCGAGGGCGAGATCACCATGCGCGACCTCGTCAAGAACTGCCTGCGCATGCGCCCCGAACGCATCATCGTCGGCGAAGTGCGCGGACCCGAAGTGTTCGACCTGCTGCAGGCCATGAACACCGGCCACGACGGCTCCATGGGCACGATCCACGCCAACAACCCGCGCGAATGCCTGAGCCGCATGGAATCGATGATCGCCATGGGCGGTTTCAGCCTGCCGGCCAAGACGGTGCGCGAAATCATCTCCTCCTCGGTCGATGTCATCATCCAGGCGCAGCGCCTGCGCGACGGTTCGCGCCGCATCACCCAGATCACCGAAGTCATCGGCATGGAAGGCGACGTCATCATCACCCAGGACCTGATGCGCTACGAAATCGAGGGCGAGGACGCCGGCGGCCGCCTGATCGGCCGCCACATGTCCACCGGCGTCGGCAAGCCGCATTTCTGGGACCGCGCCCGCTATTACAACGAAGAAAAGCGTCTCGCCGCCGCGCTCGACGAGCTGGAAGCGAAATCGAAGGATTGAGATGTTCGGCATCGATCCGACAGTGCTGGCAATCGTCGTTCTCGCAGCCGTCGCTGCGGGGGCGGTCTGTTATGCCCTATTGTTCTCGCGCATCGAGAACGACAAGAAATCGGCAAGCCGCATCAACCGGGTCAAGGCGGCCGAAGTCGACCGCTCCAAGGTCAAGGCCGCCCGCGACCGTGTGCAGGAACTGTCGAAGCGCCGGAAATCGGTGCAGGACAGCCTGAAGGACCTCGAAAAGCGGCAGCACGAGAAGACCAGGAAAACGCTGTCCTTGAAATCCCGTCTGGTGCAGGCGGGATTGCCGATCACGCCGGCCCGCTTCTATCTTTTCAGCGCGCTCTTCGCCCTGGTGCTGCTGATCGTGCTTTTCGTTGCCGGCGCGTCGACAGCGGTCATGCTCGGCGTTCCCCTGGTCGGCGGGCTCGGTCTGCCGCGCTGGGTGATCGGCTTCCTCATCTCGCGCCGCCAGAACAAGTTCCTCGACGAATTTCCGAACGCGCTCGACGTCATCGTCCGCTCCATCCGTTCCGGCCTGCCGCTGAACGACGCGATCCGCCTGATCGCGACCGAGGGTGTCGAGCCCGTCAAAAGCGAATTCCGCCGTATCATCGAGGCGCAGCAGGTGGGCCTCGGCATACCCGAAGCCTGTGCCCGCATGACCAACCAGATGCCGTTGCAGGAAGTCAACTTCTTCGCGATCGTCATCGCCATCCAGTCGCAGGCCGGCGGCAACCTGTCGGAAGCGATCGGCAACCTTTCCAAGGTGCTGCGCGACCGCAAGAAGATGAAGGCCAAGGTCAAGGCGCTGTCGATGGAGGCCAAGGCGTCCGCCGTCATCATCGGCTCCCTTCCGTTCATCGTTGCCCTGCTCGTCTATCTGACGTCGCCGCAATACATGATGATCCTGTTCACCGATCCGCGCGGCCACTTCATCATGGGCTTTTCGGCGGTCTGGATGTCGATCGGCATCTTCGTGATGCGCAACATGATCAATTTCGATATCTAGCGGGGGCAGGGCAGCATGTCGCAGGAACTCGCCGCAACATTGACCGATCCCGCCACGATCATGGCGGTGCTTGTCGCCATCGCCGTCTTCGCCACCTTCTACACGCTTGCCGTTCCCTTTTTCGAGCGTGGCGATCTCAACAAGCGCATGAAGGCGGTTTCGACCGAGCGCGAGCAGATCCGCGCCCGCGAGCGCGCCCGCCTGAACGCCGATGCCGGCAGCAAGGCCACGCTCAGGAGCCAGAACAACCGCTCCGTCCGCCAGATCGTCGAGCGTTTCAACCTGCGCAAGGCGCTGGTGGACGACAACACCATGAACAAGCTGCGCGCGGCCGGCCTGCGCTCGGAAAACGCGCTGAACACCTTCCTCGTCGCGCGCTTTCTCCTGCCGTTTCTGTTCCTGGCCGTCGCCGCCTTCTGGATGTTCGGCCTCGGCAACCTTGCCGACAAGGGCCTGCCGATACGGCTCTTCATCGTCATCGGCATCGCCTATGTCGGCTTCTACGCGCCCAACATCTATATCTCCAACCGCATGGGCAAGCGCCAGCACTCCATCAAGCGCGCCTGGCCGGACGCGCTGGACATGATGCTGATCTGCGTGGAATCGGGCATTTCCATCGAAGCGGCCATGCGCCGCGTCTCCGAGGAGCTCGGTGAACAGTCGCCGCCGCTTGCGGAAGAAATGGTGCTGACGACGGCCGAGCTCTCCTTCCTGCCGGATCGGCGCGTGGCGCTCGAAAACCTGGCAACCCGCACCCAGATCGATCTCGTCCGTTCGGTCACGCAGGCGCTCATCCAGGCGGACCGTTACGGCACGCCCGTCGCGACGGCCTTGCGCGTGCTTGCGCAGGAAGGCCGCGACGAGCGCATGAACGAGGCGGAAAAGAAGGCGGCCGCCCTGCCGCCCAAGCTCACCGTGCCGATGATCCTCTTCTTCCTGCCGGTGCTGGTCGCTGTCATCCTCGGCCCCGCCGGCATCCAGGTGGCCGACCGGTTCTGACGCTTGCCGCCGGAAGGGAATCCGGCTAGCGTGCGCCTCCGCGTAACTGGCGAATGAGATGGACGACCATCGGGAAGCGCGGATATTGCTGCCGCTTGCCTGGGCAATCCTCGATCGCTTGAGCAATTCCGGCAGGGCCGGACGCCGCCATTGCCTCGCGAATTGCGTGAAAACGGAGCTTCGCCATGTCTTCCTTCGGCATTTTTATCAGTATTATCAGTGCTTTGATGATCGGCGCGATGAGCCCCGGTCCAAGTTTCGTCGTCGTCTCGCGCATTGCCATTTCGCGTTCCCGCTTTGACGGGCTTGCGGCCGCACTCGGCATGGGCATCGGCGGCGTGACCTTCGCCATCCTTGCCCTTGCCGGCCTGACGGCGCTGCTGTCGCAATTCGAATGGCTCTATCTCGTGCTGAAGATCGCCGGCGGCGCCTATCTGGTCTATATCGCCTTCGCGATCTGGAAGGGCGCCAGCCAGCCGCTGGCCCTTTCGGATGGCGACCTTGCCGGCCGAAGCATGCCGGCGCGCAGTTTCACCACCGCAATGCTGACGCAGCTGAGCAACCCCAAGACGATCGTGGTCTATGCCAGCATCTTTGCCGCACTCCTGCCCAAGGCCGTGCCGGTGGAGCTGCTGCTGGCGCTGCCGGTCGGCGTCTTCCTGGTCGAGGCGGGATGGTATGCGATCGTCGCGCTCGCCTTTTCGGCGCGGCAGCCGCGCAAGGTCTATATCGCCGCCAAGGCCTGGATCGACAGGGCCGCAGGCGCGGTCATGGCCGGCCTCGGCCTGCGCCTCATCCTCTCGGGGCTGAGCAGCAGATAGGTCAGTTGGTACCGGCGGCGGCAGGCGACGTCGCGTCCTTTGCCGCCAGCTTCTGCCAGGAATTCTGCTGCGAAAGCATGCCGCGCAGGTAGGCGACGTTGGCGTCGGCCTGCTGCGGCGAAAGCTCGCGCCGCGCGATCTGCTCGGCCTCGGGAAAACGGCCCTGCAGGCCGACGACGAGGGCCAGGTTCTGGCGCACGCGGCTGTCGGCGGCGGGCTGGCCGGCGGCCGAGCGCAGGTAGGTTTCCGCCGTGCGCAGATCGCCTGTCAGAAGATAGGACATGCCGAGGTTGGAAAGCACCGACGGTTCGTTCGGCTGGATATCGAGCGCGTCGCGATAGCGCTGGCGCGCATCGTTCGGCCGGCCCATCTGGTCGAGGATCGCCCCTTCCGCCGAAATCAGCCGCCAGTCGGGCCGATCGGGCGTCTGTGCCCTGCCGATCGTGTCCAGCGCCTGCTGCAGCTGTCCGGCGGCCGCCTGTGCCTTGCCGTAGGCGGCAAGCACGGTGCGGTCTTCGGGATTGGCGATGGCGACCTGCTGCATGACGGCAAGCGCCTGCGCGTCGCGTCCGTTCATGCGCAGCAGATTGGCATAGGTGACGCCGTTGACGGGATCGCGCGGGTTCTTCTCGTAGGCCTGGCCGACACGGTCGGTGGCTGCTCGCAATTCGTTGGCGTCCATCTGCTCGACCGGCTTGTCGAGCTTCGGGATGGAACCGGTCGTCATGCGATCCTTTGCCGTCGTCGAACAGCCGGCAAGCGCCAGCACGACGAGGATAGCGGCGCTTGCCTGCAGAATACGTTTGTTGAGAGGAGTGGAGGCCGAGACGGGCATTGCGCGATCCTGAATGAAATCGGCGCCTGACCTCAAAGCGGAACAGGGAAAGGCTTTGACGCAATCTTCGCTCCAGCAATAGTCTGTTAACCCTAACAGACAGTTAAGAAACGATTCTGCCCCTGCCTCTAAGGACAAACATGGCCCCCTTCCAGTTCATCGAGAGACCGACTCCCTTCAACACCAAGGGCGGTTCGACGTTGCCGATCTTCGCTGTGACGCCCGCCCATATCGAAACCGGCACGATCGATCCGATCGCGCTCGATTGGGCGCGCAAAGCCGGCTACAAGGCGGAAAGCGGCTCGCTGCTGCTGATCCCGACGGAGGACGGCCATCTCGGCGGTGCGCTCTTCGGCCTCGGCACCAACCCGTCGGAACAGCCCTACATCACCGGCAAGCTCGCCCGCGCGCTTCCTGCCGGCGACTGGCACATCGAGACCGCGCCGCTGACGGCCAACCGCCTGACGCTTGGCTTCGGCCTCGGCAGCTACCGGTTCGACCGCTACAAGTCCGAAAAATCCGCCGCCCCGACGCTGATGATTCCGCGCGACGCCGACGGCAACGAGATCAAGCGCCAGCTCGCCGGCGTCTTCCTCGCCCGCGACCTCATCAACACGCCGACCAACGACATGGGGCCGGAGCAGCTTGAAGCGGCGTTCCGCGGTCTTGCCGATCACTACAAGGCCGAGATGTCGGTCATCATCGGCGACGACCTGCTCAAGGAAAACTTCCCGCTGGTCCACACCGTCGGTCGCGCCAGCGCCGATGCGCCGCGCCTGCTGGAGCTGCGCTGGGGCAAGAAGGGCCACCGCAAGGTTACGCTCGTCGGCAAGGGCGTCTGCTTCGATACCGGCGGCCTCGACATCAAGCCGGCGTCCTCCATGCTGCTGATGAAGAAGGACATGGGCGGTGCCGCAAACGTCATGGGCCTCGCGCTCATGATCATGGACGCCAAGCTGAAGGTCGATCTGCGCGTCATCATCCCGGTCGTCGAGAATTCCATCTCGTCGAACGCCTTCCGTCCCGGCGATATCTACAAGAGCCGCAAGGGGCTGACCGTCCAGATCGACAATACCGACGCCGAAGGCCGCCTGATCCTGGCCGACGCGCTCGCCTATGCCGACGAGGAAGAGCCGGACCTGCTGATCGACATGGCCACGCTGACGGGTGCTGCCCGCGTCGCGCTCGGCCCCGACCTGCCACCTTTCTTCACCGACGACGAGAACCTTGCCCACGACCTGATGGAAGCAAGCCTCGAAACCGACGATCCACTCTGGCGCATGCCGCTCTATGCCGGCTACGAAAAGGATATCCGCGCCAAATTCGCCGATATCACCAATGCCCCGGCCGGCGGCATGGCCGGCGCCATCACCGCCGCACTTTTCCTCAAGCGCTTCGTCGGCAAGGCCAAGAGCTGGGCGCATTTCGATATCTTCGGCTGGGCGCCGAACGAGCGCGCCCATTCGCCGGGTGGCGGCGAGGCGCAGGCGATCCGCGCACTCTACCGTCATATCCGCCACAGTATACGCTGAGCATGTCGCGCAAAAGTGTGAAGCGGTTTTGCGACAACGACATGCGAGACAAAAGCTTCGCTGAGCCTCGTCGTTAAAATTTTATTCACCTTGCGAGGCGGCATTCCGTGCCGCCTCTTGCCTGTGCCGACCAACTGCCGGAAAATGAAACGTTAGCGTAACGATTTCCGGAGGGGCCGTGCCGATCGAACTGACCGCCTCACAGGCGCTTGGCCTCTGGCATGGCGTGGCGCTGAACCAGGTTCGCCACGACAACAGAGATTTGACGTTGCGCCAGATGGCGATCCTGCTGCATATCTATCTCGTGCCGCCGCCGCATACCGTGCGCGGGCTGGCCGCGACGCTGAACGTGACGAAACCGGTCATCACGCGCGCGCTGGACACGATGGGCGAAATGGGCCTCGTCGACCGCGTCCGCGACGATGCCGACCGCCGCAACGTCATCATCAAGCGCACCGTCGGCGGCGCGCTCTATCTTGAAAAGCTCGGCGACCTCGTGCGCGAGCAGGGTCGCAAGCTTCCGGTCTGAACGGCCGCTGAAAGGGAATGCCATGACGATGCTCGATCGCCGCCTCCATGCCTACCGCCCGGACCTGGCGGAAGCCGGCCTTGAAGGCAAGGTCGAGGCGGCGCGTTTTGTCAGCGGCACGCCGGCCCGCGTCTGCGTCCCGGTCGTCGCCCTGCGTCCTGAACCCGATCTCGCCCGCGGCATCGACACCGAACTGCTCCACGGCGAGGATGTCACGATATTCGATCGCGCCGGCGGCTGGTGCTGGGTCAAGGCCGTATCCGACGGTTATGTCGGCTATGTGCCGGAGGATGCAATTGCAGAAGCCGCGCCTGCGCCGACCCACATGGTCATTGCCCAGCGCACCTTCCTCTATCCCGAGCCGGAACTGCGCAAACCCTACAGGGCGGTGCTGTCCATCGGCAGCCGTGTCCACGTTTCGGGCGAAGCGGAAGCCCGCGGCAATCGCTATCTGGTGCTTGCCGACGGCACGGCGATCTTCTCGAAACACCTGCTGCCGCTCGGGGCGCTGGACGGAGAAGATTATGTCGCAATCGCCGCCCGCTTTCTGGAAGTGCCCTATCTCTGGGGCGGCCGTTCCGGCCTCGGCGTCGATTGCTCCGGCCTCGTCCAGCTGGCGCTGCGGATGACCGGCAGAAACGCGCCGCGCGATACCGACATGCAGGCGGAGGGCCTTGGCGAGCCGATCGAACGCGCGGATGTGCGCCGCGGCGATCTGGTCTTCTGGAAGGGGCATGTCGCCATTTTCGAAGACGCAGATACGATCATCCACGCCAACGGAAACACGATGACCGTCGCGCGCGAGAATTTCGCAGCCGCCGTCGAGCGCATCGGCTGGCTCTACGAGCAGCCGACCGGCTATCGCCGGCCGTTCTGACCCTGGCTGCGATCGTCAGGCTGCCGGCGGTTCCGGCCAGTCCCTGATGCCGCCCGTCCATTCCTCGAACGCTTTCGAAAGCTTCAGCACGCGCATGTCGTCGAAGCGCGGGCCGACGATCTGCAGGCCGATCGGCATGCCCTTGGCGAATCCGCAATTGATCGACGAGGCCGGCTGCTCCGACATGTTCCATGGCACCGTGAAGGCGATATGTTCGAAGGGCAGTGCGGGATCGTTGGTCGGCGAGGCCCACTCGGCCGGATAGGACACGATCGGGTTGGTCGGCGACAGGACCGCATCCACTTCGGTGAACAGCCGCCCGCAGGCCTTGCGCATCTCGATCGTCTGGTTGAAGCCCCTGACGGCATCGACCCCGCTGACATCGGCGCCGCCCTTTGCCCATTCGTAGATATAGGGAAGGATGCTCGCGCGGCGCTCCTCGTCGAGCCCGGCAATGTCGCCCCAGAAGCGGGCGCGCCAGAAATTGTCGAGCCCGTCCAGCATGGCGCGCGTCAGCACCGGTCCGGCCGGGACGATCGTCGCTCCCGCCTTCTCGAAAAGCAGCGCGGCCTGCTCGACGGCGATCCCCACCTCCTCATCGACCGCAAGGCCGCAGCCGGCGTCGAGCATCAGCCCGATCCGCATTCCGTTGAGATCGATGCCGAGATCCATCCAGTCGAAATCGTTGGGCGGCAGGCTGGTGCCGTCCCGCCAGTCGGGGCGCGACAGGGTCGCCATCGCATAGGCGGCATCCTCGACGCTGCGGGTCATCGGTCCCGCGCACCGGCCGACATAATAGGGATCGACGGGAATGCGCCCCTGGCTCGGTTTGAAACCGAAGATCCCCGTCCAGCCCGCCGGCAGGCGCACCGAACCGCCGATATCGGTGCCGATATGCAACGGCCCGTAGCCGGCGGCGGCGGCGGCAGCGGCCCCGGCGCTCGAGCCGCCGGGGTTCCGGGTGACGTCCCAGGGATTGCGGCTGAGGTGATGGAAGCTCGAAAGGCCCGATGAGAGCATGCCGTAGTCGGGGCAGGTCGTCTTGGCGAAGATGATCGCGCCGTCCTCGCGCAGCCGCGCCGCCGCCGGCGCATCCGCCTCCGCCGGTTTCAGCTCCACCGCCTTCGTGCCGAGCGGCACCGGCTGGCCCTTGGTGGCGATCAGTTCCTTCAGCGTGACGGGTATGCCGTCCAGCGGACCGAGCGTTTTGCCCTTCGCCCAGCGCTCGGTCGCCGCCTTCGCCTGCGCGCGTGCGGCCTCGGGGTCGTAGAGGTAAAGGGCCGAGATCGCCGGTTCCCAGCTGTCGATGCGCCTTTCCAGGGCAAGCCAGTAGTCGAGCGGCGAGAGGCTCTTGTCGGCGAAGCGTCGCCTGAGTTCGCGGATGGTGAAAGCGGTATCTGGCATGGTCTGGTCTTTCGGGCGTTCGTCTTGGGAGGACATCACCGGCTCGCCTCGCGCGGGTCGAGAAGGTCGCGCAAGCCGTCGCCCAGCATGTTGAAGCCGAAGACGGTCAGCGCGATGGCAAGGCCGGGCAGGATTGCCAGCCACGGGGCGAGCGAAAGGAAAGTCTGGGCGTCGGCCAGCATGCGTCCCCAGGTCGGCGCCGGCGGCGCCATGCCGAGGCCGAGAAAGGACAGGCCGGCCTCGGTGAGGATCGCAAGCCCAAGCTGGATCGCCGCATGCACGATGATCTGGCTCACGATGTTCGGCAGCACATGCCGCACGGAAATCGTGAAGCGGCTGTTGCCGATCGCCTGCGCTGCCAGGACATAGTCGCGGCTCCATGCCTGCAGCGAAGTGGCGAGCGTCACCCGCGCAAAGACCGGCACCATGAAGACGGCAATGGCCGTGATCGCGGTAAGGCGCCCCGGTCCGAGAAAAGCGCCGAGGATCATGGCAGACAGGATCGGCGGCAGCGCGAAGATCACGTCGCAGGCGCGCATCAGGAGCGCCTCGTAGGGGCCGCGGATCGCGGCTGCCGACACGCCCGCGATCGAGCCGAGCGCGCCGCCGACGGCAACCGCGGTGACGGCGATCGACAGCGAATTCCAGCAGCCGACCATCAGCATGGAGAGAACGTCGCGGCCGAACTGGTCGGTGCCGAGCAGGCCGAAGGCCAGCGGCGGCTGCAGCTTGTGGATGATCTGCATCCGGGCCGGCGGCAGTGGCGTCCAGACAAGAGAAAGCAAGGCGATGGCGGCCAGAAAGCCGACGATGACAATCCCGGCGACGAGGTTCTTTCGCCGGCTGAACCGGAAGCTTCGGCGTTGCGAAATGGCGGAAGAGGAGACGATGGGTGCCATCATGCCGCCTTCCGCATGCGCGGGTCGATCGCGAGATAGGAGAGATCGACGATGAAGTTCATGACGATGACGAGCGCCGCGAAGAACAGCACGACATCCTGCATCACGACGATGTCGCGTTGCGACAGGGCCTGGAAGGCAAGCCGCCCGAGCCCCGGCAGGTTGAAGACGTTTTCGACCAGGACGGCGCCGGCGACGAGGAAGGTGAATTGCAGCCCGAGGATGGTGAGGATAGGCACCAGCGCGTTCGGCACGATATGCCGCCAGAGCACGGTCCTGCTCGCCAGTCCCTTGGCGACGGCCGTGCGCGCGAAATCCTCATGCATCGTGTCGAGCACGGCCGACCGCGACACCCGCGTCAGCACCCCGGCCTGCGGCAGGGCAAGCGCCACGGCCGGCATGAGCAGGGCCTGCAGGGCCGGCAGAAAACCTCCCTCCCATCCCGGAAAGCCGCCCGCCGGCATGAGGCCGAGCGTCGTGGAAAACAGGATGACGAGCAGCAGCGCAACCCAGAAGGCCGGCACGGCGATGCTGATTTGCGAGAAGACGGTGGCGACGGCATCGACGATCCCGCCGCGCCGCGCCGCCGCCGATACGCCGAGCGGCAGTGCGATCAGCACCGAGAGCAGGATCGCCATCAGCGCGAGCGGCAGCGTCACTGCCAGCCGTTCGACGATCAATCCGCCGACCGGAACCCCGTAGGTGTAGGACTGCCCGAGATTGCCCGAGAAAACGCCGGCAAGCCAATGCCCGTAGCGCAGCAGGAGCGGCTGGTCGAGGCCGAGTTCGTGCCGCAGTGCCGCCAGGGTCTCGGGGCTTGCCGAGGTGCCGAGCATGATCGAGGCCGGATCGCCGGGCAAGAGGTCCATGACGGCGAAGATCACCAGCGACACGACGAGAAGAGTGAGGACGAGGCCGGCGAGGCGGCGGGTAAGCAGTGCGATCATCTGGTCTTCGTCACCCTGTCAGCCGCCGCTCGCACGTGATCTCTACTCTTCCCAGGAAACGTTGCTGAGAACGTTCGACGGGATCGGCTCGTTCTCCCACAGGCCCTTCAGCTTCTTGTCCCAGACGCCGAGCTTGGGCATGACGAAAAGGTAGAGCGCCGGCACGTCCTCGGCCAGGATCTTCTGCGCCTCGCCGTAGATCTTCGCCTGCGCGGACGGATCGGTGGTCTCCTGCACCTTCTTCATCAGGTCGTTGAAGACGGGGTTCTTGTAGTTGAAGTAATAGGGATCGCGCGAATAGATATCGATGTCCATCGGTTCGGCATGGGCAACGATGGTCATGTCGTAGTCGCGGCTCGTCATGACGTCCTTCACCCATTTCGCCGGGAATTCCGTCGGTTCGATATTCATCGTCACGCCGATTTCGGCCAACATCGCCTGCATTACCTGTGCGCTGCGCGGCGCATAGGCCATCTGCGGCGATTTGATCGTGAAGGTGAAGCCGTTCGGATAGCCGGCCTCCGCAAGCAGGGCCTTCGCCTTTTCGACATTGTAGGGCAGCACACCCGTCATGTCCTGGTAGCCCGGATCGTTCGGCGTGTAGTGGCTGCCGATCGCCGTGCCGAGGCCGGACCAGGCGCCGTCGATCACGGTCTGGCGGTCGATCGCCATCATCAGCGCCTGGCGCACGCGTTTGTCGTCGAAAGGCTTGCGGGCATTGTTCATGCCGGCCACGACCTTGAGCTCGGTATTGCCGATCCGGGTCGTCAGGCGCGCGTCGCCGTCGAACGAGCTCATCAGTTCCGGTGCCGCGAATTCCGGAAAGGCGTCGAGATCGCCGGATTTCAGCGCGGCTGCCTGTGCCTGCGGATCGCTGATGAAGCGGAAGGTGACTTTGTCGAGCTTGGCCGCGCCGTCCTTGTTCCAGTAGTCGGGATTCCTGACGAGTTCCACATGGTCGCCCTTGGCCCAGGCCGAGAATTTGAACGGGCCGGTGCCGACGGGCGTCGTCTTGTCGTTGTCGGCCGATTTCGGTCCGACCATGACGGAAGCCGGCCAGCCGAGCCAGTAGATCAGGCTGCCGGTCGGCGCGGACAGATGCAGCACCAGCGTCTCGGCGTCAGGCGTGTCTATCGAGGCGATGGAGGCAAAGAAACGCTTCTGCGGATTGACGGAATCCTTGCCGCGGGCACGGTCGAGGGCGAACTTGGCGGCAGCGGAATCGAAGGCTTCGCCGTCGTGGAACGTCACGCCGGCCTGCAGCTTGAACGTATAGGTCAGCCCGTCAGGGGAAATCTCCCAGCTCCTGGCGAGCTGCGGCCGTAACTTGCCGGTCTCGTCGATGCTGACAAGGCCTTCGAAAATGTTCTGCCACGTGACCTGGCCGATGGCGACGGGGGCGGCGATCGTCGGGTCGAGGCCGGCCGGCTCGACGCTCATGCCGAGACTGAGGCTGGTCTTGGCGGCCTGCGCCGGCGTCAGCGCCAGCATCGCGATGCCGGCAGAAAGCGCGGCGCCCATGGAAAGACGCCTCACGGCGAGCGATAGCTTGATCATCCTGTTCCCCTGTCCGGATCCGCTGCTTGGCGGCCCCCTTTTCGCGTAGAGTGACACTATGCCAGTGCACACACAATGACGATTTTGTGTGCTCAGTGTAGCCGAAAAAGCTACACAGCAATTCCTGGCGCAATGCAAGCCCGGGGACTTTACTCTTTGCCGCCGGCCCTGCCGCTTGCCCGCTCGCGCATGAAGCGCTCGATAAAGTCGAGCAGCTTGGTGGCGGCAAAGGAAAGCTGCCGGTCGGGTGCGACGCACAGATCCACATGCGTGCGAATGCCGCTCTTGCCGGCAAGCGGAATGGCCAGGAGCTGCCCGGCTTCGATCTCGCGGCGGACGGTCAGCGCCGGAAGCAGCGTCACGGCCGCACCGCTGAGGACCAGTTCCTTCAGCATCTCGAGCGAACTCGTCACGAAGACCGGATCGAGGCTCAGCCCTTCCTTCTCGAACAGCGCGTCGAAGGCCTGGCGGAAGCCGAAGGATTGGTCGGGCAGCGCCAGCGCGTAGTCGGCCAGTTCTTTCAGCGCGATATCCGCGCGTGTCGCTGCCGGATGGCCCGGCGCCGTGATGAGATCATAGGTGATCTCCGAGCGCAGCCGCACCTTGGTGCCGGATATCGGCGGCGCAAACAGCGTCACCGCAATGTCGGCCTCCGCGCTGTTGACGGCTTCGACGGCGGCGCGCGCACTGGTGATCGTCACGGCAAAGCGCAGCTTCGGATATTTCAGGCTGAATTCGGCCAGTGCGGGCGCAAGCAGGTTGGCGACGGTCGCGCCGTTGGCGTAGATGCTGACACGGCCGCGCTGCAGGCCTTTCAGGTCCTCGATCAACTGCTGCACATGGTCGAGTTCGCGCAGCGTCCGCCCGGCGCGCGCCGCCAGCAGCTCGCCCGCTGCCGTCAGCTTGACGCCGCGGGCGCTGCGTTCCACGAGCGGGGCACCGAAATGGTATTCGAGGTTTTCGATCTGCCGGCTGATGGCCGTCGGCGCGACATTCAGGTTTTCGGCTGCCTGGCGCATGGAGTTGGTTCGCACCAGCTCGTCGAAATACATCAGCGCCCGAATCTGCATGTACCGCTCTCCGCCGTCAGGCTGTTTTGACCTAGTCTAGGCAATTAGCGCATGGCCGCATAGTGGTCGCGCCAGGCAGGCAGGGCACCCGGCACAGGAAGCGCCGTCGCCTCGTAGACGCCGCGCGCGATCGCCCGCGCCATGACGATCCCGGCCAGATGGCACAATTCCATCAGGCTTGCCATATCGTTGCGCTTCTGCCGCCCCGTGGAGGCCGCAAAAATCGTATCGCCGTCGAGCGGCAGGTGGGCCGGCAGCACGGCGCGCGCCAGCCCGTCATGGGCGGCGATGGAGAGCCGGTGCGCCTCTGCCTTGATGAGCGTTGCGTCGGTGACGACGGCGCCGATCGTCGTGGCGGTGGTCTTCACACCCTTCAGCCGCAGGCTGTGGTCCGCCTGGTCGGGCATGCCGAACCCGCCAAACTCGCCATCCTGTTCGAAGGGGGCGGCCCAGAAATGCGGGCCTTCGCCGATCGTCGCCGAGCCGACGGCGTTGACCGCGGCGATGGCCGCGATTCGGTGCCCGGCGCTGCTGACGGCGCTCGCCGAGCCGAGCCCGCCCTTGAAGGTCGCGGTCGTCGCACCCGTGCCCGCACCGACGGTGCCGAGATCGAACGCGCCCTTGCGGGCGGCCTTCACGGCGTCGTAGCCCATGTCGCGATAGGGCGAGTGCAGGCCCCAGTCCTTGTCGCCGCCGTTCAGGAGGTCCATCAGGATCGCTTGCGGTACGATCGGGATACGCACCGGGCCGAGCTGGAACCCGCGCCCCATTTCCCGCAATCCCGCCTGCACGCCGCCTGCCGCGTCGAGACCGAAGGCAGAGCCGCCCGAGAGCACGAAGGCATCGACGGCATCGACCACCATGGACGGGTCGAGCAGTGCCGTATCGCGTCCGCCCGGCGCGCCGCCAAGCACGCTGCCGGACGCAATCGCCGGCTCGTCGAAGAGGATGGCGGTAACGCCGGAGCCAAGCGAAAGGTCGCTCGCGTGGCCGACGGAGACACCTTCGATATCGGTGAGCAGATTGAGAAGATCGGACAAGCGCTGGCTCCAGTCTTGAAGGGAAGCGCGCCGATAGGAGATCAAATGCCTCCAAAAGACAAGATGGGCGAAAAAACAAGACCGGCCCGTTTTGCCGGGCCGGTCGGAAATCCCTTATTGGTCTCGAAGCCGCGTTCCGCGTCAGGCATGGATGGGCTTCGGGTGCCGGCGGGTCATCAGGTCGTGTATGGCCAGCTTCACCTCGGCGGGCGAGCTGAAATGCTGCTCGTCGAGATCATGGACATGGAATTTGACGGCGATGAATTTCAGCCGGTCTTCATCCGGAACGACGATCCCGACCGGGACGCCTGCATATTCGATGACTTCTTTTTTCATGCATAGAACTCCTGCCGCGCGGATGCGCTGGCTATGGCGAATTGACTTGTCTGGTACCGTTGAAAGGGGGACGAACGTCACATTCGACAGTTCGGGCGGGAGAGGGCGCCCGGACGGTCATTGCCAAGCACAGATCGCCCAGGCAGTACGGCGAGAATTTCGAAATCAATCATGTCTCGTTCCTTGCGTTGGCGTTGCACTTGTTTGGCCCCGGTAGAGCCCGGGACCGGTTAGGGACCATCTTATTATCTACTAACTTGGTAGAGAATAGCCGATGGCCTGTAAGAAACATATTCCGAAACGTGTCAAAATCTCGACGATCCGAAAAATTTCATTCCATCACATTTCAATTTGCAGGAAGAATCCTATCACGCCTTCGTGCAATCAATGTGACGGATCGAGACACTTCGACATCGCCGAAGCAGACATAGGAAGCCGATCCGATTCCGGCAATGGTGCATTTCGTTAAAAATCGGAAAGCCTCGAAAAGACCGAAAGGATTAACGGCGCAAGCCCCGCCTACCAGCCTTCCCGAAGCACCTTTTCCAGCGTGTCGACGAAGAAATCGGCGCTTTGTTCGCTAAGGCAGAGCGGCGGCTTGATCTTCAGCACGTTCAGGTGATCGCCGGTCGGCTGCATGATGATGCCGAGTTCTAGGAGCCGGTCGCAGATCGCCGCCGTCTCCTCGGTCGCCGGCGCCAGCGTCACTCTGTCGCGTACGAATTCGAGGCCGAGATAGAGGCCGATGCCGTGAACGGCGCCGACGATCGGGTAGGCGTCGATGAGGGCCGCCAGCCGCGCCTTCAGATGGTCGCCGACCTCGCGCGCGTTGTCCTGCAGCCGCTCCTCGGCCATCACGTCGAGAACGGTCATGCCGGCAACGCAGCTGACGGGGCTGCCGCCGGCGGAGGAAAAGAAGGTGCCTTCCTTCTCCAGCGAGGCGGCGATCTCCTTCGTCGTGATGACGGCGCCGAGCGGGTGGCCGTCGCCCATGCCTTTGGCGATGGTGATGATATCGGGCACGACGCCCTGCTGCTCGAAGCCCCAGAAATAATGGCCGAGCCGCCCGTAGCCGACCTGTACCTCGTCGGCGATGCAGAGGCCGCCGCGCTCGCGCACCTGCCGGTAGACCTCCGCCAGATAACCGTCGGGCAACGGAATGCCGCCGGCATTGCCGTAGACCGATTCGGCGATGAAACCGGCGAGGCCCTCGCCTTCGGCGTCGATGGCCTCCAGCACCGGGCTGAGAGCGGCGAGATAGTCCGCCGTCGATTCCGGCCCGCGGAACTGGCCGCGATAGGTATTGGGCGCAACGACGGGGTGAACCCAGTCCGGCCGCGTCGTCAAAGCCCGCGGATTGTCGGCGATGGAGGTGGAGACCGCGTCGCTTGCCACCGACCAGCCGTGATAGGCCTCCAGCAGGCAGAGCATGTTGCGATGGCCGCTATGTGCCCAGGCAAGCCGCAGCGCCAGGTCGTTGGCTTCCGAGCCGCTGTTGACCAGGAACACGGCATCCATGCCGTCGGGCGCCAGCGACGCCAGGCTCTCGGAGAATTCCGCGACGGCGGCGTAGTGGAAGCGCGAATTGGTATTCAACAGCAGCCATTGCTGGCCGATCGCTTCCGCCATGCGCGGATGCCCGTGGCCGAGGATCGTGACATTGTTGACCATGTCGAGATAGGCGCGCGCCTCGACATCGAAAAGATGCTCCTTCCAGCCGCGCTCGATCTGCGGCGGATCTGCGTAATAGTTCTTCTGCGGGCTTGCGAAATGCGCCTGCCGCCGTTCCAGAAGCGTCGCCGTTTCGGGTTTCGGCGCATCGGCGCCCGGCCCGAGCAGCGCCGAAGGCGAGGGGCAGAGCGCGGACCAGGCCCCGGCCTGCTGCGGTGTGGCAAAGAGCGGCGGCTCGAATCCGGCGACACTGCCGAGCTGCAGGCGCAAGCCGCCGAGCGAGGATGTCTCGCCGGAGACCGTGCCGAGCCGCTCGCCGGCGGCGACCTCGCTGCCGTCCTCGACCGAAAGTGCGATACCGTCGACATGCAGCTTCATATCGGCGCCCGTGAGCACCAGATGCTGGTCGTACCAGGTGATCCGGCCGGCAAAGGGCGCGGCAACGGTGCTGCCTGCGGCAAGGCAGATATCCATGTGCAGGGCATAGGTCGCCTGGGCTTTTGCGTGGTGCAGGCCGGCGCGGGACAGGCGATGTTCGCCGTAGCGCGTCGCCGCGATCCCCGTTTCCGCCGCCGCGCGGGCCAGAAGCCGCCAGTCCATGTCGCTCGCCAGCCAGTTGCCGCCGGAAAAATGCGGGCTCTGCACGCCAAGATCGACATAGGCGATGGAGGCCGGATCGATTTCCGGCAGGAGCGGCTGCCAGTCCGCCGTATCGACGCCGGCAATATCGAAACCGGCCGCCTTCAGGATCGCCGCCTCCATCAGTTCGAACGGCACCGACATTGCCGTATCGAAGATCCGCCGTTCGCCCTCCAGGTTTCCCCTGACATAGTCGTTGTCGGGATCGATCGCGATCTGCTGCTCGCCGCTGGCGACGAGGATGACGGCGCGCGCCACGATAAGCGGCCAGAGCGCCTTCAGCTCGTCCTCGCTCAGCGGATAGATTTCGTGATAGGCCTTCACCGCCGGCAGGATGTTAAACGGATCGCCATCGGCCTGATGCAGCAGCGAGGCGCAGGTCACGGCAAGGTCGCCGACCAGCCAGCCGCGGATGATGTCGCCGAAGTCGATCACCCCGTCGGGGACAGGCCGGCCGTGCGCATCCGGGTGGCTGACGACATTGTCGCCCGTTACGTCGTGGTGAACGGCCTGGAGCCGCAGCGCCGGCGCAAGCGGCTGGATGCGGCGCACCGCCATGACCATCGTCTTGGCGATCCTGTCGCGGGCCGCGCTGTCGGTAATGGAGGAAAGCAGCTGCACGGCCACCGGTCCGGCGCGGCGCAGGTCCCATTGCAGGCTGCGGTCGAGTCCGGGATGGGTAAAATCGGCAAGGGCCGCCGCCAGCCGCGCGCAGAGCGCGCCGAGCGCTGCAACCGAAGCGGGCGCCAGATAGGCACGCTGTGTCAGGCCTTCGCCATCGAGATATTCCAGCAGGCGAACCTGATAGGCCTGCTCCCGCACGCTGACGGAAACGATCTCCCGCCCGTCGGTGGAGGACATCACGTTTGGAACGCGCGGCGCATCCGCCTTGGCGCGCAAATGATGGATCGCCGCATTCTGCGCTTCGAGCTCTTCGGTCCGGTAGGCGGCATGGCAGATCTTCAGCACGTAGCGGCCGTCTTCCGTGTCCAGCCGGTAGTTGCGGTCCTGCTGGCTGCCGAGTTCGGACAGCGTGCCGGAAAGCCCGTAGTGAGAAAGCAGGATGTCCGCGGCATGATTCGATTACCTGTTAAAACAGATAATCAAGCACTTGCCGACAGGCAACGGAAGATTGCGCGACAACATCGGCCCGAAAACCGCAATCGATTTTCGCAAAGCCCGATGTGCAGGTCAAAAGAATTGGAGCGTCCCTTGTGCGTCCGAACGGACGCACGGCGCTCTGGCCGCGGATTTGGAGCGAATGCGCCGCCTGCCTCAACCCATGCGTTCGGAGGCGTAGCTTCCGGGGCTTGCCGGGAAGACGATCGTGCGGTTGCCGTTGAGGAAGACGCGGCGGTGGATATGCGCATGGATGGCGCGCGCCAGCACCTGGCTTTCGACGTCGCGGCCGATCGAGACATAATCCTCGGCGCTCTGCGCATGAGTGATGCGCGCCGTGTCCTGCTCGATGATCGGGCCTTCGTCCAGATCGGCCGTCACATAGTGCGCCGTGGCGCCAATGAGCTTCACGCCGCGCTCGTAGGCCTGCTTGTAGGGGTTGGCGCCCTTGAAGCTCGGCAGGAAGGAATGGTGGATGTTGATGATGCGGCCCGACATCTTCCGGCACATCGCGTCCGACAGAACCTGCATGTAGCGGGCAAGCACGACAAGTTCGGTTCCGGTCTGCTCCACAAGGTCCATGAGCTGGGCTTCGGCCTGCGGCTTGTTCTCCTTCGTCACCTTGATGTGGTGGAAGGGAATGTCGTGATTGACGACGACCTTCTGGTAGTCGAAATGGTTGGAGACGACGCCGACGATATCGATCGGCAGCGCGCCGATCTTCCAGCGGTAGAGCAGGTCGTTGAGACAATGGCCGAAGCGCGAGACCATCAGCAGCACCTTCATGCGCTCGCTGCCGTCGTGCACCTGCGCATCCATGCCGAATCTCTCGTAGATAGGCTTGAAGCCCTCGCGGATTTCCGCAAGGGTCGCACCCTCTTCGGAAATGAAGCTGACGCGCATGAAGAACTTGCCGGTATCGAGATCGTCGAACTGCGAGCTGTCGATGATGTTGCAGCCCTTTTCGGCGAGATAGGTGGAAATGGCCGCCACCACGCCGCGTGTCGACTTGCAGCTTACCGTCAATACATAGTCCGTCATGCCCTCTTCCCTCCTTGCGGCCGCCGTCGTGCTTAAATGAAAGCCCCGGTCACGAACAGGCCGGCAAGCTTTCATTTCTGCAATAAATTGCAAGCCGAACTTTCATGCCTGCCGCATTTGCTTTCATGGCCGCAAGCTTATGACAGACCGCGCGCAATTCCGTTCTGCCTGCGCCGTTCGAAGTCCCGTCCTCGCCTTCCGCTCATCCAAGGTCGGCGGCCGGCCGGCTGGCAATCCGGACTTTCCTGCGCGGCGTGACGATTTCGTGGATGATCGCGCCCACGATGCAGGAGAGCACGAGGCACAGGATCACGAAGACGACGGGCTGCTGAAGCGCGCCGATCGGGAAGCGGTTGGCGACGATCCGGAGGAAAGCCAGCGTGAAGGCGTGGGTGATATAGATCTCGTAGGAGGCGTCGCCGAGATAGTTGAGCCAGCCGACGACGGGCAGCTTCGAGAAGTCGATGGAGATGGCGCTGTAGACGATGAAGAGTGCCGGTATGCCCCAGCCATAATAACGGTCCTCGGGCCGCACCAAAGCCTCGTTGACGAACAGGAAGACGAAGGCGACGGCAAGCAGAACCCAGGCCCAGCGCGGCGGCAGCAGAAGCTTCTGGCCATAGAGCCAGCCGAGTGCTGCGCCGGCCAGGAATTCGAGGATGATCGGTTCCCCGTAAAATTTGGTGGCGGTCGTTTCCGGCAGCAGATGGCAGACGATCAGGATGGCCAGAAAGGCCCCGAAGAGCGCCGGCAGCCGATAGTCCTCGCGGATCGGCAGCAGCAGCGCAAAGACGAAATAGAAAAACATCTCGTAGTTCAGCGTCCAGCCGGGCACGATGACGGGCACGATCATCGTCGTATCGACCGGGTTGATCCATGGCAGGAACAGCATCGAGGCCATGAGATGCGGCAGGTCGAAGGCGGTCGATTTCAAAAGCGACGGCGCGACAAGCGCGACAAGTGCCGAAAACAGCGTCGCCAGCCAGTAGAGCGGCACGATCCTTCTGATGCGCTTGCGGGCGAAATCGACCGCCGTCGTGGCGCGCCCGCTGGTCGTCAGCCACATCACGAAACCGCTGAGCACGAAGAAGATATCGACGCCCGTTTCGCCATAGGTGAACGCGGTCGCGTCGATGGCCGGATTGACCTTGGCAAGCTGCAGGATCGCGTGGAAATAGACGACCAGCAACGCCGCGATGGCGCGCAGATATTGCAGCTGGACAAGCATCTGACGTCTTGCTCCCACGGGCTCCCGCAGACCGCCCTTCGGGCAGACCGCTTCGTCAACTCATTACATTTGCCGGACGACCCTGCCGGATGCGTGGCGTGTCGCGGAAACGCATGAACCCGATGACAAGCCAGAGGAGGCCGGCGATTTTCATCGAGAAGATCGCCGTTCCCCCGATCATCATATTCAGAAAAATGAAAAGAGAAAGTGAATGGGCGCAGCGCCGTTGCGCCGCACTCGTGCCTGCCGGAAACAGGCAGACGAAGAGCCAGAAGGCGATGACGCCGAAGATCGTCGCGCCGTAGACGAGATAGACATAGCCGCTATCGGCGAATTCGGCGACCTTGTCGACCGAAAGCCCGAGAACCGCCAGCGGATCGAGATCCATCAGCTTCTTCATCGTCAGATTGATGCGCCCGGTGAAATTGTCGCCGATCGCGGTCGGGTCCTTCATGTAGACGAGGAAACCGGCGAAAACGATGAGCGGCATCAGCGCCAGATTGAGAACCTTGGGGATTTTCGGAAAGACGAAATAGCCGCCGATGCAGCAGATGGAGAAGATCAGCATCGTGCGCGTGTCGTTCGTGGTCAGGATCAGCAATGCGGTTGCGATGGAAAGCGTCCGGTCGATCCGCGTCAGCCGGTCCCACATCGAAATCAGGTAGATCGCGATCACGCCGCAGAAATTGGCAAGCGATACCTGCTCCAGGAAGATCGACGACGAACGGTGGTCGATGATGCCGAAGGAGAAACGGCCGGGAAAGCCGAGCGCGTTCTGGAACAGGCCGGTCGTGTTGAAGCTGAGCGGCTTCAGCCCGCGCGTATTGGCGAAATAGTCCGAAGGGTGCACGATGCTGACATAGAAGGGCACGCTGATGATCTCGAAGATCAGGAACAGCAGCACCATGAAACAGGCCACCCGGAAGATCAGCTTCAGCGTCCGCTCGTTGCACCAGCCTCCAAGCCCGGTGAAGCAGAAGATGATCAGCACATTACGGAAATGGTCGATAAAGGCCATGCGGTTGAGCGCACTGACATAGATCGTCACGATCAGCGTGAAGAGCATGAACAGAAAGGCCGCGAGGTCCTCCTCGTAGATCCCCTTGTGCAGGATGTAGACGATGGCGCTCGCCATGATCAGGCCTTCGCTCGCCGCCACATGCGTCATCGAAAGCGGCGTGACGTTATGGTTTATGAAGGCCAGGATGCCGTTGTAGAGAACGGAAAGCAGCCCGAGGATCAGGATCGGGTAATCGAGACGCGAAGCCGCGCTCGCGGTTTCGGCCATCGTCTGCAATCTCGTGCCTGTCTCGCCGATTGCCGCCATGTCACTGCCCCGCAGGCTTCACCGCCGTGCAGGCGGCAGCCGGTTTGGGCACCATCTGCTCGAGCAGACGCATCTGGGGGCGCTCGGGCGTGTCGCGCGGCTGCACGTTGAACGGTTCGGTGGGCGGCCACCATTCTCCGGCCGCCCAGTAGGAAAAGCCGATCCACGCATCGCTGTTGTCCGACATGGTGGTCAGCATCGCCTTCAGGCCATCGAGGCAGTCCGCGTTCGCCGACGCGCCGAATTCGCCGAGAAAGCCGCGTTTGCCGTTCGCCTTCAGCCAGGCGGTCACATTGGCGATGGCGTCGGTCGCCGCCTTTGCGCCTTCGCAGGTATCGTGCGTGCCGGAGGAATCGGCATCGAGATACTGATGGAACTCGTAGGCGTAGAAATCGAGCGGATCATGCACGCCGAGCATGACGCTTCCGTTGGCGCCGCCGATCACGTCCGTCTGCCAGCTTGCCGCTCCGCTCCAGGCCGTGCCGGGAACCAGGATGAGATTGCGCGCCCCGACCGCCCTGATGCCGCGGATCGCGGCATTGGCGGCTTTCAGCCAATCGGTTGCGGGAATGTCGTGCGGCTCGTTCATCAGCCCGAAGAGGACGCCGTCCTGATTGGCGAATTCGACGGAAAGCCGCGCCCAGAAATCGGCAAAGGCCGCGTTCGTCGCCGGCGGCTTGCCGACCTGATCCTTGTCGTAATAGCCGAAATTGTGCGGATCGAGCAGCACGCTCATCTTGTGCCTGCGCACCAGTGCCACCGTATTCTTCAGGCGCTGTAATTCGTCATCGTCGAGCCGCGCGCCAAGCGTCGGCTGCAGCCGCTCCCAGCGGAAGGGCAGGCGGATGATCGTCATGCCCTTCCCGGCGAAATAGCCGATCGTCTCTTGCGAAGGATAGGTGTAATTCGTGCCGTAGAGCCCGCCGCGCTCGCCATATTCGGCGCCGGAGAGGTTGACGCCGTAATAGCAAAGCGGCGCGTCAGCGGCATGGGTGGCGGACGATATGCCCATAACGGCGCCAGCCAGCAGCCTGTGCAGCAGTCTTTTCCGTTTCATGGCTATCCTCGGGTCGCGGCAGATCGCCACGTCGGCTTCGATGCCCGGCATCTTAACGGTCCGTTAGCTAAGAATTTCTAAAGTCGCTGCGTCTCGGCCATCCTTTCTCGCCGGGCGGATGCGGTGATATGAATCAGTATGACGGGAACAGGGTGAGCCGCTTGCCTGCCTGGCGCAGTTATGAGTCGTCTCAGCCTGCGCCTGAAGGCGCGCGTGCGCGCAGCCCGATCATCCGGCCGACCGATTTTGTCCCTCCGCCGCCACCTCCGGACCCCCTTCCGGTTCGCCCGGCAGCGACGCAAAGCAGGCCTTTCGAGCCGCAACGTCCGGATATTCCGCCGGTCTCCGAACCGCCGGCGGCACCTGAACCTGTGGTCGGGCAGGCGGTGGATGCCGCCGGACCGTTGCTCGACATCAGGTCCGCGGTTGCCGCCGTCTGGAGTAGGCGCCTCGTTGTTGCCGGTCTCTGCCTCCTCGGCGCGGCCGCCGGCGCGGTGATCGCGCCTCGTATCCCGCAGAAGTTCACCGCCGTTGCCGCCCTCTATTTCGATCCGCGCCAGATCGGTCTTGCCGACGGCGGCGCGCAAAACGCGACCGTCTCGCCGGAGATGGTCTCGACGCTGATCGACAGCCAGGTTCAGCTGCTGACCTCGGGCAACGTATTGCGTCGCGTGGCCGACGCCATGAAGCTCGACCAGGACCCGGAATTTACCGGCGGCAGGACGGATGGCGCGGCCATCATCGGCACCCTTCAGAAGGCGCTGCTGATCACGCGCGAGAACAACACCTACGTCGTCTCGCTTGCCGCGACCACGCACGATCCGGAAAAGTCCGCAAGGCTCGCAAATCAGGTCGTTACCTCCTTCATGCAGGAGGAAATCAGCGCGTCGAGCGGCCTCTACGAGACCACCTCGTCGGCGCTCGACGGTCGCCTCGACGATCTGCGCGCCAAGGTGCAGGAGGCGGAACAGGCGGTCGAAACCTTCCGCGCCGACAACGACATGGCGGCCACCGAAGGCAACCTGATTTCCGACCAGCGCCTTTCGTCCCTGAACACGCTGCTCGTCACCGCCCAGGAAAAGACCATTCAGGCCAAGGCGCGCGCCGATGCGGCTGCGAACCTGCGGGTCGAGGACGTCGTCGCCGGCAGCCAGACGGATGGTGCGGCGGGCACGTCGCCGCTCGTCAGCCTGCGGCAGCAATATGCCGCCCAGGCCGCCGTCGTCGGCAGCCTGCAGAGCCAGATGGGGTCGCGCCATCCGCGCCTTCAGGCCGCGCGCTCTTCGCTCGACAGCATCGGGGCGGAAATCAAGGGCGAATTGCAGCGGGTCGCGACCTCGGCAAGGGCCGAATACGAACAGGCCAAGAAGGCCGAAGACGATATCGCCAAGGAACTGGCGGTGCAGAAAGCGCTGCAGGCCACGACCTCGGACAAGCAGGTGCAGCTGAACGAACTGCAGCGCAAGGCGACCGCGGCGCGTGAGCTTTACGAGGCCGTGCTGAAACGCTCCGGCGAGACCAGCGAGGAACAGAACCTCGCCCAGAGCAATATCCGTGTCGTTTCGCCCGCCGAAGTTCCCGTCAAGGCGGATGGACCGAGCAAGAAAATCATCATGGTCGCCGGCCTGATCGGCGGTTTGCTCGCCGGTTTTGCCGTCGGTGCGGGCTTCGCCATCCTGGCCGGCCTCTTTTCCCATCCAACCGTCAGAAGCTATTTCCGCAAGCCCGTGCCTGCCTCCGCTTGATGGCGGCCGTCGATCTTCCTACATCGTGGAGACGGGCGCCAGGTGAAGATGCCCGCGAAAGAGGTTGTCATGCGCATCGTCGCGGTTCTTCTGCTGTCGCTTGTTGCCGGCGCCTCGGCTGCGCCCGCTTCCGCCATCGACTGGCAGAGTTCTGGCAGGCAGGCGGTACAGCCGCTCTATCCCTATAAGGATCTTCCCGGCGTGAAGGCGCAGCCGGACAAGAAGGTGGAAGAATCCTACGACTGCCATACCGAAACGGTCCAGGTCCGCCGCCGCTTCGACCAGATCTTCCGCTCCGGCGGCATGCCGACCCTGATGTATGTCTGCGAGCGGGACGGCTTCGTGACCATGGACAGCCGCGTGCCGCTGCGCGGCCACTACCAGCCGGTGCGCTGAAAGCGGCAGGGGGCCTTCCGGTCAGACGTTGCGGAAGAAGTCGGAGAGGATGTCTCGCTTGCTGTCGCGGAAGGCGAGCCTGTTTTCCGGTCCCTGATAGACGATCTTCCCGCGCTCCGTCTCGCGATTGATGACGCTGACGCCCTGCGAGATGATGCTGCGCTCCCGCACCAGGCTGCCGCCGATCACCGCGGTGTTGGGATAGAGGATGACGCCATCCTCGATGACCGGGGCAACGCCGTGGTTCTTGCCGACGGTGGAGTTCTGATAGAGCACGAGGTGGTTGCCGTAGGTCGCCTTGGCGAGCACGATCCCGACCGAATGGCCGATGAAGAAAACTTCCGGCATCTCGATCTCGTAGAACAGGTCGATCGCGTTCAGCTGCTTGTTCAGCAGGAACAGCTTGGTGCAGAGCGCCGCGGCCTTTTCGTGTTTCCAGATCGTATTGGCGAGATAATAGAGAAAAATGCAATACTGCGACGAATGCAGAATGTCGAAGCGGCCAGCTTTCCAGACGGCGACATTCGAGATGCAATGGTCGAGCCTTCGCAGCGCTTCAGGCAGGTGTTTCTCGACAAGGCCGAATTCGGTTTCGTCGCCGAAAGGGATAAGCCTGCGGATCTGCTCGCAGCAATAGGCCGCAAGCCTGCTCGCTTCCAGATTGAGGATCTCCATTTTCGTTCCTTCAGTCGAGTGCGGACAGGATTGGTGAAAGTTTGTCGGCCACGGAGCCCGGCCGCCAGCCGAATTCCACCGCCATGCGCGTCACGTCGATATCGGGTGGAGCGGCAGGGACTGTCTCGGAATCGAAACGGATGTGGCGTCCGCTCGTTTCCCCGATGAGAGCGGCCAGGGCGTCGTTCCGGAGATTTCGGCCGGAAGCGACGTTGTAGATATCGGCCTTGCCGGAGACGGCGATATGGATGAGGCCGTCCACGACATCATCCATATGCACGTAATCGCGCGAGAAGGCCGGCGAGGAGGCAAGCCGGATTTCCTCGCCGCGTGCGGTCGCGGCAATCCTGGTCAGAAGCTGCGGCAGAAAGCCGTTGTCGCTGCCGTGATCGTCATAGACGGAGGCGAGCCGCGCGATGCGCGCCCGTCCCGGCCCGAGCGCCAGGCATGCGGCTTCGCCCATCAGTTTCGAGAGGTCGTAGAGATGGCGCGGCTCGCGTGGCGAGACCGAAAAGGAAAGGTCTTCGAACGCCCGGCTGCCGGGGGCAAGTCCGTCGTAGAGCCGCGTGGACGACAGGTAGACGAGCGAATCGTAGGCCTTTGATTGCAGCACGCGGGAGACGAGGCTCACATGCGCTTCGATCGTATCGGCCGGCCGCCGGGCGAAATCGGCGGTCAACCCGGCGCAATAGAAGATATGGCCGTGCGAAACGCCATGCTGGGGCCAGCCCGTGTCCCGTGAGGGCAACCGGCAGGTCCAGCCCATGGCCTGCAGGCGCCGCGTCAGGGCCTGCCCGATAAAACCGCCGGCGCCGATGATCGTGGCGGTATTGCTCTCAGCGCCCATTCACTGTCTCCAGCCGATCTGCCGCAACGGCGTGCCGATATTGATCGAATAGGCCTCGACACGGCCGCGCACGAGCGACATGGCGCCGATCACCGCTCCATCCTCCACCACGGCGCCGTCGAGAAGCACGCATCCGGCGCCGATCCAGACATCCTTGCCGATCACGATTCCGCCGCGCGAAGGTTTGAACCGCTGGTCGCGGATCAGCATGTCCCGCCGGCTATATTCGTGATTGACGGGGGCAAAGACGCAATTGGCGGCGATCGCGCAATCGTCGCCGATGGTGATGCCGTTTCCCGTGTAGAGGACGCAGCCGGAATTGATGACGACGCGCTCGCCGATCAGCAGCTCGCCGCTGCCGCCGGCAGGCTTGATCTTGACGAAACTGTCGAGCACCGAGCCGGCGCCGATGACATAGCGGGTTCCCCGCTGGCTCTCCTCGATATCGGCCAGAGGCGAAATGCGGCTCGTCGGATCAGCGATCAATGGCATGAGATTTCCTCGTCGGGCAGATCGGTGCAATCACATCGCCAGCGGCTCGATGAGATCCTCTTCGCAGAAGACGAGGTTCTGTGGATAGCCCTGCTTCAGGTAGATATCCCGATCCGCCTTGTTGGCGACGAAGACCGCGGCCCGCTCGGCGGCGCCGTCCGGCATATCGCCGGCATTGTGGACGACTTCGATATTGGCCCGCAGCCCCAGTTCCCGCAGCAATCCCTCGATCGATGCCGGATCGGTCATGCCGTGAAGAACGAGCCGGTTGACTTCCGCGGCCGAATTCGTCGCCCAGGCCAGGGTCTGCACCGCCGCCATCAGCGGCAGCTGGCCCCTTACGCCGGCCACGTCCGGATGGTTGCCGAAACCGGCAAAGCAGAGCCGCGAATAAAGCTCGTATGATTTCAGATATTCCTTCTTGGCGAACCAGAAGCGCAGGGCGACCGCCATCCGGTTGAAGGTAAAGTGCTTGATCATGGCCTCGTACTGAACGACGGACTGCTGGTCGAAAGGCAGCTTGCCGCGCTTGACGCCGAGATTGACCATATATTCCAGGCCGCCGCGATAGCGGTCCCAGGCCGTCAGCAGTTCGTCGTTGCCGGCCTGCGGACGGTCGCGCGGAATGGTCGATACAGTCACCGCCCGATAGAAGGGCGTCTTGCGGAAGGCGATGGCGCCCTGGTCGAGATAGTGGGCGAGATGCGAGAAGGCCCAATAGGAGAAATAGCGCGGCACCCATGCCGAACGCAGGGCCGATGCGCGATAGATGCCGATTTCCGGAAACACGTGGCTCTCGACCAGGAAGGCGAAGACCCCGAGGAAGTTGCGCCGCTCGTATTTCGTGTCCGCCTTCACGTCGTAGAACAGGGTCTGGTCCACCTTCTGCACTTCGTCATGCAGATACCACGGGGCGTAGCAGGCGGTGACGTCGGGATTGGCGTCGAGATATTTGATCGTATTGACGATGCCGCCGATGATCAGCATGTCGTCGTCGGCCAGGTAGATATTGTACTCGCCGCGCGCGTGGCGGAAGGCGCTGGAGAGGTTCGGCTCGTAGCCGAGGTTCTCCTCGCGGCGGAAGTAGCGGATCGGCAGTCCCTTTTCGATATAGCGGTCCACGACTTCGCGCGTATTGTCGGTCGAGGCGTTGTCCGAGATGACGATCTCGTACTTGTAGGGAATTTTGTAGTCGGTGACGAAATAGCGTAGCGCCTTGTCCAGGAACACAGCGCGATTGAATGTGGGCAGGCAGATGCTGAGTTTTATGGCGTCCACGATTTTTCTCCGCTGTCGTAAAGGTCGTAGGTGGCGTCGCGATCGTTCATGATGACGGGTTCGAAGGGCCACTGGATGGAAAATGCCGGGTCGTTCCAGCGAACTCCGCGCGTGAGTTCCGGCACATAGATCTCCGACATCTGGTAGAAGAGCCGGCAATCGTCTTCGAGCGTCAGGAAGCCGTGTGCGCAGCCGGCCGGGATGTAGAAGGCGTTGTGTTTTTCCGCGTCGAGTTCGACGGCGGCCGATTTCAGGTAGGTCGGCGAATCGCGCCGCAGGTCGAGCGCGACGTCGAAGACCCTGCCGCGCGTGGCGCGCACCAGCTTGTTCTCCGGCCGTGGGTGGGCCTGGTAATGCATGCCGCGCAAGGTGCCGCGCTTGTGGCTCTGCGAGACGTTGCACTGCGGGTAGACGGGCGCAAGACCGTGATCGGCAAAGCTCCTGGCATCGAAGGTCCGCGCGAACATGCCGCGCTCGTCGCAATAGGCATCGACTTCGACGACGAAGGCGCCCGAGACCGCGGTCGGGAGGAACCTCATCCGATCACCGTCAGTTCAGGCACGGCGACGGCGAAGCGCCCGCCCCAGGCACCGACCCTGCCATTGGCCGCCACGACCTCGTTCTTGATGTTCCACGGCAGGATGAGGACGTAGTCCGGCTTCGTCTCGTCGAGCTTCTCGGGCGCGTGGATCGGCAGTTTGCTGCCCGGCAGGAAATGCCCCTGTTTGTGCGGATTGCGATCGACGACATAGGCGATGAGATCGGTGCCGACGCCGCAGAAATTCAGGAGCGTGTTGCCCTTGGCGGCGGCGCCGTAGGCCGCGACCGTCTTGCCCTCGCGCTTGGCTTGCTTGAGGAAGGCAAGCAGACCGTCCTTGATCGGCGCGACACGGCTCTGGAAGGCTTCGTAGGTTGCGACCCGGTCGAAGCCGGCGGCCGCCTCGTCGGCGCGCACCTTGGCGACACCGGGGCAGAGGGGATGGGCGGTGGACCCGGTGCGGCAGGCCAGCACGCGCAGGCTGCCGCCATGGGTCGGCAGCTCTTCCACGTCGAAAACCTTCAGGCCGTGGGCGGCAAAGACCTTTTCGACGGCGAGCAGCGACAGATAGTAGAAATGTTCGTGATAGACGGTGTCGAACTGGATGTTCTCGATCAGCCGCAAGAGATGCGGAAATTCGACGCTGACGACCCCATCCGGCTTCAGCACGGCCGAGAGCCCGCCGACGAAATCGTTGATGTCGGGAACATGCGCCAGCACGTTGTTGCCGATGACGATATCGGCGGCAAGGCCGCGGGAAACGAGGTCGGCGGCGGTCTCCTTGCCGAAGAAGCGCGCCTCCGTCGGCACGCCGGCCTGGCGCGCCACATCGGCGACGTTTTCGGCGGGCTCGATGCCGAGCACCGGCACGCCGGCGGCGACGAAATGCTTGAGCAGGTAGCCGTCGTTGCTCGCCACTTCGATGACCTGCGACGTCTCGTTCAGGCCGAAGCGCTGGCGCGCCATGATCGTGAACTGGCGGGCATGTTCCACCCAGCTGTCGCTATAGGAGGAGAAATAGGCGTAGTGGCTGAAGATGTCTTCCGGCGGCACGAAGGCGTCGGCCTGCACCAGCCAGCATTCGGAGCAGACGAAGGCGCGCAGCGGATAGGAGGGTTCCGGCTGCCCGAGCTGCTCCTGCGTCAGATAGGCATTGGCAAGCGGCGTCGAGCCGAGGTCCACGAAACTGTGCTTCAGGGGAGCGCCGCAGAACCGGCAATTATGCGCTGTCATGATCTTGCTTCCTCATAGGCCGCGATCTGGCTGAGCGAGAAGGCGCGCATGTCGGCGCCTTCGCGGTTGGCCTTGTACCAGGCGGCGGTCCAGTCGATTGTCTGCTGCAGGCTGAGGCGCGGGCGCCAGCCAAGGGCGGAAAGGGCTAAGGCGGAGCTCAGCGTCAGTGCCGGCGCTTCCGGCAGGTGCTTGCCCGGTGCCTGCTCCCAGACGTCGTTGACGCCATGGGCAAGGCCGAGCGCTTCGGCAAGTTTCGAAACCGTGGCGAAGCTTTGCGGGTCCGGCCCGAAATTGAGCGCATCGGGCAGTTCACCGCCGTCCGAAAGCGTCAGGGCCTCGGCGAAGGCCAGATAGCCGCCGAGCGGTTCCAGCACATGCTGCCAGGGGCGGATCGCCTGCGGGTAGCGGAGCTGGATCGGTTGGCTGCTTTCGAAGGCGCGGATGAAATCCGGAATCAGCCGGTCCTTGGACCAGTCGCCGCCGCCGATGACATTGCCGGCGCGCACCGTCGCGACCCGGATGTCACGATCCTTGAAGAAACTGTCGCGGTAGCTCTGCACGACGAGTTCCGTGCAGGCTTTCGAATTGGAATAGGGATCCTTGCCGCCGAGCGTATCCGTTTCGACGAAGGGGATGCCGCTGCCGTTGTTCGCATAGACCTTGTCGGACGTGACGACGATCACCGTCTTGACCGAGGCCGCCTCGCGCACCGCATCGAGGACATTGGCCGTCCCCGTGACATTGGTGGCAAAGGTTTCCGAAGGGCTTTCGTAGGAGCGCCGCACGAGCGCCTGAGCTGCCATGTGGATGACGATCTCGGGCTTGCTATCGACGAGAAGCTGCTTGAACGCGGCCGTATCCCGGATATCGGCGATATGGTGGTTCTGCCCGTTCCAGGGCGAAAGCCGGACATAGAGAGAGGGATCGGTCTCGGGCTGCAGCGAAATCGCCGTCACCTCCGCCCCGAGCTTCTCCAGCCACAGCGAGAGCCAGGATCCCTTGAACCCCGTGTGCCCCGTCAGGAACACACGCCTGCCATTCCAGAAATTCGTCAGGCCCATATTTTCCACGGCGCCTTTCCGGAACTCCAGAGTTCTTCGAGCTGCTGGCGCTCGCGAAGCGTATCCATCGGCTGCCAGAAGCCGTTGTGGCGGAAGGCGGCCAGCTGCTTGTTCGCCGCCAGCCATTCCAGCGGGCCAGCTTCCCAGATAGTGTCGTCGCCCTCGATGAGATCGATGACGGAAGGATCGAGCACGAAGAAGCCGCCATTGACGCGCTGACCGTCGCCCTTCGGCTTCTCGATAAAGGCGGTGACCACGTCGTCTTCGATATTGGTGGCGCCGAAGCGGCCGGGCGGCGTTACCGCGCACATGGTTGCCTTGAGTCCGTGGCTGCGGTGGAAGGCGATTTCCGAGGCGATGTCGATATTGCCGACACCGTCGCCATAGGTCATGCAGAAAGGCTCGTCGGGATTGAGGTGATTGCGCACGCGCTTGAGGCGGCCGCCGGTCATGGAGTTCGTGCCGGTATCGACGACCGTCACGCGCCAGTCCGGCTTGGAACTCTTGTGGTATTCGATCGCGTTGGTCGCAAGGTCGACCGTGATGTCGCTGTGGTGCAGGAACAGGTTTACGAAATATTCCTTCAGCATATAGCCCTTGTAGCCGGCACAGATGATGAAGTCCTTCAGGCCGTGATGGGCGTATATGTTCATGATATGCCAGAGGATCGGCTTTTCGCCGATCTCGACCAGGGGCTTGGGCCGCACGCTGGTCTCTTCGGCGAGGCGCGAACCAAGACCACCCGCCAGAATTACGACTTTCATTTCAAGCGAACTCCAAGCTCTCGAATAAAATTCACGGCCGCCGGCATCGCCTTGCAAATATGTCCGGTATGCGGGCAACGATCTCCAAGGAGCGGCACGGCAGTCACTTCATCGTGAAGCCGGTATCCGATTTCGTTCTTGTGCGAGGCTTGCTTCAGGCAGCGCGAAAACAGCCGCCGGCCGGCCGCTCATCGCCGGCCCGGCAGGGCGGCTTATCGATAGTGTCTTGGAATTGCTTGCTGTTTGGCAACGCCGCGTATCCGCGTCGTGCGCCTATGATTTTTTAGGGGTAAGAAAAGCGTTCTCGGGGAACGCGGAATTCAAAGGATCCGGTCGATCTTCTTCTGGATATGCAGGTTGGGCATCAGGCCGGCCGTATGCGCAGCCCGATAGGCGTTGCGCGCAGCATCGAAGGTCACGCCCCACATGATGGCGCTCAGAAGAAAAGCGATGATGTAGACCTGAATCCGCATGGAGCCATCGAAATGGAGCAAGTTGGCATTAATGTGGCGATTCTGAAGCAAGCCCGCTCCGGGGCGGTTCTCGACAGAAGCTATTGAAGAACAAGCTCTTTCGAGAAAGGAAATGGTGCCCAGAAGAGGACTCGAACCTCCACGCCTCGCGGCACAGGTACCTGAAACCTGCGCGTCTACCAATTCCGCCATCTGGGCGACGGAGAGCCATGTAAGGGGGTGGCTCTTTGCTGTCAACAGGGTTTTTGAAGTTTTCCTGACAGTCTGTGAAAAAGCTTCATGAGGCCGCGCTCGCTCCCCGCTGGCCGGTGGATGGCTCAGCGCGATTTTCCACCTATATAGGGATAGTGGAAAGGAACGTGCCATGTTCGACCTTCGCCCCGTTCTCCTTGCCGGCCTGCTCGCCGCGGTGCCGCTGGCCGGCGCCAGTGCCGCCTCGCCGTCGCTTGGACCTGTCAATACGCAATCGACGATTTGCGACTATCGAGGCTGCTTCGGTTTCGGTCCGCAGCAATGGCACCGCCCGGCCTATGTCCAGCCGAATTTCCGCCCGCCGAATGCGGCCGGCCCGAAATACTATCAGCCGCCGGGAACCTTGCCGCCGAGGCTGACCTACGATCCGCCGCCGCTGCAGCGCGTGCAGCCCTCGGCGGAGAACCAGGCCCGCCATGTGGAATGGTGCCGCAACGAATACCGGTCCTACAATCCGCGCACGGATCGTTTCCTGACCTTCGAAGGCATCTACAAGACCTGCCGTTCGCCCTATCGCTGAGCGTCAGCTCTCCAGCGAGGCGCGGTCGGCATGGCCGAGATCGCGGTCGGGCTCGATGATGTCGCGCACCCGCTGTTTCAATTCCTTCGGCCCCGGAAAGCCGCCGTCGCGCTTGCGCTCCCAGATGAGCTCGCCATTGACGCGGATCTCGAAATTGCCGCCGGTGCCGGGAATGAGCGCCACTTCGCCAAGGCTGTCGGTAAAGGTCTGCAGCAGTTCCTGCGCCATCCAGCCGGCGCGCAGCAGCCAGTTGCATTGCGTACAGTAGAGGATGGTCACACGGGCTTTGTCGGTCATGGCAGGCTCCCTTTTCCTGCTGGACTTAGAGGCTTGCGGAAGGCGCCGCAATGCTTCGGCGGCCGAATCGGCGGGCGGAAAGTTCGGATTCAGTCTTTTTTGATAATTTTCCGTTAGCTATTCCTGATTGGTGTCTTCGCGTATGGGTGAAGCGCCCCGGTTGTTGTCTTGCGTCACGGTGCTCATGCGTTCCACGGCTGTCCCAGCGATCCTTCTTGCCTGCCTCGCTCTGGCGGGCTGCTCGTCGGCTTCCGGTCCGGAAAGTCTTTCGGCCGGCGTCACTCCGAAACTGTCGAAGGACATCACCGCTTCCGTAACCCCGCCACCGGCATCCGTGCCGCAGGCCGCGGTGGCTGCGGCCGAAACGGACGATACGATGCCGCAGGCAAGCCTCGCCTGGGACGCGCCTGTGCCGGAGCCGCGCGCCTTCTCGGCAATGACGCCTTCCGCCGTCTCGCAGCCCGGAATGCCGGTCCCGAGCGAACGTCCGGTGGAATTCGCCATGGCGGCCGCACCGGCCATCGAGCCGCCGACGCGCGGCCGCTCGCGCGTCTACGGTTACGGCTTCCGTGATGCCAAGCCGATCAACTTCGGCAAGATCTCGCCGCGCAAGCTGGCTGTCCACGGCGTCGATGTCTCGCGCTGGCAGGGGGATATCGACTGGGAGACGCTCAGGACCCGCGGCGCAAACTTCGCCTTCATCAAGGCCACGGATGGCGGCGACCATCTGGACCCGATGTTCAGGACCAACTGGCGTCGCGCCAAGGAAGCCGGCATCAAGCGCGGCGCCTATCACTTCTTCTACTGGTGCCGCACGGCCGGCGAACAGGCCGACTGGTTCATCCGCAACGTGCCGCGTGATCCCGATGCGCTGCCGCCGGTCATCGACGTGGAGTGGAACGGCGAATCGAGCTGCAAGGTAAAGCTCTCGCGCGCCCGCGTGCTGGAAAAGATGCAGGTCTTCATGGAGAAGATCGAGCGCTACTATGGCAAGCGCCCGATCATCTACACGGCCCCGGATTTCTATGCCGACAATCTCGAGGGCGCCTTCCCGAACTATCATTTCTGGCTGCGCGCGGTCGCCCAGCATCCGTCGAAAGTCTATCCGGGCCGCAAGTGGCTCTTCTGGCAATATTCCGGCTCGGGCCTGTCGCACGGCGTCGAAGGCCGCATCGACCTCAATGTCTTCCGCGGCAGCGAGGAAGAATGGCACCGCTGGGTGGCGGGGCTTTAGGGAAATCGGAATCTGAACCGCGTTTCAGCGCAGGCGTCAGAGCCGTGCCTCGAGCACCAGGTTGAACGGTGTGGCCATTGCCCGGCGGAACCGTGTGAAGCCTGCCTTGCGGAAGATGTCAGCCAGCCGTTTCTCCCCCGCCTGCGCGCCGAGCACGATATGGCCGCCGTCGGAGATCGCGTGGGCGCAGCAGATCGTCGTCGAGGCGGCGTAGTACATGCGTGCGACCGGTGAAATATTGTCGCCGACGGCGTCCTTTGCGTATGGCTCGACCAGCATGACCGTCCCGTCGCGGGCAATCGTCTTGGCCGCGTGTTTTGCGACGGCCAACGGGTCGCCCATATCGTGCAGGCAGTCGAAGAAGCAGATGAGATCGTAGCCTGAGCCCGGATAGGTATCCGCCCGCGCCGTCTCGAACGTGACCTTCCGCGTCCCGCCTGCCTTGGCTGCAACCTGCCGAGCTTCTTCGAGCGATTGCGCATGCGAATCGAAGCCATGAAAACGCGAGGCTGGAAAGGCCGCGGCCATCAGTGCCGTCGAATGCCCGTGGCCGCAGCCGACATCGGCGACCAGAGCGCCGGCCTTCAGCTTTTCGACCACGCCATCGAGCGCCGGCAGCCATTCGGAGACGAGGCTTGCCTTATAGGCATTGCGATAGAGCGAGGCGACACCGCAATAAAGCCGCCCGTCATGGTCGCCCCAGGGGATGCCGGCTCCTGTGCGAAAGGCATCCAGCGCCTTGTCCTCGTCGGCCCACATCGACGCCGGGATTGCCCAGGCTGCCGCCAGGAAGACCGGGCTGTCCTCCTGTGCCAGCACCATCGCGTTTTCCGCCGGCAGTTCGTAGCTGTGGCTGGCGCTGTCGTAGATCACATAGCCGCCCGCAACCTGCGAGCCCAGCCATTCACGGATGTAGCGCTCTGCGCATCCCGTGAGCGTCGCAAGCTGGCGCGAACTGACGGGACCGGCCTTTGCCATCGCCTTGTAGAGGCCGAGCCGGTGCCCGATGCTGACCATCACGCCGCCATAGCCGGCAGAGAGGTCGCCGATTGCCCGTGAGACGATGAGGTCGAGCCTGGCTGCATCGATCGTCCCGTGCCTTATCTGATCCATTTTCTTCTCCTGTCGAAATATTCGGAATGCGAAATGAATGACAGGAGGCAAGGCCGGGCGGCAGAGCGGTATGGACCACAAGCGGGCCATTTGCGCCAATCTGCGCGTCGGTGTAGGCAGAAGGGCGAATGACGCGGCCGTTTCTTCCGGGGGATCAGATGCAAACCGGTGCCGATCCAGCAGCATCCGAATCTCTTCATGTGAGCCTCGTGGCCATCCCCGAGGCGGTGGTCTCGACGCTCGGCGGCATTTTCGATGTCATGAACGCCTTCGCCGTCCTGCCGGCGGCGAGCGATGTCATCCGCGGCGGCCCGCCTTTTCGCGTGGAAATCGTCGGCGTCACTGCCGAGCCGCTGGAGCTTGCGAGCCGGGTGCCGATCACCGTCCAGCGCAGCATCGCATCGCTCGACCACACCGATATCATCATCGTCCCCTCCGTCCTGTTGCCGGCGGACGGGTGGAGAAAGGGGCGCTATCCTGAGCTGATCGCATGGGTCCGTGCCATGCATGCCCGCGGCGCGCTGATCTGTTCGGCCTGTTCAGGGCTCTTCCTGTTGGCCGAAACCGGGCTCTTCGACGGCATGGATGCCACCGTGCATTTCGGTTACGCCGATGCCTTCCGGGCAAGTTTTCCGCAGGTGCCCGTCCATCCGGAGCGCGTACTCGTCGTCTGCGGCAGGCGCGAGGAGTTGATCAGTTCCGGTGCCTCGATGACCTGGCATGACCTTGTTCTTTACCTGATTGCACGCCATGCCGGCGCTTCGGCGGCGCAGGCGATCGCCCGCTTCTTTGCGCTGCAATGGCACCAGGACGGGCTCGCCCCCTACATCGTCTTCGAGGGGCGCAGGGACCACGGCGATACCGCCATCCAGACTGCGCAGGAATGGATCTCCAGCCATTTTTCGGTCGCCAATCCCATCGAAGAGATGGTTCGCCGCGCCGGCCTGACGGAGCGAACCTTCAAGCGTCGCTTCACCCAGGCGACCGGTGTCAGCCCGATCGCCTACATACAGCGCTTGAGAGTGGAGGACGCCAAACGGCGGCTGGAGCGCACCGATATGCCAGTCGACGAAATCAGCTGGCAGGTCGGCTATGAGGAGCCGGCCTTTTTCCGCCGGCTCTTCAAACGCATGACGGGCCTGGCGCCCGGCACCTATCGGCGCCGGTTTCGCATGCCCGATTATGCCCGGCCGGCAAAAGGCTGAAGGGCTTACTCGTCGCCCATCTTGAGCGCGGCGATGAAGGCTTCCTGCGGGATCTCCACCTTGCCGAACTGGCGCATGCGCTTCTTGCCTTCCTTCTGCTTTTCCAGAAGTTTGCGCTTGCGGGTGGCGTCGCCGCCGTAGCACTTGGCCGTCACGTCCTTGCGCAGCGCCGAGATCGTTTCGCGGGCGATGACGTTGCTGCCGATCGCGGCCTGGATCGGGATCTTGAACATGTGCTTCGGAATCAGCTCCTTCAGCCGCTCGCACATGTCGCGGCCGCGCTTTTCGGCGGCGGCGCGGTGGACCAGCATCGAAAGCGCGTCGACCGGCTCGCCGTTGACGAGGATCGACATCTTCACGAGATTGCCTTCGCGGTAGCCTTCCAGATGATAGTCGAAGGAGGCATAGCCCTTGGAGATCGATTTCAGGCGGTCGTAGAAGTCGAAGACCACTTCGTTGAGCGGCAGCTCGTAAGTCACCATCGCGCGGGTGCCGACATAGGTCAGCTCGGTCTGGATGCCGCGCCGGTCCTGGCAGAGCTTCAGGATGCCGCCGAGATAATCGTCCGGCGTCATGATCGTCGCCTTGATCCACGGTTCGCGGATTTCAGCGATCTTGACGACATCGGGCATATCGGCCGGGTTGTGCAGCTCACGCTCGCTGCCGTCGGTCATGGTCAGCTGGTAGACGACCGATGGTGCGGTTGCGATGAGGTCGAGATCGAACTCGCGCTCCAGGCGCTCCTGGATGATTTCGAGATGCAGGAGGCCGAGGAAGCCGCAGCGGAAGCCGAAGCCGAGTGCGGCAGACGATTCCATTTCGAAGGAGAAGGATGCGTCGTTGAGGCGAAGCTTGCCCATCGCCGCACGCAGGTCTTCGAAATCGGCCGCATCGACCGGAAACAGGCCGCAGAAGACGACCGGCTGCGCCGGCTTGAAGCCCGGCAGGGCCTGCGCCGTCGGGCGCTTGTCCTCGGTGATCGTATCGCCGACGCGGGTGTCGGCCACTTCCTTGATCGAGGCGGTGATGAAGCCGATCTCGCCGGGGCCGAGGCTGTCCACATTGACCATCTTCGGCGTCAGCACGCCGACGCGTTCCACCTGGTATTTGGCGTCCGTGCCCATCATGCGGATTGTCTGGCCCTTGGACAGCACGCCGTCGATGACGCGCACCAGGACCATGACGCCGAGATAGGTGTCGTACCAGCTGTCGACGAGCAGCGCCTTCAGCGGCGCCTTCTCGCCGCCCGGGCTCTTCGGCGCCGGCAGCTTGTGGACGATCGCTTCGAGCACGTCGGGAATGCCGAGGCCGGTCTTGGCCGAAATCAGCACGGCTTCGGACGCATCGATGCCGATCACTTCCTCGATCTGCTCCTTGATGCGGTCGGGTTCGGCCGCCGGCAGGTCGATCTTGTTGAGAACGGTGATGAGCTCGTGGTTGTTGTCGATCGCCTGATAGACGTTGGCGAGCGTCTGGGCTTCCACGCCCTGCGACGCATCGACGACGAGCAGCGAACCTTCGCAGGCCGACAGCGAGCGCGAGACTTCATAGGCGAAGTCCACGTGTCCGGGCGTGTCGATGAGGTTCAGCACATAGGTCTCGCCGTTATTCGCCTTGTAGTGCAGGCGAACGGTCTGGGCCTTGATGGTGATGCCGCGCTCGCGCTCGATATCCATATTGTCGAGCACCTGCTCGGACATCTCGCGCTCGGCAAGTCCGCCGGTCGTCTGGATCAGGCGGTCGGCAAGCGTCGATTTGCCGTGGTCGATATGGGCCACGATCGAGAAGTTGCGGATATGGGATAGCGGAGTCGTCGAATTGGTGCTCATGCGCGCCATATAGCAGCGCGCTCACCGCCCGCAAAGCGGTAATTATACCGGGGTTTACCCTATTTTGCGGACTGCCGGGCGCGGCTCAGACCGGCCACGTCTCCAGCCTCCAGGCCGAATCCCAGAACATCCATTCATATTGGGAGGCGCGCACGAAAGCGTCCATCATCTGCCGGCGCTCTGCCGGCGAGGCGGCGCGGGCGGCGATATCGGTCAGCGCGATCACCTCGCGGGCACCTGCGGCGAACTGCGGATCGCCATAGGTGTTGATCCAGGCCTGGAAGATATTGCCCTCGATCGCCGGCCGGCTCTTGATGCCTTCGCCGACATGCCAGTAGATCCAGAAGCAGGGCAGAATGGCCGACAGCGCCACCGCATAGGAGCTGTGATAGGCCGTTGCCAGCAGGAAATTCGTATAGGCAAAGCAGGAAGGCGAGGGCTCGGCACCCGTCACGTCGGCGCTCGAAATGCCGAACTGGGTGAGGAAGCCGGCATGCAGGCCCTGCTCGACGGTGATCGCCTTCTGTGCCGAGCCGAGGAAGCGCAGAACCTGGGCATTGTCGGGTGCCTTGGCGGCGACGATCGCCAGGCAGCGGGCATAGTGCTTCAGGTAGATCGCATCCTGCAGGATGTAGTGACGGAAAATCTCCGGCGGCAGCGTACCGTCCGAAAGCCGTTCCAGCAGCGGCAACCGCTCGATCTCGGCCATGATGGGCTTGATCCGCTCCCAGGCGGCCGCCGTGAAGCTTTCCGTCGTTTCAGTTCCCTGCGTCATGCCGTCCATATCGCTCTCCGTTCCTGAATGCCGATGCCATATATCGGCGGCGCCATGGTGAAAGCAAGGCGGCTCGCGGGGGCTTGATTCCATCATCGGATCCTGTATTTCTCTTATAGTAGAATTTTGGGTTCGGATAATGGAACAGGAACTCGAACAGGCGATCGGCATCCGCATTCGCACGCTCCGGCTGGAAAAGAGCCTTACGCTGGATGATCTCGCCGTGGCCTCCGGCGTCAGCCGCGCCATGATCTCGCGCATCGAACGCGCCGAAGCGAGCCCGACGGCTTCGCTTCTGGCAAGGGTCTGCGCAGCGCTCGGCCTGTCGCTGTCGGAGTTCTTCGCCGAGGAGGGGCACGAGGCCGCGCCGCTGTCGCGCCGCCAGGATCAGCAGGTCTGGCGCGATCCGGAAACCGGCTATATGCGCCGCGCCGTCTCGCCGCCGGGCACGGCTTCCGGCGTCGATATCGTCGATGTCGAGTTTCCGGCCGGCGCGCGGGTCAGCTTTCCGCCGCACGCCGCAAGCCGCGGCATGACGCAGCATGTCTGGCTCTTCGATGGCGAGCTGGAAATGACCGTCGGCGAAACGGTCTATCGCCTCAAGCCCGGCGATTGCCTCTTCATGCCGGTCGGCGACGGCCATGTCTTTCACAATCCGGGTCACGCTCCGGCACGCTATTGCGTCGTGCTGGATCACGGCACCCGCTAGAGCAGTTCCGGCAAAGGCGTGAAACGGTTTTGCGTCCGGAATTGCTTGAAAACAAAGAGATAGGGCATTTCAGGCGATTCGATCCTCGCCGGAAATGCTCTCGTTCACGCGCTTGTTTACCGAGGGATATTTATGCCGACGATCCGCCTTCTCTCCTCAACCGAAGCCCAGGCCGCCATTCCCGACCTTTGCGAAGTGCTCGCCGATTGCGTCAATGGCGGCGCTTCCGTCGGCTTCATGCAGCCTTATGCGCCGGCGGATGCCGAACCCTATTGGCGAAGTGTTGCCGAAGCCGTGGCTGACGGCGGCACGCTGCTCTTCGGCGCCGAGATGGACGGCAGGATCGTCGGCACGGTGCAGGTCGGTGCCGCCCAGATGCCGAACCAGCCGCATCGCGGCGATCTGAAGAAGCTGCTCGTCCATCGCTCCGCCCGCGGCCGCGGCCTCGCGCGCCTGCTGATGCAGATGGCCGAGCGGGAGGCGGCCCGTCGCGGCAAGACGATCCTTGTCCTCGACACGGCAACCGGCAGCGATGCCGAAGCCATCTATCCGCGCCTCGGCTGGGAGCGCGTCGGTATCATCCCCGATTATGCGCTGTGGCCGGAAGGCGGGCTTTGCGCCACGACGTTCTTCTACAAGCGGGTCGCCTGATCGTCCTGCGTAAAGACGTCGATGGCATCGGCCAGTCGGGATGCCGGCGTCCAATGCTGGGCTTTCCAGCCGAACGCCCTGGCCGCCGCGATATTTTCCTCGGCATCGTCGATGAAGCCGATATCTTGCGGGACGGCGCCGACAGCCTCCGTCGCAAGCCGGAAGAAGTCGCGGAAAGGTTTTCGCGCGCCGAGTGCGGCCGAATAGAACATGCCGTCGAAGAGCTGCCCGAGCCCCAGCACGTCGCGCAGGTAAGCGGCGCGCTGATGTTCCTGGTTGGTGGCAAGATAAAGCAGCGTGCCCCCGTCCTTCAGGCGGGCGAGGTCGTCGAGCAGTTGTCTGTCGAGGCGGGAATCGTTTTCGAACCAGTAGTCGAGCAGGGTCTGGGCGCCAAGATGCGGGGCGATGCGGCCGAGAACCTCCGTCAGGCGGGGCTCGATCGGCTCCTGGCCGGTCACGATGTCGACCCAGTAGGGTTTGAAGAATTCCTGCTGCAGCAGGGACGGTGCCAGGCCGAGGTCGCGCTCGATATAGGTGAAGTGCGGCAGACCGTCCGCCGGGCGTCCGTGGACCAGCACGCCGTCGACATCGACCATCAGGATTTTCATGGGGTTCGGTCTCGTAACGAAAAGGGAAGCATTCTGAAATCGGCCTGAACGTGGCGTCGCCCGTTGCGGCGATCAAGGCGCGTTCAGCGCTTTTTTCTTCCGCCGGGCCTGTGTAAGGCTTGAACATGACAGACTGATTTGCGGAGGACACTCGTGCGCGTCATCTATTCCGAAGACCACAAGCTGCGCGATGCGAAGACGGAGCTGCACGACGGCCAGCTCGTGACGCCCTTCGAGGCGCCGTTCCGGGCCGAATGGATACTGGCCGCGGTGAAGGCGGCGGGTTTTACGGATGTCGTCGCTCCCGAAGCGCATGGCCTTGAAACGGCGCGCAAGGTGCATGATCCGGCCTATCTGGAATTCCTGGCGACGGTCTGGGACCGCTGGGTGGCGGCGGGATACACGGGCGAAGCGATCGCCAATTCCTTTCCGGTCCGCCGCACCAGCCAGCGCGTGCCCGAGAATATCGTCGGCGCGATCGGCCATTATGCCAATGCCGCCGATACTTCCATCACCAAGGGTTCCTATGAGGCGGCTGTTGCCTCCATGCGCTGCGCGATGACGGGCGCGGACTGGCTGAATGCCGGCAACCGCCTTGCCTTCGCGCTCTGCCGCCCGCCCGGCCATCACGCCGGCATCGATCTTTTCGGCGGCTATTGCTTCATCAACAATTCCGGCGTGGCGGCCCAGCGCCTGCTCGATCACGGCGCCAGGAAGGTCGCCGTGCTCGATGTCGATTTCCACCACGGCAACGGCACGCAGGATCTCTTCTATCGCCGCGGCGATGTCTTCACCGCCTCGCTGCATGGCGATCCCGTTCATGCCTTTCCCTATTTCCTCGGCCATGCCGATGAAGTCGGCGAAGGTCAGGGCGAGGGCGCCAACCGCAATTACCCGATGGCGCGGGGCACGAGTTTCGATGTCTGGTCGGCCGCCCTTGCCGACGCGCTCTCCCGCATCCGGGCCTTTGGCGCGGAAGCGATCGTCGTGGCGCTCGGCGTCGATACGTTCGAGCGCGATCCGATCTCCTTCTTCAAGCTGAGATCGGAGGATTTCATCCGCATGGGCGAGATGATCTCCGCTGCCGGCCTGCCGGTCGTCACCTGCATGGAGGGCGGTTACGGCGTGCCGGAAATCGGCCTCAACGTCGCCAATATGCTCAAGGGCCTGGAAGCCTGACTGCTGCCGATGAGCGAAGAGACCGTCGTGCCATCCGATATCCCGACGCCCCGCATGCTGAGCTGGGCGCGCAATTCGACCATCTATCGCCTCGAGCGGCGGATGATGACGGAAAAGCAGCTCTTTGACGCCATCACCCGCAAGGCGAAGGAGAAGTTCGACGATATCAGCGCGGCGCAGCTGAAGGCCGTTGCCGATTTTGCCGTCAAATTCGCCTATGACAACAAGGCGATCGACGACAGCGCCTATGCCGAAATCAGCACGCGATCCGCCCTGCGCAGCGGCAAGTCGAAGCGTGCCATCGCCCAGAAGCTCGCGGTCAAGGGTGTCTCCGGCGACAAGGTGGAGGCTGCGCTCGCAGAGGCCGACGATCTCTACGCCGCGGCGATCTTCGCCCGCAAGCGCGCCTTCGGCCCCTTTCGCCGCGTCGAGCTTGACGAGAAGCGCAAGGCAAAGGAACTTTCCGCCTTCGCGCGCAACGGTTTCAGCTTCGAGATCGGCAGAAAAGTCTTCGAGATGAGTTTCGAGGATGCCGAAGAGATCATCCTTGCCGGGCGCCTCTGATATCGCATCAGGCCTTTTGCTGCCGCGATCAGAAGTTTGAATTTGTCGCGCACGCGCCGCCCTCGTATGAACGGCGCACAATCGGAGGCGCAGATGGAAGACAGGACCAATGCCGGAGCGGCAACGCTGACCGCGCAGGCATCAACCGCATTCGGCGGCGTGGCGGCGGGCGGTCTGATGTGCCTGATGTCCATGTCGTCCATCCAGTTCGGCGCGGCGCTGTCATCCTCCGCCATCGCCACATATGGACCCGTCGGCGCCACATGGCTGCGTCTTGCCTTTGCGGCGATCATCCTGGCGATTGCCGTGCGCCCGCGCCTGTCAAGCTATAGCCGCGCTCAATGGACAAGCGCCCCGGTTCTTGGCGCGACGACGGCGCTGATGACCATGAGTTTCTTCTCCGCGATCGAGCGCATTCCGCTCGGCCTTGCCGTGGCGATTGATTTTCTCGGCCCGCTCGCCGTGGCAACCGCCGGTTATGGATTGAGCCGGCGCCTGCTCTGGCCGCTCGTTGCCGCGCTGGGCGTGCTGGCCCTCGCGCATGACGGAGAAGGCTGGGTGGGTGATCCCCTCGGCGTTCTCTTCGCCTTCGGCGCGGGAACGGGCTGGGCGATCTATATCGTCCTGACGAAAAGGATCGGCGCCAGTTTCAAGGGGCTGGAAGGGCTTTCCATGTCGCTCATGGTCGCGGCCCTGGTTGCCACGCCCTTCGGCTTTGCCGGTGCCGTGCCGAAACTTGATGCCTTTGGCCTGGTCGAGATGGCGGGCCTTGCCATTCTCGTGCCGCTGCTGCCCTACACGCTGGAGCTGATCGCCTTGCGGCGCATGCCGACGGCCTCGTTCGGCATTCTCATGAGCCTCGAACCGGCCATCGCGGCGCTCGCGGGTTTCGTCATCCTGGCCCAGCCGATGACGCTTCTGCAGATGGCCGGGACGGCGCTCGTCGTCGCCGCAAGCGCCGGCGCCACCTTTTCGGCGAGGCAGTGAGCGTCAGCCCGTCTTCTTTGCGGGATCGTCGAGCGCCGGATTGTAGAAGAGCGACAGCGTCAGGCTCTTGGCGATCCGTTCCGCGGTCGCCATGAACCAGTCCTTCGCTTCCGGCGTCGGCGCCACGTCGTCGAGCGTTGCGGAAAACAGCGAAAGCCATTTTGGGAAAAGCTCCGGCGTCATGTTCGCAACGCCGAGATGCGCCTGGACCGGTTTGCCGCCATAGGCGCCGCTGCGGAAGGCGACGGCCGACCAGAAGCTCTTCATCTTCTCCATATGTTCCGGCCAGCGGCCGGAAAGGCGCGCATCGAAAACCGGTCCAAGCTCGGGATGCCTGAGCACCCGCCCGTAAAAGGTCTCGACCAGCCTCGAAATGAAGGCCTCATCCACGCCGATCTCTTTCATCTCGGCCTCGGCCTTTTCGCGGATCGCGGCAACATGCGCGGCCCGTCCCTGTATCTCGTTCTTCATCGTTAACCCCGGCGCGGCTGCAATTGGCAGCCCTTAAAATGGCAACCCTCATATAGGTCGGCGCGCTGCCGCAGCAAAGCCGCGATCACCCGATCGCGGCATTCTGTCAATCCTGCCGGGCTTTGATCTTGACCCATGCGGATCGCCACTTTAGATTTAGAATAATTCTAAGTTATTGGAGACTACGCATGTTGGCCCGGTTTTTCAGATCACCGAAACGTTCCTTCCGCTCCCTCTCCGAGCAGGAAATCCTGGCGCTTGCCATCGCCTCGGAAGAAGACGACGCCCGCATCTATCTCGCCTACGCGGAACATCTGCGACAGGAATTCCCTGCCTCGGCCAAGGTGTTCGAAGATATGGCGGAGGTGGAGGACACGCACCGCAAGTCGCTGATCGAAATCCACCGCCAGCGTTTCGGCGAGCGCATTCCCTTGATCCGTCGCGAACATGTCCAGGGCTTCTACGAGCGCAAGCCGGACTGGCTGCGTGCCAACCTTTCCCTCGACGCGATCAGGCAGGAGGCGGAGGCGATGGAGGAACAGGCCTATCGCTTCTATGTCGAGGCGGTCAAGCAGACCTCCGACGCCTCGACCCGCCAGTTGCTCGGCGATCTCGCGCTTGCCGAGCAGGGCCACGAGGACATTGCCCGGATGCTGGGCGACAAGCACACGCCTGACGATGTGAAGAGGGAAGAGGACGAGACGGCCCGGCGCCGCTTCGTGTTGACCTATGTGCAGCCGGGTCTCGCCGGCCTCATGGACGGCTCGGTCTCGACGCTCGCGCCGATCTTTGCCGCCGCCTTCGCCACGCAGGATACCTGGCAGACCTTTCTGGTCGGCCTGTCGGCTTCGGTCGGTGCCGGCATTTCGATGGGCTTTACGGAGGCCGCCCATGACGACGGCAAGATCTCCGGTCGCGGCTCTCCGATCAAGCGCGGCCTTGCCTGCGGCATCATGACGGCGCTCGGCGGCCTTGGCCACGCGCTGCCCTATCTCATCCCGTATTTCTGGACGGCGACCATCACTGCCGCCGTCATCGTCTTTTTCGAACTCTGGGCGATCGCCTTCATCCAGAACAAATATATGGAGACGCCCTTCCTGCGCGCCGCCTTCCAGGTGGTCCTCGGCGGCAGCCTCGTGCTGGCAGCCGGCATCTTTATCGGCAATGCCTGATCCCGCAAACGGGAGAGACCGCGGCGCAGGCATGCTGCCCATATGAAAAAGGCCGACTTTCGCCGGCCTTTCCCACAGTCCCCTCAAAACTTGTTATCTCAGCGCGCCGACCAGGACGTCGCGGCCGTTCTCGATCGTCACCCAGCGGCCGGCGTTGAAGCTCGACTGGCGCTTGATGAAGCTGTAGGGCGTCGCAAACCAGGGCTTGACGTCGGAAGCCAGGTTGTCGAGCACGAAATCGCCTTCGGCCGTGCGCAGCGTCAGAACCGCATGGCCTTCGCCGTCCGGCTTGCGAACGACGGTCAACAGGAGATCGGCGGGCGAGAAGCCGCGCTGGATGAGGATACGGCGCTTCAGAAGCGCGAAATCCTCGCAGTCGCCGGCCGTGGTCGGATAGGCCCAGACCTCGTCCTTGCCGTAGATTTCCTTGTCGGTCATCGGCGTGATGCTGCGGTTGACGGTCGCGTTGACGGCGCGAACAGCGGCCCACTTGCCGCCGGTCATGGAAACCGGTCCGGTATTGCGGTTGGCGCCGCATTCGCTGCGGTGTGTCTGACAGAAATCGTAGTGACCGACTGGCTGTGATGTCGCATTGCCGGTCACCATGGAGGCATTTTTGCTGGGAGCCGGAATAGCGGCCGGCGCCATTGCAAACACGGCCATCATGGCCACGAGGAAACCCTTGATCCGCACGCCCTACTTCCCTGCATCGCCCTTCATTTATTAACAAACAGTTAACGGAGAGGGCCGAAAGGAGTCAATCGTTACTTCTTGGGAGGGCCGTGCAACTCGTAGACATGGTTAAAATGCAACATAACCTTAGGGATAGCTGAGCATAACTTGCTCAACCAACTCTCTCTCTATTCGGGCAATTGCCTATTCTTTGGTGGAGAACTGGCTTCAGTCTATCGGATGAGGCCTTTGACGGCGCTGCGCAGCCGCTCGATATCCTGCGGGCGCGACAGCCGGTGGTCGCCATCGCGAATGAAGGTGAGCACCACATCATCCGCCGGAAGATGTTCCACGAGCTTCATCGCGTGCAGATAGGGCACGTCGGCATCCTTCATGCCCTGCAGGATGTGGATCGGGCAGCCGGTTTCGATAATGCCGGTCAGGACCCGGTTCTTCCGGCCGTCCTCGATCAGGGCGCGGGTATAGATGTTGGGTTCCGGGCTGTACTGGGAGCGTTCCTCGAAATAGCCGCGCTCTTCCAGCGAGGCGCGTTCCTTCTTCTTGAGGTTCGGCTCGATCAGGTCGCTGGTGAAATCCGGCGCCGGGGCGATCAGCACCATGCCGTCAAGCTTCGGCCCGCCGGCCTTTGCAAGCTCCTGCGCCGCCCTGAGCGCGATCCAGCCGCCCATCGAGGAACCGATAAGGATCATCCGTTCAGGGGCGGCGTCGCCGATCACCGCAAGGGCCTCTTCCAGCCAGCGCGAGATCGTGCCGTCGGTGAAGGCACCGCCGGAAAGCCCGTGGCCGGAATAGTCGAGACGGATGCAGGCCGCACCCAGCTCTTGCGCCAGCCGGTCGATCTCGACGGCCTTGCTGCCGCTCATGTCCGATCGGTAGCCGGATAGCCAAACGAGGGCCGGAAGATCGCTGCCCGGCCGCGCCGGCCGCACCAGCATGGCGATCTGCCGCGCTGCCTCGCCTTCGCCGACATTGAGGAACTGGGGCTGAAGAGCGGGCATCTGGTCGGACATCGGGCGGAACTCCTGTTGTTTTGGCCTATAAAACAGATTCTTGACAGGCTGACAGCAGGTGATTTTTCCGCTAAAGGGTGTTATTGAATCTGCTGCAGCGATGACGTGACCCGTTTGTGCCCCCTTTGGATTGGGACACGAAGCTGCAACGTTCCGAAACAACGCGAGGAGAATACGACCATTCGCAGACCCTTTAAAGCCGACGCGCCCGTAAAGGATGGACCGCGCTCGAACCGGGAGATCCGCATTCCCAAAGTTCAGCTGATTGCGGCTGACGGACAGAATATGGGCGTCGTGCCCACGGACCAGGCCTTGAGAATGGCGGAAGAAGCCGGCCTCGACCTCGTCGAAATTTCCCCCAATGCCGAACCGCCGGTGTGCAAGATCCTCGATCTGGGCAAGCTGAAATATGCCAACCAGAAGAAGGCTGCCGAGGCGCGCAAGAAGCAGAAGATCGTCGAAGTCAAAGAAATCAAGATGCGCCCGAACATCGACACCCATGATTATGAGGTGAAGATGAAGGCGATGGGTCGCTTCTTCGACGAAGGCGACAAGGTGAAGGTGACGCTGAAGTTCCGTGGCCGTGAAATGGCCCACCAGGAACTCGGCATGAAGCTTCTGCAGCAGGTCAAGGCCGACACGACCGAGATTGCCAAGGTCGAGGCCGAGCCCAAGCTCGAAGGCCGCCAGATGATGATGGTGCTGGCGCCGAAGTGACCGGTGCCGCATCCTTTCGCTCAAAGCCGTCCGCCAGGGCGGCTTTCGTGTTTTCCGGCAGCGGCAAGAATCCTCGATCCGCCCCGTTGCACTTTCATGACGCTGCGGTTATAAGCGCGCGTCCGAACTGACCGGCAGGGCATGCCGTGGCAGTTTCGAATGCTTGCGGGCAGGTCTCGTCGCCTCGCCCGCAGATCAACAACAAACGCTCCCGCGCCTTTGGCGAAGACCGGAAATCCGGGCTTGCGCAGAAGGGCTTCTTTGATGAAGCGCGCAGGGAGGACAGAAACGGAGTAGCAAAATGCCCAAGATGAAGACGAAGTCTGCTGCCAAGAAGCGGTTCAAGATCACCGCCTCCGGCAAGGTCAAGGCGGCTGCCGCTGGCAAGCGCCATGGCATGATCAAGCGCACGAACAAGTTCATTCGCGATGCACGCGGCACCATGGTTCTGGCAGAACCCGATGGCCGCAAGGTCGTGAAGAACTATCTGCCGAACGGTCTCTGAGACTATTCCGGTAACGCGTTAGATTAAGGAGATCATGAAATGGCACGTGTAAAAAGAGGCGTCACCGCCCACGCCAAGCACAAGAAGGTTCTGAAGCAGGCCAAGGGTTTCTACGGCCGCCGCAAGAACACCATCCGTACCGCCAAGGCTGCCGTCGATCGCGCCAAGCAGTACGCATATCGCGACCGTAAGGTTAACAAGCGCAACTTCCGCGCCCTCTGGATCCAGCGTATCAACGCTGCCGTCCGCGAATTCGGCCTGACCTACGGCCGCTTCATCGACGGTCTGAACAAGGCTGGCATCGAAGTCGACCGCAAGGTTCTCTCCGACATGGCAATCCATGAGCCGGAAGCATTCGGCGCCCTGGTTGCTGCCGCCAAGAAGGCCCTTGAGTACCTCAAGGAAACCGGCACGGCTAACGAGTTTGAAGGCGCGGTTCGGTAACCAGCGCTTCCCAGGCTCTATGCTTTAATGAATTTTGGGAAACCCGCGCTGGTTTGGGCTAGCGCGGGTTTTTCTTTCTTTGTACTGCTGGCGCGGCCTCTCCAGCCCGCCTTTCGAACGCCGCCTGATCTGGACGGAAAGAAGACAATGTCAGATATCGACCAGCTTAAATCCTCTCTGCTTGCCGAAATTGCCGCCGCCAATGACGAGCCTGCGCTCGAAGCGTTCCGCGTTTCGGCACTCGGCAAGAAGGGCTCCGTCTCCGAACTCCTGAAGACGCTCGGCGCCATGACGCCGGAAGAGCGCCAGACCCGGGGTGCGGCGATCAACGCGCTGAAGAACGAGGTGACCGACGCCCTTGCCGAGCGCAAGTCGGTGCTGAAGGAAGCGGCCGTCAACGCCCGCCTGAAGGCCGAAACGGTCGATGTCAGCCTGCCGGTGCGCTCCTCGCCGGCCGAGCGCGGCCGTATCCATCCGATCAGCCAGATCGTCGACGAAATCACCGCGATCTTCGGCGACATGGGCTTTTCGATCGCCGAAGGTCCCGATATCGAGACCGACTATTACAATTTCACGGCTCTGAATTTCCCCGAGGGGCATCCGGCCCGCGAGATGCACGACACCTTCTTCTTCAATCCGGACGAGAAGGGCGAGCGCAAGGTGCTGCGCACACATACCTCTCCGGTGCAGGTGCGTACGATGGAAGCGCAGAAGCCGCCGATCCGCATCATCATTCCCGGCAAGACCTATCGCCAGGATTCCGATGCCACGCATTCGCCGATGTTCCATCAGGTCGAAGGCCTCGTCATCGACAAGAAGGCCAATGTCGCCAATATCCGCTGGGTGCTGGAAGAATTCTGCAAGGCCTTCTTCGAGGTCGACAGCGTGACGATGCGCTTCCGCCCGTCCTTCTTCCCCTTCACGGAACCCTCTTTCGAGGTCGATATCCAGTGCGACCGCTCCGGCCCGATCGTCAAGTTCGGCGAAGGCACGGACTGGATGGAAATCTTGGGCTGCGGCATGGTCCACCCGAACGTGCTGCGTTACGGCGGCCTCGATCCGGATGAATATCAGGGCTTTGCCTGGGGCATGGGCCTCGATCGCATCGCCATGCTGAAATACGGCATGCCGGACCTGCGCGACTTCTTCAACGCCGACGTGCGCTGGATGAACCACTACGGCTTCCGCCCGCTCGACATGCCGACGCTGTTCGGCGGCCTGAGCGTTTAAGGGAGGATTGGACCTATGAAATTCACGCTCTCCTGGCTGAAGGATCATCTGGAAACGGATGCCACGCTCGACGAAATCTGCACGCGCCTGACGGAGGTCGGGCTGGAGGTGGAAGATGTCGACGACAAGGCCGCCTTCAGGCCCTTCGTCATCGCCAAGGTTCTCTCCGCCGAAAAGCATCCGCAGGCCGATCGCCTGAAGGTGCTGATGGTCGATATCGGTCAGGGCGCTCCGGTGCAGGTCGTCTGCGGCGCGCCGAATGCGCGCGCCGGCCTCGTCGGTGCTTTCGCCGCTCCCGGCACCTATGTTCCCGGCATCGACGTGACGCTCTCCGTCGGCAATATCCGCGGTGTCGAAAGCCGCGGCATGATGTGCTCGGAAAAGGAACTGCAGATCTCCGACAATCACGACGGCATCATCGACCTTCCGGACGATGCGCCCGTCGGCACGAGTTATGCGGCCTACGCCCATCTCGACGATCCGGTCATCGAGATCAACCTGACGCCGAACCGTCCGGACTGTACCTCGATCTACGGCATCGCCCGCGATCTCGCAGCCTCCGGCCTCGGCACGCTGAAGACGCGCCCCGCGCCGTCCTTCGCCATCGAAGGTGAAACGCCGGTGAAACTGACGCTCGATCTCGACGATGCCAGGCTCTGCCCGGGCTTCGGCCTCAGGCTCGTGCGCGGCGTCAGGAACGGCCCGAGCCCGCGCTGGATGCAGCAGCGGCTTCTTGCCATCGGCCTGCGTCCCATCAACGCGCTCGTCGATATCACCAACTATATGACCTTCGATCAGGGCCGGCCGATGCACGTCTTCGACGCCGCCAAGGTCAAGGGCAACCTGACCGTCCGCCGGGCGAGAGAGGGCGAGACCGTGCTGGCGCTCGACCAGCGCGAATACAAGCTCGGCCCGAACAACGTCGTCATCGCCGACGAGAAGGGTATTGAATCGATCGGCGGCATCATGGGTGGCGAACATTCCGGCTGTGATGAAAACACCGTCGATGTGCTGATCGAATCCGCTCTCTGGGATCCGATGAACATCGCCAAGTCCGGCCGCACGCTCGGCATCATCACCGATGCCCGCTACCGCTTCGAACGCGGCGTCGATCCGGAATATATGGTTCCCGGCCTCGAGCGCACGACAGAACTGGTTCTGGAACTTTGCGGCGGCACGCCCGCCAGGGCCGAGGTCGTCGGCTACAAGGGTTACGAACCAAAGATCGTCGATTTCCCTTATTCGGAGGTCAAGCGCCTGACCGGCCTCGACGTCTCGACGGAAGAAAGCAACACGATCCTGACCCGCCTCGGCTTCAAGGTTTCCGGCTCCGGCGAACGCGTCTCCGTGGCCGTTCCCTCCTGGCGTCCCGATGTGGACGGCAAGGCCGATCTCGTCGAGGAGATCATGCGCATTCATGGCGTCGACAATATCAAGCCGGCGCCGCTCGAAAGCCATGCCGCCGTCAACGGCCGCATTCTGACCACGCTGCAGATCCGCACGCGGGCCGCCAAGCGCGCGCTCGCCTCGCGCGGCATGCTGGAAGCCGTTACCTGGTCCTTCATCCCCGAAGATCAGGCGAAGCTCTTCGGCGGCGGTTCTCCGGCCCTCAAGCTCGCCAACCCGATCGCCGCCGAAATGTCGGACATGCGTCCCTCTCTGCTGCCGGGCCTGCTGACGGCTGCCCAGCGCAATGCCGACAAGGGTTATGGCGACGTGGCGATCTTCGAAGTCTCCGGCACCTACGAGAACGACAGGCCGGAAGGCCAGCGCCGGGTCGCCGGCGGCATCCGCCGCGGCACCGCTTCGCTGGCAGGCGCTGGCCGCATGTGGTCGAATGCGTCAAAGGGCGGCGGCAAGCCGGTCGACGTCTTCGACGCCAAGGCCGATGCGCTGGCCGTGATCGAAGCCTGCGGCCTGCCGATGGGCAATATCCAGATCGAGCAGGGCGGGCCTGACTGGTATCACCCTGGCCGTTCCGGCACGATCAAGATGGGGCCGAAGGTGATCCTCGGCTATTTCGGCGAGTTCCACCCGACCACGCTTGAAAAGCTCGATGTCTCCGGTGCGCTCTGCGGCTTCGAAGTCTATCTCGACGCCATGGCCGAGCCGAAGAAGAAGGCGACCCGCACCAAGCCGGCGCTCGACCTTTCGCCCTTCCAGGCGGTCAGGCGCGACTTCGCCTTCGTCGTCGACAGGACGGTGGAGGCGGGTGCCATCATCAAGGCTGCCAGCGGCGTCGACCGCAAGCTGATCACGGGCGTCAACGTTTTCGACATTTTCGAAGGCGCATCCGTGGGCGAGGGCAAGAAGTCCGTTGCGATCGAGGTGCAGATCCAGCCGGCCGAGCGCACGCTGACCGACGAGGATTTCGAGGCGCTGACGCAGAAGATCGTCGCCAGCGTCGCCAAATTCACCGGCGGCGTCCTCAGAAGCTGATCCGGGAGGAGCTGATCCGGATAACAAAGATCGGAGGACCGGCGGCGCAGGCTGCCGGTCTTTTCATATGTGGAGATGGTAGAGCTTGCTGACGATCGTCCAGCGACCGTCGATCTTCAGCAGCGAAAGATAGTCGGTGAAGCGCATGCCGGCGAACTCGTCGGTCACTTTCACCGTTGCCGCATCGCCTGCTATGTCGATGCTGTCTATGTCCATATAAGGCTGGGTGCCGGGTGGCGCGGCCCCTTCCTCCAGGATTGCGGCGATGAATTCGTCGCGCGAGAGCCATTCCACCGCATTCCGGTAGTGTCCGATAACGGAGCTTTTCGGATGAAAAGCCTTCTTCAGGGCCGCTTCATTGGCGAAGGCCATGCCCTCGACATAGAGATGAACCGTTGCTTCGATTGCCTGCCTGTCGGCCATATCGATACCTCGCCTCACATTCCCGGAAAATGATAGCGGGGCGGCGAACGAAGGCAAGATTGCAGCAGCAAGAGCAGCCGCCGAGGGCTGCTCTTGCTGTGGCTTCAGGCTGCGCGTGAAGCCTTCTGGTTTGCCGCGGATGTCGCAAGCTTCGTCAGGATCTGGTCGGTCTTGCCTTCTTCCTGCAGCGTCTGGTCGAGAAGCGTGACCGCCTCCTTGAAGCCGAGCGTCTGCGCCCAGGTCTTCAGCGTTCCGTAGCGGGCGATCTCATAATGCTCGACGGCCTGGGCCGAGGAAATCAGGCCGGCATCGATGGCGGGCGTGCCCTTGAATTCCTCGATGATTTCCTCGCCTTCGGCGATGATGCCCTGGATCGCCTCGCAGGTCTTGCCCTGTGCGCGTTTGCCGATGATTTCGAAGACCTGCTGCAGCCGCTCGACATGACCCTCGGTTTCCTCGCGGTGTTTTTCGAAACCCGCTTTCAACTCCTGGGACTGGGCGGCACGCGCCATCTTCGGCAGGGCGCGCAATATCTGGCGCTCGGCGAAATAGATGTCCTTGAGCGTATCGTAAAACAGATCTTCCAGCGTCTTTTCCTTGGCCATGGTTCCGTTCCTTTCTTGGGGATTTGCGCCCTTGGGCGACATTTCCTAGAAGTTGGCACCGGGCTAATTGTTCCCGCATTTTTCGGGTGGACCCCCTGCATCGTCCGGGCGATGCTGCCGTCGGGAATCGGGAGGAGCGCGCATATGAAGAAACCGGGATCGATGAAGGGGCTCGAGGATCTTGGCCGGGTGCGGCTGTCGAAGAACTTCTTCCTTCGCGATTTCCTTCACTCGGAAATCGCCGATTTCTACCGTATCCCGAATATCCCGGACGATCCCGATCTCGCCATCGAAACCGGCCGGCGCCTGTGCGAGGAATTGCTGGAGCCGCTGGAAGCGACCTTCGGGCGCCTGCATATCCGCTCCGGCTATCGCTCGCCTGCCGTCAACCGCTTCGGCAATGAGAACGGGCTGAACTGCTCGACCAACGCCGCCACGGCCGCCCATCACATCTGGGACGCCAGGGATTTCGACGGCTGCATGGGGGCCGCCGCCTGTATTGCCGTGCCGTGGATGGTCGATCACTACAGCGATGAAAGCGACTGGCAGCGGCTTGCCTGGTGGATCCACGACCACCTGCCCTATGCCTCGCTCTGCTTCTTCCCGAAGCTATGGGCCTTCAACATCCAGTGGCATGAACGCCCGAAGCGGGTGATCCAGAGCTACGTGCGCCCGCGCGGTATCCTGACCAAGCCGGGCATGGCGAACTGGGAAGGGGATCATTCCGAATGGTATGAGGGCTTTCCGCCGCTTAGAAATTGATGCGGTAGCGGATGTGGCCGTCGCTCTTGACGTAGGTGTCGTAAAGCGAGCGGGCTGTCTTGTTCTGCTCGTTCGTATGCCAATAGAGCCGCGACCAGCCGTTCTTTGCGCAGAGCGCCACGAGGTCGTCCATCAAGGCCCGGCCGACGCCCTTGCCGCGCACATTCTTGGATACGAAGAGGTCTTCGAGATAGCAGTCCTTGCCACGGATCCATGTGCCTTCATGGGTGAGGCACAGTGCGAAGCCCACGACCTCGCCATCGAGTTCGGCAACCCGCATGAAGATTGCCGACGCCGGATCGAAAACCCGGCGCCAGGTGGAATCGGTGATGTCGGCATCGACGGTGACTTCGTAAAAGGCGAGATAGTCTGCCCAGAGCGCGCGCCAGCGCGTCTCGTCCTCGGGTCTCGCATCGCGGATCGTCGCGGTCATGCCGTCACCTCGTTTCAGGCGCCTGCCTGATCAAGCAGCGCCATTGCCTCGTCGGAAAGCTTGAGCGTTGCGGATTTCACCAGGCTTTCGAGTTGGGAGAGGCTCGTAGCACTGGCGATCGGCGCCGTCACGCCCTTCTTGCGCAGGAGCCAGGCAAGCGAGATTTCCGCCGGCCTGGCGCCGGTCTCGGCCGAGATCTTGTCGAGGGCGGCAAGAATGCGCATGCCCTTGTCGTCGAGATATTGCGCAACGCGGCCTTCACGGGCGCGGCCTTCCGTATCCGCCTTGCTGCGGTATTTGCCGGAGAGGAAGCCGGCGGCGAGGCTGAAATAGGTGATAACGCCGATGTCCTCCTTGATACAGAGATCGGCAAGCGGGCCTTCGAAGCTCGAACGTTCGTAGAGATTATATTCCGGCTGCAGCGCCTGATAGCGCGGCAGGCCCGCCTTGTCGGCGGCGTCGAAAGAGGCCTGCAACTGGGCCGCGTCGTAGTTCGAGCAGCCGACGGAGCGGATCTTGCCCTGTTCGAGAAGCTTGGCATAGGCGCCAAGCGATTCCTCGTGCGGCGTATCGGCATCCGGCCAGTGCGACAGGTAGAGGTCGATATAATCGGTCTGCAGCCGGCGCAGCGAATCCTCCACCGCCTTCAGGATATAGTTCGCCTTCAGCGTCTTGCCCTGGCCCATGTCCGAACCGACCTTGGTGATGATGACGGCCTTGTCGCGCGAGAGCTTTGCCTTCTTCAGCCACTTGCCGATGATCTCTTCGGAATCGCCGCCTTTGTTGCCCGGCACCCAGGCGGAATAGACGTCGGCCGTATCGATGGTGTTGAGACCGGCATCGAAGAAGGCGTCCAGGATCTCGAAGGACGTTTTCTCGTCGGCCGTCCAGCCGAAGACATTGCCGCCGAAAACGATCGGCGAGACCGAAAGACCTGTTTTTCCAAGCCGGCGCATCTGCATGGCGCTCTCCCAAAATATTGAAGTGATTGAAATCAGAGGAAACGGCAGAACGCCGTTCGCGAGTAACCTAGCGCGGAGCGCCTTCGAAGGAAACCAAACTTCCGTGATCGGCCGTCGCGCCATTGCGCCGCATGAGGCGGCTGAATAAGGTGCGCCCGATCGAGTTCAGGAGGATGTCTCATGTTGCGTTTCGGTATTCTTTCAACGGCCAAGATCGGCCGCGATAACGTCGTTCCCGCCATCCAGGACGCCGAAAACTGCGTCATCACGGCAATTGCCAGCCGCGATTTTGCGCGCGCCCGGGACATGGCGGACCGCTTCTCCGTGCCGCACGCCTTCGGTTCCTACGAGGAAATGCTGGCATCCGATACGATCGATGCCGTCTATATTCCGCTGCCGACCTCCCAGCATGTCGAATGGTCGATCAAGGCAGCGGACGCCGGCAAGCATGTGCTCTGCGAAAAGCCGATCGCGCTGAAGGCATCCGAGATCGATGATCTTATCGCCGCTCGCGACCGCAACAAGGTCGTCATCAGCGAAGCCTTCATGGTCACCTATGCGCCGGTCTGGCGCAAGGTCCGCTCGCTGCTGCAGGAGGGGGCGATCGGCGAGCTTCGCCATGTCCAAGGCGCTTTCACCTATTACAACCGCGACCCCGGCAACATGCGCAACATTCCGGAACTGGGCGGCGGCGGCCTGCCCGATATCGGCGTCTATCCGGTCATCAGCACGCGCTTTTCCACCGGCAAGGAACCGTCCTGGGTGCAGGCCATCACCGAGCGTGACGCGGAATTCGGCACCGATATCTATTCCAGCGTGAAGGCCGATTTCGGTGATTTCGAGCTGAGCTTCTACGTCTCCACGCAGATGGCCGGCCGCCAGATCATGGTCTTCCACGGCACGGACGGCTATATCGAGGTCAAGTCGCCCTTCAACGCCAATCGCTGGGGACCCGAGGAAATCGAAGTGACCAATCGCGGCCACAACGAATCCCGCATCATCCGCTTCCAGGACAGCCGCCAGTACAGGTGCCAGGCGGAGGCTTTTGCCCGCGCCGCGGCTGGCGAGAAGGAAGAAATCGTCACGCTGGAAGATTCCAGGCTCAACCAGAAGGTCATCGATGCCATCTATCGCGCCAGCGAGCAGGATGGCTGGGAAGCCGTCTGAACCCTATTCGGCTTTGCCGCGGAAGACGAAGCGGGAATAGCCGAAGAAGCTGAAGAACATCGACGCTGCGGTCGCGAGCACCATTGCGATCAGCGGCTGCAGCGCCGGCAGCGACAGGAGCAGCGCCGAATAGAGCCCGTAATTGACAAGGGCCGCCGTCACCCCGACCGAGCCGTAGCGGAAGCCTTCCGCCGCCAGCGACCGGCCTGACCGGTCGAAGGTGAAGGTCCGGTTGAAGGCCCATGTCGTCGCCATCGCCAGCGCAATGGCAATCAGCCGGGCAATGAAGGGACCGAGCGGCGTCAGGTGCAGAAGGGCAGCAAGCACGCTCGCATCGACGATGAAGCCCAGTCCACCGGCGATCGCGAAGCGAATGAGCTTCTTCATGCGGCATCGGCCTTTTTGCCATCTAGCGTCATTGGCGCGCTCTTATCCCTTGCTGAGACCGGCGCTGCCAGGCTCATATAGTGGATGCGCAATTGCTCGGCCCGCGCCCGTGCAACGGAGTCCAGAATGACGCCGGCCGTAAACAGCATGATGGAGATCATTGCGAGCGCTGTCGAGAGCACCCAGGTCGGCATGCGGCTGACGAGGCCGGTCGCGAAATATTCCGCCAGCACCGGCCCCATGAAGCCGAGGCTTGCCAGCATGAAGAGGGCGCTGATCGTGCCGAAGAAAGCAAAGGGCCGCGTCTCCTTCATCAGCATGGCAAACATCCAGAGGATCTTGCTGCCATCGCGGAAGGTCGAGAGCTTGGAATGCGAACCTTCCGGGCGCCTGCCGTAGTGCAATTCCAGCTCGCTGACAGGCAATTTCAGCCGCGACGCATGCACCGACATTTCCGTCTCGATCTCGAAGCCGCCGGAAACCGCCGGGAAGCTTTTGACGAAGCGGCGCGAGAAGGCGCGGTAGCCGGAGAAGATATCGGTAAAGTCAGGCCCGAAGATCGCGCGGTAGAGGATGTTGAACAGCCGGTTGCCGAGGGCGTGACCCTGCCGGCCGGCATCGTCATGCACGCCGCGCCGGGTCCCGACCACCATGTCGGCCCGTTCGGTCAGCAGCGTCCGCACCAGCTCTTCGGCATCCTCCGGCGCATAGGTCCCGTCGCCGTCGGCGATGATGTAGATGTCGGCGTCGATATCGGCGAACATGCGCCGCACCACATGGCCCTTGCCCTGGCGCCGCTCCCGCACGACATGCGCGCCGGCAAGCATGGCATGCAGCGCCGTGCCGTCGGTGGAATTGTTGTCGTAGACATGGATATGCGCGTCGGGCAGCGCTGCCCGGAAACCTCTGACGACAGAACCGATCGTCGCCGCTTCGTTGTAGCAGGGCAGCAGAACGGCAATATCAGGACTTTCGCTGAGCGATCGCGCCATGGGGTTACACTCGTCACAAAGAAACCACGGCGAACTTACGCCATGCAGCGTTAACAAGCCCCTATGAGAAACAGGAGCCGTCACTCGCCGTGGTTTACACTTTCTTGACAAGCCAGGGCTAAGGTTGCCCATCACGTAAACGACCTGGCTATCATGATGAACGCAGTGCAGCCGATCGCCAAGGCGCAATCCGCATCGGCGAGGTCCGGTCTCATCGGCAGCATCCGGCAGATGCTGGTGCATCTTCTGCCATCGGCCCTCATCTACACCCTTGTCCTGATCGGCATCATCACCGTCATGAAATATGCCGGCGGGCCGGTCGATTATGTCGGCCCCGACAATGACGACGGCATGCGCCTCGTGGAGGTCAGGGATTTCCTGAACGGGCAGGGCTGGTTCGATCTGATGCAGTATCGGCTCGGCCTGGGCGAGGGTACGCTGATGCACTGGTCGCGGCTGATCGACCTGCCGATTGCCACGCTGATCCGCGTCTTCGGCCTCTTCCTCGGCCATGACGGCGCGGAAGCTGCGGCACTCGTGGTCTGGCCGCTGTCGCTCGTTTTCCCCGCCATGCTTGCCATGGGCCTTGCCGGCCGGCGTGTCGGCGGCCTTGCCGGCATGCACCTGTCCTTCTGTTTTGCCGGCATGGCGATCTATACCGGCAATCGCTTTGCGCCCGGCGCCATCGATCATCACAACGCCCAGCTTGCGCTGGTCGCGACCATGGTGGCAATGCTCTTCGATGAAAAGCAGCGCGCGTGGAACTATGCCGTTGCTGGCGCGTCGGCCGCAGTGGCAATCGCCATCGGCGCGGAAACCACGCCCTTCGTTGCCATCTATTGCCTGGTCGTGGCGCTGCTCTGGGTCTGGGAAGGCGAACCGTTTGCCGCCGCTGCCAAGGCTTTCGGGCTCAGTCTTGCCGTCACCATCAGCATCCTCTTCTTCGCGACAGTGCCGCCGCAGCGCTATTCGGCGGTGACTTGCGACAATCTCTCGCTCGGCTTCTACAGCCTGGCGACGATCGGCGGCGGACTGCTGCTCGCCTCCGCGATCCTTGCCAGCCGTCTCGGCCGCGGCTTGCGTTTGGCCGTGCTTGCGGTCGTCGGCACTGCCATCTTCGGGTCGGCCCTGGTCATTGCGCCTGAATGCCTGCACAACCCGCTCGCCGATCTCGATCCCATGCTGGTCGAGCTCTGGCTGCGCAATGTCTCGGAAGCGCAATCCGTTCTCGCGCTCAGCCGCAGAGATCCCTTTTCGGTCGGCGCATTTTATGCGCCTGGCCTGTTCGCGATCGCCGTCTGCATTTTCCGCGCCCTGCAGGGAGATCGCGTGCAGCTCCACCTCGTGCTTCTGGCGCTTCTGAGCGTCAGCTGGGCCGTCGCTCTGGTCCAGGTCCGGGGCGCCGTCTTCTCAAACCTCTTGTCCATCCTGCCGCTTGCCCTGCTCATCATCGACGTGCGCCGCATGTCGAACGGCGACAGCGAAAATGCCGCGGCTGCCCTCGTCTATATCCTGACGGTTCTGGCAAGCGTGCCGGCCGTGTGGGCCGTCGGCGGCGCGCTCGTCGAAATGCAGGTCAACAAGACGAAGAATGCGCAAGAGGCCGAAAGTCCTTCATGTTCCTCCAGGCAGGCGCTCGCTCCGCTTGCCGGCCTGCCTGCGGGACTTGTTTCCGCGCCGTCGGAAATGGGCGTGCCGATCCTGCGCTACACCGCCAACCGTGTTCTGTCGGCCCCCTATCACCGCAACCAGGGTGGCATGTTGACCGAGATGCATATCGGCCTGGCGGAGCCGCAGGAGGCGGAAGCGTTTCTGAAGGGGGCGGGCGTCACGATACTTGCCTTCTGCCCGGATGATCTGCAGACCAGCGAGATCGCCAGATTGAAGCCCGACGGGCTTTATGCGCAGCTTGGCAAGGGCAATGTCCCGGCCTATCTCGACCCGCTGCCGAAGGCCGCCGACAGCGGCGTCCAGTTTTTCCGCTACCGTATGACGTCGAACTGACGCTTGTTTTCAGGAGTGGACGCGTACGGCCCGCAGACGATCGGTGGTGAACAGGCCGCCGAGATAAAGCAGCAGGCCGGCATTGTAACCGATGATCGTGTAGAGAAGTGCCAGGAATGACACGGCGCCGCCGGAGGCGATGGCAGCGGCAGCAAAGGTCAGGCCGATCAACATGGCGACGATTGCGATAACACCGGCCGAGCGCATGAGGCCGACGGTGAGGCCCAATGTGGTTGCTGTCAGGATGATCATGTCGTCACCTCTTCTTCAGGTCGTTTGCGAGGAGCCTAGGGGTCCTCCGCTAACAAAAGTTTATTTGCCACCCTTAACGAAAGCTGCACTTGCGGCCATGGTTACGGATGCGTTCACCTGACGGCATTTCCTCCGGCTCGCGCCGGGCACCTGTGTCGATACGGATCAACTCTGTTACAGGCTGAAAAGTTCCGTTACTTTTGCGCTTACGTAAACGGAACTCTCCGGCTGCACCATCGGCGTTGGAACGAAGCAGCATCACGCTGACACTTCGATCGCGCCTGATCGACCGGTTTTCGGAAAGAGGGCGAGCCGATACCTGTGCGGTTGAGCAAGAGCGACAATACGGGAAGCGATCCCTCCCGCGCCATTCATCGACGGGGAATTTTCACTGTCACCAGCATGCTCATTTTTCGGGTCGGTGTTCGCCACTCCCTACGAACGTGAATGATACTAAGATTTTTTTTGGAGGAGCGATATCCCTATTTCTTGGGTCTCTCACCGATTTTTGAACAAAAAGCCGGCCTTCTCCGGCCCCGACCTTTCCGTTTGGCGGTGTTCAAAATAAAAAGGGGGGATGAGCAATGTCCTTGACGGCGATTCGCCCACCAATCTTGCGGAATATTCGGTCTCGGAGCTTTCCGGTTCCATCAAGCGGACCGTCGAGACAGCCTTCGATCAGGTGCGTGTGCGCGGCGAGATTTCCGGCTATCGCGGCCCGCATTCCTCGGGCCATGCCTATTTCTCGCTGAAGGACGACCGCGCGCGTATCGACGCGGTCATCTGGAAGGGCACTTTTTCCCGCCTGAAATTCCGCCCGGAAGAGGGCATGGAGGTGATCGCGACCGGCAAGGTCACGACTTTCCCCGGCTCCTCCAAATACCAGATCGTCATCGAGACGCTGGAGCCGGCCGGTGCCGGCGCGCTGATGGCGCTGATCGAGGAGCGCAAGCGCCGGCTCGGCGCCGAGGGCCTTTTCGATCCCGCGCGCAAGAAGCGCTTGCCGTTCATGCCAAAGGTGATCGGCGTCGTGACCTCGCCGACCGGCGCCGTCATCCGCGATATCCTGCATCGCATCTCCGATCGTTTCCCGGTTCACGTCGTCGTCTGGCCGGTCAAGGTGCAGGGGGAGGGCTCCGGTGAGGAAGTGGCGAACGCCATCCATGGCTTCAACGCACTGGAGCCCGGCGGCGCCATCCCGCGCCCCGATGTGCTGATCGTCGCCCGCGGCGGCGGTAGCCTCGAAGATCTCTGGAGTTTCAACGACGAAATCGTCGTGCGCGCCGCAGCCGATAGCCGGATTCCGTTGATCTCGGCTGTCGGTCACGAGACGGACTGGACCCTGATCGATTACGCCGCCGATGTCCGCGCCCCGACGCCGACGGGTGCCGCCGAAATGGCCGTGCCCGTCAAGGCCGAGCTTGATGCGCAGGTGGCTGGCCTTACCGCGCGCCTGCAAGGCGCCGTCAGCCGCCAGATGGATCAGCGCCGCCAGTCCGTCCGTGCCCTGATGCGCGCCCTGCCGTCGCTCGATCAGCTGCTGGCGCTACCCCGCCGCCGTTTCGACGAGGCCGCGACCGGCCTGGGCCGCGGGCTGGAACTCAACACCATCAACAAGCGCCGCGGTTTCGAGCGTGTCGCCTCGCATCTGCGCCCGGACGTCCTCTCCAACCGCATCACCGAACGCCGGCAGCTTCTGAACGAACGCATGGCCCGGGCCGAGCGAACGGTCGAGCGCCTGCTCGATCGTTCGAAATCGCGTATCGAACGCGCCGAGGCCATTTTAGCCTCTCTGCCGGCCCGACTGAAAACGCAGACCGACCGCGGTCGTGAACGCCTCGGCAATCTCTCGCGTCATGCCGATACGGCGATCCGCCACCAGCTGACGCGTGCCCGCGCCGAGCTTTCCGCGCAGGATCGCGTTCTTCAGTCTCTCTCCTACAAAAACGTGCTGAAGCGCGGCTATGCCGTCATCCGCGACGAGGAGAACAGGCCGGTTTCGCAGGCATCGGCGCTCTCCGCCGGCATGGGCATCGCCATTGAATTTGCCGACGGGCGTGTCGGCGCCATGACGACAGAGGGCGGCGCTGCGCCATCGGGAACCAGGAGGCGCGCCGCCAGGGCCGGCGAGCCGCCGAAGCAGGGAAGCCTGTTCTAGCAATGCGGATCCTGCTGGTCCTCGCCCATCCGCTCTCGGAAAGCTTTGCCGCTTCTGTGGCGCGTACCGCCCGCGAGGCGCTCGAAGCCTCCGGCCATACCGTCGATCTTCTGGATCTCTATGCCGAAGATTTCGATCCGCGCCTGTCCGAGGCCGAAAGGAACGGCTATTTCGATCTGCCCTACGATACGTCCGCCGTCGCCGGCATCGTCGCCCGATTGAAAGCGGCTGACGGCCTGGTTCTGGTTTTCCCGCAATGGTGGTTCAATTTTCCGGCCATCCTGAAGGGTTTCTTCGATCGCGTCTTTGCGCCGGGCGTGGCCTTCACCCACGATGCCGCCGGCGGCCGCATCGTGCCGCAGCTCACCAATATCAGGCTTCTCTACGCACTGACGACGACGGGCTCGCCCTGGTGGCTGGTGCATTTCTATATGGGCAATCCCGTCCGTCGGCTGCTGAAGCGTGGCATCGCCAATTTCTGTTCGAAGAAACTCGTCTTCCGCATGATGAGCCTGCATGACATGGACCGTGCGACGCAAGCCAGACGCAGGGCGCACCTGGAACGCATCCGCAGGGCGCTCGCGGCCGTCTGACTATTCGAAATCAGACAGGAATTTCTTGAGCAGCCGGTCGAGCGCTGCCTTGTCCTCGGCCGTCAGGTTGCGCGTCAGCCGCTGCTGGTTGGCGACATGCGCGCCGACCGCCTCTTCGACAGTCGCCAAACCCTTCTCGGTCAGCGCAATCAGCACGCTGCGCCGGTCTTCGGGATTGAACAGCCGTTCCACGAAGCCGGCCTTTTCCAGCTGATCGATCCGGTTCGTCATCGTACCGGAACTGACCATCGTCATGCCGAGCAGTTCTCCGGGCGAAAGCCGGTAGGGCGCGCCGGAGCGGCGAAGCGTGGCCAGCACGTCGAAGGCGGAGGAGGAGAGACCGTGTTCGAGCAGAACCGCTTCCACCTCGCGGGCGATATGCGTCGTCAGCCGCTTCAGCCGGCCGAAGATGCCCATGGGTTCGACATCCAGCTCCGGCCGCTCGCGCCGCCATTGCGCCAGGATTCTGTCGACGTGATCTTCCCCGCTCTTGTCCATGTCGCATCGATACCAGCAGATATCTTGACGTCAAGATAAAATCCGCTATCCTGAATTTATCTTGGCGTAGAGATTCTTGATATGAAGACAAATTCACGCCATGCCGCCGACGTGATGACGACTGCGATTGCGCCGGCCATCTGGGGCAGCACCTATTTCGTTACGACGTCCTTTCTGCCGCAAGGTTATCCGCTGACATCAGCGATGCTGCGCGCGCTGCCGGCCGGGCTGCTTCTGCTGCTGATTGTGCGCAAATTGCCGGCGGGCAGCTGGTGGGGCCGCGCCTTCATTCTCGGCGCGCTGAATTTTTCGTTTTTCTGGGCCATGCTCTTCGTTTCGGCCTATCGCCTGCCCGGCGGCGTGGCTGCGACGGTCGGCGCCGTGCAGCCGCTGATCGTCATTGCGCTTTCGCGCCTCTTCCTCGGCAAGCCGATCCGCTTCATGGCCGTTGCCGCCGGTCTGATCGGCATGGCAGGTGTGGCGCTGCTGGTGCTGACGCCGAAAGCGGCACTCGATCCCGTCGGCGTTGCCGCAGGTCTTGCCGGCGCGGTCTCCATGGCTTTCGGCACCGTGCTGACCCGCCACTGGCAGCCGCCCGTGTCCAGCCTGACCTTTACGTCCTGGCAATTGACCGCAGGCGGCATCCTGCTCGTGCCTGCGGCCTTTTTCCTGGAGCCGGCGCTTCCCATGCCGACGCCAGCCAATATCCTCGGCATCGCCTGGCTCGGCCTCGTCGGAGCTGCCTTCACCTATATTTTGTGGTTCCGCGGCCTCTCGCGCATAGAGCCTTCGGCCGCGGCCTCGCTCGGCTTTCTGAGCCCGCTCGTCGCGACGCTGCTTGGCTGGCTGGCGCTCGGCCAGAGCCTGACGCCAACCCAGATCTCGGGCTTTGCCATGGTGCTGTTCAGCGTCTGGCTCAGCCAGCGCAGCCTGATGCCGAAGGCGAGCGTTCCTATGCCCACTCGCCCTGGCGCATCACCGGCACCCGCGAGCCGTCAGGCTTGATGCCGTCGATATCGACCTTGTCGGAGCCGATCATCCAGTCGATATGGATCAGGCTGGAATTGCCGCCCTGCGCCCTGATCTGCTCCTGGCTCAGCGAAGCGCCGTCGAGGAAGCATTTCGAATAGCACTGGCCGAGCGCGATGTGGCAGGAGGCGTTCTCGTCGAACAGCGTGTTGTAGAAGAGGATGCCGCTTGCCGAAATCGGCGAGGAATGCGGCACCAGCGCCACTTCGCCCAGCCGGCGCGCGCCCTCGTCCGTATCGAGCACCTTGTTCAGCACCTGCTCGCCGCGCGAGGCCTTGGCTTCGACGATGCGGCCGCCCTCGAAATGAACCCGGATATTGTCGATCAACGTGCCCTGATGCGAGAGCGGCTTGGTGCTGGACACATGGCCTTCGACGCGCAGCGCATGCGGCGTGGTGAAGACTTCCTCGGTCGGGATGTTCGGATTGCAGGTAACGCCGTTCTTGGCCGTCGAGGAGCCGCCGTGCCACTCGTGGCCGTCCGCCAGGCCGACGGTCAGGTCGGTGCCCGGACCGGTGAAATGCAGCGAGGCGAAACGCTCGCCGTTCAGCCAGGACGAGCGCTTGGCGAGATTGGCATTGTGCTCGGCCCAGGCGGCGATGGGATCGGGCACGTCGACGCGCGATGCCGCAAAGATCGCCTTGGCGAGTTTGGCGACGGCGATTGCCTCGGGATCGTCGGGGAAGACGACCTTCGCCCAGGAGGGATTGGGGTAGGAGACGATGTTCCAGTTGATATCGAAATTGGAGATCTTCTCCAGCGCCGGCTTGTAAGCCGTGGAATTGGCGCGGTTGGCGCGGCCGACCTTGCTGGGGTCCTGCTCGGCCAGCAGCATCGGGTTGTCGCCGGCAACGGCAAGACGGGCGGCACCGTTTTCATAGGCTTTCGCCATGCCGTCATAGAGCCAGCCGGAAGCCCGGTCGAAGCTTTCGTCGCTGCCGTACTGGTAGCGGGCAAGCGTCGTCTCCTCGTCGGAATAGAAGGTGGAAACGAGGCCGGCGCCCGAGAGATAGGCGTGTTTGGTAATCAGCCGTACGAGCGGCAGCGCCACGACCGGGGCGGTGATGACGAGATCCTGCCCTTGCTGCAGCTGCAGGCCGACCTTGATGGCGACTTCCGCGAGCTTCTCGAGTCTGGCGGGATCAACGGTGTTCTGGCTCTGGGGCATGAAAGTCATGGTTCAACCTGCCTTCTGTCATCGACGGTGGGAGGCTGGAAGACTTAGACCCGTTTGCGGCGAAAATGAAGCGCGCCGCAGCCGAAATGATGCGGCCGGACAGATGTCCGGCCGCGTTGAAACATGCCTCTTTCAGGCTGTGACGGACTGCCTGAGCAGGATGGAATTGTGCTGTCTGAGGAATTCCCTCAGCCGGGAAGAATAGTCGTCGCCGACGGCCCCCTTGACGCTTGCGCGCTCGCAGAGCGCCTTGCGCCAGCGCTGCACTCGCTCCAGCCCGTCGAATATGCCGCTGTCGCCAAGCGTGTCGAAAAGATCGAAATAGCGGAACACGGGCGCAAAGACGGCATCGACGAGGCTGAAGCTGGCACCGGAAAAATACGGTCCGTCGGCCAGTGCCGCTTCAACCGTCTCGAACTTGGCGGCGAGGGCCTTGCGCTTGGTCTCGAGCTGCTGCGCATCCTCGGCCGTTTCATAACCCCAGAGATCGGAAAGCACCGACGAGCCGAATTCCATCCAGCCGCGGTGGCGGGCGCGCGCCAGCGGATCGGCGGGATGCAGGGCCGCACCCGGCTGCGTTTCCTCCAGATATTCGCAGATAACACTGCTTTCGAACAGCACGGCCTCGCTGCCGTCCGCTTGCTCGATCCGCAGCAGCGGGACTTTGCCGAGTGGCGAGATTTTCAGGAACCAGTCCGGCTTGTTGGCGAGGTCGATATTGATGCGCTCGAAAGGCACCTGCTTTTCAAGAAGCGCGATCGCGGCCCGCTGCACATAGGGGCAAAGGTGGTGGCTGATCAGGGTAAGCTTGCTCATGGCGATCTCCGGGGCCGCGCCATGCGGCCGATAGATGGATGATAAAGTAGATGCAACTGCATATAATAGCCGTTGCGTCGCCGATCAAGTTAAATGTAATTGCATCTATGTCCGATGAGCACCCAAGACCGAGCGATGCCGCCACCAGCGCATGGATACACGTCATGCGCGCCCGCGACCGTCTGCTCGCCGCGATCGAGGCCGATCTCAAGACGGCAAAAATGCCGCCGCTTTCCTGGTATGATGTCCTCTGGGAGCTGGCGCGCTCGCAGGACGGGCGATTGCGTCCCTATGAGATCGAGGAACGGACGCTGCTTGCGCAATATAACCTGTCGCGTCTGGTGGACCGGCTGGAAAAGGAGGGCCTGGTCCGCCGCGAGACATTCGACGAGGATGCACGCGGCCGCTGGGTGGTGATCACCGATGCCGGGCGTCGGTTGCGAGAGCGCATGTGGGCGGTCTACGCGAAATCCATCGAGGCGAATATCGGCTGCAGGCTTACAGAGCGTGAGGCGAATACCATAACGGCCTTGCTCGCGCGTTTCCTTTGATCAGGCGATCAAGGGCGCGCCGGCCGCCTTCAGCACCTTCAGCGCGTCCTTCGGGTCCAGCCGAACCTGCAACCCGCGCTGCCCGCCATTGATGTAGACCAGTGCCTCGGCAAGCGCGGTTTCTTCGATCGCGGTGGGAACGGTCTTCTTCTGCCCGAAGGGGCTGATGCCGCCGACATGATAGCCCGTCAGCCGCTCCGCGTCGGCCGGCTTCATCATATTGGCCGATTTGCCGCGAAAGGCGCTGGCAAGCTTTTTCATGCTGACCTCGCGGTCGGACGGTACGACAACGCAGACCGGCTTCCCGTCCACTTCCGCCATCAGCGTCTTCAGGACGCGATGCGGCTCCTCGCCGAGCGCCTCGGCCGCCTGCAGCCCGACACGCTCGGCGTTCGGATCATAGTCATAGGTATGGACCGTGAAGGCGATTCCGGCCTGCGTGAGAACCTGGGTGGCGCGGGTGGTCTTCGACATGGCTCAGCCCTTGAACGTCTGCGCGTAATTCTCCGGCTTGAAGCCGATCAGCAGCTTGCCGTCCGCTTCCAGCACCGGCCGCTTGATCATCGAAGGCTGGTCGAGCATCAGGGCGATCGCCTTCTCGCGGTCAAGGTTTTCGCGCGCCGCGTCCGGCAGGCTGCGGAAGGTCGTGCCGGCGCGGTTCAGCACTGTTTCCCAGCGGGCCTCGTCGGTCCAGCGTTCCAGATGCGCCCGATCGATGCCGACGGCCTTGTAGTCATGAAACGCGTAGGCGACGCCGTGGCTGTCCAGCCAGCTGCGGGCCTTCTTCATCGTGTCGCAATTCTTGATCCCGTAGATGGTGATGGCCATGCCGGTTCGATCTCCCTGTTTCGGCAGGGAGATATCATGCCGGATGAGCGCTGCAAACGCCGTCTGGCGCTTATCCCTCAAGCTCTTCGATGAGCGCCGGCAGGTCGGCCACGGTCTCGATGATGTAATCGGCACCGGCGGCGATCAGCTTCTCGCCGATCCGCCTGTGCAGGTCGGCGCGTGCCTCCGGCGACAACGCATCCAGCTCTTCGGGCGTCAGGCCCGCCTCGTTGCCGGAGAGCGTCACACCGACGGTTACGCAGCCGGCAGCGGCACCTTCGGCAATGCCGGGTTCGGTATCGTCCACCTTCAGCACGGCGCAGGCCGGATAGACCATCAGGTCGAGAAAGCACTTATACATGCCGATCGGCGTCGGCCGGCCAAGCGGCAGATCGTCGGCGCAGATCAGATTGTCGGGTGTATAACCCTGTTCGGCAGCGAGCGGCAGAACCCGCTCCATGATCGAGCGCGTATAACCGGTGGTCGAGCCGATCTTCATCCGCCGTTCGCGCAGATATTCGATGGTTTTGGTCGCGCCCGGCACCAGCGTGCAATAGTCGGTCACGACAGCTTCGTTCAGCGGCACGAAAAGCTCGTAGACGCGGTCGATGGCCGCCTCGTCGGCAGCTGTCCCCTGCGCGGCCTGCCAGCGGGCGGCGATATGCGGCTCGGCCAGCATCGCTGCGATATGCGCGCGCTTGGGAAGCCCCATCGGCTTGCGGGCATCGGCGATCGTCACCTCGACGCCGAACTTGCCGAAGGTTTCCACAAAGGCGCCCATCGGTGCAAAGGAACCGAAATCGATGACTGTGCCGGCCCAGTCGAAGACCACTGCCTTGAACTGCATCATGCTGCGCTCCCGTAAAGATCTTCGATGGTTTCCTCGCCGATGCCGAAGGCGGTCGAGGCGCCGCAGCCTGCAGTGACGATGACGATGCGCAGCGCGTCGGAAGGCCTGTCGGTAAACCGCCAGCGGTCCGGGGCAGACGCATAGGTGCCGACCCAGCGCTCGGTGATGAAGCGCCCCGGAAGATTGAGCACGGCGTCCATTTCGTCGAGCGTCAGCCGGTCCACCCGCTCCAGGCCGAAAGGATCGGGCGTTTCGGAGTAGTGATGGCTGTCGCCCACGATCAGCGAGCCGTCTTCCGACTGCGTGACGATCAGATGGATGCCGTTTTCCCGCTCCGGCTTGAATTCGCGGTCGAGCCGCGCCTTCAGCGCCGTCGCTTCCGGCAGTTCGGCATAACCGAGATAGCGCCCAAGCCCGAGATCGGACATGACGGCGGTGCTGAGCGAAACGCGCTGGGCCGGGACCACACGCATCATCTGCAGCTTGCAGCGGGTGACGTTGTAGGCGGCGATCCGGTCCGCAAACAGGCTCTTGAAATCATCGCCGGGGCAGACGATCACCGTCTCCGCCTGGATCACTCCGGTCGAGGTTTCCACGCGCGGCGGCTCCACGGCGCGCACGGCTGTCGAGCGGCGGAAGTCGATGCCGTATTTGACTTCGAGATAGCGGGCGAGCAGGGGAATGGCCGTGCGGGATTCGACCCGCAATTCGTGCGGACTGTAGAGCGTGAAGCGCCCCGCCTCCGGCCGCAGGGCCGGCACGAGCCGCCGCGCTTCGTCGAGCGTCAGCCTTTCGCAGCCTTCGCCCATCTCCGTGCGCAGGAAGGCATCGATCACGGCTTCGGATTCGTCGAGCCTTGCGGCCAGCAGCAGCCCGCGCTGCAGGACGTCGATGCCGGCGTCGTCGACGATTTCGGCCCAGATATCGCGGGCCTGGCGCGCCTTCTCCCAGCAGTCGCCGGCCTGCTGGCCGGTCACCGTCACAAAGCCGAAATTGCGTACCGACGCGCCGTTTGCCTGTGCGTCGCGGTCAACAACGACGACCCGCTTGCCGCGCTTTGCCGCCGCCAGCGCATGCGCCAGCCCGACGATCCCCGCGCCGACGATCGCAATGTCGTAATGCGGCATGAAAGCTCCTTCGCAACATGTCTGCAACGGCTTGGCGGATTTTCTTGAAGCCCGTGTGACAGTTGCGCGCAGCCTTACATCAGCATGTGGAAAAGAACGCCGCTTCAGTCTTCCAGCGTGCCGGCCTTTCGCGCTGCCTTGCTCGGCCGGTCGGCGGCAATTTTCATCAGGTCGCCGCGCCGGCGCACCAGCCGGTCGGAGATGCGCGTCAGCAGCAGCCCGTCCTGCGGCGCGTGGATGTCGATGTCGCCCTCGACAAAGCCGGGCCGGGTAACGATTGTCGCCAGAAGCTCTCCTTCCTGGACGCGTTCACCGATAGTGCGATGGAACAGCACGGTGCCGCCCTCAGGCGCGCGCAGGATCTCGACATTGTCGAGCGGCACGGCCGGCCCGGAAAAGGTGGCGGCTGCGGTGGCTTCGCCGATGACGACGCCACGCCCGATCAGGAATTGCAGCAGGCCCCGGGCATCTTTCTCGGCCGTGCCCGAATAGACATCGCGCCATCCGCGCAGCTCCACCGTGACCGAGAGCTTGCCCGGAAGCTTCGCCTTGCGCTCGCCCGGCGCCTCGTATTTCCAGGCGAAGCCGACGGCTTCCTCGAAGGCGGAGCTCTCGCCGTCCGAAAGCAGTACCGCCTGCATGTCGAGCGCGCCGGCAAGGTCCGCCGCTTCCGGCCAGAAGGCTTCGTCGATATAGGCATATTGCAGCGATTCATCGTCGCAATGCAGGTCGAGCACCAGATCGGCGCCGAGCGCCATATGGATCAGCTCCCGCTTCAGGCGATCGGTAGCCGGATACTTATCAAGTTCGTCAACCAGCTCCGGCCGGTCCAGGACGGAGATCAGCGGAAAGTCGCGGTTGAAGTTGGTCCGCGAGCCGAGATCGAACCTGCCTTGCAGCTCGCCGAAATGCGACTGCGCCGTCCCGATCGGGTTGGCCTGAGGTACGAGCGTGATGTCGCCGGCGATGCGCCCCGCGCTTTCGGCCTGCCGCAGCATCCCGCAGAGGAAATGCGCCAGTGCCGTTCCCGGCAGTTCGTTGGCGTGCAGCGCCGCCTGGATATAGACCTTGGGCGCCGCAGGATCGCTTCCCTTGAAACGGATGACCGGCAACCGCCATTCGATGCCGGGCGTATCGCCTGGGATGATGATCTCTGAAACGTCCACTGTCTTCTCCGCATTGAGGCATTGGGGTCGGAGTCTTATGCGAATCTTCGCCCGTCGCGCAAGCGCAGCTCAGGCAAGCAGCGGCCAACGGCCGACCACGTTATGCTCGCCCTTTCCGTAGACGCTGTGAATCAGCAGGAATTCCCGGACGGTCCAGCTGACCGGCCGGTCGAGCTTTTCGGGCAGAACGGTCTTGCGATCGTAGAGCAGCGTCATGTGCGGCGTCAGATGGCCGCCGAGATTATAGGGCAATCCCGCCTCGTACAGGCCCTCCTGTATCTGGCGGCGAAGATCCAGCAGCGCCTCGTTTTCCTGCCTGCCGCAGATGACAAAGGCCTGCGGTTCGCCTGGATGGCGGAAGCTCATGACCTCGTCGAGCACAAGTTCGAACGGACGTGCGCGCACCGTCGCCGCCACCTGTTCGGCGCCGAACACGATATCCTGCGGCAGCCTGCGGTAAGCGCCGATGCCGTTCAGCGTGACGTGCAGCAGTTCGCGCGGTCGCGACGGTGCAGACAGTGAACGGGCGTGGCGATAGGCCTGGGCGATCTCCAGCGCTTCGGATGCCGCCTCCCTGGTTGGCCGGAGCATGAAGAACAGCCTGTCGTGACGTTTGCCGACGAGGCCGGAATTCTCTCGGGAATCTGAACCATTCGGGTCGAGCGGAAAATGAGGCATCTGAACTACGGACTACATCGTCCGCCTCCTTGTCGTACAAGGAGGAACTTATCAGGGCCATTCGCCCCGTCAAGAACAAAACGGGAACATTTGCCGTAAAATAATCAAAGAGAAACGGCTGCCGAAAAGCAGCCGTTTGCGAATGTCGGATGAACCAGAATGCCTCAGGCGGCGTCCTTGACCGGCTCGGCCGTCTTCTTGGGCGACTTGGCGCGCGCTGCCTTCGGCGGCACGAGGCGGAGAATGTCGTCTGCCAGCAGGCGGGCATTGTCCTGCGCCTTGTCGAGATTGCTGACGCGGCCCGGGTCCATCGTGTAGAGGCTGCCGCCGGAGACGAACATGTCGCGATAGGCGGCCCGTTCGACCAGTGCGGTATCGACCACATTCACCTGCTGCATTGCCAGCAGGCCCTTGACGGCAAGCAATGCGCGCGTGGTGATGATCGAGCTGATCCGGGTAAGCACAACCGAGTGCGGAATGCGGATATCGTGCTGGGCGGCAAGCTGCTTCATGATATCGAGCACCTGTGCGCCGCCGACGGCATCCATGGCGCAGCCCTGCACCGGAACCATCACGTGATCGGAAAAGCCGATGGCCTTGGCCATCAGCGGGCTCATGCCGGCCGGCAGGTCGACGATGATGTAGCCGCCGCGCTTCTTGAGGTCCTTGATCTGCTGTTCGATCGTGTCCTCGGTGACGTTGGAGATGACAGCGAATTCGGCCGCCTCACCGGTCAGCTGGCGCCAGCGCGTGGCCCATTGCTGAGGGTCTGCGTCGAGAACGGAAACGCGATGGCCACGGCGAGCCAGTTCTGTGGCAAGAACGAGGGCGACCGTCGTCTTGCCGGCCCCTCCTTTCGTATTCGCAAATGTAAGTGTTGGCATCGATTACCTCGGGTTGAAGGTTGCGGCGGTCATCCCTGGGAGAGGCGCGTCTCGGGCTTTAAGGAACAGCAGCTTTCGCAGTGATGAGACGAAAAGGTCAGGCAGCAACCTTGCGTGGCGCTGTTTTATCATGCTGTCCGAGGTTGATTTTTTCTGGGGCGATCGAAGAGGGCACGCGCCAACCGCTGCGCGCTCGCCGTCGCGCTGCCCGAATGCTGGGCCGCCGTGGCAGCCGCTCTCGATGATATGGCCCTGGCCGCCATGCCGATGAAACACGCCGGCCGGCCGGCAAAGGTCGCCCGCAGCTTGCCTTCCGTGCCTCGGACGAGCCTTGTTACGCCGGCGGCACGGAGTTCGTCATGACGGTGACTTGCCCGTCATTCCCACTCGATCGTGCCGGGCGGCTTGCTCGTTACGTCATAAACGACGCGGTTGATGCCGCGGACTTCGTTGATGATGCGGGTGGCGGCGCGGCCGAGGAATTCCATGTCGTAGTGATAGAAATCCGCCGTCATGCCGTCGACCGACGTGACCGCGCGCAATGCGCAGACGAATTCGTAGGTGCGGCCGTCGCCCATGACGCCGACGGTCTGGACGGGCAGCAGCACGGCGAAAGCCTGCCAGATCGCGTCGTAGAGGCCGGCCTTGCGGATTTCGTCGAGATAGATCGCATCGGCTTCGCGCAGGATCTCGAGCTTCTCGCGGGTAATGCCGCCGGGGCAGCGGATGGCAAGGCCCGGACCCGGGAAGGGGTGGCGGCCGATGAAGCTGTCGGGCAGGCCGAGCTCCTTGCCGAGCACGCGCACTTCGTCCTTGAAGAGTTCGCGCAGCGGCTCGACGAGCTGCATCTTCATGCGCTCCGGCAGGCCGCCGACATTATGGTGCGACTTGATGGTGACGGAAGGGCCGCCGGTGAAGGAGACCGACTCGATCACGTCGGGATAGAGCGTGCCCTGGCCGAGGAAATCGGCGCCGCCGAGTTTCCTGGCCTCCTCCTCGAAGGTTTCGATGAACAGGCGGCCAATGATCTTGCGCTTGGTTTCCGGGTCGGAAACGCCTTCGAGCTCGCCGATGAAGCGATCGGAGGCATCGACGTGGATCAGGTGCAGATTGTAGTGCTCGCGGAACATGGCGACGACACCGGCCGCCTCGTCCTTGCGCATCAGGCCGTGGTCGACGAGGATGCAGGTCAACTGGTCGCCGACGGCCTCATGGATGAGCAGGGCTGCGACCGACGAATCCACGCCGCCGGACAGCGCGCAGATGACGCGCTTGTCGCCGACCTGGCGGCGAATGTCTTCAACCGCCTTCTGACGGTAGGCCGACATCGTCCAGTCGCCCTTGATGCCGGCGATATTGTGGATGAAATTTGCAATCAGCTTGGCGCCGTCGGGCGTATGCACGACCTCGGGATGAAACTGCACGCCGTAATATTTGCGCTTCTCGTCGGCGATGAAAGCGTAGGGCGCGTTGGAGGAGGTCGCAATAACCTCGAAGCCCTCGGGCAGTTTCGTCACCCGGTCGCCATGGCTCATCCAGACCTGATGGCGCGATCCCTTGGACCACAGGCCTTCGAAGAGAGCGCAGTCCTCGTCGACCTCAAGGAAGGCGCGGCCGAATTCGCGGTGATGGCCGCTTTCCACCATGCCGCCAAGCTGCATGCACATCGTCTGCTGGCCATAACAGATGCCGAACACCGGAAGGCCGCTGTCGAAGATGATCTGCGGCGCCCGCGGCGAGCCTTCGTCGACCGTCGAGGCCGGGCTGCCGGACAGGATCACGGCTTTCGGCTGGAGGCGCTTGAAGCCCTCTTCGGCGGACTGGAAGGGAACGATCTCGCAATAGACCCCGGCTTCACGCACGCGTCGCGCGATGAGCTGGGTCACCTGGCTGCCGAAATCGACGATGAGAACGCTGTCGGGATGTGCTGTCTGGGTCATGGCGAGCCTTTAATGAAAAGCGCCTCTTCTTGCAATGCGGGAAATCGGCCGCGGCCGGGTTTTATTGTCCCGATTGTCCCTCTTTTCAGCGCCTAGAACCAGAAAACACCGTCTTCCAGGGCGGTAAACAGGCTGTCGACGGCGTAGGAGAGCTTGCGGTCGACGATATGCAGATATTCGGTCCAGCCGGAAATATGCTGCAGCTCGACTGCGCCGTCCGAAATGCCGCGAAGGCCGATCAGCGGCAGTTTGTAGCCCTGGCAGGCGCGCAGCACCGCATAGGTTTCCATATCCACCATGTCGGCGGCGATATTGGCGTAGGCCGCACCCGAGACGACGTTGCCGCCGGTCGAAAGCGTGGCTTCGGGAATGCCGGGAATGCGCAGCGGCAGCTCCAGTTCGGCCGGCAGGTCGAGGAAGGGCGTCTTGCCTTTCTCGAAGCCGAGCGGCGAGGCGTCCATGTCGCGATAGGAGACCGACGTGACCTGATAGACCTCGGTCTGCTGCAGGCGTGCCGAACCGGCCGAACCGAGCGAGACGACGAGATCGGGCAGTTCGTCGGAAGCGTCGAGACGGGAAAGCGACTTGGTGATCGCGATTGCCGCTTCGACCGGGCCGACGCCCGTCATCAGCGGCTCGATGCGCGAACGCAGGAACGGGCCGTATTCCGCCTCTGCGGCCATGACGAACAGGATGGACTTGCCTGCGACGGACTTCAGTTCGAATTTCATCCCGTAATTCCCTCTCTTCCGCGAATGACCATCATCGTTCCGGTCATGGACGCGATGAGCTTGGCCGGCCCGTCGCTGATCGCATAAGCTCGCCCGTCGGCGACGATGATGTTGGAGCCGGGCTTGGTGATCTCGCCCCTGAAGAGGAAGCGCTCGCCGCGCCCCGGCGACATGAGGTTGACCTTGAACTCGATCGTCAGGATCGAGGCTTCGGCGTCGATAACGCTGTAGGCGGCAAAACCGCAGGCCGAATCGAGCGCTGCGGAAATGATGCCCGCGTGCAAAATGCCGTGCTGCTGTGTCAGTTTGACGTCGAAGGGAAGCTCGATTTCCACCATGCCGTGCTCGACGCGCGTCAACTCCGCGCCGATGGTGTGCATGGCCGCCTGTCGTGCAAAGTTCTGGCGGATCCGCTCCCGGAAATCGCCTCTGTCGGTATCGTTCATCGCAGCCCTCTCGCGACCGCGAAAGTGGCATGGCCGGCCGGATTCGACAAGGTTGCAATCCGGCTCACGATGATTTTGTCTTCACCGCCATCAGGGCGCAATCTACTCGCGATGGACCGATTCTGCCCTGTGAGCCGCCCCGATCGTTTCGCGAACGGCCTGCAGCACTTCGTCGGCCAGCGACGGGTCCGATTTGATCACGGCGCGCGAGACGGCGAGCGCGCCGATCTGCCCAACGACGGCGGCAATCGCGAGCCGCCGCCTCTGAGGCGCTGGGACGGTATCCGAAAGCGATCCTTCGAGCATCGCAGCCATCTCCTCGAAGGCCTTCGCGAAGCTCTCGCTGACGGCGCAGCCCTGCCGGCCGACCTCGCTGGCCGATGCGGTCATCGGGCAACCCGTCTCCACCTTGTCGCGCATGTCGGGCGAGATCAGTCCCTCGACATAGTCCTGGAATGACGGGTCTCGCCCGCCCGCCCACTCTCGCGTATCGGCCATGTTGCCTTCGAACCCGTGCGTGAAGGCTTCGGCCGCCAGCGCGTCCTTGGAAGGGAAATGTGCGTAGAGCGCGCCGTGGGTCAGCCCGGCCTCCCTGGCGATATCTGCCACTCCGACGCCATCGATGCCGCGCTTGCGGAACAGCCGGCTGGCCGCCTGCAGCAAGGCGCCGCGGTTCTCCGCCGCCTTTTCCTTGGAAACACGCATGTCTGATCTCCGGATACGGTCATGAAAATTTTTAATTGCACTCACAATCAAAGTCAATTAAAAGCTCGCAACGCATTAATTGCGATCGCAATTAAAAAGGAACGGAAGGACACACACCATGCGTTACAAACTTTTCGGCAAACATACGGGCCTGCGCGTCTCCGAACTGGTGCTGGGGGCCGGTAATTTCGGCACGCGCTGGGGGCATGGCGGCGAACCCGACGAAGCCCGCCGTATCTTCGAGATCTACGCGGAGGCCGGCGGCAATTTCATCGACACGGCCAATGGCTATCAGTTCGGCCAGTCGGAAGAGATCCTCGGCGATCTGCTGGCCGGAAAGCGCGATGACTTCGTGCTGGCGACGAAATTCACCATGCAGACCGATCCTGGCTCCGGCATTCTGGCAACGGGTAACAGCCGCAAGTCGATGATTTCGTCCGTGGAGGCCAGCCTGAAGCGACTGAAGACCGATCGCATCGATCTCCTTTGGGCGCATATGTCCGATGGCGTGACCCCCGTCGACGAACTCGTTCGCGGCTTTGACGATCTCGTCCGCGCCGGCAAGATCCTCTATGCGGGCCTTTCCGATTTCCCGGCATGGCGCGTGGCCCGCGCAGCAACCATCGCCGAATTGCGCGGCGTGGCCCCCATTGCCGGTATCCAGGTCGAGCACAGCCTCGTCGAGCGTTCCACCGAGCAGGAACTGCTTCCGGCGGGCCAGGCGCTCGGCCTTGGCGTCGTGGCCTGGTCGCCGCTTGGCGGCGGCATGCTGACCGGCAAATACCGGCAGGGTGAAAAGGGCCGTGCGGAGGGCCTCGGCGGCCGCGTATTCCAGGCGGAAAATTCTGCGCAGCGCACCGCCATCCTCGATACCCTGATCGCCGTTGCGGCGGAGGTCGAGGCAACGCCGGCGGAAATCGCCATTGCCTGGGTCGCAGCCAAGGGGTCGCTGCCGATCATCGGGCCGCGCACCGTCGAGCAGCTTAAAAACAATCTCTCGGCCGTGAACGTGAGGCTGTCGTCCGAGCAGATTTCCCGCCTCGACACGGTAAGCGCACTCCCGCCGGTCTTCCCCTACACGCTGCTGGGCAATCCTGAAAACCGGGATGGTTTCACCGGCGGCAAGCTCGACCTGTTCGACGCTCCGGCGCAAGGCGTGGCCTGATATCCCGGCCTCTGCTCACGGGCGCGCCAGCCGGATCTGTTCGGCGCGCGCCCCTCTTGAACATGCCCTGAAACTTCTTCTGGTTAAGGCTCTGCAGGACTATGATCGATCAAACCTGAGAGCGGACGCATGAAGGCATTTTCTCCATCGATGAGCAATTACGAGACCTGGCTGGCACACGAGCTGCAGGGCGAACTCGTGCAGGAGGATATTGCCGAGAAACACCGGAAGATGCGCGAGAGTTCGTTCGCCTTCCTGCGGGCCACCTACTGGCGCTGGGCGGAGATCGTCTACGAGGTCAGGCCGGAGCTTGCCGGCATGCCGCAGGTGCTGTCGATCGGCGATACCCATATGGAGAATTTCGGCACCTGGCGGGATATCGAGGGGCGGCTCGTCTGGGGCGCCAACGATTTCGACGATGCGGCGATCATGCCCTACGGGCTGGATCTCGTCCGGCTGGTGGCCAGCGCCATCCTGGCTCTGCCGGACGACGGGATTTCCGGCAGGGCGATCGCTGAACTCGTTCTGGCCGGATATGTGCGCGGCCTTGAGCATCCGAACCCCGTCGTGCTGGAGCGCGACCATCCCTGGCTGCGCGACAAACTGCTGCTTTCGGAAGACGAGCGGAAGGAATTCTGGAAGAAATGGGAGAGCCGCAAGCCCGGCAAAAAGCCGGCTCCCGGCCGTTTTGTCGAGGCCCTGAAAAACGCCCTGCCGAAGGGCTCGGGAAACGTAACACCCGTGCCGGTGACGAAGGGGACGGGAAGTCTCGGCCGGCCGCGTTTCGCCGCCTATGTGCCGGAGTGGCGCGGCGGCCCCGTGCTGCGTGAAGCCAAGGCGCTTGTGCCCTCGGTCTGGTCACTGGCAAGGTCAGGAGATCACGTCATCAGAACCGGCATCATCGCCGCCGGGCGGATGCGCAGCCCCGATCCCCATTTTGCGGTGGTCGGCCGCATTCTCGTTCGCAGACTTTCGCCCAATAGCCGCAAGATCGAGATCAAGACCGATGCGAAGACCCTGTTGAACGGCGCAATGCTCGAGCTGATGGGCTTCGAGATCGCCAATTGCCATTCGGATGACGCGGCAAACGCTGCGACGATCCGCAGCGACCTTCGCTCCCGCGATGAGGGTTGGCTCCATGCGGCGGCCCGGGCAGCCGCCGAAGCCACCGAACGGGAGTGGAAGACCTACCGAGCCGGCGCCGGCTGAGCGATCCGCACGATATGCTGGTCCCAGGCGACATCGCTGTGAGCCGACTGGAATTCGCCATCGTAGGATGAAACGGCAAAACCGCCGGGAGCGGGCGCAATGCCGGCCGCATCCCGAACGCTGTCCTCGCGCAGCACCTTTCCCGTTTTTGCGTCGATGGTGACGGACGCACCGCCGATCGGCGACGTGACGCCGACCAGGCCTTCCTTCCGGTTGACCGCGATTGCCCCGACATAGTTGGCAAGCCGTCGCGTCGTCTCCTCGGGCAGGTCGATGAAAGCGAGATCCTCGCCTCTCGCAAAATGGCCGATGAGCGGCGGCAGGTCCTTGCGGTGGCCTTCATACTGGCAGGCAAACCAGATGCGGCCACTGGCATCGACATCCACATGGCGTGTCGAGACGGACGACCATTGCGGCGGCAGCGTGTGTTTTTCGATCAGCGTGCCGCTTGCCGCATCGATAAGCGCCAGTGACGGCTGCATATTGCCGAGATTAAGCTTGGTACGGCCGAAATCCGGATGGGTCTCGATACCGCCATTGGCGACGATGAGCATGCGCCCGTCGTCGGAAACCGTCATGTCGTGCGGGCCGACGCCAAAGGTTTCGTATTCGCCGATACGTGCGAAACGGTTCGTCGCATCATAGAGGCCGATCATGCCCCTGTTATTGTCGAAATCGTTCTCGCTGGCATAGAGCAGCCGCCCGTCCGGCGAGAAGGCGCCATGGCCGTAGAAATGCCGGCCCTCCGGCGAAGTGATGACGACGGGCTCGCCCTTGTTCCAGGGATCGAAGATCATCGCGAACGTGCCGGGCCGACGGGCGAAGGCCACCGTACGGCCGGTCGCAAGGCTATAGGCCATGCCATGGGCGCGGGCGGGCAGCGCCACCTGGTCGACGATCTCGCCCCGTTCCGTGACGGTCGCCACCGCAAAGGACCCGTCGGCCCTGCGGATGCCGGAAGCATAGACGGCATCGGCCCGGCCAAGGGCCAGCAGCGCCTGGGGCTTCAGAGCCGCCAGAAAGCCGATGCCGGCGGTCTTGACGAAGCCGCGCCGGTCGATGGCGCCGCTGTGCCACATCGCCTCAATCCCCGTCCGAGAAGGAGAAGCCGGCCGAAAGGCCGATGGCTGCGCCATACTGGTCGCTGATCGTGGTGATGAGGTCGCGGCTTTCGGTCAGCAGCGTATCCAGCTTGGCCTTTTCCGCATCGCTGACGGCGACTTCGATATCGGGGGTCAGCTTGGAGACGCTGTCGATGATCGTCTTCAGCTTGGTGTCGATCGAATCGGCAACCGCCTTCTTCTCGGGCGGCAACAACTCGGCCATGCCGGCCTTCTGCCAGAGCGTACGGATCCCCTCGAGGTTCGCGGCCATCGATTTCCAGGTATTCTTCGAACGCCAGTAGATCGCCATGCGCGGGCGCGCGGGCGTATCCTTTCCCTTGTAGAACTGCTCCAGCCGCTGGTCCCGGACATTCTCGGCGCCGTGGACGAGAATGCCGAGCAGCGCCGTGACGGCTTCCTTGTTGTCCATGAAATCGTCGCTCTGCGGGCCGGGATGTTTCCAGCTTGCCTGCACGCCGTCAGGCTTCTCCCAGGCGGCGACGACTTCGCCGGCCTCGCGCTGGATATTGCCGGCGACCGCTTGGCCGTAGAGGCAGCGGAAGCCGCCCTTCTGCTTGATGAGATCGTCGGAACCGTTGCCGTAAAGCACATATTCCAGCGCGGTCAGGCCCTGCAGGGCGACACTCTTGCCGGCGATGGCGTCGACGGTCGCGTCCTTCGGATCGGCCTTGGCGATCAGCGCCTGAACCTGCTTGAGGCCGACGCCCTTGCGGTCGGGATAGAAGAGGATGTGCTCGAAGAGATTGTCCTGGATGACAGGGCCGGTCTGCACGATCTCGATGGTCGACCAGTAGCGGATCGTATCGTCAAAGGCGGATTTGGCGCGGTCGAGCGTCTGCTGCGTGCCCGACGCGCAGAGGTCGTTCATCGCCGTGGTCAGGCGCGCGGAAGACTGCTGCATATTGCGGTAGCCGGGGCGGATAACCTCGTCGACGGCCCGCTGCATGACGGAGGGCACGGCATCCTCGTTGAGGCCCGAAGCGGGCGGTGCTGCGCTCTGGGCGGCAGCCGATGTGGCAAAGCCGGTCAAGGCGAGGCAAAGCAGGGTGTGCCAGGGGCGCATCAGAGTGACTCCAGGAATGTAATCAGGGCCTCTCTATCGTCTTTTGACAGCGAGGAGAATGCGTTACGGGCCTTTTCAGCTTCGCCGCCATGCCAGAGGATTGCTTCGGTGAGGTTTCTGGCACGGCCGTCATGCAGGAAGAAGCTGTGTCCGCTGACAGTCCGGGTCAGTCCTATACCCCATAGCGGCGGCGTGCGCCATTCACGTCCGCTTGCAAGTCCGACCTGCTGCCCGTCGGCCAGACCGTCTCCCATGTCGTGCAGCAGGAAGTCGGAATAGGGCCAGATGAGCTGGAAGGATTGCGCCTTTTCAGCGGTGTCGCGACGGGTAACGAATTTCGGGACGTGGCAGGAGATGCAGCCGGCATCGTAGAAAAGCTGCTTGCCGCGCAGCGTGGCGGCGAAGCTTGCCTTGCGGCGCGCCGGTACGGCGAGGTTCTCCGAATAGAAGGTGACGAGATCGAGCACCGGGCCGGGCGCTTCCTCGTTGCCGAGGCGTTTCTGCACGCCATCGGGCATGGCGAGGCATTTTGCCTCAGCCGCGGTGCAGTCGCCATGCGCATCGGGCGCGTCGGGCGTCGAAATGCCGATATCGTTGGAAAAGGCGTCTGCGCTCTGGTCGCGCACGGTGGCGTTCTGCGCCTTCCAGCCGAAACGGCCGAGCGCGATCCGGCCGCTGCGGTGATCGCGCACGATCGCCGCCTTTCCGGAAATGCCGTCGTGGTCGTGATCGTCAGGGTCGGCATGGGCGAGAATATCGGCCTCCGGGATCGCCTGGATCAGCCCGAGCCCGATCATCGCGGGCGCAACCCGCGCCGAGATGGTCGTGCCGGGATCGAGCGGACCGTAGGCGAGATTCCTGGCGGAATAGCTCGGCCTGCGAAGGCTCGCCGTTTCGCCGCCATTGAGCGTCACCGTCTCTTCGCTGTAGGTGACGGCAACCTTGCCCTCCGCGGCAAGCCCGGGAACGGCAAGATCCTGAAGCTGATGGCCATAGACCGGGTCGGGGAAAGTAACGATGTCGGCGTCCGCGAGCGCCTTTTCCTCCTCGGGCGTCTTCGCCGCACGGGCCAGGCGCAGGAACATCGAAGTGGCGCTCGGTCCGCCTTCCGGCGGTTTGCCGCGGCCATCGTTGAGATGGCAGCTCATGCAGGAGCGTGCGTTGAAAAGCGGCCCAAGACCGTCCGATGCCTGCGTGGAGGACGGCGCCGAAACCCAGAGCTTGCGGAACAGCGCATTGCCGAGCCGGAAGTTCTGTTCTTCCTCGAAGGGGATATTGGCGGAGATATGCGAGAAACTGTCTTCCGTGACCGGATCGATGGAGGTCGCAGCTCCCGCCTGCATGGCCTCATAGGGCTCGGCCTTGCTGAAATCATGCGTCGGCCTGACAATGTCGGCGACGCGCTTCAGGTCGGCGTCGGAAAGATCGGTCCGTCTGGTCGCAAGATCGAATGTGCCGGCAAAGGCGACAGGAAGCCCGGCCAGCAAAGCGCAGAAAGTCGCGCTGACAAGAAGACGACGGGCCGGGTTATGCGACATTTCAAGGGTCCGGGCCGCTCCGGGTTCGGAACGGCCCGCCTTTTTGCTTATTTGAAGACGGCGTTAGGATTATCCAGGCTGTCGGAACCTTCAAGCTCGACCGTGCCGAGGTCAAGTGCCGCAATAACGCGCTGGATCGACTTCGTCTGGTCGATGAGGCCGTCGATGGCGGCCTGGACGACGGCGTTGCCTTCCTTGTTGCCCTCGCCGATCATCTGGTCGTATTTCTCGACCGTTTCGCCGCGCTTGGCCATGGCGTGCATGGCGTCCAGCGTTGCGTTGAGCTTGCCGGTCATCTCGGCATCGAGCGCCTTGTCCTTGGCGGCAACGAGATCGTGCAGCGACGGGCCGGTCATCTTGGTGCCGTCGACGCGGGTATATTCGCCCGTATAGGCGGCAGCGATGCCGATCGCGTCGTTCAGATGCGAGTTGTAGGTATTGTCGGAGAAGCAATCATGCTCTTCTTCCGGATCGTGCAGCAGCAGGCCGAGCTTCATGCGCTCGCCGGCCAGTTCGCCGTAGGAGAGCGAGCCCATGCCGGTCAGGATGGCAACGAGGCCAGCCTTCGGATCGGCCTCGACATGCTTGGTCGCTTCGCCGCCCGGCGCCCAGTCGTCGGTCATTTCCTGCAGGTCGGAAACCAGCAGCGTGGAGGCGGACTTCAGATATTCGGCGCGGCGGTCGCAATTGCCGTGCGTGCAGTTCTTCAGGTCGTAGTCGCTGGCAGGGCGTTCGCCCGCGCCCGGTCCCGTGCCATGCAGGTCCTGGCCCCAGAGCAGGAATTCGATCGCGTGGTAGCCGGTCGCGACATTGGCTTCGATGCCGCCGGCCTCGGCCAGCGTGCCTGAGAGGAATTCCGGCGTCAGCTTGGACGCATCCACGTCCTTGCCGTCGATCTTGATCGTCTTGTTGGCAATGACGTTGGCGACATAGAGCGAATTCTCGTCGCTTTCCGTGCCGTAGGAGGGATCGACGTAATCGATCAGGCCTTCATCGAGCGGCCATGCGTTGACCTTGCCTTCCCAGTCGTCGACGATCGGGTTGCCGAAACGGTAGACTTCCGTCTGCTGGTAGGGAACGCGTGCCTTGATCCAGGCATCCTTTGCAGCCTGCAGCGTCGTATCGTTCGGCGTCTTCAGGAAGGCGTCGATGGCTGCGTCGAGCGCCTTGGCTGTCGTCAGCGAGTCCTCGTATTTGGCATGGGCGATTTCGGCATAGTGCTTCACGACAGCGGCTGCGTCGGTTTGCGCATGTGCGGGAAGGGCGAGCAGGGCGGCGGGGGCGATCGCCAGCGCGGCTGCGCGGAACGTGCGGTTGAGCTTCATAATCCTCTCCTGTGACGGATTTCCGTCTGAATCCGGCAACCGTCTCTTCGCGCAAAAGCAAACTGGTGTCAAACACTCTAGTTTGGAATGGTTTTAAGGATGGATTTCCAAGATCAACCCTGCCGTTTAAACGGCGTTTGTCCGTAGATTCAGGATGAGCGGCTGCGTTATTCGCTCGCACCGTCTGCCGCGGCGCAAGAACACTGTATAGTTCAGCCGTTCCTCTTGAGACGGCAGAAGAAGAAGCCGTCCGTATCCGTCGAGGCCGGCGTCAGCGTGATCGTCTTGCCATCGGAGGAACGCGGGCGCGCCCCCTCTTTGCCGAACAGACTGTCCCAGGCGGGCAGGGCGCTGACGATCTCGAAATCGCTGTTGCCGGCAGCAAAGCGCCGCACCTGTTCCTCGTTCTCCTGCGGCAGCACGGAGCAGGTGACGTAGATCAGTTCGCCGCCGGGGCGCACGAAGCGGCTTGCCTGCTTCAGCGCATCCTGCTGCTGGGCCGTGCGCTCGTCGAGGTTCTTGGCGGTCAGCCGCCATTTCGTGTCGGGCCGGCGGCGCCATGTACCGGTGCCGGTGCAGGGCGCATCGACCAGAACCTTGTCGCAGCGGTCGCGCAGGTTCGACAAGCCTCTGGCATCGTCATGGACCTGGACGTTGCGTGTGCCGGCGCGCTTCAGCCGCTCGATGATCGGCGCAAGCCGTTTGCGATCGGCGTCAAAGGCGTGAACCTGGCCCTTGTTGTGCATGGCGGCAGCCATGGCGAGTGTCTTGCCGCCGCCGCCGGCACAGTAATCCAGCACCTGCTCGCCGTCCTTCGGCAGCACGAGGTCGGCAACAATCTGCGACCCCTCGTCCTGAACTTCGAACCAGCCCTTCTGGAACGAAAGCTCGGCCGTGACGTTGGGAAGGCGTGAGGCACCTTCGCCGGCGGGAATCCGGATGCCGTAGCGTGCGATTTTCGCCTCGTTCGCGCCGGCGCGTTCGAGCGCCTTGACGGCCTTTTCGCGGGTGGCCTTCAGGATGTTGGCGCGCAGGTCGAGCGTCGGGCGCCCGGCAAGCGCCTGCGCCTCGGAAAGCCAGTTTTCGCCGAAAGCCTGTTCGAAGGAGGATTGCACCCATTCCGGAATATCGCCCTGCACATGCAGGGGTGCATCGGAGAGAGAGCGGCTTGAGAACGCTGCGAGCGCGTCGGCCGAAAGCGGTGTCGGCGCAAACTTGTCGTCGGCAAGTTCCGCAGCCAGCGATTGGGGTGTGAATCCCCACTGGCGGAACATGACGGCATGGGCGATGGCGACGGCGCTGTCGTCGTCCATGAGATAGGCATGGGAGAGCCGCATGCGCAGCGCGTCGTAGACAATGTTGCCGATTGCCGCCCGGTCGCCGGAACCGGCGAAACGGTGGGCAAGGCCCCAGTCCTTCAGCGCATCGGCGACAGGCCTTTTGCGGGTATCGATATCAGCCAGAACCGAAATCGCCCCTTCGAGGCGGCCGCCCAAACGCATTCAAACTTCTCCTGTTGCCTTGGCTGGTGAGCGATCCGCGCAAAAAACGAGCCCCCCAGAAACCTGGCCGGCCGGGCGGATTGTTCACAAGTCTCAACCGCGTGGTACCCGCGATTGACGGCAAGAGCAAGCGCCGCATCCGGCGCAGCGATTTCGCCGAGGACGTGGCCTCAGCTGACGACTTCGTAGCAGACCTTCGCAGTGCCCGAGGACACCATGCCGATATTCTGCGCGGCAGCGCGCGACAGATCCAGCACGCGACCGCGGATAAACGGACCGCGATCGTTGATGCGGACGACAACGCTGCGGCCGTTGTTGCGGTTGGTGACCTTCACCTTGGTGCCGAACGCCAGAGAGCGGTGTGCGGCAGTATAGATGGCCGGGTTCATGCGTTCCCCGGAAGCAGTTTTGGAGCGAAGTGCGTACCACGAAGCACCGCCACATCCGTTAGCAGCAAAGCCTTCCGCCGGCAGGGTGAAAGAACAGGCTGAAATCGCTGCGACAGTGATTAGAGAACGGCAGATTTTCCTCAAAACGGATTGTCCCTCAACTATTGAACTCACGCCTTTGCGGGCGGCGGGGCTTAAATCCGGCCAAAAGTGGCGAAAAAGTGCCGCGAGAGATCACGGAATGTTACGGAGTGTAATATTCGTGATTCCGATAACATTGCGGTAGCAGGACACCGCTTTGCCGATATGTGGAAAAAACATAATGAAATCAGCTAAAATCAGAACGATTTTTTCGGGGAAACGGTAAGCATTTGATGGCCGTTTCAGATCACAAAAATTTTTTGCTCCGCCTGCCATATTTGACGCCATATTTGCGCAAATTTAGAGGCCGTTAACCATAATGCGGAGCGAAAATCGGCTCGCGAAAATTAGAAAGTAGGAATTTTCTACTCTTTACGGGTTATAGCCTTCCCACCCGAACGGAGGGGTTTGTTCAACCCTTCCAGCGGCCGTTTTGCCAGAGTTGCGCGAGCGACATCGGGTAGTTGGGGAAGGCGAAACGGAAGCCCGCAGCCTTCAGTTTGGCATTCGAAACCCGCTTGTTTTCGCCATAGAAGGAACGGGCCATCGGTGTCATCTCGGCCGTCTCGAAGGCCTGTTCCGGCGGGGGCTCTACACCCATCAGCCGGGCTGCTTCGACGATGACGTCCTGCGGCGGACCGGGCTGATCGTCCGTGACGTTATAGATGCCGCCAAGCCCGTGTTCCGACAGGAAGCGCGCCGACGCGCCGATATCCTCCACGCGGATGCGGTTGAAGACCTGGTCCTTCTTGATGATGCGCCGCGCCGTCCCGCGATCCAGATTGACGAAGGCGTTACGCCCCGGACCGTAAATGCCGGAGAGACGCAATATGGCGGTCGGCACGCCGCGCGCGGCCCCCAGTGCCAGCCAGCCCTCCTCGGCTTCCAGCCGCTCCTTCGAGCGGCCGGAGACGGGCACGCAGGGCGTCTCTTCCGTCACCGAAGCGCCCTTGTGATCGCCATAGACGCCGACCGTCGAGAGATAGCCGATCCATTGCAGCTTTGGCAGAAGCGCCGCGCCATCCTGGCCAAGCAGCGCCAGCAGCGGATCGGCGTCGCGCGGCGCGATCGACTGTACGAGATGGGTGACATCCGCCATGGCTGCCCGCAGCCGATCGCTCAAGGTCGCGCCATCGAAGAGGAAGGCGTCGATCCCGGCTTTCCGTAATTCTTCGGCTTTTTCCTCGGAGCGCGTCGTGCCGGAAATGCGCGCGCCACGCTCGCCGAACGCCCTGGCGATGGCGCTACCGGAATAACCGCAGCCAAAGATCATCACATGCATCACCGAACTCCCGTCAATCGCCATTCCTTCAGGACGTCTTCGTCCGACTCACGTTCCCTTTGTGCGGCAAAGGCTTCGAATTCGCCAGCCTCCATGAGCCGCGACAGCGCCCAGACCGCCATGCCGCGAACGACGGGCGAGGCATCGGCCGCAAGCAGGCGACATCGTTCTATGAGGTTCCGTTCGCCGGAATTGCCGGCGGCGATCAGCACGTTGCGGATGAAGCGGTCCCGGCCGATCCGCTTGACCGGCGAGCCGCTGAAGAAGGTCCGGAAGGTCGGATCGTCGAGCGTCAGAAGGAAGGCGATGGAGGGCTCCTTCAGGTCCTCGCGCGCCTTCAGCTTCATTTCCGAGGCTTCGCTTGCGAACTTGTTCCATGGGCAGGCGGCAAGGCAATCGTCGCAGCCATAGATGCGGTTGCCGATCAGTGGCCGGAATTCGGGATCGATCGGCCCCTTGTGCTCGATGGTCAGATAGGAAATGCAGCGGCGCGCATCGATTTGATAGGGTGCCGGAAAGGCAGCGGTCGGGCAGGCGTCGAGGCACGCCCGGCAGGAGCCGCAATGATCCGTCTCCGGCATGTCCATATTGAGATCGGCAGTCGTGAACATCGAGCCGAGGAACAGCCAGGAACCGTGCTCGCGGCTCAGGAGATTGGTATGTTTGCCCTGCCAGCCGAGACCGGCCGCCGCTGCAAGCGGCTTTTCCATGACCGGTGCGGTATCGACGAAGACCTTCACATCGGCGCCCGCCCTGGCGGCGAAACGTGTGGCGATCTCCTTCAGCCTGCCCTTGATGAGATCGTGATAGTCGCGGTTGCGGGCATAGACGGAAATCGCCGCCTTGTCCTTCTTGTCGAGAATGCCGCGCGGATCTTCGTCCGGCCCGTAATTGAGGCCGAAGACGACGATGGAGCGCACGTCGCTCCAGAGCGTTCGCGGATCGCCGCGCCGCTCGCGCGTCTCCGCCATCCATTCCATCGTGCCGTGCCGGCCGGCATCGATGAACTGGCCGAGCCGTTCCCTGGCTTCCGGAATCGCATCCGGACGGGTGATGCGGCAGAGATCGAAGCCGAGCGCGCGCGATTCCGCCTTCAGGAAGCCGGTCAAATTGTCGCGGCGCTTGCGCTCCTTCATATCGTCGGTTTTCGTGTCGGGCATGAAAAGCCCTCGTCAGAAATCCAGATCGGCGTAATGGGAAACCGGCGTCAGGCCGCGCACACGCTCGGTCAGGAGCGGGCGGAACGAGGGACGCGATTTCAGCCGCTGGTACCAGTCCTTGGCGAGCGGCGATTCCGACCAGTCGATTTCGCCGAGATAGTCGAGGATCGAGATGGAGGCAGCCGCCGCAAGGTCGGCGTAACTCATCCGCTCGCCGGCAAGCCACTGGCGCGAACCGGCCAGCCAGGTGAGGTAACGCATATGCTGGCGGATATTGGCGCGCGCCGTGCGCAATATCTTGGAATCCGGCGCGCCGCCGCCCTGATCCGCCGTCATCTGCAGCTTGTAGACGCGTTCGCGCGCCAAGGGCTTGGTGACGTCGTTTTCCATCTTCTGCATGAACCATTCCGTCAGGCGGCGGATTTCCGCCCGCTGGAAGGGGTCTTCGGCAAGCAGCCGGCGGTCACGCTTCAAGACGCCGTGCGTCTCGTCGAGATATTCGGAAATGACGGTTGCACCGCAGAGCGCCCGCATGCTGTCGTCGACATAGACCGGCAGCGTGCCGGCCGGATTGAGCGCCAGGAAGTCGCGGCGCTTCTCCCAGGTCTGTTCCTCGATCAGTTCCGCCTGATAGCCGTATTCCGCCAGGATGAGCCTGACGAAGCGGGATGCGGACGACATGGGATGATGATAAAGCGTGGGCATCGATACTCGGTGTGTTGATTGCTGTGCATGGGCTTAAGGGCGCGCCACTTATACCGCCCTAGTCATGACTCATGAGTTGAAGCTATAGGAGCTTGGCCCCGCCAATACAAGCGAATCGGGCGACACTGCCTGACAAGGGACAAAACATGGCTGCCTGAATCATCGCAACCCCCGCTCGCCTTTTCTTGCCTCCCGCACTGGCGAATGATGATTGTGCAGTGCAATATAAGCCTGAACGCCTTTCAGTCCGACCGAACCCCAAACCGGAGACACTTTATGGACTACGTAAGCTCTATAATTCTGGGCATAATAGAAGGGATTACCGAGTTCCTGCCGATTTCGAGTACCGGCCACCTCATTATTGCCGAGCAATGGCTCGGTGCGCGTAGCGACACGTTCAACATCGTCATCCAGGCCGGCGCCATCTTGGCCGTCACGATCATTTACTGGCGTCGCCTGCTCGATCTGTTGCTCGGCTGGCGCGATCCGCAGAACCGCGATTATGCCTTCAAGCTGATCGTCGCCTTTCTGATCACGGCGATCCTTGGCCTTGTCGTCAAGAAGCTCGGGTTCGAACTGCCTGAAAACGCCACGCCTGTCGCCTGGGCGCTTATCATCGGCGGCTTCTGGATGATCTTTGCCGAATGGGCCGCTGCCCGCCGCCCGCCGAGCGCGCATATTACCTGGCTCGTCGCCATTCTGGTGGGGATTGCCCAGGTCGTTGCCGGCGTCTTTCCGGGAACCTCCCGCTCCGGCGCCACCATCTTCGTCGCCATGCTGGCCGGCACGGGCAACCGCGCTGCCGCAACCGAATTCGCCTTCCTCGTCGGCATTCCGACCATGTATGCGGCCAGCGCCTTTTCGCTTCTGGAGACCTTCAAGGACGGCGGCGCGGCAAACGAGGACTGGACTGCCCTCGGCATTGCCTTCGTCGTTTCCACGATTGTCGCTTTCGTCGCTGTCAAATGGCTGCTCGCCTATATCAGGAGCAACCGTTTCACGGTGTTTGCGATCTATCGCATCATCCTGGGTGTTGTTCTGCTCGGCATGGCAATGGCCGGCATGATTGCCTGAATCGGCGCCCCCCCGCGAGCGATCGCATATGCGCCGCCCGCACCGGGATAAAAACCAAAGCCGGTTCGAAGGAACCGGCTTTGCTGTTAATGGGTAATGGAAGCTGTCGAGCAGGGATCGACGCCGTAAGCCGGCGAGCAACCGCCCTTCACCGCTGCGACGGAGCCCGGCGCAATGAAGGAGCCTGCGAGGATTACCAGTGCCGCACACGCAAAAAGAAGCGCGATTGACTTACCCATCAGAAATAGCCTTTCACAGTGATTGCCGCACGCCTGCGAGGCGCTTTGAGTCTATCTGAAGACGCGCGGGGGTGTTTAGTCAGTGGAATGGCAAATAGCAATAAACGTTCCTGCTAAATTTGATGTTAATTCCACTAAATTTCCTATGCGTCTTTTATGCAACGTCTCACAATATGAAACAGGTCATAACACGCCAGGCTTGCGCCAGATTTGCACCTGATGGAACAGAAAACGCCGCCCGCGAAGTGTCGCGAGCGGCGCTTGAACTGTCGGCTATCGATTGTCAGGCAGCCTTGCCGGAGCCGGTATACTGGCCGTGCGGGCGGTATTGCACGAGATAGGAGTCGAGCACCGACGTCGCCATGGTCGGCGTGATGCCAAGACCCTTGAGTGTGCGGCCCTCGGCTTCGGCTTCCCTCGAAACGACGTTGTCCTGCTTCAGGAGCTTGACCTGATCCGGGGTGATCGGCGGCGTGACGAACGGTACGAGCGAGGCGATGCTGCCGATCAGCGATGCGATGCCGAAGGGCAGCGAAACGAGCGGATTCTTGCGGGCCGTGACCTTCAGCATGGTCTCGAGACATTCGCGGAAGGTCAGCACTTCGGGGCCGCCGAGTTCGTAGATCTTGCCCGTTTCGACCTTGCCGTCCACGGCCCGCGCAACGGCCTCGGCGATGTCTTCGACATAGACCGGCTGGAACTTCGTCTTGCCGCCGCCGACGAGCGGCAGGATCGGGAACATGCGCGCCATGTCGGCGAACTTGTTGAAGAAACTGTCTTCCGGACCGAAGACGACGGACGGGCGGAAGATCACCGCGTCCGGCTTGATCGACAGGATGGCGGCTTCCGCGCGGCCCTTGGTGCGGCCATAGCTGGACGGCGAGCTGGAATTTGCGCCGATGGCGGAGAGGTGGGTCAGCGTTGCGCCGGCGTTGCGGGCAGCTTCTGCCACTGCGCGGCCGCCGAATTCCTGCACGGCGTCGAACGTGTTGCGGCCGCTCTCGAAGAGGATGCCGACGCAGTTGATGACGTGGTCCGAACCTTCGACGGCGCGGTCGATGGAGTTGCGGTAGCGCAGGTTCGCCTGGACAAACGAGATCTGGCCGACATTGCCGAGCGGCTGCAGAAAGCCGGCGAGATCGGGGCGGCGCACCGCAACGCGGATGCGATAACCGCGCTTGGCGAGCACCCGCACGACATGTCTGCCGATGAAGCCGGACCCTCCGAACACGGTGACGAGCGGGGGCAGGTTGGCAAGGGTCATGGCAGGCTCCTCGAAAGGCTTTGGAATGCTGTGATTGTTCTCGTCTTAGCCGAATACCGCCGCGACGAAAAGGGCCATCGCGCCGCAGTTTTCACCCGTTCGAAACTGGCTCAGACGCCTTCGACCACGACCATTTCCGCATCGGCAACTTCCTGGCGGATTTTGGCGGCGGCCTGGTATTCCGGCGAATTATAGCAGTCGACGGCATGCTGCATCGAGGGAAATTCGATGACGACATTGCGGGCGCGCGCCTTGCCTTCGAGCTCGGTGATCGCGCCGCCGCGGGCGAGGAAGTTCGCGCCATATTTTTCGAAGGCGGGCTTGGCGGTTGCGACATAGTCCTTGTAGCGCTCGAGGTCGCGTACATCGACGCGGGCGATCCAATATGCCTTGGCCATTCTTGTCTCCTTCAGCGGATCTGTCAGCGGTTTGCCGGCCACAGCGCGGCGACCATTTCATTGAGGATTGCCCGCGCCGCTTCCCGCGGCTCCGGCGCCTTGACGATCGGGCGGGCGACGACGAGATGGGTGGAGCCGGCTTTCAGCGCATCGGAAGGCGTCATCACCCGCTTCTGGTCGCCCTTCTCCGCGCCCGCCGGACGGATGCCGGGCGTGACGATGGCCATATCAGGGCCGATAATTTCGCGGACAGCGGCCGATTCCTCGGCCGAGCAGACGATGCCGCCCATGCCGGCTGCGCGTGCCTGTTCGGCCCGGCGTGCAACCAGCGTTTTCGGATCGAGCTGATAGCCGGCCTCGACAAGGTCTTCGGCATCCATCGAGGTCAGTACGGTCACGCCGAGCAGGCAGAGCCCGGAGCCCTTCGCCGCTTCGACCGCCGCCTTCATCGCTTTCGGATAGGCATGCAGCGTCAGCATCGACATGCCCATCTTGGCGATGTTCTCGACGCCGGATGCGACCGTGTTGTCGATATCGAGCAGCTTCATGTCGAGGAAGATCTTCTTGCCGCTGGCGGCAAGCTCACGGGCAAATTCCAGCCCGCCGGCAAAGACGAGCTGGTAGCCGATCTTGTAGAAGAGAATGTCGTCGCCGAGCGTGGAAACCAGTCTTTCCGCTTCGCCAATCGTTGGAACATCCAGCCCGACGATCAACCGCTCGCGTGCGTCCATCTCAAATCATCCCCGCCAGTCTTCGATGGGTGTCCAGTCGCATGATAAGCGCCGGTCCGCAAGACCGAAAGCATAGAGATTGCCGCCGCCGCCAGGCTGGTCGCGATCGCGCGCGATCGGCGCGCCCATCAGATGGCACTTGAGCAAGGTCCCGACGCCGCCGTGGCCGACAAAGGCGATCGGCGCATTCCGGTCATGCGAGGAAAGGATGGTCTCGACCGCGGAGACGATGCGGGCCTGTGCATCGGCGGCCCGCTCCCAGCCCCTGAAGCTCTCCTGCGGATGGGCGAAAAACCAGTTGGCCGCCTCTTCGAACTTGTCCGGCGGCAGGAAGCCCGTGGCGGAGCGGTCGTTCTCATGCATGCCGTGCACGATCTCGATTTTCGTGCCCGATGCCGCGGCAAGGATTTCCGCCGTCTCGATCGCCTTCGTCTCGTCGCTGGAGACGATGCGGGCAAGCCGCTTGGTCCAGTCGCCGGAAGCGGCCTTGCGGGCGCGTTCCGCGCCGAGGTCGGAAAGCCCCCATTTGGGAACGGGAACCTCAGGGTCGATCTTGACCTGAGGATGCGTAATATAAAGTCCAAACATTTATGCGCGCCTATAGATCCAGAGTTGGGCTGGAGGAATATTGCGCACGATGAAATCAAAATGATGAATGCTGTAGCGATCGGCATTGGCGACGATCGGCGAGACCGGCCCGTAGGAGATCTGCACCATCGGCCGGCCGGCCGGCATGCGGTCGAGCAGGCTTTCCAGGAGCGCGATGCGCGCCTGCATGGGGAAGTTCAGCAGCGGTATGCCTGAAATGACGCTGTCGAACTTCTGGTCCTTCAGCGATCCCAACGTTTTGTCGAGATCGAAGGCGTCGCCGTTGATGAAGGTGACGCCGGGATAAAGCTGCACCAGGTGCTGGTAAAAGTCCGTCGAATATTCGATGGCGACGAGCTTTTCCGGCTTCACGCCATGCGCAAGGATCGCCTTTGTGATTGCGCCCGTGCCGGGACCGAGTTCGAGCACCGGCAGGCCCGATTGCGGATTTGCGACACTCGCCATCTTGCGGGCGGTGATCGAGGATGTCGGAACGATGGAGCCGACGGTCTTCGGCCCCTGCATCATGCCCTTGAAGAAGCGGATCTCCTCGTCAAATTTCCTGCCGAGCCGTTCCTTGAGCCGCAATGCCATGCCATCCTCCCATGCCTGCCGTTCAACTCTCCCTTAATTGCAGGAGGATCGAACAAAAACAAGGGGAGATGTCGCGATCAGGAAAGTTTCAGGCAGGAAAACGACGCGCGTTTACACGCGCATCGGCATCAGGACATAGAGAGCGTCGTCACCGGCCGTGTCGCGCACGAGTGTCGGCGAACCGGCATCGGCCAGCAGGAAGATCGCCTCGTCGCCGGAAAGCTGCGCGGTGATGTCGAGCAGGTACTTGGCGTTGAAGCCGATTTCCATCGGATCCGTATCGTAGCCGACGGCGACTTCTTCCGTGGCGCTGCCGGAATCCGGATTGTTGACGGTCAGCAGCAGCTGGCCGTCGGAGAGCGCGAGCTTCACGGCGCGGCCGCGCTCAGACGAAATGGTGGAGACGCGGTCGACGGCCTGGGCGAAGCTCGTGCAGTCGACGCGCATTTCCTTGTCGTTATTGGACGGGATGACGCGCTGATAATCCGGGAAGGTGCCGTCGATCAGCTTCGAGGTCATGACGATGGAGCCGATCGTAAGGCGGATCTTGGCGTCGGAGACTTCGACGGTGACGATGGCGTCAGGCGTATCGACGAGCTTCTGCAGTTCGCCGACCGTCTTGCGCGGAATGATGATGCCCGGCATGCCTTCCGAGCCCGAAGGCGCATCCACGTCGGCGCGGGCGAGGCGATGGCCGTCGGTCGCAACGGCCCGCAGCTTCAAGTCGCCCTTGCTTTCGATCGTGTGGAAGAAGATGCCGTTGAGATAGTAGCGGGTTTCTTCGGTCGAGATGGCAAACTGCGTGCGGTCGATCAGCATCTTCAGGTCGCTTGCCGTCAGCTTGAAGGAATGCGTGAAGGTACCGGCGGTCAGGTCCGGGAAATCGGATTCCGGCAGGCACTGCAGCGAGAATTTCGAGCGGCCCGACTGCACGTTCATCGAGCCGCCGTCCTGCGTGGTGGCGAGCAGCACCTCGGCGCCATCGGGAAGCTTGCGCACGATATCGTAAAGAAGATGGGCCGGAACGGTGGTGGCGCCCGCCTGCTCGACATTGGCAGGCGTCGCTTCGGTAATTTCCAGGTCGAGGTCGGTCGCCTTCATGTCGAGGTTCTGCCCGTCGGCCTTCAGGAGCACGTTGGACAGGATCGGGATGGTGTTGCGGCGTTCGACCACGCGGTGGACGTGGTTCAGCGACTTCAAAAGGTTTGACCGCTCAATAGTAATACGCATGGGATGCTACCGCTTTCGACCTTTACTACCGGGGCGCAGGAAGCGCCGCGTCACTGCTTTCCCCTTCGGCAAAGGGGAGTGGACGGGCAAAATGGCAGAACTTTGCCAGCGAATGCAAGAGGCATGGCGGTCCAGGGGCCTGCAAATGCCGTTTTGTAATGCAATGCTCACAGAAATCGCGGCCCCTTGTCGAAGCGGCGCCGCTCGCCCATAAAGGGAAGGGGCCGGCGGGACGAAAGCGAGTGACATGACGCAAGAGACGACAGCGGAAACCGGCGCCCGGCGCGGCTTTCGTCTGCACAATATCGCGGTGCCGGCGCGCCCGCTGGAGGCGGCCCTCTATCTCGTCGCCACGCCGATCGGCAATCTCGGCGACATCACGCTTCGGGCGCTGGAAACGCTCGCCGGCGCCGACGTCCTGGCCTGCGAGGACACCCGCGTCACCCGCGTCCTGCTCGACCGCTACGGCATCCAGAACCGCCCTTTCGCCTATCATGAACACAATGCCGACGAGGCCGGCCCGCGTCTGCTGCAGGCGCTGGAGGCCGGCAAGTCGGTGGCGCTCGTCTCCGACGCCGGCACGCCGCTCGTTTCCGACCCCGGCTATCGGCTGGCGCAGCAGGCAATCGAGGCAGGGTATCGTGTCGTCCCCATTCCCGGCGCCTCCGCGCCGCTTGCCGCCCTTGTCGGTTCCGGTCTGCCGAACGACGCCTTTCTCTTTGCCGGTTTCCTGCCGACCAAGGACAAGGCGCGTCGCGACCGCCTCGCGGAATTCGCCAATGCGCCGGCCACGCTGCTCTTCTTTGAATCGCCGCATCGTATCGGCGCAACGCTTCTGGCCGCAGCCGAAGTGCTCGGCGGCGGCCGCCAGGCGTCGGTCTGCCGGGAACTGACGAAGACCTACGAGGAATTCCGCCGCGGCACGCTTGCCGAACTCGCCGCCCATTACGAAGAGCATGACAATGTGAAGGGCGAAATCGTGCTCGTCATCGGCCCGCCGAAGGACGAGCCGGCGAGCGAGACCGACGTCGAGGCGGTTCTCGCCGATCTTTCAAAAGCGCTGCCGACCGCCAGGGCGGCGACGGAGGCCGCCCGCCTGACCGGTCTGCCGCGCAAGGTGCTCTATCAGAAACTTCTCGACATGAAGGCCGCGGATGGCTGACGGCGAGGCCACGCTCCGCAGGAAAAAGGCGCTGCGCCGCGGCTCGGCGGCGGAATATATCGCCGCCCTTTTCCTGGTGCTGAAGGGCTACCGCATCCTCGCCCTGCGCTACAGGACGAAACTCGGCGAGATCGATATCATCGCCCGCAAGGGCGATCTTGCCGTCTTCGTCGAGGTCAAGGCGCGCGCGGATGAAATGGGCGCGGTGGATGCCGTCTCCTACACGTCTCAAAATCGGATCCGGGCGGCGAGCGATCTTTGGCTCGCGCGCCAGCGTGACTATGCTCTTCTGTCGCAACGCTATGATATCATTGCGATATTGCCGGGAAAACTGCCGCGCCATTTCCCGAATGCCTTTTAGGATCGCGAGATTCCGCACACGCCTGGAGGCTCGCGCGCAAGGCTTCGTTAAAATTTTAGCGTCTGCTTGAACGGGCTTTTATGACTCTTTTGTTATCCACGCCTCAGCTAGGGGTAGCAAACTGGGGGATACAGATGGCCTGGAAGATGATGCTCGCAAGCGCTGTCGCAATGGCTGCGCGATCCGTGCCTTATGCTGCGCTGAAACCGACAGGTCAAACGTTCGTCGCGCACGCCAGCGACGACATGGTGCTGAAGTCGACGCCCATCAACCCGGACTGGATCATCAGCGGCAATCCGCAGGCGCGCACGGCAGAACATTCCCGCGGCCACGACGAGGCAGCGCTCACGGCGATCTGGGATTGCACGGCAGGCGAATTCCGCTGGCGTTTCGGCTGGGACGAGACGGTCATGATCCTCGAAGGCGAGGTGCACGTTACGACCGAGGACGGCCTTGAGCGCACGCTGCAGGCAGGCGATGTCGCCTTCTTTGCCGGCGGCACCTGGGCGAACTGGCGGGTGGACGATTATGTCCGCAAGGTTGCCTTCCTGCGCAAGCCCTTCCCGAAGCCGCTCGCCATCGCCTACCGCCTGCGCAACCTCTTGCGCAGCAACGGCAGCGCCGGCATCGCCGCCTGAAAATAGCGCCCGCGCAGATGCCGGAAGCCATTGATTGCCGTTGCGTTTGAGGCCTGACCGACCTACATCTGGGCGGCATCAGCTCAAGGGACGGAAATGGCCAAGATCAAGAACGTAGCGGTCCAGATGGACCATGTCTCCGGCATCAATATCGCGGGCGATTCGACCTTCGCCATGAGCCTCGAAGCGCAGGCGCGCGGCTACAGGCTCTTCCATTACACACCTGAGCGCCTGAGCTTTCGCGACGGCACGCTCTATGCGTCCGTGGAGCCGATGGTGCTGCGCGACGTCAAGGGCGACCATTTTGAGCTCGGCGCGCCGGAGCGCATCGACCTCTCGACGATGGATGTCGTCCTCTTGCGCCAGGACCCGCCCTTCGACATGGCCTACATCACCTCGACTCATCTTCTGGAACGCATCCATCCGAAGACGCTCGTCGTCAACGATCCGGCCTGGGTGCGCAACTCGCCGGAGAAGATCTTCGTCACCGAATTTTCCGACCTGATGCCGAAGACGCTGATCACCAAGGACCCCGGCGAAATCCGCCGCTTCCGCGACGAGATGGGCGATATCATCCTGAAACCGCTCTACGGCAACGGCGGCGCCGGCGTCTTCCATTCCACCAGGGACGACCGCAACCTGTCGTCGCTGCTCGAAATGTTCGGCCAGCTTTTCCGCGAACCTTTCATTGCCCAGCAATATTTGCCCGACGTGCGCAAGGGCGACAAGCGCATCATCCTCGTCGACGGGGAGTTTGCCGGCGCCATCAATCGCGTCCCGGCCGAGCATGACAGCCGCTCCAACATGCATGTCGGCGGCCGTGCCGAGCCGACCGAACTGACGGCGCGCGAAAAGGAAATCTGCGAGCGCATCGGTCCGGCCCTGCGTGAACGTGGCTTCCTGCTTGTCGGCATCGACGTGATCGGCGATTACATGACCGAGATCAACGTCACTTCGCCGACCGGCATCCGCGAGGTGAAGAAGTTCGGCGGCGCGGATATCGCAAGCCTGCTGTGGGATGCGATCGAGCGCAAACGCGGCTAGGACAGGTCCGGCAAGCGTCCGTAGCGCTTGGCTGAAACAGGGAGAGAGCATTTGCGCGGTCCGAGGATCGAAGAAAATGCTCAGCCTGTTCCGTCTTTGATCGCCTTCGTTCCGACTTTGCAACCGGCCGCAATTCGATTGCAGCGGAAGGCTGAATCTGTTCGCTTATCGTTCTTGTTTTATTCCGGATTCCATGCAAGATTGTGACCGCCTTCATAGGCGGGGCATGAAGATTACGGGGCAGGGGCATGGTCGCGCGCGTCAGCACGGTTGCATTTCAGGGGATTGAAGGTGTCCCGGTGGAGGTCCAGGTCATGGTCGCCCCCGGCAAAATGGGGATGCAGATCGTCGGCCTTCCGGACAAGGCGGTTGCGGAGAGCCGCGAGCGGGTGCAGGCGGCCTTGCACGCCTCGGGGCTGGCGCTGCCGGCAAAACGTGTGACGGTCAACCTTGCGCCTGCCGACCTTCCCAAAGAGGGCAGCCATTTCGATCTTCCCATCGCGCTCGGGTTGATGGCGGCGCTCGGCGCCATTCCGGCGGATGCCCTGGCCGACTATGTCGTCGTCGGCGAACTCAACCTCGACGGCACGATCGCCGCCATCGCCGGCGCCCTGCCGGCCGCTATCGGCGCCAATGCCACCGGAAAAGGACTGATCTGCCCGGCCGAAAGCGGCGCGGAAGCCGCCTGGGCGGGATCCGAGGTCGATATCCTGGCGCCGCGCAGCCTGATCGCGCTGGCCAACCATTTCCGTGGCACCCAGATCCTGTCGCGCCCGGAACCGTCCATCCGTCCCAGCGCCGCAAACCTTCCCGATCTCGCTGAAATCAAGGGGCAGGAAAGCGCCAAACGGGCGCTGGAAGTGGCGGCTGCCGGCGGCCACAACCTGTTGATGGTCGGGCCGCCCGGTTCCGGCAAGTCGATGCTGGCATCAAGGCTGCCTTCCATCCTGCCGCCGCTCTCGGCGGCCGAACTGCTGGAAGTCTCGATGATCCATTCCATTGCCGGTCAGCTCTCGGGCGGCAAGCTCTCGGACCGCCGGCCTTTCCGCACGCCGCACCATTCGGCGACCATGGCAGCCCTCATCGGCGGCGGCCTGCGCGCCCGCCCTGGCGAAGCTTCGCTTGCCCATCACGGCGTGCTTTTTCTTGACGAGTTTCCCGAATTTGCGCCGCAGGTGCTCGATGCTTTGCGCCAGCCGCTGGAAAGCGGCGAATGCGTCATCGCGCGCGCCAACCACCGGGTTTCCTATCCGGCGAGGATCCAGCTTGTCGCGGCGATGAACCCGTGCCGCTGCGGCATGGCGGGCGAACCCGGCCACACCTGCGCCCGCGGCCCGCGCTGCATGAGCGATTATCAGGCCCGCATTTCCGGACCGCTGATGGACCGCATCGATATCCGCATCGATGTGCCGGCCGTTTCCGCCGCCGACCTCATCCGGCCGACGGCGGCCGAGGCGAGCGCCGATGTTGCCCGGCGTGTCGCCCGCGCCCGTGCGATCCAGCGCGAACGTTACGCTTCGGCAGGTGCTGCGGCTATTTCCACCAATGCCGGATGCTCCACCTCGATGATCGAGAAATTCGCCGAGCCGGATGCCGCAGGATTGCAGTTGCTGCGCGATGCCGCAGACAAGATGAAGTTCTCGGCGCGTGGCTATCACCGCGTCCTGAAAGTCGCCCGTACGCTCGCCGATCTCGATGGCAAGGATACGGTTGGCCGTATTCATCTGGCGGAAGCGATCTCCTATCGCGTTGCCGGCGAAAGGCTGACGGCAGCGGCGTGATATGGGCGAATAGAGAGTGGCGAATAGCGAATAGCGAATAGAAAAAGCTTGCCCGGCACCGACGGGACATCCACCTTTCGCTATTCGCTATTCGCTATTCGCTATTCGCTATTCGCTATTCGCTATTCGCTATTCGCTATTCGCTATTCGCTATTCGCTATTCGCTATTCGCTATTCGCTTAGCTTCCCAACCCCTCAAACAACGCCGTCGAGAGATACCGTTCCGCAAAGGACGGAATAATGACGACGATGGTCTTGCCGGCATTTTCCGGGCGGCGGCCCACTTCGATTGCGGCCGTCAGCGCAGCACCCGAGGAAATTCCGACCGGCACGCCTTCGAGCCTGGCGACCAGCCGGGCCTGCTGGAAGGCCTCGTCATTACTGACGGTGACGACCTCGTCATAGATGCTGGTGTCGAGGATCTTCGGCGCAAAGCCGGCGCCGATACCCTGGATCTTGTGCGGGCCGGGCGTGCCGCCTGACAGGACCGGCGAGTCGGCCGGCTCGACGGCAACGACCCGAATATCCGGCTTGCGGCTCTTCAGCACCTGGCCGACGCCGGTGATCGTGCCGCCCGTGCCGATGCCGGCAACGAAAATATCGACCTTGCCGTCCGTGTCGTTCCAGATTTCCTCGGCCGTCGTCTTGCGGTGGATTTCCGGATTGGCCGGGTTTTCGAACTGCTGCGGGATGACGGCGTCAGGAAGCGAGGCGGCAAGTTCTTCGGCCTTGGCGATCGCGCCCTTCATGCCCTTGGCGCCTTCCGTCAGCACCAGTTCGGCGCCGAGCAGCGCCAGCATCTTCCGGCGCTCGACGGACATCGTCTCGGGCATGGTGAGGATCAGCCTGTAGCCCTTGGCGGCAGCCGCGAAGGCAAGCGCAATGCCCGTATTGCCCGATGTCGGTTCGATCAGCACGGTCTTGCCGGGCGAGATCTTGCCCTGCGTCTCCAGGCTCTCGATCATCGCGACGCCGATACGGTCCTTCACCGAGGCGATCGGATTGAAGAACTCCAGCTTGGCGAGGATGTTGGCGACCGCGCCCTTCTCCTTGGCAAGCTTGTCGAGGCGAACGAGCGGCGTGTCGCCGATTGTATCGGTAATAGAGGAATAGATGCGGCCGCGGCCCGGTTTGTGCGACATGGTGCTCTCCCTTTGAAATCCATTCTGAAATCTGTGGAAACAATAGGGTCAAACCGGCGGTGAGACCAGAGTGGCTTCATCCGCCCACCGCTCGAGCCAGAGAAAAAATCCTTTGAAAACCGTCCGTTGCCGAATGTTTATTTCAGGCTGCACGCGTGGCGATGAAGGCGGCCGTGCCCGCCAGGATACTGGCGGCGACCCGGTTCAGCGCCTGCAGGGCGCGCGGTTGCTTCAGCATCGTGCGGGCGCGCGAGGCAAGCAGCATATAGGGAATGAGCACGATCATCAGCACCGCGAAGGTGACGGCGAGCAGCATCAGATATTCGCGCATGCCGATGCTGTTGAGATCGATCAGCGTCGGCACCAGAGCCACGTAAAAGAGCATGGTCTTCGGATTGCCGAGCGTCACCAGCAGGCCGGACAGGAAGGACATGCCGGCACTGCCGGATTTCTTCGCGGCGATATCCTGCGGCAGCAGGCCGGCGGTCCAGAGCTTCCAGGCGATGTAACCGAGATAAAGCGCGCCGGCGATTTTGATGACGAGGAAGATCTCGGTGAAGGTCTGCGCCACGAAGGCAAGGCCCAGGATAACGGCGGTAAGATAGGTCATGTCGCCGAGCACGAGGCCGAGGCCCATGAAGAAAGTCTCGCGGAAGTTCGAGCCGAGCGCACGCGCGACGATCGCCGTGATCCCCGGTCCGGGAATGGCGGCGGCGATGAACAGGGCGCCGGCATAGGCGATCAGGGCGGTAAGGCTCATCTTCAGCTCCAAGCGGTTGCCTGGCCTTCCTATAGGCGCTTGCCGCAGCCTGCATCAATCGCCTGACGCTGATCCGTCCATAACCATAAAGAATAGGTCGGTTGAACGATGATCTACTTGGAAAGCGATGTTGCCTTGCTATTTTCCCCTTGCACGCGGCCGCAGACACGGCCCGCCGCGGCTTCCCCCAGGCCGTCGGCGCAAACGATTTTCATCACCAAGGAGAGAATGCATGTCGCCTACCTCAGCCGAAGCCCGCAGACGTTCGCCGCTCAAGACCCCCTCCGACCTGCCGACCAATGCGATCACCGACATCTCGGCCGCGCTGACGGCATTGCTTGCCGATGTTTTTGCGCTCTACGTGAAGACCAAGAACTTCCACTGGCACATGTCCGGCCCGCATTTTCGCGACTACCATCTGTTGCTTGACGAGCAGGCGGAGCAGATCTTCGACATGACGGACGAGGTTGCCGAGCGTGCCCGCAAGATCGGCGGCACGACGCTGCGTTCGATCGGCCAGATCGCCCGCCAGCAGCGCATTCCGGACAATGATGCCGATTATGTCACGCCCGAGGACATGCTCTCGGAGCTGCGCGAAGACAATCTTCACCTCGTCTCCATCCTGCGCGAGGTGCATGCAGTCTGCGACGAGCACAATGACGTCGCGACCGCCAGCCTGATCGAGAACTGGATCGACCAGAGCGAACGCCGCACCTGGTTCCTGTTCGAAACGACGCGCCAGGCCAAGTAACGTTCAGCCTCTCGCCGCCGGCAGGCGCATCAGTCTCGCCGGCGACCAGCCGAGATTCATGCCGGCGGCGGCAAGCAGAATGATTGCCGCCCCGGCAATCTGCATCGGCTGCAGCGCGTGGCCGAAAGCGAGGCGGTCGACCAGGATGGCGGCAACAGGGTAGATGAAGGAGAGCGCGCCCGTCAGATGCGTCGGCAGCTTCTGGATCGCGCCATAGAGCAGCACATACATCAGCCCGGTATGGATGACGCCGACGGCGATCAGGATCAGCCAGGAGCCCGTATCGGCCGGAAGATCCGTAAAATCGGTCATGGGCGTCAGCATGAGGATGCCGGTCGAAACCTGGATCAGCGCGATCAGGTGCGGTGGCGTGCCGCGCAGCCATTTGGCAGCCAGCGCGGCCAGCGCATAGAAGAAGGCAGCGCCGAGCGCCAACAGAATGCCGAGACCGTAACTGCCGGAGACGGCGTCGGCCTGCGGTTTCGCCTCGACGATCGCCGCCATGCCGGCAAAGGAAAGCCCAAGCCAGAAGAGCTTTGTGCCGGTGATCTTCTCGCCGAGAAAGAGTGCGCCGAGCGCAAGCAGCATGAAAGGCTGGGTATTGTAGACGGTCGTCGCGATCGAGATCGACGCATGCGAATAGGAAGCGAACAGCAGAAGCCAGTTGGCAACAATGGCGATGCCGCCGAGGACAGCGATAGCGAGCGAACGCAGGCTGATGATACCGGGCCTGAGCAGGCCGAGCGCCGTGCAGACGACAAGCAGGGTCAGCGCGCCGAAGAAGCAGCGCCAGAAGACCACGCCGCTGACCGGCTGGCCTGACATCACGACGAACCAGCCGATCGTTCCCGAGATCAGCATTGCTGCCGTCATCTCCGCCGTGCCTCTTCTGATTTCACTCTGCATCGCGCTCTCCATCCGTTAGCGGGAAATTGTATTGCGGCAGCGCAGCAATATCTATAGAATAAGAAAGGGAACGGCTGGATAAACCTAATCTTGTTAGGAGTTTTCGCCATGTTGGCTAACGAGATGCAGGCAGTCGACGATATTGACCGCGCAATGATAGAGGCATTGGCGGGAAATTCTCGTATTTCCCTAAAAGAGCTCGCCCAGGCAGTGGGGCTTTCCTCGCCGAGCGCGGCGGAGCGTCTGCGCCGGCTCGAGGATCGCGGCGTCGTGACGCTTTTCACCATCGATCTCGATCCGGCGGCGATCGGCTACCCGCTTCAGGCGATCGTGCGGGTGCGCCCGCTGCCCGGTCAGCTTCACATCGTCGAGCGCATTATTCAGGACACGCCGGAGTTCATTGAATGCGACAAGGTCACGGGGGACGATTGTTTCATCGCCCGCCTCGTCGTTCGCTCTATGGCGGAACTGGACAACATCCTCGACAAGGTCGCCGAGAGGGCGGAGACCAATACGTCGATGATCAAGTCCTCGCCGGTCAAGCGCCGCCTGCCGCCATTGATCCGGAAAAGATAGTCTCAGAAATCCGCCCAGGCATCGGCCGCTGAAATAATCCGGTCGAAACGTAAGTCCGGCCGGCTCGGTGGCGTTCATACGCCAGTCGAACCGAAGCCGCCGGCGCCGCGTTCGGTTTCGGTCGTCTCCAGGGCTTCTGTGATCCGGGCCTGAACGAAGGGCGCAATCACCATCTGCGCGATACGCATGCCGCGCGTGATGGTGAAATCCTCCTCGCCGTGATTGACGAGGATAACCTTCACTTCGCCGCGATAGTCGCAGTCGACGGTGCCGGGTGCATTGAGGCAGGTGACGCCGTTCTTGGCGGCAAGGCCGGAGCGCGGGCGCACCTGGCCTTCGAAACCCTCGGGGATTTCGAAGACGAAGCCGGTCGGAACGAGCGCGCGTTTGCCGGACGCCAGCATCAGCGGCTTGTCCGCGTCGATCGCCGCGCGCAGATCCATGCCGGCGGCACCGCGCGTTTCATAGGCGGGCAGATCGAGGCCTTCGCCGTTCGGCAGGCGGATCAGATTGAGGCTCGGGCGGGTGTCTGTGTGAACGGTCATGCGGCATTACTTCGTGCCCAATGCCGCAAGGTCAATTGCAATGGCGCGCTTTAATCGCTAGATACGCGGCAATTCCACAGGATTCACATCATGGCCGAAAGTCTCGCCGAGGCGGTCTCCCGCCGCCGCACATTCGCTATTATCGCGCACCCGGACGCGGGTAAGACGACGCTCACCGAAAAGCTGCTGCTGTTCGGCGGCGCCATCCAGCTCGCCGGTGAAGTGAAGGCGAAGAAGGACCGCATGCAGACCCGCTCGGACTGGATGAAGATCGAGCGCGAACGCGGCATCTCGGTCGTCACCTCGGTCATGACCTTCGAATATGAAGGCAATGTCTTCAACATTCTCGACACGCCCGGTCACGAAGACTTCGCCGACGATACCTACCGCACGCTGACGGCGGTGGATGCCGCCGTCATGGTCATCGACGCCGCCAAGGGTATCGAGCCGCGCACGCTGAAATTGTTCGAAGTCTGCCGCATGCGCGACATTCCGATCATCACCTTCATCAACAAGATGGACCGCGAAAGCCGCGATCCCTTCGAAATCCTCGATGAAGTCGAGGAGAAGCTGGCGCTGGACACGGCCCCGGTCACGTGGCCGATCGGCCGCTCGAAGACCTTTTGCGGCTCCTATCATCTGAAGGAAAATACGGTTCGGGGCTCCGATACCGAGGTTGCCGTCACGCCGGTCAACGGCCCGCAGAGCGTGGCCGACCGCCTGCCGGAAAACGAGCGCGACGCCTTCATCGAAGAGGTGGAACTGGCCATCGAAGCCTGCCGTCCCTTCGATCGGGAATCGTTCCTCGAAGGCCATATGACTCCGGTTTTCTTCGGCTCTGCGCTGCGCAATTTCGGCGTTCGCGACCTCATCAATGCGCTCGGTGCCTTTGCGCCGCCGCCGCGCGACCAGGTGGCCGATGTCAGAACCGTGCATGCCGCCGAAGACAAGATGACCGCCTTCGTCTTCAAGATCCAGGCGAACATGGATCCCAACCATCGCGACCGCATCGCCTTTGCCCGCATCTGCTCGGGCAAGCTGGAGCGCGGCATGAAGGCCCGCCTTGCGCGCACCGGCAAGCAGCTTGGCCTGACCGCCCCGCAGTTCTTCTTCGCCTCGCAGCGCCAGCTGGCCGATACCGCCTTTGCCGGCGACGTGGTCGGCATTCCGAACCACGGCACGCTGCGCATCGGCGATACGCTGACGGAAGGTGAAAGCCTGGTTTTCCAGGGTGTGCCGAACTTCTCGCCGGAAATCCTGCGCCGCGTGCGCCTGGAAGATGCCATGAAGGCCAAGAAGCTGAAGGAAGCCCTGCAGCAGATGGCGGAAGAAGGCGTGGTCCAGCTCTTCCAGCCGGAAGACGGTTCGCCCGCCATCGTCGGCGTCGTCGGCGCGCTGCAGCTCGACGTCCTGAAGGAGCGGCTGATGGCCGAATACGGCCTGCCCGTTTCCTTCGAAATGTCCCGCTTCTCCGTCTGCCGCTGGGTCTCCTCCGACCAGGCTGCGGAACTTGACAAGTTCCTGACCGTCAAGCGTGGCGATATCGCCCGCGATCTCGACGGCGACCCGGTCTTCCTGGCCCAGGACGGTTTCTCGCTGCGTTACGAGGCGGAGCGTTATCCGGCCATCAAGATGGCGGCGATCAAGGAATATCACGCCGCCAAGGCGGCCTGATCATCCCGCCAGCCGCTCGGCCAGAAATTCGACGACGGCGCGCACGGAAGGCAACTGCCCGCGCCGGTGCGGCATGAGGATCGTCGTGGTGACGCTGCCGGCCGTCCAGTCGGGCAGCAGCCGCAGCAGCCTTCCGTCCTTCAGGGCGTCGTTGCAGACCGATGTCGGCAGAATGGTCATGCCCATGCCGGCCGCGGCCGCTTTCAGCAGAACCATCGGCTCGTCTGCCGCCGCGACGGGGCGAGGCGCCACCACGGCCTCGGCGCCGTCCTGCGAGACAAGGCGCCACCGCTCGTCGGACAGGCTCGGCATGACCGCCCTGTGGTCGGCGATATCCTCGACCCGCTCGGGCTTCCCATATTGCGCTATATAGTCCGGCGAAGCGACGAGCAGGAACGGATGAACCGCGATCCGGCGCTGCACGAGCGTCGAATCTGCAAGCGGGAAACGGTGGCTGCGCAGCGCAAGATCGAAGCCTTCCTGGACGATATCGACGAAACGGTCCGTCACATGCAGCGACACCTTGAGTTTTGGATAGCGCACTGTCAGTTCGGCCAGATGCTCGGCGAGCATGAATTGCGCCGTCGGCACTGCTGCCGTCAGCCGGACGGTGCCGCTCGGCTCTCCCAGCCGGTTGCGCACGATACTCTCGGCCATTTCCGCTTCGATGATCGAGGCCTGCGCGTGGTCGAACACGTCCTTGCCGATCTCCGTCAGGGCAAAGCTGCGTGACGTGCGCTGGATCAGCCGCACGCCAAGCCTCTTTTCAAGTTCCGCCACCCGCTTGCTGACCGTCGATTTCGGAATGCCGAGGCGGCGGCCTGCCTCCGTGAAGCTGCCGCCTTCCACCGCCTGTACGAAGAGATGGAGGTCGTTGAGGTTGAAGACGGTCACGTTCGGCTTCCATATCTGTGGACTTTGAGGTGCATTATTACTGTCTATCATCAGATCGTCCACAAAGTCATATTGGCCGGGTCAACAAATTCTTGATGCAAGGACCCCCGACAATGTCACTCACACTCTTTTACGGCGTGCCGGAAGGCTGCTCCTTCGGTTCCATCGTCGCGCTGGAATGGTCCGGTCTGCCGTACCGTCTCTGCCGCGTTCAGATGCCCGAGGTCGTCTCCGGTCAAGATTACCGGCATATCAACGTGGTCGGCGAAACGCCGTCGTTATTGCTGCCCGATGGCCGGCTGATCAGCGAAAGCATGGCGATCCTGAACTGCATCGGCGCACGCTCGATCGACAAAGGCCTGGGCTTTGCGCAGGGCACGGCGGAGTTCGACCGTCTGAACCAGATGCTCGCCTATCTGAACACCAGCTTCTTCAATGCCTTCAGTGCGCTCTGGCATACGGCCGAGCATGAACTGGAACCCACCGAAAAGCAGGTTCTCGTGGCCTATGGCAAGGCCAAGGTGGAGAAGGCCCATCACATGCTGGAGCGTCTGCTTGCCGGCCGCAAATGGCTGCTGGGGGACGGGCCGGGCATCGCCGATGCCTATTTCACCGGTATCGCCCGCTGGAACGAATTCCACAAAGCCGTCGATATCGGGCTCTTTCCTGCCGTGAACGAACTCTATCAACGCATGCAGCAGGAACCCGCCGTTCGCTTCGCGCATGCGATCGAACATCAGGAAAAGGCGGAAAGTATCGGGCGCTTCCTCGGCGAAATCGATCTGGATGAAGCCCTCGGCCTGCTGCGCCGGGCCGCTTGATGGTGTCGTGCCGCCCTGCCCGGTCGGGGCGGCATCTTATCCGGCGTGAGGGGGGCGAAAACCGATGTGGCGCTCCCGACTTATCTCGATCGACCGGTCCAGGCCGAGATGACGACGGACTGGCCGGAAAACCCGCCACCGGCCTGAGAGCCGAAGCGCTGTATTCCAACTGCTATAACGTCGTGCCATAGTGCCGTTCCTGAAGGGAGAGCAGCCGATGGTGAGAGAAAACGAGATTCGCGAAAACGAGGTCGCCCTCGAAAATCCGCCCGATCACAGCGATGCCGGCCTGGTTTTCATCGGCCGCATTTTCACACCCTGGACGTCGCGCATGGAAACGCCGCGTCAGGGGCGGCATGACGGGCCGCTGTGCCGTATCGAAATCTTTGATCCCTGGGTGCCGGCCCTGCAGGGCATTGCAGCTTTCGAACGCCTGGAGGTGCTCTATTGGCTGCACCAGTCGCGGCGTGATCTGCTCTTGCAGAGCCCGGCCCGTAACGGCAAGACGCACGGCACCTTTTCGCTACGCTCGCCGGTTCGGCCCAATCCGATCGGCACGTCCATCGTCAAGCTGGAAGCGGTCGAGGGCAGCGCGGTCTTGGTGCGCGGCCTGGATTGCCTCGACGGCACGCCGCTCCTCGACCTGAAACCGGACCGGGCGCTCTTCACGCCCATCGCCCCGCCGCAGCCGGGCGATTTCCAGATCGGCGATACGTCCATGCCATGAGGCTCAGTCGACGGCCACCATCACGTCGGAAGCCTTGACGACCGCATAGGCTTCGGCGCCGGCCTTGAGGCCGAGTTCGTCCACGGCCTCGTTGGTGATCGAGGCGGTGACGATGGCGCCGTTGCCGATGTCGATGCGGACATGGGCTGTCGTCGCGCCCTTCACCACATCCACGACCCTGCCCTTCAGGCGGTTGCGTGCACTGATCTTCATGGAAATCCTCCGTTTGCGTATCGGCGAGATTATCCGCCGGCGGGCGCGTCCGTCAAACCTTCAGGCGGCGAGATCGTTGAGGAAGTCGTCGCACCAGCGCGAGACGTCGTGCGCCAGAAGATGGTCCATCATCCGCCGCCAGCGCTCGCGACGCTCCTCGAGCGGCATATTGAGGCCGCGCGCCAGCGCATTGGACGTGCCGACAATGTCATAGGGATTGACGAGCAGGGCGCCGTTCAGTTCGCGCGCCGCTCCGGCAAAGCGGGAAAGGACCAGCACGCCCGGATCATCGGGATTCTGCGCGGCGACATATTCCTTGGCGACAAGGTTCATGCCGTCGCGCAGCGGCGTCACGAGCCCAACCTTGGCGAGCCGATAGAGGCCGGCCAGCACAGGCCGGCTGACGGAGCGGTTGATATAGCGGATCGGCACCCAGTCGACCGTGCCGAGCGCGCCGTTCACGCGGCCGGCCTGTTCGGCGACCATGCGCTGCATCGCCTCGTATTCGGGAACTTCGGAACGGGATTTCGGCGTGATCTGCAGATAGGTGACTTTGCGCTGATGCGCCGGGTTGTTGGTGACGAAATGTTCGAACGCGTCGATGCGCTGGGTAATGCCCTTGGAATAGTCCAGCCGGTCGACGCCGATGATGAGGCTGCGGTTTTCGATGCTCTGCTGTGCCTTCAGCACCATGCTGTGGCTGCCGGCCCTCCGGGCGAATTCCGCAAACGCGGCCGTCTCGATGGCGATCGGATAGGCTCCGCCGCGGAACCTGCGCTCGCCGGCCGTGAAACGCCCTTCGCCGGCCATGTCGCCCATCCCCTCGCGTCGCAGGCAGCCCGCGAAATTTTCCAGGTCGTGATCGGTCTGGAAGCCGACGAGATCGTAGGCGGCGAGCCCGCGCATGATCTCCTCGTGGACAGGCATGGCGAAGAGCACGTCGGCCGGCGGCCAGGGAATATGCAGGAAAAAGCCGATCCTGTTCTTCAGCCCCATCTGCCGAAGCTCGGCGGCAAGCGGGATCAGGTGATAGTCGTGCACCCAGATGAGGTCGTCAGGCTTGACCAGCGGCGCCAGCCGATGGGCGAAGAAGCGGTTGACGCGGAAATAGCCGGCCATCTCCGTGCGCCCATATTCGGCAAGATCCAGGCGGTAGTGGCAGATCGGCCAGAGCATGCGGTTGGCGAAGCCGAAGTAATATTCGTCGACATCCCTGGATGTCAGGTCGGTCAGCGCATAGGTGATGTTGCCGCGTTCTTCGATCGCAAGCGGGCCGGGCTCTCCGTCGTCATCCACCTTGCCCGACCAGCCCATCCAGACGCCACCGCGCTTCTCAAGGGCTGCCTCCAGCGCCACGGCAAGCCCGCCGGCAGACGCAGCCCCTTTCTTTTCCGGAACAGGCACCCGGTTTGAAACGACGACGAGGCGGCTCATGGCAAATTCCTTTCACTGAAATAATGGCAGCAACGCAATCAGCCGGCAAAACGGGCAACGATTTCGCGGACCGCCCCCGCCGAAGGCAGAATGCCGCGCGCGGCGGTTTCGCGCGAAGGGGCGCCGACGCGGATCGAATAGCCGCCAAGCCGGTTCGCCGTGCCGAACATCGCCTCATCGGTCAGGTCGTCGCCGATGGCGATCGGGCGGCGGCCGAAAAAGGGCGGGTTTTCGAGAAAGCGTTCGAGCGCGTCCCCCTTGTTGGCTCCGGCAGGCCGGATTTCGAGAACCATCTTGCCGTGCTGCAGTGTCCATTCCGGCCCTGCGCGATCCGCCAAACGCTGCATCAGTTCGATCAGTTCCGCCTGTCGCGCCGGCGCAAGCCGGAAATGGGCGGCGACGGCCGCGCCCTTGTCCTCGATGAGAATGCCGGCCCAGCCTGCCGTTTTTGCCCGCAGTTCGGTTTTCAGCCTCTCGAACTCGCCCGTCGGCTCCACCCTGGAGATGCTGCCGTCAGGGCTGCGCCGCTCGGCTCCGTGCAGTCCGGCGGTCGGAAACTGGAAAGGCGCGAAGAGGCGGTCGGCATAGGAAAGTCCGCGCCCCGTCACCAGAGCCAGCGCGCCACCGAGCCTGCGCGACAGCGCGTCAAGCTGTGCAGGCAGCGATGGCGGCACGATGATCTCGTCCGGCGTCGGCGCAAGATCGAGGAGCGTGCCGTCTATATCGAGGAAGAGGGCACCGTTCGGAAGATAAGAAGAGAGCGTGGAGAAGGTCTCGTCCTGTCGGGAAGCGCCGCCGGATAGCGGAGCTTCTGATAGCCGATTGCTGTTCGTCATGCCGGGGAAACTAGGTCAGCACGCTCCTCCGGCAACCCTTCGTCGCGTTCAATCCGCCGGCGTGCCGGCCGGATGCCCGGCATAAAAGGCCTTCGCATCCGCCGTGAAAGCGGCGCGCTGGCCAGCGGTCGTGTAGAACATATGCCCGCCGCGATAGAGCTTCAGCGACACGCGATTTTCCGCAAGGGACGGCGGCAGGTGATCGACCACATAGCGGCTGACGCCGTAGGGCGTCACGAGATCGCTGTAGCCATGCGCGATCAGCAGGTGGAAGGACGGGTTGGAGGCGAGCATCTGCCGGATGTCGTCGGTGGCGCTCGCCTGGAAACGCGAACCGCCGCCGCGGCCGCTGCCCCATTCCCAGCGACGGCTGACATCGCTTTCGAGCAGCGTATAGGTCATCTCCGTCTTGAACCCGAGCTCGTTACGGGCATAGTCGGCAAAAGCGCCGCCATAGGCGCGGGTAAAGCCGTCAAGGATCGCGTCGTCGCCCCGGTCGTAATCGGATTCCGGATAGGGGTCGGGCGTCGCGAAGGCGGCATCGTAAGGGCTCATCACCTTGCCCGCCTCGTTGCCGGAATGTTTGGCATAGGCATCGCCGAGAAAACCGCGATTGCGGGTGACGATGTCCTGCGGGATGCCCGTCAGAGCGGAGACCTTGTTGTAGAAGGCCGTTGCCGCATCGCCCGCCGGTGCGGGGCCGGCAAGCGTCGTCAGATATTCGCCAAGCGCGAAACGCTCGGCAACGCGCTGGCCGGATTCGCTGAAGCTCTTGTGCCGGTCGGCTTCGGCGGCTGCCAATGAGGGCAATTCCAATGCGGCACCGAGGGCGAACTGGTCGGCATTGAACATCAGCTGACCTTCAAGCAGCGGCGAAAGCATGACGGTGCCGGCGATGATGATGCCCTGGCTCTGCTGCAGCGCCGAGGCGACCTTGGCGGCGCGAAAGCCGCCATAGCTTTCGCCGAGCAGGTATTTCGGCGAATTGGCGCGGTTGTTGTGGGCGACATAGAGGGCGATCGCCTTCGCCATCGTCTGCGCGTCGGAGCCGACATTGTAATAGTTCGAGGCGTCGTCCGCCTTCACGGTACGGCTCCAGCCGGTGCCGATCGGGTCGATCAGCACGAGGTCGGTAAAATCGAGCCAGCTATGCGGGTTGTCGACAAGCTTCGCATTGGCGCCGTCGCGTCCGTCCGGCCCGAAATCCAGAACTTTGGGGCCGACGAGGCCGAGATGCAGAAAGGCCGAGGCAGCCCCCGGTCCGCCATTGAAAGCGAAGGTGATCGGTCGGTCCGGCCCCGCATCCCTGGCAATGTAGGCGGTATAGAAGATCGCAGCGTTCTGCCCGCCATCCTGTCCGAAGAGGTCGAGCGTGCCCGCGGTCGCCGTGTAGGCGATCCTCCGGCCCTCCGCCGTCGTCAATTCATGCGCGGTCACGGAATCTGCAGGCAGCAGCTTGAGCACCCCCTCGCGCACGGCGCTCTGCTGGGCGGGGGCGCGGCGTTCCGCGGCCCCCTGCGCGAAAGCCAGGGCCGGCGCGAGTGCGGCAGTCAGCGAAGCAATGAAAAGCAGGGATCGCAAGCGCAAGTCAATCTCCTCCGGCGGGTCGGAATGCGGCTGAGATAGGGTAGCAGCCGCCTGCCTTCGATGGAGATCAAGAGATGGTGATGGGCAAGTGAGCCCGGCTCATTCGCCCTTCTCGATGGTGCGGGCGTTCACGTACAGGGCACGGCCGGCCCGCCAGCCGTTGAAGGCCGCGCCAAGTCCGAGCGCGACGAAAAGCACCGCGCACCAGGCGAAACTGCCCGTCCAGCCACGGATCAGGCCGACGATGAACGGGCCGATGGCGGCGAGCAGGTAGCCCACGCATTGCGCCATGCCGGAAAGATGAGCGGCGACATGCGGATCGCGCGAACGCAGCACGATGGTCGTCATCGCCGCGGCAATCAGCCCGCCCTGACCGATACCCTGCAGCACGGCCCAGAGCCAGACCGTGGAAAGGGGCGCAAAGAGCAGGCCGAGAAGCGCGATGACGGCGACGGCGCAGAGCGCCGCGTTGGTGAGGCGCTGATCCCTGCCGCGTACCGCGACATGCGGCACGACGAGACAGGCGGCGGCCTGCACCATGACGGAGACCGAAACGATGCCGCCGGCCACGACGCCGTCGAGACCGCGTTCGCGCAGGATCGGCACCAGCCAGCCAAAGACACAATAGGCAAGCGCCGATTGCAGGCCCATGAACAGCGTGACCTGCCAGGCGAGCCTGTCGCGCCACAGGCCCTCGACACGGAAGCCGCTGTGCCGCGCCTGTTGGCTGCTTGCAAAAACCTGCGGCAGCCAGACCAGCCCGACAACGAGGGCAGGCAGCGCCCAGACGGCGAGTGCGCCTTCCAGCGAGCCGCCGAGCGCATGTTCGATCGGCAGTGTCAGGCCGGCGGCGCCGGCAGCGCCCGCGCAGAGCGCCATCGTGTAGAGACCGGTCATCAGAGCCGCGTTCGCGGCGAAGTCGCGCTTCACCAGTCCGGGCAACAACACGTTGCCGACGGCGATCGCAGCACCGGCAAGCGCCGTCCCGAAAAACAGCAGCGGGATGAAGGAAAGGCCGCGCAGCGCCGTGCCGAGCGTCAAGAGCAGGAGCACGCCCAGCAGCGTCCGCTCGGAACCGATGCGCTGGGCGAGCCACGGAGCAAGCGGCGAGAAGGCGCCCAGGCAAACGACGGGCAGGGTGGTCAGCAGACTGGCGCCGAGCGGTGACAGGCCGAGTTCGGCCCGGATCTCCGGCAGCAGGGCGGAAGCGCTGGAAAATACCGGCCGCAGGTTGAAGGCGATCAGCACGAGGCTTGCACCGAGCAGGAAGCGCGCCGCAGCACCCTGCTTGCGCGGCGGCAGAGGTAAAGGCACGCTGTCGATTTCGGCATCGATCATCGTCTCGTCGATCGCGTCGAACGAGTGCGTGGCATCCTGTATGGGTATCGTCATGAAAGAAGCATCCGGTCGAGAGCGGAAAGGATGGGTGCCATAAAGCCGCGCACCGCAGCATCGGCCTTTTCGGGGCTGCCGGTCTCTATGGCGTCGACGATCGCCTGATGCGCCTGCATGTCAGGCTCGGGAATCGCCTTGTCGAGTGTGGCGGCAATGGTTTGTGCGATCGAGACGGAGAAGAAATCGTAGATCTCGATCATCGCCCGGTTGCCGGAGGCGGCGATGACCGCCTTGTGGAAGGCAAGGTCGCGTTCGATGAAGCCTGCCGGATCGCCGCCTTCGTAATTGCCGCGTTCGGCAAGCAAGGCGCGAAGTTTGGCGATGGTGTCCGGCGTTTTGCGGACGGCCGCAAGCCGCGCGCCTTCGACATCGAGCGCGCAGCGCGCCTCGAACTGATCTCTGAGGCTGGCGCGGCGCGCCATGGTGAGCGGCCGGCTGCTGTCGGCGGTCGAAAGCACATAGGTGCCCGAGCCCTGCCGCGTTTCCAGCAGGCCCTGCGCGACGAGAACGCGCACGGCCTCGCGCACCGTGCCGCGGCTGACCGAGAGCATGGCCGAAAGCGTGGCCTCGTTCGGCAGCTTCTCGCCGATGGCCCAGCGCTTGGCCAGGATTTCGCTGCGGATCGCCTCGATGGCCGTGTCGGCAAGATTGGTTTTGCTGAGAGGTTGCATGGCTCTATTCATAAAATCATCTGATGACTTTATGAATAGAGCCATTTCTGCTGATCGTCAACGCGTGAAGGCGGCATTAAAAAAGGGCCGCTCTCGCGACCCTTTCCATGAGGTTTGGCCTGTAACCGGCCGGACCGTCTGATGCGGCCCCAGGAAGGTGGGGTTTAGAGCGAGGGCTGCCTCGCTTTCATCACCACTTCCATGCCCGTTACGAGGTCCGAAAACTCATTAGACATTGGATCACCTTCCTTTCGTTACGTTGATAATGATCTAAAGGTAGGCCGTTTCCCCTGAGATGCAAGAAAAAATCGCATGGCTGTTTTTTAGCCGGCGTCTGACCAAATCGTTCAATTGCCTGGTTTTCTGCCGCGGTGATCACGCAAATCCCTATCGCTTTTGCGGAAAGTGATCTTGAGCATCGTCAAGAATTCGTCATCTTCGCCTTGCAAATCGGGTGGCTGTTAAGTCGTTATTAGCCGTAGCGTCAGACAATCGAAGACGTTTTCAGCATTCCTGCCGCAGCAGGCGGCGGGCCGGAGCAAGAGCATGTGTCGCTGGGCAGCCTATCGCGGAGAACCCCTCTACCTGGAGGAGCTGGTATCCTCGCCCGCCCATTCCCTGATCGAGCAGTCCCATTGCGCCACCCGCGCCAAGACGGCAACGAACGGTGACGGCTTCGGCATCGCCTGGTATGGCGACCGGCCGGAACCCGGCCGCTACCGCGATATCCTGCCGGCCTGGTCCGATTGCAACCTCAAGAGCCTGGCGCGACAGATCCGCTCGCCGCTCTTCCTCGCCCATGTGCGGGCCGCGACCGGCGGCGGTACGCGGCGTGACAATTGCCATCCTTTCACGCATGAAACCTGGTCCTTCATGCACAACGGACAGATTTCCGGCTTCGAGCGTCTGCGCCGGCCGATGGAATCCATGCTCGGCGACGACCTGTTCAACGCCCGCAGCGGCACGACGGATTCCGAGCTCATGTTCCTGCTCGCCCTCCAGTTCGGCCTGCGGGACGCACCGATTGCCGCGATCGCCGAGACGATCGCCTTCGTCGAAGGTCTGGCGGAGAAAATTCTCGGTTCCGCGCTGCTGCGTTTCACGGCCGCCTTCTCGGACGGCAAGTCCCTCTATGCGATCCGCTATGCCACCGACCGCCGGGCGCCGACGCTCTATGCCTCGCCGCTGGCCAAGGGATATTGCCTCGTTTCCGAGCCGCTGAACGATGATGGCGATGCCTGGCAGGAAATCCCTGACGGCAGTGCGGTGACTGTCAGCGCCGACGGCCTCGAGATTGCCGCCTTCCAGCCGGAAAAACGTCCGGCCAAGAGGCCGGAGCCAGTTTCTATCCTCGCATAAGCTGCTCGGCGATCAGCGCCGCCAGTCGCTCGGCGACCTCGTCCTTGGAAAGATCGGGCCACTGCTCGATGCCGTCGCGGCGGATGAGCTTCACGCTGTTGCGCGTGCCCCCCATGATGCCGGTTGATGGCGAGACGTCATTGGCAACGATGAGGTCGGCGCCCTTGCGCTCCAGTTTCACCCTGGCATTGGCCTCGACGTCCTGCGTCTCCGCCGCAAAGCCGATCACCAGCGTCGGCCGCGTCGTGTGATGGCCGACGGTCTTGAGGATATCGGGGTTCTCCGTCAGCGCCAGTGTCGGGATGGATTCGCCGGGATGCTTCTTGATTTTCTGGTCGGCGGCCGAGGCGACACGCCAGTCGGCGACCGCTGCCACCATCACCGCGACATCGGCGGGAAGGGCGGCCAGTACGGCGTCGCGCATCTCTTCGGCCCGTTCGACATGCACCATCCTGACGCCGACGGGATCGGGGATCGTTACCGGACCGGACACCAGCGTCACATTGGCGCCAAGCCGCGCAAGGGCGCTCGCAATGGCGTGTCCCTGCCGGCCGGAGGAGCGGTTGGCAATGTAGCGCACCGGATCGATCGGCTCATGGGTCGGGCCTGACGTGACGATTGCCCGCTTGCCCGCAAGCGGCTTCGGGCCGTCGTCGAGCAGCGCTTCGGCCGCCGCCACAATGTCGATCGGTTCGGCCATGCGGCCGGTGCCGGCTTCGCCGCTTTCCGCCATCTCGCCGGCCATGGGGCCGATGAAGCGGATGCCATCGCGCCGCAACGTTTCGACATTGCGTTTCGTTGCCGGATGCGCCCACATTTTCGGGTTCATCGCGGGGGCGGCAAGCACCGTGCGGTCGGTGGCGAGCAGCACGGTGGAAACCAGGTCGTCGGCAAGGCCATGCGCCATCTTCGCCATCAGGTCGGCGGTAGCCGGCGCGATCAGCACCAGATCGCAATCCCGTGCCAGCCGGATATGGCCGACATCCTGCTCGTCCTGCCGGGAGAAGAGATCCGTGAAGACGTGGTCGGCCGCAAGGGCGCCGACGGCAAGCGGAGTGACGAATTCCTGCGCCCCCTTTGTCATGACCGGGCGCACGGAAGCACCGCGTTCGCGCAGGCGGCGGATCAGATCGAGGCTCTTATAGGCCGCGATGCCGCCCGAGATGAGGAGGAGGATGCGTTTGCCGCTGAGAGCCATGGTCTTTCCCGTCGCTTCTTTTGACCGAGAAGGACCCTAAGCCTTTGGCGGAAAACATGCAATCGCCGGCATTCAGGTCGCCTTGACCCGCCTCGGCGTGAAGATCGCGATCGCCATGCCGACGCCGGCCAGCTGCAGGATCGCACCGCCGGCTTCGGGCACGGTCGGCATGCGCTGCTCGAACAGGAAGCCGTAGAAAAGACCGAAGACGGTCTCCGCCACGATAAGCTGAGCGGCGAGCGCCAGCGGCAGAAGGCGCGCGGCAATCATCCAGGAAAGCGTGGCAAGCCAGGAGCCGGCAATACCCATCACCGCCACCCAGAGGACGAAATGAAAGGTCTCTTCGCCGGTGAAGCTGATATTTTCCCAGATCGAGGTGAAGGGCAGGAGGATGACGGCGCCGATGCCGGCGCCGATCCCCTGCAGGGCAGTCCAGTGCATGGCGCTCGGAGCCTCCGCAGACTGCATGACCGCCGCGCTGATGAGGCCGTAGACAACCCACAGCGCCAGCCCGATCAGCGCGGCGGCGATGCCGAGCAGGATGCCGGTCTGGTCGCCGGCGGGCGTGCTGGCGAAGATCGAGACATTCACCCAGCCGATGCCGGCGGCAATCAGGATCAGCGGCAGCGCCAGCGCGCTCCATCCGATCGAGCGGTCCTTGAAATTGGCGATGATGGCAAGCAGCACCGGCATCGTGCCGATGACGAGCGGCGGAATGGCCGTGCCCGCATAGCGCACGGCATAGGAAATGCTCATGAAATAACCGACATAGCCGAAGCCGCCGAGGGCGATGCCGGTCAGGAGCAGCGAGCGCCGCAAGCCCACCGGGCGGAAGCGCGGATTGACCATCAGGATCAGGCTGACGGCGGCAAAGAGTCCGTAGCGCGCGACCGTCAGATCGATCGTCGTATAGGGCACGACGACGCGCGGGGCGACGAAGCTGAGCCCCCACAGCGCGCAGGTGGCGAGACCGCAGAGGATGCCGATCAGCATGTGATGCTCCGAAGAGATGAGCCGCGCTCCGGCAGGAAGGGGATGGGAGCGGCCGCGAAAGGATGTTGCCTAGCCCGATATGCCCTATCGGCCGCCGACACAAGGGCCTCTCTGCGACATGGCCGGGGCGGCTTTGGGACAAAGGACGTCATTGTTGCTCTGAGATCATCAATCAAGTGACGAAAGCGCACTTCAGTCAAAGATACCGCGGCGACATAGTGGGGCCGATCAACAAAGGAGTTGCCTCAATGTTTGCTGTAACCGGAGTGACGGGCCAGGTCGGCGCGGCCGTTGCCGATCATCTGCTGAAGGATGGTGCCGAGGTCCGTGCCGTCGTCAGAAATCCCGAAAAGGCCGCCGGCTGGAAAGCGCGTGGCTGCGAGATCGCCGTCGCCGACATGTTCGACGCCGCATCGCTGACCGCCGCCTTCACGGACGCGGATGCCGTCTTCCTCGTCATCCCGCCGCTTTTCGACCCGACGCCCGGCTTTCCTGAAGTGAAGGACATGCTGGCGACGCTGAAGACCGCGCTCGAGACGGCACGGCCTGGAAAACTGGTCTGCCTGTCGACGGTCGGCGCCCAGGCGAGCCAGCCGAACCTCCTGAGCCAGCTCGGCATTGTCGAGAAAGAGCTTGCAGCTCTTTCTATCCCGGTGGCTTTCCTGCGCGCCGCCTGGTTCATGGAGAACGCTGCCTGGGATGTGGCGCCGGCGCGCGAAAGCGGTGTGATACCGAGTTTCCTGCAGCCGCTCGACCGCGCCGTGCCGATGGTTGCCGTTGACGATATCGGCGCGCTCGGCGCGCAGATGCTGCGCAAGGACTGGCAGGGGGTAAGCGCGGTCGAGCTGGAAGCGCCGGAGCGTATCAGTCCGGCCATGATTGCCGCCGCCTTCGCCAGGGCGCTCGGCAAGGAGGTGAAAGCCGAGGTCGTGCCGCGGGAACGTTGGGAAGAGCTGTTCCGTGCCCAGGGCATGAAGAACCCGCAACCCCGCATGCGCATGCTCGACGGTTTCAACGAAGGCTGGATCGAATTCGAGGGCGGTCGCGAGAAATCGCTGAAAGGCGCGACGACAATCGAGACGGCAATCCGCCGCCTCGTCGCGGGCGTGTGAATGCGAGGGCCGCAGTCAGTGAGCCGCGGCCCCATACGCGTTGCTTTCAGGTGCGCGTGATCGAAATGCCGCCGTCGACCAGTAAGGCCGTGCCGGTGACGAAGCTTGCATCGTCGGATGCGAGATAGAGCACGGAGCGCGCAAGTTCTTCCGGGGTCGCGACACGCTTCAGCGCATGCAGGTTCGTGATGAAGGCCTGCTTGTCCGGCGTGTCGTTCATTTCGCGATACATGTCCGTATCGACGGCACCCGGCAGGACGGCATTGACGCGGATGTTCTGCGGACCGTATTCGGCCGCGAGCGCTTGTGTGAGCCCGATGAGACCGGACTTGCTGGCGGCATAGGCGGCCACGCCCGGGAAGGAAAAACTGTAGCCGACAAAGGTCGAGGTGAAGATCACCGAGCCGCTGCCATGCCTGGCCATCTCGGCGATCTGATGTTTGGCGGCAAGGAAGGAGGCCGTCAGGTTGATCGCCAGCGTGTCGGCAAAACCCGTTTCCGAAACGTCCGTGCTCGGACCAGCCTCGCCGATCGTGCCGGCATTGTTGAAGGCGATGTCGAGCTTGCCGTAACGTTCAACGGCGGCCGCGACCAGCGCCTTGTGATAGTCTTCCGAGCGGACGTCGCCGGCAACGGCAACCGCATCACCGCCGGCAGCCCTGATTTCGGCAACCAGGCTATCGAGTTCGGCCTGGCGGCGGGCGCCGACGACGGCCTTGGCGCCTTCGGCGGCGAAAAGCCTGGCGGTCACGCGACCGATGCCCGAGCTTGCGCCGGTGACGATTGCGACCTTGTTGGACAGACGGTTCATTGTTTCATCTCCTCGATCTGGGTTGGATCGGCCTTGCCGGCCGGTTTCGATGAGGGGAAGATGGCATTGTTCTTTCGTTCGGATTAGTGTCCTGATTGCGGAGCTCGAATTCGGAAAAGCCGAACGATGATGAAGCCAGGCCATGATGAAGATTGAGGGGATTGCGGCTTTCGTCGCCGTGGTGGAGGCCGGTTCGGTCAGCGAGGCCGCCCGGCGGCTGCGGCTGTCGAAATCCGTCGTCAGCGAAAGGCTGGCGGAACTGGAAAAGACGCTGGGTGCCATGCTCGTCCATCGCACCACGCGCAAGCTAACGCTGACGGAGGATGGAGCTGCCTTTCTGGAGCGCGCCGGGCGCATCGTCCGCGAGATGGAGGATGCGCAGGCCGATATGGCCGAGCGTCGCGGCACGCTCTCCGGTCCGTTGCGTATCGCCGCTCCCGTTACCTTTGGCCGCTTGCATCTCGGCCCCGCCCTCTATCCGTTTTTGAAGGCGCATCCGCAAATTGCGCTGACGCTCGATATGGATGACCGGCGTGTCGATCCGGCCTCGGACGGTTACGATGCCATCATCCGCCATGGCGCCATTGCCGATACGCGGCTTGTTGCCTGGAAGCTCGCCCGCAGCCGGCGGCTGCTCGTGGCGTCGCCCGACTATATCGAGCGGCACGGCAAACCCGGCTCCCTGTCCGATCTCAACGGTCATCGCGGCATCTTCTATACCAATCGCGGCGTCGCCGACTGGCGCTTCCAGGCGCAGGAGGGCACGGTCATCATCCGGGCGAAGCTGGGTCTCGGCATCAACAACGGCGACATGCTGCATGACGCGGCGATCGAAGGCCTCGGCATCGCGCTTCTGCCGACCTTCATCGCCGGTCCCGCCATTCGCGACGGCCGCCTCGTCGAGATCGATGTCGGCGCCAGGCCGGAGCCCGAATTCATCTACATGGCCCATCCCGAAGGCCGAAATCCTTCCGCCAAGCTGCGCGCCATCGCCGACCATCTGAAAAAGACGTTCGGCGACCCGCCCTATTGGGATCCGGAGGGTTAGTTCAGAAGACCCATGAGATTCTCGGTCACGGGAGAGCGCTGGCTGCGCAGCACGGCAAGTGCCAGACGCGCCACCGCCGGTGGTCCCTGGATCGGCCGGTAGGCGACGCCGGCGAGCTTGATCTGCGAAATCGAGGCCGGCACGATCGAGACGCCGAGATCGGCGGCGACGAGATTGACGACCGAGGAGATTTGCGGCGCCTCCTGCGCGACCGTCAGTTCGAAGCCCGCCTCGCGGCAGGCGCGCACCACGTCGTCATAGAGGCTGAGGCCGACGAGACGCGGGAAGAGGATGAAAGGTTCCTTCGCCAGCGAGGCGAGCGGCAACGTCTTCTGCCTTGCCAGCGCATGGCTGGCCGGAAGCGCAACCACCATCGGCTCGTCGGGCAGGCGCTTCAGCCTGATGCCATCGGGATCGTCAAGGCCGGGTCGCATGAAGGTCGCGTCCAGCTCCCCGCGCTCCAGCTTCTGCACCAGCCCGAGCGTATTCATCTCCGTCAGCGACAACAGCACATCCGGCCAGCGGGCCTGAAAGCGCCGGATCGTCGTACTGACGATCGGGTTGAAGGCGGAAGAGGCTGTGAAGCCGAGCGACAGCCTGCCGGTCTCTCCGCGATTGGCGCTCTGCGCCGCCAGCCGCGCCTTCTCCGCCGCCGCAAGCGACGCTTTCGCTTCAGGCAGGAAGGCCGCGCCGGCTTTCGTCAGCTCCGCCCCGTGCGGCACGCGATGGAAAAGCATCGCTCCGATTTCTGTCTCCAGATCACGGATCTGCTGGCTGAGCGGCGGCTGGCCGATGCCGAGGCGCGCGGCCGCCCGCGTGAAATTGCCTTCTTCGGCCACCGCCAGAAAATATCGCAGATGCCGCAGCTCCATCGCCATCTCCAAAACCTATCAGGATCGCCAGTTTCATATATTGGACAAATGGAGCCGTCCTGACTAGATCGGAGGCAGGAAGGAATTGAAAATGTCCGACTCCGCGATCCAGGACGTTGCCGGCCTGCCGGCGACCGACAAAAGACAGCCCGAAGACTATCTGACGCGCGGCAGCGGCGCCTATCGGCGCGCCAGCCTCGCCCTCTTCCTTTCAGGTTTTGCCACTTTCTCGCTGCTCTACTGCGTGCAGCCGCTCCTGCCGAGCTTTTCGCGGGAGTTCGCCGTCAGCCCCGCCGAAAGTTCGCTGGCTTTGTCGCTCTCCACCGGTTTTCTGGCGATCGCCATCGTCTGCGCCGCCGCCGTTTCGGAAGGGCTCGGCCGCCGCAGCCTCATGTCGATCTCGCTGGTCGGTGCGGCCGTATTGACGATTGCCACCGCCTTTGCGCCGAATTGGCATCTGCTGCTGGTCATCCGCGCGCTGCAGGGCTTCGTGCTCGGCGGCGTTCCGGCCGTCGCCATGGCCTATCTCGCGGAGGAAATCGAACCGCGCGGCCTCGGCGCCACGATGGGCCTCTATGTCGGGGGCACGGCCTTCGGCGGCATGTCAGGCCGGGTTCTGACGGGCATCTTCGCCGAATATCTCTCCTGGCGGCCGGCTTTGTTCCTGATCGGCGCCATCGGTCTTGCGGCGGCGATCGGTTTTATCGCGCTCCTGCCGCCGTCGCGCAACTTCGCCCGCCGCGCCGGCTTCGATCCGCGGTTTCACCTGAAGGCATGGATGGGGCATCTCGGCAACCCGGCGCTGCCCTTCATCTTCGCCATCGCCTTTTTTGCGATGGGCTCCTTCGTGACGATCTATAATTATGCCGGCTTCCGCCTCGTGGCGGCCCCTTACGAACTGAACCAGACCGAACTCGGCCTGATCTTTACCGTCTACCTGTTCGGCATCGGCGCTTCCTCGGTTGGCGGCCTTCTGGGAGACCGGCTCGGCCATTTCACCGTGCTCCTCGCCGGCATCGTCATCACCGCCACAGGCGGCGCGCTGACGCTCTTTGCCTCGCTGCCGCTCATCATCCTCGGTATCGTCGTGCTGACCAGCGGCTTCTTCATGACGCATTCGGTGGCAAGCGGCCTCGTCGGCAGGCTCGCGGACGGCACCAAGGGGCACGCCTCCTCGCTCTATATGCTCGCCTATTATATCGGCTCCAGCGTCATGGGCTCCGCCGGCGGCTGGTTCTGGGCGATGGAGGGGTGGTCGGCGGTGGTGATCTTCACGCTGGCCATGATGACGCTCGCTCTCCTGTCCGCGTTGACCGCGCGCCGCCTCGCCCGCCGCCGCGCTTGACTTCTCGCCTCCGTCGATTAATTTAACCTATGAGTTAAATAAAGGCCGGAGGACCGTCGTGAAAAAGACCTACCATGGAAGCTGCCATTGCGGCGCCGTTGCCTACGAGGCCGGGCTTGATCTTTCGGCGGGCACGTTCAAGTGCAACTGCTCCATCTGCCGCAAGAAACGCAGCTGGCTCGCGGTCGTCCAGCCGCAGGATTTCAGGCTGCTGTCGGGCAGGGACGGGTTGCGCGAATATCTGTTCGGCTCCGGCTCCATCCATCATCTTTTCTGCGGGAGCTGCGGCGTGGCTTCCTTTGCACGCAACGACAACGAGACGATCGGCCCCTTCATCGCCGTCGCCGTCAATTGCCTTGACGACGCCAGCGCGGAGGAGCTTGCCGCAGCTCCCGTCGCCTATTTTGACGGCATGCAGGATCGGTATGACGCCGCACCTGCCGAAACGCGGCATCTGTGACGGCGGCCCTCAGCCAAGCCGGATATAGGGCACGTCCTTCTTCGCCACCTCGTCCAGCGCCTCGTCATAACCGGCGTCGGCATAACGCATGACGCCGAGCGCCGTATCGTTGGTCAGCGCATGGTCGAGCCGTTCGTCGGCGGCCTCAGAGCCGTCGGCAACGACGGTGACGCCGCAGCTCGTCATGTAGCCGGCATAACCGCCGCCGCCGGAATGGACGACCACGAGATCGGCCATCGAGGAGCAGAGCATCATCGCATCGAGGAGCGGCCAGTCGGCAATGGCGTCGGAACCGTCCTTCATGCGCTCCGTCATGATGTTCGGATGCGCCATCGCACCGGCATCGAGATGGTCGCGCGAAAAAGCGACCGGACCCTTGAGCTCGCCATTGGCGACCAGTTCGTTGACCCGTCGCGCCAGCGCCGTGCGCTCGCCGTGGCCGAGCCAGGCAATGCGCGCCGGCAGCCCTTCGAAGGGAATATGCTCGCGCGCCAGCCGGATCCAGTTGGTGATGATCTTGTTGTCGGGAAACATGTCCATGAGCAGGTCGTCGATGCGGGCGATATCGCTCTCCTCGCCCGAGAGCGCCATCCACCGGAACGGGCCGATGGCGCGGGCAAAGAGCGGGCGCAGATAGGCTTCGGTGAAAATCGGAATGTCGAAGGCATTGGCAACGCCGCCCTCGCGGGCCTGTGTGCGGATGAGATTGCCGTTGTCGAAGACCTCGGAGCCCCGTTTCTGGAATTCCAGCATCGCGGTGACATGCTCGACGATCGAGGCGCGGCTGGCCGCCATCAGCTGGCCCTGGCCGTCGTCGCGCAGGCCCTTCACCTGATCGATGCTCATGCCCTTCGGCACATAGCCATAGACGAGGTCATGCGCCGAGGTCTGGTCGGTGACGACATCGGGCACGATGCCGCGCCGGACAATTTCCGGATAGACCTCGGCCGCATTGCCGACGAGACCGACGGAGCGCGCCCGCTTTTCCTTGACCGCGGCATCGATCATCGCCAATGCGCTGTCGAGATCGGGCGCGATCTCCTGCAGGTAGCCGATCTGCTGGCGCTTGCGGGCGCGTTCCGGATCGATATCGACGCAAAGGATCGCCGCACCCGCCATCCGTCCCGCCAGCGGCTGCGCCCCACCCATGCCGCCGAGCCCCGCCGTCAGCACGAAACGGCCGGAGAGATCGCCGCCGAACCGGCGCTCGGCAATGCGCATGAAGATCTCATAGGTGCCCTGGATGACACCCTGGCTGCCGATATATTGCCAGGCGCCGGCCGTCAGTCCGCCCCAGCAGATCAGGCCCTTGCGCTGCAGCTCGTAGAACACTTCGGCCTTCGCCCATTGCCCGACGATATTGCAGTTCGCCATGATGACGAGCGGTGCCTTGGCATGGGTCTTCACGAGACCGATCGGCTTGCCGGACTGGATGATGAGCGTCTGGTCCTCGTCCATTTCGGTCAACGCCTTGACGATGCCGCGATGCGCCGCCCAGTTGCGCGCCGCCTTGCCGAGGGCGGCGTAGACGACGAGATTGTCGGGGTCCTCGCCGACCGAGAGCACGTTTTCCAGAAGCCGCAGCAGCGCTTCCTGCCGCCAGCCCCTGGCGCGCAGCTCCGGCCCGCCGGGAATGGGAAATTTCGGATGGCGTGGATTGGCCTTGGGCATCTTGGGTTCCTCGTCGTTTTGTCATCGGCGCAGGCGCACCGGTTGATTCACTTGGCCGGCATCGGTCCCACATAGGCGAGTGCGGCATCGATGAGCCGCCGCCGCAGGGCATCGTCGCCATAGACATCGGCATTGGCCCGCACCCAGCCATGCATGATCCGCTCGCCCGACAGCATCTGGATCACGCCCGGCTGCGCCAGCGCCCAGCCGTCATTGCCCTTGCCGAGACGCAGCAGCATGCCGTCATGGCGTGCGCAGCAGAGCAGGTTGCCGTTGAGCATGAAGGCCCAGCCGCCGAACATGGACTTTTCGCCGAGGCCCGGCCGGTCGCCGAGTTCCTCGCGCATCAGCTCTTCCAGGCCGCGATCGCGCGCCATGGTTCAGGCCCTCGCCTCCAGTGCATAGCGTGCTATCTCGATGCCCATTGCCTTTTCGACAGGTGGATAGACGGTCGGATCGAGCACGCTGGCCGAGAGCGGTATGATCTCCTTCGGCACATGCAGGATGAAGACATGCATGCCGCCCTTGAGCTGGCCGACGGACAGCGGCTCGCCCTCCTCGGAAAGCGTGGTGATGACGGCCGGGAAGGTCGCGACCCGCGTGCCGCCGGCATCGTCGACCGCCATATATTCGTTCATCACATGCAGGGTGACGGCCTTGTCGCCGGCGCCGACCGTGATCGTGCCGATATCGAAAGCTTCCTTGGTATAGACCACATCCTTCTTCGTGATCGTACCTTCGGCCAGGATATGGCCGCCTGTCGTCTTGCAGATCGCGTCGATAACGGCCGATCCGCCTCTTTTCTCAGCTTCGATGATCGCCTCGCCGAGCTTCAGGGCCATCGAAATGCCGCCGAGCGCGGCATTCCTGCGGACATAGGAGGCGCGCAGCGGATTGCGGCAGCTGGCAATGAAGCCGCCGGACTGGTCGGCCGCTGCCCGCAGCACCGGCGAGATCTTCGCCGTCGCACCCTTCACGACCAGCTCGATATAGCGGTTCTCGGCGCGATTGCCGCCGACCGCCGTCTGGATCATCTGTTCCGGCGAACCGGCCATGCCGATCGAGCCCATGTCGCCGGTCGGATGGGCGCGGATATCGCCGACCGCATCGACCACCTTGGTGCCGAGGATCGCCGAAGGCAGCCAGCCGTTCAGCGTCGAGGACTTGCCGTTCTGACCGATGATGAGGCCGGAGAGCCTGTCGCCGAGCGCCTCCTGCAGCAGCTGCACGGCCTTCACATAGTCGATGCCCTGCATTTCCCAGGGTGTGGTGGAGGCCGGCGCGCCGATCGCCGCCGCCGTCGCGATCCAGTCGTCGTCGCCAAGCTCCTCGATGGAGACGAGCTCCGGCTTGCCGACATTGACGGCGGCATAGCCGAGCATACGGCCGTGATCGGCCCAGCCGCCGCCGCCGGCGGCATAGACGGAGCCGCCCTTGACGGCGGCTTCCACGTCCTTCTCAACCAGTATGCGTCCCATCGCCCTTCTCCTTCCTCTGCATGATCCCGAAAAGTGTGAAGCGCTTTTCGCAGGAGTTCATGCGGCCAACCTAAACTCTCTTGTCCATCTCGCGCACCGCCTCGAAAAGCACGGCGGCGCCGAGCGCTATGTCGTCATTCTCGGCCCATTCATCCGGCGAATGGCTGCGGCCTTCCTTGCAGGGCACGAAGATCATCGCGGCCGGCGCCACGCGGGCGATCCAGGCGGTATCGTGGCCGGCGCCGGACGCCATGAAGCGGTGTTTGGCGCCGACCGTCTCGCAGGCCCGCTCCAGCGTCTGGAGCAGCCCCTTGTCGCTCGGTGTCGGGAAATTGTCGGAGATGCGGTTCAACGGCGCGATCGTCACGCCGAAGGCCAGGGCGAGCATTTCCGCGTGTCCATCCAGCCAATGGCAGAAGGCTTCCATATCGGCGCGGATTTCGGCACGTCCGTCGACCAGCAGCACGACACGCGACGGCACGACATTGGCCGCGTTCGGCTCGATGCGGAACTCGCCGACCGTTGCCGCAAAATGGCCGGGCGTCTTGGCAAGCTCGCTTGCGGCATTGCGGATATCGAGCACCAGCTGCGAAGCGGCGACCAGCGCATCGGAGCGTGAATCCATCGGTGTCGTGCCGGCATGATCGGCGCGGCCCTCGATCGTGATTTCGATACGGGTAATGCCCGATATCGCAGTGACGATGCCGATATCCTTCCGCTCGTTTTCAAGCACCGGACCCTGCTCGATATGCAGTTCCAGAAAGCCGGCAATATCGGGCCTGTTCTCGTGCACCAGTACACCCGGCGATCCGCCGACCTCCGATATCGCTTCGCCAAGCTCGCGGCCGTCGACGGTGCGGGAGAGCCATGCCTGCGGCAATTGTCCCGTCATGCCGCGGCTGCCGATGCAGGAAACGCCGAAAATGCTGACCTCCTCGGCCAGGAAATCGACGATTTCCAGATCGTGGTCGAGGTGGATTTCCTGTTCGCGCAGCGACCGCGCAACTTCGAGGGCCGCGGCAATGCCGGCAATGCCGTCGAAGCGTCCGCCGTCGGGCACCGTGTCGGAATGCGAGCCGAGCATGATGATGCCGCTGCCCGGTTTTGCGCCCGCGCGCCGGCCGATCAGATTGCCCGACGCATCGATGCGGGTCTCCAGGCCGATCGCCTGCATGCGCGCCTCCAGATAGGCGCGGCCTTCGAGGAAGAGCGGCGAAAACGCCCGCCGCGTCCAGGGATGGCCGGGCTCGGTAATGGCCGAGAGCGCTTCGATATCGGCGGATATCCGGCCGGGATTGACGGGCAGGTTGCGGCTCATGCCAGCACCTGTCGCGCAAGCGGGCGCACGAAGCGGCCGGCGCCGGGCGCGGCCAGCACTCGTGCCCCTTCGGTGATCTTGTCTCCGCGCAGCCAGACGGCCGAAACCGTCCAGGGCAGGCGGATGCCGTTATAGGGGCTCCAGCCGACGACATTGTTGTCGCTGGCCGAAGCGTCATAGACCGTCTCCTTCGGCTCCAGCACGACGATATCGGCATCCTTGCCGGGTGTGAGCGCGCCCTTGATATGGTCGAGGCGGAAATGCTTAGCCGGATTTTCCGCCATCAGCTTCGCCGCCCAGGTCAGCGGAATGCCACGTTCCAGGGCGCCTTTGACGAAAAGCGGTACCATGACTTCGAGACCGGGTACGCCCGATGCATTGGCCAGCATGTCCGGATTGGTCTTGCGGTTTTCCGACCAGCTGACGTGATCGGTCGAGACCAGCCAGACATTGCCTTCCGCAACCTTGCGCCACAGCGTCTCGACTTCGGCGCGCGAGCGCACCGGCGGATTGATCTTCGCCTTGCCGCCAAGGCGTTTCACATCGTTTTCCTCGTCGAGCGTCAGGTAATGGATGCAGCATTCGACCGTCGCTTCGAAGCCGTCGCGGCGGTAGGCCCGTGCGATGTCGTAGCCGCGCCCGAGCGAACAATGCACCACATGGGACGGGCAGCCCGTATTGGCGCCGGTTTCGAAGATCGTGTGCATGGCAAGCAGTTCGGTGATCGGCGGGCGCGACAGGCCGTGGGCGCGCCAATCGGTTACGCCGCTCGCCTTCACCTGCTCCATATAGGTGCGGACCGCCTCGTCATCCTCGTTGTGCACGCCGGCCGTCAGTCCTGTCGGCGCAATCGCCGCAAAGCAGGCGTCGAGCAGGGCGGGCGGGATGCGCGGGAAGCGCTTGGGGTCGGTGCCGAAGGTCGAGAATTTGAAGGCGGCCACACCGGCCTCCACCATTTCGGCGATGCGCGCCGCGCCTTCCTCGGGATCGACGGTGCCGTAGAGCGCAAAATCGACCCGTGCCTGCGGGCCGGCATGATCGACCTTCCGCTTCACGGCTGCGGCCGAGCAGACGAGATTGCCTTCGTCATAGGGCATGTCGACGATGGTGGTGACACCGCCGGCAGCGGCCGAGCGCGTGGACCAGATGAAATCCTCCTGGTCCTTCTGCGAAAGCGAATGAACCTGCGCATCGATCGCGCCCGGCAGGATCAGCGCCTTGCCGAGCAGATGCCGTTCCCTGGCCGCCGGCGGCGCGCCGATGCCGATCTCCGCGATCTTTCCGTCACGAACGGCGACGTAGCCGCCTTCGACGATACGCTCCGGCAGCACCACCGTGCCCTGCAGGACGAGATCGAAATCCATGCCGCTTCTCCCTCGGTAAGTCGGAAATTCAGATGACGACGCTTTCCTGCGTCAGCCGATCCTCGACGCGCTCCAGCGAACCGAGCGCGAAGAAATCGTCGAAGGAAGCGATCGGCACCTGCTCGATCAGCCTGGAGAGAAACTCATCCGAGCCGAGTTCCTCCTCGATTGCCTCAACCTCGGCCGAAAGCGGCCGGTCGACCGTGTAGAAGGCCGCATGTTTGCGAACGACCGCATAGAGCATGCCGGCCACACCCTTCGGCGTATCGCCGATAATATCGATCGCCTGTGCCGAAAGCAGGGCCTCAAGGGCCGCCAGTCGCTTCAGCGCCCGCATCTGCCGGTCGAACCGTTCGATGACGAGCGGCAGGAAGGCCGCCTCATCCTCAAGCCCGGCCGCAACGACCAGCGACTGCGCCGAAACCGGGTTCGACATGGAGAGCACGCGCGAGAAGATCTCGCCGGCAAGCTTGATGATCGGGCCGAAGCCGGTGGCGATGCGGCCGGGCGGCACAAGGTTGACCGGCAGATCGCGCCGCTGGCCGTTGCCGAGCAGGACGCAGCGGTTGAAGGCATTGCGTGCCGCATGCGCCATGCACAGCGCCGCCGATTCCAGCAGGATCGTCACGTCGAGGGGCAGTGAGCCGCCTGACGTCATCACGCGGCCCTCGACGACGACGGGATTGTCGTCGGAGCGGCCGGTGGCGGCCAGGATCTTGTGGCCGGTGGACAGCAGGTTCTCGATGACGGCGCCGAAGACCTGGGCGATCATGCGCAGGCTGAGCGCATCCTGAACGTGGGTGGCGACCGGCCATTCCCATTCGTCCGACGCGTTGCAGAGCCAGGAGCCGATCAGCGCTTCGCGCGCCGTACCGACATGGCGCACGGCCCGCCAGGGATCGCGCGATGCGCCAAGCGCGCCGGAAGCCATCATGCCGGTTGCCAGCAGCACGCGGATCGAGGCGGCGGCATTGCGCGTCGTCTCGGCGGCGGCGGCAAAGCTCACGGCGTTGACGCTGAGCGAGGCGAGGCTGTCGCGCGGCGCCATCTTCACCGGTTCCATGCCGGCCGCCCGGAAAGCCTCCGCCGCCTGCATCCGCTCGCCGCGATAGATCGCCTCGCCGACACCGGTCAGAACGGCGCCGATCTGGCCCATCAGGCCGATATCGGCGCAGCCGATGGAACCGGTGCGCCGCACGACCGGAATAAGATCCGCCTTCAGCATGCGCATATAGGCGTCGATCAGATCCGGCGTGCAGCCGACCTGGCCGGTCAGCGCCGTGTTGACGCGCATCGCCATCGCATTGCGCACGACATTGCAGGAAAAGGGCGTGCCGGTGCCGAAATGATGCGCACGCACGAGGCCGAGGTTGAAAGCGTCGAGATCTTCAGGCGACCATTCGACATCCTTCATGGCGCCGACACCGGTGGTCGAGCCGTAAACCGGCATGCCGGCTTCGATGGCATCTTCGACGATCGTGCGCGCAATCTTCACACGCTGCATGCCGATTTCGGAGGCTGAAATCCCGACCTTGCCGGAGCCGATCCGGACCATCTCGGCAAAGCTTAAGGGCTGGCCGCTAAGTTCGATTCCGGGACGTTCGTGCTTCATGTGCTCATCTCCATGGAGGCGAGACTAAGCGAGCCTCACGTCTGGCGGGATATCCCAAATGCCGAACACATCATGCTTTTGGTGCGTCTCGTCAGCTCACTACCCAGGCAATATAGAGAAGGGTGAGCGCGATGATCCAGAGGGCCACTTTGGCCGAGCGGTTGTGGCGCGCTTCCGACTTGCCGATCGCTTCCGCCGTCTGCTCGTCGAAGCGCAGCCCGTGTTCGCTCATATGCACAAGCTGATGGTGGAACCTCTCGGTCTGGGCGGCAATTTCGGGCGCTGCCTCGGCAAGTTTCACCGCCGCTTTCAGCCCGTCCTTGAGATCGGTGACGATGCGTTTGGGGCCGAGATTGTTCTTGATCCAGTCGCCGACGACGGGCTCGGACGCCTTCCACATGTTGAAGCGCGGATTGAGCATGCGCGAGACGCCTTCGACGACGACCATGGTCTTCTGCAGCATCACAAGCTCGGGCCGCGTCTGCATGTCGAAGAGTTCGGTCACTTCGAACAGCAGCGTCAAGAGCTTGCCCATGGAAATCGTCTCGGCCGGCTGCCCGTGGATCGGCTCGCCGATCGCCCGAATCGCCTGGGCGAAGCTCTCGGTATTGTGGTGGCCGGGCACATAACCCGCCTCGAAATGCACCTCCGCCACCCGGATATAGTCACGGGTGATGAAGCCGTAGAGGATCTCGGCAAGGAAGCGCCGTTCCTTCTTTCCAAGACGCCCGACGATGCCCATGTCGACAGCGACGATCATGCCCTCGGCGTCGACGAAGAGATTGCCCGGATGCATGTCCGCATGGAAGAAGCCGTCGCGCAGCGTGTGGCGCAGAAACGACTGGATCAGCGTATCGGCAAGCTCGTTGAGGTCGTGGCCGGCGGCGCGCAGGCCCTCGACGTCGGACATTTTGACGCCGTCGATCCACTCCATGGTGATGACGTCGCGGCCGGTGCGCTCCCAGTCCACTTTCGGCACGCGGAAGCCGGGGTCCTTTTCGGTATTCTCGGCAATCTCCGAAAGTGCCGCGGCCTCCAGGCGCAGGTCCATCTCCACCTTGGTCGTCTGCTCCAGCGTCCTCGTCACCTCGACCGGCCGCAGGCGCCGGCTCGCCGGCATGAAGCGTTCCTGCATATGGGCAACGAGATACATCGCCTCGATATCATGGGCAAAGCGCGCCCGCACACCCGGCCGCACGACCTTGACGGCAACCCTCTTGCGTCCCTGCGGCGTATCGACCTCGGCCGGATGCACCTGCGCGATGGAAGCTGCCGCAATCGGATCGCCGAAGCTTGCATAGAGATCCGTGATCGGCCGCCCGAGCGATCCCTCGATATTGGCCTTGGCGGCGGCGGCCGGAAAGAAGGCCATCCGGTCCTGAAGCTGCGACAGGTCGTCGGCGAATTCGACGCCGACGACATCGGGGCGTGTCGCCAGGAACTGACCGATCTTCACATAGGATGGCCCCAGCCGCTCGACGGCCTTCGCCAGCCGGTCGCTGCGCTTCTGATGTTTGCTGCGATTGCGCGCAAAGATGCCGACGAAGGATTTTGCAAGACTGACCGAGGGCGGCAGCCCTTCTGAAGGCAGCGCCGAAATGACGCCTTCGCGCACCAGGATCCAGCCGACCCTCACGAGCCTGAAATATGCCCCGAAAGCACTCATGCGGATCAGAGCTTCCAGCCGGAATGCAGCGCCGCTATGCCGCCGGTATAGTTGGTGTAGCTGACGCGCGAGAAGCCGGCGGTGCGGATCATCGCCGCGAAATTCTCCTGGTTCGGGAATTTGCGGATCGATTCCACGAGATACTGGTAGGGCTCGGCATCGCCGGTGATCGCCTTGCCGAATTTCGGAATGGCGTTGAACGACCAGGCATCGTAGACCTTGTCGAGAAGCGGCAGCTCCACTTCCGAAAATTCCAGAACGAGCAGCCGGCCGCCGCGCTTCAGCACGCGGTAGGCTTCCGACAGCGCGACCTCGATCCGCGGCACGTTGCGGATGCCGAAGGCGATCGTATAGGCGTCGAAACTGCCGGCCTCGAAAGGAAGGTCCTCGGCATTCGCCTCGACGAAAGTGAGATTGTCCGAAAGCTTCTTCTTGCTGGCCCGCTCTGCGCCGACGGCGAGCATCGAGCCGTTGATATCAAGCACCGTCGCATGCGCCTGGCGGTTGGAGGCTTCGACGATGCGGAAGGCGATATCGCCCGTGCCGCCGGCAACGTCGAGCACCTTGTAGCCCGGCTCCTTGCGCGGGTTCAGTGCTGCGATCATCGCGTCTTTCCAGGCGCGGTGCATGCCCATGGACATGACGTCGTTCATGATGTCGTAGCGCTTGGCGACCTTGTGGAAGACCTCGTTGACGAGGCCCTGCTTCTCACCGGTCGGCACCTCGCGGAAGCCGTAGGACGTTTCCATGCCGCCATCGGCGGAAGTCCGGCTGTCTGACATCAAGCTACTCCGTTCACATCAAGAATTCGGCGCGGCGACCATAGCGAAAGCAAGGGCGCGGCGCTATCTGTGGACCGCGGTCCGCCCGCGGCACGTTGGCGCTATAGCGCACATCGCAGGCGGTTGAAACACGTTAGATATAGATGGGTTAAGATGCCGGAATTGCCAGAAGTCGAAACGGTGAAGCGCGGCCTGACGCCGGCAATGGAGGGCGCACGCATCGAAAGGCTGGAATTGCGCCGCGGCGACCTGCGTTTTCCTTTCCCGCAGGATTTCGAGCGCGAGGTTTCCGGCCGTACCATCATCGGCCTCGGGCGGCGGGCCAAGTACCTGCTGATTGATCTGGACAGCGGCAAGACGATCATTTCCCATCTCGGCATGTCCGGCTCCTTCCGGATCGAGCAGGGAGCGCTTGCGGCCACGCCCGGCGATTTTCACCACCAGCGGTCCAAGGACGAGAAGCACGATCATGCCGTCTTCCACCTGGACGGGGAGGGCGGCCCGTGCCGCGTCATCTACAATGACCCGCGCCGCTTCGGTTTCATGGATATTGCCGAGCGGTCCGAACTCGACGTCAACCCCTTTCTGTTCGGCCTGGGACCGGAGCCGACCGGCAACGAGCTTTCGGCCGCCTATCTTGCGGCGCGCTTCGACGGCAAGGCGCAGCCGCTGAAGAGCGCGCTGCTGGACCAGAAAAACATCGCCGGTCTCGGCAATATCTATGTCTGCGAAGCCTTGTGGCGGGCGCATCTTTCGCCCGCGCGCGCAGCCGGCACGCTGGTGACGAAGGCCGGCAGGCCGAAGGAGGCGTTGAACCTGCTTGTCACCTCGATCCGCGATGTCATCGCCGATGCGATCGCTGCCGGCGGATCGTCGCTGCGCGACCATATCCAGACCGATGGCTCGCTCGGCTACTTCCAGCATTCCTTTTCCGTCTACGATCGCGAAGGTCTAGCTTGCCGCACGCCGGGTTGCGGCGGTACGGTCTCGCGCATCGTGCAGGCTGGCCGGTCCACCTTCTATTGCGCCGCCTGCCAGAAATAGGAGAGCGCCATGGCCTATGAAACCCTTCTCGTCGAAACCCGCGGCAATGTCGGCCTCATCACGCTGAACCGGCCGCAGGCGCTGAATGCGCTGAATTCGACCATGCTCAAGGAATTGAAGCAGGCCTATGCGGCCTTTCACGAAGATGAAGCGATCGGCGCAATCGTGCTGACCGGTTCAGAGCGCGCCTTTGCTGCCGGCGCCGACATCAAGGAAATGCAGCCGCTCGATTTCGCCGAAGTCTATAAGAGCGATTTCATCAGCGGCTGGGACGAGATCGCCAAGGCCCGCAAGCCTGTTATCGCCGCCGTCAGCGGCTTTGCGCTCGGCGGCGGATGCGAGCTTGCCATGCTCTGCGATTTCATCATCGCCTCGGAGACGGCGAAATTCGGCCAGCCGGAAATCACGCTTGGCGTCATTCCCGGCATTGGCGGCTCGCAGCGCCTGACGCGGGCGGTCGGCAAGGCCAAGGCGATGGACCTGATCCTGACCGGCCGGATGATGGATGCGGCGGAGGCCGAACGCGCGGGACTCGTTTCGCGTGTGGTGGCGCCGGACCGGCTGCTCGACGAGGCGCTGGAAGCAGCAGCCAGGATTGCATCGCTGTCGCGCCCCTCGGTCCTGATGGCGAAGGAAGCCGTCAGCCGCGCCTTCGAGACGACGCTGGAGGAAGGCCTGCGTTTCGAGCGCCGGCTCTTCCAGAGCCTGTTTGCGACCGAAGACCAGAAAGAGGGCATGGCCGCCTTCATCGAGAAGCGCAAACCGGCCTTCAGGAACAGGTGAGCGGGCGGCATCCGGAAAGGGTCTTTTCCTTGAAAATGCGCGTTGACGTGGCGCGGCTTTAGCGTTATATGCCCGCCCACGGTTCGGAAAGCCGCTCAGGTTTTCCGCTAATGCTCCCGTATTGCTGAATTGAGTGGCCGCAGGGCCAGCGCGGCAATGGCGGAGTTTTGTTCGAATTCTTGAGAGAGGCATCCATGGCCAATACAACTTCGGCGAAAAAGGCGACCCGCAAGATCGCACGCCGCACCGCAGTCAACAAGGCTCGCCGTTCGCGCGTTCGTACCTACGTTCGCCAGGTCGAAGAGGCACTCGCCGCAGGCGATGCCGCCAAGGCAAAGGAAGCCTTCATCGCCGCCGAGCCGGAACTGGCACGCGCCGCAAGCAAGGGCGTCCTGCACGCCAATACGGCATCCCGCAAGGTCTCGCGCCTCGCTGCCCGTGTGAAGGCTCTTTCGGCGTCCGCCAACGCATAAATATCTCATTAACGAATTGCTCGTTATGATTAGCCCGGTAATTTTACCGGGCTTTTTCGATTCCGCCGCCTGCCCAGGATATGGTTAATCGGGCGACGTTTTCGTGTCAGAGGCATGACAGGAAAAATTGTTTTAAAACAATAGGTTACGCAAGGATCTTTTTGAAGCTTGCGACTCTGGTCACGCAGCCTGCAGCCTCAATTGAGTCAAGAAGATTTTTTCTTTTTTCTTTTTATGCGTGTCCAAAATAGCCCAGTCGGGGAATCTCCTTGATTCAAAAGCGATTCTTTTTTGACGCTGGTGTGACGCCCAAAAAGGGCCGCCGGAGTCAATGGCCGCTTCTTAATTTTGCGTAAAATTCATCGTTGATCTTGGCTTTTGATCCTGCCTAAATGGCTTCCAGCAAAGGGCGCGGACATCATCTGCAGAAGTCAGTCCAAACTGCCACGTCGGCAGGATGATGGCTCTGTGTCGTTTGTTACGGAGCGTACAGCATCCGTTTTCTCACGCACTTGACGGCATTGTACCGTGACGTGGCTGTCACGGGAAGGGACGTTTTGTGCTCTCCGAAGCCACACGTATTGCGCGAGGCCAGGAGAAGGGCAGGGGGAAGTGTAACATTGCGTTCGGGCTTGCGGGCGAAAAACGAGGATCGGCCGCCAGCCTGACATGGAGAGTTTATGACGGTAGTCGCATGAGCGCGGCCACCGCAGGCTCTTCGTGTCGGTCCCGATTGAGGGACAGCGTTTGAGTGAACCGGCATGCGGGCGGCTCATGAGGATGCCGTTGGCAGTGTCAAAGCGGGGAATGATCGGGCGGCTGTCAGCGAATGACCGCCCGAGGAAATGAAAGGCGGCATTATGCAGATGAATTCGATGACGACGGGTGCACTGGATAACGGGGAAGCTGCATCGCAGTCTTTCGGTTCCATTCACCTGAGCGCAACGGAAGATAAGGGCGAGATGAAGCATGGCGTTCTCTTCGATCGCGTCAGTGCGCGTCTGAAGGCACAAGTCGGTCCCGACGTCTATGCAAGCTGGTTTGCGCGGCTCAAGCTTCATTCGGTTTCTAAGAGTGTCGTTCGTCTCACCGTTCCCACGACCTTTCTGAAGTCGTGGATCAACAATCGCTATCTCGATCTCATTGTCGGCCTGTTCCAGGCGGAAGATCCCGAAATCCTGAAGGTCGAGATCCTGGTGCGCACGGCAACGCGCACCGGCGCGAAGGCACTGGACGAGGCGGTCGCCGTCGAGCCGGTCGCCCAGCCCACCCAGCTTCGCCGCCCGGCATCGGCCCAGCCGGCGGGGCAGATCGTTCAGCAGGCGGTTTCGACCGCCTCCGCGGCCCGTCCGGCGAGCGCAGGTTCGCCGCTCTTCGGCTCTCCGCTGGATTCCCGCTTCACCTTCGACACTTTCGTTGAGGGCAGCTCCAACCGCGTGGCGCTCGCCGCCGCAAAGACCATTGCGGAAGCCGGTCAGGGCGCCGTGCGCTTCAACCCTCTCTTCGTCCACGCGACCGTCGGCCTCGGCAAGACCCATTTGCTGCAGGCGATCGCGAATGCCGCCGTGCAGAACCCGCGTGGCCTGCGCGTCGTTTATCTGACGGCCGAATACTTCATGTGGCGTTTCGCGACCGCGATCCGCGACAATGATGCGCTGACGCTGAAGGACTCGCTGCGCAACATCGACCTTCTGATCATCGACGACATGCAGTTCCTGCAGGGCAAGATGATCCAGCACGAGTTCTGCCACCTGCTGAACATGCTGCTCGACAGCGCCAAGCAGGTCGTCGTCGCAGCCGACCGCGCGCCGTGGGAGCTGGAATCCCTCGACCCGCGCGTCCGTTCGCGTCTGCAGGGCGGCGTGGCGATCGAGCTTGACGCTCCCGATTACGAGATGCGTCTCGAAATCCTCAAGCGCCGTCTGGCGGCTGCCCGTCTGGAAGATCCGTCGCTGGAAATTCCGGCCGAGCTGCTGCAGCATGTCGCCCGCAACATCACGGCGAGCGGCCGCGAACTGGAAGGCGCCTTCAACCAGCTGATCTTCCGCCGTTCCTTCGAGCCGAACCTCTCGATCGAGCGCGTGGATGAGCTTCTGGCCCATCTCGTCGGCTCCGGCGAGCCGCGCCGCGTACGCATCGAGGACATCCAGCGCATCGTCGCGCGTCACTACAACGTGTCGCGCCAGGAGCTGGTTTCGAACCGCCGCACGCGCGTCATCGTCAAGCCTCGCCAGATCGCCATGTATCTGTCGAAGACGCTGACGCCGCGCTCCTTCCCGGAAATCGGCCGCCGCTTCGGCGGACGCGACCATACGACGGTCCTGCACGCCGTGCGCAAGATCGAGGAGCTGATCGCGGGAGATACGAAGCTTTCGCATGAGATCGAGCTTCTGAAGCGCCTCATCAACGAATAAGCGGTGCACAGTCACCGCGTTCCGGCAGCCGGGAGCAATCCCGGCTGTTTTCTTTTATAAGCGTTTTATTCCAGAGCCTTTCCTGGTTGGATTGCAGCATTCTGCCGGAGCAGGTTTGTGTCAGGGCAAAGGCGATTGGCGAAGGGCATACCCCAAGGTACGTCCGAGCCGATCGCCTTTGATCCTGGCGCAAAGATGCCCGGCCCCGGCTGGTTTGCAAACCACCGGGGTTGGCTGAAACGGGCCGCCTGATCGACCGGCCGGCTTGGCCGTAGATCTGGGCTACGACGCGCGCCGGCCGGTCGACCATCCGCCTCCGTTTGAGCCAACAGAATGCTTCAATCCAACCAGGAAAGGCTCTATACAGCCTCCACGTGAGAAAAATGCGTCGGCGAGGAACGCCGGCGTTCGGGAGGACAGCAATGAGTTTCAAACGGATTGCCGTGATCGGCCTGGGCAAGGTCGGGCGGCTGGCGGCAACGCTTTTGCACGAGGGCGGCTTCGAGGTCGTCGGCGTAGATGCGCAACTGCCCGCGGGCGACCTGCCCTTCAGATGCCGGGCCGGCGATATCACCGACGTCAGCGTCATCGGCGAACTGCTGTCGAGCGTCGAGGCGGTCCTGTCCTGCCTGCCCTATCATCTGAATATCGAGCTGGCCCGCGCCGCGCACCTGGCCGGCATCCATTATTTCGATCTGACCGAGGATGTGCCGACCACCAATTTCATCATCGAGCTTTCCAGGACCGCCCGCGGCCTGATGGCGCCGCAATGCGGTCTCGCACCTGGCTTCGTCGGCATCGTCGGTGCCAGCCTCGCCGATGGTTTCGACCGCTGCCGCTCGATCCGCATGCGCGTCGGCGCCTTGCCGCAGAACCCGACCGGACTTCTGGGCTATGCCTTCAATTGGTCGCCGGAGGGCGTGGTCAATGAATATCTGAATGACTGCGAGGTCATCGAGGGCGGTGTGCGCAAGCTGGTCTCGCCGATGGAATGGCATGAGACGATCTATGTCGGCGGCGTCAAGCTGGAGGCCTTCACGACGTCGGGCGGCCTCGGCACCATGTGCGATACCATGCTCGGCAAGGTCGACAACCTCGACTACAAGACCATGCGTTACCCCGGCCACATGGAGCTGATGAATTTCTTCTTCCATGAGCTTCTGATGCGCGACCGCCGCCGGCTTGCCGGCGAGATCCTGACCAATGCCAAGCCGCCGGTCGACGACGATGTCGTTTATGTGCATGTCGCGGCAGAAGGCACCGTCAACGGCTCCTTGCGCCGGAAGGAGTTCGTGCGCGCCTATTATCCGATCGAAATCGCCGGCGCCCGGCGCACGGCGATCGCCTGGACCACTTCGGCATCGGTGGTTGCGGTCATAGAAATGGTCCGCGACGGTCTGCTGCCCTCGGATGGCTTCCTGCATCAGGAACACATTCCGCTGGACATGTTCCTGAAGACGCCGACGGGCAGCCTGTTCAAGGCCGGGGCCACGAGCAGGGACTGACGCAATTTCGGCGAAGGACGAAGCGGCTTTGCGTCTGAAGCCGCACAGGACAAGAGAGGCGTCCGCTTTTCGCTTCCGAAAGCAGCCAGCGCCGGAAGGCGGCGACCGCCGGCCGCGGCCAGCCAGAGCTGCCAGTCGCGCCGCTGGACGTCGTGGATGAGCCGATATCCGGCAAGCAGATCAGGCGAAGGATCGGCGCCGAGCGTCGCCGTGATCGCCGGCGCCACCAATCTGACGCTCGTGACCTTCCTGATCCCCGTCAATGCCATCCTGCTCGGCGCTGCCGCCTCGGCGGGCAATTGCAGCTCAGGCATCTGATCGGCATGGGATTGGTCGCGGTCGGCCTTGCGGCGATCGACGGAAGGCTCGTCAATTTCAGAAAAAGGTGCGCGGCCTGATCTCGCTCAGCAGGCGAGGTCTGCGACGACGGAATCGAGGATCAGCATGCCTGCCGGCGTGCAGCGCAGGCGAGAATTGCCGATCCGCTCGATGAAACCGTGCTCCAGTAAAAATTGCTCGCGCTTCGGATCGGGATCGCGGCCGGAAAGCTGCTGCCAGCGGGCCAGATCGACGCCTTCCTTCAGGCGCAGCCCCATCAGCAGCAGCTCATCGGCCTGCTCGTCGGAGCCGAGGCGTTCTTGCTCGATGATACCGTGCCCGTCGCGCTCGACGAGGTCCAGCCACGTTTCCGGCTTGCGCTCCGTCGCGGTCGCGATCTTGTCTGCGCCGCGCGTCAGGCGTCCGTGCGCACCGGGGCCGATGCCGGCATAGTCGCCATAGCGCCAGTAGGTAAGGTTGTGGCGGCTCTCCGCACCCGGCCGCGCGTGGTTGGATACTTCATAGGCGGGCAGCCTTTCGCGCCCGGTGATCTCCTGTGTCGCCTCATAGAGTGCGGCGGACTGGTCGCCGTCGGGTACGATCAGTTTTCCGGCCTTGTGGAGGCCGTAGAAGGGCGTGCCTTCCTCGATGGTGAGCTGGTAGAGCGAAAGATGGTCGACGGCATAGGAGATCGCCTCCTTCAGTTCGCGCTCCCATTCTTCCACCGTCTGGTTCGGCCTGGCATAGATCAGGTCGAAGGACATGCGCGGGAAGATGTCGCGCGCCAGCCGGATCGCCTTCAGCGCATCGGCAACGTCATGCAGCCGGCCGAGGAACTTGAGATCGCGGTCGTTCAGCGCCTGCACGCCGAGCGAGACGCGGTTGACACCGGCGGCGCGATAGCCGCGGAAGCGTTCGGCCTCGACGCTGGAGGGGTTGGCCTCCATGGTGATCTCGATACCGTCGGGCACATGCCAGTGCCGCGAAATGCCGTTCATGATCGCATCGACCGTTTCCGGCTTCATCAGCGAAGGCGTGCCGCCCCCGAGGAAGATGCTGCTCACCGTCTTCGGCCCGCTCATCTGGCGGGCGTTCGCGATCTCCTTCAGGAAAGCGGCGACATAGCGCTCCTGATCGACCGGCTGATGCCGGACATGGCTGTTGAAATCGCAATAGGGACACTTCGCCGCGCAGAAAGGCCAATGCACATAGACCCCGAAACCGGGTTCGCCGGTATCGGGCAGAAGTTTTGCATCGCGCGTCAGCGCAGGCGAATTGATCATGTTCAACGCGTGGCCCTATGCTTCCAGGCAGGTTTCGACAAAGAGCTTGAAGGCGCGCGCGCGGTGCGACAGGGCCTGCGGCTTGCCGATAGTCCAGCCGTGCTTTTCTTCAGCGCTCATCTCGCCGAAAGTCACGTCATAACCTTCCGGCTGGAAGACCGGATCGTAACCGAAACCCTGCGTCCCGCGGGGCGGCCAGACGACCGCACCTTCCACTTCGCCGCGGAAAAGCTCGGTATGGCCATCCGGCCAGGCAAGGCAGAGCACGCTGACGAACCTGGCGGTGCGCTGCTGGGGCTTCGCCGCGCCGGCCTTCTCCAGCGCCTTCTCGACCTTTTCCATCGCCATGTTGAAATCGCGCGTGCCGTTGCCGGTTTCCGCCCAGTCGGCCGTGTAGACGCCCGGATCGCCTCCGAGGGCGTCGACGACAAGGCCGGAATCGTCGGAAAGCGCCGGCAGGCCGGAGGCCTTGGCTGAGGCGAGCGCCTTGATCGTGGCATTTTCCTCGAAGGTCGTTCCGGTTTCCTTGGGCTCGATGAAGTTGAGTTCGGCGGCCGATTTTGCCGTAAAGCCGAGCGGCCCGATCAGATCCTGGATTTCGCGGATCTTGCCCTGATTGTGACTGGCGACGACGATGGTTTTGGTTTCGAGCTTACGCATAAAATATCCTTACTTCATGCCCCAGATTCTGGCTTCCGCGCATTCCAGGCTGTTGCCGTCGGGATCGCGGAAATAAATCGATCGGCCGCCCTGCGGCCAGTGAACCTCGGATTCGACGGCGATACCGGCAGCTTTCAGCTTTTGCGCCATCGCATCGAGATTGTCACCCGAAACCCTGAAGCAGGCATGGCCCTTTCCGGTCGTGCCGTGCGGCGGAACCTGCAGGCTATCAGGCGCCGGCGGCTTCACCGTTTCCTGCGGGTTGAAGATCAGGAGCACGCCCGGTCCGCAGCGGAAGAACACATGGCGGTTGCCCGAGCGCGCGATCTTCTCAAGGCCGAGCACAGCCCCATAGAAGGTTTCGGCCGCGTCGAGATCGGTTGCGTAGAGCGCCGTTTCGAGAATGCCTTCGATGGGTTGCGCCATTGCCCGCCCCTTGTCCGGCCTCGCCCCCGGAAGCAGGGACAAGGAAATTCACTGGCCAAGCCCGAATGGAAGTCTCAGGCGATCGCCTGCTTCTGCAGGTCCACCAGTTCGCCAATGCCTGCCTTGGCAAGACCCATCAGCGAGGAGAATTCCTCCTCGGTGAAAGGCGCGCCTTCCGCAGTGCCCTGGATTTCCACGATGCCGCCGGCGCCCGTCATGACGAAGTTGGCATCGGTCTCGGCCGAGGAATCCTCCAGATAGTCGAGATCGATGACCGGCTGATTGGCGAAGATGCCGCAGGAGATCGCCGCGACATGATCCTTGAGCACGCGGTCGGCCTTGATCATGTTGCGCGTTTCCATCCAGCGCAGGCAGTCGTAAAGCGCAATCCAGCCGCCGGTGATCGAGGCCGTGCGCGTGCCGCCATCGGCCTGGATGACATCGCAGTCGAGCGTAATCTGGCGTTCGCCGAGCGCGGCAAGATCGACCACGGCGCGCAGCGAGCGGCCGATGAGGCGCTGGATTTCCTGCGTGCGGCCGCCCTGCTTGCCGGCAGCCGCCTCGCGCTTCATGCGCTCGCCCGTGGCGCGCGGCAGCATGCCGTATTCGGCCGTGACCCAGCCTTTGCCGGTGTTGCGCAGCCATGGCGGGGTCTTGTCTTCAAGGCTTGCCGTGCAGAGCACGTGCGTGTCGCCGAATTTCACCAGGCAGGAGCCTTCCGCATGCTTGGAGAAATTGCGCTCGAAGGAGACCTTGCGCATCTGGTCGGTTTTTCTGCCTGAGGGCCGCATTCTCTTCTCCTGAAACATGATGCCGAAAAGCGTGAGCGGTTTCCGGCCAATATCATGCATGTATTGTATCGTCGCCCGCTTCTACGATTGGCTGCGTGCATTTGCAAATTCCCTTTTGCCACGGGGGGCAGATTGGCTATATTTCCGGTATATCATTCAGTGCGGGTGCAAAAAGTTCATGAGCTACAGGTCGACATCAATCTCGGATGCTGTAGCTGCGCTGGATGAACGGTCGAAGGAAATCTTCCGGCGCATCGTCGAAGGCTATCTGGAGCATGGCGAACCCCTCGGCTCCCGCAATCTGTCACGCCTGCTTCCCATGTCCCTTTCGCCCGCCTCCGTTCGCAACGTCATGAGCGATCTGGAAGAGCTCGGCCTCATCTATTCTCCGCATGTCAGCGCCGGCCGCCTGCCGACCCAGATCGGGCTGCGCTTCTTCGTCGATGCCTTCATGCAGGTCGGCGACCTCTCGGCGGAGGAACGCGCCAGCATCGATCGCCAGGTGCGGGCCGGAAGCCGCGACAATCCGGTGGAATCGATGATGAACGAGGCAAGCCGCATGCTCTCGGGCATTTCCCGCGGTGCCGGCCTCGTCATCACCTCCAAGAGCGACCCGGTTCTCAAACATGTCGAGTTCATCCGGCTGGAACCGACGAAGGCGCTGGCCGTCCTTGTCGGCGATCACGATCAGGTGGAAAACCGCATCATCGAACTGCCCGCAGGCGTCAGCTCTTCGCAGCTCACCGAGGCCGCCAATTTCCTCAATGCGCATATGGCCGGCCAGACGCTGCCGGAATTCCGCCTGCAATTGAGCCGGCTGAAGGATGAAGTTCGCCACGAGCTCGATGCGCTCTCGCGCGACCTCGTGGAGCGTGGCGTTGCCGTATGGGCCGGCAGCCCGGACGAGACCAAGCCGGCACAGCTCATCATCCGCGGCCGCGCAAACCTGCTGGAGGGCGTGGGCGGCGCCGAAGATCTCGACCGGCTGCGCCTGCTGTTCGACGACCTCGAGAAGAAGGACAGCCTGATCGAGCTCCTGAACCTGGCTGAAAGCGGACCGGGCGTGCGCATCTTCATCGGCTCGGAAAACAAGCTGTTCTCGCTGTCGGGCTCTTCGTTGATCGTCGCGCCCTATCGCGATGAGGATGACCGTATCGTTGGCGCGGTCGGCGTCATAGGCCCGACCCGGCTCAATTATTCCCGGATCGTCCCGATGGTGGATTATACCGCCCAGCTCGTTTCGCGCCTTTCGCGCAGTAGCCTCTGAAATACTTCGCAAAACCGCTCGAATTTTCGCTTCTTCGTCACGCAGACTTGATTTTTTCCGGCCAAACATCGATATCGGGCGCATCTGAGAAGACACCAACCGGAGACCGTCATGACCGATGAAACGACGCAGAACGGACCTGACGCAACTGTGGCGCAAGCCGCAGCCGACGCTGCCGCAAACGTCGAAAATGAAGCCGTGAAGGAAGCTGCTGCAAGCGAGCCCGATCCGCTTGAGCTTCTGAAGGCCGAAAATGCAGAGCTGCGCGACCGCTACTTGCGCCTCGCCGCCGAAATGGACAACCTGCGCCGCCGCACCGAGCGTGAGGTCAAGGACGCCAAGTCCTATTCCGTCGCCGGCTTCGCCCGCGACATGCTGGCCGTCTCGGACAACCTGCGCCGCGCGATCGATGCTATTCCGCCCGAAGCCAAGGCTGCGGCCGATGCCGGCCTGACGACGCTGATCGAAGGTGTCGAGATGACCGAGCGCTCCATGCTGTCGGCTCTCGAGCGCCACGGCGTTCGCAAGCTGGAGCCGGTCGGTCAGAAATTCGATCCGAACTTCCATCAGGCGATGTTCGAGGTGCCCAATACCGAAGTGCCGAACAACACGGTCGTCCAGGTCGTGCAGGCCGGTTTCACCATCGGCGAGCGCGTGCTGCGCCCGGCCATGGTCGGCGTCGCCAAGGGCGGCCCGAAACTCGTCGAGGCCGAGGCCAATTCGGTGCTGGACGAGAAGGACGCCTGAGACGGCACGGACCACAACAGTTGAAAAAGGCCGCGGGAGCGGCCGTTTTCATGCGGTCTGCATGGTCCGGCGGATCATATCCGCGCGAAGCGCTCGATCAGCAGGTCGAAGAAGCCGTCCGCATCGACATGGCGCATCACCTTCGCATTGCGCTTGCGGTCGGTCACATGCCACCAGTCGACCACCGTCATGCCGACGGTGAGTTCGGATTTCACCTCGATCTCCACGTTGCAGTCCCGCCCCTTGAAGAGTTCGGGTTTCAACAGGTAGGCGACCGTCGTCGGGTCGTGCAGCGGACCGCCGTCCGAGCCGTATTTTTCGATGTCGAAGCGCTCGAAGAATTCCAGCATCTCCACCATCGCCTTGGCCGGCGCGGTGCCGAGATCGGCCATGCGCTTCACGCGGTCTTTCCGGGTCAGGAGCTGGTGCGTCACGTCGAGCGGCATCATGACAACGGGGACGCCCGAGCGGAACACGATATCGGCGGCTTCCGGATCGACGTAGATGTTGAATTCGGCGGCCGGCGTGATGTTGCCGCCCTCGAAGAAGCCTCCGCCCATCATGACGAGTTCGCGGATGCGCGCCACGATGTCGGGCGCCTTCTGGAAGGCCAGGCCGATATTGGTCAGCGGTCCCAGCGTGCAGAGTGTAACCGTGCCTTCCGGCTCGCGCCGCAGCGTTTCGATGATGAAGTCGACCGAATGCTGCGCCTGCAGCGGCATCGTCGGCTCAGGAAGGGTCGGGCCATCGAGACCTGTCTTGCCATGCACATGCTCGGCGGTGACCAGCGCACGGGCGATTGGCCGGTCGGCCCCGGCAAAGATCTTCACATCGGTCCGTCCGCAAAGCTCGCAGATGATGCGCGCATTGCGGCTTGTCAGAGACAGCGGCACGTTCCCGGCGACAGTGGTGATGCCCAATATTTCAAGCTCTTGCGGACTGCCGAAAGCCAGCATGATCGCGGCGGCATCGTCCTGGCCGGGGTCGGTATCGATAATGATCTTTCTCGGTTCTGCCATCCCGATAGTTCCATCCTCTGGTGCGCGTCGCTCTCGCATGCACCTTCTTATTGTCTTCATGCTCCCGTCGCAAATCAGCACATCGCGTCGGGGCACGTTTTGATGCGGGGCCTTGCTTCCTTTGTCAAGGAAGTCACCTCGCCGGTATTTACCCTAAAATGCCGGGGGGCTGTGACCGACGACCATTGTGCCTTGCAGCAGGCAACCGTCGTCCCCATATTAGCGGTACCCGGATGCTGCATGTAAGGTCCGGAGAGGTCGCTTGCATCAAGGACTTTGGAAGATGAGCCGCATCACCCCTTTCGCCAGCCCGCTGCTTCTGGGCTTCGATGCCATGGAAAAGACGCTCGAGCGGATTTCCAAGGCGAGCGACGGTTATCCGCCCTATAATATCGAACGTATCGCCGCAGGCCACGACGCGCCCGAGCGGCTTCGCATCACGCTTGCCGTCGCCGGTTTCAGCGAAGAAGAGCTCGATGTGTCAACCGAGGAGAACCAGCTTCTCATCCGCGGCCGACAGGTCGATCACGGCGAGCGCGACTACCTCTACCGCGGCATCGCCGCCAGACAGTTCCAGCGCACATTCGTTCTCGCCGACGGCATGCAGGTTCTGGGCGCAAGCCTCAAGAACGGCCTGCTCTCGGTTGATCTAATTCGCCCGGAACCGGCGCGCATGGTCAAGAAAATTAACATTTCGGTTTCACAGTAGCACAACGGTTTGTTGAACCGTTGGTCCCTTCTCTCGGAGGAACAGGAATGTTGATGAAAGAAGCCACGTCGCGTTTGACCAAGTCCGAACTTGCCGGAATCGGCAATGGCGAGGTCGCCTATATCCGCAAAATACGCACCGAAGAGGTTGCCAAGTGCTTCCCCGAGGCGCCGGATATCGATCCGAGCGTTGATCTCTGGGCATTGTTCGGCGCCGACGGTACGCCGATCCTGCTGACGGACAATCGCTCCAGCACCTTCTTCAAGGCAGCTGAAGACGAGCTGAAAACGGTCAGCCTCCATTGATCGAAACCGGCCTGCCGGGCACGGCCGGCCGCCGGAATGCGTGTGTGAAGATCGTAATGGGCAATGCAAGGGACTGATGTCGGTCCCTTGCCCATGCGTCAGCTGCCTTGCGGCATTTCCCTATTCCCGAAAAATTCCATGCAACGGCAACCCTGTCGAAGGGTCAGACGCGCGTGAAAGTGAGATAGGCCGAGGAGCGTCCTTCGCGGCGGGCCTTGGCTTCGTAGCGGGTGCTCGGCCAGCCCTGATAGGGCGTCAGCCAGTCGGCGGCATTCTGTGCCGTCCATTCGAAGCCGCCGTGATCGCGGCACTTCAGCAGGGTCCAGTTCACATAGGTGTCGATATCGGAGGCGAAGCAGAAGAGCCCGCCCGGCTTCAGCACCCGGTGAAAACGGTCGAGATTGGTCTTGGAGACGAAGCGCCGCTTCCAGTGCTTCCGTTTCGGCCATGGATCCGGATAGAGCAGGTCGATCTGGTCGAGGCAGTGATCGGGAAGCCAGTCGAGAAGCTGCGTGGCGTCGTCATTATAGACGCGCACGTTGCGCGCACCAGTCTCGTCGACGCGTGCGAGCAGCTTCTGCATGGAATTGATGAAGGGCTCGACGCCGATAAAACCTGTCGAAGGCGCCTCCAGCGCGCGGTGGATGAGATGCTCGCCGCCGCCGAAGCCGATCTCCAGCCGCATCTTTTCGACCGGATCGGGGAAAAGCGCTTTCAGCGGCTCCGGGGGAGCCGCCGAGAGATCGACGATGAATGCCGGAAGCAGGGTGGCGAGCCTTTCGGCCTGCTGCTCGCGCAGGGCCTTTCCCTTGCGGCGACCGAAAAAGGCTTCGGTCGCCCGGCCCCGGCGTTCCATATCCGTCATGCAGCAGCCTTGGTCTTGACGGCGTCCTTGAGCGCCTTCACGAGGTCCGTACGCTCCCAGGAGAACGAGCCGTCACGGCCTGCCTTGCGGCCGAAATGGCCGTAGGCCGAGGTCTTGGCGTAGATCGGCTTGTTGAGGTCGAGGTGGCGACGGATGCCCGACGGCGACAGGTCCATGTTCTGGCGGATCGCGGCTTCGACCTGGTCCTCGGAAACACCCTTGCCGGTGCCGTGCAGGTCGACATAGATCGACAGCGGCTGGGCAACGCCGATAGCGTAGGAAAGCTGGATCGTGCAGCGGTCGGCAAGGCCGGCGGCGACGACGTTCTTGGCGAGATAGCGGGCAGCATAGGCAGCCGAACGGTCGACCTTGGTCGTGTCCTTGCCGGAGAATGCGCCGCCGCCATGCGGAGCCGCGCCGCCATAGGTGTCGACGATGATCTTGCGGCCGGTAAGACCGGCGTCACCGTCCGGACCGCCGATGACGAACTTGCCGGTGGGGTTGATGTACCACTTGCAATCGTCGGCGATCTTCAGGTCGCCGAGCGCTTCGCGGATATAGGGTTCGACGACGCTGCGAACCTTCTTCGAATCCCAGCTGTCGTCGAGATGCTGGGTGGAAAGAACGATCGAGGTGGCTTCGGCCGGCTTGCCGTCGACATAGCGGACCGTCACTTGGCTCTTGGCGTCGGGGCCGAGCTTGGCGACTTCGCCTTCGCCCCGCTTGCGGGCGGCAGCGAGCAGCTGCAGGATCTTGTGGGAATAGTAGATCGGCGCCGGCATGAGGTCAGGCGTTTCCTTGCAGGCGTAGCCGAACATGATGCCCTGGTCGCCGGCACCTTCGTCGCCCTGCTGGTCGGCGGCGCTGTCCACGCCCTGGGCGATGTCGGCCGACTGCGAATGCAGGAGCACGTCGATCTTGGCCTTCTTCCAGTGGAAGCCGTCCTGCTCGTAGCCGATATCCTTGATGGCGCGGCGAGCGGCAGCCTTGAACTTCGACGGGTTGATGACGTCCTTGCCGTCCTTGTCCTTCTTCATCAGGCTCGGCGGCAGGCGAACTTCGCCGGCAATGACGACGCGGTTGGTCGTCGCGAGGGTTTCGCAGGCAATGCGCACGCCCCACGGATTGATGCCGGTCTTTGCCGCTTCGCGGTAGACCAGATCGACGATCTCGTCGGAGATGCGGTCACACACCTTATCCGGGTGACCTTCGGCAACAGATTCACTGGTAAAGAGATAGTTCGCGCGCATTCCGGGATTCCCCTCAAAGAACAAAAGCAGCCTAGTAGGTACTCAGTTCGCGCCTGAATGACAAGCACAGAAGGACATAAATATATCTTTATATCTGCGGTGAAATGACAAATTTTGCCCCAAAAACGCAAAAAGGCGGCCTTTTGAGCCGCCTTAAGCTTTCGGAGCGTGGGGGGACGCTCAGTCGGAGTCGGCTTCCGCCGCCAGTGCCTTCACCAGTTCGACGACCTTGCGGCGAACTTTGGGATCGGTGATCTTCACAAAGGCGCGGTTGAGCTGGAGTCCTTCGGAGGAAGAAAGGAAATCGACGACATAGTTCGAACTCGAGGCTTCCGACATGCCGGTCAAGGCACCGGAATGTTCGCCTGGAGCGTCTTCGAAGAAGAAGGAAACGGGGACGTTGAGGATGCTTGAAATGTTCTGGAGGCGGCTGGCTCCAACGCGGTTGGTACCCTTCTCGTATTTCTGGATCTGCTGAAAGGTGATGCCGAGGCTTTCGCCGAGCTTCTCCTGACTCATACCCAACATGGTACGGCGAAGTCGAATGCGGCTACCGACATGGATGTCGATAGGATTCGGCTTCTTCTTATTTTCAATCATGGTCGTGCCCTAGCAAAGAAAAATTCAACTCTGTTCTAACCGGCATGCCCTGACCTCATTCCGTAACGCTACGTTGCAAGTCGCGAGAACCCACGTTGAAGCATACGTTACTAACGCCGATTGCTACCACTATGCAATTTTAGGGGTTTTTGGTCAATTCAACCTGAAAATAAAACCCCTGCGTGAAATTAGCGCTATAATCACCAGCAACGTTTCAGTCAACCAGAAGTAAGCCTGGCGGGGATATGGGCTTCCTTTGCTTTTTTCAAATCCATCGAGAGTTGTATCAATAAAGCCAATTTCGTCCAATTTAAGACCTGAAACGATTTCGCCGCGCGCGTCTACAACCGCAGAAATTCCGCTATTCGCGTCGCGAATCAGCGGCAGACCGGTTTCAACCGCGCGTACGCGCGCCTGCTGAAAATGCTGGTAGGGACCCGGCGTCGAGCCGAACCAGCTGTCATTCGTGATGTTGAGGATGGCGTTTGCCTGGCCGATGTCGCCGGTCATCTCGTCCGGGAAAATGATCTCGTAGCAGACGAGCGGATAGAATTTCAGCCCGTTCGGAAGCTCGAGCAGATGACGGCTGGCGGCAGCCGAAAAGCCGCCTGGCATTTCGACCACGTTCTGGATTCCGAGCTCGTTGAGCATGTCTTCGAAGGGAAGATATTCGCCGAAGGGAACGAGATGCACCTTGTCGGAGGCGGCGACGATCTGCCCCCGCCCGTCGATCACATAGATCGAATTGTAGTAGCGGGTGGGATAGCCGGGGCCGAGTTCTTCAGCGCGCACGGCACCCGCGATCAGGATCTGGTTGTCGTCGAGCGTATCGGCAATCCGCGTCAGCGCATCCTTGTTGTCGGTGAGGATGAAGGGGATCGCGGTTTCCGGCCAGACGATGATATCGGGCTTCCTGCCGCCGTCCCTGGGAGGTTCGGTCGAAAGCTTGAGATGTGTCTCGAAGATCGCCTCGCGATCCGCATCATTGTCCATCTTGGCGGTCTGGTCGATTGACGGCTGGACGAGGCGAACCACGGGCCGTTTGTCCTCGGGCAGGGCCTCGGGCTTCGGCGCGAGATAGAGGATATAGGCGCCGTAGCCGAGATGTGCCGCAAATAGCACCGCCGCGAGGCTGACGCCGAGTTTCGCGCCCTGCCGGGTTCCGATGAGGGCAGGGGCGGCAAAGACGAAGACCGAAAGAGCCGTCACCCCCATCGTGCCGATCACATGCGCGGACTGCATCATGACAGGCACGGGCATCATGGCATAACCGATGGCGTTCCACGGAAAGCCGGTGAGGATGAAGCTGCGTGTCCACTCCAGCAGGCCGAAGCTCGCGGCAAGCGCTGCGATCCGTCCCATGCCGTCGGACCAGAAGATGCGGGCAAGCGCTGCGGCCAGGCCGTAGAATATGGCAAGGCAGGCCGGAAGCCCGAGGATCGCGAGCGGCAAAGCCCAGGCAAATTCCTCCGAATCGATCAGCAGCGCATGCCCAAGCCACCAGAGCCCGGCAACGAAATAGCCGAAGCCGAACAGCCAGCCCGTGGCAAATGCCGGCCAGAGCCTGCCGGGAAGGCTGCTTTCCGGCGAGGCGGCCGCCCCGTCGATCAGCCAGACGAGCAGCGTGAAGGAAACGAACATCGCGGCGAAGAAGCCGAAGGGAGGCAGCGCCAGGACGCCAAAGGCGCCCGCCGCGATCGCAAGCGCTACCCGTTTGAAACCCCAGACGAGGATAATCCTGTCCGCAAGCCGCTCCATGCGCACTCCCATCAAAGCCGCGAATCAATCCAATCGCAGTCTTTCAAAAAAGCGCGCGCTTGTCGTCTTGCAGCATCGGCCCGAAAATCGAAATCGACGTTTGGAAAAGCTGATGCGGCAATTCGAGAGCTGGAACGCCGTGCGCGCACGGCAGTCTCGGAAAGGTTCAGTTCGCGGTCGATTCCGCCGGCCGGTCGTCGCCTCCCTCGCCGACGGGCGGCCCGTCACCGTCCGCCTTGGCGCGGCGGCGGATTGCCTGGCGCTTGCGGGTGATGCGCAGCCGCTTGATGCGGCGCGGATCGGCGTCGAGGATGTGAAACTCGAAATCCGGCAGGGCCTGGACCACTTCGCCGCGCACGGGAATACGCCCCAGTGCCGAGAAGATCAGCCCGCCCAGCGTATCGACTTCGTCGATCTGCTCGCTGATGTCGAAATCCGGGCCGATGGCTTCGGCAATTTCCTCAAGCTCGACACGGGCGTCGGCAACGAAAACGTCTTCCGAAACGCGCTTGAACATGACTTCTTCATCGTCATGCTCGTCGTCGATATCGCCGATCACCATCTCGACAATGTCTTCATGCGAAGCAAGGCCGTCCGTGCCGCCATATTCGTCGATGACCAGCGCCATCTGCGTGCGGTTCACCTGCATGCGGCGCAGAAGATCGGATGCCAGCATGGAAGGCGGCACGAAGAGGATCTGCCGGATGATGCCGGTTTCGGCGAGCGTCTTCTGCAGGTCGACGCGTCCGAGGTCGAAATTCGGCTTGGCCGAGCGCGGCGCCTTCTGGATATTTTCCGGAGACACCTCGATGGTCGGTGCGCCCGCGGCGGGCTTTGTGCCGCTGCGGCGCTTGTTGCGCGCCTGCTTGGCGACATAGGAAAGAAGGTCGCGGATATGGACCATGCCGCGCGGATCGTCGAGCGTTTCGGCATAGACCGGCATGCGCGAGCGGCCGCTTTCCTCGAAGAGGATCATCAGTTCGCCGATCGTGATGTTCTGGTCGACCGCCTCGATATCGGCGCGCGGCACCATCACGTCTGCAACGCGCACTTCGCGGAAGCGCAGGATGTTGTGGAGCATCGCCCGCTCGTCGGGCGAAAAGGCATCGGCTGCCGCCGGGTCGGTCATCAGCGCGTCGGCTATGTCTTCGCGCAGACGCGAGCCTTGTTGCGGTCTCAATATGCGCGCGGCGCGTGACCAGAAGGATTGCGGTCGGTGTCGACTACTGCCACCCTCGTCGGAAGAGGAGGATTGGTCGGAGTCCTTGGCGTCTGACGCCGGCTTCGTTGAAAAGTCGCTCATGGTTCCATTTTAAGGTCTTGACCCTCGTAGGGGTCAGATAGGCCGAGTACTGCCAGAATGCGAGTCTCCAGCCCCTCCATAATTTCGGCCTCGTCATTATTAATATGGTCGTAGCCGAGCAGATGCAAGAAACCATGTACCATAAGATGGGTCAGATGGTCGTCAAAGCTCTTTTCGAGCTCTTGCGCCTCGCGTTCCACCGTCTCCCTGGCGATGATGATGTCGCCGAGCATCGGGCCGGGCATTTTGCCGGGTTTGACCGGAAAGGCCGGGAAGGACAGCACGTTGGTCGGCTTGTCCTTGCCGCGCCATTCCGCGTTGATGTCCTGAATGGAGGCATCGTCGGTAAAAACCAGCGAAACTTCCGGCGGCATCTTCGGGAAGGGCTGATCTTCCTCTTCCCGCAGGTAGACGGCAGCCGCACCCAGCACGCGTTCGCCAAGGGCATGCAAGACGTCCTCGGCGGGCCAGCCCGCGTCCTCGATACTGATCTGTATGTCGAGCTCGGCCATCAGTCCTGCCGGCTGGCCTCTTCGTCTGCGGCTGCATAGGTCGCGTCGTAAGCCTTGACGATGCGACCGACGAGCGGATGGCGCACGACGTCGACATCCTTGAAGCGCACCATCGAGATGCCCTCGACGTCGTTCAGGAGATGCAGTGCCTCGACGAGACCGGATTTGACGCCGCGCGGCAGGTCGATCTGGCTCGGGTCGCCGGTGATGATCATGCGCGAATTCTCGCCGAGGCGCGTCAGAAACATCTTCATCTGCATCGACGTGGTGTTCTGCGCCTCGTCGAGGATGACGGCGGCATTGGCAAGCGTACGGCCGCGCATGAAGGCGAGCGGCGCGATTTCGATGACGCCGGCGGTGATCGCCCGCTCGACCTTGTCGCCGGGGATCATGTCGTAGAGCGCGTCGTAAAGCGGGCGCAGGTAAGGATCGACCTTTTCCTTCATGTCGCCGGGCAGGAAGCCGAGGCGCTCCCCGGCTTCGACGGCCGGGCGCGACAGGATGATCTTCTCGACCGCGCCGCGCTCCAGAAGCTGGGCGGCGTGGGCGACGGCGAGATAGGTCTTGCCGGTACCGGCCGGGCCGACGCCGAACACCATCTCCGAGCGCTCGAGCGCCCGCATATAGGCATCCTGTGTCGGCGTACGCGCGATGATCGTCTTTTTGCGCGTTGAAATCTGCGCCATCGTCAACTTGGCTTTTTTCTCCATCGTCGGCAGCGTGAGCTGGTCGTCGGCGGCAACCGCCATGCGAATTGCGCCTTCCACGTCTGAACGCTCCACACTGCCGCCTTTCTGGAGTTTTTCATAGAGGTAATCGAGTGTGCGCCGCGCCTGGTTGGTGGCCAGCACGTCGCCGGTGATGACGACGGAGTTGCCGCGCGCACGCGCATCGATATGGAGCCGCTGTTCCAGAAGCTTCAGATTCTGATCGAACTGTCCGAAAAGTTCGCTGGCGAACCGGTTGTTCTCGAACGTCAGGACGAAGTGATTGGCGTCGCTCGCTATGCGTGGGTGGCGCGGTGAAGAAGAAACCAATTCCTGTCCGTTCAAGCGGTCGAGCTCCCTGGGTTAGACCTCAGCCTCTGCGCGTTCGGCAAACAGGCTGTTGGTTCCGGTTCCTGTGATTCGCACTTTAATAATGTCACCGATTTGCGATGCTTTTGCATCAACATTCACGGACTGGAGCCACGGCGACCGGCCGATGAGCTGGCCCGGCATGCGGCCCGGCTTTTCCAGGAGAAGATCGATTTCCTTGCCGATGCAGGACTCGTTGAATTCCTGCGTCTGCTTGAGAAGCAGCGCCTGCAGGCGTTCCAGCCGTTCTGCCTTGATGTCTTCCGGCACCTGGTCCTTCAATTCCGCACCGGGCGTGCCCGGCCGCGTCGAATATTTGAACGAGAAGGCCTGCGCGTACCGCACCTCCTCAACGAGTTTTAGTGTATCCTCAAATTCTCGGTCTGTCTCCCCCGGAAAGCCGGTAATGAAGTCGCCGGAAAGGGCGATATCGGGACGGGCCTTGCGGATGCGCTCAATCAGCGAAAGATATTCGCCGGCCGTGTGACGCCGGTTCATGGCCTTGAGGATGCGGTCCGATCCGGCCTGGACCGGCAGGTGCAGATAAGGCATCAGCGTGCGAAGGTCGCGATGCGCCTCGATCAGCCGGTCGTCCATGTCGCGCGGATGGCTCGTCGTATAACGAAGCCGCGCAAGGCCGGGTATCTCGGCAAGCCGGTAGAGCAGGTCGCCAAGGCTCCACTCTTCGCCCTTCGGGCCGGCGCCGTGCCAGGCATTGACGTTCTGGCCGAGCAGCGTGATTTCGCGGACACCGGCGGCAACGAGCTTCATCGCCTCCTCGACGATCTGCGAGACGGGCCGCGAGACTTCCGAGCCGCGCGTATAGGGCACGACGCAGAACGTGCAGAACTTGTCGCAGCCTTCCTGCACGGTCAGGAACGAGGTCACGCCACGGGCGCGGATCTTCGGCGCCTCGGCGATCGGCAGGTGCTCGAACTTGTCTTCGAGCGCATATTCCGTATCGACGACCCGATGGCCTTCCTTGGCGCGGCGCAGCGCATCCGGCAGGCGGTGATAGGTCTGCGGGCCGATGACGACATCGACCGCCGGCGCACGGCGCAGGATTTCCTCGCCTTCGGCCTGCGCCACGCAGCCGGTGACACCGATCATCATTTCGCGACCGTCGGCGGCTTTGCGCTTTTTCATCTCGCGCAGGCGCCCGAGCGCGGAATAGACCTTCTCGGCCGCCTTCTCGCGGATATGGCAGGTATTGAGCAGGACGAGATCGGCCTCTTCCATGTCCTCGGTCGGCTCGTAGCCGTCGCGGGCAAGAGCATCGCTCATGCGCGTCGAGTCATAGACGTTCATCTGGCAGCCATAGGTCTTGATGAAAACCTTGCGGCTGTTGGAGCCATCGCGGAGAGAAGCCTCCGGGGCCTGAAGAAGGGCGCTGTCCTGGGTCATGGCGCGCTATTTAGTGGTTTTTGGCGCCAGAGAAAAGGGACTCTCCGCTCAGCCGATATCGCGGCCGCGCAGGCTGCTGTTCAGAAGGTTGCGAATACGGGCCGAAATCGTCGAACTGACCGCCTTGCGGTTGGTCTTCTCGCCATATTCCACAGCTTCGCCGAAGGAGACTTCGGCGTCGATCGCGCCGCATTTCAGGATATCGATCAGATGCGGCAGAAGCTCGAGATCGCCGGGCCAGGCCGCAAGCGGGCGGTGGTAGCGGCCCATGGCGATGCCGTGGACCCGCGTGTAGGCGATCGCCACCGGCTGAACCATGACAGCGCCGGTCGGCGAGTGCGGCACGGCCATGGCGGCCGCGCCGAAGAGCGACGATTTGACCTCCAGCAGCCGGTTGCCGTCGGACGTCGTGCCCTCGGGGAACAGGACGACGATCTCGCCGTCGGCCATGCGGCCGGCAATCTCGCTTGCCTGGTCGCCGGTGCGGCGCTTTTCCTCGCGCACCACGAACACGCTCTTCTGCAGCTTGGCGAGCGTGCCGAAGATCGGCCAGTCGCGCACCTCGATCTTGGCAATGAAGGCGACGTCGGCCACCGCCGACATGACCATGATGTCCATCCAAGAGGAATGGTTGGAACAAAGCATCAGCGGCCGGCGGTTCTCGAGCCTGCCGCGCACGCGGATGCGGATGCCGAGGCAGTAGCAGATGATGCGATGCCAGTGGCGGGGCAGGGTGCGACGCAGCTTCCAGTCAAACGTGAGCGCAAGCACCTGCAGCGGCATGAGCAGGATGCTGGTGACGACGATGACGAAAAAGGCGAAGGCGATGCGCAGCCAGACGATCAAATGCGGCGCTCCCCGACTGCCATAATATCAGATTTCGTCTTTCTTCAGCGGGATGCCGTAGAGTTCGAGCCGGTGATCCACGAGCTTGAAGCCGTGCTCCCTGGCGATCCGCTCCTGCAGCGCTTCGATTTCCGGCGAACGGAACTCGATGACGACGCCGCTCTTCAGGTCGATCAGATGGTCGTGATGCTCTTCGGGCACCGTCTCGTACCGGGAGCGGCCGTCGCGGAAATCGTGCCGGGCGATAATGCCGGCATCCTCGAACAGTTTCACGGTCCGATAGACCGTCGAAATCGAGATCTTGGCGTCGACCTTGACGGAGCGGCGGTAGAGTTCCTCGACATCGGGATGGTCTTCGGAGTCCTCGAGAATACGCGCAATCACCCGGCGCTGCTCGGTCATGCGCATGCCGCGTTCAGCGCAAAGCTCCTCAAGGGTCTTGGCTACCTCAGTCATGGCTGCCTTCTCGTTATTCCTGCCGGGAAGGGAACTACCGAAGAACGCGCTTCATGACAAGCGCCGTGGAGGTAGCCCCGTTGGCATCCTTATAATAGCCCTTGCGCTCGCCGGCCTGCTCGAAGCCGAGTTTGCGGTAGAGGCCGAGGGCGGCCGTATTGCCGTTGTCGACTTCCAGGAACATGCTCTCGCCGCCGCGCAGGCGCGCTTCGCGCATGGCGGCCTGCATCAGCCGCCAGCCGAGGCCCGAGCGCGCGACCTTCGCCTGCACGGCAATTGTCAGGATTTCCGCCTCGCCGGCGACCTGGCGGGCTAGGATGAAGCCCGGCAGGGTCTTTTTCAGAATAGCGTTGGTCTGGCGGGCAACGAAGCCGAAGACCGTATTCTGGGAAAGCAGGCTGTGGAATTCGCCGTCGCCCCACGGGCGCGCGAAGCGCTCTCCGTGCAGGATGGAAACGTCGAGGCAATCCTCCGGTTCCATCGCGACGATTTCAAATTCCGGTTTCAGCGTCAGATAGGCTTCCAGCATCGTCATACTCTTGCAACCGCATACCCGGCCTGCGGTTTGGCATCGGGTCCGCGCAGATAAAGGGGCTTGGGCTTTCCGGCATCCGGATTTGCGGCGGCACCGAGACGCGCCACGACGGAGATCGGGAAGGCGTTGGCGTGTTCGCCGCTCGCAGCAGGCTTCAGGATCGGCGTTGCCGAGCCGGTGATTTCGCCGTCGAAATCCGCCGCAAAAGCCTGCGCGTCGGCGGTGCTGACGGCACGCGCCTCATCCAGCGCCGTGCCGTCGGCCGCGAAAGACTGGAGGTAGATCTCGTCCCGCTTGGCATCCATCGCCGCCAGAACGGCGCGGCCAGGCGTCTTTGCGCGCTGGGCCGCCGCCATGACCTCGAGCGTGGAAATGCCGACAGCGGGAATACCGAGCGAGAGGGCAAAGCCACGCGCGGCGGCAACGCCGACGCGGATGCCGGTGAAAGAGCCGGGGCCGACGGTGACGGCAAGGCGGTCGACATCCGATAGCGTAACACCGGCCCGATCCAGCGCGCGGTCCACGATTCCCATCAGATGTTCAGCATGCCCCTTGCCGATCATGTCCGATGCCTCCCCCAGCACCGTATTCCTGCCGCTATCATAAATGGCGGCAGCGCAATCCACACCTGCCGTGTCGAGCGCCAGAACGATCATGCCATCAATTTCCGAATAAACTATTGTCGCCTATTCATAAATCCGCCCGGCCGAACGCGAGATGAACGGCCCGGCGCCGCAGAGCTTCTTAAGCGGCAATCACTTCCTGCACTTCCGGAACGAAATGGCGCAGCAGGTTCTGGACGCCGTGCTTCAGCGTTGCCGTCGAAGACGGGCATCCCGAGCAGGAACCCTTCATGTTGAGGTAGACCTTGCCGTCCTTGAAGCCGCGGAAGGTAATGTCGCCGCCATCCTGGGCAACGGCCGGGCGCACGCGGGTCTCCAAGAGTTCCTTGATGGTCAGCACGATCGATTCGTCGCCTTCGTCGAAGAACTCGTCGCCGGCATCGACATCTTCCGAGAGGATCGAGGCGTCGCCCATGACCGGCTTGCCGGACATGAAGTGCTCCATGATCGAGCCGAGAATAGCCGGCTTCAGATGCTGCCATTCGGCATTGTCCTTGGAGACGGAGATGAAGTCGTAGCCGAAATAGACGCCGGTCACGCCGGGGATTTCAAACAGGCGGGCAGCGAGCGGCGAAGCCTGGGCTTCGTCGGCATTGCGGAATTCGGCCGTGCCGTTTTCCATCACCACCTTGCCGGGAAGGAACTTCTGCGTGGCGGGGTTCGGCGTGGCTTCGGTCTGAATGAACATCTCGCTCTCCATGCGGCGGGCGTCAGCCTCTGCCGTCTTTAGAATTCTTCAAAAGAAAATAAGCCCATTCTCCGGCCGATTCAAGAGATTGATACTCAAGAAATGGCCTAACAGAGGGCGTCGATTTCCTCATTCGTCAGCGTGTCGGGAAGCACGGTGACGGGAATCGGAAAGGCGGCCGCGCGTCCGGCAATGGAAGAAACCAGCGGTCCCGGCCCCTCCTTGGCCGAGCTTGCGGCAAGCACGAGGATGGCGACGTCCCGGTCCTCCTCGATGACGGCATTGATCTGCTCGGCCGAATTGCCTTCGCGGATGACGATCTCGGGTTCGATGCCGATCGTCTCGCGCACGATCTGGGCCGCCTTGGCGACGCTGGCTTCCGCCTCCTCGCGGGCCTCCGCCCGCATGATCTCCTCGACGCCGAGCCATTGCTGGAAATCGCCCTCGGGGATCACATAGAGAAGGATAAGTCCGCCATTGGAATTCTTCGCACGCCGCCCGGCATAGTGGACGGCGCGTTGGCATTCGGGTGTCCCGTCGATCACCGCCATGAATTTGCGGCGATGACCTTCGAGCCGTGAGAGTCGCTTCGATACCATGGCGCGGACTCTGACACCCGCAGCGGAAAATTTGCAAGCCCCCGTTTTGCGCGGGAGCCAAAGCCTGATGCGTCGATTCAAAAAGATGGAGCGCCATGCGTCCATCTGGACACGTGGCGCTCTGACCTGTCGATGGGTCTAGTAGAGGAAGCCGATGATCTCGCGCAGTTCGCGCATCGTCACCTCGGCCCGCGCCCTCGCGCGCTCGTTGCCGCTGCGCAGGATCGCGTCGATATGGCTCGTATCGTTCATCAGGCGGCGCATTTCGCCCGTGATCGGCGAGAGCACCTGAACGGCGAGATCGACCAGAGCCGGCTTGAAGACAGAGAACTGCTGGCCGCCGAATTCCGAGAGCACCTGCTCCTTCGTCTTGTCGGCAAGCGCCGCATAGATCGAAACGAGGTTTTCGGCCTCCGGCCGGCTTTCCAGGCCTGCCACTTCGCTCGGCAAACCGTCGGGATCGGTCTTGGCCTTGCGGATCTTCTTGGAGATCGCGTCCTCGTCATCCATCAGGTTGATGCGCGAAAGGTCAGACGGATCGGACTTCGACATCTTCTTGGTGCCGTCGCGCAGCGACATGACGCGCGGCGCCGGCCCGCCGATCAGCGGTTCGACCATCGGGAAATAGGCATGCACCGGCTCGTCGCCGACGGTAATGTCGATCCCGTAATTCGTCCGGCGGATATGCGAGGCATAATCGAGGTTGAACTTCATCGCGATGTCGCGCGTCAGCTCGAGGTGCTGCTTCTGGTCTTCGCCGACAGGCACATGCGTGGCGCGGTAGACGAGAATATCGGCAGCCATCAGGCTCGGATAGGCGTAGAGGCCGAGCGAAGCCTGCTCGCGGTCCTTGCCGGCCTTGTCCTTGAACTGCGTCATGCGGTTCATCCAGCCGATACGGGCGACGCAGTTGAAGATCCAGGCGAGTTCGGCGTGCTGCGGCACGGCGGACTGATTGAAGACGATATGCTTTTCGGCATCGATGCCGGAGGCGATGAAGGCGGCGGCGATCGAGCGCGTCTGCGACAGCATGTCCTCGTGGACGAGCTGCGCCGTCAGCGCATGCAGGTCGACGACGCAGTAGATGCAGTCGTTGCCGTCCTGGAGTTGCACGAAGCGGCGGATCGCGCCAAGATAGTTGCCGAGATGCAGGTTGCCCGTCGGCTGAACGCCGGAAAATACGAGCTTCTTGAATTCGCCCATGATGTGTCCTCGATTAGGCTGGTGGAGGGCCTCAGGGCCGAAGGCCCATGTTGCTAACGCGGGCGCTTATGCACGGGCGCACGGCCGCAATCAAGAGCCCGCGGGCGCCGCATGTTGAATGAGATCGAAGGTGTTGCCGTAAGGATCCGCAAAGACCGCAACGGTGCCGTAAACTTCGCGCCGTGGCTCCTCAAGAAAACGCACGCCGGCGGCAAGCATGGCGGCATGGTCGCGCGCGAAATCGTCGGTCTTGAGAAAGAAGCCGACACGCCCGCCCGTCTGCTTGCCGATGGCAGCGCGCTGCGCCTCATTGGCCGCCTGCGCCAGCAGAAAGGCCGCTCCATCTCCGCCTCTGGGCTTGACGACGACCCAGCGCTTGCCTTCCGGCTGCACTTCGTCTTGTAGGCATTCGAAGCCGAGCGCCTCACAATAAAAGGCTTTGGCGCGGTCATAGTCGTCGACGACGAGGGTGACGAGGAACAGGGATTGCGTCATAAAACCTCCGCGAAAGCAAGTTTATTCCGGTTTACTGTGGGTGTATGCCCTGTTTTACGTCAAACTGATCAGCTGGTTTAGCTAAAATTGAGTATAAAATTTCACAGAAAAGCTTTCTTTGAACTGAAAATCCTTCGACTGGCGTGACGGCCGCATTGAGCCGTCGGGTAACCGATCGGAGGGACCATGCAGAACGCCAGTTTGCTCGCTGTGGCAGGCCTTTTTGCCCTACAATCAGCAACCACCGCCGTCGGTCAAGATGGCCGACGGCAGATCAACAACCTTCCAAAACACGAGACGCGCCTTGCCTATACGGTCCAGACCGTCAGCGTTCGCGCCGGCTGCTTCCCGGCGCGATTGCGGGCGGTCCTGTCGCATATTGCGGCAAAGACCGGACGACTGCCGATGATAACATCCGGCTTCCGGCCGCATCCCCGCCGCCATGGCTCCATGCATGGAAAATGCCTGGCGGCGGATATCCGGGTTCCCGGCGTGCCGGAACGGACGATCGTTGCCGCGGCCAAGACCGCGCCCGGCATCGGCGGGATCGGCACCTATTGCAACGGCATTGTCCATGTCGATGTCGGTCCGCAGCGACGATGGGTGGATTGCTGAAACGATCCCGGCAAAATGCGCAGCGGCTTTGCGTGAAAAGGGCGTTACGCGTCCTTCGCGGGTGCCGGCTTGCGGTTGAGGTTACGACGGATCATGCCGAGATCGGCGCCGCCGATGAGGAAGGCGGTTGCGAAATAGACGACCATCGAGATCGCAATCAGCAGGCCGATCGTGCCGACCTTGGTCAGCAGCGGTGCGCCCGAGGCAAGCCAGGGCGCCCAGTGCTGCTTGAGATAGATGATGACCGCCCCCATCACCGCCGAGGCGACGACCAGCAGCGCGGCGCGTCTGGCGAGCGCCCATTCCCATGTCAGATGGCCGCGACGCAGCAGCGTGGTGAAGAGCAGCACGGTGCTGATCCAGCCGGCCGTGGCTTCCGCCACTGCAATGCCGGGCGCGCCCATATGGGGAAAGAGCGTCAGCGCGGTGGCGCAGTTGGCGGCAACCGCGATTGCCGAAAAACGCATCGGCGTCTTGGTGTCCTCACGCGCGTAAAAGCCAGGCTGCAGCGCCTTGATCAGTACGAAAGCCGGCAGGCCGATGCCGTAAATGGCCAGGATCGAACCGACGATGACAGTGTTTTCCTGATGGAAGGCGCCGCGCTCGTAGAGCACGCGGATGATCTCGTCCGACAGGATCCAGAGCGCGAAGGCGGCGGGGATCGTCAGGAACAGCACGAACTCGATCGAGCGATTCTGCAGGAAGGCCGCCTCGCGCAATGCGCCGCCCTTGAGCGCGCGGGCAAGCTCGGGCAGCAGCACGACGCCGACGGCAACGCCGACGACGCCGAGCGGCAGCTGGTAGATGCGGTCGGCATATTGCAGGGCGGCAATGGCGCCATCGCGGGAGGAGGCGATCGCCTGGCCGATGAGCTGGTTGATCTGCGTGATGCCGCCGGTAACGGCGGCCGGAACCGCAAGGATCAGCAGCCGCTTGACGTTCGGCGTCATCTTCGGAAAGCGGAAGCCGATGCTCATGCCGGCATGAAGAACCCCGAGATAGACGACGGCAAGCTGCAGGATACCGGCGACCAGCACGCCCCAGGAAAGATACCAGGCCGTCGCCAGCGGTTCGGCGCCGGTATAAAGCGCGTAGAACAGCGCGCCGATCATCACGACGTTGAGAAAGACGGGTGCGACGGCTGCGGCGAAGAAGTGATGCAGCGAGTTCAGCATGCCGCTCATCATCGCCGTCAGCGACATGCACATGAGATAGGGGAACATCACCGCCGCCATGCGAATGGTGATGCCGAACTTCTCGGGATCGTCGGCAAAGCCCGGCGCGATGACGAAGCGCACCAAGAGCGGCATGCTGAATTCCATCACGATGGTGATGAGCAGCAAGACGGAAAACAGAACGCCGAACACTTCCTCCGAAAAGCGCTTGGCGCCGTCTGTGCCGTTCGCCTCGATCTCCTTGGCAAAAAGCGGCACGAAGGCGGCGTTGAAGGCGCCTTCGGCAAAGAGCCGGCGGAAGAGGTTCGGGAAACGGAAGGCGGCATAGAAGACGTCGGCCATCGGTCCGGTGCCGAGTGCCGCAGCCATCAGCGTTTCGCGGGCAAAACCGAAGATGCGGCTTCCAAGCGTGGCGCCGCCGACCGTGGCGAATTTCTTGACGAGGCTCATACGGGGGAACCGGCTTTCTTTTCGGCTGATGTCGCAGCAGGGGCGATGATGCCCGACGGCATGCGCTCGCGCAGTTCGTCCTGCTCTTCCGCCATGACCGCCTTCATGCGGGCGGTGATATTGGCACGCTTGCTGTCGCCGGAAATCTTCTGGCCGACGAGATCGGTGACATAGAACGTATCGATGACCTTCTCACCGAAGGTGGTGATGCGGGCGGACTGAATGTCGAGCGACAGGTCGGAAAGCACCGCCGTCATTTCCGAGAGCAGACCCGGCCGGTCGAGGCATTCCACCTCGATGACCGTGAACTTGTTCGACAGGCTGTTGGTGATCGTGACCGACGGCGGAATGATGAAGGCCTTGCTCTTCTTGCGGTTCTTCGCGCGGGTCGCGATCACCTCGGGCAGCCGCTTGCGGCCGGACAGCACGTCCTCGATCATCCTGCCGATCGTGGCGGCGCGACGAAGCTCGTCCTCGTCGTTCGGAAATTCACGGCTGACATGGATCGTATCGAGCGCGCGGCCATCCGACGTCGTGAAGATCTGTGCATCGACGATGTTGGCGCCGGCCGCCGCACATGCGCCGGCAATGACGGCGAGAAGGCGAGGGTGGTCGGGCGACAGGACGGTGATTTCGGTAATGGCGTGAAAGCTGTCGGTGCGCACCGAGGTTGCCAGCGCCTGGCCGGCCTTGTCCGCCTGCCGGATGAAATGCGCGTGGCGGACCTGGTCTTCCAGCGGCACGGAAAGCAGGTAAGGCTGGTAGTGCAGCTTCGTGTAGGTGCGCCGGTCCTTCTGCGGCCAGTCGGAGAGTGCTGCATACAGCGCCTCGGCGGCAGCCTGAGCGCGCTCCTTGCGCGACACTTCGGAGAAGCCGCCGGCAAGCAGCAGTTCCGTCTCATAATAAAGTGTGCGCAGCAACTGGCCCTTCCAGCCGTTCCAGACGCCCGGCCCGACGGCGCGGATGTCGCAGATCGTCAGGATCAGCAGCATCTTCAGCCGGTCGAGCGATTGAACGCGGTCGGCAAAGTCGGTGATCGTCTTGCGGTCCGTCAGGTCGCGGGTCTGGGCGACCATCGACATGGTCAGGTGCTCCTCGATCAGCCAGACGACGATTTCGGTCTGTTTTTGCGACAGGCCGAAACGGGCGCAGAGCTTGCGGGCGACGCGTGCGCCGGCGATCGAATGGTCTTCCTGCCGGCCCTTGGCGATATCGTGCAGCAATACCGCGACATAGAGAGCCTCGCGGTCCTCGATATGCGGCATCAGCTTGTTGGAAAGCGGATGCAGTTCCTCCGCCTTGCCCTTGTCGATTTCGGAGAGGACGTCGATGGCGCGGATCAGATGCTCGTCGACCGTATAGTGATGATACATGTTGAACTGCATCATTGCGACGATCTTGCCGAATTCGGGAATGAAGCGGCCAAGCACGCCGGCCTCGTTCATGCGGCGCAGGATCAGCGCCGGGTCGCGCTTGGAGGTCAGGATCGACAGGAAAAGCCGGTTGGCCTCGTCATTGTCGCGCAGATCGTTGTTGATGAGGCCGAGCGAGCGCGTCACCCGCTTCAGCGCGTCGGGATGGAATTCCAGCCCGTTGATGTCGGCCACATGAAACAGCCTGATAATGCTGACCGGATCGCGCTTGAAGACATCGGGATTGGCGAGCGCGATACGGCCGCGATCTTCGACGAATTCGACGCTGCCGGGGATCTTGCGGCTGCGATGCGTGAAACGGCTGATGACGCCCGTCAGGCCGGGGATCGATTTCGCCTGCTGGTCCTCCAGTGCGGCGCAGAGGATGCGGGTGAGATCGCCGACATCCTTGGCGACCAGGAAATAGTGCTTCATGAAGCGTTCGACGGCCGAAAGGCCTGGGCGCGAATGGTAGCCGAGCGCCTCGGCGATCTCGCGCTGGATATCGAAGGAAAGGCGCTCCTCGGCCTTCCCGGTCAGGAAATGCATGTGGCAGCGCACGGCCCAGAGAAAGTCGTCGGCCTTTTCGAGAAGCCGGTATTCCTGCTTCGACAGCACGCCGAGCGGTACCAGATCGGCCGGGTCGCGGACGTGATAGTAATATTTCGAAATCCAGAAGAGCGTATGCAGGTCGCGAAGACCGCCCTTGCCTTCCTTGACGTTCGGTTCGACAAGGTAACGCGTGTCGCCGGCCTTGCGGTGGCGCTCGTCGCGTTCGGCAAGCTTGGCCGCGATGAATTCCGGCCCGGTGCCGGTGACGATTTCCTTGTCGAAGCGGGCTTCCAGCTCCGTTTCCAATGATTTCAGGCCGCAGATGTAGCGCATTTCCAGGATGGCGGTGCGGATCGTCATGTCGGATTTGGAAAGCGCGATGCATTCCTCGACGGTCCGCGTCGCGTGACCGACCTTGAAGCCCATGTCCCACAGCATATAGAGCATGAACTCGACGGCCTTGTGGGCCTCTTCCGTCGGCCTCGGCAGGAAAAGGAAGAGCAGGTCGATATCGGAGCCCGGCGCCAGCGTGTCGCGCCCGTAGCCCCCGACGGCAGTGACGGCGAACCTGTCCTTCTGCTTCGGGAAGACGTGGGCGGTGGCGAAACGATAGAGAACGGCGATGATCTGGTCCTGAAGCCAGGAAATGCGGTGCGCGCAGTCAAGCCCGCCGCCTTGCGCGTCAAGCAGGTCGCGCGCTTTCCGGCGGCCTTCGACGCTTGCCTTCTTCAGAACGGCCAGAAGATCGCCGCGCAGCACGTCGGGGCGATTGCGGTTGGCTTCGGCAATGGCGTCGCACTGCCCCTGCAGCAGTTCCACATCGAGGATTTCGGAGAAATCGATGCCGTGCGTCGCCATCGGCTGGCCCGTTTCCTGTCCGGACCGGGCCGCCTGCTCGTGGCGCACCTCTGTTTTCATCTGCATGCGCTATAGCCTCTTTGCCCGCCTGATGACCCAGGCGTTCATATTGCATGAACCTTTAAATTTGGCGAAATGGTGTTGGCAAGCCGCTCGCGAAAGACGCTTTGCCGCAAGTTCTCAGGCAGAGGCCTGCGTCAGAAGCGTATCGAGAACCTGCCGCGTCTCGCTCATGATCCCGTTCAGCGTCGCCCTGTCGCATTCGCGGTATCCGGCGTCAATGATAGCACCGCTGAGCTCTCCGATCTTCAGGCACGAGCCGGTAATCTTGGCCATGCCGATCGGCGTATTCCAGCCGCGCGCCTCCAGATTGCCGTCCGACTGTTTCATGATCTCGAGCATCGAGACGATGACGGAGAGGCGCTGCGTTTCCTGAAGCAGTTTTTCCATGAACACGGGGCTGCTGCTCCTACTTCATCTTCTTCTTGAGATCGTAAAGCGCATCGAGCGCCTCGCGCGGCGTCATATCGTCGAGGCTCATCGCCTTCAGGGCTTCCTCGACCTTGGACGGCCCGCGGGATGTTTCTTCGCGGCGCACCGCGACCTGGAACAGCGGCAGATCGTCGATCAGCTGGCTTGCCGGGTTCTTGCGATCGGCGTCTTCAAGGCGCGTGAGCACATCGCGGGCGCGGGCCACCACCGAGGCCGGCAGGCCGGCAAGCCGCGCCACCTGGATGCCGTAGGACCGGTCGGCGGCGCCGGGTCCGACCTCGTGCAGGAAAATGACGTCCCCGTCCCATTCCTTCACCCGCATCGTCGCATTCGATAGCCGCGCAAGTTTTTCCGAAAGCACGGTCAGCTCGTGGAAATGTGTCGCGAAGAGCCCGCGGCAGCGGTTGGCCTCGTGCAGGTGCTCGACGGCCGCCCAGGCGATGGAAAGACCGTCGAACGTCGCCGTGCCACGACCGATCTCGTCCAGGATGACGAGGGAACGATCGGTCGCCTGATTGAGGATCGCTGCGGTTTCGACCATCTCCACCATGAAGGTGGACCGCCCGCGTGCCAGATCGTCCGATGCGCCGACGCGCGAGAACAGCCGGTCGACGATGCCGATATGCGCCGATGTTGCCGGCACGAAGGAGCCCATCTGGGCAAGGATGGCGATCAGCGCGTTCTGGCGCAGGAAAGTCGATTTGCCGCCCATATTGGGGCCGGTCAGCAGCCAGATCGCCCCGTCCTTGCCGTCGGAGACGGGCGAAAGGTCGCAATTGTTGGCGACGAAGGGACCGATGGACTGGCGTCGCAGCGCCTGCTCGACGACAGGGTGGCGTCCGCCCTCGATCGCAAACATCTTCGACCCGTCGACCAGCGGCCGGCAATAGGCCTGCTCTTCGGCAAGACGTGCCAGGCCTGCCGCCACGTCGATGACGGCGAGCGCGCGCGCGCCGGCCTTGATGGCCTCGGCCTCGGCAACGATCGCTTCCCTCATCCGGTCAAAGGCTTCGAGCTCGATCTGCAGCGCCCGGTCGGCGGCGTTGGCGATCCGGCTTTCGAGGTCGGCAAGCTCCGTCGTGGTGAAACGCATTGCATTTGCCATCGTCTGGCGATGGATGAAGCGGGCCTTGGCCTCGGCCGTATCGGTCATCGGCCCCGCATTGCCGGCGGTGACTTCGATGAAGTAGCCGAGGATATTGTTGTGCTTGATCTTCAGCGACTTGATGCCGGTCTCTTCGGCATATTGCAGCTGCAGGCCGGCAATGACGCGGCGCGACTGGTCGCGCAGTGCGCGCACCTCGTCGAGGTCGGCATTGGCTCCGTCGCGCAGGAAACCGCCATCGCGTTTCAGGAGCGGCAATTCCTCGGCAAGGTTTTCCGCAAGCAGGGCTTCGAGTTCGGAAGGGAGCGCCTGCAGCCCCGTGCGTGCCTGTTCCAGCTCCGCCGGCAGCATCGCGCCCGCCAGAAGATCCGCCATATGCGCGGCAGCGCCAAGTCCCTGGCGGATCGCCCAGAGGTCGCGCGGGCCGCCGCGGTCAAGCGCCAGGCGGGAGAGCGCCCGCGGCATGTCCGGCACATGTTTCAGCACGTCGCGCAACTCGCCGCAGAGCGACGGCTCCTGCATCAGGAAGCCGATCGAATCCAACCGCTCGTTGACGCGGGCGGGATCGGTGAGCGGCGACATCAGCCGCTCGGCAAGCAGCCGCGCCCCGCCGCCGGTGGTCGTCCGGTCGATCGCCCTCAAAAGAGCGCCGTTGCGATCGCCGGACAGCGTGCGCACGAGTTCCAGATTGGCGCGTGTCGCCGGATCGATGAACAGCGTGGAGGCGCCGCTCTCCCGTTCCGGCCGGCCAAGCGGCGGCCGCTCGGCAATCTGCGTCTTCTCCACATAGGCGATGGCCGCCGCCGCTGCCGCCAGCTCGGCGCGCGAAAAACTTCCGAAACCGTCGAGCGTGGAAACGTCGAAATAGCGGGCGATGCGGGTTTCTGCGGTCGCGCTGTCGAAAAGTACAGCCGGCTGTGGAACGGCGGTGCGGCCGAGCACGTCGAAGACCGGTTTCAACTCGCCGTCATAAAACAGCGTATCCGGCACGATGAGTTCGCGCGGATCGATGCGCAGGATATCGGCAAGCAGCCGCGAGGCGTCGGTTTCCGCCAGCCGGAAGACGCCGGTGGAAATATCGATCCAGGCGAGCGCCAGCGCCGGTTCCGAAGAGCCGCGGATGCGCGAAAGCGTCATCAGGTAGTTCGATTCCGAAGGCGAAAGCAGCTTCTCCTCGGTAATGGTGCCCGGCGTGACGAGGCGAATGACGTCGCGTTTGACGACGGATTTCGATCCGCGTTTCTTGGCTTCCGCCGGGTCTTCCACCTGCTCGCAGACGGCAACGCGATAGCCGAGCGCGATCAGCTTCTGCAGGTAATCGTCGGCCGCGTGAACAGGCACGCCGCACATGGCGATATCCTGCCCCATATGCTGGCCGCGCCTGGTGAGCGTGATGCCGAGCGCGCGCGAAGCCTCAAGCGCATCCTCGAAGAACAGCTCGTAAAAATCGCCCATGCGATAGAAGAGCAGCGAATCCGGATTGTTCGCCTTGATCTCGATATATTGTTCCATCATCGGCGTTGCCGAGGCGCGGCTTTCCTCAGTCGCGAGTTCGGCTGCCGAGAAGGCTTCGTTTCTGCTGTCTATTCGTGCGTTCACGGAGGTGCAGTTTTTCCCAAAAAAACAGGTGCCAACCCTATCCGCGCGCCGCTATAGATGACAACAGCAATTGGGGAAGAGGAAAACGTCACCCACAGACGTTTGGAGGAGGCATGTCCCGCATGGAGAAGAAAGAACGGCCGGCGACGTCTGTTACCGATACGGAAGCGCTCGAATTTCACGCGATGGGTCGGCCCGGCAAGCTGGAGATCAACCCGACCAAGCCGATGGCGACCCAGCGCGACCTCTCGCTGGCCTATTCGCCGGGTGTCGCGGTGCCGGTCAAGGCCATCGCCACCGATCCGGCCACGGCCTACGACTATACGACCCGGGGCAACATGGTTGCCGTCATCTCCAACGGCACGGCCATTCTCGGTCTCGGCAATCTCGGCGCGCTGGCTTCCAAGCCGGTCATGGAAGGCAAGTCGGTCCTCTTCAAGCGTTTTGCCGATGTCGATTCCATCGACCTTGAAGTCGATACGGAAAATGTCGACGAGTTCATCAACTGCGTGCGCTTCCTTGGCCCGTCCTTCGGCGGCATCAATCTGGAAGACATCAAGGCGCCGGACTGTTTCGTCATCGAAAGCCGCCTGCGCGAGCTGATGGATATCCCGGTCTTCCATGACGACCAGCACGGGACCGCGATCATTGCCGCCGCCGGCCTCATCAACGCGCTGGAACTGACCGGCCGCGATCTCAAGACCACCAAGCTCGTCTGCAACGGCGCGGGTGCGGCCGCCATCGCCTGCGTCGAGCTTATCAAGTCGATGGGTTTTGCGCCCGAAAACATCATCCTCTGCGATACCAAGGGCGTCATCTACCAGGGCCGCACGGAGGGCATGAACCAGTGGAAATCGGCGCATGCGGCAAAGACCGATACGCGCACGCTGGAAGAGGCGATGAAGGGGGCCGACGTCGTTTTCGGCCTGTCGCAGAAGGGCGCCTTCTCCGAGGAGATGATCCGTTCCATGGCCGAGCGGCCGATCATCTTCGCCATGGCCAATCCCGATCCGGAAATCACGCCGGAAGAAGTGGCCCGCATCCGGGACGATGCCATCATGGCGACCGGCCGTTCGGACTATCCGAACCAGGTCAACAACGTGCTCGGCTTTCCCTATATTTTCCGCGGCGCGCTCGACGTCCGCGCCACGACCATCAACGACGCGATGAAGATCGCCGCCGTCAAGGCACTGGCAAGCCTGGCGCGCGAAGACGTGCCTGACGATGTCGCGGCCGCCTACCAGGGCAACCGTCCGCGTTTCGGCGCCCAATATATCATTCCGGTTCCCTTCGATCCGCGCCTGATCTCCGCCATTCCCGCCGCCGTCGCCGAAGCGGCGATCGAAAGCGGCGTCGCCCGCAAGATCATCACCGACATGGCCGGCTACAAGCGCGAACTGTCGGCCCGCCGCGATCCGATCGCCTCCACGCTTGCGAGCCTCTACGAGCGCGTGCGCCGTCATCCGAAACGCGTCGTCTTCGCCGAGGCCGAAGAGGAACAGGTGCTGCGCGCCGCCATGTCCTACGCCAACCAGCAGCTCGGCACCGCCGTCCTGCTCGGCCGCGAGGATCTGATCCGCGCAACGGCGGAGCGCGCCGGCATCGACCTCAACCGTCCGGGCCTCGAAATCGTCAACGCGCGTATCTCCAATCGCGTCGATGCCTATATCGACTATCTCTATGCGCGCCTGCAGCGCAAAGGCTACCTGCACCGCGATGTGCAGCGCCTGATCCATAACGACCGCAACCATTTCGCGGCCACCATGGTGGCGCTCGGCGATGCCGACGGCATGGTGACAGGCATTACCCGCAACTATTCGACCGCGCTCGAGGACGTGCGCCGCTGCATCGACGAAAAGCCCGGCCATCGCGTTATCGGCGTGTCGATTGCGCTTTGCCGTGGCCGCACGGTCTTTGTTGCCGACACGGCGGTTCACGATATGCCGACGGCCGAGGAGCTTGCCGATATTGCCGAGGAGGCGGCCGGCCTTGCGCGCCGCATGGGCTATCAGCCGCGCGTTGCGATGCTTGCCTATTCCACCTTCGGCCATCCCTCCGGCGAGCGCTCCGAGCGTGTCCGCGAAGCCGTAAAAATCCTCGACAAGCGCCGCGTCGATTTCGAATATGACGGCGAAATGGCTGCCGACGTCGCCCTGAACCGCAAGGCGATGGAGCAATATCCCTTCTGCCGCCTGTCCGGCCCGGCAAACGTCCTCGTCATGCCGGCATTCCACTCGGCATCGATCTCGACCAAGATGCTGCAGGAACTCGGCGGCTCCACGGTCATCGGCCCCATCCTCGTCGGTCTCGACAAGGCGGTGCAGATCACCTCGATGGGCGCCAAGGACAGCGATATCGTCAATATGGCTGCGATTGCGGCCTATTCTGCCGGTTCCTGATCGATAAATAAGGGGGCGGACCGCGATGTGGTCCGCCCCCTAAATCTCCGAATTCTAATAGCCGGCTATTCGACGTCCTCACGCATGAGGCGTCAGCCATATCAGCTTGCGAACCGTCCTGCGTCCGCACCGTAGTAGTTGAGGTACCGGTCGGAAATGCTCGCTATCGGCAGCACGATCAGCACGTCGGTCGTGTTGAAAGCCTGGTCGACGACGGCGCTGGAGCCGACCATCGCGCCGAGGCGCAGATAGCCCTTGATGAGCGGCGGCAAGGCCATCAGCGCCTTCTTCGGATTGACGCCTTCGGCCGGCATCAGGTCCATGTCGCGCGCCAGATGCGGCAGGGCGCCGACGGCCCATTCGTCCTTGGCGAGCACGCTGTGATAGAGGAAGGAAAGTGCCAGCGCATGGCTTTCCGGCTGAACGCCGGGAAAGGAGGCGCAGCCGAACATCGCGCTCATGCCGTGCTTCAGCGCATAGGCCCAATTGCCCTGCCAGAGCAGTTCGACGATGCGCTTGGTGCGGTATTCCGGCAGCACGCAGGAGCGGCCGAGTTCCATGAAGCGTTTGTCGGGATGGCGGGCGATCAGGTCGTCGATTGCAAATTCAGAAGCCGAGTAAAAACCGCCATTGGCCATGGCCACGTCCTGGCGGAGCAGGCGATAGGTGCCGACGATCTGGTCTTCCGCATCGCCTTCGATCGAGCGGTCGAGAACGAGAAGATGGTCGCAGAAGGCGTCATAGGCATCGAAGTCCCGCTCGCGGCGCATGGCGTCCGCCGGCAGCTGAGCCTTCATTTCCTCGACGAAAACGCGGTAGCGCACGGCCTGCGCGGCGTCGATCTCACGCGCGCTGCGGGCAAGGCGGGTTTCCAGATTGCCGATGCGGCCGAGAACGTCGCCTTCCTTCGGCGCGGCAGCCGTCGATGGCCGAGCGGCCTCGGCCGCGGCGTCACAATTGAGGATGTCAACAGACATGGCGATTCTCCCGTCTCCGGCCTATCACACGCCATAAAACACTTATGTACGACAGGAAAGTGACATAGCAAATTTGTGCACGCAAGAAACGTGCCGATTTTTCCAGCTTCAGCGTGCCTGAGCCCGGCGGGCTGAAAGAGCAACAACCGCCTGTACTTCGGTGAGCAGCCTGACCGGATCCACCGGTTTCACCATGACGCGATTGGCGCCGTTGAGCAAGACCTGTCGCCGCGATTCGTCGCTCTTGTCGGCGGTCAGAACGATGACCGGGACCGGCTGAAGATCGAGCCGTCGTTCGTGTCCGCGAAGGCGTCCGAGCATGTCGCTGCCGTTGCCGCCGGGCATGGACAGGTCGCTGATGATGATGTCCGGCCGGTCGTCGCCGAGGGCGCTGTCCAGCAGAGATTCGAAATCCTCGACATGCCGGACCGAATGACCGCCCTTTTCCAGCATGACGCGCACCAGCATGGCATTGATGGGGTCGTCCTCGCCGAGCAGGATGGAGAGCCCGTCGCCTGTCGCGGCGCGTTCCGCAACCGAAAGGCCGATACCCGGCTGATTGTCGTTCAGCGCGTCGCGCTTTTCCATGCCGCGCATGCGCCCGCGCAGCACGTCGATCAGCGACTGCTCGCGCAGCGGCCGGATCAGCCACGCATCGAAGAGATCGAGCGAATAGGAGTTGCGCTCTTCCGGGTTGACGAGCAGCACCTTGCGCAGCCCGAGTGCGGCGATCTCCGTGCGGTCGGCGATGTGCAGCGAGAATTCCTCGGACATGCGGTGATCGACGATGATATCGGTCGGCCGGTCGCCGCTGCGGGCGAGCGACAGCAGGCTTTCGCGGGCCGCCTCGCCGGTGGCGACGAGATGGCAGCGCCCGCCGAGCGTGGTGATCGTCTCGGCAATCGCCGTGCGTGCGGCGCCTGCCGGAGCGAGCAGCACGATGCTGTTGCCGGCCAGCAAGGCATTGCGCGTGGCCGTATCCTCTTCGGCAAATTCGACGGGGAAGCGGATGGTGAACTGGCTGCCCTTGCCTTTCTCGCTGGCAACGCTCAGCGAGCCGCCGAATTCGCGCATGATGCGCGCCGAAATCGCCAGGCCGAGGCCGGTACCGTTGCTCTTCTGGGCAAGCGAGCCGCCCTGTTCGAATTCTCCGAATATGCGCGCCTGCTCCTCCGCCGTCATGCCAGGCCCGGTATCGGTCACTGATATCAAAAGTTCGCCTGCGGCTCTGGAGATGCGGATGAAGACGCCGCCGACCTGCGTGAACTTGACGGCATTGCCGATGACGTTGAAAAGCACCTGCCGCAGCCGTGCCGGATCGAAGCTCATCAGCTCCGGCACGTCGCAGGATACCGTCGCGCCGATCTCGATGCCCTTCTCGTGAGCGCGATGAGCCAGCATTTCCACGACGCTCTCGACGAGCTTGCGCAAGGATTCCGAGCGCGGCCGCAGCTGGAAACGGCCGACCTCGATGGTCGAGAAATCGAGCAGATCCTCCACCAGCTGCGTCAGCGCATGGCCGGACTGACGGATGCTGGTCAGATAGTTCTGCTGTTCCTGCGTCAGCTTCGTTTCCGAGATCAGATGCGCCATGCCGAGAATCCCGGACAGAGGCGTGCGGATTTCATGGCTGACCGTGGCGAGCAGCCGCGACTTGGCAGCGCTGTTATATTCGGCCTTCTGCCGGGCTTCCTCCCGGCTTTCGGCAGCAAGCCGCTCTTCGGTCACATCGCGCGCAATGCTCTGCAGCAGCAAACGCCCGTTTGCCGGATCGCGGGTCACGACGTCGTGCCAGAGGAAGATGCGCTGTCCGGCCGGTGTCGAAATCTCCACATCGTAACGGTGCGGCTGCGGGCCGGGGCGGAAAGCAAGGCCGATCTCCTCGCAGGTCTGGCCTTCGGGCTTGGCGCGTCCGGTCAGCTGGCGGAAGGTCTCGTTGGCGCCGATGATGCGCCGGTCCATCATGCGGGTGACGACGATATCCCCGAGCACGTCATGGACCGTGCCGAGCAGCCCGGTCGCATCGACACGTTCGGGCGTCTGCGGGCCGCGCCCGCCGGCCCTGCCTGCGCGGCGGAAAACAACGCCGACAAGACCTGCGATGGCCGCGATCAGGATGAGGCCGAGGCCGGTCATCAGCGGACCGCCCCAATAGGAAAGCAGCAGCAGCAGGATCGCCGCAAGAAGGCCCGATCCGCCGAGCCAGTGGAAGAGCGGGGGATGCTGGAAACGAAAGGCTGCCGGTGACGACAGTTCACCCGCCGCCCGGCCGCGATAGGCCCTGACGGCGGCGCCGCCGAATGCGGCGGACAATCGTTCCTGCAACTGCGCCAAACTTTGCATGCAGTTCAGCTAACATATTGCCCGTTCCGAATGTTTTCAGGAATCCGCTAAAAGTTTAGCGATCCGGCTTTTTCGGCTTCTGCAGCATCTCGTCGAGAATGACGCAGCCGGCGCCGACGGTGATGAAACTGTCGGCCAGATTGAAGACGGCGAATGACCAGGTTTCCGTATGGAAGAGGATATAGTCGATCACATGCCCGTAGGCGAAACGGTCGATCAGGTTGCCGATCGCGCCGGCAATGATCAGCGCGTAGCCGAGATGCGCCAGCCACCGGTCCTTGGCCGTGCGGTGCCAGAGATAGAGTACGAAGGCGACGATGATCAGTCGCATGCCGACGATGAACCAGCCGTCCATGCCCGACAGCATCGAGAAAGCCACGCCGAGATTGTAGGTGCGGTAGAGCGCCAGCATCGGAATGACGGGAACGGCTTCCTGCAGCGGCAGGTAGCGGTCGACGGCGATCTTGACGATCTGGTCGAGGATAACGGCGATCAGGATGAAGATCAGGATCGGCAGTGGTCGCGAGAAGAGCGCCGGGCGTGCGGTCGTCTGGTCGGTCATTTGCCCTCGGAAAGTGAGAGGAGATGGCGGCGTGCCTCGAAAAGCATGACGGCGGTGGCGACGGCGAGATTGAGGGAATCGGCGCGCCCCTGCTGGGGAATGCGGGCAAGCGAATCCGCCTCCTTCGCCAGCTGCTCCGGCAGGCCGGACTGTTCGTTGCCCATCAGAAGCACGATAGGCTTCCTCCTGTAGTCGATCGTGCGATAGTCGACGGAGCCGGCAAGATGGGTGGCAACGATCGAGACGCCGGCCTGTTTTTTCCAGGCGATGAATTCCTCCGCTGTCGCGTGGGCAACAGGAACGGCAAAGACCGATCCCATGGTGGCCCGCACCGTTTCCAGCGAAAAGGGATCCGTCGTCTCGCCGACCAGGATGACGCCGGAGGCGCCGGCGGCATCGGCGGTGCGGATGATCGTGCCGAGATTGCCGGGATCGCGCACGCGGTCGAGCGCCACCCAGGTCTCGCCCTCCTTCGGCCTGACATCCCGGAGCTTCGCCCAGCGCGTTTCGAAAATGCCGACCACCATCTGCGGATTGTCGCGCCGGGTGATGGAAGAAATCACCTTCTCGCTGACTTCGAGCACGAGGCCGCCGGAGGCGACGGTCTTTGCCGCCATCTGTTCGACGAGCGGCTTGCCCTTGGCGGCCTTGGCGTAGACGAGCGTGCGGATCGTCCAGCCGAGCTCGATCGCATCGATGACGAGCTTCAGGCCCTCGGCCATGAAGGTGCCGCTCTCCTCGCGCGACTTCTTGTTGGTCAGCGCCTTGATGTCTTTGATGATCGGGTTGGCAAGCGAGGTGACTTCCTTCACCTGCCCGACCCTGCGCGGGCCGCGATCGTGGAATTCGTTCATTTCGGCACCCAGCGGGAAAAGAGGGAAGTGGAGAGCGCCCGGCCCGATGTCTTGCCGTCGAGGCCAGCCTCGCGGATGACGAGTTCGCCGGATTCGACCACGCCGCCGGCCCCGCGCATCGTCTCGCGCATCAGCTCGTGAATGGAATAGAAACTCGCCCGGATCGAATAGGCCGTCAGCACGAGGCCGACCGCCTTCGGCGACAGGATCTCGCGGCAGATGTCCAGCATCAGCGGCAGGTGCTCGAAAAGGTGCCAGACCTCGCCGTTCGGCCCCCGGCCGAATTTCGGCGGGTCGGTGAGGATGATGTCGTATTGGCTGCCGCGGCGTTCCTCGCGCAGGATGAACTTCATCGCATCCTCGCAGATCCAGCGGATCGGCAGTTTTTCCATGCGGCCGAGCGCCTGGTTTTCGCGTGCCCAGCCGATCGCCTTCTTCGAGGCGTCCACATGCGTGACCTCGGCGCCGGCGGCAGCCGCCACCAGCGAGGCGACGCCCGTGTAGCCGAAGAGGTTCAGCACCTTCAGCGGCCGGCCGGCACTTTCCACCTGATCCTTCATCCAGCTCCAGTGGACGATCTGCTCCGGGAAGACGCCGACATGGCGAAAGGAGGTGAAGCGGCCGTAGAAATCGACGCCGAGCAGGTTGAGCGGCCAGCTTTCGCCATGCGCTTCCTTGGGAAAGCGCCAGCGGCCGGTGCCTTCTTCATCCGTATCGCCGGTAAAGACCGCATCGACCTTTTCCCAGGCATGGGCAGGCAGCGAGGGCTGCCACAGCGCCTGTCCCTCGGGACGCACGATGCGATAGGGGCCATATTGTTCGAGTTTCTGGCCGTTGCCGCTGTCGATCAGATGGAAATCGCCCGCACCCGTCGATTCCAGGATGACAGGCACGCGTTCGGCCGGCCGCTCGCCGCTGCGCACCGTGAGCGGGCGCTCGATTGCGGCGGGAACCGCCGCCGGCGGGCGCGCTTCCCGCGCGGGGGCAGGTTTGGCGGCCGTCTTTTCCGGCCTTGCCGGCCGCGCATCGGCGCGGCGTCCGCCCGAAGGGCCTGCCGCCATCTTCGCGCCGGGCCGGCGTTCTCTCTGTTTCAACGTGGTCTTCCGCGTCTTGAATTCGGTTGAGCCAGTGCAAATAGCATCCCGTCCGACCTTGGCAAAGCGCTTTCCCATCATGATATGGTCGGGCTATGGAAATGGGAAACTGCGGATGGACCTGATCGGGGAGGAACGCATCGCCGCGCCGCGCGATGTCGTCTGGGCTGCCATGAACGATCCCGATATTGTCAGGCAATGCATTCCCGGTTGCCAGAGCGTCGAAAAGCTGTCGTCCACGCAGTTCCTGGCAACCGTCAAAGTCGGTTTCGGCCTGTTTTCGGTGACGTTCGAAGGCGAGATTCGGCTTTCGAATGTCGATGCGCCCCGCAGCTACACGATCGCTGCCGAAGGGCGGGGCGGCATTGCCGGCTTTGCCAGGGGCGAGGCCGATGTCACCCTGGTGGATGAGGGCCTTCACACGCTGCTGCGGTATGAGGCCGACGGCGATACCGGCGGCCGGCTTGCCGAGATCGGCGGCAGATTGATCCGCGCCACGCTTGAGAAACTCGCCCGCCGCTTCTGGGGAAATTTCAACGCCGCCGTTGTTGGAAAGGCCGCAGGCTAGGCACCATGCACAATTCCTTTCACGCGACGTCCATGAACTGGAAGATCCGGCCGAGCCGCGCCGAAGATGCGATGGCGCTTGCGGAAATCTATCTGTCCGTCCGGCAGCAGACCTTCATCTGGGTCGATCCCGGCAAATTTCATCGGGAGGATTTTGCCGCCCACACCAATGGCGAAGTCGTCTCCGTCTGCGAGGCGCCTGACGGGAAGATAGCCGGCTTTCTCTCGATCTGGGAGGCGGATGACTTCATCCACATGCTCTATATCCTGCCCGAATTTCAGGGCAAAGGGGCAGGGAGCGCTTTGCTGCGATCGCTGCCCGGCTGGCCGCTTCACGCCTATCGGCTGAAATGCCTGGTCAACAATCGCCTCGCCAAAGCCTTCTATCTGGCGCACGGCTTCCACGTCATCGGCAGAGGCACGTCGAGCGAAGGCGACTATGAAGAGCTGAGTTTTCCGTCCGCCACCGCACGATAGCGGCAATCACCGCGAGGGCAGCTGTCCGGCGATTTCTTCGGCGCGCGTCTTGTGGCGGTCCGCCTCGCTCTGCCAGCGGATCGCTTCCCGGGCTTCCACGCGGGCGCGTTTGCGGTGTTTGCCCTGGTTGAACCAGGTCACGGCCGAGCCCACCAGCATGCCGATGATGAAGGCAATCAGCAGGAAGACGAAGAAGGGTGCGGCCAGCGAAAGAACCTGGTCCTCGGGCCGGAACGGATTGAAGGCAAGTGTCACGCTCTGCCGGTTGGCAACGCAGAAGATGATCAGGATGACGCCAAGCGGCAGCAAAATCAAAAGGTTGACGATCTTCTTGGCCATTTCGTTCTCCGCGCCGGTTTGGCGAAGGCAAGCTTCATGGACGCCAGAATAGAGGTGCGGCGGCGAAGTTCAAGTGCGGCTTGATGCCCGTTTGAGAGGATCAATCCTCTTCGTCGGCCTGTCCGGGGTTCAGGCGCTCGCGCAGTTCCTTGCCGGTCTTGAAGAAGGGAACCCACTTCTCCTCGACGAAGACGGTGTCGCCCGTGCGCGGGTTGCGGCCGGAACGGGAGGGACGGTTCTTGACCGAAAACGCGCCGAAGCCGCGCAGCTCGACGCGGTTGCCGGCGGCAAGCGCATCGGTGATCTCGTCGAGGACCGCGTTGACGATATTTTCCACATCGCGGTGGTAGAGATGCGGATTGCGTGCCGCAACAATCTGCACCAGTTCGGACTTGATCACGGTCGCCCCCTTAAATTATTGATTTCTTATTCAATCCTGGCCAACCTGCCAAACTGAAAGCAACCCGTCAAGGAGCAACTTTGGGGGTAGGATGCCGTTCAGATCCTGGCCTTTGACAAGATCACCATAACCGAGGATCGTAATCAACCGCGAAACAGCCCCTGCGAGCAGGAAGGACGTGTTGCGCTTCTTGTCCCAATCGACCATGGGCAGCTTGTCGCCGACATTTCGCGACGTCAGGTAGGCGCGGATTTCCGGTTCTCCGCCGATCGCGTCGATGAGTTTGACCTTGAGCGCCTGCCGGCCCGTGTAAATCGTGCCGTCGGCAAGCTTCAGCACCTCGTCGTGCGGCAACTTGCGTCTGTCGGCGACGAGGTTGACGAACCAGTCGTAGCTGTCGAGAACCATGTTGCGGATCATGGCCTTGGCTTCCTCGCTCGTGTTGTGGAACGGCGAGGGCTCGGCCTTGAGCGGGGAGGATTTGATCTCCTGCAGCGAGACGCCCAGCTTGTCGAGCAGCGGCTGGACCTGCGGATACTGGAAGATGACGCCGATCGAGCCGGTGATCGAGCTTTCGCCGGCGATGATCGTATCGCCCGCCGTCGCGATCATGTAGCCGGCGGATGCCGCAAGCGTCCTGACATCGGAGACGACGGGTTTCTTTTCCGCGATCGCCCGGATCGCCTTGAAGATCTTTTCGCCGCCATAGGTCGTTCCGCCGGGCGAGGAGATCGAAATGACGACCGCCTTGACCTGGTCGTTGTCCTTGATCTTTTCCAGCCGCTCGAGCAGCTCGTCGTCGTCGGTGATCAGCCCCGATATCGTCACATGGGCGATATGGGGGCGCGCGGTGCTGCTTCCGTCGAAGGCAAAATTGTAAAGCGCAAAGCCGAGCGCAACGAGCAGAACGACCGCGACAAGGCGCCAGAAGCCCAGCCTGCGGCGCAGCAGCCGACGGTCTGCGATGATCGAGCTGTCCATTCCAACCTCCAGAAACGAAGCCCGGCGGCGGTATTCCGCCGCTGGGAGATAAGGCGCAAGCTCCTTCCGGAAAATGCCCGGAAACCTGCTATTTTCGGTTTAGTTGCTTGTTGCAGAAAAAAATCCATATTGGCAAGCCAATGTAATAATGCGAAACGAACTGTGATTGGCGCCCGGCATTGCTATATAAGCGGCACGATCATCACACACGGACCAGGCATATGCTCGATACGATCAGGAACAACGGGAAGCCCGCATATGCTGGGCCAAAGGACAGCGCCTATGGCCTTGCCCGGTTCCATTCCGCGCGTGTTCGCCGCCTGAAGTTTTTGCTGCCGGTCGCAGCCCTGATTATTTCCCTCATCTTCATTGCGGTCTCGGTGATCCGCACCTACCTGCCGGAGACCATCAAGATCGAAGGCGCCAAGATCGAGAACGGCAAGGTCGTGATGGAAAAGCCGGCGATCGCCGGCCGCAACTCCGATGGCATCAATTATTCGATGCTCGCCGAACGCGCGCTGCAGGATATCCGCAATCCTGACTTCATCACGCTGGAGACGATCAAGGCTGCCGTGCCGATGAATGACGGCCTGATCGCGCGCGTCACGGCGGCGACGGCGGACTTCAACCGCGCCACCGACAAGTTGCACATGACCGCGCCCTTCACGCTCGTTTTGAGCAGCGGCCTCGTTGCGAATTTTCAGTCCGCCCATCTCGATATCAAGGGCGGAAACATGTCGACGGACGATCCCGTCAGAATTACCAAGGACAATGCTTCGATTGTTGCGCAGACCCTCAATATAACGGATAAGGGGCGCGTGATCACATTCGAGGGGAATGTTCGCATGAATGTTGATTCATCCACCATCCATAAACAGGGCACCTAAAGAGCCGGGTCACATGACAAAAGATTGTCGCATTTCAACTCGCAAGAACGGCGTAGCTTTCATTACCGGCGCGCTTGCCTTCGTCCTGTCGGTCGCGGGGGCGGCCGCCCAGTCGACGACGATGCCTGGCATGAAGCTTTCCAGCGATCAGCCGATCCAGATTGAAAGCAACAAGCTGGAAATCCACGACCAGGAACATACCGCGCTCTTTACCGGCGACGTCAAGGTCGTCCAGGGCACGACCACCCTGCAGGCCGGCAAGATGACGGTCTATTACAAGGACAAGGCAAAGCAGCCGCAAGCGGCCGGCGCCACGACACCTGCCGCCCAGCCGGCGGCCGAGCAATCGAACTCGCTCGCCTCCGGCAGCGCCGATATCGACAAGATCCTGGTGACGGACAAGGTCTACCTGACCTCCGGCACCCAGACGGCAACGGCCGATGACGGCAATTTCGATATGACCTCGCAGGTCTTTATCCTCACGGGCAAGAAGGTCGTGCTGACCGATGGCCCCAACGTCTTCACCGGCTGCCAGCTCACGGTTCACATGGCGACCGGCCAGGCAGAGCTTGAAAGCTGCGGTGGTCGTGTCCAGATTCAGCTCGATCCGAAATCGCAGCCGAGTCAGCAGCCAAAGCAGAACTGAGAAGTCGGCCTTTCACGTGAAATTATTCTCCTTATCAACCAAGTCCGGCGGGGCCGCGACGGAAGCTGCGGCCGCTCCCGTCGACAAGGCCCGTTATCAGGGAACGCTGATTGCCCGCGGTCTGACCAAGACCTATGCGACGCGTCGTGTCGTCAACGGCGTTTCGCTCGTCGTGCGGCGCGGTGAGGCGGTCGGCCTGCTGGGACCGAACGGCGCCGGCAAGACGACCTGTTTCTACATGATCACCGGCCTCGTGCCTGTTGACGAGGGAACGATCGAAATCGACGGCAACGACGTGACGACGATGCCCATGTATCGTCGCTCCCGCCTCGGTGTCGGCTACCTGCCGCAGGAAGCCTCGATTTTTCGCGGCCTGACGGTCGAGGAGAATATCCGCGCCGTCCTCGAGGTTCACGAAAAGGACAGGGCAACGCGCGAGCGCAAGCTCGACGAACTGCTTGAGGAATTTCACATCGCCAAGCTGCGCAAGAGCGCGGCCGTGGCTCTCTCCGGTGGCGAGCGCCGCCGCCTGGAAATCGCTCGCGCGCTGGCGACCGACCCGACTTTCATGCTGCTCGACGAGCCCTTTGCCGGTGTCGATCCGATCTCGGTTGCCGATATTCAGAACCTCGTGCATCATTTGACTGCACGCGGCATCGGCGTTCTTGTCACCGACCACAACGTGCGCGAGACGCTGGGGCTGATCGACCGGGCCTATATTATCCATGCCGGCGAAGTGCTGACCCATGGACGTGCGAACGATATCGTCAACAATCCGGAAGTGCGCCGGCTCTATCTGGGCGACAATTTCAGTCTCTGAACCAGTCCCGGACGACAGAAAATTACTGTCGCGGCATAGGTTCCGCTTGACCAAATAGGATAAAAAAGCAATTTTTGGGCCAACTCGGATTTCCGTGGCCTGAAGCCTTGCTCGGACGCGGTCTCCTGGAGGAATCGAGGGAGTTTCGCGTCCGCCATGGCCCTGTCTGCCAATCTTTTCCTGCGACAGAACCAGTCCCTGGTGATGACACCGCAACTGATGCAATCCATTCAGTTGCTGCAGATGACGCATGTCGAGCTCGCCCAGTTCATTGCCCAGGAAGTGGAGAAGAACCCTCTTCTGGAATTTCCGTCGGGCGAGGGCGAGGCCGGCGAGCGCGGCGAGCCTGCGGAAGAACCGTATTCCCAGCAGGCGGACGAGGCGGGCGAGGGCGAATACGAGGGTCGTGGCGAAACGCTGACCGGCGACTGGTACGACAATGGCAGCCCGAGCCGGCTGAGCGACGAACTTGACGCCAACTACACCAATGTCTTTCCCGATGACGGCGCGCCGCAGCGCCTCGATGCGCCGGAGCTCGTCAGCCAGTGGAAATCGATGCCGGGCAGCGCCGAAGGCGCCGACAATTACGATCTCGATGATTTCGTCGCCGGCCAGATCTCGCTGCGCGACCATCTTGCCCAACAGATACCCTTTATATTGCCTGACATGGCCGACCGCCTGATTGCCCAGAATCTGGTCGATCAGCTCGACGATGCCGGCTATCTGCAGGCCGATGTCGCCGAGGCCGGCGAACGTCTCGGCACCGATGCGGAGGATGTCGAGCGCGTGCTCTCGGCGCTGCAGACCCTCGATCCGCCTGGCGTCTTTGCCCGCAGCCTTGCCGAATGCCTGGCGATCCAGCTTCGCCAGAAGGATCGTTTCGATCCCGCCATGCGGGCACTGGTGGAAAATCTCGAATTGCTGGCGCGGCGAGACTTCGTCACCCTGAAGCGCCTCTGCGGTGTCGATGAGGAAGACCTTCTCGACATGCTCGCCGAAATCCGCCAGCTCAATCCGAAGCCGGGCAGCGGTTTCGAGGCCGGCGTTTCCGAGGCGATCATGCCCGACGTCGTGGTCCGCCCTTCATCGGACGGGGCCTGGCTGGTCGAACTCAATCCGGATACGCTGCCGCGGGTGCTCGTCAACCAGTCCTATTTTTCGCGCGTGGCGAAGAACGGCGAGGATCACGCCTTCCTCTCCGAGTGCCTGCAGAGCGCCAACTGGCTGACGCGCAGCCTGGACCAGCGGGCCAAGACCATCATGAAGGTCGCAAGCGAGATCGTGCGCCAGCAGGATGCCTTTCTCGTGCACGGCGTCGATCATCTGCGGCCGCTGAACCTGAAGACGGTGGCCGAAGCGATCAAGATGCATGAATCGACCGTCAGCCGTGTCACCTCGAACAAATATATGCTGACGCCGCGCGGCCTTTTCGAGCTGAAATATTTCTTCACGGTTTCGATCAGCGCCGTCGAGGGTGGCGACAGTCACTCCGCCGAAGCCGTTCGCCACAAGATCCGCACGCTCATCCTGCAGGAGAGCCCCGATGCGGTGCTTTCCGACGACGACATCGTCGATATGCTCAAGCAGGGCGGGATCGACCTCGCCCGTCGCACCGTCGCCAAATACCGGGAGGCGATGAACATCGCCTCTTCCGTCCAGCGCCGCAGGGAAAAGCGTGCGCTGGCCAAGGTCGCCGGTTTCTGAGGCGCAACGCAGGCGCGAATCGTCGGCCGGTGCCTTGAGTTGCGGGTCGCTTAAACATCCCAATTTATGGGGATTTTCATTGCACGTTTTCCGCGTATGCTTGTCGTCGCCTCGCCGGGCTCTTGACTTTCCGGGGTGCTGTCGCTAGAAGCCCGCCGCAATCGGAGCGGCGAAGGGCGTCCGGACATTATCCCCATCATCCTCAGGGCACCAGGGACGCGCGGACTTCAGCCGATCTTGCTTGAGATTGCGCGAAGTGCTTGGATGAGGTTGAGGCTTGGCGTAAACTGATACTCGCAAACTACATAAGAAGGGAAACTCCATGAGTGTGCGTGTATCCGGTAAACATATGGAAATTGGTGACTCCTTCCGTCAAAAGATCGAGGACCAAATCGGTTTGGCCGTCACGAAATACTTCGACGGGGGATATTCCGGTCAGGTGATCGTGGAAAAGTCGAGTTCTCGCTTTTCCGCCGATTGCAAGCTTCATCTCGACAGCGGCGTCGTGCTGCATGCGGCAGGCGAGGCCATGGACCCGCAGCTTGCCTTCGATGCGGCATCCGAGCGGATCGAGAAGCGCCTGCGCCGCTATAAGCGGAAGCTCAAGGATCACCACGCCGGAAATCACCTGAACGGTAACGGCTTCGCGGAAGTCGCCTACACCGTCATGGACGCGGTTCCCGATCACGAAGACGAGGTCCCGGACGATTTCGCTCCGGCCATCGTTGCCGAAAGCACCAAGCAGCTCAAGACGATGTCCGTCGCAACCGCAGTCATGGCGCTCGACATGACCGACGAGCCGCTCCTCCTGTTCCGCAGCCCCGGCAAGGAACAGCTCAACATCGTTTACCGTCGTCACGACGGAAATATTGGCTGGATCGATTCGGCCAATATCAAAGGCTGAAGTCAGAACGGGGAGGCGGCGCAACCGCCGCTTCCTCCGCTGCCTGAATTCGGCGACAGAAGGAAAAAGAAATGGCATTGGCAGATTTGCTGCACCAGGATGCGATCATTCCCGCCCTCAGGGTAAATTCCAAGAAACAGTTGCTTCAGGAATTGGCAGCAAAAGCCTCCAGGATCACGGGGCTTTCCGAGCGGGAAATCTTCGACGTCATCCTGCAGCGCGAGCGCCTGGGTTCGACCGGCGTCGGCAACGGCATCGCCATCCCCCACGGCAAGCTCACCAATATTCACTCCATCGTCGGCATCTTCGCCCGGCTGGAACAGCCGGTCGATTTCGAAGCGCTGGACGATCAGCCGGTCGATCTGGTCTTCCTGCTTCTGGCGCCGGAAGGCGCCGGCGCCGATCACCTGAAGGCGCTTTCGCGCATCGCCCGCGTGCTGCGCGACCACGATCTGGTCGCCAAGCTGCGCGCGACCGAGTCCGCCTCGGCGATCTACGCCTTCCTCAACGAGGAGCAGACGTCGAACGCCGCTTGAGGCTTGGCGGCTGTCCGCAATGAAAAAAGGTGCCTGGGAGATCAGGCGCCTTTGTCATGTCATGCGACCGGCAATCAGAACTCTTCCCAATTGTCCTGAGCGACGGCGGCCGAGCCGCGCGACTGGGCAACGGCCCGGCGCGGTGCGGGCGCGGCGGGCCGCGCCGCCGGAGCGGCTGCCGGTGCGCGCATCTGCTGCGCGGTGGAGCGCAGCGCAGCGGCACTGCCCTGGCCGGAGACGCGGAAGCGGGCGACCAGCGCCTTCAGCGTCTGGGCCTCGTCATTCAGCGTGACGCTGGCTGCGGTGGCTTCTTCCACCATCGCCGCGTTCTGCTGCGTGACCTGATCCATCTGGTTCATGGCCTGGTTGATTTCCTTCAGCCCGACGGCCTGTTCGCTGGCCGATGCCGAGATCTGGCGGATGAGGCCGTTGATGCTCATCACCTGCTCGGCGATCTTGTGCAGCGTATCGCCGGCGCGACCGACGAGATCGACGCCTTCCTTGACCTGCACGGCCGAGGTATTGATGAGCGTCTTGATCTCCTTGGCGGCGTTGGCCGAACGCTGGGCGAGTTCGCGCACTTCCTGGGCGACGACCGCAAAGCCCTTGCCGGCTTCACCGGCACGCGCGGCCTCGACACCGGCGTTGAGCGCCAAGAGGTTGGTCTGGAAGGCGATCTCGTCGATGACGCCGATAATGCGCGACACCTCGGTCGAGGATTGTTCGATGCCGTGCATGGAGGCGATCGCCTTCTTGACGACCTCGCCCGACTTCTCGGCGTCCTCGCAGGCAAGATTGACGTTGTCGGCCGCCGTGCGGGCGTTTTCGGCGCTGGAATTGACCTGTGCGGTCAGCTCGTTGAGCGCCGCCGCGGTTTCTTCCAGGCTCGCCGCCTGCTGCTCGGTCCGCTTGGCGAGGTCGGAGGCGCTGTTGCTGATTTCGCCCGTGCCGGAGCCGATGTTAGCGACGCTGAGGTTCATCGTGTTGATCGTTTCCTCAAGGCTCGCGAGCGCGGCGTTGAAGTCCTGCTTCAGCTTGCCGTATTCGCCGGGGAAATCCTCGGTGATGCGGTGGCTGAGATTGCCCTGCGACAGTTCCGAGAGGCCGGCGCCGACGATCGAGACGATGTGGCGCTGCAGGCTGACCGACTGCTGGCGCTCCGATTCCGAACGGCCGCGTTCGGCTTCGGCGGCAAGGCGCTGGTTGTCGGCTTCGGCTTCGAGGCGCTGCGTATCGGCCAGCGCGAAGCGGAAGCCTTCGAGCGCCTTGGCGACCGAGCCGATTTCGTCGGCGCGGTTCTGGCCGGCGACCGCTTCGTCATATTTGCCGTCGCTGAGCGCCTTGACGCTGGAAACGAGGCCGCCGAGCGGGCGCTGAACCAGCGAACGGACGGCGAAGTAGAGGGCGAGCAGCACGGCGCCGAGCACGATGATGCCGTTGACGATCATCATCGCGGTCTGGTCCTGAACCGGCGCGTTCATCGCCGCGTGCGGGACGTCGACGAGCACGACCCAGGTGGCGTTCAGGCCGGGAACCGAGAAGGGATAGATGACGCGGTCGAACGGATCGAGCCCGTCGAAGCTGAGGTTCTTGACGAGGCCGATCTGCTTGGAAGAAAGCGCAGCCTTCACGTCCGCGGCACCGGGGCTGTCGCCATAGGGCTTCGACATCAGATCCGGAAGCGGAGCGACGATCCAGTTGCCGTTCTGGGCGATCAGCGTCACCCGGCCCGTACCGAAGGGACGCAGCGCCTGAACCTTGTCGGTCAGCGATTTCAGCGAAATGTCGACGCCTTCCACACCGATCATCTTGCCGCCCGACATGACCGGATAGGCGATCGAGGTCAACAGCGTCGGCACATCGGTGCCTTCGGCAAGATAAGGCGCGGTGATGGCGCCCTTGCCGCTGTCGGCGGCGAGCTTCCACCATTCGGCGGTATAGTCGTTGTCGAAGGTCGAGAACTGGATGTCGCCGGTCTTGGTCTTCGACCAGTAGGGCGTGAAGGCGCCGACCTTGTTGGTGCCCTCGTCGTTGTTGTTGGCGATCTCGGTGGTCTTGCCGTCGAAGGCGCCAAGCTGCTCGCAGAACCAGCTGCCGAAGGCGAAGGCGTTCTGTTCGAGATTGGCCTTCAGAATGTTGATGATGCCCTTGCGGTCGAGCAGCTTGCTCTCATGTCCTCGTCCGACGACACCCGACATGGTGCGGGCTGCGCTCGCAAGCTCGCCCACATTGGCAGCGATCTCGTTGGCGATCGACTTGGCTTCCGAATTGGCCTGGTCCAGCGTGAGGGTCTGAACGCGGCTGCGGGTCTGGTCGATGAGGAAAAGGTTCGAAACAACAAGCACCAGCGCGATGGCGGCACCGGTAATGACAATCAGTTTCGCCGCAAGCGATTTCATTCTGAAAATGAACATGTGTTCCTCGGGCAGGGACGCGCCGAAGGGCCATTCTTCGGCACAGCGGGTAAGACACGTTCCGTCATGGAACAGCCACGGGTTGAGGCGCCTCGAAGATGGACGAGGGCGATCTCAAGAATGATCGCCGGAAATCTCTTAAATTTGAATGAAATTTGCTATGTTTCGGCAGCAAAACCGGCACACCACCCCAAAGCTAAGGGTGGTGTTTCATGGACTGTTCGCGGTTAGACTGGATTATATTCTGTCTGCGACTTCGGCGGCGAGCGGGATAGACGGTTGCGCGCCCGGTTTCAGGCAGGCAAGCGAGCCGGCGACGGCGGCGCGGCGCAGGGCCGAGCCGAAATCCAGTCCCTCGTCGAGGCTCGCGGCGAAGTAACCGCAGAACGTATCGCCGGCGCCGACAGTATCGACAGGTTCGATGACAAGGCCCTGTGCGCGGGATATCTGGCCGTCGCGAATCGCGATGACACCGTCGCCGCCGAGCGTGACGATCAAGGTCTGGCCTGTCTGCGCGTGCAGCCGCTCCAGTGCCGCTTCGCGATCGCCGGCGCTCATGTTCTCCTGTCCCGCGAGCCGCTCGAATTCGGTCTCGTTGGCAATCACGATATCGGCCAGCCGCCCGAGGCGCGGTGCGTCCGGGATAAGCGGCGCGAGATTGAGAATGCTGGTAATGCCCCTGGCGCGGGAGGCGGCCAGCGCGCGCTCGACCGCTTCGACGGGAACCTCGAGTTGCAGCATGAGAATATCGCCTTGGTCCATGGCGTTGACGGCTGCCTCGGCATTGTCGCCGCTGACCTTGCCGTTCGCGCCCGGAATGACGGCGATCATGTTCTCGCCGTCGCCGCCCACCAGAATGAGAGCCGTGCCTGTCGGCCCCTCGACGCGGCTGACACGGGAAAGATCGGTGCCGGCCCCGTCAAGAAGCTCGAGCGCGCCTTCGGCAAAGGCATCCTTGCCGACAGCACCCGCCATGTGGACATAGCGGCCTGCCCGCCGCGCGGCGAGCGCCTGATTGGCGCCCTTGCCGCCGGCCGCCGTTGCAAAGCTGTTGCCGGCAACCGTTTCGCCCGGTTTCGGCAGGCGCTCGGTGGTCGCGATGAGGTCCATGTTGATGGAGCCGAAAACTGTAATCATGGAATGTCGTCCCTTGCTTCGGGCCGCGACACTGCCGAAGCGATCACTCTTCGTCAACCACCCTGAGCTTCAGCAACCCGGTCCGGCTTTCGACGGATTTAGGCGGGGCCTCGTTCTCGCGGGCCGGCCTGCCGTCGCCGCCCTCGAATTCCAGCGCCTCGATCTTCGCGCCGCGCTTGGTCAGCTTGTCCGCCGAAGTGATGATCTGGTCCACGTCGCGCTGCGTCTGCGAGAAATGGCCCTGCAGTTTGCGCACGCGCTCGTCGAGCCGGCCAAGGTCGTCCATCAGAAGGGCGACCTCGCCCTGAATGACATGCGCTTGCGCCCGCATGCGCTGGTCCTTCAATACGGCCTGGATCACCTGGATCGACAGCATCAGCAGCGAAGGCGAAACGATGACGACGCGCGCGCGGTGCGCCTTCTGCACGATCGCTTCGAAATTCTCGTGGATTTCCGCGAAGATCGATTCCGAGGGAACGAAGAGGAAGGCCGTGTCCTGCGTTTCGCCCTGGATGAGGTATTTGTCGGAAATATCCTTGATGTGGATGTCCATGTCGCGGCGGAATTGCTGGGCGGCAAGCTTGCCGGCATCGGCGCTGCCGGCGTCGCGGATCGCATTCCAGGCCTCCAGCGGAAATTTGGCGTCGATCACCAGCGGCGGGGCGCCGTTCGGCATCCGGATCGTGCAGTCCGGCCGCGAGCCGTTCGAAAGCGTCTGCTGGAAGGCATAGGCGCCCATCGGCAATCCGTCGGCGACGATCGTTTCCATGCGGGACTGGCCGAAGGCGCCGCGCGTCTGTTTGTTGGAAAGGATCGCCTGCAGCCCGACGACATCCTTGGCGAGCGTCTGAATATTGCTTTGGGCCGCATCGATGACGGCCAGGCGCTCCTGCAGCTTCTGCAGGTTGTCATGCGTCGATTTCGTCTGCTCGGTCAATGTCGAGCTCATGCGCTGCGACATGCCGTCGAGCCGCTGGTTGATCGCCTGGTTGAGCTCGGCCTGCCGCGCGCCGAAAACCTCCGCCATCGTCGAAATGCGCCCCTGCATTTCCGCCTGGATTTTCAGAAGCTCGGCCATGCGTGCGTCGCTTTCGGCGGCGCGCAGATTGGCCTCTTCCGCCTCCTCGCGGCGAATGCCGGCATTGCGCAGCGCAAACACGATCGTCGCGAGAATGATGACGGCAAGTGCTCCGCCGGCAAGCGCAAGCACGCCCGGGCTCAGCATGGGCAGGGAAATGGTGAGTGAGTCGGCTGTCGTGGTCATGCCGCACCATAACAAAAACTGCGCGGATATCCAGATCAAACCGTGAACAATCCACCACGGCCTGTTGCAGGCCGTCGCGCTACCTCGCTGTAACGGAAGAAAAATTAGCGGCCGCACTTAACGATTGCTAAACCATATTCGCCAAATCTGGCGTGGAAATTTCCCTCCGCATTCGCGCCAGACAAGAGATCCCCATGACTTCCCAACAGACCGATAACGCCCTTAGGCAGCGCCTTGACTTCATTGAGCTTGACGATGAGGCACGCAAGAACCTGCGGGAGTTGCGGCCGACGATCTCGGAACTGCTCGGAGGCGCCCTGGACAAGTTCTACGGCAAGCTTGCCAAGACGCCGGCCGTCGCGGGCTTCTTTTCCGACAAGGCCCATATGAGCCACGCCAAGAAGCGCCAGCAGGAACATTGGGGCAATCTGTCCGGCGGCAATTTCGACCAGAGCTATGTGAACGGCGTCACGGCCATCGGCCGCACCCATGCCCGCATCGGCCTGGAGCCGCGCTGGTATATCGGCGGTTATGCGCTCGTCATGTCCGAGCTTGTCCGCGGCCTGATGGAGAAGCAGTGGCCCTCGCTCTTCGCGCGCCAGCACGGAAAGGCGCTCGCCGAAAAGCTGACCGCCGTCATCAAGGCGGCGATGCTCGACATGGACTATTCGATCTCGGTCTATCTCGATGCGCTCGAGGAAAAGCGCCGCGTGCTGGAAGAGGAGCGTGCCCGCGCGGCAGCCGATCAGGCGCTGGCGCTGGAACATCTGCGCCGCGGCCTCGAAGCCCTGTCGCGCGGCGATCTCGAAGCCACGCTTCCCTCCGACCTGCCCGGCGATTTCAAGGCGATGGCCGAGGATTACAACAGGGCCGTCGGCGCGCTGCGCGATTCCTTCACCTCCGTGCGCACCACGTCCAGCCACATTCTCGGCGGCGCCGATGTGATCTCCAAGGCCAGCGACGATCTCGCCCTGCGCACCGCCCAGCAGGCCGCCGGCGTCGAGGAAAGCTCGGCCGCCCTGCAGCAGCTCTCCGTCAGCGTCAGCCAGACCGCCGCCAATGCCGAGAAGGCCTCCGGCGCCGTGCGCGAAACGCAGGAGAAGGCCAAGAATTCCGGCGAACTCGTCACCAGCGCCGTTTCGGCGATGGCCGGCATCGAGAAGTCCTCCACCGAGATCGCCAAGATCATCGGCGTCATCGATGAGATCGCCTTCCAGACCAACCTGCTGGCGCTCAATGCCGGCGTCGAGGCGGCACGCGCCGGTGATGCCGGCAAGGGCTTTGCCGTCGTCGCGCAGGAAGTCCGCCAGCTGGCCCAGCGCACGGCAGATGCGGCCAAGGAGATCAAGAACCTGATTTCCGAAAGCTCGACGCAGGTGAACGAAGGCGTCAACATCGTCAGCAGCACCGGCGAGGCGCTGAGCGACATGATCAGCCGCATCGATATCATCAACAGTTTCGTTGCCGATATCGCCGCCGCCGCCCGCGATCAGGCGACCGGCGTGAACGAGGTCAGCGTCGCGATCCGCAACATGGACACCATCACCCAGCAGAATTCCGGCATGGTGGAGCGCACGTCGGCCGAGACCCGCAGGCTGAAGGACGAGGTGGAGAACCTCATCGAGCTGCTGCAGCGTTTCCGTGCCCGCGCCGAAAGCCGGCCCGCCACCGGTGCGGCTCGCCGCGCGGCCTGAATAATCCTCCCAAAATCCCTGGGCAGGCTGCAAAAAACCGCAATCCCTGCCCGGCGGATGATTCCCTAGTGTGAAAAGATGCGTTATGGGAACGCCATGACCATCAAGCCACTCATCATTCTTCCCGATCCCGTCCTCCGCCAGGTTTCCAAGCCGATCGAGCGGGTCGATGCCGATCTCCAGCGCCTGTCCGACGACATGCTGGAGACGATGTATGACGCGCCGGGCATCGGCCTTGCCGCGATCCAGATCGGCGTTGCCCGCCGCATGCTCGTCATCGATCTTTCGAAGGAAGGCGAGGAGAAGCAGCCGCTCGTCTTCATCAATCCGGAGATCGTCAGCTCCTCCGACGAACGTTCCGTCTACGAGGAAGGCTGCCTGTCCATTCCCGACTATTATGCGGAGGTCGAACGCCCCGCCAAAGTCACGGTCAACTATCTGGACCGCGACGGCAAGGAACAGAGCGTCGAGGCCGACGGGCTTCTCGCGACCTGTCTCCAGCACGAGATCGATCACCTGAACGGCGTGCTCTTCATCGATCATATCTCGCGGCTGAAGCGTGAGATGGTAATCAAGAAGTTCACCAAGGCGGCCAAATCCAAGGCGCTCTGAACGGGCCGACGGCGGCGCTGCGGAAGAATTCGAGGGGCTTGATCTCAGGCTCGTAAACCCGTTTGAAGACGGCTGATCCTCAATTGGCGAGATAGAATGTCTCTTCGTATCGTGTTCATGGGAACGCCCGACTTTTCCGTCCCGACGCTGCGCCTGCTCGTCGAGGCCGGCCATCGGATCGTCGCCGTCTATACCCAGCCGCCACGGCCGGGCGGGCGGCGCGGCCTCGACCTGCAGAAGTCTCCCGTGCATCAGGCGGCCGAACTGCTTGGCCTGCCGGTCTTTACCCCGGTCAATTTCAAGGATCCGGATGAGCGTGAGCGGTTCCGGGCGCTCGGCGCCGATGTCGGCGTCGTCGTCGCCTACGGGCTGCTGCTGCCCGAGGCTATCCTGACCGGCACGCGTTACGGCTGCTATAACGGCCACGCCTCGCTGCTGCCGCGCTGGCGCGGCGCGGCCCCCATCCAGCGGGCGATCATGGCCGGCGACGAAAAGACCGGCATGATGGTCATGAAAATGGACAAGGGCCTCGATACCGGCGATGTGGCGCTGACCCGCGAAGTCGAGATCGGCCCGAACATGACGGCAGGCGAATTGCACGACCGCCTGATGCATGTGGGCGCCAAGGCGATGGCCGAGGCCATGGTCAAGCTGGAAATGGGCGATCTGCCGCTGACGCCGCAGCCGGCGGAAGGCGTGCTCTATGCCGCCAAGATCGACAAGGCCGAAACCCGCATCGATTTCAGCCGCAACGCCAGGGACGTCCACAATCATATTCGCGGTCTGGCACCCTTCCCCGGCGCCTGGTTCGAGCTCGAGAGCAACGGCAGGGCGGAGCGCGTCAAGGTGCTCGGCTGCGAGCCTGCGCCGGGCGAGGGCGCTGCCGGCACGCTTCTGTCGGACGATCTCGTCGTTGCCTGCGGCACCGGTGCCGTTCGCCTCACCAGGCTTCAGAAGGCTGGCGGCAAGCCGCTTGCATCGGCCGACTTCCTGCGCGGCACCCCGCTTGCCGCGGGCACGAGGCTCGCCTGATGCCGCGATACCGCATGATCGTCGAATATGACGGCGGCCCCTATGTCGGCTGGCAGCGGCAGGACAACGGACCCTCGGTACAGGGCGCGATCGAACAGGCGATCTTTTCGGCATCGGGCGATACCGTTTCCATCCGCGGTGCCGGACGCACCGATTCCGGCGTTCATGCTATGGGTCAGGTCATCCATGCCGACCTTTCGAAGGACTGGCTGCCCTTCAAGCTGCAGAATGCGCTGAACGCCCATCTGAAGCTTGCCGGTGAAAAGGTGGCGATCCTCGATGTCGAAGTGGCGAGCGAGTTCTTCGATGCCCGCTTTTCGGCGCTGCGCCGGCACTATCTCTACCGCATCGTCAGCCGCCGCGCGCCGCTGGCGCTGGAAGCGGGCAAGGCCTGGTGGGTGCCGAAGGCGCTGGATCACGAAGTGATGCATGCCGCCGCCCAGACGCTTGTCGGCAAGCACGATTTTTCGACCTTCCGTTCGGCCCACTGTCAGGCCAACAGCCCGGTGCGCACGCTCGACCGGCTGGACGTGACCCGCAACGGCGAGCTCATCGAGATCCGTGCGACGGCCCAGAGCTTCCTGCACAACCAGATCCGCTCTTTTGCCGGAACGTTGAAACTGGCAGGCGAGGGCAAGTGGACGCCCGCCGATGTGCGCGCAGCACTCGATGCGCGCGACCGCAAGGCCTGCGGCCCCGTGGCGCCGCCGGACGGGCTCTATTTCATGCAGGTCGATTATCCCGATGTAATCACCGATCGCCGCAGGCCTGCCGATGACGAGGACGATTTTTCCTGATTCATGCCGGATAGATGCCGAGAAAATTCTGCAGGTATTCCGACAGCATCATCGAGGGCACCAGCAGCACCAGCGTCAGGGCGCCGACCATCAGGGCATGGCCGTGGCAGATCATCCGGAGAATGCGCGCCAGCACGAAGACCTGCGCCAGCATGAAGACCAGCAGCAGCAGCGATACGATGCCGACGGAGCCCGGCAGGAAAAAGGCGAGCGCCAGCAGCAGCCCGTTGATATAGGCAAGCGGCACGCCCAGCCAGTTGACGCTGACGACAACAGGCGCGAAGCGCTCGCCCATGCGGAAGGCGAGCAGCAAGAGCCCTGCAAAGACGAGCGGCACGAACCAGTTCGCAAGCTCGACGAGCCCAAGCCGGAAATAGAACGGAAACCCGACATTCGTCTCCGGCGGCATCGAGCGGAGGAAGGCATTGCGCCACGACAGCCAGTAAATACCGGTCGGCGGCAGGCACCAGACGATCGCCCAGAAGGAACGGTTGACGCCACGATCGGATATATCGAGGAAGCGGAAGCCGCGCGGATCGAGTTTGATCAGCAGCCAGATGCCGGCGAGATAATATTGAACCTCTCTGAAGCCCGGCATTCTCAAACCCCGGTACTCTCAAACCATCGTTCGATGAAAGTCTCGTAGATCGCCGTCAGCGTTTCCAGATCCGCAACGGCAACCCGCTCGTCGACCATGTGCATGGTCTGGCCGACAAGGCCGAATTCCACGACCGGGCAATAATCCTTGATGAAACGCGCGTCCGAGGTGCCGCCGGTGGTCGATAGCGCCGGCGCTGCGCCCGTGACGCTCTCGACCGCCGAGGACAGGGAGGCGATCAGCGCATTGTTGCGCGTCAGGAAGACATGGCTTGGCCGGTCGGCCCAGACGATCTCGTATCTGACCGGCGCGCGGCCCGGCCGCAAGGTGCCGCCGGCAGCGGCGGCATCGAGGCGCCTGACGATCTCGGCCCGCAGCGTGTCGGCCGTCCAGGTATCGTTGAAGCGGATGTTGAAGCTTGCCGAAGCCCTGGCCGGAATGACGTTCGTTGCCGGGTTGCCGACATCGATCGTCGTCACTTCGAGATTGGACGGCTGGAAATTGTCGGTGCCGGCATCGAAGGGCGGGTCCATGAGCGCCTGGGTCAGTTGCAGCATGCCGCGCACGGGATTGTCGGCAAGATGCGGATAGGCCGCATGGCCCTGCACGCCGTGCACGACGATCTTTCCCGAGAGCGAACCGCGCCGGCCGATCTTGATCATGTCGCCGAGCCTGTTCGGATTGGTGGGCTCGCCGACGACGCAGGCATCCCAGGTCTCGCCGCGTCCGGCAGCCCATTGCAGGAGCTTGATCGTGCCGTTGATGGACGGGCCTTCCTCGTCGCCGGTGATCAGGAAGGAGATCGACCCTTTCGGCGGCCCGTGCTTTTCGACATGGCGGGCAACGGCTGCGGCAAAACAGGCAATGCCGCCCTTCATGTCGACTGCGCCGCGGCCGAACAGCTCGCCACCGGCGATCTCGGCGGCAAAGGGCGGATGCGTCCAGGCCGCTTCGTCGCCGACGGGCACGACGTCGGTATGGCCGGCAAACATCAGGTGCGGCCCTTCGGTGCCGAGCCGGGCATAGAGATTTTCCACGTCGGGCGTGCCGGCTTCCGTCGCCACCATCCGCTCGACCGTGAAACCGAGCGGCGAAAGCATGGCTTCCAGCGCGGAAAGCGCGCCGCCTTCCGCCGGCGTCACGGACGGGCAGCGGATCAGGGTCTGAAGGTTGGCGACAGGATTCGTAGCGGTCATGACGGTGGAATTATCCGGTGGGAATGGCAAAGGCGTGGCAAGGCGCAGCGCCGCCTCGCCCAAAAGACGCCGCTTGTTTACCGAATCAAATTCGGGCTGTCATCAATCTCTGAGCAGCTCGTTGATGCCCGTCTTGGAACGGGTCTGCTCGTCGACGCGCTTGACGATCACGGCGCAATAGAGGTTCGGCGCGGCCAGGCCGTTTGCCATCGTCTTGTCGGATGGCAGCGAGCCCGCCACGACGACGGAATAGGGCGGCACTTCGCCATAGGTGATCTCGCCGGTGGCGCGGTCGACGATCTTGGTCGACTTGCCGATGAAGACGCCCATGCCGAGCACCGAGCCTTCGCGGATGATGCAGCCTTCGACGACTTCGGAACGCGCGCCGATGAAGCAATTGTCCTCGATGATCGTCGGGCCGGCCTGCATCGGCTCCAGAACGCCGCCGATGCCGACGCCGCCGGAAAGATGCACGTGCTTGCCGATCTGCGCGCAGGAGCCGACCGTCGCCCAGGTATCGACCATCGTGCCTTCGCCGACATAGGCGCCGAGATTGACGAAGGACGGCATCAGGATGGCGTTCGGAGCGATATAGGCCGAGCGGCGCACCACCGCGTTCGGCACGGCGCGGAAGCCGGCGGCGCGAAACTGGCTCTCGCCCCAGCCTTCGAATTTCGAGGGAACCTTGTCCCACCACGTCGACTGGCCGGGACCGCCCTTGACCACTTCCATGTCGTTGAGACGGAAGGAGAGCAATACGGCCTTCTTCAGCCACTGATTGACCTTCCAGGCGCCGTCGGCACCGCGCTCGGCCACGCGCGCCTTGCCTGCGTCCAGCAGGTTGAGCGCTGCCTCGACCGCATCGCGCACTTCGCCCTTCGTCGACATGTTCACATTGTCGCGATTGTCGAAGGCGGTTTCGATGGTCTTTTCGAGGGATGCGAGGTCGGTGGCGCTCATGAGAATTCCTTAAACTTCGATCTTTATCGTGGAGACGGCGGAGTCTCCGGAATTGCGGTTGGCGGGTCGTCACCCGATCTACAGCATGCGCCCGTAAAATGGAATGATTTTTCGGACAAGATCATATCTGGATTCAAGGCGTTATAGCGACATATCCGGTCACTTGTGGCCGGTGATACTGAAAGGCATTTCGACATGGCAAAGGCAAGAAACGGCGGCGCGCGGCGCAAGGACGGTGTCTGGGACCCGTTGAAGAGCAGTTCGAGCGACAGGCAGCGCGCGGAAGCGGTTCCAAAGACGCCGCAGACCCTCTCGCCGGCCTATCGTCTTGCCTATGTGGACGAGGATTTCCTCTGCCGTGAGGAACTGCGCCCGATCCGCCTGCAGCTCGAACTCTTGAAAGTCGAGATGATGATGGCCGAGCGCGGCATCAAGTCGACGGTCGTCATGTTCGGCGGGGCTCGCATTCCCGCCCCCGGCCAGAGCGCCTGGGCCGCCCGCAACGAGACACAGCGCGCGAACCTGGAAGCCGCATCGGTCTATTACGACGAGGCCCGCAAGTTCGCCCGCCTGTGCTCGCGTTATGCGGCCGGCTTCGATTTCCACGAATATGTCGTCGTCACCGGCGGCGGTCCGGGCGTGATGGAGGCGGGAAACCGGGGGGCAGCGGATGAGGGCGCGCCCTCGATCGGCCTCAATATCGTGCTGCCGCACGAGCAGGCGCCGAATGCCTATGTGACGCCCGAGCTCAGCTTCAACTTCCACTATTTCGCAATCCGCAAGATGCATTTCATGGTGCGCGCCAAGGCGGTTGCGGTCTTCCCCGGCGGCTTCGGCACGCTGGACGAATTCTTCGAATGCCTGACGCTGATCCAGACCGGCCGCATGGAGCGCATCCCGCTGCTGCTCTTCGGCTCGAAATTCTGGCGCAGCATCATCAATTTCGATGCGCTTGCCGAATTCGGAACGATCGCGCCCGAAGACGTCAACCTGATCAGCTTTGTCGATACCGCCGACGAGGCCTGGAAGATCGTCCAGGACTTTTACGAGCACCGCGAATAGAGCGCGCAGCGAAAGGCCCTCTCCCCGCGGGCGGGAAGAGGGCTCCGGGTGACGGGCAAACCCTCGCGATATCGAAGGTGAAGCCGGACGGTCCTTAGAGGAAGGGCCGGTCCGGCATGTCGTCGATCGAGATCACGCCGTCCTTGTTGCGGTCCATCCGGTCGAAGAACTTGTTGAAGGCGGTTTCCGCCTCCTGCTTGCTGATCTGGCCGTTCTCGTCGGTGTCGATGCGATGCATCATCAGCGAAGCGCCCATGATGCGCATGCGCATTCCATGACGGCCGTGGCGGCCGTGATCCCTGTCGTCGGCGGTCGCCGCGGCGGCGTTCTCATCGGCATCGCCCTTTTGGGCCGAGACGGCTTCGCGGCGGGCCTTGAACTGGGCCTGGCGGTAATCGCGGATTTCGCCCGGAGTGAGGGAACCGTCATGGTTGGTGTCGATAGCGGCAAAGATCTTCTCCATGCCGTCGGTCGCCTCCTGCTTGGAAACCTGTCCGTCCTTGTTGGCATCGAACTGTTTCAGCATGCGCACAAAGGCGATTTCGCGGAAGGCAGCGCCGCGCGGTCCGCCCATCATGCCATGCTCCATCCTGCCGTGATGCCCCGGACGGTCGGGCCGGTCGCCGGGGGCGGCGAAGCTCGCGCCGGCGGCTGCGCCGAGCAGGAGAACAGAGGAAAGCGCCGTCAGGATAAGCTTGTTGCGGTACATGTCAGTGCGTCCTTTCGTAGGATGTCCCTCGCTACGAAAGGTAGGGCCGAACCGCGCCACGGCCCAGTTAAACATCTGTAAGATGGATGAAACTTTAGTAAGCTAGGCGGTAATCTTCTTCAGGAAATCAGCGAGATCGTCGGTGACGAAGTCGATGTGATCGTCCTCGCCGCTCGTCTTCTCCCACCACTCGACGACCGTTTCCTCCAGGTTGCGCGGCACCAGCAGGACGGTCTGCATGCCGAGCGCCTTCGGCACCGTGAGGTTGCGCGGCAGATCCTCGAACATGGCGGCCTTGTCGGTCTTGACCTTCTTCAGCGCCGTGAACTTGTCATAGGTTGCCTGCGCCGGCTTCGGCAGGTAATCGGCCGCGACGATATCGAAAATATCGTCGAAATTGTCGAGAATGCCGAGCGCGCCGGCCGTTGCCTGCGCATGCTGGACGCTGCCGTTGGTGAAGATGAACTTGCGCCCCGGCAGCGCCTTGATGGCTTCGGCGAGCTCCGGCTGCGGGGTCAGCGCCGAATAGTCGATCGCATGCGCCTTTTCGAGGAAGTCGTTGGGATCGATCCCGTGATGGATCATCAGGCCCTGCAGCGTCGTCCCATGTTCGAGATAATATTGCTTCTGCAGCTTGCGCGCCTCGTCGTGCTCCATCTGCAACAGCGCCGCGACATAGGCCGTCATGTTCTTGTCGATCTGCGCGAAGAGATTGATGTGATGCGGGTAGAGCGTGTTGTCGAGGTCGAAGACCCATTCGGTCACATGCTCGAAATCATTCTTGCTGGGCGTGCGGTCGATCTTTGTCATGGCCGACCTTATGGCACGGCTGCAGCGCCAAGAAAATCACGAAGAGAAAATAGACGCCCGATTTTCGGCGGACGACCGAAGCGCGGAGTGCTAGAAAGCGAACATGCTTTTCGAACGCCCCGACGATGATACGCTCTACGATGCCCTGATCGCCCGCAGCGCCGATTACGAGGGCCAGGCCTATGTCTGCGTGAAGACGACAGGTATCTTCTGCCGCCTGACCTGCCCGGCGCGCAAGCCGAAGCGGGAAAACACCATCTTCTTCGATACGATCGCCGCCTGCATGCATTCCGGCTTCCGTCCCTGCCAGCGCTGCCGGCCGCTGGAGCAGCCGGGCCGCGAGCCGATCGTCGACGAACTCCTGGCAAGGCTCGACGGCGAGCCGGATGTGCGCTGGACCGAGGACGAACTGGTGCGCCGCGGCTACGATCCCTCGACCGTGCGTCGCGCCTTCAAGCGGGCGCTCGGCATGACCTTCCGCGATATCGTCCGCTACCGCAGGCTCGGCGAGGCTGCCCGGCAACTGGCCGACGGCGCGCGCGTCATCGATGCGCAGATCGACGCAGGCTATGGTTCCTCGAGCGGCTTCCGGGCGGCCTTCCAGCGCCTTGTCGGCAAGGCGCCGGCGCTCTCGCAGAACCGCGAACTGCTCTTTGCCGACTGGTTCGACACGCCGCTCGGCCCGATGATCGCGGTCGCCGACAGGACCCATCTGCATCTCCTCGAATTTCACGACCGCAAGGCCCTGCCGACCGAACTCGAAGCCCTGCAGAAGCGCGTCCGCTCCTCGGTCGCGATCGGCCGCACGCCGGCGATCGATCAGGTAGAGGCGGAAATCAGGGACTATTTCGAGGGGCGGCTGACCACTTTCAGGACGCCGCTGGCGCTTGGCGGCACGCCCTTCGAAAGGCATGTCTGGGCAAAGCTCATCGAAATCCCCGCCGGCCAGACGCGCGCCTATGGCGATCTCGCAAGGGAGATGCAAAGGCCCGAGGTCGTGCGTGCCGTCGGCCGGGCCAACGGCGCCAACCAGCTCGCCATCATCGTGCCCTGCCATCGCATCCTCGGCGCGGACGGATCGCTGACCGGTTATGGCGGCGGGCTCTGGCGCAAGCAATGGCTGCTTCGGCACGAGGAAAAGATCATGGCGCAGAAGATGGAGAGGACAGCATGAACCAGAACGAGAAGGCCGAGCTTTTCGGCACGCTGCACCGAAAGGGAGCGCCCGTCATTCTATACAATATCTGGGATGCCGGAACGGCCAGGGCGGTGACGGAGGCCGGTGCCAGGGCGCTTGCGACCGGAAGCTGGTCCGTCGCCGCCGCCAATGGTTATGGCGACGGCCAGAAGCTGCCGATGGAGGTGCTGATCGAGACGGCCCGCTCGATCACCGCCGCCAACGAGCTGCCGCTTTCGGTCGATTTCGAAGGCGGTTATTCGACGGAGCCGGCCGGTGCGGCGGCCAATGTCGCAAAGCTCATCGAGGTCGGCGCCGTAGGCATCAATTTCGAGGACCAGCGCGTCGGCGAAACCGGCCTTCATCCTGTCGAAGCGCAGGCGGCACGCATCCGCGCCATCCGGGAAATGGCCAGGGCGCGCGGCATCGATTTCTTCATCAACGCCCGCACCGATCTCTTCCTTCAGGAAGGAGACGGCTCCAGGCATGCCGGATTGGTGGATGAGGCGATCGAGCGCGGCAGGGCCTACGCGGCGGCCGGCGCCAGCGGCTTCTTCGTGCCGGGCCTGATCGAACCGGCATTGATCGAACGGATCTGCGCCGCATCCGCGCTGCCGGTCAACATCATGATGAAGGCCGGCGCGCCCGATCCGGCTGCGCTTGCAAGGCTCGGCGTTTCGCGCATCAGCTATGGTCCCGGCCCCTACCGGGCCATGATGGAAAAGCTGAAGGAAGCCGCCGCGGCGATCTATTCGGCCAACTGATCGTTGCCGGCCAAGCTTTTCTGCGTGGCGAAAGCCTGCGCCAGGAAATTGCGCACGATGGGAGAGCGCTCGTCACGTCTTGTGGCGAGCGCCAGCCGCGCCGTCGGCGCTTCGCCTGAAATCGTGACGTAGCGAACGCCGGGCACCTTGATCTCCGCCATGTCCTTCGGCACGACCGAGACGCCGAGGCCGACGGCGACCAGGCTGGCGATGGCGGTGATCTGCGGCGCCGACTGGCCGAGCACGGGCTCAAATCCGGCCCGCCGGCACGCGGCGATGATGTCGTCGAAAAAGCCGGCGCCGGCCTCGCGCGGAAAGAGCACGAACCGCTCTCCGGCCAGTTCGTCAAGGCGCAATGTCTGCGCCTCCGACAGCCGATGCCTTGCCGGCAGCACGATGACCATGGGCTCCTCGGCCAGCAGCTGGCACCGGACTTGCGGTTCGTCGCCGCTGCCGGGGCGGATAAAGACGGCGTCGAGTTCTTCCCCTTCGAGCCTCTCCAGCAATCGTGCGGTGGGCGATTCCTCGAGGCCGAATTGAACGGCCGCATATTTTTCGCGGAAGGCGTTGACGATGGCAGGTACGACCGGATTGAACACCGCCGAACTGGTGAAGCCGACCCGCAGGCGCCCGCTCTGGCCGCGTGCCGCGCGCATGGCGGATTGTTTGGCCTGTTCGGCCTGAGCCAGGATCGCCCGGGCTTCCGGCAGGAAGGCCTCGCCTGCCGCCGTCAGTTCCGCACCGTTCGACAGGCGCCGGAAGAGGGCGGCGCCGATCTCGTTTTCAAGATCGCGTATCTGATTGCTGAGCGGCGGCTGGCCGATGCCGACCTTGCGGGCTGCGCGCGTGAAATTGAGCTCTTCTGCGACCGCAAGGAAATAGCGAAGGTGACGAAGCTCCATGCTATACTTTTAAGATATCGCATTCGCCTGCGCAATATATTGGAAATAGCGCTCCCGCCCCTGCCACATGACGGGCCGGGCCGCCCTGTCTGTCGCGGCCGCATCAGGACAGGAGTGCACGATGCGTTCAACCGAAAAGCAGTTTCTCATTACCGGTGTCAGCTCGGGCTTTGGCCGTGCCTTTGCGCAGGCCGCACTGGAGAAGGGCCACCGCGTGGCGGGAACGGTGAGGAACGAGGAAGCCGCCGCCGCGTTCGAGAGCCTGGCGCCGGCGCGGGCAACGGCGGTTCGCCTGGACGTCGCCGATATCGGGGCGATCGAACCGGCCGTTGCCGGCATCGAGAAGACGGTCGGGCCGGTGGACGTTCTCATCAACAATGCCGGCTATGGGCATGAAGGAACCCTGGAGGAATCGCCGATCGAGGAAATGCGCCGGCAATTCGAGGTCAATGTCTTCGGCACCGTCGCCATGATGAAGGCCGTCCTGCCGTTCATGCGCCGGCGGCGGGCAGGCCGCATCATCAACATCACCTCGATGGGCGGCTTCATCACCATGCCGGGCATTGCCTATTACTGCGGCAGCAAGTTTGCGCTGGAAGGCATCAGCGAGGTCCTGGCGAAGGAAGTCAAGGATTTTGGCATCGCGGTGACGGCGGTGGCTCCCGGCTCGTTCCGCACGGACTGGGCCGGCCGCTCGATGATCCGCACCGGCAGGAGCATTGCCGATTACGATGCGCTCTTTGATCCCATCCGCAGGGCGCGCGAGGAAAAGAGCGGCCGGCAGGCCGGCGATCCCCGCAAGGCCGCCGCTGCCGTGATGGCGCTTGTCGAGGCCGAAAACCCGCCGGTCCATCTGCTGCTCGGCGCCGACGCGCTGGCCCTTGTCCGCGACAAGCTGAGGGGCTTGAGCGCTGAAATCGACGCCTGGGAAAGTCTGACGCTTTCGACTGGTTTTGCCGAGGCATAAAAAAGGCGCCGGAGGGCGCCTTTTCGTCAGGGAACGATCAGCGTGCCGACGCCGTGCTCGGTGAAGATTTCGAGCAGCACGGAATGGGCCGTCTTGCCGTTCAGGATGACGACGCCCTGCACGCCCGCCTTGATGGCGTCGATGCAGGTTTCCACCTTCGGGATCATGCCGCCGGAAATCGTGCCGTCGGCAATCAGCGCATGCGCTTCGGCGACGGACAGTTCCTTGATGAGTTTGCCCTGCTTGTCGAGCACGCCGGGCACGTCCGTCAGGAACAGAAGGCGGGTGGCGTTCAGCGCGCCGGCAATGGCGCCGGCAAACGTGTCGGCGTTGATATTGTAGGTCGCGCCGTCGCGGCCCGGGGCAACCGGTGCGATGACCGGGATCATCTCGGAACGGGCGAGAAGGTCGAGCAGCGTACGGTCGACTTCGACCACCTCGCCGACGAAGCCGAGATCGAGCACGCGCTCGATGTTGGAATCGGGATCCTTGACGGTCTTGCGCGCCTTTTCGGCAAAGACCATGTTGCCGTCCTTGCCGCAGAGGCCGATCGCCCATTCGCCGGTCTGGTTGATCAGCGCGACGATTTCCTTGTTGATCGAGCCGGCAAGCACCATTTCGACGATCTCGACCGTCTTCTGGTCGGTGACGCGCAACCCGCCCTCGAACTTGGATTCGATACCCATCTTCGTCAGCATCGCGCCGATCTGCGGGCCGCCGCCATGCACAACGATCGGATTGACGCCCGACTGCTTGAGCAGCGCGATATCGCTCGCAAAAGCCTTGCCGAGTTCGGGATTGCCCATGGCATGGCCGCCGTATTTCACGACGATGGTCTTGTTTTCGTAGCGCTGCATGAAGGGCAGCGCCTGTGCGAGAAGACGTGCCTGGATTTCGCTTTCGGACTCGTTCATGGGGGACCCCGCGGAATTGATCGCGGCCTTTTATCTCAAGTTTTTGACAGAGGGAATAATCCGGGACGCAATAGTTTTCCGTATCTAAGGCCGACCTGGGAACCTGCCAGCTCATATTGAAACTATCGAACCGGAAATCGTTCATTCGAGGGCGACATGACTGGGGATTTTGCAGATCTGATCGGCCGCGTGGCGCTTGGCGACCGCAAGGCCTTTGCCGCGCTCTATAACCAGACCAGTCCGAAACTTCTGGCGATCTGCCTGCGTATCCTTGGAAACAGGAACGAGGCGGAAGAAGTGTTGCAGGAGGTCTACATCAAGATATGGCAGCGTGCCGGTGCCTTCACCGCCGGCTCCGCGACATCGGCCGCCTGGCTTGCGGCCATTGCCCGCAATCAGGCGATCGATGCGTTGCGGGCGCGCAAGCCGGTCGCCGACGAAATCGACGAAGCGCTCGGCCTTGCCGACGCCGCTCCCGACCCCGAAGCACAAGTCGTGATTAAGGATGAAGGAAGGCGGATTGACACCTGCATGGAAGAGTTGGAAGCTGATCGTGCGGTCGCGGTGAAAAGAGCTTATGTCGAAGGGCTGAGCTATCAGGAACTGGCCGGTCAGTTTGGTGTCCCGCTGAATACGATGCGGACATGGCTAAGACGCAGCCTGCTGAAACTGAGAGAGTGCATGGAACGATGACATCGCCCGACAAAAGCAAGGGAGACCGCTCCCGCGACGAGGTTCTGGCCGGCGAATATGTGCTGGGCGTCCTCTCTCTCCAGGATCGCAGGATCGTCGAGGAGCGCATGCGCCGCGATCGGCAGTTTGCCGCCATCGTCAGCCGCTGGGAGGTCAACCTCTCCAGCTTCAACGACGAATATGGCGCGGCTCAGCCAAGCCGCGAGACCTTCAAGCAGATCGAGGCGCGCCTCTTCGCCGATGCGGAAACTGCGCCGCGCTTTTCGCATGGGCTCTGGAATTCCGCCGGCTTCTGGCGCTCGCTGACATTTGCCTCGCTTGCCGTCACCCTGGGCGTCATCGCCTTTGCCTCCGGTCTTGTGCCCCAGCCTCCGGCATCGCCGCCGCTGGTCGCCGAGCTCTCGGGACCGAACAATCAGGTCAATCTTGCGGCCTCCTACGAGATGCAGAGCGGCCGGTTGAAGATCGTGCCGGTCGCGGCCGGCAAGCCGGAGGAGAAATCCCTGGAACTCTGGCTCGTGCCGGGCAGCGGCACGCCCCGCTCCCTCGGGGTTTTCCAGCCGGGCATGAATGGCGAACTGCTGATACCGGGCGACATGCGCGGCCAGATTTCCGATGGCGCGACGCTGGCCGTCAGCTTGGAGCCCTTCGGCGGCTCGCCCACGCATCAGCCGAGCGGCCCCGTCATCGCCAGCGGTTCCATCCACCGGCCGTAAACAGGTCATTCTCCTGAAACTCTTCTGCAGCCTCTTCCGTAGTTGCTGATATCCGGGCGGCGCAGGGCATGAAGCCGGCGGCTGCGACCGGGTGCAGAGGAGAAGATCATGATCAAGTCCGCATTGCGCGCAGCCGCGCTCACCGCCGCCCTTTCCGCAATCGCTTTCGCCGCTCAGGCAAAGAACCCGATGGTCGGCGGTGCCGCGATGTATGCGAACAGGAACATCGTGGAAAATGCCGTCAATTCCAAGGATCATACCACGCTGGTTGCTGCCGTGAAGGCCGCCGGCCTGGTCGGCACGCTGGAAGGCAAGGGGCCGTTCACTGTCTTTGCCCCGACCAACGAGGCCTTCGCCGCCTTGCCGAAAGGCACTGTCGACACGCTCCTGAAGCCGGAAAACAAGGACAAGCTCGTCAAGATCCTGACCTGCCATGTCGTTGCCGCCGACGCCATGTCGAAGACCGTCGCCAGGATGATCAAGGAGGACGGCGGCGAGCATGATATCAAGACGGTCGGCGGCTGCGTGCTCAAAGCGAAGGAAAGCATGGGCAAGATCACGCTGACGGATGAAAACGGCGGCGTTGCCCACGTCACCATTGCCGACGTCAAACAGTCGAACGGCGTCATCCACGTCGTCGACGAGGTGTTGCTGCCCAGGATGTAAGGGCGGCGCCTAAAGCAATTCCAGCAAAAGCGCGAACCGGTCTTGCGTCCGGAATTGCGGAGAAAACAATGAGCCGGAGCGTTGAAGGCGCTCCGTTTTCGCCGGAAATGCTCTGGGAGGCGTCCTTGCGGCGCCTCTCTTATTTCCAGTTGGCTATTCCGACCGTTTCGGCAATCGCCTGCCGCAGGTCGTCCAGTCCCTCGTTCTTTTCCGAGGAGGTGGAAAGCACGGCCGGATAGGCGGCCGGCCGCTTGCGGATCTTCTCCGATGTTTCGGCAACGAGTTTCGGCACGGCCGGGGCCTTGATCTTGTCCGTCTTGGTCAGCACGATCTGATAGGAGACGGCCGCCTTGTCGAGCAGCGTCAGCACCTCTTCGTCGTTCTTCTTGATACCGTGACGGCTGTCGATCAGCACATAGACGCGCTTCAGCGTCGCGCGGCCGCGCAGATAGTCGAAGACGAGCTTCGTCCAGTTGTCCACCTGCTCCTTGGGCGCCTGCGCATAGCCGTAGCCCGGCATGTCGACCAGCGCCATCGGCGGCAGGTCGCTGCCTTCGCCGGAATAACCGTCCGGAACGAAATAGTTGAGCTCTTGCGTGCGTCCCGGCGTATTGGAGGTGCGCGCCAGGCCCTTCTGACCGACCAGCGCGTTGATCAGCGACGATTTGCCGACATTCGAGCGGCCGGCGAACGCCACTTCCAGCGGCCCTTCCGGCGGAAGGAACTTCAGGGAAGGCACGCCGCGGATGAAGATCCAGGGGTGGCCGAAGAGCGGCTTTGCGATTTCAGTCATATGAATTCTGCGATCTCCGGGTTCGGGATGAAACCGGCTTCATGTTTTTGGGATGCAATGTCAAGGTTCGCGCGCCTGCGCGTTTGCGCGGCCCGAAACAAAAAGCCCCGCCGAAGCAGGGCTTTTCGACTATTTCGATGGCGCCGGTTTTCGCTTGAACAGGCCCTTCAGATTGTCGAAGAGCTCGATCTTCACGCCGTGGCGCTTCATGATCACCGATTGCTGGATCACCGAGAGCGTGTTGTTCCAGGCCCAGTAGATCACGAGGCCGGCCGGGAAGCTCGCCAGCATGAAGGTGAAGACCAGCGGCATCCAGTTGAAGATCATCGCCTGCGTCGGGTCGGGCGGGGTCGGGTTCATGCGCATCTGCACGAACATGGTGATGCCCATGATGAGCGGCCAGACGCCGAGATGCAGCAGGGTCGGCGCCTCGAAGGGCAGCAGGCCGAACAGGTTGACGATCGTCGTCGGATCGGGCGCGGAAAGGTCCTTGATCCAGCCGAAGAAGGGGGCGTGGCGCATCTCGATGGTGATGTAGATCACCTTGTAGAGCGAGAAGAAGATCGGGATCTGCAGCGCCACCGGCCAGCAGCCGGCGATCGGGTTGATCTTCTCTTCCTTGTAGAGCTGCATCATCGCCTGCTGCAGCCCCATGCGGTCGTCGCCGAACTTGGCCTTCAGCTCTTCCATCTTCGGCTGCACGCGCTTCATGTTCGCCATCGAGGCGTACTGCTTGCTGGCGAGCGGGAAGAACAGCGCCTTGACGACGATGGTCGTGCACAGGATCGCCACGCCGAAATTGCCGAAGTAGCGGAAGAAGAAGTCCATCAGCTTGAACATCGGCTTGGTGATGAAATAGAACCAGCCCCAGTCGATCAGGCGGTCGAAGCGCGGAATGTTGTAGCTCGCCTCGTAGCCGTCGATGACGGGAACTTCCTTGGCGCCGGCAAACACCATGTTCTTCACTTCGACGGACTGGCCGGGCGCCACCGTGAATGCGTCGTTCTTATAGTCGGCCTGGTAGCGCGGCTGACCGTCGGTAAAGTGTGAGAAACGTGCCTCATAGGCGGCCTGCTGCGGCGGGATGATCGTCGCCGCCCAGTATTTGTCGGTAATGCCGAGCCAGCCGCCGGTGGACTTCGCCGGAGTGACCGCTTCCTTCTCGACGGCGGTATATTTGCTTTCGATCAGGCCGTCGTCGCCGATCACGCCGATGAAACCTTCGTGCAGAACGTAGACGGAGGGCGTCGTCGGCTTGTTGTAACGCGTCACGCGGCCGTAGGAGGAGAGCGAGACAGGCGCCTGGCCGGCATTCTCGATCTTGTCCGTGACCGTGAACATGTAGTGTTCGTCGACGGAGATCGTGCGGGCGAAGGTGATGCCCTTGTCGTTGGTATAGGTCAGGGTGACAGGAGTCTTTTCGGTGAGCTTTGCGCCTTCCGGGGCGGTCCAGACGGTGGACGGGCCGGGAACGGCGCCTGTCGTGTCGCTGCCGATGTAACCGAGCTCGGTAAAATAGCCGTCCTTGGTCTCAGCCGGCGAGAAGAGCGTGATGATCGGGCTCGAGTCGTCGACGGTCTCGTGATAGGCCTTGAGCTTCAGGTCGTCGAGGCGGGCGCCGGCAAGGTTGATGGAGCCGGAAAGCGCGGCCGTGTCGATGGCAACGCGCGGCGTCTTCGCAAGTGCTTCTTCGAGAGTGGCGGTCGCCGCGGCCTGACCTGTCGGGGCAGCGCCGCTCGTCTGGGCGCCCTGGCTGCCGGCTGCCGGCTGCTGCGTCTGCTCGGTCTGCTGCTGTGCCTTCTGGGCTTCCTGAGCCTTGCGCTGGGCCTCGATGCGCGGGTTCATGTAGAGGAACTGCCAGCCAAGGACGATCAGCACCGAGAGAGCGATCGCAATGAAGTAATTGCGGTTGTTTTCCATCATACGTTCCTGGGGCGCTCGTCTTTCGGGCGCCGGTGTTTCGGCCTGGTTTCCACGCGGGCTTTCAGTTCCGCGGCCAGTTCTTCGAAGGACGCCGTCAATACGTCCCTGCGGGCGACAACCACATAGTCGTGTCCGGGCTGCATTGCAAACCCTGCATGAAGCCGCACCGCCTCTTTCAGGCGCCGCCGCATGCGGTTTCTTTCGACCGAGTTGCCATGTTTTTTGGTAACGGTGAAGCCGACCCGGGCTTCGCTGTCCTCTTGCCTGCGGTTCAGGACCTCGAGAAGGAAGAGGGGGCCGCGGCGCTTTTCGCCTTCGCGGACTGCAAGAAATTGCGGGCGGCTCTTCAGCCGCCCGACAATCTTTTTGTCTTCTTTGGTCTTCAAGCCGCCCGTCATATTCTATCGGGCAATTCCGGCCTTAGGCCGAAAGACGCTTGCGGCCGCGTGCGCGGCGGGCAACGATGACCTTACGGCCGCCCTTGGTGGCCATACGCGCACGGAAACCGTGGCGGCGCTTGCGGACAAGCTTCGAGGGCTGATAGGTACGCTTCATTTATTTAAACACCGCGGAGTGCGGCCCTTCTTGAGTTTGCATGATGCAAGGAGCGTTGTTTTTCGAACGGGCGAGGTCGCAAAAGACCTTGAATGACCGGACGTGCGGCGGCTTATACGGATGAAGCTTTCCAAAGTCAATTAACGTAGCCAGATTCGATGATTCACAGAGCGGGATGGCAAGATTTCGCATTCCGGTGTTAACGAATGCACCTTCTCCCTATCTGGTTGTATAGTTCGCCCCGCGGTTCGCAAAAGCTTTCAGCCGCAACTTTTATTCCTTGAAGATGCTCGGTCATTGGCGAAAAGGGCCGGCGGCTACAGTAAATATGGGTAATTTTTTGTAGTCGCTATTGTTAATATTCGAAATACAACATTAACGAATTTACCCGATCTTCTGCCTGTCGGCTGGGAATTTGCTTTCCGGCCCCGTGCAAAGCGAGGGAGCGTGCGTTGAAAATTCGCGGCAAGATCAATCTTCTGGTTTCCGTCATGGGCGGCGTCGCGCTTCTGATCGGCGCCACCGCGCTCTCTGCGATGCGCGAATACAATGAGAACCTGACGGCATACGAACATGCCGCCGCCCGCGCCTATGCCGGCGAGCGCCTCAACCGCTTCGTCACGGCCGTCGTGATGGAATCGCGCGGCATCTATGCGGCAAAGACGATCGAGGATACGCCGGCCTTCGCCAAGGGCCTGATGGCCGATCTGGACGAGATCGACAAGGTCATCGCCGGTTGGGCGCCGCTGGTTCCCGACAGCCAGAAGGCGTCCTTCGTCAAGCTCGTGGACCGCGCCAAGGAATTCCGCACCTTCCGCACCGAGACGGCCCGCCTCGGCACGCAGGTCGGTCCCCAGGCCGCCAACGAACAGGGCAACAACGACGCCAACCGCGCCAACCGCAAGGCCTTCCAGGCCGAGATCGACGCGATCGTCACCACCGACAAGGCCGAACTGACGGCGGTCAACGACGAGATCGAAGATTTCCGCAGCTGGATCCTGATGCTGGTGCTCAGCATCACCGGCATCGGCATCGCAGCCGGCGTCGGCATGGGCTTCTATATCGGCACCAGCCATCTCAGCCGGCCGATCAAGAAGGTGACGCACGCCATCAAGGAAGTCGCGGACGGCAATTTCCAGGTCGAGGTTCCCTATGCCGGCCGCAAGGACGAAATCGGCGAAATGGCCGCCGCCGTTGCCGTCTTCAAGGAGAACGGCCTTGCCATCCAGCGCATGAACGCCCAGGAAGCGGCAATGCGCGCCAAGAGCGACGACCTGCAGTCCAGCATGTCCGTCGTCGTCGCCGCCGCTGCCGCCGGCGATTTCAGTCATCGCATCAACAAGGATTATGAGGACGAAAGCCTCAATCAGTTCGCCGGCAACATCAACACGCTTCTGTCGAGCGTCGATGCCGGCGTCGACGAAACCCGCCGCGTCATCGCAAGCCTTGCCGAGGGCGACCTGACGCAGACCATGCGCGGCGAGTTCCAGGGCGCCTTCGCCGAACTGCAGAAAAACGTCAACAGCACCTTCGTCACGCTGCAGACGACCATGCGCGAGGTGCGCGAGACGACCGAAGCGATCAACGGCAATACCAACGAACTGCGCAACGCCAGCGACGATCTCTCCAAACGCACGGAACAGCAGGCCGCCGCGCTCGAGCAGACCTCCGCCGCGCTCGACGAGATCACGGCCGTCGTCCACAATTCGACCGAACGCGCCCAGGAAGCGACCGTCATGGTTTCCGAGGCGAAGGAAAATGCCGGCCGCTCCGGCGTCGTGGTCCGCAACGCCGTCGATGCCATGGGCCGCATCGAGCAGGCCTCGCGCGAAATCAGCCAGATCATCAACGTCATCGACGAAATCGCCTTCCAGACCAACCTTCTGGCGCTGAACGCCGGCGTCGAGGCGGCCCGCGCCGGCGAGGCCGGCAAGGGCTTTGCCGTCGTCGCCCAGGAAGTGCGCGAGCTTGCCCAGCGCTCGGCGACCGCCGCCAAGGACATCAAGGCGCTGATCACCAAGTCCGGCGATGAAGTGCAGGTCGGCGTCAAGCTGGTGCAGGCGACGGGCGAGGCGCTTGCCGAGATCGAGACACGGGTCATCGCCATCAACGACCATATCCATTCGATCGCGACGGCCGCAAAGGAACAGTCGACCGGCCTCAAGGAAGTCAACACCGCCGTCAACCAGATGGACCAGGTGACCCAGCAGAACGCAGCGATGGTCGAAGAAACCTCGGCTGCCACCCACAAGCTCTCGGCCGAAGCCGATGGCCTCGTGCGCCTCATCGCCCGCTTCAAGCTTTCCAACGAGGCGCCCGTTGCCGTTGCCCGCCAGCAGCATCACCAGCCGGTCGCCTCTCCGGCGCGCCGTGCGATCGGCCGCGTCGCCCGCGCCTTCGGCGGCAATGCCGCAGTTGCGGAGCAGAGCTGGGAAGAATTCTGACAGCCGTCATGAACGCATCCGGAACGCCGCCTGCGGGCGGCGTTTTCGTTTGTGACGACTTGCCGCTCCTCGCAAAGATTTGAAAGCGGGGCATTGTGGTCTAATATAAGAGCTTATTCTGATGGCGGCCTTTCGCCGCACGGACAAGACGAGATGCCGGTTCAAGACCAGGGCGAGACTTCCAAAGCGGAAAATATCGCGGCCGGTGAGGCTGCCAGGGCTTCTTATCCGCGTGCCGGCATGTTCAGCCGCCTGTCCGGCAAGCTGCTCTGGCTCACCGTCTTCTTCATCATGCTGGCGGAAATCCTGATCTTCTTCCCTTCGATCGCCAGCATGCGCGTGCGCTGGCTCGAAGACCGGCTGAATACGGCCGCGGCTGCCGCAATCGTCATCGATGGCCTGCAGCCGGTGGAACTGCCGCGCGCCCTGCAGAAGGAGACGCTGGAGGCAACCGGCACCAAGGCGATCGTGCTGCGCAAGGACGGCACCTCCCGCCTGCTTGCCATGAGCGAAATGCCGACCTCGGTCGACGATTCCTACGATCTCGGCAATATCCCGCCGCTGACGGCGATGCGCGATGCGCTGGACACGATGATCTTCGGCGGCAACCGCATGATCCGCGTCTATGGGGCGGTGGGCGAGACCAGGACCGGCGTCGAGGTGGTGATGAAGGACCGGCCCCTGCGCAAGGCGATGTTCGTCTATGCCCGCAACGTGCTGCTTCTGTCGGTGCTGATCTCGCTCTTTACCGCGACGCTGATCTTCTTCTCCATTAACCGCATTCTCATCCGCCCGATCCGCAGGCTGACGGGCAGCATGCAGCAGTTTGCCTCCGATCCGGAAAACCCGCTGAACGTCTATGTCGGCGATGGCGGCCGCGACGAACTGGCCGTTGCCGGCCGCAATCTCACCTCCATGCAGCTGGAGCTGCAGAAGACGCTGAAGCAGCAAAAGAACCTTGCGGCTCTCGGCCTCGCGGTCTCCAAGATCAACCACGACATGCGCAATATCCTGGCCTCCGCCCAGCTGATGTCCGACCGCCTCGTCGATGTCGACGATCCCATGGTCAAGAGCTTCGCGCCGAAGCTCCTGCGCACGATCGACCGCGCCGTGGGCTATACGACCGAAGTCCTCTCCTACGGCAAGGCAACCGAATCGCCGCCGCGCCGCCGCCGCATCCGCCTCTATGAGCTGATCCAGGAGGTGAAGGATATCCTCGCCATCGACCCGCAGACCGGCGTCGAATTCGTCGAGCAGATAGCGCCGGAGCTGGAAGTCGATGCCGACAGCGAACAGCTGTTCCGGATCATCCACAACCTCTGCCGCAACGCCCTGCAGGCGCTCACCTCGCCGGGCGAGCAGGGGGCCGGCATCGTCAGGCGCATCACCGTATCAGCCCAGCGCGTCGGCAGCGTGGTCAGCATCACGATAGACGATACAGGCCCCGGCATGCCGCTGAAGGCGCGCCAGAACCTGTTTGCCGCCTTCCGCGGCTCGGCCCGCTCCGGCGGCACCGGCCTTGGCCTCACCATCGCCCGCGAGCTGGTGCTGGCGCATGGCGGCACGATCGCGCTTGTGGAAAAGCCGTCGGTCGGCACCCAGTTCCGCATCGAAATTCCCGATCGCCCGGTTTCGCTCGAAGATTACCGCAGCCGTTCCCACGCCGAAAAGTGATGCAATTTCCGCAAGGGAGCTTTGCTGGACCAAAGTCGCGATTTTTTTCAGATTGCTCTTGCATTGTCCGAAAGGACCCTTTAGAGAACCGCCCACGCAAGCGGCACGGCCGCTTCTGCAAGCGCACCCGTAGCTCAGCTGGATAGAGCACCAGACTACGAATCTGGGGGTCAGGAGTTCGAATCTCTTCGGGTGCGCCATTTCCTTCAAGAAAATCCTTAAATCCCAATAGTTTCAAGCCTTTCGCAATCTTTCCGGTCCACATTCGGGTCCACGGAAGGTACGCAATGGGGTTAACTTTGAAGCGTGTTATCAGAACCAAGGCGGGAACATTTCACTACCGACGCAGGGTGCCGAAAGACGTTGCCGCGATCATCGGAAGGAATGAGTTCAAGCGTCTCTTGGGCGAGACGGAACGCGAAGCCCTCAAAAATTACATGAAGGTCGATGCGCTTTATGAGCGGATGATCGAGGAAGCGAGAGGGCGGAGCGCCGGAGAAACCCCGACGCCACTTGAGTTGCACCGCATGGCCGAACTAAGGGCCGCTGAACTGGCTGACATGAAGGTCTATGTCGGTGGCCGTGCGTTGACCGGAGCCGATCCCGAAGCCGCTGACGTGATTCGTGACAGCGCCCTGTCGCGGGGTGTCGCTGATCCTGTGGAACATCGGGCGATCAATCTGGTGGCGAACGGGGGGAACCTTCCCCGGCCTGTCCCGACTGTCGAGGACGCGAAGCGGCTCTATCTCAAGGAAAAGGTCAAGGGCGATATAAACGAGAGCAAGCGGACACTCCGGCTTGAACGTGTCATGGACATTCTGGCCCATGCGGTCGAGGCCGGTAGGCCGCTCGACAAGCTGACCCGTGAAGATGCCCGTGAGGTCCGGGACCATATGCTCCGTGATCTGGATATGAAGCCCGGAACGGTGAAGCGGTATATTGCCGACATCCGGTCCATGGTGAACCTCGGTCTCCGGGAGAACGACATGAGCAATGTCGGCAACCCCTTCAATGGTCTTCCGATCAAGATGGAAACCCTTGCGGTGGATGAGCGGCACCCGATCCCGGAGGACATGCTTCCGGCGATCAATGGCACCATATCAACCCACGCGGGGGCCGATCTGTGGCAACTATGGCGGATGCTTGAGGGAACCGGATGCCGGTTGGCGGAGGTTGCCGCGCTGCTGGTCGAGGACGTGAAGCTAGACGCCCCGATCCCCTTCCTAGACGTAGGCTTCCGGGAGCATCGTCGGGTCAAGAACCAAGGGTCGGCGCGGCGGGTGCCGTTGATAGGCGATGCCCTGAAAGCCGCCAGAGAAGCCGTAGAGGCTGCGGGCGGAGGCCCCTATCTCTTTGTCCAATATGCCGGTGTCCTGAAAACCAAGGGTGGCAGGGGCAAAGGGAAAAAGGACGCCACCCACGCCTCTAACGCGCTCATGAAGCATATCCGCAAGGTGACGGCTGATCCTAAGATCACCGTCCATTCCCTGCGGCATACGATGGAAGACCGGCTAATCAGGGCAGGGGTCGAGGAGTTTGACCGCAATCTCGTTCTAGGTCATTCCAAGGGTGGCATGAGCGAGCGGTATGGTGGCCCGGATGCGCGGCTAGAAGCGGCGGCGAAGGCCGTGAGGGCGGCTCTCGGGATATAGAAAATTCGGAGGAACAAATGCTGCTTAATGGACAAATCCCACACGACTTGGAAGCATACGTCCAATCTCAAGCGGTGTCGTTTGATGACGTTATGCAGGTGGAACGTGCGCTGCCCCTGACCATTGTTGAAGCCTATGCCGTGGAAGACATGATAGCCTCGTTATGGCTGAAACGGGGGAAACGGACATTTCTATCCTCATTCGCCCTTGAGTTTTTCCCGCATAGTCCAGACGAGAGGCGTGAATACCTCGGATTGGCGCTGGCGGGCGGGTGGGTCCCTGTGTATAGCGCGGACGCCCGTGTTGAGTTTCGCATTGTCAAAACGTTCCAAGGTACGGGCTTTTTCGGAAGAGAAAAGGCATTTTATAGGCTTTATCGTTCAATGTCTTCCGGGAGGTTTGCCTTCATCAGCGAACACAAGTCTATGTCGGGTGCCATGCAACGGCTTAACGCGGAACTATATGGATAATCTATTCTCGGTGTAGTTATGGGCTCCGCAAGTTGCCCCTGCGGAGCCCCATTTTTCACTTCTCCGGCAAATCCTCTATCCGCGCCGAAAGGCCCACTGACAACGGCATCCAATTTCCCGGAAGTGGCAAGGCGCGTACCCCTGCTTTAATCGCCCCCTGTGTCATGGGTTCCCCCGAAAGCGCCGATCCAAGCGCCCCCTTGCTGAATTGCGCTAGGCTCTTGATCTGGTCAACAGCGGGAGACCCGAGGAAGGCATCGGTCGGGGACCCCGAAGAACGGGCGTTGCCGAACTGCGGGCCGAAATTGTACTCGGTCCCGCTAATCTCCACCCGTCCGGGTCCGAACAAAAGGAGGCTATCGGCAAACATTGGGAGAACCGAGGCTGTTGCCGTGCGCGACCACCCGTTCTTGAGGAGGTTGTAGGGGTCCGTGTACTCCTCCCAAAACTTCTCGGCCCCGTCTTCCGTCGCTAACTGGCCCGATTGACGGACTATGTAGGTAGCAACCCCCATAGCAAGCTCCCCAAGCACCATGACCACCATTCGAGGATCGGAAAACACCCCGTGATTTATTGACCAAAGCGTCGACTTCGCCCATGCCCCGAACACAAATGTCCTGAACTGGGTGAACAGGGACAGAACAGGTTTGCTCATCCACTTGGAAAGAGCTCCAAAGTCATTCTGTTGAATGATGCGGTCTGTATACCTGTTGAGGAAGACGCGGGTTTTGCTGACAGTGGCGGGGTCCCAAGCTGTGGTGTTGATCCCCACCACCTTATCCCCGTCGAACTCCCCGTGTTCAAGGAGGTTCTTGAACAGCGCCTTTAGGTCGTCATCCCCCATCCCGGTTGATGCCAGCCGGTCACGTTCGCGACGGTTGAGCCTGTCAAGGTCAAACTCCCCCTCCGCCGTCCGTGCTTTCCGGGCCATGTTAGCCATCTTCTGAATGATGGACTTTGCGGTCCATCGCTGTTGGAAGGCTTGTATTTGTTGGTGCAAGGAAATCTTGGCAGTTACCTGTTTCCCCATTTCCAACGCATTATCCAGCCCACGAGTGAAGGCCCCGCCCTGACTTGCGCCTATGCGGTCGTCTTCCACGCGAAGCGCATGACGGCTCCATAGGTTGTCCATGCCTATGCCTGTCATGGCCTCTATTTCTTGAGCCAACTTCGAGGGACTATATTGCCCCGACGCAACGCCCCGCACCATTTCCCGAATGGAAGGGAGTTGCGATACAGAAGCACGGAACCCGATGAGGGACAGTTGCTTCCACGTTTCCTGAACCTGATTGAGGCCCATGTTGGACATTAGGCGGATGAACTGGCTATCCTTGATCCTTCTCACCCATTGCGCCGCCGCACTCTCGGAGCCATAAACCGGAATACCATTGATCTTCTTCCAGCCGAACACGATATTCTCAATCGCGTTGTTCATATCGTCTCTGTGGTCGGCCAGCGTTCCCGGCATTTTCCGATAGCTCTCCCGGACCATGTTGATTAACCGGTCAAGGTCCCCTTCGGATTTGATCCCATTCACGATAATCTCCCCGTTATCCGGGTTGAAAATCTTGGTGCGGGCAAATTCGATCCGGCCCGACATGCTGCGGGAATAGCGGTGGAAGATTACACCTGCATTCTTCTCGAATAGGTCGCGGGGGCGAAGCTCCATTGTAGAGCCATCGTCCAGTGTGACGGATGCCTTGAAGTTGTAATTCATCAAGGTTCGCCTTTTGAGCCGCGATATTCCGTGGGATGCCTCCCCTTCGGATTGCTTCGCCCCGTCCATCATCCCGGACAAGAGGGAAAACACCTCTTCAAGTTCATTGTCAGTCAGAAGGTTGCGGGCGTCCAAAGTCTCATGGAACGCCTTCTTGAAGCCCTCCTTGTCATTCAGGTGAAGAGATTTCGAAAAGTTGTCTTCGATCCCATAACCTGCGGCGCGGATGTTGGCCCAATACCCTTTCGCCATTTTGGCGGCGATTTCATCGGATATGTGGGGCGAGTGGTCTTTGATCGCTGCTTTGAAGAATTTCTCCATCGTCTCTGGTCCGATGAGCGTATCCAGATGCGAGATAAAATTGTGGTCGGCAATCAACGGGACATAATTCGGGTCCGCTGGTCCCTGCCAAAGCCCCACTTCGTTCATCTGCTTTGCGAACTCCGCCATGCCCCTTCGGAACGCGGCGGCGGCTTTGACCACATGGGGATTTGCATCGACGGACTGACTGGCTGAAAGTATATAGTCCGTCACAGCGGCATCGAACTCCTCCCCCCGTCGCGCTTGTTCCATAATATTTAGTTTTGCCAGTCCACCCTCCTTGATGTAAGAAGACCGGGCCGGAAGGTACTCGGCATTGAAGTTTCCGGTCATCATTCGGTTTGTGGAAGTAAACCGAGAGTTAACGCTATCGGGGACAACGCTGTAGTCTGTGAAGCCCGCCGTTTCTTCAAAGAGGTTCGCCCCGATAATACGCACCAGAGGGTTATTAGAGGTGGTCATTTGCCCGGTAACATCTTGCCGGAGAATGCCGCCGTATCCACGGGGTACGCTTTCGTCCCTCATTTCAATCGCATATGCGGCGTCCGTTCCGATGAGGTCATCTCCGGCCCGTGGGTTTCGAGCGGCCCCAACGTGGCCCCCTGTCGAAATAGGGACGGCAGCTTCTCCGGCGCGAACGGAAGCCAGAAAATTGGAGCGGGACTTCGCCCATTTTCGCAACACTTCTTCCGGGGTGCTTCCATCTATCGCCGCTTGCCGAATGGCGGCTTGATGCTCAATCAGGGCGTCCCAGTCGCGGGAGAAGGGCTTACCGCGTGTGAGTGCGCCCCCGATAGAACCAAATACCGCCCCCATGGCACCGGACATAAGCGGGTCCGCATAGGGATTGTCGGTGATCCCCTTGGAGGCGTAGTCTATGGTGGCGTTCATGGCCGCTCCCGAGACAGCCCCGTAGAGCATTTGGGCCACCCGGCCTCCGCCGACTGCCGCACTTCCTAGACCGCCTGTTGCCACGCCGATGGCGAGCGGGACGGGATCGACCAATCCGGCCGTCAGCCCTTGGGCCACGTTAGAGACCCCTCCTGTGGCTCCCATGCGGGCCTGACGGGTCATGTCTTCCTTGACCCAATCCTCCCGGCTGCGAAGGTTGAACTCGGAGCCCGAGGAAAGGAGGAAATCGTGGTACTGGGAGGGGTAGGTCTTGGTCAGGTGTTGAGCCCGGTCCTCGCCCATGATGAAGTTGGGGTCGGCTCCGCTCTCGCCCATCCAGCGATCCAGATGGGAGGTGATGCCGAAGCTCTGTAGGTTGGCCCCGACGCCCTCCATGAAGCCGTACCCCTGTGGTTCAGGGTTGGCATTCCGCTCCACATAAGTCTGCGGAGACGGTGCCATGACGACATCGTTCTCGGTCGTCCTGATTTCGGGAAGGTCTTGAGCCGCCGTTTGGGAGTAATAGGTCCCGCCATCGAACCCCGAGAGGGCCTGATGGGCGTAATTCAGACGGCCTGTGTAGTTGTGGGCGAAGCGGGCACCGCGATTGGAGCCCTGCGGACGCTCGAACATAATCATTCCGTCATTGGCTTCCTGAACCGTGGCTGCGGCGCGGATGCGATCCCCGGCTGAACGTTCGGAGCTATTGAGTTCGTGATCCACGAAAGCCAACTGGGTGTCGAAGTCCGTCCAGTCGGTGCCCTGTCGGGCGGCGAAATTCTTGAGATTGGCGAGGCGTTCGTTGCGCCACTGGGCGATTCCGAAAGCGGTGCCCTTGTCGCCTACGGCACCAGTTGGTCGAAGACCGCTTTCCGCCATGAGGTTTCCAACGATCCCTGCGGCTTGGTGCGGCGACCAACCACGCTTGATGAAGAAGCCCATTGCATAGCGGGCGCGGTCGTTCATTCAGTTCTCCTATATGCTGGAAATGAAAACGCCCCTGCCGTGGTACGAACAGGGGCCGTGATGGTGGTTAGGTTGGGAAGGCGATATGTGCGGGTCACGGGGCGGCGGGAATGGCGGCGCGGGCGATGGCAACCGCCGCTTTGTTCTGGAGGTCCCCGATATGACCGCGCACCCGTTGGAATGTGATGGGCGCAACCGCTACAATGGCGTCAAGTTCTTCCCATAGGTCGCGGTTTTCACCTGCCTCCCGTTCGTGCCGGGGCAATTCCGGGCTTTCCGCTCCCGCGTCCGGCTCGGAGAAGCCGCCGACGACATATTCGCTGTCGCTGTAGAGGACCATGGGGGCGGCGGTGTCGAACGCACCCCGTTCCCCCGTTATGCCAGCGGCCCCGGCCAGCGCCGCCATGTCGGTGACATAGGCGAGAGCGGTAAGCGCCGCCGACAATTCCATGCGGTTGTTTGTCGTGGAATATCCGCCGCCCGATAGCTCAAGCCGTTCATAGAGGGTGTCGCCGTGCCAGTAGCAGACAATTGCGCCCCATCCGCCGGGACCGGGATTGTCGAGGCAAGCGGAGCCCGTGTGGATCGTAATGCGTGGTGAGTGCGCAAGGCTATTCATGCCAGTGTGTCCTTTCACGGCGCGATGGCCGATGTTAGAGAATGTGGAAATGAAACGCCCCTGCCGTGGTACGAACAGGGGCGGTGGGAAGAAAGGTTCGGATGCGGTCGGGGCCGATCAATCCGCGAACATGATTTCGGCAGCTTTCCGCCGCGCCAATTCCTTCTGTTGATCGGCAAGCCGGTCTACTTCCTCGTTCATCGGATCACCGGCATGGCCCCGGACCCATTCCCAAGTGATCGCCTTGCCCTCGGCAGCGGCAATGATCCGCTCCCATAGGTCCCGGTTCAGGACGGGCTTTCCGTCGCCCTTGCGCCACCCTTTGGCGATCCATCCGGGGAGCCATTTGGTCATGCCGTCCGGAATCATGCTATTATCGCTGCGGATGATTATGGGCTGTGGCTCATCCGGTTTCAGGTATTCGAGCGCCGACGCCACGGCTGTCATTTCCATTCGGACATTGGTGGTTTCGGTCGGGTCAAAACCGCTGACCTTGTGGCACTTCAATTCGTTGCCCTCGGCGGTGATGCGGCGGAGGGTGGCGGCATACCCACCGGGACCGGGGTTTCCGTGGCAAGAGCCATCGGTGTAAATCAGGATATGCGGTTGGTTCTGTGGATTGTTCATGGGGGCCTTTCGGTTGGAGTGAAGCGGCATCGGGCGGAGCCAATGGCCGGAAGACAGCGAAGGAAGACATGAGGACGGAACGCCATGTCTCGTGGAACCTTCGGGCGATGATGCGGAGCATGGGGAGGAAGGTGTTTCGAGACCCTCCAGCGGATGCGACACGAAAATGAAAGACGACGGAGGGCGGCGCTCCGCCCGAAGACAACAAGGTTATGAAGGACGTTGGCGAGAACACCTTGGCGAAGCCAATAAGAGGGTGTCTTGGCCGTTCGGCTTCTCGCCGTCCGTCCTCGTCGGATCAAGTAGAGCGATTAGTCCCCGTGTCTTCCGCTTCTGATGGACCTTGTTCCAAGGTCAGCCAGAACATCCGACATAACCCTAATAGGTCATCATCCTTGGTGTCAGCCCGCGTGAGCAACAATCGTGGTTTTCTTATTATAGCGAAGACCGACTTTGGTTGACAAATTACGCCGCAAGCCGCTTGGCGTGACGCGAAATCGCTTGTCTGCTGATACCCATGATGCGGGAAATCTCCGACTGCTTCATGCCCTGACCCAACAGGAGGCAGACACGATCACGGACTAGGTGCCGCTGATTGGACTTCTGTCCTTCCTGTCGGCAAAGCCGTTCATCCGCCCATTGTTGTCCCTTGCGGGTCAGCACGTCATATGCAGGACCGGAACGCGGTTCCAGACGCCTCCCCAAACCCTCCTTGATGGCTGACGGGGTGAGACGTGAGATATGCCGGATTTCTGGTCCTCGGTTTGTCCGCTCCCGAACCTCAATTTCCGTTTGGAGGAGCCCCAAGGAGAGGAGCTTCTTCCGTAGCTCCCGAGGGCCGACGCCGATATGAGCGCCAAACTCGGTCAGCGTCATTTCCCCTTCCCGGCGCGTTCGGGCCTTTCGCGGCGCACTGACCTGTCGCGTTGGTGATCCCTTGCGGCCTTCCCGAAGGCGTTCCAAAAGGCCCATGACCTGTTTCCCGAGCGGGGAAATGAAGGGCGAAGGATATGGCGGCGCTGGTTCAAAGGGCCGGAAAAAAGCATAGTAACCCCGGATTTCCTTGGGAGGAACGTCTTTTCCCTCCGCCGCCCGTTGGTCGTGATAGGCCGTCACAGGACAGCCCCCGGCATTGCCTTCACAGCATCCTTGAGCCGCCGGAAAGCCTCCTCTGCGGCCTGTTCCGCCTCCTTATCCCGGACAACGGGCGTCAAGCGAATGGCTTCCTCCTCGACCTGCAATTCCGGCCAACGGGCTTGGATGGTCGCCAGCTTTGGCCGAAGCTCCCGGACGACACGTAGGGGCTCGACAACGTTGCGAGACATTCCCCATCCGCCGGAGGTCAATTGCTTGAGATAACGTGCATCCCGTGACGCGGACCCGAGGAGACTGGGGAGGTCGTCGTCTTCTCCTCTAGAAGCCCGGTGCTGCGGTTCCACGAATGGCTTCTGTTGGGCGGGGCATTGGCGCTGGATGGCTATGAGGTGCGCTTCCAGTTCCTCGGCCAGTTTCACGGCGGCGGTCACGTTCGGCTTTGCCTTCTTGCCGCCCTTGAGGGCATTAAACAAGGCATGACCTTTTTGAGAGGTGCGCGGTGCGAGCGGTGAGGAATAGCTATCGGAAGCGGCAAGCGCGGCAACAATGTCTTCGGATGGAGCCGCCATTTCGGTCCTATTCATGGTTATTTCAGTTCCTTTATCGCGTTGATGATGGTTTGTTTCTCCTCCTCGGCGGCTCGGCGTTCCCGTTCCTCCAATTCGGCCAACTGAATACCGGGGCTTCCGAAAGCCAGCGCCAGCTTATGCCCAAGGATCGCTCCCGCTTTCGGCGTCATTTCCCGATAGATCGCCTGTTGCTGCCCGGTGGCGTGGACATAGCGGCTCCCCCGGTGGCGCGTGGAAAGCGCCCTCACGCGGCGGGCAAGCTGCATTCGGAAGGCCCTGTCGTCGGCAAATCGTCCGGGGCGTTCCCGCCACATGATGAACATGGCGAGGGCGGTGACGACGATCTCCCGAGCCGGAGCGTCCGCGTTGATGTTGAGGATTTCGCGGGCGGCGGAACGTTCATAGCGGTTGCCGACACGCTTCTCCGCGACAGCGTTCGCGTCGGAGACGATAGTGGCCCATGCGTTTTCCAGCGCGGGCCATAGGGGGCTTGTCGGGTTCTTGTCGATCCTCTCCCGGACGCGGGCAAGGTAGGGATTAAGTTCGCCCTTTCCGATGCCGGTTTGGTTCACCGCGCCGTGTCGGCGGAGCATGGACTTATGGCGTCGGCAATGCGGGGAGAACTTGGAGGAAGTCGGGTTCTGGCAATGGGGAGCGGCGCAAATGCGAGCCGTCAATGGAGGTTCCTCTTTCTGGCCCGTGCCGTGGCGAAGCTGGAAATCAGGGAGACACCTTCCGCCGCGTTTTGAAGCGAGGCGAGGACTTCCGGGGACGAAAGATCGTCGCCGTTTGCCAGATCGCGAGCGGCGCGGTGTAGGTCCTCGGCAAGAGCAAGAAGGGTGCCGAACGCGGCTCCATTGGGGTCGGAGCGTAGGGCCTCATCGGTGAACCTGTGCGTCTCTATTGCGTCTGCGATATGGGCGATTGAAGTCCCGGCAATCAGCATAAGGGCATCGCGATCAATGGAGTTTGTGTCATTGTTCGACATGGTGTTTTCCTTTTCTCGTATCCGCCCCTACGGACACAGGGACGGGAAGATTAAAACTTAGGCATTGCTGCCTGTGGTGCATTTCTGCTCTGTTTCATCTTCGCAAGACACCTTGCTAACCGGCGAGCTTTCCCGGCCCCGCCCGGTCCCCTTTCGGGCCTTGGCGAGTTTCCCTATTCACGATGTCAAAGAACCCAAGTCCCCGGCGCGGGAACCTGTTGGAGACACGTCTTCCCCGCCCGGAGCCTCGTCAGGGATCGAAGGGAAAACATGCGTCTCCGGCCCGTGAACACGTCACGGGGACCGTCCGGCTTGCCGCCGGTGCTGTGGGGGTTATGCTGGCTTGGTGCTGATAGTGCCGGAGAACCTCCTTGCGACTACCGCCAGCGGGCTTCATTTCGGCGGAGAGTGCCGCCGCACCGGAGAGGCTGAACACCTCATGAGCCGGGTTATAGACGCGGATACGAAATCCGTCAATACGGAAACTTTATCAAGCCTTTGTTTCTGCTATACAAATTCATATTTATGTCTTTTGCGAAGCATTGATTTTCAAACGGTTACGTCCGAACAAGGCGTGAATTTGTGACCAAATCTGTGACCAGAAAATTTTCAGGGAATGAAGATACCGGGACCATCCGCCTTCCCTCCGGCCATTCACAGGACAAAAGAGAAGCCCCCGGAGGCGAACCGGAGGCTTCAAGACCCTTGAACGGCGTCGGGCGGGTGTGTGTCAGTTCAGCGCCAGAACCTCGCAAGCCAGTCCTTCAACAACATCACTCGGAACGGGCAACCGTCCCCCGCCGATCTTGAACGCCTCCTCCAGCTTGGACGCCGCCCATTCAATCGGCTGTGAAAGCTCCCGGTCTGCCTCGCTGTGGCCCCAAGCGGCGCTCCGAAGGGCGCACATTAGAAACTCAACCGAAGTTGCCAGGGCGTCCACCGTCTCCGCCGTTGTGTTCTCGTCTTCCCCGGCTTCCAATACGGCGCGGATGGACGTGTTCAGAAATTCGGCCAAGGTGGAGATATTATAGGCCCGGTCAGCGGCGGTTGCACCGCTGGCGATGGTGGCGAAGTGGTTCAAAATCTGGTTCTGCATATCCGTGGTTCCTTTTGCTGTAGGGGCCTATTCCCCTGTTCGTTTCGATTGGACAGCCGGAGCATGGATGGAACTTTCATGTTTGAAAACAATTATTTAGTCCCGATAATGGGACGATTTTCACCCCCTGTCGAAACCCTTCCGATAGTGGGAATGGGAAAGCCAAGGGAGGCATCGGAAGGGGCGACATACGGACAACGGATGGTGCCGATAGTGGGACGGTTTCTATGTCGATCACGAATTGTTACAAAGACATTCGGGGAGTGTGAGGGCATGAAAAAGCCCCCGGAAGTGATCCGAGGGCGGAGCCTGTAGAGGGTGAGACAGGTGGTGCGGAGGGTGCTATGGGCGGGGCCAGACCCTGCCACCGGAAGAACGTGTCGTAGACGCCCCATATTCCGGCCAGCGTCATTCCGCCGATAGTGACATAGCAAAGGCCGGACATGATGATTTCCGCAATCGTCATGGTTATGCCTCCCCCGCGCTAACCCGCTTCGCCAGCCGTGAGAGTGTCGAGCGTGAACAACCTGTCGCCGCAACTATGCTGCTCCAGCTTTGCCCGTTCTGGAGCATCTTCACGATACCCGCGTTGCGCTTCACGTCCTCCTGCCGCCCACGATAGACGCCTTCCGTCTTCGCCTTGGCAATCCCCTGCTTTTGCCTTCTGCGGCGGTCCTCATAGTCCTTGCGGGCGATAGCGGCCAGCATGTCGAGCATCATGCCGTTGATGGCGTCCAGCATACGGGCGGAAAACTCATCGCCCCCGGACTGCGCCAACTGGTGCGACGTTGGTAGGTCTAGGGCGACCACGCGAACCCGCTTGGCGGCGATCTCGGCCTTGAGGCGTTCCCAGTCCTCCGCGTTCAGGCGGCTCAAGCGGTCAACTTGTTCGGTCAAGATCACGTCCCCCGGCTTGCAGTCGGCCAGAAGGCGGAACAGTTCAGGGCGCTTGAGGCTGGCCCCGCTCTCATTCTCGATATAGGTGGCGGCGATCTTCAAGCCCTTCTCATCGGCAAACCTCTCAAGGTCCGCCCTTGCGCGGCTGGCGTCCTGCTCGGCTGTCGAGGCTCTAAGATATGCGCGGACAAACATGCTGAAACCCTCCATCGGTTCGATTTGGATGGTTCTTTGATATTCGGTTCGCTATGGGTTGTCAATGAGGCAATATCGAACCAGTCTGCAAATGGTTCCGCATGGGTATACCCAAATGAACAAAGGATCGTGGCGCGAAAGTAGAATGAATGTGGAACCGATGGGCCGGGAGCGGCAGGGGCTAAAGGGCGGCACCATGCGGTCTACGGACGGTGGGACGGAAGGGGCCACGGGGGGGTATTGCGCTTCCTCACCTGTCGAGGTTGGGGCCTCGAATTTTTCCGTCAAATAGAAACGTGCTTGTGGCTAGCAATATGCTGTCACGACAATCGTCAGGATGGCGAAAAACAGCAAAAAGAACGCCCCCAAGGTTGTCACGACAGCGGCCCGCTCCCAACGACGCTCTGCGGTCTGGTCTCTGGAGTTTCCTTGCTGGAGAAACCGAGATCGGGCGGCGTGCATCAGATAGCCCAAGCCTAGCGATAATGCCCCAAGGAATAGGCTCAAGAACAGTGTCGCTATGACAAACTTTGCCCAAGCCACGTCAAGGATTTTGGCGGTTTCAGGTCGTCCCATGAAGGCGAGATAGCCCGCCAGCATCCCGCCCGTGACCACAAGAAGCTGCTTGGTGGCCTCCCGTCCGGCTTCCGTTGCTAGCTTATATGCGTCAGACGCTTCCCCCATGATCCCTCCTACGATGTAAATGCTTGCTTGGGCTTCCCTCATGGCGTCGTCACGCACATATATGCCGATTCTTACAGGTGGTGGAGATTGATCTAATCACTCTGTCGGATTATCTTTGAATTGCGGTCCACATTTGGAGCCGTATGAAGTCCACACGAGCAAATTGGATCGAAGGCCGGATTGGCAGTAAGGCATTGAAATATCCGGGATATTATCGGTTTCTTGAAGGGCGCATTCCATTCCCGACGCGCTCTTCGGGTGCGCCACTTCCCTCGTCTTTTCGTTTAAAGCCGATATCTTAGTTAAACAGCTATCCGCGCATTCGGTCCCACTTTCGATACTGGAATGGGACGGAGTTCTTGGGAACTGCCTAGAGTTTTTCCGCGGGCAGGGCGCATTCATTTCACCTTCACGGAAACACGTTACCGGACCATGCGACGATGCATTAGTTGTTGCAGCGGATCACGAAAACTGACGGCTGCCATGTGGCTAACAAGATCGAAGACGATCAGCGTTCCTTCTTCATAGGGCATATGCACAATCTACGCATCACGGTCCTGTCTCGATGGCTGCCGTCATCAAATAAGGTGGCTGGTGGTTCGTTCAACGATTGGGCAGGGAAGCCGGTATCTACCTTCGACAGCTTCCCATTCTTTTTCTTTCAATCAAACCCTGGTGTTGCCGCAATCCATTCCCCAGATAGTTGTCGGGGTGCATCACTTCGACCACTGGGTATCGTCTTGGATTGCCTGTTGAAAGCTGCACTTGGCGCGCTTGTGAAAGGGCTCGTCGTTCTCGGCGTCAACATCGCTTGGACGAACTGGAGCGAGAAGCGGCGTGAGGAGAAGTATGGGGTCGATATGGAGGCTTTTAGAGCCGGCAAAGGCATTCATCAGCGCAATGACCCGCGCCGACCTGATCCGGTTTGAGGGTAGCGGTCGGGCCTGGCAGCCCGAAAAATGGTCAACATCTCGGGGTGCGTCTTGGAAACTCTAATGGCAGCGATGGGGCGGGAAATGCTTCGCTTTATTGTGCTGGAGATTTGGGCCTACTGGCGCAAGCGGCGGCGCGAGCGCAAGTATGAGGCCGACATAGCCGCTTTCAGGGCTGGCAAGGACAATCTGTCGCGGCAACCCTCGCCGGAAATGCTTTACCTGCCGCGCCGCATCGACGATGCGAGGTAGCCCAGGGCGAGCGTCATGGCGGCGAGCGCAATTCCAGAGCTGATCACGCCCGCCGGCGTTGTTCTGAAACTGGCGTGCAAGGCGATGCTCTTCCCCACGCGCAGGTCGAATACCGACTTGATTTCCTCGGGATGGGTGGGGATCTCGGTCGAAGGCTCTTCTTGCTGAACAGCTGCCATTGCGAAGCTCCGGTGCAAGTGTGCCGCGGCCGGCCGTCCGCGCTGAGGCCGGCCTGCCGGGCAAGACGATAACATGGCCTCGCGTCCCCGTGCCTAGTTTCGCGCAACCTTCGGCGTCTATCTGCGGAAGCGATGGATGTGTCAGGCGGGAAGCCGGAGGATTGCATGAAGACGGGAATGATGGGTGCGGCAGGTCTCGTTGTCATGATGGCGGCCCTTGCCGGCTGTATCGACCGTGCCAATGCGCCGGTGCTCGTGGCGGTCGCCTCTCCCGTCAATCCGCCCGACATCGCCCACGGCCTCTGCGTGTCCGATGCCAACGCCATGTATAACGAGTCCAACAAGCAGTATGACCTGCGCGCGCAGCTGACCGGCCACCGCGATGCCGTGGAGCGGGAGACGAATGCGAGCGGCGCCGCCCACCGCCAATATCTCTCCTGCATCGCAGGCCAGGGATACCGTCCTTTGTACGCCAATTGAGAACGGTGAATTCGCACATCTGCCGAATTGTCGCAGCCTTGCCCTCTGCGGCTTGCGCAGAAATCGCAAATTTTGATTTTTTGTGTCTTTCGGTCACGCCGGATCGCCTGCAATCACGAGTGTAGGATATCGCGTGTGATCGTGGAACTTCGCGCGCATAGAACGCATTTTTCATACGTAAATCCAGTAAGGAGGGTTTATCATGAAAATGCTTAATCTAGCCCCGTCCGCCTTTGCGCTCAGCGCTCTTCTCGCCCTCTCGTCTACCGTTCCCGCGCTGGCGGCGCCCGTTCAGCAGGTCCGGATTCCGGTCCCGCCGAACGTGGAAATGGTGCAATATAAGGCACATGCCGGCTATTGGCATGGCTATCATGGCTTCCGCACGGAACGTCCCGGGACCCGCCGCCACTCCGACGGCTATTGGTATCCGCTTGCCGCGTTCGGCGTCGAGGCCGGCACCACGGGCTCGATTGTCCGCCAACCCGTGAACCGGCCGGAGCCCCAGCCTATGTGCAACCCTACGTTTAGCGGTTCGATCGGCCCCGGCAGCATGCCCTGCGATAACGGCTATTGAGCCGGCAAAGAAAAAGGCGGTCAAAAGCCGCCTTTTCCTTGTGCGCAACCCAAACTCACGTATTCGTGAGTGCTGTTGCAGCGCGGTAGAATATGACAAATCCGCTTCCTAGCTCCTTGGCGTAAATTCCAGCCATCCTCCCAAGGAGACAAGAAATGAAGAATATCGTGAAGAATGGCCTCGTGGCCGTCGCCTTTGGCGCAATCGTCAGCGTTTCGGCTTTCGCAACCGCCAACGCAGCCCCGGCGCAGCAGCAGGTCGTCAAGCAGCAGAAGAGCACGAACGCCCGCAACGAACCGCGCACCACGGGCTCGGTCGATGGCGCCTCCGGCCGCTCCGAATCCTACCAGTATAGCCGCAAGAAGCCGCTCAACATGGATTGCGGCCTGCGCTTCAATCCGACCAGCAGCTCGAGCTGCAACTACTGAGCCGACATGCAGGCACAGGCGAGGGGACGGGCGTCCCTACCGAGAAAGAGGGCAGCCGTGATGGCTGCCTTTTCGTTCCGGCATGTTTCTGTGTGGCCGCAAGCGGCAGGCCCGTCGCATCTGCCGGGCCTGCCGCAGCTTGCGCAGGCAGCCCCGCCCTTTGCGGCTGGAACGGCCTTGCGAACGGCGCAGCCTTGAATGGAACATATGTTGCACTAAATGCAAAAATGCATTAGATACAAAAATGCACGAAATCCCTGTGGAGAAAACGATGCGCAGAGACGGCGGATTGACGGGTCTGCCTTGGAATTGCCATGCTGCGGGCGATCGTCGCATCAATAGTCAATCGCATTTCAGACAGGTGGGATAATCATGATCGCAAAGACCGCATGCTCCGATTTCCTGCATTTTTTCCGCTCCTGGCTGAACAATCCGCTGAGGGTTGCCGCCATTGCGCCCTCAGGCGATTCGCTCGCCCGGATCATGACAAGCGAGATCGCGGCGCTCGACGGTCCGATCATCGAGCTCGGCCCTGGCACCGGCGTCTTCACCCGTGCGCTGCTGGCGCGCGGCATCAGCGAGTGCGATCTGACCCTTATCGAATACGGTCCCGAATTCATCGGCTCGCTGCAGAAGCGTTTCCCCGATGCGCGCGTCCTGCAGATGGATGCCGCCCATCTGGCGCAGGCCGATATTTTCGAGGGCGAACCTGTCGGTGCCGTCATCAGCGGCCTGCCGCTGCTGTCGATGTCGCCGCGCAAGATCGCCTCGATCCTTGCCGGAGCCTTCGTCTATATGCGGGCCGGCGGCGCCTTCTACCAGTTCACCTATGGCCCGCGCTGTCCCGTGCCGCGTCCGATCCTCGACCGTCTTGGCCTGAAGGCGACGCGCATCGGCGGCACGGTCCGCAACCTGCCGCCGGCCTCCGTCTACCGGATTTCGCGGCGCAAGCCGCTGGAACTCTCGCGCGAGCGCTTCAAATATCGCGCCGGCGCAATGGATATGGAGATCGCCGCTTTCTCCGAAGCGGATGACTGAATGACACCTGATGGAAATGACCGGGAAGCCACAGCCTGAAGCCGCCGAGGGCAGGCGCGAGCGCAAGCGTCGCCAGACCCGCGAGCGCATCGAGCAGGCGGCCATGGGCCTCTTCCTGGAGCGCGGCTTCGAGGCGACCACGATCGAGGACATTACCGAGGCGGCAGACGTCTCGAAGCGCAGCTTCTTCGATTATTTCCCGTCGAAGGAAGAAGTGGTCTTCGCCTGGCAGGATTCTTTCGCCGACCGCCTGATGGCGGCCATTGCCGCTCGGCCGTCAGGTGAATCCTCCGTCAGGGCGGTCGAGGAAGCCTTGATCGCCACCGCAGCCGCGTCTGCCGACGAGCGGGCGATGGCGCTTGCCGAGCTCATCCATCGCACGCCGGCCCTCAAGGCCCGAGACCAGCTCAAATATGCCAAGCTGGAGCAGAAACTGACCGAGGCCCTGATCGCCCGCAAGGGCGGCGACCCGCAGGTGCGCACGCACATGCGCCTGCTTGCGGCCGTCGTCATCGGCGCGCTGCGCCTTGGCGGCGAACTCTGGCAGGAGCGCGCGCGAACCGTTTCGATGGAGGGCGTTTCCATGGAAGCCTTCGCCCGCGAGATCTTCGGCGAACTCTGGAAGATGCTGGCCGAATTCGGCGAAGAGGCGAAGGCCCGCCGCTAGCCGGTCGCGCCCTGGTCGCCGGCGTCAGTCCGCGGTGAATGTTTTCGCAGCCGCAGCTGTCACGCAGGCGGCGATGCCCTATATGCGCAGGGGCCGCAGCACCCATAGTCCCGATGCCGCCTCGACGGGCGGCGACACCATCAAAAGACGGCCGCGGCCATGCATGAGCTCATTGCATCCGGCAACCCGCCTGCCCATCTTCTGTCCGGGCGTGGTCCGGTCTGCCTCGTTCGCGAGAAGCCCTGCTCTTCGCAGACCGAATGCGACGCCCGGGAGCGGGTCCCCAGCTCCACCGATTTTGAGTGATTTTATTGACCAAGAGAGGAAAAGACGATGACCGACTACAATGCAGCGAAATCCGGTACTTTCAAGATTGGTGGCGATATGGAGGTCAACCGTCTCGGTTTCGGCGCCATGCGCGTCACCGGCGACGGCATCTGGGGCAATCCGGCCGATCACGCCGAGTCGATCAAAACGCTGAAGCGCCTCCCGGAACTCGGCATCAACTTCATCGATACGGCCGATTCCTACGGTCCCGACGTTTCCGAATGGCTGATCAAGGAAGCGCTCCATCCCTATAAGAAGGGCCTCGTCGTCGCCACCAAGGGCGGCCTCACGCGCCACGGCCCGAATATCTGGCTGCCGCTCGGCCGTCCGGAATATCTGATCCAGCAGGTGCACAAGAGCCTGCGCAATCTCGGCGTCGAACAGATCGATCTCTGGCAGCTGCACCGCATCGACCCGAAGGTTCCGGCCAAGGAACAGTTCGACACGATCAAGTCGCTGCTCGATTCCGGCCTGATCCGCCATGCGGGCCTCAGCGAAGTCTCGGTCGCCGATATCGAGGCCGCCTCCAAGGTCTTCAAGGTCGCCACCGTCCAGAACCGCTACAACCTCGTCGACCGTACCAGCGAGGATGTGCTCGACTATTGCGCCAAGCACAATATCGGCTTCATCCCCTGGTATCCGCTGGCCGCCGGCGATCTCGCCAAGCCGGGCTCGCTGCTCGACACGATCGCCAAGAAACATAACGCGGCGCCCAGCCAGATCGCGCTCGACTGGGTTCTGAAGCGCAGCCCGGTCATGCTGCCGATCCCTGGCACGTCCAAGGTCAAGCATCTGGAAGAAAACGTCGCGGCCGTGAACATCACCCTGTCGGACGATGAGTTCAAAGCCCTCGATGCCGAAGGCAAGAAGCTCTTCAAGGCCGCCTGATCTCCAGAGCCTGAGACAGGCAGACGGCCGCGGCTCAGCTGCGGCCGTTTTCCTTTCGCGTCATTTCCCGCGCAAGGTCCAGAAAGGCGCGCAGTGTCGGCGGCACGTGCCGGTGGCCGGAATAATAAAGACAAAGCCCCGGAAAGGGCGGCGTCCAGTCTTCCAGCACGGTGACGAGGCGGCCGGCGGCGAGCTCCGCCTGCACGTTCTGTCGCGTCATATAGGCAAGCCCGGCGCCGCCGACGGCCGCTTCCAGCATCAGGTCCATGCTCTGCAGCGTCATCGGACCCTTCACGTCGAGGCGGATTTCCTGCCCATGCCGCTCGAATTCCCAGCGATAGACCGCACCGCTCGGCAGCCGCAGCCGCAGGCAGGCGTGATGGAGAAGGTCGTGCGGCGTCTGCGGCTTTCCGTGCCCTGCGAAATAGGAGGGAGCGCCGACGACGAGGAATCGTTCTTCGGCCCTGAGCGGCACGGCGATCATGTCCTGCGGCACGGTCTCGATCAGCCTTATGCCGACATCGAAACTGTCGGCGACGATATCGACCATGCGTCCCTCGCTGACGATATCGACATGCACGTCGGGAAAGCGCCTGACATATTCCAGCACGATCGGCATCAGGATCTGCCGCGCGCCGCCCTCCGACGTATTGATGCGCAGTGTGCCGGCCGGTGTCGCGCGCGCCTGTGTTGCCGCCTCCATCGCCGCCGAAATATCTTTCAGCGCGGGGCCGATCCTTCCCAGAAATTGTTCACCCGCCTCGGTCAGTGAAACGCTGCGGGTGGTGCGGTTGAAGAGCCGCACGCCGATCCGGCTCTCCAGCGCTGCCACCGCATGGCTGAGCGCGGAGGTCGATATGCCGAGTTCGCTCGCTGCTGCCCGAAAATTCCGGGCCGCCGCAACCGCGACCACAGCGTTGAGTTCCATCAGGCCGGCTTTCTGCATTGTCCCAAACCCTGCAACAGGTCATCCGCAAATATGCGGATTATAAGGACAATGGTCCGCAACTATCTAGCCTCCGGGACCAATATCAACCCGAGGCACATCATGAAAAAGACAGTTCTCATCACCGGCGCGTCGTCAGGCATCGGCAAGGCGGCGTCCAGGCTCTTCCATGCCAATGGCTGGAATGTCATCGCCACCATGCGCAGCCCTGAAAAAGAAACCGAGCTGACGGCGCTTGCCGATCTCCTCGTCGTCAGGCTCGATGTCCAGGATCGCGACAGCATCGACAGCGCGATCAAGGCCGGCATCGACAGGTTCGGGCGCATCGATCTGCTCGTCAACAATGCCGGTTACGGCCAGAGCGGCATCTTCGAGGCGACGTCACGCGAAAAGATCCAGCAACAATTTGACGTCAACGTCTTCGGCGTCATGGACGTGACCCGAGCGATCCTGCCGCATTTCCGGGCAAACAAGGCCGGTCTCGTCATCAATGTCAGCTCCGGCGCCGGCCTCTTCACGCTGCCGACCCTGTCGATCTACTGCGCCTCCAAATTCGCGCTGGAGGGCTTCACCGAGGCTCTTTCCTACGAACTTCTGGCGCTTGGCATCGGCGTGAAGTCGGTGATCCCCCACGGCGGCGTCGCGCAGACCGGTTTCCAGGAGCGCGCCGGCGCCGACTTTGCGGTCGATCCGGCAGGCCTTCCCGATTACAACGAGTTGCTGCAGCGCGCCCAGCGGTCCTTCGGCGCAATGATCGCCGCAAGGATGATGACATCCTCCGACGTCGCCAGGGTGATCCACGAGGCCGCGACCGACGGTAGGGACCAGCTGCGTTATCTTGTCGGCGACGACGCGCGCGGCTTCGTGAAGGCGCGCCGCAGCATGGACGACCAGGCCTATGTCGATTTCATGCGCGGGCAATTTGCGGAATAAATTTGATCAATTGATCAAAGATGCCGCAAAATGAGGCGCGTGCGTGACGGCAGTGAGGCAAGCATTGCGCCCAATGCATTGCTGCATTGCGGTAATTTCGCTATTCTCCATCAAATGAATTGGCTATTAATAATCACGAAGGCAGCGCACTCCTCCTCCCAGCGCTCCCTTTCATCGGACTGACAACACTCCTCCTCCCAGTTGTCAGTCAGGATCAAGAGCCCGACGCACCTCCTCCCGCGTCGGGCTCTTTTCTTTTCCGGGGCATATTTCTCCTGAAACCTTCGTGAAATTGACTCGTTCCGCAGGCCTGTCCTATCTGGAGAGGCGTGGTTGGCGCATATCGGTGGCTTGGCGCGAGGCGCCTGAACCTGCGGAGATGTCATGAGCGGCGGATACGGCGTTTCGCGCAAGGCCCTTGCGACCCTGCTCGTCCTGTGTGTCGGCCTGGCTGCCTGCGGGCGGCCGATCGGCGTCATGCAGGCCGCCGGCACGGTTCCGCCGGGGACGTCGCGCGTCGACCTCCTGGTGGCGACCACCCGCGCCGCTGACGAAAATCCGGCCGTGCTGTTCTCCGGCGAGCGCGGCACCGGCCTGATGGTCGATGCCGTCGATGTCTCCATTCCGCCGGATGCCAACCGCAAGGTCGGGCAGGTGCAATGGCCCCGCCGCCTGCCTGCCGATCCCCTCAAGGATTTCGTCACCGTCGCGGTCGATCCGCTGGAGGGGGAGAAGGCCGGCGAGACCTGGCTGAAAACGCATATGCCGAAGAGCCGGCGCGTCCTCATCTTCGTGCATGGCTTCAACAATCGCTACGAGGATGCGGTCTACCGTTTTGCGCAGATCGTCCATGATTCCCATGCCGATGTCGCGCCGGTCGTCTTCACCTGGCCCTCGCGCGCCAGCATCTTCGACTATAACTACGACAAGGAAAGCACCAACTATTCGCGCGACGCGCTGGAAGAGCTTCTGCGGCGCACGGCCAGCAATCCGGCCGTCGGCGATATCACCGTCATGGCCCATTCCATGGGCACCTGGCTGACGGTCGAGGCCCTGCGCCAGATGGCGATCCGCGATGGCCACGTCGCCTCCAAGATCAACAATGTCATCCTTGCCTCTCCGGATCTCGATGTCGACGTCTTCGGCCGCCAGTTTCAGAGCCTCGGCAAGGACAAGCCGCATTTCACCATCTTCGTCTCGCAGGACGACCGGGCGCTGGCGCTTTCGCGCCGCATATCCGGCAATGTCGATCGCCTCGGCCAGATCGATCCCTCCGCCGAGCCCTATCGCAGCAAGCTGGAAGCCGCCGGCATCACCGTGCTCGACCTCACCAAGCTGAAGACTGGCGACCGCCTGAACCACGGCAAGTTTGCCGAAAGCCCCGAAGTGGTGAAGCTCATCGGCGACCGGCTGATTGCCGGCCAGACCATTACCGATTCCGAAGTCGGGCTCGGCGAAGCGGTCGGCGCGGTCGCCATGGGGGCGGCCCAGACGGCCGGCAGCGCCGTCAGCCTCGCCGTCAGCACGCCGATTGCCGTCTTCGATCCCCGCACCCGCCGCAACTATGACAGCCAGGTTCGCCGCCTCGGCCAGTCGATGAACAATACCGTCGGTTCCATGGGCGACAGCGTCGGCGCCGGATTGCCGCAAGACACGCAGTAAAAAATCATAGGCATTCGTCCCGTTGTGATATATCACGTCGTGAACGGCGATCGACTCTGCCGTGCGGTGGGCAAGACATGGCGAATGAAACGAATGGGACGGTGGCCGTTGTCGGCGCCGGTGTGGTCGGTGCTTCGATTGCTTTCGAGCTGCAGCGGCGCGGTTTTCAGGTAACGCTGATCGACAAGGGCGAGCCGGGCAGGGGAACGTCCTACGGCAATGTGGCGAGCATCGCGCTCGATTTCGCGGCCGGTTCCGGTCCTTCGACCTGGAAGAAGCTGCCGCGCTGGCTGATCGATCCGGAAGGCCCGGTCTGGCTGCGCCCGTCCTACGCGCCGAAGATCCTGCCCTGGTTCCTGCGTTTCCTCGCCGCCGGCCGCCCCGCGCGCCTGCGGGAAATCGAGGATGCGGGCATGAGCCTTTCCAAAATCGCGCTTGCCGATTTCCGCGCGATGCTCGATGCCGCCGGCGCGCCCGAAATGATGACCGAAGAGGGCTGCCTGGCGATCTACGAGACCGAGGCCGAGTTCGACGCCGATCGCGGCCATCTCGAACTGATGCGGCGCTACGGCATGGAATTCGAAGTGCTGAGCAACGGCGCGATCCAGCATTACGAGCCCACGCTGTCGCCGAAAATCGCCAGGGCGGTGCTGCTGCCGGACAACAAGTCGATCCGCGATCCCTACAGGCTTGTCGTCAAACTTGCCGATGCCGCCAGGGCTGCCGGTGCGACCTTCGTTTCCGGTCAGGCCAAGACGGTGGAGCGCAAGGCTGACGGCAAGACATCGGTCCTTCTCGAAAATGGCGGCCGCGTCGAGGCGGACAATATCGTCCTCGCCGCCGGCGTTCACACGCGCTTTCTCGCAGAAAGGCTCGGCGAGCCGATCCCGCTCGAAACCGAGCGCGGCTATCATACGCAGATCATGCAGCCCGGCATTTCCATGCGTTATTCGGTCATCTGGCCGCATCGCGCCTTCATGGTCACGCCGACGGCGGGCGGCATCCGTGTTGGCGGCAATGTCGAGCTCGCCGGCCTGACCGCCGCCCCCGATTTCCGCCGCCCGCGCGTGCTCGTGCGCCATGCCCAGCGCATCCTTCCCGGTCTCAAGGTTCAGGACACCAGCGAATGGATGGGCCATCGCCCGGCGCTGCCCGATACGATCCCGATCATCTCGCCGTCCTCGAAAATGCCCGGCGTCTTCTATGCCACCGGCCACGGCCACCTTGGCCTGACCTATTCGGCAACGACAGCGCGGCTGATCGCGCATATGGTGGCCGGCGACAGGACGCCGGTTGATATCAAGCCGTTCCGCATCGACAGATTCTAGGGCGCCGATGTCCGGGTGCTCTGTCCCTTTCGCGTGTCACGTCCGATTTTGGAGTTTGAAAGATGAGATGGAAGCGTACGATCCAGCTTCTGGATGTTCATGCCGAGGGTGAAATCGGCAAGGTGGCGATCGGCGGCGTGCCGAAGATCCCCGGCGAGACGGTCGCCGCCCAGCTTCACTGGCTGAACACCGACCCCAAGGGCCAGGAGCTTCGCCGCTTCCTCTGCCTCGAGCCGCGCGGCGCGCCGATCGGCTCGGTCAACCTGCTCCTGCCGCCGAAACATCCCGATGCCGACGCCGCCTTCATCATCCTGCAGCCCGATCAGGCGCATGCAAGCTCCGGCTCCAACTCGATCTGTGTGACGACCGCCCTGCTGGAATCCGGCATCGTCGAGATGAAGGAACCGGAAACCGTCGTCACGCTGGAAACGGCCGCCGGCCTCGTCAAGGCGACGGCCACCTGCCGCGACGGCCGCTGCGAGAAGGTCAGGCTCACCATGGTGCCGTCCTTCGTCCACGAGCTGGACGTCGAGATCGACACGCCGCACTGGGGCAAGATCAAGGCCGACATCTGCTATGGCGGCATCTTCTACGCGCTGGTCGATGTCGGCCAGATCGGCCTGACGATCGAGAAGGCCAATGCCGCAGCCCTCGTGCAGGCCGGCATGGTGCTGAAGGAACTCATCAACCGCGGCATTCCCGTCGTCCACCCCGAAATTCCGGCGATCTCGGGGGTCGCCTACGTCATGTTCCGCGATATCGAGGCAGACGGCACCGTGCGCACCTGCACCACCATGTGGCCCGGCCGCGCCGACCGTTCGCCCTGCGGCACCGGCAATTCGGCCAACCTTGCGACGCTCCATGCCCGTGGAAAAGCCAGGGTCGGCGATGTCTTCAAGTCGAAATCGATCATCGGCTCGGAATTCGAGGTCGGCCTGCAGGCGGTAACGGAAGTGGCCGGCCGGCCCGCCGTCATCCCGACGATCACGGGCCGCGGCTTCACCTTCGGCCTGTCGCAGGTCGCCCTCGACCCCTTCGATCCGCATCCCCTCGGCTTTGCCCTGACGGATGTCTGGGGGCCGTCGGCCGGCGAGATCTGACGACGGGCTTTAGTAGACGAAGGGATCGACTTCGGCCTTGGCGGGCTCGTCTGCCGCCGAAGGATAGATCACGCCCTTGCGCAGGATGATATTGGCGTAAAGCCGCGGCTCGCCGGTCTGGATGACCGCATGGGCCGCGCGCACCCGGCCGTAGAAATCCTGCCCGACAAGCGGGAAGACCTCCCGCTCCGGCTCGTGCCTGGCGCAGCAGGCGATCATTTCCTCGTGCACCGGGTCGAGCCGGTCGCGCTCTGCCTTCACGGTCGAGCGGAAGATCGCCTCGTTCACGAAGTCGTCGATCGGCAGCACGCTGAGCACGGCATCGAGAACCGGGATGAGATGGTGTCCGTCGAGCCGGATCAGCCGGCGCGCATGTTCGACGCCCGGATAATTGCCGTCGACGATGGCGATCTCGTCGCCATGGCCCATGCCGCGCAAGGTTGCCAGCAGTTCGGGGCCGAGCAGCGGGTCAAGCCCTTTCAGCATTGTCGATCTCCTTGAAAAGCACATTCTGGTCGGTGAGATAACGCGCGAAGATCGGCAGGCTGGCGCCGCCGATGGCGCGGGCCTGCGCGCCGACCGCGCCCTCGACGATATCGGGCATGACGACGCCCTGCAGGTCGAGCTTTTCGGCCTCGTGGATCGTTGCCTGCACGATGCGCCGGCGCACCCAGTCCGGGAAACCGCCGTCGATCACGGCGGCGCTGAAGTCGATGATCGAGGCGGCCGCCACGATCGCCTGCGCCAGCGCCCTGGCCGTATCCTGGATCCAGGCCTCCATCGGCTCGCCGAAATCGACCCAGTCGTCGGCCGAATACCACAGCGGCTGCGGGTCGATGCCGCGCTCGCGCAGCATGTTCTCCAGCACGAAGATCGAGGCGATCTCCAGAAGCTGCAGCGTCTCGCCGTTCTTGCCGCGCACCGGCAGGGGGCCGATTGCGCCGGCCGTGCCGGTCTTGCCGGAAAAGATCGACGAATTCAGCACGATGCCGCCGCCGATGAAGGAGCCGATGAAGAAATAGACGAAATCCGGATAGGACGGGCCGATGCCGAAGACCAGTTCCGCCCCGCAGGCGCTGGTCGCGTCGTTCTGCAGGAAGACCTGGTAGGAGACCTGCGCGGCGATCTCCGCCTGCAGGTCGAAATCGCGCCAGACCTCCATGGCCCCTTCCGGCGCGCCCACCTCGTCGGCCCAGTTCCACAGTTCGAAGGGGGCGGCGATGCCGAGGCCGGCAATACGGCTGCGCTCGCGCTCGTCGAGTTTTCCCTCCAGTTCCCGGATCGCCTCGGTCACGAAGGACAGGATCTCGTGGGGCAGCGGATAGGCGTAGGTGCGGTGCAGCTGCAGCCGGATGCGGCCGACGAAATCCATCAGCACGAGGTCGGCGCTTCGCCGACCGATCTTCACGCCGAAGGAATAGACGGCATCCGGGTTGAGCCGCATCGGAATGGACGGCTGGCCGACGCGGCCGCGGATCGGCTCGCCGCGCGACAGCAGGCCCTCCTTTTCAAGCGCCCGCATGATGACGGAGACCGTCTGGGCCGAAAGCCCGCTGCGGCGCGCGATATCGGCCTTCGACAGCGCGCCGTAAAGGCGTACCAGCGACAGCACGAGCCGTTCGTTATAGGCGCGCACCCTGATCTGGTTCGCGCCTCCCGACGGATTCAGAATTGGCGGTGGGGCCGGCATTGAACCCGGACCTTCCAAGGACGACATTGGCCACTCCTCCCAATCAACGGCCTATGCCCGATTTTGTCTCAGCATGCCATATCGAATTAATAATTCAATTGGATTTATTTATTGACAAGCCGTTTTCTTTCGCTCTTAATTGCCAGCGTCAACGGCACGGGACGGCTTCGGGAGGAGGCTGAACGCACATCCTGAAGTCCCGCCGTGCATGAATTCCGGTGCCGCCTGGGGGCGGGCCGGCCAATCTCTGGGAGGAGTTCATGAAGAAATCAGTTCTCGCTTTCGGCGCTCTCGCGCTTGGTGTCGCCTTTTCCGCTCCGGCGATGGCGGCTGACGTTTCCGCCTGCCTGATCACCAAGACCGATACCAACCCCTTCTTCGTGAAGATGAAGGAAGGCGCGACCGCCAAGGCCAAGGAACTCGGCGTGACGCTGAAGTCCTATGCCGGCAAGATCGACGGTGACAGCGAAAGCCAGGTTGCCGCAATCGAAACCTGCATCGCCGACGGCGCCAAGGGCATCCTGATTGCCGCTTCCGACACGAAGGGCATCGTCCCGAACATCAAGAAGGCGCGTGATGCCGGCCTGCTCGTCATCGCTCTCGACACCCCGCTCGAGCCGATCGACGCAGCCGACATGACCTTTGCGACCGACAACCTTCTCGCCGGCAAGCTGATCGGCCAGTGGGCCAAGGAAACGCTCGGCGACAAGGCGGCAGACGCCAGGGTTGCCTTCCTCGACCTGACGCCGTCGCAGCCTTCCGTCGACGTGCTGCGCGACCAGGGCTTCATGATGGGCTTCGGCATCGACCCGAAGGACCCGAACAAGATCGGTGACGAAGACGACAAGCGCGTCGTCGGCCATGACGTCACCAACGGCAACGAAGAGGGCGGTCGCACCGCGATGGAAAACCTTCTCCAGAAGGACCCGACCATCAACGTCGTCCACACCATCAACGAGCCGGCTGCTGCCGGCGCCTATGAAGCGCTCAAGGCCGTCGGCCGCGAGAAGGACGTTCTGATCGTATCGGTTGACGGCGGTTGCCCGGGCGTCAAGAACGTTGCGGACGGCGTCATCGGTGCGACCTCGCAGCAATATCCGCTGCAGATGGCCGCCCTCGGCATCGAAGCGATCAAGAAGTTCGCCGACAGCGGCGAAAAGCCGAAGCCGACCGAAGGCAAGAACTTCTTCGACACCGGCGTCACCCTCGTCACCGACAAGCCGGTTTCCGGCGTGAAGTCGATCGACACCAAGGACGGTCTCGCCAAGTGCTGGGGCTGATGCCCCGCATTTCCTGACAACAAGGGCGGGGACGCATGTCGTCCTCGCCACCCTGCCGGTCTTTGACACTGCGCCCGATTGGGTGCAGCTTAATCCTGTCCGCCCGCGAAGAAGGCGGGCACCCATCGGGAGTGGGGATACGCGGAGGAGTTTCCATGAGCGAGCCAACAGCCGCACCGCATCAAGAATTCGAAAAGGTCCTCAAGGACAGTTCCACGGAAGTCGCTTCGTTCGATACGGATGAAAAGAGTGTCGTCCAGCGCTTCCGGCATTTCCTGCATTCGAGCCCCTCGGCCGTATCGCTGATCGTGCTCCTGCTTTCGCTCATCATCTTCGGCGTGCTGCTCGGGACCAAATTTTTCTCTGCCTTCTCGCTGACGCTCATTCTGCAGCAGGTGGCGATTACCGGCATCGTCGGCGCCGCCCAGACGCTGGTCATCATGACCGCCGGTATCGACCTTTCGGTCGGCGCCATCATGGTCCTGTCGTCGGTCGTCATGGGCCAGTTCGTCTTCCGTTACGGCTTTCCGGCGGAGCTTGCCATCCTTTGCGGCTTCGCCGTCGGCGCGCTCTGCGGCTATATCAACGGCTGGCTGATCGCCCGCATGAAGCTGCCGCCCTTCATCGTCACGCTCGGCATGTGGCAGATCGTTCTGGCAACCAATTTCCTCTATTCGGCCAACGAGACGATCCGTGCCCAGGACATCGAGACGACGGCGCCGCTGCTGCAGTTCTTCGGCAATACGTTCCGCATCGGCGGCGCGGTCTTCACCTACGGCGTCATCGCCATGGTGCTGCTGGTCGCGCTGCTCTGGTACGTGCTGAACCACACCGCCTGGGGTCGCCATCTCTATGCCGTCGGCGACGATCCGGACGCTGCCGAGCTTTCGGGCGTCAACGTCAAGCGCATGCTGAAGTCGGTCTATGTGCTTTCCGGCCTCATCTGCGCTCTGGCAGGCTGGGCGCTGATCGGCCGCATCGGTTCGGTCTCTCCGACCGCCGGCCAGTTCGCCAATATCGAATCCATCACCGCGGTGGTGATCGGCGGCATATCGCTGTTCGGCGGCCGCGGCTCCATCCTCGGCATGATGTTCGGCGCGCTCATCGTCGGTGTCTTCTCGCTCGGGCTTCGCCTGCTCGGCACGGACGTGCAGTGGACCTATCTCTTGATCGGCGTCCTCATCATCGCCGCCGTCGCAATCGACCAGTGGATCAGAAAGGCAGCAGGCTGATGGCTACCGAACCTCTTCTCATGGCGCGTGGTATCGTCAAGCGTTACGGCCGCGTCACCGCCCTCGACCACGCCGATTTCGACCTCTATCCCGGCGAGATCCTGGCCGTCATCGGCGACAACGGCGCCGGCAAGTCCTCGCTGATCAAGGCGATCTCGGGCGCCATCCGGCCGGACGAAGGCGAGATCAGGCTGGAAGGCCAGCCGGTCCACTTCCACTCGCCGATGGAGGCCCGCAAGGCCGGCATCGAGACGGTCTACCAGAATCTCGCTCTGTCGCCGGCGCTCTCGATCGCCGACAACATGTTCCTCGGCCGCGAGATCCGCAAACAGGGCTTCATGGGCAAGTTCTTCCGCAAGCTCGACCATGGCGCCATGGAAAAGATCGCCCGCCAGAAGCTCTCGGACCTCGGCCTGATGACCATCCAGAACATCAACCAGGCGGTGGAAACGCTGTCCGGCGGCCAGCGCCAGGGCGTGGCGGTCGCGCGTGCGGCGGCGTTCGGTTCCAAGGTCATCATCCTCGACGAGCCGACGGCGGCCCTTGGCGTCAAGGAAAGCCGCCGCGTGCTGGAACTCATCCTCGACGTGCGTGCCCGCGGCATTCCGATCGTGCTGATCTCGCACAATATGCCGCATGTTTTCGAAGTGGCCGACCGCATCCACATTCACCGCCTTGGGCGCCGCTTGACGGTCATCAATCCCAAGGAATACACCATGTCCGATGCGGTCGCCTTCATGACCGGTGCCAAGGCGGCCCCTGCGGAGCCCGTTGCTGCATGAATGCAAGGATAGACGATATTGTCGGCGAGGTCCTGAACCGCGCCGGCAACTCCAGCCGCTTCCTGATCGCGATCGCCGGCCCGCCCGGCGCCGGCAAGTCCACCATGGCCGAAAACGTCGCCAATGCCCTGAAGGCGCAGGGAGAGAGCGCTGCCGTGCTGCCCATGGACGGTTTCCACATGGACAACGCGATCCTCATCGAACGCGGGCTGCTCGCCCGCAAGGGCATTCCGGAAACCTTCGACGTGCGCGGCTTTCTCGATATCGTCAGGGCGGTGCGACCGGCCGATCAGGAAGTGCTCGTCCCCGTCTTCGACCGCTCGCGCGAGCTGGCCATCGCGTCTGCCCGGCCGATCGATCCCAACGACCGCTTCATCATCATCGAAGGCAACTATCTGCTGTTCACCCAGGGCAAATGGGCCGAACTCGACGGCATCTTCGATTACACGATCATGCTCGCCCCGCCGATGGAGGTGCTGGAAGAGCGCCTCTGGGACCGCTGGCGCGGCTACAAGCTCACCGAGGAAGAGGCGAGCGCCAAGGTCTACGGCAACGACCTGCCGAACGGCCGCCTGATCCTCGAAAACCGCCGCCCCGCCGACATGACCTTGGAAATCGCGCTCGCCTGAACAGTTGTTTCCGGGCGGCTCTTGGTGCTATCGAGGCGCAACCGCATCGCTTCGGAGGCCCCCATGCAATCGATCACCATCCGCCGTCCCGACGACTGGCATCTGCATCTGCGCGACGGCGCCATGCTGGAAGGCGTGATCGGCGATACGAGCCGCACCTTCGCACGCGCCATCATCATGCCGAACCTCGTGCCGCCGGTCGTCACGACGGCGGACGCGGCCGCCTATCGCGACCGCATCCTGAAGGCGCTGCCGTCGGGCCACCGCTTCCAGCCGCTGATGACGCTCTATCTCACCGAGCATACGAGCGCCGACGATGTGGAAGAGGGCAGCAGGAGCGGCCTCATCACCGCGGTAAAACTCTATCCGGCCGGCGCCACCACCAATTCCCACGGCGGCGTGCGCGACATGGAAAAGGCCATGCCGGTGCTGGAGCGCATGGCAAGGATCGGCCTGCCGCTCTGCGTTCACGGCGAGGTGACGACGCCCGATGTCGATATTTTCGACCGCGAGGCCGTCTTCATCGAAACCGTGCTCGATCCCTTGCGCAAGCGCCTGCCGGAGCTGAAGGTGACGATGGAACATGTCACGACGGCTGACGGCATCGACTATATCAGGTCGGCCAAGTCCAATCTCGCCGGCTCCATCACCACCCATCACCTGATCATCAACCGCAACGCCATCCTCGTCGGCGGCATCCGCCCGCATTATTATTGCCTGCCGGTCGCCAAGCGCGAAAACCACCGGCTGGCGCTGCGCGCTGCGGCGACAAGCGGCGATGCCAGGTTCTTCCTCGGCACGGATTCCGCCCCGCATGTCGATCCGCTGAAGGAATGCGCCTGCGGCTGCGCCGGCATTTATACTTCGATCAATACGATGAGCTGCCTTGCCCATGTCTTCGAGCAGGACGGCGCGCTCGACAGGCTGGAAGCCTTCGCCTCCCTGAACGGCCCGGCCTGGTACGGGCTGCAGCCGAACGAGGAGCGCATCACGCTGGACCGGCAGGACGCACCTGTCGTTTTCCCCGCCAGGATCGAAACCGGCGCCGGCCCGGTCACGGTCTTCGATCCCATGTTCCCGCTGCATTGGCAGGTCAGGGACTAAGGCATGTCGCGCAAAACTGCCGAGCGGTTTTGCGATGAGGACATGCCTGATCGGGAAGAGACGTTGCGGATCTGAAGATTATACTGCTTGTAGTTGCTGCCCGGATGTCGGTTTTGTAACGTCCGGGTGCGCAATCGATGATTTTTTAACGGAATGCGTAAGACATTCGTCAGCACTGACAAGATAGATTTCAGAACGTTGCCGGCGCGGCAGAAGCCGCGGAGATTTCGAAGCATGATGCTTGATTACAATTCCCTGTTGCTGGCGCTCGGCGTTTCAGCGACATGCCTTACCTTAACGGCCCTGGGGAGCTGGCTCGCCCGGCGGGCAGAGACGTTTCTTCTCACCTGCACGGTCGGCCTCGTTCTCGTCGTCAGCGGCATCTTCACCTATGTCTTCTATGTCGAACAGCCGGGGCGCCTGCTCGGCGCGGCCAATTTCGTGCTGCTGCATGGCGGTTTCGCCACCATCTGGGGCGCGGGCTACCAGTTCCGCACCAACCGCCTGCCGCTCTGGGGCATCGTCATCCGCGCATTTCTCGCCATGGCCTCGGCCGTCCCGTCGATGATCGTCGGGCTGGATGGCCTGGCCTTCATGGCTGATAACCTCGCCATCGCCTTCCTGCTCTTTGCCACCGCACGGCAATATTGGCTCGGCCGGGCCGAGGCGCCGGCGCCCCTGACCGGCATCACCGCGCTCTACACGCTGACGGCGATTTCCTTCGTGCTCTGCGCCGCCGTGCTGATCTCCGACGGCAGGCTGGTGCTGGGTGCCGCGCCCAAGAACTGGGCGGAGGATCTGAGCCTTGCCATGTGCATTGCCGGCATGACCGGTATCGGCGCCCTGTCTCTGGCGCTGCATCAGTGGCGGCTTGCCGCGCGCCATCGCATCGATGCCATCACCGATCCGCTGACCGGGCTTCTCAACCGCCGTGCCCTGTTCGACCGGCACGGCACCCGCGCCATGGGCGCCTCCACCGCCGTCATCGTCTTCGACATCGACCATTTCAAATCCGTCAACGACCGTTACGGCCACGCCGCCGGCGACCATGTCCTGAAGGTCTTCGCCGGCGAACTCTCGGCCAATTGCCGCAACGGCGATACCGCCGCCCGCCTCGGCGGCGAGGAATTCGCGCTGGTGCTGAAGGAAATCATGCCGGGCCGCGCCGAGCTTGCCGCCGAGCGCATCCGCAAGGCCTTCGAGGATCGCGACATCTATATCGAGGACGAGGTGCTGAAATGCACCGTCAGTGTCGGCGTCGCCCCCGGCCGCTCCAAGCCGCTCGATTTCGATGCCATGCTGAACGAGGCCGACAAGGCGCTCTATGTCGCCAAACGCGGCGGCCGCAACCGCGTCGAGCTCGCCAGCCACCTTCACTCCGTGCCGGCGGGCGTCGTGCGCTCGGCCTCTTGATCCCCCTGCCGAGCTTTCGTAAGCTGGTATCCGGCCGGATGCGGCCAGCCGCCCCGCGATGCGCAAGCATGATGGTGAATGCATCCAAATCCAGTTTCACATCCTTGCTTCTGGCAATCGATGGCGAACGGGTCAGCAGACGCGGGCACTGATCTTCCTGTTTGCCGCCAACGGAAGGATGAACCATGCGCGATTTTCGCGATGCCAAGCTTATGGCAAAAACCCTGCGGCAGGCGCTTGCCGACCGCGATATTTCCCTGACCCACAGCCAGACCCTGGAGATCGTCGCCCGGCAATTCGGCCTGGAACAGTGGAATATCCTCTCGGCCAAGCTGGATGAGGCCGAAGGCGCAAGCTCCGCAATCGGCATAGAACCGCCGGTACCGATCTTCCGCATCTTCTCGGTCGAGAAAGCGATGGAATTTTATTGCGGCTTCCTCGGCTTCACGCTCGATTGGGAACATCGGTTCGGCGAGAACTTCCCGCTTTATTGCCAGGTCTCCCGCGACAGGATGCAGCTGCATCTCAGCGAACATTCCGGCGACGCCAGCCCCGGCGCCCGCGCCTTCGTGCGGGTGAAGGATGTCAGGGCCTATCAGGCCGAACTCGCCGCGAAGGACTACCGATACATGAAGCCGGGCGTCGAAGAGGCGCCCTGGGGCCTCGAAATGGGCGTGATCGACCCGTTCAACAACCGCATCACCTTCTGCCAGCAGGGCTGAAGCAATTCCCGCAAAAGTCCGACGCGGTTTTGCGTCGGGAATTGCGTGAAAAAGCGACGGGCGGAGGCATTCCCTCCGCCCTTTTTAAACCAGCATCAGCGCCCGCACGAATGCGACCGAGGCCAGCAGCGAGGCGATCGTGCGCACATGGTTCCACCATGTCCAGTCCCGCAGATAGGACGTCCAGAGCTGGACCGCCTCCGGCCCGTTGCCGCCCACTTTCGCCAGCGCATCGTTCATCGGCACGTTGAAGACGATGGTGGAGAGGAAGGAGGCGACGAGATAGAGCGCCGCGCCGGCCAGCATCGTCGCGGAGGCGCCGCCGCGCCAGTTCATGAAAGCCAGCACGGATATCGCCATGCAGAGGATCGCCACCGGCACGAAGAGCAGCATGAAGGGCGAGCGCACGATGGTGACGTTGATGGAATTCATCGCCGCAATGCCCTGTTCGGCCGGGATGCGCGAAAAGGCGGTCATGATGAAGGTGGAGAAGGCAAAAAAGATGCCGGCGACAAGGCCGCTGCCGATGGCCGCGGCAACGAGGCATATGACGAGAACGAACTGCATGTCGAAACTCCTCCCCGAGAAAACAAGAGAAATTCTCTCATTTGCAAAATGAGATAAACTCTCTTATTTTCCCTGTCAATGGCGAGGCAGGGCGGGACGATGGCGCAAGAGACGGTTGCAAGGCACAGGCGCCGGCAGGTGGCGGCCGGCCAGCCGCGCCGCATTCCCAGCCAGCAGCGCGGCCGCGAGCGCTTCGAAAAAATTCTGTCGGTCGCCGCCGATCTCATCGAAAGGAACGGCAGCGATGCCCTGAAGATGAGCGAGATCGTTGAAAAGGCGGAACTTTCCTTCGGTGCCCTCTACCAGTATTTCCCGGACAAGGCCTCCATCATCCGCACGCTCGCCGAACGTTTCAACGAGCAGGGCCGGCAATGCGTGGCCGACGAGCTGGCCAAGGTGACGGACGAAGACAGTCTGCGCACGGCTCTCGGTGCCATTGCCGACGAATATTACGCCTTCTTCCGCCGCGAGCCCGTCATGCGCGATATCTGGCACGCGACCCATACGGACAAGCTGCTGCAGCAGGTCGATGCCGAAGACATGGAATTCCATGCCCAGGCGCTGTTTTCGGTGCTAAGAAAGCTCTGGCCGGATCGCGGCGAGGCCGCGCTTCTGGCGATTGCCCGGCTGACGATGCAGCTTCTGGCGGCCGCCGTCCGTTACGCGGTTTCGCTGGATGAGGAGGAGGGCGCCCGCGCAATCGCGCTCTTCCGCAGGATGCAGCTTGCCGATATCGGCCGCCTGCTCGGCTGACGGCACTCTTCAGTCTGGAAACCGGCCGCTCTTGCTGCTATTGCCGCTGGAACGTCAGCCGAAGGAGAGAGCCCGCATGATCCAGACCACGTTTCCCGACCGCGCCGTCATGGCAGAGCTGCTGGCAAAGATGCTCTGGGAGATCAAGGCGGTGCATTTCAACGCCGAGAGCCCCTATAAATATGCCTCCGGCATCATGAGCCCGGTCTATATCGACTGCCGCAAGCTGCTCTCCTTCCCGCGCGTGCGCTCCGCGGTGATGGATTTTGCCGCCAGCACCCTGCTGCGCGATGCCGGCTTCGAGCAGTTCGATTGCATCGCCGGCGGCGAGACGGCGGGCATTCCCTTTGCCGCTCTGCTTGCCGATCGTCTCGGGCTGCCGATGATCTATGTCCGCAAGAAGCCGAAGGGCCATGGCCGCAATGCGCAGATCGAAGGCGACATGAAGGAAGGCGCGCGTGTGCTGGTCATCGAGGACCTGACGACGGCCGGCGGCAGCATGTTCACCTTCATCGATGCCATCCGGGCCGCCGGCGGCATCGTCGATCACGGCATGGCGCTGTTCTTCTACGGCATCTTCCCGGAGGCCCATCAGCGCTTTGCCAATGGCAAGCTCCAGTTCCATCATATCGCCACCTGGCGCGAGGTTCTGGCGATCGCCAAGGAGAAGAAGCTGTTCGACGACAAGACGCTGCAGGAAGTCGAGGCCTTCCTCGATGCGCCGCTCGCCTGGTCGGCGCGAAATGGTGGTGTAAGTGAGCTTTCGCTCTAGCCAATTGACAAAAGCTCGCTTAATCGATTGAAGAACGCGCAAGTCCTGTTGGGAGGAATTCGATGATTTTGTGCTGCGGCGAAGCTCTGATCGACATGCTGCCGAGGGAGACGACATCAGGCGAAAAGGGCTTCGCGCCCTATGCCGGCGGCGCGATCTTCAACACCGCGATCGCGCTCGGGCGTCTCGGCATCCCGACGGCCTTCTTCACCGGCATTGCCGATGACATGATGGGCGAGATCCTGCTCGATACGCTGAAGGCGAGCAATGTCGATTACAGCCCCTGCGCCATCACGCAGCGCCCCTCGACGATCGCCTTCGTTAAGCTGGTCAACGGTCAGGCGACCTATGCTTTCTACGACGAAGGCACCGCCGGCCGCATGATTACCACCGATGACCTTCCCGTCCTTGGCGACGATTGCGAGGCCCTGCATTTCGGCGCCATCAGCCTGATCCCGAGCCCCTGCGGCGAAACCTACGAAGCCCTGCTCGACCGCGAGGCCGCAAGCCGCGTCATCTCGCTCGACCCGAACATCCGCCCCGGCTTCATCAAGGACAAGGCCCGGCATATGGCCCGCATCGAGCGCATGGCCGCCAAGTCCGACATCGTGAAATTCTCCGACGAGGATCTCGAATGGTTCGGCCTTGAGGGCGATCATGACGCGCTGGCCGCCCACTGGCTGAAACACGGCGCCAAGCTCGTCGTCATCACCAAGGGTGCGGAAGGTGCGACCGGCTACACCAGCGCGCGCAAGGTCACGGTCCCGAGCGAGCGCGTCACCGTCGTCGATACGGTCGGCGCCGGCGACACATTCGACGCCGGCGTGCTGGCCTCGCTGAAGATGGACAATCTGCTGACCAAGGCTGAGGTCGCCAATCTCGACGAACAGGCGCTGCGCAACGCGCTCGCGCTCGGCGCCAAGGCGGCCGCCGTCACCGTCTCCCGCGCCGGCGCCAACCCGCCCTGGGCGAAAGAGATCGGCCTCTGAGCCCTATTCGATCCGCTTGAGAAAGGCCCGGACCGCGCGATTGAAGAGGTCCGGTTGCTGCAGCGGCGCGAAATGGCTGACACCCGGCAGGGACACGAATTCCGCCTCCGGGATCGTCCGTGCCAGATAATCGGCATGGTCGGGCAAGATGAATTCGTCATGCTCGCCAAGCGCGATGGTGACAGGCACCTTGATGCCGGCCAGCTGCTCGGCCGTATAATTCGGTTCCGTCGCCATCATCTTCGAAACGTCGGTGACGAAGGCCTCGAACTGGTCAGGCGTCGCCGACAGCGCCTGATAATCCTTCCTGTGGCGGCTGAAGCAGCGGTCGATCACCGGCGTCGCCTTGAATTCCCGGGTGCCGCCGGGGTCCATGTTGCAGGCGAAGAAGAAGACGCAGCAGACGCGCTCCGGCTGCTGGTCGGCAAGCACCAGCGACGTGCAGGCGCCGTCGCTCCAGCCGACCAGGGCCGCTTCCCCGATCCCGGCATGATCCATCACGGCCACCACGTCGGAAGCCATGAGGTGATAGCTGTAGGGGCGGGCGTCACGCGTGCTGCGCCCGTGCCCGCGGCTGTCGATGACAACGACCCGGTGGCCGGCCTCGATGAGGTCGGGAACCTGATAGCCCCAGTTGCCGCTATTACCGAGCCCGCCATGCAGCAGGATCACGACAGGGCCGCCGCCATAGCTCGCATACCAGATGCGCGCGCCTTCGTTCTCGACGAAGCCCTGCTCGTCCGGGGCCGGCAGGGGCAGCGCGCCCTCGGCTTCGAATGTCACCAGTTCGTCATCCTTGGCAGTCATCGGCTCCTCCGCTGTCACTCTCTCTGTAGACGACGACATGCGCTGCGATTCGACAGGGTCGAACAAAAAAGCCCACCCGCAGGACGGATGGGCTTCGACAGCGGCGCGACCGCCGGAATTACCTGGCGAGCTTTGCCAGCGCCGCGACCAGCCCTTGCGTCGAGGAATCGTGGCCGGCAGCGCTTTCCTTGCCTTCGACGACCGGCAGCAGGCCGGTTGCCAGTTCCTTGCCGAGCTCCACGCCCCACTGGTCGAAGGAGTTGATGCGGAAGAGCACGCCTTCGACGAAGACGCGGTGCTCGTAAAGCGCGATCAGGCGGCCGAGCGCATAGGGTGTCAGCTTGTCGTAGACGAAGGTGATCGACGGGCGGTTGCCGGTGAAGACGCGGTGCGGGGCTATGAAATCGGCCTGCTTGTCGTCCATGCCCTTGTCGGTCAGCTGCTTCTTGGCTTCGGCGAAGGTGCGGCCCTTCATGAGCGCTTCCGACTGGGCGAGAACGTTCGACATCAAGAGCTGATGCTGATGACGCAGCTCCGGCTCGAAACCGTTGGCGGCGATCATGAATTCGGCCGGGATGATGCTCGTGCCCTGGTGGATCAGCTGGTAGAAGGCGTGCTGGCCGTTGGTGCCGGGTTCGCCCCAGGCAACCGGGCCGGAATTGCCCTCGACCGGCGTGCCGTCGATCGTCACGCCCTTGCCGTTCGATTCCATGTCGAGCTGCTGCAGGTAGGCCGGGAAGCGCGACAGGCGCTGGTCATAGGGCAGGATGGCGCGCGTCGGATAGCCCAGCACATTGCGGTGGTAGAAGCCGATGAGGCCGAGCAGCATCGGCAGGTTTTCGGTGATCGGCGCCTTGCGGAAATGGTTGTCGACGGCATGGGCGCCATCGAGGAACTTGCCGAAATTCTCCGGCCCGACGGCGATCATCAGCGGCAGGCCGATCGCCGACCAGATCGAGTAGCGTCCGCCGACCCAGTCCCAGAAGCCGAAGACGCGTTCGCTTTCGATGCCGAAGGCGGCAACCTTGTCGAGCGCGGTCGAAACGGCGGCGAAGTGGTGCTGGACGGCCGCTTCGCCCAGCGCGCCGGCAATGAACTTGCGCGCCGTCTGGGCGTTGGTCATCGTCTCGACGGTGGTAAAGGTCTTGGAGGCGACGATGAAGAGCGTCGTTTCCGGCTTTACCAGCTTCAGGATATCGGCGATGTGGGCGCCGTCGATATTGGAGACGAAATGGGCGCGCGGGCCGTCATGGAAAGGTGCCAGCGCCAGTGTCGCCATGACCGGGCCGAGATCCGAGCCGCCGATGCCGATATTGATGACATCGGTGATCGTCTTGCCGGTGGCGCCCTTCAGCGCGCCCGAGCGCACACCGTCGGCAAACTTGCCCATGGCGGCGAGAACGGCGTTGACGTCAGGCATCACGTCCTTGCCGTCGACCAGCACAGGCGTGTTGGAACGGTTGCGCAGCGCCGTGTGCAGCACGGCGCGGTTTTCGGTAAAATTGATCGCCTTGCCGGAGAACATTTCCTCGCGCTTCTTTTCGACGCCGCCTTCTTCGGCGAGCTTCACCAGAAGCTTCAGGATTTCGTCGTTCACGGCCGTCTTGGAATAATCCATCAAAAGGTCGTCAAGCGATACGGAAAAGCGCGAGAAGCGCTGCGGATCGGCTGCGAAGGCGGCACGCAGATCGGTGGCCTTGGTGGCAGCCGCGGTGCTCTTCAGTTGTTCGACGATGGCATTCATGGAAGGCTCCTTTGGAGGCGCAGAGGGTTGCGGAAACTATTCTCTTTCCGGCAGTCAAATCAAGTTCAGCCCCCTGTCCAGATATGAAAAAAGCCACCCGCGACAAGCGGATGGCCCTCAATTTCACGAGACCGTCAAATTCAGCCGCGCAGATCCTTGCGCAGGATCTTGCCGACGGGGGTCTTCGGCAGTTCGGTGCGGAATTCGATGAAGCGCGGCCGTTTGTAATTGGTAAGATTGGCCGCGCAATGGGCCTTCACGTCGGCTTCGGTCAGGGCCGGGTCCTTGCGCACGACGAAGAGCTTCACCGCCTCGCCGGAATGCCCGTCCGGCACGCCGATCGCTGCCGCTTCGAGAATGCCGGGATGCATGGCGGCCACTTCCTCGATCTCGTTCGGATAGACGTTGAAGCCGGAAACGAGGATCATGTCCTTCTTGCGGTCGACGATCTTGGTGTAGCCGCGCTCGTCCATGAAGCCCATGTCGCCGCTGCGGAAATAACCGTCCGATGTCATCGCCTGCGCCGTCTCCGCCGGCTTGTTCCAGTAGCCGGCCATGACCTGCGGGCCGCGGATGCAGATTTCGCCGATCTCGCCCAGCGGCAGCGAATTGCCGGCCTCGTCGCGGATGTCGAGTTCCGTCGAGGGAAGGGGAAGGCCGATCGAGCCGGTGAATTCGGGCGAATCGAAACGGTTGGCGGTGGCAACGGGCGATGTCTCCGACAGCCCGTACCCTTCGGTAATGTGCGAGCCCGTCACCTTCAGCCAGCGCTCGGCCACCGGCCTCTGCACGGCCATGCCGCCACCGAGCGACATGACCAGCGAGGAGAAATCGGTCTTGGCGAAATCGGCATTGTTGAGCAGCGCGTTGAACAGCGTGTTGAGGCCGGGGAAAATATGGATATCGGACTTCTGGAATTCCTTCACCAGTCCCGGAATGTCGCGCGGGTTGGCGATCAGTACGTTATGGGCGCCGAGCGACATGCCCATCAGCGAATTCACCGTCAGCGCGAAAATGTGGTAGAGCGGCAGCGCGCAGAGGAAGTTCAGAACCTCGGGCTGCTTCCTCTTGTCGAAGCAGGATTTCAGCCAGAGCTGCAGCTGCATCTTGTTGGCAAGCAGGTTCTGGTGCGTCAGCACCGCGCCCTTGGCGACCCCCGTCGTGCCGCCCGTATATTGCAGGAAGGCGATGTCGCTGCCGGCAAGCGGCACCGGCGCAAGCACCTTGCCCGCCCCTTCCGCCAGCACCTGTCGGAAGCTCCTGTGCTGCGGGATCGACCAGGAGGGAACGAGCTTCTTCACCCGCCGGACGATGAAATTGACGAGATGCCCCTTGAGCCCGAGCATTTCCCCGAGAGAGGTGACGACGACATGGCGCAGGTCCGTCCTGTTGATGACCTGCTCGACCGTGCGCGCGAAATTTTCCAGGACGAAGATCGCCTTGGCGCCGGAATCGTTGAGCTGGTGCTCAAGCTCGCGCGGCGTATAGAGCGGGTTGACGTTCACCACCACGAGCCCGGCGCGCAGGATGCCGTAGACCGCGACCGGGTTCTGCAGCACGTTCGGCATCATCACGGCGACACGATCGCCCTTCTGCAACCCGAGGCTCTGCAGCCAGGCGGCGACCTTGCGGGTCTGGCTTTCGAGCTCGCGGTAGGTCATGGATTTGCCCATGCTGGAAAAGGCTTTCCGCTCGGCAAAGCGCGCGCAGTTCTTTTCGAGAAGTTCCGGCAGCGACGCATATTCCAGTGGGGGAATTTCGGCCGGAACGACGTCCGGATAGGTGGCAAGCCATGGTTTTTCCGATGTCGCACCGCCAGGGTGGACGGAAATGCTGTTCATATTCTCTCTCCCATTCGGCCGCCGCGCCGGGTCGCACCGGCATCGATCGGAAGATTCCTCCATCCCCCGTCAGGGCAGCTTATGCCATTGCTTGATCGGTTCAAGCGGATTGAGGCTACAATAACCTTGACGTAAACGTCAATATCGCCACCGCCGCGTGAAGCCGGCAGGAAGAAGGGAACTTTGAAGCGGAGGGCACGTTTCCTCAGTGTGGATCAACCCAGGAGGAAAAGACGAACAGGAGGTGCACAATGCTCGATCAGGATACTGACGCCACCCGCCGTGACCCGAATGTGAAGGATACGCCGACGCTGATCGCCAGCGACCGCGTTGAAGGCACCCGCGTCTATGGCGCCGATGGCAGGCATATCGGTTCCATCGAACGCCTCATCCTCGGCAAGCAGGACGGCCGCGTCGCTTATGCGGTCCTGAGCTTTGGCGGCTTCCTCGGCATCGGCAGCGACCACTATCCGCTACCGTGGGAAAAGCTGACCTACGATACCCAGCTGGACGGCTACCGCATCGATCTCACCAGGGAGCAGATCGAAGGCGCGCCGAGCTACGCGGATGACGACGACACCTGGTACAACGGCAGCGGCCGCCGGGTCCATGACTATTACGGCGTGCCGCCCTACTGGATGTAACGTTTTCCGCTAGGACGAGCCGGCAGAGGCCCCGCCAGAGCGGGGCCTTTCAGGTTGAGCTGACGAGGTCGTTGGCGCAGCGCCCGGCCGCGACGCGGAACGCGCGCCGCATGGAGGGGCCGGATTGGATGCCCGCCGCGTGATGAATATTGACAATATATGCTACCCAACCCACAGTATGAGACGAACGAAGGGTATATGCCAATGGCATCCGGCAGCATTCACGTGAAGGTCAGCGGGCAACTCCAGGACCATGTTCAACAGCAGATCGGAGACGACGGGCTGTATGAAAACGCCAGCGAGTATATTCGCGCCCTGATCCGCAACGACTTGCAGACACGGGATGAGGCATGGGAGGCCCTGCAAAAGGAGCTCGGCCCCGCCATGCGTGCCGATGACAGCGAATTTGTCGCCGTGTCGGCCGAGGACGTTATTCGCCGCAACAAACGCCGCTGAGCATGGCGGGCTATCGGTTCTATCCGCGCGCCGACGCAGCGCAGGATAAGATATGGCAGGATACCAGCAGCGCATGGAGTGAGGCGCAGGCTGACACCTACATTCTTGGCCTCCATGCTCACCTGGAGCGGCTTTGCGGCAATCGCCTCCTCTGGCGGCGTTTGCCGCAGAGGCTTGCTGCTCCGCCGGATATCAGGCGCGAAGCCTATTTCAGCCGTTACGAACGCCATTACATCTTCTTTCGCGAGTTGGATGACGGCGATCTTGGTATCATGAGCATCCTTCACGAGCGCATGGATTTGCCGGTGCGGTTGAAGCACGACCTGGCCGCGCTGATGGCCAGGCAGGAAAAGGCCGACGAGACCTGAAGAGGCGCATATCTGAATTCCGCCAGAGGCCCCGCCAGAGCGGGGCCTTTCAGTTTCTGCCGGCGAGATCGTTGGCGCAGCGCAGGACCGTTCCGACCACGATATCCTCGGCCGAAAGCTGCTTCTCCGTCGTCACGCGGAAAACATGGCTTTCGCCCGGCAGCAGCGTCACCAGCATGGAATCCACCACCGCCGCAGGGTCCAGCCGGTCCGCCATCAGGCAGAGATCCTTGAGGAAACTCTTTGCGCTGACGGTCACGTCATAGCCGCCGGCCGATTTCGCCAGCGAAATGTCGAGCGACGGGGCGGGAAGCTTCAGCTCGATATCCTCGACGAAATAATGAAAGGCGCGCTTGTCGAGCATCTGCACGACGACGACCTCTTCATTCGCCACGCCGGCCGTCGCGATATCCTCCGGCAGCGGGAATTCCTTCGCCTCGAACCGGTCGCAGAGCAGCCGCCAGAATTCGAATTCCGAAAGCACCGTGCCGTCGAGCCGCATCCGCCTGCCGCTGATCTTCGAGCGCCAGAACAGCGTCTGCTCGTTGACCGCCACCGCCGCAAGCCCGTCGCCGCGCGGCTGGATCGTCAGCAGGCGCGGGTGGAAGGCCTGCTGCATCGCATACCAGAGCGGCTTGCGCCGGCCGGCGGAATCGAGCGCGGCCCAGGAGGTAACAGGCCAGCAATCGTTGAACTGCCAGACGACGGCGCCCTTGCAGATGGCGCGGTGCGAGCGCATGTGCTCGACGGCGAAGCGGATGGCGCGGGCCTGGTTGAGCTGGGTGGCGAAATGCCAGTCGTCCATCGTCCGCGGCACGGGCAGGTGGCCGGCAAGCCCCTTGATCAGCTTGTCGTTGCCCTGCGTCGCCTTCTGGTGATGGAAGACGCCGCGCGATTCCGGCGTCAGCGGTTCGTCATGCACGCTTTCCTGCAGCGTCGCCCAAGCCGGCGGCGCCTGCCAGCCGAATTCGGAGCAGAAGCGCGGGATGTAGTTGCGGTAGACCTCATAGCCGACCTCGTTCCACACGTCCCAGATATGTTTGCAGCCGTGCCGGTCGTCGTTCGGCTCGATCTGCATCGAGCCGGAATAGGGGCTGCCGGGATAATAGGGCCGGTCGGGATCGAGCTCGGCGCAGAGCTTCGGCAGCACATCGAGATAATAGCCGAGCCCCCAGCTGACGCCCGCCTTGATGATCGGCCGCCAGCCCCATTCGTCGAAGCCCCAGATATTCTCGTTATTGCCGTTCCAGATGATGAGCGACGGGTGCGGCATCAGCCTGATGACATTGTCGCGCACCTCGGCGACGATCTCGCTGCGCAGCGGCTCCTCTTCCGGATAGGCGGCGCAGGCAAAGAGGAAATCCTGCCAGACGAGCATGCCGGCCCGGTCGCAGGTCTCGTAGAATTCGTCGCGCTCGAAAATGCCGCCGCCCCAGACGCGCAGCAGGTTGATATTGGCAGCCTTCGCCTCGTCGATCCGCGCCGCATAACGCTCCGCCGTCACCCGCGAGGGGAAACAGTCGTCCGGGATCCAGTTGGCGCCGCAGGCGAAGATCGGCACGTCGTTGATGACGAAGGTGAAGGCCGAGCCATGCTCGTCCGGCGAAGTATCGAGCCGCAGCGAGCGGAAGCCGATCTCTCTCGCATAGCGGTCGAGAACATCGCCGCTCTCGTCCTCCAGCCGGATCTCCAGCGGATAAAGCGGCTGGGCGCCGAGATGATGCGGCCACCAGAGCTGCGGCGAGGGCACGCGGACCTCGAACGAAACCTCTTCCGCATCCGCGTCGACCGTGACCGTGCGCCTCACGCCGCCGATCTCGGCCGTGATTCTTGCCGGTACGGCCTCGCCATGTCTTGCCAGCCGCGCCTGCACCCTGACGAGCCCGTCGCCGCCGGCAAGTGTCGCCGAAACACGGGTCTCGGCCAGCCGCGCCCGGTCCCAGCTTTCCAGCCGCACCGGCTTCCACAGCCCCGCCGTCACCAGCGTCGGACCCCAGTCCCAGCCGAAATTGCAGGCCATCTTGCGCATCAGGTTGCCCGGCCCCGGATAGTTGTTGGGCCGGTAGCCATAATGTTTTTCCATCTCCGCACCGTAGGCATAGGCAGAGTGGAAGGTGACGCTGAGCTCGTTTGCGCCTGCCCGCAGCAGCGCCGAGACATCGAAGCGGTAGGTGCGGTGCATGTTGAAGCTGCGGCCGATCTCCTCGCCGTTCAGGCGGATCGTGGCGATCGTGTCGATCCCGTCGAAGACCAGTTCCTGCATTTTGCCGGCATCGGGGCCAGCATCGGGGAGGGCATCTGGCCCGGCCTCGAAATCCAGCCGGTAGACCCATTCCGTCTTGCCGATCCAGTCATTGGTGATCTCGTTGATATCGAGATAGGGATCGGGGATCAGCCGGTTCGCCAGCAGGTCCAGATGCACGCAGCCGGGCACCGTTGCCGGAATGGAAGCCGGCAGGTTGTCTCTTCCTGTATCGTTACAGGCAAGCGTCCAGCCGTTGTGAAGGTCTCTCCTCCCAATCATCTCAACCTCTTGTGTTTATTGGAAACGACCGTGGCGCTGCAGCACTTCGATCTTGTAACCGTCGGGATCGGTGATGAAGAAGAACAGCCCGAAGAGTTTGCCGTCGCGGTTGAGTTCCACGAGCTTGCCGGGGTTGAGGCCGAGATCGGTCAGCCTCTTGTGCTCGACATGCACTTCCTGAACGGAAACGGCCAGATGCCCGTAGGCGTCGCCGAGATTGTAGGGCTCGGTCCGGCCCTTGTTGACCGTCAGTTCCAGCTCGAAACCGGTCTCCTCGTTGCTCATGTAGATCAGCGTGAAGGTCTCGAAATCCACCCGGTCGGCAACCTTGAGCCCGAACACCTTGCCGTAGAAATCGACCGAGCGCGCCTCGTCCAGCACGCGGATCATGGAATGGATCATCTTGGCCAAGGCGGTCTCCCGTTGTTTCTCCCGCTGCCTTGGTAGCCGCCCTCTCAAGCCGGACGCAAGCCCATTCTGCGCGTGATCGCGCCTTCGAGCATGCCGACGACATCGTAGATCAGCACCGCCATCAGGCCGACGATCAGCCCGCCCTGCAGGATGAAGGCGGTATTGTCGGAAATCAGGCCGGCAATAATGACCTCGCCGAGACCCTTTGCCGCAACCGTGGAGCCGATCGTCGCCGTGCCGATATTGATGACGGTCGCCACCTTCAGCCCTTCGAGGATCAGCGGCAATGCCAGCGGCAGTTCCACCTGGAAGAGGCGTTGCCTGCCGTTCATGCCCATGCCGTCGGCCGCGTCCAGCACCTGCGGCGATACCTGTTTCAGGCCCGCGACCGTATTTTCGAAGATCGGCAGCAGCCCGTAGAGGAAGAGCGCGATCAGCGTCGGTGCGGCGCCGAAACCGGTGGCGGGAACGGCAAGCGCCAGCACCGCGACCGGCGGAAAGGTCTGCCCGGCATTGGCAATGGCGCGCGACAGCGGCAGGAAGTCCGCCCCGCTCGGCCGGGTGACGAAGATGCCGCCGAGCACGGCAAGCACCGCGCTGCCGACGATCGAAATGAAGACCAGTTCCAGATGGCCGAGCGCCAGCGACGCCAGGCTGTTCTGCGTATAGACCGGCGGGGCGTTGTTGTTGGTCAGCGGCACCAGCATGAAGGAGAGCCACTCGGTCCTGAAGATCAGGACGAGCAGCGCCGTGAGCGCCAGCGCGCGAAACAGGTTGGCGAGCAGAAACTTCATGCCTTGCGGCCCAGTTCGATCAGCCGCTCCATCGAGATCGAGCCGACCGGCGCCTTGTCGGCATCCTGCACGGCCGCCTCCTCCACACCCTGCCAGATCATTTCGGCAAGCGCGTCGCGCAGGCTGAGCGACTGCGCCAGCGCATAGGGCAGGCCCGGCTTGGCGGGCTGCATACTGTCCTTCAGCGGCGTCAGCGACATCAGTTTCAGCGCCCGGTCGGATGTACCGGTCAATTGCTGTACGAAGGGATCGGCCGGCTCCGTCAGGATTTTTTCCGGCGTCGAGCACTGCAACAGCTTGCCGCCGCTCATCACCGCGATCTGGTTGCCGAGATGGAAAGCCTCGTCCATGTCGTGCGTGACGAGGATGACGGTGGTGCCGAACTGTTTCTGGATCGCCAGGAGGTCGTCCTGCGCCTTGCCGCGGATGACGGGATCGAGCGCGCCGAAAGGCTCGTCCATCAAAAGCAGTTCCGGTTCGGCCGCCAGCGCCCGGGCGACGCCGACGCGCTGCTGCTGGCCGCCCGAAAGCTGGTGCGGATATTTCTCCGCGAAAGTCGCCGGGTCGAGGTTGAAGAGGCCGAGCAGTTCCGTCACGCGTCTGTCGGTCCGGGCTGCGTCCCAGCCGAGCAGCTGCGGCACGGTGGCGATATTCTGCGCCACCGTGCGGTGCGGAAAGAGGCCGTGGCCCTGGATGGCATAGCCGATCTTGCGGCGAAGCTCCGTCGCCGGCACGTCCATGATGTCCTGCCCGTTGACGAAGATCTGCCCCTCGGTGATCGGCACCAGCCGGTTGATCATCCGCATCAGCGTCGATTTGCCCGAACCCGACGTGCCGACGATGACGGTGATCGAGCCCTTCTCGACGCGCATCGAGACATTGTCGACGACGGTGGCCGGGCCGTAGCGCTTGGTGACGTTCCTGATCTCGATCATGCTCATGCGGCTGGTCCCTGGATGCTTTCGATGACCGCATCGAGGATGACGGCCGAGGAGAAGGCGAAGAAAACGGTCGGCACGGCGCCGAGAAGCACGAGGTCCATGGCCGTCTGGCCGAGCCCCTGGAAGATGAAGATGCCGAAGCCGCCGCCGCCGATCAGCGCGGCGATCGTCACCATGCCGATCGCCTGCACCAGCACGATGCGGATGCCGGTGAGGATGACCGGGAAGGCGAGCGGCAGGTCGATGCCGGTCAGCACCTGCCGGCGTGTCAGCCCCATGCCGGCCGCCGCATCGCGCACCGAAGGATCGACGCCCTCAAGCCCGACGACGGTGTTGGCGACGATCGGCAGCAGCGAATAGAGCACGAGCGCAATCAGCGCCGGCGCCGTGCCGATGCCGCGAATGCCGATATCGGCAGCCAGCGGCACGTTCGCGGCGAGATAGCCGAGCGGCAGCATCAATATGCCGAAGAGCGCCAGACTCGGAATGGTCTGGATCAGGCTCAGCGTCTGCAGCACGACGGCGCGCAGCTTCGGCACCCAGAAACACAGGATGCCGAGCGGCAGGCCGAGAACGATGGCGATGGCAAGCGAGCCGAAGGCCAGCAACAGATGCGACGCCGCCTCGGTCCAGAACTGCGCCGAGCGGGTGGAAAATTCCCGCAGGATCGACAGGCTGTCGAGCAGGCCGGAGGAAAGGCAGAGGCCGAGCAGGCCCGTATAGGCCGCGAGCACGCCAACCCGCATCCACGGCGTCAGCCGGATCTTCACCAGCGCGTCCGATATGATGAGGCCGATGACGCCGAACAGAACCCAGAAACTGCCGCCGGGCGTCATGCGCGCCACGGTGCTGCCGGCGGGTGTCGCGGCGGTCGCCGTGAGCCCGATGGCCGCAATCAGCGCGGCAAGGCTGAGCGTGCCGAGCGCGAGCCGGACGAGGGCGCTGCGCAGGAAGAGCGTTGCCAGCGCCGTGACGGCCAGAAGGACCAGCAGGATGAGAACGGAAGGCTGCGGAAGAAGCTGCGTCAGCAGCATCGGCTTGCCGGCGGCGATACGGTTTGCCTTGACATAGATGAAGGGCAGAAGCGCCGTTGCCGCAATCCCGCCTGCCACCAGTACCACGCCGAGCCGGTCCAGCCTGCGGACCGCTAAGGTTTCTTCCATCGATCCAACCCTGTGGGAGAAAGCCCCGCCCGTGAAGCGGGCGGGGGATCAGGTCCTTACTTCAGGAAGCCCTTTTCCTTGAGATAGGCTTCGGCAACCGATTTCGCCGGCTCGCCGTCCACCTGGATCTTGGCGTTGAGCTTGCGCAGCTCGTCCGCCGTCAGGCTCTGGAAGATCGGCGCCAGGATTTCCTGGATTTTCGGGTTTGCCTGCAGCACCGCCTCGCGGATGATCGGCGTCGGCGCATAGACCTGCTGCACGCTCTTGTCGTCTTCGAGAACCGTCAGTTCGGCCGCTTCGATGGCGCCGTCCGTGCCGTAGACCATGGCGGTGTTGACGCCGTTGGTCTGGTCGGCCGCAGCCTTGATCGTGGCCGCCGTATCGCCGCCCGACAGCACGACTTCCTGATCCGGCTTCAGCGTGAAGCCGTAGGTCGTCTGGAAGGCGGGCAGGGCGCCGGCGGAATTGACGAATTCGGCCGAGGCCGCAAGCTTGGCGGCACCGCCGCCCGAAACCCACTTGCCGAAATCGGACATGGTTTTCAGCTTGTTCGGGCCGGCAACGTCGTTGCGCACCGCAAGCGCCCAGGTGTTGTTGGCGGGCGAGGGCGTCAGCCAGACGATCTTGTTGGCGTCATAGTCCAGCTTCTTGGCCATCTCGTAGCCCTGGTCGAGGTTCTTCCAGGCGGCGTCGTCGGCCTTGTTGAAGAAGAAGCCGGCATTGCCGGTATATTCCGGATAGATGTCGATTTCGCCTGCGGTGATCGCCTTGCGCACGACGGGTGTGGCGCCGAGCGCGATCCGGTCCTGCGTCTTGATGCCGTTGGCTTCGAGCGCGAGCGCGATGACATTGCCGAGCAGCGTGCCTTCGGTATCGATCTTCGACGAAACGACGACGTCCGCGGCGTGCGCGGCGCCGGCCGCAAAGGCGGCAAGCGAGGCGGCAAGTGCGAGTTTCTTAAGCATGATTATCCCCTTGGTTGAACACCGATAAACGTCGCGAAAGCCCCGGACGCGAAGCCTGCGCGCATGAAAACATGGCCGGCAGGTCGGCGTCGGGCCATCATGCCGGAAATACGTGCGTCATGGAAATAGTGTGCGTACCCGAAAATTCGATGCCCGAAAATCGAAGCAGCCCCCTCCAGTATTCGCTGTCGCGGCGCGATTATGGCTGTGGATGCAGACCGTTGCGCGGAATTGCATTCCCTTTTCCAAGGCCGGCGCGATTTGTTTTTGTCCCCTTGCGTGTTTCCACGGTGTTCCGGTTGCTTATTCTCGGTTCTTTCGCCGTCCGGATTTCTTGGTTGACCGGACGATAGCCTGCACCCGCGCGGGCAGGGATATCTTTTTTCGCGAACACGTCATATCCTGCGCCTTTTCAATCCTTTCCGGAGAAAGACTTGCATCTCGGCGCCCTCTTCATCGCAAGCCATGTCCTCTCTTCCGGCTCCATGCGCCAGACGGCGCGCCGCTTCGACATCTCCGTCTCGACCGTATCGGCGGCAATCGACAACCTGGAGACGGAGCTTGCCCTGAAACTCGTCGAGCGCTCCTCCGGCGAACTGGTCGTCCTGCTGGCCGGCGGCAGGGTGGAGGAAGGGCTGGCACCGATCCTGGCTGCGATGCAACAGCTCGCTAGCAGGCTTGGCTATCATGAAGCGGAGGCTTACGGACGATGGGCCGCGCGCATCCCCGTCAAGCTGGTGACGATGGAGCGCTATCTGGAAGTCGCCGACCAGGGCAGCATCAACAGAGCCGCCCGCCGCCTGCGCCTCGGTCAGCCGCAGCTTTCGCTGCAGATCGCCAATCTTGAGAAATTCCTGCGCCACCGCCTCTTCGAGCGCCAGGCACAGGGCTCGGCGCTGACGGAGGAGGGCCGCTTCGCCTACACGGTCTTTTCGACCATCAGCCTTGCCTGGAACGAGCTGAAATCCGCCGCCGACGAGCGCTACCAGCGCACCGCCCGCTCGCTGCGCATCGGCGCCATCATCCCGACAGGCTCGGAAAGCTGGGTGGCGCGCTGCCTCGGCAGCCTTGTCGCCGAATGGAATACCGGCCGCAACAAGAACGCCTTGTCGCTGGTCTCCATGACCGCCGACGACCTGCGCGAGGCGCTGAAGTCCGGCCGCATCGACGTCGCCATCCTCGATTCCGTCTTCGGCCTGGAAAGCTTCCGCCACCGCGAATTGCTGCGCACCGACATGGTGGCGATCGCCCCGCCCGGCAGCACGGAAGAGACCGCCGCCGATCTGATCGCCGGCCATCCGATCTGCACGCCGAGCCCGCGCACCGGCATCGGCCATGCCGCCATGGCCTTCGGTTACGACCGCACCCTGCACCGCCGCTTCCGCGACCGCGACATTACCGCGGCGGATTCGCTGCCCGTCATCGTCGATCTCGTCGCCAATCACGGTTACGTCTCCTTCCTCGGCCGCGTCAGCGCCATGCCGCTCGCCGACCGGGTGCGCATCGTCGAACTCACGGAACCGATGCCCATGTCCTACCACGTCGCCTTCAACCATCGGAAAGCCGCCGCTGACGCTTGCGACCTGCTGATCGCGACCGTTGCGAAAATTGTCCCGGCCCCTGTCGCGCAAAGCTCCGCCTTCGCTTAAACAGGCGGAGAAACGGGAAGGATTCGGACATGACGGTTTTGCTGGAAGTATGCGTCGACAACGCCCAGGGCCTTGCGGCGGCAATCGAGGGCGGTGCCGGCCGTATCGAGCTTTGCTCGGCGCTGGAGCTTGGCGGGCTGACCCCGCTGCCCGGCCTGATGCGGATCGCGGCTGCAGCGCCGATCCCCGTCTATGCGATGATCCGCCCCCATGCCGGCCCCTTCATCTTCGACGCGACGGACGAGAAGGCGATGCTGGCCGATATCGATGCGGTGCGCGCGGCCGGTCTCGCCGGCGTCGTCATCGGCGCCAACCGGCCGGATGGTGCGCTCGACATGCCGCTGATGCGCCGTCTCAAGGCCCATGCCGCCGGCCTCGGCTCGACCCTGCACCGCGCCTTCGATCTGGTGCCGGACCCGGATGCCGCGCTGGAACAGGCGGTCGAACTCGGCTGCGAGCGCATCCTGACCTCCGGCTGCGTGCCGAAGGCGATCGGCGGGCTGGAAACGCTGAAGCGCATCTCCGCCAAGGCCGCCGGCCGCATCTCCATCATGCCCGGCAGCGGCGTGCGCCCCGCCAATGCCGCCGAAATCCTGCGCGCAACAGGCGCGCGCGAGATCCACGGCTCCTGCAGTTCGCCCGTCGCCAGCGCCGACCCGCGCGCCGTCGCCTTCGGCTTCGACGTGCCGACTGCGAACCGCACCGATGTCGCAGTCGTCAGGCAGATGCGGGCGGCAATCGACAAGCTTTAGCCGGCAACCCTGATTACGGCCTTGATGAGGCCGCTCTTCTCATGCGCCCAGCGGGCGAGATCGCGCGGCGCGTCGGCAAGCGTGGTGCGATGGGTAATCAGCTGATCGACCGGCACGAGGCCCCTGGCGATCGAATCCGCCACATGCTCGAAATCGGCCCGCGTCGCGTTGCGGCTGCCGATCACCATCATTTCGCGCTTGTGGAATTCCGGATCGGAAAAGCGGATATCGTCCTTCACGACGCTGACCAGCACCAGCGCGCCGCCATGGGCGACATAGAGGAAGGCCTTTTCCATCGAGGGGCCGTAGCCGGTCGCGTCGAAGACGGCATCGAAACCGTCGCCGTCCGTCTTCGCCTTCACCGCCTCTGGAGTGCCCTCGTTGGCGATGATGCCGGAGGTGAAGCCGAAGCGCGCCGAGGCCATTTCCAGCCGCTCCGCACTGGTGTCGAGCAGCGTCACCTCATGGCCGGCAATGCGCGAGAAGATCGCAGCACCGAGCCCGATCGGCCCTGCGCCGATCACGAGCGAGCGTGACCCGGCAGGCGCCATCGAGCGGCGCACGGCATGCGCCCCGATCGCCAGGAACTCCACGGTCGCTGCGGCTTCGAGGCTGAGGCCCCTGGCGGCGTACAGATTGCCGGCCGGCACCGCGATTTCCTCGCAGAAGGCGCCGTCCGTATGCACGCCGAGAACCTTGATATTGGTGCAGCAATTGGCCTTGCCCTGCCGGCAGGCGACACAGGTGCCGCAGGAAAGGTAGGGATTGACGATGACGGGCGTGCCGGCAGCCAGCGCCACGCCCTCGCCGGCCTCCAGCACGGTCGCCGAGATCTCGTGGCCCATGACGCGCGGATATTCGAGGAAAGGATGCTTGCCCTCGAAGATATGGTAGTCCGTGCCGCAGATGCCGACATGGCTGACGGCAAGCCGCACCCAGCCGGGCGCCGGTTTTTCGGGGGAGGGGCGCTCGACGAGATCGAGGACGCCGGGTTGGCGGCAAAGCACTGCTTTCATGATGGGTCTCGCATGGCTGAAATGAAGAAAGCCGGCCTCGGGCCGGCTTCGTTGTCGCGTCTGCCTCAGCCCGTCCGGCGCCGGCGCAGCTGGTCGAAATAGACGATCACGATGATCAGCAGGCCGGTGATGATGCGCTGCCAGAAGGAATTGACGTTCATCAGGTTGGCGCCGTTGTTGATGGTCGCCAGGATGAAGGCGCCGATCAGCGGCCCGTGCACGGAGCCGACCGCGCCGAAGAGCGAGGTGCCGCCGATGACCGAAGAGGCGATCGCCTGCAGTTCCCAGCCGTCGGCCTGCGTGGCGTTGCCGATGGCGATACGCGAGGCAAGCAGCACGCCGACGAAGGCCGCAAACGAGGCCGACAGGATATAGGCGAGATAGATCATGCCCTTGACGTTGACGCCGGAAAGGCGCGCCGCCTCCGCGTTCGAGCCGACCGCGAAGAGGTAGCGGCCCCAGCGGCTCAGATGCAGGAAGACGAAGGAGGGGATCGCCACCAGGATGACCATCCAGAACAGGCTGGGAATGCCGAGAAAATCGGCGCGGGCGAAATTGCTGAAGCTCTCGTCGGTGATGCTGATCGTCGAGCCGTTGGTAATCAGGAGGCCGATGCCGCGCAGCGAGGTCAGCGTCGCCAGCGTGATGATGAAGGGCGGCAGGCCCATATGCACGATGCCGAAGCCGTGGAAGGCGCCGATCGCGACGCCGATGGCAAGCGTCAGCGCGATCGCCGCCCAGAGCGGCACGCCCGCCTGCAACAGCCAGGCGATGATGACGGTGCAGAAGCCGACGATGGCGCCGACAGAAAGGTCGATGCCGGCGGTGATGATCACGAAGGTCTGGCCGAGCGCCAGGATCGCCGTCATCGCCCCCTGGCGCAGCAGGTTGGAAATGTTGAGCGGCGTCCAGAAGCTGGCCGTCGACAGGCCGAGCAGGACCCAGAGGAAGACCAGCAGGCCGATCAGCGTCAGGCCGAACAGGATGTTCATTTTCCGGCGCGGCGGCGGCGCGACGATTTCGGTGGGGGTGACAGTCATGAGTTTTCTCCCTCTTATTCTTCTGGCTCAGACGCCGATCGCTTCGCTGAGCACTTCTTCATGCGTCGCCGCGTGGAAATCGTGGCTTGCGACCAGCCTGCCGCCACGGAAGACATGCAGCCGGTCGGCCAGTTCGTAGACCTCCGGCAGGTAGGAGGAGATGAGGATGATGCCTGCCCCCTCCTTCAGAAGCTTGGCGAACAGCCGGTAGATTTCCGCCTTGGTGCCGACGTCGACGCCGACGGTCGGCTCGTCGAAGATGAAAAGCCGCGCCCCGTGGGAGAGCCACTTGCCGATGACGATCTTCTGCTGGTTGCCGCCCGACATGCTGGAGGCGGCAACGCGCCGGCTCGGCGTCTTGATGCTGAGATCGCGGATCTGCTTGTCGGCATTGCCCGATTCGCGCGTGTGGTTGATGACCGGGCCGTGGCTCAGCCGGCCGAACACCGGCAGGTTGATGTTGAGGCCGATCGGCAGGTTGAGGCAGAGCCCCTGGTCGCGCCGGCTTTCGGGCGCCAGCGCAATGCCGAGTTCCATCGCGGTGCGTTCGTTCCTGATGTCGACGCGCTTGCCCATCCAGTGGATTTCGCCCGCACTTGTCGGCTGGCGCCCGTAGAGCCCGAGCGCGAATTCGCTGCGCCCGGCGCCGATCAGCCCATAGAGCCCGACGATCTGCCCTGCCTTGACGGTGAGCGACACGTCCTCGAAGCCGGGGCCGGAAAGGCCGCGCACGTCGAGGATCGTCTCGCCGGGCGCAATCTCTTCCTTGTGGTAGATCTGCTCGATCGAGCGGTTGATCATCAGCGCGATCAGCTCGGCCTCGTTGGTCTCGCCGATCAGCCGCGTGCCGACATGCGTGCCGTCGCGCAGGACCGAGACGCGGTCGGCCAGCTCGAACACTTCTTCCATGCGGTGGCTGATATAGACGATGGTGACGCCTTCGCCCTGCAGGCGGCGGATCAGCTTGAAGAGCTGCGCCGATTCCTGGCGCGTCAGATAGGCCGTCGGCTCGTCGAAGATCAGGAATTGCGTGCCGCGCATGGCCGCGCGCGCGGTGGCCACAAGCTGCTGCTGGCCGATCGTCAGCGAACTCAGGAGCGCGCCGGCCGGCAGGCCGAAGCCGAGATCGTCGAGCACGGCCTGCGCCATCTTCTCCATCTGCTTGCGGCGCATCAGCCCGTAGCGGTTGGCCTCGTCGCCGAGGAAGAGGTTGGCGGCAACCGTCAGGTGCCGGCACAGCACAACCTCCTGGTGCACGGCGTTGATGCCGCGGGCGATCGCCTCGTTCGGCGTCGACAGGCCCACCGGGTGGCCGCACCACAGGACCTCGCCGGCCGTGCGGGTGATGACGCCGGTGAGCAATTTGATGAGGGTGGATTTGCCGGCGCCGTTTTCGCCGACGATGGCGTGGATTTCGCCGGCAAGGAAGGTCATCGTCGCCGGTTTCAGCGCCTGCACGTGACCGTAGTTCTTCTGCAGGCCTTTCAGTTCGAGGATGGGCGATCCGGCCGCAATTCGATTGGCTTCTTTCAGCGTGGCGCTGTCATCGTGGCGATGACTGACCTCTTCCAGTCCGACCATGGACCTCTCCTCCTCTTGTCACGTCCGTTCCATCCCCGGCAAACCATACCATCGGATGGAAAAGGCCGCGCCGGTTTTTGCAGCCGGCGCGGCCCGTCTGTCGCCTTACTTGATCTTCGGGTTCAGAAGCGCGTCGATCTTCGGATCGGCCATGTTCGCCTTGGTGACGAGGTTGGCGCCGGTATCGACGTTTTCGGCCACCTTCTCGCCCTTGGAGACGGCAAGCGCGGTCTTCACGCCGTCATAACCCATGCGGTAGGGGTCCTGGACGACGAGGCCGGCAATGGCGCCGTCCTTGAGGAAGCCGACGGTCTTGTCGTCGCTGTCGAAGCCGATGACCTTGATCTTGTCACCGAGCTTGTTTTCGGCGATCGCCTGGCCCACGCCCTGCGCCATGATGAGGTTGGAGGCGAAGACGCCGACGAGGTTCGGGTTGGCCGTGATCAGGTCGGTCATCATGTTGAGGCCGGTCGTGGCCTGGCCGTCGCCATACTTGTCGGCGATGACCTTCAGGCCCGGATGCTTGGTCTTGATCTGGTCAAGGAAGCCTTCGCGGCGCTGCTCCAGCGAGCCGACGCCCGGCAGGTTGGTGAGAAGCACGACGTCGCCTTCTTCCTTGCCCGTCATCTCCTTGATGGCGGCGGCAAGGCCGTCAGCGGCGATGCGCCCGCCCTGGACGTTGTCGGTCGTCAGGAACGACTTGAACGACTTGGAATCGGCAGCCGAGTCGATGCCGATGATCGGAACGGACTTGGCGGCCTCGTCGATCGGCTTGCCGAGCGCCTTGAACTCGGTCGGCGAGATGACGATGGCGGCAGGCTTGCCGGCAACGGCGTTCTCGAGAATGCTGATCTGGCCGTTGATGTCGGATTCTGCCTGTGCGCCGAGTTCCGGCACGTTGACGCCGAGATCCTTGCCGGCCTTGCGCGCGCCGGCCAGAACGATCTGCCAGTAGAAGGACGTCGTGTCCTTGACGATGATCGGGATCGTCACGTCGGCGGCAAAGGACGCGGCCGGCATCGCCGTCGCAATGACGGCAGCGCCTGCAAGCGCCGTAAAGGCACGGCGCGACAGAAGGGATTTCACGATGCTCATAAAGGTTCTCCTCTCAGGGTGCGTTCTCCTCCAATGAAACCGGACCGCTGAACGCAGGCGGACGATTTTTATCGATAAAAAACATTTGCGTTGAGAAGCTAGCCGAGGCGCAAACAAATTGCAAGTGCGCTGATTTCGCCTTCGCGGCCTGCTAAATTTCTTCCCAAGTAATTGTTTTTATTTCAAATATATAAAGACCTGAAATAAGGTCCTCAGTCGAACTGCACCTCGTGCGGATGCACGACGCCCTTCTTCAAAATCAGGTTGCCGTACAGCCGGAACTCCGTCGTCGCGACGATATAGGCGGCCTTGCGGGCCATCTCGTAAAAGGCGAACCGTTCGACGGAGGCGATGGAAAAATCGCCGGCGCGGCGGGTGACGACCGCCTGGAATTCGGCGCAGACCTCCGGCACCGCCTTCGGGTCGCCCACCACTTCCATGCGCCATGCCGATTGCGGCACGAACGTATCGAGCGGCATGTGGGTGAGGATCGCCTCGGCCATGGCGGTGGCGCTCACGCCATCGGCGCGGATGACGTCAGGCCCCATGCTGCTTGCCGGGAAATTGGCGTCGGCAATGACGATATCGTCGCCGTGCCCCATGCTTTTGAGCGCATGGAGCAGGTCGGGGCCGAGAAGCGGGTGAATACCTTTCAGCATGGCGGTTCCTCAGACGCGGACGGCTTCTTCGCCGAGCGGGGCGGCGGTGAGCGTGTAGGGTTCGAATTCGGGATAGAGGCCGGCCGGCAGCTGCGGCTCGAAATTCTCCATGTTGCGCGCAAGGCTGGCGGGCTTCGCCGTGCCGATCAGCACCGAGGAGACGACCGGGTCGCGCAGCGGAAACTGCAGGGCAGGGGCGGCAAGCGGCAGGCCGTGGCGCCTGGCCACCTCTTCCATCGCGCCCACCTTGGCAAGCACGTCCTCGCTCGCCGGCATATAGTCGAAATGCGAGCCCGGCACCGGCCCGGTTGCCAGGATGCCGGAATTGAACACGCCGCCGACGACGAGCGAGGTGCCCTTTTGCCGGCAGAGCGGAATGAGTTCGGCAACGGCCGAGCGGTCGAGCAGCGTATAGCGGCCGGCAAGCAGGATCGTGTCGATATCGGCGTTGCGCATCACGTCCAGGCAGACCGGAACCTCGTTGACGCCGAGGCCGAAAGCCTTGATCGCGCCCGAGGATTTCAGCTGTTCCAGCGCCTTGACGCCGCTGTCGAGGAAGTTCTTCAGATGCACGGCGTTTTGGGCCGCGCCATGCGTATAGGCGCCGATATCGTGCACGAACAGGATATCGATGCGGTTCAGCCCGAGACGCGCATAGGAAAAATCGACCGAGCGCATGATGCCGTCATAGGAATAGTCGTAATCGGCATCGAAGGAGAGCGGCTCGACATAGCTGTAATCGGGAACCGTGCCCGTCGGCACCGGGCGCAGCAGGCGGCCGACCTTGGTGGAGAGCACATAGTCGTTCTCCGGCTTGTCGCGCAGGAAATCGCCGACCCGCCGTTCGCCGAGCCCGAGCCCGTACCAGGGCGCCACGTCGAAATAGCGGATGCCGTGGTTCCAGGCCGCCTCCAGCGTTTCCATCGCCTGCTCGCGCGGGCAGGCGCGGTAAAGGCCGCCAAGCGCTGCGGCGCCGAAGCTGATTTCGGTCACTTCGAGCGCCGTCCTGCCGATCCTCCTCGTCTTCATCATTCCTCCTCGTGAAGACCTGAAATCCGTTCAATATTATCTAGAGCGTGGCGCCGAGATGCCACGGCACAAATTCGTTATCGCCGTAGCCGAAAATTTCACTTTTCGTTTTCTTGCCGGAGGCGGTGTCGACGATCAGGTCGAAGATCTCGCGGCCCTTGGCGCTGATCGTCGCGTCGCCGGTGACGATCGTGCCGCAATCGATATCCATGTCCTCTTCCATCGAGGCATAGAGGGCCGAATTGCTGGCGAGCTTCAGCGACGGCGCCGGGCGACAGCCGAAGCAGGAGCCGCGGCCGGTGGTGAAGGCGATCATGTTCGCCCCGCCGGCAACCTGGCCGGTGGCCGAGACCGGGTCGTAGCCGGGCGTATCCATGAAGACGAGGCCGGGGGCGGTCACGCGCTCGGCATAACCGTAGACCGCCGTCAGCGGCGAGCGGCCGCCCTTGGCAACGGCGCCGAGCGACTTTTCGAGAATGGTCGTCAGCCCCCCGCGCTTGTTGCCCGGCGACGGGTTGTTGTCGAGCGAGGCGCCGTGCAGGGCGACGTAATCCTCCCACCAGGCGATCTTCTCGTCGAGCTTCCTGGCGACCTCTTCGCTGACGGCGCGGCTGCGCAGCAGGTGTTCGGCGCCGTAGATCTCGGAAGTTTCCGAAAGGATCGCCGTGCCGCCGGCAGCGGCCAGCAGGTCGGCCGCGACACCCAGCGCCGGATTGGCGGTAATGCCCGAAAAACCGTCCGAGCCGCCGCATTGCAACCCGATGATGATCTCGCTGATCGACATCGGCACGCGCTTTTCCCGGCCGACATCGGCGGCGATCTCGCGCAGCACGCCCATGGCGCGCTCGACCGCCCGGCGCGAACCGCCGGCGTCCTGGATGTTGAAATGCCGCTTGGAGGCGCCGGCCCCGCTCTGGCCGTACAGCGTCAGCTGGTTGACCTCGCAGCCAAGCCCGATCATCAGCACGCCGCCGAAATTCACATGCCGCGTATAACCGGCAAGGGTCCGGTGCAGCACGTTCATGCCGTCGCCGGTCGAGCTCATGCCGCAGCCCTGGTCGTGCACGATCGGCACGAAACCGTCGATCCCGTCATAATGCGGCAGGATGGTGCGGTTGGCCTCGTCGGCAATCGCCCGGCAGACCGTGGTGGAACAGTTCACGCTGGCGATGATGCCGATATAGTTGCGCGTGGCCGCCCGCCCGTCGGCGCGGCGATAACCCATGAAGGTGCGCGCCTTGTCTGCCGCGCTCGCCTCTTCCGGGGCGGAATTGGCCGATGCCGCCAGACGGTCGTTTTCGAAATGCAAGTTGTGGCTGTGAACATGGTCGCCGGCCTTCACGTCGGCCGTCGTGCGGCCGATCGCCTGGCCGTATTTGACGACCGGCGTGCCGAGCGGGATATCGGTAATGGCGACCTTGTGGCCGGCGTCGATCTTCTGCCGCACCGTCACGCCGGCAACGGGCGATCCCTCGGCGATCGGGGCCGTCGCGACCGCGACATTGTCTCCGGCCGACAGGATGATCCAGTTCTGTCTGTCCAATCTCTTCTCCCATGGCAACGCCGGCCGCATCGCTGCCCGTTGCCTCGACAAATGCGCATTGATTTTGTTTTTTATCTACAATAAACATTTTCAAGTCAACGGGAATATTGATCCTGTGGACGAGGGAGGCAAACAGCCGCAGGCGAGCGAAAATAAGATAAAACTCGCTTGAAGAGGCTTCTGGTCCGGCTATGCCCGTTCCTGTGGCGGGTATCATCGCCGTGTCGCTCGGGCGGAAAGCGGGGGTCTGATGGCAAGGCAGAATACGGTCTTCAAGGAAGCCTATAACCGGTATGCGGCGGCATTGCGCATGGATACCGCGCTGCCCTCCGAGCCGGAGATCGCCGCCCAGCTCGGCGTCAGCCGCAGCACGGCGCGCGCCATCCTCACCCGCCTCAGCGACGAGGGCATCATCCGCTGGAACAAGCGCCAGAAGATCGTCCTCCGCCAGCCGACCGACCGCGATCTCTTCCCCTCCGAAGAGACCGACAGCCTGCACGACATCATCGAGCGCAGCTTCATGCAGCGCATCCTCTCCGACGAAGCCGCCCCCGGCATGCAGATCAACGAGCTGGAGCTCGCCCGCGAGATCGGCACCGGCACGACCAGCGTGCGCGAATTCCTCATCCGCTTCTCCCGCTTCGGCCTGATCGAAAAACGCCCGAACAGCCATTGGACGCTGAAGGGTTTTACCCGCGAATTCGCGCTGGAACTGGCCGACGTGCGCGAAATGTTCGAGCTGCACTCGGCCGCCGAATTCGGCAAGCTGCCGGCCGACCATCAGGCCTGGGCCGATCTGGCGGCCATCAGGGAGGAGCATGTCTCGGTGCTCTCGGACATCAACAACCGCTTCAAGGAATTCTCCGCCCTCGACGAGCGCTTCCACCTTCTGATCCACCGCGCCTCGAAGAACCGCTTCATCGCCGATTTCTACGACGCCATCGCCATCATCTTCCACTATCACTACCAGTGGAACAAGGCCGCCGCCCGCGAACGCAATGAGCGCGCCATCCACGAACATCTCGATTATATCGCCGCCCTCGAAGCCCGCGACCAGGCAAGGATCGAGGCCGCCTGCCGCATCCACCTCCGCTCGGCCCGCCAGACCCTGCTGCAGTCGATCCCGCAGAGTGCCGCCGAAAGCGCCTGAGCGCAGACGTCGGCTTCAAAAAAGATGATCGCGAAGGGTGTGCCGCTGCACCGTTTGCAACGGGATGAGACGCTTCGATGGGGCGGGACGTTGCCGCACCCCCCTTCGCCCCATCGGGGAGAAGGTGCCCGAAGGGCGGATGCGGGGGCCACACGGCACCACGCCAGCCGATCAGCCTGTCTCTAATGCGAGGCCGCCTCGCTCGCCGCGCCCCCCGTACCGCCCGCCTTCACGCCGCGCCCGACCGGAATGAGCCAGGTCGTTGCAAAGGTCAGCACCGCCACCACCACGACACCCCAGAAGCTCCAGTGCAGCGCCGCGTCGAAAATACCGCGCACCGCCGGATCGCCGGCAAGCTCCGAAAGCCCGGTCGGCTCGTTCAGCACCCTGTGCAGCCCGTCGGCCGCCTCACCCGTCGCGTAATGGTCGATCCCGGCATTGAGGACGGCGCCGAGCACGGTGGCGCCCAGTGTGTTGCCGAGGCTGCGGGCAAAGATGATCGAGGCCGTGGCACTGCCGCGCATCGACCATTCCACGCTGTCCTGCACCAGCGCGATGCTGGTGAGGTTGATGAGCCCCATGCCGAAGCCCATGAAGAAGGAGCCGGCGCCGGCAACGGCCGGGTGGCTCTCCGGCGTCAGGAACAGCAGGAAAAAGGCGCCGAAGGGAAACAGGAAACTGCCGACCCGCAGCGTGTTCCGGATGCCGAAGGCCTTGAAGAACCGGCTCGACAGCATCACCGACAGCGGCCAGCCGACCACCAGCATGGTAAGCGTGAAACCGGCAACGACAGGCGAGCGGCCGAGCACGCCCTGCACATAGATCGGCAGGATGGTCGAAAGGCCGATCAGCGCCATGCCGGCCAGCAGCATGCAGGCATTGCTGGTGGCGACAAGCCGCCGGCTCCACAGCGCGATGGAAATGATCGGCTCCGGCGTGCGCCTTTCCTGCAGCACGAAGAGGATGCCGGTGACGACGAAGACGGCTGCCAGCGAGAGGAGAACCCAGGCCGGCGCGTCCGTCTCCGTCAGGATCGTCAGGAGCGCCACGATGGAAACCGAAAACAGGATGGCGCCGAGATAGTCGATCTTCGCTTGCCTGTGCGCCACGTCCTCCTTGAGGAAGATCAGGAAGGCGATGATCGAGAAGATGCCGATCGGCAGGTTGATCCAGAAGATCCAGGCCCAGGAGATCGTATCGACGATGATGCCGCCGGCAAGCGGCCCGACGACGGCCGACGTCGCCCAGACGGTCGCCATCACGCCCTGCACCTTGCCGCGCTCCTCCAGCTTGAAGAGGTCGCCGATGATCGTCATCGTCACCGGCTGGATCGCGCCGGCGCCGAGCCCCTGTATGAGCCGGAAGACGATGAGCGCGGCCATCGACCAGGCAAGCCCGCAGAAGAGCGAGCCGGCAAGGAAGACGAGGATGCCGCCGATCAGCACCGGCTTGCGGCCGAAAATATCCGAAAGCTTGCCGTAGATGACGGTCGTCGTCGACTGCGCCAGCAGGAAGGCGGAAAACACCCAGCTGTAATAGGTGAATCCGCCGAGCTGGCCGACGATGCGCGGCATGGCGGTCGCCACGATGGTCGCCTCGATCGCCACCATGAAGGTCGCGAGCATGATCGTGGCGACGACGAGCGTGCGGTTGGAGTGCTGGGCGGTGGCGGACATGGCGGACCTTTCGGAGCTTTCTCCGTGACGGGAAAACTGCTCTCGGTGGCGGGGCAGGTGCAACGTGTGATACCGGCAGTCTTTTATGCTCCTGCCGGTAGCAGGTAAAGCGCAAGTGATGCGCTTTTCTTCGGCCGCAGCGGTTTATACTGCTTCCGGCCCCGGCAAATTTCCAATACAAAGCAGTCTGCAAAGGACGTTGCGGCGGGCTCAGCCGCAGCGAGGAGACCCGGCAGGCTGGGCCGCTCCGCTATCTGGATGGCGTTTGCGCCGGTTGCCCCAGTCAGGGTCCGATACATGCCCGCGAAGCCTTCGGCTCCGGGCACGGAAACGACAGGATATGATGACGGATGTTCTGGCTGCGAGCGGCGGCGTCAAACAGGTAATTTGCATCAACTGGGGCACGCGATACGGGCCGATCTTCATCAATCGGCTCTATGCGATGGTGGCGCGCAACATCACGCCGCCCTTCACCTTCACCTGTTTCACCGATTGCCGGGACAATCTGCACCCCGCCATCCTGTGCGAGGACCTGCCGCCGCTGGATGTGGAAATGCCGGTTAATTCGCGCGGCATCTGGCCGAAGGCCAGGCTCTGGGGGGAAAAGCTCGGCAGCCTCGCCGGCCCTGTCCTCTATCTCGACCTCGATCTCGTCATCGTCGCCTCCCTCGACGGTTTCTTCCGGATCGGCGGGCCTGACGATGTCGTCATGGCCCGCAACCAGACGACACCCTTCGAAAGGCTCGGCCAGAGCTCGCTCTTCCGTTTCCCGGTCGGCAAGCTCCTGCCGCTGCAGGAAACGTTCCGGGCCGATCCGCAGAAAGTGGCCGACGAATACGAATACGAGCAGCGTTTCGTCACCCGCAACGCGCCGGGCGGGGTAAAGTTCTTCCCGCGAAACTGGGTCCTGCATTTCCGCCAGGACTGTCACTGGCCCTTTCCGCTGAACTATTTCCTGGCGCCGCGCCTGCCGGCCGGCGCCCGCGTCGTGCTCTTCCCGCGCGGCTTCCACCCGCAGAACGCCATCGACGGCAAGTTCGGCCCGCGCGGCCGTGGCGAAACGCGGCTCAAACATATCAGCGGCGTCTTCGACGCTACCCGACGCGACGGCAAGCAGCCCTTCCGCTACCTGCGCCACTATATATTGCCCACCCCCTGGGTGGCCGATCACTGGCGCGAGTAGGAAAGCGGCAGGCGCGGCGGAACAATTTCCCGCCTCGCAAGTTTTCCGCTTCAGGAAAACCCCAGGGTGCTCCCATGCGTCTTCCTTTGTTTGCAGCATTGCTCTCCTTCACGGGCCTTGCCGCCGGCGCCAATGCGTCCGACGCCGAGTTCCTCAATTCGCTGGCGGGCGACTGGAGCGGCAGCGGCATGATCCTGACCAGGATCGGCGGCATGAAGGTCAACGTCTCCTGCAGCCTGAAATCCGACACGAGCCCGACGACGGTCGCCATGAACGGCAATTGCCGCGCGCTTGCCGCCATCACCAGACGCTTTTCGGCAAAGGTGAAGGCCGCCGGCCAGGGCTATACCGGCAACTATACCGGCCCCTCCGGCCGCCCCTCCAAACTCGTCGGCAGCCGCAAGGGCGACGCCCTCAACTTCGCCGTCACCTGGGCGCACGTCACCAATGGCGACCGCAGCGCCAGCATGATGATCGAAAAGGTCGGCCAGAACGGCCTGCGCCTGCAGACGGTCGACCGCGACCCCGCATCCGGCCGCGCGGTGGTCACAAGCCGCATCGACCTGCAGCGGCAGTGAGGGCGGGCGGCGAAGGCGCTTACGTTTGCTTACGTTTGCTTACGCAAATTTCGTAAGCGGGATCGGCAAACAATTTCAATATCTTGTCGGAGCGCTTACGGACTTACGAAGAATATTGCAAAACTTGGCTGGATGAACGCCCCCCATAATAAGAGTCGGGAATAGCTCCAATTTCGTAAGTTCGTAAGCGCAAATGCCAAGATGCTGAATTCATTGAGATAAGTCGCTTACGAAGTTTGAGAAAAACGCACTCCGCTTACAAACTTTGCCAGGCGCACCCCGGCCCGGATGGATCTGGCCGGACGCCGCGCTCTCCATCAATGCCGGGTAATGCTCGGCAGAGCGACTTTGCAAAGGCCGGCTTGGTGATGAACTGCGCCTGAAAACAAATCAAGGAGAAGGGGAAATGGTGCCGCTTACGTGACTCGAACACGTGACCCCATCATTACGAATGATGTGCTCTACCGACTGAGCTAAAGCGGCAATCCGGCGGGAGAAGCTTGTCGCCCGCGATTTGCATGGGGCTGATACAGGCATTGCCGGAAGATTTCAAGCGCCCTCTTATGGCTTTGGCAAAAAAGCTGAAGCCTGTGGAAAGAGCATGTCGCGCAAAAGTGTGCAGCGGTATTGCGGTAACGACATGCGTCAGACAAAAACCCGAAGCGCCGCCCGCTTCAAAGCGCCAGCCGCGCGCGCGCCGCCCGGTATTCGGCTTCCAGCCGGTCGACCAGCCTTGCCACCGGCTCCACGGCCTTGATGGCGCCGATGCCCTGGCCGCTGCCCCAGATATCCTTCCAGGCCTTGGCGCCGCCGGTTGCCTGTTCGAAATCCATCTTCGAGGGGTCGGCTTCGGGCAGGTGGTCCGGGTCGAGGCCGGCGGCGCGGATGGAGGCTTTGAGGTAGTTGCCGTGAACGCCGGTGAAATAGTTGGAATAGACGATGTCGGCGGCCGCACCCTCGACGATCGCCTGCTTGTAGGCGTCAGTGGCGCGCGCCTCCTCGGTCGCGATGAAGGGCGTGCCGATATAGGCCATGTCGGCGCCCATGGCCTCTGCCGCCAGGATCGCGCCGCCGGTGGCGATCGCGCCGGCGAGCAGCAGCGGGCCGTCGAACCATGCGCGGATCTCCTGCACCAGCGCGAAGGGCGAGAGCGTGCCGGCATGGCCGCCGGCACCGGCGGCCACCGCGATCAGCCCATCGGCACCCTTGCGGATCGCCGAATGGGCGTGGCGGTTGTTGATGACGTCGTGCAGCACGATGCCGCCATAGGAATGCACCGCCGCGTTCACCTCCGGCACCGCGCCAAGCGAGGAAATGACCACGGGCACCTTGTATTTGACGCAGAGCATGAGGTCGTGCTCCAGCCGCCGGTTCGACATGTGGACGATCTGGTTGACGGCGAAGGGGGCGGCCGGCCGATCCGGATGCGCCGCATTATAATGGGCAAGCTCCTCGGTAATCATCGCCAGCCACTCGTCGAGCTGGCTTTCCGGCCGCGCGTTCAATGCCGGGAAGGCGCCGATCACGCCGGCCTTGCATTGCGCCAGCGTCAGCGCCGGATGCGAGACGATGAACAGCGGCGAGCCGACGACCGGCAGCCGGAGATTGTCCTTGAGGATTGCGGGCAGGGCCATGTCTCACCGCTTTGACGTTTACGAAAACGTCAATTGATTAGCAGAGCCGGCGCCCAGCGAAAAGGGCTGGAAGGCAAAGTGCCCGCGCTTTTCCGTAATCCTGTCCACTTTCGGAATATCTAATGGAGCTTCGCAGCCTTGCGCGGTGCGGCTTTTCCCCGGCCGATGCGGTTGCGCAAGAGCTGCAAGGCTTGCGGTTTGCCGCACTTGCCGCTACCGAATTTTGACGGGCATTCAATCCTTAAAGCATGTCGCGCAAAAGCGTGCGGCGGTTTTGCGGTAACGACATGCGAATACAGGAGCCTGGAGCGTGGCAAGCGATCCGAAAGGTCGCGACACGTTTTAGGGATCGATGCCGGCACCAAATGTGAAGGGCCTGACGTGAGCGGATTAGAAACGGCTATCAGAACTGCGCTCGACAATTCCGACCGCGACAATGCGGAGGTTCGCGCGCGCATCTACCAGTCCGCCCGCCAGGCGCTGGAAGCCGGCCTGCGCAAGCAGGATATTACCGATGCCGACGTGGTGGCCCATCATCGCCATCGTCTGGAAACCACGATCCACACGATCGAGAGCGAGGAGCGCGCCCGCCTCCACCCGCGCCAGAGGCCGCCGGAAGTGCCGGTCCCGCCGGTCGTGGAAATGCCCGAGCCCGCCCCGCACGCGCCGGAGCCTGCCTATCCTGCGGCCGAACCCGCCTATCGCGACGGCGAGGACGACCACCTTGCCGTCGTCGGCGAAACGCGCGGCCACAGTGCCGCTGGGCGCCGGGACGATCCGGGCCTCGACGATGCCAGCCTGGACGACGTTCACGCCGGCCGCGCCGGTCAGCTCGGCGCCGCCCCCGAGAGTGAGATGCTGGGCGAGATGCGCGGCGAGAGGCGCGCGGCGGAAGACAGGCGCGCCGGCATGGATTTCCGCCCCGAACGGGCCGCCGTGCGCCGCAAGCCGCGCAAGTTCTTCTCGCGCCTGCTCGTCTGGTGCGTGGTTCTCGCCTTCATCGGCACGGGCGGCTGGTGGGCCTATACGTCGGGCCTGCTGAAGACCGCCGCCGAGCGCGACACCAGCGTCGCCAATCCGCCCGCCAGCACGCAGCCGGAAGATTTCGACGGCGGGGAGGCTGCTGCCGGCGGCACGCCCGCCCATGTCGACGAACCCGTGACGATCGACCCGCAGAACGGCTTTTCGGCGGACTGGATCGAGGTCTTCAAGCCGGCCGATGCCGGCAAGATCGAGAACGGCCCGCGCGCGCGCACCGAAAACGTCACCGAAACCGAAGGCCCGGCCGTGCGCCTGACGTCGCAGAGCGGCAATACGGACGGCAACATTGCCATCAGCGTTCCCGCCAGCGTGCTGCAGCAGCTTGCCGGCAAGTCCTCCACCATCGCGCTGACCCTGCAATCGACCACCGACGAGCCGACGCAGATCACCGTCGAATGCGATTTCCAGTCGCTCGGCAGTTGCGCCCGTCACCGTTTCAGCGTCACGCGCGAAAAGTCCGACGCGCTGCTGCAGGTGCGTTTCGACCGCTCGCTGGCGCCCAGTTCGCCCGGCCGGCTGATGATCAACAGCGATGTCGACGGCAAGGCGCGCGGCATCAATCTCTTTGCCGTGCGCATCCTGCCGGGCCAGTAAGGGCGCGCCGTCGCCCCGGCGGGCCTATTTCAGAAAGCCGGGGCCGGAGCCGATGATCTTGTCGTCCAGCGCGCCGATCGCTTGCTTGTCCTTGCCGTCGTAATCCATCGTCTTCAGCATGTGGCGGATGAGGTTCAGCCGCGCCCGGCGCTTGTCGTTGGCGTGGATCACGGTCCAGGGCGCAAATTCCGTATGCGTCTCCTTCAGCATCCGGTCGCGCTTCTGGCTATAGTCGTCCCATTTGCTCAGCGCCGCGATATCCATCGAGGAGAGCTTCCACACGGCGAGCGGGTCGTGGCGCCGGTCGTGGAAACGCTTGATCTGCATTTCCCGGCCGATATCGAGATAGAATTTGAAGAAATAGATGCCCTCGTGGGCGATCACCTTCTCCACGTACGGCGCCTGGTTGAGGAAATCCTCGTATTGTTTCGGCGTGCAGAAGCCCATGACCGGCTCCACGCCCGCCCGGTTGTACCAGGAGCGGTCGAACAGCACGAATTCGCCCGAGGTCGGAAACTGGGCGACATAGCGCTGGAAATACCATTGGCCCTGTTCGCGCTCGGTCGGCTTGGCAAGCGCCACCACGCGGGCAAGGCGCGGGTTCATATGCGCCGAGGAGGCCTGGATCGCGCCGCCCTTGCCGGCCGCGTCGCGCCCCTCGAACAGCGCCATCACCCGTCTGCCCGTCGCCTGCAGCCAGAACTGCACCTTGACGAGCTCGACCTGCAGCTTCTGCAGCTCCTCGTTATATTCGTCTTCCTCGAGCTTTTTCTTGTAGGGGTAGTCGCCCGATTCCAGCGCATGTTCGTCCACCCAGTCGGGCAGGGCGGGATCGTCTATGTCGAAGACGCGCCTCTTGCCCCTGATCTCCAGCTCCACGGCTCTGCTTTCGACGTCCTCGGCCATCGTCTCCTCCTGCGCCTGATGAATTGGCTTTTGTCAGGCGAACATATTTACCGTTGAAAATCAAATCCGTTGCGGCGGCAGGGCGCAATCGGCCCTGGCGCGCTGCGGCTTTTCGAACAAGTTTTCCAAACGGAAAACTTCTGTCATGAAAGGCGGCTATCAGGCAGAGTTTGAATGTAAAGAAAAACGAATCGATGCCGCGAGGGGCGCTTTGGAAGACGAGAGGTCGTGGACGAAAAACCTGTTGGCGCGCATCCGGCGCGAACGCCCGGTTTTGCTGGCGACGCTGCTGAGCGCGCTGGTGGCGCTGGCCGCGGGCATGAACAAGTGGATCGTGCTCGCCCTGCTGCTCGTCATGGTCCTGACCGCGCTTTTCAACGAGGCGCCGGTCATCAAGCCCGATGTCGCCGAGCCGGCCGAGCCCGAGCCCGAACTGCCGCCGAGCCGCCTGCCGGAAGTCTCCGCCACGCTTGCCGGCCTCGACATTCCCGTCATGGTGCTCTCGCAGGATGCCTCCGTGCTCTTCCAGAACCGGGCGGCCGAAAAAGCCTTCGGCGAGGTGACGCCCGGCTCCCACATCTCGGCGCGGCTGCGCTCGCCCGGCGTGCTGGACATGGTGCGCGAGACGATCGCCACCAACGCCCCGAACCAGATCGAGCATTCCGAGCGGCTTCCGTCCGAGCGCGTCTATATCGTGCGCAGCGCCCCCGTCGAGTTCAAGGACGACGACGGCCGCAACGAGCGCTATTACATCCTCTCCTTCCGCGACATTTCCGAGGTGCGCCGCATCGACCGCATGCGCTCGGATTTCGTCGCCAATGCCAGCCACGAGCTGCGCACGCCGCTCGCCTCGCTGCGCGGCTTCATCGAAACCATCCAGGGGCCGGCCAAGAACGACCAGAAGGCGCAGGCCCGTTTCCTCGGCATCATGCTCGACCAGACGACGCGCATGAGCCGGCTGGTCGACGATCTCCTGTCGCTATCGAGGCTGGAGCTGAAATCCCATCTGGCGCCGGACGAGAAGGTGGATCTCGTGCCGCTTCTCGGCCATGTGCGGGATTCGCTGCTGCCGCTCGCCAGGGATGTCGGCGTCTCGATCAACCTGCATCTGCCGGAAGGCAAGGTCGAAGTGCTGGGCGATCGCGACGAGCTCGTGCAGGTCTTTGAGAACCTGATGGAGAACGCCTGCAAATACGGCCAGGAAGGCGAGGTCGTCGATGTCTGGCTGAAAAACGGGCCGGGCCAGCCGGTGGAGGTCAGCGTCGTCGACAAGGGGCCGGGCATCCCGGCCGAACACGTGCCGCGCCTGACGGAGCGTTTCTACCGCGTCTCCATCGAGGACAGCCGCTCCAAGAAGGGCACGGGCCTGGGGCTTGCCATCGTCAAGCATATCCTGACGCGCCACCGTGCACGGCTGGTCGTCAAATCCGAGGTCGGCAAGGGCACGGACTTTACCGTGCGTTTCTGACGCAATATGTCGCACACAAATTGGCGGCATCATGTTTTTACATTAAATATCAATAATTTAATCTGTCATAAATGTTTCACCGATTTGACATAAAAGGGCGGGGCTTAAGGCGCTAAGAGAGTCCTGCCGATGAAAAAAGGCAATGCGAGGGCCTCTTCGAGGCCGCACTCACACAAGCCCAAATGCCGGGAGATTCAAATGAACACCTTTAAACTTACTGTTGCCGCGCTCGCTGCAACCGCCGCTTTCGCTGGCGTTGCCGTCGCCCGCGACCAGATCCAGGTTGCCGGTTCGTCCACCGTCCTGCCTTACGCAAAGATCGTTGCCGAGTCCTTCGGCGAGACCTTCACCAACTTCAAGACGCCGGTCGTCGAATCCGGCGGCACGGGCGCTGGCCTGAAGGAATTCTGCAAGGGCGTCGGTGAAGACACGATCGACGTTGCCAACGCTTCGCGCCCGATCAACAAGAACGAAATGGAAGCCTGCAAGGCTGCCGGCGTAACGGACATCCAGGAAGTCAAGATCGGTTATGACGGCATCGTCTTCGCAACCGATGCTTCCAACCCGGACGTCGCCTACGTTCCCCAGGACATCTACAAGGCCCTCGCCGCCCAGGTCGTCGTTGACGGCAAGCTCGTCGCCAACCCCTACAAGAAGTGGTCCGAAGTCAACCCGAAGCTTCCGGCTGTTGATATCGCTGCCTATATCCCCGGCGAAAAGCACGGCACCCGCGAAGTCTTCGAACTGAACGTTCTCGCTGCTGGCTGCAAGGCTTCCGGCGCCCAGGACGTCATCGCCAAGGAAATCGCCGACAAGGCCGCCCAGGCCAAGGCTTGCGTCGCAGTCCGCAAGGACGGCGCTGCTGTCGACATCGACGGCGACTATCCGGAAACGCTGGCACGCATCGCCGCCAACAAGACCGGCGTCGGCGTCTTCGGCCTCTCCTTCTACGAAAACAACGCCGACAAGCTCAAGGTCGCTTCCATGAGCGGCATCGTTCCCTCCACGGAAACGATCGCCAACGGCACCTACCCGGTTTCCCGCCCGCTGTTCTTCTACGTCAAGAAGGCACATCTGGGCGCCGTTCCCGGCCTGAAGGAATATGTCAACTTCTTCGTATCCGACCAGATGATCGGCCCTGACGGCCCGCTCGTCGAATACGGCCTCGTTGCCGCTCCGGACGCAGAGCGCGACGCGATCCGCAAGGACGTGGAAGCCGGCAAGACCATGTAATGAACTTTGCCGGCGCGACGCTTGGGGGTGTCGCGCCGGCATTGCTTTTCCGTCCGGCGCATGAGGCGGCGGGCGGGCGAACTTCTTCTCCATGATATTGAAGCCGATGGCATGCTCCTGGAGCTGCCGGGCTCTTTGGGGGCTGTGGGCCTGGGGACGTAAAGAATGAGCACATCCATCCTACTCTTGTGCCTGGTGGTGATCGGCGCCGTTGCCTATGTGGCTGCGCGCAGCCGCGCGACCGCGCTTTCCGGCGGCAGGTCTTCCGCCCTGCATTCGCGGCCGGCCTATTACGGCTCCTATGCCGCGATCTGGGCCATGCTGCCTTCCCTGATCGTCCTGTGCGTCTGGCTGGCCGCCAGCCCGGGCATCATCTCCTCTTCCGTCCGCGGCAGCTTTCCGGCCGACGTGAAGGCCCAGCCGGCCGTCCAGCAGGACCTGGCCTACAGCATGGTCGTCACCGTCGCCCGCGGCCTCAACATGCTGACTTCTGACGAGGCTTCCGCCCTCTCGGCCGATCCGGCCGGCCTGCAGGCAAAGCTCAGCGAAAAGGGCGTGCCGCTCGCCGGCGAGCCGCAGCCCTACATGATCGACGCCGCCAAGGCGCTGAACGCCGAGAGCGCCACGAGCCGCCTGTTCATGACGGCGATCGTGCTGCTGCTTTCGGTTGCCGGCGCCTTCTACGCGCTGCGCTCCATCGCCCCGCGCTTCCGCGCCCGCAACCGGGTCGAGCGCGTCATGCTGTGGGCGCTGCTCCTCGCCTCCTCCATCGCCATCCTGACGACGATCGGCATCGTGCTGTCGATGCTGACGGAAGCCGGCCGCTTCTTTGCGGTCGTTCCCTTCGCCGACTTCTTCTTCGGCACCGTCTGGGATCCGCGTTTTGCCGGCGCCGGCGGTTCCTCCTTCGGCCAGTTCGGCCTCATCCCGCTGCTGCTCGGCACGCTCTATATCGGCCTCGTCGCCATGCTGGTCGCCGTGCCGGTCGGGCTTTTCGCCGCCATCTACATGGCCGAATACGCCTCTCCCAAAGTGCGCTCGCTCGCCAAGCCGCTGCTGGAAGTGCTGGCCGGCATCCCGACGATCGTCTACGGCTTCTTCGCGCTTGTCACCGTCGGACCCTTCCTGCGCGATTTCTCGGCTCAGATCAGCGGCCTTCTCTCCGGCAGCTATACCAACTTCATCCAGGCGCAGAGCGTTCTGACGGCCGGCATCGTCATGGGCATCATGCTGATCCCCTACGTGTCCTCGCTGTCGGACGATATCATCACCGCCGTGCCGCGCGCCCTGCGCGACGGCTCGCTCGGCCTCGGCGCCACGCGTTCGGAAACCATCAAGAAGGTGGTGCTGCCGGCCGCCCTGCCGGGCATCGTCGGCGCGCTGCTGATGACCGCCTCGCGCGCCATCGGCGAAACCATGATCGTCGTTCTGGCCGCCGGTGTCGCCGCCCGCATCCAGATCAACCCCTTCGAGCCGATGACGACCGTGACCGTCAAGATCGTCAACCAGCTGACCGGCGACCTTGAGTTCACCTCGCCGCAGACGCTGGTTGCCTTCGCGCTCGGCATCACGCTGTTCTGCATCACGCTTTGCCTCAACATCTACGCACTCTATATCGTGCGCAAATACCGGGAGCAGTACGAATGACGAATATTGTTTCTCCCGTCGCCGGCGTCACCGTTTCCAAGGCCCCCGCGCGCCGCGACATCGGCATCAAGCGCCGCTATGCCGCAGAACGCCGCTTCCAGGCCTATGGCATCGCCGCCATCGCCTTCGGCCTCGTCTTTCTCTTCATCCTGCTGTGGACGGTCATCAGCAACGGCTATACCGCCTTCCAGCAGACGGCCATCACCCTGCCGATCGAGTTTGCCGAGAAGACCATCGACCCGGACAACAAGCGCGCGAGCGACCCTTCGGTGCTGATTGCCGCCAACTATCCGGTCCTGCTGCGCGACGCGATCGTCAAGCAGCTCGGCATCAACCCTTCGAGCCGCCCCGACGTGCGCGACGCGGCCAACATGATCTCGAAGGGCGCGCCGATCCAGCTGCGTGACATGGTGGTCGCCGACCCGTCGATCATCGGCAAGACCGTCAACGTCACGGTTCTCGCCGAAGCCAATATCGACAGCGCCAACAAGGGCCAGATCGATCTTTCGGTCGAGGAGAAGAACCGCAAGGTCAACGACAAGCAGGTCGGCTGGATGAACCAGCTGAAGGCGAGCGGTGCGCTCCAGAAGGAGTTCAACACCGGCCTCTTCGTCAACGGCAATTCCAGCCGCCCGGAAGCCGCAGGCCTCGGCGTCGCCCTCATCGGCTCGCTCTACCTGATGCTGATCGTTCTCGTCCTTGCGCTGCCGATCGGTGTGGCCGCCTCGATCTATCTCGAGGAATTCGCGCCGAAGAACAGGCTGACGGACCTGATCGAGGTCAATATCAACAACCTCGCCGCAGTCCCCTCCATCGTCTACGGCCTGCTCGGCCTGTCGGTCTTCATCAACTTCGCCGGCCTGCCGCGTTCGGCCTCGCTGGTCGGCGGTCTGGTGCTGACGTTGATGACCCTGCCGACGATCATCATCGCCACGCGTGCCGCACTGCGCGCCGTGCCGCCCTCGATCCGCTCCGCCGCCCTTGGCCTTGGCGCCTCGAAGATGCAGATGGTGTTCCACCATGTGCTGCCGCTTGCCATGCCCGGCATCCTGACCGGCACGATCATCGGCCTTGCCCACGCACTCGGCGAAACCGCGCCGCTCTTGCTCATCGGCATGGTCGCCTTCGTCGCCCAGGCGCCGACCACGCCGCTCGATCCCTCCACCGCACTTCCGGTTCAGGTCTACATGTGGGCCAACGAAGCCGAGCGCGCCTTCGTGGAAAGAACCTCGGGTGCCATCATCGTCCTGCTCCTGTTCCTCATCGTCATGAACATCGGAGCTATCCTCTTGCGTCGTCGCTTTGAGCGCCGCTGGTAAACGGAGTAGAGATCATGAACATGTTGACGGAAGCCGCAGTTGAGAAGGCGCTGGACCAGAAAATGAGCAACGTCCCGTATAAGATGATCGGTCAGGATGTCTCCGTTTATTACGGCGAGAAGCGCGCGCTTTTCGACGTCAATCTGAACATCCGCGAAAACACCGTGACCGCGCTGATCGGCCCGTCGGGCTGCGGCAAGTCCACCTTCCTGCGTTCGCTGAACCGCATGAACGACACGATCGACGGTTGCCGCGTCACCGGCAAGATTTCGCTCGACGGCGACGATATCTACGATCCGGATATCGATGTCGTCGAACTGCGCGCCCGCGTCGGCATGGTGTTCCAGAAGCCGAACCCGTTCCCGAAGTCGATCTACGAAAACATCTCCTACGGCCCGCGCATCCACGGCCTTGCCAAGTCCAAGGCCGATCTCGACCAGATCGTCGAATCGAGCCTGCAGCGCGCCGGCCTCTGGAACGAGGTCAAGGACCGCGTGCATGAATCCGGCACCGGCCTGTCCGGCGGCCAGCAGCAGCGCCTGTGCATCGCGCGCGCCGTCGCCGTCAGCCCGGAAGTCATCCTGATGGACGAGCCCTGCTCGGCGCTCGACCCGATCGCGACAGCCAAGGTTGAAGAGCTGATCCACGAGCTGCGCGAAAACTACACGATCGTCATCGTGACGCATTCCATGCAGCAGGCCGCTCGCGTATCACAGCGCACGGCCATGTTCCACCTCGGCAACCTGGTCGAGGAGAACGATACCGACAAGATGTTCACCAACCCGGACGACCCGCGCACCCAGGACTATATCATGGGCCGGTTCGGCTGATTTTGGCGATGTGAAGCCTTCCCGATTTTCGAGGACAAAGCCCAATGGCATCGACACATATTTTTTCCGCCTACGACGACGATCTGAAGTTCCTGTCCCGGCGCATTTCCGAGATGGGCGGCCTTGCCGAACAGATGGGCGCCGAAGCCGTCCGCGCGCTCGTCAACGGTGACACGGCGCTCGCCCAGAAGGTCATTTCCGACGACGTGATCCTCGATCACGCCGAGCGCGAAATCAACGACAAGGCGATCGTCACCATCGCCCGCCGCCAGCCGATGGCCTCCGACCTGCGCGAGATCATCGGTTCGATCCGGATCGCCGCCGATCTCGAGCGCGTCGGCGATCTCGGCAAGAACACCGCCAAGCGCGTCATCGCCGTGCAGAGCACCGGCGTCCCGCGCAAGCTCGCCCGCGGCCTCGAACACCTCTCCGAACTGGCGCTCGTCCAGCTCAAGGAAGTGCTCGACGTCTACACGACGCGTTCGGCCGACAAGGCCAAGTCCATCCGCGAGCGCGATGACGAGATCGACGCGATGTACACCTCGCTGTTCCGCGAACTGCTGACCTACATGATGGAAGATCCGCGCAACATCACGAGTTGCACGCATCTTCTTTTCTGCGCCAAGAACATCGAGCGCATCGGCGACCACGCGACCAACATCGCCGAGACGATCTACTATATGGCAACCGGTGCCCAGCCGGAGGGCGAGCGTCCGAAGGACGACAGCTCCAACACCGTCGGCGCCGTCACGGAGTAATCCCGGCCGCCGATTGCACGCGCCCCCCGCCCGGGGGCGCCCGAGGGTGCAGCCAATTCCGACTTTCTGCATGATCCCTTGCTTAAATCACCCCCGGTTTAAGGATCGTGCATTAGGAGACTGACACGCATGATCCCAAGAGTTGCAGTTGTTGAAGATGAAGAAGCGCTGAGCGTGCTGCTGCGCTACAACCTCGAGGCCGAAGGTTTCGAGGTGGATACGATCCTCCGTGGCGACGAGGCCGAGATCCGGCTTCAGGAGCGCACGCCCGACCTGCTCATCCTGGACTGGATGCTGCCGGGCGTTTCCGGCATCGAGCTCTGCCGGCGGCTGCGCATGCGGCCGGAAACCGAGCGCCTGCCGATCATCATGCTGACGGCGCGCGGCGAAGAGAGCGAGCGTGTGCGCGGCCTTTCGACCGGCGCGGACGATTATGTCGTCAAGCCCTTCTCCACGCCGGAACTGGTTGCCCGCGTCAAGGCCATGCTGCGCCGCGCCCGCCCGGAGGTTCTCTCCACCGTTCTGAAATGCGGCGATATCGAGCTCGATCGCGAAACCCACCGCGTCCACCGCAAGAGCCGCGAAGTCCGCCTCGGACCGACCGAATTCCGCCTGCTGGAATTTTTGATGTCGTCGCCGGGCCGCGTCTTCTCCCGCTCGCAGCTGCTCGACGGCGTCTGGGGCCACGATATCTACGTGGACGAACGCACCGTCGACGTCCATGTCGGCCGCCTGCGCAAGGCGCTGAACTTCTCCAACATGCAGGATGTCATCCGCACCGTGCGCGGCGCGGGATATTCGATGGAAGCCTGATCCGAGCAATCGGAGGTCACGAACGGGTCGCTCGCTTGCCGGGCGGCCCGTTTGTTTGTTCTGGCCCCCCGAACTCCTTATGAAAGCCGACACCAGGCGCCGAAAGCAAACGTCGAGAGACCCGGCGCCTTACAGGCGGACACGCGCAAGAATTCGATCAAGCGCCCTTTGCAGGGCCGCAGTGCCGCCAAACGCGCGAAAGTCTTCGAGCACCTGTTCATTCAATCCGCCCCTGGTCGAATGCTCGCCGATGAGTTCGTCAAAACGCGCGACAGGTTTTGCGCTGGCAGTATGGGCGAGACCGGAAAACAACTGGCGGAGGTAGGCGTCGCCAGCCGTTCCCGAAAGCCCCTGGCTCTGCAGCCAGGTCGAGGTCGCGTCCAGGATGCCGAAATAGGTGGCCATCAGGCAGCTCGCCACCGCGAGAAGTTCGAACTCCGCCTTGTTTTCGACCTGGATCGCTGTTCCGAGCGCCGAAAAGAGGGCGTGGGAAACCTCGTCGGGCGGGTAGATTGCAGTCGCGCCCTGAAGATCTGCGACGAACGGAAGGGGAATTGCCAGGCTTAGGCGAACCGGCTGGTCGATCCATGCCAGCAGCTGATCCATTGGTGTGACCGCGACAAAGCTGATGACATGGTGGCCCGGCCGAAATCGCAGCGAGCGGACGACCTCCTCGACAATTTGTGGCCTCACCGCCACGAATACGAGATCGGATCGGTCAAGAACATCCTGGTTGCCCAAAGCGATCGACACATTCCGGTTTGCCGCCGCGAGGCGGGCGGCGACGCCTGCGTTACGGGGTGACAGCATGACCGGTGTGTCGCAAAACGCTGTCTTCCCCAGACCGGTGACGACGGCCTCGGTAATCGTGCCCGTCCCGACGAACCCGATTGTCATGCGCTTTGGATCGATCTCCATTGGCACCCCTGAGCGACTGTGTGCGTCGCGCTGCTCGACGAGAATACCGCATCTGTATCAGAAAATCGCGCTACAGCGCCGCGGCCACCGTTCCATGCCGGCCTGGGGCTGAAACACAGCCTTGCGGCACCCGCTCCCGGACTGCCAGGGAGGAAGGAATCCACATGAGCGGTTGAATGCGCGACGATTGTCTGGCCATCACATCGCGGACAGCATTGTCGTTGGTCAGCGTGGTCGGCTTGACATGCCTAAGTCGCCCAATCCTCAACACGTAAGCCAGGCACGCGATCAAATTCGCGCCTGTTATTCGTGACCAGGATCAGCCCTCGCGAGCGCGCGTGACCGGCAATCAATTGGTCGTAAGGCCCGATGGGAGTCCCGCCGCGCGCAAGTTCGGCGCGCAACTGACCTGTATGGGCAGCTGCTATTTCGTCATACGCGAGTACCTCAAGCCGAGCAGCAAAGCCTTCGACGACAGACAAATTCTTTTCCGGAGCAGCCGATTTTTCCGCACCATAGATCAGCTCCATCAAGCTGATGGAACTCATGCAGAGTTGGCCATGATGACGATTGAATGCGTCTCGAACGTGCTGCGGCCGATTTTTTATCGTGAAGATGCAGATGTTCGTATCCAGCATATATTTCAGCATTAAAATGCTTCGCGCTCCTGCGCGGCCGGCTGATCGCGTTCGTTCATGAAATCCGGTGACGCTGCCTCGCCCTCAAACCAGCTATCCCAGACTTCACCGGCGGGCGAAATGATCCGCGTGCGTCCGACAGCAACGATATCCACCCGCTTTACGTCATCTGGCAAAGCCACAGCCTTGGGCAGCCTCACGGCCTGGCTGCGATTGCTCTGAAACACTGAACCCTGCTCCATCCTCGATCTCCGGCCATGTACGAATGCCATATCCATGTAGAACGACGATTGGGATATGTCAAAGGGATATACATTGCTGCTGTTGGAGCTGCGCAAAAATGTGCTGCGGGCAGCAATTCACCGACGCAAAAAATTCGCCCCCCTGCGCGTCAGCGAAGAGGGGCGACCGATGCTGCGTCATTTGAAAGGCGTGGATCAGCCGACCCGCACAGCCTTGCGGCGCTCGCTCACCGGCTGGTAGGCGAGGCGCTGGTGGTAGTTGCAATAGGGCGACGAATCCGGGGAGTCGCAGCCGCAGAAGTAGAAATCGTCCTTCAGCGGGTCGCCGACCGGCCACTTGCAGGTGCGCTCGGTCAGTTCCGTCAGGCCGAGGCGGCGCGAGATCGGCACGACCACGTTGGCGGCCGGCACATAGTCCATTTCCTCCACCGTTTCGATCTCGATCTCTTCCTTCAGCATCGTGGCGCCCTGCTGGCGGGTCACGGTGCGGGTGGCGATGCGGGAGGCATAGTTCGGGGCGCGCGGGGCCGAGGTGTTGCGCTTGGGCGCACGCGCCGCGGTTGCCGTGCCGCCGGCCTTGGCGCGGCCGGGAAGACTGAGCCGGTGAACCTTGCCGATAACGGCGTTTCTACTCACCCCGCCAAGCTGCGCAGCGATCTGGCTGGCACTCAGCCCCTCCGACCAAAGCTTCTTGAGCTTCTCGACACGCTCGTCTGTCCAGTTCATGCCCTGTCTCCGCCTTTTGCGTTGGTGATGGCAGAATCCCTCACCGCTGCCTCGGAAGACTCCGAGGCAAGAAACGCCAGATCAATTTTGGTGACTAGTTCCGCCGCATGCAGTCTAGTAATTGAACTTTAACCTAGTGTGAGCCTGACTCTGTGACAAGAGTCGCAGGAATCCGATGAATCCGAATTCGTAGTTTTCCCCAACTTGCTTCCCCGGAGAGTCATTTCTGCAACATTAGCTGTTGATAGACCTGTAAAGCCGGTTGCCAGCTTGACGCATGCGCTAAATCCGCAGTTTTGTTGACATTGCAGTGCGAAAAGTAAATAGTGATCCATGCCGCCGAAAGGCGGCATTTTTGATTTTTCGGGCCTGGTTTTCTTAGCCGGAGTCCGGTGCCTCATAACCTGTTGCAGGAGTTCGCGCCATGGCTGAAGCCTCGCCGCTATATGATACCTATTCTCGTGCCCCGCTGCGGTTCGAGCGAGGTGAAGGCGTGTGGCTGATTACCGAAACCGGCGAGCGATATCTGGATTTCGGCGCAGGCGTGGCCGTCACCTCCGTCGGCCACGGCAATCCGCATGTCGTGGCAGCGCTCAAGGATCAGGCCGACAAGGTCTGGCACCTGTCGAACGTCTACGAGATCCCCGGCCAGGAAAAGCTGGCCAATCGCCTGACGGAAGCCACCTTCGCCGACAAGGTGTTCTTCACCAATTCCGGCGCCGAGGCGCTCGAATGCGCCATCAAGACGGCGCGCCGCTACCAGTTCGCCAAGGGCCATCCCGAGCGCTTCCATATCATCACCTTCGAAGGCGCCTTCCACGGCCGCACGCTGGCGACCATCGCCGCCGGCGGCCAGGAGAAATATCTGGAAGGTTTCGGCCCCAAGACCCCCGGTTTCGATCAGGTTCCCTTCGGCGATATCGAGGCCGTGCGCGCCGCGATCTCCGACAAGACGGCCGGCATCCTCATCGAGCCCGTGCAGGGCGAGGGCGGCGTGCGGCCGGTTACACCGGAATTCATGAAGGCGCTGCGCCAGCTCTGCGACGAGCACGGCCTGCTTCTCATCCTCGACGAGGTCCAGACCGGTGTCGGCCGCACCGGCAAGCTCTTCGCCTACGAATGGTCGGGCGTGACGCCCGATATCATGGCGGTCGCCAAGGGCATCGGCGGCGGTTTCCCGCTCGGCGCCTGCCTTGCGACGGCGGAAGCCGCCTCCGGCATGAAGGCCGGCACACACGGTTCCACCTATGGCGGCAACCCGCTCGCCATGGCCGTCGGCAACGCGGTCCTCGATCTGATCCTCGCCGATGGGTTCCTTGAGCACGTGCGCGACGTCGCCCTCGTCTTCCGCCAGGGCCTTGCCTCGCTCAAGGACCGTTATCCCGACGTGATCGAGGACATCCGGGGCGAAGGCCTGCTGCTCGGCGTCAAGGCCGCCGTGCCCTCGGCCGAGCTGCTTCGGGAAATCCGCGCCGCACACCTTCTGGCGATCCCGGCCGGCGACAACGTCATCCGCCTGCTGCCGCCGCTGGTCGTCACGGCAGAGGAGGCGCGCGAGGGTCTGTCCCGTCTCGAACGTGCCGCCGAAAGCATCCGCGCCGCCAAGGTCAAGAAGACCGCTTGAAAGGACATCGCCCCGCCCGCCGGCGGGCGTAGCAGGTAACGAACGATGGCTTCCCCCAAACATTTCCTCGATCTCTCCGCAGTCACCGCATCCGACCTCAGAACCATCATGGACGATGCCAAGCTGCGAAAGCAGGCCTTCAAGGCCGGCACCGCCGACAAGCCGCTTGCCGGCAAGATGCTCGCCATGATCTTCGAGAAGCCCTCCACCCGAACCCGCGTCTCCTTCGATGTCGGCATGCGCCAGCTCGGCGGCGAGACGCTGTTCCTGTCGGGCACCGAAATGCAGCTCGGCCGCGCCGAGACGATCGGCGACACCGCCAAGGTTCTCTCGCGCTATGTCGATGCGATCATGATCCGCACGACCGAGCACAGCCGGATGCTGGAGCTTGCCGAACACGCGACCGTTCCCGTCATCAACGCGCTGACGGACGATACCCACCCCTGCCAGATCATGGCCGACATCATGACCTTCGAAGAGCATCGCGGCCCCATCAAGGGCAAGACGATTGCCTGGACCGGCGACGGCAACAACGTGCTGCATTCGCTGGTGGAAGGGGCCGCCCGCTTCGGCTACCGCATGAACATGGCCGTACCCCTTGGTTCCGAGCCGAAGGATCACTATCTGAACTGGGCTCGCAATGAGGGCGCCGAAATCATGCTCTGCCATGATGCAGACCGTGCGGTTGCCGGCGTCGATTGCGTAGTGACCGATACCTGGGTCTCCATGAATCAGGAACATCGGGCCAGAGGTCACAATGTCTTCCAGCCTTATCAGGTCAACGCGCATTTGATGGCGCAGGCCGGCAAAGACGCATTGTTCATGCACTGCCTTCCCGCGCATCGCGGTGAGGAGGTGACGGACGAGGTGATCGACGGCCCGCAATCCGTGGTCTTCGATGAGGCGGAAAACCGCCTTCATGCGCAGAAGTCGATTCTTGCTTGGTGCCTGGGCGCGATCTGAACCATAATCGGATGTCGCGAGTTGAACACTCGCGGCTGCGCGAGCGGCCGGTGCGCTGGCCGGCTGCTCTGACAGAACAGGAGTGAAAGCCATGGCAGAAGCTGCCGCCGCCCTCGGCGAGTTCGATTTCGCCGGCGATGACCATGTCGTCCCCTTCCAGGTGGAAGGGCTTGATGTGCGCGGTCGCGCCGTCCAGCTCGGCCCGATGCTGGATGCCATCCTCGAACGCCACCGTTATCCCGCCCCCGTCGCCCGCCTTCTGGCGGAAGTGGTGGTGCTGACCGTGCTGCTCGGCACCTCGCTGAAATTCGAGGGCAAGTTCACCGTGCAAACCAAGAGCGACGGCCCTGTCGATCTTCTCGTCTGCGATTTCTCGACGCCGGAAAACGTCCGCGCCTATGCGCGTTTCGATCAGGCCCTGCTCGACAAGGCGGTTGCGGCGGGCGAAACGGAGCCGGAACAGCTGCTCGGCAAGGGCATCCTCGCCTTCACCATCGACCAGGGCAAGTTCAGCCAGCCCTATCAGGGCATCGTGGCGCTGGACGGCACCTCGCTCGAAGACATTGCCGGCGTCTATTTCCGCCAGTCGGAACAGATCCCGACGCGCGTGCGCCTGGCCGCCGCCGAACTTTTCGACCGCGACGAGAACGGCAAGCCGCGTCACCGCTGGCGGGCCGGCGGCCTCGTCGCCCAGTTCCTGCCGGAAGCGCCCGAACGGATGCGCCAGCCCGACCTTCACGGCGGCGACGGCGATACCGGCGCGCGCGCCCATGTCGAGGACGATGCCTGGACGGAAGCCCGCTCGCTGGTCGAAACGGTGGATGCCGACGAACTCACCGACCCGCAGGTCGGCACCGAGCGGCTTCTGTTTCGTCTTTTCCACGAGCGCGGCGTGCGCGTCTACGATCCGCGCGCCGTCTTCGACCGCTGCAGCTGTTCGCGCGAAAAGATCGGCGGCGTGCTGAAGGGTTTTAGCGCCGAGGAAATCGAGGCGAGCCAGGAAAACGGCGAGATCTCCGTGACCTGCGAATTCTGCTCGACCACCTACCGCTTCCCCGTGGATGAGGTTGCCTCCCAGCTTACCTGAAGTGCCGTGCGTCCCTGCGCACGCGCAAGGGACGCCCCGGCTCCTTCTGTGCATCGGCCCGAAGATCGTTCCGGTTTTCGGGCCGATGCCGTAGCGCTCCCGGATGGAGGCGAAAACAGGCAACAAAAACAGGCGATGATGCAACACGGCGACTCGACTTTTGGTAGTCGCTGTGCGCCTATTGCCATTCATTGGTTCGGGCTGTGAAAGCGGGGTGGGGGTGCCGATGAAGGTCTTGTGTCTGGTGTTCGCGCTCCTGGCTGCGGTGCCGCAAATTGCCGTTGCCGATGACGACACGATGGTGTGGAAAGAAGTCGGCGGCTGGACTGTTGCTGTCGACAGGACTTTGGGCGGTGCCTGTTTCGTCATGACGGCCTTCGAAGACGGCACGGTTTTCCGTCTCGGCTTCAATTTCGCCGACAAGGACAATCCTTTTTATATGCTGATCGCCAATGCGAACTGGAAGTCGCTGGAAGAGGGCAAGCAGTATCCGATCGAATTCTATCTGGATCGGTCCAAGTGGAACGCCGACGCGACGGCCCTGGATTTCAACGGTATCAAGGCGCTCTGGATCAACTTCAAGGATACGAACCTGGTTGCCGATTTCGCACTCAGGCTGAGTTTTCGCGCCAATTTCAACGGCAAGCAGATCGTCTCCCTCAGCCTGAAGAATTCCGTCAAGGCGACCGATGAGATGCTCGCCTGTCAGCAGGCCGTCAACTCCGCCCTCGCCCAACAGCCGGCGCCGCCGCAATCGAAAGACCCGTTCGCGGCAAAGCCGGATACGCAGACCGCTTCCGATCCCTTTGAGCTGTAGAGCAATTCCAGCAAAAGCGTGAAACGGTCTTGCGTCCGGAATTGCTTGGAAACAACGAGATGGAGCCGCTGTCGGCTGGATCGACGCCGTTTGCGAAAACGGCGTCGCGCCTCAGTTGAGCACGCGCAGCAGGCCGGGCGAGTCCAGCGAGAAGGCGGGAATGTCCACGTCGAACAGCTCGCCTTCGTCCGTCTCCATCTGGTAGTGGCCGAACATCAGGCCGGACGGCGTATCGAGCGGGCAGCCGGAGGAATATTCGTAAGTATCGCCCGGCTGCAGCCGCGGCTGCTCGCCCACGACGCCGGGGCCGCTGACCTCGTCGATCTGCCCGTTCTGGTCGGTAATGTTCCAGTAACGGTTGACGAGGCGCACGGCGATGCCGGAATTGTTGCTGATGACGACGCGATAGCCCCAGACATAACGATCGTCGTCCGGATCGGATTGCTCCTCCAGATAAAACGGCTCGACAACGACTTCTATGTCTCGTGTGAGGGCGCGATACATGCCTTACACCTTAGTCAGTATATGTTACCCGTATCTTATAAGAGGCTTGCCCCGTCAAGAAACGGTACAGTGATCGCAGCCCCTCCACCCCCGGTTGGACCGCCTTTCGTTCATTAAGCCTAACTCTCAGTGTTAATTTCAAGGCAAATGCTACGGCCGCGGCGACTTCCGCGGCCGTAGCCTGCAGATCAGGCCGAAACCTTCGACAGCGCGCGGGCGAAATCCTCGATCAGGTCGTCCGTGTCTTCGATGCCGGCCGACAGGCGCACGGTGCCCGGCGAGATGCCGAGTTCGGCGCGGGCCTCGTCCGTCAGGTTCTTGTGCGTGGTCGTCGCCGGATGCGTGATCAGGCTCTTGGAATCGCCGAGATTGTTGGAAATCTTGACGATCTCCAGCGCGTTCTGCAGCGCAAATGCCGCTTCCTTGCCGCCCTTCAGCTCGAAACAGACGAGCGTGGAGCCGCCCGACATCTGCTTGGCGATGATGTCGGCCTGCGGATGGTCCTTGCGGCCGGGATAGATGACCCTGGCGACCTTGCCCTGGTCGGCCAGGAAATCGGCGATCTTGGCGGCGTTGCGCGTCTGCTGGGCGACGCGCAGCGGCAGCGTCTCGATGCCCTTCAGGAGCGTCCAGGCGTTGAAGGGCGACATGGCCGGGCCGGTATGGCGGAAATAGTCGTGCAGGTTCTCGTCGATCCATTCCTTGTCGGAAAGCACGACGCCGCCGAGGCAGCGGCCCTGGCCGTCAATATGCTTGGTGGCGGAATAGACGACGATATGGGCGCCGAGTTCCAGCGGCTTCTGGAAGAGGGGGGTGGCAAACACGTTGTCGACGACGACCTTGGCGCCGATCTGGTTGGCAAGCCAGGCGACGCCGGCAATATCGACCACTTCCAGCGTCGGGTTGGTCGGGCTTTCCAGGAAGAACACCTTGGTCTTCGGCGTAATCGCCTTTTCCCAGTTTTCGAGATAGCGGCCGTCCACCAGCGTGCAGTCGATGCCGTATTTCGGCGCCAGCGTCTCGACCACCCAGCGGCAGGAGCCGAAGAGGGCGCGCGCCGCAACGATATGGTCGCCGGCCTTCAGCTGGCAGAGGATGGCGGCGGTGACGGCGGCCATGCCGGAAGCGGTGGCGCGGGCGTCTTCGGCGCCTTCCAGCGCGCACATGCGCTTTTCGAACATGTCGTTGGTGGGGCTGCCGTAGCGGGCGTAGATGAAACCGTCCGTCTCGCCCTTGAAGCGCGCTTCGGCGGCTTCCGACGTATCGTAGACGAAGCCCTGCGTGAGATAGATTGCCTCGGACGTCTCGCCATACTGCGAGCGCAGCGTACCGCCATGGACGAGTTGGGTTGCCGGGCGCCAGGTCTTGCTCATGCCATCACCACTTTCAAACAACAAAAAAACCGGCCGCAAAAGCAGACCGGTTTCATACCCGGTCCTTTTAGCCACTTGTTTAACGTGGCTGCAAGCCGACCGGCCAAATCACCACGGGATAAATTTGCAATACTGCCGTTCTGTGCTTGCGTCAATTCCCCGACTTTGGTTTTGTCGGCACCAGATTATGGATGGAGCATGATGGCTCGCGAAACTGGAATTCTGGCCGACCGCGCGATTGCGGCGCTGTTTGAAACGGGGCGTCTGAAAAGCGAGCGCGAGCTCGACCGCGACCAGATCCAGCCCGCAAGCCTGGACCTGCGGCTGGGCGCCAAGGCTTTCCGCGTGCGCGCGAGCTTCATGCCCGGTCCCTCCCATCTCGTCTCCGACAAGCTCGACCGGCTGAGCCTGCACGTCATCGACTTGAGCGAAGGCGCGGTGCTGGAAACCGGCTGCGTCTATATCGTGCCGCTGATGGAACATCTCGACCTGCCGGCCGACATGTCGGCCTCGGCCAATCCGAAAAGCTCGACCGGCCGCCTCGATATCTTCACCCGCGTCATCACCGATTACGCGCAGGAATTCGACAAGATCCCGGCCGGTTATTGCGGCCCGCTCTATCTCGAAATCAGCCCGCGCACCTTCCCGATCGTCGTGCGCCGCGGCTCGCGCCTGTCGCAGATCCGTTTCCGCGTCGGCCAGTCGGTGCTCGGCGAGCCGGAGCTTTTGAAGCTGCACGAAACGGAAACGCTGGTCGCCTCAAAGCAACCCAATATTTCCGGCGGCGGCATTGCGCTGTCCATCGACCTGACGGGCGACAAGGACGGCCTGATCGGCTATCGCGGCAAGCACCACACCGCCGTCGTCGACGTCGACAAGAAGGCCCAGCACGATATCTACGATTTCTGGGAACCGCTCTACAGCCGCGGCCGCAACGAACTGATCCTCGACCCGGACGAGTTCTACATCCTCGTCTCGCGCGAGGCCGTGCACGTCCCCCCGCATTACGCGGCGGAAATGACCCCCTTCGACCCGCTCGTCGGCGAATTCCGCGTCCACTATGCCGGCTTCTTCGACCCCGGCTTCGGCCACGCGCCGGCCGGCGGGCGCGGCAGTCGCGCGGTGCTCGAAGTGCGCAGCCACGAAGTCCCCTTCATCCTCGAAGACGGCCAGATCGTCGGCCGCCTGATCTACGAGCACATGCAGGAACAGCCCGAAAGCCTCTACGGCTCCGGCCTCGGCTCCAACTATCAGGCCCAGGGCCTGAAGCTGTCGAAACATTTCCGCATCTGAAATGCGTCAATGCCGCGGCTTGACAGCGGCGGCCATCTGTTGGAAATCTCGCGCATCAGGCGGGTGTAGCTCAATGGTAGAGCAGCAGCTTCCCAAGCTGAATACGAGGGTTCGATTCCCTTCACCCGCTCCATTCACCTTTTCAAGGGGTTGGAGGAAGATTTGTCGGCGGATTTTCGGCCGGTTTTACAGGCAGTTTTACACTGGCATTGATTTGACTGATGATCGCCCGCGTTGCTGCGGACCTGTCAACTTACCTGCGAATGATCCCTCGCACCTCATCCTCGGAAATACCGGATTGGTGACCTGGCGGCACAAGAAGTGAAAGACATTCAGAAGGTTGTTGATGAATCCGGAAGGCCTATAGACGTTGTAGGTTCGGCGGCAAAAGGAGCGGGACGATCACCTGCGGAAAATTTGCCTTACGGTAAAGGTCCAAGAACAAAAAGCGACATAGACTATGTCACGACGCCCAGCAGTTTAGAGTATTACAAGGGTATGGATGGAAGGCTGCCAGGTCTTGATCCCAAAACTGGGATAGTTCCAGGCACCCGTAACCCTTATATCGGACCCTCTCTCCGCTTTGAGCCCGGTTCTCCGCCTCGTTTTGTACCAGGGCAATAGGATAATAATGAAACTATTTTGGATAGAATTTAAAAAAGGATCGACAGGAATGTTATTTCGATTGGGCTGCGGGATAAGTGCAGTTGACAAAGAGGATGCTTGGAAGGTGGTCAGAGAAAGCAAAACATTATCAACAATGATGGAAAATGTTTCATCTATAAAGGAGATAAAAGCGTCGGAGATAGAGAAAAACCATGTTTTGCCAAACTCTGGAAATTATGCCTCCAGAGGAATTTGGTTTCCAAACGGAATATAGGCTATATTATAAGTATACGATAGTTTAAAATCGGCGTGGGGAAGTGTCCCGTTCGTCTCCGCCATCGATACGGCCGATCATTATCCGCGAGGATGCATCGAGTTCGCTCATAATGATACCCCTTCCGAAGCGCTATCCATTCCACGCGTGAGCGTGGCCTGTCGGGAAGATAAGCAGAGCCGAGCTGCATACGTTGCTGAATCCAGAAAACGTTGCCGCCATCGAACTATGCGCGATCCTAAGAAAGGATCTCAACATATCAGCCGTTCGTGAGCCACAGCGAGGTCAATACGCGAGGGCCAATATATCGTCGAAGAAATAGCACTCGGTATTTTCAAACGGGACGCGCGATATGTTTCTCGCTTTGGCTGAACTGGCGATGCCCGGTGTCTCTCAATCATCCCCGAAAATATTGATCGGCCGGTATTGCCGGTGGGCGATCGCGAGGCTTCGGTCCGGGCGGATGATGTAGGTCTCCTCCACCTGCCGCCCGTACTGATCGATGAAATCATGCGGGAAGGTGGAGCCGACGGGTGATTTCGTCAGTTTGGTGCGCGGCTGGCCGTTATAGGTGATGCTGCCGGGAATGGGTTCGAGGCCGGGGCCGGTGTAGTCGACAGTCGTGCAGCCGGCAAGCGCCAGCGCGCCGATGAGGCCAAGTGCGATCAGTTTCATGTCGGGAGCCTTTCCTTCCGCAGCACGGTGTCATTGTACCGCAAATCGCCGAAAGCTCACGACAGAAACGGCGCCGGTCCGTTCAACCCTTCGAGAAGCGCCTCGGTAAAGGTTGCGATCGGTTGCGCCAGACGCCCGGCCGGCGGGCGGTGGAGAACCCAGGCGTTCACCTTCGGCTGGAAATCGACCGAGTCGATCACGTCCACCTGATGCCGCCACGGGCTGCCGGCGAGCGCTGCCGGCGTGACGATGCCGATGCCGAGCCCGCGCGCCACGAGCGAGAGCCTGAGATCGGCGCTGAGAGCCTCCACCGCGACCTGGAAGGGCAGGCGGGCACTCTCGAAACGGTGGCGGATATAGGCGCGGAAGCCGCAGCCGGTTTCGTTCATCACGAAGGCAAAGCGGGAAAGTTCCTCCAGCTTCGCCGCCTTCGGAACGCCGAGCGAAGGGGAGGCGACGAGCAGGACGGAATGCGAGCCGATATTTTCCGCAACCAGGTCATCCGGCGGGTTGACGCCGTCAGCAAGGCAGACGGCGACGGCATCGAGCCCGCTGCGCGCCACCTGTTCCATCAGATGCAGCGACCATCCCGAAACGATGCGCAGCGTCAGTTCCGGAAACCGGCTGCGCAGCCGGTCGAGAGGTACGGCCAGCGCCGCTTCGGAAAGATAGGGCATGATGCCGAGGCGAAACTCGCCGCGGACCGCGCCGCCGGGCGAAACGCCGGCCTTGAGATCGTCGAGCGAGCGCAGCACCCGGCGCCCGTGCTCATAGGCCTCGCGGCCTGCGGCCGTGGGTTTCAGCGGCTTCGACTGCCGGTCGAGCAGGATCGTGCCGAGGCTGTCCTCCAGGTTCTGGATGCGGCGGGTGATGCCGGGCTGCGTCAGGTTGATCTGCGCCGATGCCGCCACGATCGATCCCGTTTCGACGACGGCGACGAAGGCTTCGAGGTCATGAATGTTCATGCAAAATCCGCATAAAGAATATCAGTTCAATTCAATTGTAGCATTATGCGATGAAAATATAAATGGGCTCCTCGATATGCCATAATTTATTGGAGAACCCATGTCTTTGGAATCGAACCTTGCAGAGGAAGCGGACCTTGCCGAGCTGGAGCGGGCCGCGCCCGCTGCCGGCATCAGCCCGTCGCTGATCCTGCTTTTTGCCCTGTCCACGGGCGTCATCATCGTCAATCTCTTTGCACCGCAGACGCTGATCGGCGTCATCGGTCCCTCTCTCGGCTTTTCGGATGCCGGCGCCAGCCTCGTCGCCATGGTGACGCTGCTCGGTTATGCGGCCGGTCTCTTTTTCCTCGTGCCGCTCGGCGACCTCGTCGAAAACCGGCGCCTCGTGCTGCGTCTGCTCGGCGCGGCGGTGGCGGCGGCCTTTGCCGCGGCAGCCGCACCCAGCGGCTGGCTGCTTCTGGTTTTCCTGTTCCTGCTGGGGGCGGCCTGTTCGGCCATCCAGATCCTCGTGCCGGTCGCCGCATCCATGTCGGCGCCCGAACATCGCGGTAGGGTCATCGGCAATGTCATGAGCGGCCTGATGGTCGGCATTCTCCTGTCGCGGCCGGTTGCCAGCATGATCGCCGACGGCTGGGGCTGGCGGAGCTTCTATGTCGCAAGCGGCGTTGCCATGGCGGCGCTGGCGGCCGTGCTGGCCGTGCGCCTTCCCGAGCGCCGGCCTGAAGCCGCCGCGGGTTACGGCGCCCTCATCGCCTCGCTCTGGCATCTGCTTCGCGACGAACCGGTCCTGTGCAGCCGCGCCTTCAGCGCCGCCATGGCCATGGGCTGCTTCAGCCTGTTCTGGACGGTGGTGGCGCTGCGCCTCACGCTGCCGCCCTTCGGCCTCGACCAGGCGCAGATCGGCCTCTTTGCCCTTGTCGGCGCCGGCGGCGCGGTCTCCACCTCCTATTTCGGCCGGCTCGGCGATCGCGGTCTCAGCCGCCGCGCGACCGTCATCGCCGATCTGGTCATGATCGCCGCCATGGCGCTGGCCGCCTATGCCGGCACGGCAATGTCGGACGGTTTCTGGCCGTCGCTCGTTCTTCTCGGTGTCGCCGCCGTCATGCTCGATGTCGGCGTGACCGGCGATCAGACGCTCGGCCGCCGGGCGATCAACCTGCTGCGACCGGAAGCGCGCGGCCGGCTGAACGGCCTCTTCGTCGGCGTCTTCTTCCTGGGCGGAGCGCTCGGCTCCGCCATTGCCGGCCCGGCCTGGAGCTATGGCGGCTGGCTTGCCGTCTGCGGCTGTGGCGGCGCCTTTGCCCTGCTCGCCCTTGTCGCCGCTGTTGTGAAGCCGCTCGATTGAGCCGATTGCCGCTCGTTGCGCAATCTGCTACAGCGGAGCTGTCGAAAAAGGCAGGACCGGATGAGGTAAGCCCGGTCCCTTCCGCCATGGAAGCTCTGCTCCGTGTTTCACACGAGAACCCGCGACGTGGCCCGCATGCGAATGCGGGGTCCCGGCGGCATGCGGAGCGTTAGAAGACGCACTCCTCCGGGATTTTATTCTCAAAGGAGAGATCAATGCGTTTGAACCATCTTGATTTCCACGTGCCCGATATCGCCGCGACGGCCGATTTTTTCCTGCGTTACTTCGCTCTGGAATTGCAGGAGATGAACGAAAGGATCGGCCGGGCGATCCTCCGGGACGAGCAGGGAACGGAGATCGTGCTGAGCCGCCCCTTGCCGAAATTCGGCGGTGCCGATCAGGTCGAGCTGCAGCGGCAGACTTATCATATCGGCTTCATTCTCGCCGAAAGGGCGCAGGTCGACCGGCTTCACGGCCGTCTGGCGGCAGATGGCGCCGACGTCTCGGGACCGCCGGCCGCCATCCGCGGCGGCTGGCTGTTCTATTGCACCGCGCCCGGCAATGTTCTTGTCGAGATCGGCTGGCGGCCACCGGCCTGAAAGGCCCGGAACGAAAATGGGCTGCGAAGCCGCCCATTTTCACGCAAACATGTCTTTCGCTCAGAATTCCGTCCAGTCCGCCTCCTGCGGGGCGGACGGGGCGGCGTTGTTGCTCACCCCGAAGGCGCTGGCGAGCTTCTGGCCGAGCGCGCGGGCCGGCGAAGCCTTCGGGCGGGCCGTGCTTTCGGCAATGCGGACCGGGGCTCTCGCGGCTGGCCGTACGGCGGCGCGGGGCGCTGCCGGTGCCGGTGCCGTCGTGACAGGCGCGGCCGCCACGAAACCGCCGGTGCCCGTCAGGCGGAACTGGCCGAGCAGGTTGTTGAGCGCCGAGGCTTCCGTGGCAAGGCTGTGGCTTGCGGCGGTCGATTCCTCGACCATGGCCGCGTTCTGCTGCGTGCCCTGGTCCATCGTGTTGACGGCGGTATTGATCTCCTGCAGGCCGGTCGACTGTTCGCGCGCGGCTTCGGCGATCGCGTGGACGTGCTGGTTGATTTCCTGCACCTCGTGGACGATCGCGTCGAGCGCCTTTCCGGTCTCGTCGACCAGCGAGACGCCGGTCTGCACATGCGTGCCCGACGTGGTGATCAGCGCCTTGATCTCCTTGGCGGCGTTGGCCGAGCGCTGGGCCAGTTCGCGCACTTCCTGGGCGACGACGGCAAAGCCCTTGCCGGCCTCACCGGCACGTGCGGCCTCCACGCCGGCATTGAGTGCCAGAAGGTTGGTCTGGAAGGCGATATCGTCGATGACGCCGATAATGTTGCCGATCTCGACCGAGGACTGCTCGATCTGCTGCATGGCCGAAACCGCCTTGCGGACGATCTCGCCGGACCGCTCCGCGCCAAGACGGGTGCGGGCGACGAGATGGCTTGCCTCTTCGGCGCGTTTTGCCGCGTCCTTCACCGTCGTGGTGATCTCTTCGAGGGCGGCTGCCGTTTCTTCGACGGAGGCCGCCTGCTGCTCGGTGCGCTTGGAAAGCTCGTCGGCGGACGAGCGGATCTCGTTGGCGCCGGCGCTGATGGCCCGCGCATTGGCGCCGACCGTGTTCATGGTCTCGTTGAGCTTCTCGACCGAGTTGTTGAAGTCCTGGCGCAGCGCATCGAGATGGGCGACGAAAGGTGTGTCGATATGCGAGACGAGGTCGCCGGCGGCAAGCCGGCGCAGGCCGTCGCCGAGCGCGCTGACGGCGCGTTCCAGCTCGGCGGCTTCCTCAGCCTTCTGGGCCTCGCGTTCGCGGCGCTCGCTGTCGCTGAGGCTGCGGTCGGCTTCGGCGCGGGCCTCGAGCTGGATGCGCTCGATCGCGTTGTCGCGGAAGACCGCGACGGCTTCCGCCATCTTGCCCACTTCGTCGCGGCGGTCGAGCCCGGCGATTTCGCCGTCCGTATCGCCTTCGGCGAGTGCGGTCATGCGGTCGCGCAATTTTGCCATCGGCGTGGTGATGCCGATCTGCGAGATGACGACGCTGAGCCCGATGGCGCCGACGACGGCAAGGCCGATCAGGGCGAAGCAGAGGTCGATACGACCGTTGACGGTGGCCGAGAGCGCGTCGCCGCCATCGTTCAGCATGCTCATCATCGCGTCGTTATTGGCCGTCATCTTCGGCGTCAGCACGTTCAGCTTGGCATTCATCTGCGTGATCGTCTGCTGCAGGCCGGCGCTGTCCTTGGCCTTTGCCTGTTCGACCGCCTTGGCGGCAAGGCTTTCGAGTTCGTCGATACCTGCCAGGATTTCGTCGATCGCGGCCTTGCGGCTCGGCACCAGGTCAAGCGCCTGTTTCAGCCGGTCGCGGGCCTGCGGCAGTTTGCTCGGCGTGGAAACCGCCGTTGCGAAGGCCGGCGTATCCGGCTTGATATTGGCGAGCATGCTTGCCTGCAGCACCGAGGAGACGACCGAGGCGCTGGCGCGCGAACCCTGCATGGCGGCGACGGCCTCATGGTCGATGAAGGCGCTGTAGGCGGCGTCCGCACCGCGGAATTCGGAGATGATATAGACCAGCCCGCCCATCGCGATCACCCCGAGAAGGGCGACGACAGAGATGATCTTTGTACGGATCTTCAGATGTTTCAGCATGGAAAAGTCACCCGATTGGCCGGGCGTGTTGCGTACCCGGTGCTTTGGAAATCATTTGTGGCAGAAAGATTCTTCGGTATTGCGCTGGTGGGATACCCTAAGAGGTTCGACATGCGCGTCATGCGGTCGGCCGGAGGGTCGATGTCGTCGCCACAGATAAGATGGGATATTGCTTAATTCCGCGCTAACGGGGCGTGCGATTCCTGTTAGTTTCAGGGGGCGGACCGCCCCCCGTGTCCCGCGCAGGCTGCGAAAGCGCGACGGCCTCTCCGGCGCTCTTGCGGCCTGGAGGACGCACCGGCCATATTCCCCGCCGAAGACGATTCTGTTACATCTCGGCCGGGCGGCAAGCCCGCGTGCAATCTCTAGGCAGGTCATTATGGTGCGATCTAAACCGGCGTTTCCGGCTTCCGGAGGGATTCTCATCCTCTGCCTGCTGTCGATGATCCTGCTGTCGGCCCTGTCCGTTTGCGCCCAGCAGGCGGGCCCCTCCGTGCCGCTGCTCTTCGATTCCCGCGAGCGCCTGGCAAAGCCCGATCTCTCCTCGCTCGTGCGCCTGCGCTTCCTGACCTCGGTGGATTTTCCGCCCTTCAATTTCACCGACCAGAACGGCAAGCTCTCCGGCTTCAACGTCGATCTCGCTCGCGAAATCTGCTCCGAGCTGGAGATCGCCGACAAGTGCGAGATCCAGGCGCTGCCCTTTGCCGACCTGCAGAAGGCGCTCGCCGGCTCGCAGGGCGATGCCGTCATTGCCGGCCTTGCCGTCACGCCCGAGCTGCGCCGCGAGTTCCTGTTCTCCCGCCCCTATCTGATGCTGCCGGCCCGCTTCGTCCGCAACACGGCTGCCGCCATCACCGGGACGACGGCCGCCGGCCTTGCCGGCCATTCCGTCGGCGTCGTCAAGGGCACGGTGCATGAGGCGATGCTGGCCGCCTTCTTCCCCGCCCTCAAGGCCGAGCCCTTCGACAACAAGCAAGCGCTGCTGACGGCGCTGAAGGAACGCAAGGTCGATGCCGCCTTCGCCGATGCGCTGCAGCTTTCCTTCTGGGTCGCCTCGCCGGCATCCGACAAATGCTGTGCCCTGTTCGACGGTCCCTATATGTCCGAGCATTTTTTGGGCGAGGGCATGACGATCATGCTGCGCCAGAACGACAGCGTGCTGACGGCCGCCATCGACCATGCGCTCGCAACGCTCTCGCGCAACGGCCGCCTGCAGGAAATCTACCTGCGTTATTTCCCGTACGGGCTTTATTGAACCCGATTGGATCTCAGCCCTTGCGGAAGCGGGCGATCGCGCTGCGCTCGATGGCGGCGCAGGTCAGCTTGTCGAGGCCGAGACGGTCGCGCAGCAGGCTGAGCAGCCGCAGTTCTTCGGCCTTGACGGAAAGGTCGGCCGAGGCGACTTCGACCGCCAGCGCATAGGCCGTGTCGTAGAGACGGGCAGGCAGCGTGTCGCGAACGGTTTCCAGCACCACATCCAGCCCTTCCGGGCCGGCCAGCAGCGAGGCGCAGTCACGGGCGATGGAAATCAGGTTGTCGTCGTCGAAATCGCGGAACACCGGCAGGAAGCCGATCAACTGGCCCATCCTTTCCATCTCCCGATCGTTCATGGTGCTGTCGACGGCGGAAGCCATCACCATCACATAGATCAGCGCGTCATGGGCAGAAAGCGGCTTGTTCATGTTTGATTCCTTCTTCGATGGGCGGAGATTAAAGCATGTCGCGCAAAAGTGTGCAGCGGTTTTGCGATAACGACATGCGTCGGACAAAATCCTGAAGCGTGGACGAGCGAATCTCAGAGATCGCGGCACGCTTGGGGAACTGGCGAGGTTCATTACAAGGGACCGTCCTGAGGGGGATCGTCCGGCTGCGGCCGGGGCGCTGCCGCCGGCCTGCGGCGCGGGTCCTCGCCGTGAATGCCCGCTTTCGCCTCTCTTGCCTTCTCGCCGGCGCCAGCAAGCGGCGAACCCGGCTGCGCCTCCGCCCAGCCGTTCTCCACCAGCCAGGCGCCGATATCCTGCTGCCCCAGCCGGCAGGCGGCTACCGCCATATCCTCCCATGCGTCGGAAGGCAGGTCGCAATCGATCGTGCGGTTGCGCAGGTAGAGCCGCAGCGCCGTCTTCGCCATCATGCCGCAGGGCCATCGCCGGCCTTCGGAGCCGCAGCTCCTGTCCACCGGCGTCTCGACGACATCGGCAATCTGCAGCCGTCTTTTGCCGAAGGAGAGAATGCCGGCGCTTTCCACCGTCGGCCGCAAGAGTTCCACGCTGTCCTTTCCCTCGGATGCGGCAGGCGGCGTCCCGCCCGGCGCGGCAGCATCTTGCGCCGTCTCCTCCGCCGGCGCATTGCCGCCGGCAGGCGTCGCGCCGTCTCCGGCCTGGGCTGCGGCCGGCTCGGCCGGCGCCGCTTCCGTTGCCCGGGCAATCAGCGCCGCCTCCTCGTCCGTCAGCGATACCGGCGGTTTGGCCGTATCGGCATCCGTATCGGGCCGTGTTGCGGTCATGCCGCCGGTATCGGCGCCGGATGGCGGGCCTTCGCCGCCTTCGAGCTGCGCCCGTCCCGCCAGAAGCAGGCCGACCACCACCGCCATCCCCGCGATACCTGTGATCAAGGCTGCAGGGCGCATGATTATTTTCCTATTGGCTGGCCCAGATGATGCGGGCTATCCATTCGACGTCGGAAAGCTCGATCGTGCGGTTGGGATGTTCGGGATTGAGCGACAACAGTTCGATGGAACGCGGGCTCTGGCGCAAGAGCACCTTGGCCATGACTTCGCCCTCGCGCGTCTTGACGACGACGCGGTCGTTGCGGCGCACCTGTGCGCCGGGCTCGACGATCAGCACGTCGCCGTCGCGATAGAGCGGCATCATGCTCTCGCCCTGTACCTCGAGCGCGTAGACGCCGGCCTTGCGCGAGGGGGCGGCCGGAAATTCCACCACGTCCCAGCCCTGGCCGGCCGGAAAACCGCCGTCGTCGAAAAAGCCGCCGGCACCTGCCTGTGCGAAGCCGAGAAGCGGGATGGAACTGCCCGGCGCGGAAAAAAAACTGTCCGGCAGGCTGGTCGCCGGCCGCATGAAGCCGAGGAACTGCTCCATGCTCGCCCCCGTTGCCTCCAGCACCTTGGCGATGGATTCCGTCGAGGGCCAGCGCAGGCGCCCGTCCGCCGAGAGCCGCTTGGATTTGTTGAAGGAGGTCGGATCGAGCCCGGCCCGCCGCGCAAGACCCGACGGCGTCAGGTCATGCCGCTCGGCAAGCCTGTCGATCGCTCCCCAGATCTGGTCGTGTGACAGCATATGCGTCCGGTCCCGCGGTCCATCCGGCCGCTTTTTATCGCCGGCAGATTAACCGAGGCCCGTGCCCGAGTAAAGCGGCAATGAGGAATAAAATCCTGTCTCGCCGCGCGGGTTCAGGCGACCATCGCCATATTGATCTTGCCGAGCTGGATCACCGCCTGCGTGCGGCTGTCGACATTGAGCTTGAGGAGGATCGCCGAGACATGCGCCTTGATCGTCGCTTCGGAAACGCCGAGTTCGTAGGCGATCTGCTTGTTGAGCAGCCCTTCGCCAAGCATGGTCAGCACCCGGCTCTGCTGCGGCGTCAGCGTGTGCAGCCGGTGGATGAGGTCGGCGACGTCGGGATCCTGTTCCTGCCCGTGGCGATAGCTCTCCGGCGTGGCGATGTCGCCTGCCAGCACCGTCTGGATGCCGCGGCGAATATCGTCGATATCGGACGATTTCGAGATGAAGCCCGAGGCGCCGAGTTCCAGCGCCCGGCGGATCGTTGCCGCGTCGTCGCTCGCCGAGATGATGACGATCGGCAGGCTGGCGAATTCCGAGCGCAACGCCATCAGGCCGGAAAAGCCGCTGACGCCCGGCATGGCGAGGTCGAGCAGCATCAGGTCCGCGTCCGGATGTTGCGATGCCGCCGTCCGTGCCGCGGCAAAATCCCCCGCCTCGACGATGGCCTGCCGGCCTTCCATGCCAAGCACCGCCTGCCGCAGCGCGTCGCGGAAAAGCGGGTGGTCGTCAGCAATGATAATGGTTTGTTGCATCGAAAACTCCCTCCCAAGAGCTCGACCCGATCGGCCCTGTCCGGCTCCCCCGCACGAACATGACCCTCCCCTTATATGAATATAACCAGATCAACTGCGCTGCGGAAGAGGATTGGCCTCGTCCTCTGCCCGGAATTCCCGCACTATACCCATGAAACTGCGCATCATCCGCTCCATGATGCCGATCGAGCGGTCGACTTCCGCCTCCGTCGGCAAGGCGGGGCGGGCCGCCATGCTCTTCTCCAGCGCGCTGACCCGGTCGGCCAGCCGGTCGAGTTCGTCCTCGTAAGCGGCGCGTTCGTCGGCGCCCATGCGGCAGACCAGGGCGCCGTCCTTTTCGGAGCAGAGCGACATGGCGCCGGTCTGCCGGTCGAGGCGCACGAAATGGTCGCCGCTGCGTTCGATCTGGAAGCGCGCCGCGTCGGGCTCCGCCGCCAATGCCGCAAGCGGCAGAAGGCCGGCGGCAAGCAGGATTGCAAATGCCTTCATCGTCTCATCCTCCGCAAAGCGCTGGCCTGTCCGTTTTTGCGCCCTCGGGCGTGGACATCGCCGTCTCTTTGGGGCAAAGCCCTCCTCAAGCAAGGCCAGCAAACGGGATCATCATGACCGCGACACCGACCCTTTACAAGATCGTGCCGGAGGCGCTCTGGCAGCAAGCCAGACAAACCGGCGTTTTTCATGGCGCCGGCATCGATATCAAGGACGGCTTCATCCATTTCTCGACGGCCGATCAGGTGAAACAGACCGCAGCCCTGCATTTCGCCGGCCAGACGGGCCTTATCCTCGTCGCCGTGGACGGCAGGAGTTTCGGCGACAGGCTGCTCTTCGAACCCTCGCGCGGCGGCGCGCTCTTCCCGCATCTTTATGCCGACCTGCCGCTTTCGGCCGTGCTCTGGGAGGCGGCCCTGCCGCTCGACGAAGCCGGCCATCACATCTTCCCGGAGCTTGCCCCGTGATCGACCCTTTCAAGCGCATCGCCCGCCGCGGCCTCTTTCTCTTCGATCCCGAAACCGCGCACGGCATGTCGATCGCCGCGCTGAAATCGGGCGTCGTGCCCGCCTGCCGCATTGCGCCGGACCCGCGCCTGCGCCAGACCGTTGCCGGCCTCGATTTTGCCAATCCGCTCGGCATGGCGGCCGGTTACGACAAGAATGCCGAGGTGCCGGAAGCGCTGTTGAAGCTCGGTTTCGGCTTCACCGAGATCGGCACCGTCACGCCGAAGCCGCAGCCCGGCAATCCGCGCCCGCGCATCTTCCGCCTCGTGGAGGATGATGCGGTCATCAACCGGCTCGGTTTCAACAACGAGGGCCATGAAGCGGCCTTCCGCCGCCTCTCGCGGATCGGCCGCGCCGGCATCGTCGGCGTCAATATCGGCGCCAACAAGGACAGCGAGGACCGGATCGCCGATTACGTTACCGGCATCCGCCGCTTCTATTCCGTCGCCCGTTACTTCACCGCCAATATTTCCTCGCCCAACACGCCCGGCCTGCGCGACCTGCAGGCGCGCGAAAGCCTCGCCGCCCTTCTGTCGGCCGTATTGACGGCGCGCGACGAGGAAGCGGAAAGGGCCGGCAGAAAGATCCCGGTCTTCCTGAAGATCGCCCCCGACCTTACCGAAGAGGGCATGGACGATATTGCCGCCGAGGCGCTCTCCCATGCGCTGGACGGCCTGATCGTCTCCAACACCACGCTGTCGCGCGACGGCCTCAAGGATCAGGTCCAGGCGAAGGAGGCCGGCGGCCTTTCCGGCGCGCCGCTCTTCGAGAAATCGACGGTCGTGCTTGCCAAGATGCGCAAGCGCGTCGGCCCGAGCCTGCCGATCATCGGCGTCGGCGGCGTTTCCTCGGCCGAAACGGCGCTGGAAAAGGTGAGGGCAGGGGCCGATCTCGTGCAGCTCTATTCCTGCATGATCTATGAAGGCCCGGGCCTGCCCGGCGCGATCGTGCGTGGCCTGTCGAAACTGCTCGACCGCGAGAAGGCCGCCTCGATCCGCGATCTCAGGGATAGCAGGGTCGATTACTGGGCGGCGCGGAAGGTCTGAGCCGCCCGCGGCCTGATGAGTACCGCCAGGAAGAAGCCGCGAAACAGGAGGAAGGCGTTCATCGCCAGCCACAGGCCGTGATTGCCGAAGAGCGGCACGAAGACGGCGAGCATCGCCAGATAGCCGGCAAAGGACATCAGCATGCGGTTGCGCATGTCGGCCGACCATGTCGCGCCGATGAAGACGCCGTCCATCAGGAAGGCGAGCGCGCCGGTCAGCCCCGTCACCGCCGCCCAGGGCAGATAGGTCTCGGCCGCCGCCTGCACCTCCGGAGAGCTGGTCAGTCCGGCAATGAGGGCTGGGCCGGCGAAATAGAAGAAGGCGGAGATGATCGCCGCCAGCCCGAAGGACCACAGCGTCGTGAGCTTCAGCCCACGGTCGAAGGCCGGCCGGTATTGCGCGCCGATCGCCCGGCCGGTGATCTGCTCGGCGGCATTGGCAAGCCCGTCGAGATAATAGCCCGACAGCAGGAAGAAGTTCATCAGCACCGCGTTGGCCGCAAGCGTGATGGCGCCGAAGCTGGTGCCGATGCGGGTCATGATCGCAAACGAGCCGATCAGCACGAAGGTGCGGATCAGGATGTCGCGGTTGAGCGCGAAGAGTTCGGCGAGTTTCGCGCGCGAGAAGATTTCGGTCCGGCTTGGCCGGTGTGCCGCATCGAAGCTGCGCAGCACGACGAAGAGACCGGCAAGCGCACCGGCCGTCTCGCCCGCCATCGTGCCCCAGGCGACACCCGACACACCCCAGTCGAGCCGCAGGCCGAGATAGATGGAGAGCAGGATGTTGATGCCGTTGATCAGCGCCTGCAGCATGAGCCCCGTGCGGCCCTGGCCGCGGCCGAGCACGAAGCCGAGCAGCGCGTAATTGGCGAGCGCTGCCGGTGCGGCAAGAATGCGGATCGAGAAATAGGTGCCGGTCGCCTCGGCAATCCGCCCCTCCGCCCCCATCAGTTTCAGCCCGACGAGGATCAGCAGCGGCGAGAGGATGAGCAGCGCCAGACCGGAGCCGAGCGCCGAGACGATCGCCCGCCAGAACACCGCCTGCTGCTCATGCTGGTCGTGCCGCCCGAGCGCCTGTGCCGTCAATCCGGTCGTGGACGCCCGCAGGAAGTTGAAACTGCCCATGATGAGGTCGAACAGCATGGCGCCGATCGCAAGCCCCGCCAGCGCTTCCGGATCGCCCATATGGCCGACGACGGCCGTATTGGTGATGCCGAGCAGCGGCGTCGTCATGAAGCCGAGCGTCATCGGAATGGCGATCGACAGCACCAGCCGGTGCGTCACGTCGAAGGCCAATGTGTTTCTGCTGCCGCCGGTATCCATATCCGCCTCGTGAGGATCGAGGCGGGACCGCCTCAGTTGGAAAGCACCATTGCCCAATAGGGCAGATTCTTCGAAGACGTATTATGTGCAACGGCAACGCCGAGACCGCTATAGCGTCCGAGCATATTTTCCAGATGGTGGGGGGAATTGATCCAGGCGGTGACGGCCGCATCGACGCTTTGCTGGCCCGACGCGATGTTTTCGGCCGCCGGCAGGGCCACGCCGCTCGCCTTCACGCGCGCGCCGAAACTGTCGGTCATGCCCATCAGATGCGCCATCTTGCCGGCACTTGCCATGCGCTTGGCCTGGAAGATGGCCGCCGCGCTGGCATGCGGATCGATGCTGAGCGGCGGCAGGCCGTTCTTGGCGCGAAGCTGGTTGACGAGCGGCAGCGCCGAAGCGGTCTCGTCCGTGGCGTTGGAGGGCGTGCCGGCAAGTTTCGGGGTCGTCGTGCAGCCGGCAATGCCGGCCACGACGGCAAGGCCGGAAAGCTGCAGCAAGCCGCGGCGCGAAAGGATGATCGAGCTCATGTTATTTTCGATAGCTGAAGAGACGGATGATGATGAAGATCGGGACGACGATGGTGGCGCCGAGAAGCAGGTAGTCGCCGACGCGCCCGAGCGCCGCAAAGCCCTGCCGCCACAGGTGCAGCACGAAATCCCGGAAATTGTAGATAAGCTCCCAGGGGGTGAGCCCGAAAATGGCCATGACGAAACCGACGATCAGCGACACCACCAAGAGCTTGATGATCGTGCGGCCGATTGAATCGCCGAGGAACCTGTTCACCTGATCGGACATGCGCCATCTCCTGTTTGCCTTGAGATACGGTCGCGGCGATTCGCCCGCAAGCCTTTTCCGGCAGGACAGCACCGCCTCTCAAATAGGACTTGAGTTTTTTTGTGGCCGCCGCCAAATGCCGAGAGATCACAGGGTCAGATCATGCAGCCAAGCCAGCTTTCCTCCGGCGACGTCATCGCCGACCGCCGCGCCGATTACGCCAGGATGCTTGCCGAGGGTGGCGATGCTGAAGCGGCGGCCGAGCTGATGGAGCAGGCGCTGGATCTCGCGCCCGGCTGGGCGGCTGGCTGGTATCGGCTCGCCACCTATCGGGAAAAGGCCGGCAAGGCGGATGCCGCCGTCCAGGCCTATCGCCGCACGCTGGACCTCGACCCCGAGGATATATTCGGCGCCGGCCTCAAACTTGCCCTGCTCGGCGATGCGCAAACGCCGGCCCGGCCGTCGAGCCGCTATGTCGAGCGCCTGTTCGACGATTATGCCGATCGCTTCGAGACCTCGCTGGTGGAAAAGCTCGACTATTCCGTCCCCGAGAAGCTTGCCGCCCTTGTCGCCTCCACCGGCCGGCACTACCGGCGCGCCGTCGATCTCGGCTGCGGCACCGGCCTGCTCGGCCCGGAAATCCGCTCCCGGGTCGCACAGCTCGAAGGTTTCGACCTGTCGCAGAACATGCTGGCAAAGGCGGCCGAAAAGCATGTCTACGACCATCTCGCCCAGGCGGACCTGTCGCTGGCATCGCAGGCCTCCGGCATCTTTTCCGGCGGCGGCCGGCAGCGCGCCGATCTCGTGACCGCCGCCGACGTGCTGATGTATCTCGGCAATCTCGAAAGCGTCCTTGCGATCGTCGATGACCTCGCCGCGCCGGGCGCCGATTTCGCCTTTTCGGTCGAGGATGGCGGCGAAGGAAACGGCTTCTTCCTGGCGCCGTCGCTGCGCTATGCCCACACGCAGACCTATGTCGAAGGGCTGGCGGCGGCCCACGGGCTCGAAATCCTCGATCTCGTCAAAACCACCATTCGCAAAGATGGCGGCAAACCGGTTTCCGGCATTCTGTTCCTTACGCGCAAAACCCTCTGAGCGCATGTTTCTTGCGATTTTGAAATAGGTCAGCATTGCTTACGTATTTCGCTTGCGCGTAACCGGAAAAGCCCTGATAATCCGGCCATTCCGCGAGCAGGCGACGCACCTTCCAGGTGCCGTACGCGCCGCATCCACCCGTCTATTTCCTCTCCCTCCGGCCTGCCCGGAACAGCCGCTATCGGAGATCGCGACATGAGCCAGCTCATCAGTGCCCTCGGTTTCTGGAACACCACCGCCACGCGCCACACGCCGGTCGAGGATGTGCAGGGCATATTCTCCGGCAGCCTCGTTTCCGCGCTCGGCCTTTACGTCCTTGCCAGCGCCGGCCTTCTGACAGGCAGCACCGCCGGTATCGCCTTCCTGCTGCATTACGCCTTCGGCGTGAATTTCGGCCTTGGCTTCTTCCTGCTCAACCTGCCCTTCTTCTATCTTTCGTGGAAGCGGCTCGGCCTGGCCTTCACGACCAAGACCTTCGTCGCCATCGGCCTGACCTCGGCGCTGACCAGCCTGCAGCCGAAGGTCATGGAGATTGCCGCGATCCATCCGGCCTGGGCGGCCCTTCTCGGCGGTCTGCTGCTCGGCTTCGGCCTTCTGGCGCTTTATCGCCACCGCGCCAGCCTCGGCGGCGTCGGCATTCTCGGCATCTACATGCAGCAGCGTTTCGGCATCCGCGCCGGCCTCGTGCAGCTTGCCATCGACATGTGCGTGCTGGCCGCCGCCTTCTTCGTCACCACGCCGCCGGTCGTCTTCTATTCGGTGCTCGGCGCGGTCGTCCTCAACCTGTTCGTGGCGATCAACCACCGTGCCGATCGTTACATCGCCCTCTAACCTTACAAAACCGTAAGCCCTTCTGAACAAAACGTAACTTGCCTGTGATCGGTCCTGGCGCGAGACTTTTTCCCGCGCCGGATATGATGAGGTAAGCTATGTCGGATTTGGAAAAGCTTGTCAGACGCCGCATGCAGGAAGAATACGCCAGAGGCGCTTCCGCAGAGGAAATCGCCAAAGTCGTGCGCGGCATATTCAACAGCATCGACCTCTCGGGCAAATGGCCTGAAGCCGCTGCCGTCAGGGCCACCGCAGAGCGCGAGTGACCATATATTCAACCGACCCGATCGGTTTCGGGTCGGTCGCCGGGATCAGATCCCTCCGTCAGCAGGTCGCCGTCAGGCCGCCTTCTGCGGCGCATCGACCGGATGCTGGCTGCGGAAGCCGACGGCCAGCCGGTTCCAGATATTGATCGTGCCGATCGCAACGGTGATCTTGGTCATTTCCTCTTCGGAAAAATGCGCCTTGAGCGCTTCGTAATCGGCATCCGGCGCACCGGTTTCGGCGATCTTCGTCACCGCATCGACCCAGCCGAGCAGGGCACGTTCGCGGGCGTCGTAAACGGGCGATTCCCGCCATACGCACATCAGGTTGATCCACTGTTCGGAAAGTCCGTGATGGCGGGCTTCCTTCGAGTGCATGTCGACGCAATAGGCGCAGCCGTTGATCTGCGAGGCGCGAAGCTTGATCAGGTGAATGAAGCGCTTGTCCAGTCCGCTTTCCTGGACATATTGCTCCAGTGCGGCGACGGCCTTGTAGGCATCCGGGGCGGCTTTGCCGAAGTTGAAACGTGCTTGCATCGTAGTCTCCTTGGGTTGGGTTGGGTTGGGTTGTGGCGCGGCTCAGCGAGCCGCCCTTCTCTCGTGCATGTCCATGAAAGCGCAGCCTCTGGCGGCGATGCCGCCGTCGTCATCCGCGGAAAGTTCGGCCAGGATATCGGCGATGCTGGTAGCGGCGAGTTCGGCACGGTAGGCGCGCTCGGCCCGCATCATCGCGGCACTGACCTGGCATGGTTTGGTGAAGTAGCGCTGCGGCAGCGGGTTCGGCCCGCGCTGGCGGATCTCCGAACAGCGGAACGCTGGCGCCGGTCCCTCGATAGCCAGCACGATATCGAGCAGCGAGATATCCTCCGGCTTCTTCGCCAGCCGGTAGCCGCCCCTCGGCCCCGGCACCGTCTCCAGAATCCCGGCGCCGGAGAGCGCCTGAAGGTGTTTCAGCAGGTAGCTCGTCGACACGCCGTGGAACTCGGCAAGCGCTGCCGCCGAGAGCACGCCGCCCTCGGAAAGGCCCGAGAGGACCGCCACGCAATGAATGCCCTGTTCGACACCGTCACCAAGCTTCACATCTCGCCTCCTCTAATCATGGATATTATTTATCCACGATTATTGCCGCGAGTCAATAGCGCTTCTCTTCGTCGTCGTTTGAACTACATTTGCCGCGTGGATCAGATCGAAGCCGACCTCAGCCTTGCCTTGCCCGCCCCCTTCCTCCGCTGGTTTGCGGAAAAGGGCTGGCGCCCGCGCGCCCATCAGCTCGAACTGCTGGCCCGCGCCGAGGCCGGCGAGAGCACGCTGCTGATCGCGCCGACGGGTGCGGGCAAGACGCTTGCCGGTTTCCTGCCCTCGCTGACCGACCTCACCCGCCGCGGCAAGATCCCGCCGGGTTCGGCCTTCACCGGCATCCATACGCTCTACATCTCGCCGCTGAAGGCGCTGGCCGTCGATATCGAGCGCAACCTGACGAAACCCGTCGCCGAAATGGGCCTGCCGATCTCGATCGAAAACCGCACCGGCGACACGCCGAACGCCAAGCGCCAGCGCCAGAAGCTGAACCCGCCGGATATTTTGCTGACGACGCCCGAACAGGTCGCCCTTCTGCTGGCAAACCGGGAAGCCGAGCGCTTCTTCAAGGATCTGAAATACGTCATCTTCGACGAGCTGCATTCGCTCGTCACCTCCAAGCGCGGCCATATGCTCTCGCTCGGCCTTGCCCGGCTGCGCCGTCTGGCGCCCGATCTCAAGACCATCGGCCTCTCAGCCACCGTTGCCGAGCCGATGGACCTGCAGAAATGGCTGGTGGCGCAGCAGGAGGGCAGGGACAACCATGCCGGCCTCGTGCTCGTCGAAGGCGGCGCCAAGCCCGATATTTCCATTCTCGATACGGAAGAACGCATCCCCTGGTCCGGCCATGCCGCCAGATATGCGATCCCGGACGTCTACCGAAAGCTCATCGACCACAAGACGACGCTGCTCTTCGTCAACACCCGCTCGCAGGCCGAGATGCTGTTTCAGGAACTGTGGACGGTCAACGAGGAGAACCTGCCGATCGCACTCCATCACGGCTCCCTCGATGTCGCCCAGCGCCGCAAGGTGGAAGCCGCCATGGCCGCGAACCGTCTGCGCGCCGTCGTCGCCACCTCCACCCTCGATCTCGGCATCGACTGGGGCGACGTCGATCTCGTCATCCATGTCGGCGCACCCAAGGGCGCCTCGCGTCTGGCCCAGCGCATCGGCCGCGCCAACCACCGCATGGACGAGCCCTCGAAGGCGATCCTCGTTCCCGCCAACCGTTTCGAGGTCATGGAGTGCCAGGCAGCGCTCGACGCGAATTATATCGGCGCGCAGGACACGCCGCCCGTCGGGCGCGGCGGGCTCGATGTTCTCGCCCAGCACATTCTCGGCATGGCCTGCGCCGAACCTTTCGACATGCTGGAGCTGCATGACGAGATCACCAGCGCCTTGCCCTATGCCGATCTTTCCTGGGAGACCTTCGAGCGCGTCGTCGATTTCGTCGCGACCGGCGGTTATGCGCTGCGCACCTACGAACGCTACGCCCGCATCCGCAAGACCAGGGAGGGTCGCTGGCGCGTCTCCAATCCGCAGGTCGCCCAGCAATATCGCCTCAACCTCGGCACGATCGTCGAAGACCCGATGCTGAACATCCGCATGGCCAAGCGCGGCGAGGGCGGCAGGCTCGGCCGTCCCGGCGCTGTACTCGGCAAGGTCGAGGAATATTTCCTCGAACAGCTCGCTCCGGGCGACACATTCATCTTCTCCGGCAAGGTGCTGCGCTTCGAAGGCATCAGGGAAAACGAGGCGCTGGTCAGCCAGGCCTATTCCTTCGATCCGAAAATCCCCTCCTATGCCGGCGGCAAGTTCCCGCTCTCGACCTATCTCGCCGATCAGGTGCGCTCGATGCTTGATGATCCCGACCGCTGGCATCGCCTGCCGGACCAGGTGCGCGACTGGCTGTCGCTGCAGAAGGAAAAGTCGCTGCTGCCGAAGCGCGACGAGCTGCTGATCGAGACATTCCCGCGCGGCAGCCGCGGCTACATGGTCATCTATCCCTTCGAGGGCCGGCTTGCGCACCAGACGCTCGGCATGCTGCTCACCCGCCGGCTGGACAGGGCAGGGGCCAAACCGCTGGGCTTCGTCGCCACCGATTATTCGCTCGCCATCTGGGGTCTGGAGGATCTCGGCCTGATGATCGCCAATGGCGGCTTAAGCCTTTCCGATCTCTTCGACGAGGACATGCTCGGCGACGATCTGGAATCCTGGCTGAACGAATCCTTCCTCCTGAAGCGCACCTTCCGCAATTGCGCCGTCATTGCCGGCTTGATCGAGCGGCGCCATCCGGGCAAGGAAAAGACCGGCCGCCAGGTCACCGTGTCAGCCGACCTGATCTATGACGTGCTGCGCACCCACGAGCCAGACCATATCCTGCTGCAGGCGACACGGCAGGATGCCGCGACCGGTCTTTTGGATATTTCCCGCCTTGGCGATATGCTGAGACGAATCAGGGGCCACATCACCCACCGGGCGCTGGATCATATTTCACCGCTCGCCGTGCCGGTCATGCTGGAAATCGGCAAGGAATCGGTGCCGGGTCAGGCCCATGACGCGCTGCTGGCCGAGGCCGCCGACGACCTGATCGCCGAGGCGATGGCCTGAATCTATTGGGAATACGAGAGTGATGAACCGCCTGGCGCTCGCGCGCGACATGACCAGCCTTGCCGCAATACCGGGCGTCGAAACCGCCGTTCACGGTGTCGCCGCCGTCTGCGATCCGCTCGGCGCCCTCTACCTGCCGGATGCCGGCATTCTCGTCGTTTCCGACCTGCATCTGGAAAAGGGCGCGGCCTACGCCCGCCGCGGCATGATGCTGCCGCCTTACGACACGCTGGCGACACTGACCGTGCTCGCCGCCGTCGTCTCCCGCTACGATCCGAGGATCGTCATATCGCTTGGTGACAATTTCCACGACCGCGTCGGCTCCGAACATCTGCCGGAAGCCTTCCGCACGCTGATCGTCGAAATGGCCCGCGGCCGCGAATGGATCTGGATCAACGGCAATCACGATCCCGACGGCACGGTCGACCTGCCCGGCACCTGCTCGGACGAACTCTTCCATGCCGGCCTGACCTTCCGCCACGAGCCGCGCGACGGGCTGCAGAAGGGCGAGATCGCCGGCCATCTGCATCCGGCCGCCACCGTCCGCCGTCGCGAAAAATCCGTCCGCCGTCCGTGCTTTGCCACCGACGGCGCCCGCCTGCTGATGCCGGCCTTCGGCGTCATGAGCGGCGGTCTCGACCTCGGCCACACGGCGATGAAAGGCCTGTTCGACAAGGCCTCGCTGGTTGCCCATCTGCTCGGCCGCGACCGGATTTACTCCGTTCGTTACGGCAATCTGCGCGGCTAGTTACATCCCTGCAACTGCTGCTGATAGGTGCCGGCCATGCGGGCAAACTTCTGCGCCGTCTGCTGCAGCTGGCCGTTGCTGCGCCAGTCGCCGCGCTTGTAGCCGGTCGGGCCGGAATAATAGGCGAGGTAGAGATTGTAGGCGTCGTTGAGCGGAATGCCGGTCGCCTGGGCGTTGCTGTAATGGTACCAGCCGATGAAATCGATCGCGTCGGCAAAATTGGTGCGGCTTGCCGACCAGTTGCCGGTTTCGGACTGGTAGTGATCCCAGGTTCCGTTCAGCGCCTGCGAATAACCATAGGCGGTCGAGGGTCGCGTCCACGGAATGAAGCCGAAGAGTTTGGTGCGCGGCGGGCGCGCATAGGGCTGGAAGCCGGATTCGACATACATGGTCGCCATCAGGATCGGCACCGGCACGCCGTATTTCTTTTCCGTGCGCTCGGCAGCTCCCTGCCAGCTGGTGAAGAGACCATCCTTCTGGTCGAACACGGCGCAGATATTGCGCGTCTGGCGCGGCGCTGTCGCGCAGCCCGCAAGCAGGGCCAGCCCGACGACCGCAAGCACGGTACGAGTACGCATGATACAAACCTCTCGTTTCCGAGAGATTACTAACTCGTAAACGTTAAAGAGCGGTTTTTATGCGAATGCGAGATGTTCCGACGGTTTTTTGTGAGGCCAGGGATTCGCCCCGTCCCTGAGCCAGAGCAAACTGTCGAGCCAGAAGCCGGCGGCATGGCGCGCGTGAAAGAGATCGAAATGCCCGATCCGCGCAAATCCGAGATCGTCTGGCGCAAGCAGCACCTCCTCCACCTGGGCGTTGCGATAGTGGGAAAGGCCGCGGCGAACGGCCCGCACGGTCGCAATCCCGTCATCGGTGACGGTGAGGCTGAGGATCGGCGCATGAAAAGTCTCGAAGGATCTTGAGGCATCCGTTTTTGCTGCCGAACGAGGACCGTTCCATCGCCGCTGCAATGCCCAGTCCAGCGCCACGCCCTTCGGCAGGTCCTCAAGCCAGCCGAGAGACCGTCCGGGAAAGTAGCCTGTCAGCAAGGTCATCGCCGGCATGAGCAGGTGCCATTTTACGAACAGCCGCCGGCGATGCGCCGGGGCGTAGTCCCGCCAGTTCCCATATTGCGCGCCGACCGCCAGCATCCGGGCAACACGGCCGGCATGCGCTGAAAGGCCGGGCAGGAAGCCGCCGATACTGTGGCCGACGACAAGAAGCTCTTGGCCGGGCCTTAGAGCCTCCATGAACAGCAGCGCCGCATCGAAGTCCCGCTCGCCCCAGTCGCGCCAGCGATAACCGCAGCCGCGCAGCCGTTCCGGGCGCGACTGGCCGATACCTCTGTAATCGTAGGTCAGCACGTCGAAGCCGTGCTCGGCGAGAAAGCGCGCATAGTAGTGGTAGTAGCGGGCCGCGACCCCGGTCGCCGGGTTGATGACCACGCTGCCGCTGCTCGGTCCGACGGCACTCCAGAGGTGGCCGCCAAGCGCCACGCCGTCACGACAGCCGATCACGACAGCATCCGCTTCCCGCCCAAGATCGCTCTTCCTGCCTTTGCTGCCTGCCGGCATGGCTGCTTCCTTTGTTCTGGTTTGACAAGCACGGTAGGCGGCATTGCGCGTTGATGACACTCACTAGTCGGTATACATTGCCGTCATGGCAAGAAACGCATCCGACACGCGCGAGCGCATCGTCGCCGCCGCCGCCAAGCTCTTCTACAGCGAGGGCATCCGTGCCGTCAGCGTCGATGCCGTGGCCGAGAAGGCCGATGTCACCAAGCGCACCCTCTACTATCATTTCGACAGCAAGGACGATCTGATCGCCGCCTATCTGGAGACCCGCGACCAGCCCAATCTTGCGGTCTACCGCCGCTGGTTTGCCGAGACGGATGGCGACCTGCCGGTGAAGGTGAAGGGCATTTTCGATCAACTGGCCCGCTCGGCCCGGCATCCGAAATGGAAGGGCTGCGGATATCTCAGAACATCGGCCGAACTTGCCAACATGCCCGGCCATCCCGCCATCAAGGTCGGTGCCGCGCACAAGAAAAATGTCGAAAAGTGGCTGGCATCTCTCTTCGAGGAAAAACATTTCGCCGAGCCGGCAAAGCTCGCCCGCCAGATCGTCCTGCTGCTTGACGGCTGCTTTGCCGCCGTGCTCCTGCATCGCGATCCGACCTATATGGAAACGGCCGGAGAAGCGGCCGCAACGCTTGTCGCCGCGGCGATGAGGAAGGCGAAATGATCAATCCTTGCGGAAGATCAGGCTGGCGCCCCATCCGGTCAGCACGGCCAGCAGCACGGCGAAAAAGCCGTAGAAAATCGGCTGCTCATGCGCCGCATCGGTGATCGTCTGCTCGATGCCGGTCTTGATGACGCGCAGCGGCTGCGATTTCTGGGTCACGAACTTGCCGCTCTTGAAGAGATAGGCGCGCACCGTATGCACGCCGTTCGGAATATTGGCGGGCAGCCGCAGGCTTGCCTTGAACAGGTTGGAGGAGACGAAGCGAACGCCGCTCGGATCGCGCTCGTAGAGCCCGCCTGACTGCTGTATGCGCCGGAAGGAGGCGCGGAATTCGTTGAGACTGTTGAAGTTGCCGGTAAAATCGATCGGTCGCAGCGGAATATGGTCGATGCCGATACCCTCTCCGGTCAGGTCGAGCGGCGTCGTGATGTCGTCGATGGAACGCGAACTCGACATCGAATAGGAATGCGGTACCTCGGCAAAGGTCATCGACGTGGTATTGATCCAGATGCCGAAGACCCGTTCCTTCCTGCGCACAGTGGCGTCCACGCGCGGACCTTCCAGAACCACGACGACGTCATACTGGCCGATGGCAAGCAGAAGGTCGTCCGTATTGGTCACGGCCCCGAAAATCGTCAGGTCCGCGCCGCGAAAATCGGATGTGATGGCGATCTCGCTGGTGGACGTGCCGATTTCCAGCCCCTCGCGCTCGGCCTGCGTCGTTCCCTGTCCGGGCAGCAGCACCTGGCCCGCGGCGGCGGCAGGCATGAGAAGGGCAAGGATCAGCAGGAGCCGAAACATCAGTTCCCCACTCCCATCACCACCGAATAGATATCCTCCGGCGTCACCACCAGCGCGACGGCAAGGCGCAGGCCGACGGCAAGGACCAGCAGGCCGAGGAGGGCGCGCAGCTGCTCGCCGCGCAGCCGCTGGCCGACGCGCACGCCGTATTGTGCGCCGATGACGCCGGCGAGCATCAGGAAGAAGGCAAGCACGATATCGACGGAATAGTTGGTCGCCGCCTGCACGATCGTCGTATAGGCGGTCACGAAGATGATCTGGAAGAGCGAGGTTCCGACGACCACGTTGGTCGGGATGCGCAGCAGGTAGATCATCGCCGGCACCATGATGAAACCGCCGCCCACGCCCATGACCGAGGTCAGGATGCCGATGGCAAAGCCGAGCGCCACGATGGGGATGACCGACAGAAAGATCTTCGATTTCTTGAACCGCATTTTGAGCGGCAGCTTGTGGACCCAGTGCTGATGGCCGGGCCGGCGCGGGGCGGGCGCTTCGTTGCGGGCCGCGCGGCGCATGGCGTTGACGCTCTCCCACAGCATCAGCCCGCCGACAGTGCCAAGGAAGACGACGTAAAGCAGCGAGATGAACAGGTCGAGCTGGCCGATGGAGCGCAGCAGCGAGAAGATCCAGATACCGACCGTCGCGCCCGAAAGGCCGCCGACCAGCAGCACCGAACCGAGCTTCACATCCAGCGTGCCGCGCCGGAAATGCGTGATCGCCCCCGATATCGAGGAAGCCACCACCTGGTTGGCGCCGGTCGCCACGGCAACGACCGGAGGAATATTGTAGAAGATCAGGAGCGGCGTGATCAGGAAGCCGCCGCCGACGCCGAACATGCCGGACAGGAAGCCGACGGCAGCCCCCATGCCGAGGATGATGAAGATGTTCACCGACAATTCTGCGATGGGCAGATAGATTGTCACAGCCGACCCCGATTATCGCCGCGCCCGCCGCGGCGGCCCGTCTCACGTCCCCGTTCGAATGGCGCATCCTACTGTGAAATCGTTGCCAGAGGCTTTCGAAGGAAAAAGCGCGATCAGCCGGATGCAGGCTCCGATATGTCCCGCATAATCCGGCTTTTTTCAGGTTTTGTGACACGCGGCCCGAAAAGGCCGAAAGCCCGGCGGCAGGGGCCGCCAGGCGAAATCAGATGGCCTTGGCGCCCGGCTTGTTGCGCTCCAGCAGCGCCTTGACCGTCTCGTCGTTGACCTTGCCGGTCGGCTCCTGGCCGATCGATTTCTGGAAGTTCTTGATGGCGGTCACGGTCTTGGCGCCCATTTCCCCATCCGGCGGGCCGGCGTCGAAGCCGTTGTTGTTGAGGATCGCCTGGATGTTGCGGATCGCCTTCTTCATGTCCACGGTCGCCGTCTTCGGCGCGGCGCCGCTTGCCCATGCGTCGGGGATCTCGACGCCGTTCGCCTTGTTGTCGAGCGGCTGCGGCTTCCAGAGGTCGGCCTTGGCGCGGGCGCGCTCCAGCTGGTCCGGCTTCATGGCGTTCGCCACTTCGTCGCGCTTCTGGGCGGCATCCTTGTCGCCGGATTTGGCGGCGATCGCAAACCACTTGTAGGATTCTTCCAGATCGGCCGGCACGCCGTTGCCGCGGGCGCACAGGATGGCAAGGTTGAACTGGCTGTCGGTAATGCCGAGATCCGCCGCCTTCTGGAACCAGGAGGCCGCCGTCGCATAATCCTGCTGGCCGAGCGCGCCGGACGCGTAGAGCACGGCGAGATTGTGCATCGCGCTGGCATTGCCCTGGCCGGCGGCCTGTTCGTAGAGGCCCTTGGCCTTCTGCACGTCGCGCTCGACGCCGTTGCCCTTCTCGTACATGCTGCCGAGGCGGTACTGCGCCGGCGCAAAACCCTTGTCGGCCGAAAGCTGGTACCAGCTTGCCGCCTGTTTCTGGTCGGCGGCAAGGCCGTTGCGGCCTTCGGTATAACGGGCGCCGATCTCGAAGAGCGCCAGCGCATCACCGTTGCGCGCCGCGTCGGCGAGCGGCAGCGGCTGGATCGTGTCGGGAACGATGATCGCGGCGGTCGTCGAGGCAGCCGGCGTCACCGCCGGTTCGGCAGGCGTGCTCGGAACGAAGCCGGAGGCATCCTGCACCGGTGCCTGGGCGAAGCCTTCCGCGCCTTCGCCGTCGAGCGGCGCGGCATCGGTCAGGTGGTCGGTCGCGGCGGGAGCCGTTGGCGCCGGCGCGCTTGCCGGTGCCTCGGCGGCCGTCTCCGGTGCGGATGCGACCGGTGCGACCGGTGCGACCGGAGCCGGCGCTGCCATATTGGCCTGCGGCGTTTCCGTGGCTCCCGTCAGGGCAGAAACCTCGGCCGGCGGCGGCGCTTTCTGTCCCGATGTCAGCGTGCGGGCAAGCGGGAAAGCCATGATGGCAAGCAGTACGGCGCCGACGGCAAGCAGGATCGGCCGGCGGAAGCGCGAAAAGGCACTGCCCTTGCCGGCGGCCTTCTCGGGCTTGGCGGCACGGCGTTCGGCGCGCGTCGCGGGCTTGGCGTTGCTGTCGATTTCCATCGCGGCGGCCTGCGCGGCCCGGCGCGCGGCGGCGATATAGTCCGCCCGGTCGTTCTCTGTGGCCGCCTTGGCGCGCTGGGCGTTCTGGCTGGCGCGCACGCGCTCCAGGATCTTCTTCACGTCGGGCGCGCCCGAACCCGGTTCCAGGAGCTCGTTTGCGGCCTCGGCCGGCACCACGTCGACGGGATCGATCGAGGGGGCGGGATCGATGACCGGGCGCTCGGCGGCGGCCTTCTTTTCTTCCGCCTTGCGCGACGGCATCAGCTTGCGGCCAAGGCTGGCGAGCAGACTGCCCCTGGCGGGAACGACCGGCTTGTCCGGCTGGCTGGTGGCTTCGATGGCGATCGCGCTGGTGCTGTCCGTCAGTGCCGGCTCCGGCATGCGGGCCGGCGCTTCCTCGGCGATATCGGCCGTGCGCAGCACTGGCGAAGCCTTGGGGGCCTGCATCACGGCTGCCTTGGCCGGTTCCCGGCCGGCATCCACCAGCGCATAGGGATCGACGTTGAAATCGACATCGGCCGCCGGCATCCGGGCAGCGGGACGCACCCGCTCCTCCATCGTGTCCAGCCGGTCGGCAATATGCACCAGCGTCTCGTGCAGGGCCTGGAAAGTCTTGTGGGTGCGCTCTTCGCTGTCGCGGCTCAGATCCTCGAGATGGCGCAGGTCTTCCGCAAGCGCGACGAGGGCCGACATGTCGGCGGCGGCCGGTGCCGCGCCCTGTGCCGCGCCGTTGCGGGAATAGGCGTCGACCACGGCTTCCGCCGCCTGTCGCGCCGCCTCGATAATATATTCGTCGTTGGTGGCGATATAATCTTCGATCGCGCCCATGCGGCGGTCGAGATCGGCGGATACTTCCGCATTTTCGCGCGGCGCGTTCAGGAGTTCGGAGAGATTGGCGATCTGGTCTTCGAGGTTCTTCAGCGCGCGCGTATCGGTCGGCGGTGCCGCCGTGCTTTCTTCCAGCCGCGCGGCGATGTCGCTGAGCCGGCCTTCGAGACGCTGAAAGGCGCCGTCGTCGATGACCGGCGCGGGCGCCGGGCGGATTTCCATCTCGTCGATGCGGCGTGCGAGATAGTCGAGCCGCTTGGCGAGGGCATCGTTGACCGAGCCGCTTTCGAGCGCATCGATCTTGCGGGAAATGTCGGAAAGCGCACCGGTCAGGTCCGGCTGCGGCGCCGCCCTCTGCGTGCGCTCGAGCAGGTAGGAAAGATGTTCCAGCCGCTCGTCCAGCCGTGAGGTCGCTTCCGCCTTGGCGAGGTCTTCGACGCGCGCCGTCAGCGCTTCCAGCCGGCCTGCCATTTCGTCTGCCGGGTTGGGCCGGCTCGAGGCAGCCCGCCCCATCAGCTCGATCTGGTCGCCGAGCGCGGAAAGGCGGCTCTCCAGCCGCTGTATCAGCGCCGGGTCGGTGCCGCCGGAGGTCCGTCCGCTGGCGGCGATCGCGCGGCTGATCTCGTCGAGCCTGATATCCATGGCGGCGAACTGCTCGGACATGATCCGGTCGTGCGGCTGGATCAGGTTGCCGAACTGCTCGACGGCGGAGGCGATGGTGATGAGCTTGTCTTCCAGCGCCTGCACGGCCGGGCTTTCGCCCATGCCGCCGAGATGCCGCTTGATGTCGTCGAGCCGGTAGGCGAGCGAGACCAGCTCTTCCTGCAGGCCGGCCGTGTCGAGGTCCGCCAGGCGGTTTTCCACGCTGTCCCAGCGCCGCTCCAGGTGGCGCATCGAATCCTCGCGCGCCAGCCCGTCCATCAGCGAGCGCAACTCCTCGAATTCGTCGCGCAGGCCGCTCGCCTCCGGTCCGGCGGAGCGGCTGGTAAGCTGCGCGATGCTCTGCGACAGGCGGCCCATATCGGCGCGGATGTCGTCGGCGAAATGCCGGTCCTGCGCGCTCGCCTTGATCTCGCGCAATTCGCTGCGCAGCGCATTCATTTCGCGCGTGACGCCTTCGGAAATGTCGCGCTTCAGGTCCTGCCGCAGGTTGACGAGCGCCTGGGCGATTTCGGTCATCGTGTCGTCGGAGCCACGGAAAGCGGCAGCGGCCGGCTGCGGTGCCGCGGCGTGCTGCGGGGCGGGCGTGCGGGCCGGTTCGCGCGTATAGGCGCGCTCGCGATTGTCTCTGCCGGCGTCGAGCGCGCGCTGGCGCTGGCGGATTTCCGCAAGCGGATCGGCTGCGCGCGGGCTATAGGAACCGGCGTAGGGATCACGGTCCGGCACCGGATTGCGCGGCCGCTGTTCGCGCCCGCTGCCCATCAGGCCTTCGATCCGCGCTTCCAGCCCTTCGATCGTGCGGTTCAACGCGTCGAGCGAGGTCCTGTCGGAATGCCGGGAAGAATGTGATCGCGATCCGTTCATGTTCTTGCTCGCTTCGATTGCCCGGTCCGGGCCAGATCATTGCCTTCGTCCGAAGCGCACCGGGGTACACGTCGGAGAGCGCCGTACATAAGGAAATAATCAATTAGACTTTCCTCAATCTGGACGGACTGTTGGCGGCACTCCTGAAACGCGAGACAGGAAAAAAGGAACGCAGATCGCCAATGCTCACCGCGCACCTTTTACGAAACGTGGTAAAGAACTCGTTAACCCGGATGAGAAATTTTTAACTTTTGCTATTTCGGGCCGGTTTTGCGCGCGAAACTCGACCTTCATCCGGTCCAGGCGCGGCATCGTCCCCTGCCAATCTGTCGGGGCGACATCGATCCAATCGCTTCGGCTGCGCTCGCGAAAGCGGATCTGCGGCGCCATGCGCAGTATCGGGGGATCAGAAATTCTCGGTCCAGGGCCGCAATTCCACTTCCTGCGACCAGGCGCTGCGGTGCTGCAGCAGAACGTCGATATAGGATTGGGCGATTGCGTCGGGCGAAAGCGTGCCGTCGGGCCTGTCTTCCCGGTCGGGTCTGGTCGTCGACCGCACGGCGCCGTCGATGATGAAATGCGCCACATGGATGCCGAGCGGCCCCAACTCGCGGGCCGCACTCTGCGCCAGGCCGCGCAGCGCGAATTTGCCCATCGCGAAGGGTGCCGACTGCGCAAAACCCTTGACGCTGGCCGTCGCCCCCGTCAGCAGGATCGCGCCGCGCCCATGCGGGATCATCCGCCTTGCCGCCTGCTGCGCAACGAGGAAGCCGCCGAAGGCGCTCGTGGCGATCGCCTGCTGAACCTCCGCGGGGTCAAGCTCGGCAATCGGTCCGCGCAACCGTCCGCTGGCATTGTAGATCACCACGTCGGGCTCGCCGATTTCGGCATCGACACGCTCGAACAGGGCCGAGACCGCCGCCGGCTGCGCGGCGTCGGTGGCAAAGGCCCTGGCCCCGGTCTCGTCGAGCAGCGGCCCGAGCTTGCCGATATTGCGCGCCGCAAGCCCGACCTTCACGCCGCGTTCCGAAAGCGCGCGGGCAAGCGAGCCGCTGATGCCGGAACCGGCGCCGACGATGAGCGCGCTGCGATAGGGAAACTCGGCCATGATCTTCTCCTTGGGATGAACCTTCCGGAGAGGTAGGCAGTCGCGGTGGCTCAAAAAACCGCCCGCCGCAAATTTTTCACGCTTGCGGCGCGTCGATCGAAAGCCCGCAGATGCGTGAGAGGTGCGCGAGCGGCAGCCCCGTTTCCCCGGCCCAGCGGTTGAACGTCTGCTGGATCAGTTGCTGGTCCTTCTTGCCGGTCCCGGACGCCGAAAGCGGCACGCCCGCATCCCTGAGGCAGGCCAGCACGTCCGTCGTCATGATGAAGCCGTCGCGGCCGATGCCGCGCAGGAAATATTGTCCTGTCGCCCCGCCGAGCCGGTTGCCGCGTTTGCTGAGCACCTCGAGCAGGCCGATATGATCCTCGCGCGGCCAGTCCGCGAAAAAGGCGCCGGCGCTGCCGGCCTCGTTCGCCAGTTCGCGCACGAAGGCGGCGTTGGCGCGCACCGACATGATCTTCGCGCCGTTTTTGACGATGCGGTCGTCGCTGGTCAGGTCGTGCCAGAACTCGTCGGGAGCGATGTTGAGGGCGGCAGGATCGAAGCCTTCGAAAGCCTCTTCGAAGCCCGGCCATTTATTGTCGATGACCTTGTGTACGAAGCCGCTGTAGAAGATCCGCCGCGTCATCTGCGAAAGAATGCGGTCGTCGGGCAGCGCGCGCAGCGCATCATGGTCCGGCTGGGCGGGCAGCATCGCCTTCAGCGCGTCGGCACCGCCTTTTCTCTGCTCGGCGCGCTTGCGGATAGTGTCGAAATCGCTCAAGGCTCGGCTCCCGGATAACGTTGCTGGTGCAAGCCTATTCCGGGAGCGGCCCGATCTTCAAGCCGCGCGACCGGTGCTCAGGCGGCGACAGGTTCGCGCACGTCGTCGAGCAGGAAATGCACGACGAGGTAATCGGTCCTGTAGTGCCGCCCGCTGTCGCCGACCTTCTCCTCCGAGCCGCCGTCGGCGGGATGCCAGGGGTGATAGTGCGGATTGGTGACGATCAGCGTCACCGCCTTGCCGGCATAGGGACCTTCGGCCGGCCGGAAGCGCATTTCGGCAAGCGGCCAGATGCGTTCGTAGGTTTCCATCGGAATGCGCACCCGAAGCGCCTTGCGCGGAGCCGGCGGCTCGTCATGGACTGCCAGCCTTTCGCCGTTGACCGGCTCGACCGCAACAGGTTCGATCGTCACTTCCTCCGCCGCATCGAAAATGGAATTGAACTCCGCAGGCCACGTCCTTCTCATGAAATCGCTCCTCCCAGGCTCTTTCTGCAGGTCTGATGGAATGTAGCGCGCTTAGCCGGAGAAGGAAACGGGCAGCATGCCGTTTGCCGCGGCTCGTTTCGCCTCTCACAAAATTGCACGCATGCGGAATTTGACGTTTACGCAAACGTCAATATTTTGTAAGAGAGTCTCAAGGCCGGAGCGATCCGGTCGGCGAATTGGAGGAATTCGAACGATGCCAGTCTACAAGGCCCCGGTGAACGACACGCTTTTCGTGCTCAACGACGTGCTGGGTCTCGAACGCTACAACAATCTCCCGGGCTTTGCCGATGCCACGCCTGACATGGTGGAGGCCATTCTGGGCGAGGCGGCCAAGGTGGCCGAGGAGGCACTGTTTCCTCTGAACTATTCCGGCGATCAGCAAGGTTGCCAGCGTCATGGCGACGGCACGATCTCGACGCCGAAGGGGTTCAAGGAGGCCTATCGGGCCTATCGCGAAGGCGGCTGGATCGGTCTTGCCGTGCCGGAGGAATTCGGCGGCCAGGGCCTGCCCTATACGCTTCATGCCGCCGTCGGCGAATATACCTCGGCCGCCAACATGTCGCTGATGATGTATCCGGGCCTGACGCAGGGCGCGATTGCCGCCATCCTCGTCCACGGCACCGACGAGCAGAAGAGCACCTACCTGCCGAAGATGGTGGACGGCTCCTGGTCCGGCACCATGAACCTCACCGAGCCGCATTGCGGCACCGATCTCGGCATGCTGCGCACCAGGGCGGTGCCGCAGCCCGACGGCAGCTACAGGATTTCGGGCCAAAAGATCTTCATCTCCGCCGGCGAGCATGACCTGACCGACAACATCGTCCATCTCGTGCTCGCCCGCATCGAAGGCGCGCCTGAGGGCACCAAGGGCATCTCGCTCTTCATCGTGCCGAAATTCCTCGTCAACGCGGACGGCAGCCTGGGCGCCCGCAATGGCGTCAGCTGTGGCGCGATCGAGCACAAGATGGGCATTCACGCCAACGCCACCTGCGTCATGAACTACGACGGGGCGACCGGTTTCCTGATCGGCGCCGAAAACCGCGGCCTCAACGCCATGTTCGTGATGATGAACGAGGCCCGGCTGATGGTCGGCCTGCAGGGCATTGCCGTTGCCGAAATCGCCTATCAGAATGCCGCAAACTACGCCCGCGAGCGCATCCAGGGCCGCTCGCTCTCCGGTCCCAAGGCGCCGGACAGGAAGGCCGACCCGATCATCGTCCACCCGGATATCCGTCGCGCGCTGATGACGATCCGGTCCTTCAACGAGGCCGGCCGCGCCTTCCTGCTCTGGACGGCGCTGAAATCGGATATCGCCCACCGCGCCAGCGACGAGAAGGAACGCCGGACGGCCGACGATATTCTCGGCCTCGTCACGCCGATCCTCAAGGGCGTGATGACCGACAGGGGCTTCGACCATGCCGTCATGGCCCAGCAGGTCTTCGGCGGCCACGGCTATATCGAAGAAAACGGCATGAGCCAGTATGTGCGCGATGCCCGCATCGCCATGATCTATGAAGGAGCGAACGGCATCCAGGCGCTCGATCTCGTCGGCCGCAAGCTGGCGCTGAACGGCGGCCGCGCCGCCATGGCGCTCTTCAAGGAGATCGGCGATTTCTGCGAGGAAAACCGTGCTGACGAGCAGCTGAGCTTCTTCACCAGGCACCTGAAGAAGGGCTTGAACGACGTGCAGGGCGCGACCATGTGGTTCATGCAGAACGCCATGGCCAAGCCCGACAATGCCGGTGCCGGTTCGACCGATTACATGCACCTCTTCGGCCTCGTCGTTCTCGGCTACATGTGGGCGCGCATGGCCAAAGCCGCCAACGAACGCCTTGCCGCCGGCGACGCACGCGAGGATTATCTGAGGAACAAGCTGATCACGGCGAAATTCTTCATGGAGCGCATCATGCCCGAGACCGCCTTGCGCAAGGCCCGCATCGAAACCGGCGCCGACACGATGATGGAACTGGCCGCCGAAGCCTTCTGATGGGAGCCCCTTCTCCACGCAGGGGAGAAGGTGGCCCGAAGGGCCGGATGAGGGGGCCGCAAGCGCAGTCGTCTCCGGTTTCTGCCGGCCGAAGAAAGAAATTCACCGGCGCGTCCGCGCCGCCAGGGAGATGAGACAATGACCGAGGTTTTCATTTACGATCACGTCCGCACGCCCCGCGGCCGCGGCAAGAAGGATGGCTCACTCCATGAAGTGCCGTCCGTGCGCCTTGCGGCCAGGACGCTGGAGGCGATCCGCGACCGCAACGGGCTGAACACCGAAACGGTCGACGACATCATCATGGGCTGCGTCGATCCGGTCATGGATGCCGGCGCCGTCATCCCCAAGGCCGCCGCGTTTGAGGCCGGTTATTCCACCAGGGCGCCCGGCATGCAGATCTCCCGCTTCTGCGCCTCCGGCCTCGATGCCGTCAATTTCGCTGCCGGCAAGATCGCGCAAGGGGCAGACGATATCGTCATTGCCGGCGGCGTCGAAAGCATGTCGCGCGTCGGCCTCGGCATGTCCGGCGGCGCGTGGTTCATGGACCCTTCGGTGAATTTCCCGGCCTATTTCATGCCGCAGGGCGTCTCGGCCGATCTCATCGCCACCAAATACGGCTTCTCGCGCGACGATGTCGATGCCTATGCCGTCGAAAGCCAGAAGCGGGCGGCCAATGCCTGGAACAACGGCTGGTTCAAGAATTCCGTCATCCCGGTCAAGGACCAGAACGGCCTGACCATCCTGGCCCATGACGAGCACATGCGCCCCGGCACCGACATGCAGGCGCTCGCCTCGCTCAATCCCTCCTTCCAGATGCCCGGCGAAATGGGCGGCTTCGAAGCCGTCGCCATCCAGGCCCATCCGGAGGTCGAGCGCGTCAACTATGTCCACCATGCCGGCAATTCCTCCGGCATCGTCGACGGCGCCGCTGCCGTCCTGCTCGGCTCGAAGGCCGGGGGAGCAAGCATGGGCCTGAAGCCGCGCGCCCGCGTCAAGGCCTTCGCCAATATCGGCTCGGATCCTGCCCTGATGCTGACCGGCCCCGTCGATGTCACCGAAAAGCTCTTGAAGCGCACGGGCATGACGCTTGCCGATATCGACCTTTTCGAACTCAACGAGGCCTTCGCCGCCGTCGTGCTGCGCTACATGCAGGCCTTCGAGATCGGGCATGACCGGATCAACGTCAACGGCGGCGCGATCGCCATGGGCCATCCGCTCGGCGCGACCGGCGCCATGATCCTCGGCACCGTGCTGGACGAACTGGAGCGCCGCGACCTCAACACCGCGCTTGTCACCCTCTGCATCGGCGCCGGCATGGGCACGGCAACCGTCATCGAACGCGTCTAAGGGAGAGAGACGATGAGCTACACCAATTTCACCGTCGAGACCGATGCCGACGGTATCGCCCTTGTCACCTGGGACATGCCCGGCAGGTCGATGAACCTCTTCACCCAGGAGGTGATGGACGAGCTCGACGCCATCGTCGATGTGACCGTCGCCGACAGCGCCGTCAAGGGCGTCGTCATCACCTCGGGCAAATCCTCCTTCTCGGGCGGCGCCGATCTCTCGATGATCAAGGCGATGTTCTCCTTCTACCATCAGGAGAAGACCGCCGATCCCGCGGGCGCCGCGCAAAAACTCTTCGATCTCGTCGGCCGCATGACCGGTCTCTACCGCAAGCTCGAAACCTGCGGCAAACCCTGGGTCTCGGCCATCAATGGCACCTGCATGGGCGGCGCCTTCGAAATGTCGCTCGCCTGCCACGGCCGCGTCGCCTCCAACGCGAAGAGCGTCAAGATCGGCCTGCCGGAAGTCAAGGTCGGCCTCTTCCCCGGTGCGGGCGGCACACAGCGCGTCGCGCGCCTGACCGATGCCCAGTCCGCCCTGCAGATGATGACGACGGGCCAGTCGCTGAACGCCTCGCGCGCCAAGGCCATGAACCTCGTTCATCAGGTGGTCGAGCCGGATCAGCTGATCCCGGCCGCCAAGCAGATGATCAAGGATGGCCTGAAGCCTGTCGCCCCCTGGGACGAGAAGGGCTTCAAGGTGCCCGGCGGCGGCATCTGGACGCCGGCCGCGGCCCAGCTCTGGCCGGCCGCGCCCGCCATCCTGCGCCGCGAGACGGCCGGCAACTATCCCGCCGCGCTCGCCATCCTGAAATGCGTCTACGAGGGCCTGCAGCTGCCCTTCGATACGGCGCTGAAGATCGAGCAGCGTTATTTCACCCAGGTGCTGCGGACCACCGAAGCCTTCTCGATGATCCGCTCGCTCTTCATTTCCATGCAGGAACTCGGCAAGGGCGCCCGCCGCCCGGCCGGCGTGCCGAAGAGCGAGCTGAAGAAGGTCGGCGTCGTCGGCGCCGGCTTCATGGGCGCCTCGATCGCCTATGTCACGGCTGCCGCCGGTTTCGATGTCACCCTCATCGACCGCGATATCGAAGCCGCCACCAAGGGCAGGGGCGTCGGCGAAGGCCTCGTCAAGGATTCCATTGGTAAGGGTCGTCTTACCCAGGAGGAGGGTGCCGCGCTTCTCTCCCGCATCACGCCCTCTGCCGACTACGGCGATTTGAAGGATGCCGATCTCGTCATCGAAGCGGTCTTCGAAGACCGTGCCGTCAAGAAGGCGGTCATCGAACAGGTGGAAGCCGTCATCCCGCAAACCACCATCTTCGCCTCCAATACCTCGACCCTGCCGATCACGGGCCTTGCCGAAAATTCGAAGCGGCCCGACCAGTTCATCGGCGTGCATTTCTTCTCGCCGGTCGAGAAGATGATGCTGACGGAAGTCATTCTCGGCAGAAAGACGGGCGACAAAGCGCTCGCCGTCGCCCTGGATTATGTCGCCGCGATCAGGAAAACCCCCATCGTCGTCAACGATACCAGAGGCTTCTTCGTCAACCGCTGCGTCTTCCGCTATATCCACGAAGCCTACGACATGCTGATCGAAGGCGTGCCGGCGGCGATGATCGAGAATGCCGCCAAGATGGCCGGCATGCCGGTCGGCCCGCTCTCGCTGAACGACGAGGTGGCGATCGATCTGTCGCAGAAGATCCTCAAGGCGACTGTTGCCGATCTCGGCCCGAAAGCCGTCGACGAACGCCACCTTGCCCTCATCAACCGGCTGGTGGACGAACTCGACCGCCGCGGCCGCAAGAACGGCAAGGGCTTCTACGAATACCCGGCCAAGCCCGCCAAAAAATTCCTCTGGCCCGAGCTGAAGACCCTCTATGCGCAGAAGCCGGCCGCCGAGATCGACGTCGAGATCCTGAAGCAGCGCTTCCTGGTGACGATCGCGCTCGAGGCCGCCCGCACCATGGAGGAGGGCATCGTCACCGACCCGCGCGAGGCCGATGTCGGCTCCATCCTCGGCTTCGGTTTCGCGCCCTATACCGGCGGTGCGCTGAGCTATATCGACGGCATGGGCGTGAAGGCCTTCGTGGACCTTGCCGAAAAGCTGGCCGCTGCCTATGGCGACCACTTCAAGCCGACACCGCTCCTGAAGGACATGGCCGCCAGGGACGAAACCTTCTACGGCCGCTTCGACCCCTATCCGGCTGCCGGCAAGGCGGCATAGACAGTCCGCAAACGGAGGGCACGGAGCCCTCCACCAACCACTCGACCTGGGCGGAGCCATGAGGCTCGATCCATCCTCTGACTCTCAGGGGAGAAAAGGGTATGCAGTGTCGTTTCTGCGTCGTCAACGGCATCCGCTACTATGTCTCTTTGCCTCTGCGGGGAGAGGGTTAGCGTGACCCGGGCGGATGCTGCAGCGGAACTTCGCGATGTCGAGAACAAGCAGGCCGAGCTCGTCGAGAAGGAAGTCGCGGCCGCAGATCAGCTGAAACACATCGAAATCAGGGCGCCTATTGGCGGCGCGGTTCACCAACTTTCGGTCCATACGGTGGGCGTCGTCGTCTCTGCTGCGGAGACGCTGATGGAGATCGTTCCTAATCGCACCGCGTTGACGGTGGAGGCCCGGATAGCGCCCCGGAACATCGACCAGCTTATGGTCGGCCAACCTGCTACCTTGCGATTGACCGCTTTTAGCAGAAACACCACGCCGCAGCTGGTGGGTTCGTTGGCGCGCGTTTCTGCGGATCTGGAAATCGATCAGAAGACAGGCGCAGGTTACTACCGCGCGGCCGTGACTATCCCTGATGCCGAAGTTCAGAAATTGCGCGGCCTTGCACTCGTATCCGGCATGCCCGTGGAAACGTTCATCCGAACAGGGGACCGCACGGTGCTGTCCTATTTTATCAAGCCGATCCGGGACCACGCGAGCCGCGTCTTCCGGGAGGACTAATCGCGAAACATGGCGAGCCGGCAGCTCGCCCTCGAATACCGACGCTTCATGCCATCGGCACGAGGCTGGGGCGGTCGCGCGGGTCGCTCGGTCCGCGGGAGTTCCATGTCAACGAATAGAATCTTATGCGGCGCTTTGAGTCGGCGAAATCGTCATTCTGCCATTGAAGAATTCGACGCTGACATCGGTGGAGTTCGCGAACTCGCCCGTAAATTTCACCGTAATCGTATCGTCGCTGTCTTTGAAAGAAACTGTCAGGCTGCCATCATCGTTGCGGCTGACAACCGTATTATCTCGCGCTCCTTCGGCTCCGCCGCTGAAATTGCGGCGGATTTCCAAAGGCTTGTTGGTCTCGACGCTATCGTGGCCATCGCCCTTGTTAAAGGACATAATAGCCCGCTCTTCGACCTGAAAGGCTAGGTTGTCGTCGCCCGTTCCCCCAGATACTTCGGCGGTTTTTCCGATGGCCGTGATCTTGTCATTGCCTGCACCGCCTCCGGCTCCTGCATAGGTTCCCCCGTGGACGGTAATCTCGTCGTCGCCGTCGCCGCCGCCAGCATTGGCACTGTCGGCGTCAACCGTGATCTTGTCATTGCCGGCACCTCCAGTTGCGCCGTCGACGCGGCCTTTGGCCGTTATCGAAATAATGTCGTTTCCGCCGCCGCCGTCGGCAACCCACACATCAGTAGCGCTCGTGATGCCAATCTCATCATCTCCGTCTCCGCCATAGGTTCGGTCTACCCCCGCAATGTAGTTTTCGTCCCGTGATCCAGACGAGCTGTTAATGATGATCTTGTCATTGCCCGCTCCGCCATAGGTGCGATCGACATTGCCGTGGCTATCAATGGTGATCAGATCATCCCCATCTCCCGCCGACACGAGATCGACCGAGGTCATCATTACGTCACCATAGTAGAAATAGGCGCCTGACGTTCTGATGTTGATGGTGTCGTTGCCGGCGCCGGTGCTGGCACCCGCTTGGGCGGCCGATATCGAGACGGTATCGTTGCCGTCGCCAGTCCCAACCCCTGCCTGACCGTCTTCGGCCTCGACCTTCACGGTGGCATTGCCCATTGCATCGAGCAGGACTTCCAGGAGTCGCGATTTCGTTTCGTTACCGGTATCTGGTGCGAAACTGAGCGTGGCTGTAGCGGATATGGTCTTTGTCTCGCCCTTTTCATCCGCCGGCGTTTGCAAAAGTTTGAGTGCGTATTCCTGCTTTGTAAGTGCATTCACAGACAGCTTGTTTTCGATCAAGGTCGCCTCCAGCCAATTGTATTTCAGCGTTGTTGATTGCGATCTTGTACACGTTTTGCTTGTCTGGGGCTTAAATGCAAAGATCGAGGATTGTCGGACAGTGGCACTCTGAAGCAGCTACAATTGCGTAGGTCGCATTTAAGGGCAAACCTGCGCATGCAGGCAGTCGTTTCACTGTGTCGGGCTCGGTCTGATTGATCGACATACCGGAAGTTCCACCGCCTCAACGCCCATCACGCATGAAGAATTAGGCTCGCACGATCGTTGGGGCACGTTCTCTGAACAGTTGGTGAAACCGGTGGATGGCTGGGCGGCCATATCTTGCCCTTGCCCTATTGCGCGGCCGCTTCGAAGCTTTCTCCGCCCGAAACGTTTTGGGCGAGCCGCGCAACGGCGGCCGGCCCGCCATGGGCGGCAATCCAGCGGTCCACGCGGCAGGCCGCCCGCGCGTAGAGTTCCTGCGTGCGTGCCGTCTCCACCCAGGCGCTGCGCGTCGTCGGCATGTCGCCGCCGGGTTCGATCAGGCAGCGGTCGCCATTGCCGGCCTGCCGCAGATAGCGCGGGTCGGCGGAGATGTCCGCGGCAAGGCCTTCGTCGAACCATTGCGGAATGGCCCTGTTCCAGGTCTTCACCAGCCCCAGCCGGCTGTGCAGCTCGATATGCGAGAGTTCGTGGGCGGCGATCACGTCGCTCGTGCCGCGCGGCGAAAGAAACAGCGCCCAGTCGAGGATCGCCTGCCCGCGCGAGCCGCCACCGATCGGCTGATAACAATCCTCGCTCTTGCAGATCAGGATGCGAGGCCTGCCGTCAAGCGCACCGTAAAAATCCGCCACGCGTTCGCGCGCGGCCGCAACGACGGCTTGCGCCTGCTCGCGTTCCCCGACGCTCATGGTCTTTTCCACATAGATGCCGTTGCCGAGCCCCGTGAACCCATAGCAGTAAGGGCAGGCGACAGCCGCGACGGCGGGATAGGCGAAAGCCGTGCCCGCAACGGCAAGGACAAGAAAGGCCGCAAGGCCGATGACGATTTTCATGAGCGCTCCTCCGCGAGATCATCGCGACGGTGAAACCGGAAATCGCCATTTCCATGGCTGGCTGCCGGCGGGAAATGGCAAGGGATCGCACACCGCATTCTCGCCTGCCTCACAAATCTCTCGCCGGGCGCCTATATGCCTGTCTGGAATCATGACAAAAGGCGTGCAGGGCACCCTTCAGTTTAAGCGATGGAATCATGAAAAAGATCGGTTTTCTCTCCTTCGGGCATTGGACGCCCTCGCCGCAATCCCAGACGCGATCGGCAGGCGATACGCTGCTGCAGTCGATCGATCTTGCCGTCGCTGCCGAGGAACTGGGCGCGGATGGCGCCTATTTCCGCGTCCATCATTTCGCCCGCCAGCTTGCCTCGCCCTTCCCGCTGCTGGCCGCCGTCGGCGCGCGCACCAGCCGCATCGAAATCGGTACGGCGGTCATCGACATGCGCTACGAGAACCCGCTCTACATGGCCGAAGATGCCGGTGCGGCCGATCTGATTGCGCGCGGGCGCCTGCAGCTCGGCATCAGCCGCGGCTCGCCGGAGCAGGTCATCGATGGCTGGCGCTATTTCGGCTACAACCCGCCGCAGGGCCAGAGCGATGCCGATATGGGCCGCCGCCATGCCGAAGTCTTCCTCGAAGTGCTGAAGGGCGAAGGTTTCGCCGAGCCCAATCCGCGGCCGATGTTTCCCAATCCGCCCGGCCTCCTGCGCCTCGAGCCGCATTCGGCCGGCCTGCGCGAGCGCATCTGGTGGGGTGCCGGCTCGAATGCCACGGCCGTCTGGGCCGCCAGGCTCGGCATGAACCTGCAGAGCTCGACGCTGAAGGACGACGAGACCGGCGAAGCCTTCCATATCCAGCAGGCCAAGCAGATCCGCGCCTATCGCGCGGCCTGGAAGGAGGCCGGCCATCAGCGCGAGCCGCGCGTTTCCGTCAGCCGCAGCATCTTCGCGCTGGTCAACGATCGCGACCGCTCCTATTTCGGCTATGGCAATGAGGGCCAGGACAAGATCGGCTTCATCGACGAGAACACGAGAGCGATCTTCGGCCGCTCCTATGCCGCCGAGCCCGACGCCCTCGTCGAGGAGCTGAAAAGGGACGAAGCGATCGCCGAGGCCGATACCCTGCTGCTGACCGTCCCCAACCAGCTCGGCGTGGAATACAATGCCCACGTCATCGAATCGATCCTGAAATATGTCGCCCCGGCGCTCGGCTGGCGGTGATCGTCTCGGGCGACGGTCCTATGCCGTCGCCGTCTGCTTTGCTGCGCGCAAGGCCATCAGTCCGGCAAGGCTGACGAGCACGATTGCCGTGGCGTAGATATCGGTGGTCAGGCCGTAGCCGATCGATTTGACCAGGAAGCCGGCAAGGATCGCCGGCAGGCTGAAGGCTAGGTAGCTCTGGACATAGAAGGCCGAAAGCAGGCCGGCGCGCTCCTCCGGCCTGGCAAGCGGCATGATCGTGCCGATCGAGCCGAGGAAGTTGGTGCCGAAACCGGCGCCGGTCAAAAGCGTGCCGACCAGCAGCAGCGGCACGCTGGCAAGATGCACGCCGCCGACCACCGTCGCGATGCCGGCTGTCTGGGAGGCAACGCCGAAGACGAGATTGGCCTTCGGGCTGCGGCTGCGCCGCAGGAAAACGGCGATTGCCCCGGACAGCATCAGCGCTGCGACGACAGCCCCGCCTGTCAGCGGCGCCCGGCTGCCGGTGGTGGAGGCAACCAGCGAGGGCACGAGCGACAGGTAGAAGCCGCCGAGCGTCCAGTTGGCGATATTGATCGGCGTCACCAGCGACAGCGGCTTGCGCACCTGCGGCGGAATGAAAACCGCAGGCTTCAGCGCGTTGAAGATGCCGGGCCGCGTGCCGCCGGTTTCGCGCGTCAGCCACAGCGCAAAGGCCTGCACGGCAAAGGCGGCCAGCAGCAGCGCATAGACGAGATGCAGCGGCTCGGGTCCGTACTGGATCAGCGCGCTGGTGCCGATGGCGCCGATCGCCATGCCGGAGAGCGGCGCGAGCGAGTTGACGATCTGCCCCTTTGCCCGGTCGATATCGACAAGGGCCGCACCGAGCGAGGCGCCGGCAATGCCTGTCGCAAGCCCCTGCACGATGCGCGCCGCGATCAGCCATTGCGGCCCGCTGGCGAGGCAAAACAGCGCCATGGCGGTGATTTCGAGCACCAGCGCGCCGAAAATGACGGGCCGCCGCCCGAGGTGATCGGAGATCGAGCCGGCAATCAGGAGGGCCGCCAGCAGCGCGAAGGCGTAGACGGCGAAGATCACCGTGATGAGGATGGGCGAGAGGGCGAATGTTTCCTGATAGATGCGGTAGAGCGGCGTCGGCGCCGCCGAGGCGCCGAAGAAGATGGCAAGCGTCAGCGCATGGAAGCCCATGGGAGACGAATTCCGGATAGATTCGCGAGCGCCGGCCATGTAAGCTCCTTAAGGCTAATTCGTTGCGTTAGCCCCATCTAGGCGAGGTGAAGCTTAAAAGCAAATAATTTGCGTTAATGGATCGATGAAAGTTTCTGAACTGTTTGTGCCGGAGCCGTTTCAGCGAAAATGCGCAGCGCTTTTGCGATAACGACATGTAAGGACAAAAGCCTAAAATGCGGCGCGCGAATCTGAGAGAACGCGGCCTGCGTCAGGTGAAGAAAGTTGGGTTTGGAATGGCAGTGAAAGAGAATGTCCGTCCGGGCGGCAGAAGTGCGCGTGTCCAGGCTTCCGTGCATGCCGCCGTGCGTGCGCTTCTTGCGGAGATGAGCCGGCCGGAGATCACCGTTCCGTTGATCGCGGCGCGGGCGGGCGTGACCCCGTCCACCATCTATCGCCGCTGGGGCGACCTGCAGGAATTGCTGGCCGATGTCGCCGTCGAACGTCTCCGCCCCGATATGGAGCCGGTCGATACCGGAACCGGCGCTGGTGATCTGGAAGCCTGGGCCGAGCAATATGCGGAGGAAATGTCCTCCGGCCCGGGACGGGAATATGTGCGCGACGTGCTCGCCGCCCAGACCTGCGACAATGCCAGCAAGTGCTGCAACTTCACCCGTCAGCAGATCGAGGCGATCGCCGGCCGGGCGAAGGCGAGGGGGGAGGCCTTTCCCGATATCGATGCGGTGATGGACCGTGTGGTCGCCCCCATCATGTACCGTATCCTGTTCGGCGACGCCCCGAGCGCCGCCCGCGTCCGGGAGCTTGTCGGCCATCTCTTCGGCCGCCGCAAGGCCGCCTGACCTTCACTCCGCCGCGGTGCGCTTCAGGCCGGAAACCTGCGTGATATAGGCGCGCAGCGCGGCCGGCCGCACCGGCTTGTGCTGAACGGCGATGCCGTGTTTCTCCGCCTCGGCCCGCACTTCCGGCGTCCTGTCGGCGGTGATGAGCAGGGCGGGAATGTCCGCGCCGAAATGCTGCCTGAGATGCAGGATCGCCTCGACCCCGGTTCCGTCGGCGAGATGATAGTCGGCGATGACGAGATCCGGCGGCTGCCGGCCCGAAAGCCTCTGGACGGCGGCAAGCGAATCCACGGCCTGCGTGTCGCAGCCCCATCCGTCGATCAGAAGCCGCATGCCTTCGAGGATCTTCGTTTCGTTGTCGATGCAGAGGATGCGCAAGCCCTTCAGCGGCTGGGCCGGCCGGTCGGCGGGAGGGGTGGCGGCCGTCGCCTGCGCACTCCTGGAGACGTCGAGCGGCATGAGGATGCGAAATTCCGTACCCTTGCCATGCGTCGAATGCAGCTCGACCTTGTGGCCGAGCACGCGGGCGATGCGGTCGACGATGGAGAGCCCGAGCCCGAGGCCCGACGCGGTCCTGGCGCCCTCGTCCAGCCGCGCGAATTCCTTGAACACGGTGCGGAATTTCGAAGGCGGAATGCCGATGCCGGAATCGATCACCTGGATCATCACCTGGTTGCCGTATCTCCGGACCCCGACCAGCACCTTGCCGCTGACCGTGTATTTGATGGCATTGGAAACGAGGTTCTGCACCAGCCGGCGCAGCAGGTTGGGATCGGAGCGGACCCGCAGCGAGGTCGGCATCACCACGAGCTTCAGCTTCTTTTCGCGGGCAATCGGCGCAAAATCGGTTTCGATACGCTCCAGAAGGTCGAAAAGCGGCACGGATGCCAGCCGTGGCCGCATGGCGCCGGTATCGAGCCGGGAAATGTCGAGCACGGCCCCGAGGATGGACTCGACCGATTCCAGCGCGGAATCGATATTGCGCACGATCGGGCCGTTTTCCGTTTGCGCCATGCGCTCGACAAGCGCCGAGGAATAGAGCCGGGCGGCATTGAGCGGCTGCAGGATGTCGTGGCCGGCAGCGGCAAAGAAGCGGGTCTTGCCGATATTGGCCTCGTCCGCCGCCGCCCGCGCTTCGGCAAGCTCCCGGTTGACGCGGGTCAGTTCCGCGGTGCGCTCGGCCACACGCTGTTCCAGCGTCTCGTTGGCCTGTTTCAGCGCCCGGTCGGCGGCCACGCGCTGGGTGATGTCGGTGAAGGTTGCGACGATGCCCTTGTCCGGCATGGCGTTGGAACGCACTTCGATGATGCGCTCGCCGCCGCCGAGCACGAGCGGGAACGGCTTGTCGAGCGTCAGGAAATGCCGCACCGCCTGGCCCTGGTCGCCGGGGGCGATATCGCCGCGCCGGCTGAGGATATTGACGATCTCCGACAGCGGAAATCCGACCTGGCCGGCATTTTCAGGCAGGTCCAGCAATTGCCGGAAGCGGCGGTTCCAGATCGTCAGCCGATTGGAACTGTCGAACACGGCAATGCCCTGGTCCATCTGTGACAGTGCGGTCTGCAGCATATCCTGATTGTACTGCACCGCCTCGCTCGCCTGGTCGAGCAGCCAGGCCGTATCGGAAGACGCATCCTCGATCTTCTGCAGGATGAGCGAAAGCACGAGCCGCGCGGAAGACGAGCCGATGGCGCTGCCGAGAAGCTGTTCGGTGAAATGGATGAGCGCCATATCGGCCGGCTGGTCGTCCTCCAGCTTGCGCCCGGAGGTCTGCTCGTAGGTCGCAAGCGAGCGCTGCATGCGCTCCTCGCCGAGATAGCGGGCGATCGCCGTTTTCAGGTCGCCGACGCTGACGCGGGTCTTCCAGCCGCGCGTGGCAAATTGCGAGCGCGAATGGCGCTTCACGAAGATGCCGGCCTGGATGCGCTCCAGCGGTTTGGCGTTGCGCGTCAGCGAGCCGACGATGAAGGCGGCGCTGTTGATGAGCAGGCTCATCGCCGTCGCGTTGACCAGCGGATCGGCATCCGGGCCGGTAAAGAGCGTCGTGCCCGGAAGGATGAAGCCGAGGAAGCCGCTTGCCACATAGGAATAGTCCGGGCCGCCGAACGAAGGCAGGAACAGGAGGTAGAGCCAGACGATGAAACCGGAGGTCAGGCCGAGAATGGCGCCGCGCGCGTTCGCCCGCCGCCAGATCATGCCGCCGAACAGGGCGGGCGCAATCTGCGCGATGGCGGCAAAGGAAAGCAGGCCGATCGAGGCGAGCCCCGCCGTGCTGTCGGTCGAGCGGTAATAGGCGTAGCCGAGCAGCAGCACGGCGAAAATGGCGCTGCGGCGGATGTTGAGCAGGCTCTTTGCGAAATCGTCGCGCTGGCTTGCAAGCCCCGCGAGCTTGCGGCGCAGGAAGAACGGCATGACGATGTCGTTCGACACCATGATGGAAAGCGCCACGGAATCGACGATCACCATCGCGGTCGCCGCCGAAAAGCCGCCGATGAAGGTAATCAGCGAGACGACCGGCATCTGCCCCGTCAGCGGCAGCGAGAGCATGTACAGGTCGCCATTGCCGTTGCCGCCGAAGGTCAGCAGCCCGCCGATCGCGACCGGCAGCACGAAGAGGTTGATGGCGATCAGGTAAAGCGGAAAGAGAAAGCCCGCGAGCCGCAGCTGCTTTGCCGTGCGGTTCTCGACGACGGTCACATGGAACTGGCGCGGCAGCATGATGATGGCAAAGGCCGAAAGCAGCGTTAGCGTGATCCACCGGCTGAGCGGCGTCTGATAGTCGAGCGCGGCCGTGACCAGCGCGTTCTCCGACCCCTTCCGCCACAGGTCGCCCGGCCCGTCGAACAGGAACCAGATGACGCAGACGCCCGCCGTCAGGAAGGCGACGAGCTTCACCATCGATTCCATCGATACCGCAAGGATGAGCCCGTCCTGATGTTCCGTCGCGTCGGTGTGGCGGGTGCCGAACATGATGGCGAAGCAGGCGAGCACCAGCGTGACGATGAGCGGCAGGTCGAGGAAATAGAGGTTGCCGCTGCCGATGCCGTAGTCGGACGGGTTGACCATGGCCGTGACCGTCGCGGAAATGGATTTCAGCTGCAGCGCGATATAGGGAATGGTGCCGATGAGGCAGATCAGCGCCACGATGGTCGCGACGGTGGAATTCTTGCCGTAGCGCGCGGCGATGAAATCGGCGACGGATGTCAGCTTTTCGGCCTTGGCAAGCTCGATGATGCGCCTCAGGAGCGGCATGCCGAGCGTGAAGACGAGGATCGGCCCGATATAGATGCCGGCAAATTCCAGCCCGTGATGGGCAGCCAGGCCCACGCCGCCGAAATAGGTCCAGGACGTGCAGTAGATCGCCAGGCTGAGCGCATAGACCACGGGCCGGCCGCCTTCCGGCACGCCGAACTTGCGGCTGCGGCGGTCGCCGTAGCTTGCCACTGCGAAAAGCAGCAGAAGGTAAGCCAAGGCAAACGCAAATATGACCCAGCCTGGAAGCATCGACCCTCCGCCGGCGGATTGTCCGCCATCCTCCCGGAACATATCCAAGATTAGGGCAATTCAGCAGGTTTGGAAATTCCCGCGCTCTTGGTCTTAAGTTCTACGCGGATGGGGACGGGGGCCGAATATTTCCAATTGCCGATTGATTAATTGAAATGGAGGTGTAGCTAATAAATCAACGGCATGTCTTTGAAAATGCATCAAGGGGAGACGGATCGGATGCTCAACGAGTTCAAAGCTTTCATCGCCCGCGGCAATGTCATGGACCTCGCGGTCGGCGTCATCATCGGCGGCGCCTTCGGCGGCATCGTCAGATCTCTGGTCGAAGATATCATCATGCCGATCGTCGGCGCGATCTTCGGCGGTTTCGACTTCTCCAACTACTTCATTCCGCTGTCCTCCAAGGTCACTGCGGTAAGCCTCGCGGAGGCCCGTGGCCAGGGTGCCGTTTTCGCCTACGGCAACTTCATCACCGTCCTCATCAATTTCCTGATCCTCGCCTGGATCATCTTCCTCATGGTCAAGGCGGTGAACACGCTGCGCGAGCAGGTCGAGCGCAAGGAAAAGGAAGCGCCGGCAGAGGTTCCGCCGCCGCCGGCCGATGTCGCGCTGCTGACGGAAATCCGCGACCTTCTCGCCCGGCGCCCGGCGGTCTGATCTGGCGGTCTGATCCGGCCGGGAGCGCTTCCGCTCCGGCCGGGCTCATCCATCACGAAAATCGATATGCCATCACGCATTGTCATGGGATTTGCGCATGCAAATCCGCTATGAAGGCGTGAACCGGAGATATGCATGTCGATTATAAGCAGCCTCAGCCCGCGCGCCGTCGCCGCGCCAGAAAGCGGGATCGTCGAAGTCGTCAACTATGCCCGCGGCCGTGAAGGCCTGCTGCCGCTCTGGGTCGGCGAGGGCGACCTTCCCACCCCCGATTTCATCAATCAGGCCGCCATGCAGGCGCTCGCCGCCGGTGAAACCTTCTATACCTGGCAGCGCGGCATCCCCGAACTGCGCCAGGCGCTGTCTGACTACTATGTCAGGCATTTCGGCATCCGCCTGCCGGTGGAGCATTTCTACGTCACCGGCTCCGGCATGCAGGCGATCCAGATCGCCGTCCAGGCGCTGACCTCGCCCGGCGACGAGTTCGTCTACCTGACACCCGCCTGGCCCAACATCGCCGCCGCCCTCGAAATCGCCGGCGCCCGCTCGGTCGGTGTGACGCTGCAGTTCGAAGGCGGCACCTGGGCCGTCGACCTTGACCGTATCGAAGCGGCGATCACGCCGAAGACCCGCGGCCTCTTCGTCAATACGCCGTCGAACCCAACCGGCTGGACGGCGACTAGGAAGGATCTGGCCGATATCCTGGCGCTCGCGCGCAGGCACGATCTCTGGATCATGGCGGACGAGATCTATGCGCGTTATTTCTATGCCGGCGGCCGCGCGCCCTCCTTCCTCGACGTCATGGAACCGGCCGACAAGATCATTTTCGTCAACTCCTTCTCCAAGAACTGGTCGATGACCGGCTGGCGCGTCGGCTGGATCGTCGCCCCGCCCGAAACCGGCCAGGTGCTGGAAAACCTCATCCAGTATTCGACCTCCGGCGTGGCGCAGTTCATGCAGAAGGGCGCGGTCGCGGCCCTCAACGAGGGTGACGCCTTCGTGCAGTCGAATATCGACAAGGCGACCCGCGCGCGCGATATCCTCTGCGATGCGCTGATCGCCACCAACCGCGTCGAAACGCTGAAGCCGGATGGCGCGCTCTACGCTTTCCTGAAGATCGACGGCGTCACCGACAGCCGGAGGGCCGCGATCGACATCGTCGACAAGACCGGCGTCGGCCTTGCCCCCGGCACTGCTTTCGGTCCCGGCGGCGCGCTCTTCCTGCGCGCCTGTTTCCTGCGCGACCCGGCGCAGGTCACGGTCGCGGCCGAACGGCTCTGCGACTATATTCTCAAGCTTTAAGCGGAACGGCGCATCGCTTCCGGCAGCACCGGAAGCAGCGTCACGTTGCGGCCTTCGACAATGATGACTTCGCCGTCCCGCAGCGGCTGGAAGGGTATATCGGCCTCCTCCAGGAAGCCGGCCGCCCTTTCGGCAGCTTCGGCCTCGTCATGCGCCGAGCGATAATGCGGGACGATGGAGAAATCGACGAGGCCAAGCCCGTCCCAGAGGATGCCCGCGTCGTAGCCCGGCGCGAGCAGATGCGGATCGTCCATGATGTCGATGCCCTTGAGCGAGGGCGTCGCCACGACCGCCCCGGCGCTGAAGCCGCCATAGACGAGCGCATCCGCGCGCAGCAATTCCCCGATGACGCGATCGAAGCCGCTCTGCCGCATGGCCCGCCGGAGAAGAAAGGCATTGCCGCCGACGGCCCAGACGAGATCGACACCGGCGAGCGTTTTTTCGAGCGCTTGCGGCTGTCCGAAATAGTCCCGCAGGTCGAGTTCTTCCGCCTCGATGCCCCAATCGGCAAGCTCTTCCCTGGGATCGTAGATATTGGCCGCATAGGCACGGCGCGCCCCGGAGGGAACGAAGTCCAAGGCGTTCTGGATGACGGCGGCGCGACGCCCGCCGTTGAGAAGCTTTCGGAGCCGGAAGGCGCTGGCGCCGAGCCGGTAGGATGACAGGTAGAGCCTCATTGTTGGCCCTCCCGGTTCCGGAGGGGCAGGTTGCAGGCGGGTCTTGAACGGTTTGGTGCCACGAGAAGTCCTTTGCATGGGGCGGACATCGGGGCCTGAAACAGAAAACCCCGCGCGTGTCCGGCGGGGTTGGGTCGGGTGAAATGAACAGTTTCAGGTCACAAGCCGACGCCCCCACCGCAAAGGGTGGTCGTCATGCCCATCGTCATGGCCTGGAACGCGAACTTGTTCATGCCGCCAATCTGCCCCGCGGCGTGCCTGATGTCAACGAGGCGAAAACGAGAGGTTGCGAGAGGTTTTCGTCTCAAAACCGGCTGTCCGATAAAATTGTAGCAAAGCCCGAAATGGGCCTCTAACCACATGTCGAAACATACTGGCCGCAAAGGCTTTCCGAGGCGGTTTGATAACAAAATCGGAAAGGAAAACCCCGTTCTGATGCTCCCGAAAAAGATAAAACAGGGAATGCAGACATGGCGGTTCTGGTTACAGGTGGGGCTGGATATATCGGCAGCCACATGGTTTGGACGCTGCTGGATGCCGGTGAAGACGTCGTCGTGCTCGACCGGCTCTCCACCGGCTTTCGCTGGGCCGTGGCTCCGGCCGCGCGCTTCTATCTCGGCGATGTCGCCGATCCGGACGTCTTGAAAAAGATCTTCATCGAGAACGATATCGAGGCGATCATCCATTTCGCCGGCTCCGCCGTCGTGCCGGCCTCGGTCTCCGACCCGCTCTCCTACTACGACAATAATTCCGGCAAGACGCGCGCGCTCCTGAGCGCGGCCATCAAGGCGCACGTCCGCAACTTCGTCTTCTCCTCGACCGCAGCCGTCTACGGTCAGCAGAAAGGGTCCGCTCCGGTCAAGGAGACGGCGCCGCTCAACCCGGAAAATCCCTACGGCCAGTCCAAGCTGATGACCGAGACGATGCTGCGCGATGCCGCCGCCGCCTATGATTTCGACTATGTGGCGCTGCGTTATTTCAACGTCGCCGGCGCCGATCCGCAGCTGCGCACCGGCCAGTCCACCGCGGGCGCGACCCACCTCATCAAGGTCGCCTGCGAGGCCGCACTCGGCAAGCGCGACAGCATTTCCGTCTACGGCATCGACTACCCGACCCATGACGGCACCGGCGTGCGCGACTACATCCATGTGAGCGACCTGACGGCGGCGCATCTGAAGGCGCTGCAGCATCTGCGCAAGGGCAAGGGGTCGCTCGTCGCCAATTGCGGCTACGGCAACGGCTATTCGGTGCTCGACGTGCTGAACATGGTCACGCGCCTGAACGGCCATTCCTTCAAGATCCAGATGGCGCCGCGCCGGCCGGGCGATGCCGCAAGCGTCGTTGCCGACGCAACGCTTGCCCGCCGCGTGTTGGACTGGGTGCCGCAATACGATTCGCTCGAAACCATCGTCCGAAGCTCGCTCGATTGGGAGATCTTCCTGATGAACAGGAGCGTCGACGACCTGCACAGCATCCATCGCGCCCTGGCTGCGGCATCCTTCTGAGATGCGGTCGGCCGCAACCGGATATTTACCATCGCCGCCGGAAGGCGGGCTGCCTGACGTTACGTGAATAAGGAACAATCAAGCTTTCTCTGGCTCGTTTGCGCCAAGGGAAAAGGGATCATGAAGAACTTCTTAGCCTCGCTGCGGCTGCAAAAGGACAATCCGAAGTTTCTGGTGGCACAGTTCAAGGCTCTGTCGTCGCAGATCCCGATTCTATACGTTCTTCTCGTCATCAACGCGCTGGCCGTGGCCATCACCCACATCAAGTCGGCGCCGCTCTGGCTGTCTCTCTACATTCCCGTCGGCCTCAGCATCGTCTGTGTCTTCCGCCTCTGCTGGTGGGAGATTTCGGGCAAGGAAAACGTCACGCCCGAGCGGGCGCTGCGCCTGATGAAGGTGACGCTGGTCGGCGCCGCACTCCTGACGGTCGGCTTCGGCGGCTGGGCGATTGCGCTCTATCAATATGGCGATGCATCGCAGCAGGGGCAGATCGCCTATTTCCTCGTCGTGACCGGCATATCCTGCGTCTTCTGCCTGATGCACCTGCCGCTCGCCGCGGCAATCACCACGGTCATCACCTTCACGGCCATGGTCGTGACCTTCCTCTTTTCCGGCAACCCGGTTTTCGTCGCCACCGCCGTCAGCGGCCTTTTCCTGGTGCTGCCCTTCCTGCGCGTCATCAACAGCTACTTCCAGAATTTCGCCCATCTGGTGCGGCTTGCGGAAGAACTCAAGCAGAAGCAGGCCGAAGCCGAGGAACTGAACCTTGTCAACAGCCGCAATGCCCTGCAGGACCAACTGACCGGGCTTGCCAACCGCCGCAGCTTCTTCCTGTCGCTCGAAAGGGTGCTGCAGGCGGACCCGGCTTCGCCGCCCGTCATCGGCATCATCGATCTCGACGGCTTCAAGCCGGTCAACGACGTTTTCGGCCATGCCGCCGGCGATATCGTGCTGAAGGAAACGGCGCGCCGCTTCGTCTCGCTGGTCGGCGACCAGGGCGTCGTCTCGCGCCTCGGCGGCGATGAATTCGGCATCATCTTTCCTCGCGACATGACGCTGAGGGCCGTCTCCGATCTCGGCATAGGCCTGTGCGCGGCCGTTCGCGAACCCTATGAAATTCCCGACGGCTCGGTGCGTGTCTCCGGTTCCTGCGGCATCGTCTATCCGGACGCGGGTGAATACAGTGCCGAGGATCTCTACGAGAAGGCGGATTTTGCCCTCTATCAGATGAAGAGCAAGCGCACCGGCGGCGTCGAGCTCTTCTCGCCCGAGCATGAGAAGATCCTGACGCAGCGCTACCTGATCGAGCTGGAGCTGCAGGCGGAGAATTTCGCCCGGGAATTGAAGCTCGAATACCAGCCGATCGTCGAACTGCGCAGCGGCCGCGTCGTCGGCTTCGAGGCGCTCGCCCGCTGGGACAGCGCGCGCTTCGGCCGTATCAGCCCGGATGCCTTCATCCCCGCCGCCGAACGCACCGCCGTCATCGGTCGCGTGACGCGCATCCTCTTCAGCCAGGCGCTGGACGCCCTGAAAATCATGCCGCCGCACCTGCGCGTCTCCTTCAACCTGTCGGCCCGCGACATATGCGACCACGAAACCTCGATGGCGCTGCTTGCCATGATCACGCGTTCCGGCGTCGATCCCGGGCGCATCGAATTCGAGATCACCGAGACGGCGCTTCTGTCGGACTTCGACACCGCCGATCAGGTGATCGGCGTGCTGCGCGCCGCCGGCATCTCGATCGCGCTCGACGATTTCGGCACCGGCTATTCGAGCTTGAGCCACATCCACCGCCTGGCCTTCGACAAGCTGAAGATCGACAAGGCCTTCGTGATGAATTTCGATCGCGACGCGCGCTGCATGAACATTACCCGCTCCGTCGCCAGCCTCTGCCAGAACCTCGGCATTGCTTCCGTGGCCGAAGGTGTCGAAAGCGAGGATGTGGCGGAATCGCTGAAGGCTCTCGGCGTCCGGCTGGCGCAGGGCTACTATTTTTCCCGGCCGTTGCCGCTGGAACTGGCGATAGACTACGTCTCCAGGCGCGATGTCGCCGTTTCGCGATCCATCTCGGCCTGATTGGATAGCCAGCCACTGGAACCTTGGCCCGACCGCGTTTATTCCTAATACCGGAGCGAGGTGGGATCATGGACAACGGCAATCAAAGCGAAGTCATCGTTGAACGGCGCGGTACGGCGGGCATCATCCGGCTGAACCGCCCAAAGGCCCTGAACAGCCTGACGATCCCGATGGTGCGCGCGATTGCCGCCGCCCTTGACGAGTTCGTCGCCGACCCGTCCGTGGCGAGCGTCGTCATCATGGGCGAGGGCGAGCGCGGCTTCTGCGCCGGCGGCGATATCCGTGCCATTCACATGAGCGGGCGCGCCGGCGACGGCCTTGCCGAAACCTTCTGGCGCGAGGAATTCCGCCTCAACCACAGGATCGCCAACTATCCGAAGCCCTATGTCGCGCTGATGGACGGCATCACGATGGGCGGCGGCGTCGGGCTTTCCAGCCACGGGCGCCATCGCATCGTCACCGAGCGCACCCGCCTTGCCATGCCCGAAACCGGCATCGGCTATTTTCCCGATATCGGCGCCACGTGGCTGCTGCCCCACATGCCGGGCGAAAGCGGCACATGGATGGCCCTGACCGGGCTCGACATCAATGCCGCCGATGCAATCCATGCCGGACTTGCGGATTTCTATATTCCGTCCGCGCGTCTCGAAGAGGCCGTCCGGCAAGTCGCCGATCTGCCTGCAGGCAGTTCGTCCGATGATGTGGACGCGGCCCTGCGCCAACTCTCGCAGCAGCCGGGCGAGGGCAGGCTGCAGGCCAACGCTGCGATGATCGACCGTGCTTTCCACTTCAACAGCGTCGAGGACATCGTATCGGCCCTTGCCCGGGAGGAGGGCGAGTTCGCCGCCGAGACCCGCCGCGTGATGCTGACGCGTTCGCCAACCAGCCTCAAGCTCGCTTTGCGGCTCTTGAGGGCCGGGCGCCAGAGCCGCACGCTTGCCGAATGCCTGGCCCGCGAACTCGGCGCCTGCATGCATATCCTGCTTGGTGCGGATTTCTACGAGGGGGTCCGCGCAGCGGTCATCGACAAGGACCGCAATCCGAAATGGTCGCCGCCGACGATCGCGCTCGTCAACGATGAAATGATCGGCCGCTTCTTCGAGCCGGCCAAACCGCCGCTTGCGCTCTGACCGGCCGCTTGGTCGGCGTCAACGCCACATGCCGCGCATGCGCGCGCCGACATCGATGCGCACCTGCCGGGCCTGCTGGGCCGCCGCCGTCTCGGCCTTCGCCTGCGGCCAGCCGCAGACTTCGAAGAATTGCAGCAGGGTGGCTGGAATGAAACGGCTGCGCGATGCGTAGACATGCCGGTCGCCCTGCGAATTCTGCCCATAGGTGAAGAAGCGCTGCGGCACGACAAGGTCGAGACTGTCCTTGGCGCGCGTCATCGCCACATAGAGCAGCCGCCGCTCCTCCTCGATTTCAGCCGTCGTGCCGACAGCGAGATCGGAGGGAATGCAGCCGTCGATGACGTTCAGCATGAAGACCTTGGTCCATTCCTGCCCCTTGGCCGAATGGATGGTCGAAAGGATGAGATAGTCCTCGTCGAGCAGCGGCACGCCGGCCTGATCCGAGGTCGCATCGGGCGGATCGAGGGTCAGCTCCGTCAGGAAGCGCTCGCGCGAGGCATAACCGCCGGCGATCTGTTCGAGCTGGATGAGATCGGCGAGCCTTGTGCTCGCATCCTCATGCAGCCGTTCCAGATGCGGCTCGTACCATTGCCGCACCAGCTCGATCTCCGCCGGCCAGCCGGCCTTGCCGGTCTTCAGATCCTGCATGGTCGAGACGAAGGAGGTCCAGTCCTCGCCCGAACGCGGCGGGGCGGGCATGGCGGCAAGCGCCGTCATCGGGCTCGCATCCTCGGCCATATGGTCCAGCACCTTCTGTGCCGTGGAAGGCCCGATGCCCGGCAGGATCTGCATCAGCCGGAAGCCTGCCACCCGGTCGCGCGGGTTCTGGGCAAAACGCAGCGCCGCCAGCATGTCCTTCACATGCGCGCTGTCGAGGAATTTCAGCCCGCCGAACTTCACGAAGGGAATGTTGCGGCGCGTCAGCTCCACTTCCAGCGGGCCGCTATGGTGCGAGGCGCGGAAGAGCACGGCCTGGCTTTTCAGCTTCACGCCCTCTTCGCGATTGTCGAGAACCTTGTCGGCCACGTAACGCGCCTGGTCGTTCTCGTCGCGCACCGTCACCAGCCGCGGCCGCTCCGGCGATTCCCGTTCCGTCCAGAGGTTCTTGGTGAAGCGCTCGGAGGCAAGGTCGATGACCGCGTTGGCGGCGGCAAGGATCGGCTGTGTCGATCGGTAGTTGCGGTCGAGCGTGACGATATTGGCGGCCGGGCTGAAGGAGGCGGGGAAATCGAGGATGTTGCGCACCGTCGCCGCGCGGAAGGAATAGATCGACTGCGCATCGTCGCCGACGACGGTCAGCCCCTGGCCGGTCGGTTTCAGGGCCAGCAGGATCGAGGACTGCAGCTTGTTGGTGTCCTGATATTCGTCGACCAGCACATGGTCGAAGCGGCTGCCGATATCCTCCGCAATCATGGGCTCGGCCACCATCTGCGCCCAGTAGAGCAGGAGGTCGTCGTAATCGAGCACGTTCTGGCTCTGTTTTGACTCGACGTAACAGGCAAAAAGCTCGCGCAGCTGCTTTTCCCAGGTGGCGCACCAGGGAAAGGCGTCGCGCAGCACCAGCGGCAATTCGGTCTCGGAATTCACCGCGCGCGAATAGATCGCAAGGCAGGTGCCTTTCGTCGGAAACCGGCTCTCGGTCTTCGAGAAACCGAGATCGTGGCGCACGAGGTTCATCAGGTCGGCACTGTCTTCCCGGTCGTGGATGGAAAAGGCCGGGTCTATGCCGATCTGTTCGGCGTAGTCGCGCAACAGCCGCGCACCGATGCCGTGGAACGTCCCGCTCCAGGCAAGCGCATCCGCCATGATGCCGGAATTCTTGCCGAGAACCTCGCCGCAGATGCGTTCGACCCGCCGCCCCATTTCGGCGGCGGCCCGCCGGGAAAAGGTCATCAGCAGGATGCGGCGCGGATCCGCACCCTTGAGGATGAGATGGGCAACGCGATGGGCAAGCGTATTCGTCTTGCCGGAACCGGCGCCGGCGATGACCAGCAGCGGCCCGGCCACATGGCTGCCGTCCGTGAGCGTGCCGTGTTCCACGGCCATGCGCTGCTGGGGATTGAGTCTTTCGAGATACATCCAGCCGTCCGGTTGGGCTCCGCGGAAGAATCAGCACCGCGAACAAGATCAGATGTTCCTTGGATGTTCTCGATTGGCGTCGCTGTCAAGCAGGCGCTGGCCGTCATGCACTATTGCGGGAAGTCCGGCACGATCTGGCGGCGCACCAGTTTCAGGCTGCGGTCGGGCTGCAGGATATAGGTTTCGTAGACGTGCTCGCCCCGCTGGTTGTAAAAGTCGTTGTAGACGGCGCTGCCGATCGGCGATTTCGTCAGTTTCGTGCGCGGCTGTCCGCCATAGGTGATGCTGCCGGGCTCGAGCGCCGGCGCGTCCGCGGCCGAGCAGCCGGCGAGCAGCGGCGCAGCCAGAAGGGTCGCGGCAAGAAGGGCAGGCACCAGCGTTTTCATCGTCGTCTCCTCCGGCCGCAATCCATCTGCGGCAGCGGGCCGCCTCCGGCAAGGTTGCGATATCGGAGTATCATCATTGCGGCGACTTTGCATCCTGCCGCCCGCGCATCGCAACAAAACGTCGTCTTCCTGCGTTAAATCCCTATTAGCCAATGTCAGGAACGGTCATGGTGCTGCGGTTCCACGGTTCGCCGATCCAGGAGGAAGCCTGGATGAAGGGTCACAATGCGGCCGCCATGCGCGCGTCCGTCGAAAGCGCCCTGCATGCGGCAGCCGATCTCGATGCCGCCGAGATCACCGTTTCCGCAATCGGTCCCTACGTCGTTCTCGAAGGGTTCGTGCCGCGATGGAGCGACAGCGAGCGGGCGCTGGCAATTGCCGAGGCGATCGTCGGAAGCGGCTACGTGCATTGCCGCATTCTGGTGAGATAATTCCCGGAAACCGGGGAATTTCCAGGGAACCAACTCTGCGTCTTGCGTGTTGAAAAGCTGATTTCAATGCTGGAGACAATAATGCAAACGCTTATCCGCCTGTGGGCCGCCGGCCTTCTTCTCGGCTGCGGCGCCTTTGCCGGTTCCGCCTATGCCTCGCTCGAAGCCGGCATGAACTACTCGGCGCTGCCGAAGGACGAAATCGCCCTGAACGAATATTCCGGCGCCTCCGTCTGCAAGCCGGCCGAACCGCATTACCTGCCGTCCTTCATCCGCACTGCGGACGGCACAATCATCGGTGTGGGATATATTCAGGTCGAGGATGAGAATACTTCGGACTGCTGAGCGCATGTCTGAAAATTCTTTCGAACGAGGCTCGTCCGCAGTCTCCCGCAGAGGGTGACGAGCCTCTAACCATCATCATGATGGCTGGCGTCGTTCTATTGATGAACGGACGATCGGCGCAATGCTTTTCGGGACAAAGCCCTGCGCGGGCTGCGTGCAGGGTTAAGTGAAAATTAAGCATTGCTCCGTTTCGGAACGGATCGGACGTTTATGGCCCGATATCGCCGCCAAAAGATTAATGCACTTTAAGCTTTGCCTCCTCGGCCGCCGCCATGAACTCCGCGCGGGCTTCCTCGACGCTCTTTCGGCCGTCGAGTGCTGCGCGGCAGGCGCTGCGTGCCTTCAGATATTTCAATCCGCGTGCGGCAGGCCACAGGTCGCTGAGGCATGCCAGGGCATCGAACGGTCCGTTAACCGTGCGCGCTCCCGCCTCGTCGAAACCCACCTTGATCGGACTATTCCATCGCTCAGTCGCCATCGATGCTCCTCCAGCATGTGTCGATAGAAACATTGAATGAAGCCTCGGGGTTCCCTCCGCAAAGACTTCAGGATGCCAATATTCTAGCGAGATTTTTGCCGGCAGCAATGGCACCAATTGGCGCGGTGGATAGCGACTTTGGAGGAGAAACTGGTGCTGCCGAGTGGGATTGAACCACCGACCTCACCCTTACCAAGGGTACATGTGAGTATCTGTATCGCCCTGATATAACGTCATTTTCTGCTTTCTGTGGATTGTAGTGCACGGATTTTGCACGGTTTTGCCTAAGCCGATTTGCTGGCGGCGACAACTTTTTTCTTTGCGGGGATGAGACGGCGCGACCAATAAGCGGGATCTTCCCACCACCACAGATCGCGCCAAGCCTGCGGTATGGGCAGGGTATTGATGGCCTCGATGAGAGCGGGCTGGGGCACATTCGTATAGTGACGGCTCATGTCGTCGGCAGCATGACCGAGGATCTGATCTTTCACGTAAGGATGAACGCCGTTGACGACGAGCTGTGTCGACGCGCTATGGCGGCCGGTATAAGCCGCGATGTCAACGATATCGATCTTACGCTTGGCGAGGCGCTTGCGTGCTCCCTCGATAGCGCCAGAGATCTGACCACCGAAGTCGTCGGATGGCGGGTAAGGTTCGCCCTTATGGGATAGGAACAGGATGCCCTTGCGCTTCTCGAGCAGTGAGGTGAATAGCGGCACAAGGAATTCATGCATCGGCACGCCGCGCGGCTCGCCGGTCTTTGATGCATCAAGAGTTATCCAGCGGCCGGCAATATCGACCTGTGACGCCTCCAGCGTAAACATCTCGATCGGCCGCATGCCGGTATAGAAAAGCGCGGTCATGATCTGGGCTGCTGCAGGCGACATTTCCGCCACGAAGGTCGCGGCGCGGTCGTAGCTCGTTGGGGTAGTTCCGGCGCGCTTGCGCTTCAGCACGGCAACGTTAGTGCCCTTTGGCTTTCGCGGCCGGCGCCATTGGCGAGGCTCTGCCCACTGGTTGAGCACGCAATGGTTCCAGACGGCAATAAAGGGCGTGAAAAATTGTCGGTTCTTCGTGTCGGTGTTGGCGGTGGGATACAAAGCCGCCGCGCCCTGATCTAGGTCGCTCTGCGTGATGTCCTTCAGCAACTTGCCGCGCAGTTGGGTAACAACGCCTGTCACTTTGCCGGTCTTCTTGTTTTTCTTGACCAAATATTTCGGCGAACCGCCCGAGGCAACATAGCTTTCAGCTCCTTCGGTGAAGCTGATAAGCGCCTTCTTGCCGTGCACGCTCTCCTTCAGGAGACGCGCTTCTGTCTGGATCCGGATTTCTTCGGCTGTCTTGCGGTCGCTAGTGCCAGTAGATTCGAAAACGCTCTGTCCTCTGATCGTGCCACGGATGTAGAAGTTTTCGGAGCCTTGACGCTGGATGAGTTTGAGGGGCATCGCAAAACATTCCAAATGGCGAGGATGTCAGTTTCGGAGAAAAGGAAGTCTCTGCCGACAATGGTGCACAATCCGTTTGTCCTGGCAACCTTGGCAACAGCTCGCGTTGTCATGCGTAAGCGTTCGGCAGCTTCTTGGAGAGTGTAAATATCGCCGACGGGATTCATGATCAGACCCCCAACATTTTTCGAATGGTCTGCGCATTGTTCTTAATGTGCGTGATGACCACCTTCTCACCGTGCGAACTCGCAACAGCATTCGAAAGATCGCGTTCGTTGAGAACCAAGACCTGCTTAATCGGCTGGCCACCCTTCGATTCTGATGGCTTTTCTTTGCCGGAATTGAAGCGATGACGTGGATCCTGTTCCGTTAGGACCTCTTCATTCTTCTTCAACACGGCCGGCACTTCATCAGGGCGCAAGCCCGCAATGCCGCCCGAGTGATAACGCATGATGTTCCCGACCCAATCGAAGCTGAGTTGCCGCGACATGTTGCCGCCGCCGATCGCTGCCGATCCGACCAGGCCTCCGGTATGTCCAGTGATGACTTTAGCAACACCGCCGAGACCCTGAGCGGCTTGACCAATTGGCCCCCCGAAACCGGCCAGGGCATTGAGGATCATCTGCTGCAGGATCATCGTCGCAATTTGGCGCAGGAAATCGGCGGCAAACTGCAAGAAGGCCTGGCCGAGCGCCTGGACGGCGTTGGCGCCATTGGCAACCGACTGCGCGAAATTGTCGAAGGCGCCGACGAGACCATTGGCGAAAGATCCGACCAGTTCCTGCACGTTCGATGCTGAGAGACCGAACGCGGTCAGGCCGCTGCCAACCTTAGCGGTGTTCAGCTGCACCTTCTGAAGCTGCGCGACCATTTTCTCGTCGCCGAGGGCTCGCGCGAGCTCCAATGCCTTGGGAACAGCTGCGCTCAGCTGGTCGTTGACTCCTTGAAGTTGCGTTACCAGTTCCTGAGTGCGTCCGCTGTCACCGGCGTTCTGGGCCATGTTGATCTCTTGCAACAGGTTCTTGCGCTGCTGGTCGAGGCCGATAATATCGTTCAGCTGCTCGCGAGCTTCTTGCTGATTGGCCTTAAGCTGCTCGTCGGCATGTGCGGAATCGTATTTCGCCGCGGCACCTTCGCGAATGGCGTCTCGCTGTGCCTGACTGAGAGTCACACCTTGCTTGATTGCTTCGTTTTCAGCTTCGGCGAGGGCTTTCGCGATCGCACCCTCGCGATTCGACTCCTTGCGGGCGTCAGCCTCTTCCTTCCATCCTTTTACGCGGCTGGAAATGTCTTCGTCGAAAGCCTCCTGCTTGGTCTGGCCGCCAGCCATGATCGGCGAGCCGCCGCCCATTTTCTGAGAAGCCCATGCAATCAGATCGCGTGCGGTCGTATCATCCTTGATGACCGTCGGATTGGCTGCGACAGAGTCGGCGTTGACAATGTTCTTTGCCAGTTCGTCCGGATTGGCGAGGACGACTTTGATCGCATCACCAGCACCGAGAAAATGGGCGAGATAGGTGTTGGTGTCGGTTGGAGCAACGCCTGAATTGGCGAGCTGCATCTGGTTTTGCTTGGTGAGCTCTTCCAGGATCGGCCGGGCATAGGCTTCATTGTAGCGGTACTGAAGTTTCTGCGCATCGGTCAACTGCGACAGTGCCGGGAACAGGCGATTGAAGATCGGCAGCCAAGTGCGTTCGGTAAACTGACCGATCCCCTGAGCCGATGAGCCCGGCTTGTTCGTATCCGTACCAGGGGTTTTGCCACCTTCCACGTAGATGATGCGGTCAACGACGCCTTTGCGTGTGTCGGGCAGAGAGTCGAACTGCTTCTGCATGAACTCGTTGTTGATGCCGGCGACTGCGTCACCATACGCCTTCGTAGCGTCGAAAACCTGCCCCATCGTGGTCGCGAGATTCAGCGCATCCTTGTATTGTTTCTCGAGACCTTTGAGCGCCTCGAGCTTTTTCAACTCTTCGCCGACGCCAGGAATGTTCTCCTGCATATCAAGCAATAGCTTGTTGAACGCTGTCACCTTGCCCTGATAGTCGAGGTTCTGCGATGTCTCTTGTGCCGATTTTCCGAGGCCTAGGAGCGCCTTGTCAGCTTCCGTTGCGGTACCATTCATCTGCCGCACCAGCGCTTCCGCACTGGCGATAGCATCACCAAGATCCTTCAGGCTCGTCTCGCCTTCACCTGCGTTGTTGACGATGTTCAAGATTTCGAGCGCAACTTGCTTCAGCTGCTCATCGGCCGGATTGAGCGCGATATCGTTGAGCGCGCTTTCAAGCTCTTTGACCGTGATTGCGCCTGAGCGAGCGGCTTTGAGTGCCTCCTGCAGCTGCTGAAGCTGACGCACCTGCGGGGAGTCCGTCGGAAAATCACTGAAGGCGTAGGTCAGAACGCGGCTCGATGCTTCGGCCGCGGCAGCCGTCTTATCAAATTGCTTTTTCAGATCCTCGACGCTTGCGATGGCCTGAGCCATGGTGACGCCGCTGATTTTTTTCGCCCAATCGCCGGCCTTATCACCGGCCGTGTTGTAGGCCGCCACGACGATATCGATCTGGCGCTTGTGCTCCTCAACAGCCGAGGTGGCATTGCCAATGCTGGTCAGCCAGGTGCCAACCGCGTAGGTGACCGCGGTCAAGGCGATACCGATCGGGCCGCCGAAGGCCGAGAGCAGCGCGCGGAAACCCGTGGCTGTCACGACAAGAGCTGTCTGCAGACTTCCCGCGGCGCTGGCCAAGCTGAGAACGCCAGTGCGAGCGAGAGCGCTCTGACTCGTCGATGCGAGCAGGTTTTGACGGAAGCTGCCGAGCGAACTCACGCTCTGTGCCAAGACGCGGCCGAACACCGTTTGAGCATTGGAAGCCGCTTGCGTTCGAGGGCCGACGAGAGTCAACTCGCGATTAAAAGCCTGTATCGCCGACACGGCCTGTAGCATTTTGCCGGCCAGGCCACCGAAGAGCTCAGCAACTTTCGCCGCGGCAAACACCTTTAGAGCAGCGGTGATCAGGTCGAAATACTTCGGCACCTCAGCCAGGATCTTGATTGCCTCGCCAACCGCTTTGCCGATCGCGGTGAAGGCGTCTCTGCCGTCGCTCGACTGAGCAAACGCATGGAAGGATTGAAGGGCGGATTGCAGCGCCGGTACAAAGCCGTTTGCGACAGCAATCTGTGAGGATTGGACATCATTCTGAAAACGGCCGAGATCTGTCGTCAAGCTCTGCAGCGAGGCGCCGAGCTGCGGACCAAACCGCCGTGTCAACTCGTCGGCGAACTTGAGAAGGGTGGAGCGATCAGCAAGGATGTCACCCTTCTGCATCATCTGATCGAGTTCGGCCGTTGATTTACCGATCGCCGAAGCGAAGATGTTAAAGGCGCCCGGCAGACGCTCGCCAAGCTGGCCGCGGAGTTCTTCGGCGGAGACCTTACCTTTCGAAATCATCTGCGTCAGTGCGAGAAACACGCCAGACGTTTCGGCAACGCTCAGCTGATTGACGCGCGCTGCTTCAGCAAGAGAAATAAAAATCTTACGGGTATCTTCGGTGGTGAAGTTGGCAGCCCGCGCGGCAACAGCAAACTTGCCGTACTCGTCTGCCAGTGTGCCGAAGCTGATACCGAGCCTATCGGCCTGGTCACGCAAGAAGGCGACTTCGGTCGCAACCTTTCCGGTGTCCTGATTGAACACTGAACCAAGGCGGCTTTGGACTGCTTCGAGTTGGCGGAAAGCTTCGACGGCACCGGACACCTGTCCGAGTGCTGCCTGGAATCCGACGTAGCTGGCGGTCAGTCCAAGGATCTCGCTTCGGATCGACTGAAGCACCGAAACAGTGCGGGCATTTTCCTTGCCCACGGTCGCGAGTGCTCGTGCGAATGCAGACGTCTGGCCTGACGCGCTCGCAATTGCCGCGCTGGTCTGCTGTGCGGCTGGCGCGATCTGCCGGATGGCACTGGCTGATCGACTGAATTCCCTGAAAGTCGCGTTTGCAGAACCACCAAGGCTGGCGAGAGCCTGCCTCTGCGATTCGTATTCCTGTTTGGCGAGCCGAGCCTTCGCTTGGGCTGCGCCGAAAGCTGCACCGAGTTCTTCAGTCGGAGCCTCGGCAGCTCGCATCTGTTGAGCCAGGGCTTTGACGTCAGTTTGAGCTGAGACCCATTCGCGACGGGCCTCGAGAACGGCTCGACGCTGCGTGGCAAGAGCCTGAACATCGATGCCACTTGCAGCCGTCGCGGTATCTGATGCGCCGCTTGTCGCCTTGACGTTGGAGAGGCCTTCGATGCGTGCCTTGGCTGCTGCGAGATTGGCAGCCATGCGCTGAGCAGCCGCACTCACATTCTCTTGCGTGACGGCGACATTGCCGAGTGCCTCACCGGCCTTGGCGGAAACACCGCGGATAGCATCGAGTTCGGTGCGCGCCTTGCCGAGATCCTCACGTTCACCCGCAAGAGAAGCTGCTGTTCGCGCAACCTCGTTTGCGAGTTGATGCTGAAGCGAAGAGGCCGCCGACACCTGCGGGCGCAGGTTTTTGACTGCATCGGAAGATTGTTTGACGGCCGCCCGATACTGATCGATCTGCTTGATGATCTCAGCCTGAGCGGCTTTCTGCGCTGGCAGATCGGCAGAGATGAACGCACCGGCCGATTTTGCAGCGGGGCGAACGAAATGATCAGGGGTCGTGCCGAGTTGCTTATTGTAGCGGGCCTGGTTCTGCTCAGCCTGCCGAACAAGCTTGTTGACCTCTGTCAACTCCTTGCGGCTGGCAGCCAGTGCGTTCTTGTTTGAAGCGAGCGAGTTTTCCTCGGCTGCCAGTTGAGCCTTCAGGCGAGTGGCGGCCTGTGCCGCCGCATCACTGTCGCGGGCAAGCTTCGCGAGCTCACCGGCATTGCTGCGCAGTGAGCTCTCCATTCGTGTGACGGCAGCCGTTGCCTTGTCGAGTTCGGCCGCAACCTTCCCGGCCGCTTGAAGCCTGTTGAGCTCGCCCTCGAATTTCTGAGCCTGGGATGCGATTTTACCAAGGGCGTCCGAGGTTTTCCCGGCCCCCTTGGCAACGTCACCCATGTCAATGACATTCTTCTTCAGCGCCTTCGAGATTTTGTCGAGTTCGCTGGAAGCCCGGTCTTTCGCCCTGATAACGAGATCGATGTCTTTACCGGCCATCGTCAGTGCCTCCGATCGCTGCCGCTCGAGAACACCGAGGTCTCACGGGCTTTCGCGACCGCCAGATAGACAATGTGCTGAAGGATTTCTTCTAATGAACGGCCGGGAAAAGTGGCGAGGACTGTTTGATGCGCGCAAGCAATTCGAAACAGTTGGCCGGATTTTGCGATCTTCTCACGAGCAATGCCAGTGCCGATCGCGGCTATGGCGTCGATGACAGGCCCGCACCGCTCGAAGACCTGGCCTGCAATATGATCGGCGATGGGATCAAGGCCCGTAGCCGCTGCCTGTGCCGCATATGCGTCAACGATATCCGCGATGTTACTGGGGCCGAGTTCGTCGATGATCGCGTTCACCTCGCTCTCGGTCAGTGCCCTGGTTTTCGGCGCAAGAAGTGCAGTAAAGAGATCAAGCATCTCGGTCACCTTGATGTAGTCTATTCAACATTTAGTTGAATAGATCGTCATTGTTAAAAGTATTGCGGGAATCTTCGACGAGATCAATGGCTGTGTTCGGCCAATTTATTTCGGCGCCTAGGTAGCGTTCGAACTCATCGCGGCAGCGATCGAGGGTGGGGAATTGAAAAAAGTGTCCTGTCCTGTCTGTCGAACGCGATCGTCGGGTCGCGAGGGAAGGAACAAGCGTTTTCAGTCGCTTCGAAAGAGCGACCTCGCTTAGCTCGATTCCATCGTAACGGCGATTGCGAAGCCACCGAGAGTAGTTGTCGCGGAAGGCCGTTTTCTCAACCTCGATCGGCTCCTCGTGCCATGTGTCGCATCGGCTGCCTTGTCCTTCAATCTTGCCCGACTCCAGGATCTCGAACCAATGACGGTCCAAGTTCTTCAAGCCCTCGACCTTCTGTTCTGCCAGAGCCTCGGTGTCCGGCACCGCGCGCACCTGAAAATTCGAGATGTCGCGATTGAGGAGAAGATTGAGCAGCGCAGCCGGCCCATGAGAGTTCATTTCGGAATGCAGCGCGTCGAAATACCCACGGTCGTTGCGGCGCTTCGGTGAGACGTTCAACACGAAGAAGCGGCGTTCGTCTTCGGTGGCGGGTACGACCCACTTTTCGTTCGACGAGATAAAGATCCGAAGCATGGATCGAACAGGGAATGCGTTCATTCCCTTTGGCTCGATCATCGCATCTTCACTTGTAATCAGAGCCTTAAGACTGCCTTCGTCTCGCTTATCGCCGGCCCAAAAACCTTCTTGAACATGCAGCAGCAGGCAACTCGCTTGGTGGGAATTAAACTTTCCGAAGAACTGATCCTTCTGCCAAACGGTAATGTAATGCGCTTCTATCATTTTACCGACATAGGCTGCAGTGACGTCCTTCCCTGCACCCTTGAGACCTTTCACGACGAAGGCCACGCCTGGCTTCTCTTCAGGTTTCTGCACCAGGTGTGCGAGCCAACTAAGCGCATAATCGAAATGCTCTTCATTGCCGTTGCAAACGACACGTAGAAGATGATCGAGGAAAAGAGCGCACGAACCGCTATCATCTGGCTCAACTGAGAAACCCTGCCAGAGATTGAAGGCGCCTTCTTCGTTCTGGTTCGGCGCGAAAACGATGCCGCTGGGATACGATCGACGATGTTTCGAGCGCATCCACTGTTTGGATACAGGTTCGGTTGTTCCATCCTTCGGCACGCGATCGTTTTCGTAGTAATTGTGCAGATCGCCGACGGAACCGAACGACACTGGCTTGCCGGGGAATTGGTGGAGGATCATTGTCCTGCCAGCCGCCCTGACGACGGCATGCATCCTGTTCATCCTGGCGATCTTGGGCGGTGCGCCGCGGCCAAGTTCGAACTCGACTTCAGCTTTTTTGAGCTTCAGCTCAGCTTTCGATATCTTTTTAGGCTTCTCAGGTCCATTTCCGGCTCCAAGGAGATCGTCGAACATATCTGTTCTGCTATCGTCGACCTCGGGGATCTCGTCGAAGTCGTCATCGATCGAATCAAGCTGGCGTTCCGCCCGAACCTCGCGCGCAACTGCGACGAGACTTGCCATGCGGAAAGGTGCCTGCGCCCGGTTCCTGAAGGATTTCCAGACGCGCTTTTGATCCTTCTCGTCGAATTTCTCACTGACCTTGGAATATTTGCACCAGGTCTCGAACCCGAAATCCGAGCCGTCGGTCTCATGGTGCAACGCCATGCCGACACGCATCCACTGGTCACGGTCCTCGAACCACTCATCGGCCGGCAGATCGTCGAGGACGGCAATGATTTCGCCTTCATCGAGCCCGAGTGGCTGCTGGCGCTCAGGATTGGCCTCGACCTCCTCTCTGTCTTCCGCGATTCGGGCGACCGCTTCCGATGGCAGGATCGGGCCAACGCCCATATCCAGGAGATCGAAATCGAATTCGCGAATCCAGCGATAAGGCTGCCCGGTGTCGGGGTGAACGGAAGGTGGAATGACTGCTTGCGCACCGGTCCCGAGGAGATGGAGCTCCCAATCCCATTTCTTGACATCGCGCTGCTTGCTCTCGTCCCACACCATGGCGAAACCGTCGCTGTGGGCGAACTTCTTCGGCGGGAATGGCTTGTCCGTGAGGATATAGAAATGCCGGCTCTCGCCGCCTGATCCTGAGATCACAGTCGGGCACGAATCGAGATCGAGTTCCGGCAGTAGTTCGAGAAGTTTTTCGCGCGCTTCGTCAACCTTGGACGGCACACGGATGTCAAAATCGATGATGTGAAGATAGAGGCCTGAGACAACAGACCATTTTCCGAGGCGGACGCCGACGTTGTTGCCGTCGCGATATGTTCGCTTCAGGTCGGAGAGGGATGCGACGGGTTTGGCAGCCCAATCATTTCCGATCGGCCTTTTTGACTTTGGATGTAGCCATTGGAGAGCGAATCCAGCTTCCGCCAGGCGCTCGATTTTTTCAGGGAGGGCTACGCTCATTTCCTATTCCACATTCTGTTGATTGGCAGAAGGCAAGACGTGGCTCGCCGTGGCGCGAGAAGGCGCAATGAAGAACTTGCTGGCGATCTGTTGTTAGTGGGCGAAAGCGGCGGTGCGCGGATTCGGTGAATTTGCCCAAGCCGCCGCACGTTCGCGAAGGGCAACCGGCACCTCGTAGATCGGCACGTGCAGATAGATGCTGTAAGTGCCGTTAGACCGAACGTCTCGGATAAGCGTGGCCTTGAGCGCGACTTCTCGGCCGACAATAGCCTCGGCATCCTGACGGCTGGTCGCTTCGCGGTTCGCCCACATGCGGGCATCGGCGGCGTTCAAGCCGTTTCGCATTAGCTCGCGTTTCCGGGTCTCACGCCACTTTTTGAAGGCCGGGGATAGCGAGCTCATAGCCCGGTTTCCTCGTCGAACAATTCCGCATGCAATGCGGCGGTCGCGGCTGCAAATCCTGGAAACGCGACCTTTTGCGACACATTGAACCAACTCGGACGAAGAGGGGAATCGAAGCGGATGGCTTCCCCAAATCGCGTCAGGAGATTCCAGCCGTGCCTTGGATCATGCTTGTTGAAGTCTGCATGCTCTTCCACGGCAATTATTGCCGCAAGTCCATCATGAAGATCGTGCAGGCGGTGCCGAAAATCCTCAACTAGATTTGCGTGCTTCGCTCGCAACCAGTTTTCTGTTGATCTTGCGAGATTTCGCTGCAGCTTTTGACGCCGTGCCTGCAATTCTTCGCTTTTCGCTTCAAGGATCTCGATCACGCGCACCGCCGTTTGGCATTCTTTCTCAGAGTCCGCGATCACCTTGCGCAGCAGAGAAAGCCGCTCCTGCTCCTCTGTCATTGCTGCCTGAGTTTCCGCAAGGAAGGCGCGAATATTGACCTTTTCAATCTTCGCTTCCAAGGCGTCAGCTTCGGCAGACCAGTTAGCTGAACGCTGCAGCGTCGACGATGCGCGGTCGATCCTCGCGTTGTTTTGTGCGATCTCAGAATCGACGTTTGCCAACATACGCAAATCTTGCTCGCGACGAGCGCGGAGCGGTAGCAAGTCGTGCTTGGGTGCGCCCGGCGTGTAGGCCGTTGGCATCTCGTTAGGTTTGAAATTCCCCCTCAAGGGGGAAGGCGGCGTCGGGCGCAACTGGCCTGCCAAATATTCCGGATCACTTGGATCTATAAAGCGCTCACTGATGGGCATCGGGATAACCTCAAGCTGAATATGACAGCATGAGAACCGATCGACGACGCAGAAGCAAAGAAATACGTATCCTAAATAGAAGGCCGGTTATTTCTGACGGCGCAAGTCAGACGTCGGGTCGTAGGTGCCCAAGGGAATCTCCGAGGAGGTCACCGAATAAATGGTCGGTCAGCGCAAGAGATTGTCGAGTGAACAGCAGCGCTCGTAGGCGTCTATCAACCGCCCTGTGTGCCAGATCTTTGAAAGCTGTGCGCTCCTTTTCGAGTTTGGCATGCTTCTGAGGATCGTCAGAAATATAATCATTGATCGTTTTGCCTTTCTTATTTCGGTAATCTTCCGTTTTAAGAAAGTCTCGGATGATCTCCAACGGATCGCGGAGCCGAGGATAAAAGGATCGACTATCAAGATCCTTCGGATCGGCTTCCTTCGCCGCTTTGTCATGAAGCTCAAGTAGATGCCTATCACGAGCCACAGTCCAGAAGGCCCATGGATCTCGCTTCTTCTTTCTTCGTGAGGTCTCTCTGATTGTCTGCAAGAAATCCTGAGCGGATTTGGCAATCAAACCGTTGATGAACGTGCCATGCTGCTCGAACACCCCGTGCTCGATAAGGCTACTCGCAATATCGAGCAATGCGGAAGCGCTAGATGGATGATCGCCGAGGAGATGTTGCCGCTCCTCAGCCTGAAGCTGTCTTACTGCTGCGCTGGCATCGTGTGACAGTACCTCAAGGCTGGCGAGGTGATGAAGCGGCACAACCGGCGCCGCTTCAATCTCTATCGATAGATCGTCGTTTTGGGATGTCATGGCTCGCGGTCAGATGTTCGCATTAGGTGCTTTTTTGGCTAAAAGTCGATTGAGAATATCATTGCCATCGCCCGTGTCGATTGGCGACATGGGCGCCTCGATCAAACGCTCGGCAAGCCGCTGAGCGAATCCGGTTCTGATGCCGGTCGGCTCGGCCGCTGCAAAAAGGGAACTCAGCACGCGGCTCAGCAGTAGCGGGTTCTCATCGCGAGCCATCTGCTGCGTGAGGGCATCAGCCAGTTGGCGACCCTGGCGGGTCTGTTCTGCCCAAGTGTTTGCAGTTTCGGTCTGGTTTGCAATCGGAAGAGTTTTCATGAGGCGTTGCTCCTTCGGGGCGATTGATATTTATTCAAGTGAAGTTGAATTAACCACAATCAGAAGATATGTCAACTGCGCTTGATAAAATATCAATCACAAGGTAAAAGGTTCGTATGATAGAACCTGATCAAATCCGTGCCGCCCGCTCGATGCTCGGGCTAACTCAAGCCGATCTAGCGAAAGCCGCTGGCTTATCGACGACTGGTCTGAATAACATCGAACGTGGAACGGCCGATCCGAAAGCGTCCACGCTGCGTGCCATCCAGGGCGCCTTGGAAGAAGCGGGGATTGTCTTCCTGTCCGAGGGTGAGACTGCTGCAGGTGGGCGAGGGGTTCGTCTGCGCGGCTGAGAGGTCTCTACAGCCACTCGGGGCTTTCATATCTCATTGCCACAGTTGGCAGAGTGGTGCCACAGATGGCCGCGGCTAAAAAATTGAAAATTACTAAGCATTTTCAATCGGTTGACGACCGTGCCACAGATGGCACCGTGGAAACGGCAAATTACTATAATATAGAAAAAGAGATGAGGCCTTACGGTTGAACGATCGCCATGTCCATTGTGCAGCTAAAGACCGGTCCTATACGCAATTGATTTTCTCTGTGGCAACTATGGTATCTATGTCAATTTATTGAAAATAAAGAGAAAAGAGTGACACAGATAGATTTGAAATTGACATACTTGCCATAGATTTCTGAAATAGGTTGAATGCACAAAGGACATATTCCAGAAAATTTCTGGCAAAAAATTTTTATGGACCGGGGCTCAGCGCCCCTCCCCGTCCACTGTAACGCAAAATGGGACCCGAAGCGACCTAGTTGTGTCGCATGTGCAGATGACCGGTTAGCGCTGTCCGTTGTGCAGACCCGGAACCATTTGTGTCCGTTGTGCAATGTCCCTTGTGCAATCCTTCACTTTACGAGTCCCATTGTGCGTAGACTCGGGCATAGTGTCCGTTGTGCAGAAGCGAGCCTGATGAGGATCTGCAATGCGAGACGTGCCATCTAAAGAGCCGCCAACCAATTCGATCGTTTACAGCTTTATTGTCAGGGCTGGCCTGACCAGAGAAGAAACAGTCGCAAGGGCAGAAAAGGCCCTCGACGACTCGACTATCGCTCTGGCGAAGAGATGGGCGCGGGAAGATCACGCAGCATCTGCGGACTCCGACGCCCATCATGCAATCAGGGGCTAGTTCAGACGACGTGCAGCGCAGTGGGTGCAGAATATGGGCGCCAGCAAGAAACGCAGGCAACGATTCCTCGATTCCCATCCGCTGTGTTTCTTTTGCGGTAAAGCTTCAGAGACCATCGACCACATTCCATCAAGGGAATGCTTCAGGAATCGCGTCTGGCCAGAGGGATACGAGTTTCCCGCCTGCCAAGCCTGCAACAATGCCGCGGGGCCTCTTGAACAGGTCGTTGCGCTCTACCTGATCATGGGTAATCACGACGGGGAGAAGCCGACTTCGCAATTCGAGAAGCTGATAGCGGGTGTTCGCAACAACTCGTCACAGTTTCTACCTAAGACCGATATGTCAGCGAACGCAAAGAAGCGTGCATTACCGCTTTATAATTTCCCGCATCCTGCAAACGAGCCGATAGCTAAAGCCCCCATCGTCGAACTTCCTGACGTTAATCGCAAGGCTTTCGAGGCCTTCGAACGGCGGCTAACGTGCGCGCTCTACTACAAGCATATGGGGGAGATACTGCCGCCGACCCATATGATCAGGACTTTCCGGTTGCAGGCGATTCAGAAGAGCGCAGATGACTTAATTCGCACAGCGGCGCCTATGCTGCCGAACGGGATCCTGACGAAGCGCCAGAACACGGATATCGGTAGCCAGTTTTTCTATAACTGGTATGGCGACGAGGTGACAAAGACGTTCGTTTTCCTGGCGCAATTTTCGATCTCGTTCGTCTTCATAGGAGTCGCCTGTAGCCCGGAAAACATGGAAGGTGGGGAAGACTACCGGCCGCATTCGGATGATCTAGCCGACTGATGAAATCAGACACACCTTAAGCTGGCATCACCGAACATCAAAAATAGCTACGCAACCATTGCTTTATTAATGAGTTGAACAGCAACTCGTTTTACGGTTAAACCGTGGACAGGAAGTTTTCATCGCGGATCGCGGCCATTTGGTGCGTTGACCCGCACTTTGATTTTCGCAATGTAATTTTAAATAACGGTATCTGAAGACACGGGAGGACAGACTTGAGCGCGTATCTGCAAATTGCAGAAACGATTTTGAGGACGGCACGTCGCCCGCTCTCGGCTCGGTCGATCATGCGAAAAGCCTTCTTGGCTGGCATTGTTCCGGATCATCTGTATGGGCAGGCGCAGCACAAAACACTTCAAGCGCGGCTGAGCGAAGACATCCTTCACAGGCGAGATCACAGTGCATTCTATCGCACGATGCCTGGCCAATTTTTCCTACGAGAGTTTCTTACTGACGCATCAGTGCCGGCAAAATATCGCCGGGAAATGACCGCTCGTCGACGAACTCGAGAGCTGTTCCGTGGGCCAGCACTATCCGTGGACATCGGCGCGCTTTCACGCGCCATGGAATCGGCACCGTATGCCGACGCTGAAGGTGTTCTTAGGCAAATGCGCTCCGAGGGGTGGTACAATTATATCGACCCCAAGAAGGTCGACGGGCAACATGCACTGCTGTGGGCCGTTTCGGCTCTCACCAGAAATGGAAAAATCCTGTGCTATCGCATGGGTCGATATCGTGATGACCGAGATAGCTTTGCGCACAAGCGAACGATCGGATTTTCGACGTTGGTTTTGGAAACTGACCAGACGTTGTTCGACACTGCTCACCTTGGCATTGCAGACAGTGGACTTCTCGCCGTCGCCACTGACCTAGATATCCCCTTGGCGGAACACGCCCCAACTAGTAGGGCGTTTCAGCACTCGGTGCGGTTCTTGGCTTGGTGCAATGAATCGCCGAAGCCTGAGGTTCTTGCGTTCGTGGAAATATCGGCACCGGATTGGTTCGAGCCGCCCGTGAACAAACTCTCGTTTCATGACGCCAGCTGGTTAGATCTTGCTAGTCCGCCTAACAACATCGACGATTTTGACCCTTGGTCGAAGACACTTTTGAACGCATATTTTGGATTCGAAACATCGCATGCTCAATAAAAGTATCCGGCGGCGATGGCATATTTCGACCACTGAAGCGAATTTTCTAAAAACCGAAATTGAGTGTGGAATTCCTTCGCGCGCGAAACGCGCACTTCAGATGGTATGCAAAATCTATCGAAACGGCGGCACTATACTGCCTTCAGAGCTAAACGCCTTCGAAAATTCGATACTCGGTGCATTGAACTCAGGAGCTTCCGACGAGAAGGTTCGCAGGTGGTCGCTAAGCGCGCTCTCAAATCTGGGCCGCTTGAAGACCTGTTGGACTGCGATTGTTGACATAATCTCGCGACATCCGGAAGAGCCGCAAGTCGTCTCGGCGGCGATTGCCGCGCTTTTCAAATTGGACCTTGGCAACGCCCAATCGCTAATAGCGACCCAAACTGTCCTTCCTCCCGAGCTTGTGACATTGTCCGCACTTCAGACGTGCGCTCCGACTGACGTGGATACAAAATCTTTGCGTATCGATATAGAGAACGCGGACCCGACGACACTTAAACTAGCTCTTGTCTTGGTGGGGTTGGACAAATCGCCGGAGCATATTTTTCACCCGAGGTACACAAATCCACAGATCGTGAAAGTGTTGGGGGGTCATCATGAACCGTTGGTGTCACAATATTCGGCATGGGCGACAGCTGAGAGCCCGGTTTTATCGGCGAGCGATCTGGGCATTAACCTGAAGACATTGGATTCGCAGCCTGACAATGTTCGATCTTACGTCTATCGATTGTACGGTGCGGAGAAAACTTACTCAATCACACAGCACGATATTATCGCAATCGGGAGCAAGGACGAGAGCGTAGAGGCACGCTTGGGATTGGCAATTGGTCTGCGCGACACATGGTACGACGGTTTAGACACAATCACACTGGATTGGCACTTCGAAGAGCCGGACGACGAAGTTCGAGATTTCGTTCTTGATCATATCGTTGCCCAAGCTGCTCACTCGGGCAGCTATCAAAATTCCGCGACCGATGTATACGCAGCATCAACCGTCGACTTGAGGAAGCGAAGGCGAATGGAAGCAGCCGCTGCCCAAACCGACATGTACAAAGTTTTTAGACGTATGGCCCATCAAGAAGAAGAAGGGCTTTTTGGAAATGGAGGAATGCAGGTGACGAACAACAACACATTTATCAACCACGGCACGGTTAATCAGGCAACGCAGTCAGGCGACATTAACAACAGCCAAAATACCCTTTCTTTCGGGCAAATTGAGCAGGCGAGAACTCTTTTAGGCCAGGCCCGGAACGAACTAGACATCATCGACGTGACGCCGGTGAATGATGATGCAAAGAAAGCGGTTGCTAAAGCGCAGGAAAATCCCAACAAGGACACGCTGGGCGCCGCCGTAGGCGCCCTGAAGAAAGTTCAAGATGGCCTCGGAGCAGTGGCTGGCGCGACGGAAAAAGCGGTAAAAATTGGCAGCTTGTTAGCTCCCCTGGTTGCACTAATCTCCTCCTGAAGACGCCTGGTCGAAAACAATATCTAGGAAGGCGAAATCACGAATTTCGCCTTTTTCCACGTCACGCGCCTTCAAGAACCACTGCTCTTTTGGGTGCCATTCGGTTTTCCCGAACCAGATTTCCACTGGAACAACAGTGCGATGCGCAGTCTCCCCCCGCCAGTTGGTATAGCGGAACGAGAGCTCGCGACCATCGACCATTGCATTCTCCTGTACTCATTATGATGCGTTGCAACACGGCTGATATAGCGCGGTAGGCAACAGATTCCTACCTACTCAAAAGCGTATCGGTCTCTTCGCCTAATGATACTCATCATTGTTTATTGAAGGTTAATTCACGCGGCGCCGCAATCACCGACATTCAACAAAAAGTTGAATAAACTATTGACTATTCAACCTAGTATTGTCATTGGTGTCTGAGCTGACATAATAGGCGCTCTCTATCGATCGAGCCCCTATGTCAGCAATCATCGATTCCGAAAGCGCCGAACTTCTTGGTCTTAGCATAAAAGCTATGGCCTCGGATGCCTACGACGGCGCGTCCCGCTTCTCCAAAGAACTTGCCTCCTACAGCCCGGCTATCCGCTCGGCCGATGCCGACATGCTTCCGGCGAAGCAACTGGCCGACGCCCGTACGCGCGACACGACGCGCAATGACGCCTATGTCGCTGGCGGCGCCACACTGCGCAAGGATAATATCGTCGGCAGCTATTTCATGCTGAACGCGAAAGCGTCGTCGAAGATCCTGTTCGGCAAGGAAGACGACAAGTGGGAGAGCGATTACCAGGAGGAGGTCGAGGAAAAATTCGGCCTGTGGGCCGAGTCGCTTGATAACTGGCCGGATGCCGCGCGCACCAACACACTGACTGGCCTGGTCCGCATGGCCGTCGACACTCACACCGTCTACGGAGAGGCATTGGCCTCGGTCGAATGGCTGCGCGACCAGCCACGCATGTTCAATACGGCGATCCAGATGATCGACACCGATCGTCTGTCCACACCTCCCGAGTTCGCGGGTGATCCGATGGTTCGCGGGGGTATCCGTCGTAATCAGTATGGTGCGCCGCAGACTTATTATGTGCGCATGGCTCATCCGAGCGACTGGATGTCGATCGACTCCTACAAGTGGAAGGCGATCGACATTCGCAAGCCGTGGGGTCGCCTGCAGATGATCCACATCTTCGAGCAGCTTCGACCGGACCAGAGCCGCGGTATTTCAGCCATGGTTGCCGCGCTCTCGGAAATGAAGATGACGAAGAACTTTCGTCAGATGGTGCTTCAGCAGGCGGTCATGTACGCCAGCTATGCCGCGACGATCGAGTCCGAGCTTCCGACGGAGGCCATCTTCGCGCAGATCGGCGGCGACAACATGACGCCAGAGACTGTCCAGGCCGCATTGAACGGTTACATGGGCGGCCACTACGCCACGCTCGACCAGTTCATGACCGGCGCCAAGAACCTGCACGTCAACGGTCTGAAGATCCCGCACCTGCCGCCCGGCACCAAGTTCAAGATGCAGGCACCGGGGCAGGGTGGCCCTCTCGGCAGTGAGTTCGAGCAGTCGCTTCTTCGTCACATCGCTGCTGCGCTCGGTGTTTCCTACGAGCAGCTGTCGAAGGATTACAGCAAGACGAACTATTCGTCTGCTCGCGCCGCGATGACCGAGACCTACAAGGCCATGCTCTCGATCAAGCGCATGGTCGCCGACCGCTTTGCATCGCACGTCTACGCCCTGTGGCTGGAAGAGGCGATCAACAAGGGTGAGATCACGTCCGTCCGGCGCAACATGCCGAGCTTTTACGAGAAGCAGTTCAAGGATGCCTACACCGCCTGCGATTGGGTTGGCGCCAGCCGCGGCCAGGTCGACGAACTGAAGGAAACTCAGGCTGCTATCCTGCGCATCAACAACGGTCTGTCCGATCTCGAGACCGAGAACGCCCGCCTCGGCGCCGACTGGCGCAAGCGCATGCGTCAGATGAAGCGTGAGATGGAGTGGAAGGAATTCTACAAGATCCTTCAAAACCCGACCGACTCCACGAACCAGCAGAAGAAAGCAGCATGATGACGGAAACCAACGCTCTCCTTGCGAGCTTTCAAGACACGCCGGCCATGGTGAACCCTGGCATGCAAGCCATGTTCGAGGCCTTTCTGCATGCGGCGCATGTCAATCTCACGCGGATTGAAGCGGCGACGACCAAGAGCACAATGCAGGACGACTTCTGGCCGGCGCCGGACAGCTGGCTGGCAGCCTACCGCCCTTACACGGTCAAGAACGGGATACTCATGATTCCGGTGAAAGGCGTGCTGCTTTTCGGCGTGGGTTACGCGATCGGCCAGTATGCAACCGGCTATATCTATCTCGACAAAGCGCTCGAGCGGGGCCTGGCCGACCCGAACGTCAAGGGCATCGCGCTGATCGTCGACTCGCCGGGCGGTCATGTCGCCGGCAACTTCGACCTAGCGGACAAGATCTTCGCGGCTCGCGGTCAAAAGCCAATCCACGCGTTTGCGGCTGAGAACGCCTATTCCGCTGCCTATTCCATCGCCTCGGCGTGCAAGACCCTGACTGTCGCCAGGACAGGAGGGGTTGGCTCGATCGGCGTCGTCACCATGCATCTGGACGTCAGCAAGGCCATGGATAAAGCAGGCTTGAAAATGACATTCATCCACTACGGGCAGCATAAGGTTGACGGGAATGGCTACGAAGCGTTGCCGGCCGACGTCAAGGACAGGATCCAGGCGCGCATCGATGGTCTCGGCGAGCTTTTCGTGTCGACCGTCGCGCGGAACCGGAAGCTTGATGCGCAGGCAGTTCGGGACACCGAGGCGCTTACGTTTGACGCCGATGAAGCGCTTACGTCGGGCCTCGCCGACAAGATCGGAAGTCTGGACGACGCGACCGCGAACTTTGCGGCATACCTCTCCACACCAGAGGAAGAAAGCATGACCACGAAACTCTCAGTGGCGCCGATCGCAGCCTCGGTGCAGACGCCCTCGCTTTCGAATGCAGATCCGGCACTGCGAGCTGTAGGAACTCCGCGTCGATCACCACTCGTGGTTCAAGCACCTCCGATTTCCAGGGCCGAACAAGCCATGCGGGATTCGGGATACGCGCCTCGATCGCCGATGGCCGTGCAAGAACCTACGCTTTCCAGGGCCGAGCAAGCTATGCGAGATGCGGGCTACCCGCCTCGATCGCCGATGGCGGCGGCAAGTCCGTCCATTCCAGCGGCTCCCCCAGTTTCGACGCAGTCACAAACGATGTCGAAGGCCGACCGCGCGCTTCTAGCCGCGGGCTACAAGCCGAAGCCAGAGGCCAGCAATCCTGGCGAGGAGCAAAGTGCGCAAATGTCGAAGGCCGAAAGAGCTCTTCGCGCAGCCGGTTTTGAGCCAAGAAAGCAGGTCGCGTAAACGCGGCTTTCAACCTGAAATCTTGAAGGACAATCCCCATGGCTACCATCACGCCCCCGAACTATGCCGATCAAGTCGGCATCCCCTACCAGTCTTCCGACACGATCGCTGTAGCGCTTGAGGGCCTTCTGACCGGCGACACACCTCCACAGGGCGGGGAAGATATGACCGTCGCGGCAAATCAGAACATTCCGGCGCGCACGCCGCTAGGCCTGGATGGCTCGGGCAATATCGTGCCGGCCGTTTTCGGCACCACACAGGCGATCGGTTTCTGTCTTATCGACATCGTCACGGGCGTGTCGTCAACGTTGACGGGCTATCCGATCCGCCGCTTGGGCGTCTACAATCCCAATCTTCTCAACTGGCACGCATCTTACGACACCGAGGAGAAGAAGCTCGAGGCGTTCCGCGGCGCGGCATCACCGACGCAGATCATCATGCGCCGGCCGAAGACGGGAAATGTCGTACTGCCGTGATGGTGGTCGCGTTGGCCAGGACGTGAGTTTGCCGAGTTGTATACGGCCAGCCGATCGAGCTAGACGGGCGAGCCAGCCCCACGCACCATTATCATCAGGTACCTGGCTCAAGAATTCGTTCTTTGCTGCCGCCACGAGGGTCATTCGACCGTGAACGAGAATATGCAGGGTGTACCCGCAAGCCATGCGGGCCGCGTCTGCGAAAAGTTGAAGATGTACACTTCTCCTCGCCTCGCGGTGTCTGAGAACTCGATAGGGAATATTCCGGTGGCGGACCGGTAGTCCCGTGCGCCTCCCTTTTGGAGGCTGTACATACAGGCTGCATCGCCACTCACGTTAAACAAAAGCGTCTTCGCTGAAGTCGTCGTGACCTTGTAAAAACGAACACCGGTAGTCGTTTGACCGCTCTCTTTGATACGGCCTGTCAGATCGAAACTCTGCAGCGGTTCGGAGAATGCGTTCATCGGGGTGAGGAGTGCTAGGGAGGCAAGAAAAGTTAGCTTGCGCATCGTGTTTTTCCTTAAAAAACATCCTGCGCACATGCCCTGCCGAATAGCCAGTCAATTCGACCGCCACCTCCCCATCATCAAAGCGGCTTGTACAAGCAAAGATCCTTCAAGGTTCTCGCAGGTGACCAACTTCATGGAGCCTCAAAACGCCGAGCCGAACGAGATTGATCCTGTCGGACATTAACTTGCCGCGGCTGTTTTGAAATTCTCGCAATGTCGGCTTGGTGTCAGCCAGATAGGTTAGTGCGGATACCCGATCCCTGATCACTATCTGCGCGCCTATTGCCCAGGCGCGATCAAAAAGCGCACATCGATCGTCATTGGACGCCACAAAATATCTCCTTGAAGGGTTGTGCCGACAGTGTTGCAACGGAGAGAGCCATCGCTGAGGGGCGATGAGCCTCTAGGCCAATACAGGAACAAGAGGCCCGCGCAGAAACCGGTGGGGACGCTGAATGTTCCGGCGCTCATAGGTGCTATTTTCAGGATTTGCTCATAACCACTCGCACCCCGAACTCTAGCGGCACGGAACACAGAAAGTGCATGAGGAGTGGACGGCGTGTCGGACACCCCTGTCAATTTAAATCCGCCCCAATGTGGCCGCAACGCTCCTTATCGGTTCAGATCATCGGTATGGTAACAACAAGGACGCCGATGAGCCCCGCAGTCAGCACCGATGTTTCGATGAGAAACATGACGATTTGTCTCCCCGTGAGACCCGGAAAAAAATATTGCATGATTTTTCCTCGTTAAAAAAATATTCTGCATGGCAGTGTTATCATCGTTTGCTGAAAAATATTTTTTTATTTTTGAAGATGCTAAAGTTCTTTAGGCCCGCGTCGACTGCCCTCTCACCATTGCCCGTAGGCCGTCCGGACTTAAAACCGGCAAAGGGACTCGCCACTCAAACAAGACGAATCCCTTTGCCTGCTCGGCCCCCCGCGCGTAAGCGGCGTAAACTGTCACGCCGCCGATTCTCGAATTCTGGAACTAAAAGACCCCTCTGGCTTGCGCGCGGAGGGGTCTTTAAAGCTGAAATTCAGCATCAGCATTAATAGAACTAGCGCTGTAATTGAGAATTTCTACCAGCGGTTTGGAAGATTTCTTTTGGTGCAGCGTTATTGGGTTTGTGAACCAGTGGAAAAGAGGCCTGCTGGGGTGGTAGCAGGCCAAGTTTTCTCTGATGTGGTGGGGGTATGCCCCGCTCAAATGAATCACGATTCGCGGCAGGTGTCTGCGTTTGTACGGCGGAGAACGAAAAAAGGCCTGCCGGTCACGTGCGGCAAGCCTTCCTTTCGCTGGAAACACGACGGTGTTTCACCGCTCGAAATTCTCGCAACACCCTAAATCGAGCGTTAAAGAAAAATGTATCAGGCGTCGATCTCTGCTTCGCTCGTCACGACGTCGATTACATCATGCGTGTCCATCACGGTCGAGTGGATCGCCCCGTTCCGATGGACAAAAATAACAAGCCAGTGCGTGTAGCCGATCTGCGAGACGATATGAAACCATTTCATGAATGCCTCCTGTTTGTCGGAAGCAAAACACGCCATCGCCGGCTCGTCTTTCTGGTGAATCCGCCTAGCTAAATTTCGCCCAACAGAATTAGGGAGTTTCGCAACAGAAAAAAGCCCTCCCGTCACGTGGGGAGAGCCTTTAACTGTTGCTGCAAATTATCGAGGTTTGCAGGGACTAATCTAGAAACCCATGGTTACCGAATGGTTAATGCGGCTGGCGAGATTTATCTCTTCCGAAGCTACAACGGGTAGGGGAGGCCCGACCAGCACGTGGGGTCGGGCCTCCCCTGGCGCCAACCTCTCAGGGCTGACCGTGGCGCTGAGTCGAACACAGTTACCGGATGGCAGCGTCTACGGCATTTGCGCCTTAGCGCACTTCACGGAACGCCCGAACAAGATTCAAGTGATTCATCGCGCGACGTCTGCTTTCATAAGTCCTGGATAGGAGTGCGTTAGTCGCATTTACTGACGAACGGTTCAACCGTTGCCATTTGATAATCGCGATCTGACCTACGATCAACCGACTAAGTTTTTCAACGCGGCGTTCGGCGAACCCCAGATCTTTCTTTCGGTAGCCGTTTTTCTTTACATGATCGAATGACGCGCAAGCCATCTGACGACGGTTTGTCATGTGAAACTTCCTCCTTTTTGGAAGAAAAGGAGCCCAGATAAGCGGTGAACACAGGGCTCTAAAAAGCTCAGATCTGGAAACAGGAACCAACCAGACCAAGCGCGCTATTAGGCTCACACTCTACGAACATTAGCGAATGAATTCGATTGAACCTCTTCGGTAACAATCGTCGATCACCGGTTGCTCATCAGTTTGGGCGAGCGGATGGAACAGGATCTGTCCGGTCTTCGAGCTTTCACGATCATCCTAGCCGGGAAGAAAAAAGAGGCCCGCCATTGAGGACGGGCCAAACATTCACGCACATGCGTTGCCCCGCTCCAAGGGACTATAATCAGAATAGCCCTTGCGTCCGCAATGCATTTAACTTTTTAAATTACACCATGAAGCTCTTTCAGCTTGTCATAGTGCTCCTCGACCAGGCGCTTCGCTGGCCGGCTTGCTTCAGTCTCCGCACCAATCGTTCTTGAGATAAGGTTGCCATTTTCTGGCGAATCCTTGGTTGAGCAACATCGCGCCGATCTCCTGCCCGTCTGATCGATAGATGTTAATGAGCGGCCGATGCTTCGGCGTGTTGTCAAAGCCTTTAATCTCGATCTGCAGTCCGCTTTTTGCGAGGAGCTCTTTCAACCGACCTTTCGCGATCAGCGCAAGTTTCCGCTCCTTGATGCATTTCGCATGGCTGCCGATCTCAGGCGTATCGATGCCTGACACGAATGGGATGCCGCCACTAAGCAATCGCATAAGCTGGCCGTCGCAGCGCACCGTGTCGCCGTCGACCGCGGTCAGGCTGACACACATCAACATTGCATTGATCATTGTGGAAGAACCGGCCCGCGGGAGGGCGGTTTGTAAGGGTAGTGCTCCCAACACCACCAGCGCGTTTCCTGCGTCTTGCCGGCAGAAAAACCGAAGCCGCCCCATTTCGAGCACCCAGTTACGCAGCAATAGTGCTCTACGATAACATTGGCGCCGGACGCTGTTGAATGGCTCTCGTCGCTCATGCTGGATTCTGTGGTGGTAGCAACACGAGTTGATCGTCGGGCAATGGCCGCTGCAACCTGCTTGCCTCCTCCCAGGGTGCCGTAAGCCACGTCTCAATTTCATCCTGCCTGGTCAGAATGACCGGCATTGCCTTCTGATGGATTGGCGCGACAACGCTATTGGGCTCGGTAGTCAAGAACCCATACAGGTCGTTGACGGTCAGCCCTTCTTTGATCTTTCGAACGCTCTCCCATTGCGGCACCCAAATGCCGGCAAAGAACATCAGGGGGCAGGACGGATCTGCAGCAAACCATGCGTTGGGTGTCCGTCCGCCCTCGGGCTTCTTCGCCGGATCCGGCTCAGCAAAAGACGTGAAAGGCACGACGCAACGGAAATCGACCCCGTGCCAGCGTTTCCAATGCTTGCTGTCGACGTTGCGGACGTTCGTTGTCCCGCCGTCCGGTTCCATCTTCAGTAATTCCTGGAAATTGACTTCCTTGTTTTTCTTGCGCAGGGCGTCGGCTCGTTTCGTAGCGGCCTGGAAAATTGCTTGCGACGAACTCGGCAGCCCCCAGCGCACGTTCACAAGCTCGCGGCCGGCTGGCGTGTTGCGGACGACCGGCGCCTTGTAGTCCGGCCAAATTTCGGTGACGGGCTCCATGTTGCCGGTGCTGTCGATCATTGCTTTTGTGAGCGCGCGAATGGCCTCCTGGTTACTCAGCATCCGGTAGAGATTGCACACATCACCCTTCCTCGGCGTCCATCCGCCCTTGCGATTAACCTCGTCGGTTTCAATGAACTGACCATTCCATCGATCTCGGAATTGCCGGGCAGCTTCGCGACTGCTGAAACAAAACACAAGGTAGTTGTCCCATTCGATCGAGGCACGGTAGTTTTTTGATCCTTGATCAAGACGGATTGCCGAGGTCAAAATCTCGCCTCGTTGTTGGAAGCTATGGGCGTTCTCTCCTGTCTGATAGTTGTGCCACCAGAGGAGGACGTGATGCGGCAGCTCTGAATCCAGTACCGAGCGCGCAAACGGCTTTTTTCTTCTGTCCGCCATATCCAGCCTAAAGCGTATCGTCACGCCAAACCGGCGTCTTTACATGCTTGATGGAAGCCAAGCGGCGGACATGAAGCTTTCCGATCTCCCACGCCGAAGGCAGATAAACAGTCACATCCATGTAGTCCCGCTTGTGGCATTCCTGACAGATGAACCTCAGGCGGCTGATAGCCGTGTTCTTGCGGAGCTTTAGCAGGTCATCGGGCAGGAACCGCCGCGTTGTATTGCAGAGCCCACACCGGACAACGAGTATGTGTCCGACCGCCCGCGCATCCTCTAGAGACCACCGCGCGAGCTTCTTCAACTGGTTCATTTCTGGCATGGGAAAATGGCCCGACGAGCATGTTCACGCAGCGCTTGAGGATGAGCTGCGCGCCATCAGGACACGTAACCCTCATCCCTTGCCAGGCAATAAAAGTCAGCAAAAGCGATATCGATATCGCCTCTGAACGCGAATTTCATCGGTTCGGTCACACCGATTTCGCCGTCACAATGACAGACGCCGCAAGCGCGATTATTCCTTCTATCGATTGCGATAGTGAAACATCCCACGGGAACGCATGCCGCCATATCGACTGTGCCAGCAGTATAGAATTCAAATCGCTCGCTGCCTTCGGTCGTCACCAGCACAGCGAGACCGCGGCGGCCTAACGACCCGACCAGCGCCGCCCGGATGTCGCGATGGACCTGGTTGATGTTCAGTAGTTCCGGTGGCGTCCAGTAAGTGCCCTCGGGCTCGTCGACGGGATCGCCTTCGCACGACTTATCGCTCGGCAGATTGCTCATCGCCGTGATCCTTCTCTCAATTGGTGATGTTCTTATTATGTTCTCATTTTCGAATGAGTCAAGGACGCCGGTTCAACATCGCCAAAACATCGTCGACTTCGCCGTTTGCTGCCAGCATCAGAGCATGATTGTCGGCAAGATCGATTATGGCAGCCAACACTTCATCGGCTTGCCAGCCGGCTAAAATGGCGCGATCGACGAAAGCGGCAAAGCCAATGTGCATTGCCTCCTGGCATCGCATGAACCTGTCCGGATCGTTTCTCGGAATGTCGGGCGGGAAGACATCGCTCATTGGGCTAACGCCATCGGTGAAGAGGATCTTAAGCAATTGCTGATGCAGTGGTTGCATGACAAAGCTGCCGAAGTCAAAACCGCTTCTTCAAACAGAGAAGCCCCTTCGCTCTCGGCCACGCAGGCCGCGGGACCCCACACAGCCAAATCTGCCGTTCGATCCCATGCCCGCGCGCATAGAGCCGTGCCTGGCGCTGCTGAAATCCAAGCCGCCCAAAGGCGAGCAGTGGGCCTACGAAATAAAATGGGATGGTTATCGCCTGGCCGTGCATATCGAGCCGAAGGGCGTGCGCATCATCACCCGCGGCGGTCATGACTGGACAGATCGCTTTCCGACAATCGTCGCCGGCGCTCGCGAGCTCGCCGTTGCCACAGCCATCCTGGACGGTGAGGCGATCGTTTTGGATGAGCAAGGCCGCTCTGATTTCGGCATGCTGCAGCAATCGCTCGGCGGCCGGGGAGGGGAGCGCACCTCGAACGAAGCAATTTTTATGGCCTTCGATCTGCTCTATTTCGACGGCCATGACCTGACACGGCTTGAGCTGTCGTCGCGCCGGCATCTGCTCGAGGATCTGATCACAACGAAAGACGGCTCAATCCGGTTATCCGAGGAGATCGACGCGGATGGCGAGCAACTGCTGGCGCTCGCATGTGAGCATGGGCTCGAGGGCATCATTGCGAAGGACAAGGACAGCACCTATCGGTCTGGCCGGCTCGGCGATTGGCTGAAAATCAAATGCGTCCAGAGCGACAGCTTCATGATTGTCGGCTACGAGCCGTCAATGGTCGCCCGAGGTCATATCGGCGCCTTGCTGCTTGCCGCGTATCGGGGCAGCACGCTAACCTATGTCGGTTCGGTCGGCACCGGCTTCAAAGAGCGCGAGGCCTGGCAGCTGCGTGAAATGATGGACAAGTTGAAAACGAAGCGTCCGACCGTGGCATATGACGGTAGCCGGAAAGACGTCGTTTGGCTCGAGCCGACATTGATTGCCGAAATCGAATATCGCGCCTGGACGCATGATGGAAAGCTGCGCCATGCCAGCTACAAGGGACTGAGGGAAAAGCAGGACAACGCCGAGGTCTATCGGCTGTAGCACGCCGCGACGTGATACTCCTGGCGAAAATTATCACAGATCATCGAAAGAGATCTGCTGTCAGCCGATGCGCTGTGGGCGACAGAGAGGCCCACACATATCGACACTAGAACTTTTGGCATAGCCACCCGCTTGCTCACTCGGATTTGTCCAATAGCTGCCGATGCCGTTCGTGCATCTCTTTCGAGCGTTTAAGGTGATTCAAAATTTGTTCGGTTGTATCACGCCACGGCTCATCGCCGGTTTTAGTCTGGTGTTTAAGGCGGCCGGCTTCGATTGCCTCGATCTCCGCGCCGTGGAATTGGATCCACTCCTCAATTTGTCTTCTAGCGGACTCCGGATATGAATCGCCCATAAGCGGTCCCCCTTTGGCCGCTCGCGATGCCTTCGATTGTTTAGCGCGCTCGCTGACCTCCATCATCTTCTGCTCACGCGCTCGATAGCCTGTCAGTTCTCGCTCGAGTCGCTCGTATATTGGCAAGCAATTTTCGCCCTCGGGGCCAAGTTTGACCATAATTTCAGCCAATCGATTCATTGCGCGTTCGATGCGCTTTGCAGTGATCGGCTTGTCCAACCGGGTCTTGAAGGTCATGTAGCACCGGTAAGTTTTCCCCTGTCCTTTGACTGTCGAGCGCGCTTGCGTATTGCACTCATGTCATCTTTCAGCGTCTTGAGCCGAATAAGTTCTGCGTCGAGCATTTTGTAAATAGGTACCCATTTCCACCCTTCGGCACCCTTCAAGACGATGAATTCAGCCAAGCGGTCTAAAGCGCGTTCCAAGCGTTCGATGGTTACAGGTTTCGGTTTTCGTTTGAGTGCCGGCTTCATGATAACGGGGGAATAATACCGTAGAGTTTGCGAGCCTCAGACGTAGACGAAACCCGCTTCGAAAGCCTGGAGTTCGCCCAATCGTCCAAGTCTGCAATGTTGTAGAGTGGGATGCGACCACTGTATTGCATGGACGGCCCACCACCGACCGTAGCCCATTTTGCAAGCGTCGACACCGCGACATCAATCCCGTGAGCCGAGGCTAGGTAGGAGGGAACGTCCTTACGACGAAGGCGCGGGCGAGACGAGGTGGCAGCCGGGAAATCTTGAGTTATCATCATGTTAGCGGGGCTCTGACGTTGACAGAACTCTCTTCGAGAGACGGGAATTCGCCCAATCATCCAGATCGGACCTGTTATACAATGGGATGCGTCCATTGTATTGCATGATTGGACCGCCGCCGACCGTCGCATATGTTGCCAGCGTTGAGGCCTTGATATCGATTCCGAATTTCTCGGATAGATATTCAGGTACTTCACAGCGGCGCAGACGGGGACGGGTTGGGGTGGCGCCTGCAGCGTTTTGAATGATCGTATCCATTTCCTGATGCCTCTTCCTCGAGAAAAGGGAGCCGCGAAGGCTTCCAGTCGTGAATTGGTGTCTAGCAGGTAGATCATGTCGCGATTCATCGCGTTTCCCATTTTGAGCCGATTGGAACGACAAGGGAACACGCTGCACGGATTTTGCACGCATTTTCCGTGCAATTCGCGCTTTGTTCTGCTTTTTCAAGCAGAGTTGCGCGAGCGGCGAGGGCGGGAGGCCCTCGTTATGTTCTTGATTTTTTTAGAGAAAGCTGGTGCTGCCGAGTGGGATTGAACCACCGACCTCACCCTTACCAAGGGTGTGCTCTACCACTGAGCTACGGCAGCAGGACCAGACGCGTGAGGCGCAAGCGCTCAATTCGCGTGAACGGGGCGCCTATTGCCACAGCTTCGGCAGGAGCGCAAGCCGCAAATTCCAACTTCTCTGGGAATAACGTCCGGACCACTTTTGGAACGGCGCAAATTCGGTTACTTCTGGGGCATGAACGAAGAGACTGAAAAGGCCCGGCAGAGCCGGAAAGCGGCCATGGAGGCCCAGGCGGCGCTGCGCCGCGAGCGGGCGGCCGAAAAGCTGAGAGAAAATCTTTCACGACGCAAACAGCAGGTGCGCGCCCGCCGGTCCGGCCAGGCCGACGAGACGGATGGCCTGCCGGCGGCAAAAAAGCCCGCCGCAAAAATGGACGAATCGTAATGTTCGCTCCGCGGCGAATTGAAGCGTCGGGGGATTTGCTCTAAAGAGCCCCACTTCTTGCCTTGCCCACAGGCAAAACTTTTCAGGAAAGGCGGGCCTCGCCCGTAAGTGCACATGGATCGTATCAGAATTGTCGGCGGTAATGAGCTCAACGGCATCATTCCGATTTCCGGCGCCAAGAATGCCGCGCTGCCGCTGATGATCGCCTCGCTTCTGACGAGCGATACGCTGACGCTGGAAAACGTGCCCCATCTTGCCGATGTCGAATTGCTGATGCGCATCCTCGGCAATCACGGGGTCGACGTCGCCGTCAACGGCCGCCGCGAGCGCCAGGAAGATTCCTACGCCCGCACGATCCATTTCACCTGCCGCACCATCGTCGATACGACCGCGCCTTACGAACTGGTCTCGAAGATGCGCGCCTCCTTCTGGGTCATCGGCCCGCTTCTGGCGCGCGAAGGCCATTGCCGCGTATCGCTGCCGGGCGGCTGCGCCATCGGCACGCGTCCTGTCGATCTCTTCATCGAAGGCCTGACCGCGCTCGGTGCGACCATGGAAATCGATGGCGGCTATATCAACGCCAAGGCGCCCGATGGCGGCCTTATCGGCACGCACTATACGTTCCCGAAGGTATCGGTCGGCGCGACGCATGTCATGATGATGGCGGCCACGCTTGCCCGCGGCACGACCGTCATCGGCAATGCCGCCCGCGAGCCTGAAGTCGTCGATCTCGCCAACTGCCTCAACGCCATGGGCGCCAAGGTTTCCGGCGCCGGCACCTCGACCATCACGGTCGAAGGCGTCACCTCGCTCTCCGGCGCGCGTCACCGCGTCCTGCCGGACCGCATCGAAACCGGCACCTACGCCATGGCCGTCGCCATGGCCGGCGGCGACGTCGTGCTCGAAAATACCGACGTGGCCCTCCTGGAAACGGCGCTGGAAACGCTGCGTCGCGCCGGCGCGGAGATTTCGCCGACCAACAACGGCATGCGCATCAAGCGCAACGGGGCCGGCATCAGCCCGGTCGATATCGTCACCGATCCCTTCCCCGGCTTCCCGACCGACCTGCAGGCGCAGTTCATGGCGTTGATGACGCGCTCGTCCGGCATCTCGCATGTCACCGAAACCATCTTCGAGAACCGCTTCATGCATGTGCAGGAGCTTGCCCGCCTCGGCGCGAAGATCTCGCTGTCGGGCCAGACGGCCAGGATCGAGGGTGTCCAGCGGCTGAAGGGCGCCCCTGTCATGGCGACCGATCTGCGCGCCTCCGTTTCCCTCGTCATCGCCGGCCTTGCCGCCGAGGGCGAAACCACGGTTTCCCGCGTCTATCACCTCGATCGCGGCTTCGAGCGGCTGGAAGAAAAGCTGACCCGCTGCGGCGCCATCGTCGAGCGCGTCAGCGAGTGATAAAGGGCGTCCATACGCCCTTTATCCCGGTTGCGTATTTGCCCTGAGCATCTTATTTCCCTTGTCTGACAGATCGCCGCAGTCGCGGCCGAAGGACATGGGATAGAGGCCGGATGGCAGACCTGAAGCTTGTTGCGCTCGATAGTGAGGACCTTGCGGTCATTTCCGCGCATACGCAGGACAGCGTCTTCAAGGTGGCCGATATCGACTGGTCGCCGCGCGACAAGCAGTTTGCGCTCGCCGCCAACCGTTTCGTCTGGGAGGAGGCGGCCCGCAAGCGCAAGGGTTTCGAGCGGCACCGCGCCGCCCTCGTCTTCAAGCGTGTCCTCTCCGTCCGCTCGATCGGCATCGACCGCGCGCGGCGCGACGACGTGCTGTCGCTGCTGGCGCTGCGTTTCGAGCAGAAGGGCGAGGGTCCGGAAGGCACGCTCGAACTCTCGCTGTCGGGCACGGCCTCGATCGTCCTCGATGTCGAATGCATCGAAGTCCAGCTTGCCGATATCGGCGGCGCCTGGGAAACCGGCTCGAAGCCGCGCCATCCCGGCACCTGAGCGCAACAGTTCGAGTAGAGAAGGAATTCCGGCCTTGGCAATCTGGCTCAATCAGGCATCCGATGGTTTCGAGCAGCGTTTCGCCGCCTTCCTGACCACCAAGCGCGAGGTCTCCGAAGACGTCAACGCCGTGGTGCGCGCCATCATCGATGACGTGCGCGCCCGTGGCGACGTCGCTCTCGCCGAATATTCGAAGAAGTTCGACGGTATCGACTACGCCACCGTGCCGATGCGCGTGAGCGAGGAGGAGATCGAAAACGCCGTCGAGGTCGTGCCGTCGGAAGTGCTCGGCGCCCTGAAGGTCGCGGCGGTTCGTATCGAAGCCCATCACAGCCGCCAGATGCCGAAGGACGATATCTACGAAGACGCCATGGGCGTCGGCCTCGGCTCACGCTGGACGGCGATCGAAGCCGTCGGCCTCTATGTGCCCGGCGGTACGGCAAGCTATCCGAGCTCGGTCCTGATGAACGCCGTGCCGGCGAAGGTCGCCGGCGTCGAGCGCATCGTCATCGCCGTGCCGGCAACCGGCGGCTCGGTCAATCCGGCCGTTCTGGCGGCCGCAAAACTTGCCGGCGTCGATGAAATCTACCGCGTCGGCGGCGCGCAGGCGATTGCCGCCCTTGCCTATGGCACGGAAACGATCGCGCCGGTCGCCAAGATCACCGGTCCGGGCAATGCCTATGTCGCCGCCGCCAAGCGCCAGGTCTTCGGCACGGTCGGCATCGACATGATCGCCGGCCCCTCCGAGGTGCTCGTCATTGCCGACAAGGACAACAATCCCGATTGGGTTGCCGCCGATCTGCTCGCACAGGCCGAGCATGACGAAAGCGCCCAGGCGATCCTGATTACCGATAACGAGGAATTCGGCAAGGCGGTCGAAGCCGCCGTCGAGCGGCAGTTGAAGACGCTGAACCGCGTGCAGACCGCAGCCGCCAGCTGGCGCGATTTCGGCGCTATCATCCTCGTCTCGGACCTGAAGGATGCCGTTCCGCTCGCAAACCGCATCGCGGCCGAGCACCTGGAACTTGCCGTCGCCAATCCCGACGCCTTCGTGGAGAAGATCCGCAATGCCGGCGCGATCTTCATCGGCGCCCATACGCCGGAAGTGATCGGCGATTATGTCGGCGGCTCCAACCATGTGCTGCCGACGGCGCGGTCTGCCCGCTTCTCTTCCGGCCTTTCGGTCCTCGATTTCGTCAAGCGCACCTCGATCCTGCGGCTCGGTCCCCAGCAGCTGCGCGATCTCGGCCCGGCGGCAATCGCGCTTGCCGTTTCCGAAGGTCTCGACGCCCATGCGCGATCGGTCGCGATCCGCCTGAACCTCGAAAGGTGAGGGAATGGCGAAGGACGACTTTCGGCTCTGCGACGTTGTCCTTGACGATACGATCGGCCGTTCGACACCCGATGTCGAACACGAGCGCGCGGTCGCGATCTTCGATCTGATCGAGGAGAATTCGTTTGCGCCGTCAGGCCATGCCGGCGGACCTTACCGGCTGAACATCTCGCTCGTCGATTCCAAGCTGGTCTTCGCGATCAGCACGGAAAAAGGCGAGGATGTCGCAACCCATATCCTGTCGCTGACGCCCTTCCGGCGGATCGTGAAAGACTATTTCATGATCTGCGAAAGCTATTACGAGGCGATCCGTTCCGCCTCGCCGAGCCGCATCGAGGCGATCGACATGGGACGGCGCGGCATTCACAACGAGGGATCGCAGACCCTGAAGGACCGGCTTTCCGGCAAGATCGACGTCGATTTCGACACGGCCCGGCGTCTCTTCACGCTGGTCTGCGTTCTCTACTGGCGCGGATGACGGCGATGGAGCCGCACGTCGAAACGGAAGATGGAAAGCGGCCGGGCGCCATCCTCTTCATGTGCGGGCTGAACGTCATCCGTTCGCCGATGGCCGAGGCGATCGCCCGTAGCATTCTGCCCGCCAATACCTATATAAAGTCGGCCGGCGTTCGCGCCGGCGAACGCGATCCCTTCGTCGATGTCGTGCTGGAGGAAATCGGCCTTTCGCTCGGCCGCCGCCAGCCGCAGACGCTGGAAGAGCTGGAGGACGACTATTTCGACCTCATCATCACGCTCTCGCCGCAGGCCCATCATGCGGCGCTCGAACTGACCCGCTCCAGCGCTGTCGAGGTCGTCTACTGGCCGACCATGGACCCGACGGTGGCGACCGGAACGCGCGAGCAGATATTGGACAGCTATCGCGAAGTTCGCGATCACCTGGCCGGCCTCATAGAAAGCCGGCTACTCAAGCGAAATGGCATTGCCGCGCAATCGGCGTGAAACAAAAATCGGAAAGCCCGATCTACGAGGTTCACAAATCCCCGTTGATTGTGTAGTTTCCGCGCAAATTTTCAGGCGCCCTGCGCCTTTTTACCCAACACACAGGAAGAAAACCCTTATATGCCGAAAGAAGAAGTCCTCGAATTCCCGGGTATCGTGACCGAACTTCTGCCGAATGCGACATTCCGCGTGAAGCTCGAAAACGAACATGAGATCATTGCCCACACCGCCGGCCGCATGCGCAAGAATCGCATCCGCGTTCTCGCCGGCGACAAGGTTCTGGTCGAAATGACGCCCTACGACCTGACGAAGGGCCGCATCACCTACCGCTTCAAGTAAGCCTGGTGTGCGAAGCTCGCATGAGCTTCCGCTCCCGCCTGCCGATGGTCGAGGTTCCATGGCGCTGAAATACAAGCTCATTCTGGCCTCGGGCTCGCCCCGCCGCGTCGACTTGCTCAATCAGGCCGGCATCGAGCCGTCGCGGCTGATGCCGATGGATATCGACGAGGCGCCGAAGAAGTCGGAACACCCGCGCTCGCTCGCCCGCCGTCTGTCGGGCGAAAAGGCCGAAGCCGCACTTGCCGCCATCAAGGGCGACATCACCTGGAAGGGCAGCTATATCCTGTCCGCCGATACGGTGGTCGCCGTCGGCCGCCGCATTCTCGGCAAGGCCGAATTTGCCGACGAGGCATCCAATTCCCTGCACCTGCTCTCCGGCCGCAACCATGTGGTCTATACCGGCATCTGCCTGATCACGCCCGACCGCAAGGTGCGCCAGAAGATCGTCGAGACCAAGGTGCGCTTCAAGCGGCTGTCGAGCTTCGAGATCGAAAATTACATCGCGTCCGGCCAGTGGCGCGGCAAGGCGGGTGCCTACGGCATCCAGGGGCTTGCCGGCACCTTCGTGCAGAAAATGGTGGGGTCCTACACCAATGTCGTAGGTCTGCCGCTTTATGAAACCATCCTGCTTCTGACCGGCGAGGGCTTCGATGTCCACAGCCGTTGGCCCGAGGGCTGATCTCCCGCCGGAGCGCCGAATGTCCGTTCGGGCGCAGGAGGCATGCTCTGCCGTTTTGAATCTACGCATCAGGTTTTCCGAAAACCGTTCCGATTTTCGGACCGATGCCTTCGGAGGAAACCATGTCTGACGAAACGAAGACCGGCGGCAAGGTCGAGCCGCTGCGCAAGACGCGTCCCTGCCCGGAATGCGGCAAACCGTCGAACCGCGAACACTATCCCTTCTGCTCCAACCGCTGCCGCGAGGTGGACCTGTCGCGCTGGCTGTCGGGTTCCTACGCCATTCCCGTGGCCGACGACGAGACGAAGGCGGACTATCCGGATGAGGAAAACTAGGTTTTCCACCGCGAAGCCCTTATTTTTCCTCGCAAATCGCCAAAATCCGGAGGACCGTCAAAAAACTATCATTTGATGCTTGCCATGGGCGAACAAGATGCTATAACCCCGCTCGCTTCCGGGGCGCACCAAGGCCCCGAGATTCCGGAACGGGATGATCGTCAGGAAGCATGGTTAGCCCAGGTAGCTCAGTTGGTAGAGCAGCGGATTGAAAATCCGCGTGTCACTGGTTCGATTCCGGTCCTGGGCACCATTGTTTTCCAGTAACCATTTGTAATCACTATAAAATAGCGTTTTGGCTATGGATCTAATCCACCTTTCAGGCCACCTTTCTGCTTTCGGTAGGAGTGAGTTCACGAGTTCGTGATGGGCGCGCCGCCGTACCCAGGGTGCGCGCTGTTCCTTCGCTGTTTTCAGCGGAGTATTCGAAAAACACCCTTGGATCTCAGGTTTGCTCATGTTCCCCTCGCGCGCGCACTTGGTCGCGCAGGCGAAAAGTTTTCGTTTGCGTCTCCCCTGCCCATAACGGTGTTGGCTGCTCGCGCTCCTGCCGCCTTGCTGGGGCCATGCAGCTCTTCGTATATTGCCTTTCGCCGCGCCGTCTGAACCGCGCGCTCGGAAGGCGACAGCTCGTTGCGGCAAAGGTTCGGCCCCAAGGTTCGCCAACTCGGCGAAGGCGCCGGCACACAAACGAATAAAGGCGACCAATCGGCCGCCTTCAATCTTCGCCTGCCTAGACTGGCTGAACAGATCGCCAGCCTTTAAGCAGCGACCAATGTGCGGAGGAGAGCCCGTGCCATCCGGCTTCCGGATCCGTCGAAGCCAAGTGCGCCCTCCTCGAAATCGAAATCGAAATCATGAATCATAGCCGCCTCGTCAGGAACATGGCTGCGCAAGCCTTCTGGGTTTGACCAACCCATCGTCGGCTCCTCGTCACCGCCGTCCTCATCGTCGCAATCGTCGAATTCCAGATCTTCAACGCATTCGCTCCCGATGCATTTGGCTGTGCTGCCAAGCGAGGGCTCATAATCGGCGTTGTCTTCAAGGTCAGGGTCGCCGTCGATCGCATCGAGCAGCGCTATAAGCTCCTCTATCAGGGCTTCAACCGCTGAACGGCGCAGCTCGACCAGACGGACAAGCGAAGCCGGCCCCACGAGGGGCGCGGCAGCGGTATGGATAAGGGCCTGCATTATGCCTGCTCCTTGGTGAATTGAAGAACGGATGTCACGAGGCGGGCAAGCTGGCCGAGCGGTGTGCTGTCTTCTGAAACAAGCCTTATGAGTTCATATGCGCCAACGTTGGCAGCGCTCGCCCTCATCCACAGACCCTCCAAGGTGAGAGCGGGCAAGAACGAAATTTCCGCAGCCGCTGCAGAGACCCTTTTGTCAGCATCCTTGACGCGCTTTATAGCTGCGTCGGCGCCTGCCTCTTTCCGCAGGCGGGATGTTTCCGCCTCATATTGAACAGCAAGTGCAAGGTCGCGTTCGCAATCCCTTATTGCCGCCTCTCGGAAAGCCCGGTTGCGATCAAGTGATTTTTCGGTGCGTCCAGTCGGGACATGCTGTCTCCAGCGCTCAAGCAGTTCGTGTGCCTTTTCAGTGGTGAGCAGGGTGAAGCATGTTTTCGGCTCAATCTCCCTGAACTTGCGGGGAAGCCTTTTCGTGAGGACGCTCGTATCCCTGAGCAGGAACCGGCCGACAATATCGCGCTCAGCTGCGACGGTGCTGAAACGGTTATCCTGTGCGTTGGCGTTCAATAGAAGCTCCTCGGGCGCGAGCGGCCAGCGATGGCGGTATTCATCGGCAAGCCATTCCATATCGTTCACGGCGGCTTTGAGCTCGACGCAGGCAGCTTGAAACTTGTCGTACGCTGTGACCAATTCCGGATTTTCTATGAGGGCTGTCGTAGTGACTGTGGTTTCGCCACCGCGCGCTTCCGGCGCTACTGCGACCGCTGCGACGGTCGAAGCGGCGGCGAGACCGAGCAAGAGTGCTCGGCGCGATACGTCGCTGTTGCCAATAACGGCGGTTGGAGTAATAGACTTGGGTTCCATCTTTGTTTTTCCTTTACGAGGGGAATTGCGGGGTGGTTTGGATCGGGGGAGTTCCAGCTCTTCCCGATCCGCATGCTTCGTTCGTTGCGGACTAGCGACCCTCCAGAAAAGCAATGACAGCACGCGCCAACGGCTTGCCCGCCATGTCGTTGAACATGTCTTCCTCAATCATGAATTTCAGCGCCTCGATGGCGCCCTGTGTCGTGGTGGCCGCGCCGGTCCAATTCTTCAAAGCCTCGCTATGCCGGCCAACCAGTCGGTCGTAAGCGGCGTCCTCTTCCTTGCCGGCAACGGAATCAGGCATTGTGGCGAACGCGCGCATGCCGGCGCGGTGGTCTTCGATGAGCGCAAGAAGCCGGTCTTCCGGCGCCTGCATCTGGTTCGTTTTCATTGCCGTCATCAATTTCACTTCTCCTCGTTGGTGGTGGGTGGCCGGTTTATGCCGCTGCGATACTGGCGGCGGTGATTTCGGCCTGAAGGTTGCGACGGTCCGCGAGGGTGGATTGACGCCAGCCGCGAGCATCCACCCGCATCAGTTCAAGCGTCAGTTCCTGAACACGATCGGCGGCGCGCTGCTGAACGGTCTTCAACGTCTCGGCGGCCTCATATTTGGCTGTCATCCATGCGGACTTAAGGCAGCGGGAGAATGCCTTGCGGCGTGCCTCGGCGTTGGCGGGGCGACAGTTGGCCCAATCCCGGCGGTAGAGCTTCCAGGCCAGCGACATAATGGCGGCGCGGTTGAATTTAGGCATACCTTCGGCGGTGGCCGGAATCGCAGTGTTCGGCATCATGTCTGTGTCTCGTTAACGTTAATCTGTGTATCACACACTAATATAACAACAGGCGTTGTCAACGCATTTCTGTGTGTGGTAAACACTTTCCCATATTGGAGACATAGAAAATGCTGACTACAGGAAATCAGTTGAAGGCAGCCCGGGCGCTCGCTGGCATCGAGCAGACTGAACTCGCAACCGCAGCCAATGTGCATGTGAACACCATTCGCAGCATGGAAGCTTCCGGTCCGGAGCCAATAGCGGGGAGGGCAACCAACGTGCAGGCCGTTCAAAGGGCGCTGGAGGCTCGAAACATCGAGTTTCTGAACCACGGCAATCCAGGCGTCCGCCTTTCGCGTCAGAAAGGTGATTGATGGCGATATTCAATCCAAGAGACAAAAGCCGCACCTCTGGCGGCAAGGCGTACGATATGGTGCGTAAGAATACCCAACCGCCGAAAGACCAGGGCGGATGGATTGCAATCTCTCGTGCACTGCTGGAGTCGCCGGCATATCGAACCCTGTCAGTGAACGCTCGTAAGGCGCTTGATCGTCTGCTGATTGAGCACGTCGGACATGGAAGGCTGAAAAACGGCCAGCTTCTCGTTACCCACGAACAATTTCAGGCCTACGGTGTCACGGGCGAATACGTCGCTGATGCTGTTGAGGAACTGCAGTATAAGGGGCTATTGAAATCGAAGAAGGGCCGAGCCGGCAACGGGACGGCGCACCCGACCGTTTACACCCTGACGATCGACGGCACTTATGACGGGCTGGCCGCAACAAACGACTGGAAGAGATTCACGATGGCCGAAGCGCGGCTATGGGGTGAAGTCGTGCGTAAGCAACGTTCCGAACAGCGTGCCAAAATCGGCAGGAAGAAAAAAAGCTCGCTTCGGGAATCCGAAATTCGCCCGCTTCGGGTTTCCGAAATTCGTCGCGGTTCGAAGGAATGAGCGATGGGTGAAATCCCAATTATTTCAAGCGTGCAGCCAATTTCGGATTCCCGAAGTGCTATATATACTATGGGTGAGGAGTGCACAGGATGAGCGACGAGCGTTACACAAGTCTACCCTTGTTCTCCTGGCAACCGCCCGAGTGTGAGGTAATCCCTTTTCCGATGGTGAAGCGCGTGCGCAAAATCAGGGAAACGGCTATGAAATGGCTGGAAAAGCCAACCGAACGCAGCGCCGACCACTATCAGCGGCAGGTAACCGAAGCCATGGAATCCGGTTTTAAGAAATTGGGCCTTCCGGATATCCAGATCGACGAGCAGGTCGGGGCGTTCTGGTCGGCTGTCGATCGGGAGGCGCGGCGCATCATGGATGCTCAGCAATGGCAGGGATAGAGTGACCGTTTCGCAATTCTCGACTAGCTTCCTGCTATTTGCCCAGTACGGTGGCAAAGCGGTAATCCCGATCGAGGATGTTTGCCGAGACTACTTCAGTCATCTGACGCCTGAAAAATTCCTCATCAGGAAAGTTGCGGCCGGGGAAATAGCGATTCCGGTCTTGCGGGCCGAGACATCGCAGAAGTCCCACAAAGGGATTCACCTCCAGGATCTGGCCGAATATTTAGACCGACGAAGAGAGGCGGCCTTGAAGGAATTGCGCCAACTCACTCGCGACGAACGGCAAGGACAAATTCCCATCAACACCAAGCCGTGAAGACCGCGTGTTGGCATGGACGAATTAGTCATGCTTACAGGGCCGCGCCTCGCCGAAGACATTGGCCTCGGCGGGGTCAGAAGGCAAAGTTGCTACGCCGCGAGCGCGGTCGCCTTCATAGACTCGATAAGGGCTTGGACATAGTAGCTGTCAGCGAACGCGCCGCGAAGGTGACTAGATGAGAGATATTCGCCTTTCATGCGCACGTCTTCCATCGTCAAGCATGGTCTTTCGATGATTGCCAAGAGAGCTTCAATCTCCGCGTCACCGAGCTGATCGTAGCGGGCCTCAGCAAGGTCCATCTTCGCCTTCTCTTCGGCGAAGGCGTCTGCAATTGCAGCCAAATGGTTCTTCTCCGCGCAATTCAAGGCGTCCAGAGCTACGTAATGCGCTCGGGGATCTATCTGCTCAAGAACCTTGCATTGTTGTCGGTGCCACGAGACCTCTGTCGAAACTTGCTCCTGCACCCAATCCATTCCGTACGTCATCTCATAGGAGGTTGAAAACGGGCCTTTGTAGAGTTTGCCCTCGAAGGCTTTCTGAAACTGTTGCTCTGCTATCTCCCTATCATCGATGGCCGCCAAGAACTCGGAATGTGCCTTCTGATGAGTCGCAATAAGAGCACTTAGCGGGATATCAGGCGAGCTTTGGGGTATATTAGACGCGTTCTCCTGTTGCTCGTAAAATGCCTTGGCAGCAGTGAACATTGCTCTAGCCAATGGGTTTCCGGCGAAGGCGTCCATGTCGTGATCTACTAGGCGGAGAGCCGCAAGAGCCGACGCTGCATCGTCTGCGGGAGCGGCCCATGACATCAGCTTTCGGACGTGCACTTCTATATGCTGCTCCACAAGAGCGTTTTCGTTCTCGTGGGTAATTGACCCAGCAGGCAACCGGTTGAGATATTCATGACCGGCGAAATAACTGGATACCAATTGCCGAAGTTCGCCGGCGGTACGATTGACGTTCTGGGTCCCACTCACCAAGCCGCTCGCATAGCTCGCGGCTTCAAGACTTGCGTCCATCATGGTTGCAAAACCACTGGCAACCTGGAGGTGATCGGACATCGAAGTGTCGTGCTCGATCGAAGTGCGTTCCACCTTGGCCATATTATCTCCCTGCGGTTATTTGGCAGTGCTGCTTGCTACGGAGGGAGGCGGCACTGTTCCAGCCCGATCTGAGGGAACGCTTTCGGGAACGCTAACTTCCACAACGGGGCGTGTCATTACCGCGCATGTTGTGAATAACTTCGGGCCGCAATTGCAGGAAGACCCTCACTTCGGATCTGCGCCGACGATGGCGCCGGAGTGCACAGGCCACGGGCCTAGACCTAATTTGGCCCGCTCCTCGTTTATATACGACAGGCATATTCGCTGCGTTAAGGTGTGCAAAACAACGATCGGCGGTAGAGACCAATCCCCGAGATTATTCTGATAATGTTTCGTGACTGCATCGGACAGCATGTCCGCCGTTATGGAAAGCTTATGGGCGCAAGAGCTTATTCCGACGCGTTGAGCGTTCATCCAGGGCTGGTCATCAGACGAAAAGAAACCCGTCATTTCGTCAAACTGGCCCTGTGTATATCGGATACGCCCATAAACATCTATCTTCTGCCAGTCTGCAAAATTGTTGATGTAGCCACCCATGGCATTGCTGGCATGGATCAACGCGAGCACAAATGTAATCCGGAACAGCCAATCCGCGCGGTGCATCCTTACCCCCTATTTGCTTGAACATATCAGAGGCGCAATTGCTAAACGACTACCAGAAAGAGTTTCTGGAAAACCTCATTCTGCATCAGGTGCGTTTCCTCGTCATTGGCGGGGTAGCGCGGCACCATTATGCGAGTGGGGATACTGTGGATCTCGACATCCTGATTGACATCGAGGGGCAACGAGACGCCATAGAAGCGGCGCTGGAGGAATGGAAGCGGCGATATCCAATTCATACCATGCTTGACCTTACGCCACCCCTTGCACTGCGCCCAATGGTGCAGATGAAGTTTCCGGACGACGTTTGCGCGTATCTGGATAGGAATGGCGACCCGCAGGAGATTACTCCTGAAGAGGGCGTTGACGTTCTGACGACACTGCCAGGTTTCCGCTTCGCCGACCTTTACGCCCGCGGCAATGATGTCATTATCGACGGGATCGAAGTTCGTATTCTGTGTGGATCTGACGTTGATCAGACAGCCAAGCGATGACCGAAGACTAGTCGTTGACATTGAAACGAGAATCACGCCCCATGGTTGTAGGCACGGCTGAGAGGGGGCTACGGTGACGATATGCGTTTGCGTTAAAGTCAACGAAGTTATGGTTTTCGCGGCCGACAGCGCGACTTCACTAGGTCTTCCGGGACAACTCGACGCAAACGGCGATCCAGTCCAGCAAGTATACCGTCACGGCAACAAGCTTTTCCAGCTGCATCGACAATATCCCATTATGGCGATGACAAACGGCCTGGGCAGTTTCGGGCAAGCGTCCATTGCGATGCTCGCGAAGCAATTTCGGCATATGATCGGCCGTGATGGAACCGCGCCTCTTGGAAACGATTACACTATAGAAGGCGTTGTGAACCTCGCGCAGAAATTCTTCCTTGAGGAAGAGTTTTCGAAAGTTCCTGACGGCTTTACCGGCGGTTTTGAACTTTGGCTCGGCGGCTACTCATCCGGCGAGATGTACCCTGAACTATGGAAGCTAGCTGTTTTTCAAGGAAAAGTTCAAGACCCCGTGTGCATGGGAACGACATCGGATGTTGATATCTACTGCGGTGGTCAACCTGATCCGATTTTTAGGCTGGTGCGCGGATACGGATGGAAACTTGAGCAAGTGCTGGCAAATCATGGTATAACAGCAGACACGCATCCTGCGCTTTATCAGGACGTAGCGCCGCAGCTTTTTTTGCCGTTGGTGTCTCCCGCGATGCCGATCCAAGATGCCATTGACCTTGCCGACTTTCTTGCCGATATGACGAAGAAGGTATTTCGGTTTAGGGCTGTGCCGGAGTATGTTTCCGGGGATATCGACATAGCGACGGTAACGAAATATGAGAACTTCCGCTGGATAAAGAGGAAGCACTATTATCCAAGCTCGCTCAACCAACAGGTGGACCATGTCTGATCAACTGCGCAAGCCGAAGGACATTGTAGGGCGGCAGGAAGATTCCGCTTTCAAAATGAGCAAAGAGACTGAACAGCGGCTGATTAGGGAATTCCAGTCGCCATTCCCAAAAGAGACAATCGGCAGACCGGAAACGGCACTCACCCAGAACTCTTGCTGGAATCGCACTCACGGCTGAGCAAAAGCTTTGCCCATCGGCAAATTCCTTCGCAGCCCTCGCGCGCACGCGCGTATTTGTCCGAGAATGATGACGTCGGCCCTCGCGCGCGTATCTGTCTTAGAATAAGCCGTTAACACCGGGGTTGGGCTTCCTTTGCTGGATTGTGATGAGCGTTGTCATCATGTACCCATCGAAGCGTTTTCAACCCTGGGGCAGTAATGAATTTCGTATCGCCTGAGTACGCGCTGCTTTTCTGTGTGGTTTTTGCGCTTTATTACCTCTTGCCGCGCCACCAGCTCGCTATTCTCTTAGTCGCCAGCCTTGTATTTTACGGATGGGCGCAGCCTTTGGAGATTCCGCTACTGCTGGCGGTTTCGTTCGGATCCAGCTCGGCAACGTATTTGATACTCAGGCGCCGCGGAAACCCAAGAAAACTCATGTTCTACGGGATCAGCGCCAATCTCGCGGTCCTCGCGTTCTTCAAATACAAATTCCTTGTCATTGATCCAGAGGTTGCCGCAGCCTCCGGCCCGAATGGTTTGGTTGAGAGCATCCTGTATGCCCCGCTCCCGATCGGCATCTCTTTCTATACGTTCCATTGCATCAGTCTGATCGGTGATGCCTACCGGCACCAATTTACCGAAGCCGACCTGCGCGGCGGCCTGAGATATTGGCATTTCATGCGCAATGGGCTGCTCTATCTCGTCTTCTTTCCGCAAATCGTTGCAGGGCCAATCGTCAAGGCTCATCAGTTCATGCCGCAGATCGGCAAGAAGTCGATTAGCGATGTCCCTTTCTCAGAAGCCGCGAAATGGATCATTTGGGGCTTGTTCTTTAAGTGCTTTGTCGCGGACAACCTGGCGCAGTTCACGGTATGGATGAATCAACCCGCGACGTTCCAAGGGCTTGGAAGATTCGATCTTGTCGCGCTGCTCTTCTGCTACAGCTACCAGATATTCGCCGATTTCGCAGGATACTCCGCTATCGCCATCGGATCAGCCGCCTTGTTGGGGTATCGACTACCCATTAACTTTAACCGGCCGTACGTCGCGCGGTCTTTCTCCGACTTCTGGAGGAGATGGCATATCAGCCTTTCCAGCTTCCTGCGCGAATACCTCTACATTCCGCTAGGCGGAAACCGTCGCGGGTCAATGCGGACATACTTCAATCTGTTCGCCACGATGGCACTTGGCGGCCTATGGCATGGCGCCGACTTATCATTCCTCATATGGGGAGCAGCCCACGGAGTCGCATTGTGCATCGAGAGAGCGGCAAGCCCTGTCATTCGCTTCCTGCCTTCGAATGGCGCGGCATTGAAAGCTCTGCAGCTTGGCTACAGCGCCTGGATCTTCGTGGTGGTTTCCTGTCTGTGGCTATTTTTCAAACTGCAGACCTTCGACCACGCTCTGCTCTACATCAAGACGATTCTTTATGGCCAAACACAATCGGCCTTCCAAGCTTACCAATATGCTGCCGTTGCAATCTATGCCATCCCGGTTCTGTTAGCTCACCTTGTTCCGAAAAGGATTAGTGAGAAAGACAATCTGCTCATGGCTGTTTGCTACGGCGTGATGCTGACGCTATCGATCTTCGACAAAGGTCCGACAGATGCCTTCATCTACTTCCAGTTCTGAAGCCCTCGCGCTACGCCGGCGCCAGTACGACGAGCGTTTGATCTCGATGGCGCGCACGCCGAATGAAAAGTCGTTTCTATTGTCGATTGGCCTAACAGCCCTTGCGCTGTTTGTGGTGTGGAGCTTGGTAATACCGCATCTTCCGAAATACGTTCCGACCCTCAACCAATCGGACGACAACCGGCAACTCGTTATGAATTTCGAACGAAGCGACCCTGCCCCAGTGGTGCTTGCCGGCACGTCTTTGCTTTACCGTCTTTCCCCGCTCTATTTCAGTGAAACGCCGGTCAATATAGCGCTTCCTGGGCAATCCCCCGTGTCTAGTGCCGAGATTGCTGTGGCAAAGCCCGCAGAGACAATGGTTATCGAGATAAACATTTTGGACCGGGGTCGCGATACAGGGCTAGAACGCTTCTCTGAGCGCCTTCTTTCCCCGCCGCTTGGCCTTAGAGCGCTCAGCTTCGCATATAGTCCGGTTCGTTCATTCGTTTCCTTGGCGTTCGGACTGGACGCGAAGCTTACCAAGCGAGAGGCGGGGGCGGCTACGGCAGCGCTGCGTCTTCTCGATCAGGGACCTGCGCCACTCGACTCGGGAGAGACTGTTTCATCCGCGGCCGTTTCACTGGATAAGCGCCCTGTCTCCGACACCATAGCCCTATCAGCCCGTGAGCTGCGCGAAATAGCGGATTCCTTCGAATCCCGTGGCGGCAAGGCTTACTATCTGCTGATGCCAATGCATCCCTTGTTGGCCTCAACCAACTACGAAAAGCGAAGCCAAAGCGCGATGGCCGCAGCGGATCCGAAGTTCTCGGAGCGATTGCTAACCGTCGATTGGGGTAACGAACTACGATGGGACCCGGACGGCGCGCACCTTGATTCAAGATCCGCGGTATTGGCAGCGCGGCGGCTGGAGCAAGCTATTAAGGCAGAAAGGGAAAATTAGAGCCCTGGCGGCCTTCGGTCATTGAAGGAAGGTAAGGCCGCCTCAATGTGGCCCCTGGCCAATTCATAGATCCAGTGTTCGTGTGCATGGGCCTTAGTCTGCAGCTTCTCCAGATCTGCAAGGGCATCGTCGAGCAGTTCCGTGGCGTCCTGCTGCGAGAATATGCCATTCGCCACAAGGCGCCGAAGAATGTGCACCTGCATCGCGGTCTGCGAATGTATGGCGGCTTCGAGGTAGCCGAGCATTCGCTTCGTGTGTTCGTCGCTCATGTGAACCTTTCTGAAGGGCCAGGATCGATTCGGGGTGCTCTGTTTCCACAGTGTATTATCACCGCAGCGCCGCCGCTATTCCCCGCTAAGAACCGGTATCGAGCGCCGCGTAATTGCCCCGTAAATACACGTGACCGGCATCCTGTTTCCTGCCTGTAATATCAGGCGCGGAAAGCCGTTATTCGCCGTTATCAATCGGAGTCATTGCCTTCGAAAGGGACAGCAGAAACTCGCGTGAAATGCCCATTAGTAATTGGTTCTGCGCACGCACTTCACGCGCCTCGTTGGTGTAGGCGCCATGGCGGTAATTGCCGTTCCTCTCGCCCTTGGGAGCGCCAGCACGTGCGCCATGCATCCGGCAAACCTTCTTACCGCGGACGGCTGGCGCCTGGCACTGAAAGCCGGAGCGCTTCGATTTGGCGTGACAGCGGGGCGCTGCGTTCAGACGATCGGCGCGCGAATGGGTGCATGCTATTGCATCGGCCTTTTCACTCACCCCCGCCCCCTTTCGTGACATTGCCCACGATGGCCTGACCGCCCTCGTGAACGTGGACGTGCTTGACCTTCACTACCTGTTTGCCGCCTGTCCGATATCGCTTCAGCGCCTCGGCCTGTGCGGCGAACGTGCGCATGAACTGATTGGCCTGCTTGGCGTAGAACCCGACTTTTTCTAGTGACCCGCCTTGCCGGACGCCCCTGGCCATCGTCATCGAGAGCATGTGAACGGCGGCCATCTGCGTCGCCAGCATCATTTCAACATGGTCCTTCGGGGCTATGCCCTGGACCGCCTCAGTCAAAAACGACAGCTCTTTTGAACTGACGCTGTTCCCTGGGGCTGAGAGCAAAATCATCTGCTCGGCGATGAACTCAGAAAGGTTGACGTATTCAGTGCCGATCGCATTCATCCATGTCGGATGTTCGATCGTCGTCGTTCCTTCCTTATAGCTGACGGCGCCCTTCTTTCCGATCTGGCGTAGGGTGGCTTCATCGCATTCGCCGATTGGAGCCCGATCAGACGCGGGAAGTTGATCGCCAGCCCTGAGAGGCATCACGTTGTTGCTGTCGCTATTCGCCGTCTTATGCGGTTTGGCCACGGTGTTCACCTCTAGGAATTGGCCCCCTTCATACCGATCTGAAATTCGTACTGGTGGTTTCTGCCGTCGCGCGCCACGTTGTACCAGCCGAGATAAAGCTTGATGTAGAAGCCGGAGAAGAGCGGCACGTCACGCTTGACGCAGAAGAACCGTTGGCCCTTGGAATTGCGGAACAGGAACCAGTGGTTCTTGCCTTCGCTCTTCTGTTCGATCGTCACCAATCCAGCGGTGGACATGCCCAAGACTTCCGCCTGCCAGCCGTGGGCCGGGTTGCGGCAGATCCAGCATGTTCGCTGCCACCACAGCCGCCAGCCCTTAAGGCCGGGTTCGTACCCGGCGACGTTCTGGGCAACGCCGCCGTCAAGATCGGCGTCGGTCGTAGAGAACCATTGCAGGAAGCCAGGAAGCTTCGGGCCGGTTATCAACGACAGGGCGGCGAGCAACGGCGACAGTGCGAACGACAGAAGCACGAGGATGATGTTGGCAGGCCAATAGGCGAGATAGCGGAAAATCATTCGCCCCCCTCCTCTTCGGGCGGGGGCGGTATCTGATAGTCGAGGATGAAGACGCCATCGACCACGCAGACATGCAGGCCGCTCACAAGGCAATTGATGGCCGCTTGGTATTGCTCCCACGAGATTTCCACGTAATCGCCTTCGACGGGAACGCCTTCGACGACGATAGGGTTATCCGTTCCAACGGTATCCAGTCCGACAGCGTAAGGCATTAGGCGATCCTCATATAGGTTTTGACGCCAAGGTTTTTGACGCGAGTTTCGTTGCCGGTTCGGGGCGTGCCATTGGTTCCGTCGTCGCGCGGCACTGCCCTCGGCAAACTGTCGGCGCGCATCGCACCGACAACTGTGCTGCCGCTGGAGACGTTAAGGTTAAAATCCCCAAGGGTCCCGCTCGCCGTGCCGAAAAAGTGCCCCTGAAACTGGTCGCTCTGCAGCGTGCCGGGCGATGTGGACGGCCGAAGCATTCGAGCTTCCGAGTTGAGCAACCTCACCGTCTTCCCGTTGATCGGGGACCCGGCGAAGTCGATGACGGCCGAGGCCAGCAACGTCGGCCCTGAACCCGAAACACTTTCACTCGACAGCTTGTTCTCGTTAAAACCTCCCGACCCGGTGAGGCCGGAAGTCAGCTCGATCCAAACGGTGTCTATCGTTGTGGACGGCGGGATATCAACCCCGACGATACTGGTATCGGCGAAGTACAATTCTCCAATTCCTCGACTGCGCCACTTCATCAAAGTCGAGAGGCTGGAAAGTGCCTTGTCGGTAAAGAACGCCGATCCGGTGCAGATAATATCCGACGCAAAACCATCCCGGAGGACAAGCGTGTTTGAGTCGTTGATTTTCTCGGAAGCGTCTGGATCGATCGTCACGTCTCCACCGTCAGCGATAACCTTGACGTGCCAGTTGGCGCCAAGCGTGGCGGCGGCGGTCAGGGAGAGCGTAGCCGTGGCCGTGAAGCGAAGGACGGCGTTATTATCACTCGCTGTGGCGGTATATGCCCCAGACTTCGCCGAGTAGACCATACCGTTATCGAGGTCGCGACGAAGGATGGCCATAGTCATCCGGTCGGCGTCATTCAAATTACTCGGTGGGCAGTTCTCACCGATGAAGACGCCGCCGACATCGGTGTTTTCACTGGCGGTCGTCGACCAGGAAAGGAATGTATTTCTAGCCATCAAGGTGCTCCTGCAACGGCGGCGCCGGTTTCCATAATCTCGGGTGTTGTGTATTGTGCAGGCATGAAATCTCGCCGCCTCACCGCTGAAGTCACGATGTCAGCTCTTGCCGTAGCTCTCGGCGGCCTGTGGGCGAGGGGACGCATTGTCCCGGAAGCAACCATCGACTTCGCGATGTTTTGCTGTTTCGTCGTGCTGCTGGCGTGGCTGATCTGGCCATCGTCGAAGGGCGAGAACGAGTAAATCATCGCGCACTCTCCGCAGTTGCCATGCCGCCGCCGATAGCCAACGCGCGGGATAAGAAGGCTTGAACTGCCTGCCGCTTCTGCTCTGCGTTCGCCTGCATTTGCTCGATGCGCTGAATATTTGAAAGCACGTTCCGGGCGGCGCCTGGCTCGCTGGCCATGAGCTGCTTTGCGACGCTGTTTGCCACCTCTGGGGTGAAGCCGCCCAGCATTTTCAGGCGAGAGCCGACCCACTGCAGCGTTGCATTAATCGGCCGTCCTGTAGCGACGCCTTTGGCAAGCTCCAGGCCATCCTGAAGACCTCCAGCGTCAGCCATGTCCGCTGCCTGCCTAACCGTCGTCGAGTTGCCTTTGACGGCCTGATAGGTTGAGCGCTTCCGGGCCTCCGCGAAGATAGTCTTTCTGAACTCGGCGAACTTCTCCGGTGTCTCGAAGAGCGCCTGAAGGTTCCGGACCTGTTGAGGTTTCGAGAAGATCCGCAGGACAGCATTCTGGGTGGCGCCGGCGGCGTCGATCTGCGCCCGGAGAGTCTCAGCAGCGCCGATGCGAGCTGAAGCCTTCTGGGCGTCTGTCATGCCTGAAACTGTGCGCCTGAATGCATCCGGGGAGGCTTTAAAGACATCCCGGCCAGCTTCCAGGGCATCGTCAAGCTGCGCCTGACCAGCGAACGCCTGACGTGCTGCCTTGTAGTCAGGATTGAGCCGATCGACCTCCCCGAGCATCTTACTCTTCAGGACTGACAGGATTCGGCCCTCGTTCGTGACCTTTTTGGTGATCGAGTCCGTCTGACCGTCGATCATGTCGTCCATGGCACGTTTGATGTAATCCCAGCCGCGCGTATCAGGAACACGGCGGACGGTCGCGCTACCATTGTCGGCGACGTTGACGAATAGCTGCTGGAACGGCACCTGCTCGTTCGCGGCAAGCTGCTCGGCATGCTGAAGAGCCTGCTTCCCTGCCGGGGTGTTCAGGATGCCTTCCAACGTTTCCGAGAAGTGGACGGGATTGGCATAGGCTTTGCGATAGAGAGGCGCCGCAATCTGCTTCGCGGCATCAGCAATGCTTTCCTTGGCCGCGAGATAGCCATCCGGGTCTGCGAAGGTCTGGGCAATGGCGCTCTTAAGGCGGTCGCCCTGGCCGAACTGGCGCATCGTTAGGCGGGAGCTGACAGCGTTGCGAGCGGGGCCGGGGATATTCGTCGCGGTGCGCAACAGCCCTTGGACAGACTCGCCGCCTACGTCGGCAAGATTGGTGCCTGGATTGTTTCGGAGCTTCGTCGCGGCCTGTTCGGGCGTCATGGTTGCTGACAGTCGCTCGGCAATCTTCCTGGAAGCGTAGGCTTCTGGATTTATCCTCGCGCCGATGACGTCAGCAACTGGCTTGATGGCTGCCCTTCCCACGCCAGCGACAACCGGAATGGCTCCCCCGAACGCGCCTCCGATGAGAGCACCAGTGCCGATATCGCCGTCATTGCCAGCGGCAGATACTGCACCGTAGCCTGCACCCTCTGCCGCACCCAGACCTGCGCGCGCAGCAATGCCCTTGGCGCCGGTCATCGCGCCAGTGCCGAAGCGGCCGGCGAGCGTTACCCCACGTCCAGCCAGAGCCAGAGGTGTCAGTAGCGCACCACCCAACTCTGCCGCGGTTCCCGCGTTTCCAGCACGCGCGCCAGCGGCCGCAGTCTTCGCCCGCATCTCCCCAAGCGTTTCGTCATAGTCCTGTCCCGTGACCGCGGACCGGAGAAGCGCGGCGCCCTTGTTGCCGAAACCCATGGTGATGCCGTTTACGGCCAGATCTGCTGTGTCTCCCGCAGCAACAATTGCCTTCTTCCAGCCGGGGAGCTTGTCGTAATCAGCTTTTGCCGGGTTCTGCGTGAGTGCGGACAATTCCGAGCGAAGGTCCTGCGACGCCTTGCCTTCAGGAACCACCTCGGGGAATTTCAAGGCGATGAGGTCTCGGATCTGCTCTCGCGGCATATCGGCGGGAAAGCTTACCAGCGTATTGTCCGGCATCCGGACGACTTGAGGAGAAGGCGTCCTGCCCTGTTTCCCGATGCTCAGATGACGGCGGATCGCCCCTTCCATGACATCGTTCGGCGTGCCTTCCGGGAACTCGGCAATAGACCCGTCCGGCAATTCAACCTGTACGGGGTTTTGGAAACCAGCGGGCGCGCTGGGAGACATGCTCGATTGCGGAGAAACGCCGATCTGGCCGGCGATTTCCTCAACCGTGCGGTTCTGCTCTTCCGGCGATAGCTGCAGGAAGGAATCGTCTACCTTCACGCGCCTGCCCTGGATGTTGAGTGTCGGCATCTCAGGCACCCCGCGCCGTGTTGAGGTCGCCTGGGTTGAAAAGACCTGAGAAATGCCGTCCCGATGCTGCCAGTTTTTCCGCGGCCGCCTGCAGCACAAATTCATTCGGCGTCATGCCCGCGCGGTTCGCTGCATCAAAGAGGGTATCGCGGAAGCTCGATGTAACCTTTGCACCCTGAAGCATCAGAAAGCCCTTGGTTTCCCGCATGTCTGTTTTGGTAGCCACGTCGCCACGCATGTCGGCTCTCCACCTGAAATCACTTATGGAGAATCGCATTTTCTTGCGCGCTAAACGATTGGTAACGTCCGGAAACGTTTGGCAGTCTGCGTGCTACGCTGGCAATCCAAGATGGTCGAAATAGCGCTTAACTGGCTGGCCGTTGCGGTCGCCGTTCCGCAACATCTCAAGAGCTTCGAAATCGCCATGCAGTACCATTTCCAAAGCTGGTGCTGAGATTTCCAGCGGCGCCCCCGGTGACGACTGGCGGCCAATTCCATAGACGCGACACCAATTCCGGATCGTTCGTTCTGATTTGCCGCTGCGATCGACAGCTTGCTTTAGAGCGATGATGTCGGAACGCCGCATCAGGATCGGCGACGGCCGCAGCATCTCGTTTGTTTCAGCAGCACTCATCATGCGCGCCGCCTTTCCATGCCGAGACCGCGCTTAAGAGCTGCGACGGCGAGGCGATCGGCAATCCCATTTCCGAGCACCCCAGAATGCCCCCGCACCCAATTCACGGAAATTGGAAAGGCTGTAAGCCCCGCGTCGATGTCCTGCCACAAATCAGCGTTCGGGATCGGGGCGCCGGCTTTCAGCCAACCGCGCCGCTTCCATGCCTTTCGCCATTCGTTGATGCCGCGGCTGCAATACTGGCTATCGGTGTTGACGCAGGCATTCGAAGCGCTGTTCTCCCGTGCCCATCGCATTGCCTCGATGACAGCCTGCATCTCCATTCGGTTGTTTGTGCTCTTCGAAGCAAAGCCGCTATCGGAGTGGATCTTGACGCCATCGGAATAGACAACGAATCCCCATCCGCCAGGACCGGGGTTGGGCTCGCATGCACCATCTGTGAAGATATGAACCCCGCTTCCGAAATTGACGGGGGTTTCTCTGACTGGGTTGCGTGAATGATGGATACGACCGCGTTTCATGCTGCGCGTTCCTTCGGGTTAACGATGTTGGATGCAATGCGGGGAGACAAAACGCCACTGTTGAGCAGGGCAAGCAGGCGCGCCCGCGAAGCCTCCGAGACGTGGCGGCCATCACAGATTGACCTGATGGTGCTTTCCGCTTCTTCATCGCATTCCGGAACAGGAAGCGGTGTGCTGGATCCATCGTCGCCGCGGTGTGCGAAGTATGGATTTGATGAAAGTCCGGATGCGGCTTTCAGTGTGATGAAGGGAGATGTTCTCTCTACAGAAGAGATATCTTCCCTCTCCATACTAGAAGACTCTACGGTATCATATACGTAATTGCCTGCGATATCCGCAGACCTGTCCCTGCGATTTCCGCAGACCTGAAAGGCGTTTAGGCCTGCGATTTTCGCAGGGGACAAATGGCCTGCTGTTTTCGCAGACCGAAGCCGCCTGGCGCGCTCCCGTTCTTTCTTCTCGGCTTCCAGACGAAGCAAGGTTTCCCGTGTAATCGTCTGGTGGTCGAGGACGATATTAAATCGCGCATTGATGATCTGATAGCGAACGGCGCCGTTACTGGTGTTCCCCTCGGCCACCATATAACCGAGCTTAACAAGTGTCCTCCTGGCGCGGATAATCGCCCCCTCATGAAGGCTGGTCGAAACCTTCAGGTGAAGGATCGAAAGATAAGGCCGGCTGTCCGGCGCGGTCATGAAATCCAGATAGGCGCGCAGCACCTGCAGGCAGGGACCGTCCGTCAATGGATCTCCATTCACGGTATTCTCAAGCTGGAATTTCCACGTTGCAAAGCTGGTGTCTTTTCTGGGCTTCTTCTTTCGGGCCGTTGCTTTCATTGGCGCCCTCCCATCTCGTCTTTCAGAGCTTGGATAAGGGTGCGAACGGCCTCGTCAGATGACAGGACAATGCATCTGTCTTCGTCTGGATCTTCGGCACGAATGACAATGCTGCCGAATTTATTGCGATAGACCGCGATCGACCGTTGCTCTTCGATAACAACCGAATCCAGGTCTGCGCCGGTCCAGTCGAAGAAGTCGATATTCTTGGGCTCAGCGGTGGGTTTGAGGAGGTCACCGGTCATCCGAACGCCTTTCGGTTGGTGCGGAATGTTTGTGCCAGCTTGCAGGCGTCACATGCCTCCAGTGCCGAGAGCCCGAATTCCCGTCTGATGATTGGAACCACCGGCGAGGGTGGCTCCTTCTGTTCGGCCAGCCATTGAGCGGCGGTAGTGACCTTAGGGTTTTCGTGCGCCTCTCTCATGCTGCCACCTTGCCGATATCCGCCGCGTCATCGGGGATGATTTCGACCTTAGTCACCAGGCGATACCGAGCATGATTTCCGGGAAACGGGCCGCCGTGGTTTTCGTGGATGGTCTCAATGACGAGGCCGAAATCCTTCCGGAGACGGTGAACGTAGGCTGACCAGCGCGGGCCGGGATGATTGATCGGCGTGCAACCCTGTTCGCCAGCGTTGACCAGGCATTTCAGCGCCCATCCGAACCGGCCGACAACCTTGAACGGCTGGCCATCGGGAAGAACACGAGCGGTTGTGATGATGCGTTTTGTCATGATGCGTGCTGACCTCCTAAACCATGAAGCCGGCAGATCGTTTTTGCGTGCCAATAGGTGACACGGAAGCGACGCATGACGGAGCGAACCGCCAGCAAATCGGATTGAATTTCGGGGTGAATTTCTGTAGGGTTCGGAATATCAGCTCGGCCAAGAGATTTGATATTCGGAACCCGGTTCGCGTTAGCCCGCGCCGGGTTTTCCATTTTCATGGGGTCACCTCATGCCGCCCGCTGTTGCTTGGCGGTTTCGATGACGCCTTGGATTTCGGATTCAGGCCAACGCGGATGGGAGCCAATGCGAATGGGTGCCGGTAGGCGCCCGTCTTTCAGAAGACGGTAGAAAGTCGGAACGCTCATATCCAGAGCGGCGGCGCTTTCCCTGGCAGTCAGAAGCTTATCAATGATGGAAGTCATTCTCGTTCCTCAGAGACTGGCGCGGCGTTTGATAACCGGCGCGATTGTCTTTAACGGAATGAGAATTTACGCACTTAAGCAGCACCAAATAGCTGACAGGGTTTAAAAAGCGCGAGGCTTCCCGTTAGGGTTTTGCAGGGGTTTCGCGGGGGTTTTGAAGGGGTTCGAGATTCCGTTTCACTGCCGCCGCGGCTTTTTCGGGCCGCCTTTAGTCAGATCGGGCATCGCTTCCGCTGCGAGCTTCCAATGTCTATCAAAAGCTCTGGTGCTCATATTACCGAAACTTTTGAAAATCTCCTCTCTGGTAAGCGTCGGGTTACTTCTCTTCATTTCGACTATTCGGCGTGAAGGCTCGATCGGAGAAGGGGCCGGCGCGACGCTTGCCACCAACTTTTCAAGCCCCTCGACGTCTACGAAAATTAATTGATAGTTGTCGCCTGCAATTCCGATCTCAAACGGCTTTAGCGGGTTCATCTGGCAAAGCGAAAAACGAGCGCCGAGCTGTTCGGAGTTCCAAAGCGCGGAAGGCAAGAATGACGAATATTCACCGCCTCTTATGGGCCTGACGGCTGACTTCATTCGTCCTTCTCGAAGGCATCCGATTAAAGATTCAACCACTGCAGCAAATCGCCGTCTTATTGCCCAAGACTTTTCGTCATTTTCTCGGGCAAGGCGAATCCCCTCGTTCCATTGTTCATAGGTAAAAGGCGCGACTACCGGACCAAACGGCCTTCGCTCTGGAAGAGGGCGCCCGAAATCGGGCCTGTGCTTCTGTAGAAGAATGTCGATCGCGAGCCGTTCATGGGGCTTTGCCAATTCATCGAATGGAATGCCCCCAAGAATGGGGTCCGGCTGCGGCATCAACAGGCGCGGTGGGCTGCCCTCATGTCCCGTCCAATCGGAACCGAATTTCGCTTTTCCTACTTCATTCACAGCTTTCCCTAGAAACCGATACCCACCAAAGTCAGGTGGAAAGCGGCCGGGCATCGTCCAAAATTCTCTGATCGCATCCATATCGCAGCACCTTGCGAAAGCACCGTTGCACCGTAGGGAAACCAGGCGGTGCGTCCTGGCTTATCGGCTGGCCGGCCTATCCCTACGGGTTCTGTCCTAGCTCGTTTCGACTAGCCTCACGAGCTTCCCGCTCTTGCCAGTCACATGATTGGCCCATCGCTCAAGAAGCTTGCGGCGCTGCTCGAGAAAATCGGTTCTCTTGTAAGCTCGCTCCACCTTCCCGCCGACCTTATGGCCAAGCGTCATTTCGGCTACGTCGAACGAGGCGTCTGTTGTCTCGGCAATCCAGTCTCTAAGACTGGACCGGAAACCATGCGGTCTCGCGGCCATTTCCCGCCGCTCCATCAAGCGTGACATGGTGGCGTCCGAAATGACGCCTTTCTTCACGCTCGGGAAAAGGTAGCCATCGCGGGCGAACGGCTTGGCCTGTTCGATGATTGCGAGCGCTTCCGGAACAAGTGGCACGCGGAAATCGGGCGTTTTGTCTTTTCGCCCCTTCTGCTTCTCGCCGGGGATTGTCCATATATCGCCCTCGATCTGCTCATCAGGGCGAAGGAAGCGGAGCGGCGACGATCGAACACCCGTCAGGATAAGAAGGCGCAGCGCGAGGTGCGTAATCGTGCCATCGGAGAGGGAGGCATAGAAAGCCGGAACTTCGGACCATGGCAATGCCGGAATATTCTCTGCCTGATGCCGCTGCTGCCCGAGTAGGGCGCGCGCCTTTTCGGTTGCCTGCAGATCCACTTCATGACCGAGCGCCGCGGCATGCCGCAAACAGATAGAGAGACGGTTTAACGCCTTGCGGGCAGTTTCGGCCTTCGTATGCCATATAGGTTTGAGAGTGTCGCGGATATCGATCTGATCGACCTCTCCAACCGGCTTTTTCCCCAGCCTGGGCAGAATGTGCGTTTCGAGTGGGCTAAACCAGCGGCCAGCCTTGCCATCGCCTTTCAATTCGGCCTTGCGACTTTCAAACGCGTCCTTGGCAACGTCCTCCAGAAGATGAAGGCGCTTTTCGGCTTCTCGTCGTTCGCGCTCTCGCTCGTTTATCGGGTCGAGGCCCTTGGCCGCAATGCCACGCCACTTCTCAGCAGCGGCGCGCGCGTCTTTCAACGAAACATCCTGAATCGAGCCGAGCCCCATTTCTCTGCGTCGGCCGTGGATGGTGTACCTGAACACCCATTGTCCAGCACCGTCATCACGCTTGTGTAGCCATAGGCCGCCGCCATCGGAGTGTTTACCGGGGGCGATGTTTTTGACGGCCATCGCGGAAAGCTTGTTCAAAGCCCGCGCCATCCTATCCCCCTTTCAATCCACCTTCGCAATTGCACTTCAGTGAGACAGATTGATAGCCGATAATATTAGCTAATACAACGGAAGCCGCTGCCTTACTGGCGATTCGAAGAGAATGAGAAATGGTGAGAGAGCACAATATTGATGTTCAATGCCGGTCCTGGGCACCACTTATTTCCTAATGATTTCCGAGTATTACAGGAATATTCCTTTCCGCTTTTTGCGTCGCTTGTGTCGCCGCATGTTGCATGCAGCAACCCCGCATTTCCGGGCTTTTTCACGGGGCTGGTTTCGGCACTGCTACACGCGCTGCAACATGAAACAGGCCGCTTGCATTTCGCTCTTCGGCGAGACAGCCTAATCCCAATCTGGGGATTTGAATATGACTCGTCTGCTCGCGCTTGCATTCTTATTTTCTTTGGCCGTTGCCCATGACGGAGCGGCACAACAAAACTTTTCTTGCCCTTGGGGCAAAGACGCGGCCTGTCTGGATTACGGTGATAAGGTCTGCAGCAGCATGGGGAAATGCGTAGATCAAAGCGCGGCCTGCTTTCAGCAAAACACTTGCGACTTCAATGGTTTCATGTGCGTATCTGATCATGAAGAGTACGTGAAGAAAGCCAAGGCGATGGCTTCAGATTATGATGATTTCAAGAGCTGTGTCGTCCGGGCCGAAGACATGGATGCTGTGCAGACATGCATCCGGTTGGACTACCACTGATTTGCTTATCGCAATTCTTCGTCATGGCTGCGAAACCGAAAATCTGCCACAAAATTTGCGAGGGCGTGAGGTATGGAGAGGCCACACGGTATCGGCCAAAAGCCCCTCCGCTCGGCGAGCGGCCAAGCCACGCGGCGCAATTGTTCAAACGGAAATGTCGCGCGGTCCTTCGACCGGCCGGAACTCCGGCGGGGGAGAAAAGGGCGGGGGGCCGAGGTCGAAGCTCGAGAACCAGCCCGGCGGTCCGTATCTGGCCTCGTCCTTCACACCCGGCGGCGGAAACAGTCCGGCAAACTTCGCGCAGGAGATCAGCGCGCCGAAAAACAGCGTGAGGACGAGAGCGACTTTCCTGGCTCGGGCGACATCATCTTTTTGCATCTGTTTGCCTGCTGGTAACGATATCTAACCAGTTGATACGAAATCGTGTCAGGAAATTGTTCGAAACGAACATGTGATGGCCGCCGGGCCTCGCGGCGCCGCATGCCGTCGAGCTTCTGTCGCCGGAGCCGCAATTTTCCGCCTCGATCGCTCCGGCGGGCGGAACCTCTCGCGACCATTTCCGTTTAGGGCAGATGGCCCGGCAAACGTTCTGGAAAGGTTATCTCAAGCTCTCCCTTGTCACCGCGTCCGTATCGCTGACGCCGGCGACGACGGAGCAGAGCAAGGTGCGGTTCCACGTCCTGAACCGCGCAACGAAAAACCGCGTCGAAAGCCGTTATGTCGACAGCGTCACGCATAGGCCCGTTTCCGAGAAGGATCAGGTGAAGGGCTATCCGCGTGGCGAGGACGACTATGTCCTGCTCGAAGACGAGGAGATCGAGGAAGTGGGGCTGGAAAGCACCCGCACCATCGATATCGACAGCTTCGTGCCGCGTGGCTCGATCGACTGGATCTGGTACGACAAGCCGCATTTCCTGGCGCCGGAAGACAAGGTCGGCACCGAAGCCTTTTGCGTCATCCGCGAGGCGATGCGGGCCAATGACGTCGTCGGCATCGCCCGGCTGGTGCTCTACCGGCGCGAGCGCGCCGTACTGCTCGAGCCGCAGGGCAAGGGCATTGTCCTGTGGACCCTGCATTATGGCGACGAGGTGCGCGAACCGGCCGGCCAACTCGACATGAAGGCCAAGGTCGACAGCGAGTTGCTGGCCCTGATGAAGAAGCTGCTCAGGGAGGAAACCCGGGAATGGGACCCTTCGATGGTGCAGGATCCGGTGCAGAAACGGCTGAAGGCGCTGATCCGCGGCAAGGAAAAGAGCCTCAGAAAGGCCGCCCCCGCGCGTAAACCCGCGCCGGTCAAATCGACGGGCAATGTCATCAACATCATGGATGCGCTGAAGAAGAGCTTGGCCACCGAAAGCGGGCGAGGGAAGTCGCGGTGATCTTCTTGCCAATGCCGCGCCGCTACCGCTTCCTCCTCTGCAAGGGCCTGGCTGCCGCGAAGAACCCCGCCCAAGGATCCCTGCCAAGCGCATCGAGCCGCGTCGGCGCATTGTCGACGGTGAAATAGGCAGGGCCGACGTCGGTCGTCAGTTCGTTCCAGTCCAGCGGCATGGAGACGGCCGCGCCGGGGCGGGCGCGCGCGGAATAGGCGGCAACGGCGGTATTGCCGCGGCCGTTTCTCAGATAGTCGATGAATATCCTGCCGCTGCGTTTCGCCTTGGTCGCGGTTGCGAGATAGCGGTCGGGATCATCTTTCGACATGCTGTCGGCCAGCCATTTGGCGAATCCCTTGACCTCCGCCCAACCGGCCTTCGGCTCAAGCGGCGCCACCACATGCAGGCCCTTTCCGCCGGACGTCTTGACGAAAGCCGCAAGACCCTCGCCCTCGATGCGCTCCTTCAGTTCGTAAGCGGCGGCGATCACATTCTCCCACGGCACATCCTCGGCTGGGTCGAGGTCCATGGTGATCATGTCGGGCTTTTCCCAATTGTCCGTCGTCGCGCCCCAGGGGTGGATTTCCAGCACGGCCGATTGCACCAGCGCCGTCAGGCCGTCGAAATTGGTAATGCGCAGAAGCTTCTCGCCAGCCTTGTCCTTGGGGTCGGTAATTTCCTCGATATGGTCGTTCATGCCTTTCCAGGCATGTTTCTGGAAAAAACGCTGACGCCCGGAAATGCCGTCGGGCAGGCGCAGCAGGGCGAGCGGCCGGTTGACCACATAGGGCGCCATGACGTGCCAGACCTGCGCGTAATAATTGGCAAGGCCCTGTTTCGTGACGCCTTCGTCCGGCCAGTATATGCGGTCCGGGTGGGTAAGCTGCACTGTGGATTTCGGCAGGTTTTTCGCGGTCGTCTTTTCCATCTCGCGCACAACGTCCTTCGCCGGCTTGTCCTCGCGCAATCCGCGGAAGGCTGCGTGGCGCAGATTACCATCCGCCGACCAGGCGCGGAACTCCACTTCCGCGACGAGTTCAGGCTTCACGTAATGCAGGCCTCGCCGCTCCTCGGCCGTCAGCTCGTCGCCGAAGGGACTGTGTTTCGTCTCCATCGCCGAGAGGCACTGATAAAGCATCTCGGCCGTCGCGACCGTGAAACCGGTGCCGACGCGGCCGACATGTTTCAGCGCGCCGTCCTCGTAATAGCCCATGGCAAGCGAGCCGATGGCGTTCTTCATGGAGGTCGAAGGCACGTAGCCGCCAATGACGAATTCCTGGCGATGCGAGCATTTGGATTTGATCCATTCGCCGTTGCGGCCGGACATATATTTGCTGTCGCGCAGCTTGGAGATGACGCCTTCGAGGCTGAGCCGGCAGGCATGGTCCAGCACAAGGCTGCCATTCTCGTTGAAATGCGCGCTGTAGCGCAGCTTGCCCTGATCGTTCGGCAACAGCCCCTCCAGCAGATGCTTGCGTTCGAGAAGGCTTGCGTTCAGCAGGCTGTAGCCGTCAAGATACAGCAGGTCGAAGGCGTAGACGACGAAGCGGTCATGGCGGCCTTCGCTGAGGTCATGCTGCAGGGCGGAAAAGTCCGATGCGCCGCTATCGCGCTCGACGACAAGTTCGCCGTCGATGACGGCGGTCTCAAGCGGCAGGGATGCGAAGGCATCGACAATCTCCTTGCCGAACTTTTCTGTCCAGTCGAGCCCGCCACGCGTCAGCAGCGTCACGCGCCCGTCCTTGATCTTCGCCTGCAGCCGGTAGCCGTCGAACTTGATCTCGTGGACCCAGCGATCGCCGGCCGGCGGTTTTGGCTTGAGCTTGGCTAGTTCCGGTTCGGTGAAGTCGGGCATGGCTGCCTTTTTCGCTCCCTTCGGCCAGTCCCGCTCCTTCGGGGCCGGGGGCCTTGCCTTCCGGGCCGGGGCCCTGGTCTTCGCGGCAACGGCCTTGCCGCCTCGAGGCCTGGATTGCCAGGTGGCGTCGGGCTTCTTGGCCACTTCCTCGATCTGCCGCCCGGTCTTGGCAGATTCCGGACGTTCATCGAGAATGTCGGGCGCGCCCGCCTGCCGCGCCTCTTCGTCATCGCCTTTGATCAGCAGCCAGTTCTCGCGTTTCTCGCCGGGCTTGCCCTGCATGCGCACCAGATGCCAGCGTCCCCTCAGTTTCTCGCCGTCGAGTTCGAATTCCATATGGCCCTTGCGATAGGCCTTGTGCGCGTCGCCAAGCGGCGTCCACGTGCCCCGATCCCAGACGATCACGGTGCCGCCGCCATACTGGCCCTTCGGAATGATGCCCTCGAAATCGCCATAGGAGAGGGGATGGTCCTCGACATGAACGGCCAGGCGTTTGTCTTCGGGATTGAGGCTCGGGCCTCTGGTGACGGCCCAGCTTTTCAGCACACCGTCCATCTCGAGGCGAAAATCGTAGTGCAGGCGCGTGGCGTCGTGTTTCTGGATGACGAAGCTGTTGCCCTTCGTGCGTCCCCGCCTGCCGCGCGGCTCCGGCGTGACCTTGAAATCGCGTTTGGCCTGATAGGTCTCGAGCGCCATGCTCAGCTCGCCTTCTTGCTGCTTCTATCGGCGGCTTTGTGTGCGGCGGGCTTCCTGTCCGATGCCTTGCCGCTCGTCCTGGCGCCCATTTTGGCGCTTTGGCGCAAAGCCTCCATGAGATCGACCACCTTGCGCTCCGGCTCGCGCTTGCGTTTCGGCGGCGCCCGGCCCTCGATCTTGGCTTTCACCAACTCGACCAACGCCGCCTCGTAACGGTCGTGATATTCGCTTGGGTCGAAACTGCCTTGTTTGGTCGCGATGATATGGCCCGCGAGTTCCAGCATTTCCTTGTCGAACTTGATGTCGGGAATGTCCTTGAAGACGGTGCTTGCGGAGCGAACCTCGTAATCGAAGTTCAGCATGGTCGCGATGATATGGTCGTCATGCGCGCGGATGAGCAGCGTGCGGTTGCGGCGAAAGAGCACGGCTTCGGCAAGGGCCGCCACCCGTCCGTCCTGCATGCCGCGGGCGATCAGCGCAAGGGCTTCCGCATCGTGCTCGTCGACCGGCGCCAGATAATAGGGGCGGTCGAAATAGAGCTTGTCGATCCCGTCGAAGGGAATGAAGCCCTGTACGTTCAGCACCTTGTCGCTTTCGGGCATGATCTCGGCGATCTCGTCGCCCTCGATGAGAATGTAGTCGCCGCTCTCCATCCGGTAGCCCTTGACCTGATCGTCGCGTTCCACCGGCTTGCCGGTTTCGCTGTCGACGAACTGGCGTTCGACGCGGTGCCCGGTCCTGCGGTTGATGATGTTGAAGGAGAGGCGGTCGGACGCGGAAACGGCCGTATAGAGGCCAACGGCGCAAGCAAGGTCGCCGACCTTCAGATGGCCCTTCCAGCTTGCGCGTGCCGTCATCGCTCCCTCCGTTCAGCGTCTGCCGTTGCCTTTGTCCGTTTCGAGCGCCTGGAATTTCCAGCCGCTTCCGTCTGGTGCCGGATAGGCGAGCACCGCGTCGCCCTTGCCGATCTTCTGGCGCGCGGCAACATTTCTTGCGCGAGCCATCGCCTGTTCTGCCGTGGCATAGGGTTCGGACAGCGTGTCGCCGAGCTTGTAGGCCCAGCCGTTGTCATGCGGAACGATCTGATAGGTGATGGCGGCCATGTGCTTTCCTCCTCGTCAGCCGTTCGGGTTGTTCATTTCCCTTTCGGGCGGGCGGCGCCGCTCGTCCGCCGCGACGATCTTTTCAAGCGCTGCGATATCCTCGCTGGTGACGGCAGGAACGGGATCGGCGGCGATTGCCTCCAGCACGTCCCTGGATGCCGCGCCGTTGCGGATTGCCCATTCCAGCGTTTCGCGCGTTTCCCGTTCGGCCTTGAGCTGGGCATAGAGCGCCACGATCAGCCGGTCGCGGGCATCCATGCCTTTGTGCCTGCTGTCGATGTGGCGGATGTCGGGCATGGGAAAATCGTGCCTCTTCATGAGGTTGCTGCGACAAAAACTGCTGACGGGCAGAAAGGTTCCTTTCGGCGGCGCTGAGCGAAAATCAAATTGCGGCATTGCGGCTTCGAGCCCGAAACACTATCTGAAAGCTCTATTCGATAGAGGATTTCAACATGGCCGATCTCAAGGCTCGTCCCCGCCCCACCGGTGCAAAAGCCGTTCTCGGCCGTACCGGATTTCCGCATGTCACGTCGGTCACCGGCGGTGAGATCGATATCGTCACCAGCCCGTCGCAGCCGGGCTTCAATCCGCTCGACCTGCTCTATTCCTCGCTTTCGGCCTGCCTCGTGCTCAGCGCCCGCATGGCGGCAAGCCAGCTCGGCATTCTCGACAGGATCACCGAAATCACTGCCGATGTGACCGGCGAAAAGGCCGCGGAAGGTCTGTCGCGCGTCGCCCGGTTCAACATCGCCTTCTCCATCAAGGGCGATATAGACGAAGAAACGCGCCGCAAGATCGCCCATATGGCCGAAGACGAGATCTGCACGGTCAGCAATACGATCAGGGGCACTCCGGAATTCGCGACCACGATCTCCGGATGATCGGGCCGCAGATTTCTGCATAAAATTTATAGACAATTAGGGGCGGAGCATTGCGTGGTCCTCGCGCTCCACCTATGCTCCGGCATCGATTGAAATGATGCCGGCTGAGATGCAGTTCCAGACAGAGCCTTCGACCGAACAGAAATCCCAGCGGCCGCTCGTCGCCATCGTCGGCGGCGGCGTTTCGGGGGCGGGTGTCGCCTATCATCTGCTGAAGCTCGCCGGCAATGAGGCACCCGATATCCTGGTCTTCGAGCCGCGCCCCATGCTGGGCCGCGGCCTTGCCTATGACACTGCCGATCCGGCGCACCGCATCAACGTACCGGCTGCCAAGATGAGCCTGCAGCCGGACGATCCGGAAGAGTTCCAACGCTGGATCGAGGCGAACGATGCGCTCCGCGACGATCCCGAAGCTCAGCGCGAGAACGGTCAGCTTTTCCCGCGCCGGCGCGTGTTTGGCGATTATGTCGGTTCCCTTCTCCAGCCCCTCCTCAAATCGGGGGCCATCACGCATCGGCGCGCAAAGGTGGCGGCCATCCGCCGCGCGCGCGACGGCTGGGTGATCCGCGACGACAAGGGCGGGCTCACGCAAGCCGATATCGTCGTCGTCGCCACCAGCCATCCGCCGCCGGTCGCACCCGGCAGGCTTGCCGCCATTCTTGCAAACCATCCTCGTTTCGTTGCCGATACCACCAAACCGGGCTCCCTCGAGGTCGTGCGGCCGCAGGACAGGGTTCTCGTCATCGGCAACGGACTGACGGCGGCAGACGTGATCGCCTCGCTCGCGCGAAACGGCCACGAAGGTCCCGTCGTCGCGATTTCCCGCCGCGGCCTGCGCTCGCGCGGCCATGCCGCGAGCCCGCAGGAGCCCTTCGGCGATTTCGTCACCGATCCCGCATCCTCGGCAGTCGCGCTGTTGCGCAAGGTCAGGACGAGCATTCGCCAGGCCGCAGCGCAGGGCTTGAGCTGGCATGCCGTCATCGATCAGGTGCGCTCCCAGGGGCACGATCTCTGGCGCGCTCTGCCTGTCGCCGAGCGCCGGCGGATCGTCCGGCATCTGAGGCCCTATTGGGATGTTCACCGTTTCCGCATTGCCCCGCAGGTCGAAGCCGTGCTCGATTCGGCGATCGAGGCCGGCCGGCTGGAAGTGCTTGCCGCATCCGTCGCCGATGCCGGCGTCGAGGGCGAGACGATCCGCATCACCCTCCAGCCGCGGCATGCTCGCGAAAGATCGGAACGGACCTTCGATGCGGTCGTCGTCACGACCGGCCCGGCACATGGCGGCATCCTGCAGACGCAGCCCTGGCTCGGCGAACTTGAGCGCGAAGGCCGTCTCGTCCTCGATCCGACCGGTCTCGGCCTTGCCTGCTCCGAACGGTCCGAAGCGGTCGGGGCGGATGGCCGGCCAATCCCCTCCCTGCTCGTCTCCGGTCCGCTTGCACGCGGCACGTTCGGGGAGTTGATGGGGTTGCCGCAGATATCGGAACATGCGCTCTTCGTCGCCCGCCAGATCGCAGACAAGCTGCAAGCCGCGGCCGCAGGATAATTCGCGACCTGTTTCCGACCGATCTGTCGTTCCCTGACTGTCATTGCGGCACGACTTCTGATAGTCGCTGCGTCAGCCGCGGCTTGCGAGATCGGCCGCGCAGAAAGTATCGAGATCATGTCGCAGGCCGCTTCCTCCGTTTCCGAAACTCCGTCTTCCAGCCGCCTCCCGCTCGTCGCCCTTATTGTCGGCGGTGCGGCGATCGGCGGATCGCCGATCTTCGTGCGGCTCTCGGAGGTCGGGCCGATGGCAACGGCCTTCTGGCGGGTGGCGCTGGCGCTGATCCCGATTTTCATCTTCTCGCTTCTGCGCAGGGATAGCGGCCCCAAGCCGAAGCGCCTTGCCGATTATGGCATGCTGATCCTGCCGGGCGCCGTGCTGGCGCTCGACCTCTCGGCCTGGCATCTGTCCATCACCATGACCTCGGTTGCCAACGCGACGCTGCTGGCAAACCTCGCGCCGGTTTTCGTCACCGCCATCGGCTTCCTGTTCCTCGGCGCCAAGGTGACCCGTGTCTTCGTGCTCGGCCTTATCCTGGCATTGGCCGGCGTGGTCGTGTTGAAGGGCGGGCCTGCCGCCCTTGGAAATGGCGACCTGCGCGGCGATGGCGTCGCCATGATCGCCGCCGTCTTCTACGCCTGTTATATTCTGTCGATCGGCGCGTTGCGCAGCCGGTTCGACACGATCCGCATCATGCTCTGGAGCACCGCCTCCGCCGCGGTCGGCATCTTCCCGCTCGCCTTCTTCTTCGAGGGCCACATGCTGCCGGCAAGCCTCTACGGCTGGTCGGTGGTCTTCGGCCTCGCCTTCGTCAGCCACGCCGGCGGACAGGTGGCGATCGCCTATGCGCTGGCCTATCTGCCGGCGGCCTTCTCCTCGCTGACGCTGCTTCTCCAGCCGGTCGTGGCGGCCATTCTCGCCTGGGCGCTGCTTAACGAACCGATCACGGCAATGCAGGCCGTGGGCGGCCTGATCGTTCTTGCCGGCATTACGATCGCAAGGCGGGGATAACTCGGCTTAAAGGAAGCTTGACCATTGGCTGCTAGACCTGTCCCGGAGTTCGGACAGGATTGGCTATGGCGAACCTTGATCAGATATTTTCAGCCGAAGTCCGTAGGGCGGAAAAGCCGCAGGACGTCATTGTCCGGCAGGCGTCGACTGCGCCTCTGCTCGTCTTCATGGGTCTTGTCGCCATCCTTGTCGGCCTGTTCAAATTTCCGCCGCTCCTCGATTATGCGAACCATTACGCCCGCATGTGGCTGCTTGCCGGCGGCATAAAGGAAGCACCAATCCCCGAAATCTACACGATCGAGTGGAATCGCACCTTCACCAATGTTGGCATCGACTTGCTCGCCCGCTTCATCGGTCCCGTCATCGGCGTCTCGCTGCTCGCCCGTGCCCTGTTGTTCCTGGCGATTGTCCTGCCTCCATCAGGCGCCATCATGCTGCATCGGCGCCTGTTCGGCGGCAGCTACTATTGGCAGATCGGCATGCTGTATTTCGCCTGGTGTGCCACTCTGATCGGCGGCTTCATCAATTTCCAGATCGGCCTCGGCCTGGCATTGCTGTTTGCAGCCGCGGATCACCGCTTGCAGCCAGGCTCTGCGCTCCGGCTCTTCCTGTGGCGTGTGGCGGTATCGCTGCTGCTGACCGTCGTTCATATATTTTCCGTGGGCTTCTTTCTCGCAATCGTCTGCGGGCTGGAATTTTCCTGGCGCTTTGGTGTGCTTGCGTCCGGTGCGGCGGTGTTGCGTCTCGCCGGCAGGCTTGCGGCCGCGACGGTTGCCTGCCTGTTGCCGCCGCTTGCGCTGGCGCTGACCGCTGCCGACCTGCCCGGCAGTCATGCGGGCAGCATCCCGGCCTGGAACGATAGTCCGGTACTGCAGGCCCTGAACCTGCTGTCGGCCGTCTGGACCTATGTTGCGCTCGCCGATGTCATTTTCCTTGTGCCGCTTCTGTTCGTTTGCAGCAGGGCGATTGCTGCGCGAAACCTGCGGCTTCATGCAGGGCTCGCCGTCACTGCGGCAGGCCTTCTCCTTCTGTCCGTCCTTTCGCCACGGCATGCTTTTGGCACCGGTTGGATAAGCTGGCGCTTTCCCATCATGGCCGCCCTCGTCGGCACGGTGATGATCTGCCCCTTTCAAAAGGTCGGCCGGCGTCACGCTATCATCCTGTTCCTTGCCCTGAACATTGCCGTCTTTGGCCGCACCGCATGGATCGCTTTCAACTGGTGGCGGGGCGCAGCCGACGTTGCGAGCGTCGAGACCGTGCTTGAAGCCGTTCCTGCGGGGGCTGCGATCCTGCCGTTGCAGCACGATCCGGCCCCTGCCGAGATAAGACCCGATCAGCGACACTACGCCTTCGCCCAGGATACGTTCCGCCATCTGCCGACACTGGCCGTTCCGCTGGCGCATGCCTTTGTTCCGACGCTCTTCAGCGCGCAGGGCAAGCAGCCGCTTGCCGTCTTGCCATCCTGGTCGGATCGATCGGTGCCGGAAGGCAATCTTTTTTCAACCGGCGTGCTGTCCTGCCCCGGTCTGATGGCGGAGGTCGCCAGCTTCACGCCCTATCTTGTCGATTGGCGCAGCAAGTTCGATTTCATCCTGGTCGTCAACGCCGATGTGGCGGATCAGAATGTCGGCGACCTCATGCCGGCGGGTACCCGTCTTGTGAAAGACGCCGGTTTTGCAAGGCTTTACGGGATCGACCGCAATACCCCGGCAGCGCCGGATGCGACGCCGGCATCGTGCCCGGACAGCTTCCACGGGTAGGCTACTGGGTTTCCTGCAGCTTGCTCTCCTGCAGCAGCCATTTCTGGATGATCGGCACGTCGGCATCGCCGAGATCGTGACCGCCGGGGATGACGTCGGAATCGACGGTGGCTCCCGACGTCTTCAGCCGCTCTTCCAGCTCGCTCGCATATCTGCCGTAGGCGTCCATCTTGCCGCTGATGACGAGCAGGTCGGTGCCTTTGAGGTCGGCATGCGGATAGGTATCGAGCACCGGCATGGAGCGCAGAAGCACAGCCTTGTGCACGAGGTTCGGGTGCAGGTAGAGCAGCGAGTTCAGAAGGTTCGCGCCATTGGAATAGCCGACATAGACGACCTTCTTCGGGTCGAGGCTGTAGGATTTGACCGCACCTTCGATGAAGGCGGCGAAGGCTTCGGCTTCGTTCTTGATGTCGTCCTGATCGAAGGAGAAAGGCGTAATGCGCTTGTACCAGCGTGGAAAGCCTTCCTCGGTCGCCCGCCCGCGCACGCCGAGAAGGGTGGCGCGGGGCGCGACCTTGTTCAGCAGCGGCATCAGCGTCGTCTCGTTGCCGCCCGAGCCGTGCAGCAGCACGAAGACGCTGCCGTCCGGGTCCGGCGGCGTGTAGAAGCGATGGACGAAGGGCAGGTCGCGATAGTTGATGCGCGGCTGGCCGGGCATGGAAAACTGCGGCAGCACCACCTTCAGGTCGCTGAGGCTGGTGATCGAATCCTTCGGCGGAACGAAGAGCTTGGTCCCGAGCGTGGCTTTCGGCTCGTCCACCATCATGCCGGGCTGATTGGTGGCAAGCTCTACAAGGGTGCCGCCGGGCTCGCGGGCGTAGAGCGAGCGGAAATACTTGCGGTCGTGCAGGTTGGTCGCCGAGGCGTTTTCCTTTTCGAGCGCCTCGCGGACGGCAAGCACGGTGGCGTCGTCGGCGGCGCGGAAGGCCACATGGTCGACCGTGCCGGTCCCCGGCGCGCCGGACCAGAAGCCACGCGCATCGCGCACGTCGATAACGTCTCCCGACTGCGAGACAAGGCGGTCGATCGCGCCGCGATTGGCCTGAAACCTGTAGCCGAAATGGCTTTCGATGAAATGGCGGCTCTCCGCCGGCTGTTCGGTCAGCATGGTTGCGCCGCGCACGCGCTGCACGGCATGCTCTGCCGGCACGTCGCCACCGTCCCAGACGGCAGGCGATTTCAGATCCCTGGCACCGGCAAGCTTGACGATGACATTGTCGGGATCCTTCAGCCGCAGCACCGGCTCGCCGAATTCATCCGCCGGGCCTTCGGAGCGGAAGCCGAGGCGCATGGCGCGCGTCAGCCAGTAGCCGATACTGGAAGGATCGATCGCCAGCGACATTTCGCTGACCTGGCCGTAGCCTGCGCGGCCGGGTGCCCCGTCTTCCCAGACGAGGAAAGTGACGAGCGAGCCCGGCGTGCCCTCGGCGTCGCCGTAGAAGAGATGAAGCTGTGTGGCGTCCTCGAAACCGGCCGTCTGTTTGACGAGCCGCATGCCCAGGAACCCGGCGTAGAAATCCACATTCGCCTGCACCTTGCGGGTGATCAGGGTGATGTGGTGTATGCCTGATGCCATGGATGAAAGCCCGAATTGAAAAGGCGAGGCCAGGAGAGCGAATAGGAGTGTCGTTGCTAGCGTCATGCCGTTGCCAATGGCCTTTTCTCTAATTTTGTTCCGCAAAAAGTACAAGGGCGTCGCCGCGCGGCAGAAGCTCCAGCGTGTCGACCCCTTCCAATGCGTCTTCGAGTTGCTGCAGCGTCGGCGGCTTGACCATATAGGCGCGCGCGCCGAGTTCTTTTGCCCGTTGCATGTCGCTTTCGTCGCTCGACGTGCTGAGCACGCAGACCGGAATCCGGCTCAGCCGCTGATCGGCTGAAAGCGCGTTCAGCACTTCGAAACCATCCATGATCGGCATGTTGATATCGAGCAGCATCAGGTCGATCTGCGGCTCGTCCGCAATACCGGCGCGCTGCTCCAGAAGCCGCAGCGCCTCGCGGCCGTTGCTGGCCACGTGCAGGTTGAAGTTCACCTTCTCGCGCCGCATCAGCTTGATCTTCAGCAGCTGGATATCGGCCGGACTGTCTTCCACCAGCAGCACTTCTGCGAGCCTGCCGCGACTTTCGTTCGCATTGTCGGATGCTTTTGCCGCCTGCGGCTGTTTGCTGGCGGCCGGTTGTGCGCCCGATATCGCCGCCAGCGGCAATTCCAGCAGGAAGGTCGCTCCCCTGCCGTTTCTGGCCTCGCACCAGATCGAACCGCCATGCAGCTGCGCGATGCGGCGGCATATGGCAAGCCCGAGCCCCGTACCCTCGATGCCGCGGCCGACAAGGCGTTTGAAGGGCTGGAAGATCAGTTCCCGATGATCGGGATCGATGCCCGGCCCGTTGTCGCCGACCGTCAGGCGGCACGTTCCTTTCTCCGCCGTGGCCGAAATGCGCACTTCCGGAACGGCGTCGTCGCAATAGCGGATCGCATTGGAAACGAGGTTCTGCAGGAGCTGGATCAGCAGCGTCGCGTCGCCCATCACCTCCGGCAGCCGGCCGCGAACGATGATTGCCTGCCGGCTTTCGATCTGCCGATGCAGGTTGTGCTCCACCTGGTCGAGCACGGCCGACAGCGCAACGGGCTTGAGTTCGAGCTCGCTCGAAACCTCCAGCCTCGTAAATCCCGAGACCTTGACGATCAGGTCTTCCATGTGGTCGGCGGCACTCAGGATATAGTCGAGCAGTTCGCGGTCTTCGGCCGGCAGTTCGGCCGAGCCGTGCAGGATGCGGCTGAAGGATTTGATCGTTCTGAGCGGTTCCTTGAGATCATGCGCCATGGCGCGGGTGAAGATTTCGAGCGACTGCCGCTTCTGTTCGAGCTTCGCTTCCAGCGCACCGTGCATCATGGCGCTCTGGATGCAGCGATGCAGCGTCTCGGGCGACAGCGCATCCTTGGTGAGATAGTCGCGCGCACCGCTCTTCATCACTTCGACGGCGACGGTTTCGTTGCCTTGACCGGTCAGCATCACCACATTGGCGGCCGCGTCCTGGGCGAGAATTTCCGAAAGCACGCCCAGGCCGTCGCGGCCGGGAAGCGAATAGTCGAGCAGGATGCAGTGGGGGTGCCTCTGGCTGTTGAGGGCGAGGCCCTCGTCACCGCTCTCGGCTTCGATGACGGTATAGCTCGTGCCGGAAACGCGTGCCAGCATGCGGCGATAGACTTCGCGGTCGTCCATGTTGTCATCGATGATGAGAACGCAGCAGTCTTCCGCCAAACGTCAGTCCTCTAAAGGCAGGATCGCGATTTCGAACCAGTATTCCTTGAGCCGCTGGATGGCGGCGAACAGCCCGTCGAGATCGACCGGCTTCTGCACATAGGTATTGGCGCCGAGCGCATAGCAGCCCTCGATGTCGCGCTCGTCGTCCGATGTCGTGAGGATCACGACCGGGATCTTGCGCCAATGCGCGTTGGATTTGATCGCCTCCAGGGTCTTGCGCCCGTCGAGACCCGGCATGTTGAGGTCGAGCAGGATCAGGCCCGGTTTCGGCGCCATGGTGGCGAGCACGTCGAGCGCCTCCTGGCCGGAAGCGGCCCAGCGGATGGGGTTGCGCAGATTGGTGCGCTTGAAGGCGCGCATCGTCGCTTCGAAATCGTCCTCGCTGTCCTCGACGATGAGGATCGGTTGCATGTCACGCTGCAGCATTCTGGCCCTCGCGCTTCCTTCCCAAGGTAAAGTAGAACGTCGTGCCGGTGCCGACGGTTGACTCCAGCCATATCTCGCCATTGTGACGCCCGATGATCTTGCGCACGAAGGTAAGGCCCGCGCCGGTGCCGTCCTCGGAATCCTGCGATTTTTCCAGCCGTTTGAAAATGCGGAAAATATCCTCGTGGAATTCCTGGGCAATGCCCTTGCCGTTGTCCTTCACGTAAAAGACGTTGCGCGCCGTCGTCCCGTCCGTGCCGGCATAGCGTTCCAGATAGCCGACGCTGACGAGAGGGGCGGGCTTGTCGTTATATTTGATGGCGTTGGTCACGAGGTTGCGAAACACCTCGGTCAGGCGCGGAGCGTCGCACACGACCTCGGGCAGCACCCCGTCGACGACGACCTTTGCATGCCGCTCCTCCAGGAAAAGCTCCATCGTGGCAACGACATCGCGAACGATCGCGCCGATATCGGTGCGTTTGACGGCAAGCTGCTGGCGGCCGATGCGCGAGAAATAGAGAAGATCGTTGACGAGCTTTTCCATGCGCTGGCTGAGCCGGACCAGCCGGTTGAGCCGGCGCACGCCGTCTTCGTCGAGCTTGTCTTCGTAATCTTCCAGCAGGAAACGTGAGTGATTGTGCAGGCCGCGCAGCGGCTCCTTGAGATCGTGCGAGGCGATATAGGCGAACTCGTCGAGATCGTGGTTGGACCGTTCGAGATCGGCCGTATAGGCCTCGAGCTGGGCGAGCGTCGTCTTCATCCGCTCCTCCTGCCGCACGCGCTCGCTGATATCGCGCACGATGCCGACGAAAGTCTTGCTGGAGCCGGTAACGACGGCACTGACGGAAAGGTCGATCGGGAAAACCACGCCGTTCTTGCGGCGGCCGGAAACCATGCGCGTCGTGCCGATGATGCGTTCTTCGCCCGTGCGCCGGTAGTTGCCGAGATAGGTATCGTGCTCGGAATGATAGGGTTCCGGCATCAGCATCTTGATATTGTTGCCGATCGCCTCCTGCGGCGTATAGCCGAACATGGATTCGGCGGCCGGATTGAAGCTGGTGATCCTGCCGATCTCGTCGATGGCGATGACGGCATCGGGCGTATTGCGCACCAGCGCGCTGAAGCGGATGCGCTCGGTTTCCAGATGCTGGCTGTTGCGCATGAAATAGAAGACGAAAATGGCAACCAGCCAGAGCGTCGCTGCCGTGATCGAGCGGTTGGCGGCTTCCCGCCAATATTCGTTTTCGCCGTGGTTGACGGCGAAGAAGCCGAGCAGCAGCAGCACGGTGCAGACGAAGGCGAAGAGGATCGGCGCGTTGCGATTGCCGAACCAGAGCGCCGTCAGCACCAGCGGGACATAGAGAATGCCGTTTGCCACGCCGAGCGGCGTATAGAGATCGACGATGAGGCCGGTAAAGCAGATCGTTGCCGGGATCCAGAGCGGGATCTCAGCCCTGTTGCCCGGCAACATCCACCAGGACCTGGCGAGAAGCCCGCAACCGAAAGCAACCAGGCCGACGGCCGTCGGCAGGGCCATCGCCGCATAGGGCCCCCAGCGATATCCCTGTTCGGCATCGGTGATATAGCCGGCAAGCGCGATCATGCCGAGCGTGATTGCGATATAGCTGGTGAGCTCCTGCACGAGTTGGCCGCGGGTTTCTCTTGCATGGAGGGCGAAGAGAATGGAAAGATTGGCGATCAGGAAAATCAGCGCCGTGTTCGGCCCCATGCCGCCGCCGATCTCTCCGGCAAAGGTCGGAGAGACGAAAATCTGCGTCAGGAACACATCGACATTGTGCATCGAGCGGCCGAGCGTGACGATTTCTGTCAGGCGCCCGGCCGTAAGCAGGGCGGCAAGGCCGCAGGCGATTGCGGATATGCTGCGGTAAGGCTTGCCTGTCTGCGTCGACGCGGCAAGCCCGATACCCGACAGCACGAAACAGAGGGCGGTATTGAACGCCATGGACGGAAAGCCGGGCACGACGGAGATGATGATCCCGATCTCCAGCAGCCAGCCGGTCAGTGCCGTCAGGCCGAGCAGGACCAGCAGGCAGCCGACGACCAGCGCGACCATGCGGTAGCGGTCGCTTTCCGTGCCGTCTCGTCCTGATGTCGCAGCATCCCGCACCTCCATCACCTCTCCGCCATGTCCGTTTCGGCAAGCCATCTTTTCCGAAATTGCCGAATACTCAATAGGCAGATTGTTGCGCAAAACATGCTTTATGATAGCCAACTCCCCAAAGGTCGATATCGAATTTTAGCGAAGTGGCGTTAGTGTCTCCGTGAAGGACAGTGCAGAACGACCGCAACAATATCCGGATTTTGGTGTGCGATGCCGATCTTGTTTTACGTCGACGATAGCAGGGATGATCTCTTCTATCTCGATTATATTCGCAGGAAACAGCAGGTGGATGTCGATCTATTCTGCTTCTCCTCAGCACCTGCCGCATTCGAGGCGCTTGAGGCGCGCCTGGAAAAAGGTGAAGGCGCGCCGGACATAGTGATTGCGGACCTCTACATGCCCCTGGACAGCGGCAGCGCCTTGATCGCGCAACTGCGACGGGACGATCGCTTTTCGGCCGTGCGGCTCGGCGTCTGCAGCGGTTCGGATGCGGCGGAGGACCGGGAACGGGCCTTTGCCGCCGGCGCCGATTTCTACCTTGAGAAACCGCTGAATTTTACCGCAATCCTCGACAATCGATGACTGCCAGCGTGACCCGTGACCATTGCAGGACGGCCGCAGCGCGCCGGATACATGCAGGTCAGCGCAATTGACAAGCCCGGCAGCGCATTTCAGAATGCCGGCCGAAGAGAAGAAAACCAAAAAGCGCTGAGAGAGCCGTCCGATCCTGTTCGCCGCCACGAACGCCAGCCAACCCCTTAGCTGAATGGTTCGGCCGGCCCTCCCGCGCTTACTTCCGGCACTGTCTTCCGCATTCATGGATGTTGAATACGGAGAGATTGGCATACCTAGGTAAGAGCTACTGTTCGAGTAAACTGTCCTATGCATTACCTGTAGTTGAGATGTCTCCGCTTGCGATATCGAAACCCCCGTTTCGTTATCGGTCATCAACCGTCTCGCAATTTTTGTAATCGTTCGCGCCTAAGGCGTATATCCTAAGATTTCGGGATCGGCGGGTGAAAATCGGGGAGGAGGAAGAGTGGGAATGACCAGTGCTGCCGCGGTTCCCTTTCATGCCGGTCCGGAACTGAGCCGGGCCATCAATCGCACCGATTTCTTTCGCCTGCTGAAGGCGGCAGCCCAACATTACCATTTCGACAATTTCACCTTGGCGCGCATCTCGGAGGCGGCAGCCCCCTTTGGCGAACGCGACGTCGTCATTACCAATGTTGCAGAGCGGCGCATGGGCCTCTTCGTCAAGACGCTGAAGGAAGCGCTCGGGACGGCCAAGGCGCGGACGGCGCAGTTCCTGACGACGCCGGTGCATGGGAAAAGCGCGGCGATTGAAGGTTATCCGTCGGACCTCGTCTTCAACGAGTTCAGCGGCAACACATTCCTTTTCATCCCGCTGTTCACGCCGGAAGGGCGCCGCTACTGCCTGGTGCTCGGCGGCCAGCGCCAGGAGCCGGACCAGGGTGAGGTGGCCGATATTCTGCTCGATGCCATGCGCATCTTCGACAAGCTGTATGAGGAAATCCTGACGCAGGAAATGTCCGGTCGCCTCACGCAGCGCGAAACCGAAATCGTCAAGTGGACGAGCGAAGGCAAGACTTCCGCGGAGATCGCCATTATCCTCGGCCTTTCGGAACACACGGTCAATTCCCATATCACGGCCGCAGTGCGAAAACTCGATGCCGTCAATCGCGTTCATATGGTGGCGATTGCGCTGCGAAACGGCCTGGTTTCGTGAGCTGGTTTCATATTGGGGAAAGATGAAACGATGAGTGCGGAAGCAATGCGCAGGAATGCGGTGAAAGTATTGTTCGTCGATGACGAGTTCATCGAATTCCGTTCGCTCAAAAAGAAGATCGCCGAACTTTCCGAACCGCGCGTCGATGTCGAATATTCGCAATCGATCGGCGATGCGCTGGACAAGATAAGGGCGGCCCGCTTCGATCTCGTCCTCCTCGACAACCGCTTGCTGCCGAATGCGGATTTTCGCGAAACCGTGCCCGAACTCAGGGGCATCGGTTATACCGGCCCGATCGGCGTCGTCTCGACCGACATATCGGGCAACTATTTCCAGGAATTCCCCGATTACGGCGTCGATTTCCGCATCGGCAAGGACGAGATCGACGTCCAGACGCTGCAGCATATCATCCGGGAATACGTGACCTATGATGTCCCGGATTTCTGGAAGGACGATTACAGCATCTGACCCGGAAAGGCTCCGAGCCTCATGCCGGCAGGCGCATCGCAAAGCGGCTGCCGTTGTCGTCGGAATGCTCAAGCCGGATATCGCCGCCGAGCGCGGCGAGAAGTTCGCGCGTGCTCGTCAGGCCAAGCCCCGGGCCGGGCACGCTGCCTGCCTTGGGCAGTTTCCAGAAGGCGTCGAAAATCCTCTCCTGATGGGCCGGCTCGATGCCGCAGCCGTTATCGGCAACGACGATGCGCCAGTCAGCACCTTCCCGGACCGCCGTTGCGACGACATGCGGCGCTGCGGCGCCACGATATGCCAGCGCGTTGGAAAAAAGGTGCCGCAGAATGATGGTCAGAAGCGCCGCATCGCTGCGGATCAGGGGCAGGGCGTCCGCATCGAGTGCCGCGCCGCTGACGGGAAATTCCTCGATCGCCTGTTTCCAGGCCTCCTGCGCAACCTCGGCGAGCCGCACGTCGCCGATGGCGATCTGCGGCGTCGTGCCGGCGAGGCTCATCAATGCCCTGGTCAACCGCTGCGCCGTCTGCGCCTTATCCATGATCATCCTGAGGCTCTGCAGCTGTTCGCTGTCCAGCGTCGGTTCCAGGTCGTCGAGCAGCATTTCCGCATACATGGCGATGTGGCGCAGCGGCGATTGCAGGTCGTGAGAGGCGGTCGCGAGGAAGCGTTTGATGCGCTCCTCCTGATCGCTGGTGGAACCGGTTTCCGGCTTTTTCGACGTCGGGGTGGAAGACATGTGGCGGTGCTCCCGATCTCTTTGAACCGAACATAGAAAGAGGGCGCCGGTTCTGCAACCGGCGCCCTCTTCAAGTCGATGTCAGGCATTGCTTGTTCAGCTGGCCGACTTGCGCGGCTGGTCCGCGTCCGGCGGAATGATTTCCACGGCCGCATCGTTGGAGGCGGCGACCGCCTTGGCGTGGCGGCGGCGCCAGTCGCCGAGGAAGAGCAGGATCGGCGCTGCGATGAACACCGAGGATGCGGCGGCCACCAGAATGCCGAAGGCCATCGGCACCGCGAAGCTTTCCACCGCGCTGCCGCCCCAGATTGCCATCGGCAGCAGCGAGAGGAAGGCCGTCGCATTGGTATAGAGGCTTCGGGCCAGCGTCTCGTTGATCGACTTGTCGATGATCTCGCGCAGCGGCATCGACTTGTAGAGGCGCATGTTTTCGCGCATGCGGTCGTAGACGACCACCTTGTCGTTCACCGAGTAGCCGACCAGCGTCAGGATCGCCGCGATCGCCGTCAGGTTGAAGTCCAGCCCCGTCAGCGCGAAGAAGCCGATCGCCTTGGTCACGTCGAGAATGAGCGTGACGATGGCGCCGACCGCAAACGGCCATTCGAAGCGGTACCAGATATAGAACAGCATCGCGAGGCTGGCGATGACGACCGACAGGATACCGGCCCAGGCAAGCTCGCCGCTGACCTTCGGACCGATGACGTCGGTGCCGGTGACGGTCGCCGACGGGTCGATCTTGACAATCTCGGCCTTGAGTTTGGTGACGGCCGCGGTCTGCGCTTCTTCGCCGCCTTCCTGCCGCTGCGCGCGCACCAGCATCGTGTTGTTGTCGCCGAAGGACTGCAATGCCACTTCGCCGAGGCCGAGGCCGTTCAGGCCCTCGCGGAAGCGGCCGAGGTCGGCAGCGTCCTGCGTCTTCACCGACATCTGGATGCCGCCGCGGAAGTCGACGCCGTAGTTGAGGCCCGGATAGATGAAGAGGGCGATCGAGGCGATCGACAGCAGGGCGGAGACGGTCACGCCGAAGAAGCGCGCCTTCATGAACTGGATATGCTTGTCGTAGGGGCTGAAGAGGGGGAACAGCGGCTTGATGTTCAGCACCTTCAGCTTGCGGCGGCGGGTGATCTCGATCATCGTGACGCGCACGAAGGCGACCGAGGTGAACATCGAGATGATCAGGCCGAGCGCCATGGTCACGGCAAAGCCGCGAACCGGGCCGGAGCCGAACCAGAACAGGATGGCGGCGGCAATCAGCGCCGTCATGTTGCCGTCGATGATGGTCGAGTAGGCGCGGCGGAAGCCGGTATCGATCGCCGCAAAGGCGCTCTTGCCCTTGCGGGTTTCTTCGCGGATGCGCTCGTTGATCAGGACGTTCGCATCGACCGCAAGGCCGATGCCGAGCACGACGCCGGCAATACCGGGCAGTGTCAGCGTAGCGCCGACCAGCGTCAGCGCCGAGAAGGTCAGGATCGTGTGGATGAGAAGCGCGATATTGGCGAGAATGCCCCAGGTGCCGTAGAGCACGAGGATGAAGGCGGCGACGAGCACGAAGCCGACGACACCGGCATAGAGGCCCATCCTGATCGCATCCGCGCCGAGGTCGGCGCCGACGGTGCGTTCTTCGATGACGGTCAGCTTGGCGGGCAGGGCGCCGGCGCGCAGCATGGCGGCCAGCGTATTGGCGCTGTCGGTGGTGAAGTTGCCGGAGATCTGGCCCGAACCGCCGGTGATCGGCTCGCGGATGACAGGCGCGCTCAGCACCTTGTCGTCAAGCACGATCGCGAAGGGGTTGCCGACGTTCTGGCGGGTAATATCGGCAAAGCGGGTCGCGCCGGCGCTGTCGAAGCGGAAGGTAACGACCGGCTGCTGGCTCTGGTCGAAGCTGACGCGGGCATCCGAGAGGCGGTCGCCGGAAATCTCGACACGGTCGAGAACCGGGTAGCTGTTGCCCTCGTCATCCTTCATGATCGTCACACCCGGACCGGCCTGGCCGTTCGGGGCGAGCATGTGGAAGGACATCTTGGCGGTGGAGCCGAGGAGTTCGCGAAGGCGGGACGGATCCTGCGCGCCTGGAAGCTGGACGAGAATGCGGTTGGCGCCGATGCGCTGGATCGTCGGCTCGGCAACGCCGACCTGGTCGACGCGCTGGCGGATGACTTCAAGGCTCTGCGCCACGGCATTGTCGACGTTGGTGGAGATGCCGGCCGGCGAGAAGCCGATGGTGATGTTGCCGCCATCGGCCGTGACCGCAAGGTCGGACTGGCCGGCGCTGATGCCGCTGGCGATCACATTGCCGAGCGTGCGAAGCTGGGTGACGGCCGCGTCGCTCTGCGACGGATCGGCAAGCGAAACGACGATATTGTTGTTGTTACGCACAACCGACTTCGGCTGGATGTTCTTTTCGCGCAGCACGCGGCGCGCATCCTGCAGGAGCGAGTTCAGGCGCTCCTTGGTGAGGTCTGCTTCGTCCACCTCGAGCACGAGATGCGAGCCGCCGCGAAGGTCGAGGCCGAGGGAAACCTGGCTGTGCGGCAGCCAGGCGGGCAGGCGCTGCAGCACGCTTTGCGGCAATGCGTTCGGCAGGGCGATCAACAGGCCGAGCACGATGATCACCGTATAGGTGAACACCAGCCATGGTGAATTGCGCATATTTTAAATCCTTGGATAATGCTTGGGCCGGCGCAACCGCGCTGCGGCATGTCTATGGATCAGAAACGCCCGAAGGCTATGGGATTCAGGCAGCCTGCGGCGGCGCGCGCGGCTGCTGCGTCCGGGCTGCGGCAGGGTGCGGCGGCGCTTCGAATTCAGGCGCCGGCGTGGAGGCGCCCCAGCCGGCAAAGTGCAGCGCAGGAACAACGGCAAGCGCCGCCGGACCGGCATCCTGAAGCGTTTGTTTCGGCGCAGCCTTGCGGTCGCTGATCAGCAACCCGCGAATGGCGTCGCGCGCCGTTACCTGCGTCTGCTGCGTATCCCGGCTCGAAGAGGAGAGGCTGTTCGGCGCCGCGGACGGGCCGATGACGATATTGCCGCCGAAGAGCAGGCCGAGATAGGCAAGGATTGCAACGACGACGGAGGCGGCAATACGGCTAACCAGACGGCGCTGTTCCAGCTCCATCTCCCCAGTCCTGTCGATTTCACTCCCAAATCGGCTCAAAGGCGCGGCAATCTCTCATTCTTTTTCCGGCGGAGGCTCCACCGGCGGCTGGATTGTACCAGCCGAAGCTCCGTCTTCATAGGGTGCACTGTCATGATGCACTTGGGCCAGCCGGTCAACCATGCCAAGCGCAATTTCCCGCTCGCCCATGATGACGGTATCGGCGCCGTATTGCCGCAGTTCCTCCACTTCGGCATCGGAATGGGCGCGCGCGACGATCAGGATCGAGGGATTGACGGCGCGCCCCTGCTCGGCGATGCGGCAGGCCTCGAAGGCGTTGGGGATGGCGATGACGAGGCTGCGCGCACCGGCAAGATTGGCAAGATCGAGCGTTTCGCGGGTCACGGCATTGCCGGCAAGAACCTCGATTCCCTGCGCGTGCAGCTCGGCGACCCTCTTGTCGGAATCCTCGATGACGAGGAACGGCGTGCCCGATGACTTGAGGTTCTGGCCGACGATGCTGCCGACACGGCCGTAACCGACAAGGATGGCATGGCCGGCGAGCGCCGTCGGATGAGGCTCGTCTCCGTCGGGCAGCTCCTCCGTATGGCCGGGCGCGGCATCGGCCGCCGGGGCTGCCGGTTCCGCCGCCGGTTCTTCGCGCTTCGGGCTTTCGAGCAGCGGCCGCATACGGTCGCAGAGGAAGAACAGCAGCGGGTTGAGAATGATCGAGATGATCGCGCCGGCAAGGATGAGGTCGCGCCCCTCCTCCGGCAGCAGGCCGAGTTCGACGCCGAGCGCGGCCAGAATGAAGGAGAATTCGCCGATCTGCCCGAGGCTGGCCGAAATCGTCAGCGCCGTGCTGACCGGCTTTTTGAACAGCAGGACGATCAGGAAGGCGGCCACCGATTTGCCGATGACGATGATGAAAATGGTTGCAAGCACCGGCAACGGCCGCTCGATCAGGATATAGGGATCGAACAGCATGCCGACCGAGACGAAGAACAGCACGGCAAAGGCGTCGCGCAGCGGCAGGCTTTCCTGCGCGGCGCGATGGCTGAGTTCGCTTTCGGCGAGAACCATGCCGGCAAAGAAGGCGCCAAGCGCCAGCGAGACGCCGAAGAGCTTGGCCGCGCCGAAGGCAACCCCGAGCGCGATCGCCAGCACGCCGAGGCGGAAGAGTTCACGCGAGCCGGTATGGGCGATGCGGTGCATGGTCCAGGGAATGAGCTTGCGGCCGAAGACCAGCATGAGCGCGACGAAAAGCACCACCTTGACCAGCGTCATGGCGATAATGCCGCCGACGCCGAGATCGAGGCCGAGAAGCCGGTTGAGCCCCGCCGAAAGCGGCTCGACCGGGCCATGGCCGCCGCCGCTGATGCTGGCGGCGGCCGGGATCAGCACCAGCGCCAGAACCATCGCGAGGTCTTCGACGATCAGCCAGCCGACGGCGATGCGTCCGCGCTCGGTCTCGACCAGACGCCGCTCCTGCAGCGCTTTCAGGAGCACGACCGTCGAGGCGACGGAAAGCGCGAGCCCGAAGACGAGGCTGCCGCCCGTCGGCCATCCCATGAGCGCGCCGAGCCCCCAGCCGAGCAGGGTCGCAAAGCCGATCTGCGCGACCGCGCCCGGTACGGCGATGCCGCGCACCGAAAGCAGGTCCTTCAGCGAGAAATGCAGGCCGACGCCGAACATCAGCAGGATGACGCCGATCTCGGCAAGCTCGGGCGCGAGGCTCTGATCGGCGACGAAACCCGGCGTATGCGGGCCGGCGAGCACGCCTGCGACAAGATATCCCACGAGAGGCGGAAGACGCAGGCGATTGGCGATCGCCCCCAGGATAAATGCCAGCACGAGGCCTCCGACAATGGTCGAAATCAAAGGCGTATCGTGGGGCATCGCTCTCTCCCGATCTGGAAATCCCGTTCAAAACATGACATATATGATCTATATTGACCAATATGGGTGGTTTGGAAACATGGGTCAAGGCGCAAAACAGACAATTCTGACGCCCGCTTTGTGTCGGGCGGCCCGTGGCCTGCTCGATTGGACGCAGGCGGACCTAGCGGAGAAGGCCGCCGTCTCGCGCAGCACGATACGCGACTATGAGGGCCGCCACCACGAAATCCACCGCGCGACGGAGGCGCAGCTGCGCCTGGCCTTCGAGGAAGGCGGCGTGAAATTCATCGAAGTGGAGGGCGGCGGGACCGGCCTTTGCATGCCCGAGCCCGCGAACTGACCGGTTTTGACGCATGTCGCGCAAATCTGCGCAGCGGCTTTGCGTCCGCAATTGCCTGGGCGATGAAGCATTTCAGGCGATTCAATCCTCGCCGGAAATATTCTAGGGCCGCTTCAGGCAGGTGGCGTCGACCTTGTAGGCATAGATCGTCTTGCCCCGGTAATTGCCGTTTGCCGGCTGCCAGCTCTTCAGCAATTCCGGCGCCTCGCCGGCGCAGCTCAGCATATTGACCGTCACGAAGAGGACCGGCGCCTTCGTATCGGCCGGCAGGGCGAATTCCTGTTCGTAATAGCTCTCCGGCAGGTCGGCCGGCGCACGGGCGTAGATCTTGTAGGGGGCGGCTCTCAGCGTATGGAAGAGATCGGCGACCATGTCGCGGTTGTCGGTAACGATGATGCCGGCCCCGGCCTGCGCGGCAAGGTCGGCAGCCTGCCGGCTGACTTCGGCCCGGCCGAGATAGCGCTGCATGACTTCCTTGCCGCCGGGCAGCACCAGCTGGTGCGAGAAGATCGTCGCGAAGGGAAAGAGAAGGCAGGCGACGCCATTGATCCAGAGCGAGATCTTGAGACCGTTCGGCCACAGGCGCTGAAGCAGCCAGACCGCAAGCACGACGCCCGCCACATAGGCCGTGACGCCCCAATTGGCATAGGCCTTGGCGACGGTCGCCTGCAGGGTGATGAGCAGCACGACCGGGATCGACAGCCAGACGAGCATCTTCTCGCGCGGCTCGCTGCGGCCGCGAACCATGTTCCAGGCCGCCCAGAGCATGGCGAAGAAGACGATCGGGCCGACGACGCCGAACTGCGCGGAGAAGAATTCCAGCCCTGCGCCCACGTTGACGCCGAGATCGCTCCAGTGCGCGATATCCTGCGTGTGGCGCACGGTCGTATTGTTGTTTTGAAGGTTCCACCAGAGGTTCGGGAAGGCAACGACCGCGGACGTGACCACGGCAACGACGAAGTCGCGCACGCAGATGCGCGCCGCCGGAATGAGCAGCATGGCGATGGCGCCGCCCGGCACGAGGAAGAGCACGGCATATTTGGTCAGAAACGCCAGCCCGACGCCGGCACCCATGAGAAGCGCCAGCCCGATCGAGCGCCGTTGCGTCAGTTCGAAATAGGCAACGAGTGCAATGGCGATGAAGAAGAGCAGGATGACGTCGGTCGAGAAGAAGACCGAAGAAAGCGCAACCGCCGGCAGCGTGATATAGGTCGCGCCGACCCAGCCCTCGATCTCAGGCCCGACGAAGCGTTTTGCCATTTTCATCAGCACCAGCGCGGTCGCCAAATGGAAGAGCGGGCCGGGCAGCCGCAGCCAGTAGATGTCGCTGGAGCCGGCAAGCGCGGTGAAGATCCTCAGCACCCAGGCGATCATCGGCGGCTTGGAATAATAGCCGAAATCGGGATTTTGCGACCAGAACCAGTATTGCGCCTCGTCGACGAACAGGTCCGTCGTATCGAAATGCAAAGTCACGATGCGGAAGATCGTAAACGCCAGGATGATGATGAGGCCGGTCCGAGCTGACATAAATCCGTTACTTCCGCTGACACGAGGAGCGCGTGTCGATACACCAACGGTGCCGGGCTGCCAACGGGAAAGGTAGCGGGAGACGTAAGGCGCGCCGGCCCTTAAAAGACGCGAAGCGTGCGGTTGTCGCGGTGTGCCGCGATCGTATCGAGGAGGGTGATGGCCGCGGCGATCGCCAGCGCGATCAGGCAGGAACCCATTCCGAGAACAATCATTTCTCTTTCCTTGTCGACGTCATGTCAGGCGCTTGAAATCGGTTCTATAACATAGAGCTTGCGTGTGCCTTGTAGCAGCCATGCAACTCCGCGCCAGTATTTACTATGCGAAGTCTGCCTAATTGTTTCAAAAGCTTCAGGCGGGAATGGCTTATTAACCTTCAAGCAAGGAATTAACCATAAACATTGGATTACACGTCGGAATGGGAAGATGCACTCGTTCCCACCAGGCATGACGCCGTACCGCCGTACCGGGTCGATCCGGTATCCATCTCTTCAGGCAGCTCCGAAACAGAATTGCTGAGCAGGAGGCTTCAGCCCATCGGTCGTGACCGATGGCGAAGACAGTCTCCGTGCGTGGCGTTCTTCGGAAGCGTCAAAAGTTTTTGGCCGGGTTCGCCCGGAAAGTGGTTGGGGACAGGCGTTGAGGCAGGATTTGCCATCAGATCAGGCGCGTGGAGCACAGGCAGGCAGCCTGCGCGACCGCCTGCGCTTTGCCGGCCTCGACACCGAACAGTGCGAGATGGTCCGCCGCAACCGGCCGACGCTGGAAGCCCACCTGAAGGCGGGCCTGCGCGATCTCTTCCACCGTTTCCAGTCTTTCCCCGATGCCGCCCGCAATTTCGAAAGCGAGCGCCAGATCGAGCGCCTGCACGACCTGCAATCCTCGCATTGGGATGTGCTGACGGACGCGCGTTTCGACAGTCTCTATGCCGAGCGCGTCAAGGTTCTCTCCGATACCGAAAGCAAGATCGGCCTCGACCCGCGCTGGCATGTGGCCGGTCACGGCGTCATGCTGGAACATGTGATTTCCGGTCTGGCCGACGAACTGGCCGGCCGGCCGGTGCTGCCCTCGGCGAGGCGTCGCGCCCGTGAAATCACCGACCTGATGACATCGATCATCCGCATCGTGATGGTCGACGTCGAAATCGCCGTCTCCCTGCGCTTCAATTCGCTGCGCTCCCTCCAGCAGCGCGCGCTCGCCGACCAGCGCGCTCGGGGCGAAGCGGAAGTGGCCCGCATCTTCGGCGATGTCATCGAAGGGCTGTCGGCGCGTGACCTGACGCGGCGTGCGCCGCTCGATGGCGCGCATGCCGATATTGCCGAGGCGCTGAACGCGGCGCTTGACGGCCTTCAGGCCGAATTTGCCGCGATTGCCGAGCGCAACGCCAAGGCGGAAGCCGCGACGCAATCGCTTGCCGGCGCCTCGCGCAATTTCGCCGGCAACGCCACCGGCCAGGCAAATCGCCTGCAGCTTTCCGCCGCAGCCCTGGGCGGCATCGCCGAGCGCGTGCGTCAAGGCGCCGCCGGCAGCCGCGCCGCCGAACAGGCCGCCGCCGCAACGCGCGCCGCCGTCGAGGAAAGCGGCGAGGTCGTCGGCCGCGCCATATCGGCCATGGCCGATATCGAGCAGTCGGCCGAAAAGATCGGTCAGATCATCGGCGCCATCGACGACATCGCCTTCCAGACGAACCTGCTGGCGCTCAACGCCGGCATCGAGGCCGCGCGCGCCGGCGAATCCGGCCGCGGTTTTGCGGTCGTGGCACAGGAAGTCCGCGCGCTCGCCCAGCGCTCCGCCGAAGCTGCCCGCGAGATCAAGACGCTGGTGACGACCACAAAGACGCAGGTCGATGCCGGCGTGCAGATGGTCGGACGCACCCAGGATTCGATCGCCAGCATCGTCCGTCAGGTGACGGACATCAACGCCGCAATCGCCAATATCGCCCACGAGACGGGCGAGCACGCGGCCGGTCTTGAGGCCGTGACGGCCGACGTGAAGGGCCTCGGCGGCGAGGTGGCGGACAATGCCGGCCTTGCGGAGCGTTCGGCCGAAGGCGCCGATCACCTCCACACGGTCATTCTGGAACTCGGCCAGACGATCCGCGAATTCCGCATTGCCCGCGAAAACGCTTACGCGACACGGCCGCATCCGCCGCGCGTTTCCGAGCCTCGGCCGGTTGCGATCGCGGCGCGTCCGGAAACGGTCGAGGACGAATACGAGAATGACGATTTCAGCATGCCGTTGCCTCTCGCAAGCGCCGGAGGTGGGCGGAATGTTTACTAACCTATCGGATTATGACGTCGGCTCGCTTTCGCGGGTCGGGGACAAGGGAACAAGGAAAAGCTGATGGCAGCAAAGAAGAGTGCCAAGACGCTGAATTTGGCAGCGGTTCTTGATCTCAATGAGGCTTCCGCATTGCGCGACAAGCTTCTCTCCATGCGAGGTAACCCACTGGCGATCGATGCTTCGGCAGTCGAACGCATCGGCGCTCTTTGCGCCCAGGTTCTGATGGCCGCCGAGAAGACCTGGGACCAGGACAAGCAGTCGTTCACCTTCTCGAAGGTGTCCGACGCATTTCACAAAACCATGCAGCTGGTTGGCGTCGATATCGACCATCTGCTTGCCAAGGAGATCCGGCAATGAAGAAAAAAGTACTGACGGTGGACGATTCCCGCACCATCCGAAACATGCTTCTCGTGACGCTGAACAATGCGGGCTTCGAGACGATCCAGGCTGAAGACGGCGTTGAGGGCCTCGAAGTTCTCGAAGAGTCCAATCCCGACGTCATCGTCACCGACATCAACATGCCGCGCCTCGACGGCTTCGGCTTCATCGAAGGTGTCCGCCGCAACGAGAAATACCGTGCGATCCCGATCCTGGTCCTGACGACCGAAAGCGACGCGGAAAAGAAGAACCGCGCCCGCCAGGCCGGCGCCACCGGCTGGATCGTCAAGCCCTTCGACCCCGCCAAGCTCATTGATGCCATCGAGCGTGTAACCGCTTAAAACGCCCAGGATCTGCTCCTATGGATATGAACGAAATCAAAGAGATCTTTTTCCAGGAGTGCGAGGAACAGCTCGCCGAACTGGAATCCGGTCTCCTGAAAATGAATGATGGCGATCGCGACCCGGAAACCGTCAATGCGGTCTTCCGTGCGGTCCATTCGATCAAGGGCGGTGCCGGCGCCTTTGGCCTGGATGATCTCGTCGCCTTCGCCCACGTCTTTGAGACCACACTTGATTGCGTTCGTTCCAACAAGCTTGAGCCGACCCAGGACGTCCTGAAGGTGATGCTGAAGTCGGCCGACGTGCTCGCCGACCTGACCAACGCTGCCCGCGATGGCGGCAGCGTCGACGAAAGCAGAAGCCGCGGCCTCGTCAAGGAACTGGAAGCGCTTGCCCATGGCGAGCTGCCGTCTCCCTCGGCAGTTTCCGAGGCGCCCGCGCCGAAGCCGGCCCCGAAGGCCGCTCCCGCTCCGGCTGCTGCGGCCCCGGCTCCCGCGCCGACCGACGATAGCGGCTTCCAGCCGATCCCCTTCTCCTTCGACGATTTCGGCGGCGAAGAGAAGCCGGTCGATCTGCCGGCCTACGAAATCACCTTCAAGCCGCGCTTCGAACTCTATTCGAAGGGCAACGACGCCACGCTTCTTCTGCGCGACCTCTCCCGCCTCGGCGAGATGAGCATCTATTGCAACGCCGATGCCCTGCCGGGCCTCGAGGAGCTCGATCCGGAAGGCGCCTATTTCTTCTGGAACATCACGATCAAGACCGACAAGGGCGAAGACGCCATCCGCTCGGTCTTCGAATTTGCCGAATGGGATTGCGATCTGACCGTGAAGCCGGCAGAGGACAGCAAGCCGGGCGAGACCAATGACGAACTGCCGATGGTCCCGGTTCCGTTCGATCTTTCGATCCTGGACGAAGGCGGCGCCTCCGAAGCGCCGGCCGCTGCCCAGGCCAAGGCCGACGACACCGCTGCTGCCGTTGCCGCCGCTGAAACGGCGACCAACGTCACGCAGATGGCGGCTGCCGCCGCCCGTGTCGAAAAGAAGGAATCGGCTGCCGCCGCTGCCGCCGCAGCGGCCAGTGCTGCGGCCCAGAACAATGCCGCTGCCAGCGCCGGCCAGACCATCCGCGTCGATCTCGACCGCGTCGACCGCCTGATCAACCTCGTGGGCGAGCTTGTCATCAACCAGGCGATGCTTTCCCAGAGCGTCATCGAAAACGATACGACCGGCACGTCCTCCATCAACATGGGCCTCGAAGAGCTGCAGCAGCTCACGCGCGAGATCCAGGACTCGGTCATGGCGATCCGCGCCCAGCCGGTGAAGCCGGTCTTCCAGCGCATGTCGCGTATCGTTCGCGAAATCGCCGACATGACCGGCAAGTCGATCCGCCTGATTACCGAAGGTGAAAACACCGAAGTGGACAAGACGGTCATCGACAAGCTGGCCGAGCCGCTGACGCACATGATCCGCAACGCCGTCGACCACGGTATCGAAACGCCCGAAAAGCGCGCCGCTGCCGGCAAGAACACCGAAGGCACGGTCCGCCTGACGGCAAAGCACCGTTCGGGCCGCATCCTGATCGAACTCGCCGACGACGGCGCCGGCATCAACCGCGAAAAGGTCCGCCAGAAGGCGATCGCCAACGAGCTGATCTCGCCCGACGCCAACCTGTCGGATGAGGAAATCGACAACCTGATCTTCCTGCCGGGCTTCTCCACGGCCGACAAGATCTCCGACATTTCCGGCCGCGGCGTCGGCATGGACGTCGTCAAGCGCTCGATCCAGGCGCTCGGCGGCCGCATCAACATCACCTCGAAGCCGGGCCAGGGCTCGGTCTTCACCATGAGCCTGCCGCTGACGCTCGCCGTTCTCGACGGCATGGTGGTCACGGTCGCCGGCCAGACCCTTGTCGTGCCGCTGACGGCCATCGTCGAAACCCTGCAGCCGGAAGCCGCGTCGATCCATTCCTTCGGCGCCAACCATCGCCTGATCTCGATCCGCAACTCCTTCTGCCCGCTGGTCGATGTCGGTCGTATCCTGAACTTCCGCGCCACCCAGGCCAATCCGGTCGAAGGTGTCGCCCTTCTCGTCGAATCCGAAGGCGGCGGTCAGCGCGCGCTCATGGTCGATGCGATCCAGGGCCAGCGCCAGGTCGTCATCAAGAGCCTCGAGGCGAACTACACCCACGTCCCGGGCATCGCCGCTGCAACCATTCTGGGCGATGGCCGCGTGGCCCTCATCCTGGACGTGGACGCAGTCGTCGGCGCCTCGCGCGGTCAGTCGCTCAAGGCGGAAATGTCTCTGGCGGCAGTAGGATAAGAGGCGATGTCGTACACGGCAAAAAATCTGACCCTGGGCGGAAACGAGCTTATCGCATTTCGCATCGGCGATCAGGAATTCTGCGTGAACATCATGGCGGTCCGCGAAATCCGGGGCTGGACCCCGGCGACCGCGATGCCGCACTCGCCGTCCTATATGATCGGCGTCATCAACCTGCGTGGTGCGGTGCTGCCGATCATCGACCTGTCGGCCCGGCTCGGCATGAAGCCGGTCGATCCGACCGCGCGTCACGTCATCATCGTCGCCCAGGTCCGCCGCAAGACGGTGGGCCTGCTGGTCGATGCGGTTTCCGACATTCTGACCGTCACCGACGCGGACATCCAGCCGACGCCCGAAGTGTCCTCCGACCTTCAGCGTCAGTTCGCCCGCGGCATTCTCTCGATCGAGAAGCGAATGATCTGCCTGATCGAACTTGAAGCCCTGTTCCCCGAGACCGAAAGCGAAGCCGCATGAATGCACTTGGCCTAAAAGATCAGAGGCAGCCCGGTGCCGACGAGGTTCTGGCGAGCGGCGAGTATCCGCTGACGCGCCGCGACCTCTCGGAAATCGCTGCAATGATCTATTCGGATGCAGGGATCTATCTGAACGAGACGAAGGCCTCGCTGGTCTACTCGCGTCTGTCGAAACACATCCGCAATCTCGGCCTTTCGGGATTTCGCGAATATTGCGATCTCGTTGCCTCGCCGGCAGGCGCTGCCGCCCGGCGCGAGATGCTGTCGCACCTGACGACAAACTTCACGCGCTTCTTCCGCGAAAACCACCATTTCGAGCACCTGCGCGACCATGTTCTGCCCGATCTCCTGAACCGGGCGCGCGCCGGCGGCCGCGTGCGGATCTGGTCGGCTGCGTCCTCGGACGGGCAGGAGCCCTATTCGATCGCGCTGACCGTTCTGTCGATGATGCCGAACATCGCCGACTACGACTTCAAGATTCTCGCAACCGACATCGATCCGAAGATCCTGGCGATCGCCCGCACCGGCGCCTATGACGAAAACGCGCTGGAGACCGTCTCGCCCGCCATGCGTAAGCAATGGTTTACCGAGGTCGAGATGCAGGGACGCCGCAAGTTCCAGGTCGACGACCGCGTGAAGCGCCTGATCACCTACAACGAACTGAACCTGATGGCGCAATGGCCGTTCAAGGGCAAGTTCGACGTCATCTTCTGTCGCAACGTCGTCATCTATTTCGACGAGCCGACGCAGATGAAGATCTGGCAGCGCTTCGCCGGCCTGCTGCCGGAAGGCGGTTATCTCTATATCGGCCACTCCGAGCGCGTCTCGGGCGAGGCCAAGCACGTCTTCGACAATGTCGGTATCACCACCTATCGCTATACGACCAAGGGTATCGGGAGGAAGGCATGAGCGCTCCGGCAAGAGTTCTCGTCGTTGACGACTCGCCGACCATGCGCGGCCTGATTTCGGCCGTCCTGAGTTCGGATCCCGAAGTCAGCGTCATCGGCCAGGCCGGCGACGCCCTGGAGGCGCGCGAGGCGATCAAGCGGCTGAACCCGGACGTCGTCACGCTCGATATCGAGATGCCGAACATGAACGGCCTCGATTTCCTCGAAAAGATCATGCGGCTGCGGCCCATGCCCGTCATCATGGTCTCGACCATGACGCATCGCGGCGCGGAGGCGACGCTTGCAGCCCTCGAAATCGGCGCTTTCGATTGCGTCGGCAAACCGCAGCCGGGCGAACCGCGCCCCTTCGGCGACCTCGTCGAGAAGGTGAAGGCGGCCGCCCGCACGCAGCGCAATTTCGGGCAGCCGGCCAAGCCTGCCGCCGTCACGCCGCCGCCCGCCGTCGCCGACTTCCGCGTCGGCCGCAAGATCGTGGCGATCGGTTCGTCGACCGGCGGCGTGGAGGCCCTGATCGCCGTGCTGCAGAAATTCCCGGCGAACTGCCCGCCGACCGTCATCACCCAGCATATGCCGCCGACCTTCACCAAGAGCTTTGCCGAACGGCTGAACCGCCTGTGTGCGCCGGTGGTGGAAGAAGCGACCGACGGCGCGCGTCTGGAGATCGGCAAGGTCTATCTGGCGCCCGGCGGCGAACGTCATCTGCAGGTCGCCAACGTATCGGCGCCCTGCTGCCGGCTGGTCGACCGGGGGCCGGTCAACGGCCATCGCCCGTCGGTCGACGTGCTCTTCGATTCGGTTGCCGAGCTCGCCGGACGCAATGCTGTCGGGGTGATCCTCACCGGCATGGGTCGCGATGGGGCTGCCGGACTGTTAAAAATGCGACACGCAGGGGCCAGAACGCTCGGCCAGAACGAAAAAACCTGCGTTGTTTACGGAATGCCAAGAGTTGCCTACGAACTTGGCGCAGTTGAGCAGCAGCTCCCGCTTGCTGCTATCGGCGAAGAGATACTGAAAATGACAGCCGCCCGAAAGGAAGGGACCGAATAATGTCGATCGCGGAGAAAATCAAAGTTCTGATCGTTGACGATCAGGTTACGAGCCGCCTGCTGCTCAGCGACGCGCTGACGCAGCTCGGCTTCAAGCAGATCACCTCTGCCGGTGACGGCGAGCAGGGTATGAAGATCATGGCGGAGCAGCCGCACCACCTCGTGATCTCGGACTTCAACATGCCGAAGATGGATGGCATCGGCTTCCTGCAGGCCGTTCGCAGCAACCCCAACACCAAGAAGGCTGCATTCATCATCCTCACGGCACAGGGCGACCGCGCGCTGGTGACGAAAGCTGCCCAGCTCGGGGCAAACAACGTCCTGGCAAAGCCCTTCACCATCGAAAAGATGAAAGCGGCTATCGAAGCCGTGTTTGGAGCCCTGAAATGATCACTGAGGGTACGGCCCGTCGCGTACACATCATCCAGGGTGAATACAAGGTCCTGAGCGATCCGGATGCGGTGCTCACGACCATCCTTGGCTCGTGCGTGGCAGCCTGCCTCAGAGATCCCGTCGCTGGTGTCGGCGGCATGAACCACTTCCTGCTGCCGGGGACAGGCAACACCCCGATGACCGGCGGCGATGCCACGCGATACGGCGTGCATCTCATGGAACTGCTGATCAACGGCCTACTGAAACAGGGCGCCCGGCGTGACCGGCTGGAGGCCAAGATATTCGGAGGCGCGAAGACGATCTCGACGTTCTCGAACGTCGGCGAGCAGAACGCGGCCTTCGCCGTGCAGTTCCTTCGGGATGAAGGCATTCCGGTGGTCGGCTCCAGCACCGGCGGAGAGCATGGACGCAAGATCGAATATTGGCCGGTTTCCGGCCGTGCCCGGCAATACCCGCTGACCGGTGCCGAAACGCAGCGAACCGTCGCTCTCGAACAGCGTCCCGCCGCTCCGCAGAAGCCCGCCGAAACCAGTATCGAATTCTTTTAATGGCGAGGATTTTTATATGACTTTTACACCGATTATCGAGCCGCCGTCGCCGGTTGAGGCGCTGAGCGACATATTGATGCGCATTGTTTCCGAGCTTCACGACGTCGCCTACCTCATCGAACGGATCGAACCCCAGCTGCTCGAACTGGGCGGCACGGAAATCCTGAACTCTCCCGACAGCATGAAGGTGATGCAGGGCATCGATCTTGCCGTGCAGAAATCGCGCGGTCTGGCCGAATTCATCGACACCATCACCGGTGAAATCCCGCAGAGCTGGTCGATCGACGTCGCCACCGCACTTAGCCTCGTCAAGCTTGCCGAAATGCAGAAGGCGCTCGGCGGCGGTACCCGTCACGGCCATTCCCAGCCGCTCAGCAAGGCTGCCGGCGACTTCGATTTCTTCTGATCCGGCAATTCATTCCTGCATGCGCCGAACGAAACGCTCGCACAAGTTTCGGCGTCTATTCGTCAAATGAGGCAATAAGCCTGCTTTGTCTTTGACGGATCGTGCGAGAACAGAATGAATCTGTTAAATCAATTAGTTCAGATCTTTAAGAACTTTGGTTCCCTTGGGCGGACGCGTTTGATGATCCTTGGTGGGGTCGGCGCCGCTTCCATCGCAATCATCCTGGCGGCGGCAATTTTCGTCAACAAACCGGCCCAGGAAACGCTCTACGTTGGCCTGGAGACGCCAGATCTCAACCAGATCAGCATGGCGCTCGCCGAAAGCAATATCGATTTTCAGGTGGGATCGGACGGCTCCAGCATCACCGTACCGGCCGGCATGACGGGCAAGGCCCGCCTGCTGCTTGCCGAACGCGGTCTGCCGAACAGCGCCAATGCCGGCTACGAACTCTTCGACAATGTCGGTTCGCTCGGCCTCACCTCCTTCATGCAGGAAGTGACCCGGGTGCGCGCCCTCGAAGGCGAAATCGCCCGCACGATCCAGTCGATCTCGGGCATCACCGCCGCGCGCGTCCACATCGTCATGCCCGAGGTCGGCAACTTCCGGAAGGCCGAACAGAAGCCGACGGCATCCGTCATGATTCGCGCCAGCGCCGCGACCGGGCGGAACGCTGCCACCTCGATCCGCCACCTTGTCGCCTCGGCCGTGCCGGGGCTCGACGTCGATGACGTGACGATTCTCGATTCGGCCGGCCAGCTTCTCGCTTCCGGCGACGAAGCCAGCAACAGCACGCTGAACCGTTCTCTCAGCATCGTCCAGAACGTGCAGCAGGAAATCGAATCGAATATCGACAAGGCGCTGGCACCCTTCCTCGGCATGGACAACTTCCGCTCCAGCGTCACGGCCAATCTGAACACCGACGCCCAGCAGATCCAGGAAACCGTCTACGATCCGGAATCCAAGGTCGAACGCTCGGTTCGCTCCACCAAGGAAAACGCCCAGTCGCAGCAGCGTCAGTCCGACAACGCCACGACGGTCGAGCAGAACATTCCGCAGGCAGCCCCCGATTCCGGCGGCGCGAATGGTCCGCAGTCGGAGGACAAGTCCGACAAGCGCGAAGAGCAGACCAATTACGAAATCAACAGCAAGACGACGGCCACGACGCGCAACAGCTACCGCGTCGAGAAGCTCTCCGTCGCCGTCGTCGTCAACAAGGGCCGCATCGCCAAGATGGTGGGCGAGCCGGCCGACCAGGCCAAGATCGACGCTTATCTGGCGGAGATGAAGAGCATCGTCGCCTCGGCCGCCGGCCTCGATACGAACCGCGGCGACGTGGTCACGGTCACGGCGATGGACTTCCTCGAGAACCAGCTCCTCGACGACGCCAACAACGGCATCCATGTCATGGATATGCTGAGCCGCAATCTCGCAGGCATCATCAACTCGCTGGCCTTCGTCGCGGTCGCCTTCGTGGTGGTCTGGCTGGGCGTGCGTCCTCTCCTGCGCACCATCAACGGCTCGGCATCCTCCTCCGCTGCGGTCTTCGGCGACGCAACTCCGGAATCGGCCGGCCTGGAACTGCCGGACTTCGCACCGGCGGGTGCTGCCGCCGGCGGCGCGCTCATGGACGGCTTCGGCTCCGACTTCGGCTTCGACAGCACCGAGGATCTGCTCAGCCTCGGCGACGACGACGGCAACTTCAACCGCCGCGTCAAGGAAGGCCCGGAACGCAAGCTCGCCCGCATGGTGGAGATCAACGAGGAGCGCGCCGCGAAGATCCTCAGGAAATGGGCCATCGACGAAGCAGCATGATGAAAAGGCCGGGAAACCGGCCTTTTTTCATTTCAGCTGTGGAAAGGTCCGCCGGTAACGGCAACGTTACCCGCACGCATTGCCGGTTCGCAGGCAGGCCGATTGCGCCATTGCACAGAATGCCGATGTAGAAGTCGCAGGGTGGCGGAATGGCGCCGCTCAAACGAGGCTCAAGCCCTGCATAAGGCGAAAGGCCCAAGTATGTCTCCAGTAAAACAGCAGAGCGTTGCTTTCAGGCGTCTGAAACTTGCTTTCGCCGGGCATTCGGTTGCGGCGATTCCCTTCCGGGAACTGTGATAATTACGTCATTCGCATCGATAATTCCGCTCGCCGTCACTCGCGCATAAGGCGAGGAACATTGCGGCCAGGGCCAGAATCATCCTAGCTTCATATATCTTCGCGAGAGTGGAGTGGTGATCGAATCACCGCATGGAAGGCCGCAAAAGTAAATCCCCAGAAGTCGGAGATGGTGATTTGCGATGGTTGGCTTACCCTTAAGTGATTCGGAGTGGGATTCGCGTGGGGCATGTGTTTGAATCCCTTTCACAAAAACAGAACTTTTTTGCGGGAATCGACAGTTTCTCAGCCGCAGGTCACTGCCAATGGATATGGACATATTTCAGGCGAATAAAGGCGAGAAGCAGATGGCGAACTTCGTCGGCGCCAATGTACCGGATCTTCTGCCGCGCGATGAACTGATCGATCGCCTTCGCGTCATTGCCGAAACCGGCAAATTGCAGGCCGGCCTGCGGGCGCTGACCGAATATGTCGGCGCCATGCACTATCTGATGGCGCGCTGCGACCTCATCCAGGAAAGCGGCCTGGACTTCATCGTCTCGTCCGACTGGCCTTTCGATCTGGTGAAGGACGTCGCCAACGACCTGGTTGCCGGTTACGCGCGTTCGACCGAATTCGAGAAGTGCATGCAGGTGCTGCAGCCGGGCTTCGCGCTCCTGCCCGAAGGCGCCGAACTGCCCTACGGTGCGAGCCGGCAATATTGCTCGCTGACCTTCAATGTCGGTCGCTCTCGTCTGGCGCTGATGTTCCTGTTCAGGGAAGGCTTCGTGCTTTCGCCGGAACGCCTTCGCGACGTCGGGCTGCTTGCCGGCTATTTCGCAAGTTTCCTTCGCTGCGGCGGCACGAAGGTCGATCGCGATTTCGAACTGACGGACCGCGAGCTGGAATGCCTCTTCTGGATCGCCGAAGGCAAGACGAGCGACGAGATCGCCATGATCCTCGGCATCTCCCGCAATACGATCAACAACTACATCACCAGCGTGATGCGCAAGACAGCAACGAAGACGCGTTCCGAAGCGATAGCCTTCGCCGTTCGCAACAATCTCGTCTGAGAGGAATCATGGGGCACCAACCAGGCAGGGCCATAGGCAATACGGACCAGATGCGGATGGTCCGTGTGAACAGGATTTCCAGCCGGTCTGACCTTTTCCCGCGCCTGATTGCCATGCAGAAGCTTGCCGATGCGCAGGGCTTCGCCGTCTTCCGGGTCAGCGGCTCCGGCGTGCCGGCAAAACAGCGCCTGATTTGCGAGCTGGAGAACTGGGGTCCCTCGAATGCCGGTTTCGGCAAAGCCTTCGTCGATGCCTATGGCGAGGCCCTGCTCGACCACATCGACCGCTCCCTGCTGCCTTTGTTCTGGGCCGGCAGCCATGATCGCGCGGCTCCGGGTCCTGCCGATTTCTCGCCTTTCATGGTCAGGCTGAGGGACGGCGTGGTGCCTTTCTCGGGTCTTGCCTTCCCGGTGCGCCTCGGCGCCATCGGCAACGGCTTCGTGCTCTTCACCGGCGACGATCTCGATCCGCAGAGCGATACGATCATCGAGCTGCACGGCCGCTGCTGCAATGTCATGATGGACCTTCTGTCGCTGGACGAACGGCGTGCGGCGGCCACCGAAGCCCTGAGCGAGCGGGAGATCGCCTGCCTTCAGCTTGCCGGCGACGGCCGTATCAGCGAAGAAATCGCCGACAAGCTCGGCCTGTCCGTTCATACGGTGAACGCCTATCTCGGCTCGGCGACCATCAAGCTCGATTCGGTCAACCGAATCCAGGCGATCGCCAAGGCGATTCGCCTGGGCTACATCAGCTAGAACAATCCCGGCGAAAGCGGGCCGCGGCTTGCGCCCGGAATTGTGTGAAGGCCGGAGCGTCTCCTGTATCGAGGAAGGCGGAAGGGCTCTGCAAACGGCAAGGCCCGGCGCCTTGCGGGCCGGGCCTGACAATCCGCAGCGAAAAATGCTTCAGCTGGCGAGCGCCTGGGGCCTGGCCACGATATAGCGCGCGTCGCGCAGGCTTCTTTCCAGGAAAGCCGTGTTTACGTCCGGATCGCTGGAGGCGTTCTGGAAGGAAATATGATTGATCTCGATGCCGGCATGGTCTTCGGCCAGCGTCAATTGCGCATAGACGGTCACGCCGCGCGGCTTGATTTCAAGATCGAGCACAACTTCGGGCTTGCCACCCCATTCCAGCGTATAACTTCCCCCCAGGCCGAAGTTGACAGTACCGGGGTGGAAAAACAGTTCCGCCGCGGAAGCGACGAGATCGGCGAGATTGCCGTAATACTCGAAACGCAGCAGAGAAATGAGATCGGATGCGTCCAGAAGCCTGAGCTCGGTTGCGACCGGGCTGATCGCTTCTGCAAGGATTTTTTCACGCTGGGCAGAGTAGGGGCATTTTTTCATTCGACTTATCTTACCCGTTTGTTCTTGGCCTCCGCGGCGTAAACCCGATGAATGAGTTCCGCGACGGCCTTATAGAAGACTGACGGTATGACACTATCCACCGAGACTTGCGCAAACATGGAGCGTGCGAGAGGCGGATCCTCGAACACGGGGATGTTGTTCTCTTCGGCGATCTCTCTGATTTTCAACGCAATCAGGTCCTGCCCCTTGGCAAGCACGACCGGCGCGTCGTTTTCCTCGCGCACGTAGCGCAGCGCCACGGCATAGTGCGTCGGATTGGCGATGACGAGGGTGGCGCGCTGGACGCTGGCGATCATGCGCCGGCGGGCGCGGTCGCGCATGACGGAGCGCTGTCTGCTCTTGACGAAGGGGTCGCCCTGCGACTGCTTGTTTTCTTCCTTCACCTCGTGCTTCGTCATCTTCAGTTCGGTGAACCAGTGATAGCGCGTCCAGAAGACGTCGGCGATGGCGACGATGGCGGTGGCAATCAGCATGACGATGATGATCTTGCGCATCGCCGTCATCATCCGCACCATGATCGTCTGCGGATCGGAGAACATCGCGTCGATCGAGCCGAAATATTCGCTTCTGAGCACGAAGAAGAGAATCACCCCGACGACGACGACCTTGAACAGCGATTTGCCGAATTCGACGAGGCCCTGAAGGCTGAAGAGCCGCGACCATCCCTTGATCGGCGAAATACGCGACGCCTGCGGACGGATGCGTTCGAGCACCGGCGTCGGCAGGTTCTGAAAGACCGACGAGGCGATGCCGAAGACCATGAACATGATGAAGGCGGGGGCAAGAAGCGCGGCCACCGCCCAGCCGAGCTTGGCAAAGAGCGAGATGACGTCAGGCCCGGTCTCGATTTTCCACTGGTCCGGCTGCTCGAAGACGTCGCGCAGGGTCTCGGCCATGTGTGACGTTGCGCTGGGCAGGAAGAAGACGAGGTAGACGAAGGTCGCCAGAATCGTCGCGAAGATGGAGATTTCGCGCGAGTGGGGGGTATTCCCTTTTTCGGCAGCATCAGACCGCTTTTTCGCGGTAGGGGCTTCTGTTTTGCTGTCCTTGTCTTCATCGGCCAAATGCGTGGCCCTCCGTCAAAGAAAAAGGCCGCTGCTGCGGCGCGGCCTGTTTCCAAGGACGGTAGACGTGTGCGCAGTGCCGATCAACCGCTGCCTTGACGGTCAGCCGAATTGTCAACAGCTGCGATGGCTCAGGCGGCCGCCGGGCCGCCTTCCTTTTCCTTGAGTTCGATCTGGCCGCCATTGGCCAGGCGAATCGCTTCCTGCGCGACGGCGCGGCGCGCAATCGCGATCTCGCGCGGGTTGACGCCGGCCATGCCGCTCTGCAGATCCGATTCGATCATGCGGCGCTGGCGCGGGCTGATGGAGGAAAGGACCGCTTCGCGGATTTCGGCCGATGCGCCGCGCAGCGCGACGGTAAGAACGTCGGCCGAAATGTCGTTGAGCAGCATGACGCGGCTGCGCTGCGGCATGAACATGATATCCTCGAAGAGGAAGATCTTCGGACGCACCTTGTTGACCGCTTCGCGGCTGATCGATTCGAGCGAGGTCAGCAGTGTGTCGACCTGCGGCTTGTCCATTTCGTTCATTAGGTCTGCGACCTTGGTCGAGCCCGATGCGTTGCGTTCCGCGTCGATCTCGGCAAGCAGCGTCATCACCTGGTTTTCGATGATCTGTGCGGCCTTCGGGCTGACGCCCTTCATATTGACCGTACGGTTCATGATATCGGCGCGGCGGTTGTCGGGAAGCTGCAGCAGCACCTTCGCACCGAAGGAGGAAGGCATCATGGACAGGATATAGGCGACGGTCTGCGGATGTTCGCGCAGCAGGAACTGGGCGACGAAAGCCGGTTCGGCCTCGGCCAGACGGTCCCAGATGGATGTCTCGTAGGCCTGGAAGGCGGTGCGGCGGCCAAGCAGGCTGTCGACTTCGTCAGGCGTCAGGCCTTCTTCAAGGATGGCCTCGATCGCCTTGGCGTTGTCCATCAGACCCGCGCCTTCGGTGAAGAGATCTTCGAATTCGCCGACGAGCTGCAGCAGCTCGTCCGGCGGGATGGCGCGAAGCGCCTGGGCGGATGCGATAATGGTCTGCAACTCGGCCTGCGTGAAATATTTCAGCAATCGGCCGGCGACGCCCTTTCCCATAGCGAGAAGAACAGCCGCCGCCTTTTCAGCCTGGGTCAACGGTTTCCCGGCAAGTGCGCCGCCGAAATCGTCAAAGTCCATCATGGTCTAACCTCTCCGTCCCACACAGGGATCAGGCTTTTTTCGTGCTCAAAACTTCTATCAGTTTTACACCGAATCGCGTGTCGTCATTATCAAGAACCGTAATCTCGCCGCGTGCAATCTTGCGGCCGTTCACCATTATTTCGACCGGCTCGCCGATCTTCTTGTCGAGCGCGATGGTGGCGCCCTCGGTGAGGTTCATCAGCCCGGAAACCTGCATGCGGCTCGTTCCGAGCATGATCTGGACATCGATAGGAATATCCATGATCAGGTCGAAGTTCGAGTTCAGCGCGCTGCCGAGCGGTGCCGGGGCGGACTGGAAGGCGTTGCCGCCGAAGCTCGGCGCGGCACTCGGGCTGGCAGCGCTCGCGGCCGCCATGCCCGCAGCATTGCCACCGAAATCGCCGCCGCCGAAATCGCTGCCTGCGAAATCGGCGCCGCCGAAGGACGTTTCGCCGGCATCGCCGCCGAACGGCGAAAGGTCCGTTCCTGCTGCGAAAGCATCGGTCTGGAAGTCGCCGCCGAACTGCGAAAGGTCGCTGTCCGAATCCTTCTTCAGCACGCCGCGCAGATCGTCGATCGCCTGATCCAGATCGGCTTCGCTGCCCGGCATGTCCAGGGAGAGGTCACTGTTCTGCTGTGTCTTCTTCGTAGCCATGAAATCACTATTCCAGTTGAAACTTGCCTCAAACTGCCTTTGCGGCCGTGAAAGCGAGAGAACCGATTAATTCATTAAGTGCCGGATCAGCTCATCATCCGAATTCATGGTGTCTTTCACGCGCACCATGTAGTTGTCGCCTGAACGCCCGAACTCGCACACATACAATTCCCGGCTGTTGGCGCTGACTTCGACGCGCACGTCGCCGCTGTCGCGGAAGGGAATGACGTCGCCGGCCATCAGTTTGGAAATCGTCCTGAGCGTCAGGTCCTGCAGGCGGATCTTCGCTTCGAGCGTTACCTGCGAGCGGCGAACCTGGTCGCCGATCTGCTCCGTCCATTCCGGCGATTTGGCCGGCTGCTTCTTCGGCTTCGGCGGAGAAACCTTGGTCTTGAGCAGTGCCGCCTGGGGAACGATCAGGCAGAATTCGGAAACGATGCCGGCAAGCGTGATCGACATGTTGATCGCGGCCGCGAACTCGTCCGGACGGTCTTCCGGCGGACGGATGCGTGCCTCGAGTGCGAAGGGGGCCGACAGGCTGGGCTCGAAACCGCCCGGCGCGTTGACGGCCGAGCGAAGCACCTTGGAAATCTTGTCGAACACCATGCTGGCGAGATCGAGCTCGATAACGGAGAGAAGCCGGTCGGCCGGCTCCTCGATCGTATCGGCGGTCGCGCCAAGCAGATGTTCCATCAGCGCGATGATGAAACCGTTGCCGCAGCCGATCGTGATGTTCTGGGACCAGTTGCGCAGCGTCGCGTCGACCAGCGTCATGTTGGTGCTGAGATCGTCGACCAGATGATTCTTGTAGCCAATCTCGCAGCCGAGATAGCCGACCGTCACGTCGAGGCCGGTTTCGCTCTTCAGGACATCGGGAAGGAATTCGCTGTAGATATCGCCGAAGGAGCTGCAGAGCTTGGCAACCCTGCCCTTGTCGCCCAGACCGCCGGTCAGTTTGGCAAGAAGGACGGGATCCATTGTCTGGTTGTCATGCGAAGCATTGCTCATAGTCATTTAAGCTGCCTTGTTTTCGCCACCTGGGTTCATCATTTCCTGTTCCACTGCGTCGATCGACGGGCGTTCATAGGCCGAGATCGTCTTGCGGCCGTATTCGAGGGCGACCTGCGGCACCGAGCCGTTCATGTAGGCAAGCAGGGTCTGCTTGACGACGACGTAGAGGCGGTGCTGCTTGGAGCGGACGACCTTGATCTGCGAGACGAGCGGCGAGCAGACGCAGTAGGAAAGCAGAATGCCGAGGAATGTGCCGACGAGGGCCGAGCCGATGAGATGGCCGAGCACTTCCGGCGAGTCGTTAATGTGCGCCATGGCCTTGATGACGCCGAGAACCGCCGCGACGATACCGATGGCGGGGAACGAATCACCCATGATCTGGATCGCGTGGTAGGGCTTCATCTTGTCGTGCAGGATGGTGTTGATCTCTTCGTCCATCAGCGCCTCGATCTCGTGCGAGCGGGCGTTGCCGATGATGATGAGGCGCACGTAGTCGCAGATGAAGGCCGTCAGTTCCTTGTTCTTCAGAACCGTCGGAGCCTGCTGGAAGATCGTCGATTCGGCCGGGTTGTCGATATGCGCTTCGATTTCGTTGCGCGATTTCGTACGCAGGTCGCGCATCAGCGAATAAAGCACGCCGAGCGTATCGAGGTAGTTGCGTTCCTTGGGAACCGAGTGCTTGAAGGCCTCGCCAAGCGCCTTGCCGGAGTCCTTTACCACCTTCATGGGGTTCGCCATGATGAAGCTGCCGATGCCGGCGCCGCCGATGATCAGGAATTCGAAGGGCTGAAAAAGAGCATCGACTTCGCCGCCCATCGCCATGAAGCTTCCGACGATACAGCCGCAGACAACTACAAATCCGATAATAATATTCATCGTCAGCCCAATCTGAACGTTGCTTTTCTTTGCGACGGATAGGGTTTGTGCCTTGCGTGAGGCTGATGAAAGTGGCTTTTGCGAATTCATTTGCGCTGCCAGCTTCGCGCAAGGATTTGCCCTCACATTGAACGTGACGAGTGGGCCTATGCGCGCCCATGTCTGAGATGCCGCTCAGCGGAACCCGTGGCCGAACGAAAAGGAGCCCGGTGTTTCGTTCCGTTCATTGCCAATGTGGAGCTTACCGACATGCAATCCGGTCTTTACGTTTCCCTGTCGTCGCAGATGGCCCTCGAAAAACGCCTGACGACAATCGCCGACAACATGGCCAACGTGAACACGACCGGCTTTCGCGGCACCGAGGTAAAGTTCGACGAGATGGTGGCCAACAACAAGAACAAGACGAACACCAGCGTCGCCTTCGTCTCCCAGGGCAATGACTATCTGGACGGCACGCACGGTGAATTGCAGCACACCGGCAACATGCTCGATTTCGCCATCAAGGGCGATGCCTGGTTCTCCCTCGATACGCCCGCCGGCCGCGTCCTGACCAAGGACGGCCGTTTCACCATGCGCGAGACCGGCGAGCTTGTCTCCATCCGCGGCTATCCGGTTCTCGATGCGGGCGGCGCGCCCATCGTGCTCGACACCTCCGCCGGCGAACCGTCGGTCGGCACGGACGGCATCATCTATCAGAACGACCGCCAGGTCGGCTCGCTCGGCCTCTTCGAAGCCGATATCAGCAAGGGTTATCTGCGCTACGAAAACAGCGGCATCATGCCGACCGACCAGCCGCGCGCCGTCGTCGACCGCTTCGATATCGGCGTCGAGCAGGGCTATCTCGAAAATTCCAACGTCAACGCGATGCACGAGATGACGCAGCTGATCGAGGTAAACCGCGCCTTCGACAGCGTCTCCTCGCTGATGCGCGACAGCGAGGATTCGTTCAAGGAAGCGGTTCAGACGCTGGGCGGCAGCCGCTAGGCAAGGGTGTGAACCATGAACGCCACCCTGCTGGCCGAGGATGCGCTTTCACCGAAGCTGACGCATCTCGGCGACCTTGCGAAACGATACACTTCCCCGGAATATTCGGTCACGCACGGTGGCCGCGTGCACACGATCGCTGCCGGTCATTACACCGTGCGCGGCCTTTCCCGGCATGTGCGCCTCGGCGAATTCGTGGCGCACAAATCCGCGACCGGTGTCCATCTCGGCGAAGTCGTCAGGGTGGAACCGGATCTCGTCTATGTCTGCCCGATCGAACCGGGCGAGCCGATCGGCATCCATGATATCGTGATCCGCAAGGGAGCCTTCCGCATCTCGCCGTCGGACAGCTGGTGCGGCCGCACCATCAATTCCCTCTGCGAGCCGATCGACGGGCTAGGCCCGATCGCCGAAGGCCTGGACCGCCGGTCGATTTCGACCACCGCGCCGCCTTCGATGACACGCCAGCGCGTCGAAAACGGGTTCAAGACCGGCGTGCGCGCGATTGATATTTTCTCCCCGCTCTGCCTCGGCCAGCGTCTCGGCATTTTCGCCGGCTCCGGCGTCGGCAAATCGACGCTGCTGTCGATGCTGGCCCGTGCCGACGCCTTCGACAAGGTGGTCATCGCGCTGGTCGGCGAACGCGGCCGCGAAGTGCGCGAATTCATCGAAGATACGCTCGGCAGCAATATGAGGAAGGCGATTGCCGTCGTTGCCACCAGCGACGAGAGCCCCATGCTGCGCAAGATGGCGCCGCTGACGGCGGTGACGATCGCCGAGCATTTCCGCGACAAGGGCGAAAACGTTCTCTTCATCGTCGACAGCGTCACGCGTTTCGCGCATGCGATTCGCGAAGTGGCGACCGCTTCCGGCGAGCCGCCGATCGCCCGTGGCTATCCGGCCTCCGTCTTCACCGAGCTGCCGCGTCTTCTGGAACGCGCCGGTCCCGGTCCGGAAGGCGCCGGCACCATCACCGCGATCATCTCCATCCTCGTCGATGGCGACAATCACAACGACCCGATCGCCGACTCCACGCGCGGCATTCTGGACGGTCACATCGTCCTGCAGCGCAGCCTGGCGGAGGAGGGGCGCTACCCGCCGATCGATCCGCTTGCATCCATCTCGCGTCTTGCCCGCAAGGCCTGGACCCCGGACCAGGAGAAGCTGGTTTCCCGCCTCAAGGTGCTCATCCACCGCTTCGAGGAGACCCGCGACCTGCGCTTGATCGGCGGCTATCGCCCGGGCGCCGATCCCGATCTCGACATGGCGGTCAAGCAGGTGCCGATCATCTATGACGTCCTGAAACAGTCTCCGGGAGACCGCGAATCGCTCGATGCCTTCGCCGATCTTGCCGGCGCTCTCAAGGCCGCCGCCGGCGTACCCACTCCGAGTGCGCCTATTCAAAGGAGGGCCTGAGCATGGCCGATTTCGAAGACGAACGGATTGCCGCGCTGAAAGAGCGCGACAAGGGCGTGCTGCTCGACCGCGCACTGACCTTTTTGGGGCTGGCGCTTGCCGGCGCTTCTGCCTTCTTCCCCTGGTATGTCTTCTTCAACGAGGACAAGTTCGGCATCAACGTCGCCGACAGCAATACCTCGCGCGAATTGCCGGACTGGCCGGCGCGCAACGTCTTCAGCGTTTCGCCGCTCGCCATGGTCAACAAGAACGACGAGGCCAAGAAAGTCCCGCCGATCGACAACATGACGACGGCAACCGTGTCCGAGCTCGGCAAGGAACGCAACGGCGACGCCTCGATGGAGGATCAGCCCTTCCCCGGCAAGGGCTCTTTCCGTCTGCTGCACGTGGCCAACGGCCGGGCGCTCATCGAGGATCCTTCCGGCATGTACGTCGTGCGCGTCGGCTCGATCCTGCCTGACGAAAGCCGTCTTGCCACTTTGGAACAGCGCGACGGCAAGTGGGTGATCGTCACGTCCAAGGGTGAGGTCTACCAGAACAACTAGTTCGGGCGAAACGACGAATCGCTGCGAGGTCCAGCCGGAAAACCGGCCGGGCGGCGGTTGGTCAGTGTGCGTAAGTAACCCCTGAGAATTGGCTGTAAAGCCAGCGTTTACCGTAAGTCCCACGCAAGATTACCGCCCTAGGTTCGGCCTAGTAAAAACGGAGAGTTCTCATGCAACCGATTCAACTGTTCGACTTGGCTTCAAAGCAGGCGGAATGGCTGACGATCCGTCAGGAGGTTGTTGCCGGCAACATCGCGAATGCAAACACGCCGAAGTTTCGTGCCAAGGACGTGACGCCTTTTCAGGCGGTGCTCGACCAGTCGGACGTGACGATGACGCGCACCAATCCGATGCATCTGAGCGGCAACGATTTCAGCACGAGCGGCAGTATCGACGTGAAGGATGCCGCGCTCGATCAGGAAATCGGCGTCCAGGAATCCGGCAACACCGTCGGTGTGGCCGAAGAACTCTCCAAGGCCGGCGAGATCAAGCGTCAGTACGACCTGAATACCTCGCTGGTCAGTTCCTTTCATCGAATGATGTTGATGACCGTAAGGAAGTAGACGCATGGATCCGCTTTCAGCAGCAATGAAAATCGCAGGTTCCGGGCTCGAATCGCAGTCGACGCGTCTGCGCATCGTCTCGGAAAACATTGCCAACGCCCGTTCGACCGGCGACACGCCCGGTGCCGATCCCTATCGCCGCAAGACCATCACTTTCGGCCAGCAGCTTGATCGCGCCAGCGGCGTCGAGACCGTCAGCGTCAAGAAGATCGGTGTCGATGAAGGCGATTTCATCAAGGAATACGATCCGAGCAATCCTGCTGCGGACGACAAGGGCATCGTCAAGCTGCCGAACGTCAACATCCTGATCGAGATGGCCGACATGCGCGAAGCCAACCGCTCGTATGACGCCAATCTGCAGACGATCAGGCAGACCCGCGACCTCATTTCCTCGACGATCGATCTTCTCAAGAGCTCACAATAATGATCAGCAGCGTACAGAACGTCAGCAATCTTTCGATGACCCGCGCACTCGGCGCCATCGACAGCGAAAATTCCGTCTCCTCCTCGACCGCGACCTCTTCGGCCGCATCGGGAGTATCGAACGGCCTGAGCTTCGCGTCCGTCATGGGCAACATGGCGACCGAGGCCGTCAACAGCCTGAAGGGCGCGGAAAACATGTCCTTCGCCGGCATCAAGGGCACGGCTTCCACGCGCGAAGTCGTCGATTCCATGCTGCAGGCCGAGCAGACGCTTCAGACTGCAATCGCCATTCGCGACAAGGTCGTCTCGGCCTTCCTCGAAGTCACAAAGATGCAGATGTAACTGATTTGAGGACGAACACATGAGAGCGCTCGCCATTGCAGCGACGGGCATGGATGCCCAGCAGACCAATCTGGAAGTCATCGCGAACAATATCGCCAACATCAACACGACGGGCTTCAAGCGCGCCCGTGCCGAGTTCACCGACCTTCTCTACCAGACCGAACGCGCCAAGGGCGTGGCCAACCGCGCCAACCAGGCCATCGTGCCGGAAGGCGCCAATATCGGTCTCGGTGTGCAGACCTCGGCAGTGCGAAACCTGCACCTGCAGGGCGAACTGACCCAGACCGGCAACGATCTCGACATCGCCATCGTCGGCAAGGGCTTTTTCCAGATCCAGTCGACCGACGGCACGACGCTCTACAGCCGCGCCGGCGCGCTCAACAAGAACGACCAGGGCCAGCTCGTCACCATCGACGGCTACGAGGTCATCCCCGGCATCACCATCCCGCAGGGCGCCACCGAACTGACGGTCAGCCGCTCCGGCGAAGTGACCGCCAAGCTGCCCGGCCAGACCGATCCGACCACGCTCGGCCAGATCACGCTTGCGGACTTCGTCAACGAAGCCGGCCTGAAGCCGATCGGCGACAACCTCTTCCAGGAAACGCCGGCATCCGGCGAGGCCGTCGTCGGCAATCCCGACGAGGATAACATGGGCTACCTCAAGCAGGGCTACCTGGAATCCTCCAACGTCGATCCGGTGAAGGAAATCACCGAGCTGATATCGGCCCAGCGCGCCTATGAAATGAACTCGAAGGTGATCACGACCGCTGATGAAATGGCATCCATCGTCAGCAAGAACCTGAAGTAAGAGGGAAGGGCCGAACATGATGTTTCGCCGGGCAGGATACATCCAGGGATGGGTGGCTGCGGCCACGATCGCAATTGCCGGCATGGTCGTGCCGGCAACAGCGGATGCCGGCATGGGTTATGCCGTCGTCCCGACGACGATCATCTACCCCGGCGACACGATTACGAGCGCCCAGCTTCAGGAAGTCGAAGTCACCAACCCCAACCTGTCGGGAGATTACGCAAAGTCGGTCTCCCAGGTCGAGGGGCTGGTCTCCAAGCGCACGCTTCTGCCGGGCCGGACGATTTCGGTCTCGGCCCTGCGCGAACCCTATACGGTCACGCGCGGCTCCAACATCCGCCTGGTCTTCCAGCTCGGCCAGATGACCATCTCCGCGGCCGGCACGCCTCTCGAAGACGGCGCGACCGGCCAGTTGATCCGTGCACGCAATATGGATTCCGGCGTCATCGTCAGCGGCACCGTGCTCGCCGACGGTACGGTCCATGTGAGGGCAAAATGAAGTTCTTCTTTCGCATTCTGAGCCTGCTTGCGGTTCTGGCGATGAGCCTTGCCGATGTCGCGCCCGCCTGGGCGCTGACGTCCCGCATCAAGGATATCGCCTCGCTGCAGGCCGGCCGAGACAACCAGCTCATCGGTTACGGCCTCATCGTCGGTCTGCAGGGCACCGGTGACGGTTTCCGTGCGTCTCCGTTTACCGAGCAGTCCATGCGCGCCATGCTGCAGAACCTCGGTATTTCCACGCAGGGCGGCCAGTCGAATGCCAAGAATACGGCGGCCGTCATGGTCACCGCCAATCTGCCGCCCTTCGCAAGCCCCGGCAGCCGCATCGACGTGACGGTCAGCTCGCTCGGCGATGCGACCTCGCTGCGCGGCGGCACGCTGGTCATGACCTCCCTGTCGGGGGCCGACGGCCAGATCTACGCCGTCGCCCAGGGCGCGGTCATCGTCTCCGGCTTCCAGGCCCAGGGGGCGGCCGCAACCGTGACCGAGGGTGTGACGACCGCCGGCCGCGTGCCGGGCGGCGCCATCATCGAGCGCGAGTTGCCGTCCCGCTTCAAGGATTCGGTCAATCTCGTCCTGCAGCTGCGCAACCCCGATTTCTCCACCGCGATCCGCATTGCCGATATCGTCAACGGCTACGCCAAGGCCCGCTTCGGCGGACCGGTCGCGGAGGCCAAGGATTCGCAGGAAGTCGTCATCGAAAAGCCGCGCGAGGCCGATCTGACGCGCCTGATGGCCGATCTCGAAAATCTCGTCGTCGAGACCGATACGCCGGCCAAGGTCGTCATCAACGAACGCACCGGTACGATCGTCATCGGTTCCGATGTGCGCGTCTCGCCCGTCGCCGTCAGCTACGGTACACTGACCGTGCAGGTGACGGAAACGCCGCAGATCATTCAGCCCGAGCCCTTCTCGCGCGGTGAGACCGCCGTTCAGCCGCAGACGGATATCCAGGCGCAGAAGACGGGCGGACGGGTCGCGATCATCGACGGTCCCGACCTTCGCACCCTCGTTGCCGGTCTCAACAATATCGGCGTCAAACCGGATGGCATCATCGCCATTCTCCAGGGCATCAAGTCGGCAGGCGCCCTGCAAGCGGAGCTTGTGCTGCAATGATCAAGATCACGAACCGGAACCCGATCGCCAAACTGCTGCGCCGGCTGGCTTTGCCGGCGGCAGGCCTCGTGCTGCTCTCCATTCCCGGCGCCTTCGCCCAGGAAGTGGCGCCGCTCGGCGACATCACGCCGACGGACGAGGTCAAGCAGTTCTGCACCAACATCGCCGATCCGGCGCGCGACCAGCGCTATCTCCTGCAGAAGCAGGAGCTTGAAAAGCTGCGCGCCGATATCGACAGCCGCATCGTCGAAATGGACAAGCGCAAGACCGAATACCAGGACTGGCTGAAGCGGCGCGACGATTTCCTCAAGCAGGCCGAGGCCGGCCTGACGGACATCTACAAGAAGATGAAGCCGGACGCCGCCGCCCTGCAACTGCAGGACGTCAAGCCTGAACTGGCCGCCGCCGTCATCATGCGGCTCGGCGCGCGCCAGTCCAGCCTCATCCTGAACGAGATGGATTCCACCCAGGCGGCCAAAATCGCCGGCATCATCGCAAGTGCATCTGATCCCAATACCTCGAAGGATCCTTCATGAATAAGCGTTTACCGGCTGTGATCGCCGCCGTCGCCCTGCTTGCAGGCTGCCAGTCCACGGCAGTCAACGAGATCGGCCGCGCGCCTTCCATGAGCCCGATCGGCAGCGGTCTCGCCTACGGCCAAACGCCGCAGATGGCGCTCTATCCGAAGCAGCCGCGCGCCGTCGCACAAGGCTATTCGCTGTGGAGCGATTCGCAGGCCGCCCTCTTCAAGGATGCGCGCGCCTTGAATGTCGGCGACATCCTGACGGTCGACATCCAGATCAACGACAAGGGATCTTTCGACAACGAGACCAACCGCAGCCGCACCAATTCGAGCGGCATGAACTGGGATATCAACGCCCAGATCTTCGGCTGGACGCCGCAGTCGAAGACGGACCTGACCTACGGTTCCGACACGAGCACGGACGGCAAGGGCAAGATCGAGCGCACCGACAAGCTGAACCTTCTGGTCGCCGCCGTCGTCACCGGCATTCTCGAAAACGGCAACCTCGTCATCAGCGGCTCGCAGGAAGTCCGCCTGAACCAGGAACTGCGCATCCTCAACGTCGCCGGCATCGTGCGTCCGCAGGACGTCAATTCCGACAACCAGATCTCCTACGACAAGATCGCCGAAGCCCGCATCTCCTATGGTGGCCGCGGCCGTCTGATGGAAGTGCAGCAGCCGCCGCGCGGCCAGCAGGCCGTCGATCTCTTCTCGCCGCTCTGAGGCTCGATCACAATGGCAGAAACCGAAACAGGCGAAGGCAAGAAAAAGAAGTCGGGCGGCATGGTGATGACGATCGCCGGCCTTGCCGTGCTGACGCTCCTCGGCGCCGGCGGCGGCTGGGCGGTCGGCAACATGGTCGCCCCCAACATCCGCAGCGCCGTCGAGGCCGAGCAGGCGAAAGAGGCCGAGGCCAAGAAGAAGGCCGAGGGTGGCCTGCCGAAAATCGCCACCGAAGCCAACAATATCGTGGTGCTCGACCCGGTCACGTCGAACCTCGCCTACCCCTCGGAAAACTGGATCCGACTCGAGGTGGCGCTGATGTTCAACGGGCCGCCGGATGTCAAGGTCGCCGAGGATATTCACCAGGATATCCTCGCTTATGTCAGGACCATTTCCCTTCAGCAGATCGAAGGGCCGCGCGGCTTTCAATATCTCAAGGATGACATCCAGGAACGTGTTGACCTTCGCTCTCAAGGGCGCGTATCGAAGGTCATGTTCAGGACCTTTGTCATCGAATGATTCGATTCATAGTTTGCCTTGCCGCCATGATGGCGGTGCCGGAACTGGCGGTGGCCCAGCAGCTGCCGACTGATCTGTTGAATATCCCGGTCGACGGCTCGGTCGCCGCCTGGATCATCAGGACATTCGGCCTTCTGACCGTGCTTTCGGTCGCGCCGGGCATCCTCATCATGGTGACGAGTTTTCCTCGCTTCATCATCGCCTTCTCGATCCTGCGTTCGGGCATGGGCCTGTCTTCGACGCCCTCGAACATGATCCTTCTCTCGCTCTCGCTGTTCATGACCTTCTACGTCATGTCGCCGACCTTCGACCGGGCCTGGCAGGACGGCGTCCAGCCGCTGCTCGCCAACCAGATCGATGAGGCCACGGCCGTCCAGCGCATTGCCGAGCCGTTCCGCACCTTCATGTCGGCCAATACGCGCGACAAGGATCTCGCTCTTTTTGCGGATCTGGCGCGCGAGCGCGGCCAGAACATCCAGACGACCGAGCCGATCGACTACCGCATCCTGCTTCCCGCCTTCATGATCTCGGAGATCCGGCGCGGTTTCGAAATCGGCTTCCTCATCGTCCTGCCCTTCCTCGTCATCGACCTGATCGTCGCGACGATCACCATGGCCATGGGTATGATGATGCTGCCGCCGACCTCGATCTCGCTGCCGTTCAAGATCCTCTTCTTCGTGCTGATCGATGGCTGGAACCTTCTCGTCGGCAGCCTCGTGCGCTCCTTTAGCTGACGGCCCGACGCAGCTTTAATTTTCACATGAACAAAACCCGCCGGATCGCTCCGGCGGGTTTTGTGCTTTCGGATGCGGCTGGGGCCGACTTAGCCGTTCGAGCCGAAAGGCTCGGTGCGCGGCGGCAGGGCCGGGACGTCGATATGGTCGGGGCCGAGACCCTGCTTGGCGCGTTCGGCCATCAGTTCATAGGCATGTTCCAGATGGTGGCAGAAGCGCTCGGCATCGAAGAGCGGCGCGATATAGCGCTTTTCCCGCAGATGCTGCTTGTAGCCGGCGACGCGTTCCGGGTTGAGGGCCAGCTCGACGGCCAGGTCCTCGTAGGCCTGCAGGTCGTCTGCGACGAGTTCGGGCAGGTCGATTGCTCTCAGCAGGCTTTCGCTGACGCGGGAGGCGAAGTTGGTCCCCTTCATCGTCAGGACCGGCAGGCCGCCCCAGAGCTGTTCCGAGGTGGTGGTGTGGCCGTTGACGGGGAAAGTATCGATGCCGAGGTCGGCCGCCTGCTGGCGGCTGATGTGCTGTTCGTAGGGCGCGCGCGGGCAGAAGATGATGCGCTTCGGCGAAATGCCGCCGGCCTGGAAGCGTTCCAGCAGATTTTCCTTGTTGCGGGGCGTGTTGGCCATCAGCCAGAGCACGCTGTCGGGTGCGCGCTTGAGAATCCTGCACCAGCTGTCGACCACCTGCGAGGTGATCTTACGGTTGCCGTTGAACGATGCGAAGATGAAGGCATTTTCCGGCAGGCCGAGCTGATCGCGCGTGACCGGCTGCGGCTGCGGGCGGTTGGCCGGGTCGTTCGGCTGATAGCTTTCCGGCATGCGCAGGAATTTCTCGTGGTAGAAAGGCTTGGCCACGTCAGGCAACACCGAATGGTCGCCGATGACATAGTCGAGATCGATATTGAGCGTGCTGCCGGGAAAGCCGAGCCACGCGACATGGATCGGCGCCAGCGGCTGGTTGAAGGCGGTGGAACGGCTCCCCGACGTATGCCCCTTGAGGTCGACCATGATGTCGATATTTTCGGCGCGAACCGTCTTCAGGATCGCTTCGTCCGACAGGCCGTAGACATTGACGATCTTGCCCCAGCGGCTGCGGTCGGTCCTGTTGTTTTCCAGGTATTCGGGCAGCGTGTGGTCGAAAAGCGTGATCTCGAAACGGTTGCGGTCGTGGAGTTCGAGCACGCGCTGCAGGAGCTTCATCGTCGCGTGACCGTCCCAGAAGTCCGAGGACATGTAGCCGATGCGGATCTTGTCGGACCACGTGTGCGGCAGGCTGCGCCGGTAGGCAACGGTGGCCGGATCGAGCGGCCTCGTGCCGATCGTCGCATAGCGGTTATAATCTTCGTTGCCGCACCAATGCAGGTGATAGAAGGGGTTGTCCTTCCTGAGGATGTCGATGTCGTTCTTGGCGAGCGCGGCGTCGATCGGCGCCTGGTGCTTGTTCGCCTCGGCGAACTCGTTGAATTCCCGCAGGCAGACGAGATAGAGGAAACGGAAGGCGAGGTTGCCCGGATACCGCCGGAAGAGGTTGCGGGCGAGCGTCTGGTTCGTCTCGTCCAGCAGGTCGTCGTTCAGCAGCAGTGCGGCCAGGCGCGCGTGCTCCGGGTTCTGGCTCTCCGACAGGACCTTCTTGAAGGGGCGCAGCAGGTCGCGCCGCTGGCGGCGCAGATAGATCGAGGAGATGATGAAGGCAAGTTCCGGATCTTCCTGCGCCTTGCCGAGATTGCGCATTGCGATCAGGAGCGCCTCGTCATCGTTGCCGGACTCAAGATGGATCTTGGCGGCGGTCTTCAGGAACTCGTACGCGCCCTGTCCGGCGCAATCGGCAGCAAGGCAATAGGCCTTGGCGGCATCCGTCTTGAAGCCGAGTTGCAACAGGTTCTTGGCCAGGAGAGCGTAGGTCTTGGCGTCCTTCTGAGTATCGATGAGCTGGTTGAGCGTCGCCAGGGACTGTGTGTAGCGGCCGGCCTGATAGTCCCGGGATGCCGCCGAGAACGAAACTTTGCTGTTCAAAACCTAACTCCGTAAGGAAATGTTCCGGCATGAAATGGTGATCGACGGGACACGCACTCAGCCCACCCGCAGGACACGGGTTGCCCGACGATACTATCCCGGCTTCTGCCACACTGGCACTCGAAGCTTGCTTGAAACCGGTGCGGCCGAATGCCCGTTTTCCGGGAGAAGTCGAAGCGCCGAAAACGAATTCAGCCAACATTAACCATGCAATCGAAGCGGCCCGGCGGGGAGCCGCGTTTTTAAGAAGTTGGCAAGTATTGGCTGCGAGATTGCCCTGGACATGACGGGTTTGGGCCAAAAGACAAGGGCACCGAGTGGCATGAAGCTGGTCCGTCATCGCCGGTATTTATAGTCCGGTATGTCCTCCTTTTTTGTATCTAGTTTTCTAGGGGACACACTTATGACGAGCATTAACACGAACACTTCCGCCCAGGCAGCTCTCCAGACGCTGCGCAACGTCAACCAGAACCTGACGAGCACGCAGAATCACGTTTCGTCCGGTTATCGCGTTGCCAAGGCTTCCGACAACGCTGCTTACTGGTCGATCGCAACCACCATGCGTTCGGACAACAAGGCCCTCTCGGCTGTTTCCGACGCTCTCGGCATGGGCGCCGCCAAGGTTGACACCGCTTACACCGCGATGGACAGCGCCATCGACGTCGTCGGCGAAATCAAGGCAAAGATCGTCGCCGCAACTGAAAACGGCGTCGACAAGAAGAAGGTCCAGGAAGAAATCGACCAGCTGCAGGACCAGCTCGTCAGCATCGCTCAGTCGGCTTCCTTCTCCGGTGAAAACTGGGTTGCTGGCGCCAACAACACGACGAAGAGCGTTGTTTCCTCCTTCGTTCGCGACGGTTCGAACGGCGTTTCGGTCAAGACCACCGACTACGTTCTGAACAACACCTCGAGCGGCAACGTTCTGTTCGGCATGCTGACGACCGGCGCCATCGAAACCTCCACGGGTATCCTCGGCTCGAGCGTTGGTACGATCGGCTCGGTTTACAGCCTCGACATCACCTCCTTCACGCAGGCTGACCTCGGCCTCGCTCTGAGCGCCGTTGAAGGCGCCCTGAAGGCGATGACGTCTGCCGGTGCAAAGCTGGGTTCGATCTCGACCCGCATCACGATGCAGGACGACTTCGTCAGCGCCCTCTCCGACTCGATCGACTCCGGTATCGGCCGCCTCGTCGATGCCAACATGGAAGAAGAATCCTCCAAGCTCTCTGCTCTCCAGACGCAGCAGCAGCTCGCGATCCAGTCTCTCTCGATCGCCAACTCTTCTTCGCAGAACATCCTGTCGCTCTTCCGCTAATAGCGGCGCAGCCACATTTCCGAAAGTCTCGAGGCCGGGTAACTCCCGGCCTCGAATGTTTTAATATTCAGTTAACGGAAACCTTTCTAAGTATCAGATATTTTTACGAAATTTCGTTTCTGAATTTAGCTTTCCTTAACCATCTTGCTGTTTTCTAAGCCCATCGAAACGGCGAGTTAACCTTAACGAAGATGGTTAACAGGCATGATGCTGATCGCTGTGGGCCGGCCAAAATCCGGAATGTCCCTTCCTATCATCTGCCAAAAGGGGCAAGTAAACTATGACGAGCATCAACACCAATAACGCTGCAATGGCAGCTCTCCAGACGCTGCGCAACGTTAACCAGGGCCTCCAGAAGACCCAGGACCACGTTTCGTCCGGCTACCGCGTCGGCAAGGCTGCTGACAACGCTGCTTACTGGTCGATCGCAACCACCATGCGTTCGGACAACAAGGCCCTCTCGGCTGTTTCCGACGCTCTCGGCCTCGGCGCCGCCAAGGTTGACACCGCTTACACCGCCATGGACAGCGCCATCGACGTCGTCGGCGAAATCAAGGCAAAGATCGTTGCCGCAACTGAAAACGGCGTCGACAAGAAGAAGGTCCAGGAAGAAATCGACCAGCTGCAGGACCAGCTGATGAGCATCGCTCAGTCGGCTTCCTTCTCCGGCGAAAACTGGGTTGCTGGCGCCAACGCCGTAACCAAGAGCGTTGTTTCCTCCTTCGTTCGCGACGGTTCGAACGGCGTTTCGGTCAAGATGACCGACTACGTTCTGAACAACACCTCGAGCGGCAACGTTCTGTTCGGCATGCTGACGACCGGCGCCATCGAAACCTCCACGGGTATCCTCGGCTCGAGCGTTGGTACGATCGGCTCGGTTTACAGCCTCGACATCACCTCCTTCACGCAGGCTGACCTCGGCCTCGCTCTGACCGCTGTCGAAAATGCCCTGAAGGCAATGACGTCTGCCGGTGCAAAGCTGGGTTCGATCTCCACCCGCATCCAGATGCAGGACGACTTCGTCAGCGCCCTGTCCGACTCGATCGACTCCGGTATCGGCCGCCTCGTCGATGCCAACATGGAAGAAGAATCCTCCAAGCTCTCTGCTCTCCAGACGCAGCAGCAGCTCGGCATCCAGTCTCTGTCGATCGCCAACTCCTCTTCGCAGAACATCCTGTCGCTCTTCCGCGGCTGATAGGATCGCGAAACATAACCCGCCGGATAACCGGCGGGTCACATGGAAATCGAGCCGCGCTTCGATGGAGCGCGGCTTTTTTTGATTTCTGTTAACGATTGATTAACCATATTGCTGTTTTCTGCGTCTCAACGAGACGGCGAGTTAACCAAATTTAAGAACGGGTTAACAGGCATGAAGGCTGATCGTCGTTCCCGGGCGCTATTCCCGAATGTCCCTTTATTTTAACGTCTGCCAACAAGGGGCAATCATTTCATGACCAGCATTTTGACGAACGTCGCGGCTATGGCCGCCCTCCAGACCCTCCGCGGTATCAGCAACAGTCTCCAGGACACCCAGAACCGCGTATCTTCCGGCTATCGCGTTGAAAAGGCGGCAGACAACGCAGCCTATTGGTCCATCGCAACGACCATGCGCTCGGACAACAAGGCCCTTTCCGCAGTTTCCGACGCTCTCGGCCTCGGCGCCGCAAAGGTCGATACGGCCTACACGGCCATGGACAACGCCATCGACGTGGTCAGCGAAATCAAGTCGAAGATCGTTGCCGCGACGGAAAAGGGCGTCGACAAGACCAAGATCCAGGAAGAAATCAGCCAGCTTCAGGCTCAGCTCATGAGCATCTCCCAGTCGGCTTCCTTCTCCGGCGAAAACTGGGTTGCCGGCAATTCGACCAAGAGCGTCGTATCCACCTTCGTCCGCGACGGCAACGGCAACGTTTCGGTCAAGACGACCGACTATGTCCTCAACGCGGCCTCCAACGGCAACGTCCTGTTCGGCATGACCACGGCAGGCACCATCGATTCGAGCAGCGGCATCATCGGCTCCTCCAACGGCACGATCGGTTCGATCTACACCATGAACATCACCACCTTCGGTCAGACGGAAATCGCTATGGCACTGACGGCAATCGAAGCGGGCCTGGAGGCAATGACGAAGGCAGCCTCTCAGCTCGGCTCCATCTCCAACCGCATCGAGCTGCAGGAAAACTTCGTCGCGGCCCTCGGCGACTCGATCGACTCGGGTGTCGGCCGTCTCGTCGATGCCGACATGGAAGAGGAATCGAGCAGGCTCACGGCGCTGCAGACACAGCAACAGCTGGCGATCCAGTCGCTCTCGATTGCAAACTCCAGCGCTCAGAACGTCCTCACGCTCTTCCGCAGCTAAGGCGGCGGCTGAAGCTGGACCAAACCTTGCGCCGCCAGTTCGCGGCATCCTGGAAACCGCGCCGAAATGGCGCGGTTTTTCTTTTATTTCAATGGTTTGCAGAGAAGTCGCCACACTCGTTTCGATCCCCGATTCCGCTCTTGCGAAACTGGTTGATATCGGGTTAACGTTGCCGCAAGTTGATTTGTTTTGCGACGCACCGGCGCGGGAACCCGCCCGGGAGGCATGAAGCCAGTTCAGTCGCTGCCGGCAAAACCGGCCTGATCCCTTCACCTTTCCGAGACCATGTCGATGACCGTCAAGATTACCAACGCGGCCGCGGTGAGTGCGCTTGCAGTGCTGCGCAGCATCAACAAAGAATCGTCCGACGTACAGCAGCAGATTTCCACGGCCAAGCGCGTGGCAACTGCGGCCGACGATGCGACCTACTGGTCGATCGCGAGCGTGATGCGCGCCGACAGCACCAACCTCGGCACCATTGGCGATGCGCTCGGCCTCGGTGCCGCCAAGGTCGACGCGACCTATACGGCGATGAATTCCGCGATCGATCTTCTCGGCGATCTCAGAGCCAAGCTGGTTGCCGCCCGTGAGCCCGGCGCCGACAAGGACAAGATCAACGCCGAAATCACCGAATACAAGAACCAGCTCCAGACGATGGTCGAAGGCACGGCCTTCGCCGGCGAAAACTGGCTCCTGAACGGCGAGCCAGCCGCCCCCCCGCAGTGGCAGATCATCGGCAGCTTCGTGCGCGCCCCGACAGGCGAATATCAGGCGCAGACGATCGACTTTCCGTCGTCCCAGACCATCCTGATCGACAGGAACAATGCCAGCGGCGGCCTGTTCACCAAGGATGTCAACGGCAATCCCGACGGCACGCCGGTCCGCAACTACTATCTGCTGAACGTAAATTCCGGAACGCCGGCGACCGGCACGGAAATCTCCATCAGCAAGTCCACCACCGACTCGCAGCTGATGGATATGCTGACGGCCACGGACGCCATGCTCAAGCAGCTCACGAATTCGGCAGCGGGGATCGGTGTCATGAAGGCTCGTATCGACGATCAGATCGACTATACCGCGGATCTGTCCGACGCCGTCGACAAGAGCGTCGGCGCCCTCGTCGATACCGATATGGACGAGGCTTCGACCCGCCAGAAGGCGATCGAAACGCAGAAGCAGATGGCCGTCGAGGCGATTTCCATCCTCAATACGTCCGCCAGCAAGATTCTCATCCTGCTCGAATAAGGCGCGAGCGCGGGGGCGGCACCATTCATCCTCGCGCAAGTTTGGGTTTCTAGTTTCCGGCATGAAGGCAGTGTCCGAATCCATGCCGGCGACAGGCCCCGAGCCTCTCCCGAACCGGAACGGCACGCCGGCAAGGACGATGGTCATTTTTCAAGCGGGGGCATGCCGCGTGCTTCCCGAATACTGGACGGTTTTTTATGAGCATTATGCTTTCCCGGTATTTGAAGGATTTCGGTGAGCCGAGTCCCTCGGCGCCGATCATCGATGTAGATGATTTCGCCGCCGAAACCGCCTCCGTATTTGCGGAGTTGCCGCAGGAGCCCGAAATCGACATCGAGGCGGAACGGCGCGAGGCCCATTCCGAAGGTTTCGCGGCCGCAACCCTGGAATTGACCGAAAAATACGAACGCGAAGCCGAGGCCGCCGCCGCCGCGCATGCCCGCGAGATCGAAGAGCTGAAGCTCCGTTACGAGATCGAGGCCGCCGCCGTGATCGCTTCGCGCATCCGCGACATGGCCGAAGAGATCGCCACGCTCGTCAGCGAGGCGACCGCCACGGCAATCGCGCCGATCATGACCGAAGCGCTGGCAAGGAAGGCGACCGAAAATCTTGCCGTCCTGCTGCGCGAGGCAATCCTCGACGGTGCCGCGGCGCCGATCGTCGTGCGCGGCCCGGCCAAGCTTTTCGATATCCTCAAGGGCGAACTCGGAGAACATGCCGCATTGGTGCGCCATCACGAGGCCGATGATGTCGACCTTGCTGCCGAGATTGGCGAAACCGTACTCGTGACCCGTATTTCCGCCTGGGCGGCTAGCTTGAAGAAAGTTTCCGAATGAGCGACGGCGAAAATCATCATCACGGCAAGAACGAGATCGTCATCGTCAAGAAACATGGCGGCGGGGATCACGATGGCGCCCATGGCGGCGCCTGGAAGATCGCCTATGCCGACTTCATGACGGCAATGATGGCCTTCTTCCTCGTCATGTGGCTGGTCAACGCCGCCAACGAGGAAACCAAGGCCTCGATCGCGACCTATTTCAACCCGATCAAGCTCTCGGATGAAAAGCCGACCGAGAAGGGCTTGAAGAAGCCCGTCGATCAGGCCGAGGGCGAGCAGAACCAGGAAAAGTCGAAGGAGAAGGAAGAGAATCCGAACGAGGGCAAGTCCGCCGCCGACGGCGACGACCAGACCTCGACCTCCGGCGACAAGACCAATTATTCGGAAGCCGATTTCTTCGAGAATCCCTATTCGGTTCTCGCCGAGATCGCCCAGGAAGTCGGCCAGCAGGCAAATGTCAGCGCCAAGGGTGACGGCGGCGCCGCCGATTCCGGCCCGGCGACCGGTGCGGATGGCGGCGAGGCCTATCGCGATCCTTTCGATCCGGATTTCTGGACCAAGCAGGTCGAAGTGACGACCGCCGGCAAACCGCAGCAGCCTTCGCCGCTCGATTCGAAGGCTGAACCGAACGAGCTTGCCAAGGCGGAAAATTCCAAGCCGGCCACGCTGCTGAGCAAGGATGCCAATAGCGCAGCCGTGGCAGCCTCGGCAGAGAAACAGGCCGAGAAGAAGCAGGACAAGCAGGCGGACAAGACCAAGGACGCCGACAAGACCGAAGAGGCGAAGCAGGCCGAGGAACAGCAGCAGGCCAAGGAACTGCAGCAGGAAATCGCCCAGCAGATTTCCGGTGTTGCCGGCAAGCTGGCCGAAGGCCTGACGGTGACGGCGTCCGAAGGCGGCCTGCTGGTGAGCATTTCCGACCAGAACGACGACTCCATGTTCAACATCGGTTCTGCCGTGCCGCGTCCGGAAATGGTCCTCGCGATGCAGAAGATCGGCGAAATCCTGAAGGAGCGGGGCGGAGCTGTCGCCATTCGCGGCCATACCGACGGGCGGCAGTTCAAGGGCGGTCTCAACGAGAACTGGCGGCTTTCGATGGACCGTGCGCAGAGCGCTTATTACATGCTCGTGCGCGGCGGTCTCGACGAGAAGCGTATTTCCCAGGTTTCCGGCTTTGCCGACCGCCGCCTGAAGCTGCCCGACGACCCCTATAACGCGTCAAACCGCCGGATCGAGATTCTCGTACAGGCAGATCAAGGATAGTCGCATGGCGCTGAGGCAGCATCGCTATTTCAGATATGCGCTCTTCGGCCTGGCGTTGATGTCGCCTGCCGTCGGTCACGCCGCAGACGCGGACGATCTCGCGCCGTACAAGATGCTGCGCTCCCTGCAGTTCGTTCAGGATTCGGTCGTAACGGGCGATCATTCCGCCGGCGAGATGCAGCGCTTCATGCTCGGCAAGATCGACCAGCGCCTGCGCACCGTCGATCCGTCCGTTTATGACGATGACCGCAATGTCGATGCCGCGCTGATTTACGTGATGAGCGGCGGCAATCCGCAGACGCTGGAATATCTCGTTTCCCACGACGTCAACGGCTACTTCGACAATCGCGTCACCGATGTGCTGCGGAAATATCTGAGCGGCAAGGGCCTGCTGGTCTCCAAGACGCTGGAAGAAACCGCCAGGGAATATGATGGCAAGAAGATCGGCCCCTATCTGGCGCTGATCGGCGGCAATGTGCTGATTGCCACCAGGCCGCTTGATGCGCTTGCCCTCTACGACCGGGCGCGGCTCAATGCGCCCGGCACCATCGTCGAGGAGGCGGCGCTGCGCCGCTCGGTTGCCATCTGCGTCGAAACCGGAGAGGTCGACAAGGGGCTTGCCTATTCGCAGCGCTACGTCCGCCGCTTCCTGCATTCGCCCTATGCCAGCCAGTTCGCCGATCTCTTCGTGAAGCTGATCGTCAGCCACAATCACGATGTCAATCCGCAGGCGGTCGTCGATATCCTCTCCTTCATGGATGCCCCGCGCCAGCGCGAGGTCTATCTGCGCGTGGCGCGCGCTGCCGCCATCGCCGGAAAGCCCGACCTCGCCCGCATGGCTGCCCAGCGCGTCCAGTCGCTGGGCGAGGGGACGGACAATCCGTTTGGGCCGCTTGCCGATTTCTATAACGGCATGGCGAACGTGCCGACCGACGATATTGACCAGGCCGCCAAATATATCGCCAATATCTCGGGCGCCTCGCTCTCGCCGCAGGATCAGGCGCTGCAGGCAGCCGCACGATCGGTCGCCGAGCAGATATTGCGGGCTCCCGATCCGGCAAGCCTGACGCAAGGCTCAACCCCTAATAATCCTAATCAAGAAATTACTTCTGAACAGGCCGCAGCCGCCACGGCTGCGCAACCGGAAGGGGCGCCGGGCGCTGCTCCGGAACCTGTTGTCGAAGGCGCGGCTTCCGCTGGCTCGGGAGGCCAGGATGCCGACCCTTCATTCACCTCTTTCGTGACGACCAATCGATCCAAGCTCGACGAAATCGACGGTCTCCTGGCCCAAGAAGGCAAGTAAGATGATGATGGATATCAGCGTCTCGGGCGGAACGCCCGGCACGGATGCGTCTGCGTCCGTAAGATCCGGCCGGGGGGCCGGCAAAGGCGAGGCTTCGGATCAGAACGGCGGCTTCTCGGATGTCCTCTCCAAGGCCGGCAGCAACGAGCAGGATGCGGATACGGTCGATACGTCCGGGCAGCAGGCCGGCCACGACAGCGCGGACACGGTGGCGCGCGACCTGCGCAGCCGCAATCCGAAACCGCTGATCGATCTCAACGATGCTTCGCTCAAGGGACAGGCGAACGTGCAGGCCGGAACAATCGCGAATGCCGGCAAGACGCCCGCGAAATCCATCAGGGATCAGGAAAAGGATGCGGCGGTCTTTGGGCTCGGCAAGCCGGACACGTCCGATCAGGCGGCCGAGACCGCGGCCCAGGTGATGACCGGCAAGACCGCCAAGCCTGCCAAGGGCAACGTGCTTCCCGCCGCTACCGACACCGATCCGGCTGCCGATGCGGAAGCGGGCGACGGCGACATTACCGATGTCCTCGGCCTTCTGAAGAAGGAGCCGGGTGATGCCGCAGCGGTCCTTCAGGCATCCGTGCACCACGCCACGGCGAAGGCCGATAACACGACGGCCGGAAAGAAGGATGCGAAAGCCGAAGGGACAAATGGCGTCAAGGCCGATGCGCATGTGTCGGACGCGCTCGCCGCCGTCGCCCCGCATCACGACGACACGCGCATTCCCGGAACGGAGAATGTCGAAAGCGTCGGAGGCAAGACCTTCAGGCTCAGCCGTGCCGATGGCCGCGGCCAGTCGATCGACATGCAGATCGGCACCGAACAGCCGGGTTCGGAAAAAGCGGGCAAGACGAGCGTTGAAAATGTCTCCGTTCTGGAATCCCGCCGTTATCTCGGCCTGGTGCAGAACCAGAATTCCGCGACCGTGACCGCGGCCCTGTCGGGCGACAGCGAATGGGCGCGCGCCATGCAGCCGAGCTCGGCCCTGTCGAATGCCGCCGAATGGACGAGCACCGGCAAGGTGGTCAATACGCTCAAGATCCAGATGAGCCCGATCGACCTCGGTTTGGTCACGGCGACGATGCGCCTTTCCGGCGAGACGCTGAACGTCGATCTCAAGGTCGAGACGGGCACTGCCTACCGCCAGCTCAAGGAAGACCACGGCAAGATCCTCGAAGCGCTGCGCAGCCAGGGCTACGCGGTCGACAACGTGACCATCAGCATGGCTCCGGTGGAGCGAGCCGATACCGGCAGCCAGGCCAACGGCCAGGGGCAGGCTTCCCAGCAGCAGTCGCTTGCCCAGCAGGGCCAGGGGCAGGGCGGCGAGGCGCGCGAGCGCCAGAACCAGACAGCACAGCAGACGGACGGAGGCTTCAATGGTGCGGGCAGGAACGGTGTTGAGAACGCTTCTGCTGTCGACGCTGGCGGCAACCGCTCTGGCAGCGTTTACCTCTAGCGCATCGGCCTCCACCGGCGCCTGCGAGCGCGAGATCCAGTCCGCTGCGGCCAAATACGGGATCCCGGAAGGCATCCTCTATTCCGTGGGCCTGACGGAAACCGGGCGCAAGGGATCGCTCTATCCCTATGCCATGAATGTCGAGGGGAAGGCGTTGTTCCCGCCTTCCGAGCAGGCGGCGCTGCGGCAATTCGACACTGCCAGCAGAGACGGCGCGAAGCTTATCGACATCGGATGTATGCAGATCAACCACTATTTCCACGGCGAAAACTTCAGCTCCGTGGAGGAAATGTTCGATCCTCACCGCAACGTGGAATATGCCGCGAAGTTCCTTCGCAACCTGCACGACCGTCATGAAACATGGACGATGGCGGTAGCCAGATACCACGCAGGACCGAACAACAATCCGGCGCAGAAGCAATATGTCTGCCGCGTCATCGCAAATCTGGTCGCCACCGGCTACGGCAAGTGGACTCCCAATGCGAGCAATTTCTGCGGAAATTAATTCAATTAATAATTGAATTCACCAATTATGTCCGAACTGTGTCAGAGTGTGGCAAGAATCCGGCATGATTCCTGCTTGCAAGGCGTAATTAAGCGGTTGTTAACTTTTCCACGAAACTTTTGTGTGCATAACGCCGGCGACCTACTATATGTAGATCAAATCGGTACCCAATTCTTAATCAATTATTAATTTCTGCCATTAACTTTCCCGAGTTGCCGCTGATTCGCGCGATTCGTACCCATAGATCATCGATGTGCCACACTGATTCGGAGGCGGACGAATGATCGTAGTGGTTGATGAGCGTGAGCTCGTGAAGGATGGTTATACTTCTCTCTTTGGCCGTGAGGGCATTCCCTCGACCGGCTTTGATCCCAATGAATTCGGCGAATGGGTGCAGACGGCGGCTGATTCGGATATCGCGGCCGTCGAGGCATTCCTGATCGGCCAGGGGCAGCGCGCCATGGAATTGCCGCGTGCGATCAGGGATCGCTCGATGGCGCCCGTGATCGCGGTCAGCGACCAGCCGTCGCTCGAAAACACGCTTGCCCTTTTCGATTGCGGCGTGGACGACGTTGTACGCAAGCCGGTGCATCCGCGTGAGATTCTCGCACGCGCCGCAGCCATCCGTCGTCGCCTGAAGGCGATCGCGAACTACACCGACATCGGCGCCATCCGCGTCTTCTCGGACGGGCGCGATCCGGAAATCAACGGCGAAGTCTTCGCCCTGCCGCGCCGCGAGCGCCGCATCCTCGAATACCTGATCGCCAATCGCGGCCGTCGTGTCACCAAGACCCAGATCTTCAATGCGATCTACGGCATTTTCGATGAGGAAGTCGAAGAAAACGTCGTCGAAAGCCACATTTCCAAGCTGCGCAAGAAGCTGCGCAAGAAGCTCGGTGTCGATCCGGTCGATTCCAAGCGCTTCCTTGGCTATTGCATTGATTGGAATTGATTTTTCGGCGCGGGTCGTGCCGCGCGGGAAAGCCGGAATATTTCGGCCGGCGACCCGGCATGACAGACAGCTTCACGCAAGGCCCGCCAAATACTGTTGCACTTAACAGGCAAAACGAGGTTTTCAGATGAGCATTTTCGGCAGCATGAAGACGGCAGTATCGGGGATGAACGCGCAGGCAAACCGCCTCAGCACCGTCTCCGACAACATCGCGAACGTGAACACCACCGGTTACAAGGCTGTTTCGACCGCGTTCTCGTCGCTGGTTCTGCCTTCCACGTCCGGCAACTACAGCTCGGGCGGCGTGACCACGACGGTTCGCCAGGCTGTCTCCGACCAGGGCGACATTTCCTACACGACCTCCGGCTACGATCTCGCGATTTCCGGTGACGGCTTCTTCATCGTTCAGGGCGCCGACGGCGTTCCGGTTCTGACGCGCGCCGGCGACTTCACCAAGGACGACAACGGCAACCTCGTCAACTCCGCAGGTTTCACGCTCATGGGTTATCCCTGGGGGGCTTCCGCCCCGGCGGTCGTCGTCAACGGCTTCGACGGTCTTGTTCCGATCAACGTTCTCGGCGACCAGAAGCTGGAAGCGATTGCGACGTCGAACGGTACCTGGACCGGCAACCTCAAGCCCGGTGCGACCGTCGTTACCGACCCCGATACGTGGCCGAGCGCAAACGCTGCGGTAGACCCCACGACGACGAACACCCAGAAGTATTCGATGGTCACCTACGACAAGCTCGGCAGCAAGGTGATGTACGACATCTACTTCACCAAGGTGCCGGCGCCGACGCCGACCGTTCCGGGCCAGGAATATCAGTGGGAAATGGCTGTGTTCCGCAACGCGGACAAGGCCACGACGGGCACCAGCTCCTTCCCGTACAGCTCCGGCCCGGTCGCGACCAAGACGATCTTCTTTGACGACAAGGGCAAGATGACCTCGACGGCCAATTCGACGATCACCGATCCGGCGACGGGCCTTACCATCGACCTCAATCTGGACCTCTCCCAGGTCGGCGACAATTTTTCCGGCACGGGTAACGTCGACGGCCAGGGCGCAAATTCGCCGGTCGACATCACCATCGACGCAGACGGTATCGTCTACTCCAAGTATGACGACGGCAGCACCAAGCCGGTCTTCCAGATTCCGCTCGCCAACGTGCCGAGCCCCGACCTGCTGACGCTGATGACCGGCAACGTCTACTCTGCCAACGGCAGGTCGGGCGTCACCGTCACCGGCTTCCCGCAGACCAGCGGCTTCGGCAAGATCCAGGCCGGTGCTCTCGAAGGCTCGAATGTCGATCTCGCCGGCGAGCTGACGGAAATGATCGAATCCCAGCGCAGTTACACCGCCAACTCCAAGGTGTTCCAGACGGGTTCCGATCTCATGGACGTCCTCGTCAACCTCAAGCGTTAATCAGGGTAACGGGTAAGCCATGTCGCTCACTTCGGCACTTAATACCGCGCAGAGCATATTCAACAATACGGGCGCGCAGAGCAGCATCGTATCGAACAATATCTCGAATGCCGGCAACAAGGACTATGTGCGCCGGCAGGCGATGCTCACCACCTCGCTGGGTGGCGCTCAGGTGGTCAAGATCAGCCGCGCGCAGGAAGATGCGCTGCTGAAACAGTATCTCAAGGCGTCCTCGAAGGACAGCGCCCAGCAGACCCTGCTGGGCGGCCTTGAGGACCTGAAGTCGATCATGGGCGGCAACGACAACGAAACGTCGCCGGAAGTGGCTCTGCGCACCTTCCGCGACAAGCTCGGCACCTTCCGCGCCACCCCTGGCGATCTGATCGCTGCCCAGGGCGCGATCACGGCGGCGCAGGACGTCGTAACCTCGCTGAACAATGCCTCCAAGGCGGTGCAGGAGCAGCGCGCCGACGCCGACAAGCAGATCAAGAACCAGGTCGATTCGCTGAACAGCCTGCTCAAGCAGTTCGAAACGGCCAACAATGCCGTCAAGAAGGCGACGGCCGGCAACGAGGACCCGTCGAGCGCTCTCGACGAGCGCGAAAAGGTCCTCAAGCAGATCAACCAGATCGTTGGCGTGTCGACGGTGACGCGTGATAACAACGACATGGTGCTCTATACGGCCGATGGCACGACCCTGTTCGAGACGATCCCGCGCGCGGTGAGTTTCGAGCCGACGCAGTCCTATGCGGCGGGCACGGTCGGCAACAAGGTCTATATCGACGGCGTTGCCGTCAATACGGGTTCGGGCGCCTCGACCAACGCGCAGGGCAGCCTGGCCTCGCTCCTGCAGATCCGCGACGATATTGCGCCGAAGTTCCAGAGCCAGCTCGACGAGGTCGCCCGCGGTCTTGTCAATCTTTACCAGGAGGACGGCAATCCCGGCCTCTTCGTCTGGACAGACCCGACGACCGGAGTCGCAGGGGGGGTCCCGCCGGCCGGAACGCTGATCAACGGCATTGCGGGAACGATCGCGATCAATGACCGTGTCGTCACCTCCAAGGGCGGCGATCCCATGCGGCTGCGTGACGGTAACATAAACGCCTCGAGTACGGCGGCGAACCCGGACGGTTCGAGCGGTTATACCGCAGAACTCGACCGCCTCTACACGGCGATGGATTCCGGCATCCCGTTCGACGCATCGACTGGCCTCGACTCGAATATCAGCATTCTGACCTTTGCCACCAATTCCATCGGCTGGCTCGAGCAGAACCGCAGCGATGCGACCACGGCAGCGGAAAACACCCAGGCTGCCGCGGCGCGAACCGATGAAGCTTATTCCAATGAAACCGGCGTCAACCTCGACGAGGAACTGACGCTTCTTCTCGATATAGAGCAGTCCTACAAGGCGGCGACCAAGATTTTGAACGCCGTCGACGAGATGTTGAAAGCATTGCTGGATATTGCGAGTTAAGCCATGAAAAGCTCATTTATTTCAAGTTCGGCCATCCAGAACGCCATGCGGCTGACGATCCGCCAGGCGCAGAACCAGATGACGAAGGCGACGATGGAAGCGACGACAGGCGTCTATGCCGACATTGGTGTGTCGCTTGGCGGTTACGCGGCCAAAAGCATTGATTTTACACGTGAAGTCGACCGGATCAAATCGATCAAGCTGAGCAACGCTCTCGTCGATGCCCGCATGGAATCGGCGCAGACCGGTCTCGACAAGATGAAGAAGGCCGGCGACAGTTTCCTGTCCAAGCTGACCGCGCTGCAGAGCAGCCATGATCCGGGCAGCGTCACGGTTGCCATCCAGTCGGCGACCAGTGCGCTCTCGACCATGATGGATACGTCGAATTCCATGGTGAACGGCGAATATCTCTTCGCCGGCATCAACACGGATATTCAGCCGTTGACGGATAAGACGGCTGCGACGACGACTGAAATTACCAACAGGCTGAACGCCTACGCGCTGACGCTCGGCAAGCCGGTGAACGAGATCACCGGCGACGAGATGAAGACCTTCATCGAAACCGAGGTCGAGCCGATGTTCAGCGAAGCGGCCTGGACCGATCCGACGACCGGCTGGTCCAAGGCATCCAGCCAGAACATGACGAGCCGTATCAGCAATTCGGAAGTTGTCGAATCCTCGACCAGCGCCAATTCCGAAGGCATGCGTTACTTCGCTCTCGCAACGGTCATGACCTCTGCGCTGTTCGGTCAGAACCTTAGCACGGATGCGATGAGCAAGGTTTCGTCGATGGCGATCACCTACACGACCCGCGCGACCACCGGGATCGTGACCCAGGCGAGCCAGCTCGGCCTGTCGCAGGAGCGCGTGGAGAAGGCGAATGACGCCCTCGACGCTCAGGCCAACATCATGCAGACCAAGCTCGTCGATATCCAGGGCGTCGATCCCTACGAGGCCTCGACGCTCGTCAAGACTTTGGAAACACAGCTCGAAACCGCTTACACGATCGTATCGAAGATCCAGCAGCTGAGCCTCGTGAACTACCTTTGATGATCAAAGGCGCGCAATATAAAGAAGGATGCATGAATGTATCAGTTCTCTTATGCCGAGGTCATGCAAGACTCGGTTGCCGACGCGAAAGAGCGGGAATGGCAGGTTCTCGAACGTTCGATCGAACTGCTTTCGGCGGCGCGCGACAAGGAGAAGTACAGCCGGGAGGCCATTGAAGCTCTCTTCTATACGCGAAGGGTGTGGATCAGCTTCATCGAGGATTTGAAACATCCCGACAACCAGTTGGAAGTCGAGCTCAGGGCCAACCTCATCTCGATCGCGATCTGGATATTGAAGGAATGCGACAGAATTAGAAAACGTCAGTCGAATAACTACCAGGGCATTATCGACGTTACCACCATCATCAGGGATGGACTTAAATGAAAAGTACACTTCGCATTTCTCTGAAAGCCGGGGAAAGAATCTTCATCAACGGCGCCGTCCTGCGTGTCGACCGCAAGGTCGCGCTGGAATTCCTGAATGATGTGACGTTCCTTCTCGAAAACCACGTGCTGCAGCCGGAAGGCGCGACCACGCCGCTGCGCCAGCTCTACTTCATCGCCCAGATGATCCTCATCAACCCCGAGGGCAAGGAACATTCCACCGCCATGTTCCGCAAGTCGATCACGATGCTGCTCACCTGCTTCAAGAACGAGGAAATCCTCGCCGAGCTGAAGCGGATCGACGCACTCGTCTCGACCGGCCGCGCCTTCGATGCGCTGAAGGCGATCCGGGCTCTCTATCCGATCGAAGACAGTATTCTCAACAATCACGAGCTGCCGCCGACCATGGTCGAGCAGATTCGCAGGGAGATCGCACCATGGCGGTAGACGGAACTCAGGCAGTCGGTGCCGGCAGCAGCACGTATGGCTCCTCCAGCGCTGCCCAGCAGAAGGCGACGCTGAACTACGACAACTTCCTGCAGCTGCTCGTCGCGCAGATGCAAAACCAGGATCCGACCGATCCGATGGATGCCAGCGAGCAGATGTCGCAGCTCGCGAGCTTCTCGCAGGTCGAGCAGACCATCCAGACGAACCAGAAGCTCGACACGCTGCTGACGAGCTCCAGCCTGACCCAGGCAAGCAGCTATATCGGCAAGTACATGGAAAGCGCCGACGGCAGCACCAAGGGTATTGTCGAATCCGTCAAGGTTTATTCGGACGGCCTCATTGCAACGCTCGACGATGGCGGTAAGATTCTCATCCAGCCGGGCATCTCGCTGGCCGATTCGGCCCCGACCAACGGTTCGGGCGACGATAGCGGTTCGGATGAAACCGGTGACGACAGCGGCACCGACGAAACGGATGGCGTCTGACATCATTCCCTTCGGATGATGTCGCAAAATATCAGTCCGGCTAAGCCGGGCTGTCTGCTTTCAATGCGATATGAGGTTGCCTGACGATGAATGAAGCTGATGCACTCGACCTGTTCCAGGCTGCGATCTGGACTGTTCTCGTTGCCGCGGGTCCCGCCGTCATTGCGGCAATGGTCGTCGGTCTCGTGATCGCGCTCATCCAGGCGCTGACGCAGGTGCAGGAAGCCACGCTTACCTTCGTGCCCAAGATCGTTGCCGTTCTGGTCACGATCGGCATATCCGCCCCCTTTGTGGGCTCCCAGATTTCCATCTTCACCAATCTGGTCTTCTCGCGCATCCAGTCCGGTTTCTGAGCAGGAGCCTTTCCTGGTTGGGCGAAGCATTCTTCGCGCAAGCTTCGCCATTTAACTGTCGATCCGAACTGGGCGGACTGTGATGTCCGCCTCCTCTCATGAAGAGACGGAATCGTTATGGCGCAACCACCTGCACTACCCCTTCCGAAAGTCGCTCCCAGCATGCGTGACATCGGCTTTGCCTTGGGCATCGTCGGTATCATCTGTATCCTCTTCCTGCCGATCCCGCCGTTCCTGATCGACATGGGCCTGGCATTCTCGATCGCCTTCTCGGTGCTGATCCTCATGGTCGCGCTGTGGATCCAGAAGCCGCTCGATTTCTCGTCCTTCCCGACCATCCTTCTGATCGCGACGATGACGCGACTGGCGCTGAACATCGCCACGACACGCGTCATCCTTTCGCATGGCAACGAGGGGCACGATGCGGCCGGCGGCGTGATTGCGGGCTTCGCAAGCCTCGTCATGTCCGGCGACTTCGTCATCGGTCTGATCGTCTTCCTGATCCTCATCACCATCAATTTCATCGTCATCACCAAGGGTGCGACGCGTATCGCGGAAGTCGGCGCACGTTTCACCCTGGACGCCATCCCCGGCAAGCAGATGTCGATCGACGCCGACCTTTCTGCCGGCATCATCGACGAGAAGGAAGCCCAGCGCCGCCGCAAGGAACTGGAGGAAGAAAGCTCCTTCTTCGGTGCGATGGACGGTGCCTCGAAATTCGTTCGCGGTGACGCGGTTGCCGGTCTTCTGATTACCGCCATCAACGTCTTCGGCGGCATCATCATCGGTTATTTCCGTCACGGCATGCCGATCGGCGAAGCGGCCGATGTTTTCGTCAAGCTGTCGGTCGGCGACGGCCTCGTCTCGCAGATGCCGGCCCTGATCGTCTCGCTCGCCGCCGGCCTTCTCGTCTCCCGCGGCGGCACCGTCGGCTCCACCGATCAGGCGGTCGTCAACCAGCTCAGCGGCTATCCGCGCGCGCTCTCCGTTTCGGCCGTGCTGATGTTCGTGCTCGGCCTGATGCCGGGCCTGCCGACGCTGCCCTTCGTCTTCCTCGGCAGCCTTCTCGCCTTCGGCGCCTGGTTCATCCCGCGCCAGATCGAGGCTGAAAACAAGATCCGCCGCGAGGCGGAGGAAAAGAAGGTCGTCCAGAACAAGGAACTCGAGAAGGACTCGGTCAAGTCGGTTCTGCGCACGTCGGAAATCGAGCTTGCTCTCGGCAAGATGGTCTCGACCCGCCTGCTCGGCGCCCATCAGGAACTCGCCTTCCGCGTCGGCAAGATGCGCAAGAAGTTTGCCACCCAGTACGGTTTCGTCGTGCCGGAAATCAAGGTGACGGACGATATCGGCATTCCCGAAAAGTCCTACCAGATCCGCATCCACGGCACGACCGTCGCCTCGAACCTGCTGCGTGTCGGCGAAGTTCTGGTCGTCACCGGCGCCGGCCGCAAGCCGAGCATTCCGGGCGACGAGATCCGCGAGCCCGCTTTCGGCATGCCGGCGGTTTCGATCCTCGAAAACTTCGCCGACGACCTCAAGCGCGAAGGCTTCCAGCCGATCGACAACGTCTCCGTCGTGCTGACCCATATGAGCGAGGTCATCAGGAACAACCTGCCGCAGCTTCTCTCCTATAAGGACGTGAAGATCCTGATCGATCGTCTCGATCCCGAATACAAGAAGCTCGCCGACGAAATCTGCTCGTCGCACATGTCCTATTCGGGCCTGCAGGCGGTGCTGAAACTGCTGCTTGCCGAGCGTGTCTCGATCCGCAACCTGCACCTCATCCTCGAAGCGGTCGCCGAACTTGCCCCGCATGTCCGCAAGACGGAGCAGATCGTCGAGCATGTGCGCATCCGCATGGCCCAGCAGCTTTGCGGCGACCTTGCCGACAACGGCGTGCTGCGCGTGCTGCGGCTTGGCAGCAAATGGGATCTGGCCTTCCATCAGGCGCTCAAGCGCGATGCCAAGGGCGAAGTCGTCGAATTCGACATCGATCCGCGCACGCTCGAGGAGTTCAGCGAACAGGCGACGAAAGTTATCCGTGAATTCATGGACAGGGGCCTGCCTTTCGCCCTTGTCACCTCACCGGAAACGCGCTCCTATGTCCGCATGATCATCGAGCGACTCTTCGCAACGCTTCCCGTTCTTTCGCATGTGGAACTGGCCAAGGGCATCGAAATCAAGATTCTGGGCTCGATTTCATGATTTCAGACCCGCAAGGGACAGTTCTGGCGCTGTTTCTGGTTTTCTGCCGGATCGGCGGCTGCGTGCTGACCCTTCCGGGTTTTTCCTCCGCCCGCGTGCCCGAGCAATTGCGCGTCTTCATCGCAGGCGCGCTTTCGCTGGCCGTCCTGCCGGTGCTCTGGGATACGGTCTACCCGTCCGTTCACACCAGTTCCGGCACCTATATCGGCCTGATTTTCAGCGAATCGCTGATCGGCGTCATGTACGGCATGCTGGCCCGCCTCTATACGCTCGGCCTGCAGTTTGCGGCCTCGATCGTGTCGATGATGGTCGGCTATACGCAGCCGAGCACGACCGATATCGTCGAAGATTCGGCCGAAATCAGCCTGACCGCCTTCATCACGATGACCGGCCTGATGGTCCTCTTCATCATGGACTTCCATCACATCGTCTTCCGCGCGCTGATCGATTCCTACACGACCATGCCTTTCGGCGGCTTGCTGCAGTTGCGCGCCACGCTCATCACCTTCACCGATACGCTGGAGCAGACGACCTACATCATGCTGCGGCTTTCGAGCCCCTACCTGATCTACGGGCTGATCTTCAACATTTCGATCGGCTTCATCAACAAGCTCGCCCCGCAGATACCGGTCTACTTCATCTCCACGCCCTATCTGCTGATGGGCGGCCTCTTCCTGCTCTATTTCTCGATCGCTGCGCTGATCAGCCAGTTCGGCCAGTCATTTGCCGGCATATTCGTGGGAAGGTGAGGGGCGATGATCGAGAAGAAACGGTCCGACAAGCTCAAGCGCCTGGTCGCGGTACAGCGTCATCTTGAGAAGATGGCGGAGTACGACCTGGCGGAAACCGCCCGCCAGCGCGCGGAAGTCAATGCGGCCATGGATGTCGCCATTCTTGCGCTTGGCTCGCTGGACCCGGTCCATCGCGCCTTTTCGCAGAGCTATGCCGACCGATTCGGCAGGCTGACCATCAAGGACCAGCAGCTGACGGGCATGCAGCAGGTGCACGAAATGCGCCTGACGCGTGAGCGCGCCAAGGGCGACCGGCTGGAAGAAAGCATGCTCGAAGCCCTTCAGGCCGAGCGTCGCGAGGCGGATGACAACGCCGTCTATGACGTCATCGATCAGCAGTTCGCAACGCCAGCCTCCAGCAAGCTTCAAAAATAATAATCGCCACGATCTTACATTAGAGGATTGTAACGTGGCTATTTCACCCCCCAGCGATCTGGTGATGGACGTCGTCAAGGCGGCCGACCCCATGGAGGTTCAGGCTGCCCAGGAAAAGCTGAAGGCCAACCGGGCGGCCTTTGCCGCAACCAGCCTGGCCGAAAACGGCAACGGCTTTTCGTCGGCGGTCGATATTCTCGACCATCTCAAGCAGAAGAGCGGCGTGCACAATATCCAGAACCGCGAAAAGCCCGAGGAGGTGCCGGAAACCTACCGGAAGTTCGAGGCCATGGTTCTGCAGAATTTCGTGAAATCCATGCTGCCGAGCGATGCCGAAAACGTCTTCGGCAAGGGCGCGACCGGTGACATCTGGAAGGGCATGATGGCCGAGCAGCTCGGCAACGTCATGGCCAAGGGCGACGGCATCGGCATTGCCAAGCAGATGTATTCCGAACAGCTGCGCCGCCAGGAAGGCAAGATCGTCAACGCCTCCACGGATGAAGACGACCGCAAGACCGCACTCAGCATGATCGACGAATTTCAGCGCAAGACCTTCGGCACCCCGACTGCCGACAATAAGTCCGCAACACGCGACGCATAATCGAGGATAAGATGGAAATAGTTTCGAACGAATACAGGATCAAATCCGTTCTCGGACGCCTCGAAATGATAATCGACAATGAGAACAACCGGATCGGCAGCGATCCGCAGTTCGATCTCAAGGTCTCGAACGCGCATAAGAGCCGGTGCCTGTACGAACTCTCGATGCTCTTCCGCGATACCGACCCGGCCGAACTCGCTGCTTCGCATCTCGACCAGCTTCACGGTCTGAAGAAGAAGCTCACGCTGAACGCGCGTCGCGTCGAAGCGCATCTGGAGGCGGTTCGCGCCGTTGCCGATCTTCTGAAGAACGCCGTGCAGGATGCCGATGCCGACGGCACCTATTCCCAGGAACAGTTTGTCGCGCGGGATGCCTGATGATCAAGCTCGTCCTCACAGGTGTCTGGGTCTGCGCGGTTACGCTGGCATCGGTTTATTTCTCAGTGAACATGGCGACCGCGCCGGCGCCGGCTGTGGCCGATACCAAGCAGAACGCGCTTGAGCTGGTGAAGGGCGAGACGATCACCGTGCCTGTCATCGGCAATGGTGCGGTCAACGGCTATTTCCTCGGCCGCATCTCTTTCATGATGCATAAGGATTTGATCGAGGGGCTCAACCTGCCGCTCACGGAGATGACGACCGACGAACTTTTCAGCCTGCTCGTCGGCAACAAGATGGTCGATGTCACCAATATCAAGGCCTTCGATCCCGCCGCTTTCCGCGAGGAAATCAAGAAGGGCATGAACGAGCGTCTCGGCGGCGACTATGTCGCCGAAGTCATGCTGGAGCAGCTCGACTATCTCTCCAAGGAAGACGTGCCCTCCGGCGGCAAGCCGGCGAAAGTCGGCGCGCCGGTCAAGATTGTCGAGACCGCGCCTGCGAGCGAAACGCCCGCTCCGTCCTCCGGACACTGACGGCTTCCGGCCGCCCGGTTAAAGAACGGTGCCGAAAGGCGCCGTTTTTGCGTTCTCGCCTTGGTTAATGAACCGCTTAGGCGCGCATGAAAATCCAAGCTTCTTTCCTAAGGGTTGTTTGAAGCCGAGCTGATACAAACACGGCACTGGCTTGGGAGGACGTCGCCGCAGGGGTGGCGGAGGCCGCTCGGGCTGGACGCTGCCGGTCCTGCGGGACCCCGGCTGCGGAAAGATGGGTTCGTTTTCCGGGATGTCGGGCGCATGACGCACCTTCGGCAGGAGGTTGGAATGAATTTGATTGCAAACTTCGCGGTGCTTGCATCGCGGCGGACGATCTTCGATCTGCCGGTCTGCGATCTCGGCTGGGATGATGCGCTGGTCTTCATCAACGAACTGGCTTCCATTCCCGTCGGGCAGACCGTGGTTTGCTTCGTCAACGCCCACAACATGCTGACGGCGCTGCGCGACGACGAATATTATCAGTTGATGTCGCACAATCTCGTGCTGCCTGACGGCATCGGCCTCAATATCGCATCGCAGGTCGCGCATGGTTCGCCGTTTCCCGCCAACCTGAACGGCACCGATTTCGTGCCGGCCCTCCTGACCTTCATGGAGACACCGCGCCGTATCGGCCTGATCGGCGGCGCGCGGCCGGTCGTCGAGAAGGCGGCCGAGAACTTTTCCAGGCACGCGCCCTGGCATGATTTTGTCGTCATCTCCGACGGCTTCTTCGACAAGGCCAATCCCGAACCCGTGATCGCCGAGGTGGAGCGCCAGAAACTCGATATCCTGATTGTCGGCATGGGCACGCCGCTGCAGGAAAAATGGGTTCACCAGAATATCCGCGCCGATCATGCAAGGCTCGTGCTGACGGTCGGCGCGCTCTTCGATTTCGTTTCGGGCGCCGTCCCCCGCGCGCCGAAAACGGTGCGCATGATGCGTCTGGAATGGGCCTATCGTCTGGTGCAGGAACCGGCGCGCCTGTGGCGGCGCTATATTATCGGTATTCCGGTCTTCCTTTTCCGGGTTCTCCAGTATCGTTTCAGCCGGCGTGCGCGCATTCTCGGTCAGCCGGATGAACGGATACACGCTTCAGGCGAACAGAAGAGAATCGAGCAGATCAAGAAAGCCGGCTGATTGCGGATTTTTGCAGGCTCCGGTTAACCATTTCTTTGCCATGTATATTTAGAGTAGCTTAATCATCCGCGTCGCCGCGGTTGAGCGAACTCGGCCATCATGCGCGTGAGATGTGACGCCAATGCACGATTCCAGGGCGAAGAACAGTTTCCATGATCGCGCAACCGCTTCTCCCCGCGGCCAGCGGCAAAGCCATGCCGAAAACAGCTTCCCTCCGCCGGAGATCCGTCCTTCCGAAGCCGAACTTCTGCGCGCCATAGGCCGGCTGCTCGACGAACAGCGTGCGAAGGCACGGCAGACCGAGCCGCTGGTGGACCGGATCGAAACCATCCTTGGTTCGCGTCTTCAGGCTGCAAACGATATCGCCTCCGCGCCTGAACCGGCTCGTCCCGTGCCTGCGCCACGGCCGCAATTGACCGAGGTCCACCACGTCGCTCCCGTGGAGAAAGCGTCCGTTCCGACGGTTCCGCGCAAGGGACGGCGCCCGAACTGGGTCGGAAGCGCTGCTGTCGTGGCGGCCCTCTCGTCCGGCGGCGCTGTCGTCCCCATTCTCATGCCGGTCTCGCCGGCGCTCTATACGGCAGAAACGACGCTTGTCGTGGATGCAGGCGCGGGCAATCGGGCCGTGCTCGTCGGAGATACGGCCAGAAGGCTCTCTTCGGCACCGGTCATCGCCTCTGCCGTTGCGGCCCTGAAGCTCGACCGCGATCCGGAATTTGCCGGCAACAACGCCAATGCGCTTGGCGTGGCCTTCGATCTTCTCTCCGGCAGCGGTGCGGCCGCCGATCCGGCATCGCGGGCGGAGGCGGCGCTGAAGTCTGCCGTGGCGGTTGTTCCCGACGATCGGGCGGGCACGATCCGCCTGATGGTGACGACTGGCGATGCCAACAAGTCGACGCGCATCGCCACGCGTCTGTCGGACGCCGTGACCGGCGGCAGCGCCACCGGCAAGGCGGCCGAGACGGCCGCTGCCCTGAAGAGGGAAAATGACCAGGCCCAGGCAGACCTTGCGGCCTTCAGCCAGAAGAACGGCGAGGGCAACGTCAAGGTCGCGACCCAGTTGCAGCACCAGATCGCCGGGCTCGATGCCGACCTGAAGAAAGCCGACGAGAATATCCTGGCCGCCAAGGCCCAGGCCGACAAGCTGAAAGCCGCCAAGCTCGCGGACGTGCTGGAAGGCTCGCTCCTTCCGGATATGATCTCGCCCGCCCTGCAGGATCTGCGCGACCGATATGCGATCGCCAAGACGGCCTTGGCCCAGCTTTCCGCCGATCTCGGGCCGCGTCATCCGCGCCTGCTCCAGCAGCAATCCGAGGTCGACGGTCTGAAAGACAGTATCGGCAAGGAACTGGCGCGCCTTGCCCAGAACGCGAATGCGGCGGCCAAGGCTGCCGTTGACGCACGCAGGCAGCTCAGCGACCGCCGCAACGCACTGATCGCCCAGAGCCGCGATACCGGCGTCGATCTCGCCAGGCTGACCGAACTGCGGGAGAAGGCGTCTGCCGCCCGCTCGCGCCTGGAAGAGGAGGTTTCCACGACAGGTGCGATCGGCGATGGCAGGGTCACGGTCGCGAGGCCCGCTCTACTCCTGCCGGCTTCCGGCGACAACAATCTCGGTTTCAGCGCCCTGCTTGGCGGCCTTGCCGGTTTGGCGCTGGGCCTCGGCCTGGCTTTCCTGCCGCGCCTCTTCCGCCGGCAGCCCGAACGGGCGCAGGTCCCGGCTCCCTTCCGTGCGCCTGAGCCCGAACACGCGCAGGCTACGGCGTTGGCGAGGGCTCCCCAGCCGGCGCCGGTCCCGCAGGCGGCCGGCGAAGTCGACGCGCTGCGCTCGCAGATCGCCAGCCTGCGCGACCGCTTTCACGCCTACAAGGCCTCGCAGTAAACGAGCGCCGGGCCACAGATTGCTCTTGCATTTGCCGTTTTTAGACGTGATAGGGCGTTATCGGGAAATCATGCCCGCTGCGGGCGAATAGACTGGCGCGAAATTGGGCGGAGAAGACGCGTGACGACTGTAATCGATGGCAAGCAGGTTGCCGCTTCGGTAATCGAAACCGTGAAATCGGCAAATGCCGCGCTCGAAGCCGCCAAGGGCATCCGCACGGGTCTTGCAGTCATCATCGTCGGCGACGATCCGGCAAGCCACACCTATGTCGGTTCCAAGAGCCGCATGGCCAAGGAGTGCGGCTTCAAGTCCGTCCAGCACACGCTGCCCGCCGAGACGAAGCAGGAGGAGTTGGCCGCACTCGTGGCCTCGCTCAATGCGGACGCTTCGATCCACGGTATTCTCGTGCAGCTGCCGCTGCCGAAACATCTCGACAGCGAACCGATCATCCAGTCGATCCTGCCGGAAAAGGATGTCGATGGCCTGAGCGTCGTCAATGCCGGCAAGCTTGCGACCGGCGATTTGAAGACGGGTCTCGTTTCCTGCACGCCGGCCGGCGCCATGGTGTTCGTCCGCCGTACCCATGGCGAGGACCTTTCGGGCCTCAATGCCGTCGTCATCGGCCGCTCCAACCTGTTCGGCAAACCGATGGCGCAGCTGCTGCTGAATGCCAATGCGACCGTGACGATCGCGCATTCGCGCACGAAGAACCTTTCGGAAATCTGCCGCAACGCCGATATCCTCGTGGCTGCCGTCGGCCGCCCGGAAATGGTCCGGGCGGACTGGGTCAAGCCCGGCGCCACCGTCATCGACGTCGGCATCAATCGCATCGCGGCTCCCGAACGGGGCGAGGGCAAGACCCGGCTCGTCGGCGACGTCGCCTTTGCGGAAGTCTCCCCGGTTGCCGCCGTCATCACCCCGGTTCCGGGCGGCGTCGGCCCGATGACGATCGCCATGCTGATGGCCAATACGGTGATTGCCGCTCATCGTTCGGCGGGGCTGACTGCGCCGGCCTTCTGATCAGGCTCTTTCGCTCAACCCTGCGGGGCAGGGCCTGTCGAGGCCCTGACGATCAGCTCGGTCTTCCAGAGTTCCTGCTCCGGGAAGGGGCCTGCCTGTTTGACCGTGCCGATCAGCCGCTGCGCGACGCGCACGCCGGCGGCGCGCAGCGACGAGCGCGTGGTCGTCAGCGGCACCGAGAAATTCTCCGGCTTCAGCAGCGGCAGCACGTCGTCATGGGCGATCAGCGAGATATCCTCGCCGAGTTTCAGCCCGGCCTGATTGACGGCCCGGATCGCGCCAAGCGCAAGCACCGTGCTGGAGCAGAGGATGGCGGTCGGCCGCTCGTCAAGCTGCAGGAAGCGCTCCATGGCGATCAGCCCCTCTTCGTCCGACATCACGGTATGGCTCGTGCAGTCCTCTTTCAGCTCCAGCCCGCGTTCGTTAAGGGCAGCAACGAGGCCGTTCCTGCGGCGAATGGCGAAGTCGAGATGCGCCGGCCCGTTCATCAGCGCAAAGCGCGTATGGCCGAGCTGCAGCAGCAGCCGCGCCGCATCGTAAAAGGCGGCCTCGTTGTCGATGTCGAGATAGGGATAATCCGGCTCGGAACCGAAGGAGCGGCCGTGCACGACGAAGGGCATGGAAAGCGATTTCAGCATGGCGAGCCGCGGGTCGTGGCCGCGCATATAGGCGACGAAGAGCGCGTCCACATTGCCGCTGATCGCCAGGCGCCGCAGTGCCGCCACCTCATCGTCCGGGTCGGCCGGCATGATGACGAAGTGGAAGTCGTGGCGCACGGCTTCCTCGCCGAGCCCGGTCAGGAACTCGCCGAAATGCACGTCCGACTGATGGCCGGGCGCCGTCGGCATGACGAGGCCGATCGAGCCGGCCTTGCCGGTCGCAAGACGCTGGGCGGCCTTGTTCGGCCGATATCCGGTTTCCTTGACTGCCCGGAGCACGCGTTCCCGGGTCGCCTCGTTGACCTCGGGATAGCCGTTGAGCGCGCGGCTCACGGTCGTCTGCGAAAGCCCCAGCAATTCCGATAGCTGTTTGAGATTCACCTGCTATGCTTCCTCCCGGCCTGCCCTGTGGCCGTCAAATAATGGCCGCCACCTCCCAATGGCTCCCAAAGCGCTTTCAAATATGTAGCATCTGCTGCGCTTGACTCAAGGAAAATCGCTCCATATTCCCCATTAAGCCTTGCTGCAAAGCGATATAGTGGCGGTATTCCCGCCGTTTTCGCAAAATGGCTTGACTTCATTCCAGCGAAAGTGAATGAGTTGCTTTGTCAAAGCGCTTTGAAATTTCCTTTGAATGAAATTCTGCGCTATCGGATTGTGATGGGAGGTTGATCACATGAAAAAGTCATTCCTGATGGGCGTTGCACTTGCGGCGCTTTTTGCCGGCGCTGCGTCGGCCGCGGATCTGAAATTCCCTCCGGGCCAGGACGCCAAGTTCAACTGGAAGAGCTATGACGACTTCAAGGCTGCGCATGCCGACCTGAAGGGGCAGCCGCTGACGATCTTCGGCCCCTGGCGCGGCGAAGACGAAGCCTTCTTCCAGAGCATTCTCGCCTATTTCGTCGAGGCCACCGGCATCGACGCCAAATATTCCTCCTCGGAAAATTACGAGCAGCAGATCGTCATCGACACGCAGGCCGGCTCGCCTCCGAACATCGCGGTCCTGCCGCAGCCGGGCCTGCTCGCCGATCTCGCCAGCAAGGGCTACCTGACGCCGCTCGGCGACGACACATCGAAATGGGTCAAGGACAATTACGGCGCCGGCGACAGCTGGGTCGGCTACGGCACCTACAAGGGCAAGGACGGCAAGGAGGCCTTCTTCGCCTTCCCGTACAAGGCCGACGTGAAGTCGCTCGTCTGGTACGTGCCTGAGAATTTCGAGGAAGCGGGCTACAAGGTCCCGACGACCATGGAAGAGCTGCACGCCCTGACCGACCAGATCGTCAAGGACGGCGGCGTTCCCTGGTGCATTGGTCTGGGTTCCGGCGGCGCGACCGGCTGGCCGGCGACCGACTGGGTCGAGGACATCATGCTGCGCATGCAGAAGCCTGACGTCTACGACAAGTGGACCACCAACGAAGTGAAGTTCACCGATCCGGCCGTCGTTGCCGCGATCGACGAATTCGGCAAGTTCGCCAAGAACGAAAAATATGTCGACGGCGGCGTTGCGGCTGTCGCTTCGACCGACTTCCGCGACAGCCCGAAGGGCCTCTTCGCCGTTCCGCCGAAGTGCTACCTGCATCACCAGGCTTCGTTCATCCCGTCCTTCTTCCCGGAAGGCACGAAGCTCGGCACCGATGCCGACTTCTTCTATATGCCGACCTATGCCTCGCATGCCGACCTCGGCAAGCCGGTTCTCGGTGCGGGCACGCTCGTCTCCATCGCCAAGGATTCTCCGACGGCCCGCGCCTTCATCGACTTCCTGAAGACGCCGATCGCGCATGAGGTCTGGATGGCGCAGTCGAGCTTCCTGACGCCGTACAAGGGCGTCAATGTCGATGCCTATGCCAACGATCAGATGAAGAAGGAAGGCGAGATCCTGACCTCGGCCACCACCTTCCGCTTCGACGGTTCGGACCTGATGCCCGGCAAGATCGGCGCCGGCGCCTTCTGGACCGGCATGGTCGATTTCGTCGGCGGCAAATCCGCTCAGGATGCCGCAGCCGAAATCCAGAGCGCCTGGGACGGCATCAAGTAACTCCTTTGAATCCATGCCGCCGGGCAGCCGGCGGCATCACCGGAATGAGCGGCCGGGTTCCGGAGGGGGAGCCCGGTCGTGCCGGATCCCGCGCCCAGACACACGAGATGTATTGACGGCATCCGGCCTTAACCCTTCAGAATAAGACAGGGAAGCAGGGGAGGGACGAAATGCTGTCGCAGATTGTGTCCGCTTTGGGCGTCGTGGTCGTCGCCGTTTTCGCGTGTTCGGCCTATTTCTTTTTCTCGAACAAGATCCTCGATCTCGCCCTGCCGGTGCGGGACGGCGATATCCGCCAGGCCTCGCGCAATCTGAACCGGCGCGCGATGATCCGCCCCTGGCTTTTCCTCGGCCCGGCACTCTTCCTGCTGGTCGTCTACCTCGTCTATCCCGTCGTCGCGACCTTCATCCTGTCCTTCTACGACCGGTCGGGCAATCAGTTCGTCGGTACGACCAACTATCTGTGGGCCCTGAACGACCGCGAATTCCGCCAGTCGATCTTCAACAACATCCTGTGGCTTGCCGTCGTGCCTGCCGCCTGCACCTTTTTCGGCCTCGTCATCGCCGTCATGACCGACCGCATCTGGTGGGGCAATATCGCCAAGAGCATCGTCTTCATGCCGATGGCGATCTCCTTCGTCGGCGCCTCCGTCATCTGGAAATTCATCTATGAATATCGCGGCGGCAACGATGTGCAGATCGGCCTTCTCAACGCCATCGTGCAGACTTTTGGCGGCACGCCCGAAGTGTGGATCTCCATTCCCTTCTGGAACAATTTCTTCCTGATGGTGATCCTGGTCTGGATCCAGACCGGTTTCGCCATGGTCATCCTCTCGGCCGCGTTGCGCGGCATCCCGGAGGAGACGATCGAGGCTGCCGTCATCGACGGCGCCAACGGCTGGCAGATCTTCTGGCGCATCATGGTGCCGCAGATCTGGGGCACGATCGCCGTCGTCTGGACGACGATCACCATCCTCGTCCTCAAAGTCTTCGATATCGTGCTGACCATGACCAACGGCCAGTGGCAGACCATGGTTCTGGCGAACCTGATGTTCGACTGGATGTTCCGCGGCGGCGGCGATTCCGGCAGATCGGCCGTCATCGCCATCATCATCATGCTGGCCGTCACACCGATCATGGTGTGGAACGTGCGCCGTGCCAATGCCGAAATGAAGGGACGCTGAGATGACGACAGCCTCACGCTATTTCAAGATCGGCCCCGCCCGTCTCTTCGTCCATTTCTGCGTTCTCGTCATCGTCGTCATCTGGCTGGTGCCGACGCTCGGCATCTTCGTCAGCGCGCTGCGCGACAGGGACCAGATCACGGTTTCGGGCTGGTGGACCGCCTTTGCCGGCTCCACGCAGACGGTTGCCGTGCGCCTCGGCACGCCCGACCAGCAGAAACAGGAGGGCGATGTCTACGTCATAACGGGCAACGTCCTGGCGGATCAGCCCGGCCGCTCGGTCAAGGCCTTTGGCGTGCGCGTGCAGCAGCCTTCGGCCTTCGGGGCCGGCGAGACCGCCGACCTCGGCGACGGCGAGAGCCTCGTCATCAACAGCGACGGCAGCTATCGCTACATGAAGAACGCCGCCTTCGCGCCGGACGAGCGTCCCCGCCGCATCTATGTTGCCGCCTCCGCGCCACCCGAATTCACCATGCAGAACTACCAGACCGTTCTGGCCAGCGAGGGCATCGGCCAGTCCTTCATCAACTCTCTGACGGTGACGATTCCGGCGACGATCATTCCGATCCTGATTGCCGCTTTCGCCGCCTATGCGCTGAGCTGGATGGAGTTTCCCGGCCGCGCGCTGTTGATTGCGCTCGTCGTCGGCCTCATCGTCGTGCCGCTGCAGATGTCGCTCATCCCGCTGCTCAGGCTCTATAACGAGATCGGTACCGCGATCGGACAGCCGTCGAAGACCTATCCCGGCATCTGGCTGGCCCATACCGCCTTCGGCATGCCGCTCGCCATCTATCTGCTGCGGGCCTATATTGCCGGCCTGCCCAAGGAGATCATCGAATCCGCCCGCGTCGACGGCGCCAGCGACTTCGAGATCTTCACCCGCATCGTATTGCCTCTGTCCTTCCCCGCGCTCGCATCTTTCGCGATCTTCCAGTTCCTGTGGGTGTGGAACGACCTGCTTGTGGCCATGGTCTTCCTCGGCACCGACAAGGACCACCTCGTGCTGACCGGGGCGCTGAACGCGCTGCTCGGCTCGCGCGGCGGCAACTGGGAAATCCTGACGGCGTCCGCCTTCGTCACCATCATCGTTCCGCTGCTCGTCTTCTTCGGGCTGCAGCGTTATCTGGTGCGCGGCCTGCTGGCGGGGTCGGTCAAGGGAGGCTGATCCATCCCAAGACATGATTTTTAGACAGGATATCCCATGACTGTGGCTTCCCAATCCATTCTGACCGCCGACAAGGACTGGTGGCGCGGCGCGGTGATCTATCAGATCTACCCGCGCTCCTACCAGGATTCCAACGGCGACGGGATCGGCGACCTGAAGGGCATCACCGCCCGCCTGCCGCATGTGGCAAGCCTCGGCGCCGACGCGATCTGGATATCGCCCTTCTTCACCTCGCCGATGCGCGATTTCGGCTATGACGTTTCCGACTATGAAAATGTCGATTCCATTTTCGGCACGCTGATCGACTTCGACACGCTGATATCGGAAGCCCATCGCCTCGGCATCCGCGTGATGATCGACCTCGTCATCTCGCATTCCTCCGACCAGCATCCCTGGTTCGTCGAAAGCCGTTCCAGCAGGACCAACGCCAAGGCCGACTGGTACGTCTGGGCCGATGCGAAGCCCGATGGCACGCCGCCGAACAACTGGCTGTCGATCTTCGGCGGGTCCGCCTGGGCGTGGGATCCGACGCGCATGCAATATTACATGCACAACTTCCTGACCTCGCAGCCGGACATGAACCTGCATAATCCCGAGGTTCAGGACCGCCTGCTCGATGTCGTCCGGTTCTGGCTGAAGCGCGGCGTCGACGGCTTCCGTCTCGATACGATCAACTTCTACTTCCACGACAAGCAGCTGCGCGACAATCCGGCGCTTGCCCCGGAGCGCCGCAACGCATCGACCGCGCCGGCCGTGAACCCCTATAATTTCCAGGAGCATCTCTACGACAAGAACCGCCCGGAGAACCTCGAATTCCTGAAGCGTTTCCGTGCGGTGCTGGAAGAGTTTCCGGCGATTGCCGCCGTCGGCGAAGTCGGCGACAGCCAGCGCGGCCTCGAGATCGTCGGCGAATATACGTCCGGCAACGACAAGATGCACATGTGCTACGCCTTCGAATTCCTGGCGCCCGATCCGCTTTCGCCGGAACGTGTCGAGGAAGTCATGAAGGATTTCGGCGCGGCCGCGCCCGATGGCTGGGCCTGCTGGGCCTTTTCCAACCATGACGTCATGCGCCATGTCAGCCGCTGGGGCTCGCTCGTCGCCGATCACGATGCTTTCGCCAAGCTCTATGCTTCGCTGCTCCTGACGCTGCGCGGTTCGGTCTGCCTCTATCAGGGCGAGGAACTTGCGCTCACCGAAGCCGATCTCGCCTATCAGGATCTGCAGGATCCCTACGGCATCCAGTTCTGGCCGGAATTCAAGGGCCGTGACGGCTGCCGCACGCCGATGGTCTGGGACAGCCAGGTCGCGCAGGGCGGCTTCTCGACGGTCAAGCCCTGGCTTCCGGTTCCGGTCGAGCACATCCTGCGCGCCGTCAGCGTGCAGCAGGGCGACGAAAATTCCGTGCTCGAGCACTACCGCCGTTTCATCGCTTTCCGCAGGCAGCATCCGGCTTTCGCCAAGGGCGAGATCGAGTTCGAGGAACCGCAGGGCGACGCGCTGCTTTTCACGCGCGAATACGGCAACGAAACGCTGCTCTGCATCTTCAACATGGGGTCGGCGGAAACCAGCGTGACCCTGCCGGCGGGCGAATGGCAGGCCCTGACGGGGCACGGCTTTACCAGCAACAATTACGGCGACAGGATCGATATTCCGGCCTGGGGGGCGTATTTCGCCCGCCTCGCTTAAGGATCAGGAGGGGAGAGGAAAATGACTGGACTGACGCTCAAGGATATCCGCAAATCCTATGGCTCCGTGGATGTGCTCCACGGCATCGATCTGGAAATCAACCAGGGCGAATTCATCGTTTTCGTCGGCCCCTCCGGCTGCGGCAAATCCACGCTTCTGCGCATGATCGCCGGCCTGGAAAACATCACCGGCGGCGAGATGTATATCGACGGCATGCTGGTCAACGACGTGCCGCCGTCGAAGCGCGGCATCGCCATGGTCTTCCAGTCCTATGCGCTCTATCCGCATATGACCGTCTTCGACAACATGGCCTTCGGCATGAAGATTGCCGGCGAGAGCAAGCAGGAGATCGACCGCCGCGTGCGGGCTGCGGCCGAAAGCCTGCAGCTGACCAAATATCTCGACCGCCTGCCGAAGGCGCTCTCGGGCGGCCAGCGCCAGCGCGTGGCGATCGGCCGCGCCATCTGCCGCAACCCCAAGGTCTTTCTCTTCGACGAGCCGCTGTCGAACCTCGACGCGGCGCTGCGCGTCGCGACCCGTATCGAGATCGCCCGCCTCAACGAGCAGATGGCCGATACGACGATGATCTATGTCACCCACGACCAGGTCGAGGCGATGACATTGGCGGACCGGATCGTCGTCCTCTCGGCCGGCAATATTGAGCAGGTGGGGGCGCCGCTGGAGCTTTACGAGCGCCCGGCAAACCTGTTCGTCGCCAAGTTCATCGGCTCGCCGGCCATGAACATCATCCCGGCAACGATCACCGAAGCCGGCCAGGCGACCACGGTGACGCTGACGGGCGGCAAGTCGGTGACGCTCGATATCGCCACGGCAGCATCGGAAAAGGGCAAGCAGGCAAGCTTCGGTGTTCGCCCGGAAGACCTTCGGGTCGCCGAGCCCAGCGAGAACTATCTTTTCGAGGGCGAAGTCTCGATCGTCGAAGCGCTCGGCGAAGTGACGCTGCTCTATATCGAAGGTCTGGTTCAGGGCGAACCGATCATCGTCAAGCTGCCCGGAATCTACGACGTGAAGCGCGGCCAGAAGATGCATTTCGCCGCCGACAGGCAGAAGCTGCACCTCTTCGACGCCGCGGGTCACACCTACAGAAAATAACCATCCATTTTTGGTGGAATCCTTCCTCCCGAGCCTGTGGACGGGAAGGATTCTCACTTTCTGTTAAACATGCGGTGCTAGCCTTTTTCCCCATCAAGACTGAGGGGAATATGGCCATGGCCGCATCGAATCCAACACCGCCAAAACCGCACTTCCTGGCCAGGGAGGAGTCTTTCATGTACGACCGCGAATCGCGGTTCAAGATGGAAGACACGATGAACGCCGCGCGCATCGAATATACGGAAAAGGGCGTCATGCACGCCGCTTCGCGCCGCTGCGATATCGTTCGCATTTCGATGAGCAGCGCCATCCTGGCGATCCTCACGCAGTACACGCTCCCCAAGCAGTTTTATCTGGATATCCCCGACGCCCGCATCACCAAGGTCGGCTGCCTCCTGATGAAGACCTTCACCAACAACACGATCGAGGTTCGCTTCCTGCGGCTGCTGACGCAGAAGGAGCTGAACAAGATCTTCGTCTACTCCACCCATCCGGCCCACAAGGACTACGTCCTCGATATCCGCGCATAATAGTCTCGCGTCTCGCTGGATACGGAAAACCCGCGGCTTCTTGAACTGCCCCCGAAGTTGGACCTCCAACGTCGGGGGCAGTTCATTTGGCCGCGAGCCTTTTCGTTTGTGCCGGTGGCGCTCTGCTCAGTGATGGGCGTGGAACAGCACGCTCGCGCCCTGGTCCGACGGGCCGACCGCATGGCGGAACGGGGCAAAGAGTTCGCGGCCCATGCCGAACTCATTCTCCGAGAGATCGATGGTGACCGGCTCGCGCTCGGCCATGTCGGCGGCATCGACCAGAACCTCCAGCGTGCCTCTGATCGCGTCGAGACGGATCATGTCGCCATCCTTGATCCGGGCGATCGGGCCGCCGTCGACCGCCTCGGGCGTGACGTGGATCGCCGCCGGAACCTTGCCGGAGGCGCCCGACATGCGCCCGTCCGTCAGCAGCGCCACGCGGAAACCCCGGTCCTGCAGCACGCCGAGCGCCGGCGTCAGCTTGTGCAGTTCCGGCATGCCGTTGGCCTTGGGTCCCTGGAAGCGCACGACGGCGACGAAATCGCGGTTGAGTTTGCCCTCCTTGAAAGCCTCCTGCAGTTCCTGCTGGCTGTGGAAGACGATCGCCGGCGCCTCGATGATATGGCGCTCGGCCTTGACGGCGGAAATCTTGATGACCGCCTTGCCGAGATTGCCGCGCAGCATCTTCAGGCCGCCATTGGCCTGGAAGGGCGTCTCGATGCTGGCAAGCACCTTCGGGTCGTGGCTTTTTTCCGGGGAGGGCTGGCGCACGACCGCGCCGTTTTCGCCGAGTTGCGCATCGACCGTATAGGCTTCGAGACCCTGGCCGAAGACGGTGCGCACATCGTCATGCACGAGGCCCTGCTTCAGCAGTTCCTTGATGAGGAAGCCCATGCCGCCGGCCGCCTGGAAATGGTTCACGTCGGCAAGCCCGTTCGGGTAGACGCGGGCAAGCAGCGGCACCAGCTCCGAAAGCTCGGCAATATCCTGCCAGGTGAGCACGATGCCGCCGGCGCGCGCCATCGCGACGAGATGCATCGTGTGGTTCGTCGAGCCGCCGGTCGCATGCAGGCCGACGACGCCGTTGACGATCGAGCGCTCGTCGATCATCTCGCCGGCCGGCGTGAATTCGTTGCCGAGCGCGGTGATGGCGAGCGCCCGCTTCGTTGCCTCGCGCGTCAGCGCTTCGCGCAGCGGCGTGCCGGGATTGACGAAGGAGGAGCCGGGCATATGGAAGCCCATGATCTCCATCAGCATCTGGTTGGAATTGGCGGTGCCGTAGAAGGTGCAGGTGCCGGGGCCGTGATAGGACTTGGATTCGGCTTCCAGCAGCTCGGCGCGGCCGACCTTGCCTTCCGCAAAGAGCTGGCGCACCCGCGACTTCTCGTCGTTCGGCAGGCCAGACGTCATCGGCCCGGCCGGGATGAAGATTGCCGGCAGGTGGCCGAAGGAAAGCGCTGCAATGACGAGGCCTGGCACGATCTTGTCGCAGACGCCGAGGAAGAGGGCGGCATCGAACATGTTGTGCGACAGGCCGACACCGGCTGCCATGGCGATCAGGTCGCGCGAGAAGAGCGAAAGCTCCATGCCCGGCTGGCCCTGGGTCACGCCGTCGCACATGGCCGGCACGCCGCCCGCGACCTGGGCGATACCGCCGGCCTGTGCGGCCGCTTCGCGGATGATCGCCGGATAGGTCTCGAACGGCTGGTGGGCCGAGAGCATGTCGTTATAGGCGGTGATGATGCCGAGATTGGGCACGCGGTCGCCCGCAAGTGCATCCTTCTCGGCGGGGGAACAGACCGCGAAGCCGTGGGCGAGGTTGGCGCAGCCGAGAACCGAACGGTTGACGCCTTGGGAGGCGGCAGCGCGCAGGCGCTCCAGATAGCGCTCGCGGGTCGGCTTCGAGCGTTCGACAATGCGATTCGTGATCGCAGCAATGCGTGCGTGAGCGGACATGGAAAATCCCTGCCTTGTTCTGGTTCGTCTGTATCTGTTCGCCGGCTCCGGCGGCTTCAAAGCATGTCGCGCAAAAGTGCGAAGCGGTTTTGCGGTAACGACATGCTCCAGGCCTCAATCAGGGAGCCCAATAGATCTCGACCGGGGAAGTGGCCCGGCGCAGAATGGCGCGGATCGGCATTTCTGCCTCGTCACCGTTGCCTTCTGCCTTGGCGAGAACGTCTTTTTTGCCTTCGCCCTCAATGTGGAGAATGAGCAGTTTGGCATCCTGGAGCGCGGAGAAGGTGAAGGTCAGGCGCGGCTCGCCGGCCCCTTCCGCATCCATTGTGATGATGCCGCGCGGCGTCTGCGGGTTGAGCGCAACGCTCAGATTGTTGCCGCCCGGGAAAAACGAGGCCGTGTGCCCGTCGCCGCCCATGCCGAGAATGACGACATCGAAGGGGATGCCGATCTCGGCGCTCTTTGCCGTTGCAAGCTTTGCAGCCTCCTCGACGGAGGTTGCCGGCTGGTAAAGCGGCACGAAACGCGCCGCCTTGGCTCTGTTCTGGAGAAGATTGGCATCGACCAGCAGATGGTTCGAGCGCGGATTGTCGGCGGGAACGAAACGTTCGTCGACCAGCGTGATCGTCACCTTGGCCCAGTCGATATCGCGCGTCGAAAGCGCCTGGAAGAAGGCTTTCGGCGTGGAGCCGCCTGATACGGCAATGCTGGCCGCTCCGCGGGCTGTGATGGCCGCCGAAAGGGCGCCGGAAACCTTGTCGGCAAGGTTGGCGGCAAGTTCGGCGGCGTTGGCGAAGGAATGCAGTGTCGATGCCATATCTTCGGACCTTGGACTAGATGTCGTCGTGCCAGGTGCGGCCGTCGCGTTCGATCAGCGCGATGGCCTGGCTCGGACCCCAGGTGCCGGCCGTGTAGCCCTGCACCTGCTGGCCGGTGGATTCCCAACCCTTGAGGATCGGATCGACCCACTGCCATGCGGCTTCGACTTCGTCGCGGCGCATGAACAGCGTCTGGTTGGAGCGGATGACGTCCATCAGCAGGCGCTCGTAGGCGTCGGGGTTGCGGACGTTGAAGGCCTGGGCGAAGCTCATGTCGAGCGAAACGTTGCGCAGGCGCATGCCGCCCGGACCCGGATCCTTGATCATCAGCGACTGCTTGACGCCTTCGTCCGGCTGCAGGCGGATGATCAGCTGGTTCTGGCTGATGCGGCCGGCGGCCTGGTCGAAGACCGAGTGCGGGATCGACTTGAAGGTGATGACGATTTCCGAAACGCGGCCGGCGAGGCGCTTGCCGGTGCGGATGTAGAAGGGAACGCCCGCCCAGCGCCAGTTGTTGATCTCGGCCTTGATGGCGACGAAGGTTTCCGTGTTGGAAACGCCGCCTTCCAGCTCCTCCAGATAACCCTTGACCGGGCCGTTGCCGGAAGCGCCGGCGCGGTACTGGCCGCGAACGGTCGCCTGCTCGACATTGGAAGCGTTGATCGGCTTCAGGGCGCGCAGAACCTTGAGCTTTTCGTCGCGGACGGCTTCCGAATCCATCGAGGAAGGAACTTCCATCGCGGTCAGGCAGAGAAGCTGCAGGATGTGGTTCTGCACCATGTCGCGCAGCGCGCCGGCCGTATCGTAATAACCGGCGCGGCCTTCGAGGCCGACGGATTCGGCAACGGTGATCTGCACGTGGTCGATATAGTTGGCGTTCCACAGCGGCTCATAGAGCGCGTTGGCAAAGCGCAGCGCCATCAGGTTCTGCACCGTTTCCTTGCCGAGATAGTGGTCGATGCGGAAGATCTGTTCTTCCTTGAAGACGCGGCCGATATTGTCGTTGAGCTGCAGGGCCGAGGCGAGGTCGCGGCCGATCGGCTTTTCGACGACGATGCGGGTCGACTTGGTGATCAGCTTGTGGTCGTGGATCTTCTGCGCGATGTCGCCGAAAATGCCCGGCGCAACCGCGAGGTAGAAGGCGCGCACGCGCTCCTTGCCCTCGTCGAGCAGCTTCTTCAGGTGGTCCCAGCCGGTATCCGTGCGTGCGTCGACCGAAACGTAGAAGAGGCGGGCGCAGAACTTCTCGACTTCCGCATCGTTGTACTCGCCCTTCTTCAGGTGCTCCTTGAGCGCGTCCTTGGCGAACTTGCGGTATTCCTCATGCGAAAGCGGACTGCGCGAAGCACCGATGACGCGGGTCGGTTCCGAGAACTGGCCCTCGATCTGGCGATGGTACAGCGCGGGCAGAAGCTTGCGCTCGGCAAGGTCGCCGCTGCCGCCGAAGACGACATAATCAAAAGGCTCAACGGGAATGATCTGGCTGCTCATGAGCTTATCTCTCAATCAGGCTTGGTTGGCGGCCGTTTTAATCTAATCGATTTAAAAAAGCCAGTGTGCGGTGCAATGAATCTGTCGGTCATCGGTTTTAAAGCGAATTGCCGCGAGAGGAAATCCGCAATCGAACTAAAACTTGTCGCGGAGGGCAAACCACGACAAGGCAAGGAAAAGCAGCGGCGCCCGCATGCGCGCGCCGCCCGGAAAGGCGGGAATATCGAGCGCCTTGAAGAGATCGAGATCGGCCGATTTTCCCAGCATCATTTCTGCGTAAAGCTTGCCACAGTAATTTGACAGCATCACGCCGTGGCCGGAATAACCGCCGATCGAGGTGACGCCCGGCATGACTTCCCGCACGAACGGCTGGCGCGGCATGGTGATGCCGACCGAGCCGCCCCAGGCATGGGTAATCTCGATATCCTTCAGGCTGGGATAGATTTCGGCGATCTGCCGGCGGATATGCCGCGAAATGTCGCGCGGATTGTCGGCCGTGTAGGCCTCGCGCCCGCCGAAGAGCAGCCGCCCGTCCTTCGATTTGCGGAAATAGCGCACCACGAAACGCGAATCCGCCACCGCTTCGCCGCCCGGTATCACATCGGGGAAGCGGTCGAGCGGCACGGTGGCGCCGATGAAGGAGCGGATCGGCATGACATGGCTTGCCGTGACCGGCTCCAGATTGCCGATATGGGCGTTGCAGGCGATCAGCGCCCGGCTGGCGGTGATCGTGCCGCGTTCGGTCTCGATGATGACCTTGCCGCCGCGCTCCGCGATCGATGTCGCCCTGGTCATTTCGAAAATATCGGCCCCCGCATCGGCGGCCACCCGGCCGAGGCCGACCAGCAGCTTCAGCGGATGGATATGGCCGGTGCCGACGTCGCGAACGCCGCAATGGAAGCGTCTGGAGCCGAGCCGCTCCTGCGTCTCCTCGCGGTCCATGAAGCGCAGATGCGGATAGTCGTAGCGGAAGGCCGCGATCTCCGCATTCTCGTAATAATAGCGCTTGTAGCTCTCCTTGTGGGCGACGTTGAGCTGGCCGGGCACGTAATCCATGTCGATCTGGTGCTCGGTCGCAAAATCGAGAAGGTGCTTCTTGGCATCCTCGGCAAGATCGAAGAGCGCCTTGGAGCGTTCGTAGCCGATCTTCTCTTCCAGCTCTTCCGGCCACCAGCGCTGGCCGGTGCCGAGCTGCCCGCCATTGCGCCCGGAGGCGCCGTCGCCGAGCCTGGCCGCCTCGATGAGCGTCACTGAAACGCCGGCCCTGGCGAGATGATAGGCGGCCTGCAGGCCCGTGTAACCGCCGCCGATAACGGCGACGTCGCACTGCCTGGAGCCGTCGAGCGCCGGATAGTCCGGGCGCTCGCCGACGGTCGCCTGGTACCAGGACAGGCCGGGCGCGATGGGGCTTTGCCAAATCTCCTCGGTCATGGCGGCCCCTTATACGTTCAGAAGGAGGAATTCCCGCTCCCAGGGGCTGATCACCTGCATGAAGGTTTCGAATTCACCCCGCTTCACGCCGGCATAGAGGCCGATGAATTCCTTGCCGAAGACCTCCTCGAAGGCCGGCTCGTCTTCCAGCAGCGCCACGGCTTCCAGAAGGCCGCGCGGCAGGTCGATCGAGCCTTCGTTGGCCGCATCCTCCGTCGGCGCCGTCGGCTCGATCTCCTTCATGATGCCGAGCAGGCCGGAGGCGAGCGAGGCGGCAAGCGCCAGATAGGGATTGGCATCCGAACTCGGCAGGCGGTTTTCCACGCGCCGTGCCTGCGGATCGGAGACCGGCACGCGGAAGGCCGTCGTGCGGTTGTCGTAGCCCCAGGCATTGTTGACCGGGCAGGACATGTCCGGCTGCAGGCGCCGGTAGGAATTCACATAGGGCGCCAGCATGGCAAGCGCGCTCGGCACGTATTTCTGCATGCCGCCGATGAAGTGGAAGAATTCCTTCGAGGCGGAACCGTCATTGCTGGAAAAGACGTTTTTGCCCGTCTCGATATCGACGACGGACTGGTGGATATGCATCGCCGAACCCGGCTGGCCCTGCATCGGCTTGGCCATGAAGGTGGCGTAGATATTGTGCTTCAGCGCCGCCTCGCGGATGGTGCGCTTGAACAGGAAGACCTGGTCTGCAAGCTCGATCGGATTGCCGTGGCGCAGGTTGATCTCGAGCTGCGCCGGTCCTTCCTCATGGATCAGCGTGTCGATCTCGAGGCCCTGTTTTTCCGAGAAGTGATAGATGTCGTCGATCAGCTCGTCGAACTCGTTGATGCCGGCGATCGAATAACCCTGGCCGCCGAGGATCGAGCGGCCCGAACGGCCCTTCGGCGGATGCAGCGGATAATCCGGGTCGTCGTTCATGGCCACGAGATAGAACTCGATTTCCGGCGCCACGATCGGCTTCCAGCCGCGCTGCGCATAGAGGCTGAGGATACGCTTCAGCACGTTGCGCGGCGTATAGGGCACTTCCTGCCCTTCGGAATTGACGATGTCGCAGATGACCTGCGCGGTCGGGTCGGTCTCCCAAGGCACGACGGAGAGCGTGGAAAGATCCGGCACCAGCTTCAGGTCGCTGTCGCGCGGCTCGTAGCGGAAGCTCTCGGTTTCTTCAGGATATTCGCCCGATATCGTGTGGCGGTAAATCGCCGAAGGCAGGGCGAGCGACGTGTTGGAGGTGAACTTGGAGGTCGGCATCATCTTGCCGCGCGGTACCCCGGCAAGATCGGGGGTGATGCATTCGATGTCTTCGATCCCGCGTGCCCTCAGCCACTGCGCCGCTTCCTTCCAGTCTGCAACACCACGCGAGGATCCGGGATCAGGGGGGATTTTCGGCGAGGCAGGCACGTTTCTGGCAGGCTTCAGCGTCGTCTTTTTTGGGGACATGACACACCGGTTTGCGTTGATCGTAACGCCATCATAACCGGAGTTTGGCAATTGGCGAGGGGGTGGAAGGCGTTGACATCAGCCCTCCGATGGAAAAAGAAGGCGCGGATTTCAGTGGGGAAAACGGATTTTGCAGCGCAAGAGCGATGTGATCGTCATCGGGGCGGGTGCCGCGGGCATGATGTGCGCGATCCGCGCCGGTCAGCGCGGCCGTTCCGTCACCGTGCTCGACCATGCCCGCGCGCCGGGCGAGAAGATCCGCATCTCCGGCGGAGGCCGCTGCAATTTCACCAATATCAATGCCGGCCCGAAGAACTTCCTCTCCGCCAACCCGCATTTCTGCAAGTCGGCGCTTGCCCGCTTCACCCCGGCGGATTTCATCGCCATGGTCGATCGCCACGGGATCGCCTGGCATGAAAAGACGCTCGGCCAGCTTTTCTGCGACAACAGCGCCAAGGACATCATCTACATGCTTCTCGACGAGATGCGCGCGGCCGGTGCCGCCTGGCATCTCGGCGTCGAGATATCGGGCGTCGAAAAGACCGACGGCGGCTTCCGGGTCTCGACGTCGGAAGGCCTTTTCGAAGCCTCCTCGCTCGTCATCGCATCGGGCGGAAAATCCATTCCCAAAATGGGCGCGACCGGCTTTGCCTATCGCATTGCCGAGCAATTCTGTCTTGCGCTGACCGAAATGCGCCCGGCCCTTGTGCCGCTCACCCTCGACCCGGTCCTGCTTGAAAGCATCGCTGCCCTGTCGGGCATTTCCGCCCCCGCCGAGATCCGCCACGGCAAGACCGCGTTCCGCGAAGCGCTGCTCTTCACCCATCGGGGCTTGAGCGGCCCCGCCATCCTGCAGATTTCCTCCTACTGGCGCGAAGGCGACGCGATCACCGTCGATATCGAACCGGAGATCGACCTCGCCGCGCATCTGAAGAGGGCGAAACAGGTAAACGGGCGCCAGTCGGCGCAGACCGCGCTCGGCGAAATCCTGCCGAAACGGCTGGCGCAATATATTGTCGAGCGTGAGGGCGTCAGCGGCAACATGGCCGACCTTTCCGACAAGCTTCTGGGCCGGCTTGCCGAGGCGGCACAGAACTGGTCGCTTCGCCCGTCCGGTTCGGAAGGCTATCGCACGGCCGAAGTCACGCTCGGCGGCATCGACACGACCGCGCTCGATTCGCGCAGCATGCAGGCCAAGGCCGTTCCCGGCCTCTATTTCATCGGCGAATGCGTCGATGTGACCGGCTGGCTCGGCGGCTATAATTTCCAGTGGGCCTGGGCGTCGGGCTTTGCCGCTGGTGAGGCATTGTAAACGCTAATATTTGTAGACGTGAAACCTTTTGGCGGATTCAAGACTTCTTAAGATTGGCTGCGCCATCCTGTCTCAATGGCAGGTTGGCAAAGTCGTTCCTAAATTAAGCTTTACCGGCAAGCCGTTTTGATGGATTGTTGCGTATAGACAAGAAGTGAGGTTTCGCAATGAACAGAAACACTCGACGCGCCCGCGCCATTGCAATTGCCCAGGCAAAGCCTGATACGAAGCTCGTAACCCTGCGTTATCTGATGCTCGCCGCTGGTGCAACCGCCGCCAGCATTGCTGTTCTTCTTTCCCACTTCATCTGATTTTTCCGCAGCTTGAAATGGAAGTTTTCGGTCTCGGGACCGACCTATCGCGATGCCATTGCGCGCAATTTGCAACTATTGTGCGATCAAGGCTAACGCCGCCTCACCGCTTATCCGAAAATTAATATCTAATCTGACACATTGTAGACGAATATTTGGGTGTTTCCGGCCTCGCCGGAAATGAGCAGGCAATGATTGCCGCCCGTTCCTGGGTTTCCCAACTGTCATTAGATCAGCTCGATATGCACCCGGCTGGCGCCAGAAGGCTGCCGGCGGGAGGAGTGGTGTATGAAAGGCACGGCGCGCCATGTTCATTGACAAGATTCTTTCTCGTTTCAAGATTCAGACCAAGGTTCTGATTTTTGTACTGCCATTCGTCATCACCATTTCCGCCGTCGGCCTGACCGGTCTCTACGCCTCCGGTCTGCTGCAGGGCCGCATGGAGATTTCCAACAGCGTTCTCCAGTCGCTGAGTGGCTTCAAGGATCTCTACGCCTCGATGGACGACTTCCTGCAGACCACCAACGAGCAGGCGCGCGACAAGCTCTATGCGGACATCAAGGCGCAGGGACAGACGCTGGACGCCACCATGGCGCAGATCGGCGACAATTCCGGCCATGACAACCTGCAATCGGCAATCGAGGGAACGAACGGCATTTCCGATACCGTCGGCAAGCTCTGGACCCTGCACGAGCAGGAAGTGGCGCTGCGCAAGCAGATCGACGACGCCCAGAAGGTCATGATCACCAACCGCTTCAACGTCAGCTATGACGCCAAGCAGCTGGAAGAAAACATCCGCACCGACGAGGGCAATGCGACGGCGACGCTGCGCGCCGCCGACCGTCTGCTGAAGGGCGGCGACACGCTGGCAAACGCCATGAACGATTTCGGCAAGGCGCAGACACCGGCCGACAAGCTGAAGGCCGTGACCGATGCGCTTCCCGGCATCATCAAGGCGCAGCGCATGATCGAAATCTCCGTGCCGCAGAACCAGAAGAGCATGACCCAGTCGATGGCGCAGACCGTCAGCGACCTGAAGGCTCAGGCGGCGGCACCCGATGCCGGCACGGATGAGGGCGTTGCCAATCTCGGCCGTCTCGTCTCCCGCTTCCGCCAGATGTCGACCTATACGCAGCTCACCGCCACGCAGATGATGCGCGAGGCAACGACGACCTTCGTCGAGCTCGACAGCCGCATCGCCCAGACCAACTCGGTCCTCGAGGATACGCGTCGCCTCGAAAGCTCCATCTACTCGCTGCAGCTCGTGCTCGCCGATTTCAACGCCAGGCCGAACAAGGAAAACCGCGTTCGCCTGAACCAGGAAATCGCCACGCTCAACACCATGCTCAACACTCTGCAGGCAAGCGCCAAGGGCATGAACTTCGCCAGCGATATCGTCGATGCGATCACCCCCGCTCTCACCTCGATGGACAAGGGCGCGCAGAGCCTCGTCGATGTGATCGATCAGCGCACGGCCGATTACGTTGCCGCACGCCAGCAGCTCGACGGCGTCTGGGGCCAGCTCACCAGCTTTGCCGAAGAGCAGAAGCAGACTGCCGGCACGGAACGCGATCAGGCCAACAGCATTTCCGTCGGCACGACCGCGCTCGGCATCCTGGTCTCCATCGTCGGCGGCATTGCGCTGGTGCTGACGCTGCAGCGGCCGATCGCCCAGATCACCGCCGCCATGCGCCGCATCGCCGAAGGTGCGCTCGACACCAGCATCTCCGGTGAGAAGCGGCATGACGAAATCGGCGACATGGCCCGTGCGCTCGGCATCTTCAAGGAAAATGCCATCTCCAAGATCCGCATCGAGGAGCAGAGCGACGAAGAGCGCCAGGCCGCCGAACACGAGCGCCAGCGCAACGATGCCGAAAAGCGCGAGATGGACCGCCAGATCGAATTTGCCGTCAACCAGCTCGCCGCCGGTCTGGAGCGCATGTCGCAGGGCGACATCTCGACGACGATCGATACGCCCTTCATCGGCCGCCTCGAGCAGCTGCGTCAGGATTTCAACGGTTCGATGATGCGCCTGCAGGCGACGATGAGCCAGATCCGCGACAACGTGCAGATGATCCAGGGCAACGGCAACCAGATGGCCCAGTCCGCCGAGGACCTCTCCAAGCGTACCGAGCAGCAGGCCGCGTCGCTGGAAGAAACCGCCGCAGCCGTCGATCAGATCACCGTCACGGTCCGCTCCTCCGCCGAGCGCGCCAAGGATGCCGACCAGATCGTCCGTCAGGCCAAGCGCAGCGCCGACGACTCCGCCGTCGTCGTCAACAACGCGATCGACGCCATGGGCCGGATCGAGGAAGCTTCGCGCCAGATCGAGCAGATCATCGGCGTCATCGACGAGATCGCCTTCCAGACCAACCTGCTGGCACTCAACGCCGGCATCGAGGCGGCGCGTGCCGGTGAAGCCGGCAAGGGCTTCGCGGTCGTCGCCATGGAAGTCCGTGAGCTTGCCCAGCGCTCCGCCGCTGCCGCGCAGGAGATCAAGGGCCTCATCAACAAATCCACCAACGAGGTCAATTCCGGTTCGCAGTTCGTGCAGGAAACCGGCACGGTTCTCGCCAAGATCAGCGCCCAGATCGTCACGATCAGCCAGCATGTCGAAATGATCGCCCGTGCCAGCCACGACCAGTCGAGCGCGCTGCAGGAAGTCAACTCCACCGTCAACCAGATGGACCAGATGACCCAGCAGAACGCCGCGATGGTGGAAGAAACCACGGCTGCGAGCCGCGAGCTGGCAAACGAGGCGGATGCGCTGCTGCACCTCGTGCGGCAGTTCAAGATCGATGGCGACAGCGACATGCAGGTCTATCGCGCTGCCTGACCCGAACTTCATCTTCATCGAAGCAGTGAAATGGCCCCGCATTCGGGGCCATTTTTTATGGTGGCATAAATCACGCAATGATTGCAGAAAAAATGCGATGATTGAAAATTCTGTGCCGCGTTCGCAGCGACGTGCCGCAAAAGGGCATGTCTTGTGGCGCCTGCAGGCATGGAATGCCCGGCTGGCAAAGGCGTTAAGAGAAAATTTTCCTTAACGTTTTTCCGTTAACCTAGCTTTGGTTGTATTCGCCGGAGGTTTTGATGCCGCGTTTCTTTTCGACATCCATTGTGCGCCAGATCGTTGCGATCACGCTGCTTCTGCTTGCCGTCAGCACCGCTGCGATTGTCGGCGTGACCTATTACAATCTCGGCAGTTACGTCATGGATAGCGCGGTCTCCGACGCCAAGGACGCGAGCCGCTCGATGGCGGTGCTCTATGGCGCAAGCGATGCCGGTGTCCGCATCGATGTGAAGGACAACGTGCTGTCCGGCGTCACCGAGGACAAGATCCCCAGCTTTGCCGATTATTCGCTGGTTGACCGCACGGCGCAGTCGATCGCCGGCGTCGCCACCATATTCGAAAAGCAGGGCGCCGATTATGTCCGCGTCTCCACCAACCTGAAGAAGGAAAACGGCGATCGCGCCGTCGGCACCAAGCTCGCCGCCGATCATCCCGCCCAGCCCGTGCTGGCGCAGGGCAACGCCTATTACGGTCCGGCAGACCTCTTCGGCCGCAAGTTCATGACGGGCTATTTCCCGGTCAAGAACCCGTCGGGCGCCACGATCGGCATTCTCTTCATCGGCATACCCATGGAAGTCTACTACGAGCGCATGAACCAGCTGCAGACACTGGTTCTGAGCGTCGGCGCCGTGGTGATGCTGCTCGTCGGTGTGCTGGCCTTCTTTGCGATCCGCCGCTCCGTAAAGCCGATGCAGGCGCTGACGTCGAGCGTGCATGCCATTTCGTCCGGCGATCTCGTCAGCGCTGTCCCCTGCGTCGACAAGAAGAACGAATTCGGCGAGATCGGCCGCGCGCTTGCTCTCTTCCGCGACGGCGCGGCAGCCCGCCAGGAGCTCGAAACGCAGGCCGCCGAACAGCGTGCCCTCAACGATGCCGAGCGAAGCCGCAACGACGCCGAAAAGCGCACGCTGGACGGCCAGATCGATTTCGCCGTCAACCAGCTTGCGGCCGGCCTCGGGCGCCTGTCGCAGGGCGATGTCTCGCAGACCATCGAAACGCCCTTCGTCGGCCGCCTCGAACAGCTGCGGATCGATTTCAACTGTTCGCTCGAGCGCCTTCAGGATACGCTGACCCGCATCCGGGCGAGCGCCGCCTCGATCCAGCGCAACAGCGGCTCGGTCTCGGCCTCGGCGGACGAGCTTTCCAAGCGCACGGAATCCCAGGCCGCAAGCCTGGAGGAAACCGCCGCCGCCGTTGAGGAAATCACCGTCACCGTCCGCTCGTCGGCCGAACGCGCCCATGAGGCAAACAACGTAGTGGCCGCAACCAAGCGCACGGCCGACAGTTCCGGCACTGTCGTCGGTGACGCGGTCGCCGCCATGGGCCGTATCGAAGACGCCTCGCAACGCATCGAACAGATCATCGTCGTCATCGACGACATCGCCTTCCAGACCAACCTTCTGGCGCTGAATGCCGGTGTCGAAGCGGCTCGCGCCGGTGAAGCCGGCAAGGGCTTTGCCGTCGTTGCCCAGGAAGTCCGTGAGCTTGCCCAGCGCTCGGCCAATGCCGCCAAGGAAATCAAGGCGCTCATCGAACAGTCGACCCGCGAAGTGAATGCCGGTTCCGAACTGGTGCAGAAGACCGGCAGCGTACTCGCCTCGATCAGCCACGAGATCATCGCGATCAGCGGCCATGTCGAAACCATAGCCACCGCAAGCCGCGACCAGTCGGCCGCCCTTCAGGACGTCAACAGCTCCGTCAACGCGATGGACCAGATGACCCAGAAGAACGCGTCGATGGTGGCCGAAGCCACGCGGGCAAGCCGCCAGCTGGCGGAAGAGGCCGACATGCTGATGGCGCTCATCGACCAGTTCCGCCTTGCCGGAACGCCTGCCGCTCAGGGTCGTGCGCGGCAGGCGGCCTGAGCTGCGCATCGGTCTTCGCCGGGCCGCGCCTTCGCGCGGCCGGCGCTCGCGCCTGCCGGCGATGTCAGCCAGGCGACGAAGCGCGTCGGATAGCTGCTGCCGGCCTCGTTGTAGAAGGCGTCTTCTTCCTTCATCCGCTCACGCGCCGTGGATGGTGGGCACAGGCCTGCGCGTTGCATCCGGCTGCCGATCGATGCGATTATGAAAAAGTCGATCATCACGATGTCCTTTCGTTTCGTGGACATCGATTGATCTACACATCAAAATTCGCTTTCTGAACAAGCAAGATCCCGCTATGTTTTTCACTCATGAAAAACAGCAATTGGGATTCCTATCAGCTTTTCCTGCAGGTTGCCCGCACCGGCGGGCTGACGGGCGCGAGTGCCGCCACGGATTTGAGCCCGGCGACGATCGGCCGGCGCATGCTCGACCTGGAGCAGGAACTCGCTCGCACGCTCTTTCACCGCAGCCAGACCGGCTACCGCCTGACGGCCGATGGGCAGACGCTCGTCGACCATTTGCTGGAAATGGAGGCGGCCGCCCGCAAGGTCGAAGCGTGGCGGCAATCCTCCGAGCGGGGCGTCACCGTCAGGATCACAGCCGGCACATGGATCTCCTGGCTGCTGACCGAGAATTTTTCGGCGATCCGCATGCCGGCCGATACGTTCGCCATCTCCCTGACGATCGGGGAAGCGCGCGCGAATCTGAACTACCGCGAAAGCGACATCGGCATCCGCGCCTTCGAGCCGGAGGAAAGCAATCTCGCCGCCCGCCTGCTCGGCGAAGTCGCCTATGCCGTCTACATCAGGCGCAACGCCGGCCAGGACGACAACAGATGGATCGCCGTCGGCGAGGAGGATGCCATCTCTTCCTATCTGCGCTGGCCCTACAGGCAGGCCGGGTCCGCCATCGTCGCAACCGTCAATCGCCCGCGCTCGCTGCCGGATCTCGTGCGGGCGGGGGCGGGAAAGGCCGTGTTGCCCTGTTTCGTCGGCGACCTCGATCCCGAACTCGAACGCTGCGGCGGCGAGCTGCCGGAACTGCGCCACCGTCAATGGATCGTCATGAATGCCGAGGATCGCCACCGCCCGGAAATCCGCACCGTTGCCGACCGGATGACGAAACTCCTGAAAAGCTATACCGACCTCATTGCCGGCAAACGCGCCAGCCGCGGCTAGCTCGAAAGGCGCTACGGCATCAGCCGGCGCACCAGGCCCACCTGGCTGTTCACGCCGAGCTTCGAATAGATGTTCTTCAGATGCGAGCGCGCGGTTTCGTAGCTCACATCGTTCGTTCGGGCCACTTCGCGCAGCGACAGGCCGGCCGCAATGCCGGCGGCGATCCGCATTTCCGCTGCCGTCAGCTGGTCGATGCGGGGCAGGGCGTCATTGAGATCGGGCCGCAGCGGCAGGCTTGTCCGCTCGATGATCATCGCCACCGTCGGTCCTTCGAGAAATTCGGTGATGAAATCCGACTGCATCTTCACCAGCGTGCATTTGAAACTGGTGTTCTTCGTCCTGATCAGCGTGCTGGCCGGCGAAACTGCCGGCAGGCGATGGCGCAGCAGGGCCGACAGGCGGGAGGCAAGCTCGCCGTCGTTGATCATGATCCGCCCGGTCGACGTCACGCCGATCGCTTCGCCCTCGGCGATCATCCGTTCGGCCGCGCCGTTGATGGAGCGAATGGCCTGATCCTCGCCGATATAGACGATGCCGACGCCGATCGCATCGAAAAGCGCCAGCCCGTTTTCATTGTGGTGCGGATCGCTGTGTTCGCGGCGGATGAAATCGAAGGCGCGACGCAGATGCGGCGCCAGATCGCTGAGAAGTTCGGCGTTGCCGCGATTGAAATCCGGATCGGAAGAGGACGTCAGCGTCGAAAGATTGAAGGAGCGCCCGCGCTCGCGCATGATCGTCACGCCGACGCTGCTCTCGCAGCCGATCCAGCGAAGGTAATCGTTGTAGAATTCCGTCTTCTGCAGCTGATCGTGCGGCAGCATCTGGTCGGCGATCACGCCAAGGCCGATCGGCCGGGTGGCGGCGCGGGGCATCCAGGGGTTGATGGACGCATAGTAGCGGTTATAGGCCTCGGTTTCCTTTTCCGCCAGACCGGACGACAGGGAGAGGCCGCCGGTGCGCGCCACGGCGTCGTGGAAGAACAGCGTCGATTTCGCATCCGGCATCGTCGCGGTGAGGACGTCGAGGAAGGCTTGCCACGTCGTCTCGCCAAAAAGCGCGCCGTAGATAAGATCGGTCAGAACTTCGAGTTTTGCGTGCGGCGAACCGGGCATATGCAGTTCCGTTCGAATATGTACTCAATTATGCCGCGACTCCGCCGTGGTGACAATTGCGTCAAATAGCGTAGGCCCGGTGGAATATACCGCCGGGCCTCTACCCTCAGTTTCTGTGGGCGACGATGACAGGGATCAGAAGATCGCCCCAGTTGCCGTCGCCGCCATGATGCCGGGCGGAACGCACCAGTTCGACCGAAACACCGGAATCGACCGCTTTCATGACCGACTGGTTGAGCCTGTGCAGGTCGTTGGCGAGCATGCGGATCACGCTCTGCTGGTTGTCGGTCATGCTGCTTGCCTGCTCTTCCGTCCGTTCGCGGACGCGTGCGATGGATGCCATATCGGTTCCTCCTCTATTCGGCAGCCGGTTTGAATTGAGCCTGTTCGGTCGATTCCCGCATGGCCGTGGTCGAGGCGCGGCCGCCCGTTATCGCCAGTGACACGGCGTCGAAATAGCCGGTGCCGACTTCACGCTGATGTTTGGTGGCGGTGTAGCCATGCGGCTCGGCCGCGAATTCCGCCTGCTGCAGTTCGCAATAGGCCGCCATCTGCCGCTCGCGATAGCCGCGGGCAAGTTCATACATGCCGTAGTTCAGCTGGTGGAAGCCGGCGAGCGTGATGAACTGGAACTTGTAGCCCATGGCTCCGAGCTCGCGCTGGAACTTCGCAATGGTCGCGTCGTCGAGGTTCTTCTTCCAGTTGAAGGAGGGCGAGCAATTATAGGCGAGAAGCTTGCCGGGATGCGCCCTGTGGACGCCTTCGGCAAAACGCCGCGCCTGTTCCAGGTCCGGTTTCGACGTTTCGCACCAGATGAGGTCGCAATGGCTGGCATAGGCGACGGCGCGTGCGATACAGGGCTCCAGCCCGCTGCGCACCCGGTAGAAGCCTTCGACCGTGCGGCCGGCATCGTAATCGACGAAGGGCTGGTCGCGCTCGTCGATGTCGGACGTCAGAAGTTTCGCCGCCTCCGCATCGGTGCGGGCGATGACGAGCGTCGGCACGCCCATGATATCGGCCGCAAGCCGCGCCGCGTCGAGATTGCGGATATGGGCGGCGGTCGGGATCAGCACCTTGCCGCCGAGATGGCCGCACTTTTTCTCCGATGCCAGCTGGTCCTCGAAGTGAACCCCGGCCGCCCCCGCCTCGATATAGGCCTTCATGATCTCGAAAGCGTTGAGAGGCCCGCCGAAACCGGCCTCGGCATCGGCGACGATGGGCGCAAACCAGGTTTCGACCGAGAGCCCGCTGCCTTCGGACGTTTCGATCTGGTCGGCGCGCTGCAGCGTTCGGTTGATGCGTCTGGCAAGCTCCGGCCCGGCATTGGCGGGATAGAGCGATTGGTCCGGATACATCGCCGATGCCGTGTTGGCGTCGGCGGCGACCTGCCAGCCCGAGAGGTAGATCGCCTTCAGCCCGGCGCGCACCATCTGCATGGCCTGGTTGCCGGAGAGCGCCCCGAGCGCGTTGACGAACGTCTCCTCGTGCAGCAGCCGCCAGAGCCGCGCGGCCCCCATTTCGGCAAGCGTATGGCTGAGCGTCACCGAGCCGCGCAGCCGCTCGACATCCTCTGCCGAATAGGGCCGCTCGATGCCGTCGAAACGTCCGTCCGGTGCGTTGCGGATGAGTTTGTAAAAATCTGTCATGCAAATCTCCTCTTTGGCGTCCAACGTTTGAGCGCTGATGACAGAGTTTACAAATCCGGGCGAATGATCCAGAAAAACCTTTGATTTCAGGAGAGGAAAGAGGTTAGGATGAGGAGGATTTACAGGCTGGTTCTGTCATTTTGTAAAATATTGTAAATCGCGCGGTGTAAAGGATGTGATATGGCGGAGCGGAAGATATTTGCGGGGCCGAAGGTCAGGCGCATCCGCAATGCGCTGGCGCTGACCCAGACCGCCATGGCGGAAGCACTGGAGATTTCGCCTTCCTATCTCAATCTCATCGAGCGCAATCAGCGGCCGCTGACGGTGCAATTGCTGCTGAAACTCTCCGCCGTCTATCGCATCGACCTCGACGAACTGCAGGGCGAAACTGCCGGCAGCCTCGGCCAGCTGAAGGAAGTGTTCGCCGATCCCCTTCTGTCGGGCGAATTGCCGGGAGATCAGGAACTGGTCGAGGTGGCCGATGCGGCGCCGAATGCGGCCGGCGGCATGATCAAGCTCTACCGCGCCTACAGGGAACAGGCCATGCGGCTTTCCGACCTGACGGCCCTGATGGCAGGCGAGGGGCCTGCGCCTGTCGCTCCCGGCCGCCTGCCGTTGGATGAGGCGCGGGAGGCGCTGGAGCGCCGCTCCGCCTATTTCGCCGGTATCGAGGCGGCGGCGGAACGCTTCGCCAGCGGACTTGCCGCCGGCGCCGGCCTGAAGGATTGGCTGAAGAGCGAACGCGGCATCAATGTGAGAGTTCTGCCCGTCCATGTCATGCCGGATCTTCGCCGCCGCTTCGATCGTCATTCGATGCGCCTTTTCCTGTCGGAACGGCTTTCGCCGGCCGACCAGGCGCAGGAAATCGCGATCGAAGTGGCAAGGCTCGCCCTCAGGCCGGAGATCGAAGCCGCGCTTGACGAATTGCCTTTGTCATCGGACGAGGGGCGGCGCCTCGCCCGTTTCGAGCTGACGCGCAATGCGGCGCTGGCCCTGTTGATGCCTTATGGCGCCTTTCTTCTTGCCGCGCAGAATTGCCGCTATGACATCGATCTCATCCGCGCCCGCTTCGCGGTCTCCTTTGCCCAGGCGGGATGGCGCCTTGTCATGCTGCAGCGCCCCGGTGCTTCCGGCATTCCCTTCTTCTGCATGGAGATCGATGCCGCCGGCCATGTCGTCAGGAGGGCAGGTGCTCAGGGTTTTCCGCAGGCGCGTTTCGGCGGAAACTGTCCCAAGCTCAATGTGCACGCCGCCTTTCTCGAACCGGGCAGGGTGCTGGCCGAGACGGTCGCCATGCCTGATGGCGCAACCTTCCTCACGGTTGCGCGCACGCTCGAAGGCCCGGTCGTCGAATTTGGCGAGAGGGCGCGGCGCACGGCTCTCCTGCTCGGTTGCGATGCCGCGCTCAGGGACAGCCTGGACTACGGCCGAAGCGAGCTTTCGCCGGTGGCGATCGGCCCCGCCTGTCGCCTTTGCGAGAGGCGCGGCTGCCTTTCGCGGGCCGAGCCGCCGCTGACGCGCCCGCTTGCGCTGGACGAGGCCGCCGCCGGCCTCGGAGCCTTCGATTTTCAGTGATTGTGAAATGATTGACACTGCAGGATTTTACGCTTGTAGGCTCCGAAATTCCTTTCTAGTCTGCTGTTAAACCAGAGGGAACGAAGAGGTGTCCGGGGGCGCGATACCTTTACAAACAGGAGATACCATGAGGTCAAGAAAAGCCAACCTGACGGCAGTCGCCGTCATCGCTCTCCTCGCCGCTGCGCCGGCCTTCGCCCAGGAGCGCGTCGTCAATGTCTACAACTGGTCCGATTATATCGACGACAGCATCCTTGCCGATTTCACCAAGGAAACCGGCATCAAGGTCGTCTATGACACGTTCGACTCGAACGAGACCGTGGAAACCAAGCTGCTTGCCGGCGGCACGGGTTACGACGTCGTCGTCCCGACCGCCGACTTCCTGCAGCGCCAGATCCAGGCCGGCGTCTTCCAGAAGCTCGACAAGTCCAAGCTGCCGAACCTTTCCAACATGTGGGATGTGATCCAGCAGCGCACTGGCGAGTATGATCCGGGCAACGAATATGCCGTTGACTACATGTGGGGCACGGACGGTATCGGCTACAACGTCAAGAAGGTCGCCGAAATCCTCGGCCCCGATGCCAAGCCGGGTCTCGAAGTGATCTTCGATCCGAAAGTCGCCGAAAAGTTCAAGGACTGCGGCATCTACGTGCTCGACACGCCGAAGGACGTGATGACGACCGCGCTGCGTTATCTCGGCCTCGACCCCAACTCGACCAAGCCGGAGGATTTCCAGAAGGTCGAGGAACTGCTGACGGCCGTTCGCCCTTATATCCGCAAGTTCCACTCCTCCGAATATATCAATGCGCTCGCCAACGGCGACATCTGCATCGCCTTCGGCTATTCCGGCGACATGCTGCAGGCCCGCGACCGCGCGGCCGAAGCCAATAACGGCGTCGAGGTGAACTACTCGATCCCGGCGCAGGGCGCGCAGATGTGGTTCGACATGATGGCGATCCCCGCCGACGCGCCGCATGTGGCCGAAGCGCATGAATTCCTGAACTACATGATGAAGCCTGAGGTCATCGCCAAGGCGAGCGACTTCACCTTCTACGCCAACGGCAACAAGGCTTCGCAGCAGTTCGTCAGCAAGGATGTGCTGGAAGACCCGGCGATCTATCCGACGGATGAGGTGATGAAGGGCCTCTTCACGGTGCGGCCGTGGGACCCGAAGACCCAGCGCACGGCGACGCGAATCTGGACGAAAGTCGTCACTGGCCAGTAAGTCGATGCCAGGCCCGGACGGAAACGTCCGGGCCTTTTAATTCCCGGCCCGGGTGGAGGCCGGCTGAAACCTTGTCTTTCGGGGAATTATATGAAGTCTCTCGGCAATATCCGCCGCGCATTCGCGCCCTGGTCCGATCCGTCTGCGAAACCCTTCATTGCCTTCAGGAACGTCACCAAGCGCTTCGGCGATTTTACCGCCGTCAACGATTTGTCGCTGAACATCTATCACCGCGAATTCTTCGCGCTGCTCGGCGCTTCCGGCTGCGGCAAGTCCACGCTGCTGCGCATGCTTGCCGGCTTCGAACAGCCGACATCGGGCGAGATCGTGCTCGACGGCACCGACCTTGCCGGTACGCCGCCCTACAAGCGGCCCGTCAACATGATGTTCCAGTCCTACGCCCTTTTCCCGCATATGACGGTCGAGAAGAATATCGCCTTCGGCCTCAGGCAGGACGGCATGCCGAAGGACGAGATCACCGAGCGCGTATCGCAGATGCTGAAGCTCGTGAAACTCGAGCAGTTCGCCGCGCGCAAGCCGAACCAGCTTTCCGGCGGCCAGCGCCAGCGCGTGGCGCTCGCCCGCTCGCTCGCCAAGCGTCCGAAAGTCTTGCTGCTCGACGAACCGCTCGGCGCGCTCGACAAGAAGCTGCGCGAGGAAACCCAGTTCGAACTGATGGACCTGCAGCAGAACCTCGGCCTCACCTTCGTCGTCGTCACCCACGACCAGGAGGAGGCGATGACCATGGCCGACCGCATCGCCGTCATGAGCCACGGCAAGGTCGTGCAGGTCGCGACCCCTGCCGAAATCTACGAAGCGCCGAATTCCCGTTTCGTGGCCGACTTCATCGGCGACGTGAACATTTTCGACGGCAAGGTGGCCGCATCCGGAAACGGCTCGGTCGAGATCGCGGTCGAAAGCGGCTTTTCGATCCGCATCGCCACCTCCGAAACGCCTGCCGTCGGCAGCAGCGTCGGTTTTGCCATTCGCCCGGAAAAGATCCGCGTGACGCGCGCCGCCCCTGCCAACGCATCGGCCAATGCCGCCAAGGGCGAGATCTGGGATATCGCCTATCTCGGCGATATGACCGTCTTCCATATCAGGCTGCCGAGCGGCAAGTTCGTCAGGGCATCCTCCCTCAACGCCCAGCGTTCCGTCGACGACCCCTTCACCTACGATCAGGAAGTCTGGGTCTCCTTCGACGAAGATGGCGGCGTGCTGCTGAAGGATTGAGCCTATGGAAACTGTCGCTTCACGCTTCTACAGCCGCCTCGTCATCATCGTTCCCTATGCCTGGCTGCTGCTCTTTTTCCTGGCGCCCTTCTTCATCGTCTTTCGCATTTCGCTGTCGACGACGGCGATCGCCATTCCGCCCTATGAGCCGGTCTTCTCGCTTGCCGACGGCTGGAGCGGCTTCTGGGCCAAGGTCGCGACCTTCTCCTTCGACAATTACGGCTACCTGACCGACGACCCGCTCTACTTCAACGCCTATGTCTCGAGCGTCGTCATCGCGGCGATTTCCACCTTCCTGATGCTCTTGATCGCCTATCCGATCGCCTACGGCATGGCGCAGGCGCCGCGCACCATCCGCCCGACGCTGTTGATGCTCGTCATCCTGCCCTTCTGGACGAGCTTCCTGATCCGCGTCTATTCCTGGATCGCCATCCTGAAGCCGGAAGGGCTCTTGAACCAGCTTCTCCTGTCGCTGCATGTCATCGACAGCCCGCTGATCATCCTCAACACCACGACGGCCGTCTATATCGGCATCGTCTATTCCTATCTTCCCTTCATGGTGCTGCCGCTCTATTCGGCGCTCGAAAAGATGGACGGCACGCTGATCGAGGCCGCGCAGGATCTCGGCTGCACGCCGATCCAGGCCTTCTGGCGCGTCACCTTCCCGCTGTCGATCCCCGGTGTGATTGCCGGCTGCATGCTGGTCTTCATTCCCGCCGTCGGCGAATTCGTCATCCCCGACCTGCTCGGCGGTTCGCAGACGCTGATGATCGGCAAGACGCTCTGGAACGAATTCAACGCCAACCGCGACTGGCCGGTCTCCTCGGCGGTGGCAACCATCCTGCTGCTGATCCTGGTGATCCCGATCGTCTTCTTCCAGAACGCGCAGGCCAAGGCCGAAGAGCGGGGGAAATAAGTCATGCTGAGATGGACCCGCTTCAACATCATTTCCGTCGTGCTCGGCTTTGCCTTCCTCTATCTGCCGATCGTGCTTCTGGTGGTCTTCTCCTTCAACGAATCGAAGCTCGTCACCGTCTGGGGCGGCTTCTCCACCAAGTGGTATGTCTCGCTTCTGTCGAACCAGGCACTGCTCGATGCCGCCTGGGTGACGATCCGTGTTGGCCTGCTGTCGGCCACGTTCGCGACCATCCTCGGCACGATGGCGGCGCTGACGCTGGTGCGCTACACGCGCTTCCGCGGCCGCATGCTGTTTTCGGGCATGGTCTATGCGCCGCTCGTCATGCCTGACGTCATCACCGGCCTGTCGCTGCTGCTGCTCTTCGTGGCAATCGGCCTCGATCGCGGTTTCTGGACGATCACGCTGGCGCATACGACGCTGACCATGTGTTTCGTCGCCGTCGTCGTGCAGTCGCGGCTCCTGAGCTTCGACCAGTCGATCGAGGAAGCGGCGCAGGATCTCGGTGCGCCGCCGGTGCGCACCTTCTTCGAAATCACCCTGCCGATCATTTCGCCGGCCGTCTTTTCAGGCTGGATCCTGGCCTTCACCCTGTCGCTGGACGATCTCGTGATTGCGAGCTTCACCTCGGGACCGGGTGCCACCACGCTGCCGATGAAGATCTACAGCCAGGTGCGCCTTGGCGTAACGCCTGAAATCAACGCCGTCTGCACCATCCTCATCGCCATCGTCACCGTCGGCGTCATCTGCGCATCCATCATCACCAAGCGCCGGGAACTGCAGCGCGAGCGCGACGAACGGGCTGCCGCGGCAACGGCTTAAAAGCAAGTTCCAGCAAAAGTGCGTAGCGGTTTTGCGTCCGGAATTGCGCCAGACAAGGAGCAAGTTCCAGCAAAAGTGCGCAGCGGTTTTGCGTCCGGAATTGCGCCAGACAAGGAGCAAGTTCCAGCAAAAGTGCGCAGCGGTTTTGCGTCCGGAATTGCGCCAAACAAAGAAATCAAGTTCCAGCAAAAGTGCGCAGCGGTTTTGCGCCCGGAATTGCGCGGAAGCCTATGGCTGGCTTTTCGTTGGCGCGTTCAGGAGCGGCACCGGCGAAATCACCGGGTTCGGCCAGGAGCCGCCGATGAAGAAGGGCAGAAGCGGCAGATCGGCCGCTTTCGCGGGATCGGTCGCTTCCAGCGAGCCGGAAAGCGCAAGACCGTTCGATTCGTAGGTGATGACGCCTGAGAGCGAGAGCGTCTGATCGGAGCCGGTAAAGCGCGCGTCATGGATTTCGGCAGTGCCATCGGCAAAGTCGGCCTGGAGATCCAGCCTGTTGAAGGCGAAGGTGCCGTTTGAGGCCGCACTCAGCGAGAAGAACGGCTTCTGGGCGGCCTGTGTGCGGACCTCGGAGACGTTGATGCCCGGAATGGAACCGGCACTCGTCCAGAATTTCAGCTTGCCCGTTACGTCCGCAAGCCCCGTCGTCCAGATTGCTTTCGGCGTCTGCAGCGAAAGGTCGAGCGAGCCGGTCGCATGCGGCAGCGGCCCCTTGAGCTGCAGCTTTTCCGCAAGCGCGTTGAAATCGGCGTCGCGGATCGAAAGCTGCATCTTGCCGCCGCCATCGAAGTCGCGCCGGGTGGCTTCCAGGTGGACGGTCATCTCGCCGCCTTCGAACTGGCTGTCGCCGATATCGAATTTTGCCTCTTCGCCGGCCACGATCACGCTGGCGCCGACATCGGCAAGCGAAAAGATGCCCATCTGCGCCTGTCGTGCCGACAGCCGCACGTCGAGATCGAGAAGCTGCAGCGGTCCGAGCGGGCTCGGCAGCACAAGGTCGCCGATGCCGCCTGCGGCAAGCCGCAAGGCAAAGGCATCGAGGAACGGCTTGAGGTTCATCTGATCGAAGGCAAGCGTCCCGCCGATCTTCGGCCGCTTGCCGGGCGCCACGGTGAAATCCATCACCCCGGTGGCGCTCGCATCGTTCAGCGTCATGCTGAGATTGTTGAAGCGGAAACCGCCGGACGACGACGTGACATCCGAGGTCATCGACGCGCTCTTCAGCGACTCGATCCCCGGCATCGATTTGCCGGACCATTTCAGCAGGGCAGGCACATCCGGAAAGCTCGCGTTGATATTGCCCGATACGGCAGAAAGGCTCACCATGCTGCCGACGCCCTGGAAGCGTGCCGTCATGAGATTGGAGGTGATCGAGGCCTTCATCTCGGCGTTCTTGCCGCCGAAGACGAGCAGGGGCGCGGCCGAAGAGAAGTCGACCTTCAGGTCCTGGCCGTTGAAGCGGGCAATGAGCACGGCCGAAATCGGCCTCGACAGCTTCGCCCAAGCAATATCCGCCGCGACGCCGTCGAAATGATAGACATTGCCCGTCAGCGTATCGCTCACCGTCAGCGCGCCGTCCTCGACGGTCACGGCGCCGATATCGGCATCAAGTTTCGCAGGAAGAACCTCGGTGCCGTTGTTGTCCTGCGCGCCGGCGATGGCGCGAGCCAGAAGGCCGGCATAGCTCCAGTCGATCAGGCCGTTCTCGTCGCGCGTCAGCGCAAGGTTCGGGCGCAGCAGATGAAATTCGTGGAAGCGGGTGCGCCCGCGCAGCGCGTCGATCAGGCTGAAATCGGCCGAAAGGCTCTCGATGCGGCCAAGCAGCTTGTCACCGCTCCCGCGCGGCTGGCGAATGGTGACGTCGTTGAGCGTGATGCGCGGCGTCGGCCAGAATTCGAGAACCGGCGTGCCCTTGATCTCGGCATGATAGCCCGTCCATTTCGACAGGGCGTCCTCGATGCCCGAACGCACGAAGCCGGTGGAGATCAGATAGGGCGCCGCGATGCGGAGCGAGACGAAGAAGGCAAGGCCGGCCAGCAGCACGATAGTGGAGACGCGGGCAAAGGCCGGCAGCCAGCGCGAGGCGGGGCCGATCTTTCTTCGCCATCTGCGGTGTCTTGACGTACCCATGAGCTCTGCCGGAAATTCAGTCGGTTACCCGTTATTCTCTGATTTTGCCGGATATATGAAATGCCGGGTATATGCAAATGCCGCGCATGGTGAAACGCATGGTTGCACACTTTATAATGCAATGCAGCATGATATAACTTCCGCATTGGGAGGAGGATTGAATGCAGGAAAACCAGCCGCTTTGGACACCCACGCAAGACGGGATCGAGAACAGCCCGATTCATGCCTTCATGCAGCGCTGCAACGCGGATTTCGGCCTTGCTTTGAAAGGCTTTGAGGATCTGCATGCCTGGTCGATCGCCGACCGGGAAAATTTCTGGTCGGCCCTCTGGGATTTCTGCGGCGTGAAGGGAGAGCGCGGCGCCGATGTCCTGGTCAATGGCGACCGTATGCTGGAAGCGCGCTTCTTCCCCGGGGCGCGGCTGAACTTTGCGGAAAACCTCTTGAGCGGAAGCGGGACGGGTGACGCCATTATCTTCCGCGGCGAGGACAAGGTGAGCGATCGCTGGTCGTGGGATCGTCTGCGCGCGCTCGTGTCGCAGCTCCAGCAGGGTTTTCGCGCGCTCGGCGTCGGTGAGGGCGACCGTATTGCCGCCATGATGCCGAACATGCCGGAAACGGTGGCTGCCATGCTGGCGGCAACCTCGATCGGCGCCATCTGGTCGTCCTGCTCGCCCGACTTTGGCGAACAGGGCGTGCTGGACCGTTTCGGCCAGATCACGCCGAAGCTTTTCATCGCCTGCGACGGCTACTGGTATAATGGCAAGCTGCAGGACGTGAAGGCCAAGGTGGCGGCCGTCGCAAGCAGCCTTGGCGTGCCGACCATCGTCGTTCCCTATGCGGGTGACGCCGAAACCGTGGCGCGCGAGACCGAAGGCGGCAAGACGCTTGCCGATTTCATCGCGCCCTACGCGGCCAAGCCGGTTGAATTCGTGCAGCTGCCCTTTTCCCACCCGGCCTATATCCTGTTTTCCTCGGGGACGACGGGTGTGCCGAAATGCATCGTGCATTCGGCCGGCGGCACGCTGCTCCAGCATCTGAAAGAGCACCGTCTCCATTGCAGCCTGCGGCCGGGAGACAGGCTTTTCTATTTCACCACCTGCGGCTGGATGATGTGGAACTGGCTGGTCAGCGGCCTTGCCTCCGGCGCCACGCTCTGCCTGTTCGACGGCTCGCCCTTTGCGCCCGATGGCAACGTGCTCTTCGACTATGCGGCTCAGGAGAAGTTCGCGATCTTCGGAACCTCGGCCAAATATATCGACGCGGTGCGCAAAAGCGGGCTGGCGCCGCGCCTCAGCCATGACCTGTCGAGCCTGCGGCTGATTACCTCCACCGGTTCGCCGCTGTCGCCGGAAGGCTTCAGCTTTGTCTACGAAGGTATCAAGCAAGACGTCCAACTCGCCTCGATATCGGGTGGCACGGATATCGTCTCCTGCTTCGTGCTCGGCAATCCGCTGCAGCCGGTCTGGCGTGGCGAGATCCAGGGGCCGGGGCTCGGCCTTGCCGTGGATGTCTGGAACGACGAGGGCAATTCTGTCCGTCAGGAAAAGGGCGAACTCGTCTGCACCAGGGCCTTTCCCTCGATGCCCGTGATGTTCTGGAACGATCCCGATGGCGCCAAATATCGCGCCGCCTATTTCGAGCGCTTCGACAATGTCTGGTGCCATGGCGATTTCGCCGAATGGACCGAACATGGCGGCCTCATCATCCACGGCCGCTCGGACGCCACGCTCAATCCCGGCGGCGTGCGCATCGGCACGGCGGAAATCTACAATCAGGTCGAGCAGATGGAGGAGGTGGCCGAGGCGCTCTGCATCGGCCAGGATTGGGAGGACGACGTGCGCGTCGTGCTCTTCGTCCGGCTGGCGCCCGGCGTCACCTTGAGCGAGGATCTGGTCAAGGCGATCAAGACCCGCATCCGGGTCGGCGCCTCGCCGCGCCATGTGCCCGCCAAGGTCATTGCGGTCGCCGATATCCCGCGCACCAAATCCGGCAAGATCGTCGAACTTGCCGTGCGCGAAGTCGTCCACGGCCGGCCGGTGAAAAACCAGGAGGCGCTTGCCAATCCCGAGGCGCTCAGGCTTTTTGCCGGTCTGGACGAGCTAAAGGTTTGAAAGAGCTTGCTAAACTACAAACTTTCGCCGTTGATCAATTCTTTGTGCCGGAAACCTTTCGTTAAGAAAGGTTTGTCAAAGGTGAAGCCAACTTGGAGGCCGTACATGAAGAGATGGCCTGGAACCGCGGTTCCCGAAACATGACGTTCTCAGACTAAGCTCTTGTTTTACCAGCACTAACTCTCGAAGGCAGCCAATGGCTGCCTTTTCTTTGGTGAGCAGAAGAGCGGCTCTGTGTCCGAAACCGCGCGACAATAAGCGTTTCAGCCGGCAAGCACACGCTGCGACGGGAAGGTGATTTCCACCAGCGTTCCCTCGTTCGGCGCCGAATTGATCGAGAAAATCGCCCTGTTGGCATCGACCATCGCCTTGGTGAGCGGCAGGCCGAGACCGGTGCCGTCGCCGCGATGGCGCGATTGCGTGGACGGCACCTGCCGGAACGGCTTCATCGCCTGATCGAGCTCGCTGCGCGTCATGCCGATGCCGGTATCGCGCACCCTGAGCACCACGCTGCCGTTCGCCTCATAGGAGGTCGAAACGACGATCTGCCCGCCCGATGGCGTGAAACGGATGGCGTTCGACAGGATGTTGAGCGCGATCTGCTTGATCGAGCGCAGGTCGGCCACGACGTCGGGCACGGATTGCGACAGTGCCGTGCGGATGATGACGCGCTGGCTGTTGGCCTGCGGCTGCACCAGCGCCACGGCCTCCGAGATCGCCTCGTTGAGGCCGACGGAGGCAAAGTCGAGATCCATCTCGCCTGCCTCGATCTTGGAAATGTCGAGCAGGTCGTTGACGATATCGAGGACATGCCGGCCCGAGCGGCCGATATCGTTGGCATATTCGATATAGCGCGGATGGCCGATCGGCCCGAACCGTTCGCTCGCCATCATGTCGGAAAAGCCGATGATGGCGTTGAGCGGCGTGCGGATTTCATGGCTGACGCGCGCCAGGAAATCCGTCTTGTGGGCGTTGGCTGTTTCGGCCGCCCCCTTGGCGTTGCGCAGCTCGTCTTCGGTGCGCTTCCACTGGGTAATGTCGCGAATGACGGCGCAATAGCCGCTGGAGGAGGTGAGCCGCCCCATCGTCATGAACAGCGGCACGAAGCCGCCGGCTGCCTCGCGCCCGATCACCTCGCGTCCGTCGTTCAGCACGCTCGCCACACCGTGGCCCGAAAGCCCATGCAGATAATCGAGCACCGCCTTCTGGCTTTCATGCGCAAACAGCATGACGAAAGGCTTGCCGCGCGTTTCCTGCTCATCATAGTTGAAGAGCGCGCTTGCCGAGCGGTTCATCGAGCGGATTTCACCTTCCGCGCCGATCACGACCACGCCGTCGGTTGCCGTTTCCAGGATCGAGCGCAGTTCCTCCACCTCGACCTGCAGCTTGGCGACCTTCTCGACCATGCGGTCGGAGCGCTGGTCGAGGCGGATCACCTCGCCCTTGCCTTCCTCCCGGCTCTCGACCGGCATCAGCGCCAGCATCAGTGCATTGGAATCTTCCCAGCGCACCGACTGCAGGCGCGCCGTAACCGGCACCAGCCTGTCATCGGCCCTGACCAGCATCATCGCACCGGCGCCGGTCTCAAGATCGTGACGCTGCAGCAGCGCATCGATGCCGCCCACTTCGGCGAGCGCATCGACAGACGCATAGCCGGTCAGCCGCAGGAATTCCGGGTTGCCGTGGATCAGCTGGTCGCCGGCATGGATGAGCACGGCAACGGGCAGCAGGTCGACGGTCGCAGCCGAGAGCCCGTCCGTCATCTTCACGCGCGGCGGAATAAAGCTGGTCAGCACTTCGATCTGGCTGACCGTTTCCTGCAGGCCTTCGGTCACGTCATCTTCGGCTTCGGGGCCGGAGGTCTCGTCGCCGGCCGGCTCTTGCGTCAGCGGTTCGGCGGCGGCTTCGAAAATCGCCTCCTGCGGCGCTGCCTGCCCGACCGTCGCCGTCTCGTCGTCGATGGCCGGTGCTTCGGCCGCGTCAGGTTCCGGCTGGGCTGCCGCGACCGGCTCGTCGCGCCGGGCACCGAAGGCTTCGAGGCGCTTGGCGATCTCGCGGAAGTTGGCCTGCTCGGCGGCCGTCAGGCCACCCGTGGCGTTATGAAGCTGCACGATCTTGTCGGTGAAACGGCGGTTCGGCGTCTCCGAAATACGCAGCGCCGGCGGTTCCTCCTCTGCATCGCGAACCTGCTGTTCTTCCGGCTGCCCGGCACTATCAGGCGCGGAGGCGGCCTGCTCGGCTTCTGCAAGTTCCGGCTCTGCCGTCTCATCCCGGACGGCGGCCTCTGTCCCGGCTGCCTGCGGCGCTTCTTCTTCTTCGTCCGCCTCTTGCGCTGCGGTTTCGTTGACCGGGCCGAGCGAGGAGGCGTCATGGCCGATGCCGTCAGGTCCAAGCGTCAGGCCAAGCGCAAGGGGATCTTCCTGGGCATCCGACAGACGCACGACGCCGAAGCCGCGGAAACCGTCGAAGTCGCGGTTGCGCGTATAGGTCGGCAAGGCGGCGAGATCGACGGGAACGACCAGGCTCGAGCCTTCGATCGGCCAGTAGATCGTCTTGCCGGACCAGGTATCGCGTCGCGCCAGGGCTTCGGAAAGCTTGGCTTCCGGATCGAGATTGAAGAGCGCGGCGACATCGGAAAATGCGCTGCCGATAATGTTGCTGGCATGCGGTCCGACAGCCTCGGCGAATTCGTGCGAGACTTCGCTGAAGCGGCCCTCCGCGTCGATCTTCCAGACGAAGCGGGTCGCGCGGCTGTTGGGCTTGAAGACGAAGCTGCTCGCCCTGGCGGCGGCCGCTGCTTCCGGAACGACGGGTGCGGCGGCAAAATTTTCGGCCACGGAAATGGCCGCTTCCGGCTCCACGTCGGCCGCAACGGGGGAGGGCGCCTCTGCGCTTTCCGCAACGGCCGCTTCTGCCGCAGCATCCGCCTCGACCGGCTGCTCGCCGGCTCCATCGGCGGCAACCGTTTCGGGCGCGGAATCGATATCGTCTGCCGCCGGCCGCGACCGGGCCTCGACCTTCCCTGGCTGGCTCGTGTCGGTCAGGTGTTCCGTCTCGCCGGTAATATCCTCCAGCGTATCCTCGACCTCCTCGATGCCGGAAACCGCCTCGATCGCCTCGGCTTCGGTGAAACCGGCCGCCGGTGCGGCGACAACGGCAACTTCGTCCGCCGGCGCTTGCGCCGATGCAATATCCTCAGCCTCTTCGGCCCCGCTCTCCGGTTCGATCGGATCGAGATGGCCGATTGCCGTTTCGACCGCAAACAGAAGGTGGAGCGCCGGGTTGTCGTTGAGCTTGCCGAACGCAGCCGGCAGATAGCCACGTCCTGTGGCGACCGGACGCTTGACCATGCGGTCCGGATGGGCGCCGGCAAGGGTGATGAGCGTCCTGGCTGCCTGCTGGGTGATGCCGAGGGAGGCAAAACCCGGCGAGGCCGCAATCACTTCGCCTTCCGCGCCGATAACGGCCATATGCGTATCCGGATCGTCGAGCCCCTGCAGCATCTGCGCGGCGCTGGTACCCGCCGTCAGCGGCCGTGTGGAAACGGGAACCGAAAACAGGATGGCCTTCTCGCCGGAGGCAAGGCGGATGAGTTCCGCCGTCGCCGGAGCCTGAACGCGCTGGAAGCCCTTGGCGATCCGGATGACGAGGCCTTTCTGGTCGCCGACCGCGCCGAGCTGGCGGGCGGTCGCTTCCAGCTGCCGGAAGGTAATGTCGGCATGGCTGACGCCCTGGTCGAGCAGGTCATAGACCGCCGTATGGCCGAAAAGCGCAGCACCCGCGCCGTTTGCCCACAGCAGGCGCGCAAGATCGGCAGAGAACAGCACCATGGCTTCGCCACGCGAGAATCGCTCACGCACCCGCGCATGCACGGCAATGTCGATGAACGGATACTGGACTGCGGGCATGATCGAACCTGTCGCTTTCGCCTCTTTAGAATTAACTGCTTATTAATAACTGCAGGTCTGCGACCGGTCCAGAAGAGCGGGGAGCTTTCGGCCGGGAAGGTTAACGTATTGTGCGACGCACAATGATGTTGCAATGCACAATAAAATGCCCTATATAAGATTTATCCAATTTATCGAGGGCACGAGATCTGCCCGCCCCAAAGGACGCTATCCCATGGCTACCATAAAGACCGACGACGTTTTTTCAATTGCCTCTTTCGACCCGAGCAAGCTGGCCGAGTCCTTCCGTGACTTCGCTGAAAAAGGTGCTCAGCAGTCCAAGGAAGCCTATGCCAAGCTGAAGTCTGCAGGCGAGGAAGCCGGCAAGACGCTGGAAGCGACCGTGCAGACCGCACAGGCCGGCGGCGTCGAGATCGGCCTCAAGGCGATCGACGCGCTGCGCGTCAATGCCGAAAGCTCGCTCTCCCACCTGGAAGCGCTTCTCAACGTCAAGTCCGTCGCCGAATTCTTCGAGCTGCAGACCTCTTTCCTGCGCAAGCAGGCGGAAGTGACCGTCGAGCAGGCGAAGGCGCTGCAGGAAACCACCAAGCAGGTGGCCGAGAAGGTCGCAAAGCCTTCGAAGGAAGCCGCCGAAAAGGTCATGGCATCCTTCAAGGCTGCCTGATCGGCTGCTCTCGATAGCCAATAAAAGGCTGGACCTTGCGTTCAGCCTTTTTGTATATTGAGTGCAAATCGGGACTTGAATTAAAGTTCAAGTCCTCGTATGTGACCCCCGTCGCGCCGAGCGTGACATTGTGCGGTTGTAGCTCAGTTGGTTAGAGCGCAGGTTTGTGGCACCTGAGGTCAGTGGTTCGACCCCACTCAACCGTACCATCTCCCCCATAAGTAGGTTTGATCTGACGACAATACACGGCATGGACGCTTTTTGACGTCAAAATGATGCCTGCTCGCATTTTGCTATTGCCGTTAATATTCGTTTACCTATTTATGGGCGGTGCGATGCAGCAATTGCCCGATGTTTTCGTTGCGTCGCGAAATGCTGGCGGCTTGCCGCCTGGGGGTAGGGACAGTCCACCGAGGCATTAAGGAGAATTTGATGTCCATTTCTGTTCAGAATATTGAGGAATCGACCGCTGTTTCCCCGATTGACGTGGCTGCGGCAGTCAAGGGCGCACGCAGTGCGGTTGGCTACAGTATCGAAGACCTCGCAGTGACCTGCGGTCTGGCCAACGGCGAAATCCTCGAAATTGAGAATGGCGAAAGTGCCGATCCGGCAAAGCTGAAGCGCATTGCTGCAGCGCTGCAGGTTCCGGTTTCCGCCTTTTTGCATATCTGACGTTGCGACAAGGCCGATCAGCCTTTTCTGATCGGCCGTCGTCGGCCTTCAACGGCCAAGTTATCTGCGGAGAAACAAGCCATCTCTAGAGAAAGATGTGTTTCTCGGCATCGATCAGCTCCTGCAGAAAATCGATGACGCAGCGTACGCGCAAGAGATCGCGCGCGCTCTCGTGATAGGTCGTCCAATAGGCGCGCCGGATGGAGACCTGCGGCAGGATACGCTCCAGTTCCGCGTATTGTCGGGCAATATAGTCGTGCAGGATGCCGATGCCCGCTCCCGTGCGCACCGCCTCCGTCTGGCCGATCGCCGTCGAGATTTCGAACCCCGCATCCCAGCTGCGCATGACTTCGCCCGAGAAATTCAATGAGGCGGTGAAGATCAGGTCCTCGACATAGCCGATGCGCGGATGCGCCTTCAGCGCCTCGATATCGTCAGGCCTGCCGTGCAGCGCCAGGTAATCCCGCGACGCATAGAGGCCGAGCGTGTAGTCGGTCAGCTTGGAGGAAACGAGCCGGCCCTGTTCCGGCCGTTCCAGCGTGATGGCGATATCCGCCTCGCGCTGCGACAGCGAGAAGGACCGCGGCACCGGCACGAGCTGGATCTTCAGGGCCGGGTGGCGCTCGATCAGCCTGCCCATGCGCGGCGCGAGAAAGGAGACGCCGAACCCGTCCGGCGCGCCGACGCGCACCGTCCCGGCGATGGCCGTGTCGGTGTGGCCGAGATTGGCCTGCGCGGCGAGCATTTCCGTCTCCATCCGCTCCGCCGAGCCGAGGAAGACCTCGCCTTCGGCCGTCAGCTCGCAGCCGTTCGTGCGGCGGATGAAAAGCCGCGTCTTCAGCGCCTCCTCCAGCGAGGTCAGCCGGCGCGAGAGCGTGGCGTGATTGAGCCCCAGCCGTTTCGACGCGGCAAGGATCTGCCCGGTACGGGCGACGGCAAGGAAAATGCGAACGTCATCCCAGTTCATGATCGGGCCAGTTCATGATCGGACCAGTTCATCCTTTAGACCGCATCGCGATCGGATCGACGTCGATCAGCGTCAGTGACGTCACCATGCCCGCCGTCTCGCGCTTGTATTTGAGGAAATGCGGTGTCTGCAGATGCGCCTCGTAGGCCTCCCTGCTGGCATAGACCTCGAGAATGCGGATGCTGCTCGGCCGCTCTCGGACGGAAACGGCATTCAGCGCAAGCACGCCATCCTCCAGCGCCACGGAAGTTTCGATCTCTTCGGCGAGCAGCACCCGATAGGCCTCGAGCCTTTCGGGATCGATCTCCAGTTCCGCCATTCTGACGACAGGTTTTCCACGCATCTCTTGACCTTCCCTTTGACTTGCCCGCGCGCCGTGCCAAGTTTTCAGGCAGGAGCGCCGGTCATCGCAGATAGAGCTATAATATGCGCACAACGGTTGCTAATTCCAGCGCATTGATTTGTGCAAATTGAAGTGCGATTGTTGCGTCATCCAGAAGATCAGGAGGAACACCCATGCGTGAGATTGGTCATTTCATCGGCGGCAAGAAGGTTGCCGGCACCAGCGGCCGCACCAGCGACGTCTTCAACCCGGCGACCGGCGAAGTACAGGCAAAGGTGGCGCTCGCAAGCGTCGAGGAACTGCGCGCCGCCGTCGCAAACGCCAAGGCCGCACAGCCGAAATGGGCCGCCACCAACCCGCAGCGCCGCGCCCGCGTCTTCTTCAAGTTCGTCGATCTCCTCAACCAGCACATGGATGAGCTTGCGACGCTGCTCTCCAGCGAGCACGGCAAGACGGTCGAGGATTCCAAGGGTGATATCGTCCGCGGCCTCGAAGTCTGCGAATTCGTCTGCGGCATTCCCCATCTTGCCAAGGGTGAGTTTACCGAAGGTGCCGGTCCGGCGATCGACATGTATTCCCTGCGTCAGCCGGTCGGCATCGGCGCCGGCATTACGCCCTTCAATTTCCCGGGCATGATCCCGATGTGGATGTTCGCCCCGGCGATCGCCTGCGGCAACGCCTTCATCCTCAAGCCTTCCGAGCGTGATCCGTCCCTGCCGATCCGCCTCGCCGAACTGATGATCGAAGCCGGTCTGCCGGCCGGCATCCTGAACGTCGTCAACGGCGACAAGACCGCGGTCGACGCAATTCTCACCGATCCCGATATCGGTGCCGTTTCCTTCGTCGGCTCCACGCCGATCGCCCGTTACGTCTATGGAACGGCTGCATCGAACGGCAAGCGTGCCCAATGCTTCGGCGGCGCCAAGAACCACATGATCATCATGCCGGATGCCGACATGGATCAGGCCGTCAACGCCCTGATGGGCGCGGGTTACGGCTCTGCCGGCGAGCGTTGCATGGCCGTCTCGGTCGCCGTTCCCGTTGGCGAGGAGACGGCAAACCGTCTCGTCGAAAAGCTGGTCCCGAAGATCGAATCCCTGCGCATCGGTCCTTACACCGACGAAAAGGCAGACATGGGGCCGGTCGTCACCAAGGATGCCTATAACCGCATCCAGGGCCTCATCGGCAAGGGCATCGAAGAGGGCGCCAAGCTCGTCGTCGACGGCCGCGACTTCAAGCTGCAGGGCTATGAAAACGGTTATTTCGTCGGCGGCTGCCTGTTCGACAACGTCACGCCGGAGATGGAAATCTACAAGACGGAAATCTTCGGGCCGGTCCTTTCGGTCGTGCGCGCCCACAATTACGAGGAAGCGCTCTCCCTGCCGATGAAGCACGAATACGGCAACGGCGTCGCGATCTTCACGCGTGACGGTGACGCGGCCCGCGATTTCGCCTCCCGCGTCAATATCGGCATGATCGGCATCAACGTTCCGATCCCGGTGCCGCTCGCCTATCATTCCTTCGGCGGCTGGAAGGCCTCGAGCTTCGGCGATCTCAACCAGCACGGCACCGATTCCATCAAGTTCTGGACCCGCACCAAGACCATCACCGCCCGCTGGCCCTCCGGCATCAAGGGCGACGCCGAATTCGTCATGCCGACGATGAAATAACGTGAAAACCACATGAATTTGCAATTTGAGGGCCGGGAGGCCCTCTTTTTGTTCGATTGCAGGTTGTTAATTCCGCTGATTTTTGCTTCTCAAATCATGTTCACGTGCAAGCTGTTCTGCGAGTGATTCCGTTATGCAGCTGCGAATGCCGGGTTTGGGGGAAATGTCATGGACTTTGGAACGGCAAAGCCTGCCGTCAATTCATTTGAGCGCGCGAAATTCAACGGTCGTGCATCGGAATATTTCGGCATCTGGATCGTCAACATTCTTCTGACGGTCATCACGCTAGGCATCTATTCGGCCTGGGCGAAGGTGCGTCGCAATCGGTATTTCTACGGCAATACCGTCCTGCTCGGCAGCAGCTTCGAATATCACGCCACCGGAAAGCAGATCTTCATCGGCCGGCTGATCGTCTTCGGACTTGTCGTGGTTCTCAACATTCTCACTACTCTCCATCCCCTGTTTGCTTTCGTCACCCTGATCCTAGTTCTGATCGCCATGCCGTGGCTGATCATGCGCGGGATCCGCTTCAACGCGCGGGTGATGAGCTACCGCAATGTCCGGTTCGATTTCGTCGGCACGGTCGGCGGCGCCTTCGCTGCCGTAATGGTGGGCGGTTTTCTGGCTGCCATTTCGCTCGGTCTGCTGGCGCCCTTCGCCAGCCGGTGGCTGAACCGTTATGTGTTCAACAATCTTCGTTACGGCGATCGCAAATTCCTTGTCGATCCCCGTATTGGATCGCTCTACCTGGCGCTTGTCATCCCGGCGATCATCACGATCATCGGCTTCGTCATTCTGGGAGTCCTGATCGCCGGAGCCGTCGCTACCCAGTCCTCCGGTAATCTGCCGGGGGCCGTGCTGGTCGGTTCGATCTACCTAGTCACATTCGGCGTCGTGATTGTCTACGCGCTTGCAGGTATCATCTATCGTGCGGCTGTCCATAACATCGTATGGTCGTCCATGGTGATCGATGGCCGTCACCGGCTGAGAAGCGATCTGTCACGTGGCCGTTATGTCTGGATCACATTGTCGAACCTGGTGGTGACGATCTGCACTTTCGGGCTGATGCGTCCGTGGGCGGTAGTGCGACTGACGCGCTATGTCGTGGAGCACACGGCAATAGCCGTCGATGGAGATATCGGCGATGTCGTCACGGCAGTCCAGCAGAGCGGTGGAGCGGTCGGCTCGGAATACATGAGCATGGAAGGCTTCGATTTTGGTTTCTGACGGCCAAACCATCGCCGGCGGCGAATGGTATCCGCCAGGTTCGAGCGGTCGCGTCATCGCGACCCTCGTCTCGTATCCCGATGGTATTTCCGCCGTCTCGGCCGAGGGAACCAGGCTTTCCAGCGGTGCGTTTGCCGGTCTGTCGATCAGCGCAAGGGTCGGCGACATTCCGCGCCGGATCAATTTCGCAGATGGCTCGCTCTTCGAAACGGCCGATAATGCGGCTATCGATGCCTTTTTGAAGAATGCCGGGCGGCGCCATGCCGGCTGGGTTCATCTGCTTGAGGAATTCCATCCGCGCATCTTCGTTTTCGCCGCACTCGTTATCCTTCTTGCCATCGGCATCTACCGCTATGCTCTTCCGCTTCTGGTCGAGATCGCCGTTCTGGTGACGCCGCCCGTCGTGCCGCAGATGATGTCGTCAGGAACGCTCAATACGCTCGATACGACCGTCCTGTCGGTAAGTGACGTGCCGCAAGCGCGCCAGACAGAAATTACCGAGCGCTTCATGCGTATTGCCGGCGCAACGAAGGAGGGGGCTGCAGGTTATGTGCTGAATTTCCGTGATGGCGGTGCGATTGGTCCCAATGCCTTTGCGCTTCCCGACGGTAATATCGTCATCACCGATCAGTTGATCGAATTCGCCGATGGCGATGATGAAATGATTTCGGGCGTTCTCGCCCACGAGATAGGCCATGTCGAATACAAGCACAGCCTTCGGCAGCTTTATCGCGCCGCCGGCATGGCGGCTCTCGTCATGTTGATCGCGGGCGACGTCGGTTCCGGGGTCGAAGACATCATGACTCAGGGCGGCGGCCTGCTGGCGCTCTCCTATTCCCGCAGCGCCGAAAGCCAGGCCGACCGGCGCTCGGTTGAGCTGATGCGGGCAAGCGGGATGGATCCGCTTGCGATCGCCCGGTTTTTCGAAGAGCTCGAGGACAGGCCTGGAGATCACTCCGGGACGAGCATGCTGTCGACCCACCCGGGAACGCCCGAGCGCCGGCAGGCTATCGTCGACTACGCCAAGAGCCTGGAAGGCCGGTAAGCCAGCGGCAATCGGCCTCAATTAAGCTGAATGTGAATTTCATATTTTGGAATTGTTCAAAACTACGAAAGCCACTATATACGCTTTGTAAAGACGATTCAGGAGATTGGCATGCGGTTGACGAAGCAGACCAACTATGCGGTTCGCATGTTGATGTATTGTGCAGCCAATGAAGGGCAGTTGAGCCGCATTCCCGAAATTGCCAGGGCATACGGCGTTTCCGAGCTCTTTCTCTTCAAGATTCTGCAGCCGCTCAACAAGGCGGGCCTTGTCGAGACGGTGCGCGGCCGCAACGGCGGCGTGCGCCTCGGCAAGCCGGCGACTGAGATCAGCCTCTTCGATGTGGTTAAGGTCACGGAAGACAGTTTCGCCATGGCGGAATGCTTTGAGGACGGTGCGATCGAATGCCCGCTGGTCGATAGCTGCGGCTTGAATTCGGCGCTGCGCAAGGCGCTGAATGCCTTTTTCGACGTGCTGACCGAATATTCGATCGACGACCTGGTCAAAGCCCGGCCGCAGATCAACTTCCTGCTCGGCCTCACCGGTGAACACGACTATCGCAAGCCTGCCGTTCCGGCGCCGGCCGCCTGAGATTGGAATATTCTGATACCGTCACGAACCATGGCCATTTTCAGTGGCCGTGGTTTTTTGTTGGTGGCTCACGGACTGTTGATATATCAGAGTGGCTTGAAACCGTTTTCAGAGCCGTTTCGCGACGCGAAATTATACCAAAAGCGACGGGAATCGGATTAAATCTGCCTCAATCTTGCAAATTTTGGCCTATTTTTGACCGAAAATTTCTAAAATTGCTTTTCTGGAAAAATTTTCTGCGGATGCCGTTGCTTTCAGCAAATAAATATCGTTCCATCGGCCCGCTGATCGGGGTAATGAGCCCCCGATCTCCAAAGATCAAAAAAGAACAAACCTGGGAAACGACATCATGAAAAAGTTCTCTGTCCTGCTCGCAGCGACAGCCCTGGCTTCGGTCATGGCCACCGCCGCGTATTCCAAGACGCTTGTCTATTGCTCCGAAGGATCGCCGGAAGGCTTCGATCCGAGCCTCTACACGGCGGGCACGACCTTCGACGCTTCTTCGCGCACGGTCTTCAGCCGCCTCGTTGAATTCAAGCATGGCGGTACGGAGATCGAGCCCGGCGTCGCCGACAGCTGGACGGTTTCCCCCGACGGCACCGAATATACGTTCAAGCTGCATCCCGGCGTGAAGTTCCAGACGACCGATTTCTTCACCCCGTCGCGTGATCTCACCGCCGACGACGTCGTCTTCTCCTTCGAGCGCCAGATCAAGTCCGACAATCCGTGGAACAAGTATGTCGAAGGCGGTTCCTACGAATACGCTGCCGGCATGGGCTTCCCCGATCTCATCAAGTCGGTCGAGAAGGTTGACGACCTGACGGTCAAGTTCACGCTCAACCATCCGGAAGCACCGTTCCTGGCCGATCTCGCCATGGACTTCGCATCCATCGTTTCCAAGGAATATGCCGACAAGCTCGCTGCCGACGGCAAAATGGCCCAGTTCAACCAGCAGCCGGTCGGCACGGGCGCCTTTACCTTCGTCGCCTACCAGCCGGATGCCGTCATCCGCTACAAGGCCAACGAAAGCTACTTCAAGGGCAAGGAAAAGATCGACGATCTCGTCTTCGCGATCACCCCTGACGCTGCCGTGCGCGCCCAGAAGCTGAAGGCCGGCGAGTGCCACCTGATCCCGTATCCGAACGCAGCCGACGTTGCCGAGCTGAAGAAGGACGCAAACCTCACGGTCATGGAACAGCCGGGCCTGAACGTCGGCTTCCTCGCCTACAACACCCAGCAGGCTCCGTTCGACAAGCCGGAAGTCCGCCGCGCGCTGAACATGGCGATCAACAAGCAGGCGATCATCGACGCCGTCTTCCAGGGCGCTGCCCAGGTTGCCAAGAACCCGATCCCGCCGACCATGTGGTCCTATAACGACAAGGTCGAGGACGACAAGTACGATCCGGAAGGCGCCAAGAAGGCTCTCGAAGCTGCCGGCGTCAAGGGCCTTTCCATGAAGGTCTGGGCAATGCCGGTTTCGCGTCCGTACATGCTGAACGCGCGTCGCGCCGCCGAACTGATCCAGGCGGACTTTGCCAAGATCGGCGTCAATGTCGAGATCGTCACCCATGAATGGGCCGAATACCTGAAGCTCTCCTCCGACACGAAGCGCGATGGCGCCGTCATCCTCGGCTGGACCGGCGACAACGGCGACCCGGACAACTTCATGGATACGCTGCTCGGCTGCGACGCTGTCGGCGGCAACAACCGCGCCCAGTGGTGCAACAAGGACTACGACGCTCTGATGACGAAGGCCAAGGAAACGGCTGACGTTGCCGAGCGCACGAAGCTCTACGAAGAAGCCCAGCTGATCTTCAAGAAGGAAGCCCCCTGGGCTCCGCTCGATCACTCGCTGGTCTTCGTTCCCGTGAGCAAGAAGGTGTCGGGCTTCCACATGGACCCGCTCGGCATTCACCGCTTCGACGGCGTTGATATCGCCGAATAAGAAAAATGATAAACTGCCCGGCTAAAACCGGGCTTGACCGGCGGTCAGGTTTCCACCTGACCGCCGGAAACTATTGGACAACCTGCTATGTTGCGATTTCTCATCGGGCGCCTCGCAGTCCTGATACCGACCTTCCTAGGCGTTTCGCTCATTGCCTTCTCGTTCATCCGCCTGCTTCCTGGCGATCCCGTCATGCTGTTGTCGGGCGAACGAACCATGGCACCCGAACGGCACGCACAGATCATGCACGATCTCGGTTTTGACCGGCCCATGTATGTGCAGTATTTCGATTATCTCGGAAAAGTGCTGCACGGCGACCTCGGCACCTCGATCGTCACTAAGCGCCCGGTTCTCGGCGAGTTCTTCACGCTCTTCCCGGCCACGCTCGAACTTTCGATCTGCGCCATCCTTGTCGCAATCCTCCTCGGTGTTCCCGCCGGCGTCTTTGCCGCGGTCAAGCGCGGGACCTGGTTCGACCAGAGCGTGATGGGTGTCGCCCTCATCGGCTATTCGATGCCGATCTTCTGGTGGGGCCTGCTGCTCATCATCTTCTTCTCCGGCTATCTTGGCTGGACGCCGGTCTCCGGCCGCATCTCGCTGATGTATTTCTTCAAGCCTGTCACCGGCTTCATGCTGATCGACAGTCTTCTCTCCGGCCAGAAGGGCGCCTTCGCCTCGGCCGTCAGCTATCTCATCCTGCCGACCGTGGTGCTTGCCACCATCCCGCTTGCCGTTATCGCCCGCCAGACGCGTTCGGCGATGCTCGAAGTGCTGGGCGAGGATTATGTGCGCACGGCCCGTTCGAAAGGTCTGGCGCCCTTGCGTGTCGTCGGCATCCATGCGCTCAGAAACGCCATGATCCCTGTCATCACCACGATCGGCCTGCAGGTCGGCGTGCTGCTTGCCGGCGCCATCCTGACCGAAACGATCTTCTCCTGGCCGGGCATCGGCAAGTGGATGGTCGATGCCGTCTTCAAGCGCGACTACGCGGTCGTCCAGGGCGGCCTTCTCCTGATCGCCGGCATCATCATGCTGGTGAATCTGCTCGTCGACCTGGCCTATGGCTTCGTCAATCCGCGTATCAGGCACTAGGAGCGGTCCATGAGCACGGTTACTGCAAAATCCGACCAGCCCTCCGCCCTCACGGAATTCTGGTATTATTTCTCGCGAAACAAGGGCGCCGTCATCGGCCTCTTCGTTTTCGTCCTCATCCTTCTGATGGCGATCTTCGCCCCGCTCGTTTCGCCGCATGCGCCGAACGAGCAGAACCGCCAGCTTCTGCTTTCCGTCCCCTTCTGGATGGATGGCGGCAGCATCTCCTATCCGCTCGGAACCGATGCCGTCGGCCGCGATATCCTGTCGCGCCTGATCTTCGGCGCCCGTTTTTCCCTGTTCATCGGTGTCGTGGTCGTCACGCTGTCGGTGGTGGCGGGCGTGCTGATCGGCCTCGTCGCCGGCTATTTCCGCGGCCGCGTCGATATCGTCATCATGCGCCTGATGGATATCATCCTGGCCTTCCCGTCGCTGCTTCTGGCCCTCGTGCTCGTTGCCGTTCTCGGTCCTGGCCTGTTGAACGCGATGATCGCGATCTCGATCGTCAACCAGCCGCATTTCGTGCGCCTGACGCGCGCCGCCGTCATGAGCGAGCGTGAAAAGGAATATGTCGTTGCCTCCCGCGTGGCGGGTGCCGGCACCTTCCGGCTGATGTTCAAGACGATCCTGCCGAACTGCCTCGGTCCGCTGATCGTTCAGGCAACGCTCGCCTTCTCCGCCGCGATCCTCGATGCAGCCGCCCTCGGCTTCCTCGGCCAGGGCGCGCAGCCGCCGACACCCGAATGGGGCACGATGCTCGCCGAAGCGCGCGAGTTCATCTCGCGCGCCTGGTGGGTCGTCACATTTCCGGGCCTTGCCATCCTCATCACCGTTCTCGCCATCAACCTGATGGGCGATGGCCTGCGTGATGCGCTCGATCCCAAGATGAAGAGGTCCTGATATGGCGCTTCTCGAAATCGAAAATCTCGTCGTCGAATTCCAGACCTCGACCGGACCTTTCCGGGCCGTCGACGGCGTTTCGCTGAAGGTCGATGCCGGCGAAGTCCTGGCGATCGTCGGCGAATCCGGTTCCGGCAAGTCGGTCTCGATGCTGGCCGCCATGGGCCTTCTGCCCTGGACGGCGAAGGTGACGGCCGACAAGATGGTCTTCGACGGGCAGAACCTGCTCGGCATGTCCGGCGCCAAGCGGCGCGAAATCATCGGCAAGGATATGTCGATGATCTTCCAGGAACCGATTGCCAGCCTCAACCCCTGCTTCACCGTCGGCTTCCAGATCGAGGAAGTGTTGAGGATCCATCTCGGCCTCAACAAGGCGGAACGCCGCAAGCGCGCGATCGAGCTCTTTCAGGCGGTCGGCATTCCCGATCCCGCCGAACGGCTCAACCACTTCCCGCACCAGATGTCGGGCGGCCAGTGCCAGCGCGTCATGATCGCCATTGCGATCGCCTGCAATCCGAAGCTCCTGATCGCCGACGAGCCGACCACCGCGCTCGACGTGACCATCCAGAAGCAGATCCTCGATCTTCTGATGCGCCTGCAGACGGAGCATCGCATGGGCCTGATCATGATCACCCACAATATGGGCGTGGTTGCCGAAACGGCCGACCGCGTGATCGTGCAGTACAAGGGCCGCAAGATGGAGGAGGCCGACGTTCTCTCCCTGTTCGAATCCCCGAAGAGCGATTATACGCGCGCCCTGCTCGCCGCCCTTCCGGAAAACGCGACGGGCGACCGGTTGCCGACCATCGGCGAACTTTTCAATCCGAACAAGACCGTGGAGGGAGCGGCCTGATGACGCCAGTCCTCGAAGCAAAGAACATCGTTCGCGACTATTACCTGCCGGGCGGCATGTTCAAGAAGGCGAGAACGGTCCATGCCGTCAAGGGCGTGAGTTTCTCCGTCGAACAGGGCAAGACGCTCGCGATCGTCGGTGAAAGCGGCTGCGGCAAGTCGACGCTTGCCCGCATCGTCACGATGATCGACCCGGCCACCTCGGGCGATCTCCTGATCGACGGCAACAAGGTCGACATCTTCAAGGGCGACCTGACGCCAGAAATCCGCCGTAAGGTGCAGATCGTTTTCCAGAATCCCTATGGATCGCTGAACCCGCGCAAGAAGATCGGCGATATCCTGATGGAGCCGCTGGTCATCAACACCAATACGCCCGCCTCCGAGCGGCGCGACCTCGCCATGGCGATGCTGCGCAAGGTCGGCCTGCAGGACGTGCATTTCAATCGTTTCCCGCACATGTTCTCGGGCGGCCAGCGCCAGCGCATCGCCATTGCCCGCGCGCTGATGCTCAAGCCCCGGCTTCTGGTTCTCGACGAACCGGTCTCCGCGCTCGACCTGTCGGTGCAGGCCCAGGTTCTGAACCTGCTCGCCGATCTGCAGGACGAACTGAACCTGACCTATGTCTTCATCAGCCACGACCTTTCGGTCGTCCGCTACATGGCAGACGACGTGATGGTGATGTATTTCGGCGAGGCGGTCGAATACGGCACGCGCGATCAGGTCTTCAACGATCCGCAGCACAACTACACCAAGACCCTGTTTGCAGCGACGCCGCGCGCGGATGTCGATACGATCAAGGCGCGCCTCGCGCGCAAGAATGCCGTTTTGTCTGCGGTCTCGTAAACCGCAGATCGTCCACGCAGCCAATATGAGCGAGATGAGCAATGACCGAGGATAGCCGAACTCTCCATGCGATCATCGTCATGGGGGTCAGCGGTTCCGGCAAATCCTCGATCGGCGAAAAGATAGCGGCAGGCCTCGGCCTGCCGTTCGCGGAAGGCGACGCCCTTCACCCGGCCTCCAACGTCGAGAAAATGTCCAAGGGCATTCCGCTCACCGACGAGGACCGCATGCCCTGGCTCGACCGCATCGGCGAGACGATGAAGGCATCGCTTGCCAGGGGCGAGGGCATCGTTGTCTCGTGTTCGGCGCTGAAGCGCATCTATCGCGACCGCCTGCGGGCGGCAGCCGGCGGCAATCTCTATTTCGTCTATCTCGAAGGCTCCAGGGCGCTGCTGACGGAGCGCATGGCCCATCGCAAGGGCCACTTCATGCCGGCCTCGCTTCTGGAAAGCCAGTTGCAGACGCTGGAAGTGCCGACAGGCGAAAGGGGCGTTGTGACGGTCGGGATCGACGACACGGTCGAGGCAATCGCGGCGCAGGCCCTGAAGGCTCTCGCCGCCCTGGCCGTTACGGATTGAACCTGTTGGGCGAATAGGCCGAGATATTGATGAACGGCGTCTCGCCGGTCATCAGCTCCGCCAGCACGCGTCCCGTCACCGGCCCGAGCGTCAGCCCGTGATGGGCATGACCGAAGGCGAACCACAGTCCCTGATGGCGTGGCGCCTTGCCGATGATCGGCATCATGTCGGGCGTGCAGGGCCGCGCACCCATCCACGGCTCCGCATCGAGCCTTTCACCCAGCGGAAATATCGTGCGCGCCACGGCTTCGGCCCGGTCCAGTTGCACCGGCGTTTTCGGTGCCTCCAGCGTTGCGAATTCGGCCCCCGTCGTCAGGCGCACGCCACGGTTCATCGGCGCCAGGAAATAGCCGCGCTCGGAATCGAGCGTCCAGTTGTTGAGCACCGCATTGCCCTCGACGCCGTAATGCATGTGATAGCCGCGCTTGACGCCGAGCGGGAAGGAATAGCCGAGGCGGCGCGTCGCAACCGCTGCCCAGGGGCCGAGCGCCAGCACCACGTCATCGGCCTCCATCGAGCCTTCCGCCGTCATGATCCTCCAGCCGGAGCCGGCCTGCCCGAGCGAAGCCGCATCCCCGGTCACGAAGCGGCCGCCGAGGCTTTCGAAATAGGTGCGGTAGGCGCGCGTCAGCGCATGCGGGTCGAGCACGGACCAGGGGTCGATCCAGCGCAACCCGCCTACGAATTTCCCCATGATGTTCGGTTCGAGACGGGCGATATCGGCGGAATCCAGTCTTTCGTAGCCGACGCCGAACTGGTCCTTCCACTGGGCGGCTTCCGCAAAGGCTTCGTCGCGCTTGGCCTCGGTGCGGAAGATCTTCATCCAGCCGTCCCTGCGGATCAGCGCTTGCGCCTGCGAGGCCTCGATCAGGTCCTTGTGCTCGATGATCGAGTTTTCGATCAGCGGCGCATAGGCTCTGGTGATCATCGCATGCCGTTTCGGATTGGAGTTCCACCAGTAGCGGGCCAGAAACGCCAGCTGGCTCGGCAGCGCCTTCAGGTGATAATGCGCATCGATGCGGTTGTTCAGCGCATAGCGCAGCAGAAGGCCGATCTGCTGGGGAAAGCCGTAGGGCATGACGCCTTCGCGCTGGATCAGGCCGGCATTGCCGAAGGAGGTTTCGTTGCCCGGCTCCTTGCGGTCGACCAGTGTCACCTGCCGGCCGCGGCGTTGAAGATGGATGGCCGTCGAAACCCCGACGATACCGGCGCCGAGCACGATTGCGTTTTTCGTCATTTTCCCCTGCATTCCGCTGTGTTTTTAAAGCCTAAAATGCCCATCTGAATGCTGCGGCGCAAACGAAAAATCGCATTTCATTTCAAAATCATTGCGCTCTTCAGTGCGGCATTTTCAGCCCTGATGCGGATCGTCAGGATGATGGCGTTGAGCAGCGAAAACACGAGCGCGTAGAGCGGCATGCCGAAGGCGAGCGGCAGGGCCGCGATCTCTCCGATCACGATCATGTAATTCGGATGTTTGAGGAAGCGGTAGGGGCCGTTTTTGACAAGCGGCGCGCCCGGCAGGATGATGATGCGCGTCGTCCAGCGCTCGCCAAGCGTGAACAGCACCCATAGCCGCAGCACCTGCAGCAGCATGAACAGGCCGAACCAGACAGGCTGGATCGGTTGCCCCGCCGCCAGCATCCAGAGCCCGGCGAGCCAGCCCGTATGCAGCGCCACCATATAGGGATAGTGCTCGGGCGCGATCTCGCGCGCCCCCTTGGCAAAAAGCGCCATCGTGTTGCGGCGCGCGATCGCCAGTTCCGAGAGCCGCTGGGCGGTCACGAAGGTCAGCAGCGCGATGGACGGCCACATCATGCGACCCTCCGCAGCGTCACGCAGCTTGCCGTGAAGCCCGGCCCCATGGCGACCATTGCTGCCCGGTCCGGCAGGCCGGCACGGATGGCCCGCTCCAGGACGAAGAGCACGGTCGGCGAGGACATATTGCCATAGTCGGCAAGCACCGACCGCTCGATGTCGAGCGTGTCCGATTCCATGGAAAGTGCACTCTCCATCGCCGCCAGCACCTTGGTGCCGCCGGGATGGCAGATGAACCGGCCGATATCGCTGCGCTTGAGCCCGCTGCGCGCCAGAATGCCGTCGATTGCCGGCCCGAGTTCCCTTTCCGCAAAAGGGGGCAGCGATTGCGCCAGCAGGATGCCGAGGCCGGTATCATCGATTTTCCAGCCCATGATGTCGAGCGTGTCGGGAAACAGGTGATCGCCGGCCGATTCCACCGCCGCCATGCCCCCGTCGCCCGATCGCAGCACGCAGGCTGCGGCCCCGTCGCCGAAAAGCGCCGTCGCGATGATGTTCGGTTTCGTCAGTTCGTCCAGACGGAAGGCGAGCGTGCAGAGTTCGATGGCGACGAAGAGCACGACGGCGCCGGGGCGGCTGCGTGCCAGCCGCGAGGCGATGCCGAAGCCGGATACGCCGGCAGCGCAGCCGAGCCCGAAGACCGGCACGCGCTCGATATCGGCGCGAAAACCGAGCCGGCCCGCCAGCCGTGCGTCGAGGCTCGGCGTGGTGATGCCGGTGGAAGAAACGCTGACGATGCAATCGACCTCGCCGGCCGTCAGCCCCGCTTGTTCGAGCGCGCGGGTTGCTGCCGTCGCGAACAGCGAACCGGCGACTTCCTCAAACGCCTCCATCCTGTCCTGCCAGCCATGCGTCTCCTCGAACCACGAGAGGGGACGGGCGCTATGACGCTTTTCGATGCCGGCATTGGCAAAGACGCGCGCGAGATGGCGGAATTCCTTATAGCGGTCGGCAAAAAGGCGGGCAGAGGCTTCGGCCGCCTCGGTCTGGGGAATGATATGTTCGGGCACTGCGGTGACGAGACTTAAGAGTCTGACGGATTGCAACACGATATTCTCCTTGTCGTTCCCGGCGGAACGAGCGGAAAACACGCTGGCTGAAAGGTTTATTCGGTGCGGCTCTCTTCAAGAAGACGTGATCGCAAAAAAGCACAACGCCGCCGAATAAAGCCCGATGCAGCGGTGTTCACTCCTCGCAACGTCATTTTCTGAGGAGTTTTCCAATGACGACCAAGACTGTCCGCATCGCTACCCTCGTGCTCGGCAGCTGCATTGCCGCCTCCGTCTTTTCCGGCCCTGTCTTCGCAATCGGCGATGATAGCAGCACCATGCCGGTCTGCAAGAAGGGCGAAATCTACGACAAGAAGGCCAAGAAATGCGTCAAGCAGCAGAGCGCCAACGTGACGGATGAAAACCGCACCGACTACGCCTATTCGCTTGCCAAGGCCGGCCGCTTTGAAGAAGCGCTCGCCATGCTCGACACCGTCAAGGACAGGAACAATGCCGAATGGCTGAATTATCGCGGTTACGCCACCCGCAAGCTTGGCCGCACGGATGAGGGCATCTCCTACTATCTGCAGTCGGTGAAGCTCGATCCGCACTATGCCAAGGTTCGCGAATATCTCGGCGAAGCCTATGTCGTCAAAGGTGAGCTCACCCTCGCCAAGGAGCAGCTGACGACGATCAAGGCGATCTGCGGCACCGGCTGCGAGGAATATCAGGACCTCAACGCCGCCATCCTCGATCCGTCGAAGATCTGAGTTGGCAGCCGGCAGGAGAGAGGCAGAGTTGATTGAAGGATATTTCCGGATGTCGGTCGCACACACCGCATTTCCTGCCTATAGTCACGCCCGAACGGAATCGCCGGCGCCGCCGGCGGTTCCCAGACAACAGATACGCGCGGAGGCGGCCATCGCGAGCGAGGCGGATATCAGGAGAGGCCTGACGGAACATCTGTCCCGTCTCTGGCGCTACGGCCTCGTCCTTTCGCACCAGCGCGATGTGGCCGACGATCTCGTGCAGGCGACATGCCTTCGCGCGCTGGAAAGGGCCGAGCAGTTCGTGGCCGGCACCAGGCTCGACCGCTGGCTGTTTTCGATCCTGCATTCGATCTGGCTGAACGAGATCCGTGCGCGGCGCGTGCGCCAGGGCCAGGGCTTCGTCGACGCGGATGAAACGCTGACCTTCGACGGCGCCCGCGACACCGAAACGCATGTCATGGCCAACCAGGTCTTGAAACAGGTGAACGCGCTGCCGGAGGCGCAGCGTTCGGCGGTTTTCCTCGCCTATGTGGAAGGGCTTTCCTATCGCGAGGTCGCCGCCATACTGGATGTTCCGATCGGCACCGTGATGAGCCGGCTGGCAGCCGCCCGCGCGAAGCTCTCCGAGACCGTATCGGCAGGGGGATTTGAATGAGCACGAAGCACATAATGCCCTCCGACGAGGAACTGACCGCCTTCATCGACGGTGAGCTTGGCCCCGAAGACACAGCCCGCATCGAGGCGCTGATCGGCACTGACGAAGCCGTGGCCGAGCGGCTGGAATTCCTGGCCCGCGCCGACCTGCCGTACAGGGAAGCCTTTGCGCCGCTGCTCGACGCCGCCCCGCAGGCGAAGCTCGAATCCATGCTGTCGGCCATTCCGGTCCCGCAGCCGGCAAGGCCGGCGGTCTTTGCCAGCCGCCGCGGTTTCCTCGGCGCGCTTGCCGCTTCGCTCGTTGTCGGCATTGCCGTCGATCGCGCCGTGATCGGCCTCGGCACCAGGCTTTCGGGCAGGGACGAAAACGGCGAATGGCGCGCCGTCGTCGCCGAATATATCTCGCTCTATACGCCGGAAACCTTGGCCGGTCCCGTACCATCGGCTGAAGTGCAGGCAACCCAGCTTGCCCGCCTCGACACCACGCTCGGCCTGCAGCTCTCGCCGGAACAGGTCGCCTTGCCGGATGTCGATTTCAAGCGCGCGCAGATCCTGCAATATGACGGCAAGCCGCTGGCCCAGATCGCCTATCTCGACCCGGAGACCGGCCCCATGGCGCTCTGCATCGTCGCCTCCGGTGCCGGTCCCAAGGCGCCCGATATAGAGGGCCGCAAGGGCATGAATGTCGTCTACTGGTCGAGCGCCACCCACGCCTTCATGCTCATCGGCCACGCGCCCGTCGACCGGATGACCGAGATCGCCGACGCGGTACGAAGCAAGATTTCCGTCTAGCCATGACGAGAGGGGCCATGCCCCGATCCGTCAGTTCACGGCGCTCGCAAGCCGAAAGCCTGCCTGCGACATGCTTCCGGCTGCGGCCGGCGGCTCGGCATTCACCTGGATGATGCCGGATGCTTTCGGCTTGAAGGCCGGGTGAGGCGCCTTCGCGGGCAGAGGCGCGCTCGCCGCCTTGCCTGGCGAGCAATTGCCTGACGTGCTGCTCTCGACATGCGGCTTGCCGTTACCGGTGCTGAAGTAGCGGAGGCTGCGCGTGCACACGCCGTCGCCGGATATGGTCGAGACCATCGAATAGCCCTGCACGCCGACAGGAAGCCCGGTGATCGTTACCGGATCGCGAGGCGGGGCCTGCATCATCGTGTCGGCCTGTTGCAGCATGGCGGCAGCCTCGCGATCCATCGCTGCGGATATGCGGTCCAGATCGGCAAAGGGCGCCGCAGGCCAGAACGGATCGAAGAGGCCGGGCGCCGGATCCGGCTCGCCGTCGATACGGATCTGCGGCACCTGGTTGCCGGCATAGCGGATGCGCTCGAGCGAGCCATCGGGCAGGCGCACGACGAGCATATGGGTATCGGTGGATTTATGGGAGACGGTCTGGGCTGCCGAGGGGCCGGCAAAGCCTGCGGCGGCAATGACGGCAGCGCCCATGAGAGATGCGATACGACGTTTTTGCACAATGACCTCCTGAAAGGGGAAGAGCACCATCCAACAGCCCGCCTCGATAAGGGCGGCGGGCGAAATGGATGATCATTGCGGCGGAGGCCGTATTTGTGGCGCGCTGCTGCGGCGTGGCGACGCAGAATGCGGGGTTTGCAAGCAGGTCGCGCAAAAGTGTTTAGCGGTTTTGCGGCAAAGGCCTGCGTGGAATGAGAGCAGGCCGCGCAAAAGTGTTCAGCGGTTTCGCGGCCAAGGCCTGCGTGAGAAAGCGAAGGCGTGCCGACCGATCCGGGGGATCGCGACAGGATTCAGAACGGCTGGGTCTTGTCGGAAACCGGTCTGGCCTGATTGGCAGGCACGAGCCGGTTCAGGCAATTGACATAGGTCGTATACATCTGCTGGAGCCGCGACAGCGGCACCACCCACTTCTCTTCATTTCCCGAAAAATCGAGCTCCATGTCCGGCGTGCCGACAAAGGAGTTCTTGAGGATCTTTTTGATCTGCGCGACACCGGTCTTGCCGTCGGCCGGCAGAATGCGAAGCGTCTTGCCGTCGAAGGCTTCGGCGGCAACAGCCTTGGTGCCGGAATAGCCGACGAGCGTTACCTTGGTCGCAGTACCTGCCGGGATATCCCAGCCGTCTTTCGAGACCAGCCACATGACGCTGTCGAGGCTCTGCCGGAATTCGACCGTCTTTCCAAGCTCGTCGTCCCAGACCAGCCGGCAATAGGACGGCTTCTCGCCGACAAACCCGACCGCCCATTGCCGGGCTTCGCCCATCCATTCCGTCTCGCCCGGCACCGCTTCGCTCCGGGCCGCCACCGGGACGAGAAGTGCCGCCAGCAATATCGCAGAAAAGGTCTTCATGGCTCGAATCGCCTCCAGGAGTTGGGCTGATTCTAGCGGCGGAAAGTTGAGGTTTTGCTACCGGGCGGCCGCCGGCACGGGTTGCCGGCACGCTAAAATGATCCATCTCGCCGCGCGCTCGTTTCGACGACCGGCGGTGCCGATCGCAGCGCGTGCAGAAAATCCTGCGCACTGACGGGCTCGAGAGCGCCGGCAACCTCTCTGAAATACGGCATCGTTTCCCAAAAGCCTCTGTCCCCGACGATATGAAAACGTCGCTGGGCGCGTGTCAGTGCCACGTTCAGCAGGTTGGGCTTCGAAGAAGCCCAGGCGGCAGCGCCGGCATGCTCCCTGTCGGCGCCGAGCACCATGAAGACGGTGTCCCTTTCCTTGCCCTGGAAAGTATGAACAGTCCCGATCCTGTCCTTCAGCCACTTCTTCAGTTGCGGAGGCGAGGTGCGGGAGCCGGCCGCATCGATCCACACAGCCCTTTCCAGCGCCGTCTTCAGCGCATTCTTGATCTCCTTGAACGGGGAAATGACGTAGAGGTCCGGCAGCACCCCGTCCCGGCGGTAGGTTGCGGTCAGGACATCGACGACGAAGTCGATCTGTTCGGGAACACGCTGCCGGCCGACAACCTTGCCCCTGACGTCGATCCAGACGCTGTCGCCATAAAAGGGCCAAGCGTCACCGGCCGGCTGCCGCTCCTTCAATCCGAATACCATCTTGTCCCGATAGGCGATCCGATTGGCGATGGAGAACATCGGGTCGATGCAGCGGCGATGCACTCGGAGCGGGCTGCCGATCCAAAGCCCATTGCCATCCTCCGACGGCAAGGCCGTTCCATAGCGGTTTGCCGCGTCGGCAAGTGTTTGCACGGATACATGGTTGGGCGAATAGGTCTCCGTCCTTGTGTGCGGCGACAGGCGGCAGAGTGACCGAATGAGGGCGCCGGGCAGGGTGAAGACCGGCTCGATCTGCAGGGGGTCGCCGATCGCCATCAGGCGGCGTGCGCGCATCAGGGCGCCGACGGCAGCCTGCGGCACGGCCTGACCAGCCTCATCGACGAAGACCCAGCCGATCGAAGCCGGTCCGAGACCGGCGAACTGACGGGCAAGCGAGGCAAACGTCGTCGAAATGACGGGAACGATCATGAAGAGGCTCTGCCATATGGGCAGGACGTCGGCGGCGTCGTCAGGAACATTTCCCGAAAGCAGCTTCGTGATCGCCACGATATTTCCGCCGAAACCTCCGCCCGGCTTGCTGACCTCCGCCAGCCATGCCTCATGCAGTGTCAATGCCTCTTCCAGCAAGGTGGAGCGCAGGTCGGCCAGCCTGTCGGAGTGCCAGAGCCCCTCGATCTGCAAACGGTCGGTTTCCAGATCGTCGAGGTCTACGGGCAGGGCCGGCCCGCCCAACCTCTGCCGCAACTCTTCGAACCTTGCGGATTTTTCATCCCAGGCTTTCTGTCTGGCGTTCAGGTCCCTTTTGGCCCGCTCGCGCTCCTGCAGAGCCTTCTCCAGGGCGGGCCGGTGCTTACCCGCAAGTTCTCGTTCGCAGCCGCCGAGCGTCCGGCGCAGCGCGATCTGCTCCCGGGCGTTCGACTTGATATTTTTCCTGTGCTCCTGGTTGTCGCTGCTGGGCAGCATCCTTTTCCACCAGGCCGGCGTCGAACGGTCGAGAAGCCGCTCCTCTTCCTTGAGCCGGGCCAATTCGGCGCGGATGGCAAGGAGCTGAGACTCGGCTGCGGCATACCGATCCTGAGCCAGCAGAACCGCGGCCTCCGCAGTTTCCACGGCCCTACGCGCCGGGCCACAGAAGGCATCGGGGGAAGTCGTGGCGATTTCACCATGGAGATCGGCAAGCTGCCCGTATTCGTCGATCATCGAGCGAACCGCCTCGTCGGCGTCGCGAAAACGACGGCCTGCTTCGGCAAATGTCGGTCCGCTGTAACTGGTCCGCCACTCCCAGATCGTCTGCGGCATGTCCGGGCCGGACCAGCCGGGCTTCGCCTTGTCCTTGTCTTTGGCCGGCATGAAGGCGAAGCGCTCCTTGAACGCACGCCGGTTCCCGCTCTTTCCGAGCGCGCAGGCGATCAGTCCCCATGGGCGGGTTTCATCGTCAAGGGCGGTGAAGCTGCCATTGTCTTTCTGTGCGGCGATCTTGTGGGCAACGGTCTGCAAATAGCCGAACGACTTGCCTTTCGTGATCGAGCTTTGCTTCGGAAGGTCGCGCGATATGTTCTCGACCGCCGTGTTGTTGGAGGAGGCGACGACCATTTCGAAGCCGGTAAGGCCGGTATCCAGGTTCGATATCGACGCCTCGCTGCCATCCCTGAAACGGATCTTTCGCGATGCGTCGTCAAAGGCATCCCGCGCCGTCCTCAATGTAGCGAGGGCGCGCGCCCGCCGCACGATATTGTCCGCGAATATGTCGCGCAGCAGCGTCGTTTTGCCGGTTCCAGGAGGGCCGTTGACGGAAAACAGCCCCGTGTCCGAGAGGGTTTCCAGGGCGGTATTGATTGCGAATTGCTGCATCAGGCTCATGGCATGATGGGTTTCCGCGAGCCAGCGTCCGGTATTGAGGTTCCGCGGATGCAGCGACCGGATGAGGGCGCGGCGGCCCGCTTCCGTGTAGAGGTCGATCCGCGCACCGGGCGCAAGCGGCGTCAAGTATCGCCTCAGCGGTTCGGGCACGGCGCCGCTGCGAACGCAGTCCATCGCCCGCTCGATATCCTCGATGAAGAAACTGTTCAAAATCCCGATTTCCTGGTCGGGCGTGATGTCTTCTTCGTCATGGTCGTCGTCGCCGGCCGCGCCGTGCTCCGGCGGCGCAGGCAGGAGCTTTACCGTCGGTTTCGACGGCTTGTCCCTATAGCGGATTTCGACAAGCGCGATCGGCTTGCCGCTATCGGGCACGAAGCCGGCCCATTCGCACAGCAAAGCATGAAGAGCAAGAATCTCAGCCGGCGCGAGCGGCTGGTTGTCGCCTTCCTCGGAAGGCTGATGGGACAGGCGGCGCTGGGCCTGGAAATTTCCAAGCAATTCCTGCAGGCGCTTTTTGCCATCGGCGAATGCTTCCGAACTGAGGGCCGCAAGCCCATGTTCGCGGATTTGCCCAAGTGCCCAGGGCAGAGTCGAGATGGAAAACGTCTGGAAAATCGGATTGCCGTGCGGATCGAGCTCCAGGCTTGCAAAGCAGGTGTCTCCATCCAGGTCGCCTCGCTCCGCATCCTCGAAGTCCGCCATGCCGCCCGCAGGGCTGGCAAAGTTCCTGCTGGCCCTCGTCGTCTCCGATTTGCTGAAAACGCCAAGGAATAGCGTAAGCCCGGTGATCTCCTTGTGCTCGGGGACGACAGGCCGTCGCACGGCGGCACTGTCATCCTCGAGCGTTTCGGCATGCAGCCAAAACGCCGTCCTGTTTTCATCGCCCGCCGCCCGCCTGGAGAGATCGTAAGGGATGAAGAATTCGATCTTGTGCCAGAGGTCCAGGATCGCCAGCAGCCGCTCGCCTTCGCTACCTGTGGGAATCTGCATGGCGTCTCTCTGAGCGGATATATTCGCTAGGTTTTCTATCAACGATGACCCGTCCGGAAAAGCCGGCAATGTTGCGGCCTCGGCGTCAGGATCCGGCGAATAGTATCAGCAAGAGAGTTGAGGAGTTGGCTGAGGAACCTGGAGCCGGAGAAACGTTCCTAAAACCCGTTTACTTTCAGTCTGTTGCTCGATGTCACGTCAACAATGTGGGGGTAGTTTGTGGGGGTGTCAACAATTAAGGTTTTAGGGCCTTCAAAAACGTTCAACTCACTGCTGACTCATGCTTCTTAAATCCCATCTGGTCGTTGCCCGCCGTCACCCCTTTAAGGCTTGATCGCTCTCAATGCAGCCGTCCGGCTGAACCCGGGCCGTTCGCGACTCGATATCCGACCGCCATCTAGCCCGGTAGTTCTGCGAGGGCTGCGCCTGCCGCGGCTGGTTGAGCGTCGGCGCGGTATCCTTTAGTGGCAATCTGATTCTCGACGGCATCGCCGAAGGTGCGCATGAGTGCGATTGTTCTATCCGCAATGTCATCAAGGTCTTCCACAGCTACAAAGGTGTTTTCACCGTGAGCTATCTCATTTCTGCGCTTCAATAACAAAACGTCCAAGAATGTTTCTGATGCCGAAAAATCATCAATGGATAGTCCACAGACAGTACAGATGTCTGTAAGGACGTCATAGTTTAGGTTTGCCTTCGTGTTTATCAGGTCAACGTTTGTCTTTGAGAAGCGCTTATCTGCGGAAAAAAGAATTTCATCGACGAGAGCGCATCGATCTTTCACGCTGGTTCTGTTGATGGATAAGGCCGCTAGTCGAGGAAGGAAGTAATTCCGTAGGAATTGCGAATTCAGCTCCGAATATTGAAGCTTCCTCCTTGCAATGAAGTCCATGTACTTCATTGCTGTGAATTTTACGTACCCTTCCCAGTGTGCGTAACACACCGTTACGAGGGCTCTGAGGAGAACAGTTTGAAGCGTTCGGTCAGCACGCCGGACCGCGGATTTGAGATCGGAAATCTCCCTCAAACGCCACGTGCGGTCTTGAGTGATCTGATCGCTGAATTCGTCTTCGGTGAATGCCTTGCTCATGCGGCAAACCATTTCTCCCCGAACGGTACCGTTCTTTGGATCCTTGTGGTGCCACGCATCCCGGGCGCTGTAAGGCCTTTGACACCATCTTGGGCCCAGAAGGATTTGAGTTGGTCGCGGACAAAGTCAATTGAGTCTTGTTTCGCCTTGATGTGGTCTAGGTTTTTCGCGATTCCGACCGCGATACCTTCGAGAGCGACGAGACCAATTTTCCCTGAGGCATGGTTAGCATCCCATCGGCGTAGGGCATCCGCACCAGCCGCCTTATCGAGCAGATCGAAAGTCTCGGTAATCTGCTTGACTGCCTTAGCTCGATCTCCGGCAATAGCCAGTTGAACGATTCCCTCATCAATGTACTCTTCTACATCCAGTTTGCCGTCGTACGCTATGTTGGTATGGACGAGGAACCGGACCGCGAGTTCCATATGACGCTGCTTTGAAGCTTGATCGTCGGAAACGTTTGTCACCCTTCGGAACTGGTCTGACTCCGCTGCATCCTTGACGCCTGCGAAGAAATCCTTGTTAACCATCAACATAATACAGTTGCGCAGCTCCTGCGCATTCGCCTGGGTTCCCCCAGCGTTCAATCTTTGAAAAAGATCGAACTTGGTCTGATCATCGCTGGGCCGTTTTAGAATCTCGACGCCTATTCGTGCACGTCGGATTGCGATCTGGTGACTTTTGTCGATTGGAGCCTGCTCATCTAGGGGGATGTGTTCCAATCGCTCGGACTTCTCCCACACGCCGTTATGGAGCGATGGAAGGTATTTCGTTGCCTCAAGGATAGATGGCGGACGAAGACTACCATCCTCTTCCCTCAACTTCCCCATGAACTCTAGGATCGTGGAAATCCGTTGGAGCCCATCAATGAGTTCCCATGTACCGTCATTTTTCTCGAACACAAAGATCGACGGAAGAGGTATGCCAAGCAGAAGAGATTCTATCAGTTTCGACTTTTGACCAACTTCCCATCGGAACATCCGCTGAAAATCCGGATCAACGACGATTTCCTTATCGTCATACATTGTGACAATTTCGCCGATAGACATCTGATAGGCATCGGTTTTGACGCTACGTTGGGCTGCTTCGATCTCTGCGGTGAGCATTGGCTTCTCCATGTTGGTCGTGGAGGATATTCGATTCACCGATCAACCGATAGTAGGTTGGTATTGACGTCGGCTCGCCGCCCGTCGAGCCTAGAAAAACCGCCATCACAGGGCTCGCAACCCTCCGGCGGTTTTCACAAGGTGTTCCAAAATGCTGAACGACATTGTTGAGAATGTAAAGTCGCCGTTGACGACGGCTTGAGCGCCGGGCTCGGATACTCCACCTCCGAAGCCGAGCCGAACCATATCTTTCAAAACCAAATTGCTGACAACGCTCCGTCTGGCCTCGCCAGATTTGATTACAGCGCGTTCGATGCGCGCCAACATCTCGAAAATCTCCATCCCTACAATGGTCGTGACGGCGGCATCCGGAATGGAGCCGTGTCCTTCGCCCAACGTGCGCGCGATGGCAACGGCAAGCGACATGGATCTAAGTTATTGAATTACAACAGGTAAAGTGGCTGGGGAACCTGGATTCGAACCAAGATCGACGGAGTCAGAGTCCGCTGTTCTACCATTGAACTATTCCCCAGCAGCTGCGAACCGCACCGGTTCGGCTGGTGTGCGGCGCTTATAAACAAAAGCGGGCGGAATGCAAATACCCGTTTTGAAAAAATTCCATCCTGCCAATCCGGGTGAAAATTGAACGGCTAAAATCCGGAATCAAAAAGAATTTGGTGATTTCGTCGCTCGCTGATATTCTCGCGCCAACGCAAAAATCGAATGAGCGCCTGCTGCATACCTTTCCGGACTTGCGCGGCGCGGTGGAAAACGAACGTGGAAGACCCCGAGGGCGGCGCAAAGCCGCAATTTGACGGGGCGACGGCGGCAGGGCGCAGGGACGGCAAGAAGTCCAGGCGTCGCAAGGGCAAGCGCGGCGGGCAATCCCGCAGCGCCGCTCATCCCGCTTCGCATGATCTTGTCGGCCATGCCGGCGAGGCTGCGCGCCCGAAGGACGATCCGGAAAGCCCGGCCCGTAAGCGCAAGCGCCGCCGTCGCGGTGGGCGCGGCGCATCTCAATCCGATAGTTCCGCCCAGTCGCAGCCCGTGGTTCAGGCCGCCGGTCACGGTCATGCTCCGCGCCCGGAGGGTGATTCGTCCTCCAGCCGCCGCAACCGGCGCAAACATCGCAGCAAGCGCGGCCTGCAGGGCCGGCCGCTGGCTCCGGTGCAGGCGCCGCCGTCCGCGCGGCCGGAGCAGCGCGCCGAAGCCCCTTCGCGCGCTCTGCTCCGCGAGGGGCAGGATGCCGATGCGGGTCATCGCCGAAACCGCCAGCCGGGTCATGACGAGGAGCGGGCCGCCGGCGATCATCCTTGGCCGGACGAGCTTTATGCCGCGCTCGATCTCGGCACCAACAATTGCCGCCTGCTGATCGCCCAGCCGACGCGCCCCGGCCAGTTTCGCGTCGTCGATGCCTTCTCGCGCATCGTGCGTCTCGGCGAGGGGCTTGCCGCCAGCGGCAGGCTGTCCGACGAGGCGATGGAGCGCGCGATCGATGCGCTTCGCATCTGCGCCTCCAAGCTTCGCAACCGCGAAATCCGCCGCATGCGGCTGATCGCCACCGAGGCCTGCCGGCAGGCGGCCAATGGCGAGGAATTCCTGCAGCGGGTCGTGACCGAGACCGGGCTGGAACTGGAAATCATCGACCGGGAGACCGAGGCGCGGCTGGCCGTTTCCGGCTGCTCGTCGCTGGTCGGGCGCGAGGCGCGCTCCGTCGTGCTGTTCGATATCGGCGGCGGCTCCTCGGAAATCGCCGTCATCCGCATCGGCGACAACCGCTTCGCCCGCCTTGCCAACCACATCACCCACTGGACCTCGCTTCCCGTCGGCGTGGTCACGCTGTCGGAACGCCATGGCGGCCGCGATGTGACGCCCGATGTTTTCGAGGGCATGGTGCGCGAAGTCGCCGGCATGCTGTCTGCGTTCGATTGCCCGGAAATCGAAATTGCCGAGGATGGCGATTTCCATCTGATCGGCACCTCGGGCACGGTGACGACGCTTGCCGGCGTGCATCTTGACCTGCCGCGTTACGATCGCCGCAAGGTCGACGGCATATGGCTGTCGGATGACGAGGTCTCCGCCATGCAGGCGAAGCTTCTTTCCTGGAATTTCGAAAGCCGCGCCGCCAATCCCTGCATCGGGCCGGACCGCGCCGATCTGGTTCTGGCCGGCTGCGCCATTCTGGAGGCGATCCGCCGCCGCTGGCCGAGCCCGCGCATGCGGGTTGCCGATCGCGGCTTGAGGGAAGGGCTGCTCACCGACATGATGGCCGATGACGGTGTGTGGCGGCGGCACCGCAGCCGCCGCGGCCAGCGGGGTAACAAGGGGTAGGCATGACCAAGGCACCGATCGGCCGCAAGCTCGGCCAGCGCGTCAAGAAGAAGAAGCTGAAGGCTTCCTCCCGCCAGTGGCTGCAGCGCCATATCAACGATCCCTATGTGCAGCGCGCGCAGCTCGAAGGCTATCGCGCCCGCGCGGCTTTCAAGCTGCTGGAGATCGACGAGAAATACAACATCCTGAAGGGCGCCAAGCGCATCATCGATCTGGGCGCCGCGCCCGGCAGCTGGTCGCAGATCGCCGCCAAGGTGACGGGGTCGACGGACGAGGATATCCGCGTGGCCGCGATCGACTTTCTGGAAATGGCGCAGCTTCCGGGCGTGAAGATCCTCCAGCTCGACTTTCTCGATCCTACGGCACCCGAAAAGCTGATGGAGGCCGTCGGCGGCACGCCCGATCTGGTGATTTCCGATATGGCCGCCCCCACGACCGGCCACCACCGCACAGACCATCTGCGCACCATGCATCTTTGCGAGGTCGCCGCCCATTTCGCGATCGAAGTGCTGGGCGAGGGCGGGCATTTCCTCGCCAAGACCTTTCAGGGCGGCACCGAGCGCGATCTGCTCGCCATGCTGAAGCAGCATTTCCGCCAGGTCGTGCATGTCAAGCCGGCCTCGTCGCGCGCCGAATCGGTGGAAATGTTCCTGCTGGCGAAAGGCTTCAAGGGCCGCAAGGCCGAAGCGGCGCCCGAGAGCGCCTGATCTGTTCGCAAGGCAGAAGAGCGGCCTTTATTTGACCGGTTGCTGCTCGGCATTGATCGCCGGCGGCACCTGCTTGGCGCGGTGGCCGGAAACGGAGGCCCCGGCATCCTTGGCCATGCGCACAAAGGGGATGGTGGCAAGCACCGTCAGGCCGGCAATGACGAAGAAGGCGATGTGGAAATCGACGATCTGCAGCTCGGCGCCGCGCAGATAGATCGACGTTTCCAGGATCGACGCGGCAACGGCAACGCCGAGCGCGAGGCTCACCTGCTGCATGACGGAGGCCATGGAGGTCGCCTGGCTTGCCTGCGCATCGTCGATATCGGCAAAGGCCAGCGCGTTGACGCCGGTGAACATGAAGGAGCGCGAGAAGCCGCCGAGCAGCAGCACGCCGATGATGAGCAGATGCGGCGTATCCGGCGTGAAGAGGCCGGTAACGGCTGTGACGACCGTCGTCACCGCGCCGGCGCACAGAAGCGTCGTGCGGAAGCCGATCGCCTTGTAGACGCGGCGCGCGATGAACTTTGTGGTAATGGCGCCGATCGCGCCGGAAAAGGTGATCAGGCCGGACTGGAAGGGCGTCAGCCCGAAGCCGAGCTGCAGCATCAGCGGCGTCAGGAAAGGCATGGCGCCGACGCAGATGCGAAACAGCGTGCCGCCGCTGGTCGAGGCGCGGAAGGTCGAATTCTTGAACAGGTTCAGGTCGAGGATCGGCGTCGGATAGCGCCTGGCATGGCGCACGTAAAGCACGCCGCAGATGATGCCGATGGCCGTGGCCGAGATGCCGATGATCGGCGGCAGCGCCGGAAGGCTGACGACCGACAGGCCGAAGACGACGCCGGCAGCGGCAAGGCTGGTCAGGATGAAACCGTTGAAATCGAGCTTCGGCGGCGCCGTCGCCTCGATTTCCGGCAGGAAGATGGTCGCCAGCCACACGCCGATGACGCCGACCGGCACGTTGATCAGGAAGATCCAGTGCCAGCTGAAATAGGTGGTGATGAAGCCGCCGAGCGGCGGGCCGGCAAGCGGGCCGACAAGGGCGGGAATCGTCAAGAGCGCCATGGCCGAAACCAGTTCGCTCTTCTGCGTGGTGCGCACCAGCACGAGGCGCCCGACCGGCGTCATCATCGCGCCGCCCATGCCCTGCAGGAAGCGCGCGAAGACGAATTCGACAAGGCTGGAGGAGAAGGCACAGAAGATGGAGCCGACGACGAAGACGCAGATCGCCAGGCGGAAGATTTTCTTGGCGCCGAAACGGTCCGCCATCCAGCCGCTGATGGGAATGAACACCGCCAGCGCCACCATATAGGACGTGAGCGCCAGTTTCAGGGTGATCGGCCCGACATGCAGATCGGCCGCGATGGCCGGCAGGGCCGTCGAGATCACGGTCGAATCCATCTGTTCCATGAAAAGGGCAACAGCAAGGATCAGCGGGACAATGCGGTTCATAGGCGATTGCCTTGATGGGGGCGGAAAGGGCGCGGAAGGCCCGTGCTGTGTAGTCCCAGTTGTCGGCTGTGCCAATCCCCCAATCGGGTTCCATTACAAGTTTGGATCACGACTGCGTGAGACGGCTTGCTCGACACTTTCGCCTCTCAGGATTGACATATGCTTACCTGGCCGGGGCCAGAAATCGGTCGCATCCTATCGGTGGGCGTGCTGCGACGCACCGCACAGCGTCGAGCATGGAAATGCCGTTCCCTTCGCTCGGTTTCGTCGAGAAGCAGGAGACCGGTTATCGCTTCGTGCCGAAGGCCTGTCAGTTCGATATTTGAACCGGACATGTCGCGCAAAACTGCGCAGCGGTTTTGCGGCAACGATATGCGGCACGTTCAATCTGCATAGCTGCCATACCGAGCCCGGCGGCCAGCCGGGCTATTTTGCTATTTCCTTCCTGTCATAGACGTGTTACCAGCCCTCGCCAACTTCCATAAACTCATGCACACCGCCGGTGCGGACGATTCGTACCGGGTGGGGCGCATTTTTCTTTCTTGAAGGAATTTGGCCATGGCTCGCATCATAGAAACGCCGACCGGACTGGACGCACTCACCTTCGACGACGTGCTGCTGCAACCCGGTCATTCCGAAGTCCTCCCCGGCCAGACGAGTGTCGCAACCCGCATCGCCCCCGACTTCGAACTGAATATCCCGATCATCTCGGCCGCGATGGATACCGTCACCGAAGGCCGGCTGGCGATCGCCATGGCCCAGGCCGGCGGCCTCGGCGTCATCCACAAGAACCTGACGCCGGCCGAACAGGCCGAGCAGGTTCGCCAGGTCAAGAAGTTCGAAAGCGGCATGGTCGTCAATCCCGTGACGATCGGCCCGGACGCCACCCTTGCCGATGCGCTGGCGCTGATGAAGATGCACGGCATTTCCGGCATCCCGGTCGTCGAGAAGTCCGGCCGCCTCGTCGGCATCCTCACCAACCGCGACGTGCGCTTTGCTTCCGATCCCAAGCAGAAGATCTACGAACTCATGACCCGCGAAAATCTCGTGACGGTCAAGGAAAGCGTCGATCAGCAGGAGGCCAAGCGGCTGCTGCACGCCCACCGCATCGAGAAGCTGCTGGTGGTGGACGGCGAAGGCCGTTGCGTCGGTCTCATCACCGTCAAGGACATCGAAAAGGCGCAGCTGAACCCGAACGCCTCCAAGGATGCGCAGGGCCGCCTGCGGGCCGCCGCTGCCGTCGGCGTCGGTGAGGATGGTTTCGAGCGTGCCGAGCGTCTGATCGATGCCGGCGTCGACCTGCTCGTCGTCGATACGGCCCACGGTCATTCGGCCCGCGTTCTCGAAGCGGTCGGCCGCGTCAAGAAGCTTTCCAATTCCGTTCGCATCATGGCCGGCAATGTCGCGACCTATGACGGCACCAAGGCGCTGATCGATGCCGGCGCCGACGCCGTGAAGGTCGGTATCGGACCGGGCTCGATCTGCACCACGCGCGTCGTTGCCGGCGTCGGCGTTCCCCAGCTTGCCGCCATCATGTCGGCGGTCGAGGCCGCGAAGGCGCAGGACATTCCTGTCATCGCCGATGGCGGCATCAAGTTCTCGGGCGACGTGGCCAAGGCCATCGCTTCGGGCGCCTCCGCCGTCATGGTCGGCTCGCTGCTTGCCGGCACGGACGAAAGCCCGGGTGAGGTCTATCTCTACCAGGGCCGCTCCTTCAAGGCCTATCGCGGCATGGGCTCTGTCGGCGCCATGGCGCGCGGCTCGGCGGACCGCTACTTCCAGGCGGAAGTGCGCGACACGCTGAAGCTGGTGCCGGAAGGCATCGAAGGCCAGGTTCCCTACAAGGGTCCGGTTTCCGGCGTGCTGCATCAGCTCGCCGGCGGCCTCAAGGCGGCCATGGGCTATGTCGGCGGCAAGGACATCAAGGAGTTCCAGGACCGCGCCACCTTCGTGCGCATCTCCAGCGCCGGCCTGCGCGAAAGCCATCCGCATGACGTGACGATCACCCGCGAAAGCCCGAACTATCCGGGCGTCGGCGTCTGACCATGAAGGCGGGCAGCGCAATTCCGTTGTGGATCATCGCGCTGCTCGCCGCCCTCTGCCTCGTCGTCCTCGGCTGGACGACCTTCGGCTTCACCATGCCCTTCGAGCATGAGACGGGCCAGGCGGTACTCGACACCTATTTCGCCGGTTACGACGAATCCGCCGTCTTCGATATGCAGGCGCTGCTCGATCAGAACGAAACGGCCAGCCGCATTCTCCGGGCCATGTATTTCGGTCCGGAACTCGTCTTTCCCGCCCTTTTGACGGCACTTCTGTTTCTGATTTTCCTGCGGCTCGGGCCGATCGAGACATGGCGCGGCCGCCAGGCGCCCCGCCTGCTCGGGCGCATCACCTATCTCCTGCCTTTCATCTACGGCTTTGCGGATTACAGCGAAAACATCTCGAGCCTCCTTGCCTTCAGCGACAGCGGCGCCGCCGGCATTGCGGCGCAAATCCTGCCGTGGATGACAAAGCTGAAATTCGCAAGCCTTGCCGTCTGCGCCATTCTGATCGTGCGCGGCGCGCTTCTTGGCGGTTCGCGCGAAGGCTGATCGGTTGCTGCATTTTCCTTTTGCGCAATTGCCGGCGCAGGGCCGCTGCACTCTTTTGCCGGAATGGCTCTGCTGCGGCCAGCGCCACGCCGGCTGCGAGAGCCGTGCCGCAAGGAAATCCCCGCCTGCGAACATTCGAGCTTCATAGCCGGCGCCGAAATCTTCGCCGCTGGTGGCATCGCCGCAGGCCGCCTTGGCTCTGGCATCGGTCCGGCCTTTCCGCTACTGCTCCCCGCTGTCGCCAAAGGAGAGGAATGACCGATGACCGGCTATGAGATGTTCTGGCCTCTGCTTGCCCATGTCCTGCTGGTCTATCTCCTTTACGGCCTGCTCGGCCTGCGCCGCGGCAAGGACGTCCGCGAGGGGCGGATGCAGAAATCCGGTTACCGCGAAAACCGCGACGAGCCGGTCGAGAGTCTCTTCGTCAAGAACAGCCTGGCCAACCAGTTCGAGCTGCCGGTGCTTTTCTATGCCTGCAGCATTCTTCTTTATATTACCGAGGCCGATAATCTCGTCGCCGTCCTGCTCGCCTGGCTGTTCGTCGCTCTGCGCTATGCGCATGCCTATGTGCATGTCACCAGCAACGACCTGCGTTACCGCAGCCCGCTTTTCGCCGCCGGTTTCGTCGTGCTCGCCGCCATGTGGGCCTGGCTTGCCGGCTGGATGCTGTTCTCCTGATCCGAACGCGTCCGGTAACGGAGTTTTGTTCCTGCGTTATCGGCCGCTGACCTATGTTCTCCCATGCCGATTGGGCATGGGGTAGGGAACAGAGGAGGTCTGTCATGGAAAAGCCCGTCATTACACAGGCGATGATCAACGCCTATGATGAATATACGCATCTGACGCTCGATCGCCGCAGTTTCATGGACAAGCTCACCAAGCTTGCCGGTTCGGCAACCGCGGCTGCGGCAATTGCGCCGCTGCTTGCCGCCAACAAGGCCGCCGCCGAGGTCGTCGCCGAAAACGACGATCGTCTGACCGGGCAGGATATTACCTACCCCGGCAGCGGCGGGGACATGAAAGGCTATCTGGTGCAGCCGAAGGACGCGTCCGGCAAGCTCGGCGCCGTCATCGTTATCCATGAAAACCGCGGCCTCAACCCGCATATCCGCGATGTCGCCCGCCGCATGGCGCTGGAAGGCTTCGTGGCGCTTGCCCCCGATTTCCTGTCGCCGCAGGGCGGCACGCCGCAGAATGAGGATCAGGCGCGCGAAATGTTCAGCAAGCTCGATGCGGCCACGGTTGCCGCCAATGGCGAGGCGACGGTCGCCTACCTTTCCAAACTCGATGCGGCCAACGGCAATGTCGGCGCGATCGGCTTCTGCTGGGGCGGCGGTGCGGTCAACAATCTCGCCACCAAATCGCCGGAACTGAAAGCGGGCGTTGCCTATTACGGCGCCCAGCCGCCGGCTGCAGAAGTCCCCAATATCAAGGCGGCGCTCTTGCTCCACTATGCCGGCCTCGACGACCGCATCAATGCCGGCATCGATGCCTTCCGGAAGGCGCTGGAGGAGAATGGTAAAAAATTCGAGATCTACGTCTATGACGGCGTCAACCACGCCTTCAACAACGATACGTCGGCTGCCCGCTACGACAAGGCGGCAGCCGAACTCGCCTGGAGCCGCACGGTCGCGTTTCTGAAACAGAACCTTGCCTGAGCCGGGCTTTCGCCCTGCGCAGCAAGGCGGCGGACCCGGTCGACAGGTGCCAGGCCGTCTTGCTGAACAAAGTGCTAAGAGCAGTTTTTACACAGACCAAAACGGGGTGTAACGCCCCGTTTTCCATGGGCTCTTGCCATTGCCTAAAATCCGACCATTTCCATTTACGACGGATGAAGACCTGCATGTCATATCGGCCCGACGCGCCGGTATGACACACTGCCTCCGTCGCTCAATAACAAGACAGATGGGAACCACATGGGCGCGGACATTTCGGATCGCATTGCTCTTCGCAGGAAGCCGAAACAGGAGCGGAGCATCCAGCGGCTGGATCTGATCCTCAACGCCGCCGCCGCCATCATCGCGGAAAAGGGCGTCAGCGCCATGCGGATGACCGAGCTTGCGGTCGCCGCAAAAGTTCCGATCGGTTCGGTCTATCAATATTTCCCGGAGAAGGCGGCGATCGTCAAAGCGCTGTTCGACCGCCATGCCCAGGCGATCCAGCAGAAGACGGCGGAAATGTTCGCCGACGTCCAGTCCTTCGACGAAGCGCTCGACCTGATCTCCGCAATGATCGACTGGTACTATGCCGAATACCGCAACGATGCCGCCTATCTCGGCGTCTGGATGGGCACGGAGACGGATCAGGATCTCCTGCGCCTGAATATCGAGCACAGCGGCCATGTCGCCGAGATATTCCAGGAAGCCGTGCGCCGCCTGGCGCCGGAATTCTGCGACGAACAAATGAAAGCGCGCACCTACCTGTTCAGTCACCTGATCGGTGCGGCCGTCCGTCTTGCGGTATTGAGCGAAAACGGCTTCGGCGAGAATATTCTCAAGGAATGGAAGCGCGTGATCCGCGCTTCCCTCTTTGCTCCAACGTCCGTTTCGGCGGCTTGAAACCGCCTACCAGCTCGGCATCATGCTCGCCGCAGCCTTGAGCCGCGGATAGTGGCGGGCGTAACCCGTCTTCATATCGTGCTCCAGCCCGTCCTCGATGACGGTCGGCGTGATATTGTCGAGGCAGGCGGTGATGTGTGCCGTAATCGCATTCATCAGCGACAGCGAAACGCCGGGCCGCTTCATGATGCCGATCTGGACCGGCGGCAGCGCCGGGAAACCGTCTGCCTGGCTCAAGACCTTCATGCCCGTGCGCAGCGCCGATTCCGGCATGACCGAAACCGCCATGCCGGCAAGTACGGCGGAGGCGACCACGGTGCAGGACCAACTCGTGAACAGGACCTGATACTCGCGGCCGACCGCATCGAGCGCGGAGCAGGCAAGCTGACGCCACTGGCAGTCGCGGCGGCCGACGGCCAGCGGCACCGGAGCGTCGTCCCGGATCGGATGGTTGGCGGAACTGACCCAGCAGAGCGGCTCCGTGCGCACCACATCCGAAATGCGCTCGCGCGGATTGTGCGTCACAAGCGCGATATCGAGCTCGCCCTTGTGCATGCGTTCGGCCAGATCCACCGAAGGCTCGCAGACGATGTAGAGCTCGACGTTCGGATGCGTCTTAGCAAAGCGCCCGATAATCTCGGGCATATAACGATCGGCGTAATCGTCTGGCGTGCCGATGCGCAGCGTGCCTTCCAGCCGGTTGTCATCGAAGGCGGCAATCGCCTCGTTGTTCAGGCGGATGATGCGGCGCGCATAGTTGAGCAGCTTCTCGCCCTCCACCGTCAGCCGGTTGCCGCGGCCGTCCTTGATGAAGAGCTGCTTGCCGATGCGTTCTTCCAGCCGCCGCATCTGCATGGAGACGGCGGACTGTGTCTTGTAGACCTTGTCGGCGGCCTTGGTGAAGCTGCCGGAGTCCACGATTGCGATGAAGGTCTGCAACTGGTCGATATCAAGAGGCGCCGACATGATCTTGTCCATCCATAAAGATCGCTGATGCTAATCATTAGAAACATTCGTTGGACTGATCAATACTCCTTTGGCATCTTCGGGATGCAAATCAAGCAAAGTGAAGGACAGACACCCTGCCTGTCCGCCCTGTGACCGGCTTGACCCTTCCTGCACGACCTCGCAGGCGGGGTGGGCCGTTCTGCGCCCGAAGAAAGGAGAGTTCGATGCGCACTCATGAACAGACACTAGAACTCGACTGCGGCAAGCTCGCCCCGACGTTCACCCAGCGTCTCATGGCCGCTTTCTCGCCGCTGGCAACCGCTCTTCGCATTCTGCGCAATCGCTCGCAGGTGAACGGGCTGCACGAACTCGATGATTATCAGTTGCGCGATATCGGCCTGACGCGGGCCGACGTCACCTCCGCATTCCTGGCTTCGACCTTCTTTGAAGATCCGTCGGAGCATCTGACGCAGGCGGCCAAGCGCCGCTGGCGTATTGCGCTCACGCGCCCCTACCGGGGCTGAGCGCACGCGTTTCCCCGCAGGGTGATAGCCAATAGCCCTGCCGCTTGACCCGGTGATCGGCTTTCCCAGCCATCTCCGGGTTTTTTTATTTCCTGGCCGTGGAAGAGGGGGCTTCGGGGGAGGGCGTGGATTTCGGCCGGTAGGCCTCGAAAATCGCTTCGAGGCTCTTCTGATAGCCCTTCTGCACTTCGAGACCGCTGTCGAACATCGTATTCAGCATCTGCGTATAACTGTCGTTTTCGGCCTTGCGCTCTTCCTTCGGCGGCTCCGCAGCCTTGGCCGCGGGCTGTTGAAGGTTTGCCATCATGTCCTGGAATGCCCTGGCGAAGGGATTGTCGAGGAAGGGATTGGCCGGCTCAGGCTGAGGCTCCGGCTTCGGCACGCTGAACATCAGCTGCATGGCCTGCGTGAACGGATTATCGAAGATGCTGGGTTCGGGTGCCGCCTTCGGCTTCGGCGCAAAGCCGGTGCTCTCCAGCCATTTCTGGATCGTCTCGCCCATGGCGGTATTGACGAACGGGTTGACCGGCGAGGCCATCTGTCCCGTCGACTGCTTGAAAAGCCCGCCCATCAGCGTGCCGGCCATAACCGGCAGCATCTGCTTGTAGATCTCCTGGCCGATGCCGGTCATCTGCGCGGCCTGCGCGGCGACGGCGCGCGAGACCTCCTTGGAACCGAAGACCTGGGAAAGAATGGTGTTGCCGTCGGAAATGCCCTCGGGCGTGAAGGCCTTGCTCATGTCCTCGAAATATTTGCCATAATTGCCGGAGGCCACCGCCTGCATCAGGCCCGCGAAATCGTAAGGGTTGGCCGTGCTGCGCTTGAGGCCGGCGGAAAAAGCCGGCATCAGTGCCGCCATCGCCTTCGTCGCCTGTTCCTGGGCGAGGTTGAACTGTTTGGCGATGGCATCCATCGCCGCCCCGTTCTGCGCCTGCATCATCATGTCGAAAAGCGGCAGCATAAGAGTCCCTTTCCCGAGTCGTGGCGCATGTTCGCGCCACTATAGCTCGAAAAGGCAATGCGCAAACGGCTTTTTGGAAAGGGCCTGTTGCCTCTTAATATTGATATTCCTGGAAAACCGGCTCGACCGAGCCGTTCCAGCGGCCGTGATAGAGCGCCAGCAGATCCTCGCCAAGCGTCGCCTTCTTGGCGAGAACCTCGTCGAGCGGCGCCAGGAAGACGCTCTCGTCGACACCCTCGCCGTTCAGCCTGTTGCGCGCCTTGAGGCCGGCGCGGGAAATATTGACGACCTCGCGCGCCGTCTCGATCAGCTGGTGGCCGCGGAAGCTGGCTTTCAGGCCTTCTTCCGGCACGGCGTTGCGCAGCGCGTTGACCTCGTCGAAACGCCAGTCCTTCGTCAGCAAATCGGCCGCTTCGAGGGCGGCGTCGTCATAGAGCAGGCCGACCCAGAAGGCCGGCAGCGCACAGATGCGCCGCCACGGACCGCCGTCCGCACCGCGCATTTCCAGGAAGCGTTTCAGGCGCACGTCCGGGAAGAGCGTCGAAAGATGGTTCGTCCAGTCGCCCATCGTCGGCTCGTAAGCGGCGATCTCGCCCTTCAGCGCGCCGTTCATGAATTGCCGGAAAGTGACATGGGTCGCCTTGTGATAGTGGCCGTCGCGCATGACGAAATACATGGGCACGTCGAGCGCCCATTCGGCATAGTCCTTGAAGCCGAAATCGTCGCGGAAGGTGAAGTCCAGGAGGCCGCTGCGCTGGTTGTCCACGTCGCGCCAGACATCGCCGCGCCAGGAGAACATGCCGTTCGGCCTGCCTTCGGTGAAGGGAGAGGACGCGAAAAGCGCTGTTGCCAGCGACTGCAGTTTCATCGAGACGCGCATCTTGCGGCGCATGTCGTCTTCCGAGGAGAAATCGAGATTCACCTGGATCGTGCAGGTGCGGTACATCATGTCGAGGCCGCGTGTGCCGACCTCGGGCATGTAGTTGGTCATGATCTCGTAGCGGGATTTCGGCATATGCGGGGTCTCCGCATAGGTCCATTTCGGGCTGCCGCCGATGCCGAGGAAGCCGATGCCCATCGGCTCGGCGATCTCGCGCACCTGCGCCAGATGCAGGTTGGATTCCTTGCAGGTCTGGTGAATGTTTTCGAGCGGCGCGCCCGAGAGTTCGAACTGGCCGCCGGGCTCGATCGAGATGGCGCCCATGCCGTTCTGCTCGCCGAGACCGATGATGTTGTCGCCGTCCATGATCGGCTCCCAGCCGCTCCTGGCCTGCAGGCCCTTGAGGAGCGCCGAAATGCTGGCCTCGCCGAAATAGGGAACCGGGCTGTTGTCCTTGCGGAAGAAGACGAACTTCTCATGCTCGGTGCCAATGCGGAACCGTTCCTTCGGCTTGTTGCCGGCGGCAAGATAGTCGGTCAGCTCCTGAACCGAAGAGAGCGGCGTCTGGTCGGTAGTGTCGCGAGCCATGAAATTACCTGTATTCGGAAAGCGCCGGGGCCGGGGCAATTGGAAGGGTGATTAGTGCCCAAGTCAGCTAAGTTGCAAGTGAAATTGTTTCAACAGGTCATCAAAAAAATAGCAGCACTTTCCGCGCTATCGGCGTGCGGTAGTCAATTCCAGTCGCCGATGGCAGCCTGTATCACCGCCAGGGCCGCCACAGCCGCCGTATCGGCGCGCAGGATGCGCGGCCCGAGCGGAATGGCGGTCACGAAATCGAGGCTGCGCAGCCGCGCCCGTTCCTCTTCGGAGAAGCCGCCTTCCGGGCCGACGAGCAGCGCGAGCTTCCGTTCGCTCACCTTTGAAAGCAGCGGCAGCGGGTTCTGCCCGGCATCGCCTTCGTCGCAATAGATGATGCGCCGGTCGGCCGGCCAGCGGTCGAGCAGATCGGCAAGCCTGACCGGTTCGGCCACCGCGGGAATGCCGAGCACGCCGCATTGTTCGGCCGCCTCGATGACATTGGCGCGGATCTTGTCAAGATTGGTGATCTTGCCCTGCACATGCTGGGTCATGACCGGCTGCAGCAGGCCGGCGCCCATTTCCACCGCCTTCTGGACCAGATAGTCCATGCGGCCGACCTTGAGCGGCGCGAAGAGATAGTGCAGGTCGCAAGGGGCGGGCTGCGGCCGGGTCTCTTCGCTCGCCGTCAGCAGGATGCGCTTGCGCGTCGGGAAGGAAAGGCTCGCCTTCCACTCGCCGTCGCGGCCGTTGAAGACCAGGATTTCCGCGCCCTCTTCCATGCGCAGCACGTTGGCGAGATAGTTGAACTGGTCGGCGCTGGCTTCGACGGCGGCACCCTTCGACAAGGGAGCATCGATGAAAAGCCGCTGCATGCGGAAATTGGCGCGCATCCTGAAACCCTGACTCAAATGAAGAGCGCGAACATAGCCCAATAAATCAGGGCCGCAAGCGCGGCGGAAACCGGCACGGTGATGATCCAGGCGCCGAGGATCGTCATGAAATGTGAGCGGCGGACGAGATAGCGCCTGCGCACTTCGTGGACGTTCGGCTCCGGCTCGTCGATTTCCCAGGTCTCGGCCTTGCGGCGGATGAATTCGATGCGGCGCTTCGAATGGCGCGTGTACCACTCGCGGAAGAAGCCGACGCCGAAGACCGAGCCGACGGCGATATGCGTGGTGGAAACCGGCAGGCCGAGCCATGAGGCGGCAATGACGGTAAAGGCGGTCGAAAGCGCCACGCAATAGGCCCGTGTCGGATTGAGCTTGGTGATCTCCTCGCCGACGAGCCGGATGAGGCGTGGCCCGAAAAGCAGGAGACCGACCGAGATTCCGAAGGCGCCGATCAGCATGACCCAGAGCGGCGGCTGGCCGACGGCGCCGCCATTGGCGATGCCTGCCGAATGGACGATGGCCGAGAGCGGGCCGACAGCGTTGGAAACGTCGTTTGCGCCATGCGCGAAGGAAAGCAGGGCGGCCGAACCCACCAGCGGAAAGTGGAAGAGTGTCCGAAGCGAGCTGTTGCGGTTCTCCAGATTTTCCGCCTGCCGCAGGATGAGGGGCCGCACAGCCAGCCAGCTGACGAGTCCGGTGCCGATCCCGACCAGAAGGATCGTCAGCGCCGGATATCGGCCCTCCGGCGCGAGCTGCAGCATCATATAGGCCATGAAGCCGCCGGCCATGGCGGCGATCATCACCGGGACCCAGCGCCGGGCGGCGGCAATCTTGTCCTCACGATAGACGATGAGGGTTTTGACCAGATAGAGCAGTCCGGCGGCGATCAGCCCGCCAAACAGCGGCGACGTCATCCAGCTTACGGTGATTTCCAGCATCACCCGCCAGTTGACCGGCTCGAATCCGACCGCGCCGATGCCCGCGCCGATCACCGCACCCACGATCGCGTGCGTCGTCGAAACCGGTGCGTTCATCCAGGTGGCGAGGTTGATCCACAATGCGGCGGCCGTGAGCGCCGCCATCATGATCCAGCCGAGCGTCGCCTGCGGTACCTGCACCGTATCGACGATGCTGGAGGAAATGGTCTTGACGACCTCGCCGCCGGCGATCGTCGCGCCCAGAACCTCGAAGATCGCGGCGACGATCAGCGCCTGCTTCATGGTGATGGCGCGCGCCCCGACGGCAGCGCCCACATTGTTGGTCACGTCGTTGGCGCCGATATTCAGGGCCATGTAGGCGGCAAGTGCCGCGGCCGCGACCACCAGCACCGCGCCGGGCCTGTCGAACACGTAGACGCCGGCAAAAAGCATGGCGAGGCCGAGAAAGATCAGGCCAAGTCCCGGTGCCACCAGCCGTCGCGCGACATACTTTGCCGCATCCTCGACATGCGTGACCTTGTCGAGATCCTTATCAAGCGTACGTTTGGTCAGGACTGGGTTACGTTGCGGCATTCTCTTTCCCGGCGGTGCCCTGCTTTTGCGCTGCTCTTTTTAGCAGCGCAAGATGGCAATACTCATTCCGCCGGAATTTGTTTTGGCAGAGTGCCGGAAAGCCGCTCCGCCATGCGCCGCTTGAAGGCAAGGAAGAGGTTGCGCAGGTCGGGTTCGTTCACGCGCTTCACGGCCTCGTCGCAGGAAACCCACTCGATGGTCCGTTCGCCCTTTTCCTTGAAGTTTTTCGCCACACCCGTCACCTCAAGGGCAAAGACCTGAACCTTGCAGGTCACTTTCAGGCCATCGCGCAGAACTTTCGGGTAGCTGTAGTGGCCGAACGTTTCGGTCTCGACCGTCCCGCGTATGCCGGCCTCCTCGAAGGCTTCCTGGGCTGCCACCTCATAGGCGTGCTTGCGCGCCATCGGCCAGCCCTTGGGGATCACCCAGCGACCGGTGTCGCGGCTGGTCATCAGCAGAACCTCGACATCGCCCGTTTTCTTTTTCACCCGGTAGCAGAGCGCGGCGTACTGCTGTCGCGGCGGACGCCGGAACATGAGTTGCACATCGGAAGCCAGGCGGGCGAGAAGGGTCAATTGTCGGGTCACCTTTAGGGTCTTTGTCTGAGTTGCTGTTATATTAGTATCATATGAAAAGCTTGCGCGATCCATACGTGCAAAGCGAAACAATTACGATTTGGTTCATTGTACGTACATAGGAAAAATCGAAGCGGGACAGGTTCGGGAATTCCGCCATTTCCTGTCTCGAATGCGTCGCCTTGCACACCTGTACAATATGGTCGGATCTTGCATTCCGTTCAATGCCGAGATCAGGTGATCCACCGTGATTTTCTGGAATGTGGTAACTATGCGACTTCCGCCCTTGAATGCGATCCGCGCCTTTGAAGCCGTCTGCCGGCACGGCAGCATTGTGAGGGCGGCCGAAGAGCTGGGCGTGGTGCGCGGCGCCGTGCGCCAGCAGATCGCAACGCTCGAAGATCACCTCGGCAGCAAGCTCTTCGTGCGCGATGGCCGCAGGCTCCTTCCGACCGAGAGGGCAAGCGCCCTCGCCGAGGCGGCCGGTACTGCTCTGACCATCTTGAAACGCGCCGCCGATGAATTCGAGGAGGCGGGCAGGCAGGCCATCCGCCTCGGCGTGCCTTCGGCCTTCGCCGTCTGGTGGCTGATGCCGCGCGCAGCCGACATGCAGGCAAGCCTGGGCAGTGTCGAGGTCGATATCGTGCCGATGACCGTCGTCGAGCCGCTGTCCCGGCATCCGGATTTCGACGCCGTCATTATGGGCGGCGAGCAGCGCTCCTCGGCCGGCACGGTGGAAACGCGCTTCATGGAGGACGAGTTCGGCCCGGTTGCGACACCGGCGCTTGCGCGGGAACTTGCGGGCAGGCCCGAAGCCCTGGCCGACGTCGCCATGTTGGCAAGCCGCAGCGCGCCAGGACTCTGGGCCGAATGGTTTGCCGAAAGCGGCACGCCGCCGGTTGCCTTTGCCCGCCGGCGCGAGTTCGAGGACCTGCTTCTGGCGCTGGGGGCGGCCCGGTCCGGCCTCGGCGTTGCGCTGGCGCCGAAAGCCTCGATCGAGGACGACCTCAGCCGTGGCATCCTGGTCGCCCCCTATGGTTTCATTCGCCGCCCGGCGGGCTACAGCCTCTGCTGCCGCATCCCCGATGCAAAACGTCCGGCTCTCGTGGCGCTCCGCAACTGGCTGCTGCGCTCGGGCAGCACATGAGAAAGGGCAGTTTTTCTGCCCTTTCACCAGAAATATCTCCATGCCGGCCCGATCTTCCCTCCGTTAGACCAGAGGGAAGCGAAAGGGGCATGAGATGGAAAAAGCTGCAACACGCATCGACTGGATCGGCAACGGCTGCCGGTTATTGAAGAAAACCGCGACGGAATGCCGGTGCCTGCCGATATCGATGTGATGGTGGCAAGCGCTTATCTCGATCTGGCGCGCTAGATTTCCACGACGATCTTGCCCTCTGCCTGCCGACTTTCGATCAGCCGGTAGGCATCGCCGACCTCGCCAAGCGAAAACGGATGCGGGTCCAGGTTCGGCATCAGCGTTCCAGCTTCGACGCGTGTCGCAATATGCCTGAGGACATCGCCATGATGGGCACGGTCCTCGCCGGTCAAGAGCGGTGCGAGTGTGAAGACGCCGGAATAGGTGGCTCCCTTGAAGGAGAGCGGCGCCAGCGAATGCGTGCCCCAGCCGAGGCTCGTGACGACATGCCCGAACTTCGCAACTGCCTCGAAGGCGGCATCGAGACCTTTCCCGCCGATTGTATCATAGACAATGTCGAAGCCGTTGCCATCAGTGTAGCGGGCGACATAGTCATCGACAGTCGCAACCGCATAGTCGATCGGCGTCGCACCGATACTGCGGATATATTCAGCCTTCGAACCGCCATCGACGGCATAGACCTCGGCACCGGCGGCAACAGCCATCTGCACGGCGATATGGCCGACGCCGCCGCCGCCGCCGATGACCAGAACCTTGTGGCCCGCTCTCACCTGGGTGCGTTCTTCAAGGCCTTCCCAGGCGGTGATCGCAATCAGCGGCAGGGCGGCGGCTTCGCGCATGGAAAGATTGCGCGGCTTCAGCGCGACGAGATCGGCATCGACGGCCGCGTATTCGGCAAGCGACCCCTGCAATCCACCCACGCCGCCGGTCATGCCGTAGACCTCGTCACCGGGGTGAAACCCCGCCACATCGGGGCCGACCGCTTCGACAATGCCGGCCATGTCGATGCCGAGGATGGCGGGCAGGGGATGGCGGGCATGTGCGGCTTCGTTGGCGCGGATTTTCAGGTCCAGCGGATTGAGAGCGGCGGCCTTGATGCGAACGAGGATCTGGCCGACCTGTGCGGCAGGCTTCTCGATATCGGTAACGGTGAATTCGGCATTCTGCGCTTCGACGAGCGCGGCTTTCATCATGCTCATGGAACTCTCCTTGGTTTGTTGGCCGCAGAATGCCGCATTGAATTCTGAATGGAAATCAAAGATAAAGAATGAAGATCATGCATTCTTGTTTGAGATAATGCCCTTGGAATGGAGCGACCTGAAACTTTTCCTGGCGATCGCCCGGCTCGGAACGCTGGGTGCAGCCGCACGCAGCATCGGCCTGACCCAGCCGACCATGGGCCGCCGGCTGCGCGCATTGGAAGCCTCGCTCGGTCAGACGCTTTTCCAGCGTACCGCCGAAGGCTTCGTGCTGACGGACGAGGGAACGACGGTCTTTGCCCATGCCGAACGCATGGAGGAGGAAGCGCTCGGACTGGAACGCGAACTCGCCGGCCAGAACCGGCAGCTCGACGGATTGCTGCGGCTTTCTTCGTCAGACTGGTTCGGCGCCCATGTCCTGTCGCCGGTTCTGGCGGAGTTTTCCGCTGCCTATCCGAAGGTCGTCATCGAACTCCTGACCGACAGCCGGCTTCTCAGCCTTTCACGACGCGAGGCAGATATCGTCTTTCGGATCGCGCCTTTCACCGAGACGGAAGTCATCTCCCGCAAGCTCATGCGTATCGACTACAGCCTCTATCTCCGCCGCGGTCTGCCGCATCCGGAGGCCGGCGATGGCAGAGGCGCCCGGCTCGTCACCATGGACGAGGCCTTCGGCGGCATGCCCGACGTCGGCTGGCTGCAGCGCGTTCTCCCGAAGGCCGAGATTGCCATGCGCAGCAACAACCGGGATGTGCAGGCGACCCTTTGTGCCAGAGGCGCCGGTCTTGCCGTCCTGCCGCGGCCGCTCGGCGATGCCATTCCGGCCATCGAGCCCGTCGATCTCGGCGAAGCGCCGCCTGGCCGCGACACATGGGTCGGCTATCACCGCGACATGCGGCGGCTGACGAGACTCAGGGCGCTGCTCGATCTCGTCATCGAACGACTGGCGGGCTAGCTATCTTCCTCAACGCTCCCAATAGGGAACCGGGCCGTAGAGCTCTGCCAGAAAATCGATGAACAGACGCACCTTGGCCGGCAGGAACTGGCGGCTCGGATAGACGGCCGAGAGCGTGACATTGTGCGAGCCCTCATAGGCCGGCAGCACCTGCACCAGCTTGCCGTTCTTCAGCTCCTCGCCGATATCCCAGGTGGAGCGCAGCGCAATGCCGAGGCCGGCAATGACCGTCTCGCGGATGACCTCGCTGGAATTGGTAATCAGCATGCCCTCGGGCCGCAGGCTGAAGGCGCCGTCCGGTCCGTCCAGCCGCCAGACGTCGTTGTTGTGAGCCGGCAGACAGCGGTGCTGTTTCAGCTCTTCGATATGTTTGGGCATGCCATGGGTCGCAATATAATCCGGCGAGGCGCAGAGCACCCGGCGCACGGGAGCGAGCCGGCGCGCGACGAGGCTCGAATCGGTCAGTTCCGCAATCCGGATGGCGAGGTCGAAGCCGCCGCCGACAATATCGCTGAACTCGTCGGTCAGTACCAGGTTGATCGCAAGTTCCGGATGCGCTTCCATGAAAGCCTTCAGATGCGGCGCAATATGCATGCGCCCGAAGGAAGTGGGAGCGGAGATCTTCAGCGTTCCGTGCATCTGCGCCGAGCGGCCGGAAATATAGAATTCCGCCTCTTCCAGCCCCGCCAGGATGCCGAGCACGCGGTCGTAGAAGCCCTGGCCGGCTTCCGTCAGCGAAATCTGCCGCGTCGTGCGCTGCAGGAGCCTTGTGCCGAGCCGGTCCTCCAGCCGTTTGATGCGCTTGGAAACGACGGCCGGAGAAAAGCCGAGCGCGCGCCCGGCAAGCGACATGCTGCCGGTCGAAACGACCTTGGCAAAGATTTCGAGATCACCCAGATTGGTCATAAGCTTTTACAACTTTTTCCCCTTTTGGCATAAGTGCTTAACATTTGCGCCGGTTTCGGGAAAGTGCTAAGCCGAAAGAACCGGTCACAGGGAGGATTTGTCGCCGGCTTCCGTCATGTTGGCCGAGGGAGATCGCCATGTCCGACGCCATTTCGTTTCTCGCTCCGCGCCCCGAAGTCCTTGCCCGCCGCAAGGAAATCGTCGCCGATCTCGTCGACCTCCTGCCGCCCGAATGCCTGATCCACGAAGCGCGCGAACTCGTGCCGTTCGAGACCGATGCCTTCGTTTCCTACCGCCGCCTGCCGCTCGCCGTCGCTTTGCCGCGCTCGACGGCGGAAGTGGCAACGGTGATGAAATACTGTCATCGCTACGGCATCCCGGTCGTCCCGCGCGGCGCCGGCACCTCGCTTTCCGGCGGCGCGATCCCGCAGGAAGATGCCGTCGTGCTCGGCCTGTCGAAGATGAACCGCATCCTGGATATCGATTTCGCCAATCGCTGCGCCACCGTCCAGGCGGGGGTGACCAATCTCAATATTTCCGAAGCCGTCTCGGCGGACGGTTTCTTCTATGCGCCCGATCCGAGTTCACAGCTTGCCTGCACGATCGGCGGCAATATCGGCATGAATTCCGGTGGTGCCCACTGTCTGAAATATGGCGTGACGACCAACAACCTGCTCGGCGTCAAGATGGTGCTGACCGACGGCAGCGTCGTTGAGCTCGGCGGCAAGGCGCTCGATGCGGCCGGCTACGATCTGCTCGGCCTCGTCTGCGGCCATGAGGGCCAGCTCGGCATCGTCACCGAAGCGACGGTGCGCCTGATCGCCAAGCCGGAGGGCGCCCGTCCCGTGCTGTTCGGTTTCGAAAGCTCGGAAGAGGCCGGCCGCTGTGTCGCCGATGTCATTGCCGCCGGCATCATCCCGGTTGCCATCGAATTCATGGACAAGCCGGCAATCGAAATCTGCGAGGCCTTTGCCCATGCCGGCTATCCGCTCGATGTCGGGGCGCTGCTGATCGTCGAGGTCGAGGGATCGGAAACGGAAATGGACGACATGCTGAAAAGCATCGTCGACATCGCCCGCAAACACGGCGTCAAGACGGTGCGCGAATGCCAGTCGGCAACCGAAGCGGCGTTGATCTGGAAGGGCCGCAAATCCGCCTTCGGCGCCACCGGCCGCATTGCCGACTATATCTGCATGGACGGCACGGTGCCGCTGAGCCAGCTGTCCTTCGTGCTGCAGCGGACCTCTGAGATCGTCGCAAGCTACGGCCTGCGCGTCGCCAATGTCTTCCACGCCGGCGACGGCAACATGCATCCCTTGATCCTCTTCAATGCCAACGATCCCGAAGACGCGGCAAGGGCGGAAGCGGCCGGCAACGATATCCTCAAGCTCTGCGTCGATGCCGGCGGCTGCCTGACCGGCGAGCACGGCGTCGGCATCGAAAAACGGGACCTGATGCACCACCAGTATTCCGAGGCCGATCTTGCCCAGCAGATGGCCGCCAGATCCGCCTTCGATCCGCAATGGCTGCTGAACCCGTCCAAAGTCTTTCCGCTCGAGGGGCGTTCGGCTGCATGATCGATCTGGTGCCGGCAAGCGAAGAGGAGGCCGCGGTGCTGGTCCGCGCCTATGCCGATCAGGGCCGTCTGCTCGCGATCTGCGGCGGCGATACGCGCTCCGGTTTCGGCAATGTCGTCAAGGCGGACGATCGCCTGCGCTCGACCGGCCTCACCGGTATCGTCGCCTACAATCCCGGCGAGATGGTGATGACCGCAAGGGCGGGCACGCCGCTGGCCGAGGTCGAGGCGGCCCTTGCCGAAAACGGCCAGATGCTCGCCTTCGAGCCCATGGATCATCGTGCGCTCATGGGGACTGCCGGCGAGCCGACGATCGGCGGCGTCTTTGCGGCCAATGTCTCCGGCCCGCGCCGTTTCGTGGCGGGGGCTGCGCGCGACAGCCTGCTTGGCATCCGTTTCGTCAACGGCAGGGGCGAGATCGTCAAGGCCGGCGGCCGGGTGATGAAGAATGTCACCGGCCTCGATCTGGTGAAGCTGCTTGCCGGTTCGCATGGCACGCTCGGCTTCCTGACGGAGGTGACGTTCCGCGTGCCGCCGCGCCCCAAGACCGAGGAAACCGTCGTCATCTCCGGCCTCAACGATGCCGAGGCCGCACATGCGATGGCGGCGGCCATGGCTCTGCCGGTGGAAGTGTCGGGTGCCGCGCATCTGCCTTTGACCGTCACCTGGAAATTCCTTTCCGGCAGACTGCCGGAGGGCGAGGCAACGGTGCTGCGCATCGAGGGCCTGCCCGGCTCGGTGGAATCGCGGGCGGCCAAGCTTCTGTCGGCCATGGCGCCCTTCGGGCAGGCCGTGAGGCTCGATCCGGCGGCAAGCCGCCAGCTCTGGCGGGAAATCCGCGACGTCGCACCCTATGCCGACGCAACCGCGCGCCCTGTCTGGCGCGTTTCGGTGGCGCCCGCCATCGGCCACCAGCTGGTGGCAGCGCTGAGGCTCGAAGCCGGTGTCGACGCCTTCTACGACTGGCAGGGCGGCCTCGTCTGGATGCGCATGGAAGCCGATCCCGAGGCCGATCTCGTCCGCCGCTTCGTCAAGGCGCTCGGCGGCGGCCATGCGACGCTGATGCGTGCGCCGGCTGCGGCGAGGGCGGCGATATCGGCGTTCCACCCGGAGGAGGAGGCGGTTGCCTTGCTGTCGCGCCGGGTGAAGGAAAAATTCGATCCGGCAGGGATCTTCAATCCCGGGAAGATGGCGGGATACTGACATGCAGACCAATTTCACGCTCGCCCAGCTGGCCGATCCGCATGTGGCCGAATCCGAGCAGATCCTGCGCAAATGCGTCCATTGCGGCTTCTGTACCGCCACCTGTCCGACCTATGTCACCCTCGGCAACGAACTCGACAGCCCGCGCGGGCGCATCTATCTCATCAAGGATATGCTGGAAAACGGCCGTGCGGCCGATGCCGAAGTGGCGACCCATATCGACCGCTGTCTGTCCTGCCTCGCCTGCACCACGACCTGTCCTTCGGGCGTCGACTACATGCATCTGGTCGATCACGCCCGGATTCATATCGAAAAGACCTATAAGCGGCCGTTGATGGACAGGCTGACGCGCGCCATCCTGGCGGCGGTGCTGCCCTATCCCGGCCGTTTTCGCGCGGCACTCGCGCTCGCCCGTATCGGCCGTCCCTTTGCCGGCCTGATGCGCGCCGCCGCACTGAAGCCCTTTGCCGCCATGCTGGCGCTTGCGCCCCGGAGCGTGCCCGCACCGTCGCCTTTCGCCAGGCCCGGCCGGCATGAGCCGCAGGCCGAGCGCCGCGGCCGCGTCGCCATCCTCACCGGCTGCGCCCAGCCCGTCCTCGACCCCGCCATCAACGAGGCGACGATCCGCCTTCTGACCCGCCTCGGCGTCGAAGTGGTCGTCCCCGAGGGCGAGACCTGCTGCGGCGCTCTCGTCCATCACATGGGACGCGAAGAGCAGGCACTCGCCTCCGCGCGCGCCAATGTCGACGTCTGGACCCGCGAGATCGAGGCCGGCGGCCTCGACGCGATCATCATCACCGCGTCCGGCTGCGGCACGACGATCAAGGATTACGGCCACATGCTGCGCCTCGATCCCGCCTATGCCGGCAAGGCGGCGCGGGTTTCGGCGCTTGCCAAGGACATTACCGAATATCTTGCCGGGCTTGACTTGCCGGCACACATGCCGAAGGGCATTACGGTCGCCTATCATTCGGCCTGCTCCATGCAGCACGGCCAGAAAATCACCATGGCGCCGAAGCACCTGCTCAAGGCGGCGGGCTTTACCGTGCGCGATCCGGCCGAAGGCCACCTCTGCTGCGGCTCGGCCGGCACCTACAACATCCTGCAGCCGGATATTTCCGCGGCGCTGAAGGCCCGCAAGGTCAAGAATATCGAGGCGACCAAGGCCGATATTATCGCCACCGGCAACATCGGCTGTATCACCCAGATAAGGTCGGGCACAGCGACGCCGATTCTGCACACTGTCGAGCTCCTGGATTGGGCTTATGGTGGTGCTGTGCCTGAAAAATTAAGGGATTTGCCACTAGCCTGAGAACACCGATTCATTGGCGATTTCGGCGGCGATCTCAGGAGCTTTGGCTATGTGGCGTGGATTGATGGTGCTTGCCGTATTGCTCGGCGCAGCTGGCGCGGCGCGGGCCGACGTCAGGTATTTCTGTTCTGCAGACGACAAGGATGTGCGCTTTACGCTCGAAAGCGCTTTTGAAGACGCTGGCGGCCACAAGCTGATCCATTTCCGCGGCGCGCTCATGTTCAAGGACGCCAACAAATCCAAGAACTTCGGCAAACGGATCCTCGAATCGCAGGATCTGACGAATCGCTGGTCGCGCGACGGCGATCTGCGCCTGGAAGTCTTTGCCACGGACGGTACCGATGCGGAAAGCGAATCCCTGGATCTCGCGGTTCTTGCCAGCCAGCACGGCAAGACTTCGTCGAATTTCGGCGGCACCTATGCCTTGCGGCTCGAAAACAAGGCCAACTTCTTCGTCGTCGAAGGCAAGGTGAGCTGCGGCACCAAATAGCCCCGCAAGATCATCTCATTGTTCCGCGCAAGTCCGGCAAAATCGCCAGGCGCCTTTGCGGCTCTTGCCCCGGATTACCAGTGGTAGGAAATACCGACATTGACCGCGTTGGTGACGATATTCGTCTTCAGGCGGTCGCCGCTGTCGATCGGAACGTCGACGCGCGAATAGGTGCCCTTGTATTCCACGAAGGTCGACCAGTTGTCGGTAACGCGGAAATCGACACCGGCCTGCGCCTGGAAGGTCACGCCGCCGAATTCGTAGTCGAAGGTCGTACCCTGGGGACGGGTGACTTCGACATGCGGGATGTTCACGCCGACGCCGGCGCCGAGATAGGGGGTCCAGCGGCGGGCCGGGTCCTTGAAGCGGTAGAGGCCGTTGACGGTCAAAAGGTTCAGGCCGTCGGTGAATTCGAAATGCGTCCAGCCGGGCGAGCGCGCCATGGTATCGTCGTCGGCATAGACCTTGTCATGCGTGTAGTCGACCGACACGCCCCAGTTCGGCAGGTTGAAGTCGCCCAGCCACCAGGTGACGCGGCCGCCGTAATAGGGCGGGCTGCCGAATGATTTTCCCTCCCATCCGGCGCTGAACGAAGTGCCGTCGGAAACATCGACATGGCTGTGCGGCGCCGTCTGGTAGCCGCCGTAAATGGAAAATTCCAGGTCTTCGGCCGAAGCCGTGCCAGCCACCGAAGCCAGGGCGGAAAACGCTACGCCTGCGAGAAGCAAGGTGGAACGACGCAATCTATATGCCATTGAATATCCCCGAAGTACCCAAAAGGTTATCAGTTCGATTCTGTGGCAGAGTTCTGTGTCACGAACTTAACAAAGAAAAGGCGCAACGCGTGCGCCTTCATTTTTGCAGGCAGTGTTGCTTAACCGCCGAACATGGTGCGCAGGATATCGATGCCCTTGTCCTGGAAGGCGACGTTGCCCTGCTTGTTGCCGGGGCCGACGACGATGACCTTGGTGCCGACGGAGACGCGGTTGTAAAGATGCGTCACGTCGTCGTTCATCATGCGGATGCAGCCGGACGACATGTTGAGGCCGATCGTCCAGGGCTGGTTCGTGCCGTGAATGCGGAAGATCGTGTCGCGGCCGCCCTTGTAGAGATACATGGCGCGCGCACCCAGCGGATTATCGGGGCCGCCGGGCTGAACCGCCGGAAGCTTGTGGCCTTCGCGGGCCTCGCGGGCGCGCATCTCCGCCGGCGGCGTCCAGCTCGGCCACTCGGCCATGCGCCCGATCGTCACGACACCCGACCAGCCGAAGCCGTCACGCCCGACGCCGATGCCGTAGCGCGTGGCGCGGTTGTTGCCTTCCACGAGATAGAGAAACTTGTTGTTGGTATCGACGATGATCGTGCCCGGCTTTTCGCTGGTGGCAAGGCGAACCACGCGCTTGCGGAACTGCGGCTTGATCTCGCGGGTCTGCTTGACGCCCCGCACGGCGTCGGTTGCGGTCATGACCGGTTCGGCGTTGACAGTCACAACCGTACAGGACAGCGCAACGGCTGCCGCCGCCGCGAGCCTAAGAAACTGCTTCATTTTCTATACCCTCTCCTTCAGGATCGCGTAGAGGCTAGTCAAATCGGTTTGAATTTCAAGTCGGAGAGGCGCGGGATACGATTTTTTGTAGCGCGGCGGGCCGCTGTTCTTGCCGCCCGCTGCCCATTATTTGCTCTTTACATCACGATGACGCGCGTGCCGACGTTGACGCGATCGTAAAGATCGACAACATCCTCGTTGCGCATGCGGATACAGCCGGAGGAGACGGCGCTGCCGATCGTCCAGGGCGCGTTGGTGCCGTGAATGCGGTAGAGGGTCGAGCCGAGATACATGGCGCGCGCGCCAAGCGGGTTCTCGGGGCCGCCATCCATGCGGGCCGGCAGGTAATGGCCCTTGGCGGCTTCGCGGCTCACCATGTCCGAGGGCGGTGTCCAGTCCGGCCATTCCGCCTTGCGGGTGATCTTGTGGGCGCCTGCCCATTCGAAGCCGGGCTTGCCGACGCCGACGCCATAACGACGAGCCTTGCCGCCATCCATGACGAGATAGAGGAAGCGGTTATTGGTATCGATGACGATGGTGCCGGCTTTCTCCTTCGTGTCGTAATCGACGACCTGCGGCAGGAACTGCGGCTCGATCCGCCCGCGGATGACCGGAATGCCGGGCCGGACGGCCGACACGGTCTGCGGCACCGGCTGCGGCGCGCGCTGGATGATCGTACGGCGTTGCTGGAAGAGGCCGCGTTGCTGCACGACGACCGGCCGCTGATAGACGACCGGACGGACCGGGCCGCCGCCGAGCTGGTTGATCCAGGGCGCTGTCAGGTCCGGGCTCAGCACCACGGGCGGGCGGGAGGCATATCGGTCGTCTGCAAGGGCGGCCGTGGAGATAATGCCGAGCATGGCTGCGGCAAGGACAAGGGGTTTCATCATCGGACGAACTCTCTACAAATGACCGAAAATGTGCTGGCGGAATTGTCCGCCTGCGGTCATGCTGCCACCGCGCCCGCCAGCGAATGGTAAATGCGGATTCATTAAAAGACGAAGCGCCGGATAAACTTTTCGTCAGGGTTATCGTTCGGTTTGGAAAGAAGGTTTGCAAATGGTAAAGCCGGCTTTGCAGGCAGGAAACGAGAAGAAAACATGAGCGAAACCGGCATAGTGACAGGCGAAGACGGCAGGAAGCGCTGCCACTGGCATGCGAATCTGCCCGACTATCTGCGCTACCATGACGAGGAATGGGGCCGGCCCGTCACCGACGATATCAGGCTCTTCGAGAAGATCTGCCTCGAGGGCTTCCAGTCCGGTCTGTCCTGGCTGACCATCCTGCGCAAGCGCGAGAATTTCCGCGCCGCTTTCGCCGGCTTCGATTTCGAGAAAGTGGCGCGCTTCGGCGAGGAGGATATCGCCCGGTGCCTGGCCGATGCCGGCATCATCCGCCATCGCGGCAAGATCGTTTCGACCATCAACAATGCGCGCCGCGCGATCGACCTCAGACATGAATTCGGCTCGCTCGCGCGCTATTTCTGGAGCTACGAGCCGCGTGCCGAGGAGCGGCCGGCAATTGTCGACCGCGAGCATATCCTCGCCAATCCGACGACGGCGACCTCGGTCAGGATTTCCAAGGATTTGAAGAAGCGCGGCTGGACCTTTGTCGGGCCGACCACAATTTACGCTTTCATGCAGGCTATGGGTCTCGTCAACGATCATCTTGAAGGTTGCTTTTGCCGCGCGGAAGTGGAGGCGATGCGCGCTGCATTGGTACGCCCATGAAACCTGTTCTTGCCCTTGCCGCAGCACTTTTCCTTTCCGCTTCCGCTGCCCTGGCGCAGACGCCGCAGCTCGATCCCGGCGAGAAGCTGGAAAAGCTGCAGTTTCCCGCCGTCACCATGCAGCTGAAGGGCTGGACCAAGTTCGGCAACAGCCATGTCTATACGCTGCCGGTCCGCACCGGCCAGCACGTCAGGATCAGTTTCCAGACCAAGAGCAAATTTGCTTTCCTGGCGATCTTCGACCTGTCGAAGCCGGATGACGAGGCCTTTTTCGGCACGGACGAGGATGGCGCCAGCTACGAGACGACGGTCAAGGAAAATGCCACCTGGCTGCTGCGTCCCTATTATTCCAAGGTTTCGCCGCGCCGCGGGCTGGGCGCGCCCTACAGCATTTTGATCGAGCCGCTTGCCGCCGCGCCCCAGCCGTCACAGCCCGCCCCCGAGCAACAGGAGCGGCCGTCGCTCTTTCCGAAGAGGCAGTAGCGCAAAACCTATTCCAGCGTGTCGATCAATCCGCGCAATTCACCGAGATGGCCGATCTTGCGGAAGCGCGGCGCCTCCTTCGGTTCCTCGACGCGTTCCAGCACCCAGGTCAGTTCGTGCGGCACGAAGACGCCGTAACTGCCGGCGGCGATGGCCGGCACGATATCGGATTTCAGCGAATTGCCGACCATCATCGCCCGTTCCGGCCCGTCCCCCACTTTGGAGAAGATGCGCCGGTAGGTGACGGCCGTCTTGTCCGAGACGATCTCCACCGCATCGAAATAATCGCCGAGCCCGGATTGGGCGAGCTTGCGCTCCTGGTCGAAAAGGTCGCCCTTGGTAATCAGCACCAGCAGATATTTCCCCGCCAGCGTCTCCAGCGTATCGCGCACATGCGGCAGCGTCTCGACCGGATGGGACAGAAGATCGCGTCCGGTATCGAGGATCTTGGCGATCACGCTCGACGGCACCTTGCCCTCGGTGATTTCGATCGCCGTCTCGATCATCGACAGCGTGAAACCCTTGATGCCGAATCCGTAATGGGCGAGGTTGCGCCTTTCCGCTTCGAGAAGCCGCTCGGAAATCGTGGCGCTCTCGGCAAAATCGGCAAGAAGCCTGCGGAAATGCTCTTCTGTCAGCCGGTAATAATGTTCGTTCTGCCAGAGTGTGTCATCGGCGTCGAAGCCGATCGTCGTCAATGGTCGGGCGGTCATATGCGCACCTTTATAAATATGAGAGGCAATCTATTCCCGGCCTGTGTCGAGACAAGGGCGTTACCGCGGGTCGCGACGGATCGGCGTTCCGTTGAAAAACGCGAGGCGGCGACCTACATGAGAGGTGCCTCACCTTGCAGCCAGCCCCGGCTGTGCCTGTCACGCGCAGGCCAATAATCAAAAAATAGAGTTCAGCAGTCCGCAAGCCCCTATTGCGGTAGACACAAGGGAATTTCTCGACATGCGTTACAACCAACTCGGAAATACCGGACTTTTCGTATCTGAAATCTGCCTTGGCACCATGACCTTTGGTGAAGCCAAGGAGGGCTCCCTGTGGGGCGCCATCGCCGATGTCGACCAGAAGGCGGCCGATGAGATCGTCCGGCGCTCGCTCGATGCCGGCGTCAACTTCATCGATACTGCAGACGTTTATTCCTTTGGCGAATCCGAACGCCTGCTCGGCCAGGCGCTGAAGAATCTCGGCGTTCCGCGCAAGGATGTCGTCATCGCCACCAAGGTCTACGGTGTCATGGGCGACAAGCCGAACGACCGCGGCGCCTCGCGCGGCCATATCATGGATTCCGTCGAGGCGAGCCTTGAGCGCTTGCAGACCGACCATATCGATCTCTACCAGATCCACGCCACCGATCCGGTCACGCCGATCGACGAGACGCTGCGTGCGCTCGACGATCTCGTCTCTCGTGGCCTCGTGCGTTATGTCGGCGTGTCCAACTGGCAGGCCTGGCGCATCGCCAAGGCGCTCGGCATTTCCGAACGCAAGGACTATGCCCGCTTCGAGACCGTGCAGGCCTATTATTCGATCGCCGGCCGCGATCTCGAGCGCGATATCGTGCCGCTCCTGCAGGAAGAAAAGCTCGGCCTCATGGTCTGGTCGCCGCTCGCCGGCGGCCTGCTCTCGGGCAAATACGGCCCGGGCGCACCGGGCAACGGCGAGGGCCGCCGCGCCAATTTCGACTTCCCGCCCGTCGACAGCGATCGCGCCTGGGCCTGCGTTGCCGTCATGCGCGAGATTGCCGGCAAACACGGCGTCAGCGTCGCCACCGTGGCGCTGGCCTATATTCTCGCCAAGCCCTTCGTGACGACCGTCATCATCGGCGCCAAGCGTGTCGACCAGCTCGACCAGAACCTTGCCGCCGTCAAGCTGAAGCTCGATGCCGACGATATGAAGCGGCTCGACGAGGTGAGCGCGCTTGCACCGGAATATCCGGGCTGGATGCTGACCCGCCAGGCCGCCGCCCGCCGCCCGGTCGATTTCGAGCCCAAGGCCTGATCAAGCCGAAACCGGATTGAACAAAGGACCGCCGTTCCCGCGGCGGTCCTCGCATTTTGGACCGAAGAATTACTTCGCGTGCGCCTTCAGCCAGGCATTCATTTCGGCGATTTCGGCTTCCTGCGCCTTGATGACGCCTTCCGCAAGCTTGCGGATTTCGGGATCTTTCCCGTATTGCAGCTCGATCTTGGCCATGTCGATCGCTCCCTGGTGATGCGGGATCATGCTGCGGACGAAATCGACATCGGTATCGCCGCTCAGTTTGATCATCATATCCTTGTGCATCCTGTCATTGGCCTCGGTAAAGGCCTGGCTGGACGGGCTGTGGCCGCCCATGTGCTTGGACATGTCCATGGCCGGCATATCCTCGGCGAAAGCCGGCGCGGCAAAGGCGATCAGTGCGGAAAGTGCGAAGATTTTCAGAGACATGAGTATTCCTTCCTCTGTCTGACAATAGGTTCTGGCGGCGGCAGGGCTGCCGTTCTCAAGAAGGGGACGTCAGACGAGACGGGGAGGCGGCGCCTGCGGTGCAGGCCTGTTGTCGCTAAGCGCCCGGTCGAGTGCCGGAGAAGGATAGGCGAAAACATGCCTGCCGCCATCGGCAAGCAGATCGGCCGGCGGCAGCACCAGGCAGGCCGCGCAAAGCGGCATATGGGCGACACCCGTGGCGCACGGGTCCTTCGCGGATCTGTCCTTGGCCGCCATCTCGGGCATCGTCATGCCTTCCGTGTGGTGATGCGCCACGCTCGCCTTGGCCTCAACCTGCATGGTCATCGAGGCACAGGTCGGACAGCCCGCCCATGCGGACAGGGTGCCGTAGACCAGCCAGGCGAAGATCATGCTTATGAGGGCGAAAGCGCGCATGGGCAAAACATAGGCGGGTGCGGGCGAAAAGCCAAGCGGCTCACCAGCCGGCAATGACTTTGTGAACGATCTGGTAGTCGCGGCTCTCCTCGCCAAGCGGTGCCACGGGCCAGTCCCAGCGGACCTTCGCCTCGGGTAGCGCCACGCCATGCATCAGGTCGGCTTCTTCATGCACTTTGCCGGTGCGGTCGATGACGGCATAGGAAATGTCGGTCACAAGGCAGGTCCGGCAGGGCAGGTCGGAAAGCCCCTGAATATGCGCCGCAATCAGGCGTTCCACCGTGTCCGCAGGCATGTCCGAAGGGGCGTCTGCCTCGTAGCGTCGTTTGACTCCCCGGCCGATCTGCGAGAGCAGGTTGGCGGAAACGACGAAATCGAGATAGGGCACGCTGCGCAGGAAGCCGAGCGGTTCCACTTCCCTCCCTGCCTTCAGGTCGTCATAACCCGATAGATCGCGTTCGATCAGCCGCACGTTGCGGTAGCCCTTGGCCTTCAGCCACAGGCGCACGGATGCCAGATGCACGAGATCGACGAGCACGACCGTATCGAAACTTGCTGCCAGATCCCCGATCGGCACGTCCCTCAGCAGGCCGGAGCCGAGCACGACGGCGGTTCGCCGCTGCCGAAGATCGCTCATCGCGGCCCGCATGGCGTCCTTGCTGCTCGCCTCATGCGCCGCCCAGGCCCGCCCGCAACGGCCGGCGCGCGACCAGAGATTGACCGAATAGCGCACGAAGCGGCGGTAGGCGCGGCCGGTGAGCGCCGCCGTGGCGAGATACTGAAGCGCTTCCGCGATCATGGCGATATCCTGGCAACAGGTCCTTTCCGCATCGATCCATCGATTCTGGGCGCCATATCAAGACCCTTGCCCTTGCCGCTAACCGCCCAATCCGCTAGGAAACCGCCACTGTCACATATGTGGAAATCCCCCGAAATGAACGACAAGCAGAAGAAACCGCAAAAGCTCAAGGCCCGCCTTCCGCGCGGCTTCGTCGACCGCTCCGCAGCCGATCTCCGCGCCGTCAACGAAATGACCGCGAAGATCCGCGAGGTCTACGAGCATTATGGTTTCGATCCGGTCGAAACGCCGCTGCTTGAATATACCGACGCGCTCGGCAAGTTCCTGCCCGACAGCGATCGCCCGAACGAGGGCGTCTTCTCGCTGCAGGACGACGACGAGCAGTGGATGTCGCTGCGTTACGACCTGACGGCGCCGCTTGCCCGTCACGTCGCCGAGAATTTCAACGAGATCCAGCTTCCCTATCGCACCTATCGCGCCGGCTACGTGTTCCGCAACGAGAAGCCGGGTCCGGGCCGTTTCCGCCAGTTCATGCAGTTCGATGCCGATACGGTCGGCGCGCCGGGCGTCCAGGCCGATGCCGAAATGTGCATGATGATGTCCGATACGCTGGAAGCGCTCGGCATCAAGCGCGGCGACTATGTGATCCGCGTCAACAACCGCAAGGTTCTGGACGGCGTGCTGGAAGCGATCGGTCTCGGCGGCGACGACAAGGCCGGCCAGCGCCTCAACGTGCTGCGCGCCATCGACAAGCTCGACAAGTTCGGCCCGGAAGGTGTGGCCCTGCTGCTCGGCCCCGGCCGCAAGGATGAGTCCGGTGACTTCACCAAGGGTGCCGGCCTCGACCAGAGCCAGATCGACAAGGTGCTGTTCTTCGTCGGCATCAAGAATTATGCCGAAAGTGCAGCCCAGCTCGCCGAGCTGGTCGCCGGCACGAGCAAGGGCGTCGAAGGCGTCGAAGAACTGAATTTCATCGGCGCGCTCGTCACCAGCGCCGGTTACCAGTCCGACCGCATCAAGATCGATCCCTCCGTCGTGCGCGGCCTCGAATATTATACCGGCCCGGTCTACGAGGCCGAGCTGCTCTTCGACGTCACCAACGAAAAGGGCGAAAAGGTCGTCTTCGGTTCCGTCGGCGGCGGCGGCCGGTATGACGGTCTCGTTTCCCGCTTCATGGGCCAGCCGGTTCCGGCAACGGGCTTCTCCATCGGCGTCTCGCGCCTGATGACGGCCCTGAAGAACCTCGGCAAGCTCGGCCAGCAGGACATTATCGAGCCGGTCCTCGTCACCGTCATGGATGGCGATGTCGAGGCCATGGGCCGCTACCAGCGCTTCACGCAGGAGCTTCGCGCCGCCGGCATCCGCGCCGAAATGTTCCAGGGCAACTGGAAGAAGTTCGGCAACCAGCTGAAATATGCCGACCGCCGCGGCTGCCCGATCGCCATCATCCAGGGCGGCGACGAGCGCGCTGAGGGCGTCGTCCAGATCAAGGATCTCATCGAGGGCAAGCGCCTCTCCGGCGAGATCGAGGACAACACGACCTGGCGCGAGGCGCGCGTGGCCCAGGAAACCGTTGCGGAAGCCGATCTGATCGCCAAGGTGAAGGAAATCCTCGCCGCCCAGGCGGAGGACCGGAAGAGGGCTGCGAATGCGCAGTAAACCCCTCCCCAACCCCTCCCCACAACGGGGAGGGGCTTATCGTGGCACCGTCCGGCCCAAAGCAGCATTTGCTCACCCCTCAACGTTTCTGACTTCGCGGGGCGAGCGCTCCAAGTTAACCCCTCCCACCTGTGGGGAGGGGTTGGGGAGGGGACTTTACCCCGGAGCACAACCATGCCCCTGATCAACCTCCCTGATTTCTCCGGCGAGCTTCTGGACGAGTTTTCCGCCCGCAAGGCGGAGCGCATCGACACACCGGTCATCCAGCCGGCCGAACCCTTTCTCGATATCGCCGGCGAAGATCTTCGCCGCCGCATCTTCATGACGGAAAGCGAAACCGGCGCCAGCCTCTGCCTGCGCCCGGAATTCACCATTCCCGTCTGTCTGCGCCATATCGAGAGCGCCACGGGCACGCCCAAGCGCTATTCCTATCTCGGCGAGGTCTTCCGCCAGCGCCGGGACGGCAGCAACGAATTCTATCAGGCCGGCATCGAAGACCTCGGCGATATCAACCTTGCCAGCGCCGATGCCCGCGCGATCGGCGATGCCGTCGGCATCCTCTGCCGCCTGCTGCCCGGCCGGCCACTCTCCGTCACCATCGGCGATCAGGCCGTGTTCGAGGCCGTGGTGCAGGCACTCGGCCTGCCGCTCGGCTGGCAGAAGCGGCTGATCCACGCCTTCGGCAACATGATCCGGCTCGAGAGCCTGCTGGCGAGCCTCGTCAGCCCGCAATTCGTCACCGGCCTGGACGACAAGGTCGCAGCCCTCGCCGGCCTCGAGGATGAGACGCCGCTGATCGCCTATATCGACGAGACGATGCAGGCGACCGGCTATTCCACCAATGCCAGCCGCTCGCCGCAGGAAATTGCCCGGCGGCTCAAGGAAAAGCTCGTGCTCTCCGAGACCCGTCTCGATGACGCGGCCTTCCATGTGCTGGAACAGTTCCTGTCGCTCAACGTGCCGCTGGTCAACGCATCCGCATCGCTTGCGCATTTCGCCGATGCGGCAGGGCTGAAGCTCGGCAACGCATTGGCACGTTTCGACGGACGCGTGGCGGCGCTTTCCAATGCCGGCGTCGATCTCTCGCTCATCGAATACCGTGCCGCTTTCGGCCGTCCGCTTGATTATTATACCGGCCTCGTCTTCGAGGTGATGGTCGAAGGCTCTTCGGCTGTTCTGGCCGGTGGCGGCCGTTTCGACAGGCTGATGACCTTCCTCGGCGCCAGGGACCGCATTCCCGCCGTTGGCTTCTCCCTCTGGCTCGACCGTATCGAAACCGAAAGGGCAGCCGCATGACGATCACGATCGCGCTTCCCTCCAAGGGCCGCATGAAGGACGACTGCTCGGCGATCTTCGAGCGCGCCGGCCTGAAAATCTATGCCGTCGGCAACGACCGCTCCTATCGCGGCCGCGTCGAAGGCTGGGACGATGTGGAAATCGCCTTCCTCTCGGCCTCGGAAATTTCCCGCGAACTCGGCAACGGTTCGATCGATTTCGGCGTCACCGGCGAAGACCTCGTGCGCGAGGGGCTGGCGGAGGCCGACAAGCGGGTGGAATTCTGCGCCCGGCTCGGCTTCGGCCATGCCGATGTCGTCGTGGCCGTGCCGGAAATCTGGCTGGATGTCGATACGATGGCCGATCTCGTTGACGTCGCCGCCGATTTCCGCGCCCGTCACGGCCGGCGCCTGGCGATCGCCACGAAATATTGGCGGCTCACACAGCAGTTCTTCTCCAGCCAGCACGGCATCCAGCTCTACCGCATCGTCGAAAGCCTCGGCGCCACCGAAGGCGCGCCCGCCTCCGGTTCGGCCGATATCATCGTCGATATCACCTCGACCGGCTCGACGCTGCGCGCCAACCACCTCAAGGTGCTTTCCGACGGCGTCATCCTGCGCTCGGAAGCCTGCCTCGTGCGCGCCCGCAAGGATGCCCATGCCGATACGCCGACGGCAAACGCGATTGTCGAAGCCGTGCGCTCGGTTCTCTGATTTCGGATTTTCTGACAAAGAAATCCCGCCGTCTTTCGACGGCGGGTTCTGCATGCATGCGAGGACGTTTATTAGCGGGCGGCGACGGCCTGCGGGCCGCGGCGGGCGTCGAGAGAATAGGCGCCTGCGCCGTTGGTGGCGAGCATGATATAGGCGCCGGCAAGCGTGATGTTCTTCAGGAAGTTCACGAAGTTCAGGCCGTTGATCCAGCCGTTTGCCGCAGCCGGGAAGTCAGGAACGTTGACGGTCGGCAGGTGGAAGACGATGCCGGTGAACACGCAGAATGCGGCAATCAGCCAGCCCGTGTAACGAACCTGATAGCCGATGAGCACGGAAAGGCCCATGACGAGTTCGAAAATGCCGGCAAGGTAGGTGAGTGCGGTCGAAGCCGGAAGGCCGGCGCCGGCGATCATGCCCGCGGTGGCTGCTGGATCGGTCACCTTGCCGAAGCCGGCAAAAATGAACATGAAGGACAGGAGGATGCGGGCGAGAAGGATAAGGACGTTGTTCGTATTCGACATGGGCGTTGCTCCGTTGAATGGCTCTTGAGGTCTTGATGCCCCGGCACCGTGTTGGACCTCGTGTGCAACCTATTTCGCCTTTTTCCGGCGTCAGGGAAAGATAAACGGCAGCGGACAGTTTGTTCACTAATAGGAGACGATCAGGCGGCTTGCCTTGCATGGCGGCGGTCTTCTATGGTCGCCACCTCACCCAAGGAGAAACCGATGGCAGATCTTTCCGCATTTCCGATCACCAGCCGCTGGCCGGTGAAAAACCCCGACATTATCCAGCTTTATTCGCTTCAGACGCCGAACGGCGTGAAGATTTCGGTAGCACTTGAAGAGCTCGGTCTGCCTTATGAGCCCCACTATGTCTCCTTCGCGACGACAGACCAGAAGACGGCTGAATTCGTCTCGCTGAACCCGAACGGCCGAATTCCGGCAATCATAGATCCCAACGGTCCGGATGGAAAGCCGATCGGCCTTTTCGAATCCGGCGCCATCCTGCTCTATCTGGCGGAAAAGACCAGCAAGCTCATTCCGGCCGATGCGGCGGGCCGCTACGAAACCATCCAGTGGGTCTTTTTCCAGATGGCCGGCATCGGCCCGATGTTCGGCCAGTTCGGCCATTTCTACAAGGCCGCCGCCGACAAGGTCGCCAACAATCCCTACCCGGTGGAGCGCTATCGCGACGAGGCCAAGCGCCTGCTCGGCATCTTGGAAAATCGTCTGCAGGGGCGCCAGTGGATCATGGGCGACGAATACACGATCGCCGACATCACCACGTTCCCGTGGATCCGCGGCGCCGATATTTTCTACGGCGGTCGCGAAGTTCTGGAATATGCGAAATTCCCCGCCGTCATGGGCTGGCTGCAGCGCTGCATTGCGCGCCCGGCGAGCGAGAAGGGCCTGAACATTCCAGTGAAGCCGGTCTGAGCACCCTGCTCGGCGTCGAAAATAGAAAAGGCCGATCGCGAGACCGGCCTTTTTCTTGAAATCGCGCCGGCAGCTTACTGGCGGCTGGCGATCTGGCTGCTACCTTCCAGCTTGAAGCGGGGGAAGACGAAAACGCCGACCATGCTGCCGCTATACTTTTCTTCCAGCCCGTTGGACTCGCCCATGCAGAAGAGCGGCTGGCGGAAGCCGTTCGGCATGATGATGGTGGTCGAAAAACAGAAGGATGAGGACAGCGTGGCCGCCTGTTCGAAGAGTTGCAGCACGTGGTTGCGGTCCTTGCCGTCGTAGCAGCGCACCAGGCTCAGAAGGCCGCATTCCTGCGCCGAGAGACCGTGCAGCATCGCGCTCCACTCCCCGAGCTTTATTACGCCGGTCGAAAAGTCTCCGATCCAGCTTTCGGATACGGAGAACTGCGCCAACATGTCGTGATTGTGATTATTGTAGTCCAGCGAGCCGGGTATCAAAGGTGCGGCAGCATTGGCTTTGGCGATCTTAAACAAGGCGTTCCCCAGTTCGGGCGCGGCTTCCATGCCGCGCACTCGGCAAACACAAAGAAACAGGATCACGTAGCGCCAGGCATCATGCCTGTGCTTGTACCTTGCGAAAACAAGCTTTCGGCCCGGCACCAGATGGCTGCCGCCGAGTACCTCTCGCAAGGTTTACTCTCATATGTTCGCGGAGACCTTCGAAGCCCGAATGTTCACGCTTGGCCTTTGGCGCGTTCCGGTCTCGTCTGCGGCGAGCTTCATCCGGGCCGAACGTCAATTGCAGCGCGGATTTATAGGAGCTTTTGCGCAAACGGCAACGGCTTTTTCGGGGGCGTTGGCATGGCGTTATGGTCAGGATTTTCCGTGGATTTGCAGGTTTTCAGCCAATTTCGTGGCTGGTACTCAGCTTCACGCGCTGTGGAAACGGTTTCACTCGCGGCAAAACATGCAATCCTCGTAAATTATGCGCCTTGTCGGCGAATTCTTCGCAAGTGAAGAAATGTGCGGCAACGCAAGCTTCGCGAAAGCCTCGGATAAAAACTTGGCTCCAAAGGGCAAGTTAAACGTTCAAGCGGCCCGTAAACGCGGTGTTTTTCGAATCGCTTGAATAAAAAAGGGCGGCCCGAAGACCGCCCTCCTGAACTGGATGGTTCAGATGCATGACCCAGGGGTCTTACATCATGTCCATACCGCCCGTTCAGCGCGCTTGTCGCGCTGAACCACCTTTGGATGATGGGCGGTTTCATGGACGCTGGTGCAAGACGCCTCTGGCGTCTTACATCATGTCCATACCGCCCGTTCAGCGCGCTTGACGCGCTGAACCACTTTGGATGATGGGCGGTTTCAGGGACGCTGGTGCAAGACGCCTCAGGCGTCTTACATCATGTCCATACCGCCCATGCCGCCCATGCCGCCCGGCATTGCCGGAGCGTCCTTCTTCGGCAGCTCGGCGATCATGGCTTCCGTGGTGATCAGCAGCGAAGCAACCGAAGCTGCGTTCTGCAGAGCCGTGCGGACAACCTTGACCGGGTCGACGATGCCGAGCTGGATCAGGTCGCCATATTCGCCGGTCTGGGCGTTGTAGCCGTAGTTGTCTTCGTTCTTGTCGAGGATCTTGCCGACAACGATCGAAGCTTCGTCGCCCGCGTTTTCAGCGATCTGGCGAACCAGAGCCTGGAGGGCGCGGCGAACGATGTTGATGCCGGCTTCCTGGTCCTCGTTGGCGCCCTTGGCCTTGATCTTGGTGGAAGAACGCAGCAGAGCGACGCCGCCGCCCGGTACGATACCTTCCTGAACAGCAGCGCGCGTCGCGTTGAGGGCGTCGTCGATGCGGTCCTTCTTTTCCTTCACTTCGACTTCCGTCGAACCGCCGACGCGGATAACGGCAACACCGCCGGCGAGCTTGGCAAGACGTTCCTGCAGCTTTTCGCGGTCGTAGTCGGAGGTGGTTTCTTCGATCTGGGCCTTGATCTGGGCAACACGGCCTTCGATGTCGGCCTTGGAGCCGGCGCCGTCGACGATCGTGGTGTTTTCCTTGGAGATCGAGACCTTCTTGGTACGGCCGAGCATGTCGAGCGTGACCGACTCGAGCTTGATGCCGAGGTCTTCGGAGATGACGGTGCCGCCCGTCAGGATGGCGATGTCTTCGAGCATGGCCTTGCGGCGGTCGCCGAAGCCCGGAGCCTTGACAGCAGCGATCTTCAGGCCGCCGCGCAGCTTGTTGACGACGAGCGTAGCAAGAGCTTCGCCTTCGACGTCTTCAGCGATGATGAGGAGCGGCTTGCCGGTCTGAACGACAGCTTCCAGAACCGGGAGCATGGACTGCAGGTTCGAGAGCTTCTTTTCGTGCAGGAGGATGAAGGCGTCTTCGAGGTCAGCAACCATCTTTTCCGGGTTGGTGACGAAGTAGGGGCTGAGATAGCCGCGGTCGAACTGCATGCCTTCGACGACTTCGAGTTCGGTTTCGGCGGTCTTGGCTTCTTCGACGGTGATAACGCCTTCGTTGCCGACCTTCTGCATTGCTTCGGCAATGTCGAGACCGATCTGCTTTTCGCCGTTTGCGGAGATCGTGCCGACCTGGGCAACTTCTTCCGACGTGTTGATCTTCTTGGCCTTGGCCTGGAGATCCTTGACGACTTCAGCAACAGCGAGGTCGATACCGCGCTTGAGGTCCATCGGGTTCATGCCGGCGGCAACTGCCTTTGCGCCTTCGCGAACGATGGCCTGTGCGAGAACCGTTGCAGTCGTGGTGCCGTCGCCGGCGACGTCGTTGGTCTTCGAAGCAACTTCGCGGACCATCTGAGCGCCCATGTTTTCGAACTTGTCTTCAAGTTCGATTTCCTTGGCGACCGAAACACCGTCCTTGGTGATGCGCGGAGCGCCGAAGGACTTGTCGATAACGACGTTGCGGCCCTTCGGACCGAGGGTTACCTTCACTGCGTCAGCGAGGATATCGACGCCGCGCAGCATCTTTTCGCGCGCGCCGCGGCCGAATTTTACTTCTTTAGCTGCCATTTTGAGAACTCCAAAAAAGGGGTGTCAGCGATATCGGATGAAAGACAACCGGCCGATCAGCCGATGATGCCCATGATGTCGGCTTCCTTCATGATCAGAAGGTCTTCGCCGTTGATCTTGACTTCCGTGCCCGACCACTTGCCGAACAGAACGCGGTCGCCGGCCTTGACATCAAGCGGAACGACCTTGCCGGACTCGTCGCGAGCGCCGGTGCCGACAGCGACGATTTCGCCTTCCTGCGGCTTTTCCTTAGCGGTATCCGGGATGATGATGCCGCCCTTGGTCTTCTCTTCGGATTCAACGCGACGGACGACGACGCGATCGTGAAGCGGACGGAAATTGGTGCTTGCCATTGTCTAATCCCTCGATCAAATGACATTCGCGGACCGGGGTGGCCCACATGGAGAATGTTAGCACTCAACTCCCGTGAGTGCTAGCGCCGTGCATTTAGGGATGGCTCCGGAAGGAGTCAAGAAGAGCCTTCACGGATTTTTGTGCCGGAATTGTGAAGAGGGCGGGATTTGTCCCGCGCCGCTTGCCGAACGTTGCGCACGTTCGGCTTTCCAGACTCTGACCTTCTTCCTCCGGGTGAGAAAATGCCTTGCCATTGAAGCCCGCCTTTGCAATGTCACCGATGGCTGAAAGCGAAGCAGGAAAGCGGAATGGCAAAGCGGATTGCGAACTTCTCCGAGATCACCGATCGATATGACGTGGTGCTCTGTGATGTCTGGGGTGTCGTCCATAACGGCGTCGATCCGTTTCCAAAAGCCGGCGAGGCGCTTGAGGCTGCCCGCGCCGCCGGCCTGACCGTCGTTCTCATCACCAATTCGCCGCGTGTCTCCTGGCAGGTCGTCGAGCAGCTGCGCCAGATCGGCGTGCCCGACGGCGCCTATGACCGCATCGTCACCTCTGGCGACGTCACCCGGGCGCTGATCGCCGAAGGTCCGCGCGAAGTCTTCCTGCTTGGCCCCGAGCGCGACAATCCGATCCTCGAAGGTCTCGATGTCGAACGCGCGCCCGCGGGCGAGGCCACCTCCATCGTCTGCACCGGCTTCTTCGACGACGAGACGCAGACGCCGGAGGACTACACCGACATGCTCGTGGATTTCAAAGCCCGCAACGTGCCGATGATCTGCGCCAATCCCGATCTCGTGGTCGAGCGCGGCCACCGCATCATTCCCTGCGCCGGCGCCATGGCCGCCTATTACGAGCAGCTCGGCGGTTCCACCCGCATTGCCGGCAAGCCGCACCGGCCGATCTATGAGGCGACCCTTGCCGCTGCCCGCGAAGTGCGCGGCGATTTCCCGATCGACCGCGTTCTGGCGATCGGCGACGGCATGCCGACGGATGTGCGCGGCGCCTTGAATTATGGCCTCGACCTTCTCTACATCAGCGGCGGTATCCACGCGAAGGAATATACGCTTGATGGCGAGACCGACGAGGCGATCCTGCATGCCTATCTCGAACGGGAAAAAGCCACGCCCAAGTGGTGGATGCCGCGCCTCGCATAAGAGAAACGAAGCCGATGACCGTGTTCCACCGCAATGAAACCCGAGATCCGCTGCCCGAGCATCTGAAAGGCGGCGTCATCGCCATCGGCAATTTCGACGGCGTCCATCGCGGCCACCAGTCGGTGCTGAACCGGGCGCTTGAAATCGCAAGGGAGCGGGGCGTGCCCGCCCTGGTGCTGACTTTCGAGCCGCATCCGCGCACGGTCTTCAAACCGGATGCGCCCGTCTTCCGCCTGACGCCGGCGCCCTTCAAGGCGCGCATCCTGGAAGAGCTCGGCTTCAACGCCGTCATCGAATATCCTTTCGACCATGAATTCTCGCAGCGTTCGGCGGAAGATTTCATCCATTCCATCCTGAAGGACTGGCTCGGCGCATCGCAAGTCGTAACCGGTTTCGATTTCCATTTCGGCCGCGGCCGCGAGGGTGGGCCTGCCTTTCTGATGGATGCCGGCAACCGCTATGGTTTCGGCGTCACCTTGATCGATGCCTTCCGCGACGAAAATACCGACGTCGTTTCCTCCAGCCATATCCGCGCGCTCCTGAAGGAGGGCGATGTTTCGGCCGTTGCGGCCATGCTCGGCTATCATTATACGGTTGAGGCGCAGGTCATCGACGGCGAAAAGCTCGGCCGTCAGCTGGGCTTCCCGACCGCCAACATGCAGCTGCCGCCGGAGGCCGAACTGGCGGCCGGCATCTATGCCGTCCGCTTCCGTCTGGAAAACGGCAAGCTTTACGATGCGGTGGCAAGCTACGGCCGCCGCCCGACGGTGACGGAAAACGGCGCGCCGCTGCTCGAAACCTATCTCTTCGATTTCAGCGGCGATCTCTATGGCCAGATCTGCTCGGTCTCTTTCTTCGGCTATCTGCGCCCCGAGCTGAAATTCGACGGGCTCGACCCGCTCGTCGCGCAGATCAGGCGCGACGAGGAAGAGGCCAGAGCGCTTCTCTCAGGTGTCAGGCCGCTCGGCGAACTCGACAGGAAGCTCTGTTTCGAAAGCAATTCCGGCAAAACTGCGTAGCGGTTTATTGAAAATGCTTACGCGGTACCAAGCGCCGGCTGCGCCTTCTGCCGCGGCAGCGGCGGGAAGGCGAGCGCGATCGCTGCAGCACCGAGCCCGACCAGCGCCGACCCGATGAACAGCCACGAATAATTGGCATAGCTATCGTAGATCCAGCCGCCGATCAGCGGGCCGAAGGCCATGCCGATGCTTGACAGCATGGTCGCCGCCCCGAACACCGTGCCGATGATGCGCGGGCCGAAATATTCGCGCGCCAGCACCGCATAGAGCGGCATGACGCCGCCATAGGCGCTGCCGAAAATGACGGCAAGCACGTAGAATTCCCCAAGCCTGCTGACGGCGAGATAGGTGGCAAGCGCTGCCGCCTGTATCAGCAATCCCGCGATGATGACCGGCTTCACGCCGATCCTGTCCGCCAGCGTGCCATAGAGCAGGCGCCCGCCAAGACCGGCAAGACCCTCGACGCTGTAAATGCTGACGGCGGCCATCGGGGCGACGCCGCAGAGCGTGGCATAACTCACCATATGGAAGATCGGCCCGGAATGGGCCGCGCAGCAGGCAAAGAAGGTGAGCCCGAGCACGATGAACTGCGGCGAACGGAAAACCCGCCACAGATTGGGAACGCCGCCATCGGCCGGCACGATCGCCTCATGCGTCTCGACGGGCGGGGACGGACGGCGACGCACGAGAAGCGCTGCCGGGATCATCAGGATCAGCGCGCCGATGCCGATGACCATCATTGCCGGGCGCCACTCGTAGGCGGTGATGAGCCAGCGTGCGAAGGGCGAGATCGTCATCGGCGCCACACCCATGCCGGCCGAAACCAGCGAGACGGCAAGGCCGCGGTTTTCGTCGAACCATTCCGTCGTGGCCGCGATCATCGGTGCGAAGAAGGCGCTGGCCGAGAGCCCGACGAGCACGCCATAGGTCAATTGAAACTGCAGCAGCGTTTCCGCCCGGCTGGCAAGCACCAACGCCAGCCCGAGGATGACGGAGCCGATCAGCACCACCGGCCGCGGCCCGAACCGGTCGCTGGCCGCGCCCCAGAAGAAGCCGCCGATACCCATGACGATGAAATTCAGTGTCATGGCGCTGGCAATGCCGGCATGCGACCAGCCGGTGGCATCCGCGATCGGCTGCTGGAAAATGGCGAGAGAAAACATGGCGCCGAGAGCGACACACGTCATCAGCGCGCCGGCCGCGACGATAACCCAACGATAGGAACTGTTCATATCCTCATCACTCCTTGCGGGTTCGATCGGCATGATGAATTTCCCATGCCCGCGAGTCAAAGACGTCCGGGCAACGAGGAATTCGACAGGCTCTTGGGATTTTTGCAGCGGAAGCGGGAAAATCGCGGCCATGGCGCGTCGCCGCCATCCGCCGGTCGTCTTTTCATGCGGCGGGCGTTCGGCCTTTCGTAAGGTTGCGGGCCTGAAATCCCTCTTCCTTTTCCGCCGAAAAGCGCCTATGAACCGGCGCGATGAGTAAATTCCGGCTGGCGCATTCGATACGAATTATCGGCCCGGTCTTCCGCGCGCGCTGAGCGGCCGGAAGGTCCGGGTTTTTGGCGCTTGGATTGAGCGAGCGCTTTCCGTCACCATAGATTTGATGTCCGCGCGCCCCTCCGGGCCGCCAGAAACGATTGTCACACATGACCGACACAGCCGAAAAGATCGATTATTCGAAGACCCTCTATCTGCCCGAGACGGATTTTCCGATGCGCGCCGGCCTGCCGCAGAAGGAGCCGGAACTCGTTGCCCGTTGGCAGCAGATGGACCTCTACAAGAAGCTGCGGGCTTCCGCCGCCGGCCGCGAAAAATTCGTCCTGCACGACGGCCCGCCCTATGCCAACGGCAACATCCACATCGGCCACGCGCTGAACAAGATCCTCAAGGATGTCATCACCCGCTCCTTCCAGATGCGCGGTTACGACTCCAACTACGTTCCCGGCTGGGACTGCCACGGCCTGCCGATCGAATGGAAGATCGAGGAAGAAAACTATCGCGCCAAGGGCAAGGCCAAGCCTGACCTGAGCGAGCCCTCGGCGATGATCGAATTCCGCCGCGAATGCCGCGCCTATGCCGAAAAGTGGATCGCCATCCAGGGTGGCGAGTTCCAGCGTCTCGGCATTGTCGGCGATTTCGAAAACCCGTACCTGACGATGAATTTCCACGCGGAAAGCCGCATCGCCGGCGAACTCCTGAAGATCGCCAGGAGCGGCCAGCTCTACCGCGGCTCCAAGCCGATCATGTGGTCGGTCGTCGAGCGCACGGCACTGGCGGAAGCGGAAGTCGAATATCATGACTATGAGAGCGACACGATCTGGGTGAAGTTCCCGGTCGCCAAGGGCTCCGATGCCCTCAAGGACGCCTTCGTCGTCATCTGGACCACCACGCCCTGGACGATCCCTGGCAACCGGGCGATCGCCTATTCGTCGCGCGTTGCTTATGGCCTGTACGAAGTCACGGCTGCCGAGAACGATTTCGGCCCGCGTCCGGGCGAGAAGCTTATTCTCGCTGACCGGCTCGCTGAGGAATCCTTCGCCAAGTCCAAGCTGCAGTACAAGCGCCTCGACGATGTCACCGCCGACGACCTCGCCGGTATCACCTGCGCCCATCCGCTGAAGGGCCTCGGCGGCGGCTATGAATTCGCCGTGCCGCTGCTCGATGGCGACCATGTCACCGACGATGCCGGTACTGGTTTCGTCCACACCGCACCCAGCCACGGTCGCGAAGACTTTGATGCCTGGATGTCGGCTGCTCGCACCCTTGAGGCGCGCGGCATCGACACAAAGATCCCGTTCCCGGTCGACGACGGCGGCTTCTACACCGCCGATGCCCCCGGCTTCGAAGGTGCGCGCGTCATCGACGACAACGGCAAGAAGGGCGATGCCAACGACCGGGTCATCAAGGCGCTGATCGAGGCCAACGCGCTCTTTGCCCGCGGCCGCCTGAAGCATCAATATCCGCATTCCTGGCGCTCCAAGAAGCCGGTCATCTTCCGCAACACGCCGCAGTGGTTCGTCTACATGGACAAGACGCTGGCCGATGGCACGACGCTGCGCACCCGCGCGCTGAAGGCGATCGACGACACGCGCTTCGTGCCGGCTGCCGGCCAGAACCGCCTGCGCGCCATGATCGAGCAGCGCCCCGACTGGGTTCTTTCCCGTCAGCGCGCCTGGGGCGTGCCGATCTGCGTCTTCGTCGACGAGCACGGCACAGTGCTGCAGGACGATGCCGTCAACCAGCGCATCCTCGATGCGTTCGATGCCGAGGGCGCCGACGCCTGGTTTGCCGAAGGCGCCAAGGAGCGGTTCCTCGGCAACGAGCATGACCCGGCCAAGTGGTCGCAGGTCATGGACATCCTCGATGTCTGGTTCGACTCGGGCTCGACGCATACCTTCACGCTGGAAGACCGCCCCGACCTGAAATGGCCGGCCGATGTCTACCTTGAGGGTTCCGACCAGCATCGCGGCTGGTTCCATTCCTCGCTGCTGGAATCGGCTGCGACGCGTGGCCGTGCGCCCTATAACGCCGTCATCACCCATGGCTTCACCATGGATGAGAAGGGCGAGAAGATGTCGAAGTCGAAGGGCAACGTCGTCTCCCCGCAGGACGTCATGAAGGATGCCGGCGCCGATATCCTGCGTCTGTGGGTCATGACCACCGACTATTGGGAAGACCAGCGCCTCGGCAAGACGATTATCCAGACCAACGTCGATGCCTATCGCAAGCTGCGCAACACCATCCGCTGGATGCTCGGCACGCTGGCGCACGACAAGGGCGAGGTCATCGCGCTTGCCGACCTGCCGGAACTGGAGCAGCTGATGCTGCACCGCCTGTCCGAGCTCGATCAGCTCGTGCGCGAAGGTTATGATAGTTTCGAGTTCAAGAAGATCGCCCGCGCGCTCATCGACTTCGCCAATGTCGAGCTGTCGGCCTTCTATTTCGACGTCCGCAAGGACGCGCTCTACTGCGATGCGCCCTCCAGCCTTCGCCGCCGCTCGGCGCTTTATGTCATTCGCACGATCTTCGATTGCATGGTGACATGGCTTGCGCCGATGCTGCCTTTCACCACGGAAGAGGCTTGGCTCTCGCGCAATCCTTCCGCCGTTTCCGTTCATCTGGAGCAGTTCGCTCCGGTCGCTCCGGAATGGCGCAACGATGCCCTGGCCGAAAAGTGGAAGAAGATCCGTGCGATCCGCAGCGTCGTCACCGGCGCGCTCGAAATCGAGCGCAAGGACAAGCGCATCGGCTCCTCGCTGGAAGCCGCCCCCGTCGTGCATGTCGCCGATGCGGACCTCATGAAGGCGCTCGAAGGGCAGGATTTCAGCGAAGTCTGCATCACTTCCGGCATCACGATCGAGGCGAGCGCCGGCCCGGCCGATGCCTTCCGGCTGCCGGAAGTCGCTGACGTCGCGGTCGTTCCGAAGCTGGCCGAAGGCGTGAAATGCGCCCGCTCCTGGCGTATCACCACCGATGTTGGCTCCGATCCCGACTATCCCGACGTTTCGGCGCGTGATGCCGCGGCACTGCGCGAACTTGGCATCGCGGCCTGAAGATATTTGCCGGGTGAATTGCCTTTGCGGCGTTCATCCGGTAAAAGCTGCCTGAAAATGGCCGGATTTTTGCGTCAGGGGGACGATTGTCCGGTGGGCAGTACTGATTCCGGCATGCGGGAAGGGTTTTCATGTTAGCGACGCATTGGTTCCGTTTGGGCGCCTGCCTGTCTGTTGTCATGGCGGCAAGCTCCATGATGTCCGGCTGCGCCAGCAGCCCGACCTACGGCACCGACAAGACCGCAATGGAACAGCTTGCCGACGACCTCGGCCAGTCCGTTTCGCTGACCGGCCCCGGCCCGAAGAATGCCGGCGTGAAGTACACGCCGCGTCCGACACTGGTCATGCCTGCGCCGGACCAGAAGGAAACCCTCGTCGCGCCGCAGCAGAATGTGGCGAACAAGGACAATCCGCAATGGGTTGAATCGCCGGAAGAGGCCCGCGCCCGCCTCGTCAAGGAAGCCGACGAAAATTCGGACAATCCGAGCTATCGCTCGCCGCTCGCCAGCTCCGCCATCGAAGGTGGCCGCCAGACGACCGAAGCCCAGACCCAGGCCTATCGCGAAGCGCGCGCCCTGCAGAAGGGTGCCTATATCGACCAGCGCCGCTACATTTCCGATCCGCCGACCGAATATCGCGCCGTCGACGACCCGGCCAAGCTCGATGACCTCGGCACGCCGGAGCAGAAGAAGGACAAGCAGCGCAAGAAGGATGCGGCCGTTGCCGGCAGCGGCACCAAGTGGTGGCAGATCCTCCAGTAAGATCTGTTAGCGGCGCGACGCCGTGAACCAGCGCTGCGTCAGCGTGATGTGCAGCAGCTGGCTGGACAGGAAGACGCCCGATATCAGCGCAATGTCCGAAAGCTGTGCCGCGCCCGAAAGCAGGATTGCGCCCAGGACCGCAGCCGCAAGCGCTGGAATGACGGCAAAAGCGATCCTTCTCGGCGCCGTCCAGTTCACGCCTCCCTTCAAGGACCATTGCATCGGCAGCTTCGCGATACCGGGCGCGACGGTCCGGTTGGCATAGGCGGCAACGCCGCCCATGACGATGATTGTTGCGATGGCAAGGATCATGGTGCGTCTCTCCTTTCGGAAAAGAATGCCCTCAGCATATCCGCCGACTCGGTTTCGTTGAAGCCGGAATAAACCTCCGGTGCATGATGGCAGGTCGGCTGCGCGTAGAAACGCACGCCGTTGTCGACCGCTCCGCCCTTCGGGTCTTCCGCACCGTAGTAGAGCCTGCGGATGCGGGCGAAGGAAATGGCGGCCGCGCACATCGTGCAGGGCTCCAGCGTGACGTAGAGATCGGCGCCGGCAAGCCGTTCCTGGCCGAGCGTGTCGCAGGCCATGCGGATCGCCGCGATCTCGGCATGGGCCGTCACGTCGTTGAGTTCGCGCGTGCGGTTTCCGGAACGCGCCACCGCCTCGCCATCGATGACGACGACGGCGCCGATCGGCACTTCGCCGCGCTCCCCGGCGACGCGCGCTTCCTTCAGCGCCATCTCCATAAATCGATTTGTCTTCACGTTTGCGAGAATTTCCACTTAACCGCCGGTGCATGACCTGATAGACAGGCCCAAAAGGCAGGCAAACAACAAATGACACTCAAAGACAAGCCAAAACGCCCGGGCGCAAGGCCCCCCGCGCGCGATGCGCGGCCGAAAAGCGGCTCGAAGGCCGGTATGGACAAGCCGTCGAAAGCGGCTTCCGCGAAAGTGGCAGCCAAGGAAGCGGATGGCGACACCAAGGCGGAGCGTATTTCCAAGGTGATGGCGCGCGCCGGCGTCGCCTCCCGTCGCGATATCGAACGCATGATCATGGACGGTCGCGTCACGCTGAACGGCAAGCTCCTCGATACGCCCGTCGTCAACGTCACGCTCGAAGACAAGATCGAGGTCGATGGCGTGCCGATCCGCGGCATCGAGCGCACCCGCCTGTGGCTCTACCACAAGCCGCCGGGCCTGGTGACGACCAATTCCGATCCCGAGGGGCGCCCGACGGTCTTCGACAACCTGCCGGAAGAACTGCCGCGCGTCATGTCGATCGGCCGCCTCGACATCAATACCGAGGGCCTGCTGCTGCTCACCAATGACGGCGGCCTTGCCCGTGCACTGGAACTGCCGACCACCGGCTGGCTGCGCCGTTACCGCGTGCGCGCCCATGGCGAGATCGATCAGGAGGCGCTCGACAAGCTGAAGGACGGCATTGCCGTCGATGGCGTCCTCTACGGCTCGATCGAAGCCACGCTCGACCGCACGCAAGGCGCCAACGTCTGGATCACCATGGGCCTGCGGGAAGGCAAGAACCGCGAAATCAAGAACGTGCTCGGCGCGCTTGGCCTCGAGGTCAACCGCCTGATCCGCGTCTCCTACGGTCCTTTCCAGCTCGGCGAACTGCCGGAGGGGCAGGTGATCGAGGTGCGCGGCCGCACGCTGCGCGATCAGCTCGGCCCGCGCCTCATCGAGGATGCCAAGGCGAATTTCGACGCGCCGATCTACAATGCGCCGGCCGTTGCCGCCGAAGAGGCCGAGGAGCCGGCCCCGGAACGCCGCGAACGCCCGCGCCGCGACGAAGACAAGCGCGAACGCGCCTTGAGCCGCCTCGACACCAAGCGCGACGATCGTCGGGATGATCGCAGGGACGACCGGCGCGGCGACGACGACCGGCCGAAGCGTCCGGCACTCGGCAGCCGCCGCAACGCCAATGTCTGGATGGCGCCCGGCGCGCGTCCGCTCGGCGAAAAGGCGGCAGCCAAGGCGGCCAAGAATGCCCAGACGGCCCGCCGCCGCGGTGAAACACCCGCCTCGACCAAGGAGCCGCGTTTCGATCGCACCGGCGATCGCCCGCGTGCGCAGATCAACCGCGTCCGTGAAGAGGACGGCGAGTGGATCCGTTCGAGCGAAGCGCCGCGCAAGCGCGACGAGGACGAAGGTTTCGGCCGCAAGCGCTCTTTCGGCGATCGCCCGACGCGTGACCAAGGCGGCGAGCGTCCGCGTTCAGCCCGGGGTTTCGGCGGCGAAGGCCGTTCCGAACGTCCGCGTGGCGACAGGCCTTTCGGCGACAAGCCGCGTGGCGAGCGCCGCCCGCGTGAGGAAGGTGGAGACCGTCCGGCTCGCAGCTTCGGCGGCGAGGGCCGCTCCGAGCGCCCGCGTGGCGACAAGCCTTTTAGCGCCAAGCCGCGTGGCGAGCGTCGCCCGCGCGCCGAGGGGGAAGAAGGCGCGCGTCCCTACCGCGCGCGCGAGGAGGGGGGCGAGCGCTCTGCGCGTCCGGCCCGCAGCTTCGGCGGCGAGGGCCGCGCCGAACGCCCCCGCGGCGACAAGCCTTTCGGGGACAAGCCCCGTGGGACGAAGAATTTCTCCGGCAAGCCGAAGGGCGATCGGCCGGGCGGCGGCAAGCCTTCCGGCGGGCCGTCGAGAGGTGGTGCGAAAGGCAAGGGAATGACGCGCGGTGCGGATCGTCGGCGGTGAGTTTCGCGGACGGCCGCTAGCCGTACCAAAATCCAACGACATCCGGCCGACTGCGGACCGGACGCGTGAGAGCCTGTTCAATATTCTGAGCCATGCCTATCCGGAATGCATCGACGGCACCCGGATTCTCGATCTGTTCGCCGGCACGGGCGCGGTCGGCCTCGAAGCCGTTTCGCGCGGCTGTCGCCATGCGCTCTTTGTCGAAAACAGCGTCGAGGGCAGGGCGCTGCTCTGGGAGAATATCGATGCGCTCGGCCTGCACGGCCGCACCCGCATCCTGCGCCGCGATGCGACCGATCTCGGCAGCATCGGCAATCTCGAACCTTTCGAGATGCTCTTTGCCGATCCGCCCTATGGCAGGGGGCTCGGCGAGAAGGCGCTTGCGGCGGCTGCCGACGGCGGCTGGCTCAAGCCCGGCGCGATTACCGTTCTGGAAGAACGCGCGGATGTTGCCGTTTCGGTGCATCCCTCCTATGTTTTCCTCGAAAGCCGAATATTCGGCGATACAAGAGTACATTTCTTCCGGTATCAGCCGCAGTAGTCGGCCCGTTGGGAGCAGATCGTGCCGCAGTCGGAAATCATCAGTCCGAAATCGCCTGCGATCAGCGATCTTCCGACGGTTGCCGTCGCCTTTGGCGGCGGCGGTGCCCGCGGCCTCTCGCATATCCATATCATCGAAACGCTGGATGAACTTGGCATCCGCCCGGTGGCGATATCAGGCTCCTCGATCGGCGCCATCATGGGCACCGGCATGGCGGCCGGCATGTCGGGCGCGGAGATCCGTGAACACGCGCTCGCAACGGTCGGCAACAAGGCCGCCGTCGTCAGCCGCATCTGGGGATTGCGTCCAACGACGGTGCGCGACGCGGTCGCCAAGGGCATCCGCATCGGCCAGTTCAATCTGGAACGTATCCTGAAAGCCTTCCTGCCGGCGGAACTGCCGCAGCGGTTCGAGGATCTGCTGGTGCCGATGAAGGTGATCGCGACGGACTATTACGGCCAGGCCGAGGTCATCGCCGAACATGGCGAGCTGTTCCCCGCGCTCGCCGCATCCTCCGCCATTCCCGCCGTCTTCATGCCGGTCCGGCTGCACGGAAGGGTGATGATCGACGGCGGCATCGCCAATCCGGTTCCCTACGAATGCCTGATGGATATCGCCGATATCGTCATCGGCATCGATGTCGTCGGCGCGCCGGAGGGCGACGGCACCCATATTCCGAACCGCATGGAGAGCATCTTCGGCTCCGGCCAGCTGATGATGCAGGCGGCGATATCGCTGAAACTGAAATTGCTGCGGCCGCATATCTTCCTGCGCCCCACGGTCGGCCGCACCGGCGTCATGGATTTCCTCAAGGCGCGCGATGTGCTCGCCATGTCGGTCGGCGTGAAGGATGAGCTGAAATATGCGCTCGACCGTGAAATCGAGGCGCGGCTAAAGCGGTAGGTCGGAACAATTCCATGAGAAATGCGCAGACGCTCAGGCGTCCGCCGTCACATCGGCCTTGCTGGAGAACGGATCGTTGAAGCTCTCCGTCGCCCGTTTCGGCTTGACCAGCGGTTCCGGCTTGATCGGCGTCGAAAACAGGAGATCGTTGCCTGCCTGGAGACTGCCTTCCGAAACCTGCAGCACCAGCCGCGCTTCGTCGCGCTTGCGGATATCCTCGCCGATTTCATAGGCATCGACTTCGGACACGCCGAGCGCCTCCAGCGTGCGCCGGCCGAAGAGCAGGCCGGATTCCAATGTCTCGCGCAGCTCGTAATCGACGCCCTTGTTGCGCAGTTCGATGGAGTGGATGCGGTCGTAGGAGCGCACGAAGAGCGTCGTCTGCGGATAATCGGCCTGGATCAACTCGACCACCTTGTCGGTGATCTCCTTCTTCTGGGTGCAGACGAGCACGATCTTGGCCTTGTCGATACCGGCCGAACGCAGCACGTCCTTGCGGGTGCCGTCACCGAAATAGATGCGGAAACCGAAGGACGAGGCCTGCCGGATGCGGTCGGCGGAAAAGTCGATCACGGTCACGCTGCGGCCGCCGGCAAGCAGGATCTGCGCGGCGATCTGCCCGAAACGCGAGAAGCCGACCATCAGCACGTCCGCGCCCGCGCCCTCGAAATCCTCGTCCAGTTCCTCTTGCTCGTCGCCGTTGAGCATCCGCTTGGAAAGTGCGGCACCGAGCGGCGTCAGCGCCATCGAAAGCGTGACGATTGCAACAAGGAGCGAGGCCGTGCTGCTTGGCATGAGGCCGGCAACGGCAGCCGTGGTGAAGAGCACGAAGCCGAATTCGCCCCCCTGCGGCAGCAGGAAGGCGATGCGTACGGCATCGTTATGCGAGGAGCGCGCCGCGCGGCAGAGCACATAGATGATGAGCGCTTTCACGGCCATGATAATAGGCACGGCGATAATGATGAAGAGCACGTTGTCGAGCAGCACCTGAAGCTGCAACGACAGCCCGACGGCAATGAAGAAGATAGCGAGCAGCACGCCGCGGAAGGGTTCGATATCGGCTTCGAGCTCGTGCCTATAGGAAGATTCCGCCAGCATGACGCCGGACAGGAAAGCGCCCATCGCCATCGAGAGCCCGGCTAGCTGCATCAGGCTCGCCGAGCCCATGACGACGAAAAGCGCCGCCGCGATCATCGCCTCGCGCGCCCCGGTCCTTGCGATGATCTGGAAGAGGGGCGTCAGCAGGTATCGGCCCATGACGATCATCGCACCGACCGCCGCAACCGAGATGCCGAAATCGACCAGCGGATTGCCGCTGCCCTTGTCGCCGTCGAGGATGGTGACGACGGCCAGAAGCGGCACGATCGCCAGATCCTGAAACAGCAGCATGGAAAAGGAGCGCTGCCCGTAGCGGGTATTGACGTCGCCGTCGCCTTCGAGGATCTGCATGGCGAATGCCGTCGAAGAAAGCGCCAGACCGAAGCCGGCAACGATGCTGCCGCGCCATTCGAGCACGCCGGAAAGCCAGGCAAGCGCCGTCAGCACCAGGCCCGTCAAGACCACCTGCGCCGTGCCGAGGCCGAAAATGTCGCGCCGCATCTGCCAGAGGCGGGTGGGCTTCAGCTCAAGCCCGATGATGAACAGCAGGAAGACGACGCCGAGTTCGGCAACGTCGAGGATCTGTTCGCCATCGGTGATGCCGTAGAAGATCGGCCCGATGACGATGCCGGCCGCTAGATAGCCGAGAACCGTGCCAAGCCCGAGCTTCTTGAAGATCGGTGCAGCCACGACCGCGCCGCCGAGCAGCAGGATCGTTTCGGTGAAAAGCGCGTTGGGTGCGGACATGCTTCATTTCTTTCGGTGGCGGAGCAAGCAGGCAGCCAGGAAAAGAATCGGCATCCACGGCCTTGATGCTTTCGGGAGTGCACAATAAATGGAACGGGAAGGAAAGGCCAAATCATGTCCTCTGAAATCGATTCCTCGACACTTCTTTCCCGTGCAAGTCAATTGATCGATCTGGCGAAAAAGGCTGGCGCCGACGCCGCCGACGCCGTGGTCGTCCGTTCGCGCGCGCAATCGGTCAGCGTTCGCCTCGGCAAGGTCGAAGGAACCGAGTCCTCCGAGAGCGACGACTTTTCGCTGCGTGTCTTCATCGGCAGGCGGGTGGCGAGCGTTTCCGCCAATCCGGGCTTCGATCTGCAGGCTCTGGCCGAACGCGCCGTCGCCATGGCCAAGGTCTCGCCCGAAGATCCTTTTGCCTGCCTCGCCGATGAAAGCAGGCTTGCGAAAACCTATCCCGATCTGCAGCTGCTCGATACGACCGAAGTCGGCGCCGACCAGCTGCGCGAAGCGGCCCTTGCCGCCGAGGCAGCGGCCCTTGCGGTCAAGGGTGTCACCAATTCCTCCGGTGCGGGCGCGTCAGCCGGCATGGGCGGGCTCGTGCTCGCCACTTCGCACGGCTTCGAAGGCAGCTACATGGCGTCGCGCTTCGGCAATTCCGTCAGCGTCATTGCCGGCGAAGGCACCGGCATGGAGCGCGACTATGATTTCGACAGCCGCCTCTATCATGCTGAGCTCGACGATCCCGCCGATATCGGCCGGCGGGCCGGCGAGCGTGCCGTCAAGCGCGTCAATCCGCGGCAGGTCCCGACCGGCAAGGATATCACCGTCATCTTCGATCCGCGCATCGCCCGCGGTTTCGTCGGCCATATCGCCGGCGCCATCAACGGTGCCTCCGTCGCCCGCAAGACGAGCTTCCTGCGCGACCGGATGGGCCAGCAGGTGCTGAAAGCGGGCCTGTCGATCACGGACGATCCGCTGATCGTGCGCGGGCCGTCTTCCCGTCCCTTCGACGGCGAAGGCGTTTCCGGAGAGCGGCTTGTGATGATCGAGGATGGCGTGCTCAAGCACTGGTTCCTGTCGACGTCGACCGCAAATGAGATTGGCGGGCTCGAAACCAATGGCCGCGGTGTGCGCGGCGGTACCGCCGTCACGCCCGCCTCGACCAACCTGGCGCTGGAGCCCGGCGACATTTCGCCCGAGGAGCTGATCCGCAGCGTCGGCAACGGTTTTTACGTCACCGAACTCATCGGCCAGGGCGTCAACATGATAACGGGCGAATACAGCCGCGGCGCGACCGGCTTCTGGATCGAGAACGGCGAACTGACCTTCCCGGTCTCGGAAGTGACGATCGCTTCGAACCTCAAGGACATGTTCATGCGGCTGACGCTCGCCAACGATATCGACCGCAAGTTCGGCGTGGCGGCGCCGACCCTGGCGATCGAAGGCATGACGCTTGCCGGCCGCTGACGAACGGGTCCCTGCCATGAGCGATGAGGAAAAGTCCCGCTGGCAAGGCGATCTCGCATTGATCGCCGATGCCGCCAGGCAGGCGGGCGCCATCGCACTCGGTTTCTTCAACAAGTCGCCGGAAGTCTGGTGGAAGAACGAGGACCGTTCCCCCGTCAGCGCAGCCGATTTCGCCGCCAACGAAAAGCTCGAGGCCGTTCTGCGCCGGGCGCGGCCGGATTATGGCTGGCTGTCGGAAGAGACCGACGACGATGCCGGCCGTCTGCAATACGAGACCTTGTTCATCGTCGATCCGATCGACGGCACGCGGGCGTTTCTCGCCGGCAAGGATCTCTGGTGCGTGAGTGTCGGCATCGTTTATCGCGGCCGTCCCGTCGCGGGCGTGCTCTATGCGCCGGCGCTGGACGAACTCTATGAGGCGGTGGAAGACGGTCCGGCCCTGAAAAACGGCAGGCCGATCGCCGTGTCCGCACGCGGCAAAGGCGATATCAGCCAGCTTGCCGTCAGCGAGGAGCTGTTCAGGCTCCTGCCGCCTGCCGTCCGGGAGCGCAACGAGCGTGTCAAACACATCCCCTCGCTTGCCTATCGTATTGCCATGGTGGCTGATGGCCGTCTCGACGCGACCTTTGTCGGGCGCAACGCCCATGACTGGGATCTTGCCGCAGCCGATCTGATCCTGGATCGCGCCGGTGGCCGCCTTGTCGATCTCTCGGGCCGTCCGGCAACCTACAACAGGGAAAGGGTCAGCCACGACGCTCTGTGTGCCGCGCCGATTGGCCGCCTCGATGAATATCTGGACTTGCTCACTCATCTAAGAGACGGTTGACGTTTCCGTCAAAATCCCTCAGATGAAGGGCCGGAGGAGAATAGGCAGAAAGAGAATAAGAATGACAGACTCCGGCGGTAAAAAGCAGCTCCTGCATCTCGTCTTCGGTGGCGAACTCGAAAACCTTGAAGGCACCCAGTTCAGGGATCTCAAGGATCTCGATATTGTCGGCATTTTCCCCGACTATGCCACGGCACTGACGGCCTGGAAGGCCAAGGCGCAGCAGACGGTCGACAATGCGCATATGCGCTATTTCATCGTCCACATGCATCGTCTGCTTGACCCGCAGGATACGACCGGGAGCAAGTGACCCGCACCTCTATCCGCTGGCTCTCCGCTGCAGGCAGCGGAGGCCTTTGCGTATCGGTTCCTTGCCCCTGATCGACGCATTCTGAACAAAATATTCGGTCATTGCGGCCGCAACGATAATTAGGGAATTGGATTGATGTCGATCTGCATGGATCGGAGGTCTGCCGAATGAGTTCACGGATGGCGCGGATCGGTCTGAACGCGTACCGTCTGGCGGGAACTGTGGCGTCGCCGGTCGTCGGCCTCTACATCACCTACCGTACGGCCAAGGGCAAGGAAGACCGTGCCCGCCGGCTGGAGCGTTTCGGCTATGCGAGCGCCAACCGGCCGCAAGGTCCGCTCGTCTGGTTTCATGCCGCAAGCGTCGGCGAAACCAATGCCGTCATTCCCCTGATCCGTGAAATCCGCCGCCGCGACATCCATGTCATCCTGACGACGGGCACCATCACGTCGGCAAAGCTTGCCGCCGAACGTCTCGGCAACGATGCGATCCACCAATATGTGCCGCTCGACCTGAAACCCGCCGTCGGCCGTTTCCTCGATTACTGGCAGCCGGATTGCGCCATGATCGCCGAATCCGAGATCTGGCCCGCGACCGTGCTTGAACTTGGCCATCGCCGCATCCCGCAGATCCTCGTCAATGCCCGCATGTCGGACCGCTCCTTCGCCCGCTGGCGCCGCCGCCCGTCGCTTGCCGAAGCGCTTTTCGAAAATCTGGCGCTGGTCATCGCCCAGTCCGACCTGGACGCCGAGCGTTTCCGCGATCTCGGCGCCGTGCCGGTCATCACCTCGGGCAACCTGAAGGTCGATACTGACGCCCCGCCCTATGACAGCGCCGTTTTCGCCCGCTACAAGAAGCAGATCGGCGAACGCAAGACCTGGGCGGCGATCTCCACTTTCGACGGCGAGGAAAATGCCGCCGGCATCGTCCACCGGGCGCTGCGCGACCGCGACAGGCAGCTGACGATCATCGTGCCGCGCCATCCCGAGCGCGCCGACGAGATCGAGGCCGCCCTTGTCAAGCAGGGCCTGAAGGTCGCCCGCCGCACCCGCGACGATGTTCTGACGCCCGATGTCGATATCTTCCTGGGTGATACGATCGGTGAAATGGGCCTTTATCTGCGCCTGACGGAAGTGGCTTTCGTCGGCCGCTCGCTCTTTGCCGAGGGCGGCCAGAATCCCCTCGAGCCGGCCATGCTCGGCTGCGCCATCCTGTCGGGCGGCAATGTGCAGAATTTCCGCGAAGCCTATCAGAAGCTCGCCCGCAGCGGCAGCGCCCGCATGGTGCGCGATACCGAGATGTTGGCCAAGGGCGTGCATTACCTGCTGACCAATGACGAGGCGCGGGGCAAGATGATCCAGGCCGGCATCGCGACCGTGCACGAGATGCGCGGCGCGCTGAGCGCCACCTTGAAGGGGCTCGAACCCTATATCAACCCGCTGACGGTAAAGGCGCGCCTGCTGCCGAAAGCCGTGGCACAGGCTTGAGGGAAGGGCATGTCGGCGGACGTGAAGATCAGGGGCATCCTTTTCGACAAGGACGGCACGCTGCTCGACTATGACGAAAGCTGGCTGCCGGTAAACCGTGAACTTGCCCGCATCGCCGCCGAAGGCGATGCCGGTCTCGCCGACCGCCTTCTTGCCGCCTGCGGCATGGACCCGGCAACCGGCCATATCGTTCCCGACAGCCTGCTTGCGGCCGGCAATACCCGCCAGATCGCCGAAGGCCTCGTTGCTGCAGGTTCCAGGGTCGATGTCGTCGAACTGACGATCAAGCTCGACATTCTCTTTTCCAATGCCTCCGAATTCTCCGTGCCGGTGACGGATCTCGCGGCCTTCTTCGGCCGCCTGCACCGGCGCGGCTTCAAGCTCGGCATCGCCTCCAGCGACAATGAGCGCTCGATCCGTCGGACGGCGGAACGTTTCGGCATTTCCGGCTATGTCGATTACATTGCCGGTTACGACAGCGGTTTCGGCAGCAAGCCCGAGCCCGGCATGGTGCTCGGCTTCTGTGCGGCAACGGGCCTGGCCCCGGAAGAGGTCGCCATGGTCGGCGACAACAACCACGATCTCCATATGGGCCGGAACGCCAGGACCGGCCTGACGATTGCGGTTCTGACCGGCACGGGCTCGCGTGAATCCCTGTCAGGCGCGGCCGATCACGTTTTCGACGACATCACCGAAATCGAGGCCCTGCTGCCGGATCTGCAGCCGGCCTGACGCGCAAAGACTTGCATTTTCACGCGTTTTGGCTTCTCAATCCGCCCGGTCGATTGGCAGGGCCTCGCCATGGGGGATGAGGGCAAGGGAAACGGGACGACGGCATCATGATATCCGAAGCGCCGCCTTTCTGGTGGAGGCGGGCAGGCTGGCAGGCCTGGATCCTCTCGCCCCTTGCTTTTCTCTATGGCCGCGTTGCCGGCTATCGCATGGTCCATGCGCGCCGCGCCTCGGTTCCGATCCCCGTCATTTGTGTCGGTAATTTCACGGTCGGCGGCGCCGGCAAGACGCCGACGGCAATCGCCATCGCCCGTGCCGCCAGGGCCAGGGGCCTCAAGCCCGGTTTCTTGAGCCGCGGCCACGGCGGTTCGCTCGATGTCACGACCGTCGTCGATCCCGCCCATCACCGTGCGGTTGCCGTGGGCGACGAGCCGCTGCTGCTTGCCCGGGAGGCGCTGACGGTCATCTCCCGCCGGCGCGTCGAAGGGGCGGCGAAGCTCGTCGAAGAGGGGGCGGATTTCATCATCATGGATGACGGCTTCCAGAGCGCGCGCCTCGCCATCGACTACGCGCTTCTGGTGATCGATGCCACGCGCGGCCTCGGCAACGGCCATATCGTGCCGAGCGGGCCGGTGCGCGCGCCGATCCGTCTGCAGCTGCGCCAGGCAACCGCGCTCCTGAAGGTCGGCGACGGCAACGCCGCCGACCGCATCGTCCGCATTGCGGCCCGTGCGGCCAAGCCCTATTTCACGGCCGCGCTGAAAGTGTCGGGCGAGAACGATCTCGAAGGCCGCAAGGTGCTTGCCTTTGCCGGCATTGCCGACCCCGAAAAGTTCTTCCGCACCGTCCGTTCGCTTGGAGCGTCCATCGAGGTTGCGACCGCCTTCGGCGATCATGAGCACCTGAGCGAGGAAGAGATTGACGGGCTGCTGCTGACCGCGGACCGTCAGGACCTGACGATCGTCACCACCTCGAAGGATTTCGTGCGGCTGGCCGGCCACCACGGCAAGGCCGAACAGCTTGCGGCCCGCTGCCGCGTCGTGGAGGTGGAAATGGCCTTTACCGATCCGCTTGCGCCCGGCCTCATCATCGACCGGGCTTTCCAGGCTTGCCGCGAGCGGCGGCTGAAGGAAACGAAGAAGAAAGCCTAGGACAGGTCCAGCAGACGTGTTCCGCGGTTCTGCCTTTGCAGGCGGATGAAAACTCTAGCGCTGGTTCGGCAGAACGCCGGCGCGACGGTCGGCTTCCAGCGCGGCGGCGACATCGGCATAGGGCTCCTGCCGCGCCACGCTCCAGTAGCGAAGTTCGTCGAGCGGGACCTGCTTGCCTGTCAGCGCGCAGACGACATAGGAGCCGGGCGACAGAATCTGGAAATCGCCGTCGAGATAACGGATCTTCGCCTCGCGGTTTCCGTGCCCTTCGAACAAGTTCATGCGCTCCATTCCCTACAGTCTGTCATGTGTTTGCAATACTCTCCGAGAGGCCGCTTTGCCAGCTTTTTCAGCTGCGCCCGAACAGACGCTCGATATCGGCGAGCTTGAGTTCGATATAGGTCGGGCGCCCGTGATTGCACTGGCCCGAACCCGGCGTCACTTCCATCTGCCGCAAAAGCGCGTTCATTTCCTCCGGCCGCAGCCGCCGGCCCGATCGCACCGAGCCGTGACAGGCCATGGTCGCCGCCACATATTCGAGCTTGGCGGAGAGGCCGGAGGCCGTATCCCATTCGGCGATCTCGTCGGCAAGCTGGCGGATCAGCCCATGCGCATCGACCTCGCCGAGCATCGCCGGTGTTTCCCGCACGGCAATGGCGCCCGGCCCGAAACGTTCGATGGCGAGACCAAGCTCGGCAAATTCGCCCGCATGCACCATCAGCCGGTCGCAATCCTCCTCGGGAATATCGACGATTTCGGGGATCAGCAGCACCTGCGAGGCGAGCCGTTTCGAATGCAGCGCCTTGCGCATGGCCTCGAAGACGAGCCGCTCGTGCGCGGCGTGCTGATCGACGATGACGATGCCGTCATCGGTCTGCGCGACGATATAGTTCTCGTGGATCTGCGCCCGCGCCGCGCCGAGCGGATAACGCGCCGGGGGTTCCGCGGCGGCCGCGGCCTGAGCCTGCGGCGCTGGCTGAAAAACCGGCTCCGACCGTGCCGTCGGATGCACCAGCCCGTCGAAGGAGGCTTGCGGCTTTTCGTCAAACCCGGCGCCCGGCTGGAAGGGCCGGAAAGGCGAGGTCGCGGCCGACCACGGTGCCTGCGGCCGCTGCGGCGCCGGCTGGAAACCAGGGCGGAAGGCGCGTAGCATGTCGCTTGCGCCTGTCGTCGCCGCGCGGCTGCCGTCGCGCGCCAGCGCCTCGCGGATCGCGCCGACGATCAGCCCGCGTACCAGTCCCGGATCGCGGAAGCGCACGTCGGATTTCGCCGGATGCACGTTGACGTCGACAAGCGCCGGATCGAGCGTGATCGACAGCACCGCGACGGGATAACGTCCGGCCGGGATCGTTTCGGCATAGGCGCCGCGGATCGCCGAGAGGATGAGCTTGTCCTGCACGGGACGGCCGTTGACGAAGGCATATTGATGGGCCGAGTTGCCCCGGTTGAAGGTCGGCACGCCGGCAAAGCCGGTCAGCTGCACGTCTTCGCGTTCGGCGTCGAGCGCGATGGCATTGTCGCGGAATTCCTTGCCGAGCACCTGCGCCATGCGCGCCAAGTGATCCTCGCCGGTTGCCGGAAACTCCAGTGTCGAGCGATCGGAGCCCGACAGAACGAAACGCACGCCCGGAAAGGCGATCGCCATGCGCTTGACGATTTCGGTGATCGCCGCTGCTTCCGCCTTCTCCGTCTTCAGGAATTTCAGCCGCGCCGGTGTCGCGAAAAACAGGTCGCGCACCTCGACGATCGTGCCCGGATTGGCCGCCGCCGGGCGCAGATGCACGATCTTGCCGCCGGCAACCGAAATCTCGCTGCCGGCCGCGCTGTCTCGTCTGCGGCTTGCGATGCTGAGCCGCGCCACCGAACCGATGGACGGCAACGCTTCGCCGCGGAAACCGAGCGTGCGGATGTCGTCGAGCGTTTCCGATATTTTCGAGGTGCAGTGCCGCTTGACCGCCAGTTCAAGGTCGGCGGCATCCATGCCCGAGCCGTTGTCGGTCACGCGCAGCAGCGCCTTGCCACCGCCGGCGGTGGCGATCTCGATGCGGGTCGCGCCCGCGTCGAGCGCGTTTTCGATCAGCTCCTTTGCCGCGCTCGCCGGCCGTTCGATGACCTCGCCGGCGGCGATCTGGTTGATGAGCGTTTCGGAGAGCTGTCTGATGGCCATATCCTATTTTCGGGGATTCGCGGCCGGGAGGAAAGGGGGCCGGGCAACAAATGCCGGGGCTTCTCCCCCAGATTTGGGGGTGCTTAACGTTAAGCGGCCTTTAAGACAAAAACGGCATTTTATTCATATACCTCCGAAACTGCGAAAATCGGACAGATGTGGGATGTGAAGGAATGAGTGCCGGCTTCGATAAGGCGGACACATCATCTGCGGGTGACGCACTGCCGCCAGAGGCCGACCTCCAGACGGTGCTTTTCGATGCGGTCTGCGATAGTCTTTCGGCTGCCTTCGTCATCTATGACCGCAACGACCTGCTGATTTTTGCCAGCCGCCAGATCCTGGACTTTTTCCCTATGCCCGAACACGCGCTGCGCCCGGGCACGCGCCTTCGCGATTTCCTGGGCGCGCTCTACGATATCGCTATCCGCGAGCACACGCTCGTGCGCCAGGCCGGCACGTTGAGCCGCGAGGACTGGCTTTCCCAGCGCATCGCCTCCCATTGGCGCGAACGTTTCGAATCCGTCGAGCGCCACGGCGCCGACCGCTGGGTGCGCTTCCTGAAACGCCGCCTGCCGAGCGGCTACGGCGTCACGGTCATTTCCGACATTTCCGAAGCGCGCAAGCGCGAGGAGCAATGGCGCTACGACCTGGAGCGCGTGCAGCTGACCGAGGATATTCTCGACCATCTGCCGTTCCCGCTCTTCGTCAAGGATCGCAACCTCACCTACGTCGCCGTCAACCAGGCTTTCTGCGAGAAGTACCAGACGACGGCGGACGAGGTTCTGGGCCGCAAGAGCGGCGATCTCTTCTCGCCCGATATCGCCAAGCGGTTTGAAGAAAGCGACCGCCATGTGCTGGAAACCGGCGAAATGTCGGTCTCCCGCCAGCGCCAGATCGCCCGTGACGGCACCGAGCGCGATATCGTCAGCCGCAAGCACAGGATCGGCAAGCCGGGGCGCTATTTCCTCGTCTCGACCATGCAGGACCTGCCGCGCGACGGCGACGATCTCGACGAGTTCAATCGGGCCTCCGAGATCACCACCTCCAGCAACCAGACCTACCGCCGCGCCTATGTGCCCATGCCGAACGCATCGCAGCGCCGCGAGCCGGCGGCGATGGAGGCGATCGTTCCGGAAAACTTCTCCGGCCGGAAGATCCTCGTCGTCACCGCCGATCTCGCCGCCGAGACCGCCGCGTTGCGCACGCTCGCCAAATACGGCTTCGAATCCTGTTCGGTCCGCGGCGAGGACGAGGAGGAACGTTTCCTCGAGATTGCCAGCTCTTCCGGCATCTCGCTCGATCTACTGATCATCGACAACCAGATGGGCATGCGCTGCCTGGAACTCGCCGAGCAATACGGCATTCCCGCCCTTGTCATGGATGGCTTCCAGATCGCCAACGAGCTGACTTTCCAGATTGCCCGTCACTTCAACCGCAGCGGGCGCGGCGGCGGCGCGGAAGGCGATTGGGAAATCACCACGACCGACGAAACCGCAGGGCTTCAGGTTCTCGTCGCCGAGGACAATGACATCAACCAGATCGTCTTCACGCAGATCCTCGAAGGCCTCGGTTATCGCCACCGTATCGCGGCGACCGGCGAGGAGGCCGTTCGCCTGTGGGCCGAACACCGCCCGCAGATCGTGCTGATGGATATTTCCCTTCCGGTCTTCAACGGCTTCGAAGCCTCGCGCCTCATCCGCCAGATGGAAGAGGGGCAGGGCACGCGCACCCCGATCATCGGCGTCTTGACGCAGGCCTTCGAACGCGATCGCGCCGAATGCGCCAAGGCCGGCATGGACGATGTCGTCATGAAGCCGGTCAGCCCGGATATACTGGAAACTGTATTTCAGAAATATCTAATTAATGAACCCGCAAAGGCGAGCAATTAAAGAAAATCGGGGTCAACTCCCCAGATTTTGGGAATGCCGTGGGTTGTAACCCCGCCGATTTACTATCGAATTGTTAAGATTTGGCCGTCATTCTTTGCCCGGGTGTGGAGGAAAATCTTGGGTTTGGAGTGATGGTGTCGGCGGAAATACCATTCATGACTGCGAGTCAGAACGAACTCCAGGCGATGGCCTATACCGATCCGCTGACCGGATTGGGAAACCGCAATCGCATGCGGGACAAGGTGACGCAGATTTCCGCCGAGCGGGCCAGCGATCCGGCACCTTTTACCATCGGCATCGCCAATCTCGACAGTTTCAAGCCGATCAACGATCTCTTCGGTTCCGCCGCTGGCGACGAGATCCTGTGCCAGGTCGCCCATCGCCTGAAGGCCTGCATTCCGGACGGCGCCCTGGTGACGCGTCACGACGGCGACGAATTCGCCTTCGTCCTGCCGCTGATCTTCGAGCGCGCCAGCGCCGAGAAATTCGGCCAGATGATCCGGGAGGTCCTGTCGGCGCCCTACGATCTCGGCGATCGCAACGTGCGCCTTTCCGCCTCCTTCGGCTTTGCCATCTATCCATTCGCCGGAGAGGATTGCGAAGAGCTTTTGAAGAGCGCCGAAACGGCGCTCTATCGCTCCAAACGCCGCGGCCGCGGTCAGATCACCGTCTATTCGCGCGAGATCGCCCAGGAAATGAAGCGCGCGACCCAGCTCGAACAGGCGCTCCGAAACGCCATCATATCCGATGCGATCGACGTGCATTTCCAGCCGATCGTCTCGCTCGCCAACAATCAGGTCGTGGGTTTCGAGGCGCTTGCCCGCTGGAACGATCCCGATCTCGGCTTCGTCTCGCCGGGCGTCTTCGTGCCGCTGGCCGAAGAGCGCGGCTTCATCGACGCGCTCTCGGAAGCGCTGCTGCGCAAGGCGGCGGAAGCTGCCCTGTCCTGGCCGCGCGAACTCTTCCTGTCCTTCAATCTCTCGTCGGCCCAGCTCATGGACCCGGGCACAAGCAGTTCCATCCTGTCGATCCTCGGCCGCGTCGGCTTCGACCCGCATCGCCTGGAACTGGAGATCACCGAGACGGCCGTGATGAGCTCCGCCGATACGGCGCACCGCATCCTTGCCGATCTGCGGGCAGCCGGCGTGCGCATCTCGCTCGACGATTTCGGCACCGGCCAGTCGAGCCTCGGGCGCCTGCGCGATTTTATCTTCGACAAGATCAAGATCGACCGCGCCTTCGTCTCGCGCATCAATTCCGACCGCGCCTCCGAACATATCATCAAGGCGATCCTTGCCATGTGCGAGGGTCTCGAGCTGGAAGTCGTCGCCGAAGGCATCGAGGATTATTCGGAAGCCGTCAAGCTGCGCATGCTCGGCTGCGGCATGGGGCAGGGCTATCATTTCGGCCGGCCCGCCGACGGCATCGCCACGCTGCGCTTCCTGCACGAGAACTACTATTACGACACGAGCGCAACGGAACGCGCCAGCGCATAGCGGACAACCACATGAAAACGATGGCGCCCCATGGGACGCCATCGCCTGCGCTTCGCACGCCGTACCGATTACTTGCTGGTGGTCGAGCCCGTTGCCGTGCTGTCCGTCGGCATGGCTGTGCCGGTTGCTGCCGGAGCCTTTTCGGCCGACTGCATCTGCAGGGTCTTGAATTCCGGAGCCGCCTTCAGCGATTCGGCGGTTTCCGTGGTCGTCAGCTTGACGGAGCCGTCCTGCGTGTTCTGGGCGACGGTGATTTTCTCCATCGGCACGGCAACGCTCTTTTCGCCGATGCCGAGGAAACCGCCGACACCGACGACAGCCGCAACGATACCGCCGTCCTTCTTGAGGATCAGGTCGTTGACGTCACCGATGCTCTCGTTGTTGCCGTTATAGACCGACTGGCCGATATAGGTGTTGGCGCTGATCTGGTCGGCAGCCTGCTCGGTCAGGTAGCTTGCGCCACCGGCCTGAGCCGTATCGGTGGTCGCGGCCGGGGCAGGGGCCTGCGCGGCGTCGCCGGCCGGCGCCATCGGCTTGGCCGGCTCTGCCGGTGCCGGGGCTGCCGGATCGGCGGGGGCAGACTGCGTCGGGGCGGCGGGGCTCGCCGGCTGCGGAGCGGTCTGCGAAAATGCCGCCGGTGCGAAGGCCGTGGCAAACAGGGCGCCAGCGGCAACGGTCGTCAGAAGTTTGCGTGTCATTTCGAACCTACCTTTGTTCCTTGAGTGATCCCTGGCCCGGCAGTGCCTGTTTTTCAGGCGTTCCTGCCGCGCCGGTTCAAGAGTGAAATGACCGGTAGGCCTATTGGTTCCGGACGAAGATACGGAAAATTTTGCGATTTTCGGGGAACTTCAGCCGAAATATTGCGCCGGCAACGCAAAAAGCGCCCCCGTCCGGGAGCGCTTTGGCGAACGGCGGTGTTTTTGCGTCAAATCACGAAGGCAGGGTCGAAAACGCCCTTCACGCTGATGCCGAGTTCCAGGAGGGCGCCGGCGCTCGGTTGGGTCGAGCGGGCATCCTCGTCCAGTCCCTCCCAGGCGGTCGTAACCGCCAGTCGGTCGGCATTGGCACCGATGAAGGCAGGGCAGGAAGGCTGTGCGGCTGGCACCCTGTAGCGGGCGATGCGCAAACCGTCGGGGCTGTAGCGGTCGACGACGCCGGCACCCCAGCGGGCGTTCCAGATATAGCCGTCTGCGTCGCAGACCGAACCGTCCAGTCCACCGGGTTCGTCCATGCTGTCGACCATCACGATCGGTTCGCCGGCTGGCAGGCCCGTCTGCGGATCGACCATGACCCGCATCAGGCGGCTGATCCGGGTATCCGTGAAATAGCCGATCGTACCGTCGGGCGAGAAGCAGATGGAGTTTGGAATGCTGACGCCGCTGAAGAGCTTCGTCACCTTGCCGGCGGCCACATGGTAGATAGCGCCTGCCTGCTGTTCGGCCCGCTTGCTCATCGTGCCGATCCAGAGCGCGCCCGAAGGATGCGTGCGCCCGTCGTTGGAACGGTTCTCCGGCTTGTCGTTTTCGAGCGCGGCATAGAAGGTCAGGCTGCCGCTGGCGATGTCGCGCACGAACAGCCCTTCTTCGGTCGCCAGCAGCTGGCGGCCGCTGTCGATGCGGGCCAGCACGCTTGCCGTCATGGGCAGCGGATGCACCTTCTTTTCGCCGCTCGAAAGATTGAGCTCGTGGAGCTCCTTGCCGAGAATATTGAACCACCAGACGGTGTCCGTATCGGGATCGTAGGTCGGGCCTTCACCGAGAACCGAATTGGTGTTGCAAAGTGTTTTGCCCTCGAATTCATAAATATCAGTCATATGCCTATGCTCCTATGGCTGCGTCATAGGCTAAGATGGTCGCCTTGGCGCGCTCGGCAACCTCCGCGGCGGTCATTCCCGGCTTGTAGATGCTGGTGCCGAGGCCGAAGGCGAAAATGCCGGCCTTGGTATAGTCGGAGAAGTTCTTGTCCGATACGCCGCCGACCGCCGCAATCACCAGTTCCGGCGGCAGGATGGCGCGGATCGCGGTGATGCCGGATGGTCCAAGAACGCTCGCCGGGAAGAACTTGAGGCCGGTCGCGCCCGCGCGGGCCGCCTGCAGCGCTTCGGTCGGCGTGAAGACGCCGGGCATCGTCACCATGCCGTAGTCGCGTGCGCGGATAATGACGTCGGGTTCCACGTTCGGCGTCACCAGCAGCTTGCCGCCGGCCGCGTCGAGGCTGTCGACCGCTTCGGTGGTCAGCACGGTGCCGGCGCCGATCAGCACGTTGCCGGGCGCCATCTTCGCCGCGATCTCGATGGATTTGAACGGTTCCGGCGAGTTGAGCGGGATTTCGATCGCCGTCAGGCCGTTTTCGATCAGCGCGCCGACCACGGCTTCGGTTTCGGCGGGCTTGATGCCGCGCAGAATGGCAATCAGCGGACGCTTCATGTCGGGGAAGGGGATACGGTTCATGGAAAATATCTTTCTCGGTTCGGCCGGATGGTTCAGTTCGGCCAGATGGCTCTTGCAGCGGCCGAAAGCCCGCCGCGAACGGCGGCATCGGCATCGATGGCGGTGAAGGAGAGGGAGAGCGTGCCGAACGCCTGCTCGTAAAGCGCCTGCAGCCGCCCGGAAGCCACCAGCGTAACGGCCGTATCCTTGCCGGCATCCTGCAACGCGCCGGCGATTTCGAGGCCGATCAGCGTGCCGGAGAGCTTGGCTTGCGCCGCGGCAGCCGAAATACCGTGCAGGAGCTGGCCGGAACGGGCAGTGAAAAGCAGGTTTGACGCGAGCGCCGGCCGCCTGAAGGCGGCGTCGACAGCAGCCTCGAAGGCGGCTGCGTCTGCCGGCTGGTCCTCGGCGCCGGCAACCGCATGCGTGAGGATCGTGTGTTTGCTGATGGCGTCGAACAGTTCGCCGGTCATGAAGGTGGAAAAGCCGGTGACCCTGCCGTCGCTGACATGCACCCATTTGGAATGCGTGCCGGGCATGCAGACGGCTTGCGTACCCTTGCTCTCAGGCCCGAGCGCGCCGAGAAGCTGCGTTTCTTCGCCGCGTATGACATCGGGAGTGGCCGCATCGCGCTGGGCGAGGCCCGGCAGGATGCGCACGTCGCGGCTTTCGCCGGGCACCGAAACGGCCCCGGTCAGGATCGAGGACAGAGACGCCGGCACGTCGATATAACCGGCTTCCACCCAGCCCTGCCGCGCTCCGGCCATGCCGCAGACGATAACCGGCAGGTTATCAGGCGCTTCGACGGCTGCGAGATGTGCTGAAAGTACCTCGGAAAAGCCTGTTCTGGCGGCCGTCGTCATGCCTTCGCCGCTGCGCCGCTCGGCAAGAACATTGCCGTCGGCACCGACAAGCCAGAGACGGAAGCTGCTGGTGCCCCAGTCCACCGCGACATAAGCGGGATTTGCCATCAGAGAACGCCTCCATCGACGATTAGGGACTGCGCGGTCATGCCGGCGGCGCAGTCGGATGCAAGAAAAAGGGCCGGACCGACGATCGCGTCCGCCTTCAGGACGATCTTCAGGCACTGCCGCTGCACGGAGCGGGCAATGCTTTCCTCCGTCAGCCACAGCTTCATCTGCCGCTCGGTCACAACCATGCCCGGCAGGATGCAGTTGACGCGGATATTCTCGGGCCCAAGCCGTCCGGCCATGCTCTTCGTCAGGCCGATGACGGCCGCCTTGGCAGCAGCATAGGCGGGAAAGACGCCCATGTTCAGCTTGAAGGCGATCGACGACATGTTGATGATCGCCCCGCCGCCGGCTGCCCGCATCGAAGGCGCAGCAGCCTGTGAAGTGAAGAAGACGTGGCGCAGGTTGACCGCCTGGTTGTTGTCCCAATAGTCCTCGGTCACATCGTCGAATTCGTGCCGGTCGTCCCAGGCGGCATTGTTGACGAGCACCCGGATCGGCCCGGACTTTTCGACAACCGCGTTCACCGTTCGCCTGACGGCGTCGATATCGCGCAGATCGGTATGATGGAAGCTGACCGGATGCGCCGTCTCTCCGGCCAGGCGTTGCACCAGGTCAAGGCTCTCGCCCTCGGCAACGTCGAGAAAGGAGACCTTTGCACCCTGCCTCGCGAAACCTTCGACGATGGCAGCGCCGATGCCCGAACCGCCGCCGCTCACCAGCACCGTCCGGTCCCTGAATTCGGGAAATTGTGCAGACATGACGCTCATAGTCTCTCCTCCCGGCGGACTGTCTGTTCCATTATGTGGAACTTAATTTGACTATATGGAATTATCGGATTAGGCTGCCTTCCCTGTCAAGGGTATGAAAGGCAATGGGCTCCATCGGCGACAGCATGGCACAGGCAGATGACGAGGGCGTGCTGCGCGACGCGGGCAGACCGCGTGACACCGGCACGCTCGGCAAGCTCATGGTGCTGCTCGATCTCGTCACCCATGCCGAAATACCCCTGCGTTTCACCGATATCCTTGCGCTTGCCAATCAGCCGCGCGGCACGCTGCACCGGCAGCTCGGCCATCTCGTGGAGGAAGGGCTGCTCGAGCTTGACGCCGAGGGCCGTTATGCGCCGGGTCTTCGGCTGCTGGATTTCGCCTCGCGAAGCTGGGCGCGCAACGAATTCCGCCTGATTGCCGCCCCGCATCTCGCAGCCCTGCATCGGGAGACGGGAGAGACCGTCCATCTCGGCGTGCTGCGCGGCGCCTCGATCATCTATCTCGACAAGGTCGAGGGGCACCAGCCGGTGCGCATGTATTCACAGATCGGCAATGCCTCGCCCTGTTATTGCACGGGTGTCGGCAAGGCCGCCCTTTCCGTGCTGCCGCCGGACAGGCTCGAAGAACTGCTGCCCGGCCTGCATTTCAACCGCTTTACCGCCGCCACCCATGCCGGCGTCGAAAGCCTGCTGGCGGAGATCGGCGAGATCGCGGCCGCCGGTCACGCCTTCGACCGCGAAGAGCACGAGGCGGGCATCCGCTGTGTCGCCGCCCCCATCTGGTCGGACGACCGCTCCTTCATCGGCGGCGTTTCCGTCACCGGCCCGGCGTACCGGCTGTCGATGGAGCTTCTCCAGCAATGGGCCGTTCCGGTTCAGGTGACGGCGCGGAAAATCATGGACGAGATGCGAATCCGCCTCGGACCGCGGCGTTGAAATCGATTTGACCGCGCTCGTTGCTGGACGTCGTATACATAGCATGCTTATGATGAGTGCGTTATTGAGATTTGACGGCGAATCACGCCTACTAGTGTCGTCCGCGAAATCATCAACTATCCACCGGCTGTACGCTACACGCGAAAGCTGAATCCTATTGATTTGACGAGCGTTGTGTAACCCGCCCCGTATCTGAGCCGTTTTGGACAGACCGCAAGCGGTTTACCCAACGCCCGTTTTGAAGGCGAAGAAATGTGATGGCAAGCTTACCGCAAACGTCAGTGGAAGACGCCTATGTCCAGGAGGTCGCCAGCCTAAAGACGCAGTTCGACATTTTCCGCTTCATGAAGCGGGTGACGGAGGCCTATCGCAGCCGGGCCTTCATGGTCTTGAACCTGCCGCCGATCACGTCCTTCGACCTTCAGGGCAATACGATCATCACCAGCTGGCCCGCCGAGCTGCTGTCCATCTACGATCAGGAGGGATTGATGGTGAACAGCCCGGTCCTGCGGCGGCTGCGCACCTCCACCCTGCCGTTCTTCCACGATACGTCGCGGGCCAACTGGCCGCGCGACGACGGGAGGACCGGTGTCGTCGCAGCCCTTTTCGAACGCTTCAAGATGATGCGCTGCGCCTATTTTCCGACGCACGAACCGTCGGGCGCGCGCGGGGCGGTCTCGTTTGCCGGCGATCGCGAGCCTTTTAGCCCGACCGAGATGCGTGAACTCAGCTACATCTCCATCCATGTGTTCGACCGTCTGGCCGAGATCCGCAATCTCGACACGCGCATGACCGATACGCTGACCGACCGCGAGATCGATTGCCTGAACTGGACGGCCGCCGGCAAGACCAGCGCCGAGATCGCCGAAATCCTCGATCTCTCCGAACACACGGTCAACCACTACCTGAACCGCGCCACCAAGAAGCTGGATACGGTCAACCGCACGCAGGCGGTTGCCAAGGCGCTGCGCATCGGCCTCATCAAATAGGGCGCCGATCCGGCAGAACGTGCAGCCTAAAATAGCGCCAGACGCTTCCAGGTTGCTTATTCTCTGAGCGCCGGTTCGTTCAGAGCTTGGCGGAATTGGCAATTGTCATCCTTTTTCGGCAAATTTGTGAGTTGGCACGCTTCCTGCATTGTAATCGGCAGAGGTCCAGAGGGGACTTTGAAAACAGCGCCAGCCAATGGCGCGACCGACACGCCGCCGCCTGATATCGCGCCGCTTTTCTCCCGGCGTTCCGATATCGGCGGCGGTTGTTGCGTTTCGGCAACCGCCTTCTGCCCTGTTCCGAAACGGGACGGTTTCTTTCCATTTTTTTTCTGGCCTTTTTCGCCGCTTGCTCTACTTCGCCCCGAATTGCGCCGGTTCTCGGGGAGTCCGTTGCGGCCATCAGGGCGAAAGCCCGGCGGACTTGATGGCCGCAACGGAGTGAGAACGCGCCGCCTTTCCCTTGACGTGAGATGCGCCTGCCGCCCGATTTTGTTTGGCGAAGCTGCCGGCCTCCACTATCTACTGGAGACGAAAAAGCAGTGAGGGCGGAATGACCGAAGTCACCAAGGAACAGGTTCTGGAAACGCTGAAGACCGTGCGCGGGCCGGATCTGGAGCACAATATCGTCGAACTCGGCATGGTCTCCGACGTCTTCATCTCCGATGGCAAAGTCTATTTCTCCATCACCGTGCCGGCCGAGCGCGCCAAGGAGCTGGAGCCGATGCGGCTCGCTGCCGAGCGCGTGATCAAGGAAATGCCGGGCGTGAAAGGCGCGCTCGTGGCCCTGACGGCAGACAAGAAGGCTGCCGCCAACGCACCTGCCGCACGTCCTGCGCCACAGCACGACCACGGTCATCACGGCCATTCCCATGCGCCGCAGCAGCCGCGCGCCGGCAAGATCGGCGTCCCCGGCATCGGCGCCATCATCGCCGTCGCTTCGGGCAAGGGCGGCGTCGGCAAGTCGACCACGGCCGTCAACCTGGCGCTCGGCCTGCAGGCCAACGGCCTGCGCGTCGGCATTCTCGATGCTGACATCTATGGCCCCTCCATGCCGCGTCTCCTGAAGATTTCCGGACGCCCGACCCAGATCGACGGGCGCATCATCAACCCCATGGAGAATTACGGCCTCAAAGTCATGTCCATGGGCTTCCTCGTCGATGAGGAGACGGCGATGATCTGGCGCGGACCGATGGTTCAGTCCGCCCTCCTGCAGATGCTGCGCGAAGTCGCCTGGGGCGAGCTTGACGTTCTCGTCGTCGACATGCCGCCCGGCACGGGCGACGCCCAGCTGACCATGGCCCAGCAGGTGCCGCTTGCCGGCGCCGTCATCGTCTCCACGCCGCAGGACCTGGCGCTGATCGACGCCCGCAAGGGTCTCAACATGTTCCGCAAGGTCGAGGTGCCGGTTCTCGGCATCGTCGAGAACATGAGCTATTTCGTCGCGCCCGATACCGGCACGCGCTACGACATCTTCGGCCATGGCGGCGCCCGCAAGGAGGCCGAGCGCATCGGCGTGCCCTTCCTCGGCGAAGTGCCGCTGACCATGAACATTCGCGAAACCTCGGACGCCGGAACGCCGCTGGTCGCTTCCGATCCGAACGGCATCGTGGCCGGCATCTACCGCGCCATTGCCGCAAAGGTGTGGGAGCAGGTGGGCGAGACGCCGCAACGCGAAGCGCCCGCGATCGTCTTCGAATGACGAATCGCCTGGCCCGTTGCGCCGAATTGTGGGCGAAATGGGATGAAAGGGCGCAGTTCACGTAAGATGTCTTGATTATTTTCCGGCTTTGCTTCATATGCGCGCCGGCGTCATGATGGCGCGTCTGCGAATGCTCTATGATGGCCGCCTGTGACTGAAGGTTCCGGCCTCTCTGCATGTTCGGAGTTGACTTGTCGATCGAAGGATTGGTGACTGCGATGCGGTGGAGCAGCCTGGCCGGGAAGGCCGGATATGGCCGGAGTTGTATGAACTTTCTTTATCCGCTTCCGTTACGCTCGATGACGAGCGCCTCTGGCGTCGCCGCGCTCGCGACCGCATGGAAAGGCTTTCGATGAAAAGCTCGAGAACGGCTGGGCGCGCGCCGCGCCGGAGATGCGGGCAGTGATTACCGCATATTGTTCCAACTGCAAGTCGGTCGAGATCCGTGACCTTGCAAACCCTCCGGAGTTTCCTGCGGATGTGGTATGGATCGACATGGTCGAGCCGACTCGCGAGGAGGAACTCCATGTCGAAAAGATCCTTGGCATCGAAGTGCCGACCCGGGACGATCTGCGCGCCATCGAGCCCTCCGCCCGCCTCTATGTCGAAAACGACGCCGTATACATGACCGCTTCGCTGATCTGGAAAGCGGAAACGGAAGCGCCGACGCTGACGGATGTGGCCTTCATCCTTGCCGGCAACAGGCTGGTGACGATCCGCTACGCCCATCCGAAATCCTTCGCGCTCTTCATCGCCGCCCTGCACCGCGTGCCGGAACAGTGGCGCAGCGGTGCCGCCCTCCTGACCAAGCTCCTGGAAACGATCGTCGACCGCACGGCCGAAGTTCTGGAAATGTCGGTGTCCCGCCTGGATATCCTGTCCGTCCACGTCTTCGGCGACCGCGCCAAGAAGGTGCGCAAGCCGTCGAACTATCTGGAAGAGAAACTGAAGGACATTGCCGGTCATCACCGCATGATCAGCAAGCTGCGCGACAGCCTCGGCTCGCTCTCTCGCCTTCTCACCTTCTTCTATACGATCCCTGTCGTGCAGAACGATCAGGAGACCAAGGAACTCTGCCGGACGATCTCGCGCGATATCCAGTCCCTTTCGGAACACGCCTCCTTCGTCGCCGGCAACATCACCTTCCTGCTCGACGCCTCGCTCGGCCTCATCAACATCGAGCAGAACGCCATCATCAAGATTTTTTCGATCGCTTCGGTCGTCTTCTTGCCGCCGACACTGGTTGCCTCCATCTATGGCATGAATTTCGAATTCATGCCGGAGCTTCACTGGATCGGGGGCTACCCGTCCTCGATCGCCCTGATGGTCGTCTCCGCCGTTATTCCCTTCTTCTTTTTCCGCTGGAAAGGCTGGCTCTGAGGAGCCTGTAATTGCTTCATGTCTGAAGAAAGCCATTCTCAAGAACGCAACCTCACGCCGCGCAAGCTCTTTTATCTTGCGCTAGGCTCCGTGGGTGTCGTTTACGGGGATATCGGCACGAGCCCGCTTTACGCCTTTCGCGAAGCGCTGAAGCCCGTCGCCCATGACGGTCTTACCCGTTTCGAGGTCATCAGCCTTATTTCCCTGATGATCTGGGCGCTGACCATCATCGTCACCATCAAATACGTGCTCTTCCTGCTGCGCGCCGACAACGACGGCGAAGGCGGCACGCTGTCGCTGCTGGCGCTCCTGATGAAGACCGCCAACGGCCACACCGCGCTGCTCATGCTGCTCGGCCTGATGGGGGCCGCGCTCTTTCTCGGCGATGCGATGATCACCCCGGCGCTGTCAGTGCTTTCGGCCGTCGAGGGCCTCAAGCTCGTGACCCCGAGCCTGTCGGATTATATCGTGCCCATATCGGTGGCGATCCTGGCGCTGCTCTTTGTCGTGCAGTCGCATGGCACGGGCGCGGTCGCCCGCTTTTTCGGCCCGATCACGGCCCTCTGGTTCCTGGTCATGGCCGCCGCCGGTATCGCCCATATTTCGGATGACTTCGGCATCCTGGCCGCCTTCAATCCCTATTATGCCGTCAGTTTCCTGCTGCATGAGGGTTTTTACGGCATCGTCGTCCTCGGCGCCGTCTTCCTGACGGTAACGGGTGCGGAAGCGCTTTATGCCGATCTCGGGCATTTCGGCCGCCGCCCGATCCAGTGGGCCTGGTTTCTGCTGGTCTTCCCGTCGCTGACGCTGAACTATCTCGGGCAGGGTGCGCTGGTTCTCGGCAATCCGCTGACCATGTCCGATCCCTTCTATCTCATGTATCCGAAATGGGCGCTGCTGCCGGTCGTCATTCTCGCGACCGCCGCCACCATCATCGCCAGCCAGGCCGTGATAACGGGCGCTTTCTCGCTCGTGCGCCAGGGGATCAACCTCGGCTTCCTGCCGCGCATGGAAATTCTCTTCACGTCCGAGACCAATACCGGGCAGATTTTCGTGCCTTCGGTCAATGCGGTGCTGTTTTTCGGCGTCATCTTCCTCGTGCTCGGCTTCAAGACCTCGGATGCGCTGGCCACCGCGTATGGCATCTCGGTCACGGGCGCCATGGTCGTCACCTCGATCATGGCCTTCGAATTCGTCCGCGCCCGCTGGAACTGGTCGCTTCCGGTTGCCATCATCGCCCTGCTGCCGCTGGTCATCCTCGAACTGATCTTCTTCGGCGCCAACCTGCTGAAGATCCATGACGGCGGCTATATCCCGATCCTGATCGCCACCGCCTTCACGGTGATCATGTGGACCTGGCGCCGCGGCACGGCGATCCTGACGGAAAAGACCCGCCATACCGATATTCCGCTTGCCTCTTTCGTCAGCTCCATCGAGCGCAAGAGCGAGCATTCGCCGGCCCATGTTCCCGGCACCGCGATCTTCCTGACCAGCGATCCGGATTCCGCACCCGCCGCCCTGCTGCACAATCTCAAGCACAATCATGTGCTCCATGACCGCAACGTCATCCTGACGATCCGCACCGTCAACAAGCCGCGCGTCTCGCCGCAGGAGCGCTACAAGGTCGAGCAGATCTCCGAGCGCTTCTCCCGCGTGGAACTGCTCTTCGGCTTCATGGAATCGCAGAACGTCTCGCAGGCGCTGGCGACCTTGCGCAAGACCGGCCTGAAGTTCGATATCATGACGACCTCCTTCTATCTCGGCCGCCGCAAGCTGGTGCCCGATGCCAAATCGGGCATGCCCTATTGGCAGGACCGTCTCTACATCGCGCTCGCCAACGCCGCAGCCAACCCCTCCGACTACTTCCGCCTGCCGGCCAACCGCGTGGTGGAACTGGGCTCGCATGTGATTATTTGATGGATGGGGCGCGCGCTTGCGTCGCTCTCTTTATCTAGCGCCGGCGCTCCTTCGCTCCCTTGCAAAGACCCCGCCCCAAACCCCTCCCACCTGTGGGGAGGGGTCTTTTCGTCGAGTGAACCCGCATCCCCCGAAAATCCCGGCAGCATTAGAACATGCAAAAATCCTCATGGGCATATTCCGGCACAGCGCGTTAACCAGCTATCAAGGTTAATGCGGGATTTTCTTGGGACTGTTCCTGCGTCCCATGCCCGGAGTCCGCGTTGCGTCGAAATGGCCGTTCCCGCAGCAAGCTGCGTCTCTTGCCCCAGAACTGGGTCTCTCCCGCGATCTTCGGCGTGGCCGGATGGCTGATCTTCCCGAGCGTCGCTTCCCATGCCGATCTTGCCACCATGCTGGCCGGCCTCGACCGCGAGGGGGAAAGCTGGCGCATGGTTCTGACCAATTCTCCCGCAGGCTCCGTCCACCAGGCCGAACTTGCCTTTGCCGACCCGACCGTTACCGGCTCGATCGCCTCAGGTGCCGGCATGGTGCTGCCCGACGGTCGCAAGGTTGCTTTCGTCGCCGGCGAGAAGGGCCATGAGACGACACCCGACGAGGACCGCGTCAATCGCGATGCCAAGAAAGGCCGCGTCGTCGCCGTCGAAAGGGTGCAGCCGCCGAAGGATTTCTCGGCCGGTTCCATTCTCGAGCGCACCAGGCTCCTCTTCCGCCCGGTCTTCGACCTCAAGGACAAGTCCGCCTTCGTGAAGCCGACGATCAAGGGCAAGGAAATCGAGATCGCCACCGCCTTCTACAAGACGCAGCCGGCCCCGCAGAGGGACAATGCCATGCCGGCAATGCTGGCAAGCCTCGTGACCAACAGCAAGGCGGATGTGCTGGCAACGGCCTATGCGCCCGCCGCGCCCGACTATTCCCGCCAGTCGCCCTTCGATTCGATCCTGACCGACAAGGATGAGGGCCGTTTCGTGCCGCAGATCGGCCCGAAGGACCATGCCTGGGCCGCCAGCATTCTGCCGGCCAGCGTCTTTTCCGCCCGCGAGCAGCAGTGCCTGGCCTCAGGCATCTATTTCGAGGCGCGCGGCGAATCCGTCAAAGGGCAGGCGGCCGTTGCCCAGGTCATCCTCAACCGCGTCCGCAACCCGGCCTATCCCAAGACCATCTGCGGCGTCGTCTACCAGAACGAGGACTGGCGCAACCGCTGCCAGTTTTCCTTCGCCTGCGACAACATCAAGGACCGTGTGAATTCGCAATATCACTGGCGCGTGGCCCGCGATGTGGCGATGGCCGTCACCGCCGGCAAGATCTGGCTGCCGCAGGTCGGCTCGGCCACACATTACCACGCCGTCTATGTCCGTCCGAACTGGGCCAGGACAATGGAAAAGGTCGGCCGCATCGGCATGCACGTCTTCTACCGTACCTATGGCGGCGGCTGGAGCTGAGGCATAGGGCGAGAGCCTGAAGCGTGGCACGCGGATCGGAAGGATCGCGACAGGCTTTGGACGAAAAGGCCGCAGATTGCGGATTTTTCGCCGCCTGGCTCCGTTCGAAAGCGGATTCTTTCGGCGAAATCGGGTCCGAGTGGCCAAATTTCGCTTAAATATTTGATTTTTTGTGGTTATTTTATGGCTGGACACAAGCTGTCTACGCCTTGACTATGCTAATCCCTAAAACTATGTTGCGCGCGACTTCAGAACGGGCCGGAAGGTTCTTTAACCTTTGCGTCCGTGGTCCGGAAAACCGGGGTAGCGGGATTGCGGGCGACGGAAGCGGAGGAGAGCACGATGGCGGATGACCGCGAAGAAAGTCTTGAGCAGCGCCGTCGGCAGCTGGAAGCGGAACTCGCCTCCAAGCGCGCCGATGACAGGAAGGAAGAGGCGCGGGAGGCCACTGCCGAGCAGAGCCGTAAAGGTTATGCCCAGGCGATGAAGCTCTCGAGCGAATTCATTTCCGCCATCGTTGTCGGTGCTGTGCTCGGCTATCTCTTCGACCGTTTTGTCGGCACGGCGCCTTGGGGTTTGATTGTTCTTCTGCTTCTTGGATTCTGTGCCGGCGTTCTGAATGTTCTGCGCGCCGCGGGCAAGGTCGCCCAACCGCTGGACCGCAGGACGCCCGAGAAATAGGGACCGTTCCGGTCCAGTGCAATTTCCGTCCCTTGGACGGGCCAAAGAGAGAGAGCAACCGGTGTCAAACGATCCGACTCATCAGTTCCAGATCTTCAAGATTGTGCCGATCGAGATCGGCGGGATTGATTTCTCGTTCACCAATGCATCGCTCTTCATGGTCGCTTCGGCCGCTGTCGCCGCCGGTTTCCTGTATTTCGCGACTTCGGCCCGCGCCGTCGTTCCCGGCCGCTCGCAGTCGCTCGCCGAAATGTCCTACGAGTTCATTGCCGGCATGCTGAAGGAAGGCGCGGGAACCAAGGGGATGAAGTTCTTCCCGCTGGTCTTCTCGCTTTTCATGTTCGTGCTGACGGCAAACCTGCTCGGCATGTTCCCTTATTTCTTCACGATTACCAGCCAGATCATCGTTACCTTCGCGCTGGCGATCCTCGTCATCGGCACGGTTCTCGTCTACGGCTTCTACAAGCACGGCTTCCACTTCCTGAATGTCTTCGTGCCCTCGGGCGTGCCGGGCATTCTGCTGCCGCTGGTCGTGGCGATCGAGATCATTTCCTTCCTGTCCCGCCCGATTTCGCTCTCTGTTCGACTTTTCGCAAACATGCTCGCCGGTCACATCACGCTGAAGGTGTTCGCAGGCTTCGTCGCCTCGCTTGGAGCCCTCGGTGCAGTCGGTGTCGGCGGAGCCGTTCTTCCTCTCATCATGACCGTCGCCCTGACCGGTCTCGAGTTCCTCGTCGCCTTCCTCCAGGCTTACGTCTTTGCGGTGCTGACTTGCATGTACCTCAATGACGCGATCCATCCGGGCGGGCACTAAGGATAACGACATCGACGTCAAAGGGCGTCAGTCATTCGCCGCAACAACCATTTCAAAGGAGTTCAACATGGAAGCGGAAGCAGCAAAGTTCATCGGTGCAGGTCTGGCTTGCTTTGGTATGGCCGGTACGGCTCTCGGCCTCGGCAACATCTTCGGCAGCTACCTCTCCGGCGCTCTGCGCAATCCGTCTGCTGCTGACAGCCAGTTCGGCCGTCTGGTATTCGGCTTCGCCGTTACGGAAGCTCTGGGCATCTTCTCGCTGCTCGTTGCTCTCCTCCTGCTCTTCGCCGTCTGATATCGGTGGATTTATGGATCACGGCCTGCGAACAGCGAGCCGTGATCCTTTGCATTTGCAGTACACCTGGAGGTGAGCATGTACTTTGTGACCCCGGCCTACGCTGAAGAGGTCCCGGCGGGAACCGCGACGGATGCGCATGCCGCTCCGGCTGCCGGCGAGGTCCATACCGAGACCGGCGTCGCCGAAGGCGAGCACGCGCGCGGACCTTTCCCGCCTTTCGATTCGTCGACCTACGCATCCCAGCTTCTGTGGCTGGCGATCACGTTCGTCATCTTCTACCTGCTCATGCAAAAGGTCATCGCCCCGCGTATCGGCACCATCCTCGAGCAGCGCCACAACCGCATCTCGCAGGACGTCGAAGAAGCCGGTCGTCTGAAGTCCGAGGCTGACGCTGCCGTCGCGACCTATGAAGCCGAACTCGCCGCCGCCCGCGCCAAGGCAAATTCGATCGGCACTGCCGCTCGCGATGCCGCAAAGGTGAAGGCAGAAGCCGACCGCCGCACGATCGAGGCAAGCCTGGCTGAAAAGCTGAAGGCTGCCGAAAGCCGCATCGCCGATGTCAAGGCCAAGGCGTTCGCCGATGTCGGCGCCATTGCCGAGGAAACCGCGGCTGCCGTGGTCGAACAGCTCATCGGCGGCTCCGCCGCCCAGGCTGACGTCGCCGCTGCCGTTGCTGCAGCCAAGAAGGAGGCTTGATCGATGGAATTTGCATTTGACGCAACTTTCTTCGCCTTCGTCGGCCTCGTTATCTTTCTGGCCCTGATGGTCTACCTGAAGGTCCCGGGCATGATGGCGAAGTCGCTCGACGACCGCGCCGATCAGATCCGCAACGAGCTGGCGGAAGCCAAGCGTCTGCGCGAGGAAGCCCAGCACCTGCTCGCTGAATACCAGCGCAAGCGCAAGGAAGCCGAAGCCGAAGCCGCGCATATCGTTGCCGCTGCCGAACGCGAAGCCGAAATGCTGACCGCCGAAGCGAAGAAGAAGACGGAAGAATTCGTCGCCAACCGCACGGCCCTGTCGGAACAGAAGATCAAGCAGGCCGAAGCCGACGCAATGAAGGCCGTTCGCTCCGCTGCCGTCGATCTTGCCATCGCCGCCGCCGAATCCGTCATCGGCAAGCAGGCCGATGCCAAGATCCAGTCCGAACTTTTCGGCAAGGCTGTCGGCGAAGTAAAGACGCGCCTGAACTGAGCTTCAGCCCGATGGAATTGAAAAGCCCCGCTCCGTCGGGGCTTTTTGTTTTTGATGTATCGGTGGATCATAACGCAGCGCATTGCGGCCGGCTGCGCGCGACGGAGCCACGCCGTGAAAGTCGCCGCCAAAACGTCGGCTGCCAGAAATCGCAGCTGTGAGGTTCTCTTCCTGCTCGCCGCAAGAAGGAAACGATGAGAAGGCTGCGGCTTGACTATTCGCCGAGCATCTCCTCGTTCGCCCCGAGCTCGACGCCATCCTTGCGCAGCGGCCGGAAGCTCATGCGGTGCAGCGAGCACGGCCCGTGCCGCTCGATGCCGGAACGATGCTGCGCCGTGCCATAGCCGGCATGGGCGGCAAAACCGTATTGCGGGAACACGAGATGTGCCCGCGCCATCATCCGATCGCGCGTCACCTTCGCCACGATGGAAGCGGCGGCGATCGACACCGAGCGCGCGTCGCCCTTGACCACGGCCTGGCCCGGACATGCAAGCCCGGTGGGCACGTCCAGCCCGTCCGTCAGCACATATTGCGCCGGCACGGAGAGGCCACAGATCGCGCGGCGCATGGCGTCGAGGCTCGCCTTGCGGATATCGGTTTCGTCGATGCGTGTGGAGCTGGAGGAGGCGATGGAAACCGTGGCCGTCGCAAGAATCTGCACGAACAGCTCTTCGCGCTTCTGCGCCGAAAGCTGCTTGGAATCGTTCAGGCCCTCGGGAATGCGTTTGGGATCAAGGATCACCGCGGCGGCAACGACAGGGCCGGCAAGCGGCCCGCGCCCGGCCTCATCGGCGCCGGCGACAGGCCAGTGGCCGGCCTTGCGGGCCTTCAGCTCCAGCCGGAAATCCGGCACGAGCGGAACCTCTTCGAAAAGCAGAGGAGAATCGGGTGACGTGCGACGTTTCATGCGGTTGAACCTCGCACGCCAACCCGATTTCCTGCAAGCCCCCGGATCAGGGCGGCGACGGCCGGGGGCTGTCCGGCGGATGGTGCGGTCAGGGCCATCCGCGGGAATTGCGCAAGGCAGAAGACGCAGGGCAGGTCTTCTTCACGCCTTACGCAAGCTCACAAGCAATTCCAGCAAAAGTGCGCAGCGGTTTTGCGTCCGGAATTGCGTAAACAGACAAGCAATTCCAGCAAAAACGCGTAACCGCCTTTGTCCGGAACGACCTGAAAACAATCAGTCAAAGCAGCGACAGCTGCACGCCGCTGCCGCCGGGCGGCACGAAGAGGTCGTCGCGCAGGGCAAGGCCCCGGCGCGTCAGCCCCAGCCGCTTTGCCGCCATTTCGAAGCGGCGGGCGATCTGCCAGGCATAAGGTCCCGCACCCTTCATGCGCTTGCCGAATTCGGCATCGTAATCCTTGCCGCCGCGCATCGAGCGCACCAGCGACATGACATGGCGATAACGATCGGGATAGTTCTGCAGCAGCCAGTCGCGAAAGAGCGGGCTGACTTCCAGCGGCAGCCGCAGCAGCACATAGCTTGCCTCTTCGGCACCCGCAGCCTTGGCGGCCTCGAGGATGCGCTCCAGCTCGTGATCGTTGAGCGCGGGAATAACCGGCGCCGCCATGACCGTTGTGCGTATGCCGGCCTCGGAAAGCCCGCGGATCGCCTCCAGCCTGCGCGTCGGGGTCGAGGCCCGCGGCTCCATGAGGCGCGCGAGTTTCCGGTCGAGCGTCGTCACCGAAATGCCGACACGCACGAGGTTCTTCGCCGCCATCTCCGTGAGGATATCGAGATCGCGCAGGATCATTGCCGATTTGGTGACGATCGCAACCGGGTGGTTGGCCTTGTTCAGCACCTCAAGCAATTGCCGCATGACGCGCCACTCCTTCTCGATCGGCTGGTAGGGGTCGGTATTGGTGCCGATCGCGATGACGCGCACCTTGTAGCCGGGCTTGGCAAGCTCGCGCTCCAGAAGTCTCGGCGCATCCGGCTTGGCAAAGAGCTTGCTTTCGAAATCGAGCCCCGCCGATAGCCCCATATAGGCATGGGTCGGCCGGGCAAAACAGTAGATGCAGCCATGCTCGCAGCCGCGATAGGGATTGATCGAGCGGTCGAAGGAGAGATCGGGAGACTCGTTGCGGGTAATGGCCGTGCGCGGCTTCTCGATCTGCACGTCCGTCTTGAAAGGCGGTAGTTCCTCGAGCGTCTGCCAGCCGTCGTCGAAGGTCTCACGCTGCGTCGGCTCGAAGCGGCCGCTCGGGTTCAGCCCCGCGCCGCGGCCGCGCCGCCGGTCGACTTCTATGCGCAGCCCCGAGGCCGCGATCATCGCGTCGGCAATATCTGCCGTATTGGCAGGCGCAAATGCGGCCTGCCCTGCAAGGGACTGTGGTCTCATCGGATTCTCCAGCGGCGGAAGAGGCTCGATCCCGCTCGGTTCGATGATTAAATTCCTATCCGCAAAACCAGAACATTGCAAGAACAAAATAAGGAAAGTGGCGCTGGCAAAATTTTGAGCGACGCTCTATAAACAGGCAATGTTGACCGTTGTTCTCGAATGCCAGGATCAGGAACCTGAACTGGCCCAGACTTTATCCGCACTGGTGGCAGGCGCCGTGGAAGGTCTCGTCAGCGATGTGGTCGTGCTCGATCACGGCTCGCGCGACGGCACCGCGCGGGTGGCGGATGCTGCCGGCTGCCGGTTCCATTCGCAATGGGATATCAAGGACATCATCCGGTCCGCCCGCGGCGAATGGCTGCTTTTCGTCGAGCCGGGGGCAAGGCCGCAGGCGGGCTGGATCGACGAGGTCTCGGAATATGTGGCCTTGAACAAGGTTCCCGCGCGCTTCACCGCCTCGCGCGGCTATCGGCGCCCCTTTCTCCAGCGCGTCGGCCGCGCCAGGCCGCCCCTGGAACTCGGCCTGCTCATGCCGAAGAAACTCGCCATTTCGGCGGCCAAGAGCGGCATGCGCCTTGCCGAATTCGTCAAGGCACAGAAGCCGCGCCAGCTCTCCAGCGAATTGATTCCCTCCTGGGTCGCCCGCGCCGCGCGCTAAGGCATTTCCGGCGAAAACGGAGTGGCCTTCAATGCTTGGCTCATTGTTCTCTATGCAATTCCGAACGCAAGGCCGGTTCCCGCTTTTGCTGGAATTGCTCTAGCGGCCGCATCGTTCGGCGACACTGCGCAAAGATGGCGCCCAATCAAATTTCGCGCTATAATTGGCCATGGCGCCGTCGAAGCGCCGCGCTTCGCAGCGGATCGCCATGGAATGCCGGTGAACGGCAGAACAGGTCGGCGAAAATCTCCTCTTCTGCCGGGTTTCCGGCGAAAGGAGGTGCGTCATGCTACGCAATATGGTTCACGGTCTGCTGGCCGTCCTGTTGTCGACATTGGTGATCGCGCATCCGCATCCGGCAGCATCGCAGATGATGCGCAGTTGCGCAGGCCGATCCGAGATCGTCAAATTCCTGGACAGCAACTTTGCTGAAAAGCTCACGGCAGTCGGACTGATCAACCAGAACGCCATTCTTGAGGTTTATGCCGCCAAGAGTGGCACCTGGACGCTCATCGTCACGAATGTAAACGGCGTAAGCTGCGTGCTGCTGTCCGGGGAGAGCTGGGAAACGATGCCCACCCTGCCCGGCCTTGCGACATAGGCAATGCCGCTGATGAGGTTTCACATCTGTTTCGTCGCGCCGCGTTTGAGGTGCTCGTCCAGCCGCGGCATGATCTCCACGAAATTGCAGGGCATGTGGCGATAGTCGAGCTGCGCCTTCAAAATGCCGTCCCATGCATCCTTGCAGGCACCGGGCGAGCCCGGCAGCACGAAGACGAAGGTAGCGTTCACGATGCCTGCCGTCGCGCGCGACTGGATCGTCGAGGTGCCGATCTTGTCGTAGGAAATACGGTGGAACACGGCCGAAAACCCGTCCATCCGCTTTTCGAAGAGCGGCTCCAGTGCGTCAGGCGTCACGTCGCGGCCGGTAAAGCCTGTCCCGCCGGTGGTGATGACGACGTCGATCTCCTTGGCTTCCGTCCAGGCGCGCACGCGTGCGGCGATCCTCTCGCGGTCGTCGGGCACGATGTCGCGGTCGATCAGCTGATGTCCCGCCTCGGCAATCCGGGCTGCCAGCGTATCGCCGGATTTGTCGTCTTCCAGCGTGCGTGTGTCCGAAACGGTCAGAACCGCGATGCCGAGCGGTATAAACGCCCGTTTTTCGTCCAGGCCTGCCATCATGCACCTCCAGCAAACGTCTCCGTCGCCTGGAAATACCAGTCCGGGCGGGCGGCGTGAAGACGCTCGGCGGCACGCAGCGCAGCAACGGGCGTCTCGAAAATGCCGAAGCACGTCGCGCCGGAGCCGGACATGCGGGTGAATTGCGCGCCTTCCGCCGCGAGCATGTTGGAAATCTCGCCGATTTCCGGCACCAGCTCGCGCGCCGGTGGTTCGAGATCGTTACGTGTCGCCCGGATGACTTCCATCCAGTGCGGCGTCTTCATCAGGACCAGCGGAGGATTGTTCTTGGTGGCGAGGCGCCGGAAAATCTCGGGCGTCGAAACGCCCTTCAGCGGATTGGCGAGCACCATGGCGAAGGAGGGCAGGGCATCGGCCGCCTCTATCTCCTCGCCGATACCGCGGGCGATCAGCGGCGTGCTTTTCAGGCACATCGGCACGTCCGCCCCAAGCTTCAGCGCAAGCGCGGCAAGGGTCTCGGCGGCAAGTCTTACGCCCCACAGGCACATCAGTCCGCGCAGCGTCGCTGCCGCATCGGCAGAGCCGCCCCCGATGCCTGAAGCAACCGGCAGGTTCTTTTCCAGATGGATGCGTACGGCTGGCGCTCCGCCTGCCGCCTCGCGCAGCAGGTCGCGCGCCTTCAGCACCAGATTGGTGCCGGGATCGTCGGCCAGCACATCGGCGAACTGGCCGGAAATCGTGAAATCGTCGGCATCGGCAGGTGCAAAGCCCAGCCGGTCGCCGTGGCGGGCAAATGTCACCAGCATTTCGAGAAGGTGATAGCCGTCCGGCCTCTGGCCCGTCACATGCAGGGCCAGATTGATTTTTGCGCAGGCGTCCTCGGTAACGGCGAAGTCGCCGGCCCCGAAAAGGGAAATGCCCGTTTCAGGCATGGAATCAGGATTTCTTGTCGACCGGCGGCGGCGTCACCGGCTGCGGGTCCGGCTGCTTCTTGTCGACGGTCTTGGCATCGTCGTCCTGCGCGGGCAGGCCGTTGGCGACCTTTTCCTTGATCTTCGGGATCTCGGATGCCTCGGGCTCGGAGGCGAGCGCCCGGTTCCACTGATAGACGGCTTCCAGCTTGCGGCCGACACGCCAGTAGGCGTCGCCCAGATGGTCGTTGATCGTCGCATCGCCGGCCTTGATCTGGGCTGCGTGCTCCAGCTCGTCGACGGCATCGTCGTAGCGGTTGAGGCGGAAATAGGCCCAGCCGAGCGAGTCGATGATGTAGCCGTCGTCGGGACGCAGCTCGACGGCCTTCTTGATCATCTCAAGGCCTTCGTCGAGATTGCGGTTCATGTCGATCCAGGAATAGCCGAGATAGTTCAGAACCTGCGGCTGGTCGGGATTGAGGTCGAGCGCCTTGCGGAAATTCGGCTCCGCCTGGTCCCACTTCTTCAGCCGCTCATAGGCGATGCCGCGCTGGAAGAAGACGCTCCAGTCGGCACGGCCGGGGAACGGGCCGATGATCTCGACGGCCTTGTCGTAATTGTCGGCCATCGCCTGATAGTCCTTGGCGTCGGACAGAACGCTGCCATAGGCGAGGTAGCTTCTGATGTCCTTCGGGTCGGAGGCGATCAGCGCCTGCAGATGCTTGCGGGCCTCCTCCACCTTGCCGCCCTGCGCAAGCGCAAGACCCAGCTGCAGTTCGGAAATGCGGCGCATCGGCGAATTGGCCGGCACCTTCTGGTAAAGCGCAATCGCCCGGTCCATCTGGTTCTGCTTTTCGGCAATGCCGCCGAGCAGCACCAGCGTATCGGCGCTGTTCGGATCGAGCGCATTGGCCGTCTGCAGATACAGCGAGACGATATCTTCGGCGCCGTCGCGGTTCAGCGCGCCGCCGACCGAGAACAGCACGCCGGCCGCCCCCTCTTCGGCGCTCTTGACCTGCTGTTCCTGCTTCTCGCCCTTTTCGATACTGTCGCGCAGCGCATTCAGCGGGGCGTAGTTCGGCAGCAGGTTGTCGCCGACCGAGACGGCGTCGAGCGCCTTCTGCTTGTTGCCCTGCGAGGCTTCGAGACGGGCGAGCGCCATGATGGCACGCATGAACGTATCGGGAGCGGTGGCGCCGCCTTCCTTGTCCAGCACGGCATCGTTCAGGTGCTGGCGGGCGGATTTGATGTCGCCGTTGACGATGGCGATCGCACCGGCATTGTAGTTCCGGAAGATGCGGACCCAATCCGGTCCCTTCATCTTCTCGACCATGGCAAGCCCTTCCTTGCCGCGGCCGGCGCCGACGCGCGCCCAGGCGAGCAGGAGGTCGTTCATCATGCGGTCGAGATCGTTCGGCCCGTCATATTTCAGGATCGATTCCGCCGTCTTGAAGTCGCCGCGGCGCATCGCGTCCATGCCGCGCACGATCGTGGTGATACGCTCGACGGTCGGGTCGCCCTTCAGGTCGTTGGCATATTTCACGCCGTCCTTGATATCGCCGTTGAGCAGCAGCGAGATCATCAGGCGCTGGCGGATTTCCGGATTGCCCGGCTCGATCTGCAGGGCCTTCTTGTAGAGCTCGATCGCCGTCGGGTAGTCGTGGTCCACATCGGCCGTGCGGGCAGCCAGGAAAGCGCCGGAGAAGGTGGAAACGCTGTCCGGATCGAAAGTCACGGCCGGGGCGGCATCGTCTGCTACCGCGTCTTCGGCATTCACGCCGCCAATACCGCCGAGCGAAAGGACCGCCGCCAGGGCTGCGCTCGAAAGGAGACGGGTGACAAATCTCTGCCGCATTAGAAAACCTTTCTTCAGGGACGACCGACTCGATGGGCCGACCGCAAAATCAGTTGAAAACACTGATTCACAACAGGATGGCTTTTTTGAAGCGCCCCTGCAAGAAATTCAGCCCTCGTTCAAGGACGTTTGATTGTGCCGCCGCACGAAACGCGCAGCTGCATTGCGGCGGCGTGATAGGTCATGCGCAGGCACGCCTCAGTTCACACGCTCGATGCAGAAGTCGATGACTTCCATCAGCGCCGATTTCCAGGCGCTGTCCGGCAGCGGCGCAAGCGCATCGCGGGCAATCGTGCCGTAATGGACCGCCCGCTGGATCGTGTCGTTCAGCGTGCCGTATTTGGTGATGAGGCCGAGCGCCTTTTCCAGATTGGCGTCGCTGCTGTTGCCGCCCTCGATCGCATCGCGCCAGAAGGCGCGCTCTTCCTGCGTACCGCGGCGATAGGCGAGGATGATCGGCAGCGTGATCTTGCCCTCACGGAAATCGTCGCCGACATTCTTGCCGAGATCGGCAGCCTTGCCGCCGTAATCAAGCGCGTCGTCGACGAGCTGGAAGGCGAGGCCGAGATTCATGCCGTAGGATTTCAGCGCGTTGCGGCCGGATTTGCCGGTTTCCGCGACGATCGGGCCGACTTCGGCGGCGGCGGCAAAGAGGGCCGCCGTCTTGGCGCGGATGACCGAGAGGTAGTCGTCCTCGGTCGTTTCCATGTTCTTGGCGACCGACAGCTGCAGGACCTCGCCCTCGGCGATGACGCAGGCCGCGGAGGAAAGCACGTCGAGCGCTTCCAGCGAGCCGACCTCGACCATCATGCGGAAGGCCTGGCCGAGCAGGAAGTCGCCGACGAGAACGCTTGCCTGGTTGCCCCAGATCGTGCGCGCCGTCGACTTGCCGCGGCGCAGGTCGCTTTCGTCCACCACGTCGTCATGCAGAAGCGTTGCCGTGTGCATGAACTCGACCGACGTGGCGAGCTTGATGTGGTTTTCGCCCCTGTAGCCGAACAGCGAGGCCGCCGCGAGCGTCAGCATCGGCCGCAGGCGCTTGCCGCCGGAGGAGATGAGATGGTTCGCCACCTCCGGGATCATCTGCACGTCCGAGCCGGCCTTGGAAAGGATAAGCTGGTTCACCCGCTCCATGTCGGCCCTGGTGAGGTCCACCAGCGGCTTGATGGAAGCCAGTTTGTTTTTGTTTTCTTCTAGCGGTATGACCACGCCCAACGACCCGGACTCCTGTTCATTCGTTGTCTTTGACAATAGAAAGGGGCGATGGAGGCGGCAAGGGGTGAATTGTCGCTGCCAGCAGATTCGGAAGGGAAAACGACGGCAAATGCATGAGCTTATCCGCGCAAACGATCCCGTTCTGCTCTCCTTTGCCGAGAGCCTCATGAAGGATGCGGGAATTGCCTGCTTCATCGCCGATCAGGGCATGAGCGTGCTGGAAGGTTCGCTCGGCATGTTGCCGCGCCGGCTGCTGGTCGACGAGGAGATGGCCGATCAGGCCCGCCGCATCCTGACCGATGCCGGTCTCGGCGGCGAGCTGCGCGAGCGGAAGTGACGATATGACCGGGGCGGTAACGGATACGATAGACGCCTTTCATCGCGGCCTTTTCCATATCGTCCAGCCGAAGGGAAGGGGCCACCGCGCCGGCATGGACGCCATGCTGCTCGCCGCCCTCGTTGCCGACGATCGGCCGGTCAGGGTGGCCGATCTCGGTGCCGGCGCAGGCGCTGCCGGCCTTGCCGTCGCCTCCCGACTTCCGAAAGCCGAAGTCGTGCTCTTCGAACGCTCGGCGGAGATGGTCGATTACGCCCGCCGCAGCATCGAGCTTTCCGACAATGCCCATATGGCCGGCCGCGTCTCGGTCGTCGAAGCCGATGTGACGCTGACCGCCAAAGCGCGCAACGACGCGGGCCTGACCGACGAAAGCTTCGATCACGTTATTATGAACCCGCCCTTCAACGATGCCGGCGACCGCCGGACACCGGATGCGCTGAAGGCCGAAGCCCATGCCATGACCGATGGTCTGTTCGAAAGCTGGATCCGCACGGCCGGCGCCATCATGATCCCGGGCGGCCAGCTTTCGCTGATCGCGAGGCCGCAATCGATCGCCGAGATCATCGACGCCTGCGGCCGGCGCTTCGGCGGCATCGAGATCACCGCCATCCATCCGCGCGAAGGGGAAAATGCCGTCCGTATTCTCGTGACGGCGATCAAGGGGTCGCGGGCGCGGCTGTCGCTGCGTGCGCCCCTTATCATGCACGAAGAGGGGAGCCACAAGTTCTCCCCTCTCGTCGATGATTTCAACAATGGCCGTGCGGCGTATCGCCGGCTCTAACCCCCGGTCACGAAGTCCAGGAGCAGCTTGACGTTCAGCCCGGCGATCACGACAGCGATCACGTAGGCAATCGCGCTCAGCCATTTCGGCGCGACCAGCTCTCCCATCTTCGCCCTGCTTGCCGTGAACATGACGAGCGGGAAGACGGCGAAGGAAAGCTGCAGGCTCAGCACCACCTGGGTCAGGATCAGCAGTTCGGCCGTGCCCTGGTCGCCGTACCAGATCGTCACGAAGGCGGCGGGAACGATGGCGATGGCGCGGGTGATCAGGCGGCGAACCCACGGCTTCAGGCGGATCTTCAGGAAGCCTTCCATGACGATCTGCCCGGCAAGCGTGGCCGTAACCGTCGAATTCAGGCCGCAGCAGAGCAGCGCGATGCCGAAGAGCGTGGGCGCAATGGCAAGGCCGAGCAGCGGCGACAGCAGCGAGTGCGCCTCGCCCAGTTCCACGATATCCGTCCGGCCGTTGGCATTGAAGGCCGCCGCGGCAAGGATCAGGATCGAAGCGTTGATCAGAAGAGCGAAGCAGAGCGCCACGGTGGAATCGATGGTCGCAAAGGTCAGCGCCTCCTTCTTCTCCGGCACGGTATGGCCGTAGGAGCGCGTCTGCACGATGCCGGAATGAAGGTAGAGATTGTGCGGCATCACCGTCGCGCCGAGAATGCCGAGCGCCAGATAGAGCATTTCCGGATTGGTGACGACTTCGGGCGTGGGCAGGAAGCCCTTGATGACGGCGCCCCATTGCGGGTCGGCAAGGAAAATCTGGACCGCAAAGCAGATCGCGATGACGCCGAGCAGCGTGATGATGAAGGCCTCGATCCAGCGGAAGCCGAGCCTCTGCAGCAGCAGGATGAGGAACACGTCGAGCGCGGTTATCAGCACGCCGATTTCGAGCGGGATGCCGAAAAGCAGGTTGAGGCCGATCGCCGTGCCGATCACCTCGGCAATATCGGTGGCGATGATGGCGATTTCCGCAAAGGCCCAGAGCGGCACGGCGACAAAAGGCGGGTAGGCGTCGCGGCAGGCCTGCGCCAGGTCGCGGCCCGAGCCGATCGCCAGACGCGCGCAAAGCGATTGCAGCACGATCGCCATCAGGTTCGAAAGCAGTGCGACAGTCAGCAGCGCATAGCCGAATTTCGATCCGCCGGCGAGCGAAGTCGCCCAGTTGCCGGGGTCCATATAGCCGACCGCCACCATGTAGCCGGGGCCGAGGAAGGCTGCCGCGCGCCGCCACGGGGAGCTGTGCCGTCCAAGGCCAATCGTACGATAGACGTCGGAGAGCGAAGCCTCCTCGCGCTCGGTGCGCCAGCCGCCCTTTGCATTCGGATTCAGAATGTCCATGCCATTTTCACCTGTTGAGCCATGCCGGCACTATGCCTGATTAGAATGATAATGCAAGTCATTCGCAACAAGAAAATCGAGAAGCGATGTTTTGGCCCTGCGGCCATTGCGTTTGCCGTTGCAGCGCATACATGCAATGCCCTTGTAATGTGCGTATGCATGCTGGCGCCGCCTGTCATGACGCCGGTTGTGGTGGGTGCCGATTGTGGTGAAGGAAGAGAAATGGCCGGATTTTTGAGAAAGCTGATGCCGAAGCGGTTTCGCAGGGATGGGATCGTCATCCCCGTCGTCAGGCTGCAGGGCGCGATCATCAGCGGCGGCGGCCAGTTCCGCCCGACCCTCAATCTCGCCAATGTCGCGCCGGTGCTGGAAAAAGCCTTCTCGATGAAGGATGCGCCGGCCGTTGCCATTGCCATCAATTCGCCGGGCGGCTCGCCCGTCCAGTCGCGCCTCATCTTCACCCGCATCCGTGAGCTGGCGCGGGAAAAGCAGAAGAAGGTGCTGGTCTTCGTGGAGGATGTGGCAGCTTCGGGCGGCTATATGATCGCGCTCGCCGGCGACGAGATCATCGCCGACCCCACCTCCATCGTCGGCTCGATCGGCGTCGTCTCCGGCGGCTTCGGCTTTCCCGAGCTTCTGAAGAAGATCGGCGTCGAGCGCCGCGTCTATACGGCGGGCGAAAACAAGGTGATCCTCGATCCTTTCCAGCCGGAGAAGGAAAAGGATATCGAATATCTGAAGAGCCTGCAGATCGAGATCCACCAGGTCTTCATCTCCATGGTGCGCGAGCGCCGCGCCGGCAAGCTGACGGACGATGCGACCGTCTTCTCCGGCCTCTTCTGGAGCGGCACGCGCGGCCTGGAACTCGGCCTGATCGACGGCCTCGGCGACATGCGCCAGGAACTGAAGAAACGTTACGGCCAGAAGACGAAGCTGCAGCTGGTCACGGCCGCCCGCGGCCTGCTCGGCCGCCGCATTCCCGGCGTGTCGCCGGTTTCGCTCGAAAGTGCGGCATCCGGTCTTGCATCGGGGCTTGTCGAAGCGGCCGAGGAGAGAGCATTGTGGAGCCGCTACGGGCTTTGACGGGAGGAGCGAGGGGGACATGGCACAACTTATCACGTTACTGATCCTCGTCTGCGCGGCCTGGTGGCTCTACCGCCGCTTCGTCTCCGACGCGCAGAAGCTTGCCGAGCGCTCGCGCCGCGCCCGCAAAGAGCATCAGACGGGCGCAATCGGCACGCTGGTGAAGGATCCGGCGACGGGCGAGTATCGTCTCAAGCGGGAAGACGAATAGAAGCTTCCTTGGAAAAGGCACGATGATATACAAAAATAGAAGTATATCACGAGGCGGCCATGCAAGTCGCAAAATGGGGAAATAGCCTGGCAGTCCGTATCCTTGCGAAAGTTGCCGATGCTCTGGGGCTGAAGGAAGGCGGCGATGTCGTCGTGCGGATTGCCGAAGACAATGCCTTTGAATAAAGAGGGACGATAGTCGCGAAAGGGCGCTGGAAAGGATTAGAAGCTCCAGGCCAACCTGCCGTCGGATTGGACGTTTGATCGCGACGAAGCAAACGCATCGCTGATGCCCTTTATAGACACAACCATCGTCGTCTATGCGTTCAGCGATGACGCCCGATCGGATAAGGCGCAAGCATTGCTGGCCGCTTCGCCGGTCATCAGCGCTCAGGTGCTGAACGGGTTTGCCAGTATCGGCCGCAAGACGCTGGCTATGTCGTGGCCCGAAATTCGGGAGGCGGTGGGAAGCATTCTGATATTGGCATCAGCCGTCGTGGCGCTGGATGACGATCTCACTATCGCCGCGCTCGATCTTGCTGACCGTTATCGCTTTTCATTCCATGACGCCCTGATTGTTGCTGCCGCTCTCAGGGCCGGTTGCGACCAGCTCTATTCCGAAGGCATGCCGGCCGGATTGATCGTCGAAAAGCAGCTGACGATCGTCAACCCGTTTCTGTAGCGTGCTCCGACGGCGGCCCTTGACCCCTGCGGCCCACCGTGGCACCTGTCGCGCTCATACTTCAAGCAATCGGTGCCATCCCATGTCCGCGACCATTCCAGACCATATGAACCCCAAGCGCTCGTTCCAGGCGCTGATCCTGACCCTGCATAACTACTGGGCGGACAAGGGCTGTGCGGTTCTGCAGCCCTACGACATGGAAGTCGGCGCCGGCACATTTCACCCGGCCACGACGCTGCGCGCCCTCGGCCCGAAGCCGTGGAAGGCCGCCTATGTGCAGCCTTCCCGCCGCCCCTCCGACGGCCGCTACGGCGAAAACCCCAACCGCCTGCAGCACTATTACCAGTATCAGGTCATCCTGAAGCCGAATCCGCCGAACCTGCAGGAACTCTATCTCGGCTCGCTCGCCGCCATCGGCCTCGATCCCCTGCTGCACGATATCCGTTTCGTCGAGGACGACTGGGAAAGCCCGACGCTCGGCGCCTGGGGCCTCGGCTGGGAATGCTGGTGCGACGGCATGGAAGTCTCGCAGTTCACCTATTTCCAGCAGATCTGCGGCATCGAATGCTCGCCCGTCGCCGGCGAACTGACCTATGGCCTCGAGCGCCTCGCCATGTATGTGCAGGGCGTCGATAATGTCTACGACCTGAATTTCAACGGCCGCGAAGGCGACGAGAAGATCAGCTACGGCGACGTCTTCCTGCAGGCCGAGCAGGAATATTCCCGCCACAATTTCGAATTCGCCAACACCGAGATGCTGCATCGTCACTTCATCGATGCCGAGAAGGAATGCCAGGCGCTGCTCGCCGCCGGCGCTCCCGGCGACAACGCCAACCAGCGCCTGCACAAATGCGTCTTCCCGGCCTACGACCAGTGCATCAAGGCCAGCCACGTCTTCAACCTGCTCGACGCCCGCGGCGTGATTTCCGTCACCGAGCGCCAGAGCTACATCCTGCGTGTGCGCACGCTCGCCAAGGCCTGCGGCGAAGCGTTCCTGCTGACGGATGCGGGTGGTTTTGACCTTGTGAACGCCGCAGCCTGAGCTGCCGTGGCGCGATGGAAGGTCGCGCCACACTCCCCGTTTGACGATATCTGCCAAACCTGCGTAGTCTCCGGCCACATTGGCTTTTCGGGGGATTCGCGATGTATATCGCTCTTGGCGTCATCGTTCTGATCGCACTCTACGTCATCTTCATTTATAACGGCCTCGTCCGTTCCCGCCAGATGGCCGAGGAGGCCTGGTCCGGCATCGATGTGCAGCTGAAGCGGCGCGCCGATCTGATCCCGAACCTGATCGAGACGGTCAAGGGCTACGCCGCTCACGAAAAGACGACGCTGGAAGAGGTGGTCGAGCTGCGCAACAGGGCGCAGGCCGTTCCCGCCGGCGATGTTGCCGGCAGGGCGCAGGCAGAAGGCCTGCTCGGCCAGGCGCTTGGCCGGCTGATGGCGCTGGCCGAAGCCTATCCCGATCTCAAGGCCAACCAGAATTTCGCCGAGCTGCAGGCCTCGCTGGAGACGATGGAAAGCGAAATCCAGATGGCGCGCCGCTATTATAACGGCGCTGCACGCGATCTGAACGTCAAGGTCGAGAGCTTTCCCTCGAACCTCGTCGCCGGCCAGTTCGGCTTTGCCAAGCGCGAATATTTCGAAATCACCAACGAGGCCGACCGCGCCGTTCCATCAGTCAAGTTCTGACCTTTGTCTTTGCGCAAAAGCTGCTATGAGCAGTCCGACAAGGCCGCTCGCGGCCGCTGCAATGGACGGAAGAGACAAGCGCAATGAGTAAAGCCAAGCTCACCATCATCCCGCCGGGCAAACCGCTCACCGGTCGTGCCGTGGTCCCGGGCTCCAAGTCGATCACCAACCGCGCCCTGCTGCTCGCAGGCCTTGCCAAGGGGACGAGCCGGCTGACCGGCGCTTTGAAGAGCGACGACACGAAATATATGGCCGAGGCGCTTCGGGCCATGGGCGTGCAGATCGACGAGCCCGACGACACCACCTTCGTCGTGACCGGCAGCGGCAAGCTGCATCAGCCGAAGGCGCCGCTCTTTCTCGGCAATGCCGGCACGGCGACGCGCTTCCTGACGGCGGCCGTCGCCTCCGTCGAAGGCACTGTCGTCGTCGATGGCGACGAGCATATGCGCAAGCGCCCGATCGGCCCGCTGGTCGCTGCGCTGAAGTCCCTGGGGCTGGACGCCGAGGCACCGACCGGCTGCCCGCCGGTGACGGTGCGCGGCAACGGGCATTTTGCCTCCGGCCGCGTCGAGATTGATGCCGGCCTGTCCAGCCAGTATGTCTCCGCGCTCCTGATGGCCGCACCGCTCGCCAATCCGGGCGCCAACGCGCCTGTCACGATCGCGCTTGCCGGCACCGATATCGGCGCTCGCGGATATGTCGATCTCACCCTTGCCGCCATGCAAGCCTTCGGCGCCAAGGTGGAGCAGCTCGACGCCGCGACCTGGCGCGTCCAGCCGACCGGCTATACCGCAGCCGATTTCGTCATCGAGCCGGATGCATCCGCTGCGACCTATCTCTGGGCGGCCGAAGTGTTGAGCGGCGGCAGGATCGATCTCGGCGTGGCGAACGATGCCTTCACCCAGCCCGATGCCAAGGCCTATGAGACGATCGCCCGGTTCCCGCACCTGCCGGCCGAAATAGACGGTTCGCAGATGCAGGACGCCATCCCGACGATCGCCGTTCTCGCCGCCTTCAACGAGACGCCGGTCCGCTTCGTCGGCATCGCCAACCTGCGCGTCAAGGAATGCGACCGCATCCGTGCGCTGTCGACCGGGCTCAACAATATCCGTGAAGGCCTGGCGGTCGAGGAGGGCGACGATCTGATCGTCCATTCCGATCCTGCTCTTTCCGGCCAGACGCTGCCGGCCGATATCGACACTTTTGCCGATCACCGCATCGCCATGAGCTTTGCGCTGGCCGGCCTGAAGATCAACGGCATCACCATTCTCGACCCCGATTGCGTCGGCAAGACCTTCCCGGCTTACTGGCGCACGCTGGCGGGGCTGGGGCTTGCCTACAAAGACGAGGCCTGAGCACGGTCAGGGCTGAACCGCAATCGGGGGAGGGCATATGGTCCGGCGGTTTTTCGGCATTTGTTTCGCACTGCTGCTGGTGCTGTCTGCGCGGGCAGCCATCGGTGCCGAGTTCATCGCCTCCTTCGATTCCGCCATCCAGCTGGAAAAGAGCGGGGCGATGACGGTGGCCGAAACCATCACCGTCAATGCCGAAGGCGATCGCATCCGGCGCGGTATCTTCCGCGATTTTCCGCTGACCTTCAGGGATGCGAGCGGCCGGCGCCGCAGCGTCGATTTCAGCGTCGTCTCGGTCAAGCGCGACGGCGTGGACGAGCCCTGGCATACGGAATCCATCGCGGGCGGCATTCGCATCTATGCCGGCTCGCAAGACGTGACGATCCCTGCCGGCCGCCATCAATATGCCTTCACCTACAAGACGAACCGCCAGGTCCGCTATTTCGACGATCATGACGAGCTCTATTGGAACGTCACCGGCAACGGCTGGATTTTCCCGATCCGCACGGCCACAGCCACAGTCACCTTTCCGCAGGGTGTTGTGCCCGAAGATGTCACCTTCTTCACCGGCCCGGTCGGGGCCACCGGCAAGAATGCCCGTTCCAGCATGGATGGCGGCCGGCTGATCGTCGCAACCACCGCGCCGCTTGGCGAAGAGGAAGGGCTGACCTTTGTTGCGAAACTGCGCAAGGGGGCGATCGATCCGCCGAGCGCCGAGCAGGAGAGCAGCTGGTGGTTCAGCGACAACCGCGACTATTTCATCGGTTTCGGCGGGTTGATCCTCGTCTTCCTCTATTATACGCGCTCCTGGCTGAAGGTCGGCCGCGATCCGGCGCGAGAGATCGTCGTGCCGCGCTGGGACCCGCCGGGCGGCATTTCGCCGGCACTCGTCAACTATATCGACAACAGGGGCTTTTCCGGCCAGGGCTGGACGGCGCTGTCGGCGACCGCGCTCGATCTTGCCGTGCGCGGCTACGTCACGCTGGAAGATCTCAAGGATTCGATCATCATCCGCCGCACCGGAAAACCGCTCGGCAAGGAAAAGCTTCAGGCCGGCGAGGCGGAGCTTCTGAAGGCGGTTGGCGGCAGCAATGATACGCTGACCATCGACAAGGCCAATGGCGAAAGGGTCAAATCCGTCGGCCAGACGTTCCGCTCTTCGATCGAACGGGAACATCGCGGCAAATATTACAATTCCAACGCCGGTTACGTCAGCGGCGGCGTGATTTTGAGTGCCGCCGCCCTGGTGACGCTCTTCGTTTTCGGGTCGCTGGAGCCGGATACGATCGCGCTGATGATCGTTCCGATCGGTATTTCCGTCTTCCTGTCCGTCTTCGTGGCCGGTTTTGCAAAGGCGCTGCATCGCGGCCGGTCGCTCGTCGGCAAGATCTTTGCCGTCATTGCCATCGCGATTGCCGTTTTCGTGGCCTTGAGCATTCTCTCGTCCATTGTGCTGGCGCTTGGCTCCCAGTTGATGGAGTTCCACGAAACGCCGATGCTTTTTGCGGTCGGCGGCATCGTGCTCCTCAACATCCTCTATTTCTTCATCATGGGCGCGCCGACCCCGCTCGGCGCCAAGATGACGGCCGGCGTCGATGGCCTCAGGCAATATCTGACGCTTGCCGAGAAGGACCGGATGAACATGGCGGGCGCGCCGCAGATGTCGCCGCAGCATTTCGAGACGCTGCTGCCCTATGCCGTGGCGCTCGGCGTCGAAAAGCCGTGGTCGCGCACGTTCGAAACCTGGCTGGCAGCCGCTTCCGCCGGGGCGGCCGCGGCCGCCTACAGCCCCGGCTGGTATTCCGGCAATTTCAACAGCGGCAGTTTTTCCGATCGCATCGGCGGTTTCTCCTCGTCGATGGCCTCGACCATTGCCTCCACCATTCCCTCGCCGCCGCCCTCCAGTTCGTCCTCCGGCTTTTCCGGCGGCGGCTCGTCCGGAGGGGGTGGAGGAGGTGGCGGAGGCGGGGGCTGGTAAGCTTTCTCGCTTGACCTTTCGGGCCTTCCCGCTTAACCGCCAGACCAACGGGCTAGGCCGGCAGGCCAAACGAGCAGCAAAAGGGAGCGGGCATGAAGGTTCTGTTGATCGGATCGGGCGGACGTGAGCACGCACTCGCCTGGAAGCTGGCGCAATCGCCGCTGATGACGGAATTCTACGCCGCGCCCGGCAATCCCGGCATCGCCGAACATGCGACATTGGTCGCCGTCGATGTCGATGACCATGACGCCGTCGTTGCCTTCTGCCGGGAAAAGGCAATCGACTTTGTCGTCGTCGGACCCGAGGCGCCGCTGGTTGCCGGCATTGCCGACCGGTTGCGCGCCGCAGGCTTCGCCGTCTTCGGTCCCTCTGCCGCCGCCGCCCAGCTTGAGGGCTCCAAGGGCTTCACCAAGGATATCTGCGCCCGCTACAACATCCCGACCGGCGCTTACCAGCGCTTCAACAACGCCCCGAAAGCCAAGGCCTATATTCGTGAGCAGGGTGCGCCGATCGTCGTCAAGGCCGATGGCCTTGCCGCCGGCAAGGGTGTGACGGTTGCCATGACGCTGGACGAGGCGCTGGCCGCCGTCGACGATTGCTTCGAAGGCGCTTTCGGCGAGGCGGGCGCGGAAGTGGTGGTCGAAGCCTATCTCGACGGCGAGGAAGCGAGCTTCTTCTGCCTCTGCGACGGCAGGAACGCCCTGGCCCTCGCAACCGCCCAGGACCACAAGCGCGTCGGTGAGGGCGATACCGGCCCGAATACCGGCGGCATGGGCGCTTATTCGCCGGCTCCGGTCATGACGGCCGCAATGACCGAACGCACGATGAAGGAAATCATCGAGCCGACCATTCGCGGCATGGCCGAAAGCGGCCATGCCTTCTCCGGCGTCTTCTTCGCCGGCCTGATGATTACGGCCAAGGGGCCGGAACTCATCGAATACAATGTCCGCTTCGGCGATCCGGAATGCCAGGTGCTGATGATGCGGCTGAAGAGCGATCTCCTGCCGCTGCTGCTGGCCTGTGCCAACGGCACGCTGGATCAGGTCGAGGCCGAATGGAGCGACGACCCGGCACTGACCGTCGTCATGGCCTCGAAAGGTTATCCGGGTTCCTACGAGAAGAACACGCCGATCCTCGCGCTGCCGCAAGCAGGCGAGGGCGAGAAGGTGTTTCATGCCGGCACATCGCTCAAGGACGGCGCGCTCGTCGCCACCGGTGGCCGTGTGCTGAACGTGACGGCGACCGGCCGCACGGTCGGCGAGGCGAAAGAGCGCGCCTATTCCCTGCTCGACCGGGTAAAATGGGAAAACGGCTTCTGCCGCCGCGATATCGGCTGGCGCGCGGTCGAGCGCGAAAAGGCATAGGGAGCGGGTGGGCAACGGCCCGTTTCGCTAAATTTTTACCTTTTCTTCTGACGGGATGGAAATAAAGCCGCGCTATTCTGGCTCCTGACATGAGACGGAGCGGGTGTGATGCGTCAGGTATTCTTCAGTGCGGTCTTTCTGCTGGCGGCGGGTTCGGCCATGGCCGGCTCGATCGAAGTGATCGGGCCTGACGCGCCGAAGAAAGCCGGCAGCATCCGTATCGAAACCTGCGCCCATTGCCCGCCGCTGCAGGCCGATCCTTCCAAGAGGGAATATACCGTGCCGACGCTCAGCCCCGGCGCTTTCCAGCAAGCCGAGGTCCGTGACATCGGTGGAGAGAGGAAGATCTACCGCACCGAAAACTGGATGGGCGGTTCCCCCGTCCTCTTCGTGAACAAGGCGACGCCCGAGCAGATGCTTGCGCTCGCTCCCGCAGTCCCCGGCGAAGGCATCGACAATGAAGCGACGGCTGCCGTGGTTGGCGGCGAGGCGAAGCCGCTCGCGGCCGGCATGGGCGCAACCGCACCTCTCGACGCTTCGAGGTTCGAGCTCCGTTTCTAATTCAGATCCTGCCGATCCGCTCCAGGTTTCGAACGCACCCTGAAGATAAGCAGGGTGCGTTTTCACTATTTAAATACGTATATCCTAATTTATGCGATTGCGATTGTGCGGAACTGCAACTTATACAAGTCTGCAAGAAGATACCCGTCAATTCTACTAGGGCTTCCGAGTAGAAGGCCCGCCATCGTTAAAAGATAATTTAATCATTCACCTTAATTTTACTTAGCGGGGGACCGGAGGACGCATGATTGCGCTAGCTGAGCACGCGATGTTTCGCGCGCAGGTCGGGAGTTGGCCGATCCGGGATACAGAATTTCATCTTTTCCGTGAGGTCAATCATGAAGAAACTCAAGATTGCTCATCAGCTTTTTGCGCTGGTCGGTGTTTTGATGGCGGCGTTTGCTGTCGCAATCTATTTTGAAATCCGCACATCCGAGCAGGCGATCTACGATGAGCGTTTCGATATGCTGCGCACGCAGGTCGAATCCGCAGTCTCCGTTCTCAATACTTTCTACGAGCGCGAGAAAGCCGGCCAGATGACGCATGAGGCCGCCCAGGCCGAAGCGTTCGACGTTCTGAAGCGCGTTACGTTCCAGCCGGCGGGATATGTCTTCGGTTTCGACTACAATGTCGTCCAGCTCTTCCATCCAAGCCCGGTCAACCTGGGCAAGGACATGAGCGGCCAGATCGACAAGGCCGGCAATCATTTCAGCAAGCAGCTTGTCGAGCGCGGCATCGCCGGCGGCGGTCGCACCTACTACTATTGGTCCAAGCCGGGTCATCCCGACGACCAGACCTTCCTGAAGGGCGGCTATTCGCTTGCCTTTGCCCCGTGGAAGATCGTCGTCGGCACGGGTGTCTATCTCGACGACCTGCAGGCCAAGGTCAACGAAACCATGTGGAAGGCCCTGACGGCCTGCGCCATCGTCTTCGTTGCCGGTATCGCTACGGCCTTCTACTTCATCCGCGGCATATCGAACCCGCTGAAGGACGTGCACAACGCGCTTCAGGCGGTTGCCGACGAGAATGTCTCGATTACGATCCCGCATACCGGCATGAACAACGAAGTCGGCATGATGGCGAAGGCAACGCAGTCGCTGCAGGAAAAGATCCGCGAACGGCATGCGATGTCCGAACGCGAGACGGCCCAGCAGCTGGCGCTCGAAAGCGAGCGCGAGACGAACCTGCGCCACCAGCAGGACGAAGCCTCCATGCAGGCCCGCGTCGTCAGCACGATCGGCCAGGCGCTGGAACAGATCGCCCACGGCGACCTGACGGTGCGCTGCGCCGATATCGGCCAGAAATACGCGGCGCTGCGCGACAACTTCAACGACGCGCTCTCGCATCTGGAAGCTGCCATGGCCCAGGTCAGCGCCAAGGGCGGTGACATCGGCGTCGCCAAGGAAGAGATCCGCCGCGCCTCCAACGAGCTGTCGCAGCGCACCGAGCGTCAGGCCGCAAGCCTGGAAGAGACCTCGGCTGCTCTCGACGAGCTGACCGTTGCCGTTCGCCAGACCGCAGACGGCGCCCATGAGGCCAGCAAGCGGGTTCACTCGGTCTCGACCGAAGCCACCCACAGCGATGCGATCGTCACCCAGGCGATCGAAGCCATGAGCGGCATCGAAAAATCCTCGTCGGAAATCTCCAAGATCATCGGCGTCATCGACGAGATCGCCTTCCAGACCAACCTTCTGGCACTGAACGCCGGTGTCGAGGCAGCGCGTGCCGGCGAAAGCGGCAAGGGCTTTGCCGTCGTCGCCCAGGAAGTGCGCGAACTGGCCCAGCGCTCGGCGGCTGCCGCCAAGGAGATCAAGGACCAGATCGCCCGCTCGTCCGGCCAGGTCGACCATGGCGTGCGCCTCGTCGGCGAGGCAGGCGAAGCGCTGAAGCGCATCTCCGACCAGATCAAGGCCGCCAACGAAATCGTCGCCAAGATCGCCCACAGCGCCTCCGAACAGGACACGACTCTGCGCTCGATCTCGTCCTCGATGAACCAGCTCGACGCCGCCACCCAGCAGAACGCCGCCATGGCGGAAGAGACGACGGCATCGGCCGAGACGCTGGCTGCCGATACCGACGAACTGCTCGGTCTCATCCGCGGCTTCCGCGTCGGCAATGGCGCAGCCGTTCCCGCCGCCCATCACGGTCGCCGCGCCGCTTAAAGCGGGCGACCAAAAGCTATTGCTGTCACGTGCGGCCGCCGGACGAAAGTCCGGCGGTTCTGTTTTTGGACACCCCCGGATTTTTAGGGAAATTTGTTCAAAATCTAATAAAATTAAGGCTTTATTATAAGGTGAATGCCAATTGTACTTAGCCGGTCGCAGCATGTTCTTTTAGCAGCGGTAGATGCGTCGCCCTCGTCGGGCGCGCTCGCACAGTCGGTAGAAAACCGCACCGGACTGCAGCCCCCTTTCCCGTTGCGAGGCATCATGAAGAATTTGAAAATATCGAAGCAGCTTATACTGCTGGTCATCGGCCTGATGGTTGCGTTTGCGATCGCAACCACGCTCCAGGTCCGCTCCTCGGTCGATGCGATCTACAAGGAACGCTACGACATGCTGCGCTCGGAGGTCCAGTCGGCGGTCTCCGTTCTCAAGCTTTACCAGGCAAGAGTCGCCGCCGGCGAACTGAAGCTCGAAGACGCCCAGAAGCAGGCTTACGCCACGCTCAACGGCATGAAATACGATCCGGACGGCTATTTCTTCGGCTATGACTACGACATCAAGATGATGTTCCACTATGACGCCTCGAAAGTCGGGCAGGTCAACAAGGGCCAGCCGGACAGCAAGGGCAAGCTCTACCGCGAGGAGCTGGTCAAGCTCGGGCAGCAGGGCGGCGGTCTTGTTGAATATTATTCCACGGCCAAGCCCGGCCAGCCCGTTGGTGATTATCGCAAGACGGCTTATGCGATAGCTTTCGACCCATGGAAGATCGTCATCTGCACCGGCGTCTACATGGACGATCTCGATGCCCAGGTCGATCAGACGATTCTGACTGCGCTGACCGGCAGCATCATCCTGTTCTTCGTCGCCATCGTGGCCGCCTACTTGGTCATCCGCGGCATATCGAACCCGCTGAAGGATGTGCACAACGCGCTTCAGGCGGTTGCCGACGAGAATGTCTCGATCGCGATCCCGCATACCGGCATGAACAACGAAGTCGGCATGATGGCGAAGGCAACGCAGTCGCTGCAGGAAAAGATCCGCGAACGGCATGCGATGTCCGAACGCGAGACGGCCCAGCAGCTGGCGCTCGAAAGCGAGCGCGAGACGAACCTGCGCCACCAGCAGGACGAAGCCTCCATGCAGGCCCGCGTCGTCAGCACGATCGGCCAGGCGCTGGAACAGATCGCCCACGGCGACCTGACGGTGCGCTGCGCCGATATCGGCCAGAAATACGCGGCGCTGCGCGACAACTTCAACGACGCGCTCTCGCATCTGGAAGCTGCCATGGCCCAGGTCAGCGCCAAGGGCGGTGACATCGGCGTCGCCAAGGAAGAGATCCGCCGCGCCTCCAACGAGCTGTCGCAGCGCACCGAGCGTCAGGCCGCAAGCCTGGAAGAGACCTCGGCTGCTCTCGACGAGCTGACCGTTGCCGTTCGCCAGACCGCAGACGGCGCCCATGAGGCCAGCAAGCGGGTTCACTCGGTCTCGACCGAAGCCACCCACAGCGATGCGATCGTCACCCAGGCGATCGAAGCCATGAGCGGCATCGAAAAATCCTCGTCGGAAATCTCCAAGATCATCGGCGTCATCGACGAGATCGCCTTCCAGACCAACCTTCTGGCACTGAACGCCGGTGTCGAGGCAGCGCGTGCCGGCGAAAGCGGCAAGGGCTTTGCCGTCGTCGCCCAGGAAGTGCGCGAACTGGCCCAGCGCTCGGCGGCTGCCGCCAAGGAGATCAAGGATCAGATCGCCCGCTCGTCCAGCCAGGTCGACCATGGCGTGCGCCTCGTCGGCGAGGCAGGCGAAGCGCTGAAGCGCATCTCCGACCAGATCAAGGCCGCCAACGAGATCGTCGCCAAGATCGCCCACAGCGCCTCCGAACAGGACACGACGCTGCGCTCGATCTCCTCCTCGATGAACCAGCTCGACGCCGCCACCCAGCAGAACGCCGCCATGGCGGAAGAGACGACGGCATCGGCCGAGACGCTGGCTGCCGATACCGACGAACTGCTCGGCCTCATCCGCGGTTTCCGTGTCGGCAATGTCGCAGCCGCTCCCGCCGCCCATCACGGTCGCCGCGCCGCCTAAAGCGGGGTGACCAAAAGGCATTTCATCACCAAAGAAATTAGCGGCTGCCGGTCTTTCCGGCAGCCGTGCCGTCAGTCGGCCCGGCCGATCCGCTCGACGAGCCGGTCGATGTCGCGATCCGAGAAGACTTCGACACCCGCCTGTCTCAGGGCTGCCGCAGTGACGCCGCTGCCGGCGCGCCGGTTGCCGGAAAACGAGCCGTCGTAGATGAAGCCGGAACCGCAGGACGGGCTGCCGTCGATCAGCAGCGCATAACGGCAGCCATTGGCGACCGCAAGCCGCACGGCATTGTCAGCCGCCTGCAGGAATTCATCGGTCACGTCGCTGCCCGTCAGTTCCATGACACGCGCCTTGCCTGCCAGCACATCCTCGCCGCCGGCCGCATCTGCGATCTCGGCAGGGGGCCGCGGTACGGGCATCCCGGCCGACATTTCCGGACAGATCGTTACCAGCCGGCCCTCCTGCATCCAGCGCCCGATTGCCGGATGCACAAGCGGCTTCGCGCGTCCGTCATAGCGGACGGCATGACCCATGAGGCAGGCGCTGACGAGGATCTTCGACACCATGGATGAGGTCTAGCGCACATTCATGTCCGCGTCATCGTCCTGGGCCGAAGACCCTGTTTTTCATCGTCCGTCTCAGCCGGCGATCTTGGAGAAATCCGCCACCGTGCCGGTTGCCTCGCGGATCATCCGCAACAGCGCAAGACGGTTGGCGCGGATCGCCGCATCCTCGTCGTTGACGAGAACGTCGGTGAAGAAGCGGTCGACCGGGGCGCGCAGCTTCGACAGGGCTTCCATGGCCGAGCGGAAATCCTCATGCGCAACGGCACCGGCCGCTTCCGAGGAGGCCTTGGTGATGGCGCCGAACAGTTCCTTCTCGGCATCGAGCCTCAGCAACGCCTCGGAAACGCCGTCGGCAACGACCGTGCCCTTCTTCTCTTCGGCGGCCAGAAGCTGTGTGGCGCGTTTGGTGCCGGCGAGCAGGTTGATGCCGTCTTCCGAGGTGATGAAGGCCGTCAGCGCCTCGACGCGGCGGGCGACCATCAGCAGATCGTCGGCTTCGGGCGTCAGCACCGCATCGATGAGGTCGTGGCGGGCGCCCTGGTCGCGCAGGTAGACCTTCAGCCGGTCGTGGAAGAAGGAGAGCAGGTCGATCTGCCGCGACAGGTCGTCGGTGGCAATGTTGGCGCCGATATCCGCGTCGATGCGCTGCATATGCGAGACGATGCGCGGCAGCAGTGTGACGCGCACACGCTTTTCGAGCAGGATGCGTATGATGCCGAGCGCCGCGCGGCGCAGCGCAAACGGGTCCTTGGAGCCGGTCGGCTTCTCGTCGATCGCCCAGAAGCCGATGAGCGTGTCGAGCTTGTCGGCAAGGGCGACGGTGATCGCAACCTTGTCCTCGGGCACGCGGTCGGACGGACCCTGCGGCTTGTAATGGTCTTCGATCGCGGTCGAAACGGACATGTCCTCGCCCTGCAGCACCGCATATTTGCGGCCCATGACGCCCTGCAGTTCCGGGAATTCGCCGACGGCTTCGGTGCGCAGGTCCGCCTTGCAGAGAACGACGGCACGGTCCACCAGCTTATAGTCGGCGCTGGCCGGCATGGCGATCTTGGCGGCAAGCGCGCGAATGCGCTCGACGCGGTCGCCCTGCGTGCCGAGCTTGGCATGGAAGGTCACGTTCAGGGCGTCGAGCTTGGCCATGCGCTGGTCGAGCGGCTTTGCGAGGTCGAGGCCGAACTTCTTCGCGGATGCTTCCAGCGTTTCGAGATCCGGCAGGTTGCCCTGGTCGCGCTTCCAGAAATGCAGCGCGTCGGAGAGGCGCGCGCGCACGACCTTGCCGTTGCCGTGAATGATTTCCTTGCCGCCGTCGGTCGCCTGGATGTTGGAGACGAGGATGAACTTGTTGGAAAGCGTCTCCTCGCCCTGTTTGCGGGTGACGAAGCATTTCTGGTTGGTCTTGATGGTCAGGCGGATGATCTCGGAAGGGATCGAAAGGTAATCCTCCTCGAAGGAACCCATCAGCACCTGCGGCCATTCCACGAGGCCGGAGACTTCCTCCAGCAGGCCCTCGTCTTCGACCAGTTCCAGCCCGCTCGCAAAGGCGATGTCGCGGGCGTCGTGCAGGATGATGTCCTTGCGCCGCTCCGCATCGAGGATGACCTTCGCCTTTTCGAGGCTCGCGACATAATCGTCGAAACGCTTGACGGTGATCGCGTCAGGCGCATGGAAACGATGGCCGTATGTCACGTTGGAGGCGACGATGCCGTCGATCTCGAAGGGAATGACGACGGTTTCTTCGTGCTCGCTTCCGAAGGTGCAGACGATCGACTGCAGCGGGCGCACCCAGCGCAGCGATCCGGGCTGCGAGGAGGCCTTGCCCCAGCGCATCGATTTCGGCCAGGGAAAATCCCTGATGATGCCGGGCATGACTTCGGCGATGATCTCTTCCGCGCCGCGGCCGGGCTTGGAGATGACGGCGACGTAGAAATCGCCCTTCTTCGGATCGCTGACGACCTGCGCTTCGGAAACGGAGGAAAGGCCCGCACCCCGCAGGAAGCCTTCGATCGCCTTTTCGTTGGCGTCGGTGCGCGGCCCCTTGCGCTCCTCGCGGATATCGGCCGAGCGGGCCGTCAGGCCGTGAATGTCGAGCGTCAGCCGGCGCGGCGTCCAATATTCGCGCGCACCCTCATAGGTCAGTCCCGCTTCAACCAGGGCATCGGTCAGGAGCTTCTTGAGATCGCCGGCAGCCTTGCGCTGCATGCGGGCGGGGATCTCTTCGGAGCGAAGTTCGAGAAGCAGGTTCGGCATGGTACTCTTTTCCTGGCGCCTGCGGGGCAGGGCAATCAAAAATGGTCGCCTCTGCTACCAAAGAATGCCGCATCTGCACAACCGCAAAAACGGGATGGGGAAGGCTCAATTGCGCCCCGCACGGGGGCTTGAATCGGCGGCGGCTCTCGCTTCCGCTGTGGAAAGCCGCAGCAGGCATTGCCTTGCCGCTTTTCGTCGCTATGGTCCGCCAATCCCAACGAACCGCAGGAAATCCCATGGCCGCTGACCTTCGTTCGCTCGCAGCAAGCATCTCCGCCGAAATCAACGCAAGGCCCGATCAGGCCAAGGCGGCGATCGAGCTGCTGGACGAGGGCGCGACGGTCCCGTTCATCGCCCGCTACCGCAAGGAAGTGACCGGCGGGCTTGACGATACGCAGCTGCGCACGCTGGCCGAACGCCTCGTCTATCTGCGCGAACTCGAAGCCCGCCGCGATGCGATCGTCGAATCCGTCACCGGCCAGGGCAAGATGACCGAAGAACTGATGGCGAAGCTTGCCGGCGCCGCCACCAAAGCCGAGCTGGAAGACCTCTATCTGCCCTACAAGCCGAAGCGCCGCACCCGCGCCGAGATCGCCCGCGAACGCGGCCTCGGCCCGCTTGCCGCAGCGATCCTGGCCGAGCGCGGCAGGGAGCCGGCGGCTCTCGCCGAAGCCTATGTCAATGCCGACGTGCCCGACGTGAAGGCGGCGCTCGAAGGCGCGCGCGACATCGTTGCCGAAGGTTTTGCCGAAAATGCCGACCTGCTCGGCAAGCTGCGCGCCCATTTGCGCAATGCAGCCCTTCTCAAGGCCAGGGTCGTGGAGGGCAAGGAAGCGACCGGCGAAAAGTTCTCTGACTATTTCGACCATTCCGAACGCTGGGCGACCGTACCCGGCCACCGTGCGCTTGCCATGCTGCGCGGCTGGAACGAAGAGGTGCTGACGCTGTCGATCGAGGCCGATGCCGAGATCGCCTCGCCCAACAAGCCGGTCGAGCGCATGATCGCCACCGCCTACGAGATAGGCGCCTCGCGCCCCGGCGACCGCTGGCTGATGGATGTCGCAAGCTGGACCTGGCGCGTGAAACTCTCCATGTCGCTGTCGCTCGACCTGATGCGCGAACTGCGCGAAAGGGCGGAGGAAGAGGCGATCCACGTCTTTGCCCGCAATCTGAAGGACCTGCTTCTGGCGGCGCCCGCCGGCTCGCGCGCCACGATGGGCCTTGATCCGGGCATCCGCACCGGCGTCAAGGTCGCCATCGTCGATGGCACCGGCAAGCTTCTCGATACGACGACCGTCTATCCGTTCCCGCCGAAGAACGACGTGCGCGGCACGCAGGCCGAACTCGCCTCGCTCATCCGCAAGCACAAGGTCGAGCTGATCGCCATCGGCAACGGCACCGGCAGCCGCGAGACGGAAAAGCTGGTGGCCGACATGCTGGCGGCATTGCCGGCGCCCAAGCCCACCAAGGTCATCGTCTCGGAAGCGGGTGCTTCCGTCTATTCGGCCTCGGAAACCGCGGCCGCCGAATTCCCGCAGCTCGACGTGTCGCTGCGCGGCGCCGTCTCCATCGCGCGCCGCCTGCAGGATCCGCTCGCCGAACTCGTCAAGATCGAGCCGAAATCGATCGGCGTCGGCCAGTACCAGCACGATGTCGATCAGGCCAAGCTCTCCCGCTCGCTGGATGCGGTCGTCGAAGATGCCGTCAATGCCGTCGGCGTCGATCTCAATACGGCGTCTGCGCCGCTGCTTGCGCGCGTCTCCGGCCTCGGCCGGTCGATTGCCGATGCGATCGTCCTGCACCGCGACCAGAACGGCGCTTTCGAAAGCCGCAAGGATCTCCTGAAGGTCGCCCGCCTCGGCCAGCGCACCTTCGAACAGGCGGCCGGCTTCCTGCGTATCCCGAACGGCAAGGAGCCGCTCGACGCCTCCTCCGTGCATCCGGAAGCCTATGGCGTGGCCAAGAAGATCGTCGCCGCCTGCGGCCGCGACCTGCGCTCGCTGATGGGCGACAGCGCCACGCTGAAGGCGCTCGACCCGCGCAAGTTCATCGACGAGAAGTTCGGCCTGCCGACGGTCAAGGATATCATTGCCGAACTGGACAAGCCCGGCCGCGACCCGCGACCGAGCTTCAAGACCGCGACCTTCGCGGAAGGCGTCAACGAGATCGGCGACCTGACGCCCGGCATGATGCTGGAAGGCACCGTCACCAACGTCGCCGCCTTCGGCGCCTTCGTCGATATCGGCGTGCATCAGGACGGCCTCGTCCACGTGTCGCAGCTCGCCGACCGCTTCATCAAGGACCCTCACGAAATCGTGAAGGCTGGTGACGTGGTCAAGGTGCGCGTCGTCGAGGTCGATGTGAAACGCAAGCGCATCGGCCTTTCCATGCGCAAGGATGACGGTGGTTCCGCGGGTTCTGCGCGCGGCGAGTCGCGCGCAAATGCAGGCTCTCGCCCGCAGCAGGAGCGCCGCCCCGCGCCGGCGAAGCCTCAGAGTCAGGGCGCCTTTGGCGCGGCACTCGCCGAAGCCATGAAGCGAAAATAAGGGCTTAGCCCCAATGTCGACAAAAATGTCACACTTTGGCAATTGAATTTGCCGAGTGCTAAATCCGGCGCTTGTAAGGCAGGCGAGAGCGACTAAGTTGATGTGACCATCCTGTCACATTTGCGAGGCGTCCATGGCGTCGGCATTCTTATCGATTGTCCAAAAGATCATCCGCAAGGGTTCCTTGACCCTTACGCTCGCCAGCGGCGAGACCCACACGATTGGCGACGGCACCGGCGACCCGGTTGCCGTTCGCCTTGCCGACCAGGAAGCCGAGGATGCGATCCGTCGCGATCCGACGCTGAAGCTCGGCGAAATGTATATGGAAGGCCGGTTCATTCTCGAACAGGGCAACATCTACGACTTCCTCGCCCTGGTGAAGCAGAACACCACCAACGAAATCTTCGATTTCAAGATGGCCGCCCTGCTGATCGGCCGCATTGCCATGCAGCAGCTCAAGAGCCGCATGCCGATCAATCACAACAAGCGTAATGTCGCCCACCATTACGACCTCTCCGAAAAGCTCTTCGAACTCTTCCTCGACGAGGACTGGCAATATTCCTGCGCCTATTTCGATCCGCCGGGCATCAGCCTGGAGGAGGCCCAGGTCGCCAAGAAGCGCCATATCGCCGCCAAGCTCATGCCGCAGCCCAACCAGCGCGTTCTCGAGATCGGCTCCGGCTGGGGCGGCATGGCCATGTATCTGGCGGAATCGACGCCCGGCCTCGACGTGACCGGCATCACGCTCAGCGAAGAGCAGCTGAAGATCTCGCGCGAGCGTGCGGAAAGGCGCGGCCTTGCCGATCGTGTCCGTTTCGAGCTGCAGGACTATCGCTACCTGACCGGCAAGAAGTTCGACCGTATCGTCTCGGTCGGCATGTTCGAACATGTCGGCATCGGCAATTACGGCAACTTCTTCAAGAAGGTGCACGAGTTGCTGGACGACAACGGCGTCATGCTGCTGCATTCGATCGCGCGCCCGAAGCCGAGCTTCGCCACCAACGCCTTCATCGAGAAATATATCTTCCCGCAGGGCTATATTCCCTCGATCGCCGAAACGCTGGTGCCGCTCGAAAAGGCCGGCCTCCTGACCCGCGACGTCGAAGTGCTGCCGCTCCATTACGCCTATACGCTGCGCCACTGGCGCGAGCGCTTCGTGGCCCGCAAGGCAGAAGCCGTGGCGCTTTACGACGAGAAGTTCTTCCGCATGTGGGAATTCTATCTGGCAGGCTCAGAAATGGGCTTCCGCTGGGACGAACTCTTCATCGAGCAGATCCAGATCACCAAGAACCAGTTCGCAACGCCCGACAACCGCAATTACATTGCGCAGAACGAGGCGAAGCTGAAGGAATTCGAGGCGACGCGGCCGCCATTGGAAAAGTTCACCTTCTGATATCGAAAGCGCGGTCCGCTGCATCGGCCCTTGCGAAGATCGGAATTGATTTTCGCAAGGGCCGATGCGTAGAACTCAAGGAATGGGAGCGCTGCGCGTCCGAACGGACGCAGGGCGCTCTGGCCGCGCTTTTTCTTTGGAGAGACGGGCATGAGCGCATTTCCCGAAATCACCCTCGTGCGCCACGGCGAAACGGCCTGGTCCCTGTCCGGCCAGCACACCGGCCGCAGCGATATTCCTCTCACGGCCAACGGCGAGGCGGCTGCCCGCGCGCTCGCTCCGCGGCTGGCAGGTCTTTCTGTCTCCGCCGTCTGGTCGAGCCCGTCGCAACGGGCGCACAATACCTGCAGGCTTGCCGGCTTCGGGGAAGGGGCCGCCATCAAGCCCGATCTCGCCGAATGGGATTACGGCGCCTACGAGGGCATCACCACCAAGGAAATCCTGGCCAGGCGCCCCGGCTGGCGGCTTTTCCGCGACGGCTGCCCCGACGGTGAGTCCGCGGCCGATATCGGCGCCCGTGCCGACCGCATCGTCGCCGAATTGCGTCAGGTCAACGCGCCGGTCCTGATCTTTTCCAGCTCGCATTTCCTGCGCGTGCTCGCCGCCCGCTGGCTCGGCCTGCCGCCTGAGGATGGCGCGCGTTTCATCCTGGATACGACGAGCATCAGCGTTCTCGGTTATGAGCACGACCTGACCGAGCCGGTCATCCGCCGCTGGAACCAGAAGTAACTTCCCATCCCCTCGATCTCGCCGCCTTGGTTAAGATTGAGGTAACACCCTCACTATAAATCTACCGATCGCCGCCGTCCGCGGCCGTTCTTGTATTGCGTTTTCTGGAGTGCGGATTGTGTTTAATCGATCAGTCGTATCGATCTCTTTAGCTATTGCCCTTGCCTCTTTCGGTACAGCCTCCGCTCAGGAAGGCGGCCACTGGTGGTCCGGCGACTGGTATCTGAAGGTCGGCGTGTCAGGCTTTTCCGCGCCGAAGTTCGAAGGCGCCTCGACCAACGAATTCAAGTTCAGCCCGCTGATCTCGGTCGGCCGCCAGGGCACCGGCCCGCGCTTTTCCTCGCGCAACGACAATCCCTCCTTCGCCCTCGTCGACAATGGCGGCTTCCGTGCCGGTATCGTCGGGCGCTACGTGCCGGAGCGCGATCCGGATGACGATAGCGATCTGCACGGTCTGAAGAAGGTCAAGTGGGGTGCGGAAGTCGGCGGTTTTGCCGAAGTCTACCCGACCGACTGGCTGCGCGCCCGCGCCGAAGTGCGCCAGGGCATCCGCTCGCATGACGGCCTCGTGGCCGATCTCGCCGTCGACGCCTTCACCGATATCGCGCCCGACCTGCAGCTGTCGGGCGGCCCGCGCGCCACCTTTGCGACCGGCGGCTATTTCGATTCCTATTACGGCGTCAACGACAAGCAGGCGGCGGCCAGCGGCCTGAAACCCTACGATCCCTCCGCCGGCATCCAGTCCTACGGCGTCGGCACCGCGCTCACCTGGAACGCGACCGAAAACCTGTCGACCAGCGCCTTTGCCGAATACAAGCGCCTTGCCGGCCCGGCGGCCGACAGCAGCCTCGTGCGCGAGAAGGGGTCGAAGAACCAGTTCGTGATCGGCGTATCGGCAAGCTACAAGTTCAATTTCACGCTGAACTGACCCGGCTCTGCGATCGCGCCCCGTAATCGCGTCTTGACCGCGAATGCCGGCCGTCGCTAGATGGCTCAATGCAACAGATTGACGGTCTCAACGGGCGCGTTGCCGATGCGCCCTCGGATAATTGGGTTTATCGCATCCTGCCGCCCTGGTTGTGGCCCTATGCGCAGCTGGCGCGCTGGGACAGGCCGATCGGCTGGCAGCTGCTCATGTGGCCGTGCTTCTGGTCGGCCGCGCTTGCCGCCAATGCGGCGATCGAGCCGCGCGTCTTTTCCGGCGCCCTTCTGCTCTACCATCTGTTCCTGTATTTCATCGGCGCCGTCGCCATGCGCGGCGCCGGCTGCACCTATAACGACCTTGTCGACCACGAGATCGACATGCAGGTGGCGCGCACCCGCTCTCGCCCGCTGCCTTCCGGGCGTGTGACGCGCCGGCAGGCGAAGATATTCATTGGCCTGCAGGCGTTGGTCGGCCTGTTCGTACTCCTGCAGTTCAACTGGTTTGCCGTAATTCTCGGCGTGCTGTCGCTCGGCATCGTCGCCCTCTATCCCTTCGCCAAGCGGTTTACCGACTGGCCGCAATTCTTCCTCGGCCTTGCCTTCTCCTGGGGCGCATTGATGGGCTGGGCCGGCATATTCGGCAGCCTGTCCTTTTCCGCGGTCCTGCTCTATTTCGCGTCGGTCGTCTGGACGATCGGTTACGACACGATCTATGCGCATCAGGACAAGGAGGATGACGAGCTGATCGGCGTCCGTTCCACCGCGCGCCTCTTCGGCGAGCGCACGCGCATGGCGCTTGTTGGCCTTTACGGGCTCACTCTCCTGTTGATGTTCCTGTCTTTCGCCTTTGCCGGCGTCGGGCTTCTCGCCTATGTCGGCCTGCTGATTGCGGCCGGCATGTTCGCCTGGCAGATCAGAACGCTCGATATCGACGACGGCGCCCAGTGCCTCGCGCTCTTCAAGTCGAACACCCGTGTCGGGCTGATCGTCTTTCTCGGCCTGTTCGTCTCGCTGCTTTTCGCCATTCCCTGAGCGCAAATGAAAAACCCGGCGCAAGGGCCGGGTTTGCGGGTAGGATCTGAACCTGTCGTTCAGTTGCGGGCGATGATTTCCTTGCCCTCGATCTTCATGATGACGCCGAGCTTGCCGGTGGTGCGGCGCACGAGGAAGCGCGGGCGCCGGTTGGCGAAATAGGAGTGGCGCCGGCGCGGCTTCATGTCGCCGGTGCGCAGCCCCCCGATATGTTCTTCGAGCGGGCGGGCGATGCCGTCGGCTTCCACCATCAGCATGGGGATGCCGTAGGCCTCCGACCAGCTGCGCCAGTCGGCAGCGATATCGCCGAGATCGTGGGCCACCAGCAGCGGAATGCAGAGTTCCGGATCTTCGTGATGCAGTTCGAGCGTTACGGTGACTTCGCCGTTGCCGTGGTCGATGGCGCGGGCGGCAACGCCCTTGAAGACGCGCCGCGGCAGGGCGATGGAGAGCGGCAGGCCGCTGGAGGGGAGAATCTTGCGCAGGACCGCGCCGCGTTCGTCGATCGTTATGCTGACGTCACCGGCATGGTCGTGGATGGCATAGCTTACCTGCTGCGGAAAGCGAGACGGATCAAGACGCAATGTCGTGCCAGCCCAGACGGGCTTCAGAACGGTATTCTTCATTTCATTTCTACCCTTGTCTTACCTGAGAGCCGGTTTCCGGTCTTCTCGTTGGGACTTTTCGTCCTCTATGGCCCGACAATAGGCGGCCCCCGTTCCGTACAGCTTAAAAATCGCGGTTAAGAAAATCCTGCCTCCGGGGATGGTTAGCAAAAACGAATATGGCAGGGTTTCCGGAATGTGAACGCGGCCCCGCATCAAGGCGGGACAGTTTCAGGCAAGTCTCGGGCAAGCTCTGCCTGGCAAAATGCACGCACCAATAGTCTGTCAATTCTTTAAAGACTTTGCTGAAAAGGGCGCATCCATGATTACGGCATCCCTGGCATACGTCATTCTGTCCCGCGATATGCCAAAGAGTCTCGACCGCGTCGCCAACCAGGCGCAGGTCAAAAAAGACGCCGAATACTACGCAGAGAACATCAACAAGGTGAAGGATCTCGACGACTTTCTCGGCGATTACAAGCTCTACAGCTACGCCATGAAAGCCTACGGCCTTGACGACATGATCTATGCCAAGGCCTTCATGAAGAAGGTTCTGGAGAGCGACCTCACGGATGCGAACAGCTTCGCCAACAAGCTTTCCGATACGCGCTACAGGGAATTCGCCGCTGCCTTCAATTTCAATGCGCCGCCCAAGGATGTTCAGACGGACGAGCAGGAAGACGATCTGATCGGCCTCTACAAGCAGTCCTTCGCCGATACGGAAAAGCAGACGGCCGCCGAAACGGACTATTACAGCGCCCAGATCGACGACGCGAAGACCGTGCAGGACCTGGTCGGCAATCCCCGTCTTCTGAACTATGCGCTGAAGAGCGTCGGCATCGACCCGACCTATATGTCGAAGGACTACATTACCGAGGTCCTGACCACGGATATCAGCACGCTGGGCGGCAAGGCGCCCGACCCGACCGATCCGTCCTTCGATCCGACCAAGACCTATGTCGGCGACAAGCTCTACGCGCTCGCGCAGCAGTTCAACTTCAAGCCGGACAATGGCGACGCCCAGTATTTCCGCGACAATATCGGTTCGGTACAGTCGGTCGACGATCTTCTTGCCGATCCACGCCTGCGCACGGTGGTGCTGCAATCCGTCGGCATCGATCCGGCGACGGCCGACGACGCCTTCGTCAAGATGGTCCTGACCAGCGATCCAGCGACGCTCGGGGGCGATCCGCCGATCAGCAATCCCGATCCGTCGCTCAATTATGTCGGAAGCAAATACAAGGAACTGGCGTCCTATTTCGATTTCAACGCCGACGGATCGGTCAACGGTGCCGCCCAGAACGCGGCCCAGACCGACGAGGTCGCCGAACTCTACCGGTTCCGCGCCCCGGCCGTCGGCGGTTCTGCCCAGGCCGCGGCACAGAAAAACTACGTGATGGAGCAGTATAACATCAATACCGCGATCCAGATCGTCGATCGCCTCGGAACGGGCAGCGACGTCTACTATGTCAGCCAGGCGATGTCCGAATTCAACAGGACCTATTACCTGTCCAAGATCGGTTCGATCACCAATGTCGACCAGCTGGTCAACGACAAACGGCTTGCCGATTATGTTCGCGCCGCCTTCGGCATGGATCCGGGCTTCACGCAGCTGCGCAATGTCCTGACCGACCCCGGTTATGCCCGCTCGGTCGATATGGGCGCGGCCTGGGAGGCGTTCAATTTCAGGTCCGACGGCACGGTTTCTCCGAACGAGCGCGCGCAGTCCTACGAACAGCTGGGCGGCATGACGAGCGCTGCGTCGAACGTATCGAGCTATTTCTCCAACATGATGATGCCGCCCGGCGGCACCAGCCCGATCGACAGCGTCGACGAACTGCTGTCCGACAAGATGCTGACGGCCTATATCAAGGACGCCTACGGCCTCGGTCAGGATTTCAGCAATGCCGAATTGAGGAACATCCTTACGGACCCCGACTATGCCACAAACGCTGGCCACCTGGATATCCACGATGCCTTCAATTTCAACGCCGACGGTTCGGTGACGTTCGAGACGCTGCCGACCGGTGTCGTCGTCGGCGCACAGAACGCGACCCAGCTTCAGGGCATCAACCTGCTCGTCACCAACAATGCCTCCTACTATCACGTCAAGCTTGCCGATCTCACCAACGACGGCGCGACCCCGGCGGTCGACGTGCTTCTGGCCGACGACAGGGCGATGAGTTTCCTGCGCACCAGCCTGCAGATCGGCAACGAAATCAGCGACGCCACGCTTCGCGGCATCCTGACCGATCCCGCCGTCGCCGCTTCCGAGGGCTACAGCGACGTCTACCAGCTTTTCAATTTCCGTCAGGACGGCACGCTTGCTGCCAATACCGTTTCGCAGGACGCCGGGCAGACCGCCGCGATGAACGCGAAAGTGGAAGCGGCCGCCAACTACTATGTCACGACGATCAACGGGCTCACCGACGTCGATCAGGTGTTGGGCGACCAGAAGCTCAACAGCTACATCCGTTATGCCTTCAGCATCCCTTCGAGCGTTTCGGACGCCGATCTGCGCAACATCCTTGTCGATCACAGCGGCACCGGCCCCTATGCCAAGGTGGCGGCGGCTTTCAACTTCCAGGCGGACGGCACGGTCGTCCCCGGCCTTACGGTGCACAGCCCCGCGCAGCTGGCTTCCGTGAATTCGGCCACCACCATCCGCGAGGAAGGCATTCTGGACCGGATGGGCGACATCAACGATGTCGATCAGCTGCTGGCCGATACGTCCCTGACGGATTACCTGAAGATGGCCTACGGCCTGGCTTACGACACGACCGATGCCGAGCTCCGGAATATCCTTACCGACCCGGCCCATGCCGCTTCCGTCGGTCAGAGCGAGCTCAACGCCGCCTTCAATTTCGCCGCCGACGGATCGCTGCCGACGCTGACGACCGCCCAGACCGGTGAACAGACGATGACGACCGGCGACAATTACGGCGCCCGCGTCAACGACCAGGGCAATGATCTCATCGATCGCATCATCGCGAACTACAAGACGCGAATGGATGACGACAATTCCGCGGGCGTGAAGAGCGTCAACGATTTCATGAAAACCAACGACAGGGCCGATACCGTCCTCGGCAACGACTCCTATCCGGATCTCTACCAGATGACGCTGCAGGCTTACGGCCTGACGACGGCCGACGTTCCGCGCTCCATGATGCGCAAGCTGCTCGCCAGCGATCCCTACGACCCGAACGGATATGTCGCCTCCTTCAAGGACGACCGCATCACCAAGATGGTGCGCGCCTTCAATTTCGGTCCCGATGGCAAGGCTGCCCAGCCCATGTCGGTCCTGTCCGCCGCCACCATGGCGAAATATGCAACCGATTACAGGGCGCAGGTTACGATGCTGATGAAGGACGGCCCCGCGAAGGACCGCGCCGCCAAGGCTGCCACCGAGGAGGTCGACTATTTCGGCAAGACCATTCCCGGTATCAACTCCCTCGACGATTTCCTGGCCGACAAGCGTCTGACGGATCTCATGCTGAAGGCAAACGGCTTCGATCCGAAGGAATACGACAAGGATACGCTGAAGAAGATCTTCACGTCCGATCCCGACGACAAGAAGAGCTACCTCAACACCAAGGCGGACGAGCGCTTCAAGGAGATCGTCGGCTCCTTCAACTTCGACAAGGACGGCAACCTGACCCGCGCGAAGATGGGCACGATCCAGGACAAGCAGGCCGAAGCGACGACGCAGCAGCAATATGTGCAGCTGACCCTGGAAACCCAGGAGGGCGAAACCAATGACGGCGTGCGTCTGGCGCTCTACTTCAAGCGCAAGGCGACGGACATTACCTCGCTCTACCAGATCCTCGGCGACAAGGCGCTCTATCAGGTCATCCAGACGACCTACAGCCTGCCGCAGCAGATATCGGCGATGGACGTGGAAAAGCAGGTCGACCTGCTCGACCGCTTCGTGAAGCTCGAAGACCTGCACGACCCCAAGAAGGTCGACAAGCTCATCAGGCGCTTCACGGCCATGTACGACATCCAGAACAACACCCAGCAGTCGCCGGCGCTGCAGATCCTGACCGGCGGCACCGGTCAGGCGACATCGCTGCTTTGAGCGACGGGGTGAACTTCCGGGGCCTTTCCGAAACGCGGACATGCTCCGGACGCAGAACCGCGTCTTGATGGAGAGGCCTTAGAGGCTCACCACCTTGTCCGGGTTCATGATGCCGGCAGGGTCGAAGGCCCGCTTGATGCGGCGCATCAGTTCCATTTCGATCGCCGGCCGGATCGACGCCAGCTCGTCGCGCTTCAGCTGGCCGATGCCGTGCTCGGCGGAGATCGAGCCGCCATGGGCCAGCACCAGCCCGTGCACGATATGGTTCATCTCGTGCCAGCGGGCGATGAAGGCTTCCTTGTCGGCGCCGACGGGCTGCGAGATGTTGTAGTGGATGTTGCCGTCGCCCATATGGCCGAAGGCGCAGATGCGCGCGCCGGGCATTGCCGCCATGACGGCCTCTTCGGCTTCCCTCATGAAATGCGGGATCTTCGAAACCGGCACGGAAACGTCGTGCTTGATCGAGCCGCCCTCCGGCTTCTGCGCGTCGGACATGCTCTCGCGCATGTGCCAGAGCGCCTTCTGCTGGGCGACGGAGGAGGCGATGGCCGCATCCTGCACGAGGCCCGCTTCGAAACCCTGCTCCAGCACGGCATTCATCATCCGCTCGGCTGTCTCGGCAGAATCGGAGGTGGAAATGTCGATCAGCACATACCAGTCGTGCGGCGTCTCCAGGGGATCGCGCACGCCGTCTATATGGCGCGCGGTGATCTCGACGCCGAAACGCGGCATCAGTTCGAAGCCGGTCAGCGACGTGCCGCAGAGGCTGGAGGCGAGGTTGAAGAACGAAAGCGCATCCTCGACGGTGGAAAGCCCGGCAAAGGCCACCTGATGGCCGAGCGGCTGCGGAAAGAGCTTCAGCACCGCGCCGGTGATGATGCCGAGCGTGCCTTCGGCGCCGATGAAGAGATCGCGCAGGTCGTAGCCCGTATTGTCCTTTTTCAGCCGGCGCAGCCCGTCCCAGATCTCGCCGGTCGGCAGCACGACTTCGAGGCCGAGGCAGAGCTGGCGCATGTTGCCATAGGCCAGAACCGCCGTGCCGCCGGCATTGGTGGAGAGGTTTCCGCCGATGCGGCAGGAGCCTTCCGAGCCGAGCGACAGCGGAAACAGCCGCCCGTGCGCCTCGGCCGCCTTCTGCACGTCGGCAAGGATCGCCCCGCCGTCGGCGACCAGCACGTTGGCGACCGGATCGACGTCGCGGATCCGGTTCATCCGTTCGAGCGAAAGAATGATGTCCGCCTTGCCTTCGCGCGGCGTCTGCCCGCCGACAAGGCCGGTATTGCCGGTCTGCGGCACGATGGCCGTGCCGGTTTCGGTCGCGAGCTTCATGATCGCGGAGACGTCCTCGACCGTTCCGGGCTTGAGGAGGAGAGGGGAGGAGCCGTGGTAGAGGCCGCGGTTTTCAATGAGGTGCGGCGCCAGATCCGCCTCGCTGCGGAGCGCGTATTTCTCGCCGACGATGGCGGTGAAACGCTCGATGATCTCAGGCGAAATGCTTGTGCTGCTCATGGAGCCTGTTCCTCTTCCTCACTCGCGCGGTGCCGCTGCGCGCCGCAGCCGGTCGTTGATCGCCTCTCCAAGCCCTTCGTCGGGGATTGGCGCAAAGGCGATCACGGCGGCGCCGCTGGCATCGGCCCTCTTCATGTAGTCGAAAAGATTGGCGGCCGCTTCGGAAAGGTCGCCGCGCGGGCTGAGGTTCAGCGTAATCGCCGCCCGCTCCGCACCTGCCACCCTGTCCGGGCCGAAGGCAATCAGCGCCTCGCCGGGTTCCAGTGCCGTGGCGTCGAGCCGCACGGCCGCGCCCGGTGCGTAATGCGAGGCGAGCATGCCCGGCGCTTCGATCGCGGCAGCCGCTTTTTTCGAACGCAACAGCCGCCTTCCGGCGACCCGCTCGATCTCCCTGGCCGGCAATCCGCCTGGTCTGAGCAGCCGCAACTCGCCGTCTTCGAGCTTGACGATCGTCGATTCCACGCCGACCGTGCTTGCGCCCGCGTCGAGGATGAGCGGTATTTTCGCGCCGAGATCGGCCTCGACATGGGCCGCGCTGGTGGCGCTGACCTTGCCCGACGTATTGGCGCTTGGAGCCGCCAGCGGCCGCCCGAAGGCGCGGATGAGATCGCCGGTAAAACCCTTCGGTATGCGGATGCCGACGCTGTCGAGGCCGGCCGTTGCCAGCGCGTGGATCGATGTTCCGGCCTTCAGCGGCAGGACCAGCGTCAGCGGGCCGGGCCAGAAGGCTTCGGCAAGCGCGCGAGAGACCGGATCGAATTCGGCATAGGTTTCGGCCATGGCGAGATCGGCCATGTGGCAGATCAGCGGATTGAAGCGCGGCCGGCCCTTGGTTTCGTAGATGCGGGTGATCGCCGCCGGATTGGTGGCGTCGGCGGCAAGTCCGTAGACGGTTTCGGTGGGGATGGCGATCGCAAAGCCTTCGGCAAGTGCCGCGCAGCCGGCCGCAAGCGCTGCCTGCCTGTCCGCCCTGATGTCGATGATGCGTGCCATGTGCTGCCCGGTTATTGCTGCGGCAGTCATTAGGCCTTCCTTGCGGCGCGATCAATCCCGCCTGAAGCGCTTGCGGCCTACAGCTGGCGGATGATCTGGCGCAGCTGCTCGTTGCGGGCGCCGAGCAGCAGGATGTTGCGGATGGCGATCTGCGGATCGTTGGTGCGGAAGAGCAGGCCGTTGCCGCGCACCGAGCGGTCGACCACCATCTTCTCCGGCGTGCTCTCGCCGGGCTTGATCGCCACGGCGAAATACATGCGGGAATTCTGCACCGCGATATTGTCGAAGAAATTGTCGTTGTCGCCGATATCGGAATAGAAGTTGGCGATGTAGAAGGCCCAGGCCACCTCGTCGTAGCGGGCGAATTTGGTGCGCGAGGCCGTGACGTGGCAGTAGCCGAGATGCGGGCTGTCGGCCAGCGTCCGGTGGAAGATCATTTTCGGAAACTGGATCGCGCGATGGAAGCCATTGATGTTCTGGTGGGTCTTTTCGCCGGCGGCCTGCAGCTTGCGTGCGGTCTTTGCGGCTACTTCCTCATGGGTGAGGTAGCGGCGCTCTTCCGGAAGCCAGTCTTCGCGCCGCCGGCTGATGCGGCCGGTGCGCAGGAATTCCGAGTGTTTGGTGAGAAGCCGCGGTTCGGCAGGCTTTATCTCTTCCCGCGCGTCGAAATATCGAAGTTTGGCCATGGCGTTCCGCAGTCTTTGCTGTGTGGGTCGCCGGCAAGGATAGGATTTCATGCTTAACGCCCTGTTAAAACGGCAGGAAGAAGCTGCCGGAGCCGGGTTCGCAGCCTGCATGTCGCAAATGCGACAGGGCTTTGCCCGCGGCATTGGATTCGTTTATGTCTGAAGCGCCGCGAAATGTCGCAATTGACGATCATCAAGGCCATGTGGCTGTTTCCGCAAACCGGCCGGGCTCCCTGTCGTCATTTTCGAAGCGGATGTCGCTTTACAACCAAGCGGGCGGCATGCTCGGTGCTTAAATAACGCCATGACCAGCTCTCCGGACGGAGAAGGAAGCGGCCGCGCTTCCGCTGCCGGGCTCCAGCGGGGCGGCAGCCATAGGCACGAGGATAGGCAGATGGATATTCGCAGCAACGTTTTGCGCCAGCTCAAGAGCCGCCGCGAGGGTTTCAGTCTCGAACAGCCCTTCTATATCGACGAGGATTATTTCCGTCTGGACATGGAGATGATCTATTACCGCGACTGGCTGTTCATCGGCCATGATTGCGAATTGCCGAAGCCGGGCGCCTATTTCACCGTCCAGATCGGCGATTATCCCGTCGTCATCGTGCGCGGCCGCGACAATGTCATCCGTGCTTTCCACAACAGCTGTCGCCATCGCGGCTCGCGCGTCTGCACCAAGGAGCACGGCTCTTCCGTGCGCCTCGTCTGCCCCTATCACCAGTGGACCTACGATCTCGACGGCAAGCTCGCCTTCGCCCGCCACATGGGCGACGATTTCGACAAGAGCGGCTTCGGGCTGAAGCCGGTCCATTGCGAAACGGTGGCCGGCTACGTCTTCATCTGCCTCGCCAACGTCGCGCCGGATTTCCAGACGGTGCGCGACAAGATCGAGCCCTATATGGCGCCGCACCATATCGGCGAGGCCAAGATCGCCTTCCAGAGCACCATCATCGAGAAGGGCAACTGGAAGCTCGTCTGGGAAAACAACCGCGAGTGCTACCACTGCGCTGCAAACCATCCTGAACTCTGCCGCACCTATCCGGAAGCCCCGAGCGTCACCGGCACGGACGGCGGCGCCGACGATCCGGAGATCGCCGGCCATTGGGCGCGCTGCGAGGCGGCCGGCCTGCCGAGCAAGTTCCAGATCTCGCCGGACGGGCAGTTCCGCACGGCCCGCATGCCGCTGATCGAGGATGCCGAAAGCTACACCATGTCCGGCAAGCGCGCCGTCAAGCGCCCGCTTTCCGACGACATCACGATCAGCCATATCGGCACCATGCTGCTCTTCCACTATCCGACGACGTGGAACCATCTGCTCGGCGACCACGCCATCTCCTTCCGCGTGCTGCCGCTCAGCGCCAACGAAACGGCGGTGACGACCAAATGGATCGTCCACAAGGATGCGGTCGAGGGCGTCGATTACAACCTCGACGAACTGACGCATGTCTGGACCGAAACCAACGATCAGGATCGCCGCATTGTCGAGGAAAACGCGTTCGGCATCCGTTCGCCGGCCTATGAGCCCGGCCCCTATTCCGCGGCCCACGAAGGCGGCGTCATGCAGTTTCTCGAATGGTATTCGAATTTCATGATTAACCGTCTGCAGGGCGATCAGGCCAAGCTCTCGGTCGTTGCCTGAGGGCGATCGCCGTCGGTTAATGTCCGGTTCATTTCGCCTCCGGTAGAAGTGGAGCGTGAATGCCGTCTTCGGGTCTTTCGGGAACGTTTTCCCGTCTTGTCCGTTATCCGGCAGGCTTTTTTCGCTCTTGATCGGAGATACACAATGTTTGGGCTGAGTAAGAAGGTCGCGACTGCGGTTATGGCCGCCGCCGTCGTTGTGACGAGCTTCGTGCCGTCGCAGGCAATCCAGATGCCGGCCGCCCCGCAGGTGGAAAAATCGTCGCCTGTCGAAAACGTCCAATATCGCCGCTACTATCGTCCGGGTTATCGCCCAGGCTACTATCCCGGATACCGTCCGGCCTATCGCCCCGGCTGGTACGGCGGCTATCGCGGCTATTCCTACTACCGGCCGGGCTACCGCCACTATAACGGCTACTGGTATCCGCTGGCGGCCTTCGGTGCCGGTGCCGTCATCGGCGGCGCCATTGCCGCCCAGCCGCGTTATTACGCGCCCGCACCGGCCCCCTCGGGCATCAATCCGAGCCATGTCGCCTGGTGCGAAAACCGCTATCGGTCCTACCGGGCTTACGACAATACGTTCCAGCCCTATAACGGCCCGCGCCAGCAGTGCTATTCGCCCTATTACTGAGGGGCAGGCACCGGTTCGCAAACAACGCCCGGCCGTCGCGCCGGGCGTTTTCGTTTGTGCGGAAAAGGAAATACCCTAGAGAATGTCCACCCGCCGCAACAGCCACCAGGCAAAGAGGATGGAGGCGACGATAAGCCCGACGGCATATTCCGTGCCGTAGTCGCCGACCGCGAAGGGCAGGTTGGCGGTGTTCATGCCGAAGAAACCGGTCACGAGTGTCGGCGGCAGCAGGAAGGCCGTCATGATCGACAGAAGGTAGAGGTGGCGGTTCGTCTCCGAGGAGAGCTTGGAATCGATTTCTTCGTGCAGCAGCCGCGCGCGGTCCTGCAGCGCATAGATATCGTGATCGACCGTTTCCAGCCGGCTCGTCAGCCGCCCGGCAACGTCGTCGAAGCCGAAGGGCATTTCGTCCTCGTCGGAGGCGGCCGCCCGCCGCATCAGCGCCAGCACGGTGCGCAGATGGCGGTGCAGGCGCACGATCGTGCGGCGGACCGGAGCAAGCCTGCGGCGTTCGTCGCGCGGCGCGTTGTCGTAGACGAAGTCCTCGATCAGGTTGAGCTCTTCGGTGAGCTCGATGACGACGGAAATCAGCGTGCGCTGGAATTCGGTCACGAGCAGTTCGAAGAGGTCGACGGGCCGGGCGAATTTGCCGGGATTCTTCGCGATCGTCGCGCGTGCCCGCTCCACGCTTCTCAGCGGCTGCAGCCGGGTGGTGATGATGTAGCGGTCGGAGATCGCAAAGTGCAGCCAGCCGAGATTGGCCGTGTCCTGGTCGAACTCGCGCTGGCAATCGACCAGCGTGCCGAAAAGCATCTGTTCGTCGACGGTCAGCGCCGCGTGCGTGTCGCGCGTCGTCAGGGCCGCCTTGGCGTCGTCCATGACGCCGAGCGTGTCGAGCAGGGCGGGCACGCGGGCATCGGCGAGGTTGAGATGCAGCCAGTAGAAACCGTCGTCGGCGGCCAGCTCGGCGGCGGTCGCGCTGTTTTGAAGCCGCACGGCCACCTTGCTTTCCGGCGAGAAGCGATAGGCCCATACAAGGCCGGGTATGTTGACGGGCAAGGTATCCATTTTGCCGATCCTCTCGCGAAAGCGATCAATCCTACTGAAACATGCCGCGCAAAACCGTGCAGCGGTTTTGCGATAACGCCTCGCGTCAAACAAAACCTGCAGCATGGCGCCGGCCCTGAAAGAGCGCGACACGCTTAGAGATTCTCCATGACGTTTGTTTGCGCAAGAGCACAAGGCAAAAGGCGCGCTCGTCCAAGCTTATCGACGGAAAGCAAATTGACGTTTACGTAAAAATCAATTAGCTCTTCGAACGGAGGCGCTGGGGTATCGGCTTTGCCGGCTGCCAGCCGAATGCGGAGGAAAATCGGATGTATAAGGCGCCTGTCGAGGAAATCGCGTTCACGCTGAAGCACGTCGCCGGAATGGCGCAGTCAATTGACGGCGGCATCCTGGGCGATCTCGGCGAGGATCTCGTCGATGCCATCCTGGCCGAGGCGGGACGATTTGCCACGGAGGAAATCGCGCCTCTGGCCGAGATCGGCGACCGTCAGGGCGCCCGCCTCTCCAATGGCGAGGTGAGGACGCCGGACGGCTGGCGCGATCTCTACCGCAACTGGGCGGCCGGCGGCTGGAACGGCCTGACGGCGCCGGAACAGTTCGGCGGCCAGGCCCTGCCGCATATGCTGAATGTCGCTGCCCTCGAAATGTGGAATTCCGGTTCCATGGCCTTCGCCCTCTGCCCGACGCTGACCATGGGCGCCGTCGAGGCCGTGAACGTGCATGGCAGCGCCGCGCTGAAGGAAAAATACCTGGCGCGCATGGTCTCGGGCGAATGGACCGGCACCATGAACCTCACCGAACCGCATGCCGGCTCCGATCTCGGCGTCCTGAAGGCGCGCGCCGAGCGCCGCGACGACGGCAGCTACCGCATCTTCGGCCAGAAGATCTTCATCACCTGGGGCGAGCATGATGCGGCCGACAATATCATCCATCTCGTTCTCGCCCGCCTGCCGGATGCCCCTGCCGGCACGCGCGGCATCTCGCTCTTCCTCGTGCCGAAATTCCTCGTCAACGACGACGGTTCGCTCGGCTCCCGCAACGATCTCCACTGCCATTCGCTGGAGCACAAGCTCGGCATCCACGGCTCGCCCACCTGCACCATGATCTACGGCGACGGCAGGTTCGGCGCCGAGAAAGGAGCCGTCGGCTGGCTGATCGGCGAGGAGAACAAGGGGCTCGCCTGCATGTTCACGATGATGAACAATGCCCGCCTTGCCGTCGGCATGCAGGGTGTCGCGATCTGCGAGGCCGCGACGCAGAAGGCGATCGCCTATGCCAGGGAGCGCACGCAGGGCAGGGCGCCCGGCTGGAGCGGTGCCGGCATGAGCCCGATCATCGACCATCCCGACGTTGCCCGCATGCTGCTCACCATGAAGGCGCTGACGCAGGGCTCGCGTGCCATCGCCTATGCCTGCGCCCACGCGATCGACATGGCCCACCGCGCCGCCGATCGCCGCGCGAACTGGCAGGAACTCGCCGCCCTGCTGACGCCGATCGCCAAATCCTTCGCCACAGATGCCGGCGTCGAGGTCGCCTCCCTCGGCATCCAGGTCCATGGCGGCATGGGTTTCATCGAGGAAACGGGTGCCGCCCGCTACCTGCGCGATGCCCGCATTGCCCCGATCTACGAGGGCACGAACGGCATCCAGGCGATCGATCTCGTCACCCGCAAGCTGCCTCTGTCGGACGGCGGAGAGGTCAGGGCGTTCATTGCCGAACTGAAGGCGATCGCCGGATCCGTCCGCGGTTCGAACATCGACGGCTTCGGCATGACGGCAGACCGGCTCGATGCGTCGCTTGCCGACCTGCAGGAGGCGACGGACTGGCTGCTGGCCCGCCTCGCCGAGGGTAAACTGGCGCAGGCCCTGTCCGGCGCCACAGCCTACCAGCGCCTTTTCGGCCTCGCGCTGACCGGCTGCTATCTCGCCAAGGGCGGCCTTGCCCGCACCGCGGACGGGGCGGCGGAGGGCCGCGTCGCGCTTTGCCGCTTTGCCGCCGAAAACCTTCTGTCGGAAACGGCCGCGTTGAAAGACCGCATCGTCAACGGCGCCGAAAGCCTTGCCGCGGCCCGCACAATTCTCGCCTGAAGGAGCTGAACATGAGCGACCCCGTCATCATCGAACGGTCCGCCGATCATCCGGCCGTGCAACTCATCCGCTTCAACCGGCCGGAAAAGAAGAACGCCTTCACCCGCGCCATGTACCGCAGCATGGTCGAGGCGCTCGATGCCGCCAATGCCGATGCCGATATCAGGGCCACGGTCTTTCTCGGCACCGACGGCTGCTTCTCGGCCGGCAACGATATCGGCGACTTCCTCGCCGCAGCCATGGGCGGCAGCATGGGGCAGGAACTGATCGATTTCCTCTATGCTCTCGTCAATGCCGAAAAGCCGCTCGTGTCCGGCGTCGACGGCCTGGCGATCGGCATCGGCACGACGCTGAACCTGCATTGCGACCTGACGATCGCCTCCGGCCGCAGCCAGTTCCGCACCCCCTTCGTCGATCTGGCGCTGGTGCCGGAAGCCGCCTCCAGCCTGATCGCCCCGCGCATCATGGGCCATCAGCGCGCCTTTGCCATGCTCGCCGCCGGCGAGGCATTTTCCGCCGAGGACGCGAGACAGGCCGGCCTGATCTGGAAAGTGGCGGCACCGGCGGAGGTGGAAAGCCAGGCGCTGGCCGCGGCTGCAAAGCTTGCCGCCAAACCGCCGGAAGCCCTGAAAATCGCCCGCGATCTCATTCGCGGCCCCCGCGAGGAGATCATCGCCCGCATCGACGAGGAAGCCCGCCATTTCGCGGCGCGCCTCAAGAGCGGCGAAGCGCGCGCCGCTTTCGAGGCCTTCATGCGCCGCTGAGCCTTTCCAGCGCATCAGCCGCGCGGTTGTGGCCGTCTACTTCTCCAGCGTCGCCACGACCTCGACATGCGAGGTCCACAGGAACTGGTCGATCGGCGTGACCGAGGTGATGCGGTAGCCGCCCTCGACGAGCAGGGCAAGGTCGCGGGCAAGCGTCAGCGGATTGCAGCTGACGGCGACGATCTTCTTCACCGCCGAGCGCGCCAGTTCCTTGCACTGGAATTCGGCGCCCGCACGCGGCGGGTCGAAGACCACGGCGTCATAGACCTTGAGTTCGGATGTCATCAGCGGGCGGCGGAAGAGATCGCGTTTTTCGACGGTGACGGGCTTCAGCCCCTGCGTGTTGCGCGCCGCATGGTCGAGGGCCGCAACCGCCTTGCCGTCGCCTTCGACGGCGTGTACGCGGCCGATACGGGCGAGCTGCAGCGAAAACGTGCCGGCACCGGCGAAGAGATCGGCGATGCGCTTGGCCTTGCCGACATGGGCGAGCACCAGTTCGGCCATCGCCTCTTCGGCAGGCTTCGTCGCCTGTGTGAAGCCGCCGGCAGGCGGTGAGACCTTGACGCCGCCGAATTCGACGAGGGGCTTCGCCGGCTCGATCAGGATTTCGCCGTCGAGCGAGACACGCGCGATGCCGTGAAGGCCAAGAACCACCTCGATCGCCTTGCGCCGCTGCTGGTCGGAAAGCTTGCTTGCGCCCTCGACGGCAAGATCGAGGCCGGAGAGTGTTTCGAGAACCGCGATGCGGAACGCATTGGCGTTGGTCGCGACGGCTGCGCCGACGGCCTTGATCGCCGGCAGCCGGGACATGATCCCCGCCGACGAGATGGGACATTCCTCGATGGCGACGATATGGTGGCTTTCGGCCTGGTTGAAGCCGATGAGCATGTCCTTCTCGGTCTTGCGCGCGGCAAAGACCACGCGCCGCCGCTCGCCGGGATGGGCTGCGACGATCTCGCCCACCTCTGCCGTCAGCCCCTTGGATTTCAGCGCGTCCATGACGAGCTGCCGCTTGAAGGCGCGGTAGGGGATGTCGGCCATATGCTGCAGCGTGCAGCCGCCGCAGGTGCCGTTGACGCCGTCAGGCCCGAAATGCCGGCAGACCGGCTCCTGGCGGTCGGCGGAGGCAGACGCGATCGACATGACCGTGCCGTGGTTCTTGACGCGGGCGATCGCGACCGTCTCGCCGGGCAGCGTGAAGGGCACGTAGACCGGCCCGTCCTTGCCGCTGGCAATGCCGTCGCCCTGTGCGCCGAGCCTGTCGATGGTAATGGTTTCCGTGCTCACGCTTTCGTTCCTGCCAGTAGATATTCCTGATTGCCGTCGCCGCCCGAAATCGGCGAGGGGATGAGGCCGAAACTCTTCCAGCCCATATCCGCCGTGAACCAGCGTTCCAGCTCAGCCGCCACGCCAGGCCCGCAGGCCGGGTCCTTGAGCAGCCCGCCCTTGCCGATCGCCTCGCGTCCCGCCTCGAATTGCGGCTTGACGAGAATGGCGGCGACGGAACCGGGCTGCGCTAGCTCGAGAGCCGGGGCCAGCGCCAGTTTCAGCGAGATGAAGGAGACGTCCGAGACGACGAAATCGACGGGCGCACCGATATCCCCGGCCGTCAGGTTGCGGGCGTTCAGCCCCTCGATATTGGTGACGCGGGGATCGGCCGAAATCCGCGGATGCATCTGCCCGTGGCCGACATCGACAGCCGTCACATGCGCGGCACCCCGCTCCAGCAGCACTTGCGTGAAGCCGCCGGTCGAGGCACCGACGTCGAGACAGTGCCGTCCCGCCGGGTCGAGCCCGAAATGGTCGAGGGCTGCGACAAGCTTCAGGGCCGCGCGCGAAACATAGTCCTGCGCCGGGTCGTCGATCTCGATTGCCGCATCCGGGCCGAAGAGGGCGCCGGCCTTCGTCACGACCCTGCCGGCGACCTTCACCGTGCCGCGCGAGACGGCATCGCGCGCCCGCGAACGGCTCGCAAAGAGGCCGAGGGTGACGAGAAGCTGGTCAAGGCGCTGGCTGTTCTGATCGGACATCGGCTGTGAATGACGGGCAAAGCGGTCGGTTGCAAGCATTTTATTGGCATTCCGGATGCGCGGGCACGACCCGGCATTGCCGGGAGCGCAATAATTTAAACTGATCTCTATTGCGGCGCACAAATTTAAACAAATTTAAATCCCTGCCCGCATAGGTTCACCTCGATTGCAGCGGTTCGCTTTTGAATCGCTTCGTGCCATGAAGGCTCCCGCGTCCTCCCCGCCGATCATGTTCCTCATCAAGAAGTCTTGTGGCCGCGCCTGTGCGTGGTCGCCCCTTGTCGCGCCTGATGTCGCCAGGAGAAATTGACCGATGTTCGCCCGAAACATATCCTTGAATGGCAAGCTTGCGGCCACGTTCGCAGCACTCATCCTCATCTTCGTATCCGTTTCCGCTTTCGTCTATTCCAAGGCAAACACGTCGGCGAGCGCTTCGGCCGAGCAGGAAAAATCCGAGCTTCTTGTCAACCAGATCGACGACGCGCTGCAGGCCATGCTCGAGCAGGCCGTCAACCTGCGCGGCTTCATCCTGTTCCGCAGCGACAGCACCTATGGCGACATTTTCGCCAACCGCGAACGCATGCTGAAGGCGATCGCCGCCGCCAAGCAGACCGCCGCCGCCGAGCCTCAGCTGGTCGCGATGATCGACGACATGCAGAAGGCCGCCGACCTCTACTTCCACGAACTCGCCGAGCCGCAGGCCAAGGCCCGCAAGGAAACCGAAACGCCGATCGCAGACGTCGTCAAGATCGGCGTCAACGCCACCAAGGGCCAGCTCGACGGCTTCCGCGCCGCCTCCGCCAAGATCAAGTCGCTGGCGCGCGAGAAGTCCACGGCCCTTGCCGCCGCTCAGGCCGATGCCAACAGCGATCTCAAGACCACGCTTCTGGCCGGCGGCATTGCCGCAGCACTCGCCGCAGCCGCGCTCGCCTGGGCTCTGTCGCGCACCATCGTCCGCCCGATCGTCGGCATGACGGCCGCCATGGACCGTCTGGCCGGCGGCGACCACAATATCGAGGTGCCGGCGACCGGCCGCCAGGACGAAGTCGGCCGCATGGCCCAGTCCGTGCTGGTCTTCAAGGAAGCCGCCATCGAAAAGCAGCAGCTGGCCGGCGAAACCGACCGTATGCGCGGCGAAGCCGAGCGTCAGCGCCAGTTGAGCGACGAGCAGAAGGCCCGTGAAGAGGGCGAGATCCGCTTTGCCGTCGAAGCGCTGGCCGGCGGCCTTGCCGGCCTTGCCAACGGCGATGTCGCCGCCCGCATCAACACGGCCTTCGCGCCGCAATATGACAGCCTGCGCAACGACTTCAACCATGCCGTCGAAAAGCTGCAGGCCGCCCTGCAGTCCGTCGGCCGCAACGCCTCGGCCATCAATGCCGGCGCCGGCGAAATCCGCTCCGCAGCCGACGATCTCGCCCGCCGCACCGAGCAGCAGGCCGCCGCCGTCGAAGAAACGGCAGCCGCTTTGGAAGAAGTCACGACCACGGTTCGCGACTCCGCCAAGCGCGCCGAAGATGTCGGCAACCTCGTCGAGCGCACCCGCCTCGGCGCTGAAAAGTCCGGCGAAGTCGTCCGCCGCGCGGTTTCGGCCATGCAGCAGATCGAGAAGTCTTCGGGCGAGATCTCCAACATCATCGGCGTCATCGACGATATCGCCTTCCAGACCAACCTTCTGGCGCTGAACGCCGGTGTCGAAGCCGCGCGTGCCGGTGAAGCCGGCAAGGGCTTTGCGGTCGTCGCCCAGGAAGTGCGCGAACTGGCCCAGCGCTCGGCCAATGCCGCCAAGGAAATCAAGGCGCTGATCACCACGTCGAGCGAACAGGTCAATGCCGGCGTCGGCCTCGTCGGCGAAACCGGCAAGGCGCTGGAAGCGATCGTCGCCGAGGTTCAGGAAATCAACCGCCATGTCGGCGCGATCGTCACGGCCACCCGCGAACAGTCGATCGGCCTGCAGGAGATCAACACGGCCGTCAACAACATGGACCAGGGCACCCAGCAGAACGCCGCCATGGTCGAAGAACAGACGGCCGCCAGCCACGCGCTCGCCCAGGAGGCGGCCGCCCTCGACGACCTGCTGCGCCAGTTCAAGCTCGGCGCCCAGGCCGCCGCTCCGGCCCCGCGGACCGTTGCCGCAACGCCGGCGTCCCGCCCGGTCGCCTCTCCGGCCCGTGCGCTCGCCAGCAAGGTCAGCAAGGCTTTCGGCGGCAAGCAGGCCACCGCTGCCGCAGCCGTCGTCCAGGAAGACTGGACCGAATTCTGAGAGCGATCTCCCGACAGATGAACGGGGAGGGGGCGGCATTCGATGTCGCCCTTTCTTTTTGCAAACTAGCCGGCCGCCGCGCGCAGACGCTCGATATCCCGCCGTGGCGGCACATGATGCACCCGGACATAATCGCGGCTGAACTGCGAGGGGCTGTCGTAGCCGACGCGGAAACCCGCCTCGGCGGCACTCAGGCCCTCCGTCACCATCAGCCGCCGCGCCTCCTGCAGGCGCAGCTGGTTGCGAAACTGCAGCGGGCTCATCGCCATCACGGTCCTGAAATGTTCGTAGAAGGATGAGGCGCTCATGCCGGCCACCGAGGCCAGGTGTTCGATGGCGAAGGGCTCGCTGAAATTCTTCCGCACGAAATCGATGGCCCGGCCGATCTGGTTGAGCCTGCTCTCACCATTGGCGATCTGCCGCAGAAGCGCGCTCTGCGGCCCGCGAACGAGCCGGTAGAGAATTTCCCGCTCGATCAAGGGCGCCAGGATCTCCGCATCCTCGGGCGCATCGAGCAGCCGCAGCAGGCGCACGGCGGCATCGAGGAGTTCCGGCGTCGTGGCGCTGACGCCGGCTGCTGCGCTTTCCGGCGGACGACCCTGCGCCGCCGGCAGCATTTCGGCCAGCAGGCCGCGCTCGAGCTGCAGCCTGAGACACAGATAGGGCCGGTCGGCGCTCGCCTCCACGACGGCGCCGATGACGGGCAGGTCGACGCCGACGACGAGATAGTGCGCGGCATCGTAGACATGCGCGATCTCGCCGATGACGGCGCGTTTGCGCCCCTGCGCGACGATGCAGAGCGACGGTTCGTAAAGCGTGTGGATCGGCTCGGTGCGGGCGGAGGATCGTATGATGCCGACACGCGGCAAGGAAGTCTCGAAACTGCCGTCCATGCGCGTGTGGCGATCGATCAGGTCTGCGAGTTCGGCAAGCTTTTCCATACGCTCAGCATGACCGACGCTGCGGCAAATGCCAAGCGCTGCGATCCGGTTTCGGACGATCGTGCAAGAAATCCGGAGAAGCTTGCTATCGGCTTGCGCCCCTCAGGCCCAATTTCATGCGCATGGACCGGCGGCATCCGGCTGCGGTCCGGATGCAAGCATGAGGACAGGAACATGAGTGGTATCAAGGACAAGACGGTTCTGATTACGGGTGCCAGCAGCGGCATCGGCGCCGGCACCGCGCGCGAACTGGCCGCCGCGGGCGCCAGGCTGATGATCGGCGCGCGCCGCACCGACCGGCTGGAAGCGCTGGCAAGGGAGATCCGCGAAAGCGGCGGCACGGTCGAGTTCCGCGCGCTCGACGTCACCGACCGGGCTGATGCGGAGGCCTTCGCCAGGGCGGCGGTGGACGCTTTCGGCCGCATCGACGTGCTCGTCAACAATGCCGGCATCATGCCGCTGTCGCTGATGGCCTCGCTCAAGGTCGAGGAATGGGACCGCATGATCGACGTCAACATCAAGGGCGTGCTCTACGGCATCGCCGCCGTATTGCCGATCATGAACGCGCAGGAGCGCGGCCAGATCATCAACATCTCCTCGATCGGCGGCCTGTCCGTCGTGCCGACGGCGGCCGTCTATTGTGCTACGAAATATGCGGTGCGCGCGATCTCCGACGGCCTTCGGCAGGAAAACAGGAAACTGCGCGTGACCTGCATCTATCCCGGCGTCGTCGAATCCGAACTGGCCGAGACGATCACCGAGCCCTTCGCGGCCGAGGCGATGGTGGCTTTTCGTGAGATCGCCCTGAAGCCGGACGCCATCGCCAGAGCGATCCGTTTCGCCATCGAGCAGCCCGAGGATGTCGACGTCAACGACATTACCGTGCGACCGACATTGAGCGTGGGGATGTGACCGTGGCGATCCGCACAGCCCTTGCGGGAGCGGTCCTTTCGCTGGCCGCCTCCACGCCGGCTTTGCCAGAGGAGCAAAAAATGCAGAACCACCCCTATCTCGGCATGTGGATCACCGGCGACGGGCATGTCCGCCAGGAATTGCTGCCGAACGGCCGTTACGACGAGGCGCGCGGCACGCGAAAGAGCGCCTATCAGGGGCGCTACGAAGTGACCGGCGACCATATCGAATATTGGGACGATACCGGCTTTTCCGCCGACGGCGATTTCGTAGGCGACGTGCTGCATCACGGCGGCATGGTCTTCTACCGCGACGGCAGGAAGCCGGAATAACAAAACCGGTCGGCCTGTCGCCTTAGCCGGCCACGCCGACCGCCACACCACGGCCGAGCGCGTTGAAGACGGTCGAGACGATGCCGGCGCGGTCGAGCCCGGCATGGGCGATCATCGCCTCCGGTTTTGCCTGCTCCATCCAGATGTCGGGCATCACCAGCGAGCGCACCTTCAGCCCGCGGTCGAGCAGCCCGTCCATCGCCATGAACTGCATCACCTGGCTGCCGAAGCCACCGACCGAGCCTTCTTCCACCGTGATGAGAATCTCGTGGTGGCGGGCAAGCTGGCGGATGAGGGCATGGTCGAGCGGCTTTGCGAAACGCGCATCGGCAACCGTCGTCGAAAGGCCGGCCGCATCGAGGTCCTCGGCAGCAAGAAGACAGTCGGCAAGCCGCGTGCCGAAGGAGAGAAGCGCGACCTTCGTGCCTTCCTTGACGATGCGCCCCTTGCCGATCTCGAGGATCTGGCCCCGCTCCGGCATGTCGACGCCCACACCTTCGCCGCGCGGATAGCGGAACGAGATCGGGCCGGCATCATAGGCAACGGCGGTGCGCACCATATGCTTCAGCTCTGCCTCGTCGGCTGCCGCCATGACGACGAAGCCGGGCAGGGTGGAAAGGAAGGCCGTGTCGAAGGAACCGGCATGGGTCGGGCCGTCGGCGCCGACGAAACCGGCGCGGTCGATCGGGAAACGCACCGGCAGGCCCTGGATCGCCACGTCATGCACGACCTGGTCGTAGGCGCGCTGCAGGAAGGTGGAATAGAGTGCGGCGAACGGCTTGAAACCTTCGGCGGCAAGACCGGCGGCGAAGGTCACGGCATGCTGTTCGGCAATGCCGACGTCGAAGGTGCGGGACGGGAAGATCCCGGCGAACTTGTCAAGGCCGGTGCCGCTCGGCATGGCCGCCGTGATGCCGACGATGCGGTCGTCGAGGGTGGCTTCCTGGATCAGCGACTCGGCAAAGACATTGGTGTAGCTCGGCGCGTTCGGCTTCACCTTCGCCTGCGCGCCGGTGATGACGTCGAACTTGTTGACGCCGTGATACTTGTCGGCTGCGGCTTCGGCCGGCGGATAGCCCTTGCCCTTCTGCGTCACGACATGGATCAGCACCGGGCCGTTGGCATTGTCGCGCACGTTGCGCAGTACCGGCAGAAGGTGGTCGAAGGAATGACCGTCGATCGGCCCGATATGGTAGAAGCCCATTTCCTCGAACATCGTGCCGCCGGTCACGTAGCCGCGCGCATGTTCGACGGCGCGGGTAATGGCGCGGTCGACATTCTTGCCGAGATAGGCCGTCAGTTTCTTGCCGAAATCGCGGAAGCCCATATAGGTGCGCCCGGAGGCGAGGCGGGCGAGATAGGCGCTCATCGCCCCCGTCGGCGGGGCGATCGACATGTCGTTGTCGTTAAGGATGACGATGAGGCGGGCATCGAGCGCGCCGGCATTGTTGAGCGCCTCGTAAGCCATGCCGGCCGAGAGCGCGCCGTCGCCGATGACGGCGATCACGCGCCGATCCGTCCTGTCGATATCGGCGGCGACCGCCATGCCGAGGCCGGCGGAAATCGAGGTTGAGGAATGCGCCGCACCGAAGGGGTCGTATTCGCTTTCGGCCCGGCGGGTGAAGCCGGAGAGGCCGTTTTCCTGGCGCAGCGTGCGGATGCGGTCGCGCCGCCCGGTCAGGATCTTGTGCGGATAACATTGATGGCCGACATCGAAGATCAGCCGGTCGTCAGGCGTGTTGAAGACGCTGTGAATGGCGATCGTCAGTTCCACCACGCCGAGACCGGCGCCGAGATGCCCGCCGGTGCGGGAAACGGCATCGATCATTTCGTCCCTGACCTCGCGTGCAAGCTGCGGCAGTTCGCGATCCTCGAGCTTGCGCAGGTCGGCCGGATAGTTGACCTGATCGAGCAGCGGGGTCTTCGGGGATTGTGTCACGGGCGGGCGCTCTTCTTTGACTGATCGGCTTTGCTTTATTCGATTGAATTGCGGCAAAACAACTACTTTTGCATAACCGCAAGATTTTCACCTTAGTGCACTTCAGCCCTCCGGCAAAGGCACGAATTCCTCTTCGTCGCCGGGAACGATATCGAAGCGGCCGGTGCGCCATTCCTCCTTGGCCTTCTCGATGCGCTCCTTTGAGGAGGAAACGAAATTCCACCATATGTAGCGCCTGGAATTGAGCGCGGCACCCCCGAACAGCATCAGGTGACAGCCTTGCCCGCCGGCTTCCAGCGTGATCGCGTCCCCCGGCCGGAAGACGAGAAGCTGGTCTGCCGCAAACCGGTCGCCGGCAATGACGACCTCGCCCGAGAGCACATAGATCGCGCGCTCTTCGTGGGCGGCACCGAAGGGAAATTTCGAGCCCGGCTGCAGGGCGATATCGGCATAGAGCGTATCGGTGAAGACCTTGACCGGCGAGCTCAGCCCCTCGAACGAGCCGATGACGACGCGGCCGGCAACGCCGCCCTCGTCGATGACCGGCATGTCGCTCTTTTCGGTATGGGCGAAGGACGGGTCGATCTCCTCCTTGTCGTCGGGCAGCGCCAGCCATGTCTGCAGCCCGGACATGGACAGCGGATGGCCGCGCAGGTTGTCCGGCGTGCGCTCCGAATGCACGATGCCGCGGCCGGCCGTCATCAGGTTGATGTCGCCGGGGCGGATGACCTTTTCGGTGCCGAGACTGTCACGATGGCGGATTTCGCCGTTGAAGAGATAGGTGACGGTCGAAAGCCCGATATGCGGATGCGGCTTCACGTCCAGCGCCTCGTCCGGCTTCAGGATCGCCGGCCCCATGCGGTCGAAGAAGATGAACGGCCCGACAAGCCGGCGCTGGCGCGTCGGCAGGGCGCGACGCACCTGGAAACCGCCGATATCGCTGCTGCGCGGAATGATCAGGTTCTCGATCGCATCGCAGGCAAAGGCGTCGCCGGGCAGGGGATCTTTACCGGGGAAGAAGGACATGACGGGTCTCCGTTCGGACGGCGCACCTTAGCCGGAACAGCGACGGAGGCAAGCTCCACCACAAGACCCGATATGCGGACCGCTCAATCTGTTCTTTCCCATAAATGACTCCTTCACCAAAGTACACTTTTACGATGTATGAAAGCGAAAAATCCTTGCTTGTGGTTGAGACAACTGCAACCAAAAGAGGCATTTGATGGCCATGAATATGCACGACATATTGGAACTACGGATTTAAAATGAGAAATAAGCGACTGCTGGCTGCCGGCCTGATTGCGGCCCTGACCGTTCTTTCATCCTGCGCGGCAAATCCCAATTCGCTGAAAATGAGCGAGAGCGCCAAGGCCGCCGGCAAGCAGGCGCAATCCATGGTTCAGGAGAAAGGCGCGGCAGCCGTGGTGCGTGTCTCTTGGGATGGCGTATATTGTGCGCGCGGACGCGTTCGCCTCCAGAAGGTCGTCGATGGCAGGATCGATCCGGGACCCTTCGTCGAGATAGGACAGCCTACCGGCGTCTATGGCAATGCGGCATTGAAGGACTTCGCCAAGCTTTCGCTTCAGATGATGACGTTCAACCTGCCTGCGGTTGCCAAGGCTGCTGCCGTTGAGGACATCCGCACGTCGTTCCGGGCAATCGAACCCGGTCGCTATATCATCACCATGGTCTATTGCGACAACGGCAACAACAACGCGGCGATGGGGGCCGCCAATCTCGGATGGATGGGCGAGAAGGGGGACAAGCCCCAGATCCCATTGCTCGGAGACAACTCCATCGTGATCGGCCAGGGTGAAATCGTCGATGCTGGTATCGTCGATATCGTGTCCACGGGTTCGACAGGGTTCCTTTTCGGCCACGATACGGCCCGCCTTGCCGGATCCGAAGCACCGCAGCCCATGCGGGAGGCGATGAAGCTCAATCTGCCGGAAGTCTATGCCCGCACGACCTACACCAAGTTTTCGGCCTACAGTGGCCTCCTCCTTCCGGAAAGTCCGCAGCCCAAGGAAAAATAGGATCATGCCATCGGCAGGGGCTCCGCTCCCGGCATGACCGGACGGGCGGCCCGCGCCGTCGTCGGCCTGAAATAGTCTTGGCGCTGCTTCCGGTGGCTGGAATCAGCGTCTCGCGAGATGTCGCAAGAGGGCTCGTCAGATCGCGGTAAAGCCGTTGTCGACGAACAGATGCGCACCGTTGACGAAGCTCGATTCGTCGCTGGCAAGATAGAGTGCGGCACGGGCGACATCCTCCGGCTCGCCGATCCGCCCCTGCTGGGCGGCAATCGCCGCATCGGAAACATCGACGCCATGCGCCTGCAGTTCCTTCACTTCCCGCAGGCCGTGCGGCGTGCGGATGAAGCCGGGGCAGACGGCATTGCAGCGGATGTTGCGGTCGCGGAATTCCACCGCGATGGCGCGCGCGAACATATGCACCGCGCCCTTGGTCGTATCGTAGAGCACCTCCATCGGCGTGGCGGCGACCGCCGAGATCGAGGACGTGCAGACGATCGATCCGCCGCCGGCCTCGATCATCCTCGGCAGCACGGCCTTGGTCATCAGGAACATGGAGCGCACGTTGACGGCGTGCAGCCAGTCCCATTCCTGCAGCGTGGTTTCCAGAAACGGCTTGATGACGATCGTGCCGGCATGATTGAACAGGACGGTGACAGGGCCGAAACGCTGTTCGACATCGGTGACGGCGGCATTGACGGCCGCCTCTTGCGAAACGTCGGCCGTCCAGAAATCGGCCTCGCCGCCGGCGTCGCGGATCTGCCTGACGGTTTCGGCGGCCGCCTCGCCGTTGCGGTCGATGATGGCAACCCGCGCGCCTTCGGCCGCAAAGAGCCTGGAGGCGGCCCCTCCCATGCCGGTTGCGCCGCCCGAGATAATGGCGACCTTGTCCTTCAATCTGTCCGTCATCGCTTAGTCCCCCTTTTTCTTGAAAGGGGATCATAGATCGGTCGGAAGCGGGTCGCCAAGCGGCTTGGGGAGAGTTTCGCCGTCTGTCAGGCGCCGTCGAGCGGTTCCACGCCCTGCGGCTTGCCGGCGCGGTCGAGACGGATCTTCTCGATGCGGTTCTCGGCGGCCGAAAGCAGCGTCTCGCAATGCTTCTTCAGCGCTTCGCCGCGCTCGTAGATCTCGATGGATTCGTCCAGCGCCACGTCGCCGCGTTCGAGGCGCGCAACGATGCTTTCGAGTTCGGCAACCGCCTTTTCGAAGGAGAGGCCGGAAACCTCCGGCTTGGCGCTGTCAGTCATTCTCAACCCTTCATCATTCTGAGGATATGCATGCCCGCCGACTCGGCGAGTCCCTCCAGATCATAACCGCCTTCGAGCAGGCTGACGACCCGGTTATTGGCGCTGCGGTCGGCAACCTCCAGAAGCCGCCCCGTCGCCCAGTCGAAATCCTCGCCCGTCAGGTTGATCTGCGCCAGCGGATCGCGGTGATGCGCGTCGAAGCCGGCCGAGATGATGATGAGGTCCGGGCGGAAGTCGTTCAGCGCCGGCAGCACGCGTGATTTGAACGCCTCGCGGAAATGGTCGCTGCCGACATTGGGCGACAGCGGCGCATTGACGATCGTGCCATGCGCGCCGTTTTCGTCCTTGGCGCCCGTACCGGGATAGAGCGGCATCTGGTGGGTGGAGCAGAACAGCACTGAGGGATCGTCCCAGAAAATATCCTGCGTGCCGTTGCCGTGATGCACGTCCCAGTCGACGATGGCGACACGTTCCGCGCCGTGCGCCTTCTGCGCATGGCGGGCGGCAATCGCCGCATTGTTGAAGAAGCAGAAGCCCATGGCCGTCATCTTTTCGGCATGGTGCCCCGGCGGGCGGGCCGCGACGAAGACATTGTCGGCCTTGCCGCGGAACACGTCGTCGATGGCCGCCATCGCCCCGCCGATGCCGGTCAGCGCCGCCTGCAGGCTCTTCTGGCTGGCATAGGTATCGGCTTCGAGCTGGTTGATCCGGTCTTCCTCTTCCGGGATCTGCCGCATGACGGCGATCAGGTGCTCCTCCGGATGGGCAAGCAGCACCGCGTCTTCATTGGCCTGCGGCGCCTGCCTGCGGTCCAGCCGCTCGAAATTCGGATGCTCCAGCGCCACATTCAGCGCACGGATACGGTCGGAGCGTTCGGGATGGCCCGATGGGGTCACGTGCTCGAGAAAGATCGGATGTTCGTAAAGACGGGTGCTCATGCCGGCACTCTATCGATCGTATATGTCATGATCCACACGAGATGGGGCGCTGTGCATTGATTTCAACAAGCCGCGTCGTCGCGGTTAACGGCCCGCCACCCGCCGTTTACGCTATTTTAATTGTTTCGTTTACTTCGCCGGACCCCGTCGCTAGGCTTACCGGGAAAACCTGCAAGGCAGACCAGTAAATGAGTAAGACGAACCGCCCGGATGTGGTGGACATACGAGTACCGTTTCGTGATGTGGACATGAACGGCCAGATGTTTCTGGCCTCCTATATTTCCTATGCCGAATCCGCACTCGCGGGCTTCTGGTCGTTGAGACCGGACGTGGAGGACGAGCCAGCCTATACTGCCGCCAAGGTTTCCTGCATCCTTCACCGGCCGCTGCACTACCATGAGGCCGTGACGTTCACCGCCGCCGTCGACAAGATCGGCGTGCGCTCCATCGGTTTCCTCATCGCCGCCGAGATCGACGACGAACGGGCCGCCGAGGTCGAAATCACCTGGCAGGCACGCAGCCGCGACGACGGCTCGCCGGCCGCGCTCCCCGAAGAGACGCGCGACTGGCTCTACGGTTTTCTGGATTAGTGCCTTCCCGATCAGCGGGAAGGATCAGGCGCGGATCGGCAGCAGCGGATATCCGGCCATGACGGCGCGGCCCACGAGTGCTGCGACAAAAGCCTTGACGACGTCGCCGGGAATGAAGGCCATGCTGCCGACGAATGCCTGCTTCAGGGTCGTATCGGTGGCGAAGGCGAGATAGGCGATGCCGAAAGCGTAGAGCACGACGATACCGCCGATCATCGCGGCCAGGAAGAAGCTGACCGTCTGCACGAGGCCGGACTGTTCTGCGCGAACAAGCCGTTCGCTGAGAAAGCCCGTGACGAAAGCGGCAAAGGCCCAGCCGTACAGGAAGCCTGATGTCGGAGCGACGAAAGCGGCAAAGCCGCCGCGACCGCCCGAAAGCACCGGCAGGCCGACTGCGACAAGCACCAGCACGATCAGCACGGCAACCACGCTGCGCCTTGCGCCGAGCACGACGCCTGCCATCATCACGCCGAGCGATTGGGCCGTGATCGGCACTGGGATAAAGCCGAGATAGATCGGCGGCAGCAGGCCGAGAGCCACGATAATAGCGGCGAAAAGGGCGGCAAGAACGAGGTCGCGCGTGCTCATCGTCATCTCCAGTTCATGAATCGTTAACTGACATGCCGCCGAATGCCGCGCGCGTCAATCGCAGCCGCGATGTTATCCGCATCCCTGAGCGTCAGAATGATGAGCGGGATAAGGATCGTCGTCGCCCGCACCTTCAGCCCGCGTGCCGCATGCGCCTCGCCGATCGCGTGGTAGCGGGCCACGATGTCTGGCACGAACCGCAGGACGAGGCCGACGGCGAGCCCTATGTCGTCGGCTCTCACCCAGCCCGTCCGCTCCAGCGGGCGGGCAAGTGCTGCTATCTCGTCCATGAACTGGGTGATCGTCGTCGTGGCCGTGACCGCGGCGGCAAACAGCATCAGGGCCGTCAGCCGCAGAAGCGTCGCCAGCGCCTCGTGCCAGGGGTTGACGATGAGGGTGAAGAGAGCCACGACCGCAATCGTCAGGAAGATGGGCCGCAACCGGGCGGCCGATTGCCTCAACGACAGGCCGACGCTGCCGTAGATCAGCGCCGTCAGCAGCGTGACGGCGGCAAGCAGGGAAAGATTGCCGCCGATGAAAAGCAGGAAGCCGAGCAGGAACAGCGAGACGATCTTGACCCGCGGCGAAAGCCGGTGCAGCGCGCTGTTGCCTTCGACATAGAACGATTGCATCAGGCAGCGAGCTCCCTGTAGCGTGCGATCGCTTCGGCCGCCGGCGCATCGGCTGCCAGCTTGCCGTCGTGGAACAGCAGCACCCGCTCGAAGCCGGAAATCAGCTCGAGATCGTGGGTGATGACGACGACGTTTTCTTCCAGCCCCTCGATCGTCTTCTGCACCAGCACGCGGTTTCTAAGATCGAGCTGGTTGGTCGGCTCGTCGAGGATCAGTATATCGGGGCCGGTCGCCAGCACCGAGCAGAGGGCGGCGATCTGCAGCTCGCCGCCGGAAAGCTCGTGCGCGCGGCGATCGGCCAGCGCCTCGGCATTGAAGCGGGAAAGCACGCGCTCGACTTGGCGCTCGATCTCCGCCTTGCTGAGGCCTCGGCCTTTCAGCCCGAAAGCGATATCGTCCCTGACGATCGGCAGGATGATCTGGTTCTGCGGCGACTGGAAGATGAAGCCGACATCGGCAAGCGCCGCCTTCGCCTCGCGCGTATCCTTTCCGTTGACGAGGACCTTGCCGGTCGTGGGTTTCATCAGCCCGTTGATCATCCGCGCGAAGGTCGTCTTGCCCGAACCGTTGAGGCCGATGATGCCGAGGCGGTGTTCGGTGAGAGACAATGTCAGCGGCTCGACCGCGACCCTTGCTCCGAAACTGGCGCCTGCGCTCTCGAAACGAATATCCAATGATGCTCCCCTTGTTGGCGCCCTGCTTCTATAAGGCCGTGACGATGCGATAAAGGATCAAAATCGGCGCGTCGCAAATATGCTATCGGGTGGCTAGGAAGATTTTCCGCGCTATGATGGCGCCATGACGAATCTTCTTTCCAATTCCGATGCCCGCCGCGTCTTTCTTGCCAAGCAGGGGCTGAGCGCCCCGCCGAACCGCGCATTGACCAAGGCCGGCCTGCTGGACCTCATCCACGATCTCGGCTTCGTACAGGTGGACAGTATCCAGACCGTCGAGCGCGCCCACCATCAGATCCTCTTTTCCCGCAACCAGACCTACCGGCGCGAACACCTGACCGCGCTTCTGGAAAAGGACGGCGCGCTCTTCGAACACTGGACGCATGATGCCTCCATCCTGCCGAGCGCCTTCTTCAAATACTGGAAGCACAAGTTCCGCGCCGAGGAACTGGCGATCGTCGAGCGCTGGCGCAAATGGCGCGGCGAGGGTTTCGAAGCCTCCTTCGAGGAGACCTACGACCGGGTGGTGAAGGATGGCGCGATCCTTGCCCGCGACATGAAGGCGGACGGCCATGTCTCCGGCGGCTGGTGGAACTGGCACCCGAACAAGACGGCGCTCGAATATTTCTGGCGTATCGGCAAATTCGCCATTGCCGGCCGCTCCAATTTCCAGAAGATCTACGATCTTGCCGAGCGCGTCATTCCCGCCGAATTCCACGAGCCGGAGGTCAGCCGCGAGGAATTCGTCGACTGGGCCTGTCGCAGCGCGCTGTCCCGCCTCGGCTTTGCCACCCACGGCGAAATCGCCGCCTTCTGGGATCTGCTGTCGCCGGACGAGGCCAAGGCCTGGGTGGCCGGGCACCGCGACGAACTGGTCGAAGTGCTGATCGAGCCGGCGCTCGGCGGCAAGCCGCGCGCCTCATGGGCCTTTGCCGATTTCCTTGGCACGCTCGATGCCTATCCGGAAGCCCCGGTCCGAATCCGGGTGCTCAGCCCGTTTGACCCGATGATCCGCGACCGAAACCGGACAGAAAGACTGTTCGGCTTTTTCTATCGCATCGAGATCTTCGTGCCGGAACCGAAGCGCGAATATGGCTATTACGTTTTCCCGCTCCTGGAAGGCGACAGGCTGATCGGCCGCATCGACATGAAGGCCGACCGCAGGAAGGGCACGCTGGACGTGAAGCGCCTGTGGCTGGAGCCGCGCGTCAGGCCATCGGCCGGACGGCTGGAAAAGCTGGAAGCCGAGCTGGAGCGTCTGGCCCGTTTCGCCGGCGTGGAAAAGGTCGTCTATCTCGACGGTTGGAAGGGATAGGCCTTCGCCCCGCCAGCGAGAAGCTGCGGCAGCCGGATAAGGGGGGCAGCAAACGCCAAGGGCGAATTATGGCGAGGGCAGCACGAGAGACCTCCTCATCCGACCCTTCGGGCCGCCTTCTCCCCGCGCGGGAGAAGGTGCCGATCAGCAGATCTCGGTCTTGGAAATCTTGATGCCGAAGCCTTCCAGGCCGACATAATGGCGCTCGCGGCTGGTCAGAAGCTTGATCGAGCCGACGCCGAGGTCCTTCAGGATCTGCGCGCCGAGGCCGATTTCCAGCCATTCGCTGTCGCGTGTCTGCGCTTCGGCATGGGCTTCGCGGCCCTGGTTGCGCGCCTTGCGGCCATTGTCGTAATGGCCGACGCCGACGGAACCTTCGCGCAGGTAGACAATGATGCCGCGACCCGCTTCGGCGATCTTCTGCATGTAGAAATCGACCGGCTTGCGCTTGCCGAAGAGATCGTCGGCCACGTTTTCCGGATGCAGGCGCACCGGGATATCGACGCCGTCGCGGATATCGCCGAAAACGACGGCCAGATGCTGCATCGGATCCCAGGGCAGGGAATAGGTATGCGCCTTGGCCTTGCCGAACGGCGTTTCGATATCGAAGCTCGAGCCGAGCTCGATCAGCGTTTCCTTGCGCTGGCGATAGGCGATGAGATCGGCGACCGAGACGAGCTTCAGCCCGTGCTGTTCGGCAAAATCCACGACCTGCTGGCCACGCGTCACCGTGCCGTCGTCATTGACGAGTTCGCAGATGACGCCGATCGGCGGCAAGCCGGCCAGCTTGCAGAGATCGACCGCCGCTTCCGTATGGCCCGAGCGCATCAGCACGCCGCCTTCGCGCGAAACGAGCGGGAAGATATGGCCGGGGCGGACGAAATCCGCTGCGCCGACATTCGGATTGGCAAGGTTGCGCACCGTCAGCGTGCGGTCGTCGGCGGAAATGCCCGTTGTCGTGCCGTGCTTGAAATCGACCGAAACGGTAAAGGCGGTGGTATGCGCGGAATCGTTTTCCGCCACCATGGCGTTGAGGTTCAGGCGCTTGGCCTCCTCCTTCGGCATCGGCGCGCAGACGATGCCGGACGTGTGGCGCACGATGAAGGCCATCTTTTCCGGCGTCGCATGCACGGCGGCAACGATCAGGTCGCCCTCGTTTTCACGGTCGTTGTCGTCCATGACGACGACGATCTCGCCGGCTTCGAAAGCCCTGATAGCATCGACAACGCGCTTCTGGTCGTAAGGCATGGGACTGGTCCTATTTCAGCCGGCCGGTCTGGCCGCGGTCGCGAAGATAATGGTCGGCAATGGCGCAGGCGACCATCGCCTCGCCGATCGGCACCGCGCGGATGCCGACGCAGGGGTCGTGACGGCCCTTGGTGCGGATATCGACATTCTTGCCGTCCGCGTCGATCGACTGCCGTTCGGTGAGAATGGAGGAGGTCGGCTTGACGGCGAAGCGGGCGACGACCGGCTGGCCGGTCGAGATGCCGCCGAGGATGCCGCCGGCATTGTTGGACAGGAAGATCGGCTTGCCGTCATTGCCCATGCGCATCTCGTCGGCATTGTCCTCGCCGCTCGTCTCGGCCGCCGCAAAGCCGTTGCCGATCTCGACACCCTTGACGGCGTTGATCGACATCAGGAGCGAGGCGATATCCTGGTCGAGCTTGCCGTAGATCGGCGCGCCGAGGCCGGCCGGTACACCTTCGGCGATCACTTCGATGACGGCGCCGATGGAGGAGCCGGCCTTGCGGATGCCGTCGAGATAGTCTTCCCAGACCGGCACGATCTCGGCATCGGGCGCGAAGAACGGATTCTGCCCGACCTGATCCCAGTCCCAGTTGGCGCGGTTGATCTTGTGTTTGCCGATCTGCACCAGCGCGCCGCGGATGGTAACGCCGGGCACGACGAGCCGGGCGATGCCGCCGGCCGCGACCCTTGCCGCCGTCTCGCGGGCGGACGAACGGCCGCCGCCGCGATAGTCGCGAATGCCGTATTTCGTGTCGTAGGTATAGTCGGCATGGCCGGGGCGGTATTGCCGGGCGATCTCGCCATAGTCCTTGGAGCGCTGGTCGGTATTCTCGATCAGCATGGAAATCGGCGTGCCGGTCGAAATCATCGTCTCGCCGTCGGCATCCATCATCACGCCGGAGAGAACCTTGACCAGATCGTCCTCGCGCCGCTGGGTGACGAAACGGCTCTGGCCGGGCTTGCGCTTGTCAAGCCAGGCCTGCAGGTCCTCGAGCTTGAAGCGCAGCCCCGGAGGGCAGCCGTCGACGACGGCGCCGAGCGCCGGCCCGTGGCTTTCGCCCCAGGTGGTTACACGGAAGAGATGACCGAATGTATTGTGCGACATGTGTTCCCGCCGGATGCGCTAAACCGGTCGTCACCGGCCGCGCCACTACGTAAAAAGGCGCGACACTCATAGGCCAAAAAGCCGTTCAGGCAAAAGCCTTTCTTTGCGCCTGAAGGCGCGATCGGGGAAATGGTATTTCCGGCCTCTGCCGGGGATGGCCCCGCACGTTCCGGCGTCAGGACGCCAGCAGCCAGGCCGTGCCGCGCGCCTCGATGGAAAAATCGTCGAAGGAGAGGGGGCGTGCGAAGGCGTAGCCCTGCAGCAGATCGCAGCCGAGATCGCGCAGCAGTTCGGCATGGTCAAGCGTCTCGACGCCCTCGGCCACGGTTTCGACGCCGAGCGAACGGGCAATGTCGATGATGGAACTGACGAGCGCGCGCTCCTGCGAGGAGGCGACGATCGGTTGCACGAGCTGCCGGTCGATCTTCAGGCGCTTCGGCTTGAGCTTCAGCAGCGAGACGATCGACGTATGGCCCGTGCCGAAATCGTCGATCTCGATATCGATGCCGAGCGCCTTGATCCGTTCGAGGTTTTGCGAAACGACGTCCTCGCTCTCGTCGAGGAAGATGGATTCCACCAGCTCGAAGGAGATTTCGCCGGGGCCGATCTGCAGGTCGCCAAGCGATTCCAGCAGGCTGCCGTCATGCAGGCGCCGGGCCGAAACGTTGACGGAGATCTTCGGCACGTGGATGCCCTGCGCGGCCCAGCGCATCTTGTCGCGCAGCGCCGTCTCCAGCACGATGCGGTCGAGCGTCTGCACGACGTTGATCTCGTCGGCGATGCGCAGGAATTTGTCGGGCGTCAGCAGGCCCCTGGAGGGATGGCGCCAGCGCACCAGCGCCTCGACGCCGGTCAGCTTCATCGAGCGGGCGCAGAACTGCGGCTGGTACCAGGCCGTGAACTCGCCATTGTCGATGCCGGCGAGGATCTCGTCGGCCGTGCGCTTGTTGTTGATGATATCGGCCTGCAGATTGTGATTGAAGAATTCGAAGCGGTTGCGGCCGAGGCTCTTGGCGCGGTAGAGCGCGATATCGGCATTGATCAGCACCTTGCGGGCGTCGACATGGATGCCGTTTGCCAGCGCAATGCCGATCGACACGCCGCAGCGGCAGGCAAAGCCCTGGAAATCGATCGGCTGGCGCATTTCCTCGATGATGCGGCCGGCAAGCTCCGCCATGTCCCCATCGCCCGCGTCGAAGGAGAGGATGACGAATTCGTCGCCGCCGATGCGGGCGACGACGTCGCTGTCGCGCAGGTTCCTGGAAAGCACGCGCGACGCATGCACCAGCATCGCGTCGCCGGCGGCATGTCCCAGCGTGTCGTTGATTTCCTTGAAGCGGTCGAGATCGATATGCAGGATCGCGAATTTCTGCCGCTCGCTGCGGCCGGCGTCTGTGAGGTTTTCCAGCGCGATATCGAGCTTGCGGCGGTTGGCGAGCGAAGTCAGCGGGTCGTGCAGCGAATTGTGCTCGATCCTGTTCTTGGCGAGTTCAAGTTCGATATTATTCGCGATCGCCTCGTCCTTGGCGGCCTTGAGGCGCAGGGTCATCAGGGCGTCCTCGGTGGAATCGAAGGCGATGCCGATGATCTTCATCTCGCCGGTCGGCGTACGGTGCACCTTGCCGACGGAACGCACATAGCGCACGCCGCCGTTTTCGTCGGGCACGCGGCAGACCAGCGTATGCGTATCCCCGACCTGCTTGAAATGCCGTGCGCTTTCGAGCGCCAGCCCGCGGTCGTCGGGGTGGATGCGGGAGAGCCAGGTCTCTTCGGTGACGAAGGCATTGCTCTGCTTCAATCCGTAGAGTTCGTGCATGCGCTCGTCCCAGATCGAGCCGGCCTTGCCGAGAACGGCCTCCCAGATGCCGCATTGATAGGAATCGAGCGCCAGGTCGAGCTTGCCGGAAAGCTCGGAAAGCTCCGCCTCGCGGCTTGAAAGTTCCTCCAGCGCCAGTTCCAGCTCGGCATTCTTGAGTTCGCTCGTTTCCTTGGCGAGGCGAAGCGTGTTGGTGACTTCCGCATCCGCCGTCACGTCCCAGACGATGCCGATCGTCTTTCCGGTGCCGCCGGCATCGGTATAGAAGGCGCCGATGGAGCGCAGGTGGCGGATACGGCCGTCCTCGCGCGTTACCCGGTACTGCGCCGTGCAGGCCTCTCCGGCGATGCTGCAGCCCAGGAAATGAACCTCGGCGATTTCCCGGTCCTCGGGCACGATCGTCGAAAGCCACACTTCCAGCGGCCGGCTGCCTTCGACGGCCTTGAGGCCGTGAAGGGTGGAGGCGCGGGCGTCCCAGGCAAGGCTGGTGGCGTTTTCCTGCAGTTCCCATATGCCGATTCGCGAGGATTCCAGCGCCAGGTTGAGGCGCTGCGACAGTTCCAGAAGCTTGGCCTCGCGGGCCTCGAGCTCGGCGATATTGCGGTTGCGCTCGCCAAGCAGCAGGGTGGCGAAGAAAATCGGGATGATGATCACGCAGCCCGCGGCCACGATGATCAGCCGCAGTTCGGTCTGGTTTTCGGGCACGGCATGCCAGCCGCCGTTCGGCACCGCCGCCAGTTCCCACCGCCCGCCCGCGAAGCTGATTTTGCGCCGCAGCGGTTCCATGCCGTAAATATCGGCGGGACCGAAGAAGGGCGCGGCCGTCTCGTCGGGCACGCCGATGTCGCGCACGGCGATCGACAGATGGTCGAGATGCGGGTAGCGCTCCTGGTTTTCGCTGTTGCGCGCCGGCTTCAGGCCCGTCGCCTCGTAGAACATGTCCTGGTCTATGACCACTTCGACCGCGCCCCAGATGCGGCGCTGGCCGTTCTGCTTGACGAAGACAGGAAAGAAGATCGCAAAGGCGTCTTCCCCGTCCGTCGTCCTGAAGGGACCGTAGAAGCGGGCCGACTGGTCGCCCGAATTGCGGCTGATCGACATGCGTTCCATCAGCCGCTCGCGCACGTCCTTGCCGATCCTGTCCTTGCCCGATTGCGCCGGAAAGACCGACCGGACGATGAAATCCGGCGCGAGCGCGATATGGATGAAATGCGGGTTCTGGATCAGCAGCCAGTTGATCTGCCGCTCCATCTCGACCTCGTTCGCCTGCGTGCTCAGCGAGATCAGGTTGGAAAGGTCGCGGACGGCGGTAATGTCCATGTTGATCTGCGCCGTCATGCGGGCGCGGATCAGGTTCGTCTCGTTTTCCGTGCGGATTTGCAGCTCGCGCAGGTAGGCGGCAGTATTGGCTCTGTCGAGGGCGAAGCCGACGGCAATAACGACGACCGCCACCAGGGCGGAAACCAGCAGGGAAACGCGCGTATTCTTGAGAATACGCCGCAGCTGGTTGCCGTTGCTCAGCCGAGATTGCAAATCACCCACCCCTACATTCGGGCTGACTGTAGGGTGCAGGAGTTAATTTACGATTGCGCGAATTCGGGCCTGCTAAATCGCGCAAACAGAGAGAAAAAGACGGTGAACAGAGCCTCTTGATTATCCGTAAAATCCTATTCATCAATTGGGCGCGCAAAGCCATTCTTCCGGGCAATTTTCGCCATATTCAGGAGTTTATCTGTGGCCATTCGATATCTACGGCAGCGTTTCAAAGGGATTGCCGACATGCGTTTCGTTATTGCTACGCTTCTGGCCACGGCAAACTTTCTGTCGCCCATGAACAGTTTTGCCGAGAGCGCCGATGTCGAGGCGACGATCAAGAAGGTCGACACGACCAATCTCGTGCTGACGCTCGATGACGGCAAGACCTATCAGGCGCCTGCCGAATTCGATTTCGAGGGGCTGAAGGCCGGCGTCAAGGTGGTGATTTTCTACACGGAAGTCGACGGCAAGCGCGTCATCAACGATCTCGACATCGTCAAGTAAGCGGCCGCACGGGCTCAGATCCAGCCGATCTGGCCCTGCGACGTCTCGATCTTCAAGATCCGGTCCTGCGGGATTTCACCCTCCGAGGCGATGTCCTTCGGCAGGTTGGAAATCATTTTGAACAGGCTTCTGATGACGCCGCCATGGGTGACGCACACGGTCGGCCTGTCGACCGAATTCAGCCAGGCGCCGGTGCGCCACGACATGATCTCGTAGCTTTCCGCATCCTCGCCCGGCGGAATGAAATCCCACTTGTTGATGTTGCGTTCGCTCACGCGCTCGGCCTGCGAGGCCCTGAGCTGCTTGAGCGTATAGCCTTCCCAGTCGCCGAAGGAGACTTCGACCAGCCGTTCGTCTGTGCGGTAGTCCTTGGGCGGCAGCCCCATGGCCGATCGCATGATCTCCATGGTTTCGCGCGTGCGCCCGAGCGGGCTGGCGACGAAATCGAATTCGCCGTCCTTGCCCTTCAGGATCGCCGCAAGGGCGATCCCGTTCTGTCTTGCCTGTTCGCGGCCGATCGCGTTGATCGGAATATCCTTCTGCCCCTGCAGGCGGCGTTCCGCATTCCAGTCGGTCTGGCCGTGTCTGATCACATAGATAAGCACGGGGATCGGCTCCGCTTGGGGAAGGACGATCAGTCCTTGATGACAGAAATATCCGGCGCGTCCACAGCCTTCATGCCGATGACATGATAGCCGCTGTCGGCGTGATGCACTTCACCCGTCACCGAACGCGACAGGTCCGAGAGAAGATAGAGGCCGACATCGCCCACTTCCTCGATCGTCACGGTACGGCGCAGCGGCGCATTGTATTCGTTCCACTTGAGGATGTAGCGGAAATCGCCGATGCCGGAGGCGGCAAGCGTCTTGATCGGGCCGGCCGAAACGGCGTTGACGCGGATGTTCTTCGGTCCGAGATCGACGGCGAGATATTTGACGCTCGCTTCGAGGGCAGCCTTGGCGACACCCATGACGTTGTAGTTCGGCATCACCTTTTCCGCACCGTAATAGGTGAGGGTGAGCATCGAGCCGCCTTCCGTCATCAGCTTCTCGGCGCGGCGAGCGACCGAGGTGAAGGAATAGACGGAGATCTGCATCGTCTTGGCGAAGTTGTCGGGCGTCGTATCGACGTAACGGCCGGTCAGTTCGTCCTTGTCGGAGAAGCCGATGGCATGCACGATGAAATCGATCTTGCCCCACAGTTTCTCGACATTCTCGAACACCGCATCGATCGTGGTTTCGTCGCTCACGTCGCAATGGCCGACCATGACGGCGCCGATTTCAGCGGCCAGCGGCTCCACGCGCTTCTTCAGGGCATCGCCCTGATAGGTGAATGCAACTTCTCCGCCCTGCGCATGAATGGCCTTGGCAATACCCCACGCAATCGAACGATTGTTGGCGACACCCATGATGACGCCGCGTTTGCCTGCCATGAGGCCGGATGCTTGAGCCATATTTCGCTTCCCTAGGAATTCTGATGATCCTGCCTATGGCATAGGCCGTTAATCGGTTCAAGCAGGCCAAAGATCATCAACTGTTAGGGATCGTAACAAAGGGTGCGATTGTCACTGAAATTTCATAAAAACAGCCCTTCACGCATGCTGCGCATGAGGTCCGTGACTTTTGCGTCGGGCTTTTCCCACAACATAATACGCAACTCGACGACGAGATCGCCTTTTCCGCCGCTGTCGTTGGGCAGGCCCTGACCGGGGATGCGGATCGTCTTGTCGGAACCGGACCAGGCCGGCACCGTCACGTTGACCGGCCCAAGCGGGCCGTCCACGCGCGCCTCGGTGCCGAGCACCGCGTTTTCGATGTTGAGCGGCAGCACGGCATGCACGTCGAAACCGTCGACGGAAAAACGCGCATCGGGCGCGATGTGGATATTGACGACGGCATCGCCGCGCTGCATGCCCGGCAGCTTGAAGCCCTGGCCCTTGAGCCGGATCTGATGGCCCTCGGTCGTGCCGGCGGGCAGGGCGAAGCCCACTTCGCGTCCCTCGGGAAGGGAAACCGTCGTCCAGCTTCCGTTCATGATGTCTTCGATCGTCACCGTCGCGGTCGCCACCTCGTCGGGAGCCTTCTCCAGGCCCGGCTGGCCGGCGCCGGTGAAGCGGCGCACGAGCGAGGTGAGCAGGCTGAGCGGCAGCGACATGTTGGCGCCGGCGGCAACGGCGGCGTCCATGTGCTCCTCTTCCGCCCTGGCGGCTTCGGAGTCCGTCGTTTCGTGTTCAGGCGGCCTTGCCGCGTCGGCCGCATGCGGCTTGGCCTGCGTTTGCTGAGGATGGGCCTGCTGAGCGTGCGCCTGCTGGGAATGGGTCTGCGACTGGCCCTGTGCGCCGGCGGCGCGGGCGGCCTGCGCGCCAAAAATGCGTTCGACCATTTCTTCCGCGGCTTCGGATGCGCCGGCCTGCTGCTGTCTTGCGCCGGCGGCGGCGGCCTTCTGCGCGCTGGCGTTGGCGCGTGCGAGCTCTTCCATCACGCGCTCGGCATTGGCCTGCGCCGCCTTGGCGCGGGCGGCGGCCTCGCGGGCAGCCTGGCGCTGCTGCATGATCGTCTGTTCCTGCTTCTTGGCTTCCGCCATGCGCAGGGCATTGTCGAAAAGATTGCGCTTGCGCGGGTCCTTCAGCGTTTCGTAGGCGCGGCCGATCTCGGCGAAACGTGCGCTCGCCGTCGGGTCGCCCTGATTGTGATCGGGGTGCACGGCCTTGGCCATGTTGCGCCAGGCCGCCTTGATTTCGTCCGCACCCGCGTCGCGCTTGACGCCCAGCACCTTGTATGGATCACGCATTGTTCGCACCGCCGCTGTCGCAATCCGGGAGGCATGTACCTCGTGGCCGTTCCCGGAAACCGAAACTCAACTCATGGCATGCCCTCCCGTCCGCTCTGGCGACAGGAAAGCCCGCTCGAAAGGCGATCGTGCGGGAGAGTTGCTAATCACTTCTTATTTCCGGAGCCGGATATGGGGTGTTTTGCCGCGAATGGTTAGTCTTTCACTAAACATTGAAGCGAATCGGCACGGTGCATTAACCCTGAGGCGCCAGGGCTCGCATCGCTGCGAAACAGGCTAAAGGGGCGGGCGGGATCAGCTTTCCGGCTGGAAACTCAGGAGCTGCCAGTTGCCGCCGCCGACAAGGCAGGTCTTGCCGTAGAATTTGGCGATGCCGACATAGGAGTGACGCGTCGTGCGGAACTGGCGGCAGACCTGGCCGGAATCGGTATTTTCCACGATCGTGTCGATCACGCCGGCGCTGCCGGTGGAGGCGTTCGCCCAGGGAAGCGGCTGCCCTTCGAGCTTCTGGATATCGGCCGAGGTCACGGCATTGCGCACCGTCATCTCGTCGGAAAGCGTATCGGTGCTGGGGGCGGGCTGCGGCACCGTGCCGGTTGCGACCGAGCGATCCACCTTTGCCGAGCTCAGGAAATCGAACCCTCCGGCCACGCAGCCGGAAAGTGACAGGATCGCGATACCGACGATGGAGAGTTTGGCGCTGCGGCGCAGCGAACCCTTTGTATGGCGATGTGTCTTTGCTATGACTTCCACCCTGTATCCTTCCCCAGTCCGAGCGGCTGGGTCAGTTTAAAAAACCTCGGGATTTGAATTAATATGTCGGCAAACGGGTTAACAGGTGGTGACTTTACTGAAAGTGAGGAGCCCTTCAAGCTCTTTGGAGAATGGCTGAAGGAGGCGGAGGCTTCCGAACTCAACGACCCCAACGCTGTGGCGCTGGCAACGGTCGATGAAGAGGGGCTGCCCAATGTCCGCATGGTTCTCCTGAAGGGTTTCGATAGCAACGGATTCGTCTTCTACACGAATTTCGAGAGCCAGAAAGGTCGCGAAATTTTGGGACAGAAGAAAGCCGCCCTGTGTTTCCACTGGAAAACGCTGCGCCGGCAGGTGCGCGTGCGCGGCCCTGTGGAAATCGTCAGCGAGGCCGAGGCCGACGCCTATTTTGCCACCCGCGCCCGCGGCAGCCGCATCGGCGCCTGGGCTTCCAGGCAGTCGCGCCCGCTGGAAAGCCGTTTTGCCCTGGAAAAGGCCGTCGCCGAATATACGGCACGCTACGCCATCGGCGACATTCCGCGCCCGTCCTATTGGTCCGGCTTTCGCATCCGCCCGACTTCGATCGAGTTCTGGAAAGACCAGAAGTTCCGCCTGCACGACCGGATCGAGTTTCGCCGGCCGACGCCCGAAGGCGCCTGGGACAAGGTGCGGATGTACCCGTAGGGACCTTATTTTCCGAGCAGTTTCAATGGAATGCCTGATGCGAGCGCAGAAACGTATCGCGGCTTCTGGTAAAAGCCGTTGAGCGAGATGCGCGGCATGTAGGTGGGCTGGCCCGCCGCCGGAAAACCCGGCTGCGTCGTCACCGCCACCGTGAAACCGAGCTTTGCCGCAAGGCCGGCGTCGCGGCCCGTTGCCGCCTCCGGCGTGCCGTAGGGAAAGGCGATCGCCCGAGGGCGGATGCCGGTGATCTCCTCGACGTAGTCCGCCGAGATTTCCATCTCGATGCGCGCTTCCGCATCCGGCAGGCGGGCGAGCGCCCTGTGGCTGATCGTGTGCGCGCCGAGACTGGCAAGCGGGCTTGCCGAAAGCTTCCGCAGGTCCCGCGGCCCCATCACCAGTTCGCGCGTCACGTCGACCGGCTCGATTCCATGTCGCCGCGCCAGCGCATCGACGTCGGAGACGGCGCGGCTTTCGTCCTGCCTGTGGATAAACTCGGCGAACCGGTCGAAGGCGTCCCATTTCCGGACGGGCGTATCCAGCGCCAGCCTCTCCCTGCCGCGGCCGAAATTGAACTCGATGCTGTTTTCCCTGCCGAGCAGCAGCGCCAGCGTTTCCCACCAGATGCTGTGCGAGCCCTCGGCAAAACCCTGCGTTATGAAAACGGTGAAGGGTGCGCCATGCCGCTCGAAGACCGGCAGCGCATGGGCGAGATTGTTGCGATATCCGTCGTCCAGCGTGAAAGCGGCGAACAGGCGGTCGTCCTGCGGGGCCGACAGGAGGGAGGGCAACGCATCGAGCCGGACGAAACGATAGCCGGCCCGCTTCAGCCGCCGCAGCGCCGAATCCAGGAATTCAGGAGTGATTTCAAGATGTTGATTCGGCTCGAACGGCCGCGCCACATGCGGGCGGACATGATGGAGCGTGAAGATGACGCCGCGTCCGCGGGCCTCTTTCATGAGCCCGGCAGCACTTGCCAGCCACGCCGCTTCCAGCCCGCCGCCGATCGCGATGCGTTTCAGGCGCCGCTTCCACTGCCCCATTTTTTCCGTGACCCCGCTTTGTATTCGTGTCACACAGGCTAGCAATGGCGCCGTTAAACCTTGCTGAATCCGGCTGGAAAAACGGTTTCTTTATCGGCCATTAACCAAGCGGAACAAAAGCTTGGAAAAATCTTGGCCGTTGCCTCAAAGTCGCGACAGATTGTGGGCATCTGTCGCAATACGGGACATATTCCGGTTGCATCGGTTCGCCGGAAATAATGAGGGGAAGTGCATGAGAAGGCTTTGGGCTGCCATTCTGACCGCGACGCTGGCACTTTCTGCACCCGTTGCGGCCTTCGCCGGCAGCGCCTCTCTCGTGCTCGATGCCCGCACCGGCAAGGTCCTCGCCTCCGAAAACGGCGATGTGCTGAACTATCCGGCTTCGCTGACGAAGATGATGACGCTCTATCTCACCTTCGAGGCGTTGAACCGCGGCAAGATCACCTGGGACACGCCGATCACCATGTCGAAATATGCGGCCTCCCGTCCGCCGACGAAGCTCGGTGTCAGGGCAGGCGGTACGATCACCGTGCGCGAGGCGGTCTACGGCATGATTGTCAAATCCGCCAATGACGCGGCCGCTGCGATGGGCGAGAAGCTCGGCGGTTCGGAAAGCAATTTTGCCCGGTTGATGACCCAGAGGGCTCGCCAGCTCGGCATGAGCCGCACCAGTTTCTTCAACGCCTCCGGCCTGCCGGACAAGCGTCAGGTCACGACGGCACGCGACATGTCCACGCTCGCCGTGGCGCTGATGAGGAACTATCCGAACGAATATCGCCTCTTCTCCATCGCCAGCTTCAATTTCCGCGGCAAGACCATCCGCGGCCACAACAATCTCATGTACCGCTATCAGGGCATGGACGGCATCAAGACCGGCTATACCAATGCCTCCGGCTTCAACATCGTCAGCGCCGTCAGGGACGGCAACCGCCGCCTCGTCGGCGTGGTGCTCGGCGGGCGCACCGCCCGCGCCCGCGACGCCAAGATGGCCGGATTGCTGGACCGTTACATGGGACGCGCTTCCTCCGGCAGCGCCGGGCTGACCGCCAGCGTCAACGCCAAGCAGCAGGTCGAGGTCGCTTCCGCCGCTGACGATGCCGATGTTCCGGTCCCGGCCAACGCGCCGCGCCTTGCGGACGATGCGGCAGCACCGGCGCCGAAGGCGCTCGGTTTTGCCGATGGCGGCGTTGTCCCGCTGGAGCGCCCGGCGGCAATGGACGAGATCATGAATGCCGGCAAGACGGCAAAGGCGCCGGCCGGCAAGGCCGGCGGCTGGCAGATCCAGATTTCCGCCGCCCCGAGTGCCGATGCCGCCCGCGCGCTTCTTGCCCAGGCGCAGTCCGAGGCCGGCGCGCCGCTCCTGTCGGCTTCGCCCTATACGGAAGCTGTCGGCAAGGGTGCGAATGCGGTCTACCGCGCCCGTTTCGTCGGCTTCCAGAGCAAGGAAGACGCGACCTCTGCCTGCGATGCGCTGAGGAAGCGCTCGTACGATTGCATGCTCCTGCCGAACCAGGGCTGATCTGCCGGCTCTGGACAATATCGGGGAATCGGCGCTCTCCTCATAAACAAAAGGAGAACGCCATGCTGCAACGCCTCGCCGACCAGTTCGAGATCTCGTCGTCCGCCTACGCCGCCGCCAACGACATCGAGCGCGATGCCGACTGGTTCCTGCTGAAGCTGCAGGAGGAAATGGGCGAACTGACCCAGGCCTGGAACCGCCTGACCGGCCGCGGCCGTACCAGGGGCCGCTCGCCCGAGGACATGGAGCGCGACCTCGCCGACGAGACCGCCGATATCTTGGGCCACGTGCTGCTCTTTGCCCGGCGCCATGAGGTAGACCTCGCCGCCGCGATCGAGCGGAAATGGAAGTTCAGGCCTGACGCCTGATCCGCCGCTAAAGCAATTCCAGCAAAGGTGGGAACCGGTTTTGCGTCCGGAATTTCGGGAAAACAATGAGTTAGAGCATTGAAGGCGACTCCGTTTTCGCCGGAAATGCTCTAGTTTGCGACCACCTTGCGCCGATAGAACTTGCTGTCGACGGCCATCAGCGGAAACGACCGGGGCAGGTCTCTCTCGGAAACCTCTGTAAAGCCGTTCTTTTCGTAAAACCGGTGCGCGGCGATAAACTTGTCCGTCGTGCCGAGGAAGATATCGGTCACGCCGACCTTGCCGGCATGGGCAAAGAGGGCTTCGAGCAGCCGGGCGGCGACGCCGTGCTCGCGCCCGCGCACCTCGGACGCTACGAACATCTTGCGAAGGGCGGTCTGATTGTTGCCGATATCCTTGAGGCCGAGCGTGCCGACGATGGCGCCGTCTTTCACCGCAACCCAGAACTGGCCCTTGCCGGACTGATAGAAGTCGGGAATGACGCGCAGGTCCGGCTGCGCGTCGGCGGTGATGTCGATGCCGAACTCTTCGCGCTGGATCGGCAGGATGACGGAGATCACGCCGTCGGCATCATCAGGCGCAAAGGTTCTGATTTCGATTTCGACCATGGCAGCACCTCTCAGGCCTGTGTGCCGCCGACTGTCACCTGATCCATGCGCAGATGCGGCTGGCCGACGCCGACCGGAACCCACTGGCCGGCCTTGCCGCAATTGCCGATGCCGGTATCGAGCTTCATGTCGTTGCCGATCATCGATACGCGCTTCATCGCATCCGGGCCGTTGCCGATCAGCATGGCGCCCTTGATCGGCGCGCCGATCTTGCCGTTTTCGATGAGATAGGCCTCGGTGCAGCCGAAGACGAACTTGCCCGATGTGATATCCACCTGGCCGCCGCCGAAGGAGACGGCGTAAATGCCCTTCTTGACCGAGGCGATGATCTCTTCCGGCGTCTTGGTGCCGCCGAGCATATAGGTGTTGGTCATGCGCGGCATCGGCACATGGGCGTAGCCCTGGCGGCGGCCGTTGCCGGTCGGCGCCATGCCCATCAGCCGGGCGTTCTGCCGGTCCTGCATGTAGCCGACGAGCCTGCCGTTTTCGATCAGCACGTTGTAGGCGGACGGCGTGCCTTCGTCGTCGATGGTGATCGAGCCGCGGCGGCTGTCGATCGTGCCGTCGTCGACGACGGTGACGCCGGGGGCGGCCACCATCTGGCCGAGCAGGCCTGCAAAGGCGGACGTCTTCTTGCGGTTGAAGTCGCCTTCAAGCCCGTGGCCCACGGCCTCGTGCAGCATGACGCCCGGCCAGCCGGAGCCGAGCACCACATCCATCGTGCCGGCCGGCGCATCGATCGCTTCGAGATTGACGAGCGCCTGGCGCAGCGCCTCGTCCGCACCGTGCTGCCAGCTGCCGGTCGCGATGAAATCGCCGAAACCGATGCGGCCGCCCTGGCCGTAGGAGCCGCTTTCCTGGCGGTCGCCTTCGCCGACCACGACCGAGATGTTGATGCGCGTCATCGGCCGGATATCCTGCACGCGATGGCCGTCGGCGCGCAGGATGTCGACCACCTGCCAGCTTGCGGCAACGGATGCCGTGACCTGCCGCACCTTGTCGTTCTTGCTGCGCAGATAGGCGTCGATATCCGTCAGCACCTTCACCTTCTCCTCGAAGGTCGGCGAGCCGATCGGGTTCTCGTCGGTATAGAGCTTGCGGTTGGTGCCCTGGGGGGCGGCGGCGTAGGAGCCGGAATAGCCGCGCGTGACGGCGCCGACCGCATCGGCCGCCCGCTTCAGCGCCGAAACGGAGAGATCCCCTGCATGCGCATAGCCGACGGCCTCGCCGGCCACCGCGCGCAGGCCAAAACCCTGCTCGGTATTGAAGCTGCCGCCCTTGAGGCGGCCGTTGTCGAAGCTCAGCGATTCCGCCTGCGCGTGCTCGATGAAAAGCTCGCCGTCGTCGGCGCCGGAGAGCGCCTCGGCGACATGCTTGCGCATCGTCGCTTCATCGGCATCGAAAAGCGTCAGGAGATCGGTGGTCATGCTTGTTTGCTCCGCAGGAAGAGCGGGAATGCTCAATAGCCGATGTAGGTCCGTTGTGCTGCGCGAGCAAGCCCTGCCGATCAGGGCAGGGCGTCGTAGCCTTCCGCGAAGCCTTTGAGGTCGACGGGGATGCCGATGCCTTCCTCCGGCGTCTGGAAGACGATGAAGGTTGCCTGCGCGCCGCTGCGGAAGGTCTTCAGCAGTTCGTCCTCGAGCACGACTTCGGCATAGCAGCCGTCCGCAAAGCAGCGCACGAAATAGGCGCGGCCGATATCCTTGCCGTCGACATTGAGGCCGAGGCCGTTGGGCAGCAGCACGCCGAGCGGCGCCAGCACGCGCAGGATCTTCGACTTGCGGTCGGCCGTCTTCAGGATGACGACGGAGAGGCCCACTTCCGGACGGTCTTCGGCGATGACGTTCTGCATCAGCGCGCACTGCTCGGTCGAGGCGCCGGCCGGCTTGTCGCAGACGACGGACCATGCGCCGTGGTTGGAACGGACCGTGCCGGGAGCCTGCGGCTGCGTCTGGCTGGGCGTCACCTGCTCGACATTCGGGGTCGCGGACGGGGCGGCCTGCGGCGCCGGAGCGGCGGGCTTCGCAGCCGGCGTGGCGGGGCGCGACTGTGCCGGCGTCGGCGTCTGCTGCGCAAAAACGGGGCTCGTCGCGGCGGCCGCGATGCCTGCGGTCAGAAGAAGCGACCGCGAGAGGGAACGGAAACCCATGAAAACCTCTGGATATCGAATCATTGCCGCTATTTGTGAAGCTGCCCACAGAAAATGAAAAGCCCCACCCCGTGAAAACCGGGGGACTGCGGCAGAAATAGGACCTCGCCAAAAGAATGTGCAGCGGGCGGATTGGCCCTCGGGCGCGTTTTTCGTATGCTGATGAAAAGCTTGCAATGTTTTGTCGCGGGCGGGGAGGCGGCCTTTGAGCAAAAATGCCGCATAGACAATTGCTTCTGCCTGTTGCGGCGGATGCCAAACTGTGGTTTGAAGCGCAGAAGATGGCAAGATTCTGCGTCCTATTTGATGTAGATCAGCGCTCGAGGGAGATTTTAAGGTGATAAAGAAGGCTTTTGCAGCTCTGACCGCGCTGGTCTGTCTGCTTTTTGCTTCCGGCACATATGCCGATCAGCCGATGCCGTGGCAGGCGACCCTGCAGCCGGCAGCAACGCCGATCATGCGGGAGATCCACTGGTTCGAACAATATACGCTGTGGTTCATCGTTCCGATCACGCTGTTCGTTCTCGTTCTGCTCGTCGTGGTCTGCGTGAAGTTCCGCGCTTCGGCGAACCCGGTTCCCTCCAAGACGAGCCACAACACGCTGATCGAAGTCATCTGGACCGTGGGGCCGGTCCTCGTGCTTCTCTTCCTTGCCGTTCCCTCCTTCAACCTGCTGACTGCGCAGCTCACCCTGCCGGAGAACCCCGATGTCACCATCAAGGCGACCGCGACCCAGTGGCAGTGGAACTACGAATATGAAGGTTCTGGCGAAACGCCCGTCGCCTTCGATTCCTATCTTCTGAAGGAGCCGGATCGCGCCGCTGCCGGCAAGACCGATCTTTCCGTCTATCCGCGCCTGCTCGCCGTCGACAACGAACTCGTTCTGCCGGTCAACAAGACCGTCCGCGTGCTCGTCACAGCCGCGCCGACCGACGTTATCCACGCTTTCGCCATGCCGTCCTTCGGCATCAAGATCGACGCCGTTCCGGGCCGCCTGAACGAGACCTGGTTCCGCGCCGAGCGCGAAGGCCTCTTCTACGGCCAGTGTTCCGAGCTTTGCGGCAAGGACCATGCGTTCATGCCGATCGCCATCCGCGTCGTCTCCGAGGACAAGTACAAGCAGTGGCTGACCACGGCCGCCACCGACTTGCCCGGCGCCTACAAGACACTGATCGCCGCTGTCGATGGTCCTGCAAAGACCGTCGATGTCGCTGAAAACGTCGCAAAGTAAGATAGGGATCGGGACAATGGCTGGACCTTCCGCTCACGACGATCATTCTCATGATCACCACGCTCATGACGCCCATGCGCATGACGACCATCACGATCACGCACATGCGCCGAGCTTTGCCGACCGCTGGTTCTTCTCCACGAACCACAAGGACATCGGCACGCTCTACCTGATCTTTGCGATCTTCGCTGGCATCATCGGCGGCCTTCTCTCCGTTGCCATGCGCATGGAGCTGCAGGAGCCGGGCATCCAGATCTTCCACGGCCTGGCCTCCATGGTCTACGGCTACGAAGGCGATGCGGCGATCGACGGCGCCAAGCATATGTTCAACGTCTTCACCACCGCTCACGCGCTGATCATGATCTTCTTCATGGTCATGCCGGCGATGATCGGCGGTTTCGCCAACTGGATGGTGCCGATCATGATCGGCGCGCCGGATATGGCCTTCCCGCGCCTGAACAACATTTCCTTCTGGCTGATCGTTCCGGCATTCCTGCTGCTGGTCATTTCGATGTTCGTCGAAGGCCCGGCCGGCGCCTATGGCGCGGGCGGCGGCTGGACCATGTATCCGCCGCTTGCCGTCGGCGGTCATCCGGGGCCTGCGGTCGACCTTGCGATCTTTGCGCTGCATATCGCCGGCGCGTCCTCGATCCTCGGCGCGATCAACTTCATCACCACGATCCTGAACATGCGCGCTCCGGGCATGACGCTGCACAAGATGCCGCTCTTCGCCTGGGCCGTTCTGATCACCGCCTTCCTGCTGCTGCTGTCGCTGCCGGTTCTGGCCGGCGCCATCACCATGCTTTTGACCGACCGTAACTTCGGTACGGCCTTCTTCGCGCCGGAAGGCGGCGGGGACCCGATCCTCTACCAGCACCTGTTCTGGTTCTTCGGTCATCCGGAAGTCTACATCCTGATCCTGCCGGGCTTCGGCATCATCAGCCATATCGTATCGACCTTCTCGAAGAAGCCGGTCTTCGGTTATCTCGGCATGGCCTATGCCATGGTCGCCATCGGCGCCGTCGGCTTCGTCGTCTGGGCGCACCACATGTACACGGTCGGCCTGTCGCTCGACGCGCAGCGCTACTTCGTCTTCGCGACGATGGTCATCGCCGTTCCGACGGGCGTGAAGATCTTCTCCTGGATCGCGACGATGTGGGGTGGCTCGATCACCTTCCGCACCCCGATGATCTGGGCGATCGGCTTCATCTTCCTCTTTACCGTCGGTGGCGTGACGGGCGTCCAGCTCGCCAACGCCGGCCTCGACCGCTCGCTGCATGACACCTATTACGTCGTGGCGCACTTCCACTACGTTCTGTCGCTCGGCGCCGTCTTCGCCATCTTCGCTGCCTGGTACTACTGGTTCCCGAAGATGACCGGCTACATGTACAACGAGTTCCTCGGCAAGCTGCACTTCTGGGTCATGTTTGTCGGCGTCAATCTCGTGTTCTTCCCGCAGCACTTCCTCGGCCTCGCCGGCATGCCGCGCCGCTACATCGACTATCCCGATGCGTTCGCCGGCTGGAACTATGTCTCGTCGGTCGGCTCCTACATTTCCTTCGTCGGCGTGATCATTTTCCTCGTCGGCGTCTGGGAAGCCTTCGCCAGGAAGCGCGTTGCCGGTGACAATCCCTGGGGCGAGGGCGCAACGACGCTCGAATGGCAGCTGCCTTCGCCGCCGCCCTACCACCAGTGGGAACAGCTTCCGCGCATCAAGTAAGATGCCGGGTCCAGACGCCGCAGGCTCCTGCGGCGTCTGACGATTGATAAATCAGGACGGAATGATGACGGTTTTCGACAATCACGAGGCTCTTGCTGAAGACGGCGACTTCCGCCTGTCGGAAGCCGGCGCGCGCGATTATTTCGAGCTTCTGAAGCCGCGGGTCATGTCGCTCGTCGTCTTCACGGCTTTTGCCGGCCTTGTGCTGGCACCGGGCCACATCAACCCGATCCTCGGCCTGATCGCCATTCTCTGCATTGCCGTCGGCGCCGGCGCCTCGGGCGCGCTGAACATGTGGTATGACGCCGATATCGACGCCGTCATGAGCCGCACTGCCAAGCGCCCGATCCCGGCCGGCCGCATCATGCCCAAGGAAGCGCTGGCCTTCGGCCTCGTGCTCTCCTGCTTTTCGGTGACGATCCTGGGTCTGGCGGTCAACTGGCTGTCGGCCTTCATCCTCGCCTTCACCATTTTCTTCTATGTCGTCATCTACACGATGTGGCTGAAGCGCTCGACGCCGCAGAACATCGTCATCGGCGGCGCCGCCGGCGCTTTCCCGCCGATGATCGGCTGGGCCTGCGTGACCAATTCCGTCACGATCGAAAGCACGGTTCTTTTCCTCATCATCTTCCTGTGGACGCCGGCGCATTTCTGGGCGCTCGCGCTGTTCAAGATGCGCGACTATGAGGCCGTCGGCGTGCCGATGCTGCCGAACGTTTCGGGTGAACGCACCACCAAGCACCAGATCGTCGCCTATGCCGTGCTGACGGCCGTTTGCGCCGTGCTGCCGACGGTCCTCGGCTTTGCCAGCGCCGGTTACGGGGTGGTCGCTGCGGCGCTCGGTGCGGTCTTCATATACTGTTCCATCGCCGTCTGGCGCATGCCCGACGGCGACCTGAAGATGATCCCGGCGAAGAAGCTCTTCGGCTTCTCGATCTTCTATCTCTTCGCCGTGTTCTCCGCGCTGATGCTCGACCGGCTGGTCGCCGTGCTGGTCTCGTATGCAGGAGGCTCGTTCTGATGGAGCTGGTCAAGCTGACGGAAGCGCAGCGCAAGTCGCGCCGCAACCGCAACATCGCACTCGGCGTCGTGCTCGCCGGCCTGGTGATCCTTTTCTACGCCATCACCATCATCAAGTTCCTGGCGCATGGAGGCTGATGGGATGAGCGACGCCGTCAACGCACCGAAGAAGCCGCGCAACAATGCCGCCGTCGTCTTCATGTGCCTGAGCTTCGTCGTCGGCATGGGCGCCGCAAGCTATGCCGCCGTGCCGCTCTACCGGCTCTTCTGCCAGGTGACGGGTTATAACGGCACGACGCAGCGCGTCGATCAGGCCTCGAGCGTCATTCTCGACCGCACCATGCGTGTCACCTTCGACGCCAATGTCGCTCCCGGCCTGCAATGGGAGTTCAAGCCGGTCGAGCGCGAGGTCAATCCGAGGATCGGCGAAACGATCCAGGTCAATTTCATCGCCGAGAACCGTTCCAACGAGACCCAGCGCGGCCAGGCGATCTTCAACGTGACGCCGGGCGAGGCGGGCGCCTATTTCAACAAGGTGCAATGTTTCTGCTTTAATGAAACGGACCTGAAGCCGGGCGAAAAGCTTGAAATGCCGGTCGTGTTCTACATCGATCCGGAAATTACCAAGGCCGCTGAATCGAAAAGCATTCGCACGGTCACGCTGTCCTACACGTTCTATCCCAAAGAGGGTCCGAAGCCGGTGGCTTCGAATGAGGGTAGTGCGGGACAGGCTGAAAAGAAACTTTGATTGAGGAGTGTTTCCGGCAGCGCCGGAAGCGGAGAAGGAAGACACCGGGGATCTGACATGGCCGATGCTCATCAGAAAAATCACGACTATCACATCATAGCTCCGAGCCCGTGGCCGATACTGGCCTCGCTCGGCGCATTCCTGATGGCCTTCGGCGGCGTCGGCTACATGCGCTACCTGAACGGCGGCTCGCTGCATGTTCTCGGCATCGAATGGGCTCATCCGTGGGTCTTCTTCATCGGCCTGGCCGTCGTTTTCTACGTCATGTACGGCTGGTGGTCCGATACCGTGAAGGAAGCCCACGAGGGCGCCCATACGCGCGTCGTGTCGCTGCACCTGCGCTACGGCATGATCATGTTCATCGCTTCGGAAGTGATGTTCTTCGTCGCCTGGTTCTGGGCCTATTTCGACGCCAGCCTTTATCCGCACGAAGCCATCCAGGCCTCGCGCCTTGCCTATACCGGCGGCGTCTGGCCGCCGAAGGGCATCGAGGTTCTCGATCCCTGGCACCTGCCGATCTACAACACCGTCATCCTGCTGCTGTCGGGCACGACGGTGACCTGGGCGCACCATGCCCTGCTGCACAACGATCGCAAGGGTCTCGTTCAGGGACTGACCCTGACCGTCCTGCTCGGCATACTCTTCTCCTCCGTGCAGGCCTATGAATATGCCCACGCTCCCTTCGAGTTCCGCAACTCGATCTATGGCGCGACCTTCTTCATGGCCACCGGCTTCCACGGCTTCCACGTCCTGGTCGGCACCATCTTCCTGCTGGTCTGCCTCATCCGTGCGCTGCGCGGCGATTTCACCCCGAAGCAGCATTTCGGCTTCGAGGCGGCTGCCTGGTACTGGCATTTCGTCGACGTCGTCTGGCTGTTCCTGTTCTTCTGCATCTACGTCTGGGGCGGCTGGGGCGCTCCGGTCGCCGCGGGCTGATCGAGGCCGGACAAGAAATCGAAAAAGGCGGGTGCCGTCGGCCCCGCCTTTTTCTTTGCCCTGAAAAGATCCTCCGGCCTATCGCTGGCCGGCCAGCGTCTCAAAGGCCGAGGGCTCGGGAATGCCGAGGTCCAGCTGGTGGCGGATCGCCTCGGCGCATTCGAGCGCCGTCAGCACGGACGTATCGACCTCCATGTCGTAGAGGCCGGGGCGATGCACCTCGTCCTGCCAGCGCTGCACCGGTTCCGGTACGGGCATCTCCTCGCTGGCGCGCAGATAGAGGCCCTCGCGTCCCTCCTGAACGATCTCCCGCCGCTGCATGATCGTCTCCAGCGGACATCTGACACCGACGAACAGCACCGAGAGGCCCTCCAGGCGCCGGGCGCAATCGCCGAGAATGCCGAGCGGCTGCGAATAGCTGTCGTGATGGCCAAGGTCGGCGACGACATTGAGGCCCAATCCCGCATGGATGGCGATCGATTCGTAGAGCGCCGCATAGAGGAACGGCACCAGCTCCTCGAGGTCCGGCCGCTCGCCGCCGGGCCTTAAGCCTATGCCGGGCAGGTAGCGCTCCGGCGTCATGGCATTGTAGGTATCGACGCCGAGGTTGATCCACGGCCCCGAGAATTCGTTCTGGATTGCGCGCGCAATGCTCGATTTGCCGCTTCGCGGCGCGCCGTTCAGGATTATGATCTGTCCAGCATGGCTATCGTTGCTCATCAGTCTTCTTCTTCTGTTTGGCGCGAATCACCGAGGCGAAATCGCGCAGGTATTTCCTTTCGGGATGCGAATACTTTATGGGAGAGTTAAGGCAGAAGCCGAAAAGCCGTCCAAAAGGAGGTGGGCATGAACGAAGAGAGCGCGCAATTTCCGCCGGTCGATCCGGTCAAGACCGGCATCAAGGGATGCTGCCCGCGCTGCGGTCACGGCCAGCTCTTCGATGGCGTGCTTGGCCTCAAGCCGCGCTGTGCCGCCTGCGGGCTCGACTATTCCTTTGCCGATGCCGGCGATGGTCCCGCCGTCTTCGTCATCCTGATCGTCGGTTTCATCGTCATCGGCTCGGTGCTCTGGCTGCAGGTCAACTACGCTCCGCCGATCTGGGTTCACATCCTGCTCTTCGGCCCGCTGACGATCGTTCTCTCGCTGCTGGCGCTGCGCTGGTGCAAGGGCATTCTCATCGCCATGCAATACCGCCACAATGCCCGCGAGGGACGCCTGAGTGACTGACATCGAAAGTCCGGCTCCGCGCCGCAGGCTGCCGGTCTTCACCGGCATCGCCGTTCTCGCCGCGCTTGCCATCCTGATTTCGCTCGGCACCTGGCAGGTGGAGCGCCTTCACTGGAAGGAGGGGCTGCTTGCCGATATCGCCGCGCGCCGCGCCGCCGCGCCGGTTCCGCTCGCCGATATCGAAGCGCTGGCGGCCAAGGGCGGGGATATCGAATACCGCACGGTCACGGCCACCGGCCGTTACGTCAACAACAAGGAGCGCCACTTCTTCGCCACCTGGCGCGGCCAGACCGGCTATTACATCTACACGCCGCTGCAGCTTGCCGACGGGCGCTATCTCTTCGTCAACAGAGGCTTCGTTCCCTTTGAGAACAAGGAGCCGGAAATGCGCATGCAGGGCCAGCTGACCGACCAGCAGACAGTGACCGGCCTTGCGCGCGCCAGACTTCCGGCAAAACCCTCCTGGCTGGTGCCCGACAATGACGTGGCGAAAAACATCTTCTACTGGAAGGATCTCGACGTGATGGCTTCCAGCGTCGATCTCGACAAGGCCAGCGTCGTGCCCTTCTTCGTCGATGCCGATTCCACGCCCAACCCGGCGGGCCTCCCGATCGGCGGCGTCACGCAGGTCGATCTGCCGAACGACCATCTTCAATATGCCTTCACCTGGTATGGGTTGGCGGCGGTGCTCGTCGTGGTGGTCGCCATTTCCTGGTTCCGCCCCCGCAAGGGTGCGGCGCAATAGTATCGCTTCAATTCCACCCCATATTGGGTTAGAGGTCCCTGAAGCTTAACCTGGATATGTCATGAACATTGCGGCAAAACCTCCTTTGACGATCAGGCTCTGCGGTCCGCGCGGTTTCTGCGCCGGCGTCGACCGTGCGATCCAGATCGTCGTGCTGGCGCTGAAGGCCTATGGCGCGCCCGTCTATGTCCGCCACGAGATCGTCCATAACCGCTATGTCGTGGAAGGCCTGGAGGCCAAGGGCGCCGTCTTCGTCGAGGAGCTTGACGAGATCCCGGCCGAACACCGCGCCCAGCCGGTCGTCTTTTCGGCCCATGGCGTGCCGAAATCCGTGCCCGAGGATGCCAATGCCCGCAACCTCTTCTATCTCGACGCCACCTGTCCGCTGGTCTCCAAGGTCCACAAACAGGCGATGCGCCACAACCGCCTCGGCCGCCACGTCATCCTGATCGGCCATGCCGGCCACCCGGAAGTGATCGGCACCATGGGCCAGCTGCCGGAAGGTACCGTTTCTCTCATCGAGACGGTGGAGGACGTGGACGCCTACGAACCGGCCGATCCGGACAATCTCGGCTACGTCACCCAGACGACGCTCTCGGTCGACGATACCGCCGGCGTCATCAAGCGGCTGGAAGAGCGCTTCCCCAAGCTGCAGGCGCCGGCTGCCGATTCCATCTGCTACGCCACGACCAACCGCCAGGAAGTGGTCAAGGAAGCCGCCCCCGGCTGCGATCTCTTCATCATCGTCGGCGCGCCGAATTCCTCCAATTCCAAGCGGCTCGTCGAAGTGGCGCTCCGGGCCGGGGCGAAGAAGTCGATCCTCGTGCAGCGCGCCTCCGAACTCGACTGGGACGAGATCGGCCCGATTGCCACGCTCGGCCTGTCCGCCGGCGCTTCCGCCCCGGAAGTGATCGTCAACGAGATCATCGAGGCCTTCCGCACCCGCTTCGATGCCCGCGTCGAGCTTGCCGAAACCGTGCAGGAAAACGAGCATTTCCTTGTCAACCGCGAACTGCGCAGCCTTGAACTGACCACGGCCGACATGGCATTCGTGAACGGGGAATGAGGCGAGGGCGGCTGCCCTGCCTATCCGATGATACCGCCTCTACAGTGAGAGACCCACCTTGGCAGTTTACACCGATATCGCCGAAGACGATCTGAGATGGTTCCTCACCGAATATGACGCCGGCACGCTGCTCTCCTACAAGGGCATTGCCGAAGGTGTGGAGAATTCCAATTTCCTGCTGCACACGTCCAAGGCGCCGCTCATCCTGACGCTTTACGAGAAGCGGGTGGAAAAGAGCGATCTGCCCTTCTTCCTCGGCCTCATGCAGCATCTGTCGGCCGGTGGCCTGTCCTGCCCGCTGCCGCTGCCGCGCAAGGACGGCGCGCTGCTCGGCACGCTTTCGGGTCGCCCCGCCGCGCTCATATCCTTTCTGGAGGGCATGTGGCTGAGAAAGCCTGAAGCCAGACATTGCCGCGAAGTCGGCAAGGCGCTGGCGCAGATGCATGTCGCGGGCGAAGGTTTCGCCCTGAGCCGGCCGAACGCGCTGTCGCTCGACGGCTGGCAAACGCTCTGGGACAAGTCCGAGGCGCGGGCCGACGAGGTCGAACCCGGTCTGCAGAACGAAATCCGCGGCGATCTCGATTTCCTGCGGGCCTATTGGCCGAAGGATCTGCCCGCCGGCGTCATCCACGCCGATCTTTTCCCCGACAACGTCTTCTTCCTGGATGACGAACTTTCGGGCCTCATCGATTTCTACTTCGCCTGCAACGATCTGCTCGCCTACGACGTCTCGATCTGCCTCAACGCCTGGTGTTTCGAGAAGGATGGCGCCTATAACGTCACCAAGGGCACGCAATTGCTGGAAGGCTATCAGAGCGTGCGCCCGCTGAGCGAGGCCGAAATCGGTGCCCTGCCGATCCTCTCCCGCGGCTCGGCCCTGCGCTTCTTCCTGACCCGTCTCTACGACTGGCTGACGACGCCCGAAGGCGCGATGGTCACCAAGAAGGATCCGCTGGAATATCTGCGCAAGCTGCGCTTCCACCGCCAGATCTCCTCGCCGGCGGAATATGGACTGAGCCTATGAAACACATCGATATCTTCACGGACGGCGCCTGCTCCGGCAATCCCGGCCCCGGCGGCTGGGGCGCGGTGCTGCGTTACGGCGAGGTGGAAAAGGAGCTTTCCGGCGGCGAGGCGGAAACCACCAACAACCGCATGGAGCTTCTTGCGGCCATCTCCGCCCTCAGCGCCCTGAAGGAGCCCTGCGAGGTCGATCTCTATACCGACAGCGCCTATGTCAAGGACGGTATTTCCAAGTGGATTTTCGGCTGGAAGAAGAACGGCTGGAAAACATCCGACAACAAGCCGGTGAAGAATGCCGAGCTGTGGCAGGCGCTGGAAGAGGCCCGCAACCGCCACAAGGTAACGCTCCACTGGGTCAAGGGCCATGCCGGCCACCCCGAGAACGAGCGCGCCGACGAACTCGCCCGCAAGGGCATGGAGCCGTTCAAGAAGACCAGGCGGGCCGGTTGATCACGCCGCCTGCCGCTCTTCGGCGGCGGCATTCCGTATCAGCTGGTGCATATATTCGAGTTTTGCCACGACCGGCGGCGACAGGACGAAGGGATAGGAATCCGGCTGTCCCATGCTGCGCTGGATGGCGTTGATCGCAAGGCTGAGCGGCACCCAGGCGCTGACAAGCTGTTCGGCGCTCTGCGCCCGGTAGGGATTGAAATCCACCTCGGCCGCAATCTCCTCGTGCCCGCGCGGGTCGATCGCCATGCCGAAACTGCGGGCCGTCTCCAGCGTATCGACGATATGCAGGTAATGCGCGAAACATTCGGCAAAATCCTCCCAGGGATGGACGGAGGCATAGGCGCTGATGAAACTGTCCTGCCAGCCGGGCGCCGGCCCGTTGGCATAACGGTCCTGCAAGGCCGCACCATAATCCTGTCGCTCGTCGCCGAAGACGGCGCGGAATGCGTCGAGGCCATTGCGGTCGCGCACCAGCTTGTTCCAGATGAAATGCCCGGTTTCATGGCGGAAATGGCCGAGCAGCGTGCGGTAGGGTTCGTCCATCGCCGTGCGCGCCTGCTCGCGGGTCACATCGTCGGCCTCGGCCGCGCGGATGGCGATGAGCCCTTCCTCATGCCCGGTCATGGCCGGCACGACATTGCCGTCGGTCTGCACGGCGTCTTCGAGAAAATCGAAGACGAGCCCGCCTTGCGGATCCTCCTGCCGGTCGGGATGCGGCAGCGACCAGCGCAGCAGCGAATAGAAGAGGTGGCGCTGCGCCTGGCTGATGCGCCGCCAGCGGTCGATGCCCTCTTGCGTATCGGTATTCGGCACCAACCGGTTGTGCCGGCAGGCGAGGCAGAAATCGTTGCCGTCGTCGACCAGCCAGTTGCAGATGTCGAGACCGGCATTGGCGCAGAACCGCACGAGCCGGTTCGGATCGGAAACGAGCTGCCAGTTCACCTCGTCGCGCGATTCCAGTGCGTGCATGGAAAGATCGCCGGGCAGGAAGCCGAGACGGTGGTTGCAGCGCACGCACTGCCTGTTGTCGAAATGGATGACCTGGTCGCAATTGTCGCAGGCAAACAACCTCATGGCAGCCCCCTACAGGCAGGATGGGACGGAAAATGCCCGCCGCAGGCGGGTGCGACAGGCATCATACGCGCGAATGAAGACGGCGTCAGAGCCGGTCGACTGCGCCCTTCAGCTTGTCCTTGGCCTTGCCGGTTGCGACCTGGGCCTTGCCCTTGGCTTCCTGCATGCCGCCCTTGGCCTGCATTTCACGGTTGCCGGTGGCCTTGCCGGCCGTCTTCTTCGCCTTGCCGGCCATCTCGTTGACCTTGCCGGAAATCTTGTCGCCAGTGCTACCCATATCGATCTCTCCTCTCGGATGGCGGACGGGGTGTCCGCGCTTGCCGACAGGAAACGCCAGTGAGCGGGTTTCGTTCCGGAATGATGCGGTCAGGCGTGGCCGGCTTCGGCCGAGAGCATGGCCGGCGTGATGCCCATGCTGGCAAGCGCCCGTTCATATTTGTCGTCGAGGCAGCGGTCGAAGATCAGCTCCTCGTTGGCCGCGCAGTTGAGCCAGCCATTGGCGGCGACCTCGTTTTCGAGCTGGCCTGCACCCCAGGAGGAATAGCCGAGCAGCATGGTGGCCCGCTTCGGACCGCCGCCCCTGGAGATGGCGCGCACGATATCGAGCGTTGCCGTCAGGCAGATATCGTCGCTGACGGGGATGGAGGAATCGCTGACATAGTCGTCGGAATGCAGCACGAAACCGCGGCCGCTCTCCACCGGCCCGCCGGTCTGGATCGGAAATTCCCGCGCATCCTTCGGCAGCACGATGGAATCCTCCTGCTTGATCATGTCGAGATGCAGCAGGACATCGGTGAAGGTAAGGCTCTGCGGACGATTGATGACGAAGCCCATGGCCCCCGCGTCCGAATGGGCGCAGATGTAAATCACCGTGCGTGCGAAGTTGCGATCTTCCATGCCGGGCATGGCGATCAGGAACTGACCGTCGAAAAATCCGCGTTCCCGTCTGTTCTTCAGCGTTGCTAGGGACATGGTTCCTCCTGCCGCCAGACCGCACAAAGGCTCCGACAAGAGAAACATGGGCCAATGTCACAAATCAATCAACCGAAAATGAAGGTTTAAATGGCCGGGACTTCTGGCGGCAACAGGCAAGTTTCTGTAAACCCTTGTTCCATGAGAGTTATTTCATTGCGCGCGGGGTCCTTAATAATTGCGGTCGTTTCGGCTGTGTCCATGCTTGGACTGTCGCATCCGGCGCAGGCCGAAATGAGCGACTGGGCGCAGAACGAGGGCGGCCGCATGCGGCTCGTGGCGCTGTCGCCGGACGCCGACGGCCATATCAGGGCCGGCCTGCAGATCGAGCCGAAACCGGGCTGGATCACCTATTGGCGCGAACCGGGCAACAACGGCATCCCGCCGCAGATCACCATCGCGCCGCAAAGCGGCGTGACGCTCGACGTCGTTTCCTATCCCGTTCCCAAACATATCGTGAGCGGCAAGGTCGAGGATATCGGCTACGATGCGCCCGTCACCCTGCCGCTGTCGCTGACCGCGCCGAAGGCTGGCCCTGTCACGCTCGACGCTACCGCCTTCATCGGCATCTGCAAGGATATCTGCATTCCTTTCCAGGCGCAGCTTTCCCTGAAACTCGGTGGTGCCGCCCAGTCGCGCCCGCAGGAGGAAACGATCCTCCAGAGTGCCGCCGCCCGCCTTCCCGAGGCGCCGTCCGCCGATTTTAAGGTCGTCGCCCATATCCTGTCTCCCGATATGAAGCAGCTTTCCCTGAAGATCACTCTGCCGGAGGAGGGCGCCAGCACGCCCGATATCATCGTCACCGGGCCGGCGGGCTATGCTTTTACCCGGCAGACGAATGCGGCGCGCGCGGGCAGGGCCTATTCCGCCGACATCGCCATCGGCAAGCTGCCGAAGAATTACGACATCCGCGGCAAACAATGGGGGGTGCTCGTCATCGACGGTACGCGCGCGATGGAAGGCACGCTTGCCTTTGAGTGACCGCATCTTATAGTCCCCCTCGATCCCCCTGCGGCCCTGCCGCAGCCAGCCAGAACCGAGGAGAAAATCCATGACTATCGCGATCGGCGACAAGCTTCCTGCCGCCACATTCAAGGAAAAGACGGCTGACGGCCCGGTCGAAACCACCACCGAACAGCTCTTTGCCGGCAAGCGCGTCGTGCTCTTCGCCGTGCCGGGTGCCTTCACGCCCACCTGCTCGCTGAATCACCTGCCGGGCTATCTGGAAAACCGCGACGCCATCCTTGCCAAGGGCGTGGACGATATCGCCGTTCTGGCGGTCAACGACTGGCACGTCATGGGTGCCTGGGCGCAGTCCTCCGGCGGCCTCGGCAAGATCCATTTCCTTGCCGACTGGGATGCCGCCTTCACCAAGGCAGTCGGCCTCGATGCCGACCTTTCCGCCGGCGGGCTCGGTGTCCGTTCCAAGCGCTATTCCATGCTGGTCGAAGACGGCGTCGTAAAGTCGCTCAATGTCGAGGAAACGCCCGGTCAGGCAACCGTTTCCGGCGCGGCTGCGATGCTCGAACAGCTCTGAGCCCGGAAGCCTTTCCATGTTTGCGTCAAAGGCGTCCTCGGGCGCCTTTTTCAATGCTGGACGTTGAAATGCGCATCGATATCGCGATGGCCTTCGAAAACTTTCACGACCTCGAAGTCATTGCCGGCGTAGCGGAATATGATGACGTAGTTGTTGTAGGCAAAGCTGCGGATGCCATCGCCCAGTTCCGGGCGCGGCCGTCCCATCTGCCCGGGAAGCGATGCAAGTTCCGAGCATTTCTGGATGAGCTTATCCGTGAAATTGCGTGCAACAGCCCGGTTGCCGCTCTCCCCGGCAATGAATCTGAAGATCTGGCCGATATCTGCCTTCGCGCTCTGCAGAAAGCGGAGTTGCGGCATAATCAATAACCTTGCTTTGCCAGTTCAGCCTCTACGTCGTCCAGCGAGGCCTGCAACTCTTCCTCGCTCACAGCGCCGCCGGCTTCGATTGCTTCGGCGATTTCCCGGCGCAGCGCATTCAGCTTCGCCTCCCGCTCCTCCACCAGCCGCAGCCCCTCGCGCACGACTTCGCTTGCCGAGCCGTAACGGCCGTCTTTGACCGCCTGCTCGACGAATTTCTCCCAGCGTTCACCAATCGATACGTTCATGGCAATCGTCTCCGTTCAAGCCTGATAACAAAATATGCGCATTAGATAGCATCGCGTCAAGAAAGCTCGGCGCCTCATTCTTGCCGCAATTGTTATAACATAACCGTAATGTTATTACATAAAGGAAAAGAGATGCCGACCGCCCCCGAACGTTTCGCCACCAGCCTGCTCGGGCAATCGGCGCTCCTGCGCGCCTGCAGCGCAATTGCCGTCGCCGCGCTCCTCTGGCTTGCCATCCATTGGGCGATCCTGCTGCCATGAGCGCGCCGGTCATCCGCCTCGACGACCTGACGGTCTCTTATGATCGCCATCCGGCAGTCCATCATCTCTCCGGCACGTTCCAGCCCGGCAGCCTGACGGCGATCGCCGGGCCGAACGGTGCGGGAAAATCCACCTTGCTGAAGGCGATCATGGGGGAGCTGCGTCCGGCCGAGGGGCGGGTGGAGCACCGGCTGCAGCGCGCCGATTTCGGTTATCTGCCGCAGGCAGCCGACATCAACAGGCGTTTTCCGATCTCTGTTCTCGATACGGTTCTGCTCGGCAGCTGGCGCTCGGCCGGCGCCTTCGGCCGCGTCGCCAAGCGGGACCGGATGCGTGCACGCGCCGCCCTCGCCACCGTCGGGCTCGAAGGTTTCGAGACGCGCCATATCGGCGCGCTCTCGGCCGGCCAGTTCCAGCGCGTGCTCTTCGCGCGCCTCCTCCTGCAGGATGCCCGCGTCATCCTGCTCGACGAACCCTTTACCGCCATCGATGCCCGCACCACCAGGGATCTGCTCGACATCGTTGCGCGCTGGCACGGCGATGGCCGCACCGTCATCGCCGTACTGCATGATTTAGAGCAGGTAAGGGCGCATTTCCCGCACACCCTTCTGCTCGCCCGCCGGCTGATCGGCTGGGGGCCGACGCACCAGGTCCTGTCGTCGGCCAACCTGCTGCAGGCCCGCGCCATGGCCGAACGCTGGGACGAGGATGCGCAAGCCTGCGAGCCCGCGGCATGACGGCCTACGATATCTTCTTCGCCCCGTTCGCCGATTACGGTTTCATGCGCCGCGCGCTCGTCGCCTGCATGTGCCTCGGGCTCGGCTCCGGTCCCATCGGCGTCTTCCTGCTGCTGCGCCGCATGAGCCTGATGGGCGACGCCATGAGCCATGCCGTCTTGCCGGGGGCTGCGGTCGGTTATCTCGTCGCCGGCTCGCTGTCGCTGACGGCCATGGGCATTGGCGGGCTCGTCGCCGGTCTTTCCGTCGCGCTCCTGTCAGGCGTCGTCAGCCGCATGACCGTGCTGCAGGAGGATGCGAGTTTCGCAAGCTTCTATCTCGCGTCGCTGGCGCTCGGCGTCCTCATCGTTTCGCTGCGCGGCTCCAACATCGATCTGCTGCACGTGCTTTTCGGCACGATCCTTGCGATCGACGCGCCGGCGCTGACGCAGATCGGCGCCATCGCATCCGTGACCTTGCTCGCACTTGCGCTCATCTACCGGCCATTGGTCGCGGAATGTTTCGATCCCGGCTTCCTGCGCGCCGTCGGCGGGCGCGGGCCTGTCTATCACTTCCTCTTCCTGCTGCTGGTGGTGCTGAACCTCGTTGCGAGCTTCCAGGCGCTCGGCACGCTGATGGCCGTCGGCCTGATGATGCTGCCGGCCGCGATCGCCCAGCTCTGGTCGCGCAGCCTGCCGGCCATGATGGTCATCGCTGCCGCCAGTGCGGTGGCGTCCGGCTATCTCGGCCTCATCGCCTCCTACCATCTCGAACTCGCATCCGGACCGACCATCATCATGACGGCGGCTTTGCTTTACGGCCTGTCCATCTTCTTCGCCCCGTCGGGCCTCGCCCGACGGTTCTTTCCCCGCCCGCATGTGAAGGGCTGATACCAGGAGATACCAATGATACCCCGCAGACTGCTTCTTTCCGCCGCCTTGCCCCTGATGATGGCGTTTTCGGTCGTGCCGGCCTCGGCCGAAACACTGAAAGTCGTTGCCTCCTTCACCGTGCTTGCCGACGTCGTTCGCCAGGTCGGCGGCGATCACGTCAAGGTCACGAGCCTTGTCGGCCCGAACGGCGACCCCCACGAATTCGAGCCGTCGCCCGCCGATGCCAAGGCGCTGAACGCCGCCAAAGTCACCTTTGTCAGCGGCGAGGGGCTGGAAGGCTGGATGGATCGCCTCATCACCGCGTCCGGCTACAAGGGCAAGCCGGTCACGGTTTCAGAGGGCATCAACACCCGCACCATGGAGGAGGACGGCAAGACCGTCACCGATCCGCATGTCTGGAACAGCCCCGTCAATGTGAAAGTCTGGGTCGCCAATATCGAGAAGGCACTGTCGGAGGCCGATCCGGCCGATGCTGCGGCCTATAAGGCCAATGCCGAAAAATATGCCGCCAAGCTCGACGAACTGGACGCCTATGCCCATTCCAAATTCGACAGGATCGCCGATCGCAGCCGCAAGGTGCTGACCAGCCACGACGCTTTCGGCTATTTCGGCCGCGAATATAATGTCAGCTTCCTTGCCCCCCTCGGCCTCTCGACCGAAAGCGAAGCATCGGCCGCCGACGTTTCCAAACTGATCGAGCAGATCAGGCAGGAACATGTGAAGACCTATTTCTTCGAAAATTCCAACGACCCGCGCCTCGTCAGGCAGGTCGCCAACGCAACCGGCGCGCAGCCCGGCGGCGAACTCTACGTCGAATCGCTGTCGGACGCGAAGGGGCCTGCCCCGACCTATGAGAAGATGTTCCGCTACAATGTCGACCAGCTCGCCGCCGCCATGGCGAAATCGAGCTGATCTCCGGGGCCTCAAAGCACGAGATCGAAGACCAGCAGGCCGGCCAGGCCTCCATCCGTCGACGTAACGATACGTTCGCCGACCACCACATGCTCGGGATGCACGAGATAGGCGTCCCGAGCCTGCGGGCTCTCGAAAGTCACGGCAAAGCCGTCGACGAAACCGCCATGCAGCCCCTCGGGCGAGACATTCGGCCCGTATTTGATATCCAGGATGCCCGGTATCACCTGCTTCAACGCCACGATGGCCTCGAACAGCGCCTGCTTGTCATCAGGCGTCATGGCGCTTTTCAGCCGCATGAATACGCAGTGCAGGATCATAGGGTGCCTCCCGGTTGTGTTTTTTGGCAGAATAGCGGTCACGGCGGTGAGGGCAAGGCGGCAGGCCGCCTCCTGCCCACATTCCCCAAGGACGCAGACCTGAGCGAAATCCGCTCAGGCCCGCTTGGTCAGCGGAAAGCGTTCCCGCAGCAGCCGCAGCACCGATTCCGACGGCATCGGCGGGCCGAAGAGATAGCTCTGGCCATAGCTGCAGCCCATCTTGGCAAGCTCGATCGCATCCTCGTTGGATTCGATGCCTTCGGCGACCACCTTCATCTCCAACTCGCGCGCCATCGAAATGACCGATCTCAGCACGGTTGCCTTCTTGTCGCTGTCGTCGCGCACCAGCGCCTTGTCGAGCTTGATCGTGTCGAAGGGGAAGCGGGTGAGATAGGCGAGCGAGGAATAGCCGGTGCCGAAATCGTCGAGCGCCAGGCCGAGGCCGGCTTCCTTCAGCTTCTGCAGCACGAGGCGCGCCTGTTCCGGATTTTCCATGACCATGGATTCCGTCAGTTCCAGCTTCAGCCGTGCCGGATCGCAATGGGTCTTTGCCAGCACCGAACGGACGTCGTCGTAGAGCTCGTTGTTGAGAAGCTGCACGCTCGACAGATTGATGGAAACGAAGATCGGCAGTTCGCCGGTCTGGTTCTGCCATGCCATCAGGTCGTTGGTCGCCTGTTCCAGCGCGAAGATTCCGAGCGCGCCGATAATGTCGGAGGCCTCGGCGATCGGGATGAATTCCGACGGCGGGATATTGCCGCGCTTGGGATGTTCCCAGCGCATCAGCGCCTCGAATCCGGCAATCTCGACATCCTCCAGCCGGGCGATCGGCTGGTAGACCATCGAAAGCTCCTTGCGCTCGATGGCGCGGCGCAGATCGGATTCGAGCTGCAGGCGGTCCGTGCCGAAATCGCGGAAGGCAGGCTGGAAGGGCTCGACGCGGTTGCCCCCGGCGCGTTTGGCCCGGTACATGGCAAGTTCGGCATCGCTGAGCAGGCCCGACGCGCTTTCCTGCTGGTCCACCCAGGAGGTGAGGCCGATCGAGGCGGTCAGGATGATCTCGCGGTTGGAGAAATTGATCGGCACCATGATCGCCTTGCTCATCGCGTCGGCGAAATCGGCAACCTTGGCCGGATCGTGCTCGGACACGAGGATGAGGCCGAACTGGTCGCCGGAAAGCCGCGCCAGCGTATCCTGCGGCTTCAGCAGGCGGCGCAGGCGCCGCGTGAGCGCGATCAGGATATTGTCGCCGGCGGCCACTCCGAGGGAATCGTTGACCAGCTTGTAGCGGTCGATATCGATCACCATCACGGTCGGGCGCAGCGTCTCGCCGCCCGGCGCGAGGGTCAGCACCGACTGCAGGCGGTCGAGGAAGACCTGCCGGTTCGGCAGGCCCGTCAGGTTGTCGTGCAGCGCATCGTGCAGCAGCCGCTCGACCGAATTCTTCTGCTCGGTCACGTCGACGATCGTGCCGACGCAGCGGATGATCTCGCCGTTCGAGCCGAGAACCGGCCGGGCGCGGATGAGCAGCCAGTGGAAATGCCCGTCTTCGGCGCGGATGCGGAACTCGTGGTTCAGGCGCCCGCGGCGATGCTCGAGGAGTACGTCCAGCGTCGCCCGGAAACGGTCGCGGTCGTCCGGATGCAGCCGCGGCAGCCAGTTGCGCGCCGCCCCGTGCATCGTCCCCGGCGAAAGGCCGAGTTTGACGGAAACGTCGGGAATGGTGACGACACGGTCGCGCGCTACGTCCCAGTCCCAGACCATGTCGCCGGAGCCCGTCAGCGCCAATGACTGGCGCTCGAGATCGGAAAACAGCCCCTGCTGGAAGGCGCCGCCCGCAAAGGCATGCTGCATGACCGTAAAGCCGATCAGGAGCACGATGAGCACGAGGCCACCGCCAAGTGCGGGCTGGATGATGTCGTTGTCGAGCCGGCCCGTGATCGTCAGCCACGCGCCGAACAGCCACACCAGCGTCAGCGCCCAGGCGGGCACCAGCAGGATGGCGCGGTCATAGCGGTTGAAGCCGAGATAGATGATGAGCAGCAGGCCCGTCGCTGCCGTCAGCGCGAAGGAGAGCCGCGCAATACCGGCCGCAATCGACGGATCGTAGATCGCGACGCCGAAGAGCAGCGCAAGGCCCAGCACCCAGGCAAGCGTGGCATAACCCAGATGCACATGCCATCGGTTGAGATTGAGATAGGTGAACAGGAAGATCACGAAACTGGAGGCGAGCGCCACCTCCGCACAGGCGCGCCATATTCGTTGATCCGCCGAGGCGACGCTGATGAGCTTCCCGAGAAAGCCGAAGTCGACGCAGATATAGCCGAGCACCGCCCAGGCGAGCGCTGCCGTCGCCGGCAGCATGGAGGTGCCCTTGACGACGAAAAGGATCGTCAGGAATACGGCCAGCAGGCCGGCAATGCCGAGCACGATGCCGCGGTAGAGCGTAAACGCGTTGATCGTATCCTTGTAGGCGTCCGGCTCCCACAGATAGATCTGCGGCAGGTCGGGTGTCGCAAGCTCGGCAACGAAAGTGATGACGGCGCCCGGGTTCAGCGTGATGCGAAAGACGTCGGCCTCGTCGCTCGGCTGGCGGTCGAGCGCGAAACCTTCGCTCGGCGTGATCGCGATGATGCGTTGCGAGCCGAGGTCGGGCCAGAACAGCTTGGAATTGACGAGGCGGAAGTGCGGCGCGACGATGACGCGCTCCAGCTGCTCTTCCGAGACGTTGGCGAGCGCAAAGACCGCCCAGTCGCCCTGATGGTTTTCCGAGCTTGCGCGCACCTCGATGCGTCGGCGAATGCCGTCTGCGCCGGCGGCGGTGGAAACCTGGAAGGCTTCGCCCTGGTTGGCATAGATTTCCGTCGTGGCCGTCAGGTCCAGCGCCGTGTCGTCGCGGGAAATCTTGACCGGTTCGGCCGCCCGAGCGCTGCCCGCGACAAGCGCGAACAGCGACAGGAGAAGGGCTGCGATCACCGCGATCATTCGTCCGGACGGTGACGTCAGCAGCATGCGGTCTTTGGTCATCGGCTGTTGGGTTTCCTGCCTGTATCCGCGTCGGTGGCGAGGCGTGAAAACATCACGTGATCGTGCCACTGACCGTTGATCTTCAAATATCCGCGCAGGTAGCCTTCCCGCTGGAACCCGGCTTTCTCAAGCAGGCGAATGCTCCGTGCGTTGTCTGGAATACAGGCTGCTTCGATGCGGTGCAACTCAAGCCCGGCGAAGATATAGGGAATAACCAGTTCAAGTGCGGCGAACATATGGCCCTGGCCGGCATAACGTTCGCCCATCCAGTAGCCGATCATGCAGCTCTGGGCCGCGCCCCGGCGAATATAGCCGATGGTGATGCCGCCGACGAGCGTCATGTCCTTCTTCAGGAAGATGAAAAGCGGGATCGCCTGGCCCGAGGCATATTCCTGCTTGCCGCGGATCACGCGGGCGCGGAACGAACCTTCGGTCAGCTCGTCGCGCCGCCATGTCGGCTCCCAGGGCTCCAGAAAACGGCGGCTGTCGGCGCGCAGCCGGTGCCATTGGTTGAAGTCCTGGTAGCGCGGCAGGCGCAGGATATATGTGTCGTTTTCGAGTTCGACTGCTTCAGGCTGTCGCGACAGGAACCGAAAAACCGATTTTGGCATCGATAACCCCCGGCGCAACGGATGCGGTCAGCGGCTTGCCTGCTTCGTCTTCGGTGCCGGAACCGAAAGCGAGGCGGTGATGTCTTCCATCGGGGCAAGCTGCTCGAGCGGGCCGATTGCCGAAAGTGTCGGCACGGTATCGTAGAACAGCCGGCCGGCAAGATCGGTCAGCCGCTCGATGGTGATGCCCTCCAGCCGCTCCATCATCTCCGGATTGGAGATCGGGCGGCCGTAGAGCATCATCTGCCGGGCGATCTGGCCGGCGCGGGCGGCAGGGCTCTCCTGGCCCATGAGAAGCTGGGCGCGGATCTGCGCGCGGGCGCGCTCGATTTCCTTCTGGTGAATGGTATCTGCCGACTTGTGCAGCTCGTCGATGATGACGGGCACCAGTTCCGGCAGGTTTTCGCCGCCGGTTGCGGCATGGATGCCGAAGATGCCGGTATCGGAAAAACCCCAGTGGAAGGCGTAGACGGAATAACAGAGGCCGCGGAATTCGCGCACTTCCTGGAACAGGCGCGACGACATGCCGCCGCCCAGAATATTGGCGAGGATCTGCGAGCAGTAGAAATCGCGGGCATGATAGGCCTTGCCCTCGAAGCCAAGCAGGATCTGCGCGTCCATGAGGTCGCGCGGCTCGCGCACATTGCCGCCGATATAGCGGGCGGTTTCCATGACCGGCGGCGCCGTGGGCTCGCTCGGCAGGCCCGCAAAGCGGTCTTCGACCATGCGCACGAATTCGTCGTGATCGACGGCGCCGGTTGCGACGACGAACATGCGGTCGGTCGTATAGTTGCGGCCGAGATAGGCGCGGATCTGCTGCGGCGTGAAGGAAACGACGGTTTCCGGCGTGCCGAGGATCGGCCGGCCGAGCGTCTGGCCGCGATAGGCGACTTCCGAGAAGCGGTCGAAGACGACGTCGTCGGGCGTGTCGTTGGCGGCGTTGATCTCCTGCAGGATGACCTGCTTCTCACGCTCCAGCTCGTCTTCCTCGAAGGCGGATTCCGTCAGGATATCGGCCAGGATATCGACGGCGAGCGGCACGTGATCCTTCAGGACGCGGGCGTAGTAGGAGGTCGTCTCGGTGGAGGTCGCCGCGTTCACTTCGCCGCCGACATCCTCGATTTCCTCGGCAATTTCGCGGGCCGAACGGCGCGCGGTTCCCTTGAAAGCCATATGTTCGAGCAGGTGGGCGATGCCGTGCTCGTCTTCCGTTTCGTTGCGCGAACCCGATTTGATCCAGACTCCGAGCGCGACGCTTTCCAGGTGCGGCATGGTCTGTGTGACTACTGTCAGCCCGGATTTGAGCCGGGTGCACTCAACTGTCATGTGCTATCTTTCTGCGCCTGCCGTCATCTAGCTGCGGGCATGCTTGCCGATAAAGGTTTCAACCGCTTTAAGCTCGGGCTCAATGATCTGGAAGCGCTCCTCCCTGTGCATCAGATCAGCAAGCCACGTCGGAAGCGCCGGGTCAATACCGGAGGCGGATTTTACGGCGGCGGGGAATTTCGCCGGATGGGCGGTGGCAAGCGTCACCATCGGGGTATCAGGCTTTTCCCGCTTGGCGGCGACGAAGACGCCGATCGCCGAATGCGGATCGAGCAGATAGCCGGTCTCGGCATAGGTCTTGCGGATCGTTTCGGCCACCTGGCGCTCGCTGGCGCGGCCGGCGCGGAAGTCCTTCCTGATGAACTTCAGCGCTTCGGGCGCGATCTCGAAACCGTTGGATTGCTTGAGGCTTTCCATGGCGGCGCGCACCTTGGAGGCGTCGCGGCCGTAGGCCTCGAACAGCAGCCGCTCGAAATTGGAGGAGATCTGGATATCCATCGACGGCGAGGTCGTCGCCTTGACCGATTTCATGTCGTAGCGGCCGGTCTTGAGGGTGCGGGCCAGGATATCGTTCTCGTTGGTGGCGATCACGAGCTTGTCGATCGGCAGGCCCATGCGCTTGGCGCAGTAGCCGGCGAATATGTCGCCGAAATTCCCGGTCGGCACCGTAAACGAGATCTTCCGGTCCGGCCCGCCGAGCGCGATTGCCGTCGTGAAATAATAGACGATCTGGGCCATGATGCGTGCCCAATTGATCGAGTTGACGCCGGAAAGCCTCACCCTGTCGCGGAAGGCGGCATCGTTGAACATGGCTTTGACGAGGTTCTGGCAATCGTCAAAATTGCCCTCGACGGCCAGCGCATGCACGTTGGCGGCCCTGGATGTCGTCATCTGCCGCTGCTGCACCGGCGAAACCTTGCCGTGCGGGAAGAGGATGAAGATATCGGTGCGCTCACGCCCGGCAAAGGCGTCGATTGCGGCACCACCGGTATCGCCCGAGGTGGCGCCGACGATGGTGGCACGCTCGCCGCGCTTTTCCAGCGCATAATCCATAAGGCGGGCGAGAAGCTGCATCGCCACGTCCTTGAAGGCGAGCGTCGTGCCGTGGAACAGTTCCATGACGAAACTGTTCGGGCCCGTCTGCACCAGCGGCGCGATCGCCGGGTGGCGGAACGTGCCATAGGCCTCGTCGATCATCGCCCGGAACGTATCGTCAGGGATTTCGCCGTTGGTGAAGGGTGAAAGGATGGCAAACGCGATCTCCTGATAGGTCTTGCCGCGCAGCGCCCTGATTTCCTTTTTGGAAAAGCTCGGCCATTTGCGCGGAACGTAGAGCCCGCCGTCGCGCGCAAGCCCTGCCAGAAGGGCGTCGCAAAAGCCGAGGGAAGGGGCCTCGCCGCGGGTCGAGATATAGTCCACGTTCGTCATCCTTGATCTATGGCTGGAGAGTTTTCGGGCGGAAAACGGCCTGTCGTCGCGCCGCCGAAAAGAGGGAGCTTGCCGGCCTGCCGGGGCATTGTCGCAGGTATCCTATTGAAGTTGCCCGCATCCGGCGCCGAAAAGTGCATCAAAACGGTGCTTACCCAATCGATTTTTCTTTGCGCCGCTGATATAGACCATCGCCAACTGTCATGAAAGGCCTTGCGCGAAAGTCGCAGGCGCCTAGAAGAAAAGCGTTCGCAAGGGGTGGAATATCGTGCTCGGCAAGGTCTCTCGTCTCATCGTTTCCGCATCGCTCCTTGCCGCTCTTGCCGGATGCAATTCGCTCGGCCTCGGCGGCGACAGCAAGCCTGATGCGACGGCAGCGGCAAGCGGCCCGGCGCCGCTGCAGCCGAACGGCAACGCCCAGATCATGCCGGTCGCTCCGGCCAATCCGTCGTCGAACCAGACCCCGATCGGCACCGGCGTCACGGCGCAGGGCAATGTCGCTCCCGTCGTCCAGGGCGCCTGCCCGCAGATCTTCATGCGCGATCAGGACGCGATCTACCGCACCTATGCGAAGGGCGCAAAGACAGGCGACCCGCAGCAGGTGGTCTTCCAGGCCTCTTTCGGGGATTATACCCGCCAGTGCACGCTGAACGATACGGCGCTGTCGATGACCGTCGTGGCCCAGCTTCGCCTCGTCGCCGGTCCGGGCGGAACGCCGGGTCCGGTCACGCTGCCGATCCGCATCTCCGTGCTGGACGGCCAGGACGTTCTGTCGTCGGAAGTCGTCAACTTCCCGACGCAGATTCCGCCGGGCTCGCCCGCCACGCAGGTCATCTTCCGCCACGAAGGCGTCAAGATGCCGGTCGGCTCGGGCGCGCTGGTGCGCGTCAATGTCGGCTTCGACAATCAGCCCGCCAAGAATTCCAAGAAGAAGAGCAGTTAAAGCAATTCCAGCAAAAATGTGAAGTGGTTTTGCGTCCGGAATTGCTTGGAAACAAAGAGATAGAGCATCCCGGGCGCTTCAATCCTCGCCGGAAATGCTCTGAGCGCCAGGCGCTGATACAGGCTCGGCTCTTGGCTCTCGGCTCTTTGCGACGGCAAGGCCCGCTTTTGCAGGCAGGGGTCGGTTTTTTAAGAATAGGCCTGCCGCCCCCCCCCCCCCCCCCCCCTGGAGGCGGCATCCGGCAAGACCGCTGCCCTTAGAGCACGCCTTCCCACTCGGCCAATGCCGCCACGACGCCCGGAAGGTCGCTCATGCGCGAAATCACCGTTTCCGCACCCGCATCCGTCAGCTTGTCGGCATGCGAGGGATAGGTGTGCGAGCCGCCGGTAAAGCCGATCACCCGCATGCCGGCAGCGCGCGCGGCATGGACGCCGTGGGTGGAATCCTCCACGACGACGGTCTTGGAAGGCGAAACGCCCATCTGGCTTGCGCCGTGCAGGAAGATATCCGGCTTCGGCTTGGCCCGGTCGGGGCCGAGATCCTTGGCGGAGAAGATATTGGGCGCAAAGAGTTTCTTGAGTCCCACTTTGCCCAGCATCATGTCGAGCCGCTGGCTTGAGGAATTCGAGCAGACGCAACGCTTCATCGCAAGGCGGCTGATGGCGAGTTCGACGCCGGGAACGGCCTGGACTTCCTGTTCGAGCCGGATATCCAGAAGCTTCTGCGACTGGTCGATGAGGGAGGCCGAGAGCGGGATGCTGGCTTCGCGTTCGATCTGGAAGAGAATGTCCTTCCAGGTCAGGCCGGCGAAGCGCTCGTTCATTTCCTCGACGCTGATCGGGTAGCCCGCTTCCGTCAGCAGTGCCGATTCCACGTTTGCCGCGATGATTTCGGAATCGACCAGAACGCCGTCGCAGTCGAAGATGATGAGGTCGAAGCCGTCCATATACTCATGCCTTGTTCGGGGATGATGCGGCTTTACACGATGGCGGCCGAAAGCTCAACCGATGGCGGGGCATGGCTGGAATGCGCGCTGCGGGCAGCTTTGCGGGGTGCGACTGTCATCCCACCTCGACAAGGCCGGCGGCGCTCGCTACTGGATGGCAATGAGCAGGGAACCCGAAGACAACACCATCGCCGCGCGTATCGCCCGCGTGCTTGCCGAACGAATCGTTCACGGCGAGCTTGCGCCCGGCGCCCGTCTTCGCCAGGACCATATTGCCGAGGAATTCGAGACCAGCCATGTGCCGGTGCGCGAGGCCTTCCGCCGGCTGGAGGCGCAGGGGCTGGCGATCAGCGAGCCGCGCCGCGGCGTTCGTGTCGCCTCCTTCGACCTCGCCGAAGTGCGCGAGGTGGCGGAAATGCGTGCCGCCCTCGAAGTGCTCGCCCTCAAACATGCCGCCCGCCACCTGACGCCCGCCATCCTCGACGCTGCGGAAGAGGCGACGCGCGAAGGCGATGCCGCCGCCGACGTGCATGCCTGGGAGGAGGCAAACCGCCGTTTCCACCGCCTCATCCTCACCCCCTGCGCCATGCCGCGCCTGCTGGCTGCAATCGACGACCTGCATGCCGCAAGCGCCCGCTTCCTCTTCTCGGCCTGGCGTTCGGGCTGGGAAAAGCGCACCGATCACGACCACCGCGCCATCCTTGCCGCCCTTCGCCAGGGCAAGGCGGAGGAGGCGGCCATTATCCTGCAGAAGCACGTGCAGTGGATCGGACGCGCGCCGCAGCCCGCCCAGAAGGGCGGCGAGCGCGAAGCTTTTGCCATCGTCGGCTGATACCCGAAAAATTATAGATAATTTTGGAATGCGTGAAATGTCCTGATCTACAGGTGTTTTCATCCAGGCCCGCGCTCGGCTGTTGTCTGCTCATAATCGAAATTCGCGTGCCCTCTCTTGCGTTGCCGAAAAAACTCCGCCATCAAATAGATGGGAATCAAAAATTATCTATAATTTTGAAAGGAGAAATTCATGTCCCTCTCTGACCAGCCCCGTACCATCGTTTTCGATCCGCTGCGCCTTTCCGCCCGGTCGCTTGCGGTCAAGTACCTCTTCGTTCTCGCCGGCACGCTGGTGCTGGCGGCCGCCTCGCAGATCGCGGTGCCGATGGTGCCTGTTCCGATCACCATGCAGACCTTCGCCGTCACCATGATCGGCGCGCTCTACGGCTGGCGCCTCGGCACGCTCACGGTTCTTGCCTGGCTCGGCGAAGCCATGCTCGGCGCACCGGTCCTGGCAAACGGTTCCGGCGGACTTGCGCCCTTTGCCGGCCCGACGGCCGGTTATCTCGTCGCCTTTCCGCTGATGGCGCTGATGGTCGGCTGGCTCGCCGAACGTGGCTGGACCGGCGACAACATCGTCCGAAGCTTCACTGCCCATCTCGCCGCCAACATTTTCTGCCTCGCGCTCGGCGGCCTCTATCTCGCCTCCCTGATCGGCGCGGAAAAGGGCTGGCTGCTCGGCGTCGCCCCCTTCATTCTCGGCGGCGTGCTGAAATCCGCGCTTGCCGCAGCCGTGCTCAAGGGCATCCGTATCTATGGCGGCCGGGCATAGTGCCTTGACCGTCAGGCTGCGCGCCCACCATCTGCTCTGCATGCTGACATTCGTCGGTGAAGGCTACACTCCGGCCTTCACCGCCAACTACCGCCGCATCGCAGAGCGCCTCTCGGCCGGAGAGGAGATCGAAATCGTCTCCGGCCCCGACGATATCTGCGCACCGTTGATGTCGCAGTCTTCGGCCCATTGCCTTCTGCCCGGGCCGAAGGCCAGGGACGAAGCGGCCGCTGAGGCCGTCGCAAAGTTTCTCGGCGTGCGGATAGAGCAGGGCGCTCGCCTCATTCCCGACAAGGCCCTCCTGAAAAGGCTGCGCCGCGGCTTCGCGGCCGACCTCACCCGCAAGGCCTGCGAGGATTGCGAATGGAGCGAACTCTGCAGCACGGTCGCCCGCGACCGTTTCAGGAACACGCTGGTCGCGCCCTGTTAGCTCTCCAGCGGAAACAGCTTCAGAAACTGCCGCTCGCCTTCCGGTGAAAAGACCACCGAGCGGCTTTCCGGCACTCGCCGCGCCCAGCCCTTTTCCATGAAATTCGCAAGCAGGGCCTTGCCGAGGCTGCCGGCAAGATGGGCGCGGCGCTCGCTCCAGTCGAGGCAGGAGCGGCAGAGCGGACGGCGCGAGGATTTGAGGCTGCCGACGTCGATGCCGATACATTGCAGTTCGCTTTCGCCCTTGGGCGTTACCGCAAGCCCGTCGCCGATGGCGTCGATCGATCCGGAAGCGACGAGGTTGTCCAGCATGCGCACCCCGTAGTCGCCGGCCAGATGATCGTAGCAGATGCGCGCCTTGCGCAGCGCCGGGTCCTTCGGGCCGGGCTGGTGGCGCAGATGCCCGCGGCTGGCGGCAAGCCCCATCATGCTTTCGATCAGCCGGGCCACGGCCTCGTCGGCCAGCGTGAAATAGCGGTGCCGCCCCTGCTTGCGCTGCGCCAGCAAACCGCCGGTCTCCAGCTTCGACAGGTGGGTGCTGGCCGTCTGCAGCGTGATGCCGCCGGCCGCCGCAAGCTCGGTTGCCGTCAGCGCCCGGCCGCCGGTCAGCGCCGCCAGCATGTTGGCCCGCGCTGGGTCGCCGATGAGCGCGCCGATCTGCGCAATGTCGGGTCCTTCTTTCATACTTCGATCGTAACCGAAGCATTCTCGTGCCGCAATGTGCGAAAACGCCTTTGACACGAAAGGAGAAAACCGATGATCACCTGCTTCATCCGCTACGAGATCGACCCCTTCCGCAAGGAGGCTTTCGCCGAATATGCCCGCAACTGGGGGCAGGCGATCCCGAGGAACGGCGCCGACCTGATCGGCTATTTCGGTCCGCACGAGGGCTCGGCGACGACGGCCTACGGCGTCTACAATATCGAAAGCCTCGCGGCCTACGAGGCCTATCGCGCAAGGCTTGCCGCCGATCCGCTCGGCCGGGAAAACTACGAATTTGCCCGCCGCGAACACTTCATCCTCAAGGAAGACCGCATCTTCCTGACGAATGTCTCGGCACCGCATGCGAAGCTGGTGCTGCCGTGATCGCCGTCATCTTCGAGGTCATCCCCTATGTCGGCGAGCGCCATCGCTATCTGGACCTTGCCGGCGAACTCAGGTCCGAACTCGAGACGATCGACGGCTTCATCTCTGTCGAGCGTTTCGAGAGCCTGACGATGCGCGGCAAGATCCTCTCGCTCTCCTTCTTTCGCGACGAGGCGGCGGTGAAGGAATGGCGCAATCGCGAAGCCCATCGGGCAGCCCAGATGGCCGGCCGCAGCGGCATTTTTGCCGATTACCGCCTGCGCATCGGCCATATCGTCAGGGATTACGGCATGGTCGAACGGGCCGGGGCGCCCGAGGACAGCCGCCAGGCGCACAGGCCGCAGGCGGCGGAGTGAAACCGGGGCGGGCCGAACCTCAGGCCCGCCTCCCGTTCGAACCCGAAGCGGAATATTTTCCCGAAACGGATCGGCGCTTCAGGCTTTAGTAACCAACTTGCGTAACCATAACGGAGAGTTAAGCGTAAAGCGTATGAGCGAGTATCTACATGGCGTCTGTTTTCCCGCTTGCCGATCTCAAGACTTCCGTAAAGCCGGGCTCTTGGATCGACACGATCATCAAGGGTGATTGCGTTGCAGCCCTTGAGGCTCTTCCGAACCAGTCGGTTGACGTCATCTTCGCCGATCCGCCCTACAACCTCCAGCTCGGCGGCACGCTGCACCGGCCGGACCAGTCGCTGGTCGATGCCGTCGACGACGAATGGGATCAGTTTGCCTCGTTCGAAGCCTATGACGCCTTCACCCGCGCCTGGCTGCTCGCCTGCCGCCGCGTGTTGAAGCCGACGGGCACGATCTGGGTCATCGGCTCCTATCACAATATTTTCCGCGTCGGCGCCACGCTGCAGGACCTGAATTTCTGGATCCTGAACGACATCGTCTGGCGCAAGACCAACCCGATGCCGAATTTCAAGGGCCGCCGCTTCCAGAACGCCCATGAGACGATGATCTGGGCAAGCCCCGATGCCAAGGCCAAGGGTTACACTTTCAACTACGATGCGATGAAGGCCGCCAATGACGACGTGCAGATGCGCTCGGACTGGCTCTTCCCGATCTGCAGCGGCAATGAGCGCCTGAAGGGCGAGGACGGCAAGAAGGTGCATCCGACGCAGAAGCCGGAAGCGCTGCTTGCCCGTGTCATCATGGCCTCCTCGAAACCCGGCGACATCATCCTCGACCCCTTCTTCGGCTCGGGAACGACCGGCGCCGTCGCCAAGCGTCTCGGCCGCCACTTCGTCGGCATCGAGCGCGAGCAGGAATATATCGATGCGGCATCCGCCCGCATCGCCGCCGTCGAGCCGCTCGGCAAGGCGGAACTGACCGTCATGACCGGCAAGAAGGCCGAAGCGCGCGTCGCCTTCAACGTGCTGGTCGAAAGCGGTCTCATCAAGCCCGGTCAGGTGCTGACCGATGCGAAACGCCGCTACAGCGCCGTGGTGCGCGCCGACGGCACTGTCGCTTCCGGCGGCGAGGCCGGCTCCATTCATCGCCTTGGCGCGAAAGTGCAGGGCCTTGATGCATGCAACGGATGGACCTTCTGGCATTTCGACGACGGGCAATCCCTGCGCCCGATCGACGAATTGCGGTCCATCATCCGCAGCGACCTCGCAAAGGTGGATTGAGCCACATCCTTGCGAGGACGGGACGAAGCGTCTTCCGGTTTGTACCTCCAGTTACGGAAGACGCACAAAGGATGCCCGGGGCCGAAGACCCCGGGCTTCTTGTTTCAGGGCAATTTCGGCAACGCAGCAGGTCTGCGTGCGAATTGCAGAATGGCGACAGAGCTCCGATCCCGCCTCAGAAGTCCCGGTAATCGGTCACGTCGACGCGCGTGACCTTGCCGTCCTCGTTGAAGGTGATCGTTTCCTCGCCTTCGCGGATCAGCGGCTTGCCGGTCCTGCTATGCGTTGCCCGCACCGACCAGACGGCCCGGCCCGACAGCGGCGTCAGCGTTTCCACTAGCGAGTTTTCCGCCGTCTGATCCGGGTAGTCGTCGAAGTAACGGCGGAAGGCGGCCATGATCGCGGCCCGGCCGGCAAGGCTGCCGACGCCGTTCGAGACATAGGTCGCGTCTTCGGCGAACCAGTTCTCGATCTCGGGAAAATCGAGCGCGTTGATGGCCGCGTGAAAACGGTCGATGGCGGCTGCGGGATCGAAGGCCATGGCTTATGCCTTCAGCCCGAAGGTTGCGAGATCCGCCCGCAGCTTGTCGGCGCCGGTAAAGAGAACGGCGTTCCAGCCGGCCGCCTTGGCGCCCTCGACATTGGCCGGCGAGTCGTCGATGAAGATCGTGGCGGCCGGATCGAGGCCGAAGCTCTTCGCATGCGTTTCATAAATCGCAATATCGGGCTTGATGAGGCCGATATCGCCGGAAACGGTGACGCCGCGCGGCTTCTTGAGGAAGGGGTAGCGCTCCTGCGCCTCGCGGAACGTGTCGGAGGCGAAATTCGTCAGCATCGTCACGTCCCGGCCTTCGTTTATGAAGCCTTCCATGATCGAAACGCTGTCCTCATAGGCATGCGGCACCATTTCGTGCCAGTTCTTGCGGAAGGCGCGGATATGCTCTTCGCGGGTCGGATGCTGCGCGATCAGCAATGCCTCGGCATCCGCCCAGGTGCGGCCGCGGTCCTGCTCGATGTTCCAGTCGTGCGTGCAGACATTGGCGAAGAACCAGTTGCGCTCGGCCTCGTCGGGAATAAGGCGGCTGAAAGGAATATTCGGATCGTAATGAATAAGAACTTTGCCAATATCGAAAACGATATGCTTGATGTCGGTTGCCATAATCATCCCTTGGCTGTTTTGAACGCGAGAGGAATAGCGGCTGCGATCGCTTTTTTCATGATAGTCGGCAGCGCCTGGGCTTCAAGATTTGTAACCGGCTCCCACCATCCGTCATCGGTTTGAACGCGTTCGCCAATCGCCGCGCGGAAGATCGAAAGCCTGAGCTCGAAATGGGTAAAGACATGGGTGACGGTGCCGGCGCTTTCCCATCCGGCCTTGAAAGGCGCCGCTTCCGCAGAGGTTTCGCCGTCCTGCCGTGCCGTCCACGCCGTCGTCGGGATTTCCGTCATGCCGCCGAGAAGCCCGCTTTCGGCTCGCCGCCGCAGCAGGATATCCCCATCGGACGTGACCGCCACGAAGGCCGCGCCGCGGCGGACCGGCTTTTCCTTCTTCGCGGCCTTGACCGGGAACCGTTCGGCATCGTGCAACCTCAGCGCCTCGCACGATCCGTTGAAAGGACAGAGCGAACAGGCTGGACGCTTCGGCGTGCAGATCGTGGCCCCGAGATCCATCATCGCCTGTGCGAAATCGCCGGGCCGATCGTCCGGCGTCAGCAGCGCCACCTTCTGACGCATCAGCCGTTTTGCGGCCGGAAGCGGCGTGGCGATGGCATAGAGCCTCGAGATCACCCGCTCCACGTTGCCGTCCATCACCGCCGCCTGCCGATTGAAGGCGATCGCCGCCACCGCCGCCGCCGTATAGTCGCCGATGCCGGGCAGGGCTTTCAGGCCCTCTTCGGTATCGGGAAAAACGCCGGCATGCTGGCTGGCAACGGCCTCGGCGCATTTCTTCAGGTTGCGCGCCCGCGCGTAATAGCCAAGCCCCGCCCAGGCCGCCATGACCTCTTCGCCCGGCGCCCGTGCGAGATCGATGACCGAAGGCCATTTTGCCAGGAAATTGGCGAAGTAGGGTTTGACCGCCTGCACCGTGGTCTGCTGCAGCATCACCTCCGACAGCCAGACATGATAGGGATCGGGCCTGACGCCGCGCCTTGCCATCGGCGGCGAAACCCGCCAGGGCAGGTCGCGGTGATGGCGGTCGTACCACTGGAGAAGAGGGGAGGCGGTGGGCGCGTCCGGTGTGCGTGTGCTCATTATTTGCCGCGGTCGGGGGAAGTGCTCTATACTTGGCGAAGCAAAGCGGCGCGATCAAGCCGGCGGCTTCGAACGGACGTCGCTTATCAGGGTTTAGATGACTTATCCACGCAAAGGTGAGAAGCAGATTTCCGAGCTGACGAACGGCATCATCGATCCCGTTCTCGCCCGCCGCGCCGGCATCAACAGCGCGCTGCTCGGCTCCTGGGACGAAATCGCCGGCGAGGATTTTGCCGATTGCACCCGGCCGGAAAAGATCGCCTGGGCGCGCGGCGGCGATGACGGCAGCTTTCGCCCCGGCGTGCTGACGGTTGCCTGCGAGGGCGCGCGTGCGCTTTTCCTCACCCATGCGCAGGGCGAGCTGATCCAGCGCATCAACAGCTTCTTCGGTTTCGCCGCCGTCCACCAGCTCCGCATCGTCCAGAAGCCGGTCTACCAGCCGGTCAAACGCTCCCGCACTCCCCCGCCGCTGAAGGGCGAGGCCGCCCGCAGGCTGGAGGGCATGATGCAGGGCCTGGAGGACGAAAAGATCAGGCAGGCGATCGCGCGGCTTGGCACGGCGGTTCTCGGAAAAAAGCCTCGATAATAGTCCCCGTTCTGTTGGCGCCAACCGGATAGTGCATTACACTGTAATGCACCGAACAGGGGTCAGGCCATGCGCAGCAGCAAGCCAATTACGGTCACATTGGGTAACCAGCAGAAAAGTGTCGATGCTCGTCTGGAATCGGGAGCCTATAGTTCCGCCAGCGAGGTCCTGCGTGCCGCGTTGCGGGCGCTTGACCGCGAGGAGGAAGCGGTCAACGAGATCATGAGGCAAAAGATCCTCGAGGCGCTCGAGGAACCCAGTCCTGATATCGATGCGGAAACGGTGTTTGACCGTATCGAACGGCTGCATGCCGACCGGATCGGGACTGGCCGCATTGGCGATTAAGGTCGTCTTTCGCTCCAAGGCGGAAGGTGATCTTCTTGCCATCTACGAGTTCATCGCCCGCGACAGCCCGGATCGCGCCATCGGCTTCATCCGCAGACTGAGAAGCCTTTGCATGTCGCTGGAAGCCATGCCGGAGCGGGGTGCCAGGCGCGATGAATTCGCCCCGGGTATCCGGATCCTGGTCTTCGAACAGCGGGTTACGATCGCCTATCGCGTCCGGCAGGATGAAATACAGATCGTCCGGTTCTTTTATGCCGGGCGAAACGTCCCCTCAGCATTTCGCGAATGATTGATTTGTTCGCTGATCTGCGGTTTCGTCTTTCGCAGGTCACAATTCTTTGAAGAAAGTTGGCGAAGCGTGCCTTGTTAGCGGCTCTTGGCCGTTATATCGCACAAGCAGCTGCCACACTTGTTTATGGGGAACCCATGCGCATCTCTGAAATGCAATTGACGAAACGCCAGCTTCTGGGCGGTGTCGCCGCCGCAACCGCGTCGATCGCGGTCTATGGGACGGCGCAGGCAGCCCCGGAAATCCCGCAGCCGGATGGCGATGTGGACATGGCCAAGGTCATGACGCCCGGCGCGCTGCCGGAAATGGCGCTCGGCAAGACCGATGCCCCGGTCAAGATCGTCGAATATATGTCGATGACCTGCCCGCATTGCGCCCATTTCCACAACACCACCTTCGATGCCATCAAGCAGAAATACGTCGATACCGGCAAGGTCGAGTTCGTACTGCGCGAATTCCCTTTCGATCCGCGCGCCGCCGCCGCCTTCATGCTCGCCCGCTGCAACCCGCAGAAGCCGGAAGAGCTTGCGACGCCGGAACAGTATTTCCCGATGGTCGCCATGCTCTTCAAGCAGCAGCAGGTCTGGGCCGCTGCCGATGATGGCCGTGCGGCGCTGCTGCAGATGTCCAAGCTCGCCGGATTTACTGAGGATAGCTTCACGAAGTGCTTGACGAACCAGAAACTGCTGGATGAAGTGAACGCCACGCGGGAAAGGGGTTCCAAGGATTTTGGCGTCAACGCCACGCCGACGTTCCTCATCAATGGCAAGCGCTATTCTGGAGATATGCCGGTTGACACCATGTCGGCCCTCATCGACAGCCTCCTCTGATCCGTACCGTTTTAAGAAGGCGGGCGACGGTCAAGGCCGTGCGCCCGCTTTTTCGTATGTGCAGCGCGAGGCTGCGGCATGAAGTTCAACAAGCTCCGCCTTGTCGGCTTCAAATCCTTCGTCGAACCGACCGAATTCGTCATCGAGCGCGGCCTGACCGGCGTCGTCGGCCCGAACGGCTGCGGCAAGTCCAATCTCGTCGAGGCCCTGCGCTGGGTGATGGGCGAGAATTCCTACAAGAACATGCGTGCGTCCGGCATGGACGACGTGATCTTCTCGGGTTCGGGAAACCGTCCGGCGCGCAACACGGCCGAAGTCGCGCTCTATCTCGACAATAGCGAGCGTGTCGCCCCCGCCGCCTTCAACGACAGCGACGAAATCCAGGTCACGCGCCGCATCGAGCGCGAGCAGGGCTCCATCTACCGCATCAACGGCAAGGAAAGCCGTGCCAAGGACGTGCAACTCCTCTTTGCCGATGCCTCCACCGGCGCGCGTTCTCCCTCCATGGTCGGGCAGGGGCGCATCGGCGAACTGATCGCCGCAAAGCCGCAGGCCCGCCGCCAGCTCCTGGAAGAGGCGGCCGGCATTTCCGGCCTGCATTCACGCCGCCACGAGGCCGAGCTTCGCCTGCGCGCCGCCGAGACCAATCTGGAGCGGCTGGATGACGTCACCTCGCAGCTTGAAAGCCAGATCGAGAGCCTGAAGCGCCAGGCCCGCCAGGCAAACCGATTCAAGACGCTCTCCGCCGACATCCGCGCCCGCGAGGCCATGCTGCTCCATATCCGCTGGGTGCAGGCGAAGGAGGCCGAGGCCGAAGCCGACAGTGCGCTCAACCAGGCAACCGTCGTCGTTGCCGAGAAGGCGCAGATCCAGATGGATGCCGCGAAGAACCAGGGCATTGCCAGCCTGAAACTGCCGGAGCTGCGCGAAGGCGAGGCGCGCGCCGCCGCTGCCCTGCAGCGCCTGCAGATCGCCCGCAGCCAGCTCGAGGAGGATGCCAACCGCATCCTGCGTCGCCGCGACGAACTCACCCGCCGTCTCGCCCAGCTCGCCGAAGACATCCGGCGTGAAGAGCGGCTTGTCGCCGACAACGCCGCAATCCTTGCAAGGCTCGATGCGGAAGAGGCCGACATCGCCGAAATCCTGGCCGATTCCGGTCGTTATGCCGAGGAAACGCGGCAGGCTTTCGAAGAGGCGGCCGCCAAACTCGCCGACAGCGAACGCATTTTCACCGCCCTGACCGCAGAGCGCGCCGAGGCCGCAGCCGGACGCAATCAGCTGGAGCGCGCCATCCGCGACCTCGCCGACCGCAAGCTCAGGCTGGAACGCCAGATGGACGATGCCAGCCGCGAACTCGCCGGCATCGGAGAAAGGATCGCAACCCTTCCGGACCCGGAAGAAAAGCGCGCCATGGTCGAGGCCGGCGAGATTGCCGTCGCAGATGCCGAAGCGACGATCCAGGCGGTCGAACAGGCGCTTGCCGGGGCGCGCGAGACGGAAGCGCTTTCGCGCGCGCCGGTCGAGCAGGCGCGCAGCAGGCTCAATGCGCTGGAAACGGAAGCGCGCACCATCCAGCGCATGCTGGCCGGCGCTGCGGCCGGCGAGTTCCCGCCGGTTGCCGAAGAGCTGAAGGTCGATCGCGGTTTCGAGACGGCGCTCGGAGCCGCGCTTGGAGACGATCTCGAATCCCCGCTCGATCCGAACGCGCCCGCCCACTGGTCGGAAAATGGCGACGGGGCTGGCGATCCGGCATTGCCTCCTGGCGCCGAGCCGCTGCTGAACCATGTCCGTGCGCCCGCCGCGCTGATCCGCCGCCTGCGCCAGATCGGTCTGGTCGCTGCCGCCGACGCACCGAATCTGGTGAAGGACCTGAAGGCAGGCCAGCGCCTCGTCACGAAGGAAGGTGCCGTCTATCGCTGGGACGGCCACGTCACCGGCGCGGATGCGCCGAGTGCGGCTGCGCTCCGCCTTGCCCAGAAGAACCGCCTGTCCGAGCTGGAAGGCGAGGCCGAGCTCGCGCGCGATGTTCTGGCCGAAGCGGAGGAGCGTCTGGCCTCTGCGGCAGACAGCATCCGCGACGAGGAGCGCCGGCTTGCCGAAGCCCGCGATATAAGCCGCCTGTCCGCCCGTCATCTGGCCGAGGCGCGCGAAGCGCTCGCCGCCGCCGAGCGCGCCTCCGGCGATCTCATTCGCCGCCGCGATGTCATCGCCGAAGCCGTCAGCCAGCTGCAGGCGCAGCTCGAGGATGTCGCGGTTCAGGAAGAAAATGCCCGCATCGAGCTGGAGGATGCGCCCGATCTGACCGCGCTCGACGATCGGCTGCGCTTCCAGCAGGCCGAGGTGGCGACGGATCGCGGCGCGCTTGCCGAGGCCCGCGCCCGCCACGAGAGCCTGAACCGGGAGAACGAGGCCCGCCAGCGCCGCATCGTCGCCATCGGCCAGGAGCGCGAGACATGGCGCCAGCGCGCCGCCAGCGCCGAGGACCATATCGCCACGCTGCGCGATCGCGAGGAAGAGGCCCGCGAGGAGGCAGCCGAGCTGGAAATGGCGCCGGACGAATTCGACGACAAGCGCCGTGCCTTGCTGACGGAACTGCAGAAGGCCGAGGAAGCCCGCCGCCACGCCGCCGATCTGCTGGCCGAGGCCGAACTGCTGCAGCGCGATGCCGACCACAAGGCGGCAACGGCGCTGTCCGAACTCGCCGAAAGCCGCGAGCGCCGCGGCCGCGCCGAGGAGCGCCTCGTCTCCGCCCGCGAAAAGCGGCAGGAGAGCGAGCAGCGCATTCGCGAGACGCTGAACGTTGCGCCGCATGAGGCGCTGCGCCTTGCCGGCCGGCCGGGCTTGCAGACGCTGCCCGATCCGCGTGAGGTCGAACGCGAGGTGGAGCGGCTGCGCATCGAACGCGAGCGTCTGGGCGCCGTTAACCTGCGCGCCGACGAGGAGCAGAAGGAACTCAGCGATAAGCTGGAAGCGCTGATCAAGGAACGCGACGACGTGATCGACGCGATCCGGAAATTGCGCGGCGCGATCCAGAGCCTGAACCGCGAAGGCCGCGAACGGCTGATCGCCGCCTTCGATGTCGTCAACGCCCAGTTCCAGCGCCTCTTCACCCATCTCTTCGGCGGCGGCACGGCGGAACTGCAATTGATCGAATCCGACGATCCGCTGGAAGCCGGCCTCGAAATCCTCGCCCGCCCGCCCGGCAAGAAGCCGCAGACCATGACGCTGCTGTCCGGCGGCGAACAGGCGCTGACCGCGATGGCGCTGATCTTTGCCGTCTTCCTCACCAATCCCGCGCCGATCTGCGTGCTGGACGAGGTGGACGCGCCGCTCGACGACCACAATGTCGAACGCTACTGCAACCTGATGGACGAGATGGCGGCCTCGACCGAGACCCGATTCGTCATCATCACCCACAATCCCATCACCATGGCCCGCATGAATCGCCTCTTTGGCGTCACAATGGCCGAGCAGGGTGTTTCTCAGCTCGTCTCGGTCGATTTGCAGACTGCGGAGCGTCTGCGCGAAACGGCTTGAGCCGGCATTTTAATTAAAGACCAAAAAAGGTCACTCCGACATCGGGTACGTACCCCATTTGGGTGATGCTCTTTTGCGCGCATTGCATTAGAAGTTGTTTTATCGCAACCGCGCCGTTACGGATAAGTAGCAATCGGTCGTTGCGTTCTGTAGAATTTGCAATGCCGCTTTCGGGTTGAGTGAGACGCTGAAAGTCGCGAGGCATTGTGGGGACCCCCCGTCCGGTTTTCCTGGCCGGACGGAAACAAGGCTTTGCGGGACCGTTGTTGCAGTCCCGCAAAGCTTTTTTTATGCGCTTAAACAAAGCATGTCGCGCAAAAGTGTGCAGCGGTTTTGCGGTAACGACATGCGTAGAAACAAAGCATGTCGCGCAAAAGTGTGCAGCGGTTTTGCGGTAACGACATGCGTAGAAACAAAGCATGTCGCGCAAAAGTGCGAAGCGGTTTTGCGGTAACGACATGCGAAAACAAGAGTTTCAATCGTTTGATTTTGCATCCCGTTAGGCATTTATTGTGCAGCGCAACATTTCGCCGCATTTGTCGATTTTCATTTCAACACCAAGGGATTAAGCTGGTCCCCGAAATGGTGTTGGGGGGAAGATGACCAAGTGGGTCTATACGTTCGGCAACGGGCAGGCTGAAGGCCGGGCGCGAGACAAGGAGATCCTTGGCGGCAAGGGCGCCAATCTCGCCGAAATGTGCAGTCTCGGCCTTCCGGTTCCGCCCGGCCTCACCATCGTCAGCGAAGCCTGCAATACCTATTACAAGAACGGCCGCAGGATCGATCCCGAGCTGAAACGGCAGGTGCTTGCGGGCATTGCCGGGATCGAGGAGATGACCGGCCGCCGGTTCGGCGCCGGCAGCCGGCCGCTTCTGCTCTCGGTCCGCTCCGGTGCGCGCGTTTCCATGCCGGGCATGATGGATACGGTGCTCAACCTCGGGCTGAACGACGAGACGGTGCAGGCGCTCGGCCACGATGCCGGCGATGCGCGCTTTGCCTGGGACAGCTATCGCCGTTTCATCCAGATGTATGCCGATGTCGTCATGGGGCTCGGCAACGACCTGTTCGAGGAGATTCTCGAGGATGAGAAGGCACGTCTCGGCCACGAATTCGATACCGAACTCAGCTCCACCGAATGGCAGCATGTCGTTTCGCTCTACAAGGCGCTGATCGAGGAGGAACTGGGCGAAGCCTTCCCGCAGGACCCGGCGGTACAGCTCTGGGGCGCCGTCGGCGCGGTGTTTGCGAGCTGGATGAGCGCACGCGCCGTCACCTACCGACAGCTCCACAATATTCCGGAATCCTGGGGCACCGCCGTCAATATCCAGGCCATGGTCTTCGGCAATCTCGGCAATGCCTCGGCCACCGGTGTTGCCTTTACCCGCAACCCCTCGACGGGCGAGAAGATCCTCTACGGCGAATTCCTGGTGAATGCGCAGGGGGAGGACGTCGTCGCCGGCATTCGTACGCCCCAGAGCATCACCGAGGAGGGGCGGATCGCCTCGGGCTCCGAAAAGCCCTCGATGGAAAAGCTGATGCCGGAGGCTTTCGCCGAGTTCGGCCGCATCTGCGCCGAGCTGGAATCCCACTACCGGGACATGCAGGACATTGAATTCACCATCGAACGCGGCAAGCTCTGGATGCTGCAGACGCGCTCCGGCAAGCGCTCGACGCGGGCGGCCATGAAGATCGCGGTCGACATGGTGGACGAAGGCGTTATCACCGAGGAAGAGGCGGTCCTGCGCATCGAACCTTCGACGCTCGACCAGCTTCTGCATCCGACCATCGATCCCCGCGTTAGGCGTCAGGTGATCGGTTCCGGCCTGCCGGCTTCGCCCGGTGCTGCGACCGGCGAGATCGTTTTTACGGCGGAAGAGGCCGTCGAGGCGGAAGCGGAAGGCCGCAAGGTCATCCTGCTGCGCGTCGAGACAAGCCCGGAAGACATTCACGGCATGCATGCGGCCGAAGGCATTCTGACGACGCGCGGCGGCATGACCAGCCATGCGGCCGTCGTTGCCCGCGGCATGGGCATCCCCTGCGTGGTCGGCGCCGGCACCATGCGCATCGACGCCCGCAACGAGCGGCTGATCGGCGTCGGCGTGACGCTGAAAAAGGGCGACGTCATCACCATCGACGGGTCCGCCGGCCAGGTGCTGAAGGGCGAAGTGCCGATGATCCAGCCGGAACTGTCGGGCGATTTCGGCCGCATCATGGGCTGGGCGGACCGCGCCCGCCGCATGACCGTGCGCACCAACGCAGACACGCCCGCCGACGCCCGCGCCGCGCGCTCCTTCGGTGCCGAAGGCATCGGCCTGTGCCGCACCGAACACATGTTCTTCGAGGGCGAGCGCATCCATGTCATGCGCGAGATGATCCTGGCCGAGGACGAGAAGGGCAGGCGCGGCGCGCTCGACAAGCTCCTGCCGATGCAGCGGGGCGATTTCACCGGCCTGTTCAGCGTCATGCACGGCCTGCCGGTAACGATCCGCCTGCTCGATCCGCCGCTGCACGAATTCCTGCCGAAGACGGACGAGGAGATTGCCGAAGTCGCCTATGCCATGGGCATGGAGCCTTCGGCACTGCGCCAGCGTGTCGATGCGCTGCACGAGTTCAACCCCATGCTCGGCCATCGCGGCTGCCGTCTTGCCATCTCCTATCCTGAAATCGTCGAGATGCAGGCCCGCGCCATCTTCGAGGCGGCGGTCGCCGCGGCCCAGGAAACGGGCGCAGCCGTCGTGCCCGAAATCATGGTGCCGCTCGTCGGCCTGCGTTCCGAACTCGACTATGTGAAGGCGAAGATCGATGCGGTGGCGCAGGATGTCATGTCGGAAGCCGGAATGCGCATCGATTATCTGGTCGGCACGATGATCGAGCTGCCGCGCGCGGCACTGCGCGCCCATGTCATCGCGGAAGCCGCCGAATTCTTCTCCTTCGGTACCAACGACCTGACGCAGACCACGTTCGGCATTTCGCGCGACGATGCCTCAGCCTTCATCCCCACCTACCAGCGCAAGGGCATCATCGAGCATGATCCCTTCATTTCGCTCGATTTCGATGGGGTGGGCGAGTTGATCCGCATCGCCGCCGAACGCGGAAGGCGCACGCGCAATGACATGAAGCTCGGCATCTGCGGCGAACATGGCGGCGACCCCGCTTCCATCCATTTCTGCGAGACGATCGGCCTCGATTACGTCTCCTGCTCGCCCTTCCGCGTGCCGATTGCCCGGCTTGCGGCGGCTCAGGCGGTGATCGCGGCCGCTCAGTGACGGTAGCGGTAATAGCGCGGATAGACGTAGGGACCGTTCAGGTTATAGGCCATGTCGGCCATCACCCAGTCGCTGTCGTAGCGGGCCTGGGCGCGACGGTCGAGATCGATGCGCTGCAGGCAGGTGGCAAACCCGTCCGTTCCGCGCTTGAAGCCGTAACCGAGGCAGGTCTGTTCGTCACGCGCCCGCCGCTCTTCGGGCGTCAGCGTCTGGCAGGCGGCAAGCCCAATTGCCAGAACGGCAAGAAGCGGCAGAATAGATAGGCGCATCGGTTTCTTCCTCGAACATGGACATCCGGCCAGGAAAATCCATCGGACCAGTGTCGTCAACCTGACTATATCAGGCCGCGCCCGCCCGGTCTCCTGTCGGCGGCAGCGCCGGATGGCGCAATCGCATCTCTGTTCGGAATGGTTGCCTCCTTCTTTGGGGAAGGAACGGCAGGATGGTGCCTGGTTCCACTTTCGTCTTCAGGCGTTCCTATGTAAGAGCAGAAGCAGCAGCACGGGAAAGAGCACCATGGCGATCCACGACCGATTCTCGAAGAAACTCACCTGTCCGCAATGCGGCAATAGCGGCTTTGCCGAAGCCTCCGAGATCGACGACGCCAGGCGCAAGACCCCCGACTTCAAGGTGGACCAGCTGCCGCGCGGTTTCTTCGTGCAGCGCCCCTCGGTCCATCAGGAAACATTCATGCTGAAATGCGAATGCGGCCGCAAGTTTCCCTTCCGCTCGCTGGCGGAAGCGGCGGCCGGCCGGGACTAAGCAGGCCGCGCAAAAGTGTGCAGCGGTTTTGCGGTTACGGCCTGCGTGAAACAAGATCAGGCCGCGCAAAAGTGTGCAGCGGTTTTGCGGTTGCGCAAGAAGAGGGCTCAAGCCTGTCGAGTCCGCGACATGCCCGGAACTTATATCCGTTCGAGAACCTCGATGAAGGCATCGGCGAAACGCACCAGATGTTCGGTATCCTCGTCGGGCGCCTGCATGCGGATTTCCGTGCCGTTCTGGTCGAGAAGGGCCAGAACCACGCGCATCGTCCTGTCCGAGGCCGGAATGCGCAGCACGGCGATTCGCCGGCAATCCTCGACAAGCCCCGCCGCCGGCAGGTCGAAGAGGAATTCGCCGCGGCTTTCGGCGGCAGCCCTGCGCACCGTCTCGCAGAATCCGGCCTCGCCATCGGCATAGCCTTCCAGCGAAAGTTCCAGTTCGAGAAGTTCCAGCGGTAGGAGCGGTTCGGCACGCTCGATGCCGCCAGGCGAGGTTACCTGCGGCCTTTCCCTCATTTCGGACGAGATCATCTGTCTCTCCTGTTTCGTGGGACACGTATCAGACCCCGGCAGAATGGCCTTTTTACGGCATATCAGCAATAGCTTACGGAAGGCGGCGCTGCCGGGCCTCACGCTTTGACGTGGATTGCGTTGGCAATGCTCAGACAAGAGTTTCAATTTAGACGAATCTTGCACTAGAAAAGTCGTTGGCAGCCGGCGCATCCCAAGCGTCGCCGCCGACCAACCGGTAGTTTTGATGGCCATCCGTTTCGATCGTCCCGTTTCCAGCGCTGCCCGCCTGTCGCGGCATTTCGGGGCGTTTGCGCTCGTGCTGTCGGTGGCGGTGCTGGTTGCCCATCGCTTCGGCGGCCTGGCGACCCCCTATCTCGTTCTGGTGCTGATCGTTTCGGTGGGTTGCGCAGCCCTTGCGACGCTCTTGTCGGCAATCGGCCTTCGCAGCCTCTGGATGACCGGGGCGGAGGGTGGGCTGAATGCGCTGGCGGCACTCATCTACGCGGCCTTTCCCCTCGGAATCGGCGCCTTTGCGGCGGAGCGCTATTTCAACCTGCCGGCAATCTATGACGTGACGACGGATACGGCCTCCGCGCCCGACTGGCTCTCGCCGCCGCAGGCCGACCAGATCTGGCTGCCGCGCGATCCCGTCGTCACCGCCGGCGACCGCGAAAGGCAGCTTGCCGCCTATCCGGAGCTGACCGGCCGGCGTTACGACGGCGCGCTCGACCGCGTTCTCGAAGCCGTCAAGAAAGTCGCCAAGCAGAACGGCATCACCATCACCAGGAGCGAGGGCGACACGACGCCCGGCCGCGAACTGGAGGACAAGCCCGTTCCGGCCCAGCCCGAAAGCGGTGTCGCCGATTCGCCCGACGTCATCCCCGTGCCGACGCCGCGTCCCTATGACGACGACGTGGCCAAGCTGATCCGCGGCGCCAACGGCGTGATCCTGCAGGGCACGACGCGCACCTTCATCCTCGGCCTGCGTTTCGACATCATCATCCGCCTGCGCGAAGAGGCCGAAACCACCTTCGTCGACGTGCGCGTCGCCTCCCGCTACGGCCAGCACGACCTCGGCTTCAGCGCCGAAGTGGCCGAGCAATATCTTGGCGCCCTGGACTCCGAACTCCTCGGGATTGCGGGTGGGTGAGGCCCGGTGCCGCAAAGCGGCTGTAATCGATCCGGTGGATCGACTACAGGGCCGAACGCCCTGAGCCGCGCGAAGGGCCGGAATGCGGTGAGGCAAGCCAAATCGCCCTTGCCGCAAACCTATCCTGTAAGATCGATCCGGCATCTGGGCCTCGGCGATGGCCGAGCAACCAGCGGACTTACGATTCCAAAAACCGCTCCCGCACCTCAGCCGTCGGCACCATGCAGCTCTCCCGCCGCCCGGCAATCCTGAGCCTGTTGCGCGCCACCACCCCATAGGCGGCATCTGCAATCCGCCGCGGCACCACCCGCAGCACACCGGCCAGAGCCCACGGCATGCCGAGCCCCTCCAGCATCCGGATCGTCGCATCGGATTTGTAATAGGCACGCCCGCCATCAATCAGAAGATTGGTCTCGTAATCGCCGGTCTCCAGCCCGTAATGCCGGTAAAGCGCCTCGCCGAGCGGCGTCTGGGCGACGACGAAGCGAAAGCGCTTCTGCCTGTCCCGCTTCAGCAGGAACTGCACCCAGCCGGAACAGAACACGCATTCGCCGTCAAACAGGATCAGCGGCCTGTCGTCCGCAAAGGCGGGCACGGAAGGGTCGTCGCGATAGCTGTAATCCGGACGTGCCGCCACGCTCAGCCTCCCGCCAGCCGATAATGGGCAACGAGGGAGGGCGGCCGGTCGGCCGTCACCTCGCCGCGTTCCATCAGGTCCTCGATATGCGCCAGCACCGAAAGCGCCGCCGCGCCATGCAGCCGCCTGTCGACATCGCGATAGATCACCTCGACCATTTTGGCGATCGTGCCGTCTCCGGCGCGGATGCGCTCGACGATCGCGCGCTCCCGCAGGCGCCGGTGCGTCTTCAGCCCGCGCAGGAAGGGCGCCGGCGTCGTCACCGGTCCGCCGTGGCCGGGCAGCAGCAGGCCGTCGTTGCGGGCGATCAGCTTGTCGAGCGAGGCCATATAGTCCGCCATGGAGCCGTCAGGCGGCGCGACGACCGTCGTCGCCCAGGCCATCACATGATCAGCGGAAAACAGGATGCCGCTGCCTTCGAGCGCGAAGGCGGCGTGATTGGCGGTGTGGCCGGGCGTCAGCACGCCCGTCAGCGCCCAGCCGTCGCCCGAAATCGTCTGGCCGTCGCGAATGGCGATATCGGGCACGAAATCCATGTCCGAGCTTTCGGCGAAAGGATTGATCTCGCCTTCGCGCAGCGGCCGCGAGGGGCGGTGCGGCCCTTCGCCGACCGTCAGCGCCCCGGTTTCCTGTTGCAGCCGTCCTGCAAGCGGCGAGTGGTCGCGATGGGTGTGGCTGACGAAAATATGCGTCACCTGCCGGCCGGAAAGCGCTGCCATCAGCGCTTTGAAATGCGCCTCGTCTTGCGGCCCCGGATCGATGACGGCGACCGACGAGCCCCCGACGATATAGCTGTTCGTGCCGCGGAAGGTGAAAGGGTTCGGATTGTTCGCCGTCAGGCGCTGGATACCGTCGCCGACGCTGATCGCGCGCCCGTATGCCGGCTCGAAGAAGAGATCGAAGTTCGCGCCGGACATGACTATTTATATTCGATCTCGATGAAGGACATGGGTTTGTCGCCGGCATTGACGACATTGTGCTCGACGCCCGCCTCGCGGCGATAGGCGGCCCCCTTGGCGACATCCACCCGCCGGCTGTCCTGCGCATCCTCGATCAGAAACTGGCAGTCCGTCATCGGCACGACGACATAGCCGAACCCGTGCGTGTGGACGCCGGTATCGGCACCCGGCTCGAAATCCCATTGGGTGATGCGCACGACGGCATCGTCGAGGATCAGCGTGGCAAGCGCTGGCGGACGGGCGCGATATTGGCTCAACGGTATCTCCATTGGCTGTGTCGTTCCCCAAACTCCTACCATGCCGAACATGGCCGCGCATACAAATATGACGCCGCAGTGAACTTAGTGATTGTGGGCCAGACAGTCCTTTGCTAATCAGGCCACGTTTTGGCGAAGCGGCATCCGCTTCAGCTCTGGTGGGGCGTAGCCAAGCGGTAAGGCAGCGGTTTTTGGTACCGCCATCCCCTGGTTCGAATCCAGGCGCCCCAGCCACACATTTCAGTATTCTTTTGCTGATAATTGAAGCCTTGTCCGAGGGATATCAAGGCTCGGTGCTTCGAAGGCATTTTAGGATCCGTTCCAAGCCATAATTTACGGTTGATTGCTATGGACTGTCCGAAAGCAACTGATGGGGCATACATTGCGAATAGTTCAATCGAATAAGGCTGGATACTACGTGGTTGTGGATGAGGACGATAACGTCCTATTTGGGCCGGACACTTATGACGAGTGCGAATACTTTATCAATCCAGCGCTTCGGCCAAGGCCTTTCGGGAAATAGTTTTGCCGCGAATGGCTTCAAATAAAAGCCTGCCGATTTTCACCGGCAGGCCGCAAGTCAAAAAACTCAAGCAGTCCGATTTACTTCTGTTCCGGCGCCAGGAATTCGGCGCAGTAGGACGGACCGTTAAGGCCGGGAAGATCGGTGACGGTGCGGATATCGCGGATCGTATAATCGGAATTGGTGGTGATTTCGGCGGCGCAGCGCAGGTAGAGCGTGCGGGCGCTGGCAATCTGCTTGCCGCGCTTACCGTCGGCACCTTCGGCATATTTGGCCGGAACGCGCACCGTCTTGTAGCCGCCCTTCCAGGTGTAGATCGTGGAAGATCCTTCGTCGCGGTCGCTGAGCGGCGGGCCGTAGGCGGCAAAGAACTTGCCGGCCGACTGGCCGACCCAGCGTGCCTCGATCGGGTTGCCGGCAGAAGGTATGGTGGTGCATCCGGCAAGCGCAATCGCAAGCGCGGCGGCCCCGGTCATGGTGCGGAATTTCATCGTGTCGTCCCTGATATCTAGCCAGTGGCTGCGAAGCCGCCTTCGCGACGGTTTCGCCTGTCCCGCCGAGCCCTTTAGCGCGTAACCCGGCAAAAGAAAATTGCCACTTGGCCGCTTCTGAAGAATTTGCGCGGGGTGTGGCTTTTTGCTGCATGGCCGGCCGAAAGGCCTTGTCACAAGCCTGTCAAAAATTCCCGCGCTTTTTTGAATTTTGGTGCTTGCGCAACATAATAGGCCGGTCTATAGAGGCGCCGCTGGTCACGGAGTGTAGCGCAGTCTGGTAGCGCACCACGTTCGGGACGTGGGGGTCGAGTGTTCGAATCACTCCACTCCGACCAGCCGAAAACCCCGCCTCGGCGGGGTTTTTTCATTTGCGGCTTTCTCTCCTTTTTGCGCATCGATTGATTTCCCCGCGGCGCGAGTCCATCGCCGCCCCGCGGCCCCGTCCTTCTCCGCTGCGCGTCCGCCTCGAAACGGCGATCATCAAATTTTAGATGTTGCTAACGAACAAATCGGCGCTAAGCTGGTTTCCTTCGGAGGAGGAAGATCAATGAAGAAGATGAACAATCGACAGGTTCGAATTCCCGGCCCGAAAGATCAGGACATTGCGGAACATTGCCGGAAATTCGGCATCGGTCCGGCCGAGGAGAAGAAGTTGAAGAAGCTCCTGGGCCATCGGGCACCGCTTCATGAAATCCAGGCGAACGCGCCGACGCCGCAGCCGAAGTGGCGCTAGTCCGGACCTCCTTTGCCCGATCCTGCGCATGCGGTTGCCGGCGTCGTCCGGCCGCGGCGGCCGGCAGGTTTCCCTTCGTTCCCTATGCCCGAAACAAAAAAATCCCCGCCGGTGGCATTCGGCGGGGCAGATGGGGAAAGCTCTCCGAAAGGTGGCAGGAGAGCTTTTGCATTTCAGCAAGACTGAAAGGATGAGGCGAGGGCACTTTTGCCCGAATCGGTACAGTTTGCGTCAAAACCCGTCATTTTTAGTGGGAAACACGCGTTCTGGGCCTGTCGCGATTCCGAGGGCAGGGCAGGCGCGCCGCCGTGACGGCCTGCCCGCCCGTCGATCCCGTCAGCCTGCCGCCTGCAGCTTGTCCTGCGTCTTCGTCTCGAAGTCGCCGGCGTCGTGGCGTTCGTGAAGCTGGCTGGACGGCTCGCCGCTGACGCGGTTGACCATGCGGCCGCGCTTGACGGCCGGGCGCTCGCCGATCAGGTCGGCCCAGCGCTGCATGTTCCTGTATTCCTGCACCTGCAGGAATTCGGCCGACTCGCCGTACATCCAGCCCTTGACGAGGCCGCCGTACCACGGCCAGATCGCCATGTCGGCAATGGTGAGTTCGTCGCCGGCAATATATTCGCTCTCGGCCAGACGGCGGTCGAGCACGTCGAGCTGGCGCTTGGTTTCCATGGCGAAGCGGTTGATCGCATATTCGATCTTCGTCGGCGCATAGGCGTAGAAATGGCCGAAGCCGCCGCCGAGATAGGGCGCGCTGCCCACCTGCCAGAACAGCCAGGAGAAACATTCGGCCCGCCTGGCCGGGTCGGTCGGCAGGAAGGCGCCGAATTTTTCCGCGAGATAGGTCAGGATCGCGCCGGACTCGAAGATGCGCACCGGCTTTTCGCCGCTGCGGTCCATCAGCGCCGGGATCTTCGAATTCGGGTTGACCGCGACGAAGCCGCTTCCGAACTGGTCGCCATTGCCGATCTTGATCAGCCAGGCATCATATTCGGCACCGCTGTGGCCGAGCGCCAGCAGCTCTTCGAGCATGATGGTGACTTTGACGCCGTTCGGCGTTCCCAGCGAATAAAGCTGCAGCGGGTGCTTGCCGACCGGCAGTTCCTTCTCATGGGTCGGCCCGGCGATCGGGCGGTTGATGTTGGCGAACTGGCCGCCGTTTTCCTTGTCCCAGGTCCAGATCTTGGGGGGCGTATAGTCGGACGAACTGGTCATATGAGCTCCTGACAGAATAACTTCGTGCTTTGAATGAAGAACCCAATCCTTAACGGCAATTGGGGCGCATGAACATATTGGTGGCAATGAAGTTTTTGTCATCGGCGCGGCGGCTCTTTTGTCGCCGCCGCCACGCTTTGAAGTTCGACTAGAAGCTGAGCCTGCTCTTCTGCCGGCCCTCGGCATCGAAATTCTCGGGCGCCAGCCAAGCCTCGTATCCGGCCTTCAGCTTCGGCCAGTCGCCGTCCGTCATGGCAAACCAGGCGGTGTCGCGGTTGCGGCCCTTCTGCACCATGTGCTGGCGGAAGATGCCCTCGAAGGCGAAGCCGAAACGCTGCGCCGCGCGCTTCGACGGTTCGTTGAGATTGTTGCACTTCCATTCGAAGCGCCGGTAGCCGAGCGTGTCGAAGACGTAAGCCGCGCAGAGATAGAGCGCTTCGGTTGCTACCCGCGTGCGGGCAATGGCCGGCCCCCAGAGAATGTTGCCGATCTCGATCACGCCATTGGCCGTGTCGATGCGCATCAGCCCCTGCCGGCCCTCCGCGCGTCCCGTCGCCTTGTCGATGACGGCAAAGAACAGCGGGTCCTCGCTGGCGGCGGACCGTTCCAGCCAGGGCGTGAAGGCGGCCATATCGGCAGGCGGCGCCTCGAAGAGGTAGCGGAAACGGTCTTCGGCGCCCGGCTCCTGCGCCGAGCGCAGCAGGTCGGCGCCGTGTCTTGCCGCGTCCAGCGGCTCCAGGCGGGCGTAGCGGCCCTCGATCGGGGCGCGGGCGGGGCGGGCGACACCCTTCCAGTCGGCAAGGTCCTTTGTCATATCGGTCATTCCGTCAAACTGATGCATTGAAGGTCGATCGCTGAACTTCGCTCACCGATCCCGCCTGCTCTTGCCTTGCAAATGGACTGGAGTAAAAGTCCAGTTTTGATCTTTGCGGCAGACCAGTTGGCATATGACTTCGGCACCCACATGGCTGAGCCTCGATCGAAACGGCGGCGACCTGACCGGCCAGATCTATCGAAGCCTGCGCGAGCGCATCCTGCTCGGCCAGCTTCCGGCCGGCCACAGGCTGCCGTCGACCCGCGCCCTTGCCGCCTCGCTCGGCGTCGCGCGTTCCACGACGGTCGAGGCCTATGACCGGCTTCGGTCCGAAGGTTATATCGAGGCCACCGCCGGTGCCGCAACGCGGGTTGCCACGCTGGAGCGCATGCGGCCGGAACGGCAGCGCGACGCGCGCGCGCCCGTCGAGGAAAAGAGATCGGACCTGCCGTCCTATCGCGGCCTGTTCCGGCCCGGCGTGCCTGACGTGTCGGATTTTCCGCATGCCGCCTGGAGCCGCCACCTTGCGGCGCGCAGCCGCTCGCTGCGCAGCCATCATCTCGGCTACGAGAACCCGACCGGCATCGACGAATTGCGGCAGGCCATTCTCGGGCATGTTTCTGCAACGCGCGGCGTGGTCGCCGAGCCGGAGCAGGTCATGATCATGCCCTCCACGCGCGCGGCAATCGATATGCTGGCGAGATCGATGCTGAGGCGGAGCGGGCGCAGGGCCGCCTGGATGGAAGATCCCGGCTATGGTGCGGCGCGCCTGCTGCTTGCCGATGCCGGCGCCGACATCGTGCCGGTCCCCTGCGACGGGCAGGGCATCGACGTTTCCAGGGCGCAAGGCCCGCCGCCGGCGCTGATCTATGTTACGCCGTCGCATCAATATCCGACGGGCGCAACCCTCAGCCTGCCGCGCCGGCTGGCGCTGCTGGAGGCCGCCCGCCGTCACCAGAGCCTCATCGTCGAGGATGATTACGACAGCGATTTTCAATATGGTTCTCGGCCGATCGCCGCCCTGCAGGGCATCGACCGGGCCGAGGCCGTGGCCTATGTCGGCACCTTCTCGAAGGTGCTGGCGCCGGGCCTGCGCGTCGCCTATGCCGTCGTGCCGCGCTGGCTGGTGGCGGAGGCCTCGGAGGCGCTGCATCGCAGGGGTGTTGCCGTCTCCACCCATATCCAGGCGGCACTGGCCGATTTTATCAACGAGGGCCGCCTGCGCGCCTATCTGCGGCGCATGAACCAGCAATATGCCGAGCGCATGGCCCGCACGGTCCGGATGCTGGAGAGCCAATTTGGCGAAAGGCTTGCCGTTTCGGGCGGCAATGGCGGATTGCAGCTTGCGGCCTGGTTTCGCGACGAGAGGGTGGACGACCGGGCGCTCGTCGCCAAGGTGAACGCGTCAGGTTATGGCCTGATGCCGATGTCGGGTTTCTTCATCGGCAGGGCCGCTCCCGGCATTCTCTTCGGCATCTCGCAGGCGCAGGCGGCTGCCGTTCAAAAACTGGCAGCCGATCTCGGCGTGATGTTTGGCTAGGGCAATTTCAGCAGAAGCGGGAACCGGTTTGCGTCCGGAATTGCGGAGAAAACTATGAGCCAGAGCATTGAAGGCGATCCCGTTTTCGCCGGAAATGCTTTTAGCCCACGCGCGACTGCGCCCGGAACGAGGTCCAGGCGCAGCGCTTGCGTGGGTGTCCTTCAAGCGGCTGTGAAGGGCACGGCCACGAAGGTCTTGTTGCCGCCGCGTTCGATCAGCAGCAGCACCGACTTGCGGCCGGACTTGCCGGCATCGGCAACGGCGGTCTTGACGTCGCGGGCGTCATGCACCGGCTTGTCGTTGACCGAGACGATCACGTCGCCCGGTTGGATGCCGGCGGCAGCGGCCGACTTGTCCGGGTTGACGTTGGCAACGACGGCGCCGGCAACGCTGCGCGGCAGGTTCAGCTGCTCGCGAATGTCGGGCGTCAGGTCGGCAAGGCCGATGCCGAGGCTCGGCTGGCCGGCAGCCTGGCCCTGGTCGTCGCTGCTTTCGGCTGCGGCCTGCTTCTGGCCGTCGTCATTGCCGCCGACGGTGACGTTGAGATCGACCGTCTTGCCGTCGCGCCAGACGGTGAGCGTCTCCTTCGCACCCGGCGACAGGTCGGCGACGAGGCGCGACAGGTCCTTCGGCGTCTTGACACTTTCGCTGCCGACCGCCGTGACGATATCGCCGGTTTTGATGCCGGCATGGGCGGCCGGCGTTCCGCCGGTAACGGCAGCCACCAGCGCGCCTTCAGCCTTGCCGAGGCCGACCGCGTCTGCGACATCCTGCGTGACCGGCTGGATCTGCACGCCGAGATAGCCGTGGTCGATCGAGCCGTCCTTCTGCAGCTTGGCGACGATCGTCCTGGCCTCGTCCGAGGGGATGGCGAAGCCGACGCCGACGCTGCCGCCGTTCGGCGAATAGATGGCGGTGTTGATGCCGACGACATTGCCGTCGCGGTCGACCAACGGGCCGCCGGAATTGCCGTGGTTGATCGGCGCGTCGATCTGGATGAAGTCGTCATAGGGGCCGCTGTGCAGGTCGCGGCCGCGGGCCGAGACGATGCCGGCCGTGACCGTCGTGCCGATGCCGAACGGGTTGCCGATGGCCAGGATCTGGTCGCCGAGCTTCAGCTTGTCGGAATCGCCCCACGCGATCGTGGGAAGCTGGTGCGGCGCCTGGACCTTCAGGACGGCGAGGTCGGACTTGGCATCGGCGCCGAGCAGCTTGGCCGGCAGTTCGGTGCCGTCGTCAAGCGTGACCTTGATGTCGATGGCATTGTCGATGACGTGGTTGTTGGTAACGATCACGCCGTCAGGGCTGATGATGAAGCCGGAGCCGAGCGCCATGGCGTGCTGCGACTGCTGCTGCGGTGCCTGGTGCGGCAGGGGGATGCCCTGCTCTTCGAAGAAGCGACGGAACTGCTCGTCCATCGGCGAATTGTCGGCGCTGGCGCTGGTGGCCTTCATCGTGGTGGTGATGGTCACGACCGCCGGCTTGTCGGCGTCGACGATGGAGGCGAACGAACCGCCGGAGGCGAGAATACCGCCGGTCTCGGCCGCTGCGGCAAGAGCCGGCGAGGAAGAGGAAACGGCAAAGGGCATGGCGGCCGCGCCGAGAACGATGGCCGCTCCGACAAGTGCTGCGGCCCGGTGCTTGCGAAGAATGTGTGACATGGTGGAAGTCCCTTGCGAGAGCGTTGGCATTGAATGGCGTCCTGGTTCCGTGCCGTGGACCATGGCGTCGATGAGTATTGTCGCCGGTTATTGCCGTTGATTACTTTGATTTCGTCTGTATGATGCGACGAATACTGAGATCTGGAAGAACTGGCGCTTGATACCTATATGATCCGTTCCGCGGGATTTACAAATTAAACATTGATCATGTTTGTATTACGGTAATGTAAGACATTACTATAATTTAATCTTGGCTGACCAAGCATTGCCGCAATTTTGCCGGCGTCGGCTGTTGTCCGCTTCGCGAAGCGCCGCAACAGTAAAATATATTCCACTTTTCTGTGATCCGCCGGCCTGCGCGCTGCGTAGCAGGCCGGACAATTCGCGACGTTTGTTCATGCTTTTCAAGTTTTGGTTGAAATTGGGCATTGAAATGTTAGTGGACTCTAAATTAAATTTTCTTCAAAAAAGTGAAACTGCGAATCGTCGGGGGGCGAGGCTCGCCGTATGCGGGAAGTGATGAGGGATTCAGTGAAGCCGGGGCGGGAAAAGAAGCGCGGTTCCCATGTAAAGTTGAGTGATGTCGCAAAGCGGGTCGGGGTCAGCCCGATCACCATCTCGCGCGCGCTCCGCAACCCGGATATCGTTTCCGAAGAGCTGCGCGAAGTCATCCTGCGCACCGTCGAGGAGATGGGCTACATTCCCAATCTCGCCGCCCGCGCGCTTGCCGGCCGCCACAGCGGCATCGTCGGCGTCATCACGCCGTCGCTGCACCATCCCTGCTTCACCGGCGTGATGATGGGCATAGAGGAGCGGCTGCGCGCCACCGATCTGCGCGTGCAATATGCCAATACGCTGAGCGATGCCGGCCAGGAGATCGACCAGTTCAAATCCTTCCTGTCGCAGAAGCCGGCGGGCATCATCCTCGTCAACGCGGAATATTACGACGGGCTTGCGCTGCTGATGGAGACGGCCGCCGTTCCGGTCGCCCATGTCGCCGATCTCAGCCAGCCGCCGGAAACCCTGCTTGTCGGCATGTCGCATCATGTCGCAACGGCCGCCGCCACCCATTTCCTCTTGTCGAAAGGCTACAGGCGGATCGGTTTCATCGGCGGGCGCACCGATATCCGTTCGCGCCGCTGCCGCTCGGGCTATGAGGAAGCCATGCGGCAGGCCGGCCTTGACGATGCGTCCCTGACGTATGGTCAGGACGGCTCCACCAGCATCGGCCTCGGGCGGCACCTCTTCGTCGAGCTTCTGGAACGGGTGGGGGATCTCGATGCCGTCCTGGCGCAGAGCGACGATCTCGCCCTCGGCGCGCTGATCGAATGCAACGCCCGCGGCATCCGCGTGCCCGACGATTTCGGCATCTGCGGCTTCAACGATCTCGAGTTCGCCGAGTTCACCTCGCCGTCGCTGACGACGGTGCATGTTCCCCGCCACGATATCGGCCACCGCGCCGCCGACATGCTGCTGCGCGCCATCCGGGACGAGGCGCCGAAGGAGCAGCGGGTCGATATCGGCTTTTCGATCATCGAGCGCGGTTCCACGCGCGTCGCACCGAAACAGTGAGGCGGAAACGAAAAGGGACCGACCGGTCCCTTTTCCCAGATATCGCCTGTCTCAGATGTCGCTTGCCGCGCTCGACCAGAGCTCGGCCGCTTCCGAGGCCGTCATGCGGCGCACCTCCGCCTCGTGGCGGCGGTTGGCGAAGAGCTCGCTTGCCATGATCTGCTCGGCAAGGTCGGCCGGCAGCGACAGGATCACGCGGGCGTCGTTGCCATGCAGGCCGCTGATTTCGGCGCGCTTGCCGGTCACCATGCCGCCGGCGACGGTATTGTTTGTCTCCGGGTCGATCAGGATGAAGGAGCCGGTGGCGCGGTTCTGCTCGTAGGGATCGAAGATCGCCGCCTCGTCGAATACCAGGCGCACCTTGCCGATCGCGTTCATGTAGAGCCGCTGGGCGGAATTCCATGTGCCGGTCTTCAGCTCCAGCTGGCTGACGGGCTCGACCTGCACACGCTGGCGGCGCGAGCCGCTCTTCAGCCAGTAGCGCTTGCCGGCTTCGATACCCTCGGGCTGCAGGGCAACGACCTGCGCGTCGAAGGAGAGGCCGGTCTGCGGCTGGCTGTCGATCGAAACGATCATGTCGCCGCGGGCGACGTCCACCTGACGGTCGAGAACGAGCGTGATCGCGTCGCCGGCAACGGCCGCGTTGCGCACGAGGTCGAAGGTGACGATCTTGGTGACGTTGGCGACCATGCCCGAAGGCAGGATCATGACGCTGTCGCCCGGCTTGACGGAGCCGCCGGCAACCGTGCCCTGATAGCCGCGGAAGCTTTCGCCGGGGCGCGAGACGCGCTGGACCGAGAGGCGGAAACCGGTCGTCTGGCCGGAGCGCACGGTTGCGTGTTCCAGCGTCTCGACCAGCGTCGGGCCATTGTACCAGGGCATGGCGGCCTGACCGGAATAGACGACGTTTTCACCCTTCAGCGCCGACATCGGGATTGCGGTGATCTGCTTGACACCCAGCGACAGCGCGAATTCCTTGAACTCGTGGCTGATCTTGTCGAAGCCGGCGCGGTCGTAGTTCGTCAGGTCGATCTTGTTGACGGCGAGCACGAACTGCTTGATGCCGAGCAGCGAGGCGATCGTGGCATGGCGGCGCGTCTGCTCGAGGATGCCGGCGCGAGCATCCACCAGCAACACGGCGAGATCGGCGGTGGATGCGCCGGTCGCCATGTTGCGGGTGTACTGCTCGTGGCCGGGCGTGTCGGCCACGATGAAAGAGCGCTTGTCGGTCGAGAAATAGCGGTAGGCGACATCGATGGTGATGCCCTGCTCGCGCTCGGCCTGCAGGCCATCGAGCAGCAGCGCGAAATCGGGCAGGCCGAGGTCGTTCTGCTTGCCGGTGGAATCGCGGCGAAGCGTTGCCGCCTGGTCTTCCTTGACGGCCTTGGTGTCCCAGAGCAGGCGGCCGATCAGGGTGGACTTGCCGTCATCGACGCTGCCGCAGGTGATGAGGCGCAACGGGCGCGAGTCGCGCACGGCCTTCAGCGGCTCGGCGGCGGGCACGGCGACGGCGGTTGCGGGAACGGCTGCGGTCATCTCAGAAATATCCTTCACGCTTCTTCTTTTCCATGGAGCCGGACTGGTCGCGGTCGATGGCGCGGCCCTGGCGCTCGGAAACCGTGGCGATTTCCAGTTCCGCGATAATGTCTTCAAGGGTGGTGGCGTTCGAACGGATCGCGCCGGTCAGCGGGAAGCAGCCGAGCGTGCGGAAGCGAATGAAATCTTCCTGCTTCGTTTCGCCGGGCAGCAGTTCCAGACGCGGATCGGAAGCGGCGATCATCATGCCGTCGCGTTCCACATAGGGGCGCTTGGCGGCGAAATAGAGCGGCACGATCGGGATTTCCTCGGCCTGGATGTAACGCCAGATATCGACTTCGGTCCAGTTGGACAGCGGGAAGACGCGCACGCTCTCGCCCTTGCGGATCTGGCCGTTATAGATGTTCCAGAGTTCCGGGCGCTGGTTGCGCGGGTCCCAGCGATGGTCGGGCGTGCGGAAGGAATAGATGCGCTCCTTGGCACGCGAGGCTTCCTCGTCGCGCCGCGCGCCGCCGAAGGCCGCGTCGAACTGGCCGGCATCGAGCGCGTTGCGCAGCGCTTCCGTCTTCATCACGTCCGTGTAGCGGGCCGAGCCATAGGTGAAGGGCGTGATGTTTTCGGCCGCACCGCGCGGATTGATGTGCTCGATCAGGTCGAGATCGTATTTCTTCACGATCTCGTCGCGGAAGGTAATCATCTCCGCGAACTTCCAGCCGGTGTTGACGTGCAGCAGCGGGAAGGGCACGCGGCCGGGATAGAAGGCCTTGCGGGCAAGGTGCAGCAGCACGGAGGAATCCTTGCCGATCGAATAGAGCATGACGGGACGCTCGAATTCGGCGGCAACTTCGCGGAAGATGTGGATCGCTTCGTTTTCCAGTGCCTTCAGATGCGGGTCGAGCGGCGGCTTGGCGCTCTGCGGGTTGGTCAGTTCCGTATCCTGACGGGTATCGGCCATTTCGTACTCCAGACTTCCTATTGCTGCACGGCGATCGCGGCCGCCTCTTCGGCGACATGCAGACCGCATTCGCGCTTCTCGTCCTGTTCCCACCACCAGCGGCCGGCACGTTCCGGCTCGCCGGGCTTGATGGCGCGGGTGCAGGGTTCGCAGCCGATCGAGGGATAACCGCGGGCATGCAGCGGATTGACCGGCACGCTATTGTCGGCGACGAAGGCCTTGATCGTTTCGATATCCCAGTCGGCCAGCGGGTTGACCTTGAGCAGGTGCCGCTCGGCGTCATATTCGGCAAAGGGCGTCTCGGCGCGGTTGGCCGATTGGCCCCGGCGCAGGCCGGTGATCCAGATGGTGGCGCCTGCCAGCGCCCGCGCAAGCGGCTTCAGCTTGCGCACGCCACAACAGGCATGTCTGGCTTCGACGCTCTCGTAGAAACCGTTCATGCCGTATTTGGCCGCATAGGCGTCGATATCGGCCTGCTCCGGTTCGTAGCGGGTGATATGGATGTCGTACTGGCTCTCGGTCTCGTCGATCAGCGCCAGGGTCTCGGGGAAAAGCCGGCGGGTCTGCAGCGTCACCACGTCGATCGGCAGGCGATGCGTGCCGATTTCCGCGGTGATGACCTGGTCCTCGATGCCGAGCGAGGTGGTGAAGACCACGCGCCCGCCAAGGCCGGCGACGAAGGAAAGCCGGCCCGCGAGGTCGAGGCCCGCCAGCTTTTCAGCCAAAGCCTCGGCTTCTTCGATCGGATTGATAACAGTCATGGGGGGTCCTGTCCTTGATGTTGGCCGGAGTATTGCAGCTGAAGGACGGATCGGACAGAAAAAGGGATTTCGAAAGGACTGCCTGACGGAGCAAATATCTCTCTCATCCTGCCGCAATGCAGAAAAGCAGCCGCCGACGCCGGAATGGCGCCTCGAACTTAATGTCTATAGAAATAGTAGTGTTACACGGCGCCTGTCAACTGGAAATCGGAAGTGATGGCGGCAATGGTGAAAATTGCCGTTTTTTGAGGTAAAATACAAACTGTTGGCCGAGGGTTAAAAACAGGGCCAAAACACTTGTCTCTCAAGGCTTTTTCCAGCGCGTTCAAATTCCGTTCATGCTGGCCGTGCAATAGAGGCAATCAGCTTTCTTGGCGATGTCGGGATTCGACACCGCTCTGTGTGTGTCGACGGTCCGAGATGATTACGCAAAAGGCAAAATATGCGCTGCGGGCGCTGACGGTTCTGGCGGAAGCCGCGGCCGACGAACCCGTCATGATTTCCGACATTGCCGTGCAGCAGAAGATCCCGAAGAAGTTTCTGGAACAGATCCTGCTCGACCTCAAGCATCACGGCATCGTCGTCAGCCGTCGCGGCAAGCAGGGCGGCTACCTGCTCCTCAAGCCGGCCCACAGCATCACCTTCGGCGAGATCTTGCGCATCATCGACGGCCCCATCGCGCCGCTGCCGTGCCTGTCGATCACCGCCTACCGCAAATGCGACGATTGCGACGGGGAGCAGACCTGCGAAATCCGTCACGTCTTCGCCAGGGTGGCGGACGCCACCCGCAAAGTCCTCTTCTCCACCACGATCGCCGACGCCGTCGGCAGCAAGCAGGGCGCGGAAGTCACACGCCTGCTCGCCTGATGCGTTTTCCTCCCACTCACCGGTCTTCAAAAATCGGTGAGTGTCCTTTTCATATGCCGGCGATGCTCCACCTGTCCGTGCATTCGGGTAGGGAGAACATCATGTCTGTACTTTCGGGAAAACGGGCGCTGGCGGCCGCCATGCTCTCGGTGGCATTCGCAACCGGTGCCGTGGCGCATCACGGCTGGTCCTGGGCGGAAGCCGACCAGATCGAGCTTCGCGGCACCATCCGGCAGATATCCATGGGCGGGCCGCATCCGACCCTCGACGTCGCAACCGCCGATGACGGCGTCTGGCGCGTCGAGCTCGGCAATCCGCGCCAGACGGAGCGCGCAGGCTTCGTGGAAGGTGTCGCAAAGCCCGGCGATCAGGTCGTCGCGCTCGGAAACCGCTCGCTGGATCGCAACGAGAAGCGCATGAAGGCGGTGCGCATCACCATCGGTGAAAAGCGCTACGACATTTATCCGGAACGCATCCGCACGAACTGACGCCCGCGTCATGGAGCTTCTCGAATGGCTGTCGGCCACCACGCTCGCGGTCGGGCTCAGGCGTTCCGCGACGCTCTACATGTTCGTCAATGCCGCCCATATCCTGGCGATCGGCCTTCTGGTCGGCGCTATCCTGCCGCTCGATCTGCGGCTTGCCGGCTTCTTCGGCAAGGTGCCGGTGCAGGTCGTCGCCCCGTTCCTGTCCCGCTCGGCCGGCTTCGGCCTCGCCCTGGCCCTGCTCACCGGCTTCTGCCTCTTCAGCGTGCGGCCGGTCCAATATGCCGCAAATCCGGCCTTCCTCGCCAAGCTCGGCCTGATCGCCTTCGGCCTCCTCAACGTGCTTGCCGTCCACATGGGGCAGGGGTGGCGAACCGCAATCACGCTCGGCCTCGTCCGCCCGGCCGTCCGCTTTTCCGCGGCTCTTTCGGCAGCGATATGGATCGCAGCCGTCGTGGCCGGCCGCTGGATCGGCTTTCTCTGAGCCGAGGCCGCCTCTTTCCCCAAGCCCGCCGTCGAATATGACATGCCGATCGGCCATGTTGCATCGCTCGTGCTCGCCGCCCGTCATCAGCGCGAAGAAGACTACCGCTGACGACAGCAATTCCAGCAAAAGTGTGAAACGGTCTTGCGTCCGGAATTGCTTGAAAACAAAGAGATAGGGCATTTCCGGCGTTCGATCCTCGCCGGAAATGCTCTACCGGTCGCTCACCGCCGCGCGCGGATTGGCCCATGGCTCCTGGTTGGAGCGGGCGAGCGGCTGCTTGCCGAGAATATGGTCGGCGGCCTTCTCGCCGGTCATGATCGACGGGCCGTTGAGATTGCCGTAGGTGACGTGCGGGAAGATCGAGCTGTCGGCGACCCGCAGGCCGTCGACGCCGATCACCCGCGTATCGGGATCGACCACCGCCATCGGATCGTCCTTCGCCCCCATGCGGCAGGTGCCGCAGGGATGATAGGCGCTTTCCAGATGCTCGCGCAGGAAGGCGTCGATCTCCTCGTCCGTCCGGACCTTCTCGCCTGGCTGGATTTCCGGGCCGCGATAATGGTCGAAGGCCTTCTGGCCGAAGATCTCGCGCGTCAGGCGCACGCAATGGCGGAATTTCTCCCAGTCCTCGGCATGGCTCATATAGTTGAAGCGCAGCACCGGATCGGCCTTCGGATCGGCCGAGCGCAGCGTCACGTTGCCCCGCGATTTCGACAGGTTGTAGCCGACATGGACCTGGAAGCCGTGGGTGTTGGCCGCCGCCTTGCCGTCATAGCTGATGGCGACCGGCAGGAAATGGTACTGGATATCCGGCTGCTTCAGCCCCGGCGCGGATCGCAGGAAGGCGCAGGCTTCGAACTGGTTGGAAGCGCCGAGCCCGCGCTTGGAAAGCAGCCACTGCGCGCCGGCCACGCCCTGCCAGAACCAGGGCAGCCAGGAATAGAGCGACACCGGCTTGGTCGAGACCTGCTGGAAATAGAATTCCATATGGTCCTGCAGGTTGGCGCCGACGCCCGGCCGGTCGGCCTTTACCTCGATGCCCATGTCCTGCAGATGCCCGCCGGGGCCGATGCCGGACAGCATCAGGAGCTTCGGCGAATTGAAGGCGGAGGCCGAGACGATCACCTCGCGATTGGCCTTGACGATCTCGACCGCGCCGCCGCGCTCGATCTCGACGCCTGTCGCGCGATCGTTCTCGATGACGACCCTGCGCGCAAAGCCTTTGACAAGCTCGACATTCGGCCGTTTCAGCGCCGGCTTCAGATAGGCGCTTGCCGCCGACCAGCGCCGGCCGCGATGGATGGTCTGCTCCATCAGGCCGAAGCCTTCCTGCTTCGAGCCGTTATAGTCTTCGGTCGTCTCGAAGCCCGCCTGCTTGCCGGCATCGATGAAGGCGCGGAAGAGCGGGTTCTTGACGATGCCGCGCTGCACATGCAGCGGCCCCTCGGTTCCGCGCCAGCCATCCTCGCCGCCGTGCGAATGCTCCATGCGCTTGAAATAGGGCAGCACATCCGCATAGGCCCAGCCGTTGGCGCCGAGCTCTTCCCACCGGTTGTAGTCTTCCGCATGGCCGCGCACATAGACCATGCCGTTGATGGAGGAGGAGCCGCCGATCACCTTGCCGCGCGGCGCGGTGATGCGCCGGTTGTTGAGGTTCGGCTCCGGTTCGGAAAGGTAGCCCCAGTTGTAGCGCTTCATGCTCATCGGCCAGGCGAGCGCCGCCGGCATCTGGATGAACGGCCCGAAATCCGAGCCGCCCGCCTCGATGACGATGACCGTGTTCCTGCCGTCCTCCGAAAGCCGGTAGGCGAGCGCCGAACCTGCCGAGCCGGAGCCGACGATGACGAAATCTGCCTGTTGCATGCTGTTCCCTTTGGATTGTCGTGTGCAACGGATGCTTCGGTTCCGGATGGGCTCAGTAGGGCGAGGCGACCGGCCCCATGCCGACATAAACCGTCTTCAGCTCGCTATAGTGCTCAAGCGCCGCCAGGGAGTTCTCCCGCCCGAAGCCCGATTGCTTGGAGCCCCCGAACGGGATTTCCACCGGGCAGAGATTGTAGCTGTTGATCCAGAGCGTGCCGGCTTCGAGCTGATCGACGACACGGTGGGCGCGGGTCAGATCGGCGGTGAAGACGCCGCCGGAAAGGCCGAACTCGGTCGTGTTGGCGCGCTTGACGACTTCGCTCTCGTCGTCGAAATCGAGCACGCACATGACGGGGCCGAAGATTTCTTCGCGGGCGATCGTCATGCCGTCGGTCACGTCGGCAAAAACGGTCGGCTGCACATAATAGCCTTCGCCCGTCACGTGGTTCGGAATGCCGCCGCCGGCAACAAGCGTCGCGCCCTCGGCTTTGCCCTTCTCGATATAGGCGAGCACCTTCTCGCGCTGCGCCCAGGAAACCATCGGCCCGAGCTGCGTGGCCTCGTCCATCGGGTCGCCGATGAGGATCGCCTCGGTGCGCGCCTTCAGCCGCTTGAGGAATTCGCCCTTGATTTTCTTCTGTACGAAGACGCGCGTGCCGTTGGAGCAGACCTGGCCGGTCGAATAGAAATTGCCGAGCATCGCCCCGCCGACGGCGTTGTCGAGATCGGCATCGTCGAAGACGATCAGCGGCGACTTGCCGCCAAGCTCCATCGTCACGTGCTTGAGCTGGCCGGCGGCCGCCGCCGCCACCTTGCGCCCGGTCGGTACCGAGCCGGTCAGCGACACCTTGGCGACGTCGGGATGGTTGACGAGCAGCGGCCCGGTGTCCCGGTCGCCCTGGATGACGTTGTAAAGCCCTTTCGGCAGGCCGGCCTCATGCAGGATCTCGGCGATGGCAAGCGCGCCGAGCGGCGTGGTTTCCGAGGGTTTGAAGATCATCGCGTTGCCGGCCACCAGCGCCGGCGCGCCCTTCCAGCAGGCGATCTGCTGCGGATAGTTCCAGGCGCCGATGCCGACGCAGACGCCAAGCGGCACGCGTTTCGTATAGGCGAAATCCTGGCCGAGCGGGATATGCGAGCCGTTCAGCCCCGCCGGCGCCACGCCGCCGAAGAATTCGAATGCGTCGGCCCCCGAGGTCGGGTCGGCGACGATCGTTTCCTGGATCGGCTTGCCGGTGTCGAGCGTTTCCAGCTCCGAAAGCGCGCGATTGCGCTCGCGCATGATCTCGGCCGCGCGTTTGAGGATGCGCCCGCGCGCCATCGGGCTCAGCGCCGCCCATTCCGGCTGCGCGCGCCTGGCGGCCGCGACCGCCTTTTCGACGATGGCGGGCGTTGCGGCATGGAGCCTGGCGATCACCTCGCCGGTTGCCGGATAGATGCTCTCGATGAGGGTGCCGCTTTCATCCTCGACATATTCCCCGTCGATGAAATGCGATGCTTTCGGCTGGGCTTTCATGTCATCTGTCCTTGGATGGTTCGATCTGGTTGTCCCTTCTCCCCTCGGGGAGAAGGGGAGGTGGCTGCCAAGAGCGCATTCACATAATCCTCCGTCAGCGCGATCGAGGCCGTAATGCCGATCGGCGCCGATTTCAGACTTTGCCGGATATAGAGCCCGTCGATCATCGCGGCAGCGCCCTCGGCGATGCGTTCTGCGGCATCGGCCGGGCAGAGCGCCTTGAGGGCGGCAAGCAGATTGGAGCGCAGGCGCCGCGCGTAGATGACGAGGAAACGCCGCGTCTCTTCGGATCGCTGCGCCTCGGCATAGAAGGCAAGCCAGGCCGCGATCGTCTGCGGGGCAAACTGGTCGGCGTTGAAGCTGACGCGGATGATGGCCGAGACCCGCTCGCGCGGGGTTGCGGCATCCCGCAGCGCCGTCACCGCGTCCTTGCGCAGCTGGCGCAGAAGGAAACGGATCGTCTCGATCAGCAGCTGCTCCTTGCTGCCGAAATAGTGATGCGCAAGCGCGGGCGACACGCCGGCCCGCCGGGCGATGTCCGACATGGTGACGGTCAGCGAGCCGTGATCGCCGATCACCCGCAGCGCCGCATCCACTAGCGCCTTGCGGCGCACCGGTTCCATTCCGACCTTCGGCAAGCTCAATTCTCCCGAGAATAGCTGGAGCGTATTTTTGATTGACTGATCAATCAATAAAAATCTTTCGCCGAATTGACGCCGCGCATCTCTTTCCGCGCGAAATTGCTGCAGCATATTTCCGGCAATCAGGAGGTGTGCCCATGGCCAATATCTATGACGGAATGCCCGCATCCCCGCTGCGGTCGAAATGGATCTGGTTCGTCGGTCTCGGCGTGCTGCTTCTCATCTGCGGCCTCGTCGCCCTCAGCAACCTGCTGATGGCGACCGTCGCCTCGGTCTTTTACGTCGGCATGCTGATGCTGGCGGGCGGTGTCATCTATCTCATCCACGCCTTCCAGGTGCGCGGCTGGGATCACGTTCTCTTCTGGGCGTTGAGCGGCATCCTTTATGTGCTCGCCGGCATCTGCGCCTTTCTCAATCCCATCCTCACCTCGGCTGCCTTGACCATGCTTCTGGCGGTCGCGCTGGTCATTGCCGGTGTCTTTCGTCTCTTCGTCGGCAGGCGCATGCGGCCGCTCAAGGGCTGGGGCTGGATCGTGGCAAGCGGCGTCATCACCGCGCTCGCGGGCTTCGTGATTGCGCTCGGCTGGCCGGCGAACAGCCTCTGGATCCTCGGCCTGTTTCTGGCGGTCGATCTCGTCGTGCAGGGCTGGACAATGATTGCCTTCGGCCTAGGTATCCGCTCTTGAGCCCCTGGCAGGGAGGCGACCGGAGATCGTTTCTTTTTTGACAAGAGGGTGACGGAATACTAAAATTTAGGGGTTGAAGGCCGGCTCCGCAGAAGAGCCGCCTCCTGTGCTGAGGCACTTCGGCATTGGTGCGCGTCGCCACGAGAAGCCGAAAATGGACCCCCGAGGCAATCTCTGCCGAAATAGAATGGGAGGAGAATTCCATGCCGATGGTCACCGTTTCCATCTCACCGCTCCAGGCAGCAGGCATTCGTGACGCTGTCGATCAGGGCGGATATGCGTCGAGCAGCGAAGTCGTGCGCGAAGCATTGCGCCTGTGGGATGCCGCCCGCAAGCTGAACGAATATCGCGGCGATGTTCTGGCCGACGAAGGCACACCGAGCGGCGGCAGGTGCGTCGCCGACATGTTTGCAGATCATGAAGCGGAACACCGCCGCACGGCCTGAATAGGCCTTTGATTGCAAACGGAAAATCTAATAAACGTTGGGCGCGTATGAACGCCTGCGCCTTTCACAAAAGTTTCATATTGGCGAAAGGGTTCGTTGACCCTTCTGCCCCATTGTCCGACCGAAAAAGAAAAGGTCACAGTGGAGATTGGCATGTCTTTGGCTGCCAGCGTCGAACCGGGTGTCGTGCGTCGTTACGCCAGCGACCAGATCGTCACCCTCGCTAAGCTCGTTATCGAAAATGCGTTTCAGCCGATCGTCGAAGCCGGCACCGGCACGGTGTTCGGTTACGAATCCCTCATGCGCGGGCAGGACCGCATCGGCTTCGAAACGCCGATCGAAATCCTCGACGAAGCCCATGAGACAGGTCAGCTCCTGCCGCTTGAGCAGATGGTCGCCAACCGTGCCCTCGCCAAGTTTTCCACGCTCTCGAACTTCGCCACCGCGACACTTTTCCTCAATCTCGATGTGCGCCTCATCCCGCATGGCAATCGTCTCGTCGAAAACCTGCTGCTGCAGTTGAAGACGGCCAACATTCCGGCATCCTCCGTCTGCTTCGAATTTTCCGAGCGTTTCGACAATACCAGCGTGCCGGAATTCGCAGACCTTGTCTCGCGCCTGCGCAAGGCCGGCTTCAAGCTGGCGATCGACGATTTCGGCGTCGGCCACGGCGAGATGAAGCTTCTGTGCGACTATTCCGTCGATTATCTGAAGATCGACCGCCATTTCGTCGCCGATATCGACCGCAGCCCGCGCAAGCGCCACCTGCTGAAAAGCATCGTCAACATGGCCCATGTGCTCGGCACCCGCGTGATCGCCGAGGGTATCGAGACGGAAGCCGAATTCATCGTCTGCCGCGACTATGGCGTCGATCTCGTGCAGGGCTGGTTCATCGCGCGCCCGTCCACGCATCTCTCCGAACTCGTGCCCGCCTTCCCGCACCTGCAGGAGCTTGGCAAGAACAAGGGCAACAGCCAGTCGCTCGACGAAATCCTCATCCGCAAGCAGATCGAAATGCTGCCGACCGTCTATGAGAGCGACGGCATCGACACGGTCTTCGAACTCTTCCGCCGCAATCCGCGCCAGGCCTATTTCCCGGTTCTGAATGCCAATGGCGAGCCGCGCGGCATCATCCACGAGCACCACCTCAAGGAATATATCTACCAGCCCTTCGGCCGCGACCTCCTGAAGAACAAGGTCTACGAGCGCACCATCTCGCATTTCGTCGAGCGCGCCCCGATCGTCGGCCTCGACAGCGACGCCGACCAGCTGATGGCGATCTTCGCCAATATGGAAGGCAGCAACTGCCTGATCCTGACCGACAACATGCGTTATGCCGGCGTCGTTTCCGCCGCCTCGCTGATCAAGGTCATCAACGAGAAGCAATTGAAGACGGCGCAGGACCAGAACCCGCTGACCGGCCTGCCGGGCAACCGCGCCATCAGGGATTTCATGCGCAATGCCGGCCGCGACGGCGATGAAGTGCGCCACTTCTGCTATTGCGACTTCGACAATTTCAAGCCCTTCAACGATGCCTACGGCTTCCATCTCGGCGACCACGCGATCTCGCTCTTTGCCGCGCTGATGCGCCGCTATTTCTTCGCCGAGCGCCATTTCCTCGGCCATGTCGGCGGCGACGACTTCTTCATCGGCGTCGTCGGCTGGACGAAGGAGGAGCTGACGGAAATCCTCGACCGGCTCATCAGCGATTTCCACGACGACGTGCTCGATCTCTATTCCGACGAGGACCGCGCCGCCGGCCGCATCCGCGGGCATGATCGCGCCGGCGCCGAAGCCTTCTTCCCGCTGATGCGCTGCTCGATCGGCGTCCTGGAACTGCCCGAAGGTCTCGTCATCGACGACATCAACCGCGTCAGCGCCGAGATCGCCCATGTGAAATCCGGCGCCAAGGAGAGCAACGAGGGCCTCGTATTCCACGTGCTGGGCGAGGCGAATTGACGCCTCTGCCACTTCCGGCCTTCCCAAGCCCTGGAGCCTGATTTATCTCCAGAGCTTCGGAATCGGGAGAGCCGGGTCATGTCGTTGCCGTCGCATATGCGTTTTGTCGATCTGCCCTCTTTCGGCGGGCCGGAGGCGATGGTCATCGCAAACGGGCCGGTGCCGCTGCCCTCGGAAGGCCAGATCCTCGTCCGCAGCGAAGCGGTCGGCGTCAACCGCCCGGATATTTCCCAGCGCCAGGGCAGCTATCCGCCGCCGAAGGATGCCAGCCCCGTCCTCGGCCTGGAGCTTGCCGGCGAGGTCATCGCGATCGGTCCCGGCGTGACGGGATTTTCGCTGGGCGACAGGGTCTGCGGCCTTGCCAATGGCGGCGCCTATGCCGAATATTGCCTTCTGCCGGCCGGTCAGGTCCTGCCTTTCCCGAAAGGTTACGACGCGGTGAAGGCCGCGGCCCTTCCCGAGACCTTCTTCACCGTCTGGGCGAACCTCTTCCAGATGGCGGGGCTGACGGAAGGCGAGAAGGTGCTGATCCACGGCGGCTCCAGCGGCATCGGCACGACCGCCATCCAGCTTGCCCGCGCTTTCGGCGCCGAGGTCTATACGACCGCGGGTTCGAAGGAGAAGTGCGAGGCCTGCGAGAAGCTCGGCGCCAGGCGCGCGATCAACTACCGGGAAGAGGATTTCGCTGCCGTCATCCGGCAGGAGACCGGCCAGGGCGTCGATATCGTGCTCGACATGATCGGCGCGGCCTATTTCGAGAAGAACATCGCCTCGCTGGCGAAGGACGGCTGCCTCTCCATTATCGCCTTCCTGCAGGGCGCGGTGGCCGAAAAGGTCAATCTGACGCCGATCATGGTCAAGCGCCTGACGGTGACGGGTTCGACCATGCGCCCGCGCACGGCGGAGGAGAAACGGGCGATCCGCGACGATCTTCTCTCCGAGGTCTGGCCGCTTCTGGAAGCCGGCACGGTCGCCCCCGTCATCCACAGGGCCTTCGCCTTCGAGGACGTGGCCGCCGCCCACCGGCTGATGGAGAGCGGCAGCCACATCGGCAAGATCATGCTGACGCTCTGACACCTTGCATTCACGCCTCCGGCTGTCTGAAAACCGGCGGTGATGTCCGCGCCGGTGCTGCAAGCGACAGCGCAGCGCCCGTTGCGATCAGCCCCGGCAGGGCCATGACGAGATAGAGCCAGCTCGCGGCCGAAAGCGTGCCCGCAATGCCGCCCGGCTCGACCAGCCCCGCGCCGTTGGCGATGACGCCGGCAAAGGCCGCGCCGAAGGCGCTGCCGAGCGAGCTCATGGTGGGGATGGCGGCGGAAGCCTTGTCCTGTTCGCTGTCGGCCACCAGTTTCAGCACCTTGGCGACGAGATGCGCCCAGCCGAGGCCGACACCGAAACCCATCATGAACATGGCGACGGCCGCCGGTCCGAGAATGACGAGATGCGCCTGCGGGTTCTCGCGGGCGAGGAAGACGGCAAGCACGGCCGTCGCGACCGCTTCGGTCAGGCAGCCCGCAACGATCGCGGCATTGGCTTTCCGGCCGGAGAAGGAGCCGCTGAAGAAGGCGGCCACCGTCCAGCCGAGCGCGACGAGAGCCACGAGATATCCGGAAACCAGCGGCGTTACCCCGTGCAGGACCTGCAGGAAATAGGGAACGAATATGTCGCTGACGAGAACGAAGTTGAGGCCGATCATCGTCAGGTAGACCCGCGATATCGGCTGGCCCAGCGTCACCGCGCCCGATGGCAGCAGCCGGTTGCCGCCCCTGCGCTCCATCACCAGCATGGCGCCGACGGCGATGGCCGCGACAGTGATCAGCCCGGCCTTGGCCACCGTCACCTCGGTCGTGCCCGCGGTGCTGACCAGCAGCACTGCGGCAAGCAGCAGGCAGATCTGCGCGACAGGCATCCTTGTCTGTTCACGGTCGTCCTCGGCCTGCGGCAGCAGCCGCGGCGCCAGCGCCGCCATCAGCACGCCGAGCGGCACGAGCACGGCAAAGGCATAGCGCCAGGCGCTGCCATGCGCGAAGAAGCCGCCGAGCGTCGGGCCGATGACGGTCGAAACGCCCCAGATCGCCGCATAGAGCGTCGAGGCCTTGGGCCAGAGCGGCTCGGGATAAACGAAGCGGATGAAGGCGTAACAAAGGGCGGCGAGGGCGCCGGTGCCAAAACCCTGCACCGTCCGGCCCATCAGCACGACCGGCATCGACGGCGCGGCCGCGCAAATCAGGCTGCCGACGCCGAAGATTGCGGCCGCGATGATATAGACGCCGCGCAGCCCGATATTCCTCGGCCGCATCGCCACGAAGATCGAACCCAATATGGTGGCGGCGACATAAAGCGTCGTCACCAGCGAAAACAGTTCCAGCCCGCCGACGTCGCGCACGATGCTGGGCGCGATCGTTGCCGTGATGTAGCTCTCGACGGCGGAAATCGTCATGCCGCCGCCCAGCATCAGCGTTGCCGGCAGAAGCGCGGGAGAAAACAGCCGGAAGACGGACGTGGGCGAGCCTGAAGGTTCCAGGGCGGTTTCGGACATGATGAATCCTTGCGTTTTTCCTGACCCGTGATTATTTTCCAAGTTATGCGTTGGAAAATTGCATGGGTCTCGAATTAAAACAAGAGATAACTTGGAAAAATATGCGCCAGTCCCCCGTCAATCGTATCCTGATCCTGTTGAAGACAGAAGGGCCGCAGCTTGCCGCCGCGGTCGGCGATGCGCTCGGCATTTCCGGCGAAGCCGCTCGCCAGCAGCTCGCGAAGATGGCGGAGGAGGGGCTGGTGGAGCCCGTGGCCGTTGCCGCCGGGGGCAGGGGGCGTCCGAGCCAGCTCTGGCATCTGACGGCCGAGGGCAACAGGCATTTCCCGGACGGCCATGCCGAGCTGACGGCGAGCCTGCTGACGACCCTTGTCCGGCAGCTCGGCCCGGCGGCACTCGATGCCGTCATCACCGCCCGCGAAAACGAAACGCTGGAGCGCTATCGCGACGAACTGGCGGACAGGGCCGATCTTGCCGCCCGCGTCGAAGGGCTTGCCGCCATCCGCAGCCGCGAGGGCTATATGGCCGATTGCTGGCAGGAGGAGGACGGCTCGTTGATGCTGGTCGAGAACCATTGCCCGATCTGCGCGGCGGCAAGTACCTGCGCCGGCTTCTGCCGCTCCGAGCTCGAAACCTTCCGCAGCGTGCTCTCGGCCAATGTCGAGCGCAGCGAACATATCCTGCTGGGGGCGCGCCGCTGCGCCTATCGCATCACGGCCGGATGACCGGACACGAGCCAGCTAGGCGGGCTGGCGCACCCGGCCGCCGCTTTCCAGATAGAGCAGGATGACGATGGTGACGACGCCGGTGGCTGCCGCGACAAAGGCCGTGCCGGAATAGTTCGTCACCGCCGTCCCCAGTGCGAAAAGCCCGGCGGCAACGCCGATGCCGATAAAGGTATTGAGCGAAATGAGCGAGCTGCCGAGGCCCGGCCGGTCGGCGATCAGGTCCTGCAGATAGGTGATCGGCAGGCTGAGGATGGCGGCTGCCCCGCAGGCGTTCAGGCCGAGCAGCGCGTAGAGTTGCCAGGGCGCGGTCGCAAAGCCGAGCAGCACCAGATAGAGGCAGTAGAGCGCCGTGCCGAAGGCCAGCACATGCACGGTATGGAAGCGCCGCTGCACCAGCCCCCACATCATCATGAAGGGCATTTCGAGGAAGGCCGTCAGCCCCGACAGGAAGCCGACATCGACGACGCTGCCGCCGATCGAGTGCACGACGATGAGCGGCGATACCATGCCGTTCAGCCGCTGCAGGCCGAGCAGCAGCGACATGACGAAGACGCGCAGGAAAACGTCGGGCGCAAAGACGCGCTTCAGCGAGGCGAAGAAACCGGGCTGGTTGGGCGCCGTCTCGCGCACCGGGCCGTTGCCGGGCGCGAAGAAGAAATAGAGGCAGAAGCAGATGAGGCTTGCGGCCGCCGCCACCCCATAGGCCGGCGTCATCGACGGCGACGTCACGAGCGCCAGCCCGACGAGGCCCGGCGCGACGGCCCAGGAGCCGGAATAGAGCGCGCGCACCGTCGACGTGATGGCGACCGCCTCACTGCGGGCCAGCTGGTTGGTGCGCGCCCTGACGCTGGCAAAGAGCAGCGAATAGGTGGAATTGCTCATCGGCACGAGGAAGAGCACCGAGAAGATGAAGACGGCGGGACTGTGGATGAGCGCGATCGATCCGAAGCCGATGATGCCGGCAACGGAAAGCGCCAGCACCAGCGGGCGTCTTTCCGTCAGCCGGTCCGACCATATGCCGAGCGTCAGGCTGATCGCCACGTTGACGACGGCGGCAAAGAAGACCAGCGCCGAATAGGCGCCGTCGCTCATGCCGAGTTCGCTGATGCCGATGATCGACTGGTAGGGAACCGTCGAGGCATAGGTGAAGGCCAGCGCCACCAGCGTGACGGTCGGAATGCGGATGCGGCTGTCGCGGATGATCGAAGAAAATGAGGATGGCATGAGAATGAGTCCTGACACGCCACCTTTAGCCCCATCGCGCCTACACGCAAAACGATAGTTTGCCGCACCGACAGTCACTTCGTGTGATGGCTGTTCAGATACTGTGATTGGCCGATAACGCAGCGAATTCCATTGGCTTTCGCAGAGCGAGGCGGTATGGCTGCGGTCCTATTGCCCATAATCCGGATTCATGCCCATGCCCAATCCCGTCCTCGTCGAAGTCACCAGGGGCTCGCTCGTCGAAAGCCGCCATCACGGCTCTGTTGCGGTCGTGGACGGCGATGGCCGTACCGTCTTTTCGCTCGGCGATATCGAGGCGGCTGTCTTTCCGCGCTCGGCCTGCAAGGCCATGCAGGCGCTGCCGCTGGTCGAAAGCGGCGCGGCGGACGCGTACGGTTTCGGCAACAGGGAGCTGGCGCTCGCCTGTTCCTCGCATAGCGGCGAGGACGAGCATGTGGCGCTTGCCGCCGCCATGCTCGCGCGTGCTTCCCGTGACGTCGGGGCGCTGGAATGCGGCGCGCACTGGTCCTCCGACCAGAAGACGCTGATCCATCAGGCGCGCACGGTCGAAAAACCGACCGCGCTTCACAACAATTGTTCGGGCAAACATGCCGGTTTCGTCTGCGCCTGCTGCCATCAGGGCATCGAGAGCAAGGGCTATGTCGGCTACGGCCATCCGCTGCAGCAGCAGATCCGCGAGACCATGGAGAGCCTGACGGGCGCCGCACTCGGCCATGACAATTGCGGCACCGACGGCTGCTCCATCCCGACCTATGCGGTGCCGCTGAAAGCCCTGGCGCACGGTTTTGCGAAGATGGCGACAGGCAACGGCCTCGGCCGCGAGCGCGCGGCCGCTTCCCGCCGCCTCCTGCAGGCCTGCATGGCGGAACCCTTCTATGTGGCCGGCACCGGGCGGGCCTGCACCGAGCTGATGCAGATCGCCCCCGGCCGCATCTTCTGCAAGACGGGCGCGGAAGGCGTCTTCTGCGCAGCCCTTCCGGAACAGGGCATCGCGATCGCGCTGAAATGTGATGACGGCGCGACCCGCGCCGCCGAGGCCATGGTCGCCGCAGCGATTGCCCGCTTCTTCGACAGGGGCGGCAGGGAACATGCCGCCCTGAGCGCGCTGGCCAACAGGTCGATGCGCAACTGGAACGGCATCCATGTCGGCGATGTCAGGGTGACGGATGCCCTTGCCTGATCGCCGCCGATCCGCGCATTGTTAAACATATAAGTTATAAAAAAAATAAGAATTGCCTAATATAAAAGGGGCACGTCCCGGCGGTCGGACATGCCTTTCGCGGTGACGGAGCGAAAATACGGTTCCTCCGAAGCTGCGAGGGCAGAAGATGTTCGCAGGCCGCTATTTATGGTGGATGCTGACCGGCATCATTCTCCTGATATTCTCTGCCATCTGCCTGGACCACCTCACCTGGCTTGTGCTGCAGTTCTCCCATTGCGTGGAAATGGCCGGGTCCTGCATGCCGGTGGTGCGGTTCATGGGCGGTACGCTGAAAACCGCGCTCGCCTGGATCGCGATCGGCATTCTGTTCGGCGCCGTGATGCTGCGGCTTGGCTATCTCGCGCTTCTGCGGTCTTGGGGACCGCTGGCGGCCCTGTGGTTCATGGCCTGCGCGCCCTTCCTGCTGTTCGTCGCAACCGGCGAACGCCTGCAATGGCAGGCGATTTCGGCTGCGTTGCCGCTCGCCTTCCTCTTCCTCGCCTGCCTGCTTGCCTATCTCGCCATTGCCTTCGAGGAGGGGGACACCAGGCCCTTCGGCGCCTCGCCGCTTCTGCGCGGCATTGTCCGCGCCGCCGCCCTCTATGGCGCGCTCGCCGCTCTTGCCGAAATGAACTGGCTGCCATGGGCGGTGGCGAAGGCTCTGGCCCTGCCGGCGCTCTCGGCCGTGATCGCCAATCTCCAGCCGCGCCTGCAGGCTGCGCTGGCGCTTGGCTTCGGCACGATCCTGCCCGGCATCTTCGTGCTCTCGGTCTTCGTCGTCGCGCTGCTTCTCACCCTGCTGCCGCCGGGCCTCGTGCCGCCGCTCCGCCGCAAGCGGGTCAGGCTGCGGCAAGTGCGACATTGAGCTCGGCATAGGGCCGAAGCCGCTCCGCCGGCATCTCGGCCGGCACGATCATTCCCGCCACCTCGCTTGCGGCAAGCACCTGGCAGGGCGAAACCAGATCGAACTTCTCCGCCGTCAGCAGGACATGCGTCTCCGCCGAACAGCGCGCGATGTGCCGCTTGATTGCCGCCTCCTCGAAATCGCCGGTCGAGAACCCGTGCACGGGATGGACGGCCGTGACGCCAAGGAAGAAGAGATCCGGCCGCAGGGCCGAAATTGCCGCCATTGCCGCCGCGCCGGTCGCCACCATCGAATGTTTGTAGAGCCTGCCGCCGCACAGGATCACTTCCGCTGTCGGGTGATGCTCCAGCTCGGCGGCAATCGTCGGGCTGTGGGTGGCAATGGTGAAGGAAATGTCGCGCGGCAGCTGGCGGGCGACCTCCGCCGTCGTCGTGCCGCCGTCGAGAAACACCATCTGCCCGGCCTTCACCATCTGCGCCGCCTTCGCGCCGAGCCGCGCCTTGACCGCGGAAGCGACGTCGCGGCGGGCCGTGAAGTCAGGCAGGTCGGGGGCAACGGGCAGGGCGCCGCCATGCACGCGCTTCAGCAGCCCCTCCGCCGCCATCTCCCGGAGATCGCGGCGGATCGTGTCCTCCGACAGCGCGAAGTCCTCGGCCACGCGTTTGGCGATCACCTGTCCGTCACGGCGCAGGATGTCGAGGATAAGGGCTTTGCGTTGCGTGGTCAGCATGGCGGTCTCTGCACGAAAATTTACGAAACATCGTGAATATGCACGATACGACTCGACATTCAAGAAATATCATGCATTTTCGTGAAATCCCGTGCATGAAGCCGGGAGTTGATGGAGACGACCATGTTGATTTTGATTGCCGGGCCTTACAGGTCCGGAACGGGCGATGACCCGGCGAAGATGGCGGCCAATCTCAAACGCCTGGAGGAGCCGTCCTATGCGCTCTTCAAGGCGGGCCATCTGCCTGTCATCGGCGAATGGGTGGCCTTGCCCGTCTGGCACGCTGCCGGCGGCAAGGCGGTCGGCGACGACCTCTACGAGGAAATCTTTCATCCGGTCGCCGGCCGCCTGTTGCAGCTCTGCGAAGGCGTGCTGCGCCTGCCGGGCGATTCCAAGGGCGCCGATAACGACGTGCGCATCGCCAGGGAGCGGGGCATCCCCGTCTGGCACCGGCTGGAGGACGTGCCGGGCTGCGCCTGATGGGCACAAGGCGGCGCGAATGACGAAACCCGGTCTTCCGTTCGCCGCGGCGCACGCGCTATAAGGCTCCCCGAAAGGGGAGTCCCACCATGCTCACACTCTATTTCGCCCCCGGTACCTGCGCGCTCGCAAGCCTCATCGCGCTCGAGGAATCCGGCCTTTCCTTCGAGACGAAGAAGGTCAACACCCGCGAGAACGAGCAGCGCTCGCAAGCCTATCTGGAGATCAATCCGAAGGGGCGCGTTCCCGCGCTTGCGACCGATCGCGGGGTCCTGACCGAGACGACGGCGATCCTCGCCTACATCGCCCAGATGGCGCCGGCAGCAAGGCTCGCGCCTCTCGACGATCCCTTCGAGTTCGCCCGCCTGCAGGCCTTCAACGGCTATATTTCGTCGACCGTGCATGTGAACCATGCCCACCGCCCGCGCGGCTCGCGCTGGGCCGACGACGAAGCGGCGCTGGAATCGATGAAGGCCAAGGTGCCGCAGACGATGGCGGAAAGCTTCGAGCTGATCGAAACGAAGATGTTTGCGGGACCGTGGGTGATGGGCGAGGCCTATACGGTCGCCGACCCCTATCTCTTCGTCATGACCGGCTGGCTGCCCTCCGACGGCGTCGATCCCGCCCGGTTCCCGAAGGTGAGCGAACATCATGCCCGGATGCTGGAGCGCCCGGCCGTCCAGCGCGCGCTGGCCCGCGAAAAAGCCTAGCCACAGGCCCGATAGGCCGAAATCAGCTTCTTCGGCGCCCGGTAGGTCCAGGCGTCGATCAGCCGCTGCCTGAGTTCGTCGTCGCCGATGGCCGCGATGCGAACCGGCAGGTGCGGCCAGCCGACATAATGGTTCGTCTGATAGTAGATATCGGGCGCCATCGTCAGCAGGTGCTCCTTGTGGTCGATCGGGACCGAGATCACCACCGTCTCGTCGTTCTTGACCGCCACGAAACTCTTGCCGCCGACCTTCAGCGCCAGGTTGCCGTAGGAGGTGCTTTCCTCGATGCCGGGCAGGCCGGCCTCCTTCGCCAGCCGCTTCAGCCGCGCCAGAATGTCTTCCACGCTCTCCGTCATGGTATCCGCCCTGAATCGTCCCCGGCGGAAATCTAGCATATATTCAGACGCATTTCTCTAGTTGTCGTTGCAACGGCGGTTTGGGAGCAAGCACCGGCAGAGGCAGGTCGGCAAGCTCCCGCTGCGACATGGAAGCAATGTCGGGATGGGCGAGAAGATCGGCATCCCCGTCATATTCGCCTTGTGAGACCCTGGCGGCAGGGTCTGGCCGGCTCAAGAAAAACTTCAGCAATGACATCTTGCTCTCGCTTTCTGAGGGCGGGCTCGGCTTTCGTCGCACATATTCCCGCGGGCGCCCGCGCTCTGTTCTTGCTGCGCTTCGGACATCATCGTCCCGCCATGCCAATATTGGCGGCGAAGGCCTGTTTTTCAATTGAGATTACCGGGTTCCTGCTATAGGAAAACTATATGAGAAATCTCAACTCCGTGCATCTCAACGGCCTTCGCGCGCTGGAAGCCGTCGGCCGCCTCGGCTCGCTCCAGGCGGCTGCGGACGAGCTTGGCGTCTCCGTCGGCGCCGTCAGCCAGCAGGTCATCAAGGCTGAAGGCCAGCTCGGACGGCTGCTCTTCGAGCGCACGCCGAAGGGCATGCTGGTGACGGAAGCCGGCGCGCCTGTTCTGGCGGCACTCAACGAAGGCTTCCTGCGTCTTTCCGAAGCCGTCGCGATGGCGCAGCGCAAGGACGAATGCATCCTGACCATTTCGGTCGCACCCGTTCTCGCCGCCCGCTGGCTGGTCTGCCGGCTGGACCGCTTCATGGAGCGCCATCCGGAGATCAACCTGCGCCTCGACGCGACGACCAGGCTCGTCAATCCGGCCGCCTCCGATATCGATGTCGCCATCCGCGTCGGCAAGGGCCATTGGCCGGGCGTGAAGGTCGAGCATCTGCTCGATCAGGTCGTCTTTCCCGTCTGCTCTCCTGAAATGGCAGCACAGCTGAAGGAGCCGGCCGATATCCTGAAACTGCCTGCCGTCATCGATGCAAATGCCATGTTCACATGGGATGTCTGGATGCGCGCGGCCGGCCTTTCGGGCGCGCCGCCTGTCGTGCGCCACAGCTTCAACGACGCCTCGCTCTGCCTCGATGCGGCGATCGCCGGCCAGGGCGTCATGCTCGCCTGGCAGACGCTTGCCGGCTTTTCGCTGCGCGAAGGGCGGCTGGTCGCGCCCTTCTGCATCCGCGCCAATACCGGCGACGGCTATTATTTCGTGACACCCGAAGGCGGCCACGAGCCGAAGAAGGTGCGCGACTTCAAGGCCTGGATCCGGGAGGAAATGGCCGAGACGGCGGCGCTCTTCGAATAGCGTCAGACCTCGACCGGCTCCAGCGCGCGCTTGCGCTGCATTTCCAGATAGGCCGGGCGCGACTGGCAGCGCCGGATCCAGGCATCGATATTCGGATGCGCGGCAAAAAGGGCGGTTTCGCTCTGGGCGTAGCGCAGCACTTCCGCAATGTTGAGATCGACGACCGTGAACCGTCCGCCGACGATCCAGTCCTTGCCCTCGAGATGCCGTTCGAGAACCGAAAGCGGCCGCTTCATGGTGCGGCAGGCGACATCGATCACCGCGCGTCCCGCCTCGGTGTTTTCGCGGCCGTTATCATAGGTCGAGACGATCTTGCCGGTATTGCCGTCAAGCTCGGAAACCGCCCAAACCGTCCACATCGTCATCAAACCGTCTTCCTCGACGGTTTTGCCGCCAAGCTCGCCGCCATATTTGCGCGCAAGGTAGAGGTTGATCGCCAGCGACTCGTTGAGCACGAGGTCGCCGTCCTTGATGGCCGGGATCATCGCCATCGGATTGATGGACAGGAAATCCGGCGAGAGCGTGTTGACCGGCGCATCCGGCGACAGCGGATTGGCAAGCCGGCTGGCCTGCAGCACCGGCACGGACTGGAATTCGATCCCCAGTTCCTCGGCCATCCAGTAGACGCGCGCGCAACGCGAGCGGTAAACCCCGTAGATCGTCAGCATGGCAATGTCCCCTTCCTTTGTCCGCAGCCTAGAGCCGGCAAGGCTGCGAAAAAAGCACCTTCGGATGATAGGTCGATGAAAGCTTTTGATGGCGCTCAGGAAATCCGGTTGCGCTCGACCGTCAGCTGGCCGTAGCGGGAACTGTCGCCGGCAAGCTCGTCCGAGACCTGCTTCTCCCATTCGAAGCCGAGCACGGCGCCCTTGCCCATGTCCTGGAAGATATTGTCGGTGATGACGGCCGAACCGGCGCCTTCGGCAACCGAAACCGCGCAGCCGACCGGCGATTTGCGCACCACGTTGCCGTTGACGACGACATTGCGCAGATAGGGTCCCCAGCCGATCTGCAGCCCCCAGCGCGGCGCATCCTCGATCACGTTGCCCGACACCAGCGTATCGGCTTCCGCCGCAATGCCGATGCCGAAGCCGACCTCGTGTTTGTACGGACCTTCGAGCGTCAGGTTGCGGATGACGTTGCCCGTCACGCTGGCCAGCCGGCCGCCCTGGTCGAAATTGGCGATCGAAATGCCGTTCGCCGCCCCGTCGATCACATTGCCCGTGACGACAGCGCCGACGAATTCGAACTCCACATAGATCGCCGTCTCGCCGGAGCGGCGGCACTGGTTGTTGCCGATCAGGATGTTGGAGCCGGAATTGGCGCGAACGGCGGTGAAGGCGCAGTCGGCGATCTGGTTGTTCGTCACCGTCACGCCGTCGGCGCGGAAAATATTGATGCCGTTGCCGTTTTCGCCGGTGCCGCCGTCATTGGCGCGGATATTGGAAACGCGGTTGCCGGACACGATCGTGCCGTCCTCGGCCTTCTTCCAGCGATGCACCAGAATGCCGCCGTTGCCGCAATCCGAAACCGTGTTGCCCGTTATCGAAAGCCCCGAGGATTCCACCGCATAGATGCCCGATTGCCCGGCGCCCGAGATCCTGCTGCGCTCGATCCGCCCGCCGCAGCCCTCGAGCTGCAGCGCGTGCTTGCGGCTGCCGGCGATGTCGCAATTGTCGATCAGCACCTCGCCGACGCCGGTAAACTGCACGAGGGCGCCGGCATAATCGGCAAGCCAGCGGTTCGATCCGTCGATGACAAGATCGGAAAGCGCAATGCGCCCTACGTTGTCGGCGCTAAAGAGATGGCCCTCGCCGGTATAGACGATCCTTGTCGCGCCCGGCACGCCCGATATGCGCGTATTGTCCGGCAGCGTCAGGTTGGAAACGCGGTAGGTGCCCGGCGGCAGGAAGACCGGCACGTTCTCGCGCGCCGCCTTGTCGATCATCTGCTGCAGGTCGCGGTTCTTCCTGTCGCCGCTTTCGGGAACGGCGCGATACTGCACGGCATCGATTGCCCCGCGCAGGCCGGGCTGCCCGGCGCCGGGCGGAGCCGCAAAGGCGCGCGGCGCGGCCATGGCCGCTGCCGAGGCGGCCAGCGCGCCAAGCATATCCCGCCGGGAGATCTCGCCGAAATCCGTTTTCATGCCGGCGCCGACGCAGGATTCGTGCCAGCCGAAATGCCTCTTTTCGGCACATATCCGCAAGAGAGGAATAACCGTGGGTCGAGTGGCAAGCACAACCTTCCGTATATTTTTGTCTTATTCACCTTTCCATTTAAACAACCCGAAGGAAATGCTCGCTATTTTGGAAAGCGGTTTCAGTTATGACTATTGTGCACAGGCCTGCGAGTACCGGGAGAACAGCGTCATGAGTGGAATAGGTGTCCGGCGTTGGCAATCTGGCGATAGTTTCACGGCCGAGACACAGCGCATCGTGGCCGCCACCGAGGCGATGATGGCGGCGACCGCCCATCACCTTTCCGAGGGCATAGAGAACCTTCGCCTCAAGGCCATCGTCCACGAGCTTCCCGATTTTCTTTACGTCAAGGATCGCGACGGCCGCTTCGTCTTTGCCAATGCGGTCATGGCGCGCAGCCACGGGCTGGAGAACGCCGCCGAGATCGCCGGCAAGCGCGATTTCGACCTGTTCGATTTTGAAACGGCCCGCCGCTATTTCGATATCGAGCAGCAGATCATGGCCGGCGGCGAACCCCGGATCGACATGGAAGAGCTCGTGCCCCTGCCGGGCGGCGGCGCCATGTACCGCCTGACCTCCAAGATACCGTTGCGCAACGACCGCGGCGAGGTCGTCGGCCTGATCGGCCTGTCCCGCGACATCACCGAGCGCAAACGGCAGGAAGAACTCTATCGCGGCCAGGCGAACCTGCTGGAAATGATCGCCCGCAACGAACCGCTGCCGATGATCCTGGAGGCGCTGGTGCTGCTGATCGAGCGGCAGATGACCGGCATTTCCGGCTCGGTGCTGCTGCTCGACGGCGAAGGCACCCGGCTCTATCACGGCGCCGCGCCCAATCTGCCCGGCGCCTACAGCCGCATGATCGACGGCGTCGTCATCGGCCCGAACGTGGGCTCCTGCGGCACGGCGGCCTGGCGCGGCGAAACCGTCATCGTCGAGGACGTCATGGCCGATCCGCTCTGGGAGGATTTCCGGGTGATGGTCAGCCAGTTCGGCTTCCGCTCCTGCTGGTCGACGCCGATCTCCACCTCGCAGAAGAACGTGCTCGGCACGTTCGCGCTCTATTCGAAGGAGGTGCGGCGCCCGAGCGAGCACGAGACGAAGCTGGTGGCGCTCGCCACCCATATCGCCGGCATCGCCATCGAGCGCAAACGCGTCGATGACCGCATCCATTTCATGGCCCATCACGACGACCTGACGGGCCTGCCGAACCGCGCCTTCCTGAAGGAGCGCATGGCAAAGATCCTCGATCAGGCCCGCCGCAACAACCGCAAGGTGACGGTCGCCTATATCGATCTCGACAATTTCAAGGAGATCAACGACACGAGCGGCCACGCCGCCGGCGACGAGGTGCTGAAGGAAACGGCGGCCCGCATGGCAAACTGCGTGCGCGCCTCCGATATGGTCGTGCGCCTCGGCGGCGATGAATTCCTCGTCGTGCTCGTCCACCAGTCCAGCCACGATGCAGGCATCATGCGCCGCCTGCGCGAGCTGCAGAAGGCGATTTCCCGGCCGGTCCGCTCCGAGATCGGCGAGATCGCCGTCACCTCCAGCATCGGCATCGCCGCCTTCCCGCGGGATGGCGCCACGCCGGAAGAACTGCTCACCAATGCCGACCGCGCCATGTACCGCGCCAAGCAGCTCGGCCGCAACACGCTGCAATATCACGACGGCGTCGTCGGCAAGGCCGTCGACCTGCCGCTCAGCGAAGAGGAGGAGCTGCGCCAGGCGATCGTCGCCAACCAGCTTTTCCTGCTCTACCAGCCGCAGGTGGATGTCGCGACCGGCCGCATCACCGGCCTGGAAGCGCTCGTGCGCTGGAACCATCCGGTCAAGGGCATGGTTTCGCCCGCCAATTTCATTCCGCTTGCCGAAGAGACCGGGCTCATCGTGCCGCTCGGCCTCTGGGTGCTGAACGAGGCCTGCCGCCAGGCGCGGGCCTGGCAGGACATGGGCCTGACGCCGCTCACCATCGCCGTCAACGTCTCCCCCAAGCAGTTTGCCGATCCCGATTTCGCCTCGCATGTCGCCGAGGCGGTCGACCGCCACAGGCTCAATGCGCGCTGGCTGGAGCTGGAAGTGACGGAAAGCGTCATCATGCAGGATGCCGCCCGCGCCCTTGCGCTCATGCTGTCGCTGCGCGCGCTTGGCGTGCGCCTGTCGATCGACGATTTCGGCTCCGGCTATTCCTCGCTTGCCGCGCTGAAGACCTTTCCCTTCGACCGGCTGAAGATGGACCGTTCGCTGGTCGAGGCGCTGCCTGCCGACAAGACCGCCGTCGCCATCGCTTCCGCCGTCATTTCCCTTGCCCAGACGCTGAAGCTCTCGGTGCTGGCCGAAGGCGTGGAAACCGATGCGCAGCTGGAATTCCTGCGCCATGCCAGGTGCGAGGAGGCGCAGGGTTATCGTTTCTCCAGACCCGTCGCGCCGGAAGAGATCGTCGTCATGCTGCTGGCGCGGGGCGGCTGATCACTTCGCCAGACCGGCGATCGTCTCGATCTCGTTCGTCCATATGCCGCCCGAATAGTTCCGCGGCAGCCGCGTGAAGCTTCCGGCATCGTCGATGCCGGTGGAAAAGCCGCCGCCGTGATAGGGGCCGATGACGAAGACCTGCGTATTGGCATCCTGCATCCGGTCGAGGAACCTGTCCGGCCAGCCCCAGAGCCAGGGCGCGTAGTTGATCGGAACCAGCATCATCGCATTCCTGCAGGCGTCGGGCAGAATGCCCGTCCAGCCGTAACCGATATAGCCGGTCAGGCAGCCCGTCAGGCTGGCGCGCGAGGCCGTGCGGATATCGGGCGCAAGGTGCCGGATGCGGTCGATCGGCTCGTTGCCGCCATAGACGATGATCCTGGCGCGCCGCTCGGCGGGAAGGCCGTTCAGCACGGCGGCGAGCTTCTCGCCCTCCGAAGGGTCGCGGCTCTTGACGTTGATGAGCAGATGTCTGTCCGGGAAGGCGGACAGGACCTCGTCGAGCGTCGGCATCTCTCCGATGCCCTTGCCGCGGAAGGGAAAGGTCTTGCCGCCATCGGCGGTATAGCCGTAACCGATATCGAGCAGCTTCATCTCGGCCATGGAATGGTCGCGCGTGACGCCATGCCCGTCCGTGCGGCAATCGAGCGTCCAGTCGTGGAAGACGGCGAACTGCCCGTCGGTCGTCGGATGCACGTCGATCTCCACCACGTCGGCGCCGGCATCGAACCCCGCCCGCATGGAGCGGATCGTGTTCTCCAGATAGTCGTGTTGCGGCGGCAGCATGCGCGCGGCCGTGCAGGTATCGTTCTTGAGGTCGGTCTCGTCGAATCGCTGGGCGATGCCGCGATGCGCCAGAAGCAGCGGCTTGCCGTCGCGATGTTCGGCCAGAAGGCTGCTATTGTTGAGATAAACCGCGGCGGCAAAGGCGAGAATTGTCACGCCTGCATATTTGAGCTTCCGTCCCATCATCCCCTCCGGTCGTGCCTCGGCAACGGCTAGAAAGCGATTCTGGTGGTTCTTTGGCTCGTTTGGGGTTTTTGTGCGGTAAATCTCGCCTTTGCGTTGTGGAAACCTTATGCTGAGCCCGCAAATCAGGAGGTGGCGATGGCGGCGATTGCACTTTTTCATTCGGTCTATGGATTTCGCTCGCTTGAGCAGGACGCAGCGGAGCGCCTTCGCGCGGCGGGCCATCAGGTCGTGACGCCCGATCTTTACGAGGGCAGGGTAGGGCGGACGATCGAGGAAGGTTTCGCCATCCGCGAGGAGATCGGCTGGATGCGGCTCTGCAAGCGCGCCGATCTGGCGATCGCCGACCTGCCGGCATCGGCCGTGCTCGGCGGCTTTTCCATGGGAGCCGGTATCGCGGCCAGTCTCTGGCCGACCCGGCCGATGGCGTCGGGCATGCTCTTGCTGCACAGTATCGCGGAAATTCCGGCCAATGCGCGCGAAGGCATTCCCGTTCAGGTCCATCTTGCCGATCCCGACGATTTCGAGCCGGCGGACGAGGTGGCCGCGTGGCGTGCGCATGCGGCGAGAGCCAATATCGGCCTGGAGATCTTCTTCTATCCCGGCGTCGGCCATCTCTACACCGATCCGTCGCTGCCGGATTACGATGCGGCGGCCGCCGAAGCCACCTGGAGCCGCGTCGACGCTTTCCTCGCCGCGCTCTGAACCGGTCAGGGACCGTTCACCAGCTTCAGGATGAGTTGCTGGATATTGCCGCCTTCGCTCATCTCGACGCGGTCGAAATCCCGGCCGCGCTGGCGCTGCTTGTTGGAGAGTTCGCCGAGGCGCACCGTCAGCGCGGGCCTGATCTTCTTGCAGCCGGGATCGTCGGGCACGGAGAAGCCGTTGCTCAGCGCCTCGATTTCCCTGACCATCTCGATGATCGTCTCGCCATGCCAGCGCTCGTGCGCGCGCACGCCGGCGATGAAGCTCTCCCAGCTTGCCTTTGTGGCCGCCGGCAGGTCGCCAGGCGCCTTCGGCAGCGTGTAGATGATCGTGAGCTTCGGTCTTGCCGATGTCAGCGTGCAGGCGCTGCCCTGTTGTTCGTATTTGCGCGTCCAGGTCAGCTTGAAGGTCGTATGCGCGATCACCCGTCCCGGCCCGACCTGCGGCCCACGTTCGCCGATGGAGCGGTAGAGTTCCATGCCGGTGCGGCCGGTGATGGCGTAAGCCTTCACTTCCTCGCCCGGCTGCCAGCCGGTTGCCGAGGCGGCCGCAGGCAGCGTCAGCGAAAGTGCCAGGAGTCCATATCCGATAACAGTCCGCATGCGCCTCTCATCTGCTTGCCCGCTGCAGCGCGGGCGAAGCTAGCGGGGCTCGGGTCCGGATGCAATGGCAGGCCGCGCCGATAAAATCGGCGCCTGCCATCCCTCTGGCGCAAAACGCATTTCCCGCTATCTTTGCTGCCATGAGACCTGACGCGCTGCTCTATCCCGCCCCCGAAGGGCTCTATTGCCCGGAGGGCGGCTTTTACGTCGATCCGGTGCGGCCGGTGGAGCGGGCGCTGATCACCCACGGCCATTCGGATCATGCCCGTCCCGGCCACAGGAACGTGCTCGCCACCCGCCAGACGCTCGATATCATGGGCATCCGCTACGGCGACGGCTTCTCCGCCGCCCGGCAGCCGGTCGCCTTCGGGGAAGAGCTTGATATCAACGGCGTGAAGGTGAGCTTCCATCCCGCCGGCCACGTGCTCGGCTCGGCCCAGATCGCCATCGAGAAGGCCGGCACGCGCATCGTCGTATCGGGCGATTACAAGCGCCGCCCCGACCCGACCTGCGAAGCCTACGTGCCGGTGCCCTGCGATGTCTTCATCACGGAGGCCACCTTCGGCCTGCCGGTCTTCCATCATCCCGACCCGATCGACGAGACGGGCAAGCTGCTCGCCTCGCTGCGCCAGTTCCCGGAGCGCACGCATCTGGTCGGCGCCTATGCGCTCGGCAAGGCGCAGCGCGTCATCCGCCTGTTGCGCGACAGCGGCTACAGCGAGCCGATCTATATCCACGGCGCCATGGAACGGCTCTGCGACTATTATATCGGCCAGGGCATCGATCTCGGCGAGCTTCTGCCCGCCACCGTCGAAAGCAGCGACAAGTCCGTCTTCAAGGGCGCTGTTGTCATCGGCCCGTCCTCCGCCTTTGCCGACCGCTGGGCGCGCCGTTTCAACGATCCGCTGCCCTCCTTCGCCTCCGGCTGGATGATGGTGCGCCAGCGCGCCAGGCAGCTCGGCGTCGAACTGCCGCTCGTCATTTCCGACCATTGCGACTGGCCGGAACTGACCGAGACGATCACGGAACTTGGCCCTCAGGAAGTCTGGGTCACGCATGGCCGCGAGGAGGCGCTGGTGCGCTGGTGCGAGCTGCAGGGCATCAGGGCCAGACCGCTGCATCTGGTGGGTTATGAGGACGAGGGGGATTGAGGATGGAGCCTGTGGCTGAAAGCCCCTTCCCACGAACCGAAAAGTTTAGCGAGCGGCTGACCAAACATGTCTTCTCCCCAGCGGGGAGAAGGGCAGGAGGCTTGCCATGAAAGCCTTCGCCGACCTGCTCGACCGCCTCGTCCTCACCCCCAGCCGCAACGGCAAGCTCAAGCTTCTGACCGATTATTTCCGCAACACGCCGGACCCCGATCGCGGTTACGGCCTTGCTGCGATTGCCGGCACGCTGGAGGTGCGCAACGTCAAGCCCGCCATGCTGCGCGAGCTGGTGCTGGAGCGCATGGACGAGGTGCTGTTCCGCTATTCCTACGACTATGTCGGCGACCTCGCCGAAACCATCTCGCTGGTCTGGGACAACGGGCGCGATATCGACCGTGCGGCATTTGCCCGGCCGCGTCTCGGCGATGTCGTCGTCCGGATGAATTCGCTTGGCCGCACGGAAGTGCGCAGCTTCGTGCGCGACCTGCTGGACCGGCTCGATTCCTCCGGCCGCTTCGCCTTCATCAAGCTTGCGACCGGGGCGCTGCGCATCGGCGTATCCGCCCGCCTTGCCAAACAGGCGCTCGCCGATCTCGGCGGCAAGGACGTGACCGAGATCGAGACCCTGTGGCACGGCCTGCAGCCGCCCTATGAATCGCTCTTCAAGTGGCTGCAGGGCGGGGCGGACAAGCCGGTGCTGGCAACGCCCGCCATCTTCCATTCCGTCATGCTCGCCAATCCGGTGGAGGAGGGCGATCTCGATGCCCTCGACCCCGCCGATTACGCCGCCGAGTGGAAATGGGACGGCATCCGGGTCCAGCTGTCCCGTTCCGGCGAGACGCGCCGGATCTATTCCCGCTCCGGCGACGATATCTCCGGCGCCTTTCCCGATATCCTGCAATCGATCAGCTTTTCCGGCGTCATCGACGGCGAGCTTCTGGTCGGCGGCACGGCGCGTTCCAACAGCCCGACCCGCACCTTCTCCGACCTGCAGCAGCGCCTCAACCGCAAGACGGTGACGGCAAGGATGCTGGAGGAATATCCGGCGTTCATCCGTGCCTATGACATGCTCTTCGACGGCGAACGGGATGTGCGCGGCAAGAGCTATGTCGAGCGCCGCGACCGGCTCTCGGAGATTGTCGACCGCGCCCCGCATGACCGCTTCGACCTTTCGCCGCTTGTGCCTTTCTCCAACTGGGCGGAGCTCGACGATCTGCGCGCCGCCCCGCCCGATCCCGTCATCGAGGGCGTGATGATCAAGCGGCGCAACAGCATCTATCAGGCCGGCCGCGTGAAAGGGCCGTGGTTCAAGTGGAAGCGCAATCCCTACAATGTCGATGCGGTGCTGATGTATGCCCAGCGCGGCCACGGCAAGCGTTCCAGCTACTATTCGGATTTCACCTTCGGCGTCTGGGCGGAGGGAGAGGATGGCGAAGAGCTCGTGCCCGTCGGCAAGGCCTATTTCGGCTTCACCGATGCCGAGCTGGAAGTGCTGGACAAGTTCGTGCGCAACAATACGACCGAGCGTTTCGGCCCGGTCAGGGCCGTGCGCGCCGACAAGGAGTTCGGTTTCGTGGTGGAAGTCGCCTTCGAGGGAATCAACCGTTCCACCCGGCATAAATCCGGGGTCGCCATGCGCTTTCCCCGCATCGCAAGATTGCGCCCCGACAAGCCCTCCTATGAGGCCGACCGGCTGCGCACGCTCATCGCTATGATCGACGCCAAGGCGGTTTGATGACATTGGCCTGCGCAACAATGACGCAGGCCCCCGTTTTCAACAGCATGTGTATTGGCGGTCAGCCTCTTCCGGTGCAGATTTTTTGCGCCGGGGAAATGATGGGTGCTGCGTATGAGCTCGCAAGAACGAAATGCCTTTTTCCGTCAACGCCGCGGCCTGCTTGCCGGCATGGCCGGCGCGCTTGTGCTGCCGCGGCTGGCGAACGCCTTCGATATTCCCGACGTTCCGAGGCTTGCCAGGCATGATTATGCCCATGTTCGCCGCCACTTCCGCACCAGGCTGCTGCAGAAGGGGCCGGCGCCGGACAAATACGAGCCGCTGACGGCACCCGCCGATGCCGACCGGATCTTCTATCGCTCCGGCTATGGCGGCGAACTGGAACTGACGGCCTGGGTGTCCAAGTACAAGCGTGAGCGCAAGGCCAAGCCCGGCATCCTTTTTCTCCACGGCGGCAATGCCATGGGCATCGGCCACTGGCAGCTGATGAAGCCCTATATGGATGCCGGCTACGTCGTGATGATGCCCTCCGTGCGCGGCGAAAACGGCCAGATGGGCAATTTCTCCGGCTTCTACGATGAGGTGGACGACGTGCTGGCCGCCACCGAGCGCCTGCGCCATCTGCCGGGCGTTGATCCCGAGCGCCTTTTCATCGCCGGCCACAGCATCGGCGGCACGCTGACCATGCTGACGGCCATGAGCACGCAGCGTTTCCGGGCCGCCGTGCCGATTTCCGGCAATGCCGACGCTTTCCGCTTCTTCAGCCGCTATCCCGAAGACATCCGCTTCGACGATTCCAACGCACACGAATTCGAGGTGCGCACCGCGCTTTGTTATGCGCACAGCTTCAAATGCCCGCTGCGCGTGTTGCACGGCACGGAAGAGTCGCACTTCAACGACCGCGCCGATCTGCTTGTCGCGCGCGCCCGCGCGGCCGGCACGCATATCGACGCGGCCACGGTTGCCGGCAACCATACCTCGGCGCTGCCGGCCGAGATCGCGCAGAGCATCCAGTTCTTCCACGGCGTGGCGGCCTGATCGCCGCCGTCCCCGGCCGGTTTGCGTCTCCGCCACCAGCCTCGCGCCAGCCGCGAATGCCATCCTGCGAGCAGATAATGCTGTCTCTGCTATCGCTGATGAGGATGGTTTCATGAATTTTCCGCGCCGGGCTTTTCCCTTTGTCGGGCTCGCGGCCGCTGCAATGACGCTCAGCGGCTGCAACATTCTCGTTCCCGATGTCGCAGCCGATTCGCCCGCGCGCTTCGTGCAGGAAATCTCGCCGGTGTTCTACGAGCCGCCGGGTGTCGATCCGCGCCGCGTCAAGCCGATCCCCGACCAGCCGGTGCCGCAGACGCGCGAACTCTACCAGACGCAGTTCCACCAGACCTACGGCCTGCCGGTCAGCAATCCGCTGAACCTCAACATGGGCATGTACGGCCAGCTGAAGGACGGCGAGTTCACGCTGCCGGCCATTCCCGCCAGCCGCATCCATCCGGAATATCTGCGCCAGGAGGTCGATTACCAGACCAACGAGCGCCCCGGCACCATCGTCGTCGATACCAAGGACCGTTTCCTCTATTTCGTCGAAGGCAACGGCAAGGCGATGCGTTACGGCGTCGGCCTCGGCCGCGAGGGCTTTGCCTGGAAGGGCCGCGGCGTCATCCAGTGGAAGCAGAAATGGCCGCGCTGGACCCCGCCGGTCGAAATGGTTTCCCGCCAGCCGGAGGTCCGTCCCTTCTCGGCCGAGAACGGCGGCATGAATCCGGGCCTTACCAATCCGCTCGGCGCCCGCGCCATGTATATTTTCAAGGATGGCCAGGATACGCTCTATCGCATTCACGGCACGCCCGACTGGCAATCGATCGGCAAGGCCGTCTCGTCCGGCTGCGTGCGCATGATCAATCAGGACGTGATCGACCTCTACGACCGCGTGCCGGCCAAGTCCGAGATCGTGGTGATGTAGGCCTGCAACAGGGCAGGCGAGATCGTTTGCCCGGAGCCGGACACGTCTGCGTGATGCTATGGTTTATTTAGCATAAGCCGATAGATTTTCCCTGCTGCATAATTCCTTAAATCGGAATCGCTTTAAGGATAAAATTATGCAGCAATTTAAAGTGCTACAGCGTCCTTTGCGCGTCTGAAGACGCGCGGCGCTGTAGTCGATATCGGCATTGGACGAATCAGGGTTCTGCTGCGTTTATGGCAGGCCCCCGCATCACGAAGGAAATCAGTCCCGCGTTATGAGCCTCGATAAACCTCTCTCCCGTCGCAGCTTTCTCTCCTTTTCGGCTCTGACAGCGGCCTCCGCGCTGGCAGGCTGTGCCTCCACGTCGAACACGGTCGAAAATGGCGGCATGTCGATCAGCTACCGCTCGCCTTTCCGTCCGTTCCAGACGACGAGCGCGCCCGGCGAAGCAGAACTTGCCGTCATGTACGGCCCGATCGAAGACGGCGGCTTCCTCATTCCCGCCGTTCCCTACCAGCAGATCGATCCGCGCTACTATCGCCAGCAGGTCGTGGACCCGACCGGCCAGCCGCCCGGCACCATCGTCGTCGATACGCCCTCGCGCTTCCTCTATCTCGTCCAGCCCGGCGGCATGGCGATGCGCTACGGTGTGGGCATCGGCCGCGAAGGTTTCGCATGGTCGGGCAACGGCGTCATCCAGTGGAAGCAGAAATGGCCGCGCTGGAAGCCGCCGAACGAGATGGTCGCGCGTCAGCCGGAACTCGCGAAATATTCGATCGAGCGCGGCGGCATGGAGCCCGGCCTGCTGAATCCGCTCGGCGCGCGTGCGCTCTACATCTTCTCGAACAACGAAGACACGCTCTACCGCCTGCACGGCAATCCCGAATGGCGCTCCATCGGCAAGGCCGTCTCGTCGGGCTGCGTGCGCCTGCTCAACCAGGACATCATCGACCTCTACGACCGCGTCCCCAACAAAACCCCAATCGTCGTTTGGCAGTGAGCTGCGGTCGGGCGTAGCCCGAGCAATCGATCCAGTGAATCGATTGCAGCAGCGAACGCCCGGAGCGCGAGCGAAGGGCTGGAGTGATGCCGCGCAGCGGCAACAATCGATCCAGTGAATCGATTGTAACGACGAACGCCCGGAGCGCGAGCGAAGGGCTGGAGTGATGCCTGACCCGAAAGCAGATAAACCGCTCGTCAAACGGGCGGTTTATCTTATTGTGCAGGTGCCGAGCATGGCGGGCGCACCCTCAACCGCCGCCAAAACGCCACCACCCCTCAAGCCGCCTCGGCGCAAATCCCCGCCTTGCAGCCCGAAGCAAGCAGTGCCTTGTCCGCCACTTCGATAAACAGCTGCCGGAACCATGCCGCCCGCTCGTCCGCCCTGTCCACCCGCCGGTACAGCATCGATACCGGATCGGCCGGCAGCGCGATCGGCGGTATCGAGATTTCGAGGTTGTGAAGCTGCGCCATGCAGCGGCCGAGCGATTCCGGCACAATGGCGATCGACGGCATGGCTCTGAGCGCCGGCGGCACCGCCGAATAGCGCGGAACCGTCGCCACCACGTTGCGGCTGAGGCCCACCTTGTCGAGCGCGGCATCGACCGCCGTCGTCGCGCTGCCGACAAAGGAGATGGCGATATGCGGCGCTGCGACGAAATCCTCGACGCTGAGCGGCGGCTTCAGCTTCAACTGCTGCGGATCGTAGATAGCGATCGAGCATTGCTCGAAAAGCGGCAGGCGGACATGCCAGGAGGCCGGTTCGCCGTGAACGGAAATGCTGAATTCGTAAGCGCCGTCGTCGAGCATCTGCGCCGCATCGCGCTTGTCGGCGGCAACGCCGACCAGCCGCGCACCCGGCGCAAGCTGCCGCAGCCGGGCCGCCAGCGGGCCGAAAAAGGCGGTCTCCAGATTGTCGCACATGCCGACGCGGAATTCGCCCTGCCATGTGGACGGGTCGAAGCGGGTGGGCGGACGGATCGCCCGTTCGATGCCGGAGAGCGCATCCTCGATCGCCGGCGCGATGGCGAGCGCCCGCGCCGTCGGCTGCAGGCCGCGGCCGACGCGCACGAACAGCTCGTCGTCCAGCGCCTCGCGCAGCCGCTTGAGCGCGGCCGAAAGTCCGGGCTGGCCGAGCAGCAGCCTTTCGGCCGCACGGCTGACGTTGCGCTCCTGCATCAGCACCGAGAAGGCGAGCAGGAGGTTCAGGTCGATTTTGCGAAGGACAGCGTCATTCATCATTATGAGTAATACCTGACATGGCTACTATCAATTTGCAATAGGGTTTGAACCTGTACATTTTCGCGTTCCCTGCCGCCCGCCAGCCTCCCGGCGAAGGCGGCAGCAAAGAAGGAACCGAGATCGATGACCAATTCCCCATCTCCGCGCGGAGCCGGCCTGGCGTTGCTGCTGCTCTGCGCCGCGAACTTCCTGGACGCCATGGATGTTTCCACCATCGGGGTCGCCCTGCCGGCCATCCAGAGCGAACTTGGTATGCCGGCAACCTCGCTTCAATGGGCCGTCAGCGCCTATGTGCTGGGTTACGGCGGATTCCTGCTGCTCGGCGGCCGTGTCGCCGATCTTTTCGGCCACCGCCGCGTCTTCCTCTGGTCGCTCGGCATCTTCGCGGCCGCCAGCATTGCCGGCGGCTTCGTCGATAGCGGCCCGACCCTGATCGCCGCCCGCCTGGTCAAGGGCATCGCCGCCGCCTTCACCGCGCCGGCGGCACTCGCCCTGCTGCTGTCCGTCTTCGGCGAGGGCGAGAAGCGGGCAAAGGCGCTCGGCGTCTTCGCCTCGACCGGGGCCACCGGCTTCGTGCTCGGCATGGTCCTCGGCGGCGCGGCCACCATCTTCAGCTGGCGGGCGACGCTCGTCATGGGCGCTCCGGTCGCGATACTGGCGCTCGCCATCGCTCCCTTCGTGCTTCCGGCGGATGAACGCCGCGACGACGGGCGCAAACATTTCGACTGGGCCGGCGCCCTGACGATCACGCCGGGTCTCCTGCTCTTTGTCTTCGGCATCACCAATGCCGCGGCCGCCGGCTGGGGTGATTTCTTCACCTGGGGCTCGCTCGTCGCCTCCCTGGTGCTGATCGCGCTGTTCCTGATCGTGGAATCGCGCCATGCCGATCCGATGGTGCCGCTGCACATCTTCCGCAGGGCAAAGCTCAGCCATGCCAATGCGATCGCCGCCCTGTTCCAGGGAGCCTATGTCGGCTTCCAGTTCATCGCCACGCTCTACTATCAGGATGTCGTCGGCTGGTCGGCCCTTGCCACCGGCTTCTGCTTCGCCTTCGGCGGCGTCTGCGTCATGTTCCTCGCGCCGCGTTTTGCCACTGTCGCGCAGAACCGCGGCACGACAGGCCTGATGGCGGTCGGCGTCGGCCTGCAGGCCACAAGCTACATTCTCTGGGTGGCGCTGGTCGGCCACATCGACCCGATCATCCTGGTTGCCCTCAACCAGATCCCGCTGGGCGTCGGTTATGCCATGACCTACCCGGCGATCCAGGTGGCGGCGCTGTCGGATGTCGAAGAGGACAAGTCCGGCCTTGCCTCCGGCCTGCTTTTCGCCTCCTTCCAGATCGGCGGCGGCATCGTGCTGGCGGCGGCATCGGCGATCTTTGCCGCGGCCCCGCATTTCGGCTGGGACCCCTATGTCGGCGGTATCGTCTTCGTGGCGCTGCTGGCGATCCTGATCACCCTGCTTGCCGCCGTCGGCCCGAAGACGGCGAGCTTGCGCCCCGCCGCCTATCAGGCAGCGGAGTAAGGGAAAACGGCCCGCGCCGGTCCGGCGCGGGCATCCTCTTCCAGCCCGTGAGGAAAGCCCGGCCTACAGGCTTCCGTTGAGATTTCCCCTGAGCCGGGTCAGCATCTCGCGCATGACGGTCATTTCCTCCAGCGTGCAGCCGATCGCCTCGCCGATCGAAGACATGATCGTATTGACCTCGCCCTTCATCGCCTGGCCTTTCGGCGTCAGCGACACGATGACCTGCCGCTCGTCGCGCGAATCGCGGGTGCGCTTGATGAGGCCGTTCTGCTCCAGCCGCTTGAGGAGAGGGGAGAGCGTGCCGGAATCGAGATCCAGCTGGTCGCCGATCGTCTTGACCGGCAATTCCGCCTTTTCCCACAGCACCAGCATCACGATATATTGCGGATAGGTGAGGCCCACCCTGTCGAGTATGGGCTTGTAGGCCCGGGTAAAGGCATGCGCCGTCGCGTAGACTGCGAAACAGAGCTGCTTGTCCAGCCGCTTTTCCTCTTCCGGTATTTCCATCACTTTCGCTGTTCTCGCTTTCATCGCTGCCATCCCTGGAGGCCCTTATTGTCCTCCTTTCGAATTCGGAATGCAATTTGCAAAATTCACTTGCGTACAACTTAATTGCGCGATATTAAAAATCCAACCCGAACGATCGGGGCCAACCAAAGGAGATTGTCATGCCTATTCTCTACACGACCAAAGCTTCCGCCACCGGTGGCCGCGCAGGCCGCGCCGTTTCTGAAAACGGTGTTCTCGACGTCACGCTCACCGTGCCGAAGGAACTCGGCGGCGACGGCGCAACCGGCACCAATCCCGAACAGCTTTTCGCAGCCGGCTACTCGGCCTGCTTCCTCGGTGCCCTGAAATTTGTGGCCGGCAAGGAAAAGGTCAAGATTCCCGAAGAAACCACCGTTTCCGCAACCGTCGGCATCGGCCCGCGTGAAGACGGCGGCGGCTTCGGCATCGAAGTCGCGCTGACGGTCAACATTCCGGGCGTCGATCGCGAAACCGCCGAAAAGCTTGCCGCAGCCGCCCACATCGTCTGCCCCTACAGCCACGCCATGCGCACCTCGACCGAAGTTCCGGTCACGGTTGCCTGATTGATCTGCAGCATCCGTCGCGAAGGGCCGGGGCATTGCTCCGGCCCTTTTCGTCTGATCTCAATGCGCCGCCTGCTGCGCCGGGCCGGGCAGCTGGTCCGCATCGGTCAGTGTGCCGAGAAAAGCGACGATATCGTCGATCTCCGGATCCGTCAGGGCCGGCGGGTCGCCCGGCTTGCGGCCGAAGGGCGGGTCCTGGTTGAGATTGGCCCAATAGGCCTGCGGCACGTCGTCATATTTGCGGATCGTGCCGTCGGCATTCTTCGGATACCAGCGGCCCGGATCGCTGTCGCGCGTGGCGTAGAAGGAGACGACGTCGCGCAGCGAATGGAAATAGCCATTGTGGAAGAAGCTCTTCTTCAGCGCCACATTGCGCAGCGTCGGCGTGCGGAACAGGCCGCAATAATCCGGCCGGTCCTTGAAATCGGTGCGCTGCGGGCCGCAGAGGCCGAGATCGTGATAGTTCGGATCGCTGTTTGCCGGGATTGCCATATTGCGCGGCACGGCGAGCCCGAGAAAGCCGAAGTCGGAAAATTGCGGCGGCTCTCCGTCATTGGCGGGCTCGCTCAGATGACAGCTCGAACAGTTGCCCTTGGCCGGATCTTCGAAGAGTTCGCGCCCGTGCAGCTCCTGCGCCGTCAGCGTGCCCTTGCCGGCAAGGAAGGCGTCGTAGCGGCTGGAATAGGGGTAGAAGTCCGCGCCGCTCTGCTCGAAAGTGCTGAGTGCTTCGACCGCGCCCTGGAAGGCGTCCCTGGCATTGCCGAAGATGTCCTGGCCGAAAATCTCCCGGAAATCCTCCGCATAGGCCGCCTTGGCGAGCGCGGCGACGACTTGCGCTTCATCCTTGTTGCCCATTTCGAAGGGCGACAGCAGCGGGATCTTCGCCTGGTCGTAGCCGTGGTCCACGCGCCCGTCCCAGGTCAGGCCGCCGGTCGGCCCGTTATCGATGCTCTCGTCGCCTTCATCCTCGGAATCGTAGAAATGCTCGGTGAAGGAGGGCACCGCCTGCAGGTAGCGCAGGCTCGGCACGGCGCGCAGGCCCGGCTGGTCCATATGCGGCCCGCCCGTTTCGATCGGCGCGGCCGAAGCCGGCGCGAATGCATGGTGCGGGTCGTGGCACGAGGCGCAGGCCTGCATGCCCGAGGCCGAAAGCGAGGCATCGAAGAACATCTTGCGGCCGAGTTCCGTCAGCGCCTCGGCCCGCGCATAGGCCTGCGCCCGCGACATCGGGCCGGGATGCACGCCGCCGGTGACGGCCGCGCTGCTTTGCCGCAGGGGCAGAAGGCTGAAACCGAGCGCTGTCGCGGCCAGACCGAGTGCCAGGCCGGATCGCAGGAGCCAGGTAATCTTTGTCGCCATGTCAGGAATTCCAATGGGTTAGCATTGTATGCCCCCATGATCGAACCTGACTGCAACAGATTGATGACGCGCGCCTGCCGGCCGCGGGCGCAAGCCGTCCCGTGTCACAAAGTTGATAGATGGCGGTAATAGCGTCGCGCCTGCGCCTGGCCCATCCACATTCGCCGGGCGCTCCTCTAGCCACGCCCCCTTAGCCATGAGGTATCCCGCCATGACCAGACTGAATCTCCTCCGCAATCTTTCGCTGGCCGGCTCGGCCATGCTGCCGCTGGCGCTTGCCACGGCGGCCCATGCCGCACCCGCCGGTATCGACAAGATCCAGAATATCGTCGTCATCTACGCCGAAAACCGCAGTTTCGATAACCTCTATGGCAGCTTTCCCGGCGCCAACGGCCTTGCCAATGCAAGCGAAAGCCAGACCCGCCAGCTCGATCGCGACGGCACGCCGCTTGCCGAACTGCCGCCGGCCTGGGGCGGCCTGACCGCCAAGGGTGTCACGCCCGCCGTCACCGAGGCGCAGTCCGCCCACCTTGCCAATGCCGCCTTCTCGATCGACGATCCCAAGGGGTTTGCGCAGGCGCCGAGCGTGATCACCCGCGACCTCTGGCACCGCTTCTATCAGGAGCAGATGCAGATCGACGGCGGCAGGAACGACAAGTTCGTCGCCTGGGCCGATTCCGGCAGCCTCGTCATGGGCCACTATGACGGCTCGATCCTGCCCATGTGGCAGGTCGCCAGGAAATACGTCCTCGCCGACAATTTCTTCCAGGGCGCCTTCGGCGGCTCCTTCCTCAACCACTTCGCGCTGGTCTGCGCCTGCGCGCCCTATTATGCCGATGCCGACAAGAGCCCGGCCAAGCCTACCATCGCCAAGGTCGATGCCGACGGCATCTCGCTGACCCCTGCCGAGAACGGCCCGAAATCGGCCCTCGAAGGCGCGCCGAAATTCGTTTCCGACGGCAATCTCACGCCTGACTTCTACGCCGTCAACACCATGCAGCCGCCCTACCAGCCGAGCGCCAACGCGCCGGCCAAGGACGGTGACGCCGCCTATGCCGACCCGTCGCAGCCGACGACGCTGCCGCCGCAGCACGCCGTCACCATCGGCGACCTCCTGTCGCTGAAGGGCATCAGCTGGGCCTGGTATGGCGGCGCATGGCAGGCGGCCCTCGACGGCAAGAACGCCACGCCGGTGCCGAACTTCCAGTTCCATCACCAGCCCTTCAACTATTTCGCCAATTTCGCGCCCGGCACACCCGCCCGCGCCGAGCACCTGAAGGACGGCGGCCTCGGCGGCGAGGCCTTCATCAAGGATATCGACGACGGCAAGCTGCCGGCCGTTTCCTTCTACAAGCCGCAGGGCAACCTCAACGAACATGGCGGTTATGCCGACGTGTCGAGTGGCGACCAGCACCTTGCCGATCTCGTTGCGCATCTCGAAAAGAGCCCGCAATGGGGCCACATGCTCGTCATCGTCACCTATGACGAAAACGGCGGCTTCTGGGATCACGTCGCACCGCCGAAGGCCGACCGCTGGGGACCGGGCAACCGGATTCCCGCCTTCATCATCTCGCCCTATGCCAAGGCCGGCACGGTCGATCACACCCAATACGACACGACCTCGATCCTGCGCCTGATCACCGCCCGCTACGACCTGCCGGTCCTGCCGGGCCTGCTTGCCCGCGACAGGGCGCTGGCGCTCAACAACGAGCCGCCGATGGGCAACCTGACGGCCGCCCTCGACCTGACGCGCTGATCGTCGCGTCTATCCTGTCTTCTCCCCGGATGTCGGGGAGAAGACATTGTGCCTTGCGGATGCCTTATCCGTGAGCGCGCGCATTTGCCGGCGGGGCAGGCTCACGCCAGGTATTGCAGATCCCGCCTCAAGCGGTCGCCGTTGCCCTCGGGCAATGTCGTCTCCAGCGCCGCATGCGTGTTTTCCCAGATCGGCAGCGCCTTCTGCAGCACGGCCCGTCCCTCATCCGTCAGGCGCAGCAGGCGGCCGCGCCGGTCTTTCGGGTTCGGCACGACATCGACGAGGCCCCGCCGCTGCAGCGGTTTCAGCGCCGCCGTCAGCGTCGTCTGGTCCATGGCAAGCAGGTTTGCGACCGGCCCCATCGGCGGCGGTTCCGGCCGGTTCAGGGACATGAGCAGGGAAAACTGGCCGTTGGTCAGCCCGACAGGCCGCAGCGCATCGTCGAACAGCCTTGCGAGCGCGCGGGCGGCGCGCTGCACATGCAGGCACAGGCACGTATCCCGCACCAGAAGCGTTGTCGAAAAAGGAATCGCGATCAGGTTTGACATGATCTATTTCTATTGATATCAATGTATTTAGTCAAGAAGAGGAGACTGTCCGCCGGAGAATCCGGCCGCGCCGGAGGAGGGCGCAGACCATGCTGAACAAAGTAATGCAGAATCCCGTCGTTTCCCGCGAGGAATGGCTCGAAGCCCGCCGCGCCCTGCTCCAGAAGGAGAAGGAGGCAACCCGTCTCAGGGACAGGCTGAATGCCGAACGCATGGCCTTGCCCTGGGTGAAAGTGGACAAGGAATATATCTTCGACACGCCGGAAGGGCCGAAATCGCTCGCCGACCTCTTCGACGGCCGCAGCCAGCTCATGGTCTATCACTTCATGTTCGGCCCCGAATGGGAGGCCGGCTGTGTGGGCTGCTCCTTCCAGGCCGATCATTTCGACGGCACCTTGCCCCATCTCAACCACCACGATGTCACCCTGGTCGCCATTGCCCGCGCGCCGCTGGCCAGGATCGAGGCCTACAAGCAGCGCATGGGCTGGAAATTCCCCTGGGTCTCGTCCTTCGGCAACGACTTCAACTTCGACTATCACGTATCTTTCACACCGGAGGATCTTGCCAAGGACAAGGTCTTTTATAATTTCTCCGAGATAGCGCCCACCGAGGCCAATGACGAACTGCCCGGACTGTCCGCCTTTTATAAAAATGACAAGGGCGAGGTGTTTCATACCTATTCGAGCTATGCCCGAGGTGCGGAGGAAACGCTGGGAACGATGATGATCCTGGATCACGCGCCCAAGGGCCGCAACGAAGATTCGATCATGGATTTCGTGAAGCGCCACGACGAATATGAGGAAAGCCCCCAGGCCTCATCCTGCTGCCACTGACGCGGTCCCGGCAAGAGGTTGCGCGGTTTTGCGTCCGTAAATGCGTGAAGCATCCAGCCAGCCACCATCATCCGGAGGAGAGGACGATGAAGACTGCACAAGTGCTGAAGGAGCATGCTTTCCTGGAGAGAATGGTCGGTCGATGGACTGTCACCGCTTCGGACATGACCGGCCAGAAGCCCTGGGAGGAGACCGTGCGCTCCCTGCAGGGCATCTGGTTCGTCGCCGAAGGCACCGGTGAAATGGCCGACGGCAAACAGGCGACGACGATCCTGACCCTGGGCTACGACCCCGGCAAGGGCAAATATGTCGGCAGCTGGATCGGCTCCATGATGGACTACATGTGGACCTATGAGGGCGAGGTCGAGCCGTCGGGCAACGTCCTGTCGCTCTACACCAGGGGACCGGCCTTCGAAGGCGATGGCCTTGCCGATTATCGCGAGCAGATCGCTTTCATCGACGATGCCACCAGAACCTTCACATCGAGCGCCCGGCAGCCGGACGGCAGCTGGAAGCCCTTCATGGAAGCCAGATATGCCCGCAAGGGCTGACATCGCCGGGGCATATTCGACAGGCGGTTCCGGCCGAAGCCTGTAGCGCTTCAGCGCCCGGAATCGCGCAAGGCAGAGAGACAGAACTCAAGCGTGGACCGAGGAGAACACGATGTCCGATACGCATGGCAAGTTCATATGGTGCGAGTTGATGACGCCGGACCCGGATGCGGCGGCGAAATTCTACGGCTCCGTCGTCGGCTGGACGACGAAGCCGATGAAAGTGGACGACCAGCCGGAATATATCATCTTCGAGGCGAATGGCGTCGGCGTCGCCGGCATGATGCATTTCCCCGCGGAACTGGAAGGGCAGGGCATTCCGCCGAACTGGACCGGCTATGTCGATGTCGATGACGTCGATCAGTCGGCGCGCGACTTCGCGGCAAACGGCGGCACGATCCGCCGCCCGCCGGCCGACATTCCGACCATCGGCCGCTTTGCGGTCGTGGCCGATCCCGACGGCGCGGTGCTTTGCATCATGACGCCGCTGCCGATGGAAAACGCGCCGCCGGAACTGCCTTCCGACACACCCGGCCATATCGGCTGGCACGAGCTCTACGCCAATGACGGGGCAAAGGCCTTCGCCTTCTATGCCAAGCTCTTCGGCTGGACGAAGGACCAGGATTTCGACATGGGTCCGATGGGTATCTACCACATCTTCGCCGAGCACGGAAAACAGACCGGCGGCATGATGACCCGCCCGCCCGAGGTCGACATGTGTTTCTGGACCTATTATTTCACCGTGCCGGCGCTCGACGCCGCGATCGAGCGCATCAACGCCGGCGGCGGCAAGGTCGTCAACGGCCCGATGGAAGTGCCCGGCGCCTGGATCTGCCAGGCGGTGGACCCGCAAGGGGCGTTCTTCTGCCTGTCGGCGGGCAAACGTTAAAGCAATTCCAGCAAAAGTGGGAACCGGTTTTGCGTGCGGAATTGCGCTGGAAAGAGAGCAATTCCAGCAAAAGTGGGAACCGGTTTTGCGTCCGGAATTGCAGAGAAAACAATAAGCTAGAGCATTGAAGGCGCTCGGTTTCCGCCGAAAATGCCCTGGCGCCGGCGATAGGGTCGCAAACGGTCCGGTTTGCGACCCTTTTCTCGCTATCCCATGCTTGCAAAGAACCCTTCCGGGCTCTCCACCTCGATGAGCTTCTTCCGCTCGATCAGCCAGAAGCGGTTGCCGACGGCGCGCACGAAGCTGCGGTCGTGCGAGACGAGCAGGCAGCTCGCCTCATGCGCCATCAGCTCGCTTTCCAGCGCTTCCTGCCCTTCGATATCGAGGTGGTTGGTCGGCTCGTCGAGCAGGTAGAAATTCGGCTGCGTCAGCCGGAGCACCAGCATGCCGAGCCGCGCCTTCTGCCCGCCGGACAGCAGCTTCACCGGCTTGCCCTGCATCTCGATCGTCATGCCGGCGCCGGCCAGCAGCGCCCGCGCCCGCTGGTCGCCGACATCGAAGCGGCGGATGATCGTCTGCAGCGGCGTGTCGGCATCGCTGAGATCGGCCAGCAGCTGGTCGCCATAGCCGAGCACCAGCGAGGGCGTGGCCTTGATGCCGGCCCTTGCCGTTTCCGGCTCGGCGATCGCCGCTTTCAGCATGGCGACAAGCCGTGACTTGCCCGCACCGTTGAGGCCGAGCAGCACGATGCGGTCGCCCTGGCAGATGAACTGTCTTCCGGTGCGCAAAAGCAGGCTGCCGTCAGGCGTCTTGACCTCGGCATCCTCGAGCGTCACCAGCACCTTGGCATGCGTGCCGCGATTGGCGAGGCGGATGGCGCCGGCCGAACGCTCCAGATGCGCGGGTCTTGCCGCTTCCTCCAGTTTCTCGGCGCGCTGCTTCAGTTGCTTGGTCTTGACCACCAAAAGGTCGCTGCCGGAATTGATGCCGATATTGTTGAGCTTCGCCGCCTGTTTGCGCAGCTGCTCGACCGTCTTCATGTCCTTCTCGTAGCGCCTGGCGTCGGAAGCGTCCGCCTCGTCGAGCGCGGCCCGCGCCCGGCTGTAGGGCAGGGAAAAGACCGGCGATTGCTCCGGCCGCAGGAAGAGCGTCCGGTTGGTCGTGGCATCCAGGAAGGCGCGGTCATGGCTGGAAATGATGACGGGCGTGTCGCGCGGCAGGGCGTTCAGCCAGCTTTCCAGCCGCGCGATCTTTTCGAGGTCGAGATGGTTGGTCGGCTCGTCGAGCAGCAGCACGTCGGGTTCGTTCACCCAGGTGCGGGCGATCAGCGCCAGCCGCTGCCAGCCGCCGCTGAGCTGGCGGAGCGCCCGCTCGCGCAATTCCTCTGGCACGTCGAGCGATTCCAGCACGACATCGGCGCGCCAGCTTTCGCTCTCGGCCTGCTCGGCCGGAAGCGCGCGCAAAACGGCCTCGCGGAACGTGGCGTCGAGAAGATCGGGCGGCACGTTCTGCTCCACATGGCCGAGGGTGAGCCCGCGCGCCCTGGTGATCTCGCCCTCGGTCGGCTCCAGCCTGCCCGTCATGAGGTTGAGCAGGGTGGATTTTCCGCGCCCGTTGGCCGCCACGAGGCCGATCCTGTCGCCGGCATTGACGACGAGATTGAGCCTGGAAAACAGCGGGGCGGAAAGCACGATGCCGAGATTGCGGATATTGATGAGGGTCATGATCGGATCCTGGTCTTGCCAAGCGATCGCACCTGTCCGGGGCCTCAGCCATCGACGGAAAAGCGCGTTCTGCTTGGCGGATTGAGAAATGCATGCGGCTTGAACGGGGGCGTTAAGACGCAGCAATGCCACGAGGGGCGGACCAGGAAGAGATTTGCGAGAAACGGTCTCTGGTCAGCCCTGCAAACGCATCTGCAGGGCGTTGACGGGGCCACGCTGGCGATGATGCTGGAAATAGGTATTCACGCGCAGCCCTCCTTTCTTTCTCGGTTGCGGGCATGGAAATACCATTGCCTGCCCTCGCACACAAGGGTTCCGGATGGTGAAAAACACGCTCTGATGGTATGAAATTCCTTCATCATTCGGGATGAGGCGAGGGATGATTTCCGTTTCGAGGGCCGCCAGCAGACAGGATTTCGTCATCGCCGCCGGCTTCTGCGAGGCGCTCGGCGCCCTGGACGTGGAACTCGGGCGGGACCATGGCGTGCCCGCCGAGATCGTCATGGCGCTTTTCCACGGCGAGAACCATGAAAGCCTTGCCCGCAAATACGGTGCCGGCGAAGCCGTGATGTTCCTTGCCCGGTGGCAGGGCGCGCCCGCGGGCTGCATCGCGCTCGCCCCTTTCCGGACCGACGCGATGGAGATCCACAAGCTTTACGTCGATCCCGCCTTTCGCGGCCGGGGCATCGGCAATCTGCTGATGCAGAGGGTATTCGGCGAAGCGAGGAAGAGCGGGCGCCCCACCATGCTCGTCAACACCGCTTCCTATCTGAAAAGCGCTGTCTGCCTCTATGAGGCCTTCGGCTTTACCCATTGCCCGCCCTTCCGCAGCGTGCCGGCGGAAATCAGCCATACCGAAGTCTTCATGTCGCGGCCGCTTTGATCCCGGCGCAATCGCGTGGCGCCTGTTTGCCATCATGGTTGCGCAACATCGGGCGATCGTTGTAAGCGGCCTCGACAGATTGTGGAAACTCTCGAACGGGGGATGATGTTATGGCAGGCGATGACGACGATTACGTTTATGACGAGGCGACAGGCGAATGGCGCCCGGCCTCGGAGATGGCGGCAGCCGCACAGGCCGCGTCAGAGGTTCGCGACGCCTCGGGTAATGTGCTGAAGGACGGCGATTCCGTCACGCTGATCAAGGACCTGAAGGTCAAGGGCGCCAACCAGACGCTGAAGCAGGGCACGGTCATCCGCTCCATCCGCCTGACGGACAATCCGGAAGAGATCGACTGCCGTCACGATACGATCAAGGGTCTCGTCCTGCGCACGGAATTCGTGCGCAAGCGCTGATCGAATCCTGTCGCGCCGGGCCGGTATGGTCTTGCGCGACAGGCGTCGGACATGGAAACGCGGCAGGCGATCCGAAAGACCGTGCCGCGCCAGAGCCTTGCCGCCTGAGCCTTACCGCTTGAGGCTTCCGAGGATGCCGCGCACCAGCGCCCGGCCGACCTGTGTCGCCACCGTGCGCGCCACGCTCTTCATTGCCGCTTCCATCACCGTTTCGCGCTGGTAGCCGGAGCGGCCGCGCGACTGGCCGCGGGCGGCGGGTTCGTCGTCGCTGCCGCCGAAGCCGGGCAGCGTCCATCCGGATGTGGTGCTGCCTTCCTGCGGCGCCGGAGCTTCTTCCTGCGCCCGCCGGGCGGCTTCGGAATCGGCGGCCTTCCTGGCGCGCGCGGCAAGCAGCTCGAAGGCGGATTCGCGATCGATATCCTCGTCATAGACGCCGAGAACGGGGCTGTGGTCCATGACCAGCTGGCGCTCGGCATCGCTCACCGGCCCGACGCGCGCGGATGGCGGGCGGATCAGCGTGCGTTCGACGATCGACGGCGCGCCCTTGGCCTCCAGCGTCGAGACGAGCGCCTCGCCGGTGCCGAGATTGGTGATGACGGTGGCACAGTCGAAGGCCGGGTTGGGGCGGAACGTATCGGCCGCCGTCTTGACCGCCTTCTGCTCGCGCGGCGAATAGGCGCGCAGGGCGTGCTGAAGCCGGTTGCCGAGCTGGGCAAGCACCGTTTCGGGCACGTCGAGCGGGTTCTGCGTGACGAAATAGACGCCGACGCCCTTGGAGCGGATGAGGCGCACGACCTGCTCAACGCGTTCGATCAGCACCTTCGGCGCATCGTTGAAGAGCAGGTGCGCCTCGTCGAAGAAGAAGACGAGCTTCGGCTTGTCGGGATCGCCGACTTCGGGCAGTTCCTCGAACAGCTCGGAGAGCAGCCACAGCAGGAAGGTGGCGTAAAGGCGCGGGTTCATCATCAGCTTGTCGGCGGCAAGCACGGAAATCTGCCCGTAGCCGTTGTTCGACGTGCGCATGATATCGGAAATCTTGAGCGCCGGTTCGCCGAAGAAATGTTCCGCGCCCTGCTGTTCCAGCACCAGCAGCGCTCGCTGGATGGAGCCGACGGACGCCTTGGAGATCAGCCCGAACTGGCTGGAAAGCTCGGTGGCGTTCTCGCCCATATAGTTGAGCAGCGCGGTGAAATCCTTGAGGTCGAGCAGCGGCAGGCCGGCCTTGTCGGCGATCTTGAAGGCGATGTTGATGACGCCTTCCTGCGGCTCGGAGGCATCCATCAGCCGGGCGAGCAGCAGCGGCCCCATCTCGGCGACGGTCGTGCGCACCCGGTGCCCCTTCTCACCGAAGAGATCCCAGAAGATGACCGGAAACTGGTCGAATTCGTAATCGGTAAAGCCGATCTGCTCGGCGCGCTTGGTCAGGAAATCCTTCGGCTCGCCCTTGGCGGCGATGCCCGAAAGGTCGCCCTTAATGTCGGCGGCGAAAACCGGCACGCCGGCCCTCGCAAAGCCTTCGGCCAGCACCTGCAGCGTCACCGTCTTGCCGGTGCCGGTGGCACCGGTCACGAGCCCGTGGCGGTTGCCGAACCTGAGGTCGAGATATTCGCCCTTGTTGATGCTGTCGTCTGGATTGCGGCTTGCGCCGATGAAAATCTTGCCGTCCTCGAGCATGTAAGAATGTCTCCTCGGTCGATGCCGCCGCTCAGTGCCGGAATATGCGATCATCCTCTTTTCGCACATTCATGCAAATATCGTTTCTCTGTTATAAGCAGGCGACGGGAGACGGACAACTGTCTGCGTTAAAAGGAAAAGCGGAAGCCGACAGCGCACAGACGGTCGCTTGAGTTGCCGCCGCGATTCGATTACGTTGACGTTAACGTCAAAACAGGAGGCAGACGATGAATGAGATTGTGACTGAAATCGCCAATCGGGTGGGCATTGAACCTGAGCTTGCCGAAAAGGCGCTCGGCATGATGCTCGGCTTCCTGCAGCGCGAAGCGGCCGACGGCCCGGTCGCCGTAATGATCGAGAAGATCCCCGGCGCGACCGAACTCGTCGCCCAGTTCAATGGCGAAGGCTCCGGCGCCGGCGGCGGCCTGCTCGGCGGCCTGATGAGCGCGCTCGGCGGCGGCGGCATCATGGGCCTCGGCCAGCAGCTGATGAGCGAAGGTCTCGGCATGGGCGAAATCACCTCGCTCGCCAGGGAAACCATCGCGATTGCCAAGGAACATGCCGGCGAAGAGGTTGTCGATCAGGTCGTCGCCTCCGTTCCTGGCCTCAGCCAGTTCGTCTGAGACGGCCCATCTCTTCGTGAGGCCTGGCATCATATGGCGGGCCTTTTTTGTTCCGCCGGGACGCAAAGTCGGTTATTCGGCCTTCTGGACATCAAATCGGGAAGGGCGGATGAACGCAAGCGATCGATCCTCGTCAGTGCTGAGAGAGCATTTCGAAGAGCACCGGACCAAACTCAGCCGGTCGGAACTGGCCGTGGCTGAACATCTGGTCAGGATGCCGATCGATGTCCTGATTTTCCGCAGCGCCGAGGAGATTGCCGCCGAGACCGGCACCAGCGACGCGACCGTCATCCGCACCGCCAAGCGCCTCGGCTTTTCCGGCCTGCCGGAGCTGAAACGCGTGTCGGGCCGCGTCATGGCGCGCACCATTTCCACCAGCGAGCGGCTGGAGCAGCGTTTCCGGGCGACCGGCGACGATCTGGAAAAGGTCGCCGGCCAGATGTTTGCGACCGCCCGCGAAGTCTTGACCTCCACCGAGGAACAGGTGGACGGCGCCATGCTTGCCACCGCCATCTCGCTTGTCGAAGGCGCCGATACGGTCTGGTGCATCGGCCTCGGCACGGCCGAGGTCGAGGCCCGCCATTGCGCGATTGCGCTCAGCCGTGCCGGCGTGCGCACCCGCTGTACCGGGGCATCGGGCTTCACGCTTGCCAACGAGCTGATCGACCTGCGCCCCGCCGACGTCATCGTCATGTTCCATGCCGTGCGCGAGACAGCCGAGTTCAAGCTCGTCGTCCGGCAGGTCAGGGACATCGGCTGCAAGGTCGTCCTGGTCTGCGGCGTGCAGCTGCGCGCCCGTTATGCGGACAAGGTCTCGGCCGTTTTGACCTGCATCGGCTCGCCCTCCAAGCTCGCAAGCTGGAGCATCGGCGCCATCGTCATGGCCGATCTTCTTGCCTATGGCGTGGCGGTCCGCAACCAGCAGCAGGCGACGGACGCCAAGAAGCGCCTCGCCGAGCTGCGCGATCAGGCGCTCGGCAACGACTGACCGCAACGGCGACGCCTTTGCCGTTCCGCGCCCGCGAAAATAAACATGAGAAATTGAGTTATGTTTATTGAAATGCAGACTACAATATTGTAGTCACCACGACATGGCGCCGTGCCGCAGCGGCGTCGACTGTCGGGGTTATTGCATGACGCGCCTGTTTCTTCGCTGCAGGACGGCTGAAGACCGTTCCTTTTCCCATAAGACCGTGCCCAGACGCCGACACCGGCAGAGCGGCTGACATCATCCGATAATCCTTCAACAAAAACAGTCCGTTACACCCGGAATGCCTCGACGTTTCCGGCATGGCCGGCTGTTGTTCGAATTTCTCCAACGCCTACGGAAAACCCTCCATGTTCGCGCCCAGATTCCTCCCCAGATTCCAAGGAAAACATTTCGCTCTCGCTGCCACGCTTCTGGCATCCGCCACGTCGGCTCTCGCCCAGGAGGCCGCCAGCGGCCCCGTCACCGAACTCGAAACGATCAAGATCACCGGCAACTGGCTGGAAGAGCCGAACGAAGAGAAGGTGCTGAAACATGCCGGCGCCCGCACGATCCTCGATCGCGAGCAGTTCGAGGAAAGGGGCGCGCAGGATATCCGCGATGCGCTGAACCAGATCCCCGGTGTCCAGGTGCAGGAGGCCAACGGCACCGGCGGCAGCGACGTGTCGCTGAATCTCGGCGTGCGCGGCCTGACCTCGCGCCTGTCGCCGCGCTCCACCGTGCTGATGGACGGCATCCCGCTGGCCTATGCGCCCTATGGCCAGCCGCAGCTGTCGCTCTTCCCGCTGACGCTTGGAAATGTCGAGACGATCGACGTGGTGCGCGGCGCCGGTTCGGTGCGCTACGGGCCGCAGAATGTCGGCGGCATCATCAATTTCGCCACCCGTCCGATCCCCGAGGATTTCACCGCCCGTTTCGCCTCGGGCGCGGAAGTCGCCGGCAATAACGGCCATGTGAAAGCGACGCCGAATTTCCTGATCGGCGGCACCAACGACGACGGGCTCGGCGCCGCCATCCTCTATTCCGGCATCCACGGCGAGGGCTATCGCGACGCCAACGACCGCACCGATATCGACGATATCATCGCCAAGGGCGCTTACGAATTTTCCGATACCGACAAGCTCGGCATCCAGTTCCACCATTACGAGGGCAAGGGCAGGATGCCGGGCGGCCTGACGAGCGCCGAATATGACGCCGATCCCTATCAATCCACCCGCCGCTACGACGATTTCAGCGGCCGCCGCAACGACATCTCGCTGCGTTACCAGCATGACGACGGCGACAACAATTTCGAAGTGCTGACCTATTACGTCGATTCCTTCCGCGGCAGCCATGTCGAGCAGCAGGGCACGGGCGCCAATGCCGGCCGCTATCGCCTGACGTCGGCGCCGCGCAGCTACAGCTATTTCGGCATCGAGCCACGTTATTCCAGGCTCTTCGAACTCGGCGGCATCACCCAGGAAGTGACGGTCGGCTATCGTTACCTCTGGGAAGAAAGCTCGGAAGTCGCCTCCCGCACGTCCTTCTACGACAGGGCGTCGGGCGTTAATCCGACCACGCTTGCCTCGCCGACCTACCAGACGAGCGACGGAGGCACGATCGCGCACGCCTTCTACATCGACGACAAGATCGAGATCGGCGACTGGACGATCACGCCAGGCATCCGCTACGAGATGATCAGCACGCATAATGACGTGGTCAATCTCAACGCCAGCGGCGGCGTCACCAGCGCGCTCTATCCGTCGATCGAGGCCAAGGAGGCCCTGCCGACGCTGTCGGCCTCCTACCGGCTCACCAACGACCTGACCGTTTTCGCCAATGTCGGCGTTTCCTTCGGCCCGCAGCAATATAGCCAGCTCGCTTCCACCACCGAGGGCCTGCACCCCGAAAAGGCGACGACCTACGAAATCGGCCTGCATTACGAAGGCGACAGCTGGAGCGCCGAACTGACCGCCTTCAACATCGATTTCGACAAGGAACTCTATCTCGGCCGCACCATCGTCGGCGAGGGCATCTGGACCGATCTCGGCGCCACCCGCCACCGCGGCATCGAATCCGCCGTCAATTACGACATCGGCGATGTCGTGCCGGCGCTGGACGGCCTGTCGCTGTCCGCGAGCTACACCTATACGGAAGCGACCTATCAGGCGGGCGCCTTCGAAGGCCGCGATCTGCCCTTCTATTCGCGGCAGGTCGCCTCGCTCGGCGCGCGTTACCGCTACAACGACTGGATCTTCAATGCCGACCTGCAGGCCCAGTCGAAGCAGCATTCGCCGGGCTCGGCCGATGCCGGCGCGACCTACGTGACGGAGGAGGATGCGACGGGCCGCCTCGGCGACATTCCGGGCTACGGCACCGTCAACCTGCGCGTCGCCTACCAGCCGGAAGACAACAAGAATGCCCCGCAATTCGCCTTCGGCGTGAAGAACCTGTTCGACAAGGACTATTTCACCCGCTCGACGGACAATAACGGCGGCAAGTTCGCGGGCCAGCCGCGCACCTTCTTCGTCAACGCCTCGGTCGCCTTCTGACGGCGAATGAATCCATCCGGCGGCGCCGGTCGCCGGATGGAAATCCGCATCGGCCTTCCTAGATTAATCCATGCCGGTTTTTTTCACCGACGGCCGGATCGGCTGGGACGATGCATAGCCAGATCTCGTTTCATATCGGCCGGATAGGAAGGAATATGGTCATGCGTAAGGTCATTGCAGCAGCCTCGATCATTCTCCTCGGCTTTGCCGCCCCGGTCTTGTCCCAGACCCTCGGTGACATGGATTATTCCGGCCGCTTCGGCGGCATGCCGCCCGGCACCGTGCCGGATGCCAATGCAAGCGGCGGCGGTATCTCCATTCCGCTCGAACCCGTTGAAAGCGACAATGTGACCGTCGTCATTCCGTCCGACCGGACGGCATGCCCGCGGCCCGGCACCCGCGCCTATCGCACGGCCGAGCGTGACGGCACGCTGGCCGCCGCCTGCCGCTGACGGGAACAGCGGCTAAAGCCGCAGGATAGCAACGCTATTTGCCGTTCCTGTGCAGGATCACGCCCAGTTCATGCCATTCGCGGCCGTCGCGCTGGATCAGCGCGTCGGCGCAGGCCGGTCCCATGCTGCCGGGGGCGTAAGGGTCGGGAATGCGGTCGTCCTTCGCCCATTCGTCCAGGAAGGGCTGCACCGCCGCCCAGCCGGCCTCGATGCCGTCGGCGCGCTGGAACAGCGTCTGGTCGCCGATGAAGAGGTCGTAGAGCAGGGATTCGTAACCGGTCGTCTTGCCGATGTCGAACTTGTCGGCATAACGGAAATCCAGTGAGACCGGCACGGTATCGACCGATTGCCCCGGCGACTTGATGGAAATCTCCATGCTCATGCCCTCGTCGGGCTGCACCTGGATGACGAGCCTGTTCGGCGGCAGGCGGCGGTTGACTTCCGTCTCGCGGAACTGCGCGAAGGGAACGGGCTGGAAAGTGATGACGATCTCGGTGTCGCGCGCCGTCATCGCCTTGCCGGTGCGCAGATAGAAGGGAACGCCGGCCCAGCGCCAAGTGTCGGCATAGAGCTTCAGGGCCACATAGGTCTCGGTCTTGCTGGCGGGCGAAACGTCCTTCGTCTCGCGATAGGCGGGCAGATCGACGCCGTTCAGCGGGCCGGCGGTATAGGCCCCGCGCACCCCGTTCGCTCTGGCTTCCTCCGGCGTATAGATGCGCAGCGCCTTCAGCACCTTGCTCTTCTCGTTGCGGATCGCCTCGGCGTCGAAACTGTTCGGCGGCTCCATGGCGATCATCGCCAGAAGCTGGAAGAGATGGTTGGGGATCATGTCGCGCAGCGCGCCGGTCGCGTCGTAGAACTTGCCGCGCGTGCCGACATCGACGATCTCCGAGGCGGTGATCTGCACATGGTCGATATAGCGGTTGTTCCACAGGGATTCGATCATCATGTTGGCGAAACGCGCCGTCATCAGGTTCTGCACCGTTTCCTTGCCGAGGAAATGGTCGAGCCGGTAGACTTGGCTTTCCTCCACGCAGGCAAGAATGCGCGCATTGAGCGCGCGCGCCGAAGCGAGATCGGTGCCGAAGGGCTTTTCGATCGCCACGCGGCGGAAACAGCCGCCGCTTTCGTCCATCAGCCCGAGGCCGGCAAGCTTCTCCACGATCGGCCCGAAGAAACTCGGCGGCACCGCAAGATAGAAGGCCGCGTTGCAGGTCGTGCCGAGCCGCTTGCCGATTTCGAGGAAAATGTCGTCCTTGGTGAAATCGCCCTGCAGGTAGGAGATGCGCGAGCGCAGGCTCTCCCAGGCCTCGTCCTTGCTGCTCGCCTCCTCGCCCTCGAGATGGGAGAGGAACGCATCCAGCCGCTGGCGCAGAAATTCGTCGTCGCCGGGCTCGATGCCGACGCCGAGAATGTTCAGATCCGCGCCGACCAGACGGCTGCGGGTGAGGTTGATGATGGCCGGAACCAGCAGTCGCCGTGTCAGGTCGCCGGTGGCGCCGAAGATGACGAGAGTGACGGGCGGGGTGGGGTGAGCGTCCATGCGTGCCATCTCCTGCTGGATTGTCCCGGCCGAATATAAAGCGCTTCCGCTTTACCGCAAGGGAACCTGCAGCCCAATGATAACAAGCATTTGACAGAGCGCCGCGGTGGCGGCGCAATATTGCGGAGCGGAACCTGTCTTGCCAGGGCAGCCTAGCTGCTCTTCGTCTCGTCCGTATTGCTGTCGGCCGCCGGTTGCTGGGTGGCGGACGTATTCGCGGTCGTCGTCGTGCCCGTCTCGCCGCCGGCCTGTGCGGCGGGCTTCGTCTCGCTCTTCACCGGCCAGGTGATGTAATAGTTCTGCGTGCCCACCTGCCCGAAATAGACTTCGTTGCCGGTGCCCTTTTCGATGAAGCTGCCGTTCTCGCTTCTGACGAGGCGCCCGTGCGAATCGCGCTGCAGATGGTCGCGCAGGAAATCGTTCCAGTCGTCGGTCTCGATCGCGGTGCCCTTCTTCTGCTCGATATCGGCTTCCTTGGGATCGGTGACGTCCCAGGCCTTGATCGAAACGCCCTCGGTCGGATCGGTCACGGTCAGCTGGCCCTTCTCGAAAGCGGCCAGCATGGCGGCTTCCTGGCTGCCTTCGCCCTTGGCCTCGGCCGCGGCCGTCATGTTCTGGCGGAGCAGCGCCATGAAGGAGGCGGTGGTGATATCGGTGCTGGCAACGGTGTTGCCGTCAGCGTCCGTCGATCCGGCCTTGCCGGCATCGATCCTGTCGAGCATGACCGACAGCGCCGAGCGGGACTGCGAAGGAAGGCTGGAATAATCGTGTTCGCTGGCGGCGCTGCTGCCGGAACTGCTCTGCGAGGAGCCGCCCTTGATCACCTGCAGCGCGATCTGCGCTGACGCAAGCCGCATGTCGGAAACGGAAGTAACCATCTCGAAATCTCTTTGTCAGGCCCTGCGCGATGCGCAAGGGCGTTTGATGAATAGCGACGGAAGCCATGAATGTCGCGGGCGCACGTCTGGATTGAGAAACCCCAGGGCGAACCGCTACACTTCAAACTTTGCGTGTGGCTTGCCGATTGCCGACAAAGCGGCACCGGCAGCGATCGCCGCCGGTGTCCGGGAAATCGGGATGGTTTCAGGTCAGGCCTTCACGGCCACCATGAACAGGCGCGGGAACTTCAGCAGCACTTTCCCGTCGGCGGCCTTCGGATAGGCCCTGTCGATGCGCTCCAGGTAGTCGGCGAGAAACGCCTCGCGATGGTCCTCGCCGGCATGGTCGAGATAGGGGCGCAGGCCCGTTCCCTTGACCCATTCGACGATCGCGGCCGCATCGTCCATCGGGTGATTGTAGATCGTGTGCCAGATATCGACCCGCGCGGATTTGGCAATCAGCCGGCTGTAATAGGTCGATGGCGGCGGCAGCACGTTGCGCCGCACGCTCCTGGCCTCGAACGCAGCCTTCCAGGCTCCCGCATGGGCCGTCTCCTCCATCGCCAGATGGCTCGGCTCGCCGAGATTGTCGGGCATCTGCACGGCAAGCACGCCGCCCGGCGCCAGCCCGTCCATCAGCCGGTCGAAAATATCGAGATGGTTGGGCAGCCACTGGAAGACGGCATTGGCAAAGAGCAGGTCCGCCGGTTCGGACGGCTGCCAGGTGGACAGGTCTGCCTCCACGAAAGCCGTGCCCGGCAGGCGCTTGCGGGCTGCCTCCAGCATGTTCAGGTCGCTGTCGAGGCCCGATACGTTGGCCACGCCGTAGCGGTCGATGATGAGCTCGGTCGAATTGCCCGGCCCGCAGCCGAGATCGACCGCATGGCGCAGCGCCGTCAGCGGCACCTGTGCGAGCAGGTCGCGCGCCGGGCGCGTGCGCTCATCCTCGAATTTCACATATTGGCTGGCTGACCATGCCATCGTCTTTCTCCTGATGTTGCGGGAAATGTGCCGGCAATTGCCTGCGCAACAGCCGCGGGCCTCCGGAGGCGCCGGAAGCTTTTGGCGGTCGTGAGCGGGAAACCGGCCGCCTGTCGTGCAGCCCCTGGAACGCTGAGGAGCGGCGGAAGAAACCGCGCCGCCCATAGCTCTCGCCGCCATTCCTCTCAGGAATCCCCCTGTTGAAAGGGGCGAAACTGCTAGTGGACGGGTCGCTGCTGGGCATGCCGCAATTCTGTCGATGAAACGGGGCCGGCGCAAGGCGCGCCGGAGGAAAATCCTTGTAGATCCGTTATATGACAGTTTTCAGAAGAGGGGGATCGGCCGCAAGGGCCGACCCGCTCACGCCGCCAGGATCGTAATCCCGTGGGCGTTTGCCGCCGCGCGCATGCGCGCCGCCGTTTCCGGCGAAGGGCTGCCCTGCGGCTGTTCGCTGACGCCTTCGGTCTCGATGAATTCCGCCATGTCGCGGTCGACGACCGCTGAAAAGACCGCAGGCACGCTTCCGTTATTGGCGTAGCCGTGCACCATGAAGGGCGCGATGGTGACGATGTCGCCGGCGCTGGCTTCGATCTCTTCCGGCCCGGTATCGGTGAGCCGCCAGATCGTCAGCGTGCCCTCGATGATGCGGAAGACTTCCGGGCTTGCATGGGCGTGGCGCGGCGTCTTGCCGCCGGGCGCGACCGTCACGTCGAAAATGTTGAGCCAGTTGCCTGTCAGGCGAGCCCGTCGCTCGACCTTGTCACCCAGCACGAAGAAACTTTTTGCCTCCGTCCGGGCATCCGTTTTCACAAATGAGTTGGACATGATGTCTCTTTCTTGTTCTTGCGGGGCGGTCCGATAGACCTTCGCGGCCGCTTTGGCAACCGCCGCAAAATCGGGGAGGGGCGGAAAACAGGCGGCTTTTGCACGCTTCGAAGCCCTCGGGCCGACCGCGATCATATCGGTACGGCGTCTCCGCTTCGCAAGGGCGGTCGGCCGGCGACCGTCATTTCTGTAATATCGCCGACACAGAAGAGGTGCATAGAACGCGCCGATCCTTCCCCGCCAATCCGGCCATATCACCAGCGGAGCAACCCCATGTCTTCTCTTCCCGTCGTCGGCGCCGCCATGACGCTCGACGAACTCGAAACCCATCGTGACTGGCTTTTCGAAAAGTCCCGCGATCTCGAATTGCAGAGCTTCATCAACGCCGACGTTCTGAACGGCGACTGGACGCCGCGTGCCGAGCGCGCCCGCAAGCTGCTCGACGGCTTCAAGGGCCGCGTCGGCATCCATGGTCCGTTCTGGGGCTTCATCATCGCCTCGCAGGACCCGGATATCCGCTCCGTCGTTTCCCGCCGCATGCTGCAGGGCCTCGACGTCTGCGCCGCGATCGGCGGCACGCACATGGTCGTTCACAGCCCCTATACGACCTGGGGCTATAACAACCTCGACAACAATCCCGGCGAACGCGAGAATATCGTCGAATATTGCCATCAGACGATGCGCGATGCGGTCAGGCGCGCCGAGGAAATCGGCTGCACGATCGTCATCGAGAACATCGAGGACAAGGACCCGCATATCCGCGTGGCGCTTGCCGAAAGCTTCAATTCGCCGGCTGTTGCCGTTTCCATCGATACCGGCCATGCGCATTACGCCCACGGCTCCACCGGCGCTCCGCCGGTCGATTATTACGTCCACGCCGCCGGCAACCGCCTCGGCCATGTCCACCTGCAGGATGCCGACGGTTATGCCGACCGCCACTGGCCGCTCGGCCAGGGCACCGTCAACTGGCGCGCCGTTTTCGCAGCCCTTGCCAGGCTGGAAAGCAATCCGCGCCTGATCATCGAGATCAAGGACAAGTCGAAGATCATCGCTTCGGCCGAATACCTGGCCTCGCTCGGCCTCGCCCAGTAAACGCGGCCGGCGGCGGGATATCGCTCTCGCCGCCGCGCTTCAATCGCGCATCGCCCAGCGGATGCCCGCGGCGACGCACAGCCCCAGAAGCGGCCATATCGCCCAGAACGTCCCGTGCCATGTCAGCATGTTGATGGCGACGATGCCGGCCCCGATCACGGCAAGGGGGGTGACGCGCCGGTCGAACCGGTCCTGCATCCGCGCCCATGCCATCGCCGCCACGAAGGCAAAGGCAAGCAGCGGCCATACCGCCCAGAACTCGCCTTCCCAGGTGGCGATGTTGATGACGACGAGCATGGCGCCGATGACGGCGAGGATGCTGCCAAGCTTGCGCAGGCGGCCGCGCGGCGGTGCCGGTGCCGGTGGCGCCGCCGCGGTCATCTCGGCGGCCCGTTGCGGCGCGACACTTGCGGGCGTCTGCGGCTCCGCCCCGATGCTGCCGATATTGCCGATGCGCACGGCATAACTCGGCACGGCATCGGCGACGTTCTTCATCTCCAGGGCGCCCAGGAAGTCGAACGCGACCGCCACCTTGTTGCGCACCTGATCGTAGACCGTGTTCGAGATCACGATCCCGCCGGCCGGCGCCGAGGCCTGCAGCCGGGCGGCGATATTGACGCCGTCGCCATAGATATCCTCGCCCTCGACGATGACGTCGCCGAGATTGATGCCGATGCGAAAGAGCATGCGCCCGTCCGTGGGCCGCGCGGCATTCTTGCCGGCAAGCTCGTTCTGCACGTCGATAGCCGCCCGCACCGCCTCGACCACGCTCGGGAAATCGGCAAGCAACCCGTCGCCCCAGGTATTGACCACCCGCCCGCCATGGGCGGCGATGAGACGGGACATGCCGTCGCGATAATGCTTGAGCATGGCGAGCGTGCCTTCCTCGTCCGCGCCCATCAGGCGCGTATAGTCCTGCACGTCGGCTGCAAAGATCGTCGTCAGCTTGCGTTGCGTCTCGCTCATGAAATCCCCCGTCGCCGCCGGCATGCGAAAACAAACTCAAGGCATGGCAAGCGAATCCGCAAGATCGCGGCACGCTTCAAGCCGGTTTCGTCAACCTATAGGTGGGATCGCAATCGTGTTTCGGTAGTCCGCCCCGGCGCGGGCCGCCTGTTTGCGATCCCTAGAATTGCGTGATCACGCTGATGCCGGTGCCTTCCGCCTTGTCGAGCGTCATCAGCGCCGGCACCGCCTCCTCAAGGCTGATGCGCCGGCCGATCAGTTTCTGCGGCGCGATCCTGCCGGCGGCGAGCATGGACAGCATCGCGTCATAGCGCCATGCCTGCATGCCGTGGCTGCCGTAGATTTCCAGCTCGTGGCCGATCACCTGCGCCATCGGGATCTGCGGCGTCGAATAGTCGCCGAGCATCAGCCCCACCTGCACATGCCGGCCGCGGCGGCGCAGGTTCCGGATCGAGTTGAAGCAGGTGACGGGATGGCCGAGCGCGTCGATGGACACATGCGCGCCGCCGCCGGTGATCTCGCGCACGGCTTCCGCGACGTCGGCGACCGTGGACGCGTTGACCGTCGCCACCGCCCCGCATTGGCGCGCAAAGGCAAGCTTCTCCTCGGAAATGTCGACGCCGATCGCATTGGCGCCGAGCGCCGAAGCGATCATGATCGCCGAAAGCCCGACGCCGCCGCAGCCATGCACGGCGATCCATTCGCCCGGGCCGGTGCGCGCCTGGTCGGCAACCGCGCGGAAGGACGTGGCGAAGCGGCAGCCGAGGCTTGCCGCCGTGGCGTCGTCCACGCTGTCGGGCAGATGCACCAGATTGGTGTCGGCATAGTCGATGCCGACATATTCGGCAAACGAGCCCCAATGGGTGAAGCCCGGCTGGAACTGGTTGGGGCAGACCTGCTGGTTGCCGGAATGGCACTCGCTGCAATGGCCGCAGCCGGAAACGAAGGGCACCGTCACCCGGTCGCCGACCTTGAAGCGCACGACGCCCCTGCCGGCCGCAACGATCCTGCCGGCAAGCTCGTGGCCCGGCACATGCGGCAGCCGGATATCCGGATCGTGCCCCATCCAGCCGTGCCAGTCGCTGCGGCAAAGCCCGGTCGCGCCGACCGCAATCACCACGCCGCCTTCCGTCGGTGTCGGGTCCGGCACGGTGCGGATCTCGGGCGCCTGTCCGAAGGCTTCGTAATACATGGCTTTCATCTGTTCTTCTCCTCAGCCGGCATCGGCGCGTCCCCGTCCATGATGGCATGGGGCGAGGCTTTTCATCCAGTCGCCTTCCATCATTTTCCTTGATGAACCCATCGTCTCAAGGCGATGGCACGCGCATCAATATTTCAATCGCAGCACGCGATCGGGCATTTTCTTGCTTCGGTGTTGCAACTGTCAATTTGCGCTTGACCCTGCCCGGCAGGGAGGATTTTGCTTTGCCGACTTCAGAAGGAGAGCCGTCATGACCGTCGATACGTCGCCCCGCACGACCACCTGGACCTATGTCGAGGGCGAGTGGATTGCCGGCAACCCGCCGCTGATCGGCCCCACCTCCCACGCCATGTGGCTGGGCTCGACCGTCTTCGACGGCGCCCGCTGGTTCGACGGCATCGCGCCGGATCTCGACCTGCATTGCCAGCGCGTCAACCGCTCCGCCGTTGCCATGGGCCTGAAGCCGGTCAAGACGGCCGAGGAGATCGAGGCGCTCGCCTGGGAAGGCGTCAAGAAATTCGACGGCAAGACGCCGATCTACATCAAGCCGATGTATTGGGGCGAGCACGGTTCGCCGGGCAGCGTCGTCACCGTCGACGGCGAATCCACCCGCTTCGCGCTCTGCCTGTTCGAAGCCGCGATGGGCGGCCATGGCGGTTCTTCGCTGACGGTCTCGCCCTACCGCCGCCCGACGCCGGAAACTGCGATGACCGATGCCAAGGCAGGCTCGCTCTATCCGAACAGCGGCCGCGCCATTGCCGAGGCGAGAAGCCGCGGCTTCGACAACGCGCTGATGCGCGACATGAACGGCAACGTGGCCGAAACCGCCTCCTCGAACGTCTTCATGGTCAAGGACGGCGTGGTCTTCACCCCGGTCGCCAACCGCACCTTCCTTGCCGGCATCACGCGCCTGCGCGTCATCGGCCTCTTGCGCAAGGCCGGTTTCGACGTGCGTGAGGCGACGCTCTCCGTCGAGGATTTCATGGGGGCCGACGAGGTCTTCACCAGCGGCAACTATTCCAAGGTCGTCGCCGTCAACCGGCTCGACGGCCGCAACTTCCAGGAAGGCCCGGTCACGCGCAAGGCGCTGGAACTCTATATGGACTGGGCTTACGGCCGCTCCGGCAGCGACGAATAGCGGCTTTCGCGCTCATTCACGGGCGGGCGGCAGCGCCGGCCCTTGCCGCAGCCCGTAGAGGTCCACGCCGTCCGGGAAGCCCTTCAGCCGATGGCTTCCCATGGGGACGGCATCGGCCGGTTTCACCTCTTCGAAAAAGGCCTCCGACATCAGCAGCTGCTCGGTAAGCTCGCTGCACACGCCCTGGATACGGCTGACGAGATTCACGTCGCCGCCGATCAGCGTGAAATCCAGCCGCCGGCCGGAGCCGATATTGCCGTAGCTGACCTCGCCGTGGTGCAGCGCGATGCCGGCTTTGGCGCCGATGCCGTCATGGCTGAAACCGTCGAGCGCTTCCAGGATTGCGCGGGCGGCCGAAAGCGCCGAATGGCAGGTGCGGGCCGCATCGTAGCCGGGGAAGAAGGCAAGCACCGCATCGCCCATGAATTTCAGCACTTCGCCGCCCTGCCGCGTGATCGCCGGAATGACCCGGTCGAAATAGGCGTTCAGCAGGCCGAGCACCGTTTCGCCGGGCAGCCGGTTGGACAGTTCGGTAAAGCCCCTGAGATCGCAGAGCAGCAGGGCCGCTTGCATGGATTCGATCTCGCCCTGGCGGATGCGGCCGGCAAGGATGCGGCTTGCCGTCATCGGGCCGATATAGGTGTCGAGCAGGCTGAGCTCGACCTGGCGCAGGATGCGAAGTTCGCTCGTGTTGCGCAGCGCTGGCAGAATGCGTTCGATGACCTCGATTTCGGAGGCGCTAAAGCCGCCCGGCCGCCGGGTGCCGAAGATGGCGGCGCTCACCGGGCCGTCGGCATTGCAGAGCGGGGCGATCACCAGCTGCACCAGCTCGCGCCCGGTGAAGATGTCGAGATGCTGCCAGCGGCCGTGCGGGCTCTTGCCCGGCCCCACGATCAGCATTTCGCGCGTTTCGAACACCCTGTGCAGCGGCGTGTTGGCGATGGTAAGCCGCGTGCCGTGGTCGCGGTCGTGGATCTCCACCGGTTCGCCCGGCGCCCAGGCGATGGTGCGGCCGATGAATTCCGGATGCAGGGTCATGAGATGCAGCGTCAGCCGGTCCACGGGAACGCCGAGCGCCCGGAGGCGGCGGCCGAGGCCGGAAACCAGGCCGGCCTCGTCGAGCGCATGGCATTCGTCGCCGGTCAGCCACTCGATGAGGTCGAGCACGGCCGTCGTGTTGCGGCTGCCGGCGGGAGCCCTGGTTTCGACGGCATAGTCGATGTCGAGCAGGTCGTTCATGGGTGTTCTCCTCCGTTGCGGCGCGGCGCTCAATGCGCGCCGCCGCCGGCGATCTGGCCGGGTTTCTTGAGAAGCAGGGTGGCAAGCAGCGCGACGACGAGCGCGATGCCGAGCAGGAAGAACGTATCGCTGAAGGCCATGATATTGGCCTGCCTGCGCAGCTTCAGCGCGATGGCGACGACCGCCTTATGGCCGGCAAGCGCCTGGTCGCTGACGCCGTGGCTCATGAAATAGCCGGTCATCCTTGCGAGGCGGTCGCGGGTGGCTTCCTCGAAGACGGAGACCGAATTGGTCAGGATGTTGGAGTGGAACTGCTCGCGCTTCGACAGGAAGGTCTGCAGCGAGGCGATGCCGACCGCCCCGCCGAGATTGCGCATCATGTTGAAGAGGGCGGAGGCCGAGCCGGCATTTTCCGGCTCGATGCCCGATGTGGCGATCGCCGACAGCGGCGTGAAGACGAGCGCCTGGCCGACGGCGCGCACGACATTCGGCCAGAACAGCTGGTCGCTCGCATAATCGCCCGTCATATGCACGTTCATGAAGTTCGAGGCGGCAAAGAGCGCAAAGCCGACGATGATGAGCAGGCGGATGTCGAACCGCTTCATCAGGCGCGGCACCAGCGGGATCAGCAGCAGCTGCGGAATGCCGGTCCAGGCAAGCACGAGGCCGATCTGCTCGGAATTGTAGCCCTGGATGCGGGTCAGGTAGATCGGCAGCACGAAGACCGAGCCGTAGAGCGCGATACCCAGCAGGAAATTCGCAAGGATGCCGAAGCCGAAGTTGCGGCGGGCAAACAGGCGCAGGTTCAGGAGCGGATGGGCGACCTTCAGCTCGATGACGAGGAAGAGCGTCAGCGAGACGGCGGCGATGACCGACAGGCGCACGATGAATTCCGAGCCGAACCAGTCCTCCTTGTTGCCTTCCTCCAGCACGGTCTGCAGCGCGGCAAGACCGATCGCCATGGTGATGATGCCGGGCCAGTCGCCCTTGGCAAGCAGGCCGAGGTTCATCGGCGCGCGGTCGAGCGAGGCCCAGAGCATGCCGACCATCAGTGCGCCGGGCACGAGGTTGATGTAGAAAATATATTCCCAGCCCCAGTTTTCGGTGAAATAGCCGCCGATGGTCGGGCCGATCGCCGGGGCGAAGGTGGCCGAAAGCGCAAAGAGCGCCAGGCCGATCGGCTGCTTGGGCTTGGGCAGCAGCGTGATGATGATGGTGAAGGCCATCGGGATCAGCACGCCGCCGGTAAAGCCCTGGATGGCGCGCAGGATGATCATCTGCTGCAGGTTCGCCGCAAGGGCGCAGGCGACCGAAAAGACCAGGAAGAGCATGGCGTTGACCAGCAGATAGTTGCGCACCGAAAAGACCCGGGCCAGCCATGCGCTGAGCGGAATGACGACGATCTCGGCGATCAGGTAGGAGGTCGAGATCCAGCCGCCGTCGTCGGTGCCGGCGCCGATGGCGCCCTGGATATCGGCCAGCGAGGCGTTGACGATCTGGATGTTGAGGATCGCCATGAAGGCGCCGAGCGTGGAGCCGACGACGGCGCTCCACATGCGAAGCGGGCTCATCGCCGGCCTGGCAGCAGGGGCGGCCGCAGCGGCGGGGGGCGCGGCCTGATTGCTGTTTGCGGCGATCTGAAGCGTAGCCATGACTTGTCTCCTTCCGGTCCTGCGGAAACCGGCTCATGACGCTGTTCGGTAGATGTCGAAGGAAGAAACGGAAGGATCATCCGGCAGGACTGGACAATCCTTCCCCCGCGGCCGCGGAGGTCTGTGCGGCCTTGGTATCGATATCGGGCACGACCGACATGCCCGAGCGCAGCAGGCCGGCAAGGCGTTCGTCGTCGATGACGATCTTGACCGGGATGCGCTGGACGATCTTGGTGAAATTGCCGGTGGCGTTGTCGGGCGGCAGCAGCGAGAATTCGAGGCCGCTCGCCGGCGAGACGCTGTCCACATGGCCCTTGATCGCAACGCCGGGGAAACTGTCGACCTTGATCTCCACCGACTGGCCGGGGCGCACGAAGGTCAGCTGCGTTTCCTTGAAATTGGCGACGACATAGACCGCATGCAGCGGCACGACCGCCATCAGCTGGGTGCCCGAGGTGACATACTGGCCGACGCGGATCGAGCGGGCGCCCACCGTGCCGTCAACGGCAGCCACGATATTCGTGTAGGAGAGGTTGAGTTCCGCCTGGCCGGCGGCGGCGGCGGCGCGGTCGCGCTGGGCAAGCGCCTGTTCGCGCTGCGTCTGCAGCACCGGCACCTTGTTTTCGGCCGCAACGACGGCGGCCTGGTCGCGCTCGACGGCGGCAGCCGCCTGATCCTTCTGCGACTGGCTCTGTTCGGCGCGCGACTGCGTGCCGGCGCCGTTGGTGATCAGCCGGCTGGCCCGCTCGGCGTCCGACTGGGCAAAGGCGAGCGAAGCCTGCGAGGCGGCAAGCGTCGCATGCGCCTGCGCGATGATCGACTGCTGCAGCGAAATCTGCGCGTCGAGATTGGTGACGGCCGCCTCGGCCGCCTTCACATCGGCTCTGGCCTGCGAAAGCGCCGCCTGGAAATCGCGGTCGTCGATACGGGCAACAACCTGCCCGGCCCTGACCGTGTCATTGTCGTTGACGAGCACTTCCTTGATATAGCCGGCAACCTTCGGGGCGACGGTGGTGTAATCGGCCTTCACATAGGCATCGTCGGTGGATTCGATGAAGCGGCCGACCGTCCAGTAGCGGTAACCGAAATCGCCCGCGAAGGCGACGCCGGCCAGCAGGGCGGCGGCGATGACGGCGCGCTTGACGAGCTTGCCGCCGGGTTTCCTCGGGGTTTCCACGGCGGCTGCGGCTGCGGCCATCGCATCTGCTGCCGGTGCTGCGGTCTCAGCGGCCGGGGCGGTCCCGGCCTGCTTGAACGCGTCGTTGCGGGGCAGTTCAACCATTGTCCTTCTCCATTCATGCCGGCTTCGTTCGTGCGAAGCCCTGTTCGATGGCAGGAAGATGGACCCGGACATGCTTTCTGATAATCTGCTGTTTTCCGGAAGGATCATCAACTCTCAGCGGATAATCGAGGGACAATATGGATCGGCTGACCAGCCTCACAGTCTTCGGTCGCGTCGTGGAATGCGGCGGCTTTTCCGCTGCCGCGCGGCGCCTGAACATGTCCGTCACCATGGTGGGCAACCATGTGCAATCGCTGGAGGATCGCCTTGGCGTGCGGCTCCTGAACCGCACCACGCGCAAGGTCAGCCTGACCGAAACCGGCAAATATTACTACGAGCGCTCGTCGCAGATCCTGGCCGATCTCGAAGAGGCGGACCGCGCCGCCGGCGCCTTGAGCTCGACGCCGCGCGGCACGCTCAGATTCTATACGAGCAGCGCCATCGTCCGTTTCCTGCTGCCCGTCATCAACGAATTCATGACGCTCTACCCGGCCGTCCAGATCGATTTCAACATCGGCGAGCGCTCGGTGGACATGATCGAGGACGGCTATGACCTGGTGATCCGCACGACGCCGTCGCCGGATTCGAGCCTCGTGGCGCGCAAGCTGACGCCCTGGCGGCATTTCCTCGTCTGCTCGCCGGATTACCTGAAGACCCATGCCATGCCGACGACGCCGGCCGAGGTAGCCGAGCACAATTGCCTGCAATATGCCTATTATCCCTTTGGCGAGGAATGGCGCTTCGAGAATGCCGAGGGGCGGCAGGAGAGCGTCAAGGTCGGCGGCAGCATCATTTCCAACAGCGCCGAGACCCTGCGTTACCTCGCGTTGAACGGGCAGGGCATCTTCCTGGCGCCGAGCTTCGTCGTCTTCGAAGACCTCGCCGCCGGTCGTCTCGTGCAGATGATGCCGGACTATCGCGGCGTCGAGATCCATATCAACGCCGTCTACCCCAACCGCAGCCATCTGCCGACCAAGGTCCGGCTGTTCCTCGACATGCTGGTCGAGCGTTTTGCCGAACATCGCAAATGGATGGCATAAAAGCGTCCGGCGGGACTGTTCCTCCCGCCGGACGCTGTGCGTGGAAGGGTATCGGGCCGAAAGCATGGATGCGCTGGCCGATGCGCTCGATCCGTCCTTCCCCCTGCGCGACAATCTCGCACGCGTCTACGACAGCGCGCTCGCCGTCTATCTTCACGGAGAAACGGCCGCGCGCGGCTGTTTCCTCATCGGCACGGCGACGGCCGAGGCGATCCAGCATGAACGCGTCCGCGACCTCCTCAGCCGCAGCCTGAAGGATTTCGACGGCGCGATCGAACGGCGCATCGTGCTTGCCGTGGAGCGCGGCGAGCTGCCTGAAGGCACGGATGCCGGGATGCTCGCAAGGCTTGCCAGCGCCGTCATGCATTCGCTCGCCGTGCGCGCCCGGGCCGGCGACAGCCGCGAGATGCTGGAGGCCCTGGCGAAATCCGGTGTCGACATGATCTGCGGCAGGGCCTGACGGTTCAGGCCTGCTCTTCCTTCGGGCGCACCAGCCATGCGAAGGCGGCACCGGCAAGCAGGAGCACGCAGGTTCCGAGAAAGACGGCCCGCATGCCGATATGCCCGCCGACGAAACCGCCGAGAACAGGCCCGACCACCTGGCCCACGAACTGCGAGGAGGTGGAAAGGCCGAGAATGCTGCCGGCCGCGCTGTCGGGAACATTGTGCCGGATGACGGCGGCGATGCAGGGGAGCAGCCCGCCAAGTGCCACGCCCATCAGGAAACGCAGGGCAATCAGCTGCCACGAGGCGGTCACGAAGGCCTGCGGGATGAGCAGCAGGCCGGCTATCGCCAGCGCCCCGGCAATGACCGGCCAGTGACCGATCCGGTCGGCGAGCCTGCCGAGCCGCGAGGCCGAGAGGATACTGCCGAGCGCGGCCGCCGACATGACGATGCCGGCCACCATCGTCACCTGGCCCTGGTCGGGCACGAGCTGCGCCACATAGACGGTGATGATCGGCTCGATCGACATATTGGCCAGCATCAACAGCAGGCCGGTTGCCAGCATCGCGACGACAGGCCCCTTGTCGGAAACGGATTTCCAGCCGCCGGAGGCTTTCGCCGCCTGTTTGCGGGCGGCCGATTTCTCCTCCTTGATCAGGAAGGTGGTTGCCAGGAAGGCGAGGAAGATCATGCCGCCGGCGGCCAGGAACGTGCCGCGGATGCCGATGACGCGCGGCAGCACGCCGCCGATCAGCGGGCCGACGAGATTGCCGGCCATGATGCCGGACGACAGCACGCCAAGCGCCCAGGCGGATCGGTCCTTCGGCGTCTGCGTCGCCACCAGCACCATCGAGCCCGAGGCATAACCGCCCGCCAGGCCGACGAAGAGGCGCAGCGCCACGAGCTGCCAGACGCTGCCGGCCATGCCCATCAGCGAAATGGCGATCGTCATGCCGAGGCTGGCGCGCACCAGCATCAGCTTGCGCCCGTATATGTCGCCGAGCCGGCCCCAGATCGGCGCCACGCAGGCGGCGGCAAAGAAGGTCGCGCCATAGGCGATGCCCGACCACTGCACGATCGCCGCATCGTCGCTGACGCCAAGCTCTTCCACATAAAGCGGCAGGAAGGGAAGAAGCAGCGTCATGGCAACGATCGTCGTGAACGAGCCAAGAAGCGAAATGACGAGATTGCGTTTCCAGTAGGCGGAGCCGGGCACCGCTTTTGCGGCGTCCCATTGGGTGTCGGTCATTGCGGAACTTCTTCGGTACAGTCTGGCCGCGGCCAAGATGAAGCGATCCTCACTTTACGCAGCGCCCCGGGGGCTGCCAAGGACGGATTCGGCCCGATCCGACCTGCCGCAGAAAAACCGTATCGCCGACGTGGCGATGATGACGATGGAAACCGCGACCGTCGGCGGTCTCACCGGCAGCCGCCAGACGGGGATTGCGCCGGAGGGCGCGGCGATCGTGCCGCCGATTGCTGCGCCATGGGCGTCTTGGCCCTGGCGGCCAGCACGCCGAGCGTCAGACACGCCTGCAGGCACGTTCAGGATGACAGGTTTTGCCTCAGACGTTCGGCGAACGCCGCTTGAGGCGGACGACCTTGAAGAAGCCGTTCGGGAAAACCGGCAAAATCTCAACGACCTCGAAGCCGCTCGCCTGCGCCCAGCCGGTGATCCGGCTGATGCGGAACGCCGAACTCCAGCCGATGCGCCGCACCAGCGGCGCCACCGCCTCCTCGATCGCTCCCTGCAGGCCCGCGCCGTCGCCGAGCTTGCTGGCAAGGATGATCTCGCCGCCCGGCCGCAGAACGCGGGCGCATTCGTCCAGCGCCCGTTCCGGCTCGGGGATGAGGGTGATGACGAAAGGCAGGCAGACGGCATCGAAGGACCGGTCCTCGAAGGCCAGCGCATGCGCGTCCATCACCTGCAATTGCCGCACGTGAAAGAGCTTGTCGCGGTCGATTTTTTCCCGCGCCCGGGCGATCATATGCTCGGAAATGTCGATGCCCGTCACCCGGCAGCGTCGCGGATAGTGGGAGAGCACCAGACCGGTGCCGACGCCGATTTCCAGGATCTCCGTCCCGGCGCCCGCCGCAAGCCGCGCCAGCGTGCGGTGCCCGTCGCGCAGGATGCCGCGATAGACCTGATCGTAGACCGGCGCCCAGCGCTGATAGATTTTCTGCTGATCTTCCGCCCGATGCCGGCCCTGTCCCCGATTTTGAACTTGTTCCTTGTCGTGAACGCGTTCCATGTGCGCCTCCTCCAGACCCTGCTCTCAAACTCGTGAAGGCAGGCTCCGGTTCCCCGGCACGGCAAGGACCTGTCGGGCAGGCCGCATCTGCTTCGGCGGAAAGGCCTCTTCCCGCCGAAGAATAATGTGGGTCACTCCGCCGGCGGCGTGCGCAGGTTGGCTTCGATGACGGCAAGCTCGTCATTGACCGAGCCGGCGACCATGCCGTTGCCGCGCAGCGACTTGCTGGAAATGTCGATCATCGGCGCGAAGGTGGCGGCCGGCATGCGGACCTCTTCCTTCAGCGGCTCTTCTTCCGGCAGGGCGGCCTCGGCCACGCTCGGGCGCTCGCCGCGCGCCACTTCGAGCTGGCCGTTGAGGATCGCACGTTCGGCGCGCAGCTGGCGGATTTCCGACTTGGCGATTTCGAGGCTCGTCCGCAGCTGGCTGATTTCGTAGCGGTCGGTATCGAGGCGCGTGTCGAGATCGTTCTTGAAGGCTTCGATCTCGCGGTCGCGCTTGCTGCGCTGGCTTTCGGCCTCGCGCAGCTTCATGACGAGATCGTTGCTGTGGGCGGCAAGCTCACGGCGGGCGGCTTCGCTTTCCGTGCCGTTCAGGCGAACGCGGTTGAGCTCGTCGGTCATCCGCTCCAGCCGCGCCAGCGCCGTGGCAAGCTCGCCCTTCGTGCGCTTCAGTTCCGTGCGGGTCGACTGCAGTTCCTCGTCCGTCATCTTGTTGCGGCTGTTGGCGGTCGACAGCAGCTTCTCGACGAGTTCGGACTTGGATGCGATCGCTTCCTGCTTGGTGCGCAGGTTTGCGATTTCGAGCGTCGAGGAGGTTTCCAGCGTCTCGAATTCGGCTTCCAGGCGGCGATAACGCTCCTCGGAAGCGACGAGGTCCTGCTTCAGGTTGGACACGGAGGATTGCAGGCTGCGGGTCAGCGCCTCATGTTCCGAAAGGCTGGTCTTGAGATGGCTGCGCTCTTCGTTGAGGCGGGCGATTTCGCGAAGCTGGATGCTGTTTTCGCGCCGCGAGCTTTCGACGAGCAGCTGGTGGGCCGTGGTTTCCAGCTCCAGCTTCTCGCGCGTGCTCGCCAGTTCGCGGCCGCGCGCATCGTGGTCCTGCTGCGTGCGGCGCAGCTGCGAGGAAACCTCGTCGAACTGCAGCGCGCGTTCGCGGATCTCGCGCTCGGCATCGATCAGCCGTGCCTCGACGACGGTGAATTCTTCCCGCGTCAGTTCGTGCACGCCCTGCAGCTTCACCAGTTCTTCGCGATAGGTGCCGGCCTCGACGCGCAGCTGGCTGTTGTCGAGTTTCAGCTCCTTGTTTTCGACGGTCAGACGCTGGTTTTCCTGGTCGGCCTTGCGCCGCGCATTGCTCTCGTAGTCGAGCAGCGAGCCGAGACGCGAGCATTCCGCCCGCAGCGCGCCCGTTTCGTTGAGCGACTGGCTGTGCGCGCCGAGCAGCGAGGAAACCCGCTCCTGCAGCGAGGTCAGGCTGACGAGCAGCTCCTCGGAGGACTGCTTGTTTTCCTCGATTGCCGTGCCGAAGGCCTGGAAATCATCGACTTCCGAAACGTTGTACTGCACCGGCGGCTTGTCCACGAGGGCCGTCTGTTCGGTGACGGACAGCGTCTGGCGATGGCTGGATACTCTCAAACCCGGTTTGACGGGTTCTTCACTGCGACGAAAAAAGCTCATGACCATCACACGCCCCGAAGTTGATGTCAGAAGTCCCTGAAATGATTTATGCAATGCTAATTAAGCTACTCCTACCAGAGGTTGCGCTAGCACTCTCCGATGGCCTTGGATCGCATCTAAGACGCGCTATTCATCGCCTGTCAAAAGCGCCCAAAAGAAATTAACAGTTTTTTATTGAAATATCGGCGCCGGCCCCTAAGCGCGGCTGCGGGACGCGAGCGTGCCTCATTTTGCAGGCGCGATCGGGGGATGCGGGGCGCCGGCAAGGAGAGGGATTTTATTCCTGTGGGGCGCAGTCCCCGTCCAGCCGCCGTGTTGCTTTCATGGGCCTGAAAGCGCGTTGTGTCGCGGCGATTTGCGCCTGCCGGGCGAGCCCGCGACGAGAGGCAATTTTTCCTCGAAGCGGTTGTTTTTTGATAATTCGCCGGTTGCCTCGCAATGCTTCCCCTCCTATGTTCCGCCTCACCTGCCGATGACGCAATCTATTGCCAAGAGGAGATCTGTTATGGCTTTCGAATTGCCTGAACTTCCCTATGACTACGAAGCGCTTGCTCCCTTCATGTCGAAGGAGACGCTCGAGTTCCATCACGACAAGCACCACAAGGCCTATGTCGACAACGGCAACAAGCTTGCAGCGGAAGCCGGCCTGGCCGATCTCTCCCTGGAAGAGGTGGTCAAGAAGTCCTTCGGCACCAATGCCGGCCTGTTCAACAACGCTGCCCAGCACTACAACCACATCCATTTCTGGAAGTGGATGAAGAAGGGCGGCGGCGGCAACAAGCTGCCGGGCAAGCTCGAAGCTGCCTTCAACTCCGACCTCGGCGGCTACGACAAGTTCAAGGCCGATTTCGCCAATGCCGGCGCAACGCAGTTCGGCTCCGGCTGGGCCTGGGTTTCCGTCAAGAACGGCAAGCTCGAAATCTCCAAGACCCCGAACGGCGAAAACCCGCTCGTTCACGGCGCCACCCCGATCCTCGGCGTCGATGTCTGGGAACATTCCTATTACATCGACTACCGCAACGCCCGCCCGAAATATCTCGAAGCCTTCATCGACAGCCTCATCAACTGGGACTACGTCCTGGAGCGCTACGAAGCGGCAACGAAGTAAATACATTCGCCATCCGGTTTTCAGCACCCGGCGCCGCAAGCGCCGGGTGTTTTCGTTTGCGCGGCAGACTGGTTGCGGCAGGTCGGATCGCGCCTCCAAAGGCGCTTGACTTATTCATACCCGTATGGCTATAAATCAATCCATAGCCAAACGGGTATGAATTCACATGTCGAATGCCCATGACGCGCTTTTCAGGGCGCTTGCCGATCCGACCCGGCGCGCCATTTTCGAGCGCCTGTGCCGCGAAGGCGAAAAGACGGTCGGCGCCTTGACGGCGCGGGCCGGCGTTTCGCAGCCCGTCGTTTCGAAACATCTGGCCGTGCTCAAGACCGCCGGCCTGGTGCGCGACCGCCACGAAGGCCGCCAGACCCATTATACCGCCGAGATCGGGGCGCTTGCGCCTCTGGTGGACTGGACGACGGAGATGGCCGGCTTCTGGGAAAAGCGGTTCGACGATCTCGAAGACCTGCTCAAAAGGATGGACCAATGAACGACACCGCAACTGAAATCCGCTCCGTCGTCGTCGAACGGGAGATCGCCTTCCCGCCGGAAAAGATCTGGCGCGCACTGACCCAGCCGCATCTGATCGCGGAATGGCTGATGAAGAACGACTTCAAGCCCGTTCCCGACCACCGTTTCACGCTCAGCGCCGAATGGGGCTCCGTCGCTTGCCGGGTTCTGGAGGTCGAGCCGAACCGGACGCTGGCCTATACCTGGGATGCCTACGGCCTGGAAAGCACCGTCACCTGGACGCTGACGCCTGCCGGCGCCGGCACCCGCCTGCGCATGGAGCAGGCCGGCTTCCGCCCGGATCAGGAACAGGCCTATCAGGGCGCGAGCTTCGGCTGGCAGCGCTTCCTCGACAACCTGCAGCAGGTTCTGGAGCGCTGAGCCCGATCGGTGAGCACAGCCCGTCAGAGGAGGAAATATCAATGAACTGGAACAAATCGATCCGCCAGTTTCATCGCTGGCTCTCCGTCGTCTTCACGCTGGCGGTCATTGCCAACTTCACCGCAATGGCGCTCGGCACGCCGCCGGCCTGGGTGGTCTACGCGCCGCTGCCGCCGCTGTTCCTGCTGCTGTTCAGCGGCCTCTATATGTTCGCGCTGCCTTACGTCGGCGGCCGCCGGGAGCGGGCATCGGCCGCGGGCTGAGGCCCTTCGTCATGGGGGCGCGGCTGGCTGGTACCGTCACATCGCTGTCATCCGCGGCCTCTACATCACCCCGCATGTCTTCAGCCGATCTTCCCCTTTTCCGCTTCGGCATCATCGCCGACCCGCAATATGCCGCCATCGAGCCGCAGGTCGAGATGGGGCGCTATTACGCCAACAGCCTCGCCAAGGTCGCGGCCGCCATCGAGACCTTCAATGGCGAGGAACTGAGCTTCGTCGTCACGCTCGGCGACATTATCGACCGCGATTTCAAAAGCTTCGACGACATATTGCCGGTCTATGAGAGGTTGCGCCACGAAGCGCATTTCCTGCTCGGCAACCACGATTTCGGCGTCGCGCCGGAGCATCTGGAAAGGGTCGCCGAACGGGTCGGCATGCCGGCGCCCTATTACAGCTTCCGCCGCCACGGTTTCCGCTTCGTCCTGCTCAACGGCAACGAGGTCAGCACCTTCGCGCCGCCGCAGGGCCATCCTTTCCGCGCCCTCGGCCATGAGCGCCTGGCCGCCCTGCTTGCGGCAGGCGCCGAAAACGCCCATGCGTGGAACGCATCGCTGAGCGACGAACAGTTCGCCTGGCTGGCTGGCGAAATCGCGCAGGCAAAGGCCGCCGGCGAGAAGGTGATCGTCATGAATCACTTCCCCGTCCATCCGCCTTGCGAACACGACATGTGGGACCGCGAGCGTATCGTCGCGCTATTGTCGGCGCAGGAAAACGTCGTCGCCTATCTCAACGGCCACAACCATGTCGGCAATTACGGCAAGGCGGGCGGCTGCCACTTCGTCAATTTCAAGGGCGTGGTCGATACCGAAAGCGAAAACACCTTCGCTGTCGTCGATGTCCATGCCGACCGTCTGGAAATCCGCGGTTTCGGCCGCGAGGACAGCCGAACGCTCGCATATTAAGCCACTTCGTTCGTGACCGCCTGCGGCTGCGCCCTGTGCTCCAGCGCGTCCCTTTTCGGCGGCGTGCCGAACATGCGGGCATATTCGCGGCTGAACTGCGAGGCGCTTTCATAGCCGACTTGATAGGCGGCATTGGCGGCATTGAGGCCATCGGCCACCATCAGCCGTCGTGCCTCGAGAAGCCGGAGCTGTTTCTGATATTGCAGCGGGCTCATCGAGGTCAGCATCTTGAAATGCTGGTGGAAGGAGGAGGGGCTCATCTTCGCGGCTGCCGCCAGCTGCTCGACGCGAACGGGCGCCGTGAAATTGTCGCGCAAAAGGTGGATGGCGTCGGCCACGCGCCGCGTCCGGCTTCCGGGCAGCGCCAGCTTGCAGACTTCGCTGCCGTTTTCCCCCGACAGCAGCCAGAAGCTGATCTCGCGCAGGATCGCCTGCCGCAGGATCGGGATAGATTTCGGCGTGTCGAGCATGCGCATCAGCCGCAGAACGCAATCCTGCAGCTCCGCCCCGAAATTCTGGACGAAAACGCCCGGGCCGCCGTCGCCGGACGGTTTCGGCGGGCTTTCCATCTCCTCCAGGACCTCGCGCAGGATGGTCACGTCGAGCTCGAGCGTGAGCGCGATCATCGGCTGCTCGCGGCTTGCCCTGATCACCTGGCCGAAGGCCGGCATCTCGACGCTGATCACCAGGGCCTGCATCGCCTGATAGGTGAAAAGCCGCTCGCCGAACATGATCTGCTTGGCGCCGTCGACGATGATGCAGAGCGCCGGCCGGTAGATCGCCGGCTTCGGCATGGTGAGCGTGGAGGAGCGCATCAGGTAGAAGCCGGGCAGGGCCGTCGCATAGAGCCCGTCGCCGCCGCCATGGCTGGCCATGTAGCCGGTGATGGCTTTCCTGATTTCGTCGGACATCGTTTTCTCCGGTTCGGCCCCTGCCGCACTCTTGCAGCCATCTTACCCCACGGGCACCGGGCAGCAACCCATCTGGAGGAATAGGCAAGAAGTTCGAGGCTTTCGGCATTCAGCCCAGGGGCGTCGGGACCTAGATTCCGGCCATCCGGACAAGGAGTAACCGACATGAGCAATCAGACTGCAAATCCGAAAACCGCAATCGTCACCGGCGGCAGCCGCGGCCTCGGCCGCAATACCGTCGTCAGCCTGGCGCGCGGCGGTGTCGATGTGATCTTCACCTATCATTCCAACCGCGCCGAGGCCGACAGGGCCGTCGCCGAAGTCGAAGCGCTCGGCCGCAAGGCCGCCGCCCTGCAGCTCGATACCGGCAATGTCAGAGCCTTCGACGCTTTCGTGGAAAATGTCCGCTCGGTGCTGAAGGGCTGGGGCCGCGAGCGTTTCGACTTCCTCGTCAACAATGCCGGCACCAGCTACCACGCCTCGATCCTTGAAACGACCGAGGAGGAAATGGACAAGCTCTACAACATCCATTTCAAGGGCGTCTTCTTCCTGACGCAGAAGCTGCTGCCCGTCATTGCCGACGGCGGCCGCATCGTCAACCTGTCAAGCGGCCTTGCCCGCGTCGCCGTTCCGGGCTCCTCGGCCTACGGTTCGCTGAAGGGTGCCGTCGAAGTGCTGACGCGTTACATGGCCAACGAGCTCGGCGCCCGCGGCATCGCCGTCAACACGGTTGCGCCCGGCGCCATCGAGACCGATTTCAGCGGCGGCATGGTCCGCGACAATCCGGAAATCAACCGCCGCGTTGCCGCCATGACGGCCCTCGGCCGCGCCGGCGTGCCCGACGATATCGGCCCGATGATCGCCTCGCTGCTGAGCGAGGCCAACCGCTGGGTCAACGCCCAGCGCATCGAGGTCTCCGGCGGCATGGCGCTCTGAATTGCCTGCCTCTGAGGACGGGGCGGCGCGCAACGTCAGGCATTCGCCGCCGTCGGCTTTTCCGTCCAGCTCTGCGTCCACAGCATGCGCAACCCGTCGCCTTCGCCCCGGAAGAAGGCGTCGGCCTCCGTGCAGGCCTCCACCCGGTCGCTGCGGAAATTGCGGATCGCCTGCCTGAGTTCGCACCAGGCGACGATATTGGCGGTCTGGGAATAGTAGATCAGCGCGATCGGGCGGATCGTCCGCTCGCTCGCGCGGCCCATTTCGTCGCGATAGCGGAGGTCGAGCTTGCGTTCGTCGCGGATCGCGCGGCGCACGATGGCAAGGTCCAGCCCGGCCGGCGCGGGTGCGACCGTGCCCCATGCATAGAGCGCCTTGTTTTCCATCGCCTGGCGCAGCGGCGGCGGAACGGCGCCGGCAAGCTTCTGGTTGACGCGTCGCGCCGCAAGCTTCAGCTCCTCGTCGCCGGTGCGCTCCAATAGCGCCAGCGACAGCACGATCGCCTCCGTCTCCTCGATCGAAAACATCAAGGGCGGCAGGTCGAAGCCCGGCCGCATGATATAGCCGATGCCGCGCCCGCCTTCGATCGGCACCCGCATCGCCTGCAGCGCGGCGATGTCGCGGTAGATCGAGCGCACCGTCACTTCCAGCCGCTCGGCCATGACGGCCGCCGTCATCGGCTTCTTCGCCAGCCGCAATATCTGGATGATCTCGAAAAGCCTGGAGGCCTTGCGCATCTGCCGCCCTTTCGCCAACGCTCCTGACAGTACACTGTCAGTTGGCCTGCCGTATAGAGCCGTCTATCGAATTGAAATTCAATGCGCTTCGTCAAAAGTGCGCTCGAAAGCAGGACGGACAACTGACATGGATTACCACGAAAGCCTCTGGCTCTACTTCACCCTTCTCTTCGGCATCATCATCGTGCCGGGCATGGACATGCTCTTCGTGCTCGCCAATGCGCTGACCGGCGGCACGAAGCGCGGCCTTGCCGCCACCAGCGGCATCATGCTGGGCGGCGCCGTGCATTCGGCCTATGGCGCGGCGGGGGTGGGCATTCTCGTCGCCATGCTGCCCGGCGTCTTCAACCTGCTGCTCTTTGCCGGCGTCGCCTATATGATCTGGATCGGGATCTCGCTGATGAAGAGTTCGATCACCGTCGAGGCGGTCGGCCCCGGCACGGCGCGCTCCGCCTGGAAGGCCTTCCGGCAGGGAGCCGTCACCTGCCTCGTCAATCCCAAGGCCTATATTTTCGTGCTCGCCGTCTATCCGCAGTTCATAAAGCCGGAATATGGGCCGATCTGGCTGCAGGGTCTGGTCATGGGCATCATGACCGTGCTGACCCAGTTCGCCATCTACGGCACGCTTGCCATGACGGCCGGCCGCAGCCGCGACCTGCTGGTCTCCAATCCGAACGCGACCGCCGTGATCGGCCGTCTGGCGGGCCTTCTGCTGGTCGTCATCTCCGCGATCAGCCTCTGGCAAGGCTGGAAGACGGCCTGAACATGCCCAGTTTATCACATTGTTTTTATGAGGATCCGGCCAAAAGTGACTATGCGGCCACATGGATTTTGTCATGATCGCGGTGCAGATTGCCCCGGCCGGCTTTGCCGGCGGAACAATGGAGAGAGAAGAATGAATTGGAAAACAGTAGCGGCGGCTGTGGCCTTCGCCGGCATTGCCATCGGTTCGGCCATGGCTGCCGACGGCACGCATGAGGCGCGCGAAGCGCTGATGAAGAAGATCGGCGGCGCAGCAGGTTCTCTCGGCGCCATCGCCAAGGGCACAAAGCCCTATGATGCCGAAGCGGTGAAGGTGGCGCTGACGACGATCGCCGAAACGGCAAAGGTCTTCCCGGACCAGTTCAAGCCGGGCACCGAGACGGGCGACAAGGCCGCCAGCCCGAAGATCTGGGAAAACATGGACGACTTCAAGGCGCGTGCCGCCAAGCTGTCCGCCGACGCCGAAACCGTTCTCGCCCAGCTTCCGGCCGATGCGGCCGGAGTCGGCGCTGCGCTGAACACGGTCGGCGGCAATTGCGGCGGCTGTCATCAGCTCTATCGCGTCAAGGAATAAGCGATAGAGCGTTTCCCGCAGGCTTCCACGATCCGCACCGGCCCTTGCCGTCGGTGCGGATGGCCTTATTCTCCCCGGCTGCGGGGCCGGGCCGGCGAACCGGGGAAAAGCCCTGAACATCGATAGCAAGGAGAGGCGGCGCATGGTCCGCAGGTTCACCCGCTTTGTGCTCTGTCTCATCGGCGTCGTATTGATCGGCGGCGCAGTTTTCTATTTCGTCACCGCGCCCGATCCGTTTCCGGAAAGCCACTGGGCCAATCTCGGCGCGCCTGACGTCGCGAACGGCGAAAAGGTCTTCTGGGCCGGCGGCTGCGTCAGCTGTCACGCCGCCCCTGGGGCGCAGGGCGATGCGAAGCTGACGCTCGCCGGCGGCCTTGCGTTGAAAAGCCCCTTCGGCACCTTCCATGTGCCCAACATCTCTCCCGACGAGCAGGCCGGAATCGGCCGCTGGACGCTGGCTGAGTTCGGCAACGCGATGAAGCGCGGCGTCGGCCCGGATGGTCAGCATCTCTACCCGTCCTTCCCCTACGGCTCCTATGCGCGCATGAGCGACAAGGACGTCAACGATCTCTTCGCCTATCTGAAGACGCTGCCGAAGAGCAGTAACGTCGCCCCGCCGCACGAACTGCCGTTCCCCTTCAACATCCGCCTGGCGCTCGGCGGCTGGAAGCTGCTCTATTTCAACGACCAGCCGCGTGTCGTGCTCGCCAATGCCGACGACAAGGTGAAGCGCGGCCAGTATCTGGCCGAAGGCCTCGGCCATTGCGGCGAATGCCACACCCCGCGCGATGAGCTCGGCGGCTTCGTCGGCGACCGGTGGCTCGCCGGCGCCCCGAACCCGGAAGGCCAGGGCCGCATCCCCGACATCACGCCCGGCTCGCAGAGCATCGGCTCCTGGAGCGAGGCCGATATCACCAACTACCTGCAGACCGGCTTCACCCCCGACTTCGATTCCGCCGGCGGCCAGATGGTCGACGTGCAGCAGAACATCGCCCATCTGCCGCAGCCCGATATCGAGGCGATCTCCGCCTATCTGAAGGCGGTGCCGAGCAGGTAAGTCTGCCTCGCTCAAGCGCGGCAGGCCAAATTGCGCCCATGAAACATCCGACCCTCGAGGAAACCGACGCGGCGATTGCCCGCATGCGCGCGCGCCTTGCCGGGCGCAACGCCGTGCTTGCGCGCTGGTTCAGCGATACGCTCGCCGCGATGGAAGTCAAAATCGCCGGCCGTCTCGATGATCCCGCCGATCTGGCGCAGGCGCGGGCCGCCGCCTTCCTCTTCGTGAAGCGGGCGCTGCATCAATGGGCGACGCGCCCGGCGCATGAGGCGGCGCCCGGCGACAAGCTGCCGAAAGCGGCTCGAAGGCCCGAATGACCGGCCGGTTTTGCGGGGCTCACGCCGCCTTCGGCCGGTGTTCCGCGCCGAGGATCTGCACATAGGTGTCGAGTTCTTCGCTGCCGAAGCCGAGCGCGCGGTAGATTTCCGCCGTAAAGGTGATCGGGGCCGAGCCGGGCGCGGTCACGATCCTGCCGGATCGCACGGCCTGCGGGCCGTCGCGATAATGTGCCTGGCCGCGATAGCCCTCGGCGCCGGCGATGAAATCGGGCGCGTTGCTGGTATGGGCGATATCGTTCAGCGCCCCGGCGCGCGCCAGCGCCAGCGTGCCGCCGCAGATGGCGGCCGTCACCTTGCCGCGCGCGATGAAGTCGTTGATGACGGGCGAAAGGTCGGGCGCCCTTTCCGTATCCCAGATCGTGCCGCCGCAGATGACGAGCGCGTCGAAGGCGTCGCCATGCAGGTTTTCGGCGACCGTGTCGGCCGATACCCGCAGCCCGCCCATGGAGCGCACCTCCTCGCCGCCGGGGCTTGCCGTCACCACGTCGAAGCCGAAATGGGTGCGGGCGGAGGCAGCGAGCTGCCCCACTTCCCAGTCCGCGAAACCTTCGGTCAGAACCACCGCCAGTCGGGTCATGCTCTCCTCCCTTGCAAGACGGCCGGGCGGCCGCAGCCGCTCACGAAAGAGCCTGCATATAGCGCATGCCGGTGACGGGGCGAGGGGTGAAGTCCATCTGTTCGTAGAAACGGTGCGCCTTCAGATTGCCGGTCGCGGCACTGACGGAGAGGTAGTCGCAGCCGGCAATGCGCGCCGTTTCGCGGGCGCGGTCGACGAGAAGCTGGCCGGTGCCGTGGCCGCGATGGCCGTCGCGCACGAAAAGGTGATGCAGGTCCATGCCCCGCTTGCCTTCCTGCGCCCTGTAGAGCGGCACGAGAATGGCGTAGCCGATCAGGCCCTCGCTGCCTTCGGCGACAATGGCGGAAATCCACGGCGTCGGGCCGAAGAGATCGCGTTCGAGCTGTTCCGGCGTGGTGGCCGAAATGTCGCCGTGATGGGCCGCCAGCAGGCCGATCATCTCGTTGAGCTCGCTTATGTCGCGGGGTTTTGCGGCGCGCACGGTCACGACCGGCGGGCGCATGAGCGAAATTTCGCTGTCTTCGATTTCAAGCATGGTCTTCGCGTCCTTTTCGAAGTTTATGCCGCCAGGACGCTGCCGATACAACAAAGCCGCCTGACGGCGGCTTGTTGACATGATGATCTGTCTTGGCCGCCCTTTACAGGTACAGCCAAAAATACGAGCTGATATGGTGCGCGTTCTTGATCATGCGCCCATCAATCTCCCCAATCCGGGTATTTGTCAATGGCTATGTGTCGCGCCCGGTCTGTTCGGGGCATTGCACCGCCGCGCCGAACGGTTCGAGGCGCCGCAGATTGCCGCTTCCCCTATTGGGCAAGGTCGTATAGGATACCCCCCTATCCTATAGCAGAGACTGCCATGTCCCATACGATCCACCAGAAGAAGAAGCTGATCGCCCGCGTCAGCCGCATCCGCGGCCAGCTTGAGGCCGTCGAGCGCGCGCTGGAGGGCGAGCGCCCCTGCGGCGAGATCCTCCAGCTTCTCGCCTCCGTGCGCGGCGCGCTGACCGGGCTGACGGGCGAGGTGCTGGACGATCATCTGCACGAGCACGTGCTCCACGCCGCCGACGAGAAGGCGAGGGCAGAGGCGGTCGGCGAAATATCGGAAGTCCTGCGAACCTATATCCGCTGAGCCGGGTCGACAAGGAGATGGCGATGAGATCGGGAACGGATGCCCACGGGCACGAGCATGTCTTTCTGGGGCAGGACCATGCCCGCAACGAGCGCCGCATCTGGCTTGTCATCGCGCTGACGGCGCTCATGATGGTGGTCGAAATCGGTGCCGGCACCGTCTACGGCTCGATGGCCCTGGTGGCCGACGGCTGGCACATGTCCACCCATGCCAGTGCGCTCCTGATTTCCGCGCTCGCCTATCTTTTCGCCCGCAAGCAGGCCCGCAACCCGCGCTTCACCTTCGGCACCGGCAAGCTCGGGGATCTCGCCGGATTCGCAAGCGCCATCGTCCTGGCGATGATCGCGCTGCTGATGGGGTGGGAGAGTTTCCTGCGCCTCGCGTCGCCGGTGCCGATCGGCTTCGGCCAGGCGATTGCGGTCGCCGTCATCGGCCTTGCCGTCAATCTCGCCAGCGCCTGGCTGTTGAGCGGCGGCGGCCATCACCATCACGGCCACGCGCATCATCACGACCATCACCATGACCATGACCATCACCATGACGGCCATCACGATCACGCCGACAACAATATCCGCGCCGCCTACATGCATGTCATCGCCGACGCGCTGACCTCGGTGCTTGCCATTGTCGCGCTCACTCTCGGCAGCCTGTACGGCTGGCTCTGGCTCGATCCGCTCATGGGCATCGTCGGCGCCGTCATCATCGCCCAATGGTCCTGGGGACTGCTGAAATCCTCGGGCGCCGTCCTGCTCGACGTGCTCTCGGAAGGGGAGACGCTGCCGGACGAGATCCGTGACGTGATCGAAGGCGACGGCGACCGCATCACCGACCTGCATGTCTGGCAGGTCGGCCCCGGCCATCATGCGGCGATCGTGGCGGTGCTGACGCCGCAGCCGCGCGACACCGCCTTCTACAAGCAGCGGCTCGCGCGTCTGGACGAGTTGTCGCATGTGACGGTGGAAGTCACGCGCGCCGCCTGATCCCGGCCGAAAGCCGAGATGCCGCCGCAATCGGCCCTTAGGCCTGTGATCCTGATTCCCCGGAGGTCGCCATGAATCACAGCCTTACCCGCCGCAGCTTCATGGGCTCCGCGCTGCTCTTGCCCGCGCTGGGCCTTGCGCGGCGCGCGCGTGCCGGGCAGCAGGACGAGGATATCGACAAGCGGCTGGCCGCGCTCGAGGCGCGCATCGGCGGGCGTCTCGGCGTCTCCGTTCTCGACAGCGACACGAACGTCTCCTTCGGCTATCGCGGCAGCGAGCCTTTCGCCATGTGCAGCACCTTCAAGGTCCTGGCCGCCGGCCTCGTTCTCGCCCGTGTCGACAGGGGTGACGAAACGCTCGACCGGCGCATCACCTACGGCAGGGAAAAGCTCGTCACCTATTCGCCGGAGACCGAAAAACATGCAGGCGGCGAGGGCATGACGCTGGCCGATATCTGCAAGGCCGGCATCACGCTGAGCGACAATACGGCCGGCAACCTGATGCTGGAAAGTTTCGGCGGCCCGGCGGCCCTCACCGACTGGCTGCGCTCCATCGGCGACGGCACGACCCGGCTCGACCGCATGGAAACCGCGCTGAACGAAGCCGCAAAGGGCGATCCGCGCGACACGACGACGCCGGACGCCATGCTGGATTCTCTCGGCAATATCGCTCTCGGCTCGGTTCTGGCGGAAGATTCGGCCAATCGGCTGGTGGACTGGATGGTGGCGAACACGACGGGCGCGGCGCGCCTGCGCGCGGGCCTGCCCCGCGACTGGCGGATCGGTGACAAGACCGGCACGGGCGACAACGGCGCGGCCGGCGATATCGCCATCATCTGGCCGCCGGGCCGCGGCCCGATCGTCGCCGCCGTCTACATGGCCGAAACGACCGTGAAGATGGACGAATTCAACCCGGTCTTTGCGGAAATCGGCAGGATGATTGCCGAGATGGTGTAGCGCGGCCGGGCGTTCGGCAATCTCTCCCGCGGGGTACAAGTCGCGCAGAAGCCGCGGGCGGCGTCGCTGCCCGCGGCTTTTCGATCCGGGGTGGGATCAGGTGGCCGAATTTTCCTCGGCCGGCTGCGCGGCCGGTGCCTGGGCGGCGGCGGGTTCCTCGCTGGCGTCTGCGCCATCTTCGATGCCGGCAAGTTCGCGCTTGATCTGCTCGGCGATTTCTTTCTCGATGGCCTCGCGCTGATCGGCCGGCATGGCCTTCAGGTCGTCTTCGGTCAGGCCATGGGCCTTCAGGTAGCGGGCGCGGATGAATTCCGCCGGGTCCATGTTGCTCCATTCGGAGAACTGGTCGACCAGGCTCTCATGCGCGGCCTTGGCTTCCCGCTCGGCATCCGACGGCGGGTTGATATAGGTCTCGTTGCCGGCCTGAACCGCCCACATCGTATTGGCGATGGACGGCGGGGTCGTGCTCGGCTGCAGGCCGGCGCCGGACTGGTTGCGCGTGCTGCCGCCGAATTCGTCGGCCAGTGTGGCCTTGGATTTGCCCTGCTCGAAGAGCATGCCGAGGCCGGAATAAATTGAAAGGCTGCTACCGATTTCCATGAAAAATCCCCCTGAAAAACGGCAGCAGCATGATGGGGCAAGCCTGCCCAGAGCTGGTGTCTCCTTCTGACTGCACTACGGCAGCGTGTAGGCGATCACATAGTCGCCGGGCTTGGTGCCGACCGAACCGTGCCCGCCGGCAACCATGACGACATATTGCTTGTTGTCGTCGGCCGTATAGGTCATCGGCGTCGCCTGGCCGCCGGCCGGAAGCCGCGCCTGCCAGAGCTGGCGGCCGTTCGTCACGTCATAGGCGCGCAGATAGTTGTCGACGGCCGCGCCGAGGAAGGCGACGCCGCCCCTTGTCAGCATCGGCCCGCCGATGCCCGGCACGCCCACCTTGAAGGGCAGGGGCAGCGGCGTCATGTCGTGTACCGTGCCGTTCTTGTGCATGTAGGCGATGCGCCCTGTGCGCAGGTCCACGCCCGCGACATAGCCCCATGGCGGCGCCTGGCAGGGGATCTGCAGCGGCCCCAGGAACGGCCCCATGAACACGCCGTAGGGCGCGCCGTCATTGCGGTTGAGGCCCTGTTCGCTGCCCTTCTCGTCCTGCCCGCGCGGCGGGATATCGGCTGACGGCACGAGGCGCGAGGTGAAGGCGAGATAGGTCGGCATCCCGAACATCACCTGCCGCTCGGGATCGACGGCGACCGAGCCCCAGTTGAACGTGCCGAAATTGCCGGGATAGACGATCGTTCCCTGCAGCGAGGGCGGCGTGTAGCGGCCCTCGTATCTGTAGCGGTGGAATGCGATGCGGCAGGCGAGCTGGTCGAACAGCGAGACGCCCCACATATCCTTTTCCTGCAGCGGCTCCGGCGAGAAGGTGAGGTCGGAGATCGGCTGCGTCGGCGCCGTGCGGTCTTCCGGGATCGCCCCGCCCGGCGCCGGGATTTCCTTGAAGGGGATGATCGGCTGGCCCGTGCGCCGGTCGAGCACGTAGATATCGCCCTGCTTGGTGGAGGCCACCAGCGCCGGCACCGCCGTTCCGTCCGGCTTCGTCAGGTCGAGCAGCACCGGCTGGGCCGGCACGTCCATGTCCCAGAGATCGTGGTGGACGAATTGCTGCACCCAGCGCAGCTGCCCCGTATCGATATCGAGCGCCACCACCGAGGAGGAGAATGTCTCGACATCGGCGCTGCGGTTCATGCCAAGCTGGTCCGGCACCTGGTTGCCGAGCGGGATATAGACCATGCCGAGCTGCTCATCGACGCTGAAGACAGACCAGCTGTTCGGCGAGTTCGTCGTGTAGTGCTGCCCCTCCGGCAGCGGCGCCGTCTGGTCCGGATTGCCCGAATCCCAGTTCCAGATCAGCGCGCCGCTGTCGATATCGTAGGCGCGGATGACGCCGGACTGTTCCTGCGTCGAATAATTGTCGTTGACCGCCCCGCCGATGATGATCTTGCCCGCCACGGCGACCGGTGGCGAGGTGGAGTAATAGTAGCCGGCCGGATTGTACTCCATGCCGGTCTGCAGATGCAGGACGCCCTGATCGGCAAAGCCGGTGCAGACCTGCCCGTTGGCCGCATCGAGCGCAATCAGCCGCGCATCCGAGGTCGGCAGGTAGACGCGCTCCTTGCAGGGTTCGCCGGCCGGTGCGGCCTCGTCGTTATAGTAGGTGACACCGCGGCAGGTCTGGTGCTGCCGGTCCGGGTTCATGCCGGAATTGGAATCGTATTTCCATTTCTCCCGGCCGGTCCGGGCGTCGAGCGCGATCGCCCAATTGTGCGGCGTGCAGAGATAGAGCGTGTTGCCCACCTTGAGCGGCGTCACCTGGTAGGTGGTCTCGCCGACATCGTCGGGCTTCTTCACGTCGCCCGTCTGGTAGCGCCAGGCTTCCGTCAGCGTGGATACGTTCTGCGCGGTGATCTGGTCGAGCGGCGAATAGCGCTGGCCGTAGGGCGTGCGGCCATATTGGTGCCATTCGCCGTCGGCCACATTGCCGCCGAAGGCCGGGCTGGCCGCAACCGATTGCGTCGGCAGGTCGCCGGCAAGGTCATGCGGGTCTGTCGTCATCGAATAAAGGGCGACGAGCATGGCGGCGACGACCGGAACCGCCAGCGGCCAGGGATTGGCGCCGTAATAGGTGCCGGTCGGGCTGCGGAAACCGAGCGGGCGGCGGATCCAGGGCGTCAGCAGCCAGAGCCCGAGGAGAATAATCAGGCCGCCGCGCGGGCCGAGCTGCCACCAATCGAACCCGACCTCCCAGATCGCCCAGGCAAGCGCCACGACCACGAGCACGGCATAGGCCCAGAGCGCCACGGCCTTGCGCAGGAGAAGCAGGCCTGCCGTCAGCAGGAACATGAGGCCGGCGAAGAGATAGAACACGCTGCCGCCGAGCGTGACGAGCCAGAGCCCGCCGGCGCCGAGCGCCAGTCCGAAAATGACGAAAACTATAGAGGTTATGACGATTGCCATAAGGCAGTCTCCCGCTGGTTAGCCGGATCGGAGGATGGCGAAAAACATACGCCGATCAGGCAGATAGAGCGGGAGGCCTGCCTTTCAACCGCCACAATTGGCGCTCGCGGCGGCTGCGGTTTCAGATCGCTTTTGCCAGCTCCCGGTCGATCGCCGAGACGAGGCGGCTGTCGTCCGCCGTCACGTCGGGAGCGAAGCGGGCGACCACCTTGCCGTTGCGCCCGACGAGGAATTTTTCGAAGTTCCAGAGGATTTCGTTGTCGTCACCGGCAAGGCCGGCACCCTTCAGCCGCTCGCGCATCGGCCCTTCGCCGGTTGTCTCCACGTCGGAATTCGTCAGGGTCTTGTAGAGCGGGTGCTTGTCCGGTCCCTTGACGGAAATCTTGGAGAACATCGGGAAGTCGACGCCGAAGGTGCTGGTGCAGAAATCGAGGATTTCCGCGTCCGTGCCCGGCTCCTGGCCCTTGAAGTCGTTGGCCGGGAAGCCGGCGATGACGAAGCCGCGCTCGCGCTTGTCGGCATAGAGCTTTTCAAGCCCCTCGTACTGCACCGTCAGGCCGCACTTGGAAGCGACGTTGACGATGAGCAGCACCTGGCCGCGATATTCGCTGAGCGTCGTCTCGCGCCCCTGAACGGTCTTGACCGGAATGTCGAGAAGGTCGGTCATCACTGTCTCCAACTGATATGGGATTTGTCTGAAATCAGGTTCCGCAGAAGGTCTGCAGCACCCGTTCCTCGGGCTTCGGCGGGTCCATATAGGCGGCAAATGCCGGCTGCTCTTCATAAGGTTTCGAAAGTACGGCCAGCAACGCCTCGAACAGCGAGAAATCGCCGTCCTCGACGGCAGCCTCGATCGCCTGTTCGACGCGGTGGTTGCGCGCAATGAAAGCCGGGTTGACCCGCTTCATGGCGGCCGCCCGTTCGCCCGGCGCCTGGGCATCGCGGGCCAGCCGTTCGCGCCATTGGGCGAGCCATTCGACCGCAGCGGCCGGCTCGCGGAAACTCGAGACGAAGGCGGCCTCCGCCTCCGGATCGCCGGCCAGCGCGGAAAGCCGCCGGAACGCCAGCGTAAAGTCCGCGCCCTGTGCCTGCATCAGCGCCAGCAGCGCCTGAACGAGTTCGAGATCGCCGTCTTCGGCCGAGGCCAGGCCGACCTTGCCGCGCATGCCCTGCAGCCAGAAGGCTTGGAAACGCTCGCCATAGGCCTTGATGACGGCATTGGCCTGCTCGATCGCCTTGTCCCGGTCGGGATCGATCAGCGGCAGCAGCGCTTCGCCGAGCCGCGCCAGATTCCATTGCCCGATGCCCGGCTGGTTGGCATAGGCGTAGCGTCCGCGCTGGTCGATCGAGGAGAAGACCGTCATCGGATCGTAGCTGTCCATGAAGGCGCAGGGGCCGAAATCGATCGTCTCGCCGGAGATCGCCATATTGTCCGTGTTCATCACGCCATGGATGAAGCCGACCTGCAGCCAGCGGGCGATCAGCGCCGCCTGCCGGTCGCAGACGGCTTCGTAGAGCGCCAGATAGGGGTTTTCCGCCGCCTTCAGGGCGGGATAGTGCCGCTCGATCACATGGTCGGCGAGCACCTTGACGCCGTCCTCGTCGCCGGTCGCGGCCAGGTACTGGAAGGTGCCGACGCGGATATGGCTTGCCGCCACGCGCACAAACACCGAGCCCGGCAGGATCTCCTCGCGACGCACGCCTTCGCCGGTCAGCACCGCGGCAAGCGCCCGCGTGGCGGGAATGCCGAGCGCCGACATCGCCTCGCTGACGATATATTCGCGCAGCACCGGCCCAAGCGCCGCCCGCCCGTCGCCCCGGCGCGAAAAGGGCGTCTGCCCCGCGCCCTTCAGCTGGATGTCGCGGCGCTTGCCGCTGCGGTCGATCACCTCGCCGAGCAGGATCGCCCGCCCGTCGCCGAGCAGGGGCACGAATTGCCCGAACTGGTGGCCGGCATAGGCCATCGCCAGCGGTTCGGCGCCGTCAGGCACGCGGTTGCCGGAAAAGATCGCCGCGCCCTCGCGCTTCAGCATCTCGACGTCGAGACCCAGTTCCTCGGCCAGCGTTTCGTTGAGCTTGATGAGCCACGGCTCCGCCACCTGCGTCGGCGCCTGCCTGGCGAAGAAGTGCGGCGGCAGGCGCGCATAGCTGTTGTCGAAGGAAAAGGCCGTATCCGGCCGGTTTTTCTGCAGGGCGGAGCTCATCTTCCATAGGTAGGCCCGCCGGTGCGGTCACGCAAGCCGATTCTGGCCCGCGGCGGCCCCTTCACGAAGGGCAATGGAGTGCAAGGAATGGTGATCCGTCTTTACCGATCGTCAAAGCAGATTTGCCATAAAAGACATAGCGCTGCCATGATTGCAGGCGTATAGCAAATCATCTCCTCTTGGCATTTTGCCATGTCATCTCCGCGGCCCCGTCGCCCCCGTGTGCTCTGCCGCGCCACTGCGAGTGATCCCTGACGATGTCGGATCAGATTTATCATGCGCCGATGGTCCGGCGCGCAGCACCCAATTTCCGGGTGATCGCGATGATTGTCGCGAGTGCCATGCTCATGGAAAACGTCGATGCCACCGTGCTGGCGACAGCGCTGCCGACGATGGCGCGCGATTTCGGTGTCGATGCCCCGGCCATGTCGATCGCGCTCACCTCCTACCTGCTCAGCCTGGCGATCTTCATTCCGGCCAGCGGCCGGGTCGCCGACAGTTTCGGCTCGCGCACCGTCTTCCGCTCGGCGATCGCCGTCTTCGTGGCCGGCTCCATTCTCTGCGCCTTCGCGCCGACCTTGCCCTTCCTGGTACTCGCCCGCCTGCTGCAGGGCATCGGCGGCGCCATGATGATGCCGGTCGGCCGTCTGGTGCTGATGCGCAGCGTCGACCGCAAGGATATGGTCAGCGCCATGTCCTGGCTGCTGGTGCCGGCGCTGATCGGGCCGATCGTCGGCCCGCCGCTCGGCGGCTTCATCGTCACCTATCTCGACTGGCGCTGGATCTTCTACATCAACGTGCCGATCGGCATTATCGGCATGATTTTCGTGTCGATCTATATCGACGAGGTGAAAGGCAAGGCCGCCGGCCCCTTCGATACGATCGGCTTCATCCTCTCAGGCATTTCGCTCGGCTCGCTGCTCTTCGGCTTCGAACTGTCGAGCCATGAAGGGCAGGGCTCCTTCTCGATTTTCCTGATCGCCATCGGCCTGCTGTTCGGCATCGCCTATCTGCGCCATGCCCGCAAGCATCCGTCGCCGATCATGGATTTTTCGCTGATGAAGGTGCCGAGCTTCGGCACCTCGGTCATCGCCGGCTCGCTGACGCGCATCACCCAGGGCGCGCAGCCCTTCCTGCTGCCGCTGCTCTTCCAGATCGGCTTCGGCCTTTCGGCCGCCGCCGCCGGCCAGATCGTCATTTCCACGGCCCTCGGCGCGCTCTTCATGAAGCCGCTCGCCAAGGCCGTCTTCCGCCGCGTCGGTTTCCGCCGCAGCCTCGTCATCAACGGCATTCTCGGCACGATCGGCTACGGCCTCTGCGCCGCCTTCCGGCCGGACTGGCCGATGCCGCTGATCTTCGTCGCGCTGGTGCTCAGCGCCTTCTTCATGTCCTTCCAGTTCACGGCCTACAACACCATCGCCTATGACGAGATCGGCCAGGAGCGGATGAGCTCGGCCACGAGCTTCTACACCACCTTCCAGCAGCTCATGCTGTCGCTCGGCATCTGCATCGGCGCGCTGGCGCTGCACGGTTCGATGGCCTTCAACGGCGTCGAAACGCCCGAGCTCGGCGATTTCTCCATCGCCTTCATCGTGGTCACGATCATTTCGATCACCGCCACCTTCTGGAACCTGCGCTTCTCGCCGACCGCCGGCGAGGAGATCAGCGGTTACAGGGCCAGGCAGAAGAAAGGCGCCGCAGCCGGAAGCTGAGGCGCCTTCCCATCGTCAGAAACCGACGAACTCCCGCAATCGCCTGCGCCGCAATGGCCGCCCCTCGCGTTGGTCCGCCCGGAGCCCGTAGGCCATGCGGCCGTCGAGGCCCTCGAAGGCTGCAAGATCGAGATCAAGCAGCGCCACCTCCTCGGCCGCACCCGGTTCGGCTTGCGTTTGCCGCCCTGTTATCGCAAGCCACAGATCGCGCCAGCTGCGCTGACGCGTCGTTGCCCCCACCATCGTCACGATCATGCCCTCCCGTTTGCCCCGTCACGCCGCCTGCGGCAGGCAGGCTTCGCAGATCGCCGCGACATGGCGGTGGTCGGTGCCGCAGCAGCCGCCGAGCACGCGCACCTGCGGCATCCGGCGGACGAGTTCGCGGTAGCGCCGGCCGAGATCGGCAGGATCGCCGGCATCCAGCACCTCGCTATTGTCGAGCTGTTCGTGGCTCATGGTCGAGGCATTGGCGCGAATGCCGGAAATGCGCTTCACCCAGGCGCTGCCGTGATCGAGCGCGCCTTCGAAATGCGTCGGGTGGGCGCAGTTGATCATGTAATAGGCCGGCGCCCCGCCGGTGGCCGCATCCGTCGTCTCGATCGCCTCCTGGATGCTGCGGCCGGTCACGAGCCGGCCATCGGTTTCCAGCGTAAAGGAGATGGCGCAGGGCATGTCATGCGCCCTTGCCGCCCGCGCAATGCCGATTGCCTCGTCGATATTGGTCAGCGTGAAGGCTGTCACCATATCGGCCTCGGTGCCGGCGAAGGTCTCGATCTGGAAGGCGTGGTAGTCCTCCGCCTCCTCGGCGCCCATGTTGCCGGCCTTGTAGCCGTCGCCGCGCGGGCCGATGGCGCCGCTGATGACGATCGGCTGCTCCGGCCTCTCATAGCTGCCGCGCAGGCCGACCAGCAGCTCGACGGCCTGTTCGTTTGCCGCCCGCAGCGCCTCGCTCGTATAGTGGAGCTTCCGGCCCCAGTCGGGATTGGCGCGCCATGTGGCGGTGTCGAGCACGAAGCCCGTGCCGTGCCGCCGGGCGATGTCCAGATAGCGGCGATAGTAATTCTTCGTCCGCTCCCTTCCGTCCTCGGAAGCCAGCAATACGAAGGAGGCGAAATGCGGAAGCTCGATGCCTTCCTGGAAGATCATCGTGGTCTCCATGCCGCCATCGGTAATGAAGGCGCCGCCTCTAAGCTGCGGCAGCCCATGCCTGTACTTTGCCATTGTGAAACCTCTCCAATCGCGGCGCCTGAAATGACTGCCGTCGATGGCCATGTTCTGCCGCTTATTCTGCTGCCAAACTAGGCGACTTGCGGTATACTAGGCCGGGTTTCGAATTTTGCGGATTGAAATCAATCCCTTGCATGGGCCGATGCTGCCGGGGGCGGAAGCGGGCTCGATCCTGCTGCACTGAAAACTGTACCGCGGGTACAGGAGGGAGACATGCGAAAGGGCGAGGAAACACGGAATCGCATCCTCGATGTGGCGGAGGCGGCGGTCCTGCAGAAGGGATTCGGCGGCACGTCCATCGAGGAGCTGATCGTCGAAACCGGCATTACCAAGAGCGGCTTCTTCTACCACTTCAAGGACAAGAACGAACTCGCAAAAGCCCTGCTCAACCGCTACATCGAGAATGACGAGCGCATCTACGACGAGATTTTCAGCCGCGCGCGCGATCTGATGGACGATCCGCTGCAATCCTTCCTGCTCGGCCTGAAACTGCTCTCCGAACTGCTGGCCGACCTGCCGAACGGCCATCCCGGCTGCCTGGTCGCGACCGTCTGCTATTACGAGCGGCTGTTCGACCGCGAGATCCAGGAGACCAACAAGAACGCGGTGCTGGCCTGGCGCCGCCGCTTCGGCCGCATGTTCCGCGAGATCATGGCCGTCTACACGCCGCGTGAGCCCGTCGATGTCGACCAGCTGGCCGACATGGTCTCTTCGGTGCTGGAAGGCGGCATCGTCCTGTCGAAGACGCTGAAGGAGCCGAACACGCTCGCCGAACAGGTGCTGATGCTGCGCACCTTCGTCAGGATGCTCTTCCTGCCGGCGGTCGAATCGCCGCTGGCCGCCGTCAGGCACGACCAGCTCCATGGCATGGCCGGCAGCGGGCAGCCTTAGTTGCCGGCTTCCATCTCCGCCGCCATCTCGGCAAGCTTGCGCACCGTGTTGAGGTTGCGCGAGGTCCCCGGTTTCAGCGCCGGCAGCTTGAGTTTCGAGCGGCCGGAGCCGTTGGGATAGTGCACGTAGATTTCGCGGCCGGCGAGCTTCGCCTCTTCGCCGTCGGGCGCCACCATCCCCTCCAGCGCATCGGAAGGCGCGGCCTCGGGCAGGAAGTAGACGAGCAGGAAATTCGGCTTCGCGTCCGGGAAGGGCGCTCCGGCGACGATGCCGTCAAGCTCGCTTCGGCCGCGCACCATCACGCCCGGCCGTTTGCCCATCTTTTTGCCGAGGGCCGCGTCGAGCTTTTCCTCGACCGCCTTTTCGGCTTCATCCGAGCGGAACAGCACGTTGCCGCTCTGGATGTAGGTCTTCACATCGGCAAAGCCGAGTTCTTCGCAGAGCGCTTTCAGTTCGCTCATCGGCAGGGAGCTTGTGCCGCCGACATTGACGGCGCGCAGCAGGGCGACATAGACCGCCATTTCTCCCTCCCTTGAGCAGGCGGCCCGCGCGGGGCAGGCCGCATCCGGACCTCACATCTTGCCCGCCACCTTGATCGCGAAGGCATATTCGAAGGCGATTTCCTCCAGCCGTTGGAAGCGCCCGGAGGCGCCGCCGTGGCCGGCATCCATGTTGGTCTTGAGCAGGATCGGCGCCGTGCCCGTCGTCTTCTCGCGCAGCCTTGCGACCCATTTGGCCGGCTCCCAATAGGTGACGCGCGGGTCCGTCAGGCCGCCGAGCGCCAGGATCGGCGGATAGGCTTTGGCGCCGACATTGTCATAGGGCGAATAGGCGGCGATCTGCTCGTATTCCTCGCGGCTCTCGATCGGGTTGCCCCATTCCGGCCATTCCGGCGGCGTGAGCGGCAGCGTGTCGTCGAGCATGGTGTTCAGGACATCGACGAAGGGAACGGCGGCAATCAGGCCGGCGAATTTCTCCGGCGCCATGTTGGCGACAGCGCCCATCAGCATGCCGCCGGCCGATCCGCCCTCGGCGATGATGCCGGCGTAAGAGGTGAACCTCTCCTGATTCAGATAGTCAGCCGCGGCGATGAAGTCCTTGAACGTGTTGGTCTTCTTGTCCATCTTGCCGTTTTCGTACCAGGCAAAGCCGCGGTCCTTGCCGCCGCGGATATGGGCGATGGCATAGACGAAGCCGCGATCGACGAGCGACAGGCAGTTGGTGTTGAAGCCGGCGGGAATGGTGATGCCGTAGGCGCCGTAGCCATAGAGCAGGCAGGGGGCCGAACCGTCGAGCGGCGTATCCTTGCGATAGAGCAGGGTGACGGGCACTTTCTCGCCGTCCCAGGCGGGCGCGAAGACGCGGCGAGTGACGTAGTCGTCGGGATTGTGGCCCGACGGCACTTCCTGCGTCTTGAGCAGCGTGCGCTCGCGCGTGACCATGTTGTAGTCGTAAAGCTGCGAGGGCGTCGTCATCGACGAATAGGAAAAGCGGATGACGTCGGTGTCGTATTCGGCCGCCCCCGAAAGGCCGAGCGAATAGGCTTCCTCGTCGAAGGCGATCGCATGTTCCTCGCCGCTGCGCCGGTCGCGGATCATGATCTGCGGCAGCCCGTCCTTGCGCTCCAGCCACAGAAGATGGCGCGCATAGGCCATGTGGCTGATGATGAGCGTGCCCGGCTTGTGGGGCACGACCTCGCGCCAGTTTTCCTTGCCCGGTCTGTCAACCGGCGCTTCCATGATCTTGAAATCCTTGGCGCCGCCGTCGTTGGTGAGGATGTAGAAGACGTCGCCGCCCTCCGTCAGCGAATATTCGATGCCTTCCTCGCGCGCGGCGACCAGCTTCGGCTCCGCCGTCAGGTCCCTGGTCGAAAGCAGCCGGTATTCGCTGGTCTCGTGGTCGTGGATGTCGATATAGATGAAGTCGTCGAGCAGCGAGCCGCCGACGCCCATGAAGAAGCCGGCATCCTCTTCCTCGTAGACCAGCCGGTCCTGGCTCTGCGGCGTGCCGAGAATATGGTGGAAAACCTTCGAGGGGCGGTGGTTCTCGTCGAGCGCCGAATAGAAGAAGCTCTTGCCGTCGGGCGCCCAGACCCCGCCGCCGCCGGTATTCTCGATCACGTCGGACAGATCCTCGCCGGTTGCAAGATCGCGAACCCTCAGCGTGAAGAATTCCGAGCCCTTGTCGTCATAGCCCCAGATGCCGCGGCTGTGGTCGCTCGAATGGTCGAGGCCGGCGAGGCGGAAATAGGCCTTGCCGGCGGCTTCCTTGTCGCCGTCGAGCAGGACGGTGCGGATCGTCTCGTCCTTGACGTTGCCTTCGCGCGGGATGCGGAAATAGCGCGGCTGCTCGCCGCCGGTGACAAAGGACGTGCCGTAGGCATAGGCGCCGTCCTTCATCGGCACGGAACTGTCGTCTTCCTTGATGCGCCCGCGCATCTCGGCAAACAGCGCCTTCTGCAGCGGCTTGGTGTCTTCCATCGCCGCGTTCATGTAGCCGTTCTCGGCTTCCAGATGGGCGCGGATATCCGGGTCGAGAATGGAGGGGTCCTTGAACATGGCCTGCCAGTTGTCGGCCCGCAGCCAGGCATAGTCGTCGGTCCGCGTAATGCCGTGGCGCGTGTCGGAAACCGGTCTTTTTTCAGCGGCGGGCGGGGCAGGCAGGTTCTTGAAAGCGGTCAAGGAAGGCTCCGTATATGGCGGTATCGCTCGGCAAGAGATAGAGGTGCGGCCGGTCCGGATCAAGCGTCGGGCGGTGAACCGTCTTGAGACAAAATGGCCGCCGCGTTGCCTTGATGTCACCACATTGTTTAAGAATGTCCGCTAGCGTCGCGCGAAAACTACACCCGCGCCAGGCCCCGGCAGGCAGCCGGCGGCAGTATGAAGAATGCATAGCAGTAAAGGTTTCTCCGTCATGCCGAAACGTCTGGTCCTGTTTATGTCGCTCATCGGCCTTGCCGCCACTTCCTCCTATGCCGTGGATCCCGCCATCAAGAAACAGCTCGAAAAGCTGGACCCCGCCACCCGGCTCGAACAGAGCTGCGATACCGAGGCCATGAGCCGGATCAACAAGGACGGCACCGGCTTCCGGCCGGACAAGGTCATCGCCTACACGTTCAAGGACCCGATCCCGAGCGACGACCGCCTGGAAGCCCCCGGCGCCGTTTTCCGCAGCAAGGGCGACTGGTACCACCTGTCCTATACCTGCATCACCGGCCCGCAGCACATCAACGTGCGCGACCTGAAATACAAGATCGGCGAGAAGGTTCCGAAGGACAAGTGGACCAAATATTATCTCTACGACTGAGCCTCCAGCACGTTCCGTCCTCTGGACTGGCACGGGAATGCGGGCGGATTGAGGCCGCGCCCGCCTCTTTGCGGGCGGCATCAGGCCACATGGCCCGCCTTCATGCTTTGCTTTAAGAAGCGGCAAAACAGCAACCGAATCTGATTCTTCATGAAGCGCTTTCTTCTTGGCTCTGCACTGCTGCTGGCCGCCGCCTCGTCGGCATTCGCCGCGGAAATCCCGCCTGCCGCACCTGCCGCCCGTGCGCCGGCCGCCGCCGGACCGAAGCTCGTCGAGCCGCATCTGCACATCGCCCGTTCCAATATCGCGGGTCATGCCCGCATCGCGCTGACCTTCGACGCCTGCATGGGCGAGGCCGACGAGCGCATTCTCTCGACGCTGGTCAACGAGCGCATTCCCGCCACCGTCTTCGTCACCGCCCGCTGGCTGAAGCGCAATCCGAAAGCGCTTGCCGTCTTCCTGCAGAATCCCGATCTCTTCGAACTGGAAAATCACGGCGAGAAGCACATTCCGGCAATCGACAAGCCGGTGCTCGTCTATGGCATCCCCTCGGCCGGTTCGCCCGATGCCGTCAGGCAGGAAGTGGAAGGCGGGGCGGCCGCCATGGTCGCTTCGGGCATTCCCGCGCCCCGCTGGTTCCGCGGCTCGACCGCCAAATACGACCTTTCCGCCATCGGCCAGATCCGCGCCATGGGCTATCGCATCGCCGGCTATTCCGTAAACGGCGACGGCGGCTCGCTGCTCGGCGCCGCAGTCACCGAAAAGCGCATTGCCGCCGCCAGGGATGGCGACGTGGTCATCTCCCACATCAACCAGCCGACCCATGCGGCGGGCGAGGGCGTGGCAAGGGCGCTCGTCGATCTCAAGGCCAAGGGCACCGAATTCGTGCGCCTGCAGGATGTCGCCGATACCGGCGACGACAGGACGACGGAATAGGGCCGGCTTCTCCCGGCTCGTTGCCGCCCGCTATCCTTACTTCGGCAGCTGCGGCTGCGGTCTTTCCTCGATCAGCAGTTCGTCGATGATCGTCATGACCATCAGCGAGAGCGGCAGCGCCAGCATGGCGCCGACCGCCCCCCACATCCATGTCCAGAAGATGATCGCCAGGAAGACGACGAAGGGGTTGATCTCCAGCCTCCGGCCCATCACCGCGGGGAAGATCAGGTTTTCCATCACCAGATGCACGGTGAAGAAAGCCGCGGCCGGGATGAGGCCGATGATGATGCCGTCATGCGCCATGATGCCGGCCACGGCCACGGCAAGGGTCATCAGCGTAATGCCGAGATAGGGAACGAAGCTCGAAAGGAAGGCGAAAAAGCCCCAGAGCACCGGCGTCGGCAGCCCGCCGACATAGGCGATGACGGTCATCACCACGCCGAGCGCCATGTAGATCAGCGAGGCCGTGGCGAAATAGAAGCCGAGCGCCTGTTCCACGGCATTGATGACGCGGATCGCCGCCAGCCGCTGCGAGCGTTCGCGGAAGGTCATGATGATCGTCTTGCGCAGGCTGACCCGGCTTGCCAGAAACAGCAGCAGCGCGGCAAAGAAGATCAGCCCCTGGACCAGCGCCGGCGTCAGGTTCGTCGTCACCACATGCAGCACGTTGCCGGTATTTTCGAGCAGCGAGTCGATCGACATCGGGCCGCTCTGGAAGGTCGCGGGCGTGATGTGCAGCCATTCGATCCGTTCCAGATAAGGCATGAGGCGCTGCGTCGTGCGGTCGATGAAGCCGGGCGCCTCGTTGGCCAGCATCGTCAGCGGACCGGCGAGCGAATTGATGAGCATGAAGATGATGAAGGCGACGCTGGTGGACAGCAGCGCCGCATTGGCAAGCCGGGGCACGCCCATCTTCGAAAGCTTCTCCGCCGCCATGCCGAGGATCATGCCGACGACCACGGCAAGCGTGATCGGGATCAGGATCAGCGACATCAGGTAGACGGCGGCAAGGCCGAGAATGCCGAAGATGCCGATGATCGCCCAGGCCATGGTGATATCCAGCCCGTCCTTCTCGACGCGGCGCACGGGAGCCGGCGGAAGCTCCTCCGCCGCCGCCTGAAAGGTGCGTGCCCATGAACTCATGGGGCGTTCGTCGAGACGGAACCTGTCGGCCTGTTTTCTGATGCCATTGGCGATGCTCATGTGCGGTTTGTCCCCGAAGCCCCATTGCTTCGCCAATCAACGCGCAAGGGTTGCCACCGGTTCCAGAGCGGGCGGACGGGCTACCGGTCCGGGAAATGCTCGACATGCGTCTGCCCGGTACGGCCGAAATAAACCGCGCGCCGGCCGGGCAGGGAGACGAGATAACCCATGCAGCCGGCGGCCATGACCATTCCGCAGAAACCCTTGTAGCTATAGTCGGCCGCGGCTGCCTGCGCCCATTGCACGGCCGCGCCGACCGCGGCGGCATCGAAGGCTTCGGCAACCGGCGGCCTTGCCGCGCCGGTGGCGATCTCAAGCGTTTCACCCGCAGGCAGGTAATAGACCTTCACCCCTCGTCTGAGGTCGGCGAAATAGCTTTCGATGCCGGCCTCCGAAAGGAGGCCCAATATCTGCGGAAAGCTCATGCGGTCCTCTTCGGACGCCCTGGTGCAATCTTCGGCAATAGCTCTCTGCTGCGCGTTCATCGGCGCTCTCCCTTTCGGTTTTTAAGTCGGGTGTGGACGGCCTATTCGACCGGTATCGTGCGTATGTCCTGCCGCTTGGCGACAGCCTTCAGCATGTCTTCCATCGCCTTTCTTTCCGCAGGCGTCAGGTGGCCGAAATAAGCGGCATCGTTGGCATCGGCGAGGGCTGCCAGTTCTGGCACCAGCAGCCGGCCTTCGCCGGTCAGCCGCAGCGTCTGCGCCCGCCCGTCGGCGGGGCTTGCGTCCCGCGCGACGAGCGCCTTGGCGATCAGCCGTTCGGCAAGCTTGCTGATGGCGCCGCGCGTCATGCCCAGTCGGTCGGCAAGCCGGCTCGGGGCGAGCGTTTCGACATCGTAGAGTTCGCGCATGACGACCCATTCGGCGACGGTCACGTCCTTCGCCTCCAGCCTTTTTGCGAATGCCAGCGACACCTGGTTCGAAACCATCCGCAGCCAGTAGCCGAGATGCGTGGTCAGCGCCGGGACGGGCGGATGCGTCATGACGGGCTCCATTTTGTTGACTAGGAAACTACATTGGTGTTGTTTCCTAGTCAACTATATTTCTCGGCGGCGCGTAACGAAAAGCTTGAATTCACAGTCGATATATTTCTAGAAATATAACGATAAAGAGGATGCCCCAGCCATGCAGATCAGACACCTTTCCTTCTTCGTCACCCTTGCGGAAGAAAAGCACTTCGCCCGCGCGGCCGAAGCCTGCAACGTCGCCCAGCCGACCCTTTCGGCGGCGATCCGCCGGCTGGAGGAAGACCTCAACACCACGCTCATCCTTCGCGGCCGGCGCTACCTCGGGCTGACGCCCGATGGCGAAAAGGCGCTCGAATGGGGCCGGCAGATCCTGTCGGACTATCAGAAGCTCAGGAGCGAGATCGCCGGCGCCCGATGAAATCCACGAAGGCGCGCAGCGGCGGCGGCATCTGGCGCCGGCTTGGATAATAGAGGTGGAAGCCGGGGAAGGGCGGCGTCCAGTCGTCGAGCATCCTCACCAGCCGGCCGGCGGCGAGATGATCCGTCACATGCTCTTCGAAGAGATAGCCGATGCCGACGCCGTCGAGCACGGCGCGCAGCATCAGGTCGTTGTCGGTGGTGCTGAGCGGCCCCGAGACCGCCACTTCCAGCTTCTCGTCGCCGCGCTCGAATTCCCAGTGGTAGAGGCTGCCGTCCGTCGGCCAGCGGGACGCGACGCAGGCATGGTCGCGCAGCTCCCGCGGCGTTTCCGGCATGCCGTGGCGCGCGACATAGTCCGGCGAGGCGACGACGACGAGCCGCATCTCGTCGCCGAGTTTCACGCTCACCATGTCCTTCTCCACCATCTCGCCCAGCCGGATGCCGGCATCGAAACGTTCGGCCACGATATCGGAGAGCTTGTCGTCCACGATAATGTCGAGGGCGATGTCGGGATAGGCCGCGTGAAAGGGCGCGACCAGCGGCGCAAGCCTGTGGACGATCGCCACGCGCGGTGCGTTGATGCGCAGCAGCCCGGCCGGCCTGTCGCGCAGCGCCGCAACGTCGGCCACCGCCTGGTCCAGATCGGCCAGCGCCGGCAGGAGCCGCGCCAGCAGCCGCCGGCCCGCCTCGCTGGGTGCGACGCTGCGCGTCGTGCGGTTGAGCAGCCGGATGCCCATCCGCTCCTCGAGTGTGCGGATCGTCTGGCTGAGCGCCGAAGGCGACATGCCGAGCCGCGCGGCCGCGCGGGCAAAATTGCCCTGTTCGGCAACCGCCGCGAAAGCCTTCAGTTCCGCATAGTCGCTCCCGCGCATTATGCTCTCTTTTCTAAAGAAGCCATGCCGATAATGTAGCATTGTTGTCAGTATCGGCAAGGCGCATCTTCCCTCTGCAACAAGAGGAGATTTCCCATGAGCGCTACATTGTCCCTTGACCGCTACCGCCTGCTCGGCCGCTCCGGCCTGCGCGTCTCGCCGCTTTCGCTTGGCGCCATGACCTTCGGCACCGACTGGGGCTGGGGTGCGGACGAACAGGAATCGCGCCGCATGTTCGACGCCTATGTCGATCGCGGCGGCAATTTCATCGATACCGCCAACCAATATACGGGCGGCACGTCCGAAACCCTCGTCGGCCGCTTTGCCGAAGGCCGCCGCGACGAACTCGTCATCGCCACCAAATACACGATCACCTCACGCCCGAAGGACCCGAATTCCGGCGGCAACCACCGCCGCAGCATGGTCCGCTCGGTGGAAGACAGCCTGAAGCGGCTGAACACGGATTACATCGACCTCTTCTACCTGCACGCCTGGGACTTCACGACCTCGGCCGAGGAGGTCATGCGCGGGCTGGACGATCTCGTCCGTGCCGGCAAGATCGTCTATGCCGGCATTTCCGATACGCCCGCCTGGCAGGTTTCGCGCATGCAGACGCTTGCCGACCTGCGCGGCTGGGCGCCGCTCGTGGCGCTGCAGATCGAATACAGCCTGATCGAGCGCACGGTGGAGCGCGACCTGATCCCGATGGCGCAGGAACTCGGCCTCGGCGTCATCCCCTGGTCGCCGCTCGGCATGGGCGTCCTGACCGGCAAATACAGCCGCGCCGATCTCGATATTGGCGCCGGCACCGCAAGTGCGGTCGGCACCCGCAAGAATGTCGCCGCCGGCAACGGCGCACTGACGGAGCGCAATCTCGCCATTGCCGACGTGGTGAAGCAGGTCGCCGCCGAAACCGGCCGGACGCCGGCGCAGGTGGCGCTTGCCTGGACGCTGGCCAATCCGGCGGTCACGTCGCCGATCATGGGCGTCAAGACCATGGCCCAGCTCGAAGACAATCTCGGCGCGCTCGAAACCGTGCTGTCCGATGAACATCGCGCCCGCCTTGCCGAAGCGAGCGCCATCGTCCTCGGCTTCCCGCACGATTTCCTCGCCAAGCCGCTGACGCGCGGCGTCATGTTCGGCGAGGTGACGATCGAGCCCCGCCGCTGAACCGGGCAGGGCGCCGCGGCGGCGAATGACGATGGCGCCGGCAACGGCGCCATTGCCGTCCGGAGCAAGGCGCCGGCCTTACCGCCCGAGCGCCATCGACAGCGGGACGGCGATGTAGCCGGAGGGCGGTGCCGTCTCTCCGCCGGCCGGTGCGAGCACCGGCGGCGGCAGGTTTTCGTCTATTCTCGCCGGGCCGATACGGTTCCAGTCGTAGAGGAAGATCTCCTCGTAGAATTTGGCGATTTCAGCATCGTAGAAGATCAGGCTCGCATCCCGGTTGAAGCCGGTGCCGGCCGTCGTCCAGTTATGGCTGCCCATCAGCACCGCTTCGCTGTCGATGATGATGCCCTTGGTGTGGCAGTTCTTCTGCTTGCGGATCTTGTTTGTATCGAAGCCGTAATCCTTGGCGTTGCTGATGACGTCGCGGTCCTCGGAGCCGAAGCTGCGGAAGATGATGCGCACGTCGAGCCCGCCCGTCTGCTTTTCCAGCAGCGCGTCGAGCAGCCGCCGATATCCGTCGCCCACCGTCTTCGTGTTGAAGCTCTGGTTCTGGAAGTAGATCCGGCTCCTGGCCGACTGGATGAACGGCAGTACCGTGTCGATATAGTTGTCGGGCGTCAGGATCGGCTGCACGTCGATCGTCCGTTCGCCGGTCAGCGGCTCGAAGTAACGCGGCTTTTGCGGCGCTTCCAGCGTGTCGACGGCGAGGTTGGCCGGCAGGAAGACCAGCTGTTCGGCCACCAGCCCGGCCTCCGTCACCGTCTTGGCCTCTTCGAGGTCGCGCAGGATATGGTCCTCGAAGAGCTTGCTGAGCCCGGCATCTTCGAGGATCGCGTGCCATTCGCGATTGTAGAGCCTGAGCGCCGATGCCGCGTCGTCCTTGTTCGTCAAGGGCGCCACGTTCGGCTGGTTGGAACTCTGCCAGTTGCCGCTCGAAAGCCACATGGCACTGTGGTCGCGCACGGCGACCTTGATATGGTAGGCGGAATCGAAGATGCCGTTTCTCCCGACGCTCGCTGGCGCGAAATCGAACTTGCTGCCCTTCGCGTCGCGGATCTGCGCGACCGCCTCGGCATCCGTCAGGTCGCCCTCATGCACCTTGCCGCCCATCTGCAGCACCATGGCGATCGTCTCGGCCTGGCCCTTGACGGCGTTGAGCACGCCGTTGGCGACATTGGTCGCCCCGAAATCGTACATGGCGACGACCAGCGACCTGCGCGTCTTCGACAGGAAGGGGCCGAGCTGCGGCCAGCTTGCGTCAGGCCCGGTATGGATGACGAATTTGCCGTTGACCGGGCGCCGGGTCAGCGGCAGGTCGGGGCGCGGCTGGTAATTCGTATGCCAGCTCGGTTGCCCGGCCTCTTCGATACCGAGGCCGAACAGATCCTCCGCCGAGGCGACGGTAATGTCGGTGCGCACGCCGTCGATATAGTCGGGCAGTTTCGTGCGCCCGCGCGCTTCGAGGGCGCCGGGTTCAAGCTTGCGGTTGACCGCGATCACCACGGCGCGCTGATCGGTGATCTCGCCTTTCTCGAAGCGATAGCCGGGCTTGATGGCAACGACGTCGTCACGGTTGGCAAGCAGCGACCGTGCGGTGCGCACCGCCGCCAGCACCTGCTCCCTGGTCGGCATGGCGATCGGCGAGGGCGGCGGCGCATTGCCGCCGGGACCGGCTGCGCTGACGGTGACGGACGGCCCCGAAGGGGAGCCGGCCGCTCCGCCTGCGAGCGGGGATTGCAGCGCGGCGCTATCCAGTTCGACGGTGATCTTCAGCGGCACCGTGAACGTCACCTTGCCGCCGCCGCCACCTGCGCCGCTTCCGCTTCCCTCGTTGGTGCTCATGATGATCTCCCCGTTCAATGGCGCAAGCAGTCCGCGGGCGCGCTGCAGGCAGCGCCGCAGAACGGCCGCCGGCACCGCGTCGTTCTCGATGAATTCGGTTCCGCTGTAGTGAAGCCCGATTACCCTGCCGGTGCCGATGTCGAGCAGCGGCGAACCGGAATTGCCGCCGAGCGTGGAGCAGGAATGGGTGACGCGGTTCTCGTCGGCGGCCAGCAGGTTGCCGACTGCAAGCCGCTTCTTGGTGAAGACGCCGCCGAAGATCTTTTCGGCAAGCCGCTGGTCGGAAAAGCGGGAATCGCTGGCGGGATAGCCGATCGCCGCCACCGGCAGGTTGCGCACCGGCGCCTCCGAGGCAAGGTCGAGCTTGATGCGGCCGACCGGCGAGGATGCCTGCTCCAGCTTCAGGAAGGCAACGTCAGGCCCGCTTTCGGGCGCCACCCAGACGATGCGTTCGATCTTCACCTCGTCGCTGGCGGGGTTGCCGTATTCCTCCAGGAAATCGATGTTGACGCCGATTTCGTGGCGCGCGTCGAAGCCGATCTTGAACTTGAAGCCGGTGCCGCTGGCTTCCGCAAAAAGGTTGGCCACATGGCGGTTGGTGACGACCAGACCGTCGTCGATCACCCAGGCCGTCCCGGCATAGTCGCGGTCGGCATTGGTCACGTCGACACGGCCGATCGAAACCATGGTCCGGTTCAGGTTGGCGGCGTTGTCGGTCAGGATGCGGCGCCAGGCCCTGGCTTCCTCGCGGGCGCTGTCGATGTCGATGGCATTGTTCCTGACGAGGAAGACCGGCGTGCCCACCGCAAAGACGATCGTTTCCAGGTCGCCGACGGGCGGCGGGCCGATATCGACCCCTTCCTCGACCGGCTGGTCCCGGTTCATCAAGGCGCGCATGCCGCCGTAGCGGACATTCATGGCGCGGCCGGCCTCGTCCAGCCAGCCGGGCTTCTGCGCGCTGCGCATCAGCGCATTGATATCGGCCTGCACATCCGGCGGGCTGGCGGCCGCGACCTGCTCGGCGACCTGCCGGACGCGCTGGGAATCCTCCACTGTCATTCTGCCTCCTCCGTCCGCTGGCGGACATTTCGTCGGTATACGATGGGATTGGCTGCGAAATCTATTGAGGGTTGTAATCTTGGACGATACGACCAGTTTATTACAGGCGCATGATGGCGTCGAGCCCGGCTCCTGCGGCCGCCCCGGACACGCAAGCCGGCGCTCAACCGGGCAGAGGCGCAAAAGGGAAAGGACCGCCCGGCGGGATGCCGGAACGGTCCTTTCGACGCCTTGGGAGACAGTTTTTCAGACGGAGAGCGTGAGCCCGATGCCCCACGGGTCTTTCAGGAAGACGCCGCCGTCGCGCTTCTCGCTGGCGATCTCCAGTTCGTCGAGCCTGGCGACGGCCCTGTCGAGCGTCTGCCTGTCGTTGAAGCGGATCTTGTAGTCGGAAAGGCCGGTCATATGTTCGGCCCGCCTGCCGGCACCGCGGCTGTTCCAGATATTGGCGCCGAGATGATGGTGATATCCGCCGCTCGCAAAGAAGCTCGCGCCCGGATAGCGCGCCATCAGCTTGAGACCCAGCACGTCGCGGTAGAAGACGTCCGCCTGCGGGATATCGCCGACCTGCAGGTGGATGTGGCCGATTGCGGTGCCGTCGGCCATGCCGGTCCAGGCGTCGTCGGGCGCGCTGTTGTAGAGCGCCTGCAGGTCGAGCCGCAGCGTCGCCATTTCCACCATGCCGTCGGGGTGGAACTTCCAGCTGTCGTGCGGCCGGTCGGCATAGATTTCGATGCCGTTGCCTTCGGGATCGGAGAGATAGATCGCCTCGCTGACCAGATGGTCGGAGGCGCCGTCGAGCACGACATTGTTGTTGGCGGCATGGCGCAGCCAGCGCGCCAGCTCGGTGCGGTCCGGCATCAGGAAGGCGGTGTGGAAGAGGCCGGCGGCGTTGCGGGGGGCCTCGCGCGCCTTGCCATCCGTTGTCAGCGTCAGGAGCGGCAGGCCCGCGACACCCAGAACCTCGCCGCTCGCCGTCTTTTCGATAACCGAAAGGCCGAGCATCTTCTGATAGAAGCCGGAAACCGCTGCCAGATCTTTGACCACCAGATGCGACTGGTCGATATAGGCAGGGCGCGTCAGCGCATAGGACGTTTCGGTCGATGTCATCGGGGGATCTCCTGCCCTGGAACCGGCCATCGAACTGGCTCGGGAATTGAAAGGCGTACCGGCGGTGGCGGCAAATGTGCCGCCCGTAGCGAGCGCGAGGAATTGTCGCCGGTCCATTCGCCTCCAAGCTCCCCTCGGCCGCTGTACTTGCCTCCTATATGGCGCATTCGCATTGTTCACAGAAGACCCGTTTTTGAGGATGAAGCGTTCTGCGAACGTTGACGATCGGGGGTCCCCCACTTGATATCAGTCAATGCGCTTTATCTATCTAGGGAGGAAGTTGTCGGTGAAGAGCAACGCCTCAAGGAGGATCGCATGTACAGGAAGATCATCGTTCCCATCGAAATCGGCGGCATCGAGAAAGGCGAGAGGATTTTCCGCAAGGCGGCAAAGCTGCTCGACACCGGCGGCGAGATCATCCTCCTCAACGTCGTCGAGGACATTCCGACCTATGTCGCGATCGAACTGCCGGGAAACATCGTCGAGGACGCCATGAAGGAAGGCCGCGATCGCCTGAACGAGCTTGTCGCCAAGACCGGCATCCGGGCCACCGTCGAAGTCCGCAACGGCCCGCCCGCCAACGGCATCCTTGCCGCTGCCGAAAGCCACGGCGCCGACCTGATCATGATCGCCTCGCACATTCCCGATTTCTACAACTACTTCATCGGCGCCACCGCCGACCGCGTGGTGCGCCACGCCAAGTGCTCCGTGCTGGTGGATCGTTAGGGCAGGCAGCCATGGATATGAAACTTCAGGAAAAGATCCTGCGCGACCGATGGCACGAACTGACGGCGCGGCTGCGCAGGATCGATACGGATCTCAGCCGCACCAGGGCGGCCGATGACGAGGACCGCGCCATCGAAAACGAGAATGACGAAGTGCTGGAAGGTCTCGGCCAGGCCGGCGAGGACGAACTGCGCGCCATCGACGCCGCCCTCGAACGCATTGCCAAAGGCACTTACGGCACCTGCGCCCGCTGCGGCGCCGAGATCTCCGAGGCCCGCCTTGCGGTACTGCCGCACACGCCGCTCTGCGAGGATTGTGCGGCCGGCAAATAGGCGCGCCATCAAGAACGGGCAGCGCCTGTCACAAAGATTTAACCTGGTGCTGCCGGGCGTCCGGTTGCGCCCCGGCCGTTTCGGTGCGACGATCCCCTTACTCTGAGTAAGGGCGCGTGCATGGGCGAGTTCAACGGCATTCGCTGGGCCTACGACAGATACGAGCTGATCGCCGACGGTATCGTCCATGGCGTCGGCCTGTTCTTTGCCCTGATCGGCGTGACCGTGCTGATCTTCTACGCCACCCTCTGGAGCCCCGCCGGCGCGCTCGCTGCCGCCTGGGTCTACGGCGTCGGGCTGGTGCTGACGCTCGCCATTTCCTTTTCCTACAATATCTGGCCGGTTTCGCGCACCAAATGGTATCTGCGCCGGTTCGATCATTCGGCGATCTTCGTCCTGATCGCCGCCACCTACACGCCCTTCCTGGAGCGCGGCGCCGACGATCCGCTGCTGTTCTGGATGCTGATCCTCATCTGGGCGATCGCCGCCTTCGGCATCTTCGTCAAATGCGTCTTTCCGGGCCGGTACGACCGGCTGGCGATCCTGCTCTACCTCGCCATGGGCTGGAGCGGCGTGCTGGTGGCCGAACCCGTCGCCTCGCGCATTCCCTATGCGTCCATGCTGCTGATCGTCATCGGCGGCATCATCTATTCGCTGGGCGTCGTCTTCCATGTCTGGGAGCGGCTGCGCTTCCAGAACGCGATCTGGCACGGCTTCGTGGTGGCTGCCGCCGCCGTGCATTATTCGGCCGTGCTGACCTGCTTCAGCCTGCCGGTCGCAAGCTTCTGACATCGGGCCGATATCCGGCGTTTACATCGGCCCCGGCGCAGCGTATGCCCCGGCAGACGCGATCAATCGAACAAGACCATTGCCAGCCGGGCCTGCCACATGACCGATAGCCTTCTCATCCGGGACGCCGCCGAAGCCGATCTTCCTGCCATCAGGGATATCTATAACCACGCCGTCGAACATACGACGGCGATCTGGAACGAGACGCTCGTCGATCTCGACAACCGGCTGGAATGGTTCAGGGCGCGCAAGGGCAGGGGCTTTCCGGTCATCGTCGCCGAAATGGACGGCAAGGTCGCCGGCTACGCCTCCTATGGCGACTGGCGCGCCTTCGACGGCTACCGCCACACGGTCGAACATTCCGTTTACGTCGACAAGGATTGCCGCGGCGCCGGCATCGGCGAAAAGCTGATGCGCGCACTGATCGAGCGGGCAACGGCGGCCGGCATCCACGTCATGATCGCCGGCATCGAGGCCGAAAATACGGCCTCCATCAAGCTTCACGAAAAGCTCGGCTTCCGCATCGCCGGCACGTTTTCCGAGGTCGGCATCAAATTCGGCCGCTGGCTGGACCTGACCTGCATGGAACTGCGCCTGCCGAAAGCCTGAGCCCCGCCGCCTCCAGATTGATTGGCGGCAAGGACTAACCATATTTTTATCCTAGTCTGCGTCCTGTAGGAATCTGTGGTGACGCGACTCGCGGAGGAGAGGTTGATGTTTGGACGCTCGGTGCTCGGTCTTTCTGCTTTCCTGGCCGTCGCGGCCTGTTCGCTGCCGGCAATGGCCGCCAGCTGCGGCAGCACGGCATCGCCCGAACTCGACTGGCAGGAATGCAACAAGAAGAACCTGATGCTGCAGGGCAGCGACCTGCAGGGCGCCAACCTTGCCGGCACGGATTTTTCGCTGACCGATCTCGGCGGCGCCAACCTCAAATCCGCCAATGCGGAAAAGGCCACCCTGGTGCGCGCCTCGCTGGCCGGCGCCAGCGTCGAGGGCGCCAATTTCGGCAAGATCGAGGCCTACCGCTCCACCTTCGCCGGGGCCGTGGCCGACGGCGCGAGCTTTGTCGGCGCGGAGCTGCAGCGGGCCGATTTCACCGGCGCCCGGCTGACCGGGGCCAATTTCGAGAAAGCCGAGCTCGGCCGCGCCAATTTCGACAAGGCGGTCCTGACGGGCGTCAGCTTCGCGCTCGCCAATCTCTCCCGCGCCGATCTGACCGGCGCAAAATATGACGGCCCGATCACCTTCGACCGCGCCTTCATGTTCCTGACCCGTATCGAAGGCATGGACCTGTCCGCCGCCATCGGCCTGCAGCAGGCGCAGATCGACCTTGCCTGCGGCGATTCCTCCACCAAACTGCCTTCCGGCCTTTCGGTCCCTTCGAGCTGGCCTTGCCCGCAGGAGCAGGATTAGCTCAGGCGAGTGTCTGCCATGGCATCCGCAAAGATAAGCGTCGTCATTGTCGGTGCCGGCATTGTCGGCGCCGCGCTTGCCTTGCATTTCGCCCGCCGCGGCGCAGCCGTCCATGTGGTGGACGAGGGCGCGCAGGCGGGCAGCGGCGTGACGGCGCGCGCCTTCGGCTGGGTGAATATCGTCAATGTCGTGCCGGGAGCGGCAAATTATGCCCTCGTGCGGGAGGCGCTCGCCGAATATGCCCGCCTGCAGGCCGATCTGCCCGGCGCCTTTGCCGCCGCACGTTCCGGCTCGCTGTTCTGGCTTGAAACCGTCGCCGGGACCGAAGCCTTCGCAGCAGCCCATCGCGGCGCGGGCGCCGATGTCGAGCTGGTCGATGCTGCAACGGTTGCCGCATGGGAGCCCGCGCTGCGCCAGCCTCCCGCTTGCGCGATCTTCTCGCCGCGCGATCTCGCGCTCGATCCGGCAAGGCTGGCGCGGGACCTGATCGACGCCGCCGGCGCAAGCGTCACCTTCGGCCGCAAGGTCGAAAGCCTCGTCCTTTCGGGCAGCCGGGTGCGGGGCGTGCGCCTGGCCGATGGCGCGATCGAGGCCGATCTCGTCATCCTGGCGGGCGGAACATCCGTCGACCGGCTGTGCGAAAATCTCGGTTTCCGGACCGGCGTCGAAGCCTCGCCCTCGATCATCCTGCGCTACAGTTGCGCGGCGCCTGTCGTAACCCGCATCCTGCGCGGTCCCGGTCTCGAGATCCGCCAGTCGCCGGACAACAGGTTGCACGTCGCCAAATCCTATATCGACGATCGGCAGGAAAACGCGCCGGAACGGATGGGCCAGCGGATATTGGAGGTCATGCAGGAGCGCCTGATCTTGCCCGAAGGCGTGGCGCTGGCGGAGGCCGCCGCGGGTTATCGTCCCGTCTTTTCCGATGGCCTGCCGCGGCTGGGCTTCCTGCCCGATGTCGAGGGCGCCTATGTCGCCGTCGGTCATCCCGGCGTCATTCTGGCGCCGCTGCTCGGGCGGCTTGCCGCCGAACATGTGCTGGAGGGGCGCCGCCCGCCGCTCGTCCCGGCCGCCGGCCTGAAATGAAAAAGCGGACCCGGTGAGGTCCGCTCTTCCGTCATGCGCAGGCCTTTATTTGCCGGGCTCGAAAACCATCGCATGGCCGTTGATGCAGTAGCGCAGGCCGGTCGGCGGCGGCCCGTCCGGGAAGACGTGGCCGAGATGGGCCTCGCAGCTGCCGCAGCGGATTTCCGTGCGCACCATGCCATAGGTCGTGTCGCGATGTTCGGTCACGGCATCGGCGGAGACCGGCTCGAAATAGCTCGGCCAGCCGCAGCCGGCGTCGAACTTCGTGTCGGAGCGGAAAAGCGGCGCATTGCAGCCGACGCAGCGGTAGAGGCCGGTCTCGAAGGAATCCCAGTAGGGACCGGTAAAGGCGCGTTCGGTGCCGTGCTGGCGGGTGATGCGATACTGCTCGGGGGTCAGCAGCTCCTTCCATTCGGCATCGGTCTTGTGAACTTTGGGTGTGGTCGTCGTTTCGGCCATGGAGTGCTCCTTTCGCCGATGGGGCAATCTCTTTTCGTGCGCAAATGTGGTGCCTTGGGCACGATTGATCAAGTCCGCAAGCGGGCCTGGCGCGCGGGCCTGTCGCCGCAAGGCCCAATTTGCCATCTACCCAATTTGGGGGAAGACGACGAATCACCCGTGCCTTATCGTTACTGTGCCATTAAGCTTAATAGTGTGTTTTTCGGGGACAACCGGTGTTCCACTCTCTGATGATCGTTCTCTACGGCGCCGTTGCCGCGATCGCTTTCAGCGTGACCCTGCTGGAAGGCTGGGTCAACCACGACCGCTGGACCGTCCACCGTATTGCCGGCCTGATCGCCTGCCTTTTCTGGCCTTTGCCGCTCCTGTTCTTCATCCTGCACGGTTCCGTTTCCCGCCTTGCGACGCGCCTGTCCTGAGCCCTGGGCGCCGATCGGGCTATCTCCTGCGCCCGAAATTGCTTGAGGCGCCCTGCCGTTTCGCCTAAGTCATGGAAACGGACTGTTTTTACCGGCTTTGAACCGGCAAACGGGGAGGGGGCATGGCCGATGTCACGGCTCTGACATTTCTGGCCTTGTGTCTGCCGCCGATCGGAGCTCTTGCCGCTCCCGTCGTCATCCGCGCCCTCGGCGCCGGCGGCGCCTGGATGCTCGCCGCAGCCCCCTTGCTCGCCTTCCTGCATTTCCTGCGCCTCGTGCCGGAAGTCGCCGGCGGCAAGGCCGTAACCGGCGGTTACGACTGGGTGCCGGCCCTGGGCGTGCGCTTTTCCTGGTTCCTCGACGGTCTGTCGCTCACCTTCGCTTTGCTCATTACCGGCATCGGCACGCTGATCGTGCTCTATGCCGGCGGATATCTGAAGGGCCATCCGGACCAGGGCCGGTTCTTCTCCTTCATCTTCCTCTTCATGGGCGCCATGCTCGGCGTCGTCGTGTCGGACAGCTTCCTGATGTTCTTCGTCTTCTGGGAGCTTACTTCCATCACCTCCTTCCTGCTGATCGGCTTCGACCATGAGCGGGAGGCGGCGCGCCGCGCCGCCCTGCAGGCGCTCGTCGTCACCGGCGGCGGCGGGCTGCTGCTGCTTGCCGGCCTGCTTGTTCTCTGGGGCGTGACCGGCGCTGCGCAGCTCTCCGACCTGCTGCAGTTCGGCGATGTCGTCCGCGGCAGCCCGCTCTATTTCGCCACGCTGCTGCTGGTGCTCGGCGGCGCCTTCACCAAATCGGCGCAGTTTCCCTTCCATTTCTGGCTGCCGAACGCCATGGAGGCGCCGACCCCCGTTTCCGCCTACCTGCATTCCGCCACCATGGTGAAAGCCGGCGTCTACCTGCTGATGCGGCTGAACCCGGTCATGGGCGCGACACCCGCATGGGAAGTCCTGCTGCCCGTCTTCGGCGCCATGACGCTCGCCACAGGCTCGGTGCTGGCAATCCGCCAGACGGACCTGAAGCTGAAACTCGCCTATACGACCGTCTCGTCCCTCGGCCTGCTGGTGCTGCTGACCGGCTTCGGCTCGGATTGTGCCATCGAGGCGGCCGTGCTCTATCTGGTGGCGCATTCGCTGTTCAAGGGCGCGCTCTTCATGGTCGCCGGCATCATCGACCACGAAACCGGCACGCGCAACATCACGCGGCTGAGAGGCCTGCGAAGTGCCATGCCGCTGACCTTCACGATCGCCATGGCCGCCGCCCTGTCCATGGCCGGCCTGCCGCCCTTCTTCGGCTTCCTCGCCAAGGAGGAAATCTACACCGCTCTTGCCGGCGGCGATCCCTATTCCATTCTGGTGACGGCCGTCGCCGTCTTCGGCAATGCCCTGATGTTTGCGATCGCCTTTGCGGTGGGGCTGAGACCTTTCGCCGGCAGGCTGGTGGAAACGCCCAGACATCCGCATGAGGCGCCGGTCCTGCTCTGGCTCGGCCCGGCCGTGCTTGCGCTGGCCGGCCCGCTCGCCGCGCTCTTTTCCGGCATCACCCATGGCGTGGTTTCGGCGCCCATGGCCTCCGCCGTCGCTGGCACCCCCAGGGCGGTCTCCGTTTCGCTCGTCCCGCATATCGGCGTGCCGCTTGCCCTGTCGCTGCTGACGATCCTGCTCGGCATCGCCGTCTACTGGCAGCTCGACCGTATCAGGACCCTGGTCGCCTATCTCCTGCATTCCGTTCGTGGCCCGGACCGCGGTTTCGATCATTTCATTGCCGGGCTCGTCCGTTTCGCGCACCGCGTCATCGCCATCGTCCAGCCGGGGCGGCTCGATGTCTACGTTGCCTGCACCTTCCTCTGCGTCGCGGCGATCCTGCTCGTGCCGCTCGTCTCTTACGCCGAACTGCCGGCCGGTTTCGCCTGGCCCGCGGGCCTGCGCGCCCACGAAGCGGGCATCATGCTGATCGCCCTGTTCGGCCTCGTCGCCGTGCTGATCGCCCGCGACCGGCTGACGGCGATCGTCTCGCTCGGCATTCAGGGTTTTGCCGTCGCGCTGATCTTCCTGCTCTTCGGCGCCCCCGATCTCGCCTTCACCCAGTTCATGGTGGAAACGCTCGCCGTCGTCATTCTCGCGCTCGTCATGACGCGGCTGCGCCTGTCGCCGACCGATCCGCGCCACGGCGCCCGCCGCCTTTTCGATATCGCCCTTTCGCTCGCCTGCGGCCTCGGCTTCGCGCTGCTCCTGATGCGCGCCACCGAGGCCCCGTTCGATACGGCGCTCAGCGATTTCTTCAACGCCCATTCGAAGCTGATCGCCCACGGCGCCAATGTCGTCAACGTCATCATCGTCGATTTCCGCGGCACGGATACGCTCGGCGAAATCGCCGTCGTGGCGGTGACGGGGCTCGCCATCCTCGCGCTCATCCGCATCCGTGGGAACACGGAGCGCAAGCTTGCTGCCAACGATCCTGACGGGGAGGGGACATGAGGCGGGTTTTTTCAAAGCTCTTCGCTGCAAATGCGGCAGTTGTGTCAGCGCGCCGAGCCACCATCCTCTCTCATTCCTGTGCTTGTCACAGGGATGAGAGAGGAGAGGCTAGGCGCGCAAGATCGGCGAGAACCTGCCTTCCGCTGTCCGTCGTGTCTGTTACACAGCGACGCGGAGGTGCCCGATGAACACCCTGATCTTCCGCACGGTCGCCCCGTTCATCACCGCGCTGATGCTGCTCTTTTCCGTCTTCATCCTGCTGCGTGGCCATAACGAGCCGGGCGGCGGTTTCATCGGCGGGCTGATTGCCGCATCGGCCCTGGCGATCTACGGCATAGCCTTCGGCGTGGATGCGGTCCGCCGGGCGATCCGCTTCCACCCGCTGGCGATTGCCGGCTTCGGCCTGCTGCTCTCCTGCCTTGCCGGGCTCATCTCCATTCTGTTTGCCGTACCCTTCATGACCGGGCTCTGGGTCTATCCGGTGCTGGCGGGCGTCGAAGTGCCGCTCTCCAGCGTCATGCTCTTCGATCTCGGCGTCTATTTCGTCGTGCTCGGCGCCGTCGTCTCGATTGCGCTGGCGCTGGAAGAACGGGAGGTGGATTGATGGAAGCGCTCTTTGCCATCCTCGTCGGCCTGTTCTTTTCGGCCGCCGTCTATCTGATCCTGTCGCGCTTCTCGATCCGCATCATGCTCGGCATCGCCATTCTCGGCAATGCCGTGAACCTGCTGATCTTCACGGCAGGGCGGCTGACGCGCCAAGTGCCGCCGATCATCCCCGCCGGCGCCGACACGCTGCCGCCGGCGGCCGCCAATCCGCTGCCGCAGGCGCTGATCCTGACGGCCATCGTCATTTCCTTTTCCTTCCTCGCCTTCCTGCTGGTGCTGACCTACCGCGCCTACCAAGAACTCGGAACCGACGATACGACCCGCATGCACGACGCCGAACCGGAAGAGCGGCCGCTGCCGCCTGTGGGGTATTGATGGCGAGCAAGATTCGGATGCTCAAGGAAGGCACAACCTGATGGCGGCCCCCGTCACCGACCTCTCGGCCGCCATGCTCACCGCCCCGGTCCCGGCGGCCCACTGGCTGGCGATCCTGCCGGTCGCGCTCTGCATCAGTCTCGGCGCGCTGCTCCTCATGCTGCGCGGCCGTCCCCGCCTGCAGGCATGGATCGCCATCGCCGGCCTCGTTCTCCTGCTCGCCCTCGACGCCGCCCTCCTGCGGCAGGTGGTCGGGCACGGCCCGCTCACCATGGTCATGGGCCGCTGGCTGCCGCCCTTCGGCATTGCCTTTACCGTGGATGTCTTCGGCGCGCTGATGGCGCTTGCCGCTGCCGTCGCCGCCCTTGCCGCCGGCATCTATGCGCTCTCGGATACGACCGAAAGCGGCCGGCGATACGGTTTCTTCCCGCTTTTGATGCTGTTGATGGCCGGCGTCACCGGCGCTTTCCTGACCGGCGATATCTTCAACCTCTATGTCTGGTTCGAGGTCCTGCTCATCTCCTCCTTCGGCCTGCTGGTTCTCGGCTCCGAGCGGGCGCAGATCGACGGCGCACTGAAATATGCGGTGCTGAACCTGATTGCCACGACGCTGTTCCTCATCGCCGTCGGCATCCTCTATGCAAGCTTCGGCACGCTCAACATGGCCGATATCGCCGAGCGGGCGGCGGGCTTGAGCGCCACGGCGCCGCTGATGACGCTCGCCTGCCTCTTCCTGCTCGCCTTCGCCATGAAGGCGGCGGCCTTTCCGGTCAATTTCTGGCTGCCGGCCTCCTATCACACGCCGCGCATCGCCGTTTCCGCCCTCTTTGCCGGCCTGCTGACCAAGGTCGGCATCTATGCGCTGCTGCGCGTCCTCGTCATGCTGCTGCCGACCGAGCGCGACGAACTCAGCCTGCTGATCGCCATCGTCGCAGCCCTGACCATCGTCGTCGGTGCGCTGGGCGCGCTCGCCGAGACGGACCTGCGCCGCCTGCTCGGTTATGTGGTGATCTCGGGCATCGGCAACATGCTGGTCGGCGCCGCGCTCGCCACGGCGGAAGGTCTCGGCGGGGCGATCGTCTACGCGCTGAATTCGGTGGTGCTGATGACGGCGCTCTATCTGCTGGCCGGCGAGGCGGGCCGGCGGGGCGGTTCCTTCTCGCTGGCCGCGCTCGGCGGCCTCTACCGCCAGAACGGCTGGTTTGCCGCGGTTTCGCTGATGCTGCTTCTGGCCGCCTGCGGCCTGCCGCCCTTTTCCGGCTTCTGGCCGAAAGTGCTGCTGGTCAAGGCCTCGCTCGATGTCGGCGCCTGGTGGCTGGCGGGCGCGGTGCTGCTCGGCGGCTTCCTGCTGACGATCGCCTGCGGCCGCGTCTTCCTGCTTGCCTATTGGCGGCCGGCCCCGCTCGCGCTGCCGCCGGTGCGCACCGGCTGGACGGACGGCCTGCCGCTTGCCGCGCTGACCGTGCTCGTCATCGGCTTCGGCGTCCTGCCGGAACAGGTGCTGCAGCTTGCCCGCTCGGCCGCCGACGGGCTTGCCGATCCCTCGGCCTATATTTTCTCCGTCTTTCCGGAAGGGACCGTGCGATGATCGTCCTGTTCCTCAGCCTGCCGCTTGCCATTGCCTGGGTGGCCGTCACCGGCAGCGCCTCGCCGCATAATTTCGTTCTCGGCCTTGCGCTCTCGCTGCTGTCGCTTGCCGTCATGCGCGAGGCTTTTGCCCGGCGTTCGCTGCCGCGCCGCATCCGCCCCCTGTCCCTGCTGCTGCTGGCCGGCCTTTTCCTGAAGGAACTGGCGCTTTCGGCCTGGCGGGTGGCGCTGACGGTGCTTTCGCCGCATATGCGGCTTGCGCCCGGCATCCTCGCTTTCCCGCTCTCGGCGCGGACGGATTTCGAGATCGCCCTGCTTGCCAATCTCATTACGCTGACGCCCGGCACGCTCTCGGTCGATGTCTCCGCCGACCGGCGCACGCTTTATGTGCATGCGCTGGACTGCGCCGACCCGGACGCGGTCCGGCGCGATATCGCCGCCGGCTTCGAACGCCGCATCATGGAGGCCTTCAGATGATAACGCCCGCCGCCATCGTTTCCGCCGCCGCCGTCGCAGCGCTCGCCATCCTTTGTCTCGCCTTGCTCGTCACCGTCTGGAGGGTCGTTGCCGGCCCCAGCCTGCCGGATCGCATCCTGGCGCTCGACATGCTGACGGGCATCGCCATCGGCTTCATCGCCGTCGTGGCGGTGCGCACCGGCTTCTCGCTCTATATCGATATCGCCATTGCGCTCGGCCTCGTCGGCTTCCTGGCAACCGTCGCCTTCGCCCGTTTCGTGCTGTCGCGCGCCCGGGAAAAGGATGCCGGCACGGGCGGGAGGCGCTGATGGTGGCGGATTACGCGCTCGCCGTCCTCACCGCCGCCCTGCTGCTGGCAGGCGCGTTCTTCGCGCTTGTGGCGGCGATCGGCCTCGTGCGCCTGCCGGACCTCTACACGCGCATGCACGCCGCCTCGAAGGCCGGCACGGTCGGCTCCGGCCTGTTGCTGCTTGCCGCCGGTCTTTACTCGGGCGAACTTGCCGTATTTGCAAGAGCGCTGGCCGGTTTCCTTTTCTTCATCTTGACGGCGCCCGTTTCTGCTCACCTTCTTGCGAGAGCATCGCATATAACGGGGCATTTTCCGGCCGATATCTCAGTACGTGACGATATGCGAATGCGCTGAAGGCGAGGGCTACTCGGAAGTTCAAGCAATTTATGCAAACTTATGCACTGGAAGCACGAGTAAAGCTTGCGGAGCTGCTGACCAATTCTTTGTGATGGACTTTTTTTCTAGGAAAATCGCAATTAATAATTGGCCTTTTGGGAAAACGATGGTATTTGAAAATTCAAGTAGAGTTCTGATTGTGAATTAGAATCGTACTGCTTCCAAGTCCCTTAGCCTTGATTGCCAATGTCTAACTGGGTGGCGGCCTGGAAGAATACGTAGTAGCTCACCTTCAGGCAGTATTGGCGCTGAGTACGGTCTTCGGAATCTAGGGGTGGATTTCCGGTTTTTCGAAACAAAGGCTGTAGTCTGCTCTTTTGCTGTTTGGCTCTACGAAGAGGGTTCTTCGTCTTTTGGGAGAAGGACCGTTTGAGCATGCTAACAGGAGAAAGAATATGACGGATATGGCGACCGGCAATGCGCCGGAGCTGCTTGTGGAACTGACGGCCGATATCGTCGCGGCCTATGTCAGCAACCACGTTGTCCCGGTCAGCGACCTGGCCAATCTGATTTCCGACGTACACTCGGCATTGAGCAACACATCCGTACCGCAGCCGGTGGCAGCGGTCGTCGAAAAGCAGAAGCCCGCAGTCTCTGTCCGCAAGTCCGTACAGGACGAGCAGATTACGTGCCTGGAATGCGGCGGCAACTTCAAGTCCTTGAAGCGCCACCTGATGACGCATCACAATCTCGCGCCGGAAGAATATCGCGAGAAGTGGGACCTGCCGGCCGACTACCCGATGGTCGCCCCGGCCTATGCCGAAGCGCGCTCGCGCCTGGCAAAGGAAATGGGTCTGGGCCAGCGCCGCAAGCGCGGCCGCGCCTGACCATCATAACGATCGACGATACGAAGAGCCGGGCCTGGTGCCCGGCTTTTTCGTCTCTGGCAGGTCCTTTTGCGAAGACTTTCGGCCGCCTCATCGGTCGTCAGAAAACAAAGCCATTTATCTTCAAAAAACGCGACAGAAATGTCGGCCCGGCGATTGCCCATCCGTCTCATAAGCAATTCCAGCAAAAGTGCGTAGCGGTTTTGCGTCCGGAATTGCGTGAGGGAAAGAGCAATTCCAGCAAAAGTGCGCAGCGGTTTTGCGTCCGGAATTGCGTGAGGGAAAGAGCAATTCCAGCAAAAGTGCGTAGCGGTTTTGCGTCCGGAATTGCGCAAGTTGACGACAGGCGGGCGCTGATGCGCCGCCCAAAAGAGGAGAAGAGACAATGCGCGTAATGGTGATCGTCAAGGCCACGGCAGACAGCGAAGCGGGGGTGATGCCCACGACCGAGCTTCTGGAAGCCATGGGCAAGTATAACGAGGATCTGGTCAATGCCGGCATCATGCTGGCGGGCGAGGGCCTGCATCCGTCCTCGAAAGGCAAGCGCGTCGCCTTCGACGGTCCGAAGCGCATGGTCATCGACGGCCCCTTCGCCGAAACCAAGGAGCTGATCGCCGGTTACTGGCTGTGGCAGGTCAAGGACATGGATGAAGCGGTCGAATGGATCAAGCGCTGCCCCAATCCGATGCCCGGCCCGAGCGAAATCGAGATCCGCCCGGTCTTCGAAGCGGCCGATTTCGGCGAGGCCTTCACGCCGGAGCTTGCCGAGCAGGAGGAGCGCCTGCGCGAACGGATGGCCGACGGCAAATAACCCTGTCGACAGACGTTATCGTCAGGCGCCCGGCGGGTTTCCTGCGGGCGCCTGACCCGATCGCATTGCAGCTCGGGAATATCCGCCTGTCAGGCGGCGGCGCGCACGCGCGCTTCCTCGCGGATGCGGTTGACCATCGAACGCAAGCCGTTGGAGCGCTGCGAGGACAGGTTTTCCGTCAGGCCGATTTTCGAGAAGATCTCGAAAGCGTCGAGCGAGGCGATGTCGGATGCCGTCTTGCCGGAATAGGTGGCAAGCACGATGGCCACCAGCCCGCGCACGATATGCGCGTCGGAATCGCCTTCGAACGTCATGACCGGATTGTCCGGATTGCCTGCCGTATGCGTCACCAGCCACACCTGGCTGGCGCAGCCCATGACCTTGTTCTCGGACGTCTTCTTCTCGTCCGCCAGGTCCGGCAGCGCCTTGCCGAGTTCGATGACATATCGGTAGCGGTCTTCCCAATCGTCCAGGAAGGAGAAGTCGTCGATGATCTGGTCGAGGGTTGCCATTCTGTCAGGCCTTTCGCTGTTACCGTCTGATATAGGCGAAGCGACCCCGGATTTGAACCGTTAAAAAGAAACGCCGCGAGGGATGGGCATCCTCGCGGCGCAGCAAACTGCTGAAATAAACAGGGCAGGCACGTCAGGCATGGGGCATCTCCGCGTCATGCGGACCACCGATGCAAGCTGGGGTGCGGGCGGATCGCCCGCGATATCGGTCAGATGGCCGGTTTCGGCGTCGGCAGCGGGATCGGACGGGCCGGAACGGCGCCGGCCGAAATCGTGCCGGTGACGACCTGCGCGCCGTCGTCGACCGGCGGGCGGTAGGGCTGCGGCAGGTGCGGCATCGGCTGGTTCAGCGCGGCCTGCGCCTCGCGCACCGTGCCGGCGACGGCCTCCGGCAGGGAAGGGGCAGCGAGCGCCACGGAGGCCGGCGGCACGGCCGTCCTTGCCGAAGCGAGCTTGGATGCGTCGTCGCTGAACTGGCTGTCGAGCAGCTCGTAGGCGACACGGGCGCCTTCTCGCGCCCGGTAGCCGAGCGCCGTCAGGGTCTCTCCGCCCTTGGCGCAGACCTCGGGTTTTTCGGAGCACATGCCGGTCAGATAGTCATAGGCGCCGCTTGCCGCCGTGAAGGCGTCGGAAAGCTGCAATTGCGGGCGGCCGTCCTTGTCGGCGCTCTCCGAAGAGAAAACGGAGAGTGCGACGAGCACGAGGCCAAACCAGAATGATCCTTTGATCAGAAACCACATTGTCTTGCCCATCCTGTTTTCCCGTCCGGTCTTGTCGCCGAATCGGGCCGGTTGTCCGGTGTGTCTGCACCTTACCGCCGAGTTGCGAATGCCGCTTTTCGAAACTTGTCGGCATTTGCGGCAAATTTAATTCGAATTTTAATGATCGGTATTTTCGGGGCATTTCACTCAAATTCTATCCACTGCCGTTAAGCATGGTGGCAGCCGCCGCCTGCAATTGCTGGGCTTTTGGCCCGCCGCTTTGCCACAAGCGTTAACGCGATGCTGAAATATGAGGAAAATCCGTCGCTTACCTGCTATTAACCACAAAATTCAAAGAGCTGCGCGGATGGCCCAAAATGGGACTTTTAGCGTTTTTGGGCTGTGGAAGGCGACTTTGCCTTATCCTTTCCTTAAGCCGCGGGGGCCTATTGTCCGGGGTAGTGAAAGGCCTTTTCGGGCAGGTATTGCGTGCGTGTATTGAGTGACATTGGCGGCCGGGCGACAGCCCTCGTGGACCGGGCAGCGGCAGGCTGGCTTTCCCGCACGAGCGGCGGCGAAGCCGTGCGCCAGAGCGAGCTCGCCATCCTGCGCCGTCTCGTCTTCCTCTCCTCTGCCGCGCTTGTTGCCGCTCCGCTCGGCCTCTCGCTCGTCACCAGCCCGGCTGTGGCGCTGCCGGCCGGTGTCGCCACCGTCTGCGCCGCCTTCCTCTTTTCCGCCGTCGGCTCTATCGCGCTCGCCCGCCAGGCCATTCCCCATGCGGCGGCCGCAGCCAGTGCCGACGATCTCTTCCTGGAGATGAGCCCCGGCCTCGTGCTCTTCCTCGATCCGCACGGCAGCGTGACGGTGACGGGCGGCCGCGACAAGCGCGACTATGTCTGCTGGATGCGCGACCTGAAGGGGCGCGGCTTTCTCGAGCAGGTGCATGTTTCCGACCGCATCCTCTTCCTGCAGGCGCTGGACGCGCTGCGCCAGGGCGAGGAAAAGGCGGTCGTCGATCTCCGGCTGGAGCGTCCCTCCGTCTCGCGCGACAACAGGCAGTTCGCCTACCTGCGGGTGGACATGACGGCGCGGCGCGATATCGACGGCACGCTTTCGGCCGTCATCGCCCAGCTGCACGACGTTTCGGTGGAGCAGCGGCTTCGCGCCGAGGCGCAGACGCGCGCGGCTGACGCGGAATCGGCCAACGACGCCAAATCCCGCTTCCTTGCCGCCGTCAGCCACGAGCTGCGCACGCCGCTCAACGCCATCCTCGGCTTTTCCGATATCCTGATCGGCGAATATTTCGGCAAGTTCGAGAACGAGCGCCAGCGCGAATATGCCGGCCTGATCCGCGAATCCGGCGCGCATCTTCTGTCCGTCGTCAACACGATGCTGGACATGAGCAAGATCGAGGCCGGCCGCTACGAGCTGATGCTGGAGCCTTTCGATATCGGCGCGTCGATCCGCTCCTGCGAATCGATGCTGGCGCTGCAGGCCAAGAGCAAGGGCGTCACGCTGACGAGCCGCGTCCAGCGCGGCATCGGCGAGGTCGTGGCCGACCAGCGCGCGCTGCAGCAGATCCTCATCAACCTCGTCGGCAACGCGGTGAAATTCACCGAGGCCGGCGGCGTGGTCACGGTCGATGCGGCCATGCGCGACGGCATCCTCAAGCTGACGGTCAGCGATACCGGCATCGGCATTCCCGCCGACAGGCTCGCCACGCTCGGCCAACCTTTCGTCCAGATCCAGAACGATTATACCCGCCGATTCGAGGGCACGGGTCTTGGCCTCTCGCTGGTCAAGGGCCTTGTCGCCCTGCATGGCGGCCATTTTGCCATTGCCAGCCAGCCGGGCGAGGGCACGATCATCACCATCGAGCTTGCGGCGGACGGTTCGGGAGCGCCGGCCGCAGAAGATAGCGGCCACGCCGAAACGGTCGAGTTCCCGCCGCGGCTGAAGGGCACGCCGGGTGCCGCAGAACTGGAAGAGGGGCTTTTCGATGGCCGCGCGCAAGCGAAAATCGCCTAAGGGCAGGAAAGGCCGGCAGCAGCCGGGCCTTCTGATGACCGGTGCGGCCGCACTCGGCAGCGTCGGCCTGCAGGGCGCAACCGCGCTGGGCGGTCTTGGCCTTCAGGGCGCCGGCGCCCTCGGCGGCGTCATCGGCCGCAATCCCTCCGTTGCCGGCGGCACGATCGCCTTCGTCGTCATCTTCTCCTTCGTGGCCGCCAACGCGCTCTGGTATCAGCCGGGCGCGCATCCGCATCCGATCTTCCGCACGCGCGATCCGGACGCGCCGAACGCCATCGGCTTCCGCCCGCAGGCCGGGCTGCAGGGCGATGTCACCACCTTCCGCATCGAGCGGCCGGACGATGCCGCCGCCACGACCCAGACGACGCCGCCGCCTGCCGCGGCCGGCCCGCAGCCGAGCCAGCTCGTCATGGATATCCAGAAGGAGCTGATCCGCCGCGGCCTCTATAACGGCAATGCCGATGGCGTCATCGGCCCGCGCACGAGCGCCGCCATTCTCTTCTTCGAGGAAACGGTCGGCATGGCCCAAAGCGGCGAAGCGACGCCGGACGTTCTCGCCGCGCTCAGAACCGATGCCGCCGGCGCCTCGACCATTCCCGTCGAGAAGCCGCCGGAGGACGTGACCTCCAAGGCGACGGAGGAAGACCCGGTCGCAGCCGCCATCCGCAGCGCCGAAAAGAGCGTCAAGACGGCGCCGGCCGCGCCGAAACAGGTTCCGCTGTCGGGCGTTTCCAGTGTCGATCTGGTGCTGAAGATCCAGAAGGGCCTGACCAACATGGCCTATGCCAATGTCGGCGTTGACGGTGTCGCCGGCGAACAGACCCGTGCCGCCATCCGGCATTTCCAGAAGCACTACAATCTGCCGGAGAACGGCGAGCCGAGCGAGGCCGTGCTGAAGAAGCTCAAGGAAATCGGCGCGCTCTGAGCGGCGGCTCCGCAAACCGTCCGATTGTTGCGGCAACGCCCGTTTGCCGTCGATGGCGCCGGCGCGGCCGGCTCAGCCCTGCCGTGCCGCCCCCGGCGAAGCGGCAGCCGGCCGCGGCGGCCGGTAATCTGCCGTCGGCGCCCGCCCTTCGACATCGACCACTTCTTCGATCGGCCCGATATCGATGGCGGCCGAGGTTCGGTAGCGCTTCGGCGCGATGCCGGTCACGCGCTTGAAGGCGTTGCTGAAGGCGCTTTCCGAAGTGTAGCCGAGCGAAAGCGCCAGCGAGGAGACGGGCATGGAGCCCTCGCGCAGGGCGCGCTCGGCCAGCCGCATGCGCCAGGCGGTGAGATAGGTCAGCGGGGCGACGCCGGCCACCGTCTTGAAGCGCAGCGCAAAACTGGTACGCGACATGCCGGCCGATTTCGCAAGCTCTCCCAGCTGCCAGTCATGCGCCGGGTCCGAATGCATCAGCCTCAGCGCCGGCGCGATCTTCTCGTCGCCGAAGGCGCGCAGCCAGCCGACCGTCAAGGGCTCCGACGTCATGATATGGGCGCGCAGCACCTGCACGAAGATGAGCTGCGAAAGCTGGGCCGAGGCCAGCAACGCGCCCGGCTTGCCCGCCGCCATTTCCCGCACCAGCTGGTCGAGCAGCCAGCGCAGCACGCCGGCTTCCGCAAGGGCTGCCCGCACATGGATGACCGGCGGCAGCACGTCGAGCAGCAGCTCCGTGCCGGTCGGCCCGAGCGCGATATGCCCGCCGATATAGAGGAAATCCTCGCCCGTGCCGTGGCGCGCCATGCCGTTGACCCTCTTTTCCCGGAAGGCGGTCACGGCGTCGGTGGGCGTCAGCGCCAGATCCGTTGCCAGCACGAAGGAATGCTTGCCGTTCAGCAATATCACGTCGCCCGCTTCGAGCAGGATCGGTGCGCTGCCATTGTCGAGCGCCAGCCAGCAGCGCCCCTTGGCGACGGCGCTGATCTTGATGCGGTTCGGCTGCGGAAAGGCGAGCGCCCAGGCGCCGCCGGCAATCAGCCCCCCGGCCATCAGGCAGCGGGCGTCGAGCAGGTTGAGCATTTCGGAGAGCGGATCGCTTGTCATCTTTGTACGATGGCGCAAGAAATCGGGATTTACAAGCATTCAGAATCCCGCCTGCCGGACATAGATCTTCTCCAGACAGAAAAGGAGACAGTCCATGTCCACTCCCCAGGCTCCCATCGGCTCCGGCTTCGGCGCAGCGTCCACGGCGCAGGAGGTGATTGCCGGCCACGATCTTTCCGGCAAGGTGGCGATCGTCACCGGCGGTTATGCCGGCCTCGGCCTCGAAACTGCCCGTGTATTGCTGGCAGCCGGCGCCAAGGTCATCGTTCCCGCCCGCAATATCGAGAAGGCGCGGGCGGCCGCCGAAATCGTTCCGGGTCTGAAACTCGATTATATGGACCTGATGGACCCCGACACGATCGACGATTTCGCCGACCGTTTCCTGGAAGGGGGCGAGCCGCTGCGTTTGCTCATCAACAATGCCGCCGTCATGGCCAATCCGCTGACGCGCGACAGCCGCGGCTACGAATCGCAGTTTTCCACCAACCATCTCGGCCATTTCCAGCTTGCCGCCCGCCTCTGGCCGGCGCTGGTGAAGGCGGAAGGCGCCCGCGTCGTCGCCGTTTCCTCGCGCGGCCATATCCGCGCCTGCGTCGATTTCGACGATCCGATGTTCGAGAACCGGCAATACCAGCCCTATACGGCCTACGGCCAGTCGAAGACGGCCAATGCGCTCTTTGCCGTCTCCCTGGACGCTCTGGGGGCGAGGGAGGGCGTGCGCGCCTTCTCGCTGCATCCGGGCGGCATCGTCACGACCGATCTCGTCCGCCACCAGTCGCGCGAATATCTGCAATCGACGGGCTTTGTCGATGCCGACGGCAACCCGGTCATCGACCCCGAAAACAACAAGAAGACCATCGCCCAGGGAGCGGCGACCACCATCTGGTGCGCCGTCAGCGAAAAGCTCGAAGGCATGGGCGGCGTCTATTGCGAAAACTGCGATATCGCGACGGCCGTGCCCGCCGATTCCGACGCGATGCTCGGCGTGCGCCCCTGGGCGACCGACCCGGAGCTTGCCGAACGGCTCTGGCAGATGAGTGAAAGACTGACGGGCCTGACGCCGAGCTGAAGGAACGGCCCGCGCTCCACGCCATCCCCGGCCGCGCGCCGGGGATCTGCGGCCGGCTAGTCGTGGCTGTAGGCCCGAAGTGCTGCCACGGCCGCCGGGTCCGGCTGTTTTTGAGCAGCCTGCAGTTGCGTCGCTTCGATCTGGGACTGGTATTCCTTGTTGGGGTCGGAGCTGATCTTCTGCGAACTTCCGTCGGCAAACTTCACCGTCAGCGAGGAGCCATCCCTCAGATCAACTGTGATACTGTCACCCTCGCTGCCATCGAATGTGATGGTTGCCTTGTTGTCGCCGATCTCAATATGCGTGTTGCCGGCAGAGATTCCTTCGCCCAGCTCCAGAGTCGCGTCAGATCCCGCGAGTCTCAGCCTGTCGTTGCCATCGCCCGCCGCATATTTGACGACGGAACCAGTCTCGGAGCGATTTTCGGTCAGCAGGATCGTGTCGTCACCCGCGCCGCCGGTTAGGACGTTATTGGCGCGTGCGACGATCCAGTCGTCTCCTTCTCCGCCATCTACGACACTGTCCGAACCGACATCGATCGTATCGTTGCCGGCACCGCTCCTGACGGTATTGTGTCTGGTATAGGCGGTGATGCGGTCATCGCCGCCGTCGCCGGTAATGTCGGCTCCGCCGCGTGCGATGATCCTGTCGTCACCTTCGCCGCCGCTTACCGCGTTGAAGCCGCCGGCAAAGATGTAGTCGTTTCCGGCTCCGCCGCTGATCGAACTGCCAAGCCCGCCCTTCATAATGTCATCGCCGTCCGTTCCGACAAGGTCGGTATCGGCACCGCCGGCGATCAATTGACCACTTTCGAGCAGGATCTTGGTGATCTTTCCAGATGCATCCCATGCGTCGGGCAAAAGCCCCGCCACGGTCGCTGCGTCAAGGATGCCGCTGGCGGATGCGGGGTTCCGTTCCTGATTGGAGCGCATGCCCTTCAGCAAGGTTAAAGCAGCAGAATGATGAATCGAAGAAATCGACGTCATGGTGCTTCCTCAAGGGCGTCGGGAGCCATCATAAGCCTGGAGCGCCAGCTGATTGCAAAGCGTCATGCTCGCTTCAAAAATAACAATACGACTCTAGGTGGCGGTTCGTTAATAAACGCAAAACGAGATATACGGAATCTTGAATGTCACTTGTGGTTGTCCGGTGTCATTTAGTCCAGCGGGCTGGAATTGCGGCCCGCCTGACGCCGAGCTGAAGGAACGGCCGAAGCACGGCGGCCATGCGACCTAAGTATAAGCCGCGACATTCTTAGCCAATTGTTAACCACGTTGTCTGAAGCTTCCCTAATGTAGCTTGGGGGAGCTCGATCATGCAGGCGTTGAAGGCGGTGGGGGAGAATGCCGCAAATGCGGCCGAGGAGCCGGATGGGCCGGATCGCGCGGCGCTGCGCCATATCCTCTCGCGCCTTGCCGAAGAGGCCTCCACGCTCGGCGTCGACCTCGTCGACATAGCCGGCGCCATCCAGGACATGGCGGCGATGTCGGCCCGCCATGCCGCCGCCTTCGACGACGTCACCCGCGCGGCCCTTTCCATCGCTGAAACCAACCGCTCCGTCGCCGTTTCGCTGCGCGAGACAGACAGCACCGCCACGCAGGCGCGGCTCATGCTGAAGGAATCGGCCGCTCGCCTCACCGGCTCGGTCGAGGAAATCCGGCACATGGTCCAGTCTTCGGACGAGATCAGCACGGAAATTGCCGGCTTCTCCCGTTCGCTGACCGACGTGGACAAGGTGGCCGCCGAAATCGGCACCATCGCCCGCCAGACCAATCTTCTGGCGCTCAACGCCGCAATCGAGGCCGCCCGCGCCGGCGAGGCGGGCAAGGGTTTTGCCGTCGTCGCCTCCGAGATCCGCGCCCTGTCGCTGCAGACCTCCAAGGCGACCGGCTCCATTCAGGAAACGCTGGAGCAGCTGCGCGTTAAGATCGACCGTCTCTCGGCCGTCGGCGGCGGGGCGCGCAAGAGCGCTGCCGGCGTCAGCGAAAAGTCCGAGGCGATGCGCGGCGCCTTCGAAAGCATGGAGCATGTCATCACCCGCATCCTCGATTCCTCCGCCGTCATGGCCAATACGACCGAGGCGGTGGACCGCGATTGCGCCGGCTTCGTCGCCACGCTCGGCGAAATGTCCGCAGAGGTGCTGGATTCCAACGGCCGGCTGCAGCAGGCGGCAAAACGCGTCGAGAGCGTCGTCGGCCTGTCGGAAACGCTGATCCAGCTGACCGCGAGCGCCGGCGTCGAGACCGCCGACCGCCACTGGATCGAACAGGCCCAATCCGTCGCCGGCCAGATATCCTCCGTTCTGGAACGGGCCGTCGCAGAAGGCGCGATCGGCATGGAGAGCCTGTTCAGCCGCCAGTACCAGCCGATACCGGGCACCGACCCGGTGCAGATGATGGCCCCCTTCACCGAACTTGCCGACCGCCTTCTGCCGCCGATCCAGGAGCCGGTCGCCGCCTCGCACGAGCGCATCGCCTTCTGCGCCGCCGTCGATGAAAACGGCTACCTGCCGACCCATAACCGCAAGTTCTCCGAGCCGCAGCGGCCGGGCGATACGGTCTGGAACACGGCCAACTGCCGCAATCGCCGCATCTTCAACGATCGCGTCGGCCTTGCCGCCGGCAGGAGCACCGCGCCCTTCCTCGTCCAGACCTACCGGCGGGACATGGGCGGCGGCAATTTCGTCATGATGAAGGATATTTCTGCCCCGATCACCGTCGGCGGCCGGCATTGGGGCGGGCTGCGGCTGGCGGTGAAGGTATAGCGTTGCCGCCACCGGCCGCGCGGTCTATACCGCGCCGATGAGATTGCGCGCCGATATCTACGTTTCCGCTCTTGTCCGCAGGGTCTTCTCGGCGGGCGATTTTGCCGCCGTGGAGAAGAAGGGCGCGGAGGAAGCCGGCGCCATCTTCATCCGCCAGCGCTTCCGCGACGGTCTCGAAACCCTCTATGCGCCGGCCCCGCAGAGTTTCTTCGACGAGGAGAGCAGCGGCGAGCGCCTGTTCGAAATCAGGCTGGAACGCGCCGAGCCCGACAGCGTGCGCGAGATGCTGGAGCGCGAGCGCAAGTTCGATCCCGACCTCTGGATCGTCGAGCTGGAAGCGGACGAGATCTCGGACCTCATTCCGCTCGCCGGCTGACCCCGCCTTGAATCGACGCCGGTTCCCGGCTATTTTGCCGCCATCCGCAATACCAGCAGGACGGTGCTCCATGGATACGAACCTGATCGCAACGCCAATTTGCCTTGCCATCGGGGATTTCCATGCCTGCATCCGTTACCCTTTCCGATCTTTCGTGGTCCACGCCTGACGGCCGGCCGCTTTTCTCCAATATCGACCTGAGCTTCGGCGCCGAGCGCACCGGCCTCGTGGGCCGCAACGGCGTCGGCAAGAGCACGCTGTTGCAGCTGATCGCCGGCGAGCTGCAGCCGCAGACGGGCTCCGTTGCCGTCAGCGGCACGATCGGCATCCTGCGCCAGAGCGTGCAGGTCCGGCCGGACGAGACCGTTGCCGATCTCTTCGGTGCCACGCAGGCGCTTGCCGTTCTCGCGCGCGCCGAAAGCGGGCAGGCGGGCGCCGACGAGCTTGCGGCTGCCGACTGGACGCTCGAAGCCCGCGTCGCAGCCGCGCTGGAACGATCGGGCCTTGCGGCCGGCCCGCAGACGCTGCTGGCCGCGCTATCCGGCGGCCAGCGCACCCGCGCAGCCCTTGCCGCCCTGATCTTCGAGGAGCCGGACTTCCTCATCCTCGACGAGCCGACCAACAATCTGGACCGGGACGGGCGCCAGGCGGTGATTTCGCTTCTTGGCGGCTGGCGCCAGGGTGCGCTCGTCGTCAGCCATGACCGGGAGCTCCTGGAGACGATGGACGCCATCGTCGAGCTGACGACGCTCGGCGCCACCCGCTACGGCGGAAACTGGAGCGATTACCGCGCCCGCAAGGCGCTGGAGCTTGCCGCCGCCGAGCACGATCTGGCCGATGCCAGGAAACGCGTGGCGGACGTGGCCCGCAGCGCCCAGGAAACGGCCGAGCGCAAGGCCCGCAAGGACAGCGCCGGCAAGAGGAAGGCGGCGCGGGGCGACATGCCGCGCATCGTCGCCGGCGGCCTGAAACGGCAGGCGGAGAATACCAGCGGCGAGAATGCCCGACTTGCCGAGCGGCGTCACGCGCAGGCGCTCGCCGATGCCGAGGAGGCGCGCAGGCGCATCGAGGTCCTGCAGCCGCTCTCCGTCAGGCTGCCGTCGACCGGCCTGCCGCCGGCGCGGACGGTGCTGAAGATCGATGCCGTCACGGCCGGCTACACGGCGGGCGAGCCCGTCATCCGCAAACTCTCCTTCGATATATCCGGCCCCGAACGCATCGCCCTGACCGGCCCCAACGGCTCGGGCAAGACGACGCTGCTTGCGCTCGTCTCCGGCGATCTGCAGCCGTGGGAGGGAGCGGTCCATGTGCTGGCCTCCGTCTCCATGCTCGACCAGCGCGTCAGCCTGCTCGATCCCGCTGCCTCGATCCGCGACAATTTCCGGCGTCTGAACCCGCAATCGGATGAGAATGCCTGCCGCGCCGCACTTGCCCGCTTCATGTTCCGGGCCGATGCGGCGCTGCAGATCGTCTCGACCCTGTCGGGCGGCCAGCTTCTGCGCGCCGGCCTTGCCTGCGTTCTCGGCGGCGCGACGCCGCCGTCATTGCTGATCCTCGACGAGCCGACCAACCACCTCGACATCGATTCCGTCGCCGCCGTCGAAGCCGGTCTCAGGGCCTATGACGGCGCGCTGCTGATCGTCAGCCATGACGCGGTGTTCCTGGACATGGTCGGCATCACGCGCCGGCTGGAACTGCCCGGCCGGGCGCATCAATCCGACCGGGAAAGGCTCATGCGAAGGTGATGCTGAGCAGCCTTTCGCTGAGCGTCCAGAGCCGTGCGGCCGCCTCGGTGTCCATCGCCCAGGGCATGACGCCGCGCAGCTCCTTCGTGTCGGCCGGCAGCGCCTCGGCAATGTCGCAATCCTCGCAATAGACGCCGCCCATGCCGTCGAGCTGGCGGCTCGTCGCGCACCAGACCGTGGTCGCCGCACCCTGTTCGATCGTCTTGAAGAGGGCGGCGATATGCGCCGGGATATTGCCGTCGGCATCGCGGAAGCCGATCGCCTCCATATCCGCGTCCGAGACGTAGCGGGTCAGTTCCGTCCTGATCGAGCCGGGGTGAACCGAGAAGGCGCGCACGCCGTGTTCCGCCCCGCGCCGGTCGAGTTCGAGCGCGAAGAGCGCGTTGGCGGTCTTCGACTGGCCGTAGGCCTTCCAGGCATCATAGGGGCGGTGCCGGTAGTTCGGATCGTCGAAATCGATGGCCGAGAAGCGATGCGCGCCCGACGACAGCGCCACGACGCGGGCATTGCCGGCGCGTTTCAGCGCCGGCCAGAGCCATGCGGCAAGCTGGAAATGGCCGAGATGGTTGGTCGCGAACTGCCGCTCGAAGCCTCTGCCGTCATGGGCAAGCGGTGTGGCCATGACGCCGGCATTGCCGATGAAAAGATCGAGCGGCCGGCCGCTGGCGGCAAATTCCTGCCCGAAAGCATCGATCGAAGCCGGGTCGGCAAGGTCGAGCGGGCGGATCTCGATCCGCGGCAGGCCCTTGAGCGCCGCTTCGGCCTTGGCGGTATCGCGCGCCGGCACGACGATCGACGCCCCCGCCTTCGACAGCACGCGCACAGTCTCCAGGCCGAGGCCGGCATAACCGCCGGTGACGACGGCAAGCCTGCCGGTGAGATCGGCATGGCCGAGCGCTTCTGCTGCCGTCGTTGCGCGGCTGAACCCGGAGGGAAGGGGATATTGGGATGTCGGCATCAAATCCTCGCATCTGTTTCGTCAGTGGTCGAGGCTAGACCTAGACCATCGGATGTAGGATGATCCATGCTATGAAATCCAATCTGCTTGCGTGATCGTCCTAAATGCTGGCTGCCGACCCTCTTTCCGATGTCCTCTCGCTGCTCTCGGCCAGGAGCCTGCTGTCGGCCAGTCTCCGGGCCAGGGGCGACTGGTCGATCCGCTTCGCCTCCGATGGGGTGAAGTTCAACGCCGTGCTGGAAGGCGGCTGTTATCTCGTCTCGGAGGGCGGGCAGGCACGCCGGCTGGAGGCCGGCGACTGTTTCCTGCTCGTCAATTGCGGCGCGCATGTCCTGTGCAGCGACCCGTCGCTGCCGCCTGTTTCGCCCTCCGAGGTGTTCGGCCCCGACCACACCGCCTGCATCCGTCCCGACCTGCCGGGCGAGGGTCTGTTTGCGGTCGGCGGGCGCGTGACTTTCGACGATGCCGATGCCGGCCTGCTGCTCGATGCGCTGCCGCCGATCCTCTTCGTCAGCGGCAGGTCGCGGCAGGCGGCCGCCATCCGCTGGCTGCTGGCGCGGCTGGGCGAGGAATGGGACGAGAAGCGCCCCGGCGGCTCGGTTGCAGCCGATCATCTGGCCCAGCTTCTCTTCGTCGAGCTCATCCGCGTCTGGCTCGATCAGGCGGAGGCGGCAACGCCCGGCTGGCTGCAGGCCCTGGCCGACCGGCGCATCGGCGCGGCGATCCGGCTGCTGCACGGCGATCCCGCCCGGAACTGGCGGCTGCAGGATCTGGCCGAAGCCGCCGGCATGTCGCGCTCCAATTTCGCGCTGCGGTTCCGCAAGCTTGCCGGCATGTCGCCGCTCGACTACCTGCTGCGCTGGCGCATGCGGCTGGGCGCCAAGGCGCTGCGCTCGGGCGCGCAGCCGATCTCGGCCATTTCCTATTCGCTGGGCTATCGGTCGGAAAGCGCTTTCAGCAATGCGTTCAAGCGCATCAACGGCATTGCGCCGCAGCAGTACCGGCGCGACCGGCAAAACGGCTAGAGCAGTCCCAGAATTGCAGGGAAAACAATGCGCCAGAGCATCGAAGGCGATACCGCTTTCGCCTCAAATGCGTTCAGCGCGCCCGGATGACGCTCTTCAGATCGCGCAGCGGCGCCTGCCGGGTGAAGCGGTGGGCCGGAGCCTGCGGCGGGGCCGCCGGCTGGGCGGCGGCGGGGCTCTGCGGATTGTAGGTATAGCTGTCGGCCCGCCGCCAGGCCTCCACGCGGGCATGGCACTCTTCCGGGTCCAGCGCGTCGAGGATGAGGAAGGCGCGGCTGACATTGTGCTGCACCTCGCCAAGATGCGGATAGAGCTTTTCCAGCACGAAGACGGCATCGAGGAAGCCCATGCCGAGGCTCGTCAGGGTCGTGGCGAGCTGCTGGCCCGAGAGGTCGAGCATGATGCGCTCGGCCAGCCACCGGCTGGCCGACAGCGCATCGGCAAGGGCGGTGGCGAAATGCGTGGCCTCGCGCGTGCGGGCAAAGCGCACCAGCAGCGCCTCCTGAATGGGAGAGAGCGTGCGAAGGCCAAGCCGGTCCTCGTCATCGCGGCCGAGATGGCCGGCAAGGCCGCGGATGCGCTCGCGCAGCGCCTCTTCACCGGCAAGGCGCCGTGCCTCCTCCTGGTCGGCTTCGGTTGCCGCCGGCATGGGCGAAAGCGGCATGGCCGGCGGCTCGGCGGGGGCTGCGGCCGAGGGGCGCGGCTCGGCCTGGCGCAGGGCCACCAGCGCGTCGATGACCTTTGGCGACAGCGCGTCGCGGCTGACGATCGCCTTCACATGCGCCGCGCCATGGGTGCGCGCGATGGTGATCAGCGTGTCGTCGCTGATTGCCTTGGAGGCGGTAAGGAAGGGGGCTGCGACCTCGATCGGCTGGTTGCCGATGAAGAGCGCGACGGCGGCCGGCATGTTCTCGCACTGGGAAAGGGCCGCCACGGCCTGGCGCCTTGCCTCCTCCGAGGAGGCCTGGAACAGCGGCATGAAGAGTTCGGCAAACTGGCGCAGTTCGGAGCGTGTCGGATGCGACAGGTTCTCGAAACTGCTGACAGTCGCCATTAACACCACGTCCTTCTTCCTGATGGCCATGGGGCCTTCTAGGTCTCGAAACCGGTCACGCACACGAACACCCTGAAAAACGCAGAACGAGCGGGAAACCGTAGGCCGACAAGCGCTGGCGGGACGCGCGTCAGACCATACGGTTATGAACAAATCCTACACCGGCAGGGTTAATGCATGCTGAAGATTCTATTAAAATGCAACAGAATTATACACGTTTCGCGTGTCGCCACTTGGTAAGCCGGCAAAATAAATCCGCGCACCCCGGAAGTGGGGCGATTTGCGTCAATCAGCCATGTGGATAAATAGCCGGCGAAGAATCTAGAGACCCTTGCGGCCCCTCAGCGCCGACAGCAGCTTGTCGTGACTGTCGTGGCCCGATTCGTAAAGGTCGAGTGCGGTCGAGGCGGCGAACTGCGCTTCGACGCTTCCGATGTCGATATGTTTTTCCGCGCACCAAGCATCCAGCGCGCCGCGCAATACATCCAGATCTTCCGGCGTGAATGCGGAACTATACAGAAAGGGCATGGGTTGCTCTCCGTCTGACGGCAAGAGCGCGTATGATCTCCCAAGCGGCCGACGCCTGAAAACTTTCGGCCGATGGGGGCAGAATACACGCAGCCGCCCCCGCCGCAATTAATATTTTTGTGACGTATATTTGCAACAGCGGCCCCGCAGCCGCCGATTCTGCGGGTATGTGCGATTAACTATATGAATTGTTTCTAATTTTATCCGGCCCCTTGCGGCCCTTCTTTTCTTGGCCGCGACTGAAACCAAACAACTGTTCTGCGCGTTATCTCAGCGTCGAGCAGACTGCTGAGAGCAGTGGCTGAATATTAGTAATCTGTTAACGGTCGTGTGTATCAATTCGGACAGGAACGACGCGATTTGGAGAATACGGATCGTGGAAGCTCCGCAGCATCACGGTATTTCAGTCAGGTGCCGTGAGAAAGGCGCGAATGCCCTCGGTCCGGTCCACCCGGCGCCTGAGGACGCGCTGGCCCGCAGCATGGCGGGCAGGGTGAAATCCATCGCAAGTTCATCCGTCTCGGGCAGTGCATGGAGACGAGAATGGCAATTGTAGTCGCATTGGCGGATCGGCTGCGTGAGGAGCCGCGCCGCACGGGCAAGGAGCCCGGCGAAGCAAAAATCCTCTGGTTCACCGGCGTTCGTTACGAACGGATCGCCGAAACGTCCGACAAGAAACCGGCGCATTCTGCGCCGCGCGTCAAGAACAAGTAAGACACGAAAACAACCCTAGGTGTTTGACCCCAGCCTTTGGCGGCGCATTGCCGTCGCCGGCTCGGAGAGAGGCACCGTGGGACAGGTTCTACACGGCCGCGCCAGGCTTCCGCAGTACGGCACGGAGCGCGGCCCGGCCGCTGCCGGCAAGCCAGGACCGGAACGAGAGGAGTTCCGGATTGAGTTCGCGCATGAGGTTCAAATCGACGCGCTCGGCAAGCGGACCGTCTTCCAGGCTCGAAGCCATCTGCGCCAGGTCGGCATTAGCGGCCAGGACATCATCCGCAAACCGGGCATAAACGATGGGTTCGCCGGCAACCTCGGTGAAGGCGGCGGCCAAATCGTGGCCGGTCAATCTGTCGCCGGCAATTTTCATTGTCACGCCACCAAACCGGGCCGTGTCCGCGAAAGTCGCCGCAACGATTTTCCCTATGTCTTCCACCGCGATCAGCTGTATCGCGTGATCCGGCCGGATCAGGGAGAGCAGCCGTCGATCCTCGAGCCCGAAGCCGGGCCGAACGAGCATTTCCATGAAGATCATCGGTCGGACAATGGTGGCGGTGAGCGGTAGCTTGCGGATATGCTCCTCGATACGCGGCTTGGCATCGAAGCGTGGAACGCCGGTCAACTTGTCACCGGCGCTCGCGCCCGAGGAATAGATGAAGTGATCGATCCGGCTCCTTGCGGCCAGATCGGCGATGGTCTTTCCGTAACGGACCTCGTCTTCCGCCGACAGATTGCCGGGCAGCACGCTGAAGATGCCAAATATGCCCTTCATCGCGTCCTCGATTGTCGCCGTCTCTTCGAATGACCCGCGCACCAGCTCGGCGCCGGCTTGCTGCAGGGCAAGCGACGCGGGCTTAGGTCGTGGACTCATAAATTCGCATCCACAGCCTAGCCGAGGCGAGAGCGACGGCAGCAAGGAAGTTGGTGGCGAGCTTGTCGTAGCGGGTGGCAACCCTCCTGAAGTGTTTGAGTTTGCAGAAGAAGCGTTCGACGAGATTGCGCTGTCGGTAGAGGCTTGGATCGACTGATCTCTGGACCCTGCGGTCGCGCTGGGTTGGGATGTGGGCCTCGCCGCCGCGTTGTCGAACCAGGTCGACTAGGTGCTGCCAGTCGTAGCCACGATCGGCGATGACGACAGACGCTGAAGGAAGCCTTTCGAGCAGGCCGGGCGCGGCGGCCTTGTCAGAAGCCTGCCCTTGCGTCAGCGCGAGCCGAACCGGCAAGCCCCGTTCGTCGACCACGACATGAATCTTGCTGGTCAGTCCTCCACGAGACCGGCCGATGGCGTGATCCGGACCCCCTTTTTACCACCGGCGGCGTGCTGGTGGGCGCGGACGATGGAGGAATCGATCAATTGCATCGACTGGGGCGAAGCGGCTGCAAGCGCCTCGAAGACCCGCAGCCACACGCCCGCCTTGGCCCACCGATTGTAGCGATTGTAGGCCGTCGTGTAAGGGCCGTAGCGCTCCGGAAGATCGCGCCACGGCGAGCCGGTTCGCAAGATGTAGAAGATCGCGTTCAGAACGCGCCGATCATCCGCCCGCGCCACGCCACGGGGCTTGTTGGGAAGAAGCGGCGCAATCAGCGCCCATTCCCGATCAGTGAGGTCGAATCGTGCCATGCAAACTCCTCCTTCGGAGTTTGAATCATGAACGACCCTCAAAGGGAATCCCGTTTATGAGTACAGTCCCTAGAAGGATCGGGTATGAAGGCTCGGACAGGCCATCCGGCTTTCAGTAGCGCCCTGGCAACGGATCCGCCCTGCCGGCCGGTGGCGCCGAAGACCAGAATTGGAAGTCGATCATGTGACATGGGATGCCCTCGTGTTGAACAAGGGCTATCCATATATACGGTTTTCGCCGGGCCGGAAGACGGCACATTCCTGAGCCTCAGGCACAAAGATGTATGTTTTGGAGAAGACGATGGTCAGCACTGCAGGAAACGAGACAAATGACGGCCGTCGCTTCAAGCCGTATCCGGCCAACGGCATTTGCGCAAAACTGGGTGACAAATGGACCGCTCAAGTGATCTGGCATCTGTCGCTCGCCAGCGGGCGAAGGCTTCGCTTCTCGGCCCTCCAGTCGGCGATCGACGGGATCACCCAGCGTATGTTGACGCTCAGCTTGCGGAACCTTGAGCGAGACGGGCTGGTGACGCGCCACTACTTTCCCGAGGTCCCCCCGCGCGTTGAATATGAATTGACCGATATGGGCGCGGAACTGTTGCGTGTACTCGAGGGCGTCAACACCTGGATATGGGATAATCTGCCGCGCATCGAGGAATGCAGGCGAATCTACGATCAGGGCGAACTGGCTGCGGAACATAACGGCAAAGCAACGTGACGACGCGCGGCGCATCCACGATGCACGAATTCGCGAGCCAAACCATTGCACGCGGGAGCAACGGACACCTGCGTCGATTGTTCTGACGCGCAGAACCGCATGTACGAGAGAGACGGGATCACTCTGGCTCGTCGGGCTGCGTGGCCGCCAGGTCGGTCGTGACGCGGCGCCTCATCTCCTCCCATATCCGCAGCAGTTCGTGACGCCGCCGTGGCGGTTTGCGCTCCAGAACCCTGATGTCGGACATGCGTTCGACGCGGAAATGGCGGATGGCTTCGCGCCGTTCGCACCAGGCGATCAGCAGGCAATGTACGTCATCGTAGCCTAGAAGGATCGGCCAGACGCAGCGCTGACTGGCCGTGCCTTCCAGCGTGCAGTAGGTGAAGGCCAGTACGCGTCCCCGCCGAAGCGCATCTCGCACCGGCGTTGTATCCAGCTTCTCCTGAGCGGCGGTGTCGACGGGACGTATGCCCAGCGTCGGCTGTTCCAGCACGAAACGGCTGCCTTCAGGCAATGCAAACCGGATCTTCGACAAGGCGTCCTGCGCTAGTCGGGCAAGTGCCTGATCCGGATGCTGAGCGACCCATTGCCCCCCGAGCGCGAGCGCCTCGGCCTCTTCCGGGCTCAGCGCCAACGGTGGCATCTCATAGTCGTCCGCCAGCAGGTATCCCAGGCCTGCCTCACCTTGTATCGGAACCCTCTGGCCGATCAATTCGGCAATATCCCGGTAGACCGTGCGCCGTGACACCTCGATCTCGGCCGCGATGGCCGCAGCCGTGATTGGCCGCGATGTGCGGCGCAGGATCTGGATGATCTGAAAAAGACGGTCGGCGCTGCGCATTCATTGACTCCTGTTGCCATAATGCTGGCAGCAGCATTCACCTACAAGGCTCCTGCTCCGATCATCGATCGGGTCGAAACAGGAGACCAAAATGAAATTCGCCTCTCTTCGCCTCATCGCGCAGGACATCAACCGCCTAGTCGCCTTCTACGAAATGCTCACGGGTCTAACGGCCGAGTGGTTGGCCCCCGTCTTCGCCGAGATCGTGACGCCATCCGCGACCCTCGCCATTGGCAGCGCGGAGACCGTCGCTCTTTTCCAGGAGGGGACGGCCGAGCCAGGCGCCAACCGCACCGCCATCATCGAGTTGCAGGTGGCCGATCTGGAAGCGGAGTTCGAAAGGCTGAAGGGGCTTGTCGAGATTGTCCACCCGCCGAAGCTCTTGCCCTGGGGCAACCAGACCTTTCAGCTGCGCGATCCGGAGGGAACGCTGGTCAGCCTCTACATGCCGGCGACTGAACCGGCCAAGGCCCGTTTCGAAAACCGCTGAACTCCGGTTCTGAACTTCGGCGGCCCCGCTTTGGCGCATCCGGTGCGATAGCGGGGCGGTCATTCCTTGATCCTTGTGGCGTCTAGCGGACGTCGAGTTCGTCGCAGCCCGCCCCCGTGAGGAAAGCGCGCGCGGCTTCGTCGAAGCTTGCCTGCGGCGCCAGCGTGCGCAGCACCGCATAACCTTCGGGATGCGTCATCTCCACCATGATCGTCTGCTGCAGGTCCTGCGGCAGGTTCTTGCGCAGGTCCGTCAGCTGGATCGGGCCGGCCGCCACGACATCGAGCGCGCCGCCGACGGAGGTGCGGTCGTTCATGCTGAAGACCTCGTTGGAGGCGCTGTCGTAGATGGCGATCGACCAGAAGGGCACGTTGCCCTTGGCGGTGAAATGCACCGGCGCCTCGCCGACATCGAAGGAGCAGACGGCGGTGCGCACGAATGGATCGCCGTTGGCAAGCCCAGCCTCGTCGTAGCGGCCGGTCAGCAGGTAGAAATTGTTCGGATCGCCTTCCGCCTCCACCCGCGTCGCCGCGTCGCGCCCGGTGAAGTGCGGCAGCGCCAGAATGATGACGAGATGCAGCAGTGCCGCCCCGAAAAGCCCGGCCAGCAGCGCGAAGAACAGCCTAAGCATTGCCGCACCCGATCTTGGTCAGCTTCGGCATGGAAAGGTCGATCACGCCGGAACTGCCGGCCGTCGGCGTGTCGAACAGCGTCAGCACCAGCCGGAACGTGCCGGCCTGCGGCAGCGCCAGCCAGTTGCCGGGTGCCGCGCGCGTGGCGATGTCGATGGTGAAGCTGCTGTCGGGCTGGCGCAGCACCGTCCACGAATTCAGTGCCGCCGGCAGGGTCTGCTGCAGCGAGGCGGGGTTGCCGGAATTGTCGGCGGTAAACAGCGTCCACAGCCGCGCCGGCGGCGTCTGGCCGACGATGCGGTAGCGGCAGGCGGCGTTCAGCCGTTCGCCGCTGTCGTCCACGCTGGCGGTAAAGGTCAGGCCCTCGGCGCTGCCGTAGAGCAGCTTGCCGGCGCGCGCCCGGTGCGATTTCGCATAGGGGTCCGCATCGACGGTCTGGAGTTCGGGAAAGGCCTCCCAGGCGCCGAGCTTGATCGCCCCGAACCCTTGCGTCGCATCCAGCGCGTAAAGCGAGATCATGATGCCGCCGCCGAAGGCGACGATCAGCGTGACCAGGATGAAAAGGGGAAACCGAAACACCTTGCGCCCTTGAAGATCAAACTTGAAGATCAAATCAGTTGAAAGGGTTATCACTGATTCTGGCAGGGTGGAATGCCGTGAGGCGATGTGTCCCCGGCGCAAAAGGCTATAACGCCTTGCTTCATATGGCGCAAGGCGTTGTAAACGCCCATGATCGCGGGCTTCGCCGACGCCGGGACGGAACGAATCCGGAGCGGCGCAAGAAGCCGGAAATTGCCGCCCGATATCCAGGCCGTTGCGCTGCGCAGGCGGCGCCTGCTCAATCAGGCGAGGCGGGTGGACGATCTGCCCATGCCGTCCGGACATCGGCTGGAAGCCCTGAAGGGAAGCCGGCGCGGACAATTTTCGATCCGCATCAACGATCAATGGCGCATCTGCTTCAACCGGGAAGAGGGGACGGCTCACCATGTCGAAATCGTCGATCATCACGACTGAAGACGCTCTTCTTGCGAATCCCCATCCGGGCGAGATCCTGCTGGAGGAGTTCCTGAAGCCGCTGAACCTCGGCCAGAACGCCCTGGCGCGCGCGATCCACGTGCCGCGCGCCGTGTCAATGAAATCGTGCCGGGCAAGCGCAGCATCACGGCCGACAGCGACCTTCGGCTGGCCCGCTATTTCGGCCTGTCGGAAGGTTTCTTCCTCGGCCTCCAGGCCGATTGCGACCTGATGGAAAGGCGCCACGGGATCGGCGGCGATCTGGCGACGATCACTTCGCGGGCCGCCTGAACGGCTCGCATCCCTACTCGGCGCTCGCCACCTTCTGCATTTCGAGCGGCGCGGCATCCTTCAGCTTCTCGCCGATGCCTTTCAGGATGTTCGTCGATTGCACGGAGAGCATGCGCGGGCGGATCAGCGTCGGCACGCCGTCCTTCGGCTTGTTGGCCTGCGCCTTGGCGACGTCCTTTTCGGAGGGGAACGGGTTGTCGACGCCGGGAATGGCGCGCAGCGTCACGCCCTGATGGGCATAGTCCATGGCGCGCTTGAAGGTCATGGCGGGCAGCGAGCCGCCGGTCATGTTGTTGGTCGAGGTATAGTCGTCGTTGCCGAACCAGACGGCGCAGGTGTAGTTGCCGGTGAAGCCGACGAACCAGGCGTCGCGATAGGCCTGTGTCGTGCCGGTCTTGCCGGCGGTGAGGATGCCGTTGTCGAGCGCCGCCTTGCGCGCCGTGCCCACATAGGGCACGCGCGACAGCATCTGGTTCATGTAGGTATCTGCCTGTTCGGAAAGCACGCGCTGGGCGGGCGGCTCGTCACGGTCGAAATCGTAGAGAATATCGCCGTCGTAATCGAGGATCTGCGTGATGCCGTGGCGGCGCGACTGGTAGCCGCCGGCCGGAAACACGGCATAGGCCGTCGCCTGGTCGAGCACCGTCACTTCCGACGTGCCGATCGGGATCGTCACGTCGTCGCGGATCGGCGTTTCCACGCCCATTGCCTTGGCCATGGCGCGGATCGGCTGGATGCCGAGCTTTTCCTTGGCGAGCCGCACCGGGATCGTGTTGATCGACTGGGCGATCGCGGTTTCCAGCGTGATGCGGCCGGCATAGCGGTTTTCGTAATTGTGCGGGCTCCAGTTGCCCCAGGAGATCGGCGCGTCGATGATCGTCGTCTTCGGCGTCATGCCGCTCTCCATGGCCACCGAATAGGTATAGACCTTGAAGGAGGAGCCCGGCTGGCGCAGCGCCTTGGTGGCGCGGTTGAACTGGCTCTCGCCGTAGTCGCGCCCGCCGACCATGGCGCGCACGGCGCCGCCGTTCTCGATCATCACCATCGCGCCCTGCTTGGCGTGATAGGCCTCGCCATATTCGCGCAGCGACGTCTCGATGGAATCGTCGGCCGCCTGCTGGATGCCCATGTCGATCGTGGTGCGCACGATCAGCGAGCGCTGGTGGAAGCGCGGCGACAGGCGCTGCACCTCGTCGAAGGCCCAGTCGAGGAAGAAGTCGGGCGATTCCACCTCGTTGCGGTCGACGACGGTGGCGGGATTGCGCCGCGCGGCGATCACCTGTCCCTCGGTCATCAGCCCGCTCTGCACGAGATTGGTCAGCACCTCGTTGGCGCGGGCGCGCGCCGCCGGCAGGTTGACGTGCGGGGCATATTTGGCCGGCGCCTTGAACAGGCCGGCCAGCATGGCGGATTCGGCAAGGTTCACGTCGGTAATGTTCTTGCCGAAGTAAAATTGCGCCGCCGCCGCCGCTCCGAACGTGCCGCCGCCCATATAGGCGCGGTCGAGATAGGTGGCGAGGATCTCCTTCTTGGAGAGGTTGGCCTCCAGCCACAGCGCCAGGAAGGCCTCGGTGATCTTGCGGTCGATCGAGCGTTCGTTGGAAAGGAACAGGTTCTTGGCAAGCTGCTGCGTCAGTGTCGAGCCGCCCTGGACGACCTCGCCGGCCTGGGCGTTCGTCACCATGGCGCGGAACAGGCCGATTACGTCGATGCCGAAATGGTCGAAGAAGCGCCGGTCCTCGGTCGCCAGCACCGATTTGATCAGCGAATCCGGCAATTCGTCGATCGGCACGGAATTCTGGTGGATGACGCCGCGATGGCCGATGACGTTGCCGTAGCGGTCGAGGAAGGTGACGGCGAAATCGCCGCGGTTGCGCCAGTCTTCCTTGGTGGCCTCGAAGGCCGGCTGGGCGAGCGCCAGCATCAGCACCATGCCGACCGCGCCCAGCGACAGCCCTTCGCCGGCCAGTTCGAAAACCGCGCGTTTCCAGCCGCGCATGCGGAAGCGGCGGAAGAAGATGGTCGTGTCTTCCCAGATCTCGGCGGCGCGAAAACCGGCATTCCAGACGGTCGAATCGATCCACGAATCGATGCGCAGCAGCAGGTGGCGGTTTTTGCCTTCCCGCCTGCCTGGCGTCTTGCCTTGCCCGCCTTCGGGTTTATCTGTCCCACTATCGGGGTTGTCTGGGTCCTGCACGTCCTGTATTCCCGCCTGATCGCGCTCGGCGGCCGTTCTGAACCCGGACGCCGGAACGGGGCCTGAAAGGGCCGCCTGACTCTCCGGTTAGCCGGAGCATGTTGAATAATTGGTTGATTTTGCGCACGAGAACAAGAGAGTTGAACGGTCGTCACGCGAATTTGCGGGCGGCTGTTGCAAGAAACGAACGATGAACGATCTGCCCTTCTGGAAGCGCAAGACGCTTGCCGAAATGAATGCCGAGGAATGGGAAAGCCTGTGCGACGGCTGCGGCCTCTGTTGCCTCAACAAGATCGAGGAATGGGATACCGGCGACGTCTATTTCACCTCGATCCGCTGCAAGCTGCTCGACAGCGAAAGCTGTCGCTGTTCCAGCTATGCCAACCGCTGGGATTTCGTGCCGGACTGCGTGCAGCTGACCAAGGAAAACGTGCCCGAGATCGAATGGCTGCCGCCGACCTGCGGCTATCGCCTCGTCAATGAGGGCCGCGATCTCTACTGGTGGCATCCGCTCGTCTCGGGCGATCCCGAGACCGTCCACCTTGCCGGCATTTCCGCCCGCGGCCGCACCGTCAGCGAGAACGATGTCGATCTCGACGATTTCGAGGATTACGTCGTCGACTGGCCGCTGACCGTCGGGGACGATGCCGGGGAGCCGGTGGAAAAGGCGGGCTGACGGTTACTGCCAGCTGCTGTGCGGGATCTGGAACAGGTGCCGGATGCGCGTCGAAAGCGTCGTCGGGTGGCTGGCTTCGGCAGACACGCCGGCGCTGAAATGGTGTTTTTCGGCTTCGATCCGCCGCGACAGCAAGAGGCCGAGTTCTTCGGCCAGCGCCGGCCGCTCCTGCATGATCGCCGCCAGGTGATCCTTGGCGATCTCGTAGACCACGACGGATGTGAGCGCGCGGATATTGGCCGGCTCCAGCGCCCCCATCAGCACGCCGCGTTCGCCGAAGAGATCGCCGGGCGCGATCCTGGCGAGCTCGATCGTCTCGCCGCCTTCCTTGCGCTCCACCACGGCCACGCCGCGCCGCACGATCATCAGCGAGGTCAGAGACGTATCCTGCGTCGCGATCAGCGCGTCCTTGCGGAAGCTCAGCCGCTTCATGTCGGCCGCCAGCGATTCCTTCTCGTCTTCCGTCAGCGTCGAGAAGAGCGGGATGGCGTTGAGCAGCCGCCAGGCGGAATTCGGATGTTTGCCCGCCGCCTCCGCCGGATCGGCAACGGGGGCGGCCGGCGAGCCGGCGGGCGAGGCCAGCTGCAGCCCCGCCGCCTTGGCATGGCGATAGATGAGATCGTAGATCTCGTTGCGGGCAGCGGTCGCCTCGCCGAGCCCGGAAACGCGGAACGAAAGCTCGAACTCGACGGCATTGCTGTCGAGCCCGGTAACGCTGACGACGGGGGCGGGCGATTTCAGGATGGCGTTGCTGCTGAGCAGCACGGCACGCATCGTTTCCTCGATCGCCGCCGGCGTGTTCGAGGGCACCAGCCGGATCTTCAGCGAGACGCCGTGCGCTTCCTCGGGGCTCGTCAGGTTCGTCAACCGCGCCTTGGCGAGCGCGCTGTTCGGCACGATGACGAGGTCGTTGGTGCCGTTCAGAAGGTGGGTGGAGCGCCAGTTCGTCTCCACCACGCGGCCCTGCACGCCGTCGTCGAGGACGATCCAGTCGCCGACGCTGTAATGCCGCCCGAGATTGAGCGCGATGCCCGAGAACACGTCGTTCAGCGTGCTCTGCAGCGCAAGGCCGAGCACGATGGCGAAGACGCCCGACGTGGCGATCAGCGTGCCGACCGGGACGTCGAAGACATAGGACACGACCGACAGCGCCGCGCCGACATAGATGATCGCCACGAGCAGGTCCTGCAGCAGCCGCCCTTCGCGCGGTATGCGCTCGAAGATCAGGAAGAGCCGCACCGAGCTTGCCAGCACCATCGCCCCGCCGATCCACCAGACGGCCTTGGCGATCCCGACGAAGATGCGCCGGAACAGGTCCTGGGCCTCGCCCATGTCCGACGTATAGGGCGCGATCTTGTGCTTGACGAGCAGCGAGGTCAGCAGCGCGAAGAAGAAGATGTTGGCGATCAGCCGGAAGGTCGGGTTTCGCCTGAAGATGAATTGTGCCGCCGCGCTGAACAATACGAGGACGACGAACTGGAACAGCGGATCTTCCAGCATTGGCGATGACATGCATCCGTTCCTGGTTGGAGCCTCTGCCGCTATATCACGAATGCGCAAGGCCTGTCCCGGACACGAACGTATAGGTTGCCGGGCCGACCGGCCCGGCCGCAAACGGGCGGAAACCCGCAGCAGGCCCTAGTTTGGCCGGGGTTCAAGCGCGGCAAGAAAGAGCCGCAACTCCCGTTCCACGTAATCGGCAACCGCGCCCTCGGACGAAAAGCCCCACCACAGAAGCGACCCCTGCCATTGCGAAAGCATCAGCCGGGCAATGGCCCGCGCCTGCGCCGTCCCCTCGAAGCGCGCGGCCAGCGCCTCCGTCAGCGCCGCACCCCAGGCCGCACCTCGGGCGCGCAGCACCGGATCGCGGAAATCCTCGCGCAGCAGCAGCAGGCCTTCCGCATAGGAGGCGGGATTGTCGCCATAGTCCTGCGAAAGACCGCTCAGCAGGGCAATCGCCCCGTCCGCCGTCTTCGGCAGTGTCGCGGCAAGCCGTGCCGTCTGCGCGTCCAGCCGGTCCCAGGCATGGAGCAGGGCGGCGCGCAGCATGCCGGCCTTGGTGGCGAAGCGCTGCACCAACGTCGAACCGGAAAGGCCGCTCGCCCTGGCGACCGCCGCAAAAGTGGCCGCATCCGGCCCCTCGGACTGGATCACGTCGAGAACCATCGACAGCAGCTGTTCGTCGGAAAGCGTGCGCGGGCGCGGCATGAAATCTCCTCTTGCTTTCGCCGTATTTATGAACGAACATTCGTTTATATACAAGTTCGCCGGTTCGGCCGGATGTTTTTAGCGGGGAGGAGAGCGAAGTGACAGTGGACCTGAAGGGAAAGGTGGCGCTCGTTGCCGGCGCAACGCGCGGGGCAGGGCGCGGCATCGCCGTGGAACTGGGCGCGGCGGGTGCGACCGTCTATGTGACCGGCCGCACCACCCGCACGCAGCAATCCGAATATGGCCGGCCGGAAACGATCGAGGACACCGCCGAACTGGTGAACGCGGCCGGCGGGCGCGGCATCGCCGTGCAGGTGGATCATCTGGTGCCCGAACAGGTGGAGGCGCTGGTTGAGCGCATCCGCGCCGAAGAGGGCAGGCTCGATATCCTCGTCAACGATATCTGGGGCGGCGAGCACCTGACGGAATGGGACAAGCCGGTCTGGGAACATTCGCTCGACAAGGGCCTGCGCATGCTGCGGCTTGCGCTCGACACCCATTTCATCACCGCCCGTTACGCTCTGGCGCTGATGATCGAACGGCCGGGCGGCCTGCTGGTGGAGATGACTGACGGCACGGCGGATTATAACGCCACCCATTACCGGCTCTGCCCCTATTACGATCTGGTCAAGACGGGCACGAACCGCATGGCCTGGGCGCATGCCAGGGATCTGGCGCCGCACGGCGCCACCGCCGTCTCGCTGTCGCCGGGCTGGATGCGCTCGGAAATGATGCTCGAAATCTTCGGCGTGACGGAGGAGAACTGGCGCGAGGGCGCAAAGGTCCAGCCGCATTTCGTCATCTCGGAAACGCCGCGTTTCACCGGCCGGGCGGTCGCCGCACTCGCCGCCGATCCCGACCGCGGCCGGTGGAACGGCCAGTCGCTCTCCAGCTTCCGGCTGGCCGAGGCCTACGGCTTCACCGATCTCGACGGCACCCGGCCGGATTGCTGGCGTTACCTCGCCGAGGTGCAGGAACCCGGCAGGCCGGCTGACGATACCGGCTATCGCTGATGCTCCATGAGGCATCCGCAGGCGAATCTGCTAGTCTCCCGCCCGAAAGGGAGTGTGCATGTCTCTGCGTATCGTTTCGTTGAATGCCTGGGGCGGCAGCGTCCACGCGCCGCTCATCGATTATCTCGCAACGGCCGATGCCGATGTCTTCTGCCTGCAGGAAGTGGTGCGCTCGGCTGCCGATGCGCCGCACTGGCTGGAATATCGCGACGGCGGCATCGTGCTGCCGCAGCGCGCCCATCTCTATGACGAGATCGCCGCCGTCCTTCCGGATCACGACGGCTATTTCTGCCCGTTTGCGCGCGGCGATCTCTACCACGGCGCGAGGGCCTGCCCGACCGAATTCGGCATCGCCACCTTCGTGCGCAGGTCATACCCGGTGATCGGCCAGGCGGCGGATTTCATCCACGGCCGTTTTTCGCCCGACGGCTGGGGCGAGCATCCGCGCTCGCGCAACGCCCATTGCATCCGCCTGTTCGATTGTGCCGGCGGCTTTTCGCTCACCATCGCCCAGCTGCACGGCCTGCGCGATCCTGCCGGCAAGGGCGATATTCCCGCCCGCCACGCCCAGGCCGACGCGCTGGTCGAGCTGATCGAACGCCTCTGGCCGGGTGACGAACGCCTCGTCGTCTGCGGCGATTTCAACGTGCTGCCCGACAGCATAACCTTCGAAAAGCTCGGTCGCCTCGGCCTCGACGATCTCGTCACCGGCCGGGGTTTTACCGATACCCGCACCTCGCTCTATCCGAAGGAAGGCCGCTTTGCCGATTACATGCTGGTGACGCCGCAGGTTACGGTGGAGCGTTTCGAAGTGGTGGAAGCGCCCGAGGTTTCCGATCACCGGGCGCTGCTGATCGAGCTTGCCTGAACTATTCCGGCAGGTGCGCGGCGGCCCTGCCTCCGCAATCAACGCAGCTTGAAGTGCTTTTCGAGATCGGCGATCTGCGCGCCGTTCAGATGCCGCACTTTCATGCCGCGGGTGATGATCGAAAGCTTGGCCGCCTCTTCCAGCTCTTCGATGGCGAAGACGGCCGAATCGAGCGTGGCGGCCGAAACGATCGGCCCGTGGTTTTCCAGAAGCACGGCGCTGTGTTCGCCGGCGATTTGCGCAATCAGCGGCTTCACGTCCGCCGAGCCCGGCCGCGTATAAGGCACGACCGGCACCTTGCCGACGCGCATGACGACATAGGGCGTCAGCGGCGCAATGGCGTCGCTTGGGTCGGTATCGGCAAGGCAGGAAAGGGCGGTCGCATAGGTGGAATGCAGATGCACGACGGCGCCGGTCTGCGGCCGCTTTTCGTAGAAGGAGAAATGCAGCGGCAGTTCCTTGGTCGGCGCATCGCCCGAAACGTGCCTGCCGTCGCCGTCGAGCTTCGACAGGCGCTCGGCATCGAGAAAGCCCAGGCAGGAATTGGTCGGCGTCGCCAGATAACCGTCCGCCGTCTTCACCGAGATATTGCCCGAAGAGCCGGCCGTAAGCCCCCGCTCGAACAGCGATTTTCCCCAGCGGACGATGGCTTGGCGCAATTCTGTCTCATTCATGGCCGGCAATCCTGTCGAGAGCCTTGGCGAAAAAGTCGGGCGATCCGAAATTGCCGCTCTTCAGCGCCAGCCCGATCGGCCGCATCGGCCGGCCGCGCTCGGAGACGAGAACCGGCACGCCGGGATCGATCTCCGCGCCGATCGTCATCTGCTTGAGGCCGAGCGCCTCGACGACCGCGCCCGAGGTCTCGCCGCCGCCGACGACGATCTGGCGCGTGCCGGAATCGGCAAGCCGCCTGGCAAGGCTGCCGAAGAAATCTTCGAGGATCCTTGCCGATTCCTCGCGGCCGAAACGCTGCTGCACGAAGCTGACGACATCGGGCGAGGTGGTGGAATAGACGATCGGATTGTCGGCCGCGTTGGCGGCCACCCAGCGGGCGGCGTGCTCCACCGACATGGAGCCGCGCACGATGGCGGCCGGATCGATGGAAAGGCCGGGATGGTTCTGCAGGTGGCAGGCGACCTGGTTCTGCGAGGCGAGCGAGCAGGAGCCGCAGAGAATGACGCCGGGGCCGTCGACGGCCGGCACGTCAGGCGGAAGGTCCGACAGTTTGCCGCGCATGGCGAAATTGCGCGCCAGCCCCTGCGCCAGGCCCGATCCGCCCGTCACCAGCGCATGGTCGACGACCGCTTCGCCGATGGTCAGGAGATCGGCATCCTCGATGGCGTCGACGACGACGAGGCGGTTGCCGTCGGTCAGCTCGTCGCGCAACCGGCTGCGGATGGCGGCGGAGCCTTCGCGCACCGTGTCGAGCGTGATGCTGCCGACGCCGCCGCGCGTCTGCAGGCGCAGCCAGCGGCGGATATCCGGATCGGTCATCGGCGTCAGCGGATGGTTCTCCATGCCGGATTCGTTCAGCAGCTTGTCCTTGACGAAGAGGTGGCCCATGAAGACCCGCCGGCCGGTTGCCGGAAAGGCCGGACAGACCACGGTCACGTTGGCACCCGTCAGCCGCTGCAGCGCTTCGGCGACGGGGCCGATATTGCCCTCGGGCGTGGAATCGAAGGTCGAGCAATATTTGAAGAAGATCTGCTCGCAGCCCTGGTCGAGCAGCCAGCGCGCCGCGTCCATCGATTGCCACACGGCGTCCTCGGCCGAAATCGAGCGCGTCTTCAGCGCCACGACGCCGGCTTCGCAATTCACCTTGCCGCGGCCGGGGCCGACGAACTGCATCGTCGACATGCCGCCGCGGGCAAGGGTATTGGCAAGATCGCTGGCGCCGGTGAAATCGTCGGCAATGGCTCCAAGCAGCATGTCAGGCAGGCTCCGGCAGTCTGTTGTTCAATGCGTCCTCGATGCGGACGCGGATAATGTCGTCAAGGCATGTCCCGGCTGTGAAGCCGGGCGCAAGAGCGCGGCCGCGCCTGCGACCGCTCGTCCCGGCCGCGCCGATCACAAGGATTTTCATTTGAAACGGTCCCTCCGACCGGTGAAACGAACGCAGACCACGATATGCCGCCGCCCGAGTCGGCCCCGGCGGCGCCCGACAGTTAAGACCAGCCGGGCAGGGCTGTCACGCAATTTCGGCCGCAGCCGCCGGTTTGACTGTGGCTGGAACCGGCCGCGGGCCTTGCGACGGCCGCCGTTTCGCGGCAACAGAAGCGCATGAGCATCCCGACAGACCATCCTTTCGACTTCGACCCCACCTACGGCATGACGCTGGCCGGGCTGCAGGCAATCCGCCCGCCGCAAGCCCCGCCGGGCTTCGATGCCTTCTGGCAGAAACGGTATGGCCGGGCGCTCGCGGTCCGGCCCGAGCCGCGCCTGAGCCCGAGCGGCGATGCCCATGCGGACTGGCAGGTGCGCGATATCGTCTACACCTCCACCGACGGCATCGCCATCGGCGGCTGGCTGCTGACGCCCCGCCAGGGGCAAGTCCGGCGCGGCCTGATCGTCGGCCACGGTTACGGCGGCCGCGACCAGCCGGAATTCGACCTGCCGGTGGAGGAGACGGCCATCCTCTTTCCCTGTCTGCGCGGCATGCCCTCGCGCAGCATCCACCCGCCGATCTCGCCGGACGCCCCCTGGCACGTGCTGCACGAGATCGACGATCCCGACCGTTACGTCATCGGCGGCTGCGTCGAGGATGTCTGGGTCGCGGTTTCCGCCCTGCTTGCGCTCTATCCGGCCATCGACGGCCATATCGGCTACAGCGGCATCAGCTTCGGCGGCGGCATCGGCGCGCTCGCCATTGCCTTCGACGGCAGGATCAGGCGCGGCCATCTGACGGTGCCGACCTTCGGCGACCGCAAGCGCTGGCTGACATTGCCGACCGTCGGCAGCGCCCATTCGGTGCAGGAATACGCAAAGACCCATCCCGATGTCTTTGAAAAGCTGCGCCTTTTCGATGCCGCAACGGCAGCGGCCCGCATCACCGTGCCGATGCTGGCGGCCGTCGCACGCTTCGATCCGGCAGTGGCGCCGCCCTGTCAGTTCGCCGTGGCGAACGCTCTGCCGAAGTCAAAATTTAACGAAATCTTCATCCTGGACGCCGGCCATTTCGACTATGCTGATAGTGCAGTGCAGCAGACTGCGCTGCGTGAGCGAGTCGGGCGGTTTTTCAGGGGTCTATGAACCGAGAATATCTGCGCTGGTACAGCGATCGGCTCCATCGTGACATGGAGCTTCTGGTGTTCGGACATGCCGGCGCCAAAGTCCTGATGTTCCCAACGCGGGAAGGGCGCTTTTGGGAATATGAACATCTCGGCATCGTCGCCAGCCTCGCCGAAAAGCTTGAGGCCGGGCAGCTGCAGCTCTTCTGCATCGAGGGCCTTGCCAGCGAGACCTTCTACGATTTCGCCCGCCACCCGGCCGAACGCATCCGCCGCCATGTCGCGTTCGAGGAATATGTGCTGAACGAGGTCCTGCCGCTGATGGAAAGCCGCAACGGCCACGAATGCACCATCGTCCACGGCTGCAGCCTCGGCGCCTTCCAGGCCGCCAGCCTCGTCTTCCGCCACCCGCATCTCTTCCGCAAGCTGGTGGCCTTTTCCGGCCGATACGACCTGACGATGAAGGTCGAATCCTTTGCCGATCTCTTCGAGGGCTATTACGACGAAACGGTCTATTTCCACATGCCGACGCATTTCCTGCCGGGGCTCACCGCCGGCTGGCGGCTGGAGAAGCTGCGGCAGGTCGATATCGTGCTGACCATCGGCAACGAGGACCCCTTCCTCGACAACAACCGCCACCTGAGCCGCCTGCTCGCGGAAAAGGGCGTCGGCCACCAGCTGCATTTCTGGGACGGCAGGGCGCACCGCGCCGGGGCCTGGCGGCGGATGGCGCCGCTTTACATCTAGGATGCCGGCAAGGACGCCGGCACTATTGCATCAGCGGCTTCTTGAGAAAACTGTTGCGGTCGGCGGATTTGATGCGCAGCCAGGCCTCGCGGCCGTTGCGCAGCACGCGCATCGGGATTTCCGCGCCCGCCGGGCCGCTCTTCCAGACCTTGCGGTAGAAATCGGCAAGCCCGTCCACTTCGCCGTCGCGAATTTCCGAGATCACGTCGCCCTGCTGCAGGCCGGCCTGCGCGGCGGGGCTGCCCTTGGCAACGCTCATGACCACCACTTCGCCGTTGCTTTCGGCCGAGAAAGCGCCGAGCCAGGGGCGGGGCGGGCGGTCGATCTGGCCGCGGTTGAGCAGGTCGTCGAGGATCGGCGGCAGAAGGTTGATCGGCACGACCATGTTGATGTCGGCCACCTCGTCGCCCTGCACCATCTGCAGGCGCAGCGAGCCGATGCCGAGCAGCTTGCCGTCGTCGCTGACGAGCGCCGCACCGCCCCAGGAGGGGTGGGCGGGGGCGATGAAGATCGCCTCGTCGAGCAGATATTCCCAATAGCCGGCAAATTCCTGCTTGGCGACGATATGGGCCTGCACGAATTCGCCGAGCCCGTCGGCGAAGATGACGGCATCGCCGACCCTGGTCTTGACCTTGTCGCCGATTTCGAGCGCCGGCAGGTCGAGAGGCGCCAGCGACTGGATGAGGCCGAAGCCGGTTTCCTGGTCGTAGGCCAGCGCATGGCCGGGCACGACCTTGCCGTCATGGCGCGTCAGCCAGATTTCGTCTGCTTCGGTAATCAGGTAGCCGATGGTCAGCACCAGCCCGTTTTCCCTGATGACGACGCCGCTTCCTTCCCGGCGGGTGCCCAGCGTGTTCGCGGTAAAGGCATCTTCGGGGATGGAGGCGCGAACGGCCACAACTGACCGTAAAATCCTGTCGATATTCATGGTTTCATCCTCGTAAGGCGCGGCGCGGAGGCCGAGAATGCTGCCCAGAACGATGCGAGGGCCGGCAGGGGCCGCCGGACGCATACCATTCCCTCTATAGGTATGAAACGACAGGCGATCCTGCAAGACCCGCCGGCTGCGGTCTTTTACCCCGGCCTGCGGCCGTATTGCCGCGGCGAGCGCGCCATCACCCGCTTGAAGGCGGTGCTGAAGGCGCTTTCGGATTCATAGCCGAGCGAAAGCGCGATCTTACCGATCGGCTCGCTGCCATTGGCCAGCCGCTCGCCCGCCAGCATCATCCGCCAGCGGGTCAGGTAATCCATCGGCGCGGCGCCCACCTTCTGCTTGAAACGCTCGGCAAAGGAGGAGCGCGACATGCCGGTCATGGCGGCCAGCTGCTGCAGCGTCCAGCGCCGCGCGGGTTCGGCATGCATGGCGCCGATCGCCATGCCGATCTGCCGGTCGGCAAGCGCAAACAGCCAGCCCGTGCCTTCCGTATCGGGTGCCGCAAGATAGAGCCTGAGGATCTGCGCCAGCATGATATGGGCCAGATGCTCGGTCATCAGGAAACCGCCCGGATGCCGGCCGCGCAATTCCCGCGCCATCTGGTCGATGGCAAAACGCAGCACCGAGGCCTGGTCGGAACGCGCGCTGACAGGGACGACCGGCGGCAATATGCCGAGCAGCAGGCCGGCGCCGGCGCCGGAAAAGCCGAAGCGGCTGCCGACGAGGAAGAAGGCGCCGCCGCCGTTGCAGGTCGCCACCCCGTCTTTGGCATGGGCATAGATGTCGTCGGCCGGGATCGCCGGCAGGCCGCGGTCGCTCGCCATCCGGAAAGGCCGGCTCTGCGTCAGCAGGAAGCAATCGCCCTCTTCGAGCCTGACAGGCTCGGCCCCGTCCACCTCCAGCCAGCAGCCGCCGGAAAGAACGGCGTTGAACTTGATGCCCTGCGGCGGCGGAAAATCGATCGCCCAGTCGCGGCCGGCATCGAGCCCGAGCGAGACGTAGCTTTTCGGCTTCAGCAGCGCCAGCACATCGGAGAGCGGGTCAACCGAAGGGGAGTTCATGGCAAAATCCGGACGATCGCAAACATATCATGGACTTTAACGCATGGATCGTATGGGCGCCACCGCCTTACCCTGCGGCCGGAAGCAGAAAGGAGACTTTTATGGAAAAGGCGCAACACCCGATCGGTTCCGGCTTCGGCCCCCGCTCGACGGCCGACGACGTGCTCGAAGGCATCGATCTTGCAGGCCGGCTGGCCATCGTCACCGGCGGCCATTCCGGCCTCGGGCTGGAAACGACGAAAGCCTTGTCGCGGGCCGGCGCCCATGTGCTCGTCGGCGCGCGCCAGCCGGAAGCGGCGGCCAGGGCACTCTCCGATATCGCCAATATCGAGGTCGACAGGCTCGATCTCGCCGATCTCGACAGCGTGCGGCGGTTCGCCGGGCGCTTCGTCGCCTCCGGCCGCAAGGCCGATATGGTCATCAACAGCGCCGGCATCATGGCCTGCCCGCAAACGCCGGTCGGGCCGGGCTGGGAGGCGCAGTTCGCCACCAACCATCTCGGCCATTTCGCTCTCGTCAACCGCCTCTGGCCGGCAATATCAGGGGGAGCCCGCGTCGTCTCCGTCTCCTCGGCCGCCCACGGCATCACGCCGATCCGCTGGGACGATATCCACTTCGCCAATGGCTACGACCGCTGGCAGGCCTACGGGCAGGCAAAGACCGCAAACGCACTTTTCGCCGTGCATCTCGACCGCCTGGGCCGCGATGCCGGCGTGCGCGCCTTCTCGCTGCATCCCGGCAAGATCCTGACGCCGCTGCAGCGGCATCTGGAGAAGGCGGATATGGTCGCCGCCGGCTGGATCGACGCCGACGGCAATCTCGCCGACCCGACGTTCAAGACGCCGGAGCAGGGCGCCGCCACCCAGGTCTGGGCGGCCACCTCGCCGCAGCTTGCAGGGCTCGGCGGCCTCTACTGCGCCGATTGCGATATCGCATCCGTCTCCGACGACGGCGCGGAAACCAGCGTGCGCGCCTATGCCGTCGATCCCGGCGAGGCGGCCCGCCTCTGGGCGCTCTCGGCGGAACTGACCGGCGTAGATGCCTTCAGGCGGGCATAGCAATTCCAGCAGAAGTGCGTAGCGGTTCTGCGTCCGGAATTGCGTAAAACAAGGGCACAGCAATTCCAGCAGAAGTGCGTAGCGGTTCTGCGTCCGGAATTGCGTAAAACAGGGGCACAGCAATTCCAGCAGAAGTGCGCAGCGGTTCTGCGTCCGGAATTGCGTAAAACAGGGGCACAGCAATTCCAGCAGAAGTGCGTAGCGGTTCTGCGTCGGAATTGCGCAGAACAGGCGCATAGAGCATTTCGTTGTTCGAAGAAAAACGGAACGCTCTATGCGTGGATGCCGGGCGCCTCGTAGCCGGTGCGCTCGACATATTCGGTATAACCGCCGCCATACTGGTGGATGCCGTCGGGTGTCAGTTCCAGCACGCGGTTGGAAAGGGCCGCCAGGAAATGCCGGTCGTGCGAGACGAAGAGCATCGTGCCCTCGAAATCGGCGAGCGCCTTGATGAGCATTTCCTTGGTGTCGAGGTCGAGGTGGTTGGTCGGCTCGTCGAGCACCAGGAAGTTCGGCGGGTCGAACAGCATCTTGGCCATGACGAGGCGGGCCTTTTCGCCGCCCGAAAGCACGCGGCAGCGCTTGTCCACGTCGTCGCCCGAAAAGCCGAAGCAGCCGGCCAGCGCCCTCAGCGGCGCCTGCCCGGCCAGCGGGAAGGAATCCTCCAGCCATTCCAGCACGGTGCGCTCGCCGTCGAGCAGGTCCATGGCGTGCTGGGCGAAATAGCCGAGCTTGACGCTGGCGCCGATCGTCACCGTGCCGGCATCCGGCTCGGCCGTGCCCGTCACCAGTTTCAGCAGCGTCGATTTGCCCGCACCGTTGACGCCCATGATGCACCAGCGCTCCTTGCGGCGGACCATGAAATCCAGCCCCTCATAGATCGTGCGGCTGCCGTATTTCTTGTGCACGTTCTTGAGGTTGACGACGTCTTCGCCCGAACGCGGCGCCGGCTGGAATTCGAAAGCCACCGTCTGGCGGCGCTTCGGCGGCTCCACGCGCTCGATCTTTTCCAGCTTCTTGACGCGGCTCTGCACCTGCGAGGCATGGCTGGCGCGCGCCTTGAAACGCTCGATGAACTTGATCTCCTTGGCCAGCATCGCCTGCTGGCGCTCGAACTGCGCCTGCTGCTGCTTCTCGTTCTGCGCCCGCTGCTGCTCGTAGAAGCCGTAATCGCCGGAATAGCTGTTCAGCGAGCCGGCATCGATCTCGATGATCTTGGTGACGATGCGGTTCATGAACTCGCGGTCGTGCGAGGTCATCAGCAGCGCGCCCTCGTAGGTCTTGAGGAATTCCTCCAGCCAGATCAGGCTTTCGAGATCCAGATGGTTGCTCGGTTCGTCGAGCAGCATCACGTCCGGGCGCATCAGCAGGATGCGGGCGAGCGCCACGCGCATCTTCCAGCCGCCCGAAAGCGCGCCGACATCGCCGTCCATCATTTCCTGGCTGAAGCTCAGGCCCGCCAGAACCTCGCGCGCCCGGCCTTCCAGCGCATAACCGTCCAGCTCCTCGTAGCGCGCCTGCACCTCGCCGTAACGCTCGATGATCGCGTCCATCTCGTCCATGCGCTCGGGATCGGACATGGCTGCTTCCAGCTCGCGCAGCTCGGCGGCGACGATACTGACGGGGCCGGCACCTTCCATCACCTCGGCAACGGCGCTGCGGCCGGACATTTCGCCGACATCCTGGTTGAAATAGCCGATGGTCACATGTTTTTCGACGGAGACCTGGCCCTCGTCCGGCAGTTCCTCGCCGTTGATCATGCGGAAAAGCGTCGTCTTGCCGGCGCCGTTCGGGCCGACGAGGCCGATCTTTTCGCCGCGGTTGAGGGCGGCGGTGGCTTCGATGAAGAGGATGCGGTGGCTGTTCTGCTTGCTGATATTTTCGATACGGATCATGTCTGACGTGAAAGCTCGGGAGAATTTTGGCGCCCTTATGCCACGGGTTTTCGCCCGTGTCGCAGGTTTTCCGCGTCATGAAGCTGTGATCTTTGCAGCCTGTGTCCATTCCGCACGACTGGAAATCGAGGCGTCCTTCCTTATTATCCCGCAGAGGGAGGCGCCCATGACCGACAAGACACCCGGCAGGCCCGCAAGACCGGCGCAACCGAAGCTTCTGTCCGGCGGCAATCCGCAGATCGCCAAGGGTTTTGGCGACGGCCCGGTGCAGGCCTATATCGCCGCCATGCCCGGCTGGAAAAGCGAGGTCGGCCGCCGCCTCGACGCGCTGATCATGCGCACCGTCCCCGAAGCGGAGAAGGCCGTCAAATGGAACTCGCCGCTCTACGGCATGAAGGGCGACGGCTGGTTCCTGTCCATCCATTGCTTCGACAGATACGTCAAGCTGGCCTTCTTCCGCGGCGCTGCCCTGCAGCCGGTGCCGCCGGAAGAATCCCGGACGGCGCAGACGCGTTACGTCCATATCCACGAGAACGACCCGATCGACGAGGCGCAGCTTGCCGACTGGGTCAAGCAGGCAAGCCTGCTGCCAGGCGAGAAAATGTAAGGAGAGTGACGATGAAGAAAGCGGCGACGACGAAAAAGGAAACGGAACTCAGGCAGGCCTCGCCCTCCGACTTGATCGACGCCAGGATCGCGGAACTCGGCGACTGGCGCGGCGAAACGCTCGCCCGCGTGCGTGCCGTCATCCGGCAGGCCGACCCGGAGGTCGAGGAGACGTGGAAATGGCGCGGCGTCCCGGTCTGGGAACATGCCGGCATCATCTGCACCGGCGAAACCTACAAGGCCGTCGTCAAGCTCACCTTCGCCAGGGGCGCCTCGCTGGACGATCCCGCCGGCCTGTTCAACGCCAGCCTCGAAGGCAATACGCGCCGCGCAATCGATATTCGCGAAGGAGAGGCGATCGACGAGGCGGCGCTGAAGGCGCTGGTGCAGGCGGCCGTGGCGCTGAACACGGCGCGCAGGTCGTGAGAAACCGATGGGCCGGCTGAAGGAAATCGTCATCGATTGCGACCACCCCGCGCGCGTTGCCCGCTTCTGGGCCGAAGCGCTCGATGGCTACGCGCTGCTGCCCTACGACGAGGACGAAATCGCCCGCCTTGCGGCACTCGGGCTGACGCCGGAAACCGACCCGGTCGTGCTGGTCGAGGGACCCGGAACGCGCCTCTGTTTCCATCTTCGCCGCGGCGAGCGCCCGGCCCGCAACCGCGTGCATCTGGATATCGCCGCCGCCGACCGGGAAAGGGAGGTCGCGCGCCTGATATCCCTGGGCGCGACCTTCGTGCGGGAGGCGTCCGCCTACACCGTGCTGAACGATCCGGAAGGCAACAATTTCTGCGTCACCTCCGGTTAGGCCGTCAGACGGATTTCACCTCGCCGCCATCCATACGCAAGGTCGCGCCCGTCATCCAGTGCGCGGCGGGCGAGACGAGGAAGGCCATCAGCTCGGCGATCTCTTCCGGCTCGCCGTAGCGGGCAATGCCGGCCTCCTTCGGAAACCGCGCCGTCGCCTCTGCCACGGTCATGCCGTGCAGCGGCGCCCAGTGCTCCAGATAGCTGCGGCGGCGTCCGGTCATCACCGGGCCGGGCAGCACGCTGTTGACCTGCACGCCGTCCTCGATGCCGCGATCGGAAAAGGCCTTGGCGAGCGCCGATATCGCCGCGTTGATCGTGCCGACCGCCGCATAGGCCGCCTTCGGAAAGACGGCCGAATTGCCCGACATCAGCACGACGGAGCCCTTCGCCTGTTTGAGCGCCGGCCAGGCGGCGACGGTCAGCCGCCGCGCCCCGTGCAGCTTCAGCGCCATGCCGTCCTCCCATTGCCGGTCCGTCATCTCGAACAGGTCGATCTGCGGCACGGCGCCGGCAATGTTGAGCAGCGCGTCGATGCGCCCGAAAGCGGCAAGCGCCCTGTCGACGACGGCTTGTGCTGCCGCCGGCTCGGCAAGATCGGCATCGACGACGAGCGTTCTGGCGCCGGCGGCCTCGGCTTCCCTGGCGGTTTCGGCAAGATTGGCCTTGTTGCGGGCAACGAGCACGAGCCCGGAAAAATCCCTCGCAAGGCGGATGGCGGTTGCCTGGCCGATGCCCTGGCTGGCACCGGTAACGATAGCGATCCTGTCGGATATGGTATCTCTCCTGTTTGCTTCTGTTTCAGCCAAGGAAATCGCGGATTGCGGCCGCAATCTCGTCGACATGGGTTTCGAGCGCGAAATGGCCGGTGTCGAAGAACTTGATGACGGCATCGGGAATATCGCGGGCAAAGGCCTGCGCCCCCGGCGGCAGGAAGAAGGGATCGTTCTTGCCCCAGACGGCGAGGAAGCGCGGCCTGTGGGTGCGGAAATAATCCTGGAAGGCCGGGTAGAGCGCCACGTTGCTCTTGTAATCGCCCATCAGGTCGAGCTGCACCGCTTCGGCGCCCGGACGCGACAGGTAGAAATTGTCGAGCGAATAGCCGTCGGGCGAGACCCGGTCCGGATCGGCAACGCCGTGCGTATATTGCCAGGCCGTCGTCTCCGGCCGCAGGAACGCCTTCAGCGCGTTGCGGTTTTCTTCCGTCGCATTCTGCCAATAGGCCTGGATCGGGTTCCAGCCCTCGCTCAGGCCCTCCTCATAGGCATTGCCGTTCTGCGAGATGATCGCCGTGATGCGCTCGGGATGTTTCACCGCCAGCCGCAGGCCGGTCGGCGCGCCGTAGTCGAAGACATAGACGGCGTAGCGGTCGAAGCCGACGATCTCGGTGAAGCGGTCGATCGTCTGCGCAATGCTGTCGAAACTGTTCGTCACCGGATCGTCCGACTGGCCGAAGCCCGGCAGGTCGGGGGCGATGATGTGGTAGCGGTCGGCCAGCAACGGGATGAGGTCGCGGAACATATGGCCCGACGTCGGGAAGCCGTGCAGCAGCAGCAGTTTCGGGGCGCCCTTTGTGCCGGCCTCGCGATAGGCGATCTTCAGGCCGTCGACGGCGGTGGTGCGGTAGCGGATATCGGTCATCGTCATGTTTCCTTCTGTTGGCATGGTTGGCAATTTCAGGGGCCGGGACGGGGCCTCAGCGGCCGCCGCCCTGCCGTTGCCGCCGCCTGAACGCTTCGGGCCGCAGGTAGAGCAGGAGGGCCGAGCAGATCAGCGCGAAACCGAGAAGCGGCAGCAGAGGGGCGGCGAGCCCCGCGGCGGCAAAGGTCATGAGCCCCAGCCAGGTGCGCCGGCGGGCAAGCCTGCGCGCCTCCTCCGGCACGTCGCCGGCATCGGCATGGGCAAGGATTTCCCGCTCGAACAGCAGGTAGGCGATGTTGACCAGCACGAATACGGCGGCATAGGCGGCCACCGGAACCGGCGAAAGGTTCGTGCGCGCCATCCAGGCCGTCGTGAACGGCAGCAGCGAGACCAGGAACAGGTGGGCGAAATTGATCCAGATGAGCTGCGGCGAGGCATAACGCACCAGCCGCAGCAGGTGATGGTGGTTGACCCAGATGATCGCGATGAACAGATAGCTCAGGCCATAGCTGAACAGGGTCTGCCACAGCGCCAGGATGGCGCCGAGCGTGGCTTCCTCCGGCGCTTTCAGTTCCAGCGCCATGAGCGTGATGACGACGGCGATCATGCCGTCCGAAAATGCGCCGACGCGTTCCGTCGTAACCTTGTGCTCGCGCATCTGCTTCTCTCCTCGAAAGCTGGATTCAGGCAGCGGCTGCGGCTGCCGCCGCTTCGCGCAGGACCTGCAGCACCGGCTGCGGCGCCGTCACCATCGGCGTATGGTCCACCGGGAAGGGCCGCTGCGCCGCCCCCATGCGCCCGGCCATGAAGCGCTGGTTGGCCGCCGCGATCATCCGGTCGTCTTGCGCCACCAGGAACCAGGACGGGCGATCCTTCCAGAGCGGCCGGCCGACCGGCACCGTGATGCAGGCCGGCGAGATCGGCCGCTGCACGGCGGCAAGCACCGCCAGTTCGTCCGCCGCCGCATTCTGCGCATAGGCCGTGGCAAAGGCTTGGCGCGGATAGTGGATCAGGCCGTTGCCGTCCGGCGCCAATTGCGGCGCGCGCGCATCCGGCTCGCCGCGATAGAAGACGTCGGCCACCGTCTCTCCCTCGTCGGGGGCAAGGGCTGCGACATAGACCAGCGCCTTCACATTGTCGTTGCGCACCCCGCCGATAACCGCTCCGGCATAGGCGTGGCCGGCAAGGACGACCGGCCCGGCCAGCCGCGAAAGCGCCTGGTCGAGCGCTTTCACGTCGTCGCCATAGGAGGTCAGCGGCAGCGGTGCTGCGGTCACGGAAAAACCTTCGGCGGCAAGCGGTGCGATAATCTTGGCCCAGCCCGATCCATCGGCCCAGGCGCCGTGGACGAGCACGATATTCATGGTCTGCTGATCTTTCGGCTGCGACGGCATCGGTTTTCTCCTCTTTCGGTACGTAACCGTTTAAAGCGATGCAGAATGGTTACTCCCAGATGGCGTAACTTGTCAACAGCCATTTGATCGGTTACACATGAGTCACGATTTGAAGCGGACTGCCAAAGCTCCCCTGGGCGGCAGTCGGAATAGGACCTGTGATGGACAAGCACTCTCCCGCCCTGTTTCTGGGCGACGCGCTGGCGCTCGATTTCCTGAATTCGGTGGCGACCCCGGTCGACACCCCTGTCGATTGGATCGAGGACGGGCAGGGCCTGTTGCGCTGGCTGGAACAGGCAGGGCTGGTCTCGCGCGAAACCATCGAAAGCCTGCAGGCCCAGGCCTTGCCGGGAGAGCTCGACAAGGTCGCCGATCAGGCGCGGAACCTGCGTGAGTGGTTCCGCGCTTTCGTGCGCGCGCACAAGGGAAAGCCGCTGAAGCCGGAAGCGCTGGCCGAGCTCGAGCCCTTAAACCGCCTGCTCGAACGCGACGAGGGGTTCGGCCGCGTCGTCACGCGCCGGACGGAGGCGGGCGAGATTTTCGACTTTCAGCCGATGCGCAAATGGCGCTCGCCGGAAGCCCTGCTGCTACCGGTCGGCGAAGCGATCGGCCGCTTCGTCTGCACCGAGGATTTTTCCAATGTGAAGGCCTGCGAAGGGCCTGTCTGCACGCTGCTCTTTGCCGACCACACCCGTGGCCACCGCCGGCGCTGGTGCAGCATGGCCATGTGCGGCAACCGCGCCAAGCAGGCCGCGCACCGCGACCGGGTCAGGCAGGCGTAACCCTCATTTCCTCGGCAAGCCGGTCGAAGCCGATGCCGGTGCCGCTTTCCCTGATATCGCCGTCGCTCGCCTCGCCGAACACGGCCTGTTCGGTGTAGGTCATCCGCGTCGTGGCGCCGCGCCCGGCAAATTCCACCGTGACCAGCGAGGAGGAAATGTTCCTGCCCGCCGTCAGCATCGTATAGGCATAGACGATGCGCTCGCGCGGATGGATTTCGAGAAAATAGGCGCGCATCGCCTGTTCGGTTCCGTCGGGCATGCGCCATGTCAAACGCTCGCCGCCGCCCGCCTCGAAGCTGAACTGGTCCTCCGTCACCTGCCAGTCGTCATGGCAGGCGGTCCAGCGCCGTTTCAGCCGGTGGTCCGACCAGAAGCGGAAGGCATGCGCCACGCTGCCCGGCAGGTCGCGCTCGATGACGAAAGTGCGGTGATTGACGCTGGCACCCATCAGTGATCCCTCTCTTCGGGAGTTTCTGCCATCAGAAGCGCGAGCCGGTCGAAGGCGGCGTGCATCTCGGCCTGGCGCTGCTCGATCCAGCGGTTGATGGCGCCGAAAGCCTGCTCCTGCATGCGATAGGTGCGCACGCGCCCCACCTTTTGCGAAACGACGATGCCGCTTTCTTCCAGGATGCGCAGGTGTTTCAGCACCGCCGGCAGGCCGACATCGGCCGGTTCCGCCAGTTCCGTGACGGAGGCCGGCCCCCTGGCAAGCTGCTCCACGAAGCCGCGCCGATAGGGATCGGCAAGCGCCTGGAACATCCGGTCGAATTCGGCTGACGCCGGTTCTGCCATCAGAATGCCTCGAGATAACGCGCCGGCATCGCCTCCCGGTAGGGAAACATCGAAAAATAGGGCCGGGCTTCGGTCAGCACGCGTTTGACGGAAGCCCGTTGCAGCAGACGCTCCAGATAGGCGGAAAGCGCCGGCCGCCCCGCCTCGAACGGATGCACGATGGAGGCAAAGAACAGGCCCGGCAGGGCCGCGCAATCGGCCATGGTGAACGTGTCGCCCGTCGCCCAGGGCCGCCCCTTCATCTGCGCCTCGATCATCCCGTAGGCCTGGTCCAGCATCGCGTGCGCTTCGCCGACCCCGTGCGGATCATGCGCGCCGGCCGGCCGGATCCTGTCGGTGACGATCTTCTGCATCGGCACGCTGACATAGAGATCGTAGAACCGGTCCCACAGCCGGACCTGCAGCAGCGCCTCGGGGTCCTCGGGCAGCAGCCGCACCGGCCCCGGATAGCGGGCCTGCAGATATTCGATGATGATGCTCGTTTCCGGTATCGTGCGCCCGTTCGCCTCGTCCTGCAGGATCGGGATCTTGCCGACCGGCCATTTGTCGAAGAGGGCCGCCGCCGAACCCGCATCGGCAAAATCGACGATCCGGCTGTCGAAATCCGTGCCGTTTTCGTAAAGCGCAATCAGCACCTTGTGGCAGAAGGAGGCGAGCGGATGCAGGTAAAGGGTCAGCGTCATGGAGCACCTATGGTTTCCAATTGTGGAAACTATATCTCCGATCCCGTCATTCCGCAAGATGCTTTCCAGATATGGAAAGTTTTATGGCGATGTGCGTGGGCCGCGCCTATTTCGCAAACCTGCGCGCGCCGGCCACGCAGAGAATGACGGCGACCGTCACCGCCAGCATGGACGGGCTCACCGTTTCGCGCAGCAGTGTCGCGGCCAGCGCCAGGCCGAAAAAGGGCTGCAAGAGCTGCAGCTGGCCGACGGCGGCGATGCCGCCCTGCGCCAGGCCGCGATACCAGAAGACGAAGCCGATCAGCATGCTGAAGAGCGAGACATAGGCAAGGCCCAGCATGGCCGGCGCCTGGATCTCGGCAAAGGACGGCGGCCGCCAGGCGATGGCGGCAACGAGCATGACCGGCAGCGAAACGACCAGCGCCCAGGAAATCACCTGCCAGCCGCCGAGCCGGCGCGACAGTCGCGCGCCCTCGGCATAACCGAGCCCGCAGACGATGACGGCGGCCAGCATCAGCGCATCGCCGACGGGCGAGGCGGTCAGCCCCTGCGCCAGCGCAAAGCCCGCCACCAGCGCGCTGCCGAGCAGCGAAAACAGCCAGAAGGCCGGCTTCGGCCGCTCGCCGCCGCGGATGACGCCGAAGATCGCGGTCGCCAGCGGCAGCAGGCCGATGAAGACGATCGAATGCGCCGAGGTCACATGCTGCAGCGCCAGCGCCGTCAGCAGCGGAAAGCCGACGACGACGCCGAGCGCCACGACGACGAGCGAGACGAGATCCTGCCGCGACGGCCGCTTCTCGCGGAAGACGAGCAGCAGGCAGAGCGCCAGCACGCCGGCGATCGCCGCGCGCGCCACCGTCAGGAAAACCGGGTCGAGCTGCATGACGGCGACACGCGTGGCCGGCAGCGAGCCGCTGAAGATCAGCACGCCGATAAAACCATTGATCCATCCGGTCGCCGTGCGATCCATGCGGGCACTCCTCTTGTTCGTCCCGTGTTTATCCGTTGTTCGCACTGGCGCTGCCAGCCACAGTTCGGTACAGTTTGCGCAAACTGTTATGGTGAGGGGACCAGTACGGATGGACGAGCAGCGACAGGCAAACACCCGCGTCGGCATGGTCATGGCCACCATCCGCCAGCGCATCGCCGCCCGCAGCCTGACCCCCGGCGCCAGGCTGCCCTCGATCCGCGGCCTCTCGGCAAGCTTGAAAGTTTCGGCCTCCACCGTGGTCGATGCCTATGAGCGGCTGGTGGCCGAGGGCGCGATCCTCTCGCGCCCCGGCTCCGGCTTCTATGTCGCCAGCCACACGGCACCGCTGTCGCTTGCCGATATCGGCCCGAAGCTCGACCGCGCGGTCGATCCCTTCTGGGTGTCGCGGCAATCGCTGGAGGCGGACGAAAGCGATCTCAAGCCCGGCTGCGGCTGGCTGCCGCCGGCATGGCTGCCGCAAGAGGCGATCCGCCGGGCGCTGCGCTCGCTGTCGCGCGCCGATGCCGCAAGCCTTTCCGATTACGGCGCCCCTCTCGGCCTCAAGCCCCTGCGCCAGCTGATCGCGCGCCGCATGGCCGAGCGCGGCATCGAAGCTTCGCCGGATCAGGTCATGCTCACCGAATCCGGCACGCAGGCGATCGATTTCCTCTGCCGTTTCCTGATCGAGCCCGGCGATACCGTGCTGGTGGACGATCCCTGCTATTTCAATTTCCATGCACTGCTCAGAGCCCATCGCGCCAAGGTCGTGAGCGTTCCCTATACGCCGTCAGGCCCCGATATCGAGCGCTTCGCCGCCGCACTTGCCGAGCACCGGCCGCGCCTCTACATCACCAATTCCGCCATCCACAATCCGACCGGCGCCACGCTCTCGCCGGTCACGGCCCACCGGCTCCTGAAGCTTGCCGAACAGCACGGCCTCACCATCATCGAGGACGATATTTTCGCCGATCTGGAACTGACGCCGGCCCCGCGCCTTGCCGCCTTCGACGGGCTCGACCGCGTCATCCATATCGGCAGCTTTTCCAAGACCCTCTCGGCCGCCGCCCGCTGCGGCTTCATCGCCGCGCGGCCGGAATGGATCGAAGGCCTGATCGACCTCAAGATCGCCACCTCCTTCGGCGGCGCCCGGCTCTCCGCCGAACTGGTGCTCGGCGTGCTCAGCGACGGCAGCTACCGCAAACATGCCGACGGCCTGCGCAGCCGTCTCGCCAGGGCGATGTTCGAGGTCACAACGCGGCTGAAGACCCTGGGTATCCGCCCCTGGCTGGAGCCGCAGGCCGGCATGTTCCTCTGGTGCCACCTGCCGGATGGCCTGGATGCCGCAGCCGTGGCGCGCGCCGCACTCGCCCGCAATGTCGTGCTGGCACCCGGCAACGCCTTCAGCCTCTCGCAATCGGCCACCGGCTTCATGCGCTTCAACGTCTCCCAGACGCTGGACAACAGGGTGTTTGACGTGCTGCGGGATGCGCTGAGGCAGGCGTCGATCAGCCGGCCCGCCACTCCATGAAGGCCTTGCCGATCACCTTGCCGTCTTGTTCCCGCCGCAGCCGGCAGAAGGCGTGCAGCCGGTCGGGGGATAGTCCCATCAACTCCACCCGCACGGCTTCGCCAACCCGGATGTTACCGGAAAAGAAGATCTCCCGCCGGGACACGTGCGAAAGCTCCGGAAACCATCGCCCAAAGGCGCGATCGGCGAGCGCCTGGAATTCGGCGAAATAGAACAGCCCGGCCCCGTTAAATTCCTGCGACACATCCGGCTCGAAGCGGAAGCCGCGTAGTGCCTTGACCGGATTGGCCGGCAGGCCGAAATGCGTCTCCAGCGTGCCGGCGCGCAACGCCGCCGCCGTCCTCGCCAGCGCATTATCCTCCACGGTGGCCGCCATGCCGGGCAGGGGAACGCGGGCGATCGAATAATTGTCGCCCTCCCGCATGCGGCAGACGAAGGTGGAGATCAGCTCCACCTCGCCGATCAGGCCGCCATGCACGAAAAGCCGGTGACGGGTGGAAACCTGCGTGCGCGAGACCGGCGAAAGCACCGAACGGATCGTCAGCACGTCGTTGGCGCGAACTGTGCCGAAATTCGCCTGCTCCAGCGAGGTCGCGCAGATCGCCGCATAGGCCTCGCCGCCATCGGGTGTGCGGAAATCGGCATTCCCCATGCCGAGATGGCGCGCGAGCATCAGCCAATGGCGATGCCCGAGTTCCTTCATCGCCCAGGTCTCCGAAAGGCCCGCGGGCGTCAGGTGCGGCATGCCGATGAGCATGTGCGGCGCAAGCGCCTGTTCCATCAGTTCGCGCGCGGATGGAGCAGGCGGATGAAAATCGAGGATCGCGACATTCATGTTCAAGCGCTGGCCGCCTGTTTCAGGAGAGGACGGGCGGCCTCGAGATGGCCGGCAAGGTGGTTCACCACATGCTCGGCATCCTTGCCGACGGCAAGGAACCGGCCGGAACCCCAGGTCCAGAGCCAGGGCAGGCCGAGCACATAGACGCCGTCGATGCCCGTCACGCCGCGCCGCTGCACCGGATAGCCGGTGCCGTCGAAGATCGGCAGGCCGACATAGGACCAGTCGGGCGAAAAGCCGGTCGCCCAGATGACGGAGGTGACACCTTCCGCCTTGAGGTCAAGCTCGGTCGGCTCGCCCTGCGGTTCCCAGAGCGGCGTATAGACGCTGGCCGGCGGCGCATCGATGCCCTTTTCGGCGATATGCCGGTCGATCAGCGCGTTTATGCCGTTATAGACCCGGTCGGCATTGTCGAGATTGGCTTTCAGGTTCGGCTCGAACAGCATGCGCCCGCCCGAGACGCCCTCCATGCGGCCATAGAGCGACATGCCCTCCAGCGCGAATTTGCGCAGGTCGATATCGCGCCCGCCGTCGCGGCCGGTGAGGTAGTGGTTGGTATCGTGTTTCTTCTTGGTCATGCCGTCATGCTCGACGGTAATGTCGTACTGGCCGACATCGGCGAGCCAGTCGACCACATCGCGGCCGCGGTAGAAGCGGGCGCAGCGCGGCGCGTTGCCCGTCACCATATGCACCTTGCGGCCGGCCAGATGCAGGTCCTCGGCGATCTGGCAGCCGGACTGGCCGGAGCCGACGACGACGACCGCACCGTCAGGCAACTGGCCGGGATTGCGGTAATCGGCCGTGTGGATCTGCAGGATATCGTCCGGCAGGCGCTCGGCGGCGCGCGGGATCGCCGGCGCGCTGTAGAGGCTGGTGGCGATGATGACGCTGTCGGCGGTCAGCGCCCCCGCCGAGGTCGACAGCCGGAAGAGATCGCCGGCCTTTTCCAGCGAGGTGACCGTCGTGCCTTCCAGCACGGGCGCGTTCACTTTCTTCACGAAGCGGTCGACATAGGCGATGATCTCGTCCTTGACCATGAAACCATGCGGATCATCGCCGTCATAGGGGTGGTCCGGCAGCTGGCATTGCCAGTTCGGCGTCACCAGGCAGAAGGCGTCCCAGCGCTCGTTCTTCCATTTATGCGCCACGGTCTTTTTCTCGAAGACGACATGGTCGATGCCGTGTTTCTGGAGATAGTGGCTGGCCGAAAGCCCGGCCTGACCGCCGCCGATGACGACGGCGCTGTAATGCGGCTTGAGGGAAAAGGTCATGGGTCGGGTTCCTTTCAGAGAATGAAGCTTTCGCAGCGCACGCGGGCATCGGCATCGGCAAGAAACAGGCTGCCCGCCTCCTCGATGCGGGCAAGCTGGCCGCGGGCGAGCGAACAGGGATAGCCGTATTTCGCCTCCACCCGGTCGCTGGCGATGGTCAGCGCCTTGCGGCTGCGGTCGAGAAAATCGCGGATCGGATAGGTCTGGCCCTCCTCGAAGAAATCGCGGATGACGAGCGAGGGCGAATAACAGGTCTCCTCGCGGCCATCCGGCCAGGCGATGACGAAACGCATTTCAGGCATGGGCAGGCTCCTTCAATGTCTCGTAGGCTTGGAGATGGGCGGCAGCCGTGCGCTGCCAGCTGTGGCGGGCGGCAAGGTCGAGCCCGCGCGGGATAAGCCCCGCACGCACCGGCGGCATGAGCGAGATCGCCATGGCCTCCGCGATCGAGGCGGAATTCTGCGGATCGCACCAGACGACGTCGTCGGCGCCGAGATATTCGGTGAAAGGCGCAATCGAGGAGACGACGACGGGCACGCCGCTCGCCATCGCCTCCAGCACGACGAGGCCGAAACCCTCCTTGACCGAGGCGAAGACCAGCGTATCGGCCAGCCGGTAAAGTGCGGGCATGTCCGCGTCGGCAACGGTGCCGAGGATATGGACGGCCGCCGCATGTTCGCCGAGCGAGGCAAGCACGGCGCGGAATTCGCCCTGATAGCCGCGATGATCGAGAAGCGAAGCACCGCCGGCGATGACGAATTGCGCGTCCGGGCGGATCGCGCGCACTTGGCCGAAGGCTTCGAGCATGGCGATCGTATTCTTGCGCGCCTCGATGCCGCCGACGGCGAGGAAAACAGGGCCGTCGCGCAGGGCGAGTTTGCCGCGCAGCGCGCCGGCATCCACGGCGGGCGAGAAACGCCCGGTATCGACGCCGTTGCCGACGACGGTGGAGTCGATGCCGCGCCTTTCCTTGAGCGTCCTGCGCCACATCCAGCTGACGGTGAAGAACAGGTCGGCCCGGTCGATGGAACGGTCCTGCAGCTGCATCAGCCTGGGATCGGCGAACTGGTCGATGTGGTGCACGGTGCGGACGAAGCGCGGGATCAACCCGCGTTCCTTCAGGGTTGCCAGCGCATTGCCGGAAATGCCGTCATGGGCGTGGAAAATATCGAAGTCGCGGGCGGCGGGGGTCTCGAAGTACCTGACATAATCGGCGATCCGCTGCTCGACCATCGCGGTCATCTCGGATGTTGCGACTTCAGTGCTCACGCTGCTGGTTGTGGCAGAGGCAGCGCCACCTGCTCCCCCTTCTCCCCCGCGGGGGTCCGAAGGACGGGTTGAGACCAGTGACTCAACTCCGGTCGATGCCCGCAGGGCAGATGAGGGGGCGGAGCGAAGCGACGCCTCGAGCGGCAGGCGAGAGGCAGACTCTACGTCCGCGGCCCCCTCATCCGACCCTTCGGGCCACCTTCTCCCCGCTGGGGAGAAGGGAGAAACGGCCGCAACCGGCACCAACACCGCGCCACAGGCCGGCTTGCGGAAGAACCCCGCCCCCTTGGCATCCGGCGCATGCAGAACCACCTCATGGCCAAGAGCGGCCAGCGCCTCGGAAAGCTGCATGGCATGCACCACGCCGCCGCGCGGGTTGGTGGAGTGGGAGAGCATGGCGATGCGCAGCGGCCGGCTCATGCGGCATCCTCCCGCCGGCCAAGCTGCAGCAGCGGCGTCTCGGCATGATCGCGGATCACGATACGGTCGGCGCCATCCGTTATCGCCACTTCGCTGCCGGCTTTGACAGTGCCGATCACGGCCGCGCTGATGTTGCGCGCGGCAAAACGCAGGATCACCGCATCGGCCTTTTCGGGCGCGGTGGAGATCAGGTAGCCGAAGCTTGGGAAGGTGGCGAGCCAGCGCTCCAGCGCCACGCCATCCGGCAGCGGGATCGCCGGAACATCGATATCGATGCCTACAGCGGAACATTCCGCCAGCATGATCGCCGTGCCGACAATGCCGCCCTGGCTGATATCCTTGGCGGCGAGCGCCAGTCCGGCCTCCGCAATCTCGGGCAGGATCTCCAGATCGCCGCGCAGCCGGGCGGGCGGCGCATCGGTTGCCGCTTCCCAGTTGCTGAAAGGTTCGCGATAGCGGCCGCGATGGTCGATCGCGGCGATCAGCACGTCGCCGGGCTTCGCATCGAAACTCGTCAGCAGCTTTTTCGCCCTGCCGAGAATGGCGACCGAGAGCTGGCCGCGATCGGTGCGGATATTGGTATGGCCGCCGACGACAGGCACGCCGAAGGTGCTGGCCGCCGCCCGCATGCCTTCGAGCACGGGGGCAGCACCCGCCTCGCCATTCGCCCAGACGGCATCGACGACGGCGAGAGGGCGGCCGCCCATGGCGGCGACATCGGAAATATTGACCATCACCCCGCACCAGCCGGCAAACCACGGATCGGCCGCGACGAATTCGTTGATGAAGCCCTCGATGGCAAAAAGCAGGTAGCCGTCGCCATCGGGCAGGGCCGCGCAATCGTCACCCACCGCCACCGGCTGGCCGGCAAGGCCGAGGCTTGCGGCAACCGTGCCGATATCCGCCTTGGCGGCGATGCCGGAGGAGGCCGAAAGTTTGGCGGCGAGCGCCCTGATGTCGATCCTGCCGCTCATCACGCCGCCTTCTTCGCAAGCGCCACCAGCCCGGTTTCCGGCGTCGGGCAGGGCGGATACCAGGCAAGATCCGCCTTCATCCTCAGATGCGGCTTGCCGTAGACCTCGAATTCCTCGATCACCTCCCAGTGCAGCCGGCGGAAGAGCAGCCCGTTCTGCACCTGCACATTGGCAAGAAACGTGTGGCAGCCCATCGCATTGGCCGAGGAGACGGCAAGCCGGATCAGCGTGGCACCCAGCGCGCCGATCTTGCGGAAATCCTCATGCACGGCGAGCCGCGAACCCCACCAGAGGCCGGGCTCCTCCTGATGGATGCGCACGGTGCCGACCACCCGGTCGGCCGCAACGCCCATCATCGACAGCGCCACGATCGGGATGGCGTGATCGTCGGTCGCATCGCGGTCGTCGCTCTCGAAAATCCTCTGCTCCTCGCAGAAGACGGCGCGGCGCAGCGCATGCGCTTCCTGCCGCTCCCAGTCGGAGGTGGAAAACTTCACCTGGAATTCGCTGGCGCGATAGGGCGGGAAGGGTTCCAGCATCATTTGCTCAGCATCCTTTCATAGGAGGAAAGGGCAGAGCAGGCGCCGCACTTGCCGCAGCCGGCCTTGATGTCGACGGCCTTCAGGCCGCTGTCGACCAGCATTTTCGAGAGCGGGCCGAGGATCGAATGCATGAAATCAGGCTTCGGCGCCGGATGGCTTTCGAGCGGCGTTCCCGAAATCGGCACGAAGGGCACGACGAAGGGATAGACGCCTGTTACAACCAGCTTTTCGCAGATATCGAGGATCGCCTCGCGCGTGTCGCCAAGGCCGGCGAGGATATAGGTCGAGACCTGGCCGCGTCCGAACACCTCGACGGCGGCCTTGAAGGAAGCCATGTATTTCGAGATCGGCACCTGCGCCTTGCCGGGCATGATGCGTTCGCGCAGCTCCGGCGTGACGACTTCCAGATGCATGCCGAGCGCATCGACCCCGGCTTCCTTCATGACCGAGAACCAGATGTCGTCTTCCGGCGGCTCGCACTGCGCCTGGATCGGCAGGTTGACGGCGGCCTTGATGGCGCGCGCACTGTCGGCAAGGATCGAAGCGCCGCGATCCGGCCCCTTCGGCGTGCCTGTCGTCATCACCATATGCTTGACGCCGTCGAGCTCGACGGCGGCCTTGGCGACTTCCGCCAGCTGCTGTGGCGTCTTGTGGGCGACGGTGCGGCCGGCCGCCAGCGACTGGCCGATGGCGCAGAACTGACAGGTCTTGGTGCGGCTCTGGTAGCGGATGCAGGTCTGCAGCACCGTGGTCGCCAGCACGTCGCGCCCGTGCAGCACGGCAATCTGCGAATAGGGGATGCCGTCGGCGGTAGACCGCTCGTAGAAGCGCGGGCGCAGCGGGAAGGAGACTTCGCCGAGCACGCGCCCGTCGCGGCTGATGCGGCTCTTGCCGGCCTCGTCGGGCTTTTCCACCAGATAGGGGCTTTCGAAGGCCGGCGCGGTATGGACCGGCACCATCACCGTCATGCCGTCGATGGTCAGCGCCTTGTGGTCGGACGGGCCGGCGCCGCCGCGGCGGCTCTCGTGCCCGGCCTTGGGATCAACCAGCCTGGCTCCGAAGGACTGCAACTCGTTGATCAGCGTCTCGGTCGGCAGAAACGTCGTATTGTCCATCGCTTTTGGTCCCTGTGTCTGTTTCAAAGGAATGTGCGGAGCCGACCATCGGCTGGGTGGCGCGGCCGTCCATGACGAGATGCAGCAGTTCCGGGCGGGCATAGTGGCCGACCGAATCCATCATCCGCTTGCGCTTGGTGATCAGGCCCATGTCGAGATCGGCGATCAGGATGCCTTCGCCCTCGGTGATCGGCGGCGCCAGATGCTTGCCCTCGGGCGAGATGATGGCGGTCATGCAGCCGCCGCGCAGCGCCTTCTGCAGGCCCTGGTCGGGCGTGATGGAAGCGATCTGCTCGTCGCTCAACCAGCCGGTGGCGTTGACGACGAAGCAGCCGCTTTCCAGCGCATGATGGCGGATCGTCACCTCCATCTGCTCGGCAAAGATCGGCCCGACCATCGAGCCGGGAAACTGGGCGATGTGGATTTCCTCGTGCTGGGCCATCAGCGCATAGCGGGCGAGCGGATTGTAATGTTCCCAGCAGGCCAGCGCGCCGAGCCGCCCGATGCGGCTTTCGACCACCGAAAGCCCTGAGCCGTCGCCCTGGCCCCAGATCATCCGCTCGTGATAGGTCGGCGTGATCTTGCGGCGCTTGAGAATGAGGCGGCCGTCGGCATCGAAGAGCAGTTGGGTATTGTAGAGCGAGCCGTGATCGCGCTCGTTGACGCCGAGCGCCACGACGATGCCGTGCTCGCGGGCCGCCGCCGCGACCGCATCGGTGGCCGCGCTCGGAACGGTGACAGCCTCTTCATAAAGGCGCAGATGCTCGCGGCCGGAGAGAACCGGCGGCAGCACGAAGGAGAAATAGGGATACCAGGGAACGAAGGTCTCCGGAAAGACGACGATCTCGGCACCCCTGGCAGCCGCCTCGGTTATTGTCTCCAGCACGCGCGCAAGCGTCTTTTCGCGCGAGGTCAGGTCCGGCGCGATCTGCGCGGCGGCGGCCCGGACGGTCATTTTCTTTTCCATGGCGAAATCCTTCTTTGCTTTCCCCTTCTCCCCGCCGGGGAGAAGGGTTCGCTCCCGCAGGTCAGAGCGTCCAGGTGTCGAGGATGAAGGCGCCGTCGCGACGGTGGATCAGGATCATGTCCAGCACGTCGAGCGGACTGATCGGGCGGATGCCGGGGATGAGCGACTGCTCGCCATGGCCATAGAGCGCCTGCAGCGCGAAGCGGCAGGCATAGACCTTGCCGCCTTCTTCCATGAAGCCCTTGATCTGGTTGTTGAAGTTCAGATGGCCGGGAAAGGCTTCCGCGCCGAGTTTGGGAAAGCCGCGCTGCACGCCGAGTGTGACGCCGGGACCATAGAGAAGCACGGATGTTTCGAAGCCCTTGCGCTTCAGGCGCTTGGCCTGCAGCAGGTTCACAAGGCCGATCGAGCCTTCGAAGGCGACGGTATGGAAGGTGATGAGGGCTTTCTCGCCCTCCTTGGCCTGGACGTCTTCAAAGACCTTCTCCTCGTAATCGACGAAGAAGTCTCCATCTGCGTGGGCCGGTGCGGTAACTGCGGGCATGAATGGCTCCTGTGTTTGAAGTCAGGCCCCTGTCGCGGGGTACAGCCATTGAATTGCAAGCACCGTGCCAAATTGACTTTGCACAAATAGCAGTCAATTCATGCTTAAAAGCATTCAATTATGCATTCAATTCGGAGGTGAGTTGAAATTGACGCCGATTTGGCAAGCATTTTCGTGCAAAAAATGAATGCAAATGTGAATGAAATGAATGCAATCAATGTGCTGTCAATATAGGGAGGTTTTCCGCGCCGCGGAACATGCCAGTCTCAAATGCGGCATTCGGTCATCCGTCAGGCTCCTGTCGGCCGACGTTTTTGCGTGACAGCGGGATCATGCAACAATATACGGTCAATGTCATCAGGAATCCCTTCTGCGCCGATCACGAATTGCGGATCATGAAATGAAAGACTGGCATCCCGACCTTGCCCGCTCCTCCAGCCCCCGTTACATGGCGATTGCCGATCTCATCGAAATGGATCTGAGAAGCGGCGTGCTGGCTGTGGGCGACAGGCTGCCGCCGCAGCGTGAGCTCGCCAGGCGCCTCAACATCGATTTCACCACGGTCGCGCGCGGTTATGTGGAAGCGCAGAAGCGCGGCCTGGTGGACTCCCATGTCGGCCGCGGCACCTTCGTCACCGGCGGGCAGGACCGCGAGCGGCGCGGCTTCGCCTCCGATGCCGCGCCCGATCCGCGCCGCGCCTCCGTCGTCGACTTTTCGATGAACCTGCCGCCGGAGCCCGACGATCAGGACCTGATCGCCCGCATGCGCGAGGGCATGTCGGCGGTGGCGACCAATCTCATTCCGCTGCTGCGCTACCAGGGTTTCGGTGGTTCCGGCATGGACAAGGAGGCGGCTGCCGCCTGGCTCAGCCGCCGCGGGTTGGTGCCCTCGCAGGAGCGCATCTTCGTCACCCCCGGCGCCCATCCGGCGCTGCTGGCGATCTTCGGCCTGCTGGCAAAGCCCGGCGAGACCGTGCTGTCGGAAAACATCACCTATCCCGGCATGCGCTCGATCGCCGCCCAGCTGCGGCTCAACCTCTCCGGCCTGCCGATGGACGAGGCGGGCATCCTGCCCGATGCTTTCGCGGAAGCCTGCGAGCGTCTGGCCCCGAAGGCGCTCTATCTCAATCCGACCCTGCAGAACCCGCTGACGCTGACCATTCCGGAAAAGCGCCGCGAGGAGATCGCCGCCGTCGCCCGCAAATATCACGTGCCCGTCGTCGAGGACGACGCCTATGGCTTCATCCCGCTGCACGGCCCGCCGCCGCTCGCCGCAATCGCGCCGGATCTTACCTGGCATATCGGCGGCCTTGCCAAATGCATCGGCGCCGGCCTGCGCCTTGCCTATGTCGTGGCGCCGGATACCAAGGCGATCTGGCCCTTCGTCAGCGCCATGCGCGCCAACACCGTCATGGCCTCGCCGATGACCGTGGCGCTCGCCACCCGCTGGATCGAGGACGGCACGGCAGACGCGATCCTGCGCTTCATCCGCGCCGAGGCGGGCGCGCGCCAGCAGATGGTGGCCGATATCCTGCCCGAAGGCAGCTACAGGGCCGATCCGATCAGCTTCAACATCTGGCTGCCGCTCACCAACGGCTGGACCCGCTCCACCTTCGGCAGCCACATGCGCGCCTCCGGCATCGGCGTGGTGGCAAGCGACGCCTTCACGGTGGAAGGGGCGGCCGCCGAAGCCGTGCGCGTCTGCCTCGGCGGCCCGATTGGCCGCGAGAGGCTGAAGGGCGCGCTGGACTTCATGGCCCACGCGCTCGAAGGCCCGCCGGAAATGTCGGCTTCGTTTTTTTGAGCCGCTGGTCCGCCTTCCGCTTCAATTCAATCTATAAAGACCCCGCCCCAAACCCCTCCCCACAAGGGGGAGGGGCTTAACCTGCTGCACTCGCCCTCACTTCTTCAGTGTTTCTAGCTGGGTGATGCGGTGCCACGGGTTAGTCCCTCCCCCTTGTGGGGAGGGGTTGGGGAGGGGTTTTGGCGAGCGCGCAAACTTGTTCCAGCGGTGACAAATCCCGCCGCCGCCAAACCGCGTAAACCCAGCCCACAAAATCGCTGCGTCATTCTGACGAATGGACTGGCAATCCGCTTTCAATGTAATTATATTGTATGCATACAATAATCGGCATTGAATGGATTCTCCCAATGCCCCGCAACGCCGAAAGCGAGATCGCCATGGACACCGAATATCCTCCGCTCCCTCCGATGCAGACCGGCATCCGGGGCCGCTGCCCGCGCTGCGGACAGGGGCATATGTTCAAGGGTTTCCTCACGCTCAAGAAGGAATGCGAAGTCTGCGGGCTGGATTATTCCTTCGCCGACCCGGCCGACGGCCCGGCCTTTTTCGTCATCTGCTTCGCCTGCGTGCCGAGCGTGCTCCTGGGCGTGTGGCTGGAAGTGGCCTTTTCCGCCCCGCTCTGGGTCCAGCTTCTGGTCACTGGTCCCTTCATGTTCGCCACCTGCATTCCGCCGCTGAGGCCGCTGAAGGGATGGCTGGTCGCAAGCCAGTATTTCTACAAGGCGGAAGAGGGCAGGCTTGCCTGATCTCGGGCAATCAAGGATCACGCGGGACACCCTGGTCTCTGCGTCTGAAGGCCGCTCGCACCGTCGGGCGGCCTTTTTGCTGCTCGGGCGGCGGTCGTTCTGCGACGCCAAAATGCCGCAGGAAACGGCTGTCCAAGTCTCTTGTGCAGATTGTACCAATCGGTACAATGTGGAGCGAAAGGTACAGATCAACCAAGGAGACCAGGCATGCCCGCACCGCTTCCCCCCTTCACCGAGGAAACCGCAGCCCGGAAGGTCCGCCTTGCCGAAGACGGCTGGAACAGCCGCGATCCGCAGCGCGTCTCGCTCGTCTACACGCCGGACAGCCGGTGGCGCAACCGCGCCGAATTCGTCACCGGCCGCGCCGAGATCGTCGCCTTCCTGACCCGCAAATGGGCCAAGGAGCTGGATTACCGGCTGATAAAGGAGCTCTGGGCCTTCACCGACAACCGCATCGCCGTGCGTTTCGCCTATGAATGGCACGACGACAGCGGCAACTGGTTCCGCTCCTATGGCAACGAGAACTGGGAATTCGACGCCGAGGGCTTGATGCAGCGCCGTTTCGCCTGCATCAACGATCTGCCGATCCGGGAATCGGATCGCAAGTTCCACTGGCCGCTCGGCCGGCGGCCCGACGACCATCCGGGCCTTTCCGACCTCGGCCTCTGAGGCCCCGGGGTGACGCGTGAAAACCGTTTATGAACGTGCCGATATCGTGCCGCTGCTCGCCGAGATCTTCCGCGAGCTCGGCTACGAGGGCACGACGCTGAGCCGCATTACCGAGCGCACCGGCATCGGCAAGGGCAGCCTCTATCACTTCTTCCCCGGCGGCAAGGAGGAGATGGCGGCCGCCGTCCTTGCCGATGTCGACGTCTGGTTCGAACGCGCCGTCTACGAGCCCCTGCGCCGCGACGACGCGGCCGCGGCGATCGATGCGATGTGGGCGAACGTGATGGATTATTTCCGCTCCGGCCGCCGCATCTGCCTCGTCGGCGCCTTTGCGCTGGACGAAACCCGCGAGCGCTTCTCGCCCGCCATCCGCGATTATTTCGTCCGCTGGATCGAGGCGCTGCGCCGGGCGCTGGTCCGCGCCGGCTGCGGCGAGGCTGCGGCCCTTGCCGCCGCCGAGGAGGCGGTATCCGGCATTCAGGGCGCGCTGGTGCTCTCGCGGGCGCTTGACGACACGGAAATGTTTCGAAGAACGCTGGACCGGCTGGCCGGCAGGCTGGCTGCGGCGCAACCTGGAAGATAGGTTATGGCCGCCGCCCCGGCAGCGGAGCGAATGCCGCAAGCGGGTGAGGGGGCCATGACGCCCTCACCCGTCAGGATTGTGTTTAGGCGTCGTTCCGGGAGGGCAGGCTGACCGGGCGCGGATTCTCGCGCTGCGTGCGGACCTGGCGCCACTCGTTTTCCATCTGGTCGACGACGTGCTGGGGGATCTTGGTCGGAGTTTCTGCGGTGGTTTGCATCGTATACCTCTCTTCCTCAGCAAGGGTGTGGTTACGAATTGATGCATCGCACAATAAAATCTGCGTGTAAATGAACCGGCGTCACACTTGAAACGATTTAGTTAATTTCAATCGATTAAGCGGACGTTAACCACAAAGGACCTGCAGGAAGCGTATCATGACTGTCTCGCTCGATCGGCAATTCTTCTTTCGCAGCGTAAGCCGCTCGCTGTTCAAGGGCAGCCTTAACCCTGCCCGGATCGAAGGCATGAACGCCATCCTTGACTACTGGGACGCGAATCTGGCTACCGCAGATCGGCGCTGGCTGGCCTATATATTGGCGACCGCCTTTCATGAGACCGCCTATACGATGCAGCCTGTGCGCGAGACGCTGGCGGAAAGCGATTCGCGCGCCGTCGAGATCCTCGAGGCCGCTTTCGCCGCCGGCCGGCTCTCCTGGGTGAAGTCGCCCTACTGGCGCGCCGACGAGGAGGGCAAGTGCTGGCTCGGCCGCGGCCTGGTGCAGCTCACCCACAAGCGGAACTACGAGGCGATGAGCGAGGTCACTGGCATCGATCTCGTCGCCCGGCCCGACCGCGCCATGGAAATGGCGCCGGCCGTGACGATCCTGGTCGAGGGCATGCTGCGCGGCAGCTTCACCGGCCATCGGCTCTGCGACCATTTCAACGCCGAGAGGGAAGACTGGGTCAATGCGCGCCGCATCGTCAACGGCACCGACCGGGCCGAAAAGCTTGCCGACTACGGCCGGACGTTCCTCGCCGCCATGCGCGAAAACAAGGGGCGCAAGCGCCGCAAGCCGGTCTGAACGATCGCCACGCGGCGGCGCGGCATTGTGGCCCTGTTGAAGGCGCGGGCGGCGCGTGTTATCGCCCGGCGGGTCCAAAGCTTCAGGCCCCAAGAGCTTTCGGGCCTGTAGACGTCCCACAGGAGTATTCCGCGTGATCCGCCATATCGTCTTCTTCACCGTGCCGGAGCAAAACCGCGAGGCGGTGCGCAAGGGGCTTTCGATATTGACCGGCATCCCGCACGCGCTGAAGCTGGAAATCGGCGAAAACGTCAAGACGGACCAGTGGGGCAACGCGGTCGATTTCGTCGTTTATGGCGAATTCGAGAGCGAGGAAGCGCTCGCCGCCTACAAGGCGCATCCCGATTACGATCGCTCCACCCGCACGGTCAAACCGCTGCGCGACACCAGGACGGCGGCCGATTTCGACAGCGCCAGGGCCGTCACACGCCCCCTGCAGGACTGACGGCAGCGGCCGCACCGCCCCTGCGGCGGCCTATCCCCTTGAATCTGAATAACTATTCCGTTCAGTGTACCGGCAGTGCAGTCATTCTTCGGCTAAGTCATTGATTCTGAATAAGTGATGCTGACAGGCGAAAAAACTTTTATAAAAAATTTCGTTCGGAGCCCGCGTTCCCCGATTTTGAATTTCTTTATGCGTATTTTTGAGGGTTTGTGGATCACTTATTCAGAATCAATGACTTAGCCCGAAAAAACGGCACTTTTGCTACACTAAACGAAATTCTTATTCAGGATCAATGGGTTAGAAGAAGGCCAAAACGGCCTTCGACCGCAGCTGAACCGGGCTGTGAACTGCCGGATGCAGGTTCGGAAGAAAAAGTCGTAAATGATTCAGAAGCTTGGCGGATCGGCGGCTGCCGCTGCCGGGGTCACGGGCTGTCAGGCCGGCTGTGCGCTCGCCCTTGCGCCGCGCACCAGCGCCGAAAGCATCATCACGAAAACCAGCGCGATGGCCGCCAGCGCCGCGCAGGTGACAAGCGTCGGGCCGGCGCCGGCCCGGTCGAGGATGGCGGTGAAGACGACGGGCGCCACCGCATTGGCGAGGTTCTGCGGCATCGACAGGCGGGCCGCCTGCAGCCCGTAGTCGGCGGCGGAGAAGAGGGCGAGCGGCAGCAGCGCGCGGGCGACCGCCAGCACGCCGGAGCCGAAGCCGTAGAGCAGCACGAAAGTGACGAGCAGCGGCGTCGACGGCGGCAGCACGAAGAGCGTCAGGAAACTGAACAGCATCAGGCTGACGCCCATGACCGAGGTCAGGATCGGATTGCCGCGTCTGCCGAGCAGCATGTCGAGGGCACGTGCCGAAATGCCGATGACGCCGCGGGCCGAGCCGAGCTGCAGGGCAAGCGCCGGCGAGGCGCCCGACTGGCGGAAGATTTCGATCAGCGACGGCGACACGCCGAAGGTGACGAAGGTGCAGAGCGTGGTGAAGACGGCAATCAGCATGAAGGCCCTGCGCCGGTCGGCCGGCGAAAGCTCCACCGGCGGCGTTTCGGCGCCGGTCCCCTGCGTGTGCGCCGCCACCGGCTTCGGCAGCCCGAAGAGATGCAGCGGCAGGCAGACGAAGAAGTGCAGGCCGGCCGAGACGAGGAAGGTGACGCGCCAGCCGAAATTGTCGTTGAGCAGCGTCAGGATCGGCCAGAAGATGGTGGCCGAAAGGCCGGTGAACAGCATCAGGATGGCGATGACGCGTTTGCCGTTGGCGCCCTCGCGCTCCACGACGGCGGTATAGCAGGGCGCCGAAAGGCCGAGCGCGCCGCCGAAGCCGATCACGACCCAGGCGAGCGCATAGACGGCGATGTTGGCGGCGGCGGCAAGCAGCAGCAGGCCGGCCGCAATGATGACCGAAGAGGCGGCCAGCACCCTTGCTGCTCCGTAGCGGCCGAGCCAGCGCCCGGTGGCCGGGCCGGCAAAGGCGCTGATGACCATCATGACCGTCAGCCCGGCAAAGATCGCCTCGTTCGGCAGCCCGAGCGAGGGCGCGATGACGCGGCCCATGACGCCGAGCATGTCGAAAGTCGTGCCCCAGCCGATCAGCTGGGTGACGGCGAGCACGCCAACTGTCTGCGCCGTACGAAGCGGGAATGATGTCTGCATGGACCCGGAGATGGAACGGATGAAGGGGCCGCAGCGATAGCAGATTCAACCAGACGGGGAAAGGTGCGGCCGGACAGATCCGGCACGCGTCTGCCGGACGCCGGGATTTTCGCGGCGGCAGAAGACCTTAGCCGTATCGTTCGGAATTCATGTATATTTCGCGCAATAGTCGAGAATTGTTCTAAAAAACCTTCATTACCGTGCATTCATTTGCCATTCAGGTCGCTTGAGTACATAGTCTCAGCACGTTGGCATTACATTGAAAGCACAGCACATGGCCTCTCCTCTGAGCGTCGCAGCATTGGCCGCCGGCCTGGCGGTTTCGGCGCCCTCACCGGACGATACGCACACGCTTGTCCTGCGTGTGGCGGGCGATTGCAGCGCCGCAGCCCAGCAGGTCGTGGACGAGACCGGCGGCCAGCTTCTTTCCGTGCAGCCGGTGGGCAATGTCTGCATCATAACCGTTCTCGTCCAGGGTAACGGCCAGCGTCCGCGCAAGGTAACGGTAAAGGTTCCGATGTAAGCGGAATCGGCTTATCAAGGTTCCAGTGATTTGCAGCGGAAGAAGGCGAAGCGATGCGCATTCTGGTAGTCGAAGACGACGTCAATCTGAACCGGCAGCTGAGCGACACGCTGAAAGAGGCGGGTTATGTGGTCGATCAGGCCTTCGACGGCGAGGAAGGCCACTTCCTCGGCGATACCGAACCCTATGACGCCATCATCCTCGATATCGGCCTGCCGGAAATGGACGGTGTGACCGTGCTGGAAAAATGGCGCGGCGCCGGCCGCACCGTGCCGGTGCTGATCCTGACCGCCCGCGACCGCTGGAGCGACAAGGTGGCCGGCATCGACGCCGGCGCCGACGATTACGTGACCAAGCCTTTCCATGTCGAGGAAGTGCTCGCCCGCATCCGCGCGCTCATCCGCCGCGCCGCCGGCCATGCCTCCTCCGAAATCGTCTGCGGCCCGGTGCGGCTCGACACCAAGACCTCGAAGGCGATCGTCAACGGTGTGACGCTGAAACTCACCTCGCACGAATACCGCCTGCTTGCCTATCTCATGCATCACATGGGCGAGGTGGTCTCCCGCACGGAGCTGGTCGAACATATGTACGATCAGGATTTCGACCGCGATTCCAATACGATCGAGGTCTTCGTCGGCCGCCTGCGCAAGAAGATGGGCGTCGATCTGATCGAAACGGTGCGCGGTCTCGGCTACCGCATCCAAGCGCCGACCAATGCGAATTAAGTCGCTCACCGCACGCGTGCTGCTTCTGACCACGGTCTGGTCGACGGTGGCGCTGGTGGTGATCGGGCTTTTGATTTCGACGCTTTACAGGCGCAGCGCCGAACGCGGCTTTCAGGACCTGCTGCGCGCCCAGCTCTACAATGTCATCAATTCCGTGACGATCGGCGATCAGGGCGCGCTGTCCGGCAGCCCGCAGCTCGGCGACCTGCGCTTCGCCCAGCCGAAGACCGGCTGGTACTGGGTGGTCGAGCCGCTCGGCACCTATACGACCGCGCCGCTCGTTTCGCCCTCGCTCGGCTCGGCGACCATTCCGGTCCTGTCGGTGGTCGAAGCGCCCTTCGACAAGAATTACGAGCGCTATTACCAGGTGACGGACGCTTCCGGAAACCGCGTGCAGGTGGCCGAAACCGAAGTCGTGCTCGATACCGACGGCCGCGCCGCCCGCTTCCGCGTCACCGGCAATGTCGATGTCGTGGAAGACGACGTGCGCAATTTTTCCCACCGGCTCTATCTGGCGCTCGCCGGCTTCGGCGTCGGCAGCCTCATCGTCAATGCGCTCGCCATTCTCTACGGCCTCAAGCCGCTGGACAAGGCGCGCGCCGCCCTCGAGCGCATCCGCGCCGGCGAAAGCGAGCAGCTGAAGGGCGATTTCCCGCGCGAAATCCTGCCGCTTGCCAACGAGGTCAATGCGCTGATCGACAGCAACCGCCGCATCGTCGAGCGGGCGCGCATGCAGGTCGGCAATCTCGCCCATTCGCTGAAGACGCCGATTGCCGTGCTGCTCAACGAGGCGCGCGTGCTCGACCGGTCGCATGGCGACCTCGTGCGCAATCAGGCCGAGGCCATGCAGGGGCAGGTGCAATCCTATCTCAACCGCGCCCGCATCGCCGCCCAGCGCGAATCCGTGCTGGCCAGAACCGATGCCGAGCCGGCGCTGGAGCGGCTGGTGCGCGTCATGCGCCGCCTGAACGTCGAGACCGAATTCGAGCTGATCGTGCAGCCGCCGCATCTGGCCGTCGCCATGGAGCAGCAGGATCTGGAGGAGACGGTGGGCAACCTCCTGGAAAACGCCGCCCGTTTCGCCAAAAGCAAGGTGCGCCTTCAGGCCGTCGAAGCCGGCGAGGACGTGCGGGGAACCGAAGCGAGCGCCCGCAAGCACTGGGTCGAGCTTTCCGTCGAGGACGACGGCCCCGGCCTGGAGCCTGACCAGATCCGCGAGGCGCTGAAGCGCGGCCGGCGGCTGGACGAAAGCAAGCCCGGAACCGGCCTCGGCCTGTCCATCGTCACCGAGATTTCCAACGAGTACCAGGGCCGGCTGGAGCTTTCGCGCGGCGAGTGGGGCGGGCTGAAAGCCAAGCTTATCCTGCCGGGTGTGACAAAGGATGTTGCATGAGCAACTGCTTGATGTCACAAAGATAGTGGCAAATGTATAGCATGCTTTGCCTTAATGCTGACACGGGGACGCTGCACTTCGATCGGCTGAACTCCCACCCCTGATCGTGGTTCGATTGCAATGACTCTACGTTCGCAAGGCATGATCGTTTCCTCCCTTCTCGTCGCCGTCGCGCTCTCTGGCTGCACGACGACGAAGGGCGCCACCTCGCGAGGCCTTTTCGGCGCCAGCAAGCCGCCGGCCTCGGCCGCTTTCATCTCCGCGCTGCAGGGCGGCATTGTCGGGCGCACCGGCGTGCAGCTCGGCGACAGCGACAGGCAGCGGGCGCTGGAGGCCGAATATCGCGCGCTGGAAGGTGCGGCCGTCGGCCAGCCCGTCACCTGGACCGGCCGGGATGCCAAGGGCAGCGTCGTGGCCGCCGCCCCCTATCAGGTCGGCTCGCAGAACTGCCGCCAGTACACCCATACGGTGACGGCCGACGGCAAGGATGCGCTGGCGCGCGGCGTTGCCTGTCGCAACGAGAACGGCACCTGGTCGCCGCTCGGCTGAGCCTGCCCGCCGGCCCCGCTTGCGGCCAAAAGCCTCAAATCTTCGTCATTCCGGCATTGGCAGTTGGAATGAGGGCGCGCTTCAAGTATTTGGGCCGATATGCTGTTCTGGATTCTCGTGGCTGTCCTGACGGCGGCGGTTGCCGTCATCCTGCTTTACCCTCTTTTGCGTCGGGCAAAGGCGGTGGAGGACACGCGCGCCGGCGAAGCGGCCGTCTATCGCGACCAGCTGCGCGAACTCGACCGCGACCTTGCGGGCGGCCTGATCAATGCCGACGAGGCCGATTACGCCCGCGCCGAGATCGGCCGGCGCCTGATCGCCGTTTCCGGTGCTTCCCCCGCCGAGGCGCGCCAGCCGGCGCGCCGCCACCGGCTGGCGGAAGCCTTCATCGTTTTGCTCCTGCCGGTCGTCGGGCTCTGTCTTTATATCAATACCGGCAGGCCCGGCCTGCCGTCGCAGCCGCTGGAAGCCCGCCTTGCCAATCCCGGCAGGGACATGGCCGTCCTCGTCGCCAAGGCCGAGCGGCATCTGGCCCAGAACCCCGATGACGGCCGGGGCTGGGACGTGCTGGCGCCGATCTATTTCAGCACCATGCGCCTGTCCGATGCCGAGGCCGCCTATCGCAACGCCATCCGCCTGCTCGGCCCGAGCCCGGCGCGTCTCGACGGCCTTGCCGAAACGCTGATGGCGACTGCCGAAGGTGTCGTGACCGAGGATGCGCGCAAGGCGCTGGAACAGTCGCTGGCCCTCGAGCCCGACAACCCGCGCGCCCGCTTCTACATTGCCTTGAGCCTGGAACAGGCGGGACAGGCGGAGGCGGCGCGCGGCGCCTTCGAGGCGCTGGCGAAGCAGTCGCCGGCCGATGCGCCCTGGCTGGCGCTGGTCAACGAACATATCGCCCGGAACGGCGGCACGGCGTCTGCGCCTGCCGCCCCGCCGGCCGCCGGCTCCGCCGCGCCGGGTGGCCCGACGGCCGAGGACGTGGCGGCGGCCGGGACGATGAGCAGCGGCGAGCGCCAGCAGATGATCCGCGGCATGGTGGAAAGCCTCGATGCCAGACTGACCGTCGATCCCGACAATTTCGAGGGCTGGATGCGCCTTGTCCGCTCCTACGCCGTATTGAACGACAAGGATCGCGCAGCAGACGCGCTGAAGCGCGGCCTGGCCGCCTTCCCGGCCTCCGGGAACGAGGGCCGGCAATTGCTGGCGCTGGCCAGGGAACTCGGCATCGCCACGGAGGGGTTGACGGAATGACGCGCAAGCAGAAACGCCTGGCGGTGATTGCCGGCGGCATGGGCTTCATCGCCGCCGCCGTGCTGCTCGTGCTGTTCGCCTTCAGCCAGTCGGTCGCCTATTTCTACATGCCGGGCGATCTCGCCGGCAACCCGGTCGCACCCGGCACCCGCATCCGCCTCGGCGGGCTGGTGGGCGCCGGCAGCGTGCTGCGCGGCGAGGGCTCGGTCGTGCGGTTTGCCGTGACCGATCCGAGCGGTGAGATCGTCAACGTGCGCTACCAGGGCATCCTGCCCGACCTGTTCCGCGAGGGGCAGGGGGTGGTGACGGAAGGATCGTTCGAGGCCGGCAGCAATATCTTTACCGCCGATACCGTGCTGGCCAAGCATGACGAGACCTATATGCCCAAGGAAGTGGCCGACAAGCTGAAGGCCGAGGGCCTGTGGGAAGAGGGCAAGGGCGCCGCCCCGCAGGGCAAGGACGCCAAGGACCAGGGGGCGACGGGCCAGGAAGCGACGGGCCAGCAAGCCGGCGGCCAGGAAGCGAAGGCGACGCCATGATTATCGAGATCGGCCATTACGCGCTGGTTCTGGCGCTTGCCACGGCAATCGTGCTGTCGCTGGTGCCGGCCATCGGCGCGCGCCGCGGCGATGTTGCGATGATGGACGTGGCCCCGCTCGGCTCCGTCCTGCTCTTTGCCCTCGTCGCCTTCTCCTTCGGCGTCTTGACCTATGCCCATGTCGTCTCCGACTTCTCGGTGAAGAACGTCTGGGAGAACTCGCATTCGCTGGTGCCGCTGATCTACAAATATTCCGGCGTCTGGGGCAATCACGAGGGCTCGATGATGCTCTGGCTCCTGATCCTGTCGCTGTTCAGCGCGCTGGTCGCGCTCTTCGGCCGCAACCTGCCCGATACGCTGAAGGCCAATGTCCTGTCCGTCCAGGCCTGGATCTCGGTCGCCTTCATCCTCTTCATCCTGCTGACCTCCAATCCGTTCCTGCGCCTCGATCCGGCCCCGGCCGAGGGCCGGGACCTGAACCCGGTGCTGCAGGATGTCGGCCTCGCCATCCATCCGCCGCTGCTCTATCTCGGTTATGTCGGCTTCTCGGTCTGTTTCTCCTTCGCCGTCGCCGCCCTTCTTGACGGGCGCATTGATGCGGCCTGGGCGCGCTGGGTCAGGCCCTGGACGCTGGCCGCCTGGACCTTTCTGACGCTCGGCATCGCCATGGGCTCCTACTGGGCCTATTACGAACTCGGCTGGGGCGGCTGGTGGTTCTGGGACCCGGTGGAGAACGCCTCCTTCATGCCCTGGCTTGCCGGCACAGCACTTCTGCATTCGGCGCTCGTCATGGAAAAGCGCGAGGCGCTGAAGATCTGGACGGTGCTGCTTGCCATCCTCACCTTCTCGCTGTCGCTGATGGGCACCTTCCTGGTGCGCTCGGGCGTGCTCACCTCGGTGCATGCCTTTGCCAGCGACCCGAGCCGCGGCGTCTTCATCCTCTGCATCCTGCTGGTCTTCATCGGCGGGGCGCTGTCGCTCTTTGCCCTGCGCGCCCCGTTGCTCTCGGCCGGCGGCCTGTTTGCGCCGATCTCGCGCGAAGGCGCGCTCGTCGTCAACAACCTGATCCTGACGGTTGCCTGCGGCACGGTTCTGACCGGCACGCTCTATCCGCTGGTGCTGGAAACGCTGACCGGCGACAAGATCTCCGTCGGCCCGCCCTTCTTCAACCTGACCTTCGGCCTCTTGATGGCGCCGCTTCTGGTCGTCGTGCCCTTCGGGCCGCTGCTGGCCTGGAAGCGCGGCGACCTGCTCGGCGCCCTGCAGCGGCTCTATGTCGTGGCCGCTCTCGCCTTTGCCGCCGCGCTCGTCTTCTTCTATCTCGAACATGGCGGCCCGGTCATGGCCGTGCTCGGCCTTGCCGCCGGCCTGTTCCTGATCCTGGGCGCCGTTGCCGATCTCTGGTACCGCGCCGGCATCGGCAAGGTGAAGGCCGATATCGCCTGGCGGCGGCTCTCCGGCCTGCCGCGCTCGGCCTTCGGCACGGCGCTTGCCCATGCCGGGCTTGGCATCACCGTGCTCGGCATCGTCACTGTCACCACGTTTGCGACCGAGCATGTGATCGAGATGAAGCCCGGCCAGTCGGCGGAGGCCGGCGGCTACGGCATCGTCTTCGACGGCATGCAGCCGGCGACCGGCCCGAACTATACCGAGGACCGCGGCCATTTCTCGATCCGCCGCGGCGGCGCGCAAGTCGCCGATACCTGGTCGGCCAAGCGGCTCTATACCGCAAGGCAGATGCCGACGACGGAGGCCGGCATCCTGACCTTCGGCCTCAGCCAGCTCTATGTCTCGCTCGGCGACGCCACCCATGACGGCGGCATCGTCGTGCGCATCTGGTGGAAGCCGTTCATCCTGTGCATCTGGGGCGGGGCGCTGGTCATGGCGCTCGGCGGTTTCGTCTCGCTCAGCGACCGGCGCCTGCGGGTCGGCGCCCCGAGCCGGAAGGCGAAGACCAGGGCCGCAGCACCGACAATGGAGCCGGCGGAATGAGGCGCTTCCTCCAACTTCCCTCGTTCCTGTCCCCGGAACAAGTCCGAGGACAGGAATGAGGAGGAGAGGTTCGGCGCCTGTCTGTGGGCGCCCCGGGCAGGGGGGCGAAGCCAAGGCCGCAGCACCGACAATGGAGCCGGTGGAATGAGGCGCTTCCCCCAACTTCCCTCATTCCTGTGCCTGTCACAGGAATCCAGCGTGCCCAAGTCCTTGGGCACGGGAGACTCTTCCTCTGCATCGCATGATGCAGTCACGCCGCAGACGCGCCGTGACTGGATTCCTGTGACGATCCCCGGAACAAGTCCGAGGACAGGAATGAGGAGAGGAGAGGTTCGGCGTGCCCCGCTAGCGTTGCAGCTGCTCTCCCGGCTCCTCCTCATCCTGGTCGTCCTTTTCGCCCCAATGTCCGCCTTCGCCGTCAACCCGGACGAGGTGCTTGCCGACCCGGCCCTTGAAGCCCGGGCACGGGCGCTGTCGGCGGAGCTGCGCTGCATGGTCTGCCAGAACCAGTCGATCGACGATTCCAATGCCGATCTTGCCAGAGACCTGCGCCTTCTCGTGCGCGAGCGCATCACCGACGGCGATACGGACGAGGAGGTGCTGGACTATATCGTCTCGCGCTACGGCGAGTTCGTGCTCCTGAAGCCGCGCGTCAGCCTGCGCACGCTGCTGCTCTGGGGCGCCCCGGTGCTGCTGATCCTTGCCGGCGGCGTCTCCCTCATCGTCTTTGCCCGCAGGCGCGCCGGCAAGCCGACCGGCAGCAAGCTCACCGACGAAGAGCAGGCACGGCTTGCCGAGCTTCTGGAGAAATAGAAACCGTTCCGCCGCATTCACGGCGGATCGGCCGATGCTCAGGCCTTGCGATAGGGAAACAGCGCCCGGACCGCCGGATCGCGCAGCCACAGCCCGCCCCACATGAACAGCCCGAGATAGATGCTGAACAATATATGGCTGAAGAGCGGGCTTCCCGCCCGGATCTGCGTTGCCATCGCCCCGCCGAGCAGCCCCATCATCAGCACCGCGCCGAAAACGCTCGTCTGCGGGATAAGGTAGAGCACGAGGCAGGCAAGCTCGATCAGGCCGATCATCGGCACATAGCCGTTCGGCCAGCCGAGTGCGGTCATCGTTTCCTCGGCGACCGGCAGGCCAAGCAGCTTGGGGGCGATCGACGCGCCGAGCATGAAGAGCGCGAAAAGCCCGGTCAGGACGCGGCCGGTCCAGATCATGGCGCCGCCCGTCATGGCTGGCCCGCCGGGATCGTGTTGACCATCCAGGGCGTGCCGAAACGGTCGGTGAACATGCCGAAGCCCGGCGACCAGAAGGTGGCGTTGAAGGGCATCGTCACCTTGCCGCCTTCCGACAGCGCCTCGAAGACGCGTTTTGCTTCCGCCGCATCCTGGCTGTGATAGGTGGCGCTGAAGCCGCCCATGTCCTCCTGGTATCCGGGAGGCGCGTCGCAGCCCATCAGCGACTGGTCGCCGACATCGAGCCAAGCATGCATGATCTTGTCCTTGAAGGACGGATCGATCGGCATGTCGCCGGGCGCCTCGGCGAACGTGTGCATGCCCGTCAGCGTGCCGCCGAGCACCTTGGCGTAGAATTCGAAAGCCTGCCGGCATTCGCCCTTGAAAACGAGATTCGTCACCAGTTTCATGATCCTCACTCCCTTTGTTGTGCCCGACGTGCAATCCAGCTTTCCAGCCTGCCGAACGTGCTTTCCCAGCCGTAGCGATGCCCGGCAAGGCTCTCCTCGGATTTCAGCTCCGCATGGGTGAAATCCATCCGCGTGCGCCCGTCGGCCAGTTCCTCGAAGAGAACGGTCACGAGGGTCACGACCGGTTCGCCATCCTCGTGCGATCCCTCCCACTGGAAGGTGAAGGAAAGGCGCGCGGGCTCCTCGATCTCCCTGTAGACGCCGCTCTGCCACAGCAGCCGTCCGTCCTCGGCATTCTTCAGGCAGGCGCGATAGGCGCCGCCGACACGCAGGTCCTGCACGACGCTGACCGCCGGCCATTCCACCGGGCCGAGCCAGGCGACGACCATCTCCGGTCGCGTCCAGGCCGCCCATAGAAGCGCGCGCGGCGCATCGAAAATCCGTTGCATATGCAATGTGGGGCGCGACAGCTGATCGGCCATGTTTCTCCCCCTGTCCGGTTGAAATTGCGTGGTCGGTCTCTTCCGGCATCGGATGTTCCGAAAACCGCGTCACGCTTTCCGGTCCGATGCTGACGCTCAGTTGCGCGGGCCGCTGTCGTCGGCCCTCTGGATGTTCTGCAGATAGCCGTCCAGCCGGTCGAAGCTCGATTCCCAGAAGCGCCGGTATTGCTCCAGCCAGTCGGCAATGCTCTTCATCGCCAGCGGTTCGAGCCTCGCCGGCCGCCACTGGGCTTCCTTGCCCCGGCTGATGAGGCCGGCCTTTTCCAGCACCTTCAGATGTTTCGAAACGGCCGGAAGGCTCATTTCGAAAGGGGCGGCCAGCTCGTTGACCGAAGCCTCGCCTTCGGCCAGCCGCGCGATGATCGCCCGGCGCGTGGGGTCTGCAAGGGCAGCAAGGGCGGCGCTCAGCCTGTCGGTTTCCATGGTCGGCCTCGTATGTAACTTGCTGGTTAAATACAGGCTGTAAACCCGTCTGTCAACCGATCGGTTAAATAAGGCGCAGCCTGCCGGCCTCGCCCATGTGGCGAGTGGTCAAAGATTATTCGCACATTACGAATTTTTCATGGGCTGGACAGTTCGCAGTAAGGTGCGGCGTCCTATATCTCGGTCATCACTGATCCGGCACCGCCGGAACGAAGGTCTGAACAAGAAGAGAAGGTGCTCTTATGCTGAAAAATTTCCGCGGACGTCCGTCCCTCAAAACGGTGCTTCAGGCATCCACCGTTGCCGGTCTGGCAGCCGCCGTACTCGCAACCGGCATCCCTGTCGAGATCTCCCGTTCTTACGCCGAAGCCGTCAATGTCCAGTCCCCCTCGGTTCCGAGCTTCGCCAATGTCGTCGACGCCGTTTCCCCGGCCGTCGTTTCCGTGCGCGTCGAAAGCCGCGTCAAGCCGGCCTCCGACGATGGCGACGGTTTCTCCTTCGATTTCAACGGCCGCGGCTTTGACGACCTGCCGGATGCGCTGAAACCCTTCTTCCGCCAGTTCGGCGAACAGGGCCACCAGGGCCAGAACCAGCAGCGCCGCTTCGGCCAGCCGGGCGGTCCCGGCCGCATGCGTCCGGTCGCCCAGGGCTCGGGCTTCTTCATCACCGAGGACGGCTATATCGTCACCAACAACCACGTCGTGTCCGACGGTTCGGCCTTCGTGGCCGTGCTGAACGACGGCACCGAGCTTGACGCCAAGCTGATCGGCAAGGACCCGCGCACCGATCTTGCCGTCCTGAAGGTCGACGGCAAGGGCCGCAAGTTCACCTATGTCAACTGGGCCGACGACAACAAGGTCCGCGTCGGCGACTGGGTTGTCGCCGTCGGCAACCCCTTCGGCCTCGGCGGCACGGTCACGGCCGGTATCGTCTCGGCCCGCGGCCGCGATATCGGCTCCGGCCCCTATGACGATTACCTGCAGGTCGACGCAGCCGTGAACCGCGGCAACTCGGGCGGCCCGACCTTCAACCTCAACGGCCAGGTCGTCGGCATCAATACCGCGATCTTCTCGCCGTCGGGCGGCAGCGTCGGCATCGCCTTCGCGATCCCTGCTTCCACCGCCAAGGATGTCGTGGCCGACCTGATGAAGGACGGTACGGTTTCGCGCGGTTATCTCGGCGTGCAGATCCAGCCCGTCACCAAGGATATCGCCGATTCGCTCGGCCTCTCGGAAGCCAATGGCGCGCTCGTCGTCTCCGCCCAGGATGGCACGCCCGGCCAGAAGGCCGGCATGAAGGCCGGTGACGTCGTTACCGCCGTCAACGGCGAGCCGGTCAAGGATGCCCGCGATCTCAGCCGCCGCATCGGCGCCATGGCGCCGGGCAGCAAGGTCGAGCTTTCCGTATGGCGCTCCGGCAAGGCCCAGTCCGTGACCGTCGAACTCGGCACGCTGCCGGCCGACCAGCAGGCTTCCGCCGGCGATGACGGCGACCAGCAGGATCAGGCCCAGCCGCCGGCTTCCGAAAAGGCGTTGGCCGATCTCGGCCTGACGGTCGGCCCGGCTGAAGACGGCAAGGGTCTTGCCATCACCGCCATCGATCCGAATTCGGATGCCGCCGACAAGGGCATCAAGGAAGGCGAGACGATCACCTCGGTCAACAACCAGGAAGTCTCCAGCGCCGACGATGTCGTGCGCGTCATCAACCAGGCCAAGAAGGACGGCCGCACCCGCGCGCTGTTCCAGATCCAGTCCAAGGACGGCAGCCGCTTCGTCGCCCTGCCGATCAACGGCCAGGGCTGAGCCTTCGCCTGAACAAAGGCAGGAGCCGCGCGGGCAGGACCCGCGCGGCTCAATTCCGCAAGCCTGCTGAATTCTTCACCTTCGAAGGACGCCTGCAATGACCTCCGCACACCAGGAAGACGCTTTGAGCCTTGCCGAAACGCAGCCGGCGGGTAATGTCGGCAGCATGAAGATTCTCATCATCGAAGACGATCTGGAAGCGGCGGTCTATCTCACGAAAGCCTTTCGCGAGGCGGGCATCGTCGCCGACCATGCGAGCGACGGCGAAAGCGGTCTCTTCATGGGCTCGGAAAATACCTATGACGTCATCGTCATCGACCGCATGCTGCCGCGCCGCGACGGTCTTTCCGTCATCAGCGAGCTGCGCCGCAAGGCCATCCACACGCCCGTCCTCATTCTTTCCGCCCTCGGCCAGGTCGACGACCGCGTGACGGGCCTGCGCGCCGGCGGCGACGATTACCTGCCCAAGCCCTATGCCTTCAGCGAGCTGCTCGCCCGCGTCGAAGTGCTCGGCCGCCGCAAGGGCACGCCGGATCAGGACGTGATCTACCGCGTCGGCGATCTCGAGCTTGACCGCCTCTCGCATGAGGTGCGCCGCGGCGGCAAGGAAATCCCGCTGCAGCCGCGCGAGTTCCGCCTGCTGGAATATCTGATGAAGAATGCCGGCCAGGTCGTCACCCGCACCATGCTGCTGGAAAATGTCTGGGATTACCATTTCGATCCGCAGACCAATGTCATCGACGTGCATGTCTCGCGCCTGCGCTCCAAGATCGAGAAGGACTTCAGCCAGCCGCTGCTGAAGACGATCCGCGGCGCGGGTTACATGATCAAGGATGAGGGATGAGCCGTTTCTGGGTTCTCTTCAAATCCACCGCAGTCCGCCTTTCGGCCCTCTATATCCTGCTTTTCGCCATCTGCGCCGCCACGCTCGTCTTCTACGTGACGGCGATGTCCGAGCGGCTGCTCTCCGGCCAGATCCGCGATGCCGTCGCCCAGGAAGTCACGCAGGTCCAGCGCGCCTATGATGCCGGCGGCATGAACCTGCTCCTGCGCACGATGGAACGCCGCGCCCGCCAGCCGGGCGCCAATCTCTATCTCATCGCCGGCCCTTCGGGCGATATCCTTGCCGGCAACGTCGCCTCCGTGCAGCCCGGCGTTTTCGAGGAGCAGGGCTGGACCTCGGTGCCCTTCATGTATCAGCGCTACACCGATAGCGGCGTCGTGCGGCATATGGCGATCGCCAACATCTTCGTCCTCGACAACGGCCTGCGGGTGCTGATCGGCCGCGACCTCGGCGAGCCCGAGCGTTTCCGCGTGCTGGTGCGCCAGGCGCTCATGATCGCGCTCGCCATCATGGGTCTCGGCGCCATCATCATCTGGTTCGGCATCGGCCGCAACGCGCTGAAACGCATCGATCGCATGTCTGATGCCGGCAAGAAGATCATGGCCGGCGATCTCTCGCAGCGCCTGCCGGTCGGCGGCTCGGGCGACGAGTTCGACCGGCTTTCCGTCTCGCTGAACAACATGCTGGAACGCATCGAAAAGCTGAACGAAGGTTTGCGCCAGGTCTCCGACAACATTGCCCACGACCTGAAGACGCCGCTGACGCGCCTGCGCAACAAGGCCGCCGATGCGCTCGATATCGAGGACGGCGAGGTGCGGCGCAGCGCGCTGGAAGGCATCATTTCCGAATCCGACCAGCTGATCCGCACCTTCAACGCGCTGCTGATGATCTCCCGCGTGGAAGCCGGTTCCGTCGCCGCCGAAATGTCGCCGATCGAACTGTCGGCCATCGTCGCCGACAGCGCCGAACTCTACGAGCCCGTCGCCGACGAGGCCGGCATGGCGCTGACCTCGGAGATCGAGCCCGGCATCGAGATCCAGGGCAATCGCGAACTGATCGGCCAGGCGATCTTCAACCTGCTCGACAATGCCATCAAATATTCCGCCGATGCCGAAGGGGCGGGCTCCGTCTCGGTCAGGCTCGCCCGCCGCCCCGACGGCATCTGCCTTTCCGTCGCCGATCACGGCCCCGGCGTGCCGGCCAACCGGCGCGAGGACGTGCTGAAGCGTTTCGTGCGCCTGGACGAAAGCCGCTCGAAGCCAGGCACCGGCCTCGGCCTCTCGCTGGTGGAAGCGATCATGGAACTGCATGGCGGCACGCTGGAGCTTTCCGACACCGAGCCCGGCCATGCCGAACGCCCCGGCCTCACCGTCAGCATGGTATTCCCTGCACGCGCGGCCTGATTTTCCTGATGATTTTCATATTGGCGCTTTTGCCTTGAGGCCCTAGTTTACTGTCGCAATGCGGCATGGCAGGGAGAGCAGATGCTGACCAGATCGAAGCACGGCCTGAAGGATGTTGCGGAAGGGCTTCTGCGCCCGCTGAACCAGACGGAACTGAAATCGGCGCTCGCCGACCTGCAGGATATCGGCAGGAGCGAGCCCGCCGTCGCCGGCATGCTGAAGGCCGAAGGGCCGCTTCGCGATTTCGTCGCCGCGGTCCTCACACTCTCTCCCTACCTGCGCGAAATCGCCAGTCTCGATCCGGCCATCCTGGCGTCGGCTATCAGCGATCCGCTGGAGCCGCAGATCGAGGCGCTGATTGCCGAGGCGCGCGACTGCTGGAAACCGGACAGCGACGGAAACGTGCCGGGCGAAAGCCAGGTGATGAGCAGGCTGCGCATCGTCAAGCGCCGGGTGGCCTTCCTGGTCGCCCTTGCCGATCTCGCCCGCATCTTCGACGGCCGCGCGACGACCGCCTGGCTGAGCGCGCTTGCCGAGGCTTCGGTCAAGGCCGCCATCGACCACCTGCTGCTTGCGACGCATGAGAGCGGCAAGCTGAAACTGAAGAATGCCGCCGCCCCCAGCGAAGGTTCCGGCCTGATCGTGCTCGGCATGGGCAAGCTCGGCGCCTGCGAGCTCAACTATTCCTCCGATATCGACCTCGTCGTCTTCTTCGACGAGGAGGCCGGCATCGTGCCCGATCCCGACGACGCGATCGAGATATTCCCGCGCATGATGCGGCGGCTGGTGCGTATCCTGCAGGAGCGCACGGCCGACGGTTACGTCTTCCGCACCGATCTCCGGCTGCGGCCGGACCCCGGCTCGACGCCGCTCGCCATCCCCGTCGATGCCGCCATGATCTATTACGAGGGCAGGGGGCAGAATTGGGAACGGGCGGCCTTCATCAAGGCCCGTCCCGTCGCCGGCGATCTCGCCGCCGGCGAACAGTTCCTGCGCGGCCTCGTTCCCTTCGTCTTCCGCAAATATCTCGATTACGCGGCCATTGCCGACATTCACTCCATCAAGCGGCAGATCCACGCCCACAAGGGCCACGGCGCCATCGCCGTCAAGGGCCATAACGTCAAGCTCGGGCGCGGCGGCATCCGCGAGATCGAATTCTTCGTGCAGACCCAGCAGCTGATCGCCGGCGGGCGCATGCCGGCGCTGCGCTCGCGCGTTACCGAGGAGACGCTGGCCGAGCTTGCCAAGGCCAAATGGATCGACGCTGAAACCCGCGACGAGCTGACCGAGGCCTACTGGTTCCTGCGCGATGTCGAGCACCGCATCCAGATGGTGCGCGACGAACAGACCCATCTCCTGCCGGAGACCGACCTGGAACTGAAGCGCATCGCCTTCCTGTCGGGTTTTACCGATACGCCGAGTTTTTCCGAGCGGCTGGTCGAGGTTCTGCGCAAGGTCGAGCGGCACTATGCCGATCTCTTCGAGCAGGAAACCAAGCTTTCCGTCGGTTCGGGCAATCTCGTCTTCACCGGCCAGGGCGACGATCCCGATACGCTGGAGACGCTGAAGAAACTCGGCTTCGAGCGGCCCTCGGATATTTCCCGCATCATCCGCACCTGGCATTACGGCCGCTACCGCGCCACCCAGTCGGTCGAGGCGCGCGAACGGCTGACCGAGCTGATACCGGAGCTTTTGCGCGTCTTCGGCGAGAGCAAGCGGGCCGACGAGGCGCTGCTGCGTTTCGACAGTTTCCTCTCCGGCCTGCCGTCCGGCATCCAGCTCTTCTCGTTGCTCGGCAGCAACCCGGCGCTGCTCTTTCTCATCGTCAACATCATGTCCTCGGCGCCGAAGCTTGCCGAAGTGATCGCCGCTCGCCCGCATGTCTTCGACGGCATGCTCGACCCCGGCCTGATGGCCGAGCTGCCGACCCGCGCCTATCTCGGCGAGCGGCTGAAAGCCTCGCTGCTGCAGGCCAGGCATTATGAGGAGCTGCTGGACCGGCTGCGCATCTTCGCCGCCGAACAGCGCTTCCTGATCGGCATCCGCCTGCTGACCGGCGCCATCAACGGCGATATGGCCGCGCGCGCCTTCACCCATCTTGCCGATCTCATCATCGAAGCCGCCCTCGACGCGGTTCTGACCGAGATCCGCGCGGCCCACGGTAACTATCCCGGCGGGCGCATCGCCATTGCCGGCATGGGCAAGCTCGGCAGTTTCGAACTGACGGCAGGCTCGGATATCGACCTCATCCTGCTCTACGACTACGACGACGCATCGGCCGAATCCGACGGCGCCAGGCCGCTCGATGCGACGCGTTATTTCACCCGCATCACCCAGCGTCTGATCGCCGCCTTCTCCGCCCCCACCGCCGAGGGCATACTCTACGACGTCGACATGCGCCTGCGCCCCTCCGGCAACAAGGGACCGGTCGCCACCCGCATCAACGCCTTCGGCAAATACCAGCGCGAGGAGGCATGGACCTGGGAGCATATGGCGCTTTCCCGCGCCCGGCTGGTCTGCGGCGACAAAAGCCTGATCGGCGAGGCCGAAAACATCATTGCCGACGTGCTCTCGAAGAAGCGCGATATCGCCAAGGTGGCCCATGACGTCGCCGAAATGCGCGAGCTGATCGAGAAGGAAAAGGCGCCCGACAACGGCTGGGACCTGAAGCTCATTGCCGGCGGCGTCATCGATATCGAGTTCATCGCCCAGTATCTCGCGCTGATCGCGCCGGCAAAGGGCGTCGACAGCGGCGTCAACGGCCTTGCCACGGGCGCGGCCCTGAAAGCGCTCGGCGACAGGCTGATGAGCCCTGCCGACCTTGATACCTGCCTGGAGGCTTTCACGCTCTATACGGAGCTTTCGCAGCTCATCCGCCTGTGCATCGACGGCCTCTTCGATCCGAAGGACGCGCCGGCCGGCCTGACCGAACTCGTGTGCCGCGCGGGAGACTGCCCCGATATCAAGACCCTGGAGGGCGAGGTGAAACGGCTGTCCAAAGCCGTCCGCAAGGTCTTCCAGACGGTGGTGAAGGCATAAAGCAATTCCAGCAAAAGTGTGAAGCGGTTTTGCGTCCGGAATTGCGGAGAAAGAAAGCAATTCCAGCAAAAGTGTGAAGCGGTTTTGCGCCCGGAATTGCGGAGAAGGAAAGCAATTCCAGCAAAAGTGTGAAGCGGTTTTGCGTTCGGAATTGCGGAGAAAGAAAGCAATTCCAGCAAAAGTGTGAAGCGGTTTTGCGTCCGGAATTGCGCCGGAACAAAAGATGTTGCCTGCCTCAGCCGTGGTCGGGAATCCGCAGCGAGATCACGGTGCCGACGCTCTCGCGCGAGCGGATCTTCATGCTGCCGCCGTGCAGGGCCGTCAGCGAGCGGGAAATGGCAAGGCCGAGGCCGGAGCCGCCCTTGCTCTTGGCATATTGGCTCTGCACCTGCTCGAAGGGCTGGCCGATCTTGGTCAGCGCCCCGCGCGGGATGCCGATGCCGGTATCGGCGATCGTCACCGTCACGCCGTCGGCGACGCGGCGGGTGCGCACGGCGATGCGCCCGCCTTCGTTGGTGAATTTCACGGCATTGGACAGCAGGTTCAGGAGCACCTGTTTCATGGCGCGGCGGTCGGCCATCAGCGTCATGCCCGAGGAGATGCGCTGCTCGATCACGATGTTCTTCTCGGCCGCCGGAATGGCGGTGAACCGCAGGCTCTCCTCGATAAGCGGCGCAAGGTCGATGCGCTCGCGCGACAGCGGCATGTGGCCCGCCTCGATCTTCGACATGTCGAGAATGTCGTTGATGACGTTCAAGAGATGCTTGCCGCTGTCGTGGATGTCGCGCGCATATTCGTTGTATTTGGCCGAGCCGAGCGGGCCGAACATCTGGTTCAGCAGGATTTCCGAGAATCCGAGAATGGCGTTGAGCGGCGTGCGCAGCTCGTGCGACATGTTGGCCAGGAATTCCGATTTCGCCTTGTTGGCGGCTTCGGCGCGTTCCTTCTCCAAGAGATAGTTGGAATTGGCGGTCGAAAGCTCCGCCTTCTGCGTTTCCAGCGTCTGGCGCGAGGCGGAGAGATCGTTGATCGTCGCCATCAGGCGACGCTCGGATTCGCGCAACCGCTCCTGATGCCGCTTCAAAGGCGTGATGTCTGTGCCGACGGAGACGCGGCCGCCGTCGCGGGTGCGCCGCTCGTTGATCTGCAGCCAGCGCTCGTCGGCAAGCTGCACTTCGGTCGTGCGCGAATAGCCGGAGCCGTCGGCATCGGCGATGCGCCGCTCGATGACCGGTCGGGCCGCGGCCGCATGCACGACCGAGCGTTCGGTGCCGGGCACCAGCACGCTGTCGGGCAGCCCGTAGGCCTGCTGGAAATGGGCGTTGCACATGACCAGCCGGTCGTTCTTGTCCCACAGCACGAAGGCTTCGGACGTGCATTCGATGGCGTCGGCCAGACGCTGGTCGGCTTCCGCGTAGCGCTGGGCGAGCCGATGCTGCTCGGTCACGTCCATGGCGATGCCGATCATGTGCACGCGGCCGGAATGGCTGCGGATCACCTGGGCGCGGGCGCGCATCCAGACATAGTGGCCGGCCGCGTGGCGCATGCGGAAGATCTGGTCGACCTGCCCGGAATCGCCCTTGGCGATGGCGCGGGCGATCTCGTGCAGCCCGTTGTCTTCCGGATGCATCAGGCGGGCCGCGTCGGCAAAGCTCATCGTCTTGTCGGAACCGGCAAGGCCGAGCATGTCGTACATCGAGCGCGACCAGAAGAATTCGCGGCTGTGGAAATCGAAATCCCAGAGGCCGCAGCGCCCGCGCGACAGCGCCGTCTCGACCCTCAGATTGGATTCCAGGAAGATGTCGTCGGCATCGCGCGCCCGCTTCACCTGCATGTAATAGGCGTAGAGGATGACGAGCAGGATCGAGGAAATGCCGGCAAACAGCGTGACGTTGAGCGTCAGCTCCTCGCGCCACAGGCGGTTGATCTCGTTGAGCGAGGTGGCCGAAACGATATAGCCGCCGGCCGTGCCCATCAGCGAGATTTCGGCATAGTGCAGCTCGCCGCCGATGCTCGTTTCGATCACGTCCGTGCGGTCGCCGAAGCGGCGGATCGCCGAGATTTCCGGGAAGAGGGCCGAGACGTCGGCGCCGACATAGGCCGCACCCGCCGCCGTTGCCGCAAACACCTTGCCGCTCGCCTGCACCAGGAGCACGAAGGCGCCGTTTTCCAGCCGGTCCTGCGGCAGGAATTTCGCAAGCCGCGCCTGCGCTTCCGCCGCATTGCCGCCGTCGAAGAGATCGCTCGCATCGGCAAAGACGGCGGCAGCCGTCGCCGCCGAAAGCGCCGTCGCATGGCGGGCCGAGGCCTCCATGCGGCTATATTCGCTGACCATGCCGAAGAAATGCGAGGCCGCCACGACGGCAAGGAAGGCGACGATGAGAACCGGGATCGTCCGCTTCAAGAGAAGCTCTGCCTTGGGCAGATGGCGCAGCAAGGGCTCGGGCGCCTTCGCAGCCTGACCGGACAGGCTGTCGCGCCAGGCTTTGAGCCCGCCAAAATCGACACGCAGCCGCCCTTCGGCCGCGGTTGCCCGCCGCACGTCCATCATGCCTGAACCTTGTCCCTCGTGTGATTCGCGCGCCGCTCGCTCGAATTACACATATGGAATCATGCGTGATTCGCCTTGTCCAGAGCTGATGGTAAAAATTTGTTAACCATTTGTGATTGCTGGTTTTTCAAAGGGATTCGCCGGTGCCGCCCCCGGCCGTCCCGCAGTCTGGGAACAGCCGGGCGGCAAATCACCGGCGGCAAATCACCCCTTGAGCGTGCGCTCGACGATGTCGCGAACGTCGGTCGAAAGGTTGGCCGCCCGCTCGATTTCGACAAGGGCCGAACGTGCGTGGTCGGCACGCATCGATTCCAGCGCGCGCCAGGAACGCATCGAGGTCAGCAGGCGCGCGGCAAGCTGCGGGTTGCGCTGGTCGATGTCGAGGATCTGGCTGGCGAGGAAGCGGTAGCCTTCGCCGTCGGCGCGGCCGAAGCCGGTCGGATTGCCGAAGGCGAAAGTGCCGATCAGCGAGCGCACGCGGTTCGGGTTGGTGTGCTTGAACAGCGGGTTTTCCATCAGCGCCTTGACGCGGTCGAGCGCGCCGGCTCCCGGAATACCGGCCTGGATGGCGAACCACTTGTCGACGACGAGCGCGTTTTCGGCGAACCGGCCGCGGAAGGTTTCGAGCGCCGCCTTCGCTTCCGCGCTGTCGGGGAAACGATGGGCGAGGATCGTCAGCGCATGGCTGAGATCGGTCATGTTGTTGGCGCCGTCGAAGGCGGCCTTGGCGCGCGCCGGCGTGCCCTCGGCATGGGAAAGGTAGGTCAGCGCCGCGTTGCGCAGCGCCCGGCGGCCGGCGCTCTTCGCATCCGGGCTGAAGTCGCCCGGTGTGACCATCGCGTCGTAGAGCGCGGCGAAGGTCTTCTTGCCGGCCTCGGCAATCTGCCTGGTGATGGCCTGGCGGCCGGCATGGACGGCGTCGGGATCGATATTGCTGCCGAGTTCGCGGGCAATGTCGGATTCGCTCGGCAAGGCCAGCGCCTGGGCGCGGAAGGCCGGTTCGAGGCTTTCGTCGGCGGCGGCCGCAACCAGCGTATCGACGAAGGTCTGCTCGCAGGCGATCGTGCCGCCCTCGCGGGCGTCGCGCGCCGCTTTCAGCAGGTTCGGCAGCGCCAGATCGGTCAGCGCCTGCCAGCGGGCGAAATGGTCCGTCTCGTGGCGGGCAAGCAGCGCCAGGTCGGCCGGGCTCTGGTCGAAATGCAGGTTGATCGGCGCCGAGAAGCTGCGGTTGATCGACACGACCGGGCGCGAGGCGATGCCGTGGAAGACGGCCGTCTGCGCGCGCGCCGTCAGGTGCAGCACCTCGCCGGCATATTCGGCGCCGTCGACGGAGGCGGGCTCGATCTTCGCCCCGTCCTCGGCAAAGAGCGCGAGGCTGAGCGGAATATGCATCGGCTCCTTGTTCGGCTGGCCGGGCGTGGCGGGGATCATCTGTTCCAGCGACAGGCTGAAGGTCTTGGCCGCCGCGTCATAGCTGCCGGAGGCGGTGACGAGCGGCGTGCCGGCCTGATGGTACCAGAGCGAGAACTGGGTGAGGTCGCGCCCGCTCGCATCCTCGAAGCACTTGACGAAATCCTCGATCGTGACGGCCTGCCCGTCATGGCGGTCGAAATAGAGGTCCATGCCCTTCTTGAAGGTCTCGCGCCCGAGCAGGGTCGCGATCATGCGCGTGACTTCGCTGCCCTTCTCGTAGACCGTGGTCGTGTAGAAATTGTTGATCTCGCGATATTTGGTCGGGCGCACCGGATGGGCGAGCGGGCCGCCGTCTTCCGGGAACTGCTCGGATTTCAGGTGGCGCACTTCGGCAATGCGCTTGACCGGGCGCGAGCGCTGGTCGGAGGAGAATTCGTGGTCGCGATAGACCGTCAGCCCTTCCTTGAGGCAGAGCTGGAACCAGTCGCGGCAGGTGATGCGGTTGCCGGTCCAGTTGTGGAAATATTCATGCGCGATGATCGCCTCGATATTGGCGTAGTCGGCATCGGTCGCCGTTTCGGGATCGGCAAGCACGTATTTGTCGTTGAAGATGTTGAGGCCCTTGTTCTCCATGGCCCCCATGTTGAAATCGGAGACGGCGACGATCATGAAAATGTCGAGATCGTATTCGCGCCCGAACACCTCCTCGTCCCACTTCATCGAGCGTTTCAGCGCGTCCATCGCATAGGCCGCGCGCGGCTCCTTGCCGTGCTCGACATAGATTTTCAGCGTGACCTCGCGGCCGGACATGGTGGTGAACGTGTCTTCGACGACGCCGAGATCGCCGGCCACCAGCGCGAAGAGATAGCTCGGCTTCGGATGCGGGTCGAACCAGGCGGCGAAATGCTTGCCGGGGCCGTAGCCCGCGCCGCCGAGGAAATTGCCGTTCGACAGAAGCAGCGGGTTGGCGTCCTTGTCGGCAATGATGTTGACTGTAAAGGGCGCCAGCACGTCCGGCCGGTCGGGGAAATAGGTGATGCGGCGGAAGCCCTCGGCCTCGCACTGCGTGCAATAGATGCCGCCGGTGCGGTAAAGGCCCATCAGCTGCGTATTGGCCTCGGGGTTGATGAGCGTGGTAACGGTGATTTCGAAGGGCGCCGTTTCCGGCAGGTCGCGGATCGTGAGGCTTTCGGCCGTCGCCGTATAGCGTTCCGGCGCCATTTCGGTCTGGTCGAAGAGAAGGCCGGAAAGGGTGAGTTCGTCGCCGTCGAGGACGAGCGGGGCGGCTGCGTCGGCGCCTTCGCGGCGGTGGAAGATCAACCGGGCTTCCACCTTCGTTTCCGTCGGGTCCAGTTCAAAGGTCAGGTCGACGCGTTCCAGCACAAAATCGGTTGGGCGGTAATCTGCCAGATTGATGACCTGGCCGGTATCTGTTCGCATGTTGCCTGAAGACCTTTATTAGACAATGGCCGAATACAGAGGCGGGCGCGCTCTGCTGAAATCTGGCCGCCATAATTACATTAAAGTCTGAACTAAAGTTAAAGCAAATTGGCCGCGAACGCGAAGTTCACAGCCAATTTATTGTCGCCCTATTGCCGGCGCCGCAGCGCAGGCGGGAAGATTGCTATTTGAGATTGAGGGCGTTCTTGATCGCAACATCGCTTTCGGTCTGCTGCACCACGACGCCGTACCAGCCGAGCCCGTCATAATCCTCGTAGCCGAGCGTGCGGGCGAAAGCGACGATCGAGCCGCTATTGTCGTAATAGCTGCCCTTGGCCTGGCCGGCGGGATTGGCAAGCGCGAAATGGGTAAAGAGCATGGCCGGATTGGTGCAGGCGATCACCCGGCTTGCGCCGTCGAGCAGCATGACGGTGGTCTTTTCCGCCAGCTGCGGCGGCAGGTTCGCCTCCTTCTCGACGATCGCCTGGCCCTGGTTCTGCCAGTCGAAATAGACGCCGAGCGTGCCGATGAGCTTGCCGTCCACCTTGCCGCCCTGGCGGATGCCGGTCGCATAGACCAGCGCGTGGCGCTGGTCGTGCAGAAGGCTGGGTTTGACTTCGTCGACAATATAGTCGTCGCCGGAAGCGCAGCCGGCCGCGGCCCGGAACCAGGGATCGCCGGCCAGCGAGGCGCCGGAAATCTTGCGCTGGAAATTCGGGTTGGCCGATGCGATCACCCGGCCTGAAAGGTCGGTCATGACGAGATCGAGATAGACCGTGTAGAAGCGGTTGATGACGCCGAGCCGTTCGGCCGCAAAGGCGATCCGATCCTTCTCCGGCTCCTGCAGCGCCTGCCACAGCGCCGCATCCGTCGCCCACCAGCGCACGTCGGCCGTGCGTTCGAACAGGTTGCGCACGATGAGCTGCACCAGCGTCTGGGCAAGATCGGTCAGCCGCACGCCCTCCATTTCGGTGACGAGCGCATCGGCCATCGCGCGGCTGAGGCCGATGCGGCCGAGCACGTTGCTTTCGAACTTGCTGGTAATGTCGGTGGCGATCTGGGCCAGCCGCTGCACCTCGTTGGCGACGACGGCAAAGCCCTTGCCGGTTTCGCCGGCGCGGGCCGCCTCGATCAGCGCGTTGATGGCAAGCAGCTTGATCTGCTTGACGATGCTGGTGTTGTCGGTGCTGAACCGCTCCAGGTCCGTGCTGATGCCGTCGGTCACGACCCGCATCGAGCGGGGCGTTGCGTTCTGCGACTGGGTAATGATCTCTGCGCTGAGCGGCTTCATCAATAAGATCCTGAAATAATCTGACGCGACGGACTGCGGAACGGATGCGATTCTTTTGTATGATTAATTAACTCGGAACGATGCGTCGGCATGGTTTGCAACCGGTTAACGCGATGGGTCCGAATGCGAACATTTTCGGGGGAATGAGCGTAAAACGCGAAGTTTTTTCATCGGAACACGCGGTTGCACAGAAAAGCGGCAGATTAAAACGGGAAAAATACTTGCGGCCCACAGCATCGGCGCGAAAATCGCGGCCGTTTTTCGCAAAGCCCGCGGCACGGATTCCATGCGTTGGAGCGTCCCTCGTCTGTGCGGGCGGGCACATGGCCCCCGGCGCGCGCAGATTTTTTCCCGCCGGCGCGTTTCTTCGGTTACGATGAAGACATCGTCCGCTGCGTTCGAGTCGAACGCGTCTCCCCGCTCGTCATGTCCGCATAAGAGCCTGGATCATGGAATCGGTTCTCAGAAACCCGATGAGAGGCATTGCGCTGAAAGTCTCGTCGGTCGTGGTCTTCCTGGCCATGCAGACTTTCATCAAGCTGGCCGGATCGGATATCCCGCCGGGGCAGGTGACGTTCTGCCGCTCGTTCTTCGCGCTGTTTCCGATCATGGCCTATCTCGGCTATCGCCAGCAGCTGCGCTCCGCCTTCTATACCGCCAATCCGGTCGGCCATCTGAAGCGCGGCACGCTCGGCATCGTCTCGATGGGGCTCGGCTTCTACGGGCTTCTGCACCTGCCGCTGCCGGAGGCGATCGCGCTCGGTTACGCCACCCCGCTCGTCGCCGTCATCTTCGCCGCGGTCTTCCTCGGCGAGACGGTGCGCGTCTACCGCTGGAGCGCCGTCTGTTTCGGCATTATCGGCGTTGCCATCATCTCCTGGCCGAAGCTGACCCTGTTCCGCGAAGGCGGCATGGCGGCCGAACAGGCGGTCGGCGCGCTCTGCGTGCTGCTCTCGGCCGTGCTCGGCGGCATGGCGATGATCCAGGTGCGCCGCCTTGTCGAGGAAGAGAAGACGGCGACGATCGTGCTCTATTTCTCGATCACCGCTTCCGTCTTCTCGCTGGCGACCGTTCCCTTCGGCTGGCTGCTGCTCGACTGGTCCTCGGCGCTTTTCCTGATCGCCGCCGGTTTCTGCGGCGGCGTGGCGCAGATCCTGCTCACCGAAAGCTACCGCCACGCCGACGTGTCCACCATCGCGCCCTTCGAATACAGTTCGATCCTGCTTGGCGGCATCGTTGCCTATTATGTCTTCGACGACGTTCCCAGCAACACGATGCTTTTCGGCACCGTCATCGTCATTGCCGCCGGCATCTTCATCATCTATCGCGAGCACCAGCTCGGCCTTGAGCGTCGCGAGGCGCGAAAAGCCGGCACGCCGCAATCATAAGCCGCCGAAGCCCTGCCGCAGGTCGAATTTCTAACCGTCCTGATTGAAAAAAATCCGCCGCTCATCCCCAGAAGAAAATGGGATGGCGAAATCTTGGGATATCGCTTTTGCCAAAAATATGGTTATGAAAGTGAATTACTTTCATTTATTCAAAGCCGTGCATATTCGATAGGCCATAGATGCCGGGGGAGTTTCGGTATCGCTGCTCCGAACGCTGGCTTGCGAGCGAGGGTTGAGGAAAAAGCATTATGGCGTTCACGGCAGAACAGCTGGCCCAGAACCCGACTTTTGTTGTGAGCATTCGTTTCCTGGCCGGGCAGATGCGCGGCATGTTCGATGCCGGCCCGCGGCTGGCGCGGCTGCTGGCCTCGCATCAGCGCTGGCTGCTGACGCAGACGGCCTATGCGCTGCATCTGGAATATGATCCCCAGGACGCGACCTCGGGTTTCACCGCGGTGCGGCTGACCGGCAAGATCACCGCCCACAAGGTCGCCAGCCGCAATACGGTGCTGGCCTTCATCGAAGAGCTCTTCACCTATCGCTTCATCGCCCACACGCCCGGCGACGAGCGCCGCCGCCCGCGCCATTTCGAGCCGGCCGAGGTCAGCCATCAGGCCATGTTCGGCTGGCTGCACGGCAATCTCGGCGCGCTCGATCTCCTCGACGGCGGCAACCGGGCGGCCTACCTGCGGGAGAACCCGCTGCTGTTCCGCAGCATCCAGCCGCGCGTCGCCTACCGCTGTCTGGAGGACGACAACTGGCGCGAGCCGCCGGAGCAGGTGGCGCTGTTCCTGTGGACGGAAGCCGGCGGCCTCGTCGTCGATCATTTCATATCCCGGCTCGATCTCGAAGGCAGCGACCCGGCACGGCTGTCGGTCGGCAAGATGGAAACCCGCGCGCTGGCGGGCGATTTCATGATGTCGCGCACCCATCTCCAGCGGCTGCTCGCCAAGGCCGCCCAGCGCGGCTGCGTCGGCTGGTACGACGAGCCGAAGAAGTCGCAGCTGTGGCTGTCGCGCAATTTCCTGGATGAATATGTCGGCTGGCAGGCGGTCAAGTTCGCCTATGTCGACGAAGCCTTCGAATGGGCAAAGGCGCGGTTCGAAAGTTCGGGCGGCTGACTAGAGGGCGATGGCCGCGCTCTCGTCCGCAGCATCGCAAAGCTCGCGGCGGTAGTCGCGCGCAGCACAGACGGCGGCGCGGATATGCTCGAAAGCCTCGATGTTGCACAGAAGGGAAATCAGCAGGGTGGACATCGCTCGATACGCCTGAAAATGCCGAAAGGCAGGCGAACCGCCTGCCGGGACCGTCACTCCGGAATCTTCAATATTCCTGGAAATCGGCAAAGATCGCCGCCGGGCGCGCCGTGCGGCTGCTGATGCCGGTGCCGCGGGCGATCATCTGTTCGTTCGTGGCAAAGCCGAATCGGCTGTAGCCCTGGGTGGTGCGAACCTGATCGCTTGCTTGGCGCAGGGTTTCAAACCCGCAATGGATAGGACGAAAACGCTTGCTCATGGCCTTGGTTCCTGTTCATTCCTCCCAAGACACGCCTTCTATATTGCAGTGCAGCATCGATTCTTCAATGCACCCTTGCAGGATGCAGCCATGCGTATGGTGCATGGGAAAATTCATAATATTTTCAAACTTGGCTAATTTGTAAGCAGAGACAGGTCTCTAAGTCTAGCCTGGAAGGCCAGCAGGTCGCTCCAGGCGAGCCGCTTGTTTATGGGCGCGGTTAACAGGTCCTGCGGGTGCAGGCTGGCGATGGCCGGAATGACCTGTTCTGCGACAGCGATTTCCTTCCAGCGGCCGCGAAGCCCGTGAATCGTGTCGTTTTCGCCGAAGAAGAAGCGGGCCGTGTAATTGCCGAGCAGCAGGATGGCGCGCGGTTCGGCAAGCGCGATCTGCCGCTCGATGAAGGGGCGGCAGATTTCCGTCTCGGCGGCGGACGGCATGCGGTTGCCAGGCGGGCGCCAGGGAATGATCTGCGTCAGGAGAATGGCTGAGCGCTGCAGGCCGATTGCGGCCAGCATCTTGTCCAGGAGCTGCCCCTGCCGTCCGGCAAAGGCGATCCCCTCGCGCTCGTCGTCGGCGCTGGGCGCCGGGCCGATCACCATGATGCCGCTTGCCGGGTCGCCGCTGGCGAAGATGGTCGAGCGGACGCTGTGTTTCAGGTTGCAGCCGTTGAAGGCTTCGAGCGCCGTCCTGAGTTCGGCAAGCGAGCGGGCGCTTTCCGCCGCAAAGCGCGCCTGCTGCACCGCCTCGCCGTCGGGAATCGCCGGCTGCGGGCGCAAGGCGGGCGCGGCGGCTGCCGGCTGCTGCGCCGCCGCGGGGCGGGGAGGCGCACCTCTGTCCGGCTGTGCCTGTCTCTCCGGCTGCGGCTGGGCGGCCGGCGCCGCTGCGCGGCGCGCCGCCTTCATCGCCTCGAATTCGGCGAACCGGTCGACCGCCTCGTCCTCCAGCAGCCATTCCACGCCCGCTTCCGCATGGAAATGCAGAAGGGCGGCAAGTTCGGCCGGGTTGAGGTCGCTGGCGGAGATCATGGGCGGACTTTAGCGGAGCGAACAGGGCAATGAAAGGGCGGGCAGGGGCGGGCCTGCGCCCTTTCGGCCACTATTGCACAGTCCACTGGCCGATATCGTCGCGTTCGCCGATCAGCGCCAGGCCGTGCGCGATGGAGAGCAGTTCGCCGCCGCTCTCGATCTTGTCCCTGTCGAACCGCTCGGTGAAGATGCGCCGCACCGCCGGCACGAAGGACGTGCCGCCGGTCAGGAACACCTTGTCGATGCCGGACGCCTCGGTACCGGTCTTTTCCAGCACCTCGTCGAGCGCCCCTTCGATGCGCGCGAGGTCGTCCACGATCCAGCTTTCGAAATCGCTGCGCCGGATCGTGCGGTGGCCGCCGCGGCCGAGCGGGGCGAAATCGAATGAGGCCTCTTCGGCCGAAGAAAGCGCCATCTTCGTCGCCGAGACCGCCTGGTAGAGCGGATAGCCCTCGTCATGGTCGATGAGATCGACGAAGATTTCCAGCTTCTCCGGCTCCAGCGCCGTGCGCACCAGCTTCTTCAGGTCCTCGAATTCCCGCGATGTCTTGAAGATCGACAGCTGGTTCCAGCGGCTGAAGCTCGCGTAATAGTTCGACGGCACCTCAAGGATCTTGTCGAAACTCTTGAAATGGCTGCCCTTGCCGATCTGCGGCGCGACGATATTGTCGATCAAGCGCGCGTCGAAATGGTCGCCGGCGACACCGACGCCCGAATGGCCGATCGGCGTCGCCGTCAGCTTGCCGGCCTTGGTCTCGAAGCGGATCAGCGAATAGTCGGTCGTGCCGCCGCCGAAGTCGGCGACAAGCACCGTCGCGTCGGACTTCAGGTTCTGCGCGAAGTAGAAAGCGGCCGCAACCGGCTCGTAGACATAGTGAATTTCCGGAAAGCCGAAGCGCGTCAGCGCCTCGTTGTAGCGCTGCACGGCGAGGCCCGCGTCCGGGTTGGCGCCGGCAAAATGCACCGGCCGGCCGGCAATGATGCGGGTCACGTCGCCGGGCCAGTTGTCGCCGGCATAGTGGCGCAGGCGCCGGATGAAGATTTCCATCAGGTCTTCGAAGCTCTGCCGCTTGCCGAAGATGATCGTGCCCTGGAAGAGCGCGCTGGCCGCAAAGGTCTTGATCGACTGCAGGAAACGACAGTCGCCGGGATTGTCGATGAACTGCCGGATCGCCGCGTGCCCGGCCTCCACCTTCAGCGCCGAGGCGCCGAGCTGCGCGTCCTTCATGAAGGAGAGCGCGGTGCGCATGCTGTCGGCCGTACCCGCGCTGCTGGTCAGCGAAATGGAATGGGTCTGCGTGCCGCCGTCTGCCAGCGCCAGAACAGTATTGGTCGTGCCGAAGTCAAGCCCGAGCGCCCGTGCCATGGCCGTGCTCCCTGTCAGATATGTCGAATATCACTGAACCGGGGCGGCTGCCCCGAAATACGAAAGGGCGCCTTGTCGCGCCCCGGTCATTTTGTGAGAGGCGGGTGATGGCACAGGCGCGGGCGGAAAGCAACCCGTGCGGATCAGTTTGCCGATCAGTTCGCGAGCTGCGCCCGCGTCTCTTCCGCCATCCGGCCGATCCACTTGCGGAATGTCTCCATGGCCGGCGTGACGGAGCGGGATTTGAGCCGCGTCAGCCAGTAGCTGCCCTTGGAAATCCGGATCGGGAAGGGCTGTTCCAGCTGGCCGGCGGCAAGCTGGCGGGAAAACATCAAGGGCGGGGCGAGCGCCACGCCCGCCCCCTGCAGTGCCGCCTCGATCATCAGCACGGAGGAATCGAAGACCATGCCGCGGATCGGCGGGCAGGCGACGCCCGCCGCCTCGAACCAGCCGGGCCACTCGTCGGCGCGGTAGGAGCGCAGCAGCGTCTGATGCGCCACATCCTCGGGGGAGGCGAGCTGGCGGGCGGTCGAGGGGATGCAGAGCACCGAAAGCGGCGCTTCGAACAGCGGCTCGGCCTCGATGTCGTGCCAGGCGCCGTTGCCGAATTTGATCGTATAGTCGAGCCCTTCGGCGGCGATGTCGACGCGGTTGTTGTTGGTCGAAAGCCTGAGATCGATGAAGGGATATTGCTCGCGGAAATCGGCCAGCCGCGGCACCAGCCAGCCGACGGCAAGCGTGCCGACCGCGCCGAGCTTCAGCACTTCGCGAATGTGGCCACCCTCGAACCGCTCCAGCATGCCGGCCATGCGGTCGAAGGAATCCTGCAGCGCCGGCAGGAGCGCAAGGCCCTCTTCGGTAATCATCAGCCCGCGCGGCAGGCGGCGAAACAGGCTGACGCCGAGCCGCTGTTCGAGCAGCTTCACCTGATGGCTGACGGCCGCCTGCGTGACGCAGAGTTCGATTGCCGCCCGCGTGAAGGAGAGATGGCGCGCGGCGGCCTCGAAGGCGCGCAGCGAATTCAGCGGCAAATATGGTCGAACCATGGCAATGGCCTAATCTGATTTATGCCTGACCGCAAATATCATCGTTTGATCAGGCCTTCCAGGACGGCCTAGAAAGCTTCCGTCGAACCATATGGAGAACGAAAGTGGCTTTCGAAAGACTTCTTCTTCTGGCATTTTCCATAAGCATTACAGCAGCTTCCATCGGCGTTGCTCCGGCGCGCGCCGCCGGTCCGATCCGCTGCACCCTGATTGCCGACGAGAAGACCGGCGAGACGATCTACCGGCAGGGCAATTGCGATCAGGGCTTCTATCCGCAATCCACCTTCAAATTGCCTTTGGCCATGATGGGTTATGACGCCGGCATTCTTGTCGACGAGCACACGCCGCTCTGGCCCTACGATCCGAAGCTCAAGCGGTCCAAACGCGAGCAGCAGGATACCGACCCGACCATCTGGGAGCGGGATTCGATCGTCTGGTTCTCGCAGGCGCTGACCCGCAAGCTCGGCAAGCGCGCCTTTGGCGATTACGTCAGGCGTTTCGGCTACGGCAACCAGGACGTTTCGGGCGGGCCTGGCAAGACGGACGGGCTGACCGAATCCTGGCTGATGTCGTCCTTGAAGATCTCGGCGGAGGACCAGGTGCGCTTCATCCGCCGGTTCCGCACCGGCAACCTGCCGATCTCGGCGCGCGCCCGGCAGATGACCGAGGCGATTGTCCCGCATTTTAAGGCAGCGGACGGCTGGGACATCCAGGGCAAGACCGGCTCCGGCTGGCTGCGCAACGCCGCCGGCAAGACCAATTACGAGCGCCCGCTCGGCTGGTTCGTCGGCTGGGCGACGAAGGGCGAGCGCCGCCTCGTCTTCGCAAGGCTCTATATCGCCGACCACCGCTACGACGACAATCCGATCAGCTTCGAAACGCGCGATACGCTGATCGCCGATCTGCCAGCTCTCGCAGCCGGCCGCTGAACGAAAAAAGGGCGCCGCGCGGCGCCCTTTTTTGTCCCGTTATTCCGCCGCCATCGCCCGCGGCTCCTCTTGCGCATGGACTTCCGGCTGCTTGCGGCTGAGCAGGCGGTGGAGGAAATTGCCGAAACGGTCCATCTCCACGAAGATGACCGGCGTGATGAACAGCGTCAGCATCTGCGAGACGATGAGGCCGCCGACGACCGCGATGCCGAGCGGCTGGCGCAGTTCCGAGCTGGCGCCGGTGCCGAGCGCGATCGGCAACGCGCCGAGCAGGGCGCAGAAGGTCGTCATCATGATCGGCCGGAAGCGCCGCACGCAGGCTTCGTGGATCGCCGCCGTCGCCTTCTCGCCGGTCGTGCGCATGGTTTCCACCGCCACGTCGATCATCATGATCGCGTTCTTCTTGACGATGCCGATCAGCATCAGCAGGCCGATAAGCGCGATGATCGACAGGTCGAAGCCCATGATCTTCAGGGCCAGCAGCGCCCCGAAGGCGGCCGCCGGCAGGCCGGAGAGAATGGTCAGCGGGTGGATGAAGCTTTCGTAGAGCACGCCGAGCACGACATAGATGGTCAGCACCGCCGCCAGGATCAGATAGGGCGTGTTGCCCTGCGACTGCTCGAAGATCTGCGCCGTGCCGCCATAGGACGTGAACACGTCGGCCGGCATGTTGATGTCCTTCTTGATCTGGTCGATCCTTGCGGTCGCGTCGCTGAGCGACACGCCTTCCGGCAGGTTGAAGGAAACGGTGGTCGAGACGAGCTGGCCCGTCTGGTTGATGGTGACGGGGCCGACCGTGCGCTCCACATGCGCGAAGTTCGACAGCGGCACGAGGCTGCCGTTGGACGAGGCGACGCGGATTTCCGAAAGCTTCTGGTCGTCCCAGGGCTTGCTCGTGTCATATTCGACGATCACGTCGTAGCTGTCGCCGGTCGACTGGATCTCGGCCGCCGCGTAGCCGCTGAAGGATTCCTGCAGGGTGGTGCGCAGCGTGTCGTTGTCGATCCCGTAGGCGGCCGCCCGCTCGGTATCGATGACGATGCTGGCCTGCAGGGCGTTGTTCTGCGCATCGGAGGTCACGTCGGTAAACAGCCGGTCGGCGCGCATCGCCTGCTGCATCTTGCCGGCCCACAGGTTGGTCTGGTCGGCGTTCAGCGCCTGGATGACCAGCTGATACTGGCTGGCGGTCTGGCGGCCGCCGAAGCGCAGGCTCTGGTTCGGCGTCACGAAGGCCTGCAGGCCGGGGATCTTGTTGATCGCCGTGCGCAGCTCGCGCAGCGTCTGGTCAAGCGGCGGGCGCTCCTTCTTGTCCTTCAGCTCGACGAACATCGAGCCGTTGTTCAGCGGCTTGTTCGGGTTGCCGCCGATGGTCGACATGACGTGGTTGACGGCCGGGTTGGCCTTGACGACGGCGGCGGCCTGCTGCTGCAGCGCCTCCATCGCCGAATAGGAAATGTCCTGGCGCGCCTGCGTGCTGATCGTCAGGCGGCCGATATCCTCCTGCGGGAAGAAGCTCGTCGGCAGCGTCAGGAAGAAATAGACCGTCAGCGCCACCGAGCCGAGGAAGACGCCGAGGATGGTCGGCCGATGTCTCAGGCACCAGCCGACCGCATTGTCGTAGCCGCGCAGGGTGCGCTCGAAACCGGCGTCGAAGATGCGGATGACGAGCGGCGGGCGGCTGTGGTTGTTGGAAAGGCGCGAGCCGAGCATCGGCGTCACCGTCAGCGACACGATCGCCGAGGCGATGATGGCGATCGCCACCACCATGCCGAATTCGTTGAACACGCGCCCGACGACGCCGCCCATCAGCAGGATCGGGATGAAGACCGCAATCAGCGATACCGACATGGAGATGATCGTATAGCTGACTTCGCCCGCACCCTTGATCGCCGCTTCCCGCACCGGCATGCCTTCCTCGACATGGCGCAGGATGTTTTCCAGCATGACGATCGCGTCGTCCACGACGAGACCGACCGCCAGCGTCAGGCCGAGCAGCGAGATATTGTCGATACTGTAGCCCAGCACATACATCATGCCGAAGGTCGAGATCAGCGACAGCGGAACGGCAAGGCCCGGAATGATGGTCGCGGTCGCGTGCCCGGTGAAGAGATAGATGACGAGAACGACGAGGCCGATCGTCAAAAGCAGCGTGAACTTCACGTCGGAGATCGCGTCGCGGATCGGCTTTGCGGCATCGTTCATGATGACGGTGTTGACCGAGGGCGGGATTTCGGCGTGAAGCTGCGGCAGCTTGGCGTTGATCGCATCGACCACGTCCACCGTATTGGCGTCCGGCTGGCGCTGGATGGCGAGGATGATGCCGCGCTGGCCGTCATACCAGCTGCCCGTATACTGGTTCTCGACGCTGTCCTGGACGTCGGCGATGTCGCCGAGATGGATCGGCGCGCCGTTCGGATTGGCGATGACCAGCGAGCGGAACTGCTCGGCATTGGTGCGCTGCGTATTGGCCGTGATCGTCATGGCCTGCGCATTGTTCTGCAAGGTGCCGACCGGCTGCTGGCTGTTGGCGGCCGCAAGCGCCTTGTTGACCGTGTCGATGCCGATGCCGCGGGTCAGAAGCTTGTTGGGATCGACCTCGACGCGCACGGCATAGGTCTGCGCGCCGAAGACGCTGACCTGGGCGACACCCGGCAGCGTCGACAGCGACGGCGAGATGATGTCCTCGGCGATCTCGTCGAGCTTGCTGCGCGGCATCGTGTTGCTCTGCACCGCAAGCAGCATGATCGGCGCGTCGGCCGGGTTCGTCTTGCGGTAGCTCGGCGGCGTCGTCATGTTGTCGGGCAGCTGCCGCGTCGCATGCGAAATGGCCGCCTGCACGTCGGCGGCGGCCGCGTCGATATCGCGGTTCAGGTCGAACTGCAGCACGATGCTGGTGCTGCCGAGCGAGCTTGAGGCGCTGATTTCGCTGATGCCGGGGATCGTCTCGAACTGCTTGATCAGCGGTGTCGCCACCGATGTCGCCATCGTCTGCGGCGAGGCGCCGCTCAGCTGCGCCGAAACGTTGATGGTCGGGAAGTCAACCTGCGGCAAAGCCGCCACCGGCACGAGCCGGTAGCCCGCCAGACCCGCGAGGATCACGCCGATCGCAAGCAGGGTCGTTGCGACCGGGCGCTGGATACAGAAATTCGGGATCACTGCTCGGCCCCCACCGCGATCGTTTCGGCCTGCGCATTTTGCCGAGGCTCGTCGGCGGAAGCGACATCGAGTGTCTTGTCGTTGAACTGTTCGTTGATCGCCTGCTGGTCGCTGAGCTGGCCCTGGCCCTCGACGACCACATGCTCGCCCTCCGAAAGGCCGGAGGCGATGGCGGTGAAGCCGCCATTGGCGCGCGCGACGGTCACGGGCGTCAGGTGCGATTTGCCGTCCTTGGCGACGAAGGCGAAGAAACCGTCGGGGCCGGGGCTGACGGCGACGGTGGGAACGACCACCTGCTGTTCGTCATTGTTGAAATGCACGACGAGATTGACCGACTGGCCGGGCCACAGGGCGCCGGAGGCGTTTTCGAACTTCGCCTTGGCAAGGATCGTGCCCGAGGCGGTGTCGACCGTATTGTCGTAAAAACTGATCTCGCCCTTGCGCACCTGCCCCTTGGTGGAATCGGGCGCCGTGCTGACCTCGACCGGGCCGGAGGCGAGCGCCTTCTTCAGCTCCTGCAGGTAGCGCTCCTGCAGGTGGAACTTCACATAGATCGGATCGTATTTGGCGATGGTGACGATGGCCGCGCCGGCATTGACGAAGGCGCCCTTGCTGAGCGCGATATCGCCGAGCCGGCCGTCGAAGGGGGCGCGGATATCGGTATTTTCCAGCGTCACCTGGTCGGAGGCGAGCGTGGCCTTGTCGGCTTCAACGGTCGCGGCGGCGGTATCGCGGGCGGCCCTGGCCTGGTCGAGGCTCTGCTGCGTGCCGGCCTTCTGGTCGAAAAGGTCCTGCGCGCGGGTCAGCGCCGTCTCGGATTCGGCAAGGGTGGCCGTATCGCGCACGATCATCGCATTATCCTTGTCGACGGCGGCCTTGGCCGTGCGGTCGTCCAGCTTGGCGATCAGGTCGCCCTGCTTGACGGTGGCGCCGTCCTTGGCCTCGATGCTGACGACCAGCCCCTGTTCCTGCGCGGCGATCGTCGTATTGTCGTCGGCGTCGGCCCAGCCGGTCGCCGTCACGTCCATCGGCAGGGCCGCCTTCACGGCGGCCACGGTCTTGACCATGGTGGGGCCGCCGGCGCCGCGGCGGCGCCCGCCGCCCTGCTGCTGCCCGGACCCGCCCTGGGCCGGATCGGCCTGCGCCTGCCGGCGGCCGCCGTTCTGGCCGGCGTCCGGCTTCTTGATGAACTGCGACAGGTAGGGGATATCGGAAGCATAGGGGACCTTGTCCCCGAACTGCCAGAAGCCGACGGCGGCCACGGCGACGATGCTGACGGTGATCCAAAATTTCTTCATGGGCGAGACCGGTCTTGTCCTCGGAAGATTGCGTGATTTTCGGCTGCGATTGAGCCGCCTATATTGCGGCGCAAAAAAGACATAATCACCCCCCGGACGATCACTAACCGGTTATAACGGCTTAAATTTTCGTAATGAACATTCCGTAATATTCAAACTATACTAATATATAGTCAAACAGGCGGCGTCGCCCATTTGCGCCGCCTGCCGGCGCAGGCTCCATTGGCGAAACACTATTTGATCCGCATCGCAGGTCCTGCGCGAGACAGAAGGTGCAAACCGCGGAGGCAGACAGTCATGGCCGAATTGAATGCCGGTGAACTTCGCTCACTGATTACCAACATCTTTCCGGAGCTTACGGCTTCCGTCTTCAGGCTGGCGACACCGGGCTGGGATTCGGTGGCTATCGACGTGGACGACAGGCTGATCTTCAAGTTTCCGCGCAATCCGGGCGCGGAGAGGGCGCTCATCAGGGAGGCGGCCCTTCTCGGCATCATCAGGCCGTCCCTGTCGATGACGGTTCCCGACATGCGCATCCATGACGGCCCGCCGATCTTTTCCAGCCATACCAAGATCCAGGGCGAACATCTCATCACCGACGATTACGAGCGCCTGCCGAAAGCGGCCCGCCAGCGCCTCGGCGACGATCTGGCCCGCTTCTATGCCGAACTGCACGGTCTGGACGGCGAGCGCATGCGCGCGCTCGGCGCCGGGCCGATCCCGCCCTGGCAGTCGCCCGAAACGGTGCGCGACAAGGCGCTGCCGCTGCTGTCGTCCGACCTTGCCACCTATGCCGAGAGGGTCATCTGGGATTTCAAGGCCCTGCCGCCCGATCCCTACGGCACCATCTACGGCTTCTTTGACGGGCACGGCTGGAACATGGCCTTCGACCATGCCGAGGGCCGGCTGAACGGGCTCTACGATTTCTCCGATTCCGGCTTCGGGCCGCTGCACCAGGAATTCATCTATTCGAACTTCATCTCGCCCGACCTGACCTCGCGCATCGTCTCGGCCTACGAGACGCTGACCGGCCGCCGGCTCGACCGCCGGCGCATCGCCGTCCTCACCGGCTTCCACCGCCTGTCCGAACTTGCCGAACTGGCCGACGATCCCGCCCATGTCGGCGCCAAGATCGACAGCGTGGCGGCATGGGCGGCCGCCACCGCGCGTGCCGGATGAGGAGGGCTCAGAGGGAGCGCGCCGCACCCCCGTCGCAGCGGATCAGCGAGCCGGTAATATAGCTTGCCGGCTGGCTGCACAGGAAGGCCGCCGTTGCGGCGAATTCCTCGACCCTGCCGTAGCGGCCGACCGGAATGCGCGCCTCCTTCTCCGTGCGGATCTCCTCAATGCTCTTGCCGGTGCGCCTTGCGGCCGCCCCGTCGAGATCGTCGAGCCGTGCCGTCAGGATGCTGCCCGGCAGCAGCAGGTTGGTGGTCACGCCCTGGCCGGCCACTTCCGATGCCAGCGTCTTGCTCCAGCCGGCAAGCGCCGGGCGCAGCGTGTTCGACAGCGCCAGGTTGGCGATCGGCTCGATGACGCCGGAGGAGGCGACCGTCAGGATGCGGCCCCAGCCCTGCGCCTTCATGCCGGGCAGCAGCGCATTGGTGAGCGTGATGACGCGCGCCACCATCGACAGGAAATAGGTTTCGAGCTTGTCCGGCGTCATGTCCTCGGTCGTGCCGGGCGTCGGGCCGCCGGTATTGTTGACGAGAATATCGAGCCCGCCGAATTTCTCCTGCACGGCGCCCGTGACGGTCTCGACGAAATTGTCGTCGGAAAGGTCGGCCCAGATCCAGTCGGCCTTGCCCTTGCCTTGCATGTTGATCGCCTTGCAATTGGCCTCCAGCTGCTCGCCGCTGCGCCCGCACAGAAGAACGTTTGCCCCTTCCTGCGCCAGCGCCCTGGCAATGCCGAGCCCGAGGCCGCGCGAGGACGCCAGGACGAGCGCGCGTTTGCCCTTGATGCCGAGATCCATGTTTTCCTCCAAATCCTGCCTCCCTTCTATAGGGCGCAAGTCTCGGCAAAGAAAAGCCGGAAAGCGGTTTTGCCGCACCCCGATAAATTGACGTTAACGTAAGCGTCATATAATCTTCCGTGCGCAGAAACATCATTGTGCGAATTGGAGGATCGCCTGTCGCTTCCCGGCTCGACAATGTTTTCCGGTTTTGACAAGAGAGTAGCCGACAATGGGGATGAGCGGCCGCGACATGGCCGAGCGGAGACGGATGGATGACCGACATGACTGAACTGCCGGAACGCGAGAGCATGGAATTCGACGTGGTGATCGTCGGCGCCGGTCCGGCCGGCCTTTCTGCCGCCATCCGCCTGAAGCAGGTCAATCCGGAACTGTCCGTCGTCGTGCTGGAAAAGGGGGCCGAAGTCGGCGCCCACATTCTCTCCGGCGCCGTCGTCGATCCCATAGGCATCGACCGGCTGCTGCCCGGCTGGCGCGAGGAAAGTGACCATCCTTTCAGGACCGAGGTCACGGACGACCATTTCCTGCTGCTCGGCCCCGCCGGTTCGCTACGCCTGCCCAACATCATCATGCCGCCGCTGATGAGCAATCACGGCAACTATATCGTCTCGCTCGGAAACGTCTGTCGCTGGCTGGCGGCCAAGGCGGAAGAACTCGGCGTCGAGATCTATCCGGGCTTTGCCGCAACCGAAGTGCTCTATAGTGATGAGGGCGCCGTCATCGGCGTTGCGACCGGTGACATGGGCATCGAGAAGAACGGCGAGCCCGGCCCGAACTATGCGCGCGGCATGGCGCTGATGGGCAAATACGTGCTGATCGGCGAGGGCGTGCGCGGCTCGCTCGCCAAGCAGCTGATCGCCAGGTTCGACCTGCAGAAGGATCGCGAGCCCCAGAAGTTCGGCATCGGCATCAAGGAACTCTGGGAGGTCAAGCCGGAAAACCATCGCCGCGGCCTCGTCCAGCATTCCTTCGGCTGGCCGCTCGGCATGGGCACCGGCGGCGGCTCCTTCCTCTATCACCTGGAAGACAATCTCGTTGCCGTCGGCTTCGTCGTCCACTTGAACTACAAGAACCCTTATCTCTATCCGTTCGAGGAATTCCAGCGCTTCAAGACCCACCCGGCGATTCGCGGCACGTTCGAGGGCGGCAAGCGCCTCTCCTATGGCGCCCGCGCCATCACCGAGGGCGGCTGGCAGTCGGTGCCGAAGCTTTCCTTCCCCGGCGGGGCGCTGATCGGCTGTTCGGCGGGCTTCGTCAACGTGCCGCGCATCAAGGGCAGCCACAATGCCGTCCTTTCCGGTCTGATGGCCGCCGACCGCATTGCAGAAGCGATCGCGTCGGGCCGCGCCAATGACGAAGTGGTCGAGATCGAAAACGACTGGCGCCGGAGCGATATCGGCAAGGACCTGAAGCGGGTGCGTAACGTCAAGCCGCTCTGGTCGAAATTCGGCACGGCCCTCGGCGTAGCACTCGGCGGCTTCGACATGTGGACCAACCAGCTCTTCGGCTTCTCCTTCTTCGGCACGCTGAAGCACGGCAAGACCGACGCCGCCTCGCTGGAACCCGCGTCGCAGCACAGGAAGATCGATTATCCGAAGCCCGACGGTGTGCTCACCTTCGACCGTCTCTCTTCCGTCTTCCTGTCGAACACCAATCACGAAGAGGACCAGCCGGTCCACCTGCAGGTCAAGGACATGGCGCTGCAGAAATCCTCCGAACTCGGCGTCTATGCCGGCCCCTCGACCCGCTACTGTCCGGCCGGCGTCTATGAATGGGTGGAAAAGGACGGCGAGGAGACTTTCGTCATCAACGCCCAGAACTGCGTCCACTGCAAGACCTGCGACATCAAGGACCCCAACCAGAACATCAACTGGGTGCCGCCGCAGGGCGGCGAGGGGCCGGTCTATCCGAATATGTGATCGGCCTATCCGACGCCCAGCGCCTCGGCGATTTTCGCCAGCCGCCTGTCACGGGTCAGAAGCCGGGTGCCTTCGGTCAATTTGGCCGAGGCCAGCAGGTGGACATCGACATAGCCGATGCCGCTTCCCATGAGCGAATGCTGTCCGATCAGGAAGAGGATTTCGGCATTGCTGGCGACCGTCGCCTGCGGCAGCTCGGACAGCGAGCGAAGGACGAGATCGTAATGCGGCATCGAGCCGAGCGCGATTTCTCCGACAATGAAGGGGTGGACCAGAACCTGCTGTCTTTTCAGCAGAAATTCCACCTCCTCCTCGCGCTTTCGCAGGTGGCCGATCCAGACCGACGTGTCGAGTATGATCACTCGGAGTGATCCCGATCCGCTCCGCCCCATGTTCCGTCGCTGTTCCAGCGGCGTCTCGGCGGAGCCTGCAGATCCGGTGCGCTGCCGCCCAGCATGATGAGACGACGCGCCGCTTCTTCCTGTATCAGGCGCGTGAGCGCTTCCTTCAGAAGCGCGGACCGTTCCTTGATGCCGGTGACTTCCTGAGCCCTGGCAAGCAATTCGTCGTCCAAAGTCACCGTCGTTCTCATCCTTGCCTCCTGCCGCATCAAAAATAGCATCAAATGATGCGCTTCTCAATGCAGCGGGAAATAGAGGCCGCCGCCCGTCGATCTTGCGCCGCCCGTTTAGCATTTCGTTAACCATAATTTCCTTAGCCTGCGACATCTTCTTGACGCGCTAAGGACACATTCATGACGATCTCGCGCCGGGGCTTCCTGATCGCTCTTCCCCTCTTTGCCGCCGGCTGCTCTTCGACGACGCTGAACAGCCAGACGAATTATGCAGCCCTGCCGGATGAAAAATTCCCGCTGCGGCAGGTGCCGATCGACCAGATCAGGCCGGAGCTTCGCCGCACCGAAGTCGCCTATGAAGGCGGCTATGCGCCGGGCACCATCGTCGTCGATACGCCGGCGCGGCGCGCCTATTACATCATCGGCAACGGCAGGGCGATGCGCTACGGCGTCGGTGTCGGCCGCGAAGGGCTGGCCCTTGCCGGCAATGCCTATGTCGGCCGCAAGGCGGAATGGCCGAGCTGGACGCCGACCGAAAACATGCAGCGCCGCGAGGAGCGCTACCGCAAGCTCGCCGGCGGCATGCCGGGCGGGCCGAACAATCCGCTCGGCGCGCGCGCCATGTATCTCTACCGCGGCGGCAACGACACACATTTTCGCATCCACGGCACCAACCAGCCGCAATCGATCGGCCTTGCCATGTCGAGCGGCTGCATCCGCATGATGAACCATGACGTGATCGACCTCTATAACCGCGTCGAAGTCGGCGCCAGGGTCGTCGTCATCCAGGCCACGGCCTGATGTAACGTCACGCAAAAGCCGCCGCAGCGGATGGCTGCCGGCGGCTTTTGCTTTGGGCGGAACGTTTAGTGGCGCCTGGCGGCAATACCGGTCGAGAGCGCCACGCCGATGCCGGTGATGACGGCCGCGCCGATTTCGGCAAGGCCCATCGGCTCGCCGAGCAGGAAGCCGCCGCCGACAGTTGCCAGAACCGGCGTCAGCGCCGTGAAGGCGGCCGCCTGCGTTCCGCCGAGATTGCGCACCGCCGTGCCGTAGGCCAGCATGGCGACGAGGCCGGAGAGAATGCCCTGGCTCAGCACCTGCAGGCCGATTTCCGGCAGCGCGGCCTGCGGCAGCGAGACGCCGAAGACGAGTGCCAGCGCCGCCATGATGAGGAAGGACCAGACGGCGATCAGCGCGCTCGCCTGGATGGCCGAAAGGCCGGAGCGGCGGAAGGCATGCGTATAGCTTGCCCAGAGAACGGCGCCCGCCGGCAGCAGCACGAAGCTCGTCCAGGGCAGGGAGGCATCGGCAAGGCTGCGGACAAGCAGGATCATCACCCCGGCGACGATCGCCAGCAGCCCGGCAATGCGTGTGGCGTCAGGCCGTTCGCCAAACAATAGTATGCCGATCAGCGCTGTCGCCAGCGGCATGGAGCCGCCGAGCAGGATGCCGGACGAGGCGGCCGGCGTCGAATGGATGGCAAGCGTCGTCACCAGAAAGAACACCGCCCCGCAGCCGGCGATCATGATTGCCATCAGATGCAGCGGCAGGCCCTTCGGCTTGAGCCCGGTGCGCAGCCAGACCGGCGCAAGGACAAGCGCCGGAATGCCGAAACGGATCAGCCCGATATCGATCGAGCCGAGCGGGGTTGCGGCACTATGGCGCGTTGCCAGAAACCATGACGACCAGATCAGCACGGTGATCGTGCCGGCGGCATAACCCGACAGTTGCGAAGTCGGCTTTTCGTTTGAAAATGTGATGGTGCTCATCGTCCTGTCCTTTCCTCCGGTCCCGGTATCGACCGGACGGAAAGAACATTAGCGCCGGAGGGCGAGGCATGTCCTTGCTATCTGTGGCTTGGAAAACGTGTTATACGCAATGATCTGCCAATTCATGCCGATGGATTTCGCAAATATGCCAAATCTCGATAAATTCGATATTGCCATCCTCAGATGCCTGCAGGAGGATGCGCGCGCCACCAATGTCGAGATCGCCGAGAAGGTGAACCTCTCGCCGTCGCCCTGCCTGCGCCGCATCCGCAACCTCGAAAAGCTCGGCGTCATCAGGCGCTACACCGCCGATATCGACCGCAAGGAGGTCGGCCTCGGCCTGACCGTCTTCGTCGAATTCAAGGTCGCCCATCACAGCCGGGAAAATTCCGAGGCGCAGCAGGCGGCGCTGCTCGCCATTCCCGAGATCGTCTCCTGCTTCCTGATTTCCGGCACGGCCGATTTCCTCGCGGAAGTCGTCGTCGAAGATCTCGCAGCCTATGAGCGACTGCTGACGGAAACGCTGCTGACCCTGCCGAACGTCAGCGACATCCGCTCGAATTTCGCCATCCGCAGCATCAAGACGCACGGGCCGCTGAAACTGCCGGAGCGCGGTTGACGTACCCCGTCCAATAAGATGACTGCGATTGTAAACTTTACTTGAAAAATCCGCTTCACTTCTGTAGTCCGCGTCTCAGCCGGTGAGAGGACCGGCCGATCATTTCAGTATGAGGGACTTTGCCGTGAGCGTTTTTGATATTCCGCTGTCGCGCCGCCAGTTCGGCCTGCTGCTTTCCGCCTGTGCCGCCGCCGCACCCGGCCTTGCCCTTGCCGCCGACGACAGGCGCACGATTACCCACGAACTCGGCACGACCGAGATTGCCGGAAAGCCGCAGCGCGTCGTCGCGCTCGAATTCTCCTTCGTCCAGGCGCTGGACGCGATCGGCGTCGTGCCGGTCGGCATCACCGACGACAACCAGCCGAAGCGCATCGAGCAGCTGCTCGGCAAGAAGATCGACTACAGCTCGGTCGGCACCCGCCTGGAGCCCAATCTGGAGCTTGTCGCGGCACTGGCGCCCGATCTCATCATTGCCGACGAAATCCGCCATTCGGCCATCTACCAGCAGCTCAGCGCGATTGCGCCGACCATCGTGCTGAACAGCTGGGAAGGCAGTTACGACGTCATCAAGGCCTCGGTCGTGACGATTGCCGATGCGCTCGGCGAGAAAGAGAAGGGCGAGCAGGCGCTCGCCGCCCATGAGGCCGTCATCGCCGGGCTGGTGGCAAAGATCCCGGCCGGTGAGAAGCGCCGCTTCCTGCTCGCCGTCGCCAATCCGGATTCCATGAGCCTGCACACATCGGCCTCCTTCACCGGCTCTGTCTTCAGGGCGATGGGCCTGACGCCGGCGATCGATTCCGCCGATGCCGTCGAAAGCGGGGCGGGGCTGGAACGCCTGATCGCCGTCGATCCGGACGTGCTGCTGGTGGCGACCGATGCCGGCGGCACGGTCTTCGACCAGTGGAAGAGCAATACGGCCTTTTCCAATATTTCGGCGGTGAAGGCCGGCACGATCTACGAGGTCGACCGCAACCAGTTCTCCCGTTTCCGCGGGCTGGCGACGGCGGAAATGATCGCCCGCGAAATCCTCGCCAAGGTCTACAAGGTCGGATAAGCAGCGCGATGACGGCAGGAAGCGGCGCGATGATGCGGCAGACAACCGGCAGCCCCGTGCGGCTGGCGCTCTGCCTTGTGCTGGCGCTCGCAGCCGTCGTCCTTGCCGGCATGTCCTTCGGCGTCTCCGGCCTGCCGGTCGCCCGCGCGCTTCGCCTGCTGCTGGCGCCCGACGGTTCGCCCGACAGTGCCCTCGTCTGGGACGTGCGCCTGCCGCGCGCCATGCTTGCCATGCTGGTCGGCGCCAATCTCGCCGTTGCCGGCGTGCTGATCCAGACGCTGACCCGCAATCCGCTCGCTTCGCCGCAGACTTTCGGCATCAATGCCGGGGCCTCGCTCGTCATCGTCATCTCCCTCATCGCCGTTCCCGGCCTCGGCGCCGGCGGCACGGTCTGGCCGGCCTTTGCGGGTGCCGCCGCCGTCGGCCTTGCCATGTGGGCGCTGTCGGTCTCCGGCGCCATGAACGAGATGAAACTGGCGCTGGCGGGCATCTCCATCCAGCTCGTGCTTGCCGCCCTCGTGCAGGCGATCCTGATCGCCAACAATGCCGGCCAGGATATCGTCTACTGGCTCGCCGGCTCCATCAACGGCGCGCAGTGGCACAAGGTCTGGATCATCCTGCCCTTCACGATCATCGGCGGCGGCATCGCGCTCGTCGCCGGGCGCCATTTCGGCGTGCTGGCGCTCGACGGGGCGACGGGCGTCTCGCTCGGCCAGAGTGCCCGCCGCGTCGGCGGCCTTGCCGCGGTGCTGATCGTCCTGCTTGCCGGCTCCGCCGTCGCCGTCAGCGGCCCGATCGGCTTCATCGGCCTGCTGGTGCCGCATATCGTGCGGCGTCTGGCCGGCAGCGACCAGTTCACCGTCATCGCGCTCAGCGCCATTGCTGGCCCCCTGCTGCTGAGTGCCGCCGATCTCCTCGGCCGTGTCGCGGCCTTTCCGGCCGAAACGCCGGTCGGCATCGTCACCGCGCTTGTCGGCGCGCCGGCCTTGCTCGTCATCCTCTGGCGGCAGAGGGCGGCATGACGGGCGCTCTCCTGCCGGCACGGAACCTGCGCGCGGCAAGCGTCTGCCTCGCCGTCGCGGCCCTCATCCTCGTCATTGCCGTGCTCGGCATGACGGTCGGCGCCGTCACGCTCTCGGTCGGCCAGGTGTTGGAGGGCATTGCCGGCGGCAAGAGCGCCTTCATCGTCATGCAGTACCGCGCCCCGCGCGTCATCGTCTCCGTGCTTGCCGGCGCCTCGCTCGGCATTGCCGGCACCTTCCTGCAGGGCGCGCTGCGCAATCCGCTGGCCTCGCCCGATGTCGTCGGCATCACCAAATGGGCCGGCCTCGGCGCTTTCCTTGCCGGCCTCTTCACGCCGCCGGCCTGGGCCGTCTGGGCAATCCCGGCCGGCGTCGTCGCCGGTGCCGTTGCCGGCGCGCTGGCGCTGCTTGCCGTCGGCCGCGCCTTCGGCGGCGGCATTGCCGCATTGGCGCTCGTCGGCGTGGCGCTCGGCATGCTCGCCCAGGCGCTGATGCAATATGTCATGGTGCTCTTCCCGACGCGCGCCGACCAGTCGATGGTCTGGCTGGCCGGCAGCGTCTACGGCTCGACGATGAGCGATGTCAGCGCGCTCTCGCTCTGGCTTGCCGCCTGCCTGCCGCTCGTGCTGGTCGCCACGGTGAGGCTCGATGCCGGCGGTTTCGGCGACGATACGCTCGTCAGCCTCGGCCTCTCGCCCGGCCTGCTGCGCGGCGGCCTCATCCTCGTTTCGGTCCTGCTCTGCGCCGGCAGCGTCGCCGCCGTCGGCTCCATGGGTTTCCTCGGCCTGCTTGCGCCGCACGCCGCCCGCCTGCTCGTCGGCCCGCGCGCCCGCCACATGGTCCCGGCAAGCGCGCTGATCGGCGCGCTCACGCTTTCGGCCGCCGATCTGATCGGCCGGCTCGTGGCGCTGCCGAACGAGATCCCGGCGGGCATCGTCGCCGCCGTCATCGGCGGCCCCTATCTGATTTTCCTGCTGGTCAAGGAGGCCGGCCGTCATGACTGATGCCGCCCGTTCCCGTCTTTCCGCCGCGGACCTGACGCTCGGCTACGCCGGGAACGAAGTGCTCGGCCACGTCGATATCGCCATTCCCGACGGCAGGATCACCGCCCTGATCGGCGCCAACGGCTCCGGCAAGTCGACGCTGCTGCGCGCGCTCGGCCGCATCATCCAGCCGCTCGGCGGCGCGGTCACGCTGGACGGCAAGGCGATTGCGCAAATGCCCGGCAAGGTGATTGCCCAGACGCTGGCGCTCCTGCCGCAAAGCCCGGTTTCGCCCGATGGCCTCACAGTGCGCCAGCTCTGCCGCTTCGGCCGCCACCCGCACAAGGCCATGCTGTCGCGCACGACGCACCATGACGAACAGATCGTCGAGGCGTCCCTGGCCGCAACCGGCCTGAGCGACCTCTCCGAACGCCCGCTCGACCGCCTCTCCGGCGGCCAGCGCCAGCGCGCCTGGATCGCCATGGCGCTGGCGCAGGAAACGCCGATCCTGCTGCTCGACGAGCCGACCACCTATCTCGACATCGCCCACCAGCTGGAAGTTCTGGAACTGTTGAAGGAACTGAACGGCAAACGCGGGCGCACCATCGTCATGGTCGTCCACGATCTCAATCATGCCGCCCAATATGCCGACCACATCATCGCGGTCGCCGGCGGCGGCATCCATGCGGCCGGCCGCCCCGCCGATATCCTCAAGCCGGACCTGATCCGCGCCGTCTTCGGCATCGACGCCGTGGTGATATCCCATCCGGTCGACGGCACGCCGCTCTGCCTGCCCTTCGTCGAACGCTAGGGCCATCCCGGCAAAAACGTGCAACGGTTCTGCGTTGCAGCGATGAGAGGGAGCTGTTCTTCTACAGAACGAACCTGATCACTGGAAAGGTGCACAGGATCGGAATTGCATCAGGACAAAGCTCCGGATGGAGATGATTTCAGGCCGACCGGCCTGAAATCGCAAGCAGGATCTAGAGAAGCGTGCCGCTGAGGATGAGCAGCGCCACCGAGAAGTAGATGACGAGCCCGGTCACGTCGACCAGCGTGGCAACGAAGGGAGCCGATGCCGTTGCCGGGTCGAGCTTCAGCTTCTGCAGCAGGAAGGGCAGCATCGAGCCCGACATGGAGCCGAAGGTGACGATGCCGACCAGCGCGGCAAAGACCGTGAGGCTGACCAGCTGCCAGTGCGGGCCGTAATCGTAGAGCCCGGCCGTCTGCCAGAAGATCACCCGGACCATGCCGACGAGCCCGAGAATGGCGCCGAGCACAAAGCCGGTCGGCAATTCGCGCAGCAGCACCCGCCACCAGTCGGTCAGTTTCAGCTCGCCGACGGCCAGCGCCCGGATGATGAGCGAGGTCGCCTGCGAACCGGAATTGCCGCCGGAGCTCATGATCAGCGGAATGAACAGCGTCAGCACGACGGCCTTTTCCAGCTCGCCTTCGAAATGCTGCATGGCGCTCGCCGTCAGCATTTCGCCGAGGAACAGGGCGCAGAGCCAGCCGGCCCGCTTGCGGATCATGCCGCCGAAGCTGATCTTCATATAGGGCTTGCCGAGCGCTTCCATGCCGCCGAATTTCTGCGCGGCCTCGGTCGTGTCCGATATCATCGTGTCGATCACGTCGTCGACCGTGACAATGCCGAGCACCATGCCGTGATCGTCGACGACGGGCAGGGCGAGCAGGTCGTGCTTGCGGATCAGGCGGGCCACGTCCTCCTGCTTCATCAGCGCGTTGGCCGAAACCGGAATGCCCTTCTGCGCCACCGAGAGGATCGAGGCGTCGGGCTCGCCGGTAATCAGGCGGCGCAGGGTGACGACATGCAGCAGCGCGCCGGAATTGTGGTCCAGCACATAGATCGCATAGACGGTCTCGCGCGAGCGTTCGACCTGGCGCACATGGTCCAGCGTCTGGGCAACGGTCCAGTCGTCGGGCACGCTGACGAATTCCGTCGTCATGATGCTGCCGGCCGTGCGCGGCGGATAGCCCATCAGGTGCTGGATGGCGACGCGCACCGGCTCTTCCAGGCTGGAGAACAGGCGCACGCGGTCGTCCACGTCGAGTTCCAGAAGAACGTCGGCGACGCGGTCGTTCGACATGCCGTGCAGCAGGCGGGCCGAATCCGCGTTGTCCATCAGCGCCAGGATGGCAGGCGCGTTGCGCAGCTCCGGGCGGTCAAGAATGTTGACGGCGTATTCCTGCGGCATCCGCGACAGGATGCGGCCGGCTTCAGCCGGGGCAAGCCCGTTCAGCGATTCCACGCGCTCGGCAATGGTCGCGACACGGCTGTTGTTCATGAAGGCGCGAGCGGCATAGCCGGCCCGCAGGGGGAAGCGATTGATATTCATTGGCTCGCCTTTCCGTCGATCCGCCGTAGCGTCCGGACGGGCGAGCCTGGAGCATCCAGGTCAGCGCGCGACGGCCGCGTACGGCAAAGGCAATCGACTGCTACTGTCGCTTGGCATCTGAGTGATGGCTCCGTTGATATCCGTGGCAGGACATGCGTCATCCACGTGTCACACTAGGTGGTCCCGAATGCGGAAAAAGTCAAGCTGCCTAAATGTTTAACGCCAGAATGCCGCACCCTCGGCGCGGCATTATAGGTCAGCATCCTTTACGCATTGTTTCAAACCGCTGACATGCGCGCTTGCGCGCCCGCAGGCTTCAGAATCCGGCCAGCACGACCTTGCCCTTCATCCTGCCGCTCTCGACCAGGGCATGGGCCTTTTTCATGTTGGCGGCGTTGATCGCGCCCACGGTCTGCGACAGCGTCGTGCGGATCTTGCCGGCGTCGACAAGCTCCGAAACCCGGTTGAGGATCCGGTGCTGCTCGATCATGTCGGGCGTGCCGTAGAGCGGGCGGGTAAACATCAGTTCCCAGTGAACGGAAGCGGCCTTGCGCTTGAAGGGAACGACATCGAATGACTTGGGATCGTCGATCAGCGCGAAACGGCCCTGTGGCGCCAGCGCCTCGACGATATCGGCGACATGCTTGTCCGTATTGGTCGTCGAGAAGATGAAGCCCGGCGCGCCGATGCCGAGCGCTGCGACCTGCGGGGCGATCGGCTGCGAGTGGTCGACGACGTGATGGGCGCCGAGTTCCTTCACCCAGTCCTGCGTTTCCGGGCGCGAGGCGGTGGCGACGATCGTCAGGTCCGTCAGCGCCCTGGCGATCTGGATCGCGATCGAGCCGACGCCGCCCGCGCCGCCGATGATGAGCAGGGCAGGGGCCGCACCCGGCACCGGATCGGTGACGCGCAGCCGGTCGAACAGCGCCTCATAGGCGGTGATGGAGGTCAGCGGCAGGGCGGCCGCGGCGGCGAAATCGAGGCTCTTCGGCTTCCTGCCGACGATGCGCTCGTCCACGAGCTGGAATTCGGCGTTCGAGCCGGGCCGGTTGATGACGCCCGAATAGAACACCTCGTCGCCGGGTTTGAACAGGGTGACATCCGGGCCGGCGGCCTTGACGATGCCGGCGGCATCGAAGCCCAGCACCTTCAGTTCGTCGGCGGGCGGGGCCATGCCGGCGCGCACCTTCACGTCGACGGGGTTGACGGAAACGGCTTTGACCTCGACCAGCAGGTCGTGTCCCCCGGCTTCGGGCGTGGGCAGCTCGACATCGATCAGCGAGGTTTCGGCGGCGATTGGCTGCGGGGTCTTGTAGGCGACGGCGCGCATCTGGGCAAACTCCTGTGTTCATTGCACGAGAGCTAGATGCGACCTATGTTCTGGCAACGCAAGAATGCACAAATTCTGTACGTAGTACCAAAAAGGATACTGTCGATGTCGCTGCCGCGCGCCAAACTCGTCACCAATTTTCCCGGTTGCCCGGTCGAGGCGACGCTGAGCTATCTCGACGGAAAGTGGAAGGGCGTCATCCTTTTCCACCTGATGGACAGGACTTTGCGCTTCAACGAGCTGCGGCGCCATCTGCCCGCCATCACCCAGCGCATGCTGACCAAGCAGCTGCGCGAGCTGGAAGAGTCCGGCCTGATCTCACGAACAGTTTACCCGGTCGTGCCGCCGCGCGTCGATTATGCGCTGACCCCGCTCGGCTCCACGCTGAAGCCGGTCATAAGGGCGCTCGCCGCCTGGGGCGACGAATTCGTCTTCTGCAGCCCGGAGGGAAGGGAGCTCAGGGTCGCGAAAGCTCTAGGCACGCCGGCTGCGGAGCTCCAGGCGTAGCGAGGCGGCAAAGACGAACAGGCCGAGGAAGGAGAGCACGGCGCCGACATAGCCGGTTGCCGCAAAGCCGTAGCCCCAGGCGATGACGAGGCCGCCGAGCCATGCGCCGAGCGCGTTGGCGATGTTGAAGGCCGAATGGTTGGAGGCGGCCGCCAGCGTCTGCGCGTCGGCGGCGACATCCATCAGCCGCGTCTGCAGCGCCGGGCCGGCCGCAAAACCGCAGCCGACGAGGAAGACGCAGAGCCCGAGCATATAGGGGTTGGCGGCGGTCAGCGAGAAGGTCGTCAGCACGACGATATTGTAGACCAGCGAGCCGCCGATCGTGCCGAGCAGTGATTTGTCGGCCAGCCACGAGCCGATGACGTTGCCGGCATTCATGCCGATGCCGAACAGCACGAGCATGATCGGGACGGCCGTTTCCGGCAGCAGCGCCACCCTGGTCGTCGTCGAGGCGATATAGCTGAACATGGCGAACATGCCGCCGTAGCCGACAGCGGCGATGGCAAGCGTCAGCAGCACCTGCGGGCGGCGGAAGGCGCTGAGTTCGCGCAGCGCGCTTGCCCCTTCCGAAACCTTGTCGTGCGGCACGTAGAACCAGATGAGCACGACCGTCACGAGCCCGATGATGCCGACCGTGAGGAAGGCGATCTGCCAGTCGAGCGCCTGGCCGAAGAAGGTCGTAAGCGGCGTGCCGAGCAGGGTGGCGACCGTCAGGCCCAGCATGACGCGGCCGACCGCCCGCGCGCGCCGGTGCACCGGCACCATCGAGGCGGCAACGAGGGCCGCCACGCCGAAATAGGCCCCGTGCGGCAGGCCGGTGACGAAACGCAGCACCGTGAAGCTTTCGAAAGTCGGCGCGATGGCGCTCAGAATATTGCCGACGGCAAAGAGCAGCATCAGACAGAGCAGCAGCGTGCGCCGCGCCATCCGGGCGGCGAGCACGGCAATGACGGGCGCGCCGATGACGACGCCGAGCGCATAGGCGCTGATGACATAACCGGCCTGCGGGGTCGTGACCGAAAACGTGTCGGCCACGTCGGGCAGCAGGCCCATGATCGCGAATTCGCCGGTGCCGATGCCGAAGCCGCCGGCGGCAAGCGCCAGCTGCACCAAAGCCACGGTCATGGCCGAGGGAAGTGCTACCTCCGGTTCGGAATCGATGGAATCGTTGACGGCAACCTGGCTCACGGGCGGTCCTCGGCGGATCTGTGCTTGGCGACGGCCGCTGGCGGGACGCCGGGGCCGGTCATTCGGAAATGGCGGGAGGCGGAGAGAAGATCTCCATCGTCCCATCTATCGAACGGGACGCGGGAAGCGTCGAGTGCATTTTTTGCAGTGCAGCGTAGCGCTATCTGCATACGTCCATTGCAATATTTGCGTTTTGCCCGTCCCGGCCGAAAAATCCTCCGGCTTGAAATCGCATGGGGGGCGACCATTTCTTGAGGCAGGGATAGCGAGGACAGGGAACAGGCACCTCATGAAGCTCGTCGGCTTTTTCAATCGCGACGGCGGTACCTTCAGGACGACGGACATGCAGGCCTACGAGAGGCGGGCGGAAGAAGTCTTCCGCGATGCCGGGCATGATTTCGAGGCGATCGTCTTTTCCGGCAGCGAGATCGTTCCCGCCATGGAGCGGGCCGCCCGGCGCGACGATATTGACGGCATCGTCGCCGGCGGCGGCGACGGCACGATTTCGGCCGCCGCCTCCATCGCCTGGAAGAACGGCGTGGCGCTCGGCGTCGTGCCGGCCGGCACCATGAACCTCTTTGCCCGCTCGCTGAAAGTGCCGCTCGATATCTGGCAGGCGCTGGAAGTGCTGGCTTTCGGCGAGCTCGACAATGTCGATATCGCCAGCGCCAACGGCAGGCCCTTCATCCACCAGTTTTCCGCCGGCCTGCATGCGCGCATGGTGCGCTACCGCAATTCCTACAGCTACCGCTCGCGTCTGGGAAAGCTGCGCGCCAGCGCCCGCGCCGCCTTCGGCGTCGTCTTCAACCCGCCGGAATTCGAGGTCGAGTTCGAGGCGGCGGGCATGAGGGAGAGCCGGCGCGTCTCGGCGATTTCGGTCTCCAACAATCCCTTCGGCGAAAACGCGCTGCTTTATGCCGACAACCTGCGCAGCGGCGAACTCGGCTTCTACACGGCAAAACCGCTGAACCCGCTCGGCGTCGCGCGCCTTGCGGTCGACATGCTGCGCGGCAAGTTCCGTGAAAACGACGCGGTCATGGTCATGCATCCGGCCGAGGTCAACCTGCATTTCCCGAAACTGCGGGCCAAGGCCAATTGCGTGATGGACGGCGAGCTTCTGCCGCTGGAGCGCGACGTGACCGTCAAGCTGCATCCGGGCGAACTGAAGGTGCTGGTCCGGCAGGGACTGGCCGCCCAGCAGGGCGAGGGCGAGCGGCGCGCGCCGGCCGCCTGAGCTCACAGCGAAGCGGAGCGCCTGGCCCTGAACGGAACGAGCGCGTTTTCGACGATATCCCGGTCCGCCTCGTCGCCGAAAACGCAGCTGCGGTTGCGGCCCTTCTTCTTGGCGCAGTAGAGCGCCTCGTCGGCCGCCGCGATCAGCTGGCGCCAGCCGCCGGCGCCGCAGGCCCCCGATGCGACGCCGATGCTGACGGTGACGGAGAGATCGATGCCGGTTTCCGCGTCGCGGATGACATGCGCCTCGATGCGGCGACGCAGTTCCTCGGCAAAATCGAGGCTCGCCGCAAGGTCCGACGTGGAGACGAGGACGGCGAATTCCTCGCCGCCGTAACGCGCCACGATATCGGTCGCCCGCATCGCCCCCTGCAGAAGGCTTGCGATTTCGATCAGCATGGTATCGCCCGTCAGATGGCCGTAGGTATCGTTGACCGCCTTGAAGTGGTCGATATCGACCAGCATCAGGCAGACGTCTTCCCCGCCTTCGCCGGGAGCGTTGCCGAAGCCCTCCAGCGCCCGGCGGTTCCACACGCCCGTCAGCCCGTCCTTCTCGGCCTGCATCTTCAGCCGCGCCTCGTATTCGGCCCGCTCGTCCAGCTTGCCGCGCAAGAGTTCCAGCGCTTCGAACAGGCTGCGCATCTCCGGCGCCTTGGAGATCGCCTCCAGGTCGCCCATCGGGTTGCCGTCTGCGAGCGCGATGATCTGGCGCCGCGCCGTCAGGAGCGGGTTGAGCATGTGAAGGCGGATGGAGCGGAAAAGGGCGAAAAGCACCGCCAGCGCGCAGGCCGTGACCTCGCCGATGACTGCAAGCCGATAGGAGGCGGCGCCATGCTGGCTCCGGTAGCGCTTGACCACGTCGTCGAGGAAGACCGCGCGCAGCCGTTCGAGCGGCTGCAGCGTCGGAACGAAATCATGCGTCAGCTCGACGGCGGAAACTGAATAGTCCCCGGAGATCTTGCCCTGCGCGATCAATTTCTTGACGAGTTCCAGGCCGGAGCCGAAAAAGATCGTGTCGATATCCTTCATCAGCCGCGCCGACAGCGCATCGTGGTCGCTGACGATTTTCTGGCCCTGCATCAGCCGGCGCAATTCCATGAGCCGGCCGATCGTGCGGCTTGCATCGGTGATGTGGCTGTCGCGCAGCGGCTGGCGCGTGGCGATCGGCCCCATGATCTGCGAGGCGGCCCGCCCGCCATATTCGCGCATGTCGCTGATCATGCGCCCGGTCAGGAAGGGCGCGGTCAGTTCCGAATGGCCGCCGGTAAAGGCCGCCACATGCCAGTCGACCACATGCTGGAAGGTTTCGATCACCCCGATCATTTCGCCGATCGCGTTCTGCACGTCGCCGGGCTGGCGCTCGGCAAGCGGGGTTGCGGCGACACGGTCGACGGCCGCGCGCGCCCGCACAAGCTGCGCCCGCGTTTCGGCAAGCGCCGTCTTGAGATCGGAAAGCGAGGAGGAGAGGCCGACATGCGGCGGCTCGTCGAGCGCGTCCAGCGAGAGATCGGTGATGCGGCGGAAAACCGTCAGGCGCTGCGTTGCCGGCGCGCTGCTGCCGGGCTCGATCGCCATGATGTCGTTGGCCGGCCCGCGCTCCGCCGAGATGCGGCTCGCCGCTTCCAGCACCTGGCGGAACCGCTCCACGGCCAGCAGGTTGTCCTGGGTGGAACGGTAGCTCGCATAGGTCGGAATGAGGGCGCTGGCGGTCAGGATGAGGGTCAGGAATGCCACGATGACGGTCGCAAAGAGCAGCTTTCCCTCAAGCGTGATGCGGTTCATCAAGCCGATCCTCTCCAACAGTCGCCGAATCCGGCCCCGTTGCCGGCTTTACTGAACATGCTGATATCAGGAATATATTACCGATTTCGAGTATAAATCGCCGGCAATGCTCAACAGGGTTAAGAAAAGCGCTTATATGAAAGTCATGTGACGCGCGGAGTTAACTAGAGCCGCGCGAGATATGTGCGATAATCGAAATCCGACACGGTGCGCAGATGGGTTATTGCTTCCTTGTGCTTCGTGTCGCCGTACAACTTTTGATATCGGTCGCCGAAAATATCGGCGATGAAGGCCGATTGCCGGAAGGCCTCGACCGCCGTCAGGAAATCATGCGTCAGCCGTTCGGCCCCCGGCGGCGTGAAGGCGGGCGTCGTTTCCGCGCCGGGGTCGAGATCGCCGTCAAGGCCGAAGAGCATGCCGCCGAGGATGGCCGCCAGCAGCAGATAGGGGTTGGCGTCGGCGCCCGCCACGCGATGTTCGATACGCGCCGCCGGCCCGTTCGCATCGGGGATGCGGATCGCCGTGCCGCGATGCCCGCTGCCCCAGGTGAGGTCCGTCGGCGCAAACGAGCCCGGCTGGAAGCGGCGATAGGAATTGGCGAAGGGCGCAAAGACGAGCTGCGCCTCCCGCATCGTCCGCAGCAGGCCCGCCGTCACCGATTTCAAAAGCCGGGGCTCGCCGCCCCTGGCATCGAGAATATTGTTGCCGTCCCTGTCGACGATGCTCGCATGCACATGCAGGCCCGAGCCCGCATGGTCGGAATAGGGCTTGGCCATGCAGGTCGATTTCAGCCCGTGCCGGCGCGCCGCCTGCTCGGCAATGCGTTTCAGGTAGAGACAGTCGTCGGCCGCAGCCAAGGCGTCCGGCCGGTGCAGCAGGTTCACCTCGAACTGGCCGGAGCCGAATTCCGCCGTCGTCGCCTCCGCCGGCAGGTTCATCGCCCTGGCATAGGCGCGCAGCGTCTGCAGGTAGCCGTCGAGCGCATCGACGGCGCTCATGTCGTAGAGCTGGAAGCCGTTCGCATCGCCGCGATAGGTGAGGCTTGCCGGCGGGCAGGGAACACCCGTCTCGCGCCAGCTCTCCTCCACCACGTAGAATTCCAGTTCCGTCGCCACCACGGGCGTCAGCCCGCGCTCGGCAAAGCGTTCGAGCACGGAAGCGAGGATGCCGCGCGGGTCCATGAAGCTGCGGCTGCCGTCGAATTCGTGCATGGTGGCCAGCACCTGCATCGATCCCTCGGGCGCCCAGGGCATCGGCGCCAGGCTGCGCCGGTCGGCAATGAGATTGCCGTCCGGGTCGCCGATCGTCAGCGACAGGCCGGTCATGTCGTCATTGTCGTCGCCCCAGATGTCGAGCGATTGCGTCGAGGTCGGCAGGCGGATATCGCCGGCCCAGACCTTCTTTTCGGCCGAAAGCGGCAGCTGCTTGCCGCGCAGGTCGCCGTTCATGCCGACGATCAGGATCTCGAAACGCGGATCGCCTTCCCGAACCTCTTTGCCCTTGCTCGCCATGACCTTGAAAATCCTCTCGCAGAAGGCCAAGCTCGTAAACCATCATTCAAAGCCTTTCAATCCGAAGGTCCAATCATGTCCGATACTTACCCGCCGTCGAACCTTGCCGCGATCGATGCCGCCCATCACCTGCATCCCTTCTCCGACATGAAGAAGCTGAATGCCGAGGGCACGCGCATCATCGAGCGCGGCGAGGGCGTGCATATTTTCGACTCCAACGGCAAGAAGTATCTCGACGGTTTCGCCGGCCTCTGGTGCGTCAATATCGGCTATGGGCGCCGGGAAATCGCCGATGCCGTGGCACGGCAGATGAACGAGCTTGCCTATTACAACACCTTCTTCGGCACGACCTCGCCGCCGACCACGCTTCTGGCTCAGAAGGTGACGTCCAAGGCCGGCCCGCGCTTCAACCATGTCTTCTTCACCGGCTCCGGCTCTGAGGCGAACGATACATGGCTGCGCATGGCGCGCGTCTACTGGGCCGCTGTCGGCAGGCCGGAGAAGAAGACGGTGATTGCCCGGCGCAACGGCTATCACGGCTCGACGGTCGCCGGCGCCAGCCTCGGCGGCATGAAATACATGCACGAGCAGGGCGACCTGCCGATCCCCGGCATCGTCCATATCGGCCAGCCCTACTGGTACGGCGAGGGCGGCGATCTCTCGCCCGCCGAATTCGGCCTCAAGGTCGCCCGCGAGCTGGAAGAAAAGATCGACGAACTCGGCGAGGACAATGTCGCCGCCTTCGTCGCCGAGCCGGTCCAGGGGGCGGCCGGCGTCATCATCCCGCCTGCGACCTACTGGCCGGAGATCGACCGCATCTGCAAGGCGCGCAACATCCTGCTCGTCACCGACGAGGTGATCTGCGGCTTCGGGCGGCTGGGCGAATGGTTCGGCCATCAGCATTTCGGCGTCGAGCCGGATTTCGCCCCGATCGCCAAGGGCCTGTCCTCCGGCTACCTGCCGATCGGCGGCCTGCTCGTCAGCGACCGCATCGCCGACGTGCTGATCGGCGAGGTCGGCGATTTCAACCACGGCTTCACCTATTCCGGCCACCCGGTCTGCGCTGCCGCCGCGCTGGAAAACCTGCGCATCATCGAGGAGGAGAAGCTCGTCGAGCGCGTGCGCGACGATATCGGCCCCTATTTCGCGCAAAAATGGGGCGCGCTCGCCGAGCATGATTTCGTCGGCGAGGCTCAGAGTATCGGCCTGATGGGCGGCCTGCAGCTTGCCGCCGACAAGAAGACCCGCACGCGCTTCGAAAAGCCGGATGCGATCGGCGCGCTGGTGCGCAACCACGCGCTCGCCAACGGCCTCGTGCTGCGCGCCACCGGCGACCGCATGCTGGCCTCGCCGCCGCTCGTCATCAGCCACGAGGAGGTCGACGAGATGGCGCGCATCGCCAGGATTGCGCTGGACGCGGCCTGGAAGGAATTGCGCGGCTAAGTGCAAATCGTTCCTTGTTCGTCGGCAAGGCCGGTTCCCTTCCCTGGATTGGGCGACGCATCCAGAGAAGGCCGGGCGCGTCACTGTTCCACACCCGAAAAGGGATATCCCGATCGGGACACCAAAGAGTATCGAGAAACAGGCCGGACTTAAACTGAGGTAACGAACATGCGCAATTATATCGGATTGATCCATAAGGATGCCGACAGTGATTACGGTGTATCCTTTCCCGATTTTCCTGGTCTGGTCACTGCTGGAACTGACCTCGACGACGCGCGCGCGGTGACGTCCGGTTTGTAGCACCGACGGCAGACCTCACGGCTAGCGACGACCGCCGTGTGCTTGCCATTGAACGTCGATCATGGATATCGACCGATGAAGCAGATCTACACGACACTCGGACCAAGGCGCCGCGAAGAACTCGGCATGATCCTTCCGCACGAACATGTCTTCGTCGACCTTAGAACCCCCGACCGACCCGGCTACGCCGAGGCCGACATAGACGATGTCGTGGCGCTGATGGTCCCGCAGATCGAGGCGATCAAGCGACAGGGCATTTCGCTGCTCGTCGAATGCACGACAGGCGGCGTCGGAAGACGCGCGGACATCGACCTTGCCGTGTCGAGGGCCGCCGATTTTCCGATCGTCGTGCCGACCGGCAACTATCGCGAACCCTGGATACCCGGCTGGGTCGCGGAAGCCAGCGAAGCCGATCTCGAACGATGGATGGTGAGCGAGCTTGTCGAGGGTATCGAGGAGACCGGCGTGCTTGCCGGATGGATCAAGCTGAGCGCCGGCGACGACGGCATCACGCCGCTGGAGGCCCGCATCCTGCGCGCCGCCGCGCGAGCCTCCGTGCGCACCGGCGCGGTCATCGGCTCGCATACGATCCGGGGAAGGGTGGTGATGGAACAGCTGGACATCCTCCAGTCGGAGGGCTGCCCGGCCGGGCGCTTCATCTCCATCCATACCCAGGCCGAAAAGGACTTCCAGCTTCACAAGGCACTGGCGGAACGCGGCGCGTGGATCGAATACGACCATGTCGGCAGGGCACCGGACGAAGAGGTGGTGGCGCTGATCATGGACGCGCTTGAAGCAGGATTGGGCAGGCGGCTTCTGATAAGCCACGATCTCGGCTGGTACGATCCGGCCCAACCGGGCGGCGGAACCCCGAGACCCTATACGCACCTCGTCGGGAGCCTGCTGCCGCAGCTTGAAAGCGCGGGCGTGGGGCGCGACACGGTGCGCCAGCTCACGCAGATCAATCCGTTCGACGCCTTCGCGCGCTAGAGCAATTCCCGCAAAAGCGCGCAGCGGTTTTGTGTCCGCAATTGCGTAAAAACAAGCAGATAGAGCAGCTTCCTGATTCAAGGAATAAGGAAAATGCTCTCAGGGATAGGCCACCGCATAGGCGAACTGGTAGGTGTCGCCCGGTTGCCCGTAGATATAGGGCAGGGTGACGATATGCGTCTCCGGCTGTTTCAGGCCGTTCTGCTTCAGCACATCCGCGAAATAGTCGTTCGGCCATGCGGGCGGCGTTTTGCCCTTGTCGTCGCGCCAGACGAAGACGACGGGGTGTTTGGCGTCCAGCTGGAAGGCCGGCTTGAAATCCGGGTAGAAATAGGACTGTACCGGCGTGCCGGGCATCTGCAGGCGCATATTGCCTTCCAGATGCGGGTCGTAACCGACGATCAGCCCCGGCTCGCCGCCGATATCCTTGCGGATCGCCGCGGCAAAACCGTCATAGGGAATGTTCAGCCGCTGATAGTCGCCGAAGAGCGGCCCCCAATAGGCGCGCATGGCGAGCACGACGAGCACGGCGCCCATGATGACGCCGCTGAGCGCAAGCGAGGCCCGCAGCGGCGCGCCCGCGTCGACCTCGGCGCTGTCCGCCTTCATGCAGATATAGAGCGGCAGGATGAGGAAGAGCGGCGTCAGCCAGCGGTCGGCGATGTTGTCCACGCCGGCAAACAGGATCATCAGCGCGATGGCGCCGATCTCGATCAGCAGGATGCGGCCCGATATCCGCGACCAGCGGCTGGACGCGCGCCACATCGCCGGCAGCGACCTGGCAAAGAGCGACAGGAAGATCACCGCCGAAAGGCCCGCAATGCCGAGCATGGCAACGACAAGCCGGGCAAGGCCGGCGGAGACCTGCGCGAAATAGCCTTCGTCGCCCGTCATCTTGTGCAGCGTGCGGTCGAGTGCAAGGTCGAGATGATCGAGGAACCAGAGCGCGTGCGGCAGGACAATCGCGACCGAAAGGACGACGGTCAGGCTGAGCCGCCAGTCGAACAGCCGCTTGCGGAAATCGCTGTCGATCAGCGCCGCGACGAAGGCCGCGGCGGGAAGCAGCGCGAAATTGTACTTCGATATCATGCCGATGCCGGTCGCAATGCCGACAAGGGCGTAGGAGGCCGCCGAAGGCGCCTTCAGCGTGCGGAAGAAGCCGTAGAGAAACAGCGACCCGGCAAAGATCGTCGCCACCGAATGGGTGAGATCGCGCTGCGCCTCGAACACGACCTGCGGCACGGTCAAAAGCCCGAGCGTCGCCATCACCACGAGGCTGCCGTTCCTCAAGGTCAGCCGCGCCGCCAGCCAGTAGAAGACGTAGGAGGAGAACAGCATGGTGCATTTGAGCAGCGACAGCGAAAACAGCGACACGCCGAGGAGCGAGGTTACGCCGTACTGCACCCAGTTGTAGAAGGGCGGCTGCGAATTGTAGCCGAAGGCGAACCATTGCGACAGCAGCATCTGCTCCGCCTCGTCCAGCTCCAGCGCGTTGGGAATGCTGAGCCGGACGATTATGTGGAGCAGGAAATAGGCCGCAAGCACCGCCAGGATCAGATGCGGCCGGCGGCTGAAAAGGCCCTGCACGTCAGCTTTCTCGGGAGAAGATCTGGCGCACGATATAGTTCGGCGAAGCGTCGTCGCGATAATAGGTGCGCGCGATCATTTCCGCCAGGATGCCCGTTGTAATCATCTGCACCGAGGAGAGCAGCAGCACGACGCCGACCATCAGCATCGGCCGCGTGCCGATATCGTTGCCCATGATGAACTTGTCGAAGCCGAGATAGAGGAGGATCAGGGCCGCGATCGCGCCGAGGCCGAGGCCGAGCGAGCCGAAGAAATGGCCCGGACGCGCCTTGTAGCGCATGAAGAACATGACCGAAAGCAGGTCGAGGATCACGCGGAAGGTGCGCGAAATGCCGTATTTCGACGTGCCGTGCTGGCGGGCATGGTGGGTGACGACCATTTCGCCGATGCGCGAGCTCGGCACGACGCCGGCGACCCAGGCGGGGATGAAGCGGTGCATCTCGCCCATCAGCTTCACCTGCTTGATGATCGAGGCGCGGTAGATCTTCAGGCTGCAGCCGTAATCGTGCAGCTTCACGCCGGTAATGCGGCCGATCAGGTAATTCGCGCACCAGGAGGGGATCTTGCGCAGGAACAGGCCGTCCTGGCGGTTCTTGCGCCAGCCGACGAGCAGGTCCAGCTCGCGCCGCTCCAGCTCCGCGACCATCGAGGGAATGTCCTTCGGGTCGTTCTGCAGGTCGCCGTCCATCGTGGCGATCAGCCGGCCGCGCGCCGTGTCGATGCCGGCCTGCATGGCGGCCGTCTGGCCGAAATTGCGCTGCAATTCGACGATGCGCAGCGTCAGCCGCTCGCGGTTGACGTATTTGCGGGCATTGACGAGCGTGGCGTCCGTGCTGCCGTCATCGACGAGGATCAGCTCCCAGCGATGCGGATAGTCGGCCATGGCCGCGACGATGCGCTCGACGAGCGGGCCGATGCTTTCTTCTTCGTTGAACACCGGAACGACCAGCGACAGTTCGAGCGGTTGGACCGGATCATTCGTCGTGCGAATGGACTCTACCGTTGTCTGCAACTTTCATTTCTCCTAAAAGGCCGAGCGACGGAAGACCCGATGGAAACCAGCCGCAGCCAAACTTAGGAAGCCTGATACATGAAGACCCCGAGCGTTGAAAGCGGGCAATCCTGGTTTCTGCGGAATCGCATGAGCCTGATGACGATCGCGATCGTCGCAGCCTATGCGCTGTTCATCGAATGGTTCTGGGGCTGGTCGGTCATATTGCAACAATGGGCCGCCGTCGGCCCGCGTCCGGTCATCGGCGCGCTGGTCCTTCTCACCAGCACCTATTTCCTGCGTACATGGCGCATCTACGATTATTTCCCGCGCGAGACGGCCGGCCGTTTCGCAACGCTGTTCCGCGTCACCCAGATCCATAACCTCCTGAACATCATGCTGCCCTTCCGCGCCGGCGAGACCAGCTTTCCGGTGCTGATGCGCACGGAATTCGCCATTCCGCTGACCCGCGGCACCTCCGCCCTGCTGGTCATGCGGCTTCTCGACCTGCATGCGCTGCTGGCGGCAGCCGGCCTCGGTTTTGCCGTGGCTGCCCCGAACGCCGCCCTTGCCTGGCTGGTCTGGGTCCTTTTCCTGTTCCTGCCGGTCTTCGCCTTTGCCGCCCGCAAGCCGCTGCTCGGCCTCGGCGCAAGGCTTCTGCCGCGCAAGGCGCAGGCGCTGCTCCATGAAATCGAAAACGGCCTGCCGTTCGACGCCGTCGCCTTCGCCCGCGCCTGGGCGATGACCATCGTCAACTGGCTGGTGAAGGTGCTGGTGCTCGCCTGGGCGCTCGGCCTGATGGGCGTCATGCCGATGGCGGCCAGTTTCGGCGGCGCGCTCGGCGGCGAACTGTCCTCGGTGCTGCCGGTCCATGCGCCGGGCGGCGTCGGCACCTATCCGGCCGGCATCACCGCCGGCGCCATTGCCTTCGGTGCGTCGAGCGAACGGGCGGCACTCGATGCGCTGGCCCAGGCAAGCGTCAACGCCCACCTGCTCATCATCGTCTCCGCGCTGACCGGCACCGCCATCTCGCTGCCGCTCGGCCGTCGCGGCAGGGTCAGGTCGTAAGCTCCAGGATGCGCTTGCGCAGAAACGCCTGTTCCGGCTCCTGCCGGCAGAATGCCAGCGCCGTCTCGTAAGCCTGTATCGCTTCGGCCCGGCGCCCGAGCCGGCGCAGAAAATCGGCCCGCGCCGAATGGGCGAGGTGATAGGTCTTCAGGTCCCCCCTGGCGATGACGGCATCGACAAGCGCCAGTCCCTTTTCCGGCCCGTCCGCCATGGCGATCGCCACGGCGCGGTTGAGTTCGGTTATATCGGAAGGGTGGGCGGCAATCAGCAGGTCGTAATAGAAGGCGATGCGCCGCCAGTCCGTTTCCTCGATGCTGCCGGTCCTGGCATGTTCGGCCGCAATCGCCGCCTGAACCGTATAGAGGCCGATCTCGGGCGTGCGCATGGCCCCTGCCAGCAGCGCCAGCCCCTCGGCGATCTTGCCGCGGTCCCATCGCGAGCGATCCTGATCGGCAAGCAGCACCAGCGCGCCCTCGCCATCCTGCCGTGCGGCGCGGCGCGAATCCTGCAGGAGCAGCAGCGACAGAAGGCCCGCCACGTCCGGATGCGGCAGCAGCCCTGCCAATAGCCGCGCCAGCCGGATCGCCTCGGCCGTCAGGTCGGCGCGCACGACCGCCTTGCCCGAGGATGCCGAATAGCCCTCGTTGAAGACGAGGTAGATGACATGCAGCACGCGGTCGAGCCTTTCAGGCAGCTCCGCCCCGGCCGGCACTTCGTAAGGGATCTTCTCGGCCCTGAGGCGGTTCTTGGCGCGCACGATGCGCTGGGCGACGGTCGGCGCCGGCACCAGGAAGGCATGCGCGATCTCTTCCGTCGTCAATCCGCACACTTGGCGCAGCGCCATCGCCATCTGCGCATCGGCGGCAAGGGCCGGATGGCAGCAGATGAAGATCAGCCGCAGCATGTCGTCCTCGATCGGTTCCATGTCGGCGATTTCCGTTTCCGTGCCGTCGGGGTAGAGGCTGTCTTCGATATGCTGCAGCGAGGCGGCAAAGCGCGCCCGCCGCCGGATATGGTCGATCGCCTTGAAGCGGCCGGTCGAAACCAGCCAGGCGACGGGATTGCCGGGCAGGCCGTCTACCGGCCATGTCCGCGCCGCCGCCGCAAAGGCGTCGTGCAGCGCTTCCTCCGCCCGGTCGAAATCGCCGAGCAGGCGGATCAGCGTCGCCAGCACCCGGCGCGAATGCTGCCGGTAGATGTCCTCGATCGCCCGTTCCACAGCCGAACCCTTACTGCGGCAGGGTGAGCAGTCTCACCGGCCGCAATTCGATCGCGCCGACGCGGGCGCTCGGAATGCCCGCAACCACCTTGCGCGCCTCATCCGGATCGGCCGCCTCGATCACGTAGATGCCGGCCAGATGTTCCTTGGTCTCGACATAGGGGCCGTCGGTCGAGGAGACAATGCCGTCGCGCACCCGCAGCACGCAGGCCCTGTCGGGGCCTTCCAAGGCATCGGAATGGATCATGATTCCCTTGCGCTGCAGCTCCTCGTCATAGCGGAAATGCGCCCTGACGAGTTCGTCGCCCTCGGCCTGGCTCAGCGTGCCGTCCGTATCGGCGCTATTGTAGATGAGGCAGACGAAGCGCATGGCTACCTCCCGTCCTTGATCGAATAGGCGGGGCGGATCTCGATCGAGGCATATTTGAGGATCGGGAAGGTGGAGACGATCGCCTTCGCCTCCTCCATGTCGCCGGCCTCGATCACCACGAAGCCGCCAAGATGTTCCTTGATTTCGGCGAAGGGACCGTCGGTTGCGGCGACCGCGCCGTTGCGCACGCGCAGCGTCACGGCCCGTTCCGGCTCGTAGAGCGCCAGCGCGCTCAGCAAATGGCCGCTGTCGCGCCAGCGGTCGTCGCTGACGATACATTCCTGCGTGACCTCGGCCCATTCCTCCTCGCTGACCCTGCTGCTCTTCTCGGTATCGAACCAGACCTGGCCCAGAAACTTCATGGCGTGACCTCCTCAGCCGAATTCGTGGATGGGGCGAACCTCGATCGCGCCGAGCCTGGCCAGCGGAATGCCGGCCGCAACGCGGATCGCGTCGTTGAGGTCCTTGGCGTCGATCAGGATGAAGCCGCCGAGCGCTTCCTTCGTCTCGATGAAGGGGCCGTCCGTGACCGACATCTCGCCGCCGCGCACCCGCACCGTGACCGCCGACAGCGGCGATTGCAGCGCCTGGGCGACGATCATGTGGCCGCTCTCGGCCAGATCGCGGTCATAGGCGAGCGAATCCCGGTCGAGCTTTTCCTTCTCCTGCTGCGACATGGCCGACAGCATCGCACCGTCGAACCAGACCTGGCATAGGTACTTCATCCCTTGTCCTCCACACTCCAATTCTCGGAATTTACGCATCGGCCTTTGCGAAAATCGGGATCGACTGTCGGGCCGATGCTGTAGAGACGAACAGCCTATGCGCTTTTCGACAGGGAGGAAAAATATCTTTTGAGCGGCCGCAATGTCGAACGGCCGTGGCGGCACTCGACAAGGCTCCATCGGAAACATCAAGGAGATGGAGCAATGAGCATGCTTGAAATCGCGATCGCCCACCTGATCGTCTCGCGCGGCGCCGGCAAGGTGCCGCCGCTGGAAAACGCCGAGGTCGTCAAAGTGCTGGTGAGGACCGCGATCGCACTGGCCGCTTTCGCCGGCCTTGTCGGGGCGCTGCGGGTGGCGGCAGGCGCCTGAGAATGGCGGACAGCCCGGCCGCGGGGCGGGCTGCCCCGGTATGTTACTGGAACGCCGTTTCGAAGAAGCTGCGCAGCTTGCGCGAATGCAGCGCTTCCGGCGGCATGGCGGCAAGCTTCTGGATTGCCCTTATGCCGATCTGCAGGTGCTGGTTCACCTGCGTGCGGTAGAAGGCGGTCGCCATGCCCGGCAGCTTCAACTCGCCGTGCAGCGGCTTGTCGGACACGCAGAGCAGCGTTCCGTAGGGCACGCGGAAGCGGAAGCCGTTGGCGGCGATCGTGGCCGATTCCATGTCGAGCGCAATCGCGCGAGCCTGCGATAGGCGTTTTACCGGGCCGGCCTGATCGCGCAGTTCCCAGTTGCGGTTGTCGATCGTGCCGACCGTGCCGGTGCGCATGATGCGCTTCAGCTCGAAGCCCTCGTAACCGGTGATCTCGGCAACGGCAGCCTCGAGCGCCACCTGCACTTCGGCGAGCGCCGGGATCGGCACCCAGACCGGCAGGTCGTCATCCAGCACATGGTCCTCGCGCATATAGGCATGCGCCAGCACGTAATCGCCGAGGCGCTGGCTGTTGCGCAGCCCGGCGCAATGGCCGAGCATCAGCCAGGCATGCGGGCGAAGCACGGCCACATGGTCGGTGATCGTCTTGGCGTTGGAGGGGCCGACGCCGATATTGATCATGGTGATCCCGGCATGCCCCTTCTTCTTGAGGTGATAGGCCGGCATCTGCGGCAGGCGGGCGTGCGGCGCATCCGTTTCCGGAACGCTGGAACCGGCCAGCGTGACGATATTGCCGGGCTCCACGAAGGCCGTATAACCGTCGCCGCCGTCGGCCATCAGCTTGCGCGCCCAGGCGCAGAACTCGTCGATATAGAACTGGTAGTTCGTAAACAGCACGAAGTTCTGGAAATGCTCCGCCCCGGTCGCCGTATAGTGCGCCAGGCGGGCGAGCGAATAGTCGATGCGCTGGGCGGTGAACGGCGCCAGCGGCGAGGGCTCGCCCGGCGGCGGCAGGTATTCGCCGTTGGCGATCTCGTCGTCGGTCGTGTTCAGGTCCGGCGTGTCGAACAGGTCGCGCAGCGGGATATCGACGAAAGCCGCGGCCGAGGCTTCCACATGCGCGCCTTCGCCGAACGCGAAATGCAGCGGGATCGGCGTTGCGGATTCCGACACGATGACAGGCACGTTATGGCTCTTCATCAGCAGCGAAAGCTGCTCCTTCAGGTAATGCTTGAAGAGCTTCGGCCGCGTCACCGTCGTCGTATAGACGCCCGGCGCCGTCACATGGCCGTAGGACAGGCGGGAATCGACATGGCCGAAGCTGGTCGTCTCGATGCTGACCTGCGGGTAATAGGCGCGGTAGCGCGAGGTGACGGGCGCCCCCTGGGCGAGCTTGGTGAAGCTGTCGATCAGGAAGGACGTGTTGCGCTCGTAAAGCGCCGTCAGCGCTTCGACGGCCCTTGCCGGGTCATCGAATGTTTGCGGCTCGAAAGGGGGAGGGGACGAGATGTCGAAAGCGGACAGGGGATAGATTCGTTTGCTCATGGCGCATTATAGAGGGTTGTTTTTAACAAGCAAACGACGCGCGAAGGCTGAGACCCAGATATTTTTCCGATCTGCCCCCAGCTCTCAGCGGATGGCAGTGCAATAGCCGCCGCGGGTCTCCAGGCAGGTATAGTTGGCACCGAAATGCGATTGCTGCGCGCCGCCGCCGCTGCCGTTGCGCACGACGACCGCCGAAAACGAAATCGCGAAGATCGCCGCAAACAGCGTTATGATCGTAAACCGTCTCGCCAGAATGAACACGTCCATGTCCTTACCCGATATGCGCCCTTCATGGTGCTGTTGTGCCATGACGTGGCTGAACGGGTGCTGAGACGGCGGTTCATTTTGCATTCAGTTTCGAAGGCCGGCTAAGCTTCTCAAAGCCGGCCCGGTTTGCCGGAAAAGCCTCAGAGGCGCGTCCATGTCTGCGATTTGCAGAAGACCTTCATCACGCAGCCCTGCATCCTCAGCGACTTGCCGGAAATGCTGCCCGAGCCGCTATAGGTCTTGTCGTCGACGGGATCGGTGATCTCGCCGCTATAGCTGCCGCCGGCGCCGGACAGGGTGCCGATCTTCTTGCCCGCATATTTGCCCGTCTTCAGCGTGATGCAGTAGGCGCCGCCGCAGGGCGCGATCGCCGCCGTGTCGCCGGCCCGCGTCTTCCAGTTGCCGACGATCGGCTCGTCGGCCTGCGCAAGGCCCGCCACCAGTGCCAGCGCGCCGGCGAGAACGAGGGTACGGATCATCTCTTCCTCCTTGAGATAGGGAATGGCGCGAAAATAACTGACGCGAACGTAAAGGTAAATATGCTGCGGGGAGGACCTGAAAACCGGCTTTCGCCCGGCGTTTTTTCTGCGGATCGTCCGGTCGCTGCTGATTTCACGGTAAACGGATCCTTAATTTCCAGATCTGAATTTTTCGTAAAAGGTTAGCTGAAATCCTTAATTCGCAAGGATTCCGATGTTTAACAAAAACCCAAGTTTACCAAGCATTTGCACTTTGTTTGCGTCAAATTAATCATGCATTTTAGGCGTTTTTTGAAAGCGGTTTGGCATAGTGAACCCATCAAACGAGCGGGGCAAACCCGCCGGACCGGAAAGGCCGCAAGCCGCAGAAGATGGCAGGGCCCGAAGGTAAAACAGGGTACGTCTTGAACAGGCTAACAGGGATAGAACCGATGGCACGCTTTGAAATGCACAATGCTGAAATGGCCACCATGGGTGGCGACAACAACAGCGCCGATGTCTTCTGCGAAATGGGTCTGATGTATGCGACCGGCCGCGGTTGCGAGATCGATCTCGTCGCCGCCCACAAGTGGCTGAACATCGCCGCGATCAAGGGCAACGACCGCGCCGCCGAGCTGCGCGCCGATGTCGCCGCTTCGATGAGCAAGATGCAGCTGGCCGAAGCGCTGCGCGCCGCCCGCGAATGGATGACGATCCACTAAAAAGCGTGCGCGATCCGCAGGATCGCGACGCCTCTTGAGAACCGTCTCCAACGGGACGATTGACCGATAACAACCTCAAAAGAGGGGAGCTGGCGGGGCGCTTTGGACGGGGCCGACGCCGGGAGAACGAAACCGCGACCGGCGCCCTCCCGCCGGCCGCGGTTTACCCGATTTTCTTCAGAACCTGCGGCAGCGCTTCCTCCAGCCGCGCCATGTCGGCTTCCGGCCCGACGCTGATGCGGATGCAGCGGTTGAGCGGGGCCACCCCCGGCATGCGGATGAAGACGCCGTGTTCCATCAGCCCGTCGACGATGGCGCGCGCATGGGTGCCGTCGCGCCCGGCATCGACCGCCACGAAATTGGTGGCGGAGGCGAGCGGCTGCAGGCCGTTGGCCCTGGCAATGCCGGCAATCCTGTCGCGCGCGGCGTGGATTTTGCCGATCACTTCGGAAAGATAGGCCTGGTCCTTCAGCGCCGCGAGCGCAGCGGCCGTCGCCAGCCGGTTCATGCCGAAATGGTTGCGGATCTTGTCGAAGGCCTGCGCCGTGCCTGCCGTCGAGATGGCATAGCCGACGCGGGCGCCGGCAAGCCCGTAGGCCTTGGAGAAGGTGCGGGTGCGCACGATGTTCGGCAGGTCGATCAGCGAGGCGATCGACGGCAGCGCCGAGGCCGGCCCCGTCTCGCTATAGGCCTCGTCGAGGATCATCAGGCAGGTTTCCGGCAGGGCGCGCGCGAAGGCGACGATCCTGTCCGCATCCCACCAGCTGCCCATCGGATTGTCGGGATTGGCGAAATAGACGAGCGGCGCGTTCTCGCGCCTGACGGCATCGAGCAGCGCGTCGAGATCCTCCCGGTCGCCGGCATAGGGAACCGTCACCAGCCGGCCGCCGAAACCGTTCACATGGAAATTGAAGGTCGGATAGGCGCCGAAGGACGTGACCACGGCGCCGCCGGGCTCGATCACCAGCCGCACGATCTGCCCGAGCAGCTCGTCGATGCCGCCGCCGATGGCGATATTGGCCGGCGTCACGCCAAGATGGGCGGCAAGCGCCTCGCGCAGGGCAAAATTTTCCGGGTCGTTGTATTTCCAGATGTCGCCCGCCTGCTCGCGCATGGCGGCGATGACCGAAGGAGCCGGGCCGAAGCCGTTTTCATTGGCGCCGATGCGCGCTTCGACCTTCAGGCCGCGCTGGCGCTCGATGGCCTCGGGGCCGACGAAGGGAACGGTGGAGGGCAGGGCGCTGGCAAGCGGCGTGAAGCGCGAGAAGGCAGACATGCGACGGCAATTTCCCGAAACTGTTGAAAAAGCGGCGCAACAATAGGCTCTCGCCTTGCCAAGGCAAGCAAGATTATTTCCCCTTCGGCCCGGTTCAGACGCGGCTGCCGTTGCGGCGCGCGTCGATCGCTTCCGTATTGCCGATCATGAAATCGGCGCGCACAACCTTGCGTAGAACGTCCGGCTCGATCAGGTTGATGAAGCGCACGCCGATGCGTTCGTGGTGGCGGTAGATCTCGGCGCAGCCGATGCGGTAGGCGAGGCCGAGAATGTTCAGGTAATAATGTTTGGGCAGGCCGGCCGTGGTCGATACGACGAAGGTCGCGCCGCCTTGTGAAATGTCGAGGATTTCGGCGCTGCGCATCGAAATCCCGGTCAGACAGGGGCGAACGGCCACGATACGGGCCGGCCGCTTGACGTTGAACTCCTCCCAGCGAATGTCGTAGACAGCCGACTTCACCGTGGCGAGGTGCGTTGCGCGGAGCATTTCCATTGTGCATTCTCCGTCAGACAATTCTAATTTTCGGGCTGTACGGGAAGAGGCTCACACGAATGTTTTTCACATTCGTCAAATATAAAATTACCATTTTAACGAGTTTGAAATTTGTGCGTTAGCGGCACATCTATTGTGCCCTCCTGGGAAAAAACGTCCCGCCGCTCAGGCCAGCAACCGTGCCGCGCCGTAGCCTCCGGCCGCCGAGAGCGCCGTCAGGAAAGTGCCCCAGGCCATGTCCACCAGGCTCATGGCGAGCGGCCAGCTTTTCAGTGTCGACAGGTTGGTGATGTCGTAGGTGCCGTAGGCCGCCAGTCCCAAAACGGCACCGTGAAGAAGCGCCGTGCCGGCCGAGCCGCCGGAAAGCCCCGGCAGGACCGCGAGCATGACGACGGCGGCCGCGAAGAACAGGTAGAAGAGCGCAGCAATGCCGAGATTGGGCGCGGGCAGCATCAGCGCCCCCAGCTGGTCGCGATAGAAGCTGCGCGCGACGATGCCGAGCCATAGCGCATCGACGACGGCAAGGGTGAGAAGGCAACCGGCATAGGCGGCGAGCACTGTCTTCATCGTCTTTCATCTCCCGTTCCGCCTTCTACGCGGCGGCCCGCCGTTCGGATCGCCGTTGATTCTCCTTGTGCGGAATTTTCCCGAACCCCTTCATTTGCCGGGTGTTTCTTCCCGGCGGCGGGCTGCCGCCGATGAAAGCGGGGACATGAGATGACAGGCGTCGAACTTCCCTGGGAAACCGGGCTCGTCCTGGGCGACGGGTCTTGCGGCCCGCATTTTTGCGGCTGTCAGAGGCTGCTTTCGAAGCTCAGCCGCAGGACGTGATGCAGGAATTCCGGGTTCAGCAGCATGTTGAAGCTGATGGTGACGAACTCGCCCTCGCGCTTGACCACGGTCGCGCCGATCTCGTCGCGGATGCCGAGGATTTCGAGGAAGAAATGCTGCGGCATGTCCAGGCTGGGGCTGACTTCCAGGAGCGCGCCGGCAAGCGTGATGGTGCGGATCAGGCAGCGCACCTGCGTGCCCGTGCTGAGGTGGTGGCCGACGAAGATGATGTTGCCCGGCCGGTCGAGATTGAATTCCCTGTAAGCCTGTTCGGGCTTGGGATGTTCTGTGTCGAGGTGCATCTGAAAGGCCATGTGAGCCTCCGCTTGTTGTATGCTCGGACTTTAACGCATGAATACTTACATCTGCTGAACGCCATCCGTAAAATTGAAAGCTTGTGCAAAATCGAACGGCATAACGCTTTTATCGCGGGCAATACTGTTCAGAATCTGCCCAATTTTTCACCATACCTGTGCCGCCATTGACTTGGCGTCTGTCGTCGCGCATAGAGAAGCCGGTTCGAGGCGCCGGCCGCTCGCGGATGAAGATCCATGGTGAAGCCCTCGCGATCATGGTCACAGCCCCGTGCATGCTGACTGACGGCAATGCGAGCCCCCCTGACAGTCGAATGGCATGCCTTTGAAAGGCTGAACCCATGACTCGTACCACCATGACCTATCCGCCGGTCGACGAACTGAAGGCCCAGGCAAGGCGCCTGCGCCAGGCCATGACCGAGCGCGGCAGCGAGATCACCCATGCCGCCGCCCTCGAACTGGTCGCCCGCCAGCACGGCGCCCGCGACTGGAACACGCTTTCCGCCCTTGCCGCGAGGCCGAACGACAAACCGTCGTCGCCGCTCTTCGTCGGCGCCCATATCAGCGGCCGCTACCTGAACCAGCCGTTCACCGGCAAGGTTCTGGCGCTTTCGGCCGTTGCCGGCAGCGAATTCTACAGGATCACCATCCATTTCGACGAACCCGTCGATGTCGTGACCTTCGAAAGCTTTTCGGCCTTCCGCCAGCGCATCCACGCCCAGATCGACGAGAACGGCGTCTCGCCGCGCAGGACCTCCAACGGCCTGCCGCACCTCGTTCTCGATATCTGACCGCCTGCCGCTGCCCGCAACACCCGGAATCCCCCCATGACCTCACCTCCAGAAGCCAATGCCTTCCTGACCGGCCCGCTGCCTTCGGTCTTTGCCCGCACGGCTATGCCGGTCATCCTCATCACCACGGTCAACGGCCTGTTTGCCGTGGTGGACGCCTGTTTCCTCGGCGCCTATGTGGGCGCCGGCGCGCTTTCGGCCGTCACGCTCATCTTTCCCGGCCTGATGATGCTCGTTGCCCTGCAGTCGCTCGTCTCGAACGGCATGGCGAGCATTCTCGCCCGCGCGCTCGGCGGCGGCGATCGCGCTGCCGCCCGCCGCACCTTCGCGGCCGCCCATGCGCTGGCGATTGCCGTCGTGCTTGTCGTCAACGCGATCTACTGGACCGTCGGCTGGCGCATCGTCGACAATGCGGCGGCAGGCGATCTCGCCGTTGCCGAAAACGCCCGTACCTTCATGGGCATCGTGGTGGGGGCCGCGCCCGTCGCCTTTTTCCTGTCGCTCAATATCGACGCGCTGCGCAGCGAAGGCCGGATCGGCGTCATGACCGTGGTGATGCTGGCTGCGACGGCACTCAACATCGCCGCCAACTGGTTCTTCATGGCGATCCTGCAATGGGGCGTGGCCGGCTCGGCGCTGGGCTCCGTGCTGGCGCAGGCGATCTGCCTGCTTGCCGTCCTGGCCTTCCGCTGGCGCAAGGAAGACGCGCTGCGCCCGGCTGCCCGCTTTCCGCTTGCGCAATGGCGGCCGATCCTCGCCCTCGGCGCGCCGATGAGCCTCGGTTTCATCGGCATCTCGCTCTGCTCGGCCGCCGTCATCTTCAACCTGTCGCTCTGGGGCGAGGGGGATTACGTCGCGACCGTCGGCGCCTACGGCATCATCACCCGCGTCATGACCGTCGCCTATCTGCCGCTGCTCGGCCTCAACATCGCCTTCCAGACGATCTGCGGCAACAATTACGGTGCCGGGCTTGCCGGGCGTGTCGGCCGCAGCCTGCAGATCGCGCTCGTTGCAGCGCTCGTCTATTGCACCGGCGTCGAGATTGCGGTGGAACTGCTGGCAGGCCGCCTCGGCCATCTCTTCGTCGCCGACCCCGTCGTCATCGCCGAGGTCTCGCGCATCCTGCCCTGGACGGTCGGCGCCTATTTCCTGTTCGGCCAGACGGTGGTGCTGTCAGGCTATTTCCAGGCGATCGGCGATGCCAGGCGTGCTGCGGTCTTCGGCCTGTCGCGCGCCTATCTCTTCACGCTGCCGCTGACCTTCCTGCTGCCGCACGCTTTCGGCGAGATGGGTATCTGGATGGTGCCGGTCTTTGCCGAAGCCTGCATGTTCCTGCTGGCCCTTGCCGTGCTTGCGCGAAACGCGAAACGGCTCGGCTGGCGCTACGGGCTGCTGCCCGCGTGAAACGAGAAAGGGAAAGGCCGCGCTCTGCCGGCGCGGCCTCGCCTTCAATGCTTGGCGGCGGGAGCCGATGCCCTCGCAGCCTCCGCCTCCCCAAGCGCCCGCGCGCATTCCTCTCAGCAGACCTCGACGGTCTTGCCGCCAAGCTTGACGCTGATCGCGTCCGCCCCGAGTCCGCAGTCGCAGCATGTGGTCTTCTTCATCCTGTCATCCCCCGGTTTGCACCCCGTCCGGGGCAGGATGATAAGACCACCGCTCACCCTTGCGCGCTGTCGAATTCTTTAGAGCCTTTCCCGGTGAGATTGAAGCATTCTGCCGGAGCAGGTTTGTGTCAGGGCAAAGTCGCGCGCTAATGGAAACAGGCGATTAAATACTTTCGTCAGTCTCACGAGGTCTCATGATATCCGGAATTGTCCGCAGCTGACCTAAGCCTTCAGCAGCCACTCGTGCTCGGGCGCATTGTGGAATTTCCAGATGCGCTTCGGCCCGGCCATGACATTGAGATAATAAAGATCGTAGCCATGCGTCGCCGCGCAGGGGTGGTAGCCTTTCGGCACCAGCGTCACGTCGCCGTCTTCCACCACCATCGCCTCGTCGAGCGAGCGGTCGTCGGTATAGACGCGCTGGAAGCCGAAGCCCTGCGGCGGGTTGAGGCGGTGGTAATAGGTCTCCTCCAGCATGCTTTCATGCGGAAGATTGTCCTGGTCGTGCTTGTGCGGCGGATAGGAAGACGTATGCCCGCCGGGCGTGATGACCTCGACGACGAGCAGCGAATGCGCCGAACTGTCGTCCTCCGGCATGATATTGTTGACATAGCGCACGTTGGTGCCCTTGCCGCGCGTCAGCGACGGATGCGTGCCGGGCGGAATGGCCTTGGCCTCGTAGGTGCCGCCGCCGGGGGCCGAGCAGACGGCAAGCTCGAGATCGGTCTCGGCCGTGACCGACCACGTTGATTCCATCGGGATATAAAGCGCGTGCGGCGCCCCGTCGAAGGGGCTCATGCGCTCGCCGAGCGTGCCGAAATCCCTCGTGCCGGCCGAAGCCTTGCCCTTGCCGCTCACCCAGACGAGGCAGATCTCGCGCTCGCCGGTTTCCCCCGAAGCCGTCTCGCCGGGCTTCAGGCGGTAGAGGTCGAAGCCGACATAGGTCCAGCCGGCGCTTTCCGGCGTCACATGCGTGACGCGGCCGGTCTTGCCGGAGGGTTTTACCTTGAGGTTTGGCATTGGTGTTTCTCCTCCTGAATTGGTGCGAGCCGCCTCCTTCTCCCCGTCGGGGAGAAGGTGCCCGAAGGGCGGATGAGGGGGCTTCTTGCTCCAGCGATTCCTGTTGGCAGGTTTACCCCTTCGGGAAACCTTCGGTCTCCACCGTATAACCGGCCGCCGTCATCACGCGCATCAATTCCGCATGGCCGATCTCGGCCATCTTCTGCGGCGGCGCCTTGCGCGGGTCCTGCTCGGCCTCGACGACGAACCAGCCTTCATAACCGTAATCGGCAAAGCGCTGGACGATGGCGCCGAAATCGAGCGAGCCGTCGCCCGGCACGGTAAAGGCGCCGAGCGCCACCGCGTCGAGGAAGGATTGTTTGCTGCGGTCGAGCCCGTCGACCACGGCCTTGCGGATATCCTTCACGTGCACATGGTTGATGCGGGCGTGGTGCTTGTCGATGGCGCGCAGCACGTCGCCGCCGGCAAAGGCCAGGTGCCCGGCATCGAGCAGCAGCGGAATGCCGGCGCCCGAATTCTTCATGAAGGCATCGAGTTCCGGCTCGGTCTCGACGACGGCCGCCATATGGTGGTGATAGGAGAGCGGCATGCCCTGATCGGCGCACCATTCGCCGAATTCGGTGACGCGGCGCGCATAGGCCTTCATCTCGTCGTCGGCCAGCCGCGGCTTGGTCGCAAGCGGCTTCGAGCGGTCGCCCTGGATCGAGCGGCCGACTTCGCCATAGACGATGCAGGGCGCGTTGACCGCCTTGAACAGCTCGATCATCGGCGCGATGCGGTCCTTGTTGGCGGCAAGCTCCTCGTTGACCAGCGTGCCGGAAAACCAGCCGCCGCAGAGCGTCACGTCGGCGGCGCGCAGGATCGGCAGCATTTCCTCGGGGTTGCTCGGGAAGCGGCGGCCCTGTTCCATGCCGGTGAAGCCGGCGCTGCGGGACTGGCGCAGGCATTCTTCCAGCGAAACGTCGTCGCTGAGTTCAGGAAGGTCGTCGTTCCACCAGGCGATGGGCGACATGCCGAGTTTGGCCTTCATCGATAGTCTCCTCAAATAAAGTGCGCAGGAGCGCTGCCGCTCCTGCGGAAAATGACAGCAAACGGATCAGCCGACGCGCTGGGCGGCGCGCGCCTTGACATAGGCCTCGTGCGCCCTGTTGACCTCGCCGCGCGGGCTGACTTCCGGCACCGCGACATCCCACCAGTGGCCGCCGGCATCCGTGGTGATGAGCGGATCGGTATCGATCACGAAGACCGAGGTGCGGTCGTTCTTTCTGGAATCGGCAATCGCCTGTTCCAGTTCCGCAATCGAGGAAACCTTCACCGCGATCGCCCCCATCGCTTCCGCATGCGCCCGGAAATCGATCTCCGGCATGACCTCGTGATAGGCGTCCTTCAGGAGATTGTTGAAGTTGGCGCCGCCGGTTGCCATCTGCAGGCGGTTGATGCAGCCGTAGCCGCGGTTGTCGAGCAGCACGATGTTGAGCTTGAGGCCGAGCATGACCGAGGTGGCAAGCTCGGAATTCAGCATCATGTAGGAACCGTCGCCGACCATGACGACGACCTCCTTGTCCGGATGCGCCATCTTGGCGCCGAGGCCGCCGGCGATCTCGTAGCCCATGCAGGAGAAGCCGTATTCCATATGGTAGCTGCCGGGAACGGTGGCCGGCCACAGCTTGTGCAGTTCGCCGGGCAGGCCGCCGGCCGCACAAAGCAGCGTGGTCTTCTCGCCGCCGATCGAGCGGGCGACCGCGCCGATGACCTGCGCGTCGGAGGGCAGGGCGGCATTGGTCGTGCCCATCGCCTTGGCGGCGGCCTCCATCCAGACGGCCTTTTCCTTCCTTGCCCTTTCGGCAAGCGCTGCCGGCGCCTTCCAGCCGGAGAGCCCGGCCGAGAGCGCCTTCAGCCCTTCGCGCGCGTCGGCCACCAGCGGATGGCTGTCATGTTTGAGCGCGTCATAGGCGGCGATGTTGAGGCTGAGCAGCTTGAAGCCTTCGTTCTTGAAGAGCGCCCAGGAGCCGGTGGTGAAATCCTGGCAGCGTGTGCCGACGGCAATCACCAGATCGGTTTCCTCGGCGATCGCATTGGCCGCCGACGTGCCGGTCACGCCGACCGAGCCGAGCGCCAGCGCATGGCGCTCGTCGATTGCCGACTTGCCGGCCTGGGTGACGACGACGGGCACGCCGTGCGCTTCGGCGAAAGCCGCAAGCTCCCTGGTCGCCTGCGAATAGAGCACGCCGCCGCCGGCAACGATGACCGGCTTCTGCGACGCCTTGATCAGCGCAATCGCATTGGCAAGCTCGTCGGCATCCGGCTGCGGACGGCGCACCGTCCAGACCTTTTCTTCGAACAGGCTCTCCGGATAGTCGAAGGCTTCCGCCTGGACGTCCTGGCAGAGCGACAGCGTCACCGGGCCGCAATCGAGCGGGTCGGTCAGCACCTGCATGGCGCGCTTCAAGGCCGTGATGATCTGCTCCGGCCGCGTGATGCGGTCGAAATAGCGCGAGACCGGTCGGAAGGCGTCGTTGGCCGAGACCGTGCCGTCGCCGAAATCCTCGATCTGCTGCAGCACCGGATCGGGCGCGCGATTGGCGAAGACGTCGCCGGGCAGGAAGAGCACGGGAATGCGGTTGACATGCGCGACACCGGCCGCCGTCACCATGTTCAGCGCGCCGGGGCCGATCGAGGTCGTGCAGGCCATGAAGCGCTGGCGGAAGCTCGCCTTGGCATAGGCGATGGCCGCATGCGCCATGCCCTGTTCGTTATGGGCGCGATAGGTCGGCAGTTCGTGGCGCACCTGATAGAGCGCTTCGCCCATGCCGGCCACGTTGCCATGGCCGAAGATCGCCCAGACGCCGCCGAAGATCGGCACTTTCCTGCCGTCGACGATCGTCATCTGCTTTTTGAGGAAATGCGCGACGGCCTGCGCCATCGTCAAACGGATTGTCTTGCCCATCGGGTCCTCCCGAACCTTCGCTCTATCTGTTTTCCCGCCCAACCCTTCCCCGCGAGGGGGAGGGGCTAACCCGCCGCCTCTCCGCACTTCATGACACCCTCGCATCCGCAAGAACGCTTGCTTGTGACATGAGGCGCCGCCTCAGGTTCAGTCCCTCCCCCTTGTGGGGAGGGGTTGGGGAGGGGTTTAATCCTCAGTTAAGCCCGCGCGTTTTCAGCCAGGCCTCCGTCAATTGCTTGAAGCGGCCGGCCATGTCGGCGATCGCTTCCTCGTCGTTGATCCTGCCCGAAAGCCAGCCGCGCGCCGCTTCCGCAAAGATCGTGCGGCCGACCGCAAAACCCTTGACCGAAGGAGCGGCCAGCGTCGCCTCGAAACCCTTCACCAGCTCGTCGGCGGGAGCCTCGAGCCCGAGCAGCACGATCCCGCGGCACCAAGGATCGTTTCTGGCGATCACGGCATCGATTTTCTTCCAGGCGCCGGCGGACGCCTGCGGCTCCAGCTTCCACCAGTCGGGCTTGATGCCGAGCGCGTAGAGTTCCTCGAGCGCCGTCGAGACCGTATCGTCGGTCAGCGGCCCGTTCTTGCTGGAGATGATCTCCACCAATAGCTCGCGGCCGACCTTGCGCGCGGCCTCGAAGAGCGTGCGCAGCTTCTCCTGCTGCTCGCTCTTCAGCGCGGCCGGATCGTCCGGATGGTAGAAGCACAGGCACTTGATGCAATGGCCGAGCGGCCATTCGACCAGCTGCGAGCCGATATCCTGGCTGAATTCGAAACGCAGCGGCTTGGAGCCGGGAAGCTCGACAGGCCGGCCGATCCAGGTGAAATCCTTCTTGGCCGCATCGAAAAAGGCGTCGCGGCCGAAGCGCTCGTCGATCAGCATGCCGTAGCCCCTGCGGCCGTCGGCGACGCGGGCGGCGGCTTCCACCGCCAGCCGCTTGAACGCGACGATCCGCTTGTAGTCGACGCCGAGTTCGTCGCACACGCTTGTCAGCTGCGAACGATGGTCGATGGCAAGCGCCATCAGCAGCGGGATATCGCCCTTGCGGGTCGAGGCCCAGTGGATGTGGTTGATCGCCTCGTCCTTGCGCAGCGCGCGATGTTTGCTGCCGGTTTTCAGGAAGAAGTCGAGCTCCGCCCAGGTCGGATATTCCGGCGAGCAGAGCAGGCGGGAAACGGCAAAGGCGCCGCAGGCATTCGCCCAGGTCGCGCAGGTCTTGAGCGGCTCGCCTTTCAGCCAGCCGCGCAGCAGGCCGGACATGAAGGCGTCGCCGGCGCCGAGCACGTTGAACACCTCGATCGGGAAACCCTGGCCGACGATCCCGTCTTCGAGATTGTCGCTGATCGGGCCGTCATAGACGATGCAGCCCATCGCCCCGCGCTTCAGGACGATGGTCGCGGGCGACAGGCGGCGGATCTCCTTCAGCGCGCCGAGAACGTCGTCGGCGCCCGACGCAATCAGGATTTCCTCTTCCGTGCCGACGATGAGGTCGCAATCGGGAAGCGTCTCCTTCATCTTCGAGGAAACCCGGTCGGACTTCACGTAGCGCTCGAAACCCTCGGCATGGCCGGCAAGGCCCCACAGGTTCGGCCGGTAGTCGATGTCGAAGATCACCTTGCGGCCGTTGGCCTTGGCAAGCCGGATCGCCTTGCGCTGGGCGGCCTCCGTGTTCGGGCGGGAGAAATGCGTGCCTGAAACCAGCACAGCGCGCGAGGAGCGGATGAAATCCTCGTCGATATCGCCTTCGTCGAGCGCCATGTCGGCGCAGTCGGACCGGTAGAAGATCATCGGCGAGACGCCTTCGGCCTCGACCGCCAGCAGCACCAGCGCCGTCAGCCGCTCCCTGTCGGTCTTGATGCCCTTCGTCTCCACGCCTTCGCGCGCCGACTGCTCGATGATGAAGCGGCCCATCTGCTCGTCGCCGACGCGGGTAATCAGCGCCGATTTCAGCCCGAGCCGCGCCGTGCCGATGGCGATATTGGCCGGGCAGCCGCCGACGGACTTGGCGAACGAACCGATATCTTCCAGCCGCGAACCGATCTGCTGGCCGTAGAGATCGACGGAAGAGCGGCCAATGGTGATCACGTCGAGCGTCGGCTCCGGCTGTTCGCCCGGATTCGATTGTACCATCATGTCCTCCCGCTAGATTTTTACGCGGCCTGGACCGTCCGCGAATTTTGAATAATGAAACATCGGTTCCGTCTCTTTGTCAATTCGGAATGTTTATTCCATTTTGGTCTTTACGGGTTTTGAATGCTGCAATTTGCGCCGCCGCTCGGCAATGGCAACCGGCAGCGCCATGGTCAGCGCCATGGAGGCCGAGAGCGAGCGGAAGCCGGCGAAATCGGCCTCGGCGATTTCGAACCAGTGCGTGGCGCAGGCCGCCAGCGGCGAAAAGGCCGAATCGGTGATGGCGATGACAGGCACGCCGCGATCGGCCAGTTCCTGGCTCTGGTTGAGGCTGTCGGCCGCATAGGGCGAGAAGCTCGCCGCGATCGCCGCGTCGCGCGGCGTGGCGAACTGCACCATTTCCGGATCGACGCCGTTCGGCGAGGCGACGATCTGGTGGCGGATGTTGAGCTTGGAAAAGGCGTAGGTCATGTGCGCCGTCAGCGGATAGGAGCGCCGCTTGGCAATGAGGTAGATGGTCTCGGCCGCCGCCAGAATATCGACCGCCTTGGCGAAAGTGTCGGTCTGCACGGTGGCCGCAAGCCGGTTCACCGATTGGCTGGCCGCCGAGATGAAGCCGGTCAGAAGCGTCGCATCCTCGTCGTCCCCGCCCGATTGTTCCAGCGTGACGAGGCGTTCCTCGTAGCTCAGCGTCCGGTCGCGCAGCCGCTCGCGGAAAATGCTCTGCAGGTCGGAAAAGCCCTCGTAGCCGAGATGGTGGGCAAGGCGCACCAGCGTCGAGGGCTGCACGTCCGAGGCGGCGGCAATGCTTGCCGTCGTGCCGAAGGCGATCTCGTCGGGATTGGCGAGCGCAAAGGCGGCGACCTGGGCCAGCCGTTTCGGCATGCTTGCTTTCCGTTCGATGATCGTACTGCGCAGGCTTTCGAAATCGCGCGGCACCCGCGCTCTCTGGGGGTCACTATCCATGCTGGCGGCTCAGAAGATGAAACAAATATTCCATAATTCGGAGCATAAACGATTTCCGCGAAGCCGCCTAATTGTTTTTAATAGGCTGAAAATCAAGGGTTTTGGACAGTTTTGCAAGGGGCGGGACGAAATGATGCATCAGGGCCTGCTTGTCAAAATGATCCAAATATTCCAAAAATCCTGCGGATTTGAGGAGGAGACCCTGACATGAAGCCACTCGGCATCGGTTTGATCGGCACCGGCTATATGGGCAAGTGCCATGCGCTGGCATGGAATGCGGTGAAAACGGTGTTCGGCGATGTCGAGCGCCCGCGCCTCGTCCATCTTGCCGAAGCGAATGCCGAACTGGCAAGCGCCCGCGCCGGCGAATTCGGCTTCGAGAAGGCGACGGCCGACTGGCGGGCGCTGATTGCCGATCCGGACGTCGATGTCGTCTCCGTCACCACGCCCAACCAGTTCCACGCCGAAATGGCGATCGCCGCGCTCGAGGCCGGCAAGCATGTCTGGTGCGAAAAGCCGATGGCACCTGCCTATGCCGATGCCGAACGCATGCTGCAGGTGGCAAGGCGATCCGGCAAGGTGGCCGTGCTCGGCTACAATTATATCCAGAACCCCCTCATGCGGCATATCAAGAGGCTGGTCGGCGAGGGCGCGATCGGCACCGTCAACCATATCCGCGTCGAAATGGACGAGGATTTCATGGCCGATCCCGACGCGCTCTTCTATTGGAAGAGCGAGCTTTCGGCCGGCTACGGCGCGCTCGACGATTTCGCCGTCCATCCGCTCTCGCTGCTCTGGTATCTCTTCGGCCATGTCGAAGCCGTCGCCACCGATATGGTCAGGCCCTATGCCGATCGTCCTTTGAAGGAAGGCGGCCGCCGGCCGGTGGAGAATCACGATGCGGCCAACGTGCTGATGCGCCTTGGCGGCGGCATCTCCGCCGTTCTGATGGCCAACCGCGCCGCCTGGGGCCGCAAGGGCCGCATCGCGCTGCAGATCTACGGCTCGAAAGGCTCCATCCTCTACGATCAGGAACGCATGAACGAATTCGAGCTCTATCAGGCCGAAGGGCGCGGCTCCGAACAGGGCTTCCGCAAGATACTGGCAGCCCCCGCCCATCAGCCCTACGATCGCTTCATTCCGGCCCCCGGCCACGGCCTCGGCTTCAATGACTTGAAGATCATCGAATGCCGCGAGCTGATCCGCGCGATTTCGGGAGAGCCGGCGTCTATCGTGACATTCGAAGACGGTCTCAGGATAGAGAAGTCGGTTCATGCCATGGCACAGTCCTTCCACGAGCGCCGCTGGATCGAGATCGGCTGAGGCCGGACCCTCGCTTCCGTTGACGGCGCCTGGGGCAGGGGATAGGCCTTGTCCCTGTTGAAAGGCTGAAATTCGGGAGTGAGATCGTGACGGACAGACTGGTGATCATCGGCGCGGGGCAGGCAGGCTTCGCATTGGCAGCCAAGCTGCGTGCGCTGAAGGATACGCGGCCGATCACGCTGATCGGCGCCGAAGACGTGCTTCCCTACCAGCGCCCGCCGCTGTCGAAGAAATACCTGCTCGGCGAAATGTCCTTCGACCGCCTGCTGTTCCGTCCCGAACATTGGTATCCCGACAATAATGTCGAGATCCGCCTGTCGACCTGGGCCGAGCAGATCCGGCGCGAAACGAAGCAGGTCCTGCTGCAGGACGGCTCCGTGCTCGATTACGGCACGCTGGCAATCGTCACCGGCTCCACGCCCCGGCGCCTGCCGGCGGCCATCGGCGGCGACCTGGAGGGCGTCTATGTCGCCCGCGACAAGCGCGACGCCGATCTTCTGGCCGCGGAAATGCGCCCCGGCCGCCGCGTGCTCATCATCGGCGGCGGTTATATCGGGCTGGAGGCCGCCGCGGTCGCCCGTCATCTCGGCCTCGAAGTGACCGTCATCGAAATGGCCGACCGCATCCTGCAGCGCGTCGCCGCCCCGCAAACCGCAGACATCATGCGCGCCATCCACAGGAGCCATGATGTGACGATTCGCGAAAAGACCGGCCTCAAGCATCTCGTCGGCCGCAACGGCCGGGTGACGGGCGCCGAGCTGTCCGACGGCACCACGATCGAGGTGGATTTCGTCATCGTCGGCATCGGCGTCGTGCCCAACGATCTTCTCGCCAAGGATGCCGGCCTCGACGTCGGCAACGGCATCATCGTCGACGAATTCGCCCGCACGTCCGACCCGTCGATCTTTGCGGCCGGCGATTGCGCGAGCCTGCCCTGGCAGGGCGGCCGCATCCGGCTCGAATCCGTGCAGAACGCCGTCGATCAGGCCGATGCCGCGGCCGCCGTCATCGCCGGCGGCAGCGAACCCTATGACCCAAAGCCCTGGTTCTGGTCGGATCAGTACGACGTGAAGCTGCAGATCGCCGGCTTCAACATGGGCTATGACGATACGCTGCTGCGCCCCGGCGCCCGCGAAGGCGCAAGCTCGGTCTGGTATTTCCGCGAGGGCCGGCTGATCGCCGTCGATGCCATCAACGATGCCAAGGCCTATGTGACGGGCAAGAAGATGCTGGAATCAGGCATCAATCCCGACCGCGCGATCCTTGCCGATCCCGCCGCCGATCTGAAGCAATTGCTGGGCTAAGGCCGAGCCGGCCCGGCCGGGCCGGCAGGCGCTTTCCCTCCGGCACGGCCGCGCGGCATCTGCGCTCCATGGAAAGGACATGTGAAAACTTCAAAAAAAGCTTGATTGCATGGGCGAATACCCATATCAGGGCTCCCACCGGAGAGGTGGCCGAGTGGTCGAAGGCGCTCCCCTGCTAAGGGAGTATACGTCAAAAGCGTATCGTGGGTTCGAATCCCATCTTCTCCGCCATTTCCCAAGTGCTCGACCCGGCGACTGCCGGAAAATAAAACCCCGCTCCGATCAATGCCGGCATCGTCTTCATCGACTTGAACGGCAAGGCCCCGGCATCCGCCTTCGCGATCCGGCTTGACCGCCTCAATAGCTGCAGGAAAGCGCGTTGGTCGGCCTGAAGCCGTCGGCGCACGCGGGATTGACGGAGTCCCCGGGCTGGTATTGAAAGTCGGGGCTATTGGCAGGCCGCTGCGTCGTGCAGGCCGAAACCAGCGTGGCCAGGCCGATCAGCATGCCGCCGATCAAGATAATCCGAAATCTGCTCATCGTGGCCCTCCCATGGCGCGGCGCCTGATGGCAACATGTCGCTGTAGCGGGCGCAGGCAAGAGCCATGCCGCACGCTTGGCCGCCCCGCTTGCCCGGCAACCGCGCCGCAATTGCCTGACTATCGGTAAAAACAGTTCTAGAACGGCTTGGTGACGGCGATCGCGACGATGACGAATGTCGCGATCACGACCGCCGCGCCGGCGTGGCGCAGAAGGGCCGGGGGAGCAGGCTCTTGGCTGTGCGCGAGCCTGCGCAGCCTGCCGGACAGGACGCCGTGAAGCGCCGAGAGCAGCAGCACCAGCGTGAGCTTTGCCAGCAGCCACATCTGCGGGAACCAGCCGCCCGTCAACGCGAGCGTCAGCCCGAGAATCCAGACGAACAGCATCGCCGGCGACGTCACGCGCCGGTCCCAGCGGCGCACGCGCTCCAGCAAGGCGGACCGGATCGCGATCTCCTGCTGGCCCCGGGCCTCAGTCACGGCCGCAATGCTCACGGCCGCGACCAGCATGCCGCCGATCCATGTGACGACGGCGGCAATGTGCAGGGCTTTGAGCCAGAGATAGTCCATCGCCTGCGCCCTCAGTCCGAAGCGGCAAGGGCCGACTGGCGCCGCGCCAGTGCCCGCTCGTTGAGGAAGGCCCCGAAGGGGATGAAGGCCGCAAGCACCATCCGGGCCGTTTCGCCGCGCGACCATCCGCCCATCGATACGGTCTGGATGAGCATCCAGACATAGAGAACGAAAGCGATGCCGTGGACCGGGCCGACAAGGCGGGTTGCGACCGGGTAGCCGGCAAGGTGCTTGAGAGGAACGGCCACGCCGACGAGCAGGAGAAGCGTCGTCCCCTCCAGCAGCGACACGGCGCGCATCCTGCGCAATTGCGACAGTTCCTCGGTTCGGGCGGCCGAGAGCATCACTCGACCTCCTTGAGGACCTTTTCGACCCGCTCGAGGCGGCCCTGGATGTCGGCAATGCTGCCGCACAGGGCCGCCAGCGCGGCGGCACTCTCCTCCTGGGACTTCACGGCGCGCGCAGCAAGATCGCGATAGGCGTCCTCGCCTGCGATCCGCAGGCGCGCCGTGCGCGCGCCTGTGACATATTTCATTGCGAAGATCAGCAGGATCACGGCGAGCACGAGGACCGTGACGAGGAAGAATATGCTGGTGCGATCGGCCATGGGAGATCCTTTCAAGGTTCCGAGGTCTTGGAGGAGGGGCTCAGCGAGCGCGCCGCATCCGCAATGGCAGCCGGATTGAGCGCGACATCGAATGCCGCTGTCTGGAAAAAGTTGAGTGCCTTCCCGTCGCTGGAAAGCTCGAGCTGGCTGGTCACGAGGCCGGCCTCCTCAAGCTTGCGCAGATGAAGGTGGAGGAGCGGCCGGCTGATGCCGATCTCGCGGGCAAGCTGGCTGACATAGGTGCGGCCGTTCGCATGGAGCGCTGCCATGATCCGCAGGCGGTGCGGGTTGGCGAGCGCGGCCAGCATCTCCAGCAACCGGTCTCCCTGGCTCCTCAATTGGCCCTCTCTTAAGAATTTATAACACCTGTAAGATTTTTATAACAGGTGAGGAATGCGGCGTCAATCGCCGCCCGCAAGGCAATGCCCCGGTCCGCTCGGCCGGCCGGCTGGAGGCGAAGCGCGGATCGCGCGTTAATCCGCGCAACGGCTGCGGACGCCGGAATCGGCCCTTTCGCGCGCCGAATCGCCTGCGGGAATCAACGGTTCCGACCCGCGTGAAAACTGAAATCGGTTTCGGCTCGAAGGACGAGCAGGCTCGCCCGAGTGGTTGCCGATCGTGCCGAACAGCAAGAATCAGGCGCAAAAGTGGTGCCGATTTGGCACAGCGGCACGCGCCGCCCCTTCGCAAAACCCAATAAATAGCGGGAAAATAAGCGCTTTCTTAATGAAGCCTAAACAAACGGCGGCCCCGTTGCCCAATTTGTGGCCTTTCAGCAACAGGGTTTCGGTAAGGCTTTCGTAAACCCCGCCTGAACACAAGTTGGTGATTGCGTGACAGCCGCCGTCTTGTATTTTCAGCCTCGGAAGCAAGGGCCTGACCGCCCGACTTCTAAAGCACCGGGGGTAAGGCAGGGAAACGTCGCAAGACGTGATCTTACCTCCGATCGAAACTTGAATTGGAGGTCATTATGAACATCAAGAGCCTTCTTCTCGGCTCTGCTGCCGCTTTGGCAGTAGTTTCCGGCGCTCAGGCTGCTGACGCTATCGTTGCAGCCGAGCCGGAACCGGTTGAATACGTTCGCGTCTGCGACGCTTACGGCACCGGCTACTTCTACATCCCGGGCACCGAAACCTGCCTGAAGATCAACGGCTACATCCGTTTCCAGGTTGACGCTGGCCCGAGCGCAAGCTCGATCGGCGCTTCCGGCGGCGGCTTTGTTGAAAACGACTCGAGCTGGGACGCTCGTACGCGTGGTCAGGTTCAGTTCACCGCCAAGAGCGACACCGAATACGGCCCGCTCACCGGCGTGATCGTTATCCAGGCTAATGCCGACAACGCAACGAACCAGCAGACCAAGCTCGACTCGGCTTACCTCGACATCGCTGGCTTCCGCGCTGGTCTGTTCTACTCCTGGTGGGACGATGGTCTCTCCGGCGAAACGGACGACATCGGCTCCCCGGTTACCCTGCATAACTCCATCCGTTATCAGTACGAAACCGGCGACTTCTACGCTGGCATCAGCGTTGACGAACTGGAAGACAGCCCGTTCTACGACGGCGAAACCCCGAACAACTGGGGCGTAGCAGTTGGTCTCGGCGGTAAGGCTGGTGCCTTCACCTACCAGATCACCGCTGGTTACGACACCGACAACGAAGAAGGCGCTGTCCGCGCTATGGGTACCGTTGCTGTTGGCCCGGGCACGCTCGGCCTCGCAGCTGTCTACTCGTCCAACCCGAACGCCTACTACAACAAGTCTGAGTGGGCTATCGCTGCCGAATACGCCATCAAGGCTACCGACAAGCTGAAGATCACTCCGGCTGCTCAGTACTACGGCAACTACGGCATCACCGGTGACGAGTTCAACGATGACAACGATGCCTGGAAGGTTGGTCTGACGGTTGATTACCAGATCGTCGACAACTTCTCTGCCAAGGCAACCGTCAACTACCTCGATCCGGATGAAGGCGACGACGTCACGACGGGCTTCTTCCGTCTGCAGCGCGCATTCTAATCTGATCTGACTTCGGTCATTCAGGAGAGCCCGGCTTTCGAGCCGGGCTTTTTCGTTTGTGCCGATGGCCGGGGCTTTTCGGCAGTCTGGAAGGGGCGAATTCCGCGGCGAACCCTTCGCCCGGCTCAGTCGAGCCTGCTTACGAAGGCATGAATCGCCTCCGGAATGTCTGCAAGATGCAGAAGCGGCGCGTGCCCCTGGCCCTTCGCGGTGATCTGCATCATTGCCGGATGCCGCCTTTTCATCTCGGCCGCCGTCTGCTGCGACAGAAGGTTGGAATTCTCGCCCCTGATAACCAGCAGCGGCACGGAGCCCAGCTTTTCGAATTGCGGCCAGAGGTCGGGGAGGGGATTGCCGAAATCGATCGATTTCAGCTGCTCGGCAATGGCGCTGTCGTAATCGGCGACGGGCATGCCCGCCTCATCCCGATAGATGGCCCGCGCCATGCCCTCCCAGTCGGCGGGCGCGAGTGCGGGAAAGGCAGCGCCGTGATTCTCCTTGAGCATATCGACGGCCTCGCTCCAGCTTTGCGGTTGGCGGCCGCGGTTGAGATAGTCCCTGATCGCCATCAGCCCGGCCGGCTCGATGACCGGGCCGATATCGTTGAAGATGAGGCCTGCGAGCAGGTCCGGCTTTATCGCCGCCATGAGATGCAGGATGAGCCCGCCGCGCGAGGTTCCGATGAAGATGGCGCGGGCGATGCCGAGAGCGGCGCAGGCGGCAATCACGTCGCCGCATTCGACGGCGGGATTGTAGTTCGCCTTGTTGTCGTCCCGGTCGGAGCGGCCGCGTCCGCGATAATCGAGCGCAATGACGCGCCGCGGCAAGGCTGTGTGTCGCGACAGGAGCAATGCGAGTTCGTGGAAATCGCGGGCATTGCGCGTCAGGCCCGGCAGGCAGACGACCGGCAGCCTGCCGGGGCCGGCATCCGCCGGCCGGTAGTCGCGCGCGTAAAGCCTCAGCCCGTCGGCCGATCTGTGGAATGTTTCGGTAAAACCGCCTGCGACCACGTCACCCATGATATCTCCGTTCCGTCTATCGGAACGAGATGTAACGCGCTTTCGGCCAATCCGCCAATCGGCTCAGGTCGCGCTGCGGCCGCCGACGAGGTCGCGCTCGATATCGGGCGTCTGCCCGAGGCGGGCCTTGTAGACCTCGTAATTCTCCATCACCCGCTGCACGTAGTTGCGCGTTTCGGGGAAGGGGATGCGCTCGATCCAGTCGACGATCTCGTCGACGGGTTTGCCGCGCGGATCGCCGTAACGGCCGATCCATTCCGGCACGCGCTTCGGCCCGGCATTATAGGCGATGAAGGTGAGGATATAGGAGCCGCCGAAGGCTTGGATCTGTTCGCCGAGATAATGCGCGCCGAGCGTCGCGTTGTAGCCGGCATCGGCCGTCAGCTTGTCCTTGGAATAGGTGATGTTGTGCCGCTTGGCGACGGCCTGCGCCGTGCCCGGCAGGAGCTGCAGCAGGCCGCGGGCGTTGGCGGCCGAAACGGCGGCTGGATTGAAGGCGCTTTCCTGGCGGGCGATCGCATAGGCGAGCGCCTTGCCGGAGCCGGAAATATTGGCGTTGGCCGGAATGACGCCGACCGGGAAGGCAAGGGCTGCGACATCGATGCCGCGCCCATAGGCGATCTTGCCGATCTGCAGCGAAAGATGATGGTCGCCCGCCTGCTCGGCCTTGGCCGTCAGGATCGCCAGTTCGCCGGGGCTCTGAAGCTGGTCGGCAAGCGCCAGATAGAGGGCGGCCGCCCGCCAGCCGTGGCCTGCCGCCTCCAGCCGTGCGATCGCCTGCACGGCTTCGCGCTGCTGAAGATTCTGCCGGTCGCGGGCCGTCGGCGACGGATAGGTGACGTCAAGCGTCTTTCGCCCGAGCCTTTCGGCTGCAAGCTGCCCGTAGAAGGTGCCCGGAAAATTCGCGGCCTTGGCGAAGAATTCGCTGGCTTTGCCCGGCCCGCCGGCTTCCGCCGAGCGCCCGAGCCAGTACCAGGCGCGGGAGACCGAAAGCGGGCCGTTCGAAACCTGCAGGATCTTGCGGAAATGCGTCTCGGCCGTCGTCGGGTCCTGCAGACCGCGCAGCGCATACCAGCCGGCATGGAACTGCGCCTCGACGATATCCGTCGGCACCGTGGCGACCGAGGCGGCGACGATCTGGTAGGCCGCCTTGAACTGCCCCTGGTCGACGAGGCCGCGGCTGACGATCCGCTGCTCGTTCCACCATTCGCCCGAATTCATCAGCTCCGTCCGGTCGCGCGGGATCTGCTGCAGCAGCTTGGCGGCTTCGAGATATTTGTCCTGCCTGCGCAGATATTCGATGCGCGCGAAGAGATAGCCCGGATCGCTGCGCCATTTCGCGTCGACCGCGTTCAGCAGCGCGCCGGCATTGCCCGCCTTGGCGTCGACGGCAGCCCAGGCCTTGTAGAGCGACTGCGCCTGGCCCATGTCGCCGAAGCGCTTGGCCTGTGCCACGCGGCCGCGATACATCAGGTAATCCATGCGCGTCTTGTGGTCGGCGGCGGTCAGCAGGCCGGAAAATTCGCCCAGGATCTTGTCTTCGGTGGCCTTGTCGAGCGCCTGTCCGCGCCAGACCTTGCCGATATATTTCGCCGCCTGCGCCGGCTTGCCGGTCGCCACGAGCGCGCGCGACAGGATGATCGCGCCCTGCCAGGTCTCCGGCGCGGTATCGCCGAAGGCGTTCAGCACGGCGGCGGGCGCGGGGTTCTCGTCCAGGAGCGCGCGCTCGGAATTGCCGCGCAGACGTTCCAGGCCCGGCCAGCCCGCAAGCTCGTCCGAAGCACTGGCGATCTCGTAGGAGGGCACGCCCCTCAGGCCCGATGTCGCGATGGCCCAGGTCAGGATATGGCGATCGAGCGTTCCCGCCGCCATCGTGTTGCGAATGGCGAGCGCCTGTTGCGGGTCCTTGGCCGAAAGCGCGTCGAGCCCGGCCTTCAGGTCGCTGTTGACGGGGGCGATGGCGCCGTTGCGCGGAATGGAGCCGGTGGTGATCGCCTCGGGGAAGGATGCGGTTTCCGGCACGAAACCGAGCGGCTTGACGGCAGGCACGGGGGCGCTTTCGCCGGGAAGCTGCGATGCAGCGCTGCCCCAGGCCGCGGCCACCAGGCCGCAGACGGACAGGATCAGAACGGCTCTCTTCATCCGGATCACTCGCAACGAAAACATGCCCCTCCATTTGGCTGGAGGCATCTTAACGAAAGCTTACCGCATTGGGTAAAATTCATTCACATTTGCTATCGGAATTTGCCCTAAACCGATCCATGCGCGCTTGTCGCGGCCTTTTTGCCGCTCTATGGTGCGCAACTCTTATTCATGGAATGCGGCTGAAGCAAGGATATCGGCCGTGAGGAGCTTTGCATGTTCAATGGGTCCATCCCCGCGCTCGTAACCCCCTTCACCGCTGCCGGCCTGGTCGACGAAGACAGCTTCGCCGCTCATGTCGCCTGGCAGATCGAAGAGGGCAGCAGCGGCCTCGTTCCGGTCGGCACGACCGGCGAGTCGCCGACGCTGTCGCATGCCGAGCACAAACGGGTGGTGGAACTCTGCATCGAGGTCGCGGCCAGGCGCGTGCCCGTCATGGCGGGCGCCGGCTCCAACAACACGCGCGAAGCGATCGAGCTTGCCCAGCATGCGCAGAAGGTCGGCGCCGATGCCGTGCTCGTCGTCACGCCCTATTACAACAAGCCGACGCAGAAGGGGCTGATTGCGCATTATTCGGCGATTGCCGAAGCCGTCGACCTGCCGATCTATATCTACAACATCCCCGGCCGTTCGGTCATCGACATGACGCCGGAGACGATGGGTGCGCTTGCCAAGGCCCACAAGAACATTGTCGGCGTCAAGGATGCGACCGGCAAGATCGAGCGCGTCTCCGAGCAGCGCATCACCTGCGGCAAGGATTTCCGCCAGCTCTCAGGTGAAGATGCGACGGCGCTCGGCTTCAACGCCCATGGCGGCATCGGCTGCATTTCCGTCACGGCCAATATCGCGCCGCGCCTCTGTGCCGAATTCCAGGCCGCGACGATTGCCGGCAACTATGCCAAGGCGCTGGAGCTGCAGGACCGGCTGATGCCGCTGCACAAGGCCGTCTTCATGGAACCCGGCGTCTGCGGCGCAAAATACGGCCTGTCGAAGCTTGGCCGCATGAGCCGCACCGTCCGCTCGCCGCTCATGTCCTCGCTGGAGCCCTCGACGGAAGCGGCAATCGACGCCGCCATGCGTCACGCGGGCTTGCTCAACTGAGGTTGAAAATCGGCCCATCTTCACAAGATCGGGCCGTTCTCTTACATAAAGCAATTCCAGCAAAAGTGGGAACCGGTTTTGCGTCCGGAATTGCGCAGGGAACAATAGGCTAGAGCATTGAAGGCGCTCCGCTTTCGCCGGAAATGCTCTGGATCACAGGAAATGAGGGCGCGGCATTCGCGCCCCGCGAATGGAATTATCGCCATGGCCCCCAAAGGCAGCCAGCGTATCGTGAAGAAGGTCGTTGCGGAAAACCGCAAGGCCCGCTTCAACTACGAGATCATCGATACTTATGAGGCCGGCCTGGTGCTGAAGGGCACCGAGGTCAAGTCGCTGCGCGAAGGCAAGGCCAATATCGCCGAATCCTATGCCTCGGACGAGGATGGCGAGATCTGGCTGATCAATTCCTATCTGCCGGAATATCTGCAGGCGAACCGCTTCAACCACGAGCCGCGCCGCCGCCGCAAGCTTCTCCTGTCCGGACGCGAGATCAACCGTCTGCGGGCGGGCATCAACCGCGAAGGCATGACGCTGATCCCGATGAAGATCTACTTCAACGATCGCGGCCGCGCCAAACTTGAGCTCGCTCTGGCAAAGGGCAAGAAGCTGCATGACAAGCGCGAATCCGAGAAGGAGCGCGATTGGAACAGGCAGAAGAACCGCCTTCTGAAGGATAACGGCTGACGCTGCCCGCCGTGTCAGGCGATCCGCAAGGGCTCAGTCCTCGAAATCGCTGGCCGGCGCCACTTCGGCAGGCCGGGGCGGACGTTCGGAGGGATCGCGGCCGATCTCGGCCTTCAGCGACAGGAGATCGATGAAGTGATCGGCCTGCCGGCGCAGGTCGTCGGCGATCATCGGCGGCTGGGTCGACATGGTCGAAATGACCGAAACCTTGCGTCCCTTGCGTTGCAGCGCTTCGACCAGGGTGGTGAAATCGCCGTCGCCGGAGAAGATGACGAGATGGTCGACCGTTTCGGACTGTTCCATGGCGTCGATCGCAAGCTCGATATCCATGTTGCCCTTGATCTTGCGGCGCCCCATGGAGTCGGTAAATTCCTTGGCGGGCTTGGTCACGACCTTGTAGCCGTTATAATCCAGCCAGTCGATGAGCGGACGGATGGAGGAATATTCCTGGTCTTCGATTAGCGCGGTATAGTAGTAAGCGCGCAGCAGATATCCGCGTTTCTGAAACGCTTTCAAGAGCTTGCGGTAATCGATATCAAAGCCGAGACTCTTGGATGCAGCGTAGAGGTTGGCGCCGTCTATGAATAGTGCAATTTTTTCGCGTGGGTCAAACATCGCTTACCAATCCAAAGAGAGTAATCGAAATCCATAAGCCACTTAGCCCAATAAAAACAGCGGCTTGTGAATGTGGCGTCGAGCTGTTCCGTACTTTATGAATTATTCATATATGAAAGATTTAGGGCACGATTCGTGATATTCCAAGCAACCTTCGGTGGAAATGTCATATTGTGCATGGAAATTTAGACTGGTCGCGGATAAAGGCGAGGGGACCCTAATGAAAAACTTGAATTTGCCCGGTTTTAATTGTATCGGGCATCCTAATCCCGAAAAGACGACCGCAAAGGACAGGCAATGGCCCGTGTCACAGTAGAAGATTGCATTGACAAGGTAGAGAACCGCTTCGAGCTGGTTCTGCTCGCCAGCCATCGCGCCCGGCTGATTTCCCAGGGTGCGTCGATCACCATCGATCGCGACAACGACAAGAACCCGGTCGTGGCTCTGCGCGAAATCGCCGACGAGACCCTGTCGCCCGACGACCTGAAGGAAGACCTGATCCACTCGCTGCAGAAGCATGTGGAAGTGGACGAGCCCGAGCCCGATCCGGCAAGCCTGATCGCCGCCGGTGCAGCTGCTGCCGCCGACAGCGAAGAACAGGACGACCTGCCGGAAACGATCACCTTCGACCAGATGTCGGAAGAAGAGCTTCTGGCCGGTATCGAAGGCCTCGTCCCGCCGGAAAAGAGCGACGATTACTAAGCGCGTCCCCGGCCTTCGAGCGGCCGGGACATCCCGCGCGGCAAAAGATCGACGATTACCAATCATCAATCTTGCGCCTGTAATTCTTAGGCATAATATTGCCCATGTGTGCGCCAATCTGCGATTGGCGCCCTTTTATTTTATTGGAGTGGCTTTGGAATGATGCGGCAGTACGAGCTCGTGGAGCGGGTTCAGAAATACAAGCCCGATGCCAACGAAGCTCTGCTGAACAAAGCCTATGTCTACGCCATGCAGAAGCATGGCCAGCAGAAGCGGGCGAGCGGCGATCCCTATATTTCGCACCCGCTCGAAGTGGCCGCCATCCTGACCGACATGCATCTCGATGAATCGACGATTGCTGTCGCCCTCCTGCACGACACGATCGAGGATACGACGGCCACCCGCGCCGAGATCGACGAACTCTTCGGCGAGGATATCGGCCGTCTGGTCGAGGGCCTGACGAAGATCAAGAAGCTCGACCTCGTCACCAAGAAGGCCAAGCAGGCGGAAAACCTGCGTAAGCTGCTGCTTGCCATTTCCGACGACGTACGCGTCCTGCTCGTCAAGCTCGCCGACCGCCTCCACAACATGCGCACCCTCGACCACATGTCGCAGGAAAAGCGCGCGCGCATTTCCGAAGAGACGATGGAAATCTACGCGCCGCTTGCCGGCCGCATGGGCATGCAGGACATGCGCGAGGAGCTGGAGGAGCTTTCCTTCCGGCACATGAACCCGGAAGCCTACGAGACCGTCACCAAGCGCCTGGAGGAATTGTCCAAGCGCAACGAGGGACTGGTCAAGAAGATCGAGGCGGAACTGCGCGACCTGCTGATCGCCAACGGGCTGACGAGCGCCTATGTGAAGGGGCGCCAGAAGAAGCCCTATTCGGTCTTCCGCAAGATGCAGTCGAAATCGCTCTCCTTCGAGCAGCTTTCGGATGTCTATGGTTTCCGCATCATCGTCGAGGATATTCCCTCCTGCTACCGCGCGCTCGGCATCGTCCACACGCGCTGGCGCGTCGTGCCCGGCCGCTTCAAGGATTACATCTCGACGCCGAAGCAGAACGACTACCGCTCGCTGCACACGACGATCGTCGGCCCGTCCATGCAGCGTATCGAGCTGCAGATCCGCACCAAGCGCATGCATGAGATCGCCGAATTCGGCATTGCCGCCCATACGCTCTACAAGGACGGCGCCACCAATGCGGACGGCGATATCCTCTCGCGCGAAAGCAATGCCTATTCCTGGCTGCGCCACACGATCGAGGCGCTGGCCGAAGGCGACAGCCCCGAAGAATTCCTCGAACACACCAAGCTCGAGCTTTTCCAGGACCAGGTCTTCTGCTTCACGCCGAAGGGCAAGCTGATCGCCCTGCCGCGCGGCGCGACCCCGATCGATTTCGCCTATGCGGTGCATACCAATATCGGCGACACGACCGTCGGCGCCAAGATCAACGGCCGCATCATGCCGCTCGTCACCCGCCTCAACAACGGCGACGAAGTCGAGATCATCCGCTCCGGCGTGCAGGTGCCGCCGGCCGCCTGGGAAGAGATCGTCGTCACCGGCAAGGCGCGCGCCGCCATCCGCCGCGCCACCCGCATGGCGATCCGCAAGCAATATGCCGGCCTCGGCCATCGCATCCTGGAGCGTACCTTCGAGCGCGCCGGCAAGATCTTCTCGCGCGAGGCGATGAAGCCGGCGCTGCACCGGCTGGGGCAGAAGGACGTGGAAGACGCGATCGCCGCCGTCGGCCGCGGCGAGATGTCCTCGCTCGACGTGCTGCGCGCCGTCTATCCCGACCATCAGGACGAGCGCGTCACCGTCAAGCCGGCCGGCGACGAAGGCTGGTTCAACGTCCGCAGCGCTTCGGGCATGATCTTCAAGATCCCCGGCAAGTCCAAGACCGATCTCGACGGCGAGCGCGCCTCCACCGAGAGCGATCCCGATATCGTGCCGATCCGGGGCCTCTCCGGCAATGTCGACGTCAAGTTCTCGCCGACCGGCGCCGTACCCGGCGACCGCATCGTCGGCATCATGGAAAAGGGCAAGGGCATCACCATCTATCCCATCCAGTCGCCGTCGCTGCAGCGCTTCGACGACCAGCCGGATCGCTGGATCGACGTGCGCTGGGATCTCGACGAGGCCAACAAGTCCCGCTTCATGGCCCGCATCATGGTCAATGCGCTGAACGAGCCGGGCACGCTCGCCAAGGTGGCGCAGTCGGTCGCCGGCCTCGACGTCAATATCCGCATGCTCAACACGGTGCGCGTGGCCGCCGACTTCACGGAAATGGTGCTGGAAGTGGAGGTCTGGGACCTGCGCCAGCTGAACCAGCTGCTCGCCCAGCTCAAGGATCTGGACTGCATCGCCACGGTGCGGCGCCTCTACGAGTAGGATTCTCTCGAAGTCCCGCGCTTCGCAAAATTGCGTTTTGCATATTTTGTGATCATTTCATGGCCGAAAGGGTATATTGAAATGGCGAGCAATGCGCATACTGCATGGCTGTGTTCAGGTTACAGCGTTGGTAATTAACCATTGCCGCGCCTATCTTCTGGTCATCAGAAAATGAAACGAAGATGAGGCAAAGCAATGTTTGAACCGATCAGGAAGTTCGCCCGCGCCCTTCGCGCTCCGACCGCTCAGGAACGTGAAATGGCATATCTCAACGGCTCGCATGACCGTATTGATCTTGAATACCGTCAGCGCCAGGTCGATCGCGGCATGTTCCGCAATCGCTGACCGTTGAAATATACTTGAAGTAAGGAAGGGGGCGTTATGCATGATCTGCGCCCCTTGGAAGAAGAGTAGAATAGACGGCCTGTCTGTTAAGCGGTTCCATTTGCCGCTCTTGTCATGGTCCGGTGCGCTGCACTAAATACGCGCCATGTTGTTTCGCCGTCGCAAACCAGCGGGTTTTAGAGAGAAGCTGCGAGAGCTCGTATGGCCTCGCAAGGGTTTTCTGCGCCCGCCCAGATATCTCATGATGCGCGTCCTGCGCCTGACTGCCTCGCCGCACGCCGTTGCGGTGGGTGTCGCTGCGGGTGTCTTCGTTTCGTGGACACCCTTTATCGGCGTGCATTTCGTCATGGCCTTCGTCATCACCTATTTCCTGTCGGGCAATATGGTGGCGGCAGCGCTTGGCTGTGCCGCCTTCGGCAATCCGCTGACCTATCCCTTCATCTGGGGCATCACCTGGGAAGTGGGGCATCTGCTGCTCAGCCGGCAGGACCAGATGGCCGGGCAGACGATCGATCTCGCCGAACTCTTCCGCCAGCTGCATTTCACCGAATTGTGGAAGCCGGTGCTGGAGCCGATGCTGATCGGCGCCATCCCGCCGGCCGCCGTCACCTCGGTTGCGCTTTATATCCTGACATTCTACACCGTGAGAGGCTTTCAGGCGCGTCGCCGCGCCCGGCTGATGGAGCGCGCGCGTCTCAGGCTCTCCGATCCCGCCGGCGAGATGCCGACCGTCTGAGCCGCAAGCGAACCGTCCCGAAAGGCTCCCGCATGATTATCGGCATTGGCAGCGACCTCATCGACATCAGGCGCGTGGAGAAATCCATCGAGCGTTTCGGCGACCGCTTCACCCATCGCTGTTTCACCGAGGTCGAGCGCGCCCGCTCGGACCGCCGCGCCAACCGCGCCGAATCCTACGCCAAGCGTTTCGCCGCCAAGGAGGCCTGCTCCAAGGCGCTCGGCACCGGGCTTTCGCAGGGCGTGTTCTGGAAGGATATGGGCGTCGTCAACCTGCCGAGCGGCAAGCCGACCATGAACCTGACCGGCGGCGCCGCGGCCGTTCTCATGGCCATGCTGCCGGCGGGCCACAAGGCCGCCATTCATTTGACAATAACCGATGATTATCCCTTGGCTCAGGCTTTTGTGATCATCGAGGCGCTGCCGGATGCCGTATGATAGCGATCTCTCGTCGCTTTTAATGTCGTCGTTATTGCCGCAACCGGTCGAAGCCGCTAGAGAGAACGTCAGAAAGTAATGCGCCTTCACGGCGTCTTGAAGGAATAAGACTGCGTGTCCGAAAAAGTCGAAGCCAAGCCGAATGCCCTCTGGGAAAATATCAAGGTCATCATCCAGGCTCTCGTCCTGGCAATGGTCATCAGGACTGTGCTGTTCCAGCCCTTTACCATCCCCTCGGGCTCGATGATGCCGACCTTGCTGGTCGGCGACTATATCTTCGTCAACAAGTTTGCTTACGGCTATTCGAAATATTCGCTGCCTTTCTCGCCCGACATTTTCAGCGGCCGCATTTTCGGCTCCGATCCCAAGCGCGGCGATATCGTCGTTTTCCGCTTCCCGCCCAATCCCGACGTCGATTACATCAAGCGCGTCGTCGGCCTGCCGGGCGACCATATCCAGGTGACGGACGGCATTCTCTACATCAACGGCAAGCCGGTTCCCAAAGTGCCCGATGGCACCTTCACCTCCGACTACAAGCTCGATCCGGGCCAGGACGTGCCGGTCTTCCGCGAGACGCTCGATGACGGCAAGACCTACGACACGCTCGACCAGTCCCCGGTTTCGCGCGGCGACAACACCCGCGAGTTCATCGTCCCCGAAGGCCATTACTTCATGATGGGCGACAACCGCGACAATTCGCTCGACAGCCGCTTCGATGTCGGCTTCGTGCCGGCGGAAAACCTCGTCGGCCGCGCCAGCGTCATCTTCTTCTCGCTCGGCAACGACACGTCCTTCCGCGAAATCTGGAAATGGCCGACCAACATGCGCTGGGACCGCCTCTTCAAGGTTGTTGAATGAGCAAGGCGCAGACGCTCTCGGCGGCGGACCGCGCAAAGCTTGAAGGCCTGATCGGGCATGAATTTGCCGGGAAGGAACGTCTGGACCGGGCGCTGACCCATGCCAGCGCGCGCACCGACAAGGGCAATTACGAGCGGCTTGAATTTCTCGGCGACAGGGTTCTCGGCCTCTGTATCGCCGAGTTGCTGTTCCGCACCTTCGGCACGGCCACCGAAGGCGAGCTTTCCGTGCGCCTGAACCAGCTCGTCAGCGCCGAAACCTGCGCGGCCGTTGCCGACGAACTCAACCTCCACCTCTATATCCGCACCGGCGCCGACGTGAAGAAACTCACCGGCAAGCGCATGATGAACGTGCGCGCCGACGTGGTCGAAAGCCTGATCGCCGCACTTTATCTCGACGGCGGCCTGGAAGTCGCGCGCCGCTTCATCCTGCGCTATTGGGAGGGCAGGGCGGTGCGCGCCGACGGCGCCCGCCGCGACGCCAAGACCGAGCTCCAGGAATGGTCGCACGCCAAATATGGCGTCACACCCGTCTACCGGGTTGAAGAACGCAGCGGACCGGATCATGATCCGCGCTTCAAGGTGACTGTGGAAGTCGCCGGCGTTGCGCCGGAAACGGGCGTGGAGCGCTCCAAGCGCGCCGCAGAACAGGTCGCCGCGACGAAAATGCTCGAGCGCGAAGGCATTTGGCAGCCGACATCTGCCGGAAATTGACGGGATCAATGACAGAAGAAAACGAAATGGCAGCCGTTGGCGCTGCTGAAAGCCATCCGACGCATTCCGGCTTTGTCGCCCTGATCGGCCCGACCAATGCCGGCAAGTCGACCCTGGTCAACCGCCTCGTCGGCGCCAAGGTGTCGATCGTCAGCCATAAGGTGCAGACGACGCGCGCCATCGTGCGCGGCATCGCCATCCACAACAACGCGCAGATCGTCTTCATGGATACGCCCGGCATTTTCAAGCCGCGCCGCCGGCTCGATCGCGCCATGGTGACATCCGCCTGGGGCGGCGCCAAGGATGCCGATCTCATCATGCTGCTGATCGACAGCGAGCGCGGTCTGCGCGGCGATGCCGAAGCCATCCTCGAAGGCCTGAAGGATGTTCCGCAGAAGAAGATCCTCGTTCTCAACAAGATCGACCGCGTCAACCGCGAACTGCTTCTGGCGCTCGCCGCCACCGCCAACCAGAAGATCGCGTTCGAGCAGACCTTCATGATCTCGGCCGAAAACGGTTCGGGCTGCGACGACGTGATGGACTATCTGGCAAAGACCCTGCCGGAAGGCCCGTGGTACTATCCGGAAGACCAGATTTCCGATCTGCCGATGCGCCAGCTCGCCGCCGAAATCACCCGCGAAAAGCTCTTCCTGCGCCTGCATCAGGAGCTTCCCTATTCCTCGCATGTCGAGACGGAGAAATGGGAAGAGCGCAAGGACGGTTCCGTGCGCATCGAACAGGTCATCTATGTCGAGCGCGACAGCCAGAAGAAGATCGCGCTCGGCAAGGGCGGCGAAACGATCAAGGCGATCTCCTCGGCCTCCCGCCGCGAACTGTCCGAAATCCTCGAACAGCCGGTCCATCTCTTCCTGTTCGTCAAGGTGCGCGAGAACTGGGGCGACGATCCCGAGCGCTTCCGCGAGATGGGCCTCGAATTCCCGCATTAGGGCTGCAACAAGCGGCGTCCAGCCCCTTGTTTCCGTGCGAAAATCGCGGCCTGTTGCGGGGAACCATTCGGCCTGCCCGCGCATTGATCCGCCAACGGCGCCGCACCCTGCGGCGCCGGTTTTTGCGACGGCGGGGACCAGATGGCGACGGCAAGACCCACCCATTCCTTCAAGACCCCCTGCGAGCAATGTCCGTTGCGGCCATTGCCGCATTTCCGCGAATTCAGCCGCGACGAGCTGGACTTCGTATCGAAGTTCAAGCGGGGCGAACTGGCCGTCGATGCCGGCGCGACCATATTGGTGGAGGGCGCCCACAGCGCCCATCTCTTCACCCTGCTTTCGGGCTGGGGCTTCCGCTACAAGATGCTGGAGGATGGCCGCCGGCAGATCCTGAACTATGTCATGCCGGGCGACCTGATCGGCCTGCAGGGCACGATCATGGGCGAGATGCAGCATTCGGTCGAAGCCCTGTCGCCGGTGACACTCTGCGTCTTCGAGCGCGACAAGCTGATGAGCCTTTACAACAGGCACCCGTCGCTCGCCTTCGACATTACCTGGATCGCCGCGCAGGAGGAGCGCATTCTCGACGAACACCTGTTGAGCATCGGCCGCCGCACGGCGCTCGAAAGAGCCGCCTATCTCATTGCCTTCCTGTTCGAGCGCGCCAGGAAGCTCAGCCTGTTCCACGGCCGCAACGTCATCCCGATCACGCAGCAGCATATTGCCGATACGCTCGGCCTTTCGATCGTCCACACCAACAAGACGCTGAAGAAGCTTGCGGGCCGCAACCTGATCCGCTGGCAGGAGCGCGGCTGCGACGTGCTGGACGGGGAGGGGCTGATGCAGGTGGCCGGCTGGGAAGGGCTGCACGAGGCAAAACGCCCCTTCATCTGAAACAGGCGGCGCAAAACGTTCCGCAGAAGGCGGCGCGCAGTTGCGAAGCATCGCGACAGGCTTCGCAATCTTCCTGTCCGGACCGGCCGGCGCCGATGTCTTTTTTAAATGCAAATCGGCGCCGGGAAAAATAATGTCGCGTCATCTTTCCTCCGACTTTCGTTTTTATCGACCGGAGGCGAAAATGTGGCTATTCAGTTGAAGGCGGGCAGCCGCCGTCAACGGTCCAGGCGGGGCACCGACGGAATGATGTTTGCAAAAAGGTCGAAGCGCTGCAATTCTTGCGCTTCACGAGGGGCATGGAGATCATGAACGCACGAACCCGTGTTCTGGTCCTGGAAGACAGTCTGATCATCGCCATGGAGGCCGAGGATATCCTGCGTCTCGTTGGCGCCGACACGATCGATATCGCCAACAGCCTCGATCAGGCGAGGGACGCCATCCAGGGCGCCGATTACGATTTCGCGCTTCTCGACGTCAATCTGGGAGAGGCGATGAGCTTCGATTTCGCGCGCGACCTGTCGCTTGCCAATATCCCGTTCGGCTTCGTCAGCGGTTATTCCGATACGCAGGATTTCCCGACCGACCTTCAGGACGTGCCCCTTCTCGTCAAGCCTTTCGACGAGAATGCGATGCGCGACTTCCTCCAGAAGCTTTTCCCGTCGCCGGCTGAATGACAGAGTTCGAGCCGTGTTCTAGAATGAACCGGCGGGGCTGAAGGACGGTTTTCCGATGCAATGGCAGGACCAGGCGATCATTCTTGGCGTCAAGCGCCACGGCGAGACGAGCGTCATCGCCGAGGTGATGACGCGTGAGCGCGGCCGCCATCTCGGCCTCGTCCGTTCCGGCCGTTCGCGCACCATGCAGCCGGTGCTGCAGCCCGGCAACGAGGTGGAAGTCACCTGGCGTGCCCGGCTGGACGAACATCTCGGGGAATTCCGCCTCGAGCCGGTCAAGTTGCGCGCCGCCCGGCTGATGGAAACGGCGACCGCCGTCTACGGCGTGCAGGCCATGGGTGCGCTCCTGCGCCTGCTGCCGGAGCGCGATCCGCATCCGCATCTCTTCGAGGCGCTGGAAATCATCCTCGATCATCTCCACAATCCCGCCGATGCCGGGGAACTGTTTGTGCGCTTCGAGCTGGCGGTGCTCAACGATCTCGGCTTCGGGCTGGACCTGACCGAATGCGCGGCCACCGGCAGCCGCGCCGATCTCGCCTATGTCTCGCCGAAATCCGGCCGTGCCGTCAGCCGCGCCGCCGGAGAGCCCTGGGCCGACAAGATGCTGATTCTGCCGGCTTTTCTGAGCGCGCAGGAAAACCAGGCGGCTGATTTCGAAAGCCTCGCGGCCGCGTTCCGTCTGACCGGATTCTTTCTGCATCGCCATGTTTATGAGCCGCGCGGCCTGGAGGCTTCGGCGGCGCGCGAGGGCTTCGTTCAGGCCGCACTCAAGGCATTGAATCCGGCTCAGCGGACGCTTTTGCGACCGGACGAACTTCCTGCCTGAGCGGCTTTTCATCCCTGCAAAACATCTTTCAGTTCTGGCGGTTTACCCTCGGGCAACCGGCTTCTATCTCTGCCCGGACATGTTTGTTCAAGGAGGAAGCCATGCTGACCAGGCCCGATACATCGACCACCATCACGCTCTGGAACGGGCAGGAGGTTCCCCGCCTCGGCATGGGCTGCTGGGCGATCGGCGGCCCGTTCTTCGCCGGCGACACGCCGCTCGGCTGGGGCGAGGTGGACGACAACGAATCCATTGCCGCGATCAACCGCGCGATCGACCTTGGCATCCGCTTCTTCGATACCGCCTCCAATTACGGCGCCGGCCATTCGGAAGAGGTTCTGGGACAGGCCATCGGCAATCGCGCCGATATCGTCATCGCCACCAAATTCGGCTTTGCCACCGATCCGCAAACGAAGCAGGCGACGGGTGCCTTTGCCGATCCGGCCTTCATCCGCCAGTCCGTCGAGACATCGCTCCGCCGGCTGAAGCGGCAGCGCCTCGATCTCCTGCAGTTCCATCTCAACGATTTCCCGCTGGAACAGTCCGACGAAGTCTTCGATACGCTGCAGGCGCTGCGGGCGCAGGGCAAGATCGACGCTTTCGGCTGGAGCACGGATTTCCCCGATCGCGCCGCCCGCCACGCCGGCCGGCCGGGCTTCGTCTCGATCCAGCATACGATGAACGTCTTCGAGCCGGTGCCGCAGATGATCGAGGTCGTCGAGAAGAACGGCCTGATTTCCATCAACCGCGGCCCGCTTGCCATGGGCCTGCTGACCGGCAAGTTCACGCCGGACAAGGCCGTCGGCGCCAAGGACGTGCGCGGCGCAGCCCTCGACTGGATGGTCTATTTCAAGGACGGTCGCATCGCCCCGGAATTCGCGGCAAGGCTCGATGCCGTGCGCAGCCTGCTCACCTCTGACGGGCGCACGCTGACCCAGGGCGCGCTCGCCTGGCTGTGGGCACGTTCGCCGCGCACCCTGCCCATTCCCGGTTTCCGGACGGTGGCGCAGGTGGAGGAAAATGCCGGTGCGCTCGAAAAGGGGCCCCTGCCGGCTGACGTGATGGCGCAGATCGATGCCGCGCTGGCAGGCGTCTGAGGCTATCGCTGCGCCCGGACCTTGAAGGGCCAGCCTTCCGGCCGTGCCTCGACGATCGTCACCGCGTCGCCGATCGCGACCCGGCCGGTGCCGCGCGGGGTCACGTTCCAGCCGAAGAGCGGGCCGGGCACGCGCCGGTCCCCCGACATGCGGATGCGGCCCATGGCCGGCATCGGGTTCGCCACGTCGCGCGAACCCGTCAACTGGTCCTGCGTCGTCATGATGCAGCGGGCGCAGGGCTTGACGAGATCGAAGCGGATGCCGCCGATCTCGATGGCCGCCCAGCGGTCCTCGGCCCAGGCCTCGTCCGTGTCGATAACGATATTCGGCCGGAAACGCTCCATGCCGACGCCGCCTTCGGCATGGGCGGCGAGATCGGCGTTGAGCGCCTTCAGCGATCCCGTCGTCGTCGCCAGGATCTGGTAGCCGTCGGCAAATGTCACCGGCGTGCCTTCGCCCGCCCATTCGGCATTGGCCGTGCGTCTGGCCGCGGCGTCGAAAAAGACGAGCTTCACCTCGCGGCCGAGCCATTGCGAAAGCCTGGCATTGCTGTCGTCGTCGGCAAGGGCGGCGCTGACCAGCGATTTCCAGACCGTCACGTCGAGCCGCCGGTCCGGATGCGGCGGCGCCACACCGATCTCGGGCCTGCCCTCCATCCGCAGCCGGAAACTGCCGGCCTCCGGCCGTACGTCGATGCGGGCAAGGGCCGGCAATTCGCGTTGCGTGATGAAATGTCCGTCCGGGTCCGTCACCATGGCGCGCCGGTCGCCGGGCAGGCCAAAGGCGTCGATCTCGGTAAAGGGCAGGGCAATGCCGCGGGCGCTCTTGAGCGGGTAGATGAAAAGTTCACTGACGCGCATCAAGGGCTCCTGGGTTTCTTCCGGTCAGATTTCGTCCATAAATGCCGCGAGGAATTCACGCAGGCTCCTGTCGCGGGCGGCGGCCAGTTCGCGGCCGGTCCGGGTCTGGAAACCGTCCGCCAGTTTGAACAGCTTCGTCTGGAAATGGTCAATCGCGTAACGCTTGTCGTCGAACGGCCGGTCCTCGGCGGCAGGGTCGAAAGGATCGTAGAGCCCCGATCCGAGCCGCCCCGCTATATAGAAGCAGCGCGCCGCCCCCACCATGCCGATCGCATCCAGCCTGTCGGCATCCTGCAGGATTTTTGCCTCCAGCGTCTGCGGCGGCACGTTGGCCGAGAAGCTGTGCGCGGTCACGGCATGGGCGACATCGGCAATATCCTCCTCGCCCCAGCCAAGCTCCTTCAATATCCGCGCGGCCTTTTGCGCGGCGAGTGCCGAGGCCTGGGCGCGCAGCGGCGAATTCTTCTCGACGGCGACGCAATCGTGCAAAAGCACGGCCGCCGCCAGCACGCGGCCCCTGCCGCCTTCGGCCGCGTGAATGCGCATGGCGTTGCGGAAGACGCGCAGGATATGGGCAAGGTCGTGCGAGCCGTCGTCTCCCTCGGTCGCATGCGCGATCAGTTCCGCAGCCAGCGACTCGTGGGGAGAAAAGGCTTCGGCCTTGAACATCGTCGTCTCCGCCTTTCGAGAGGGATCGTATCCCGTCGATAGCGTCTTGGCCGGCGAGTCGCAACGGTCCGGGATCAGCGCCGGATCTTGGCGAGCGGTGTGACGCTGTCGCTCTTCTTCGGCGGCATGCAAAGCATCTGGGCCACCTCGCCGAAGGGTTTGGGCGGGCTGATGTAATAGCCCTGGATCTCGTCGCAGGCCTCGCGTTCGAGCAGCGTCATCTGTTCGGCGCTTTCCACCCCTTCCACGGTCACCCGCATGCCGAGCGCGTCGCCGAGCAGGATGATCGCGCGCATGATCGCATGCGCCTCCTTGTGGTCGACGATGTCGTTGACGAAGGACTTGTCGATCTTGATCTTGTCGAAGGGAAAGCTCGAAAGGTAGCTCAGCGACGAATAGCCGGTGCCGAAATCGTCCATGGAAATGCGGATGCCGCGCTCCTTGAGCGCATGCAGGATCGGCAATGCCTCGTCGAGATTTTCCATCAGCACGCTTTCGGTGATTTCGAGCTCGAGGCGCGAGGGCGACAGTCCCGCCGCCGCAAGCGCCTCGCCGACATCCTGCGGCAGGTCGCTGCTGGTGAACTGGATGGCCGAGACGTTGACGGCAATCTTGATATCCTCCGGCCATTGCGCTGCATCGTTACAGGCGCGGCGCAAAACCCAGCGGCCGATATCGACGACGAGGCCCACTTCCTCGGCCAGCGGAATGAATTCCATTGGCGAGACGCGGCCGCGAGCCGGATGGTTCCAGCGGATCAGCGCCTCGAAGCCGCAGACGCGATGCTGCGTCAGGTCGTAGAGCGGCTGGTAGTGAAGCTCGAATTCCTCGTTCTGCACGGCGGCGCGCAGGTCGGCCTCCAGCGCATGGCGGGCCTGCATCTTCTCGTCCATCTCGCCGGTGAAGAAACGCTCGCGCCGGCGCCCGTCCGCCTTGGCGTGGGAGAGGGCAACGGCCGCATTGCGCAGCAGCTTGTCGGTCTCCACCGCATCCTCGGGGGCGATCGAAATGCCCATGGACACGCTGAGTTCCACCTGCTTGTCGCCGCGGAAGAAGGGCTCGCTGAGTTCGCGACGGATCTGGTCGGCAAGTGCGGTGATGTTCCACGGCTGCTGGCGGCCCGTCTGCAGGATCGCGAATTCGTCCGAGCCGAGACGGGCAAGGATGTTCTCCGAGCCGGCCGAGGCGCGGATGCGCTCCGCCACCTGCTGCAGGATCTTGTCGCCGGCCGAAACGCCGAGCGTATTGTTGATCGATTTGAACCGGTCGAGGTTGAGATGCACGAGCGCGATCTGCTCGTCCTGCCCGCGCTCGGCAAGGGCCGCATCCAGCTGCTCGCGGAAGCGGATACGGTTCGGCAGGCCGGTCAGCGGATCGTGATGGGCAAGGTAGGTAATGCGCTCGGCCGCCCTTCGGTCTTCGGTCACGTCGGCATGGATGGCGATATTGCTGCCGTCGGCAAGGATGGTGACGACGCTCTGGATGATGCGGCCGTCATCCATCAGCCATTCGCGCCGGCGGATGCGCCGCCCCGCCTTCGAAGCGGCCTGCTGGCCTTCCTTCCTGCCGCGGGGCCGGGCGTCGGCCTGCTCGCTGCCGCGCGTCTTCCGCTTCAGATCGGCAATCGTCGCGCCCGGCGCGACATCGTCGCCGCTGAAGCCGAAGAGCTGGCAGAAGCGCAGGTTGGAAAGGGTCAGCCGCTGGTCGGCGTCGAACACGCTGAGGCCGAGCGGCAGGTTGTTGAGCACGATTTCGAAGAGTTTGCGCTGCTCGGCCAGCGCCTGTGTGGTCAGGCCGAAGGCGTTCTTCAGTTCGCGGTTTTCGGCAAGCAGCGCTTCGGCGCTGCGCTCGATTTCCTCGTAGTCGCTTTCATGGCTGCGATAGGTCGCGATGACGAGCTCCATCAGATGCTCTGCATCGATCGATCCGTCGTCGGTGACGGCCTGCGTGCACTGTTGCCAGAAAAGCGACTCAGCTTTCATGCGCGGAAGTCCCCTCGCGGGACGGTTGCGGTGGAAGCATGGCAAAAGGCGAAGGCGTCTTCGATTGGCAAAGGTGCCATATCGCGCCGGGCATAAAAAAGACCTTTCTAAAATGGATGTAAAAATCACTTTTTATAAGCAGCAGGTGACCGTTTCCGGCAACCGCATACGGCATCTTCTACCGCTCGGATTAATAATCGGTTGCAACCGAGCCTCTCTTTATACCTAGCCGGCAATTAGTTTGTATCTCGCAAACTACTGAAATAACGAGGAAACCCGGTCGCGCCCGCGAGACGGGGAGTGCCGCTGCAAGAGGCGGTTACACTTTGTCAACCATGGTTAATCGGGAGTTAACAGCTTATTGACCGAAGCCGCAAATCAGTTTAACCAACAAGCCGTTCCTAATGTTTTCCACCCGCGTACTGCGTACAGACTCTCACCGGAAGAAGCGGTGAACGGAGGTTTGTATGACTGCTCTTTCATCAGTTTCAGACATCTCTTATGCATATTTGGCAACGCTCTCGCGGCTCGATGCCAATGGTGACGGCGTGTTGAGCCGCACCGAACGAGCGGCGGAGGAAAAGCCCGGCATCATCAGGGAATTTCTCGAAGACGATGACGCCGACAATGCGCAGCCGAAATATCCGAGCAGCCTCGTCGCGCTCATGATGGAATATCGCGACAACGGCTCGGCGGCCGGCACGGCCGTTCCCTATGCGCTGCAGCAGGTTGCCCCTGGGGGCGACGATCAGGCCATGCAGATCTATCGCAACACCTACGGCGAATTCGATCTCGATATCGCCGCCTGACCTCATCCGTCAGCCTGCATGACCAGCCGGCCGCCTGGCCGGCTTTTTCTTGCCTTTTATCCGGGCGGCGCCGGTGGCAGATCGCCTGTGCGCGTCGAGGGCGTGGAGCAATTCCGGCAAAAGCGGGAACCGGTTTCGCGTCCGGAATGCAGAGGAAAAGGCCGGGGGCGTCAGCCGGTCAACGGTCGCTGACAGGCAGCACGAAGGGCGCGTTGCCGTCGGCCTCCGCGCCACGGCCGATCGCTTTGACGGCATCGACGAGCCGGCCGCCCCGGCCAAGCAGCGCATCGCCGATTTCGACGATCCGCGCATTCGGCGTCGCATAGGGCGAGGCGCTCCGCAGCCGGCGGGCAAGGGCTGCGTCCTCCTGCTCGGGCGCCAGCGACAGCGCCGCAACCAGCGCGGCGGCGGGCGAGCGCGATACGCCCATCCAGCAATGCACGAGCAGCGGCGCCTCCTGATGCCAGCCGGCGGCAAAATCGATGATCGCCCGCACATGTCTTTCGTCGGGCGCCACGAGATCGCCCGTGCCCTTGAAGGCGATATCGTTCATATTGAGCAGCAGGTGCCGGTCGGCCTGGATGACGGCAGGCCGGTGAAAGGCCTGTTCCTTCGCCATCAGGCTGATCATTTCGCGCGCCTTGTGCCGCACGGCCATTTCGGCGATGCGCGCCAGCGGGCAGACCACGATCACGCTCACGGCGCCATCCCTCGGGCCGTCTCGATCTCCGCGAAGCGCTCGCAGAAGAGGCGCTGCGCTTCGACCGCCGGCAACGGATCGATCAAAAGCATGTCGCGCGTGATGCCGCGCGGCTGGCCGAAGAATTTCTGCGCTTCCGCCGGCGTGAAGCCGGCAAGCACCGTCGCCTCGAAATAGGCAGCGATCGTATCGGCCTTCTTGATCTTGTCCTTGAGTTCGCGGGAAGGGTGGGGCGGCAGGCCGAAGCGCAGGTGCACGGCCGCCTCCAGCCGTTTCTCGACCGTCTTGTACCCGCCGCCGACGGCCGCCTTGAAGGGCGAGATCATGTCGCCGATCACATATTCCGGCGCGTCGTGCAGCAGCGCCATCAGGCAATCGCCGGGTGTCGCCGCATTGAAATGCCGGAAGATGAACTCGACGACGAGGCAGTGCTGGGCGACGGAAAAGGCATGGTCGCCCGAGGTCTGGCCGTTCCAGCGGGCGACACGGGCAAGCCCGTGGGCAATATCACTAAGCTCGACATCGAGCGGCGAGGGGTCGAGCAGATCGAGCCGCCGGCCGGAGAGCATGCGCTGCCAGGCGCGGGGAGGCTTCGCACTTGTCACGCGCTGGCCTCGTCCGCCGAAGTCGGGAAGCTGAGCCCGGACCAGGCGGGCAGGCTGAGCGTGACCGCAACATTGCCGGCCAGCAGCGGCGTGCCCGCGGCCATCGCCTCGCCGGCGCGGTCGATGCGCACGATCGCCAGTCCGCTTGTTCCCTCGACGGAGCCGAGCGCGCCGACCGGCTTGCCGCCGGCGGTGATTTCGGTGCCGCTGGCCGGCAGTGCGGCTTCGGCCGAAACGGTCACGACACGGCGGCGCGCCGTGCCGCGATGCTGCATGCGCGACACCACTTCCTGGCCGACATAGCAGCCCTTCTTGAAGGAGAGGCCGCCGTTGAAATCCATCAGCACGTCATGCGGAAAGGCATCCTGCAGCGCATAATCCGGCCCCGACGCGACCACGCCATGGGCAATGCGCAGCGCCTCGTAGAGGCTCGCATCGTCGCTGCCATGCCGGCCGGGGCGGCGCATGAGAGGGGTGCCGGCCTTGGCAAAACGGCTGTCCTTGACGCCGTCTCCCGCGTCCTCGCCCCAGGAAACGGTAACGCCGTCCTCGGCCATCGCCGTCAGCGTCACCGGCGCGCGCAGGCGGTACATGGTCAGCCGCTTGAGCAGGGCTTCGCGTTGCGAGGCGTCCGTCTCGATGACGAATCCCTCGCCGTCACGCCAGATCATGAAGTCGAACAGGATCTTGCCCTGCGGCGTCAGCAATGCGCCGGGCCGCGCCTCGTCGCCGGCGAGCGAGACGATGTCGGTGGTAATCAGGTTCTGCAGGAAGGACTGCGCTTCGGCCCCGCCGACGGCAATGAGCGAGCGGTCTTTCAGGAATACGGCTGGCATGGCGGAACCTGTCGCGTTGGTGATCGCTCAGAGGTAAGTCTTTGAAGCGGAAGCTGCAAGCGCCGCAGCGTCAGTCGCCGGCGGTGAAGAACTTCCATTTGCCGTCGGGCGCGATGCCGACGCGATAGAAATTGTAGCCGCCGAATTCCTGCATGTCGGAGAGATCGCCAGCGGTCACGATGCGCAGCAGCTCCACGCGTTCCGGCGGCGTCAGCGATTTCAGGTCCTTTTCGGCGAAATAGGGCCAGACATACATTTCCTCGGGCGTGCCCTGGCCGACATGCACGAAGCCGGTCGAGATCACGTCGAGCATGATGGCAAGGATCTCGTCGCCGTCGGGATCGCCGGAAAGGTCCTTCAGCGTGCCGATCGGATCGTCGGTCGGTTCGCCGACCGTCACCTGCGTCTGGTCGGCACCGGTCCCCATCAGCGGCCGCAGCCGTTCCAGGTCGCCGGAGGCGGCCGCCTCGACGATCTGCTCGCGCATCTTGCGCACCGGTTCCGGCGCCTTGCTGATGTCGTAGATCACCTCGACGGGCTTGGAATCGTCGGATGCGCCGGGCGTCTTGTCGACGCTCTGGCCGCCGTCCTTGTTGACGAGCGGGTCGGGCTGGGGAATGCCGGAAGAGCCGTTCTGGGGCGCTGCCGGCTGCTGGCCCTGCTGCGCCGTGGCGGGCGCGTCGGGCTGGCCCGGGATCTTCTGAAGTTCGGAAAGCGCGTAAGCGGAAGATGCGGACATCATGCTGCCAGCGGCAAGGCCGACGGCAAGCAGGACCGGCGCGAGCAAAATTCGCGAGGAAATATCTTTACCGGTACGCATGAAACTCTCTGTATTTCCTATTGCAGGGTCCTGTTGGTGGAAAACTCACCTGCCAGCATGCGGTCGCGCAGCGAGTCGAGCAAGGTCTCGGCGCTGATTTCTCCATGCAGTCTGATCGTCTCGCGCAACGCATGAGCAATCGCGGCGTCAGCGATGATTTCAGGCTCGATGCCATCGGCCATGCCGTCGGCCCATGCCTCGTTCTGGTATTCCAGAGCCGCCTGCATCTTTTCGTGGACGATCATGTCGTCGATGTCGTTGAGGCTTGGTTCCATCGTCTTTTCCTCAGAACTTCTCATGTCTTACCGCTGCGTTAACAACACTAACAGCCTTTTCCCAAAACGACACGTCCGCATGCGAAAACAGGTTAATTAAACGTTAATTTCCGAAGCGCGAAGTAATTTCTGTGGCAAGTGTTGCACCTTCGTTACGGTAGCGCTCTTCTGCCACGATGGCCGCCTGCGTGCAATCCGTATAAACCGAGGCGAATGCCCGGTAGCCGCGATTGAAGGCTGCGGTCAGTTTTTCCTTGCGCTGCGGCTCCCCGTTCGTTTCAGAATCAAGCAGTTGCTGCATGTCGGCCCGCCATTCGTCCGCCCCCGGCGCCTTGCAGAGCGTGCGCAGGTAATGCACCGAGCCCAAGACCTCCGCCAGCCGCGCCAGCTTCTCGTCATAGGGCACGGCCGCAACCTGCGGCACGATCTCCTCCGGCGGCGGCGCTGCATTTTTGCCGCCCTGTGCCCCGCCTTGTGCCATTGCGGTGCCGGCCCAGGCGAGGCCGGCAAAGACGAATGATGACAAGACAACGCGTCGAACGGGAATCATGCTCCCAGTTGATACAGGGAGCATGACAGGAACAAGGCGGATGCGGCAGTTTCCACTTCTATTCTCGTGCGGGCATCATTTACCGGCCGCCAGCCGCTCGGCGCATTCGAGCACGCTCTGCGGCACGGGCATGCGCCGGATCTCTTCCACGCTGTACCAGCCGAGGTCGGCCGCATCGTCGGCTGCCGCTGCCACCGCATGGCGGTCCGCCTCGACACGGAAGACCGAGAGAAAGAAATGGCTGCTGACACTGCCGTCGGGCGCATGCGTCTTCAGGTCGTAGGTGGAAAACAGGCGCGGGTCGCGGGCCTGGATGCCGGTCTCCTCGAGGAATTCGCGCAGCGCCGTCTCTTCCGGCGTCTCCCCCGGTTCGCCGCGTCCGCCGGGAAAGGCATACATGTCGGCCGAAGGCGGGTTTCGCCTGAGCACGAGGAGGAAACGGCCATCGCGTTCGAGGATGGCGGAGGAGGCGGGTCTGGCTTCTGAGGTCATGGCATCGCACGCTTGGCTGTGATGCCGCCTTATCCCACGGGCGGCTCACCTTGCGCAACCGCCGCCATTGCGTGGAATATGGCGCCACGATTCCCGCGAGACGCCCGTGACCTACCTGATCTACGCCCTTGCCGCCCTCTTCGAAATTGCCGGCTGCTTCGCCTTCTGGGCCTGGTTGCGGCTGGCGAAGCCCGTCTGGTGGCTGGCGCCCGGCATCGTGTCGCTGGCGCTTTTCGCCTGGCTGCTGACGCTGGTGCCGAGCGAGGCTGCGGGCCGCACCTTTGCCGCTTATGGCGGCATCTATATCGTCGCCTCCCTGCTCTGGCTCTGGCTGGCGGAGAGCCGCGTTCCCGACCGCTGGGATATCGGCGGCGCGCTGATCTGCCTCGCCGGCACGGCCGTCATCCTTTTTGCACCGCGCAGTTGAAGCTTTTGGCCGCGCTGCCTTGACCGCTGCCGGGCAGGGTGCAAAGACAGCGGCATGTGTGGACGTTTTGCCCTGACGGAAGCGGTCAAGACTGTCGCCGAAGCCTTCAGCCTCGCCGAGCTGGAAGGCTTTCCGGCGCGCTACAACATTGCGCCGACGCAGCCGATCCTCGTCGTCATCGCCGGCGAGGGGCACGAGCCGGGCAGCAACCTGCCGGATCGGCGCGCTCTGCTGGTGCGCTGGGGCCTCACGCCGGGCTGGGTGAAAGATCCCAAGGAATTTCCGCTGCTGATCAATGCGCGCGCCGAAACCGCAATCGGCAAGGCTTCCTTCCGCGCCGCCATGCGCCACCGCCGCATTCTCATCCCGGCCTCCGGCTTCTACGAATGGCATCGCCCGTCGAAGGAAAGCGGCGAGAAGGCGCAGGCCTACTGGATCCGCCCGCGCCGCGGCGGCGTCATCGCCTTTGCCGGCCTCATGGAAACATGGTCCTCGGCCGACGGGTCCGAGGTCGATACCGGCGCCATCCTGACAACCAGGGCCAACAGCGCGATCGCGTCGATCCACGACCGCATGCCCGTCGTCATCCAGCCGGAGGATTTTTCCCGCTGGCTCGACTGCAAGACGCAGGAGCCGCGCGCGGTCACGGACCTGATGCAGCCGGTTCAGGAGGATTTCTTCGAAGCCATCCCGGTCTCGGACAAGGTCAACAAGGTCGCCAATATGGGGCCGGACCTGCAGGAGCAGGTGCCGCTCGAACGGCAGCCGAAGCCGCCCGAGAAGAAAGCGCCTGACGAGGCTCAGCTCAGTTTCTTCTGAAACCCGGTTCTGTCGACTGGAACAACGGCAATTTCTGCCCGTCCGGTCTTGGGCCGGGACGGTGTGCGCTTGCCCGTGTTTTTGCCGGACCCGCCATATGGCGGGCTCCGGATATCATGGCCGGCATCCTTGGGCGCCTGCCGGCAACCTGCCGGCTCGCGCGTCTTATGCCAGCTTCTTGACCGGTGCCGGTTTTGCCATCATCGAGGCCGCAGCCACGGCCTTGAGGCCGAGCGGGCGGTAGTTGGTCGCCAGGTCCGGCTTGGCTGCCTGCTGCTGTTCCGACTTCTTCGAGGTCACGATACTCTCCTTACGTGTTTCCCTAGAATCTTATGTGATTTGTTCTTTTGTCTTTAATAGCGACAAAAGAGAGGCATTTCTCATCAGGAAATGTAACCACGAAGCATAATTCGCGAGGCTTAACCGAAGCCTGCGTTCGTTAATACTTACTTAATAAAGTAGGCGCTCAGATATGGCGGCCGATATCGTCTTCGCCGACACCGGGTTCCTCGATGGTCAGCGTGCCGTATTTGCGCTTCCACTTTCGCGCGCCGAAGGGCAGCGAAATGAGGTAGGCGCAGACGGTGAAGACCATCACTTCCCAGGTGAAGCTCATCAGCAGCGCAACATAGATCACGACGCCGAGCATGGCCGGCAGCACGAGATCGCGCCGCATCCGGCTCTCGGATTTGCCGGACCAGACCGGCAGGCGGCTGATGAGCAGGAAGGCGATGAGGACCGTATAGCCGGAGGAGAGGAAGGCGAAGGTCCGGTCGGTGGCAAGGCCGAGGAAGCCGAGATAGACAGGCAGCAGCACCAGCATGGCGCCCGCCGGGGCCGGCACGCCGACGAAATATTCCGATTGCCAGGGCGCGCGGTTCTCGCGTTCCGACATCACGTTGAAGCGCGCCAGTCTGAGGCCTGCGGCAATCGTATAGATGAGCGCGGCGATCCAGCCGAGCGAGCGCGCCTCGTCGAGCGCGTAGACATAGACGACGAGGGCCGGCGCCACGCCGAAATTGACGATATCGGCAAGCGAATCCATCTGCGCGCCGAATTTCGAGGTGGCCTTCATCAGCCGCGCCACGCGCCCGTCGACACCGTCGAGGAAGGCGGCGACCAGCACCATGGCGACCGCCAGCTCATGCCGGCCTTCGAAGGCAAGCCGGATGCCGGTCAGGCCGGCGCAGATCGCAAGAATGGTGATGAGGTTCGGCACGACGAGCCGGATCGGGATTTCGCGCAGGCGCGGCCCGCGGGCGGAATCGTCGTTCGGGCCGTTCGGTTCGAAGGGCGGAAAGGGAGTTTCCATATCGCGCTTTCCTCGAAATTAGCTGCGGCGGCTGATGACCGGACCCTTTGCCGAGGCGAATTCGGCAATGACAGTCTCGCCGGCAACCGCCGTCTGGCCGAGGGCGACGCGCGGGGCGGCGCCGGCCGGCAGGAAGACGTCGAGGCGCGAGCCGAAGCGGATGAGGCCGAAACGCTCGCCCGCGTCGACGGGTTCGTTGACATGCGAGAAACAGAGGATGCGCCGCGCCACGAGGCCGGCGATCTGCACCACGCCGATCTGGCCGTGGCGGGTTTCGATGACGAGGCCGTTGCGCTCGTTGTCTTCGCTCGCCTTGTCGAGTTCGGCATTGACGAAGCTGCCCGGCCGGTAGTTGATGCTGACGATGCGGCCGCGCATCGGCGCGCGGTTCACATGGCAGTTGAAGACGTTCATGAAGACCGAGATGCGCAGCATCGGCTCGGCTCCGAGGTTCAGCTCGGCCGGCGGCGTCACCATCTGGATCGACGAAACCTTGCCGTCGGCCGGCGAAATGACGAGATCGTCGTCCTGCGGCGTCACGCGCTCGGGATCACGGAAGAAATAGGCGCACCAGAGCGTCAGGATGAGGCCGATCCAGAAGAGCGGCTTGAAGATCCAGCCCAATACGAGCGACGCGACGAAGAAGGCGGCGACGAAGGGATAACCTTCCTTGTGCACCGGAACGATCGTGTTGCGAACCGTATCGAACAAGCTCATGAATGCCGGTCTCCTGTCGTTTTTCGTATCCGCTGGTTACAGAAAAACGACGTGAGGAGCAATGGCGCGGACCTCAGGCCGCCTTCGATGCATCGGTTCTAAACAATAAAACGGCGCTGTTGCCCGCCGTCAACGTCAGCTGGCCGGCGCCAGCCGGTTGACGATGCCGAGTTCGTCGCTCTCGCGCACCTGCTTCAGATGCTCTTCGGCCTGCGTCGCCTCGCGCTGGCGGTTCCACATCGAGGCATAGAGGCCGTTCTGCGCAAGCAGGGCGGCATGCGTGCCGCGCTCGGCGATCTCGCCGCTCTTGAGCACGATGATCTCGTCCGCGCCGATGACGGTGGACAGGCGGTGGGCGATGACCAGCGTCGTGCGGTTCTTGGAAACGACGTCGAGCGCCGTCTGGATTTCCCGCTCCGTCGTCGTGTCGAGCGCCGAGGTCGCCTCGTCGAGAATGAGGATCGGCGGCGCCTTGAGGATGGTGCGGGCAATCGCCACGCGCTGCTTCTCGCCACCGGAAAGTTTCAGCCCGCGTTCGCCGACCTTCGTCTCGAAGCCTTCGGGCAGGGTCTCGATGAAATGCGCGATCTGGGCGATCTCGGCCGCCTGTTTCACCTCCGCCTCATTGGCCGAAGGGCGGCCGTAGCGGATATTGTAGGCAACCGTATCGTTGAACAGCACCGTATCCTGCGGCACCATGCCGATGACGGAACGCAGGCTCTTCTGGGTGACGCTGCGGATATCCTGCCCGTCGACGGTGATGGAGCCGCTCTGGATATCGTAGAAACGATAGAGCAGGCGCGACAGCGTCGATTTGCCGGCACCCGAGGGGCCGACGACCGCGACCGTCTTGCCGGCCGGCACCTCGAAGGAAATGCCCTTCAGGATCGGCCGCGCCGGGTCATAGGCGAAATGCACGTCCTTGAAGGAAATCGCGCCCTGGCCGATGGCAAGCGCCTTCGCGTCGGGCGCGTCCAGCACCTCGGCCTTGACTTCCAGGAGATCGAACATCTGCTCGATGTCGATCAGCCCCTGGCGGATTTCGCGGTAGACGAAGCCGATGAAGTTCAGCGGCACGGAAAGCTGCAGCAGCATGGAATTGACGAAGACGAAATCGCCGACCGTATGTTCGCCGCGCTGCACCGACCAGGCCGAAAGCACCAGCATGATGGTCGTGCCGATGCCGAAGATCACGCCCTGGCCGAAGTTCAGCCAGCCGAGCGAGGTCCACACGTCTGTGGCCGCCTTCTCGTAGCGCTCCATCGACCTGTCGAAGCGCTTGGCCTCCATTTCCTCGTTGCCGAAATATTTGACGGTCTCGAAATTGAGGAGCGAGTCGATCGCCTTGGTATTGGCGTCCGTATCGCTGTCGTTCATCGCCCGGCGGATCGAGATGCGCCAGTCGGAGGCGCGGATCGTGAACCAGATATAGGCCCAGACGGTGAAGGCGGTGACGGCGAGATAAGAGAAGCCGTAGCCCCACCAGAAGATCGCCGCCGTCAGCAGGAATTCGATGACCGTCGGGATCGAGTTCAGGATCGTGAAACGCACGATCGTCTCGATGCCCTTGGTGCCGCGCTCGATGATGCGCGAAAGCCCGCCCGTCTTGCGCTCCAGATGGAAGCGCAGCGAAAGCTCGTGCATATGCACGAAAGTGCGGTAGGCAAGCTGGCGCACGGCATATTGGCCGACGCTGGCAAAGAGCGAATCCCTGAGCTGGTTGAGCCCGAGCTGGATGAGGCGCGTCAGGTTATAGGCGACGACGAGGGCGGTGGCGCCGATCAGCAGCGGCGGCAGCGTGCCCTGCAGGTCCATCTTGCCGTTCAGCGCATCGGTGGACCATTTGAAGAAATAGGGCACCAGCAGCAGCACGAATTTCGACACGAGCAGATAGACCGAAGCCCATACGACCCGCATCCTGAGGTCCGGCCGCCCTTCCGGCCACATGTAGGGCCAGAGGTTATAGAGCGTTCCCAGCAGGTTGCTGTCCGAAACTGTCTTGCCGTTTGCCATGCCTGTCTCCAGCCCGCCGGGCCGCTCTTGCCGCGGCCTGTCGCCGTTTCCGCCAGATATGCTACCGGCTGGCCGATTACAACATTGACAGGGATTTTATCGGCGCGCTGTTGCACGCCGGCCCTAAAGAAATCGGCGGCCGATGGGCCGCCGATGTCGCGTTTTAGAGGTGTTCGCCCGAAAGCCGCTTGCGATGCAGCTCCTCGGCATTCGGCAGGGCATCCTTCGGCAGGCCGAAGATCTGGCCGGGGCGGATGCGGTCCGGATTGGTGATCTTGTCCTCGTTGGCGATGTAGATCGTCGTATAGCGCACGCCGAGGCCGTAGACGCGGCGGGAAATCTGCCAGAGCGTATCGCCGCGGCGGATGATGACCGCATTGTTGTTCTCCGTCAGCGGCGCCTGCTCGATCGTCTTCGGCTGGCCGGCGGCCGCCACCTCGTTCGAGGCCGCCGGCGCGGCGTCGGGCACCGTCAGTCCGGCAATGATGGCGCCGAGCCTGTCGAGCGCCGCCCCCACCGATTTTGCATCCTTCGGCAGGCCCTGCAGCAGCGTCAGCGCGTTGGCGGCAACCTGCGAGGCGGAAGCCGATGCCTGCTTGAAGGCGTCGGTCGCATCGATGCCAGGGCGGAAATCGACGAGCGAGCGCAGCGCGAACTCGGTGGCCGAGCGCGCCGCCGCAAGCTGTTCCGTACCCGGCACCTTGCCGTCCGCAAAGAGGCCCTTCAGCAGGCCGAAGGCCTTTGTCGCATCGCCCTTGAGCTTGCCGAGCTGGCCCTCGTCGAGCGGCACCATCGCCTGGCCGGCATTGCCGCCGGACTGGGCGGCAACCGTCACCTGGTCGCCTTCCGGGCGGTTGAAATTGACGGTCGCGCGCACGAGCACCTTGCCCGAGCCATCGACCAGATCGACGCGAACCTTGTGGTCGCCGACCGAAAGGTCCATCGCCCCGCTGATGACGAAGTGCCCGTCCGGCTCGGCCGTATCCTGGCCGATCAGCGCGTCGTCGGCATAACCGACGACCTTGGCATTGGCGCGCGCCGTGCCGGCCACGAAGATCTTGTTGCCCTCGATCTCGACGGCGTTGATGACCACGTCGGCAGCCGTCGCGTCGCCCTGCTGGGTGCCGGGAACGGAAGGCGCCGCACTGCCCGCATCGCTCGACGTCGCCGGCGTCTGCATCGCGACCTGATCGCCCGGCGCGCCGGTGGCGGCAGGCTGCGTGCTGGCGGCGGCGTTGTCGGCGGGCGCCGCGGCTGCGTTGCTGGCGGCCGGCTGGGCGCTGGCGACCTCGGCCTTCGGCGCGGTAATGATGCGGCTTGCCGTGCCGGGCTTGGAAACCATGGCGAGCAGTTCGCTGCCGCTGCCGTCCTTCGGTACGGAAACGGTCGCAACCTCTTCGGACAGTGTGGTCTTGCCGTCCTTGCCGGTGACTTTCAGCACGAGCTGGTGGTCGCCGGCGGCGAGCGGATTGTCGAGCACGGCGGCAAAATCGCCGGTGCCGTCGACATCGGTGGTCACGACGACCTTGTCGCCGTCGAGCACTTCCAGCTTGCCGTGCGGCTCGGCCGAGCCGGCAATGACGGTCGAACCGTCAGGCTCGACGCGCAGCACGTCGAAGGCCGGGATCTTCGGGCCGGTGCCGGAAGCGGTATCGGCAGCCGGAGGCGTCTGGCTGTCGGCCGCGGCCGGCTGGCCGGCCGGTTCCGGCGCGCCGGTCAGCGCGGCTTCGGCCCGTGCGAGCGCAGCCAGCGCATCGGCGGCACTTTCGGGAAGGTTGCGGATGATGTCGCGGGCCTTGCCGGCACCGTCCTTGGCCTTGGAGACGAGGCTTGCCGTCGTCGCGTCGAGGCCTTCGGGTGCCGCAAAATCGGCGACCGCGGTCAAGGCGTCCACGGCCGCGGTCTTGGCGCTGGCAAGCGCGTCGGCGGCGGGCACCTTGTTGTCGGCAAACAGCGCCTTCAACCCGGAAAGGGACCGGATGGCGTCGGCAGTGAGGCTGCCCACATTCTGGGCGGCGGCTGCGGCATCGGCGGCCGCGGAGCGGGAGGTCTTGGACGTTTCGTTAACCGTGTTGTTGACCTCTGTGCCGGCCTGGTTGATGGCGTCACCCACCTTCGCCACATCAGAGCCGAGCCGGGGCATGACGAAAAACACCATCAGTATGATTGCGATTACGAGCACTGCGAGGGCCAGCAAGCCGGCACGGTTTTTCATCATTGCGTCTCCAAAGGCGGCAAATTGCCGTAGTATTCAGAAATTGCTAGCGATTCCCGTGGCCTTGCACAAGCATTCAAAGCAAATACGCAAGCTCCGGACGTCGCTTTTCAGTCAATTTTCTTGACTGCATTGAAATGGAATAGTTGTTTTTCCCTTATGACCGAACAATCTGTATCGATTCGATCCATTTGCGTTTACTGCGGCTCTCGGCCGGGACGCGATCCTTCCCATATGGCTGCCGGCCGCGCGCTCGGAAAAGAGATCGCGGAATATGGCCTTCGCCTGATCTATGGCGGCGGCACAAAGGGCATCATGGGCGCTGTGGCCAGCGGGACCCTATCCAACGGCGGTCAGGTGACGGGCATCATTCCCGAGTTCCTGATTGACATGGAGGCGACTCGCCATTCGCTCGGCCAGCTCAACGAGCTTATTGTAACCCCTGACATGCATGCGCGCAAACACACGATGTTCGAGCGCTCTGATGCTTTCGTGGCCCTGCCGGGCGGTATCGGCACGCTGGAAGAGATCGTCGAGATCATGACCTGGGCGCAGCTCGGCCGTCACGAAAAGCCGATGGTCTTCGCCAATATCAACGGATTCTGGGACCCGATGATGGAGCTTTTGCGCCACATGACCGGCGAGGGTTTCCTGCACACGGCCCATCGCGTCCAGCCGCTCGTCATCGACGAGATTTCGGGCATCATCCCCGCCATCATGGCGCAGGCGGCCGAACTTGCCGCCGACCGCGACGGCGAGGACGACGTGATCTCGAAGATGTAGGCACTCAGCAATTCCAGCAAAAGTGCGTAGCGGTTTTGCGTCCGGAATTGCGTAGAGAGAAAAGCAATTCCAGCAAAAGTGCGTAGCGGTTTTGCGCCCGGTTTGCGCAAGGAAAGACGCCGGCGGGCTAGCGCCCGCGGCTCGTGCGCAGCATCGACCAGCTGTAGAGGAACAGGCCGGCCCAGATCAGCGGGAAGGCGATCATGCGTGCCGTATCCATTTCTTCGTGGAAGACGAAGACGGCAATGAGGAAGATCATCGTCGGCGCGATATACTGCATGATGCCGATCGTCGACAGTTTCAGCAGTTTGGCGCCGTTGGCGTAGATCATCAGCGGTACGGCGGTGATCAGTCCGCAGCCGAGCAGCAGGGCGGTATCGTTGAACCCGGTGCGGTAGAAGTGGCCTTCGCCGCTGACGAATTCCAGGTAAAGGATGTAGAAGAGGGCAGGCAGGCTGAGGATCAGCACTTCCAGGAAGAAGCCCTGGTTCGGCCCGAGCGGCAGCGTCTTGCGCAGCAGCGCATAGAAGCCCCAGCTGATCGCCAGCGTCAGCGCCACCCAGGGAATGCCGCCGCTGTCGAAGGCGAGCACCACGACCGCAAGGCCGGCAAGGCAGATCGCCGCGATCTGCATCGGCTGCAGCTTTTCTTTCAGCAGCACGGCGCCGAGGAAGATGCTGAACAGCGGATTGATGAAATAGCCCATGGCCGCATCGAGTGAATGGCCGGCGCCGATCGCCCAGACATAGGTGCCCCAGTTGACGGTAATCAGTGCCGCTGTCACGACCGCCATGCCGAGCATGCGCGGCGAGCGCAGCGCAACGGCAATATCCTGCGTGCGCCCCAGCGCCAGCAGCACCATGCCGGCGAGCGGCAGCGACCAGAGGATACGGTGGGCGATCACCTCGGCCGGCGAAATATGCGCGACCGCCTTCATGTAGATCGGCAGAAAGCCCCACAGAAGGTAGGCCGTAAGCGCGAAGGCAAAGCCGCGTGGACTGTCTTCGTTCTTGATGATGGTTGCGCTTGCATCGGCAGACATTGGGTGTTTCCGTATTTGTTCTGTTTCTGATCCGCATTAGCTTAAGCGGCGTGAATAGGCCAATTCATTTCCTTGAATGGATCGTCAATCGAACGCCATGAAAGGAGGCAGGCATGGCCGAGACGGAACTGGCGAATTGCCGGCAGGCCTATGCCACCCGGATGCTGGCAAGGATGGGTATTTCCGGCGACGAGAGACTGCGGCAGGCCTTTGCCGCGGTGCCGCGGGAAGATTTTCTCGGGCCGCCGCCGTGGCGCATGGCCAACAGCACCGGCTATCGGGACATGCCGTCCACCGATCCCGCCGTCCTCTATCAGGATATTCTGGTTGCACTGCAGGAAGAGCGGCAGGTCAACAACGGCAGCCCTTCGCTGCATGCGCTCGGCCTTCACTGGCTTGCGCCGCAGCCCGGCGAATCGGCCTGCCATATCGGCGCGGGCGGCGGTTATTATACCGCCATGCTGTCGCATCTCGTCGGCAGCCGCGGCCATGTCACGGCGATCGAATACGACAGGGAACTTGCCGCTCGCGCAACCGCCAGCCTCGCCCCCTACGGCAATGTCGAGGTGATCTGCGGCAACGGCCTGGAATGGCCGAAATCGCCCGTCGACGCGATCTACGTCAATTTCGCCGCCCACAGGCCGGCCGAGGCGTGGATCGACAAGCTTGCTGCCGGCGGCAGGCTGATCTTTCCGCTGTCTGCCCCCTCGCTCGGCGGCAACGACCCCCTGCGGCCGTGCAGCGCCCGCGGCGGATTCTTCCTGATCCAGCGCAGCGACGACGATTTCCGCGCCCGCTATCTCACCGCCACGATCTTCGTCTGGGGCCATGCCGCCTCCGGCACGCCCGAAACCTACAGGGCGCTGGAAGCCGCCTTCCGCAGGGGCGGCATGGAAAGGGTCACGCGGATGCGCTGGAAGGGGCCGAGGGAAGGGGACGAATGGTATTCGCAGGAGGATTGGGGCCTCCTGTAGCTTCCGGCAAAACCGCTGCGCGCTTCTGCCGGAATTGCTTCGCCGCTCACTCCGCCGCGATCTTGCCGGCCAACTGCCGGTTCTTCATCAGCTTGTAGATGACCGAATCCATCAGCGCCTGGAAGGAGGCGTCGATGATGTTTTCCGACACGCCGACCGTCCACCAGCGCACGCCGCTGGAATCGGTGGATTCGATCAGAACGCGGGTGATCGCCTCGGTGCCGCCGTTGAGGATACGCACCTTGAAATCGGCCAGCACGAGGTCGTCGATCTCGTGCTGGTATTTGCCGAAATCCTTGCGCAGCGCCAGATCGAGCGCGTTGACCGGGCCTTCGGCTTCCGCCACCGACATCAGCGTCTGGCCGTCGATGGTGATCTTCACCACCGCTTCCGAGACGATCTTGATGCGGCCGTGGGAATCGAAGCGCCGTTCGATCATCACCCGGAAACCGTCGATCGAGAAGAAATGCGGGATCGTGCCCATGGTGCGGCGCGCCAGCAGCTCGAAACTCGCATCGGCACCCTCATAGGCATAGCCGGAGGCCTCGCGCTCCTTGACGATGGAGATCAGGAGGTCGAGCTTCGGATCGTCCTTGGCGACATCGATGCCGCGCCGCTTCAGCGCATTGATGAAATTGGCCTTGCCGCCCTGGTCCGAGACCATGACCTTGCGGAAATTGCCCACACTTTCCGGCGGCACATGTTCGTAGGTGCGCGGATCCTTGAGCAGCGCCGAGGCATGGATGCCGGCCTTGGTGGCAAAGGCAGAGGCGCCGACATAGGGCATCTGATGATCCGGCGAGCGGTTCAGAAGCTCGTCGAAGGCATGCGACAGGCGCGTGAGGTTGGTCAGCCGCTCGGCATCGATCGCCGTTTCGAAACGGGTATTATAGGCGCTTTTCAGCGCCAGCGTCGGGATCAGCGTCACCAGATTGGCATTGCCGCAGCGCTCGCCGATGCCGTTCAGCGTGCCCTGGATCTGGCGCGCGCCGGCCTCGACGGCGGCAAGCGAATTGGCGACCGCCTGGCCGGTGTCGTTATGCGCATGGATGCCGAGACAGTGGCCCGGCACGCCGAAGGCGATCACCGCCTCGACGATGGCACGCACTTCCGGCGGCTGCGTGCCGCCGTTCGTATCGCACAGCACCACCCAGCGCGCGCCGTTTTCATAAGCTGTCTTGGCGCAGGCCAGCGCATATTCCGGATTGGCCTTGTAGCCGTCGAAGAAATGCTCGCAGTCGACCATTGCCTCCTTGCCGGCGGCAACCGCGGCCTTGACGCTGTCGGCAATCGCTTCGAGATTTTCCTCGTTGGTGCAGCCGAGCGCCACCTGCACGTGATAGTCCCAGCTCTTGGCGACGAAGCAGACGGCGTCGCTGCTGGCCTGCAGCAGGCCGGCAATGCCCGGATCGTTGGAAACGGAAACGCCGGGGCGCTTCGTCATGCCGAAGGCGACGAAGGAGGCCTGCTTCGTGCGCTTTTCGGCGAAGAAGGCCGTGTCGGTCGGGTTCGCGCCGGGATAGCCGCCCTCGACATAGTCGAGCCCGAACTCGTCCAGCATGCCGGCAATCGCAATCTTGTCCTCGACGGAAAAGTCGATGCCGGGCGTCTGCTGCCCGTCCCGGAGCGTCGTGTCGAAGAGGTAGATGCGTTCTTTCATGTCGGTTCCTCCCGGCGAGCGGGTTCCTTGATCTTCGTGAGCGGGCCTTTCGGCGCGTTGCTAGTTCTTCCCGGCAAACCTGTCCGTCGCCCGGATCAGCCTGTCGAGAATGCCGGGCTCCGAAAAGGCATGGCCCGCGCCCTCGATCAGGTGAAACTCGGCTTTCGGCCATGCCTTGTGCAGCAGCCAGGCATATTTGGCCGGGCAGGGCATATCATAGCGCCCGTGCACGATGACGCCCGGAATATCCTTCAGCCTGTGCGCGTCGCGCAGCAGTTGGCCTTCCTCCATCCAGCCGGCATGGACGAAGAAATGGTTCTCGATGCGCGCAAAGGCATAGGCGAACTCGGCTTCCTCGAACTTGCCGCTCGTGGCCTTTTCCGGCAGCAGCGTGATCGTCTCGCCCTCCCAGATGCTCCAGGCCTTGGCTGCCTCGAGCGCCACGTCACGGTCCGCACCGGTGAGGCGGCGATTGTAGGCAAGCATCATCTCATGGCGCTCCTCCGGCGGGATCGGGGCCACGAAACGCTCCCATTTGTCCGGGAACATTTCCGAGACGCCGAACTGATAGTACCAGTCGAGCTCGGCCCGCGTCAGCGTGTAAATGCCGCGCACGATGAGCTCGGAAACGTGTTCCGGATGTTTCTCGGCATAGGCAAGCGCCAGCGTCGAGCCCCAGGAACCGCCGAAGACCTGCCATTTCTCGACGCCGGCCATTTCGCGCAGCCGCTCGATATCGGCAACGAGATGCCAGGTCGTGTTGGCCTCGAGGCTCGCATGCGGGGTCGACTTGCCGCAGCCGCGCTGGTCGAACAGCATGACATCGTAAAGCGCGGGATCGAAGGCGCGGCGATGGACCGGCGAAATGCCGCCGCCCGGGCCGCCGTGCAGGAAGACCGCCGGCTTGGCGCCCGGCGTGCCGCAGCGCTCCCAATAGAGCACATGGCCGTCGCCGACATCGAGATGGCCGCAGGCATAGGGTTCGATTTCCGGATAGAGCGTGCGCAGCACTTCGGTCATATCTTCACGCCTTTCGCCGGCCAGACGGCCGTGTCGTGGTCGGGATGCTGGAAGGAGATGATCGCCTCCTGCCGGGCATAGAAATCCGGGTCCTTGTGAACGGGCGCGTCGAAGATCGTCTCGACCCAGGGCAGGCGGGCCTCGTAATTGACCTGGATCTGCGGGGCGAGATCGCTGCGGTCGTCGAACGTGCCGATCGCAAGCTCCAGCCCGCCCGGATGACGGTAGGTCATCGGCGTGCCGCAATCCCGGCAGAAGCCGCGGTCGATATTGACGGAAGACTGGAAATAGGCCGGCTCCCCGCGCGTCCATTCCATGCCCTCTTCCGGCGCCGTGACAAGCGCGGAAAAGAAGCCGCCGAACTGCTTCTGGCACATGCGGCAATGGCAGATGGACGGACGTCCGAGCTTGCCTGTTATGCGGAAGCGAACGGCGCCGCACTGGCAGCCGCCTGTTCTCGTCGTCTCGGTCATGGATTTGCTCCTGAAGGCCATTGGGCTGTATCGTGGTCCGGATGCTGGCGGTTGCTCGCCGCGATCCTGTCCTCGCGATCGGTTGTTTCCGGTTCCGGCTCGACAGGCAAGCCGTCGAGCGCATGAAACCAGACCATTTTGCTGTCGAGACTGGATTGCATCACCGGCCTTACCGCCTGCGGATCATCCAGCGAGCCGAGCGTGATGTTGATGGAGTCGGCGCCGGGAATATCGTAGAAAAGCGGCGTGCCGCAATCGCCGCAGAAGCCGCGCCGCACCAGACCGGAAGAGTGGAACCATTTCGGCTCGCCGCGCGTCAGCGCGAAATCGCCGCGGCTGGCCGCTGCCAGCGGCAGGAAATAGTTGCCGGCCGCCTTCTGGCACATGCGGCAATGGCAGACATGCGGATAGCCAAGCTCGCCGCGCGCCCGGTAACGAACCGCGCCGCATTGGCATCCGCCGGTCAGGTCCATTTCCGTCGTCACGGGTGATCCTCCGGCGGCCAGACCGGCGTATCGTGGTCCGGATGCTGATAGGAGACGATCTCACGCAGGAAGGAGCCGGCAGCGAGATCCGCCTCGGTGCGTTCTGCCGGCAGCTCGTGCAGGTGATCGACAAAGCCGATCTTGCCTTCCACGCCCCACTGGATGGTCGGCGGCAGCTGCGACGGATCGTCGAAGGCCCCGGCGGAAACCGACATTCCGTCCGGCGCCTCATAGGTCAGCGGCGTGCCGCAATCGCCGCAGAAGCCGCGACTGACGAAATTCGACGACCGGAAGGTCTTGCGCTGCCCCCTGGTCCACTCGAATTCCATCCCGCGCACGGAAACCAGCGGCGCGTAATAGGCGCCGAACGCCTTCTGGCACATGCGGCAATGGCAGATCGACGAATCCGGCGGCGTACCCCGCGCCCGGAACCGGATCGCCCCGCATTGGCATCCGCCGGTGTAAGTCTCGGTCATGGCAGGTCCTTTCCGATGGTGCGGATGATGTGGCTGCATATATTGCCGATATCCTTGAGGATATCGTCGTTCCAGAAACGCAGGACGGTCCAGCCGTCGGACTGTAGGCGTCGAGTGCGCGCGTCGTCCGCCCAAACCATCCTAGCGCTTCACTTCCCACGTCGTCACGCGCTCGCCGGTTGCCGCATCCTTGCCGTCCTTGAGCTGGATGCCCTCGGCTGCAAGCGTCTCGCGGATCTTGTCGGCCTCGGCGAAATTCTTCGCCTTCAGGAGCTCCAGCCGCGCCTTGACCCGCGCATCGATTTCCGCGGCCACCGCCTCGTCGACCTCGGTCTTCTTCGGCAGCACGCCGAGCAGGGCGGCACTGGCGGCGAAGACGGCGTCATTGCCGGATTGCGCCAGCGCATGCAGCGCCTGGACGGCGGCGACCGTATTGAGATCGTCGGCGAGCGCGTTCAGCACCGTCTCGTCCGGCTCGGCATCGCCGGCTTCGGCGGCCGGCCACTTGGCAAGCAGGCGTTCGGCCTCCTCCAGCCGCTTGACCGAAAAGTCGATCGGCTCGCGGTAATGCGTCATCAGCATGGCAAGGCGCAGCACCTCGCCCGGCCATTGCCGGCCGGCGAAGGTTTGCGTGTGCAGGAGCTCGTAGATGGTGACGAAATTGCCTTCCGATTTCGACATCTTGCGGCCCTCGACCTGCAGGAAGCCGTTATGCATCCAGACATTCGCCATCACGTCCGTGCCGTGGGCGCACCGCGACTGGGCGATCTCGTTCTCATGGTGCGGGAAGATCAGGTCCAGACCGCCGCCGTGAATATCGAAGACGTCACCGAGATAGCGCCCGCTCATGGCCGAGCACTCGATATGCCAGCCCGGCCGGCCGCGGCCCCAGGGGCTTTCCCAGCCGGGTTCGTTGTCGTCCGAGAGTTTCCAGAGCACGAAATCGCCGGGGTTTTTCTTGTGCGCATCGACGGCGACGCGGGCGCCGGCCTGCTGCTCGTCGAGATTGCGCTTCGAAAGCTGGCCGTAATCGGCCATCGATTTCGTGTCGAACAGCACTTCGCCCGAAGCCTGATAGGCATGGCCGCGCGCAATCAGCCGCTCGATGATCTCGATCATCTCGGCAATATTGTCGGTCGCCCGCGGCTGCACGGTCGGCTCCAGCGAACCGAGCGCCCTGGCGTCTTCGAGGAACTGCGTCTCGGTCTTTTCCGTCACCGCCCGGATCGCCGCGTTCAGCGGCAGGCCCGGATAGTCGCGCAGCGCCCGCGCGTTGATCTTGTCGTCGACATCGGTGATGTTGCGCGCATAGGTGACGTGGCTTTCGCCATAGACATGGCGCAGCAGGCGGAACAAGACGTCGAAGACGATGACCGGCCGCGCATTGCCGATATGGGCGTAATCGTAGACCGTCGGGCCGCACACATACATGCGGACGTTTTCGGCATCGATCGGCTTGAAAACCGATTTCTCCCGCGTCAGCGTGTTGTATAGCTTCAGTTCCGGCGTGCCGCCCATTTCACTCTCCCAATATGCATAAGCAGAAAATAACCGCCGCCGGCAGGCCGGGGCGTTTCGCATCTTGGACATTTGGGAGACGAAAACGGCCAGGCCAGCTTTGGGCTAGCGAATAATCTTCCGGCAAATAATGCAGGTAACCGTTTTCATGACGCGTTTTATGGCGCGGGATCGGGGTTTGGTCAAGGGAGTTGCCAAGCCATTTCCCACATTGTCGGTTGCGTCACGAAATGTGGGAAGGAGGATCGCCTCAGCCCGGCAGCCGGTAATCCGCCAGCTTGTTCTCGCGCACGATGAACAGCTTGCCGGTCTCCGTCACGCCGGGGCCGAGCAGGGGAAGGATCGCTTTGGCCACTTCGGACGGATGCGGCAGGCTCATCGGGTCTTCGCCGGGAACCGCCTGCGCGCGCATGGCCGTGCGCGTGGCACCCGGATCGACGCTGGTGATGCGCAGCGGCGTCGATTGCGTCTCGCCGGCCCAGGTGCGCGCCAGCGCCTCGACGGCGGCCTTGGAGGCCGAATAGGCGCTCCAGAACGGGCGGCACTTGTGGGCCGCGCCCGAGGACATGATGACGGCGCGGCCGGCATCCGAGCGGGTCAGCAGCGGATCGACCGAGCGGATGAGGCGCCAGGTGGCGTTGACGTTGATGTTCATCACCTTCTCGAACACCTTCGCCTCGATATGGCCGATCGGCGAGATGACGCCGAGCATGCCGGCATTGGCGACGAGAATGTCGAGCTTGCCCCAGCGCTCGAAGATCGAGCCGCCGAGACGGTCGATCGCTTCCATGTCTGCGAGGTCGAAGGGGACGAGCGTGGCCGAGCCGCCGACGGCCTTGATCGCGTCGTCGAGTTCTTCCAGCCCGCCGACGGTGCGCGCGCAGGCGATCACATGCGCGCCGGCCTTGGCGAGTTCGAGGGCGGTGAAATAGCCGATGCCGCGCGAAGCGCCCGTCACCAGCGCGATCCTGCCTTCAAGATTGATGTTCATCTGCCCCGGTCCCGCATGTGCTTGATAAGATAAGGGGCGCAATAAGCGCCCCGGATCGGAAAGTCAAAGCGCAACAGCATCGCCTCAACCGTTGCTGGCGAGCATGGAAATCTTGTTCCCCATGGACTCGCCGTTCTTGTCGAGCAGGCGGGTCGGGTAGTCGCCGGTGAAATAATGGTCGGTGAACTGCGGCCGGGCCGGGTTGCGGTCCTCGCCGCCGACGGCGCGATAGAGGCCGTTGATCGACAGGAAGGCGAGCGAATCCGCGCCGATATATTTCGCCATGGCTTCGACATCGGCATACTGGTTGGCGAGCAGCTTGTCGGCGTCAGGCGTATCGATGCCGTAGAAATCCGGGAAGAAGATCATCGGGCTCGCAACGCGGATATGCACTTCCCTGGCGCCGGCCTCGCGGATCATCTGCACGATCTTCAGCGAAGTCGTGCCGCGCACGATGGAATCGTCCACCAACACCACGCGCTTGCCTTCGATCATCGCCCGGTTGGCGGAATGTTTCAGCTTCACGCCGAAGGCGCGGATCTGCTGCGTCGGCTCGATGAAGGTGCGGCCGACATAGTGGTTGCGGATGATGCCGTATTCGAACGGAATGCCGCTTTCCTGCGCATAACCGAGGGCCGCAGGCGTGCCGCCATCGGGAACCGGCACGATCACGTCGGCATCGACGGGCGATTCCTTGGCGAGGTTCATGCCCATGTTCTTGCGCGTCGTATAGACGTTGCGGCCGCCGACGACCGAGTCCGGGCGGGCGAAATAGACATATTCGAACAGGCAGAGCCGCTCGGGCTGCTGCTTGTTCGGCTTGCGGGCATCGATGCTGATCGAACCGTCGGGCTGGATTTCGCAGATGACGACCTCGCCGTTCTCCACGTCGCGGATGAACTTGGCGCCGATAATGTCGAGCGCGCAGGTTTCCGAGCAGAAGATCGGCTTGCCGTCGAGTTCGCCCATGACGAGCGGGCGGATGCCGGTGGGGTCGCGTGCCGCAATCAGCTTCGTGCGCGTCATGGCGAGCATCGAATAGCCGCCTTCCATCTGGCGGATGGCGTCGATGAAGCGGTCGGCGGTGGAGGTGTGGCGCGAGCGGGCGATGAGGTGCAGGACGACTTCGGTATCGGATGTCGACTGACAGATGGCGCCGGTGGCGATGATCTGGCGGCGCAGCGTCAGGCCGTTGGTGAAATTGCCGTTATGGGCAACAGCGATGCCGCCTTCTTCCAGTTCGGCAAACAGCGGCTGCACGTTGCGCATCGCCACTTCGCCCGTCGTCGAATAGCGCGTATGGCCGATCGAGATGCTGCCGGGCAGGCGGGCGAGCGTCATCGGATTGGTATAGTGGTCGCCGACGAGGCCCATATGGCGCTCCTGGTGGAAGCGCTTGCCGTCGAAGGAGACGATGCCGGCCGCTTCCTGCCCGCGATGCTGGAGCGCGTGCAGGCCGAGCGCCGTCAGCGCCGCGGCATCGTCATGTCCCAGAATTCCGAAAACGCCGCATTCTTCATGCAGCGTATCTCCGTCGAGCGGATCGTCAATCGGGAAGGAATGGGACTGGTTCATTTCTGCGGGCCTCTGCTCTCACAAGAATGGATCGGCTTTCCTGCAGCATGATACCGGAAATCTCTGAGCTTTCCGATAGGTCATGCCGAACGGCATCTGCCTCAAAGCCCGCTTGCCGGCTCTGAAACGGCTGAGGCCCGGCAGAGCGGAATGCCCGGCCGGACCTTGGTCTTACGTCCCGCTCAAATGGCAATTGCCAGGCCGCGGGTCAAGCTCGTGAACACTGCGTCAATTCGATGGCTGCTGTGCGCCATTGGCAGGCGCGGGTGCTGCGTCTTCCGCCGGAGCCTGATCGCTGGCCGGCGCATTCTCTTCCGTCGTGTGCGCGCCCTGAAGCTTCTCCGTAATGCTCTTCTGGATCATCTGGGCGAATTCATCCGGCAGGACCGCCTGCAGGCGAACGACGAGCGAATCCAGGAACGGCTTCGATTTGGCATTGTTGACCCAGGCCGGGCGGTGGTCGGCATCGACCAGCCAGTTCCAGAAGGCAACAGCGACGACGAGCAGAAGTATGCCGCGCGCTGCGCCGAAGAGGAAGCCCAAAGTGCGGTCGAGCGCGCCGATGCGGCTGTCGATGATGAAATCGGCGATCTTCATCGTGATGAAGGAGATGACGATCAGCGCGATCAGGAAGACGACGGCAGCCGAGCCGACGATGGCGATGCGGTCGTCGTCGGTATATTTCTTCGCATAAGGCACGAGATAGGGGTAGAGATAGTAGGCGGCGGCTGCCGAGCCGCCCCAGCTCGCGATCGAGAGGATTTCGCGCGAGAAGCCGCGGACCATTGCCAATACGGCGGAGAAGAGCACGACGCCGATGACAATACCGTCGAAAATCGTAATGGGCATATAAATTCCACTCCAGACTGCCGCCTTGCCGGCCGCGTCGCGCCTTGTTTTGGCTGATCCTATAGCATCTCCGCTATTGGTGATGAAGGATCAAACGTCTTCTTCCACACGCTGCAGCGCCCCTTTCGATCCGGCAATGCGCGCGACCAGATCCGGCAGGCTCTCGATCTCGCTCCAGCGGCCGCTGCCCTTCGGCAGATCGGCGGAGCCGGATGGGAGCAGAGCCGCCGAAAACCCCAGCTTTTCGGCTTCTTTAAGGCGCTGGGCGGTTTGCGCAACCGGCCGGACGGCGCCCGACAGACTGACTTCGCCGAAATAGACGCAATCGGCCGGAAGGGCAATACCGGCAAGCGAGGAAACGAGGGCCGACGCCACCGCCAGATCGGCCGCCGGTTCGGAGATGCGAAGGCCGCCGGCAATGTTGAGATAGACGTCGTGCTGGCCGAGCCGCACGCCGCAATGGGCTTCCAGAACCGCAAGGATCATCGACAGGCGGGCGGAGTCCCAGCCGACGACGGCGCGTCGCGGCGTGCCGAGCGAAGTCGGCGCCACCAGCGCCTGCACTTCGACGAGCACGGGCCGCGTGCCCTCCATGCCGGCAAAGACGGCTGCCCCCGGCGATTTTTCGTTGCGCTCGCCGAGGAAGAGTTCGGACGGGTTGGCGACTTCGCGCAGGCCCTTGTCCGACATTTCGAAGACACCGATCTCGTCGGTCGGCCCGAAACGGTTCTTGACCGTGCGCAGGATGCGGTAGTGATGGCCGCGGTCGCCTTCGAAATAGAGCACGGCGTCGACCATGTGCTCGACGACGCGCGGGCCGGCGATCTGGCCGTCCTTGGTCACATGGCCGACAAGCACCATGGCCGCACCCGTCTGCTTGGCGAAACGGATCATCGACTGAACGCCGGTGCGCACCTGCGTCACCGTGCCCGGCGCGGATTCGGCAAGCTCGCTCCAGAGCGTCTGGATGGAATCGATGATGACGAGATCGGGGCGTTTTCCTTCCGCGAGCGTCGCCAGAATGTCCTCGACATTGGTTTCGGCAGCCAGCAGCACATCGGTATCGGCCGCCGCCAGGCGCTGGGCGCGCAGACGCACCTGCGCCACCGCCTCTTCGCCCGAGACATAGATGATCCGGTGCCCGCGCCGCGACAGCGCTGCGGCCGCCTGCATGAGCAGCGTCGACTTGCCGATGCCGGGATCGCCGCCGACGAGCACCGCCGAGCCGCGCACGAAGCCGCCGCCGGTGACGCGGTCGAGTTCGGAAATGCCGGTATGGATGCGTGGCGCTTCCTCGATCTCGCCCGACAGCGCCGTCAGCGCCACCGGCCGGCCCTTCTTCGGCGTCTTGGCCGGCCCGCCGCCGATGCCGCCCATCGGGTCTTCCTCGACGATCGTGTTCCACTCGCCGCAATTGTCGCATTTGCCGGCCCAGCGGTTATGCACCGCGCCGCAGCTCTGGCAGATGAATTGTGTTCTGGCCTTGGCCATCAATGACTGCTTTCAGGTAGGGGCACGCAAGCGCCCGAATCGGATTTCCGCCGCAGAGCATATCCGTTTTTTCTTCGAAACACGGACAAGCTCCATCTCTTTGCTTTTGCACAATCCCGGACGCAAAACCGCTGCGCACTTTTGCTGGAATTGTTTCGAACAATGGCTTCCGGCACCGATCAAAACTAATGATTTTCCCATCAGCGGCCGGGCTGGCAGTATCCGCAGACTGATAAAGGATACGTGATGCTCGATTATTCGCTCGCCCACTGGATCGGTTTCTTCACGGCAGCGGTTCTCCTGAACCTCTCGCCCGGTCCCGACATGGCTTTCATCCTCGGTCACACGATCAAGAGCGGCACGCGCGCCGGTTTCTCGGCCGTCTTCGGCATCTGGACCGGCGCCTGCATGCATGTGCTTCTGGCCGCCTTCGGCCTGTCGGCGATCCTTGCCGCCTCGGCCATCGCCTTTTCCACGATCAAATGGACAGGCGCGATCTATCTCGTCTGGCTCGGCATCCAGGCGCTGCGCTCGAAAGGCGAGGGCGGTTTTGTTCGTGCGGCGGGCGAGACGCTCGGCTGGCAGCGCATCTATCGGCAGGGCGTGCTGGTCTCGCTGCTCAATCCGAAGGTTGCGATCTTCTTCCTCGCCTTCCTGCCGCAATTCGTCGTGGCGGGCGCAGGCCCGGCATGGCTGCAGCTTGCCGTCCACGGCGGCCTCATCATCGTCGTGGCCGCCTTCATCGAGCCGCCGCTGATCCTTGCGGGAGGGCGGCTTGCCGATCTCTTCAGGCAGAATGCCAAGATCGGCCTGTGGCTCGACCGCGGTCTCGGCGCGTTGTTCGTGGCGCTCGGCGTCCGCCTCGCGCTCACTACCCGCTAAGACTATTCCTCGTCCGTCACGTATTTGCGCTCGTGGCGCAGGCCGATGCTCGTCAGCATCTCGTAGCCGATCGTGCCCGCGGCCTTGGCCGCCTCGTCGACGGGAATGTTCTTGCCGAAAAGCTCGATATAGTCGCCGGCGCGCACGGCACCGTCCGGCAGGTCGGTCACGTCGAAGATCGTCTGGTCCATGGTGATGCGGCCGGCGACCGGCACCTTGTGGCCGGCAATGAAGCCCTGTCCGCCCTGCGGCACGGCCTGGCGCAACGGCACGCCCCCGCTCGACTGGCTGCGCATATAGCCGTCGGCATAACCGGCCGAAACGATCGCCAGCCGGCTGTCGCGGCCAAGCTCCAGCGCCCGCCCGTAGCTCACGGTTTCGCCGGCCTTGACCGTGCGGACCTGGATGATGCGCGCCTCGGCCGTTGCCACCGGACGCATCGGGTTCGCCATGCCGTTGACGGCCTGCCCGCCATAGATCGCGATGCCCGGCCGGGTAAGATCGAAGTGGTAGTCGTCCCCGAGGAAGATGCCGCCGGAGGCCGCCAGGCTTGAATCGATACCTTCATAGGCGGCGCTAACCCTGCGGAATGATTCAAGCTGCTGCCTGTTCATGACAGAGGAATGGTCGTCGCCGCAGGCAAGATGGCTCATGACCAGCACGGGCGAAAAACTCGCCGGCCGCGAGACGTCGTCGGCGAGCGCGATGGCCTCGTCCACCGTCAGGCCGAGCCGGTTGAAGCCGGTATCGACATGCAGCGCGCAAGGGTAGTCGCCGTAGTCGGCAAGCACGGCCATCCAGAAGGCAAGCTGCTCTTCCGAGGCGATGATCGGCACAAGGTCGTTTTCGAAGAAGCGCCGCTCGGTGCCGGGCCAGATGCCGGCGAGCACGAAGATGCGGGCCTCGGGGGCAAACATGCGCAGCGTCACGCCCTCATCGACGGTTGCCACGAAGAAATCCCGCGCGCCGGCGAGATAGAGCGCTTCGCCGGCATCCTCGATCCCCATCCCGTAGGCATCCGCCTTGACGACGGCGGCCGTGCGCGCCTTGCCGGAACGCCGCGCCATGTCCCGCCAGTTGTCGGTGAGCGCCGTCAGATCGACGGTCAGCCGCAGGCCGGCGGAGGCAAAAAGGTCGTCGTCTTCGAAGGGGATGGAAAAATCTGTCATGAATCGCCGCGCTGAAAGGGAAAGGAAAATGCTGCCAATACTCTAGAGGCCATTGTGGCAAAGAGAAAGCATGAGGGGGCGACATAGCAGGCTTTCCTCACATGCGATCACTTTTGTTCAAGACGCAGGCAGGCCGCCGCGCTAATCTTGCGGGATGCAGAACGTATCGCAGAAAGAGGCGGCAGAGGCCATGCCGCTTGCCAAGGTGGAAACGGCCCGCTTCTGGCGGGACAGCCGCTTCCGCGACATGGAGTGCCTGAGCGCCAGCTTCCTCACGCATGAATATGCGCCGCACGCCCATGACACGTTCAGCATCGGCGCGATCGAAAGCGGCAGCCAGATCGCCACGCTGGGCGGCAGGCGGGAGGAGACCGGCCCCGGCGACCTCTATCTGATCGATCCCGGCGTCGTCCACGACGGCGCTCCCGGCGGCGAGGGCTATCGCTACCGGATGATCTACCCGGACACGAAGCTCTTCATCGATATTCTGGAAGACGTCACCGGCAAGGCCTTCAACGCGACGCCGTCCTTTGCCGGGCCGCTGCCGCGCGATCCGCAGCTTGCCAAAGACTTCCACATCGCCCATCGCACCCTTGAAAGCGGTGCCGGCGCGCTGGAATCCGATGAAAGCATGTTCTCGGTGCTGGCCGCGATCTTCGCCCGTTACGGCAGCACGCTTGTCGTGCCCGTCGATACCAAGGAACGCAGCGCCGTCGCCCGCGCCCGCGACTACCTGATCGAGAATTTCGACAGCGATGTCGGCCTTGAGGAACTGGCCGGGGTGGCGGGACTGAGCCGCGCCCATCTGATCCGTGCGTTCCGCCGGGAATATCACATTACCCCGCACGCCTTCCTGACGGACCGGCGCGTGCTCGTTGCCCGGCGGCTGCTGAGGGAAGGCCGCATGCCGGCCGATGTCGCGGTCGAATGCGGCTTTGCCGACCAGGCGCATTTCACCCGCCACTTCAAGTCGCGCACCGGCGTCACGCCCGGCCAGTTCCGCGCCGGTTAGCGCCTCTTCTGGCCGGTATGCTTAAATCCGGCCGCGAAAGACACTAAATCACTTTCGTTCAATACAGGCTTCCATGCTCCCGGCTAGAGCAATTCCAGCAAAGGCGTGAAACGGTTTCGCGTCCGGAATTGTAGATAAAACAATGAGCTAGAGCATTCAAGGCGACTGCGTTTTCGCCGGAAATGCTCTACGCCTCGGTCATCTTGATGTGGAGGTTGCCAATGCTGCAACAGAGCCGGCCAGCCGGCAAAAGTCCGATCCGCGAGTTTCTGGGCGGCGTGCGCGCCATTTTCCCGCTGATCGTCGCCGTCCTGCCGATCGGCCTCGTCTTCGGCGCCGTTTCGGCCACCAAGGGGCTTTCCGCCCTGGAAACGGTGCTGATGAGCGCGCTTGTCTTTGCCGGCGGTTCGCAATTCGTGGCGATGGATATCTGGACGCATCCGGCAAGCTGGATCGGCGTCGGTTTCGCGGCCCTGCTCGTCAATATCCGCCACGTGCTGATGAGCGCCTCGATCGGCACGAAGATGCAGGCCTTCCCCGGCATCAGGCGCTATGTCGCCATGCTCTTCCTGGCAGACGAACTCTGGGCCATGGCGGAATTCCGCGCCGGCACGACGCGGCTGACGCCGGCCTGGTATGCCGGCATCGTCGCGCCCTTCTACCTGACCTGGATCGGCTCGTCGCTTGCAGGCGCGCTGCTTGGCGCCTTTCTCGGCGATCCCGCCGTCATCGGCCTCGACTTTGCCTTTCCGGCCGTCTTCATCGTGCTGGTCATGGGCTTCTGGAAGGGGCCGGAGACAGGCGCCGTGCTTGCCGCCAGCGGCCTTGCCGCCGTTGCCGTCCACCAGTTCGTGCCCGGTGTCTGGTATATCGCGACCGGCGCGCTGGCCGGCCTGGCAATGGCGCTCTGGCGGGGCCGGGCAAAGGAGCAGCACACATGACGCTCGATTTCAACACGCTGCTCGCCATCCTCGCCATGGCCGTGGCGACGATCTTGACCCGCATCAGCGGTCTCGTGCTGATCCGCTACGTGGAGATCGACGAGAACCGGCGAGCCGCGATCGAAGCCATCCCGCCGGCCGTGCTGATGGCCGTGATCGCCCCCACCGCCTTTGCGACCGGCTGGGCGGAGACCCTCGCCTGCGTGGCAACGGCAATCGCCGCAAGCCGCCTGCCGATGCTGGCAAGCGTCGTGGTCGGGGTTGCGACGGTGGCGCTTCTTCGCGGAGCAGGTCTCTGAGAGAGGCAAGGATTGACGCGGAAGACCCGCGTCAATGTTCCTCATACTGGATGAAGGACGGGTCGGCGAGATCGGCAAAGCGCGTGAATTCCGACTGGAAGGCGAGCTTCACCGTGCCGGTCGGTCCGTGGCGCTGCTTGGCGATGATGACGTCGGCCGTGCCCTTGACCTTGTCGAACAGCGCTTCCCATTCCGCATATTTGGGATCGTTGGGATCGCGCGGTTCCATGTTCTTGACGTAATATTCCTCGCGGAACACGAAGAGCACGACGTCGGCGTCCTGCTCGATCGAGCCGGATTCGCGAAGGTCGGAAAGCTGCGGGCGCTTGTCGTCGCGGCTTTCGACGGCACGCGACAGCTGCGACAGCGCGATGATCGGAACGTTCAGTTCCTTGCCGAGCGCCTTGAGGCCCGTCGTGATCTGGGTGATTTCCTGGACGCGGTTCTCGTTGGACTTGCCGGAGCCGGTCATCAGCTGCACGTAGTCGACCACGAGCACGTCAAGGCCGCGCTGGCGCTTCAGGCGGCGGGCGCGCGCCGAAAGCTGGGCGATGGAGATACCGCCGGTCTGGTCGATATAGAGCGGCACCTTCTGCATCATCATCGAGCAGGCGACGAGCTTTTCGAAATCGGCATCGTTGATGTCGCCGCGTCGGATCTTCGAGGAGGAGACTTCCGTCTGCTCGGAGATGATACGGGTGGCAAGCTGTTCGGACGACATTTCCAGCGAGTAGAAGCCGACGACGCCGCCGTTTTTGGCCTTCATGCTGCCGTCGGGCTGCACTTCGCCTTCGTAGGCGGCGGCGATATTATAGGCGATGTTGGTGGCAAGCGAGGTCTTGCCCATGCCCGGACGGCCGGCGAGCACGATCAAGTCGGAGCGCTGCAACCCGCCCATCTTGGCATCGAGCGAGTGGATGCCGGTGGAAATGCCCGAGAGCCCGCCGTCTCGCTCCTTGGCGACGGCCGCCATGTCGATCGCCAGCGCCACGGCATCGTTGAAGGACTGGAAGCCGCCGTCGTAGCGGCCGTTTTCGGCAAGCTCGAACAGGCGCCGCTCGGTATCTTCGATCTGCGCCTGCGGCGGCATGTCGAGCGGCGCGTCATAGGCGATGTTGACGACATCCTCGCCGATGGTGATCAGCGCGCGGCGGATGGCGAGGTCGTAGATCGCCCGGCCGTAGTCCTCGGCGTTGATGATCGTCACCGCCCCCGTGACGAGGCTTGCGAGATATTGCGAAACCGTGATGTCGCCAACCTTCTCGTCGGCCGGCAGGAAGGTCTTGACCGTGACCGGATTGGCGATCTTGCCCATGCGGATGATATCGCCGGCGACCTCGAAGATCTTCCGGTGCAGCGGCTCATACAGGTGCGTGGGCTTGAGGAAGTCCGACACCCGGTAATAGGCGTCGTTGTTCATCAGGATGGCGCCGAGCAGTGCCTGTTCGGCCTCGATGTTATTAGGCGCTTCGCGATAGTGCTGCTCTGCGGGAGCAACGGCGGCAATCTTTCGTGCAGCTTCGTTCATCGTCATCCGTACTGTCTTTTTTCCAGAACCCGGATTTGCAGGGCCGGCCGCAAAAATCAAGCCTCGCGCGGCAACTGCGTCCAAGCCGTCGCCAAATGGGCGGCGATGTGCCCATTGTTCGACTTCTCCACAGTCGCAGCGTCCCGTCAGCCGAAAATTTCCGAACTGTCACCCATGCGACACGCTGCCGGCGGCGACTCACTTTGCCGCTTCGGCGCCGGGATATATTAGCGGCGCGGATTGCAGGGCGCAGCAAAAAAGCCGGCACATTGCGCAGCGCCGGCTGTGGACAATCCGCCAACGAAAAAAGCCCGGCGCAGGGCCGGGCTTTGCGATCCGTCCGAAGACAGAAATCATGCTTCGTCTTCGTCGAGGCCGTCGGCTTCCGGATCGAAGAAGTCTTCCGGACGCAGGGCGTCTTCGTCAACGCCGTAGATGGCGTCGACCGAGGTGAGTTCTTCGCCCTTGGCCTGACGTTCTGCTTCTTCGACGGAACGGGCGACGTTCAGCTCGACGTTGATTTCAACTTCGGCATGGAGCTGCAGCTCGACCTTGTGCAGGCCGATCGCCTTGATCGGCGTGTTGAGGTGAACCTGGTTGCGGGAAATGTTGAAACCTTCGGCGGCCAGAACCTCGACGACGTCACGGGCAGCGACGGAGCCGTAGAGCTGGCCGGTTTCGCCGGCGGAACGCACGACGATGAAGGACTTGCCGTTAAGAACGTCGGCAACCTTCTGGGCTTCGGACTTGCGCTCCAGGTTACGGGCTTCGAGCGTTGCGCGCTCGGCTTCGAAACGGGCCTTGTTGGCGGCGTTGGCGCGCAGTGCCTTGCCGAGCGGCAGGAGGTAGTTGCGTGCGAAGCCGTCGCGAACCTTTACGGTTTCGCCCATCTGGCCGAGCTTGGAGATGCGTTCGAGAAGAATGACTTCCATGGTGTTTTTCCTTTCTTGTTCTCAGATTTCGGTATCGGTCTGTTTGGGGGCATCGGCATCCTTGTTCGGGGTGAGGGCGATCGCCTTACGGGTATCGGCCAGACCAAGCACGAGGATGAAAAGGGCCGGCAGCATCATGGTGCATGCCAGGTAACTCAGGATGAGGGCCGGCAGGCGCCAGTCCTTGCCGCGCGTGCGGAAGTGCAGGGCGGCGAAGCCGGACATCAGGAAGCCGGCGCCGAAGGCTCCGACAACGGTGGCGCCGATCATCGCCGGAACGCCGCCCATGAAGGTGGCGGCCAGACCGGCGAGGAAGACGAAGATGGAATTGCGGTTCATGCGCAGCGACGAGGGGATATCCTCGCGCGGGCGCAGGGCCTTGCCGGACGCGGTCACGATGCGCGTCGCGACATAATAGGCGGCAAACAGCATCACCACCCAGATGCCGCCCTGGATTGCCGGCAGCATGAGGACGACGAGCGATTTGGTCTGCGCGGTGGCGGCCGGATCCGGAACGAAATCCGGCTGCTGTTCCTGCAGCGAGCTCATCAGCGCATCGACCATCTGATTGGTGATGTCGGGTCCGTAGCCGATCATGATGCCGGTCACGATGACGGCGAAGGTGACGAGACCGCACAGATGCAGCAGGATATCCGACAGCGGATACCAGGCGAGCAGGTTGTCCGGGCCGCCGAGTTCGGAAGCCGGGCGCGCGAGATTGGCAAGATGGCTGAGCCAGCCTGCCGGCAGCAGCGTCACCAGCGTCATGACCAGCGCGAAGGACGGTGAGATGGCGACCGCGCCGACGACCGCGGCAGTGACGACGGCGGAAATCGCCGCGAGATTGCCCCAGCCGAGGCCGACCAGCAGAATGGGAAGCGCGGAAGCGGCGTAGAGAACGGCACTGAACGACGGCTGCATGCTCGCGCCAAGCACCAGCAAGGCGGCGGTCACTCCGGCAAGTGCGCCGGTCGCAAGCGTTTTCGGGTTCGGTCGTATCACTTCGCTGTCCTGCTTCATCAAGCAGTTAGAGGATTTCCCTGAATCTGTCCGGGAGATGCCTCAACATGGGTTTTCTGGTTCCGATCCGCGCCCATCGCGGAAGGGAGGAAGCCCCGGATCGGAAATCCGGGGCTCCGATAGTCAATCAGGCGACGACGTAGGGCAGCAGGCCGAGGAAGCGGGCGCGCTTGATCGCCTGGGCGAGTTCGCGCTGCTTCTTCTGGGAAACGGCCGTGATGCGGGACGGAACGATCTTGCCGCGCTCGGAAATGTAGCGCTGCAGGAGACGGACGTCCTTGTAGTCGATGCGCGGAGCGTTTGCGCCCGAGAAGGGGCAGGTCTTGCGACGACGGTGGAACGGACGACGGACCGGAGCGGAGGAAGATTCAGACATTCTTATTTCTCCTTATGCACGGTCTTCGCGGGGAGCGCGGTCCGGACGCGGAGCGCGCTGGAACTCGCCGTCACGGCGCGGCGGACGGTCGCCGAATTCGCGGCGCGGGCCACGGTCGCCGCCTTCACGCGGGCCACGGTCGTCGCGGTCGCGCTTCTGCATCATGGCAGACGGGCCGTCTTCGTGCTTCTCGACAGCGATGGTCATGTAGCGAAGAACGTCTTCGCTGATGCGCATCTGGCGTTCCATTTCCTGGATCGCAGCTGCCGGCGCATCGATGTCCATCAGGGCATAGTGCGCCTTGCGGTTCTTCTTGATGCGGTAGGTGAGGGACTTGAGGCCCCAGTTTTCGATACGCCCGACCTTGCCGCCGTATGCTTCGATCACGCCCTTGTACTGTTCTACGAGGGCATCGACCTGCTGCGACGTGATATCCTGTCGGGCAAGGAATACATGTTCATAAAGAGCCATGACAGCTTTGCCTTTCTTGCGTTGATCAGAACCCGGCATTCGGCGGCTAAGCCTCAACGACTGCTCCTGAGAGGCGTGATACGCCAAGCAAGAAAAGCGTTTCCGAGACGGTCGAGAGCGGAGACACGGGAGGCTGGAACGCTTCCGTTCCGAACGGTTTGCATGAAGCAGACCGGCCCTCCGTTCAGCCACCAGCCAGAAGACCGGGTTAACGAACAGGCGCGCTTATACGGATTTTTGCGCGAAAGGCAAGGGAAGGCGGCAAGAAACCTTATTTCGTCGCTTCCGGCCGAAAGAAGACGGTCTGTCCCGGCGGAATGTCGATAGAGAACCGGTCGTCGGCGAAGGGCAGCGGCTGCGTTCGGAAAAATCACGTGCTGAAACTGAAAGTATGGCGCCCGTGACCGGTTGGCTGCCACTTACCGGCGAAATGCGAACACAAACAGGGGGGGCGTCGCCCGTCGGACATGAAAAAGGGCGCGATCTCCCGCGCCCTTCGCAAATTCGCAGGCCCGCAGGCCGTCAGAGCGGCATCGGATACTGCCGGTGAACCTTCTCGATTTCGGCAAGCACGTCGCTGCCGAGTTTGACGCCGGCCGATCCGATATCCGTCTTCAGCTGCGCCATCGAGGTCGCGCCGATGATGACGGAGGTCATGAAGCGGCGGGTCAGGCAGAAGGCGAGCGCCATCTGCGAAGGGTCGAGGCCGTGGCGGGCGGCAATGTCGAGATAGGCCCGCGTCGGCGCTTCCTGCAGCGGCTGCAGGCGGCCGCCGAGATCGCCGTTGATCGCGGCGCGCGTGCCCGCCGGCTTTTCGCCGTTGATGTATTTGCCGGTCAGGATTCCCGCGGCAAGCGGCGAATAGGCCAGCAGGCCGACATTTTCGTGATGGGAAAGTTCGGCCAGGTCGAGATCGAAATGGCGATAGAGAAGATTGTACTCGTTCTGCACGCTGGCCACGCGCGGCAGGTTCAGCTGCTCGGACAGCGTCACGTATTTCTGGATGCCCCAGGTGGTTTCGTTGGACAGGCCGAAGGCGCGGATCTTGCCCGCCTTCACCAGTTCGCCCATGGTCTCGACGATCTCGGTCATGTTGGCGACGGCTTTTGCGCTGTCCTGCTTGAACGGGTCGTAGTGCCAGCTCTGGCGGAAATGGAAATGGCCGCGGTTCGGCCAGTGGACCTGGTAGAGATCGATGTAATCGGTCTTGAGCCGTTTCAGGCTGGCGTCGATCGCAAGCCTGATGTTTTTGGCATCGGCGCCTTCGCCGTCGCGCAGATAGGAGCGGCCCGTGCCGGCGACCTTGGTGGCAAGCACGATATCTGCGCGCTTGCCGGTCTTTTCAAACCAGCTGCCGATATATTCTTCCGTGCGGCCCTGCGTTTCGGCCGAAACCGGCGTCGTCGGGTAGAGTTCGGCCGTGTCGAAGAAATTGATGCCTTCCTGGACGGCGTAGTCCATCTGCTCGTGGGCTTCCGCCTCGCTGTTCTGCGTGCCCCAGGTCATCGTTCCCAGGCAAATTTCGGAAACGGAAATATCTGTGCGGCCTAATTTATTGTATTTCATCGGGAACCTTGAACGTCGTCTGAGAAAGGGAAGGGCTTGCGAAGAACCGCGCAAATCTAGGCTGGATTTGCTGAAGCGCAAGAGAAAAAACCGGACTTTCCCGCTGGCGCGAAAGGCTTTGGAGAGAATCGGCCGCCACTTGACTCTCAAGGAAAGAATGTCAATTGGAGGCGAAATGGCCCGATGGGCACTATCGAGGGACTGAAAAATGACCGTTGCTTTCACTTTTCCCGGCCAGGGCAGCCAGGCCGTCGGCATGGGCAAGGATCTCGCCGAGAGCTTCGCGGAAGCCCGCGCCGTTTTCGAAGAGGTCGACGAAGCGCTCGGTGAAAAGCTTTCCGACACCATGTTCAACGGTCCCGAAGACAAGCTGACGCTGACGGCCAATGCCCAGCCGGCGCTGATGGCCGTCTCCATGGCCGTCATCCGCGTTCTGGAGGCCAGCGGTCTCGATCTGAAGGCCAGGGTCGCCTATGTCGCCGGCCATTCGCTCGGCGAATATTCCGCCCTCTGTGCCGCCGGCACCTTCTCTATCGCCGATACGGCCCGCCTTCTGCGCATTCGCGGCAATGCCATGCAGGCCGCCGTGCCGGTCGGCGTCGGCGCCATGGCTGCCATCATCGGCCTCGAACATGCCGACGTGCAGGCCGTCTGCGAAGAGGCCGCGGCCATCGGCTCCTGTCAGATCGCCAATGACAATGGCGGCGGCCAGCTCGTCATATCCGGTGAGAAGTCGGCTGTCGAAAAGGCGGCCGACCTTGCGACCGAAAAGGGCGCCAAGCGTGCCATCCTGCTGCCGGTCTCCGCGCCCTTCCATTCGAAGCTGATGGCGCCCGCCGCCGACGCCATGCGCGAGGCGCTGGCCGGCGTGAAGAAGGCCGATCCGCGCGTGCCGCTCATCGCCAACGTCCGTGCGGCCCCCGTCACGGATGCCGGAGAAATCGCAAGCCTTCTCGTCGAGCAGGTCACGGGCCAGGTCCGCTGGCGCGAGACGGTGGAATGGTTTGCCGCAAACGGCGTGACCACGCTTTACGAACTCGGCGCCGGCAAGGTGCTCACCGGCCTTGCGCGCCGCATCGACAAGACTGTCAATGGCGTCCCGGTCAACGGCCCGGCCGATATCGACGCCGCCATTGCCGCTCTCACGGCCTGATTGCCCACTCAAACAAGGAACGTTCCCATGTTCGATCTTTCCGGCCGCAAGGCTCTCGTCACCGGCGCATCGGGCGGTATCGGCGAGGAAATCGCCCGCCTTCTCCACAAGCAGGGCGCCATCGTCGGCCTGCACGGCACCCGCGTCGAAAAGCTCGAAGCTCTGGCGGGCGAGCTTGGCGAGCGCGTCAAGATCTTCCCGGCGAACCTGTCGGATCGCGACGAGGTCAAGGCGCTCGGCCAGAAGGCGGAAGCCGATCTCGAAGGCGTCGATATCCTGGTCAACAATGCCGGCATCACCAGGGACGGTCTCTTCGTGCGCATGAGCGACGAGGACTGGGATGCCGTTCTGGAAGTGAACCTGACGGCGACCTTCCGCCTGACGCGCGAGCTCACCCATCCGATGATGCGCCGCCGTTACGGCCGCATCATCAACATCACCTCCGTTGTCGGCGTCACCGGCAATCCCGGCCAGGCGAACTATTGCGCCTCCAAGGCCGGCATGATCGGCTTCACCAAGTCGCTGGCCCAGGAAATCGCCACCCGCAACGTGACCGTCAACTGCGTTGCCCCGGGCTTTATCGAAAGCGCCATGACCGGCAAGCTGAACGACAAGCAGAAGGAAGCGATCATGGGCGCCATTCCCATGAAGCGCATGGGTACCGGCGCCGAAGTGGCCTCCGCCGTTGCCTATCTCGCCTCCGCCGAGGCCGGCTATATGACGGGTCAGACGCTGCACGTGAACGGCGGCATGGCCATGATCTGAAACGATTAGCTGCCGCGGTCGCCGATTTCAGCCAATAGCGTGTTGAGCAATCACGAACGGTTGATTTTCTGGCTTTGCGGCAGACTTAAAGCATGTTAAGCGGGCCATGACTGTGTACAGTCGTCCCGAAAAAGCAGACGGACCGGCGGGCTTTTCGCAAGCCTGGGACTTCTCTAAAGCCGGGTAAACGAGTTTGCCGAGGATGTCTGAAAGCATCGCAGGCTGAAACAGGGTAGGGGTGTCAGAAAGACATTCCGATCAGGACATAAGGTCGAGGAAACCGACATGAGCGATATCGCAGAACGCGTAAAGAAAATTGTTATTGATCATCTTGGCGTCGATGCCGACAAGGTTGTCGAGAGCGCCAGCTTTATCGACGATCTGGGCGCTGACTCGCTCGACACGGTCGAACTGGTCATGGCTTTCGAAGAAGAATTCGGCGTTGAAATTCCCGACGACGCTGCTGACTCGATCCTGACGGTTGGCGACGCCGTGAAGTTTATTGAAAAGGCTCAGGCCTGATTCTGCGCATTCGAGAAAGGGCGGGCCAAGAGTCCGCCCTTTTCTTTTGAGCATGTTTCTCCATAAAACATAACAGACGGGGGAAAGCAGTCGATGAGAAGGGTCGTCATTACAGGTACCGGCATGGTATCGCCCTTGGGATGCGGAACGGAAGTGACCTGGTCCCGCCTGCTTGCGGGAGCCAACGGCGCCCGCCTCGTGACCGAATTCGAGGTCGAGGATCTCCCCGCCAAGATCGCCTGCCGCATTCCCGTCGGCGACGGTTCCGACGGCACCTTCAATCCGGACGACTGGATGGAGCCGAAGGAACAGCGCAAGGTCGATCCCTTCATCATCTACGGCATGGCCGCTGCCGACATGGCGCTGAACGACGCCAACTGGCATCCCGAAACCGACGAGGACCAGATCGCCACCGGCGTGCTGATCGGCTCCGGCATCGGCGGCATCGAGGGTATTGTCGAAGCCGGCTATACGCTGCGCGACAAAGGCCCGCGCCGCATCTCTCCCTTCTTCATTCCCGGCCGCCTGATCAACCTCGTCTCCGGCCAGGTCTCCATCCGCCACAAGCTGCGCGGCCCCAACCATTCGGTCGTCACCGCCTGCTCCACCGGCGCGCACGCCATTGGCGACGCTGCCCGCCTGATCGCGCTCGGCGATGCCGATGTCATGGTCGCCGGCGGCACGGAATCCCCGGTCAGCCGCATTTCGCTTGCCGGCTTCGCCGCCTGCAAGGCGCTGTCGACGCAGCATAACGACGACCCGCAGAAGGCCTCGCGCCCCTACGACAAGGACCGTGACGGTTTCGTCATGGGCGAGGGCGCCGGCATCGTGGTTCTCGAAGAGCTGGACCACGCGCTGGCGCGCGGCGCCAAGATTTATGCCGAAGTGGTCGGCTACGGCCTTTCCGGCGATGCCTTCCACATCACCGCCCCGTCGGAAGACGGCGAAGGCGCGTTCCGCTGCATGACCATGGCGCTGAAGCGCGCCGGTCTGACGCCGGCCGATGTCGATTACATCAACGCCCACGGCACCTCGACCATGGCCGATACGATCGAGCTCGGCGCCGTCGAGCGGCTCGTCGGCAATGCGGCCTCGAAAATATCGATGTCGTCGACCAAATCCGCGACCGGCCATCTTCTCGGTGCCGCCGGCGCCATCGAGGCGATCTTCACAACCCTCGCAATCAGGGATAACGTCGCCCCCCCGACGCTCAATCTCGACAACCCGGAACGGGAAACGGCAATCGATCTTGTTCCGCACAAGGCTCGTGAGCGAGAAATCAACGTGGCGCTGTCCAACTCGTTCGGATTCGGCGGCACGAATGCATCGCTCGTGCTGCGCCGCTACGTCGCGTAACAGGCGGTTTACGAGCACGGGCGAACGTCAAACGGCGTCATGAAGAGCGGCAGAACCTGTTTTTGCCGCATTACTTCGCGAAATAGCGAAGCGGGGGCCAAGTTTTAGAGGATTGCCGGTGAGCGATACGACCAACCAGAGCAGCGACAACGGCCAGCCGGCGCAGAAGGGACCGATCATCCCGAAATCGCCGAACGAAGCCCTGCGCCCGGAACGCGTTCCCGAGCCGCCGAAGCGCTCCCGGAATGCGCGCAGCCAGGTCGTCCTCTTCCTGAATTTCGTCATGACCATGGCGGTGGTCGTCTGCATCGCCGGTCTCATCGGCTTCTATTACGCCATCACCGCCTATCAGAGCCCCGGCCCGCTGCAGACGAACACCAATTTCATCGTTCGCAGCGGCGCGGGCCTGGCCGAAATCTCCGCCAATCTCGAGCGCAACCTCATCATCTCGGATGCCCGCGTCTTCCGCTATCTGACCGCGACGCATCTCAACGCCGGCGAAAGCCTCAAGGCGGGCGAATACGAGATCAAGGCGCATGCGTCCATGAACGAGATCATGGAACTCCTGAAATCGGGCAAGTCGATCCTCTATTCCGTCTCCTTCCCGGAAGGGCTGACGGTGCGGCAGATGTTCGACCGGATGCTGGACGATCCGGTTCTCGAAGGCGACCTGCCGGCAGCGCTCCCGGCGGAGGGCAGTCTGCGGCCCGATACCTACAAGTTCTCGCGCGGCACCAAGCGGTCTGAAATCATCGACCAGATGGCGGCTGCCCAGCAGAAGCTCGTCGACCAGATCTGGGAACGGCGCGACCCCTCCCTGCTCCTGAAGAGCAAGGAGGAGTTCGTAACGCTTGCCTCGATCGTCGAGAAGGAGACCGGCGTGGCGGACGAGCGCGCCCATGTCGCCTCCGTCTTCCTGAACCGTCTCGGCAAGGGCATGCGCCTGCAATCCGATCCGACCATTATCTACGGCCTCTTCGGCGGCGAGGGCAAACCCTCCGACCGGCCGATCTACCAGTCGGACCTGAAGAAGGAGACGCCGTACAATACCTATGTCATCAAGGGCCTGCCGCCGACGCCGATCGCCAATCCCGGCAAGGACGCGCTGGAGGCGGTTGCCAACCCCTGGAAGACGCAGGATCTCTATTTCGTCGCCGACGGCACGGGCGGCCACGTCTTTGCCGCGACACTTGAAGATCACAATGCCAACGTCAAGCGCTGGCGCAAGCTGGAAGCCGACAAGGGCGCCGATCCCGAAATTGCCGTCGACGGACAGCCGGAGGATCAGCCCGCGGACAATACATCCGCCGTTCCGCCGAAGAAAAAGAAGATCAACTGATATCGGGAGGCCTTTGATGGCATTGCAGTCCATGACCGGTTTTGCGCGGCGCGAGGGAACGAGCGGCCGCTGGCGCTGGACATGGGAACTGCGTTCGGTCAACGGCAAGGGTCTCGATCTGCGCCTCCGCCTGCCGCCCGGCCTGGAGCGGCTGGAAACGGACGTCCGCCGCATTGCCGGCGAGAATTTCAGCCGCGGCAATCTGCAGGCGACGCTGGCGCTGACGACGGGCGAGAGCCAGATGGAGGCCGTTCTCAACCAGGATGCCTTCGCCGCCGTTCTTGCCATGCGCGACCGGCTGGAGGGCCTGATCGACCCGGCGCCGCTGAGGCTCGATACGCTGCTTTCCATCCGCGGCCTCGTCGATTTCCGCGAGCCGCAGGACAGCGAGGAGACGGTTGCCGCCCGCGATGCCGATATCCTCTCAGGACTGGCGGCCGCGCTTTCCGATCTCCGCGCCATGCGCGAGCAGGAGGGGGCCGCACTCGCGCGTGTGCTTCTCGGCCATGTCGCGACGATCGAGGCCCTGACAGGCACGATCGAGGCCGATCCTTCGCGCTCGCCCCAGGAGATCGCGGCAAGGCTTTCGGCCCAGGTCGCGCTGCTCATGGAAGGCGCCGGCGCGCTCGACCGCGACCGGCTGCATGCCGAAGCGGCCCTGCTTGCCACCAAGGCGGATCTGCGCGAAGAGATCGACCGGCTGAAGGCCCATGTCGCCGCCGCCCGCGATCTCGTGGCGAAAGGTGGCCCGGTCGGCCGAAAGCTCGATTTCCTTGCACAGGAATTTAACCGGGAATCGAATACGATCTGCTCGAAATCGAACGCATCGGCCGTCACCGCAGCCGGCATCGAGCTGAAGGTGGTGATCGATCAGTTCCGCGAGCAGGTCCAGAATTTGGAGTAGGACATGAGCCCGGCGAAAACATCGCCCATCCGGATCGCCCGCCGCGGTCTGATGCTGGTCATCTCGTCGCCCTCGGGCGCCGGTAAATCCACCATCGCGCGCACGCTTTTGGAAACCGACAAGCAGATCGGCCTTTCCGTCAGCGTCACGACCCGCCAGCGCCGGCCGAGCGAGGTGGAAGGCGTTCACTATCACTTCAAGTCGGTGCGGGAATTCGAGCGCCTGCGCGATTCCGATTCCCTCCTGGAATGGGCCGAGGTTCACGGCAATTTCTATGGCACGCCCCGCGAGCCGGTCGAGCAGGCCATGGCCGAAGGCCGCGACATGCTCTTCGACATCGACTGGCAGGGCGCCCAGCAATTGCAGCAGAAGATGCAGGCCGACGTCGTTTCGATCTTCGTGCTGCCGCCGACCATGACCGAGCTGCAGTCCCGGCTGCATCGTCGTGCGGAGGATTCCGAGGACGTCATCCAGACGCGCCTCGCCAATTCCCGCGCCGAGATCGCCCACTGGCGCGAATATGACTATGTCATCGTCAATGACGACCTGAACGCCGCTTTCGACGCCGTGCAGTCGATCGTCAAGGCCGAACGCCTGCGCCGCGACCGCCGCCACGGCATGTTCGATTTCGTCCGCGAACTGCTGGAAGAGACGCCGGTTCTTTAAAGCAATTCCAGCAAAAGTGTGCAGCGGTTTTGCGTCCGGAATTGCGGGGAAGGCGTGCAGCAATTCCAGCAAAAGTGCGCAGCGGTTTTGCGCCCGGAATTGCGGGGAAGGCCTGCAGCAATTCCAGCAAAAGTGTACAGCGGTTTTGCGCCCGGAAATGCGTTAGAGGCTGTTGGCCAGCCGGCAGAATTCTTCCACCGACAATGTTTCCGCGCGCCTGGCCGGATCGATGCCGGCCTTGACGAGCAGGCTTTCGCCGCCAAGCGGCTTCAGGCTCTGGCGCAGCATCTTGCGGCGCTGGCCGAAGGCGGCCTGCGTCACCTTCTCCAGATTGGCGACGGAGCAGGGGATCGGGTTCTCGTTCGGCGTCAGGTGGACGACCGTCGACGTGACTTTCGGCGGCGGCGTGAAGGCCTGCGGCGGAATATCGAATGCCATGCGGGCATTGGTGCGCCATCCGGCGAGCACGCCGAGGCGGCCGTAATGATCGTCGTCCTGCGAGGCGACGATCCGTTCGCCGACTTCCTTCTGGAACATCAGCGTCAGGGATTGCCAGAAGGGCGGCCATGCCTTCGGCAGCAGCCAGTTCACCAGAAGCTGGGTGCCGACATTATAGGGCAGGTTGGCGATGATCTTGAGGGGGCCGTCCGTCGCCAGCGCCTCGAAGTCGATCTTCAGCGCATCGCCTTCGATGACCTCCAGCCGGCCCGGATAGTGGTCGGCGATCTCGGCCAGAGCCGGCAGGCAGCGTGCGTCGCGCTCGACGGCAACGACCTTCTTCGCCCCGAGCGCCAGGATCGCCCGCGTCAGGCCGCCGGGGCCGGGGCCGACCTCGAAGACCGTTACGTCCTCCAGCGCCCCCGCCGTGCGGGCGACCTTCTGTGTCAGGTTGAGATCGAGCAGGAAGTTCTGCCCGAGCGCCTTGCGCGCGTCGAGCCCATGACGCTGGATCGTCTCGCGAAGCGGCGGCAGGCCGTCGAGTGCAGCCATCAACGACGGCTTTCCGCGGTACGGCCAAGCTGTGCGCCGAGCTTGAGCGCGGCAACGAGGCTTGCCTCGCGCGCCAGACCCCGGCCGGCAATGCCGAAGGCGGTGCCGTGGTCGGGAGAGGTGCGCACGAAAGGAAGGCCGAGCGTCACGTTGACGGAATCGTCGAAGCCGAGCGCCTTGGCCGGGATCAGCGCCTGATCGTGATACATGCAGACGGCAACGTCGTAGCGCGCGCGCGCTTCGTCGTGGAACATCGTATCGGCGGGGAGGGGGCCGATCGCGTCGATGCCCTCGTCGCGCAGCAGCTGGACTGCGGGATGGATGACGCTTTCATCCTCCTTGCCGATCGCCCCGCCTTCGCCGGCATGCGGATTGAGCCCGGCGATCGCCAGGCGCGGCGCGGTAATGCCGAACCGCTGCTTCAGGTCCCTGTCGGCGATCCGGCAGGTCTCGACGATCAGTTCGAGGGTCAGCGCCTCAGCCACATCCTTGAGCGGAATATGGATGGTGACGGGAATGGCGCGCAGTTTCGGCCCCGCAAGCATCATGACGGGCATGGCCGGCTGGCCGGTCGCGCGCATCGCCAGATCGGCAAGGAATTCCGTATGGCCCGGAAACTTGAAACCGGCCTCGTAGAGCACCGACTTGGCGATCGGATTGGTGACGACCGCGAGCGCTTCGCCCTGCATGACGAGCCCGACCGCCGTCTCGATCGAGGCGATCGTACCCTTTGCCGTCGCGACATGCGGCTCGCCGGCCGCAACGTCGATGCCCGCCGCTACCGGCAGGACCGGCAGCGCGTCCGCGAAGACGCCGAGGCTTTCGGCCGCATGGCCGACGCTGCGCAGGGAAATGTCGAGGCCGAGCTTGCGCGCCCGCACGGCAAGCACATCGGGATCGCCGATCAGGAAAAACGGCGGCAGCCCAAGCTCGCGCCTGCGCAGCCAGGCCATGAGGGTAATGTCAGGCCCGACGCCCGCCGGGTCGCCCTGGGTCAGTGCAAGCGGTCGCGAAAAGGGTGTCGCCATGGAGAAATCAGCGATAGACGATCTGCGCGCGCTTGCGCAGCTCTTCGAGATATTTGGTGCTGTTTTCGTTTTCCGGCGCTGCCGACTTGTCGGCCTTGGCCTTGTCGAGGTCTTCCTGACGGAACACCATCTCGGCCGCCTGGTCGTCCGAGACCTGGCGCTGGCTGCAGATCGCCAGATATTCCACGCCCTTGTCGGTCACGCGCGTTGCCGTCGTATTGCCCTTGGCCGCTGCCACCAGATCCTTCCAGTCCGCCGGAATTTCCGGGGCCAGCATGCGGCCGAGGTCGCGGATCGAGACGTCGCGCATCGTGGCGGCGAACGTCTTTGCCTGATCGCAGCCCGGATATTTGGAGCGGGACGCTTCGGCTTCGCTCTTGCGCTTGGCCGTGATCGCGTTGCGCTTGGATGCGGGGATGACGAAGATGACCTGCTGCAGCATGTATTCGGTCGTCACCGGCTTCTGCTTGTTGTTCTGCATCATGCGGTTGACGAGATCGTAATTCGAAATGCGTGCGCTGGAGCCGTAACGCGCGTTGACGACCCGCGGCCAGCTCATCTGCACGGCAATGAAGTTCTTGAAGTGATCGACACCGACGCCGGCGCGGTCGAGGATCTGCCCCATCTGCTCGACGGAAAGCTTGTTGGAGGAGGCAAAACGGGCGAAGGAGGCGTTGACGTCGTCCTGCGAAACCGACATGCGCACGCGCGCCACTTCCTGCCGTTTCAGCGTCTCGTCGATCAGCTGCTCTTCGGCAGCCTTGGCATCGGCCTTCTGACGCTGCAGCCGCAGGAAGGCCTGTCGCTTGGCAACGTCGCCGCTGGTAATGGCGGTGCCGTTGACCACCGCCTTGACCTCGCTGGCGGCAAGGACAGGGGTGCTGAAGGCGGCAAGCATGAAGGCTGCGCCTGCGATAAGCGTGGTTACGGTCTTCTTCGCGTCAATCATCCGTTGACCTCCCGATTCGCCGCACGATCCAGCGCGCGGCGCTCTTACCATATACTGAGACGAGCGGAAATCGCATCTCTTGCTCCGCGATACCCTATGCCTCACATAACGACTGGTCGCAATGTCCTGCACAGGCTTACGGCGAAAGAATGGCCCGGCCGGAGATTTCCGGCCGTCCATCCGTCATCAGAGGTTGCTTGCAGCGTCACCCGTACCCAGCCGGATATCGCCGAGCGTGCGGAAGGTCAGGCGAGCGGCGATCGTCCAGTCGCTTGCCGTTTCGTCCGTCGTATCGCGCGTATCCGTATAGGCGATCGTGAAGATCGTGCACTCGTCTTCGTAGGAAATGCCGAGCGTGCGCCGGGTGACGACATCGTTGTTCAGATCCCAGGCGATGCCGCCGAAGATCGACCAGTAATCCTGGAACTTGACCCTGGCGTTTGTCTGGATCTCGTCATTGTCTTCGGCAAAGCCGTATTCCGGCTGCGCGGTCAGATGCGTATAGGTCACCTGGCCCGAGAACCTGTCGTTTTGATAGGCCGTCGTCAGGTCGCCGCGATTGAAGGAGAAATCCTTCTCGTCCAGCCGGTAGGATGCCGCAACCGAGAGGCCGAAGGGCATTTCGATGCCGCCGAGGCCGACATAGTCGGAACGGTCGGTCTCAAGACCCGATTCGGCGCCGACATTCACGAGGTCGTCTGTCGCAAACGAGTTCTGGCCCGCAAGCTGGTAGGACTGGCCGAAGATGCCGTGCAGCTTGTAGCCGCTGTCGAAGGTTCCGGTGTACTGGAAGCCGACGTTCGCGCGCGTGCCGCCTTCGATACGGTCGTAGCCGGAGAACCGGTCGCGGTCGAAAAGGTTGGTCGCATCGAAGACGAAACTCTGCGCGTCTTCGTTCGGCAGCCGGCCGGCCAGCGGCTCGTCGGGACGCGCATAGACCTGGGCGATCGGTTCCAGGACATGCGTGCTGTTGCTGGTCGTGAACAGGATCGGGTAGCGCAGTTCCAGCCCGGCCGTGACCATTCCGCGCGTTGCCGCGCTGTCGTCGAGATAGTTGCCGGCATAGGGAACGCCGTTGGCGTCGACGGGGCTGTCCATGTTGAGCGCGAAAGCATCGCCGCGCGCGGCAAGCAGCGGCGTGATCACGAGGCCGGTCGGCGTCACGAAGGTGCGCTTCCACTGGAGCTCGGTGGTCAGGCGGGTCGTCTGACCTTCGAGGCCGCGGAAACGGTCGAACCCGGCGACGTTGTAGAAGTCGTCATGGGTGCGCGAAATGTTGGTGAGGTTGACGTCGGCCGAAAGCTCGCCGCCCGCGACCGGTTTCGGCGCGACATAGTGGTAGTCGAGCGTCGGGTAGACGATCGCCTGCTGCTTCTCCGACGTGCTGTTGTTATCGGCGTCCTGGACGTCGAAATAGAAGGAGCGCAGGTCGAAGTAGTTCCGCTTGCCGAGACCCGTCAGGTAGACGGTATTGGCGTAAGGCGTGCCGGAATAGCCCTGGATCTTGTAGGTGCGCGAGAAGTTGTTGTCGCTCTGCACCATCACGTCCCAGCCGAACGTCCAGCGGGGATTGATCCTGAAATTCGCTCTCGAAGCGACCATGCCGCGCTGCTTGGCCTCGGCATCGCTCGTGCCGGTGCTGAAGTTGCCGGGGCTCATCTGGTCGATGCCGGCAATGTGCATGGTCAGCGTGCCGTTTTCGAAGCGGCGGCGATATTCGCCTTCGAGCATGAAGCCCTGGGACGTGTAGCCGGTGCCCGTGACGGTGAAATCCGAGCTCGGCGAGATGACGTAATAGTAGGGAACGGACAGGCCGTAGCCGAGATTCTGCGAAACGCTCATCGTCGGGAACAGGAAGCCCGACTTGCGCTTCACCGTATTGTCGGGAACCGTGATCCACGGAACGTAGGCGATCGGCTGGCCAAGCAGTTCGAAACGGGCATGTTCCAGCCGGATCGTGTGCTTCTCGCCGTCCTGAATGACGCGCTGCGCCTTGACCTGCCAGAAAGGTGCCTTCTCGGGCTTTTCCGCGCAGGGCAGGCAGGCCGTGTAGACGCCCTTGTTCAGAATCATCTGCGTGCCGCCGACGCGCTGGCCGGTTTCGGCCACGAGGCGGGTATTGTCGCTCGTTTCGATTCGCAGCGCGTTCATGAAGCCGTCTGCGAAATTGTCGGTCACATCCAGGCTGTCGGCATAGATCCGGTTGCCGTCGGGCGTCACCATCTCGATGTTGCCGGTCGCCATCATGCGGCCGGTCTTCTGGTTATAGTCGACTTTCTGGGCGACCAGCTTGTAGCCGCCGTAATTGATCTGCACGCCGCCGATCACGGAAACGAGTTCCTGGTCCTTGTTATAGACGAGCTCGTTTGCGGACAGCATCAGTTTTGCATCCGGCGAGACGTTCTGGCCGATGGCGGGCATGCCGGTATTGTTCTCCTGGCCGTAGGCCAGCGGAGCATTTTCGAAATAGGAACACAGAGCCGCACCTAGGAGCAGGGCAACCAACTGTTTACTAAAATTCTTGCGGTCGCCTACCGCCACTAGCCATCCTCCTGATGAAGCAGGATCGTTGCGCCTAAAGCGAGCGCCACGACCACTGGTATCCAAGTCGCCACAAACGGCGGCACGACACCGCTGCTTCCGAATGCTTTTACAAGCACGGTGACGACATAAAGCATGAAGCCTGAAATGATTCCACCCAGAATCACAGAGCGTGATTGGTTGAACCGGCTAAATTTCAGAGACACTGTTGCAGCAATGAGAGTCATGGCCACCAGGAGCAGCGGCTGCGACAGCAGTGAGTTGAATTGAGTCTCGAGCGCCTTCGTGGAGATTCCGAAGGATTTGGCAGCCGCAATACGGTTGGAAAGGTCAAAAAAACCAATTGTTTCCGGCGCTGTCAGCCGCTCCTTGATGAAGTCCTGCTTCAGATTGGTACGAAGCTGTTCCGAAGCCTTGCGCACGGGGATTTCCCCAGGCTTGCGTTCGATGACGTTGTTAAGCTGCCAGTAACCATCTTCCAATTTGGCCGATGAGGCATCCTGTCTCAGAATGACCTCGCCTGTGGAATCGAAGTGGATAAGTACGGCGTCCACAAGCAGGGTGCCGTTCTCCAGCACCGTCTTGGCGCCGATGATGACATCGTCCCGGCCGCTGATCTGGCGCAGCCACGGAACCTGCAGCGCCTTGATCATGGCATTGTCCTGGCCGCGCCAGGCGGTTTCGAACTGCGTGGCCTGCCGCTGGCCCCAGGCGGCGAGCGGGTTGAGCGCCACCACCGTCAGCACGCCGAGAATGAGCGAACCGGCGATGAAGGGCAGCATGAATTGCCAGACCGAGATGCCGGCTGCGCGGGTGACGACGAGTTCGTATTTCCGGTTGAGGCCGATCAGCACGGTGATGCCGACGAAAAGCGCCACGAAGGGGATGGTCTGCTGCAGGATCAGCGGCAGGCGCACGGCGGTCAGAAGCACGGCGCCGCCCAGCGTATAGCCGGGGAAGTTGGAGATGCGGCTTGCCGTCTCGCTGAAATCGAGCAGGAAGGTGATGGCGCTCATGCCGATCAGGAACCACATCGTGGTCACGACATAGCGGCGGAAGAAATACCGGGACAATGTTCCGAAAATCATCGCGCAGCGCCTCCGCCGGTCCGGCCCGTCGCGGCCAGGACCCGCTTCTGCGCGCGCTTCCAGATCGTCGAGGTGCGGTTCCTGACGGCCAGCGGCATGGAAAGTCGCTTGTGCATGTTCAGGAAAACGATCGAAACCAGGCTGGTCACGATCGGGATCGCGTAGAGGATCGGGATATAGGTCGCGCTCTTGTCGATCTGGTTGGCAACGTAGAACGCCGCCCAGCGCAAGGCGAATGCGAGGCCGAGCGCGCCGATCATCGGATGCATGCGCGCCTCGCGATGCGAGCGCGCATCCCCGGCGATGGCAAGCGAGAAAAGCGCGAAGACGAAGGGAAGCATCCAGTCGGTCAGCCGGCGATGCAGCTCGGCCGTATAGCTGCCGGGCTTGGCGATATAATCGGGGTCCTTCGGATCGGGATCGAGCAGGAAGCCGAGATCGCGGTCGCTCGCGCGAAGCGTCGCCTGCCCGTTGTTTTCCGTCATGTCCGAAAGGTCGAAGGAATAGGAATCGAACTTGATGACAGAGACGTTGCCATCGGCCGTTTTACGATGGACTTCGCCGTCATGCATGATCAGCGACGTGCCGACATCGTCCACGGCGCCTTCACGCGCATAATAGATGAGCTCGTAGTTCGGATCGCGCTCGTCGGCGACGAACAGGCCCTTGAGCGTGCGGCCGGCAAGCCGCTGCGAGATCTGCACATAAAGGCCTTCGTCGATCTTGCGGAAGGTCTTTTCCTCGATCACCGACGACAGAAGGTCGGCATAGGTGGCGGCGATCATCTGCCGCACGACCGTCTTTGCCCGCGGCTCGACGACATTGTCGACGAAGAACGAGAAGACGCTGATGAGAACGGCAAGCAGCAGGATCGGCCGCGCCAGGATGCTGCGGCGCGCGCCCGCGGCATCGATCACGGTCAGTTCGGAATCGTTGTTCATCGTCGTCAGCGTCTGGGTAATGCCGATGACGAGCGCGAAGGGCAGCACGACGGGAATGATCGACGGCAGGATCAGCGTCGCAAGCGTGGCGAACGAGCCGATCGACTGGCCGCTGTCGGTGACGAGGTTGATGCGCTGCAGGACCTGGGTGGTCCAGATGATGGCGAGCACCGGGAGCAGGGCCACGAGAAACATCTGGCCGACACGCCGCAATATGTATGTTTCGAGTAGTTTCATGCTCGCCCTTGAACGCGCCTGCGGGTCGGTATGATCAGCAGGAGATTCCCTCTACGCTGTTTGTCTCGGTTTTGCGACAAGTCAGTGTCAAAAATTCATTCAAATTTCAGAATTTTTTTGTTGCCGTGGCGACTCGGCAAGTGCCATCAGCGCCGCGAATATGACGACCGAAGACAGCCACCCCAGCGCGACGTCGGACAGGTAATGCGCGCCGAAGGAGAGCCGCATCGCCGGCGTCAGGATGGATACGGCGGCAACGGGGGCGACAAGCGCATAACGGAGCGACTTCGGCACGAAGATCAGAAGGCAGAACAGCCATCCGGCACTCGCCGCCTCTCCGGAAATGAACGAGCAGTTCGACAGGCATTTGCCGGCCAGCGAGCCGGCTTCGGCAAAGTGCAGCGTGCCGCCGAAGAAATCGGTCTGGACCGGCCGCGGCCGGCCCCAATGTTCCTTCAGGATCACGTTGACGAGAAGAACGGGTCCGATCAGCAGCGTGCCGAGCGCCACTTTCAGGTCGCGGGCGCGCGGCGCGTTGAACGTCGCCCCATGCTGTTGATAACATTCCGCGAGCTTCCACAGCATGACCGCGGTCACGACATAGGGAACGTAAAAGAACAGCGTGCGTAGGAGGCCGAGGATCGCCTCGCTGCGATAGGGGAAGGAGCCGCAGATCTGTGTGGCCGGAGCCGACCCGCCGCAGGCCGCCTGCACGAAAAAAAGCTGGGAAAAATAAATGTCTATCCCGGGGAAGGCGCGGAACAGGGCCAGGAGCAGCCACCACACCCAGAAAAGCAGGATAAAGACGCCGAACGCCGTTTTCGGCAGGCGAATTGCCGGACCCCGCCATCGATTTTTCGAAAAAACTGTCAACGCAAACATCTACGAAACTGACGAAAACCTTTTGGCCGGGCGGCCGCGCGGAACATAACAACTGTCGCCGGCCATTGACAGACCCGTCAAACGCGAAATTATCCCCCCGAACGGATTTCATGAATCCCATCGGAGAAGACATGTCTGCAAAATTCGAAATTTCATTCTCAAAATCGGCAAAGCTCAGCGGCGGCCTCGCGATCCTTCTGAAAACGTCGGAGGCCGACGTCGCCGCCGGGGCCGATATTGCCGATCCGGCGGGAGTGATCGCCAAGGCGTCGAAAATTGCGCGCTTCTCGGCAAAATCGCTGACTGCCCTCGACCTGGTGGCGCCGGAAGGCGCGCCAGTTGAGCGCCTCGTCGTGCTTGGCCTCGGCAAGCCGGCAGAGCTTGCCGCCCACGACTGGCTGAAGGCTGGCGGCAGTGCCGCCGCGAAAATCAAGAACACCGACAAGGCGACGATCTTCATCGATGCGCCGGGTGCGGAAGTCGGCGCCAAGGCCGCGGCCGATTTCGCCCTCGGCATCCTGCTGCGCGCCTACAGTTTCGATACCTACAAGACGAAGAAGAACGACGAGGAGGAAAAGCAGGCGAAGTCGGTCAAGGTGACGATCGTCACGGCCGAGGCCGCCGCCGCCAAGAAGGCCTTCGCCGATGCCGAAGCGGTTGCCGACGGCGTCAATCTCGCCCGCGATCTGGTCAACGAGCCGCCGAATGCGCTCGGCCCGGTGGAATTTGCCGCCAGGGTCAAGGAGCTGGAAAAGCTGGGCGTCGAGGTGGAAATCCTCACCGAGCGCGAAATGCGCCGTCTCGGCATGGGCGCGCTGCTCGGCGTTGCCCAGGGCTCCGTCCGTCCGCCGCGCCTTGCGGTCATGCAGTGGAAGGGCGGCAAGGGCAAGGATCGGCCGATCGCCTTCATCGGCAAGGGCGTCGTCTTCGATACCGGCGGCATCTCGATCAAGCCGGCCGCCAACATGGAAGACATGAAGGGCGACATGGGCGGCGCGGCAGCCGTCACCGGGCTCATGCACACGCTCGCCGCCCGCAAGGCGGCGGTCAATGCCGTCGGCATTATCGGCCTTGTGGAAAACATGCCCGACGGCAACGCCCAGCGCCCGGGCGACATCGTCACCTCCATGTCCGGACAGACGATCGAGATCATCAACACCGATGCGGAAGGCCGCCTCGTGCTCTGCGATGCGCTCTGGTATTGCAACGACCGCTTCAAGCCGCAGTTCATGGTCAATCTCGCAACACTGACCGGCGCCATCATGGTTGCGCTCGGCAACAGCCATGCCGGCCTCTTCTCGAATGACGATCCCCTGTCGGCGCAGCTGACGGCGGCCGGCCTCGTCACCAACGAGAAGCTGTGGCGCATGCCGCTCGGCAAGGAATATGACAAGATGATCGACAGCAAGTTCGCCGACATGAAGAATACCGGCGGCCGTCTTGCCGGCTCCATCACTGCGGCGCATTTCCTCAAGCGATTCGTGCAGGAAACGCCCTGGGCGCATCTCGATATCGCCGGCACGGCCATGGGCTCGGTGCAGGACGAGATCAACCAGTCCTGGGGCTCCGGCTTCGGCGTGCGGCTGCTCGATGAGCTGGTGCGCTCGAACTACGAAACACGATGACGGAAATCCTCTTCTACCACCTGACGGAATCGAAGCTGGAAGACGCGCTTCCGCCGCTGCTCGACAAAAGCGTCGAGCGCGGCTGGCGCGTCGCCGTCCAGACGAAGGAGGCCGACCGGCGCGACAAGCTCGATCAGCATCTGTGGACCTACCGGGACGACAGTTTCCTGCCGCATGGCACGGATGAGGCCGATTTCGCCGGCGACCAGCCGGTTCTCCTGACGGTTTCTCCCGGCAATGCGAATGCGGCCACCGTCCGTTTCATCGTCGACGGCGCCGAGCCGCCGCCGGCGGCCGATTACGAGCGCATCGTCTTCATGTTCGACGGCTATGACCAGGAGCAGCTCGAAGGCGCACGCGCCCAATGGAAAAAGCTGAAAGGCGAGGGGCATACCCTCACCTATTGGCAGCAGACGCCGGAAGGGCGGTGGGAAAAGAAGGCCTGAGCGGCGCGCGTCGCGCAAGACCGCGCGCCGGTCTTGCGGCCGCGACACCCTTCAGGTCGTCAGGCGAGGCCCGCTTTGGCCAGAACCTTGTCGATGAAATCCTTCTTCGCCTGGGTATAGGCGGCGCGGCTTTCGGCAAATTTCTGCGCCAGCCCGATCTTCAGTTCCTCATAGGCGAGCGCGAGCGCGGGATCGTTGCGCAGCCTGTCGCGGAAGAAGATGTCGCGCCGCCAGTTGAAGCCCTGATATTCGACGACATGGGCGAGATGCGTGCGCGTCTCGCCCGCAATGCCGCGGCCGAAGAGATGGTCGTCGGGCACGACGTCCGCGCCGGCATAGTCGTAGCCGATCGTTTCCATCGGCCGGATGCAGGCAAGTCCGTCGTCGAGGCGGCGCACGCCGATCAGGATATCGATGATCGGCTTGGCCTTGATGCCGGGAATGGCGGTGCTGCCGAAATGCTGGATATCGAGCGCCAGAGGGCCAAGCGCCTCGCGGATCCTGGCCTCTTCGTGCAGATAGGCCTCGTGCCATTTCTCATTGGGGTCAGACAGCCTGACCGTCAGATGCCGAACGCCCAACCCAAACGTTTCATCCTGCTCCTGCTGCATGGAAGCGGCCCCTCAAGTGTCGGTGCCGCCATTCTAGCATTCCGCAGGCGCAATGGCATCTGCCGGCGATGGCCGATCAATCGTAAAACGCTTCGACGAATTTGCGCTTGCCGAGCATGAAGGCATCGGCGACATGGCGCAGCGGCGCCAGATCCACATCCGACTTGCCGGCCTTGATGAGTTCGGCAAAGCGGCGGTAGAGCGAGGGATATTCGGCTTCCGGCGCGGAGAATTTCAGTTCTCCGTCGACCGAAAGCTTCGAGCCGCCTTCGGACAGGACCATCTGGCCGGCGGCCGTTTCCGCGATAATGTCCCAGCTCTGCTTGCCCGTCTGGCGCCAGTCGAATTCGGCATGAACCGGAACATAGTCGACATTGCGGAAATGCAGGTCGGCGGCGATCGGCGAGTCGCGGTTCTCGGGGAATTCCAGCGTGCCGCCGCTGAGGAAGATCGCCTTGGGCAGGATATGCGTGACGATCGACAGCGCGTTGATGCCGGGATCGAAAACGCCGAGGCCGCCCGCCTGCCAGATCCATTCCTGGTTCGGGTGCCAATGGCGCACGTCTTCCTTCCAGATCACATGCATGCTCTTGATCTCGGTCGAGGCAAGGAAGGATTTCGCGGCTTCGACGGCGGCGGCATAGCGCGAATGCCAGCTTGCAAACAGGGTCGCGCCCTGCCGGTTGGCGAGGTCTTCCAGATCGGCCACTTCGCTCAGCGTCGCGCCCGGCGGCTTTTCCAGGAAAACGTGCTTGCCGGCGACGAGCGCCTTGTAGGCCGCTTCGTAGCGGTATTGCGGCGGCATGCAGAGCGAAACGGCGTCGATCGACGGCTCGGCCGCCAGCATGTCGTCGATCGAGGTATAGGCGGTCACGCCGTCGACCGTGCCGTGGCGGCTCGCCGTCGCCACCAGCTTGAAATCGGCATTGGCGGCGATGGAGGGAAGGTGCTGGTCGCGGACGATCTTGCCGACGCCGACGATGGCGAGGTTGATGGCTGACATGGTGAAGCTCGCGTTCGGTGTTTCGCTAAAAGTATGACTTATTGCGCGCCGTTTTATCAGAAAGCGGTCCGCGGGCAAGTCATCGCGATCAGAGCGAAGCCATTTCCACCGGCGCGGAGCTCTTTTTGAATTTCAGCGTCACTACCTTGTAGCCTTCCGCTTCGAGTTTCGAAAGCAGCGCCGGCAACATCATTGCGGTGCGCTTGTGAATGTCGTGCATCAGGATGATGCCGCGGCCGCGCTTGCGCAGCTCGTCCATCGTGCGTCTGGTGAACGGCGACCGGCGTCGTATTGAAATAGTCCTTGCTGTCGATATCGACATCCATGACGACCATGTCGCGCATGGCAATGGCGGCGCGCAGCTTCCGGCTCTCGGCGAGATAGGGGAAGCGGAAGAAGTTCACGTCCTCGCCCGTCGCCTTGGTCACGGCCAGCTGGCCCTTGGCGACTTCCTTCATCGCCGCATCGAAGCTCATCGTCCCGAGATCGGCATGCCTGTAGGTATGGCTGCCGATCGCATTGCCGTCCTGCGCGATCCTGCGGGCAAGCTGCGGATGCAGTTCCGCCATTTCGCCGACCATCATGAAGGCGCCCTTCACGCCGAACCTGTCGAGCACCGCCAGAACCTTGTCCGTGCGTCCGGGGATCGGGCCGTCATCGAAACTGAGGATCACTTCCTTGTCGTGCAGCTTCAGTTCGGAGAGGGAGGAGACCTCCAGCGTCCGTCCCGCCAGATGATGCCAGCCGCCATGGTCGGGGACGTCTGCATCCTCCTCGTCCTTCCCGGCCGGGCTCTTGCCCTCGGGCGCGATGACGGAGGACGTCTTGATCGTCTTGTCCGGTTCTGGCTGCTTGGTCGTGGCGCAACCGCAAAGGGCAAGGGTCAGCGCGATGCTGGACAAGGCGAGGAAACGATGCATGAAAGGGCTCAACAAATCAGTGAAAAAGTTGAGACAACCTTTCTGATTATGGTTAACGATCGGTTGAGACCGGCCGGATCCCGGCCATGACGCGGCACTTCGCCGCGTCCAGAACAGGGGCTGTTCCGGGCAGGAAAAAGCCGGGCCTGCGTGGTGCCCGGCTTTGAGAAAATGCGATTGCGGCGCCTCAGCCCGCCATCGCTTCCTCATATTCCGAGGACAGCATCAGCCATTCTTCTTCGGCGGCGGCAAGCTTGGCGGCTGCCTCGCCGCGCTGCCTGGCCTTTTCGGCTGCCCTGGCGGGTGCCTTCTCGTAGAGCGCCGGGTCCGCAAGCTCCGCATCCAGCGTCTGAATCATTTTCTCCAGTTTGCCGGTCAAGGATTCGATTTCGTTGATCTTTTTCCTCAGCGGGGCGAGCGAGGCGCGCTTGTCGGCGTTAAGCTTGCGCTGGTCGGCCTTCGATGTCTGTTCTTCCGCCTGCTTCGGCTCGTCCTTCTTCTTGCCGGATGCGACGATCAGGTCGCGATATTCGTCCATGTCGCCTTCGAAGCTCGTCACCGTGCCGTTATTGACGAGCCAAAGGCGGTCGACGGTCGCTTCGATCAGGTGCCGGTCGTGCGAGATGAGGATGACCGCGCCGTCGTAATCGTTCAGCGCCTCGATCAGCGCGCGGCGGCTGTCGATGTCGAGATGGTTCGTCGGCTCGTCGAGGATCAGCAGGTTCGGCGCATGAAAGGCGGCAAGGCCCATCAGCAGGCGCGCCTTCTCCCCGCCGGAGAGATCCTTGGCCGCCGTCGCCATCTTTTCGGTCGCAAGACCCATCTGCGCGACGCGGGCGCGCACCCTGGCTTCCGGCTCGGTCGGCATCAGCCGGCGCACATGTTCCACCGGCGTCTCGTTGGGGACGAGGTCGTCGAGCTGATGCTGCGCGAAAAAGCCGATCTTCAGGCTTGGCGCCAGGCGCACTTCCCCGCTCTCCGGCGCCAGGCGGCCGGAGATGAATTTGGCGAATGTCGATTTGCCGTTGCCGTTCGAGCCGAGCAGCGCGATGCGGTCGTCATTGTCGATGCGCAGATTGAGCCCCTTGAGGATCGGTTTTCCGGGCTCGTAGCCGACCGCCCCGCCGCTGATCGCGACGATCGGCGAGGCCGGCTGCTTTTCCGGCTCCGGGAAGGTGATCGGCTGAACGTGATCCTCGATCACGGCGGCGACCGTGCCCATGCGCTCCAGCGCCTTGACGCGCGACTGGGCCTGTTTTGCCTTCGAGGCCTTGGCCTTGAAGCGGTCGATGAAGCTCTGCAGGTGCTTGCGCGCCGCCTCGTTCTTCGCCTTGGCCTTCATCTGCAGCTCGTCGGCCTCCGCCTTCTGCCGCTCGAACTGGTCGTAATTGCCGCGGTAGAAGGTGAGTTTCTTCTGGTCGAGATGCACGATGGAATTGACCGCGTTGTTGAGGAGATCGCGGTCGTGGCTGATGACGATGACCGTATGCGGATAGCGGCGGATATAATCCTCCAGCCACATCGTGCCTTCGAGGTCGAGATAGTTGGTCGGCTCGTCGAGCAGCAGCAGGTCCGGTTCGGCAAAGAGCACGGAGGCGAGCGCCACGCGCATGCGCCAGCCGCCCGAGAAGGAGGAGGCGGGCCGCGCCTGCGCCTCCTGGCTGAAGCCGAGGCCGGAGAGGATGCTGGCGGCGCGCGCCTCCGCCGAATGGGCGTCGATATCGACGAGGCGCATCTGGATTTCGGCGATCCGGTGGGGATCGGTCGCGGTCTCCGCCTCCGCCAGCAGCGCGGCGCGCTCCTTGTCGGCAGACAGCACGATCGAGATCAGCGATTCCTCAGTTCCCGGCGCTTCCTGCGCCACCTGGCCGATGCGCGCGTTCTTCGGGATCGATACCGTCCCGCTCTCCGCGCCGAGATCGCCGGTGATGACGCGGAACAGGGTGGACTTGCCGGCGCCGTTGCGCCCCACGAGCCCGGCCTTCGCGCCTGACGGCAGCGAGAGGCTGGCATGGTCGAGAAGCAGGCGGCCGGCAATGCGGGCGGAAATGTCTGAGATCGTAATCATGCGCGCGGTTTTGGCCGAAAGCCGCCGCCAAGGCAAGATGGCTCAGCGGCACCTTTGCCGCTGTCTGCCGTCGATACTTGCGGCCGGACGCTCAGCGCCCGAATGCCTGCACCGGCTGGCGCGGATTGGATTGGGCGGCAAGCAGCGCCACGCGGGCATTGGCCTGAAGCTGGCCGGGCGTTGCCGCATCGCCGCTCAGCGCCACGCCGACCGAAATCGTCAGGCCGCCGGCTTCCGACGTGTCGGATGCCGCAAACACCAGATTGTCCTCGACGCAACCGCGCAGCCGCTCGCCAATCGCCAGCGCATCCTGCATGCCGACATTGGCAAAGAGGAAGGCGAATTCGTCACCCTCCGTGCGGGCAATGAAATCGTTCTTCTTCACCGTCTTGCGAAAGAGGCCGGCAAGCTTCTTCAGCAGCTTGTTGCCGGCCTGCGTGCCGTAGCGGTCGTTCAGCCCCTTGAAATCGTCGATATCGACCATGACCAGCGCGCTGCCGGCCGCGCCCTCTTCCTGGCCGTAGAGATCGTCGAGGGCGCGGTTGAGCCCGATCCGGTTCGGCAGGCCGGTGATCCTGTCGGTGACGGCCGCCGCCTGCATGGCGCAAATGCCCCGCTCCAGCGCCGTCAGCCGCTCGATATCCTCTTCCAGTTTCGCCCCGATCGTTCGTTCCGCCGCAAGGACGGCCGAAAGCGAGGAGGCGAGATAATCGACCTCCGCCATGAAGTCGGCAAGGCTCTGCTGCTCCTGCTGGCCCGAGACGGATTTGAGAATGGTCTCGCAGGCGCGCGCGAAAGCCTGGTGATGCAGCCGCCCTTCGGCGAGGCGCGACGCCGTTTGGGTGAGCACGCGGCTCGCCTCGTCCCGCGCGCGCTCGCCCGCCAGCCCGTAATGGCCGACGAGCCGGTAGCGCAGGCCGAGTTCGTCCAGCGCCTCCTGCTGCGGATGCGGGCCGAGGGCGGCGATATCCTGCGCCAGCCCGCCATTGAGGCCGATCAGCGCTTCGTGGAACAGTTCGTAATTGCGCGGCAGGCCGGCCACGTTCAGGCGCACCATGTGCTGGACGACCTTCTGGCTGTCGGCGGCCGGCGTCGGCCGGGCGGTCTCGCGCCCATTCAATGCAATTGCAGCGGCAGTCTGCATGACGATCCCCTTGTTGCCACCGGTCCTCTCGGGCCATCGGCTCTCCCCTTCCGCTATGCCGGCAAGCATTTAAGAGACCTTGAATTTCCAGGCTCCGCGGGCCGGGAAGAGATGAAACCGGTTAATGCACTCTTGCCTTCCGGGGGCGGGGGGCGGCGGCGGGCGTGATGGGCGCGCCGCAATGGCGGCGCATCGCCGGTCTTGCCGTGCGCGCCCCTGACGACCCCGTCATGGCACGGTTCGAACCTTGCCCCGATCGTCACGAGAGCCGGGGCCGCACTGTGACAGCGGCGTGAAATTGCCGGAGACCCCTTGTTTTCAGGCGGTGAGGCGGGTAAAGACCGCCCACTTTTCCCCGATGAGTATGAGGATCTGAATTATGGCGATTGAACGCACCTTCTCGATGATCAAGCCGGACGCAACGAAGCGCAACCTGACGGGCGCTATCACCAAGATGCTCGAAGATGCCGGCCTGCGTGTCGTCGCCTCCAAGCGCGTCTGGATGAGCAAGCGCGAAGCCGAAGGCTTCTACGCCGTTCACAAGGACCGTCCGTTCTTCGGCGAGCTCGTCGAAGGCATGACCTCCGGCCCGACCGTCGTTCAGGTTCTGGAAGGCGAGGGCGCCATCCTGAAGAACCGCGAAATCATGGGCGCGACCAACCCGGCAAACGCTGCCGAAGGCACGATCCGCAAGGTTCATGCGCTCTCGATCGGCGAAAACTCGGTCCACGGTTCCGACGCTCCGGAAACCGCTGCCCAGGAAATCAAGTACTGGTTCTCCGACACCGAAATCGTCGGCTGATTCCGCGCCGGAGCATTGCTTCGGAATGCGTTGAAATGATTCATGAAAGCCGGGTTCGTCCCGGCTTTTTTGTTGCCCGCGCTCAGGCCGGGCACTTGTCGGTATTGGAAAAATCCGTCGTCCCGTCGGGCTTGAAGACTTCCGGGTTCTTCTCATATCCGGCGCCCAGAACCAGCGGCTTGCTCGGCAGCACCGTCTGGTCGAGATCGGATTTGAACTGCGTCTTCAGCTCCTGCAGGAGCTTGCCGTCCTTGTCGACCAGCTTCACAGTGACGCTATAGGGCCGGTCCTTGCGCACGCAATGCAGGTTCTCGCTCTGGACGGAGATCTTGTCGTCCATCGGGAAGACCGTCTGGGTCAGCACCAGCGGCTGACCGCCCTGCGGGTTCTCGAATTCGGCGACGATGGTCGACCCGTCGGGAATGGGCGCCGTCTTCTTCAGCGTCAGCAGATAGGTGGCGCTGGCGATGCGGTAGTTGAAGACGAAGAGATGGCCCGTCACTTCCAGCATGGTTTCGGCCTGGCGCTGGCAGGCGCAAAGCACAAGCCCTGCTGCCGCGAGCGCCGTCATGATCACACGCCGTTTCATGGCGTCTCCTCCTTCTTTTTCCTCCGGTAATGCCTGTTGGCCTTGGCGCGGTTGCCGCAGACGGCCATGTCGCACCAGGCCCGGCTCCTGTTCTTGCTGCGGTCGATGAACAGCCAGCCGCAATTGCCGCAGATCTTCATGCGCTCGGGATCGGGCATGGCGATCAGCCGCAGAACCGAATGGGCGGTCGCCGCGTCGAGCCCCTTTTCCGTAGCGCCCCGTAGCGTGCGCGCCAGCGCCTCCAGCAGTGCCGCAAGAAGCCGGTCGTCATTGCCCGCGATCACGCGCTGCCGGAAGTAGCGGTCCGTCGCTTCCCGCAGCGCGATGAAATTCGCCCTGTTCTGCGCCCCGACCGGCGCTATGTCGCCGAACAGCGCCCGTTCGGCGCAGAATTCCTGCGCCGCCTTGGGAAAGCGGTCCATCTGCCCTTCGGCCGCGAAGCGGTCGATGCGGCGGGCCGTGTCATGGCGCAGGATAACGCTGTTGGCGACATCGAGCGCCAGTGCGCCGCCGGAAAAACGGTGTGCGGTCCAGGAAAAGCTCATACGAAAATATAACTGGTAAAACACATTTTGCCAGTTATTATTTTGAGGTGATCTGGAGTTTCGGAATGGCCTATCTCCTGCAGCAACTGGCGAATGCAGTGCCGCTCGCAGCGCTCTACGCCACGCTTGCCTTCGGCTATTCGATCGCCTTCGGCGTCACCCGGCGCGCCGACATCACCTATGGGGCGATTTTCGCCTTTGCCGGCCAGATCCTGCTGCTTTTCACCGACATGGCCTATAACCGCCTCTGGCTCATACTGCCGGCGGCGATCGCGATCGGCATCTGCGCCTCGCTGGTCTATTCCGTGGGAGCGGGGGTCTGGATCGGCCGTTCCATCATGCTGCCGCTCGCCAGCAAATCGCCGAATACAGTCATCGTCGCCGCACTCGGCATGATGATCGTGCTGATGGAGGCGGCGCGCCTTGCCGCCAATACCCGCGCCATCTGGCTGCCGCCGCTCCTGAACGACAATTTCACCTTCTGGAGCGACGGCACCTTCAGGGTGACGCTCACCTATATCCAGCTTCTGGACACCGTCCTGATGGGTGCGATCGTCGCGATCGGCGCGCTGATCCTGAAGCGAACCGCCTGGGGCCGGCTGTGGCGCGCCGTCATCGACGATCCGCTTGCCGCCGAACTCTGCGGCACCAGCGCCGGCCGCGTCTTCCTCGTGTCCTATGGGGCCGCCGCACTCGTCGCCACCTGCTGCGGCATCCTTGCGACGCTCTATTACGGATCGATGGATTTCGGCGCCGGCCTGATGTTCGGCCTCAAGGTGCTGATGATAGCGGCCGTCGGCGGCTATTCCGATCCGCTGCGCTCGGCGGGCGGCGCTGCCGGCCTGGCGCTCGTCGAGACGCTCTGGGGCGCCTACGGCTCCTTCATCTGGCGCGATTTCGCCATCTTTTCGCTGCTGGTGTTCCTGCTGGTGCTGAGCAGGCGCGAGCGCGTCGTGCTGTGACTATTTCCACTTGTCGCGGGCGGCATCGTCGGCATCCTTGGCCTCGATCCAGTCGCCGGCATGTCCGTCCTTGCCATGTTCCTTCTTCCAGAAGGGCGCGGAGGTCTTCAGGAAATCCATGACGAAGCTCGCACCGTCGAAGGCGGCCTGCCGGTGCGGGGCGGCAGCCACGACGAGCACGATATTCTCGCCGGCGGCGATCTTGCCGAAGCGGTGGATGGCGGTGAGGCCGTTGAGCCCGAAACGCTCGATGGCAAGCCTGCCGATGCGGGTCATCTCCGCTTCCGCCATGCCCGGATAATGTTCGAGTTCGAGCGCCGAGAGCGTGCCGCCCTCATCGCGGCAGAGGCCGGAAAAGGTGACGATAGCGCCGATGCCGGGCCTGCCCCTGGAAAGCCGGTCGACTTCCGCCTGCAGGTCGAAATCCTCGCGCTGGACCCGGACGGTCGGAGTGATGGTCATGATGGCATCCCCAGCCGCCTTGACGCCGCGGCAGAGCCTGTAGAGAGGTAGCGACACGGCAAGACCGTCATCCTATCATTCGCTCAATCGTCCAAGAGTGGCTGGTGAATAGCCCGACGGCACCACGGCGACGATCTCAGCCACCCGTCATCGGCGGAAAAATACCGATTTCCCGCGCGCCGGCGATCGGCTCGTCATGTTCCACATGTTCCTGGTCGATCGCCACCCGGATCACATCGGGATATTGAAGAGCCATCTCATATTCCTCGCCCAGGCCCTTCAAATGATTCAGAAGATCGGCAACGCTGACGACGGAGGAGGGGAGGTCGATCTCTTCCTCACCCTTGCCGATGCGTTCGCGCACCCAGGCGAAATAGACAAGCCGCGTCATTCTTCGTCGTCCACCACATGTTTCAGGCCGGCGCGGAAATAATCATAGCCGGTATAGATCGTCAGGATTGCGGCGATCCACAGAAGCGCGATGCCCGTCTGCGTCGTATAGGGGAAAATCTCGTCACCGGCAGGACCCGCAAGCAGGAAGGCGATGGCGACAAGCTGCAGCGTCGTCTTCCACTTGGCAATGCGCGTCACCGGCACGCTGACCTTCAGCGCGGCCAGATATTCGCGCAGGCCCGAAACCAGGATTTCGCGGCAGAGAATGGTAATGGCCGCCCAGATCGACCAGCCGGCAATGGTCTGGTCGGCAGCGACCAGCAACAGGATGGCGGAGACCAGCAGCTTGTCGGCAATCGGGTCCAGCATGCGGCCGATATTCGACGTCTGGTTCCAGATACGCGCGAGGTAGCCGTCGAGGAAATCGGTGATCGAGGCGATGATGAAGATCCACAGCGCCACCCAGCGCGCCGTATTGCTGATCGCCAGTTTGCCCTCGATGAAGAAGCAGACGACGATCAGCGGCACCGCCAGGATGCGGCCGTAGGTGAGAAGATTGGGGATATTATACGCACGCGATGCCATGAAGCGGTTCTCTGTCTTGATGCGGCGGTAGATGACGGCTTTGGCGCCCGACCGTCAACATTGTTTCTGTTTTTTCGCCGCCTTTGCGCGGAATTTGCGACCGACGCCGCCTATTTCGCGGCATCGTCGTGAAAATGATTGTAGACCTGCCTGGCGACGGCCTCGGAAATGCCCTCCACCGCCATGAGATCGGAAAGTGCTGCGCGCGAAACCGCCTTTGCCGTTCCGAAATGCTGCAGCAGCGCCCGCTTGCGCGAAGGCCCGATGCCGCCGATCTCGTCGAGCGGGTTCTTGACCATCTCCTTCTTGCGCCGCGCCCGGTGCGAGCCGATCGCGAAACGGTGCGCCTCGTCGCGCATGCGCTGGATGAAATAGAGAACCGGATCGCGCGGCGGCAGCGTGAAGCTGCCCTTGCCGGGGGCGAAGAAACGCTCGCGGCCGGCCTCGCGGTCCACGCCCTTGGCGACGCCGATCGCAATCACGCTGTCGGTAATGCCGAGCTCTTCGAGGATTGCCCGCACCGCCGTCATCTGCCCCTGGCCGCCATCGATCAGGATCACGTCGGGCCAGGCGGGGAAGGGCATGTCGGCCGCGTCGGCGGCTGAGACCTGCGCCGTTCGATCCGGAATGCCTTCCTCCTTGAGCAGGCGCGAGAAACGCCGCGTCATCACTTCGCGCATCATGCCGAAGTCGTCGCCGGGCGTGATGTCGGTCGATTTGATGTTGAACTTGCGATACTGGTTCTTCACGAAGCCTTCAGGCCCGGCGACCACCATGCCGCCCACCGCATTCGTGCCCATGATATGCGAGTTGTCGTAGATCTCGACGCGCTGCGGCACATAGGGCAGGCCGAACGTTTCCTTGAAGCCTTCGAGCAGCCGCGATTGCGAGGCAGTTTCCGCCAGCTTGCGGCCGTGCGCCTCGCGGGCATTGGCGATGACATGCTCCACGAGATCGCGCTTTTCGCCGCGCTGCGGAACGAGGATCGAAACCTTGTGGCCTGCCTTTTCGCTGAGCGCGGCGGCAAGCAGCTCCAGCTCTTCGACCGTTTCCGACAGCATGATCTGCCGCGGCACCGGCTTGTCGTCGTAGAACTGCGCCAGAAACGCGTTCAGCACCTCGGCACCGGAAAGCTGCGGGTCGGCCTTCGGGAAATAGGCGCGGTTGCCCCAGTTCTGGCCGGTGCGGAAGAAGAAGACCTGGATACAGGAAATTCCGCCCTCGTGGTGGATGGCAAAAACGTCCGCTTCCTCGACGCCGGCAGGATTGATGCCCTGATGGCTCTGCACATGCGACAGTGCGGCAAGACGGTCGCGATAGATCGCGGCCCGCTCGAAATCGAGCTCCTCGGCGGCGGCGTTCATCGCCTCCGCCATATGCTCCTTCACCTTCTGGCTCCTGCCGGAGAGGAAGTCCTTGGCCTCCTGCACCAGTTCCGCATAGCCCTCGTCGCTGACCTCATGCGTGCAAGGCCCGGAACAGCGCTTGATCTGGTAGAGCAGGCAGGGGCGGGTGCGCGTTTCGAACACGCTGTCGGTGCAGGTGCGGATCAGGAAGGCGCGCTGCAGCGAGTTGATCGTGCGGCCGACGGCCCCGGCCGAGGCGAAGGGACCGAAATAGTCGCCCTTGCGGGCGCGCGCGCCGCGATGCTTGAAGATGGCGGGTGCGCGATGATCGCCCGTGATCAGGATATAGGGAAACGACTTGTCGTCGCGCAAGAGCACGTTAAAGCGCGGCCGCAAGCGCTTGATAAGATTCGCTTCGAGCAGCAGCGCCTCGGTCTCCGTCCGCGTCGTGACGAATTCCATATTGGCGGTCTGGCGCACCATCTGGGCGATGCGGTTGGAATGCACGCGGCCCATGGCGTAGTTGCCGACGCGCTTCTTCAGGCTGCGGGCCTTGCCGACATAGAGCACGTCGCCCGCCTCGTTGAACATGCGGTAGACGCCGGGGCTGTTCGGCAGGCGCTTGACGAATTCGGCGATCAGCTCCTGGCCGACAAGGCCGGTTTCGTTGACGCTGCCGGCATTCCAGTCGATTGACGCAGAAATCGGCGAGGCGGAGGCATCGCCCTCCACCTCGATCATATCGTCGTCGCTGTCGTCGGTCTCGTCGTAAAGAACACCGCCATCCGGCAGCTTCTTGGCATTCATTCCTTGATCTCCAGCACGTCGGGCGTCTGCCACGCGAGATGCTGGCCGCCGTCCAGTGCAATCATCTGGCCCGTGATCGAAGGGGTCTCGAACAGAAAACGAATCGTTCGGCCGAATTCCTCAAGCTCAGGCCCTCGCTTCAAGATAAGGGCTGCGACCTGCGCTTGGAAGTCTTCCTGCAATTGCCGTTCGCTCGGCACGGATGGGCCGGGGCCGATCGCGTTGACGCGGATGCGCGGCGCCAGCGCCTGCGCCATGGTCTGCGTCCCCGTCCACAGCGCCGATTTCGACAGGGTATAGGAGTAGAAGCTTGGCCGCAGCGCCCAGACGCGCTGGTCGATAATGTTGACGATCAGCCCCTCATGCGCTTCCGGCAGCTGTTCGGCGAATTTGGCGGCAAGGATCGACGGTGCGCGCACATGCACGGCGAAATGCTCGTCCCAGACCGCGACGTCGAATTTGCGCAGCGAATCCTCGAGGAAAATCGATGCGTTGTTGACGAGCAGATCGATCGGCCCGAGCGCCGCGCAGGCCTGTGCCACAAGCCCGGCGGTCTCGTCGATTTTGGCAAGATCGGCCTTGATCGCAACCGCCCGATGACCCTTCTGCCGCAATTCCGCCACAAAATCCTCGGCCTCGGCGAGCGAGCCGTTGGCATGGATCGCAACCGAAAATCCATCGGCAACAAGGTCTTCGGCGATCGCCCGGCCTATTCTTTTGGCGGCACCCGTCACAAGCGCCGCGCGAAGTCTTTTCTGGGTCAAGATGCTGCCTTCTGGTCCTGCGAGTCTGTTTGCTGACTATATAAGGGCAGGCCCCGATTATATAAATAGGCCGAAAGCATTGCCAATACGGCCCGGATATTCTATGTATTATTTGGCGGTGCGATTTATTAAAATAAGTATTGTAAGTTTAACTGATTATTATCCTTAATAAACGGTATGTTGCAACCAAGCAACATCGAATTTCCGCCGCCGCAGAGCCACAATGATATCACAATTTGGCTCTTTCAAATCCGCATTTGCATTCCAATTTCACTCTCGAACCGGAAGGGACATTTAGTAATCCCCCGTGAATGCTTCGCCGAAGTTTGAGTTGACGAGCGCGCGGGACTGAAAGGAGACAAGTATGCGTATACTCTTTGCTGGCCTCATGGCTTCCGCTCTCGCCGTTGGCGGTTTCTCGGTCGCGCAGGCAGCCGATGCCGTGGACCAGGTCCCGCAGGCGCCGGTCGCCGAGGATACCCCGGCTCCGGTCAATAACTGGCAGGGCTTCTACCTCGGTGGTGCCGCGACCTACAACATGGGCAGCTTCGGTCACGACCGCGACACCTATGATTGGGGCGGCCAGCTCTTCACCGGCTACAACTTCCAGCAGGGCCAGATCGTTTACGGCGCCGAAGCCGATCTCGGCTATGGCAATGCCGACGTCACCGAAGGCGGCATCAAGAACAAGACCGGCTGGAACGGCTCCGTCCGCGGCCGCGTCGGTTACGACCTGAACCCCTTCCTGCTGTACGGTACGGCAGGTCTGGCGCTCGCCGACACCAAGGTTTCCGACGGCACGTCTTCCGACAGCAAGACGGCTTACGGCTACACGGTCGGCGCCGGTGTCGAAGCCTTCGTGACCAACAACATCACGACGCGCCTCGAATACCGCTACACCGACTACCAGGACAAGGACTACAACCTCGACTCCGGCAGCGTTTCGCGCGGCTTCGACGAAAACAGCGTCAAGGTCGGTATCGGCGTCAAGTTCTGATACGGATGACATCCAGCATGAAAAAAGCCGGGCCTCGCGCCCGGCTTTTTTGTGCCCTCCGTCGAGGGCGGCTTGCTCAGGTCTGCGGCTTCAGCTGCTCGTAGCCGTCGAAGGCCTTCTTGAATTCCCGCAGCCAGCCGGTCAGCTCGGCATGGTCCTCTTCCCACTGGCCCTTGAAGCGCAGATCGAGATAACCGATCGTCGCGGCGAGCGCGAAATGCCCGCCATGCAGCTTCTTGCCGATCTTGGGCGCGTTGGCGGCCAGATAGTTCAGCGCGGTCTCGACCTTCTTCCACTGCCGGTCGATCCAGGGCTGATGCACCTTCTCCTCATCGCGGAAGCGGCGCTCGTAGACGATTGCCAGCAGGCAGTCGCACACACCGTCGCAGAGCGCTTCCAGCACTTCCGAATCGGTACGCTTGCCCTTCTTGGAAGGATAGAGCGCGCCCTTCGTCAGCCGGTCGAAATAATGCATGATGGCGATACTGTCGAAGACGGAGGTGCCGTCATCCGTCAGCAGCGTCGGGATCTTGCCGAGCGGATTGTTGTCCACCAGGATCGCCGGCCCCGCATTCGTATCGACCCGGATTTCCGTGACCTCGAGGCCAAGATGGCGGGCGGCCATGCGCACCTTGCTGGAAAAGGGGGAGGTCGGGGAGCAGAGAAGCTTCATGGGGCACCTTTTGGATATGCGGACGGAGCCGGACTATTCCCGAGCGCCGAGAGTCGGTCAATCTGCCTTGGCAGGCTTCGTCTCTCCGCGCAGCCAGAAGGCGCGTTGCGAGGCGAAACGGTCCTGCGCCAGATGGTCCTTCAAGGCCGGCAGCAGCTGGTGCAGCTCGTCCTTCAGCGTGAAGGGCGGGTTGACGATGACGAGGCCCGAACCGGTCAGCCCCGTGGTCTCGCGGTCGCTGCGCACGGCAAGCTCGGCACAGAGCATCTTCGGGATTTCGGTCGCCTGCAGCGCCTCGTGGAACTGCTTGATCGGCGCGCCCTTCTTCAGCGGATACCAGAGGCAATAGGTTCCGCCCGGAAAGCGCCGGCAGGCCCTGGCGAGGCCGTCCACCAGCCGTTCATATTCGCCGTCTTCCTCGAAGGGCGGATCGACGAGCACGATGCCGCGCTTTTCCTTGGGCGGCAGATGCGCGCCGAGCGCCAGCCAGCCGTCGAGTTCGGTGATGCGCGCGTGATGATCGCCTTCGAAGACGCGATGCAGCCGGAGATAGTCTTCCGGGTGCAGTTCCATTGCCGAAAGCCGGTCCTGCGGCCGGAAGAGCATGCGCGCGAGCTTCGGCGAGCCGGGATAGAAGCGCAGGCCGCCCTCCGGGTTCAGCGCGCGGATTACGCTGAGGTAGGGTTCCAGCAGCTCGGAAACCTGCGGCCCGAGATCGGTCTCCAGCAGTTTTCCGATGCCGCCCTGCCATTCGCCGGTCTTCTGCGCCTCCTCGGCGGAAAGGTCGTAGAGGCCGATTCCGGCATGCGTGTCGAGCACGCGGAAGGCGGCGTCCTTCTTCTGCATGTAACGGATCAGCCGCGCCAGCACCGCATGTTTCAGCACATCGGCAAAATTGCCTGCATGATAGATGTGGCGATAGTTCATTTTCGCTGATGCCTGTTATGAATTCGGATGACGGGGAATTTTTGTGCCTTTTGGCCGCTCAAGCCTTGGCATATAGAAATCGCATGAACATTGCGACCCCCATCCATGCCAAATCCCGCATCGGTCACACGGCCTGTCCGCACGACTGTCCCTCCACCTGCGCACTGGAGGTGGATATCACGCAAGACGGCCGCGTCGGCCGTGTGCGCGGCGCCAACGACCATTCCTATACGTCGGGTGTCATCTGTGCCAAGGTCGCCCGTTACGCCGAGCGCCTTTATCACCCGGACCGCCTTATGCATCCGCTGCGCCGCACCGGCGCCAAAGGGGCGGGGCAATGGCAGCAGGTTTCCTGGGACGATGCGCTGGACGAGATCGCCGAAGCTTTCGTGAAGGCCGAGGCCAGGGACGGCAGCGAGGCGGTCTGGCCCTATTTCTACGCCGGCACCATGGGCTGGGTGCAGCGTGACTCGATCGAGCGCCTGCGCCATGCCAAGCGCTATTCCGGCTTCTTCTCCTCGATCTGCACCAATCCCGCCTGGACCGGTTTCACCATGGCGACCGGCATGCTGCGCGGCCCCGACCCGCGCGAGATGGCGCGCGCCGATTGCGTCGTCATCTGGGGCACGAACGCGGTCGCCACGCAGGTCAACGTGATGACCCACGCGGTCAAGGCGCGCAAGGAACGCGGCGCCAGGATCGTCGTCATCGACATCTACGACAATCCGACGATGAAGCAGGCCGACATGGCCCTCGTCGTCAGGCCCGGCACCGATGCGGCGCTCGCCTGCGCCGCCATGCACATCGCCTTCCGCGACGGTTATGCCGACCGCGCCTACATGGCGAAATATGCCGACGATCCCGCCGGCCTCGAAGCGCATCTGAAATCGAAGACGCCGGAATGGGCGGCAGCGATCACCGGCCTTTCGGTCGAGGAGATCGAAGCCTTCGGCAAGCTCGTCGGCACGACGAAGAAGACCTTCTTCCGCCTGGGCTACGGCTTCACCCGCCAGCGCAACGGCGCCGTCGCCATGCATGCGGCCGCCTCGGTCGCCACCGTGCTCGGCTCCTGGCAATATGAGGGCGGCGGCGCCTTCCATTCCAACAGCGATATTTTCCGCATGAACAATGCGGAACTGACCGGCAAGTCGATGAAGGATGCCGATATCCGCATGATCGACCAGTCGCAGATCGGCCGGGCGTTGACGGGTGACGCCGTCGCCCTTCGCCATCGCGGCCCGGTTACGGCCATGCTGATCCAGAACACCAATCCGGTGAATATCGCCCCCGAACAGCGGCTGGTGAAGCGCGGCTTTGCCCGCGACGACCTTTTCGTCGCCGTCCACGAGCAGTTCATGACCGAGACGGCCGAAATGGCCGATATCGTCATCCCCGCCACCATGTTCGTCGAGCATGACGATATCTACCGTGCCGGCGGCCAGAACCACATCCTGCTTGGGCCGAAGCTCGTCGAGCCGCCGGAGACCGTGCGCACCAACCTCTTCGTCATCGAGGAATTGGCAAAGCGCCTCGGCGTCGCCGACCGTCCCGGCTTCGGCTTCACGGCGCGCGAAATGATCGATCGCGTCCTGGCGGCAAGCGGCCTGCCGGATTACGACCATTTCCTCGAACACAAGTGGTTCGACCGCCAGCCGGCCTTCGAGGAAGCGCATTATCTCAATGGCTTTGCCCATGCCGACGGCAAGTTCCACTTCCGTCCCGACTGGGTGAACGGAGCGGCACCGAACAAGCCGCCTGCCTCCGTCGGCACGCTCGGCCCCTATGCCGAGCTGCCGAGTTTTCCGGACCAGGTCGATGTCATCGAGCTTGCCGATCCCGAGCATCCCTTCCGCCTGGCGACTTCGCCGGCGCGCAACTTCCTGAATTCGAGCTTTTCGGAAACGAAGACCTCGCGCCAGAAGGAAGGCCGTCCGGAAGTGATGGTCAATCCTGCCGATGCCGAGGCGAACGGCATCGGCGACGGCGATCTCGTCCGCATCGGCAATCGGCGCGGCGATCTGCGCATCCATGTGCGCGTGACGACCGAGGTCAGGCCCGGCGTGCTGATTGCCGAGGGCCTCTGGCCCAACAAGGCGCATGTCGATGGCGAAGGCATCAACGTTCTCACCGGCGCCGATCCCGTCGCGCCCTATGGCGGCGCAGCCGTGCATGACAACAAGGTCTGGCTTCGCAGGGACGCCGACAGGGACACGGTATGACGCAATCGAAAGCAAAAGTGGAAATCGCCGGCAAGGAAACCCTGTCCGACGGCTGGACGAAGCTGACCGGCTACCAGATCGACTATACCGACCGCAACGGCGTGACCCATCGCCTGCCGCGCGAGGTCTATCACCGCACGCCCGCCGCCTGCATTCTGCTCTATGATCCCCGGCGCGATGTCGTCGTGCTGGTGAAGCAGTTCCGCCTGCCGGCCTATGTGAACGGCGATCCCGCCTGGATGATCGAGGTCCCCGCCGGCCTGCTCGACGGCGACGAACCGCAAGCCGCCATCTGCCGCGAGGCGATGGAGGAGACGGGCTACACGGTCCGCGACGTGCGCTTCCTCTTCAAGTCCTACACCGCGCCGGGCTCGATCACCGAAGTCGTGCATTTCTTTGCGTCGACGGTCGATACCGCCGACCGGACATCGGACGGCGGCGGCCTTGAGGAAGAGCACGAGGATATCGAGGTGCTGGAGGTGTCGCTGCCGGAAGCCCTTGCGATGGTCGAAAGGGGAGAGATCGTCGATCTCAAGACGATCACGCTGCTGCAATGGACCGTGCTGAACAAGGCGAGCCTCGCCTAGCCTGAAGGACTGGCGAGGTTCTCGTCCCGAGCAGCCTTTTGCAGACGGGCATCGGCGGTCACGATCAGCGCTGGGCTTCGCGGCGCCGTTTTAGTCGGCGATCAGCGAAATCAACTGCGATTTGGGAGCGGTGCCGGAAGCTGCCGTCCCGACCGCTCTTCCGCCTTCCATCTTCACCTTGCCCTCGGCGAAAAGGCGGAGCGCCTGCGGATAGAGCTGGTGTTCGATCGTCAGCACGCGTCCGGCCAGCGCCTCGGCGGTATCGCCTGCAAGCACCGGCACCGCGGCCTGGCCGATCACCGGGCCTTCGTCCATGCCTTCGGTGACGAAATGCACCGTGCAGCCGGCAATCCGCATGCCGGCATCGATGGCCCGCTGATGCGTGTGCAACCCCGGAAAGAGCGGCAGCAGGGAAGGGTGGATATTGATGATGCGGCCTTCGTGGCGCTGGATGAAGGCGCCCGAGAGGAGCCGCATGTAGCCGGCAAGGCAGATAATGTCGGGCGACAGCGCCTCGAGCGCGGCAAGGATCGCCGCCTCGTGCTCGTCCTTGCTCCCATAGTCCTTGCGCACGAAGGCGAAGGTGGCAATGCCCTCGGCGGCAGCCTTGGCCAGCCCGCCGGCATCCGCCCGGTCGGAGATCACGCCGACGATCTCGGCGGGATAGTCCTCGGCCTTGGCCGCCTGCACCAGCGCCATCATGTTGGAGCCGCTGCCGGAAATGAAAACGACGGTGCGTTTGCGCGGCGAACTCATAGGGCGAGCGTGCCCTTGTAGATCGTGCCGGCTTCGCCCTCGGCGCGGGCGACCATGCGGCCGAGCGTCACCACCGTTTCGCCTTCGGCCTCGAGCACCTTGGAGACGTCAGCGACATTCTCCGGCGCGACGACGACGATCATGCCGATGCCGCAGTTGAAGGTGCGCAGCATCTCCCTGGCTTCGACCCCGCCCGTCCTGGCAAGCCAAGAGAAGACCGCCGGCGCCTTGACGGCGGAAAGGTCGATCTCGGCGGCGAGATGCTTCGGCAGGACGCGCGGAATATTTTCCGGGAAACCGCCGCCGGTAATATGGGCAAGCGCCTTCAGCGCCCCCGTCTCGCGGATCGCTTTCAACAGCGGCTTCACATAGATGCGTGTCGGCGTCAGCAGGGCTTCGCCGAGCTTCTTGCCTTCGGCAAAGGGGGCGGCCGCATCCCAGCCGAGGCCGGACAGCGAAACGATCTTGCGCACCAGCGAGAAGCCGTTCGAATGAACGCCGGACGAGGAGAGGCCGAGAATGACGTCGCCTTCGGCAATATCGCCGGAAGGCAGCAGCTTGCCGCGCTCGGCGGCACCCACGGCAAAGCCGGCGAGGTCATAATCGCCGGAGGAATACATGCCCGGCATTTCCGCCGTTTCGCCGCCGATCAGCGCGCAGCCCGCCTCGCGGCAGCCGGCGGCGATGCCGCCGACGATCGCCGCACCCTGGTCCGGATCGAGCTTGCCGGTGGCGAAATAGTCGAGGAAGAAGAGCGGTTCGGCGCCCTGCACGACGAGGTCGTTGACGCACATGGCGACAAGGTCGATGCCGACGGTGTCGTGATAGTCGGCGTCGATGGCGATTTTCAGCTTCGTGCCGACGCCGTCATTGGCGGCGACCAGGACCGGATCGGTGAAGCCGGCGGCCTTGAGGTCGAAGAGGCCGCCGAAGCCGCCGATCTCGCCATCGGCGCCCGGCCGGCGCGTGGAGCGGACGGCTGGCTTGATCTTCTCCACCATCAGGTTGCCGGCATCGATATCGACGCCTGCATCGCTATAGGTCAGGCCGTTTTTTCCAGACTGGCTCATGCTGATCTCCGGAGGATTTAAAGCTGCGGATAAAGGACCGCGTCACATGCCGGTCGCAATTGCATGAGAGTGCGCTTTATGCAAGCGTTGCAAGGGAAAAGCCCCCATTTTCCAGCTAATCCCTGTGCGCTTTCCGGATTCGGCGCAACAGGGTTGACCATCTTCGTGCCTCCATCCTATGTGCTGAAACGGCCGGAGCCGCTGGAATGCGGTCGGGGCAGGGCGTGCGATCAGCGGGGAAGCGATGCCACAACAAGTCAGCGGAACGATCCTGAAGCGCCAGATCATCTTCTGGGTGGCGGTCCTGCTCACCTTCATCGCCTTCCTCTATATTTTCAGCTCGATCCTGCTGCCCTTCATTGCCGGCATGTCGATCGCCTATTTCCTCGATCCGGTGGCCGACAGGCTGCAGCGGCTGGGCTTGAGCCGCCTGATGGCGACCATCCTCATCCTCGTGGCCTTCGTCATCATCTTCGCGCTGGCGCTGGTGATCCTCATCCCGGTCCTCATCAACCAGTTCAACGATTTCGCCCAGCGTGTGCCGGGCTATGTCAGCCAGCTGCAGCAATTCATCGCCAACTACCAGGATTCCATGCTGCCCGGCTGGATCAGAAGCCAGCTCGGAACCATCAAGGACAATTTCTCGGGCATCCTGTCGGAGGGCATGGGCTTCCTGACCGGCCTCTTCTCGCAGATCTGGAATTCCGGCAAGGCGATCGTCGACGTCATTTCGCTGCTCGTCGTCACCCCGGTCGTCGCCTTCTACATCCTGCTCGATTGGGACCGCATGGTCGCCAAGGTCGATCAGTGGGTGCCGCGCGATTATGTGAGCGACGTGCGCCAGATCGCCAGGGAAGTGGATCAGGCGATTGCCGGCTTCATTCGCGGGCAGGGCTCGCTCTGCCTGATCCTCGGCATCTATTATGCCCTGGGCCTGTCGATCGTCGGCCTGAATTTCGGCCTGCTCATCGGGCTTTTTGCCGGCATGATCAGCTTCATTCCCTATGTCGGCTCGCTGGTCGGCCTCGTGCTTGCGGTCGGCGTGGCGCTCGTCCAGTTCTGGCCTGACTATATCTGGATCGCAGCGGTTCTCGCGGTCTTCTTCTCCGGCCAGTTCCTGGAAGGCAATATCCTGCAGCCGAAGCTCGTCGGCTCCAGCGTCGGCCTGCACCCCGTCTGGCTGATGTTTGCACTCTTTGCCTTCGGCGCGCTCTTCGGTTTCGTCGGCCTGCTCGTCGCGGTGCCGGCCGCTGCCGCCGTCGGCGTGCTTGTCCGCTTTGCGCTTTCGCGCTACCTTCAAAGCGATCTCTACTATGGCGGGTCGCCGGGCGACCGGGCCGCGAAGATGAAATCAGTTTCCGATGAATGACGTGAAGAACGCTGATCCGAAGCGCAGGGCCGGAGAACAGCTTCCGCTGGCCTTTTCGCATGACGTTGCCACCGGACGCGACGATCTCCTGATCTCGGAGCGGCTGGCCGCCGCCGTTTCGATCGTCGATGCCTGGCCGCACTGGCCCTCGCCGGTGGTCATTCTTGCCGGTCCCGTCGGCTCCGGCAAAACGCATCTCGCCGGCATCTGGAAGGAGGTGAGCGGAGCCAAGCTCATCCATCCCGACGCCGGTTCCGACGCCGCGATCACGGCCGCCAATGGCCCTGTGCTTTTCGAGGATGTCGATCGTACGGGCTTCGACGACGCCACGCTCTTTCATGTCATCAACAGCGTGCGGGAAAACGGCACCAGCCTGCTGATGACGAGCCGCCTCTGGCCCATGTCCTGGCCGGTCACGCTGCCCGATCTGCGCTCGCGCCTGAAGGCGGCGACGGTCGTGGAGATCGGCGAGCCCGACGAGGAACTGCTGTCGCAGGTCATCGTCAAGCTCTTCGCCGACCGGCAGCTTTATATAGATGACAAACTCGTCCTTTATATCGTCAATCGCATGGAGCGGTCGCTCAACGCCGCCCAGACGATCGTCGAAAGGCTCGACCGGCTGGCGCTTTCCAGAGGCACGGGCATTACCCGTTCGCTTGCCGCCGAAGTATTGAATGAATTGGGCAATTCCGGCTCGGGCGATTGACTGTCACAGTTCCGTCGTGAAACTGATATATTCGCCGAAGCCGATAAAAGCAGGGTGAGTGGACCATGGATAGCGCATATCAGGAACATCAGGAATCCACTCCGGACGACAGTGCCGGCCTGCCGCCGCTGGAGCAGCTGCTGTCGAGCCCCGAGCGCTTCATCAACCGTGAATTTTCCTGGCTGCAGTTCAACCGCCGTGTGCTTGAGGAAACGCTGAACACCGAGCATCCGCTGCTCGAGCGCGTCCGCTTCCTGTCGATTTCGGCCGCCAACCTCGACGAATTCTTCATGGTGCGCGTTGCCGGCCTCGAAGGCCAGGTGCGCCAGAGCATCGTCATCAAGAGCCCGGACGGCCGCACGCCCGCCGAGCAGCTCGATTCCATCCTGAGCGAGATCGATCACCTGCAGATGGAGCAGCAGGCTTCGCTTGCCGTGCTGCAGCAATATCTCGCCAAGGAAGATATCCTGATCGTGCGTCCGGGCGCCTTGAGCGATACCGATCGCCAGTGGCTGGCAAACGAGTTCGAGCAGTCGATCTTCCCGGTGCTGACGCCGCTCTCCATCGATCCCGCCCACCCGTTCCCGTTCATTCCGAACCTCGGCTTCTCGATTGGCCTGCAGCTCGTCAGTCGGAACGGCCGCGAGCCGATGACGGCGCTCCTGCGCCTGCCGCCGGCCCTCGACCGTTTCATCCGCCTGCCGGACGATCGCAACACGATCCGCTACATCACGCTGGAAGACGTCGCCAATATTTTCATCCACCGGCTCTATCCCGGCTACGAGGTGCAGGGCTCGGGTACGTTCCGCGTCATCCGCGACAGCGATATCGAAGTCGAGGAAGAGGCCGAAGATCTTGTGCGCTTCTTCGAGACCGCGCTGAAGCGCCGCCGCCGCGGCAAGGTCATCCGCATCGAGACGGATTCCGAAATGCCGGTTTCGCTGCGCCAGTTCGTGGTCCAGGCGCTCAGCATTCCGGACAACCGCGTCGCCGTCCTGCCCGGCCTGCTGGCGCTCAACACGCTGTCCGAAATCACCAAGGCGCCGCGCGACGACCTGCGCTTCCCGCCCTACAATGCGCGATTTCCCGAACGTGTCCGTGAACATGCCGGTGATTGCTTCGCCGCCATCCGGGAAAAGGACATGGTGGTCCACCACCCTTACGAATCGTTCGACGTGGTGGTCCAGTTCCTTCTCCAGGCTGCGCGCGATCCTGATGTTCTGGCGATAAAGCAGACGCTCTACCGGACTTCCAACGACAGCCCGATCGTGCGCGCCCTGGTCGATGCCGCCGAGGCCGGCAAGTCGGTGACGGCACTGGTCGAACTCAAGGCCCGCTTCGACGAAGAGGCCAATATCCGCTGGGCGCGCGACCTGGAGCGCGCCGGCGTACAGGTCGTCTTCGGCTTTATCGAGCTCAAGACCCACGCCAAGATGTCGCTGGTCGTGCGCCGCGAAGAGGGCAAGCTGCGCAGCTACTGCCATCTCGGCACCGGCAACTATCATCCGATCACCGCGAAGATTTATACCGACCTGTCCTTCTTCACCTGCAATCCCGTCATCGCCCACGACATGGCGAACATCTTCAACTTCATCACCGGTTACGGCGAGCCGGAAGAAGGCATGAAGCTGGCCGTTTCGCCTTACACGCTGCGCTCGCGCATCCTTCGCCACATCAACGAAGAAATCGAGCATGCCCGCAACGGCCGTCCGGCGTCGATCTGGATGAAGATGAACGCGCTGGTCGATCCCGATATCATCGACGCGCTCTATACGGCGAGCCGTGCCGGCGTCGAGATCGATCTCGTCGTGCGCGGCATCTGCTGCCTGCGCCCGCAGGTGCCCGGCCTTTCCGACAGGATCCGCGTCAAATCGATCGTCGGCCGTTTCCTCGAACACAGCCGCATCTTCTGCTTCGGCAATGGTCACGGCCTGCCGTCGGACAAGGCGCTTGTCTATATCGGCTCGGCCGACATGATGCCGAGAAACCTCGACCGCCGCGTCGAAACGCTCGTTCCGTTGACGAATCCGACCGTCCACGAGCAGGTTTTGTCACAGATTATGCTGGGCAATGTGATTGACAATCAACAAAGCTACGAGATATTGCCCGACGGTACGTCGCGGCGCATGGAAGTGCGCAGGGGCGAAGAACCGTTTAATGCGCAGCAATATTTCATGACCAATCCCAGCCTGTCCGGCCGCGGTGAAGCTCTGAAATCGAGTGCGCCGAAGCTGATCGCCGGGCTGCTCGAAGGCCGGAACAACAAGTAAACTGGACCTAATGGTTGAATCTGAAGCCCAGGGGCGACTTCCGGGAATCGCCCCGGTCTCCGTTGTCGATATCGGATCGAACTCCATCCGTCTGGTCGTCTACGAAGGCCTGTCACGTTCGCCCACCATCCTCTTCAACGAAAAGGTCCTTTGCGGTCTCGGCAAGGGCATAGCCCTGACCGGCAAGATGGATGAGGAAAGCGTCGCACGCGCGCTGCAGGCCCTTCACCGCTTCAAGGCTCTCTCCGACCAGGCGCGCGCCGCCACGATGTATGTGCTGGCGACGGCCGCCGCCCGCGAGGCGAGCAACGGTCCCGATTTCATCCATCGGGCCGAGACGATCCTGCAGCGCCACGTCCGCATACTCTCGGGCGAGGAAGAGGCGCGCTTCGCCTCGCTCGGCATCATCAGCGGCTTTTTCAATCCCGACGGCATTGCCGGCGATCTCGGCGGCGGTTCTCTGGAACTCATCGATATCAAGGGCAAGGATGTCAGTGGCGGCATTACCCTGCCGCTCGGCGGCCTGCGCCTGTCCGAATATGCCGGCGGCTCGCTTGCCAAGGCGCGCGCCTTTGCCCGCAAGCAGGTCAAGACCGCCAAGCTGCTCTCCAAGGGGGAGGGGCGCACCTTCTATGCGGTCGGCGGCACCTGGCGAAACATTGCCAAGCTGCACATGGAGATCACCCGCTACCCGCTGCACATGATGCAGGGCTACGAAGTCTCCCTCGAGGGGATGACGCAGTTCCTGGATCAGGTCGTCACCGCCAAGGATTCCAAGGAGCCTGCCCTGCAGGCGGTTTCCAAGCATCGCCGTTCGCTGCTGCCCTTCGGCGCCATCGCCATGAAGGAAGTGCTGAACGCCATGAAGCCTTCGGTGATTTCCTTCTCCGCGCAGGGCGTGCGCGAAGGCTATCTCTATTCGCTGCTTTCCGAATCCGAACGCCGCACCGATCCTCTGCTCGTCGCTGCCGGCGAGCTTGCCATCCTGCGCGCCCGCTCTCCGGAACATGCCCGTGAGCTGGCCGACTGGACCGGCCGCATGATGCCGTTCTTCGGCGTTCAGGAGACCGAGGAGGAAAGCCGCTACCGGCAGGCCGCCTGCCTGCTGGCCGATATCAGCTGGCGCGCCCATCCCGATTATCGCGGCGCCCAGGCGCTGAACGTCATTGCGCATTCCTCCTTCGTCGGCATCAGCCATCCCGGCCGCGCCTTCATCGCGCTGACGAACTACTATCGCTTCGAAGGCCTGCATGACGACGGCTCTACCGCGCCGCTCGCCTCCATCGCCGGCCCGCAATTCATCGAACGTGCCAAGCTGCTCGGCGGCATGCTGCGCGTCGTCTACCTCTTCTCGGCCTCGATGCCGGGCATCGTGCGCAACCTGACCTTCCGCAGGTCCGCGTCTCCCGATTTCGATCTCGAATTCGTGGTCCCGCACGAATACCGCGATTTCGCCGGCGAGCGCCTCGATGGCCGCCTGCAGCAATTGTCGCGGCTGACGAACAAGCGGCTGGCGTTCCGCTTCGAATAGGCAGCCTCGCCGCCCCCGGTCCAGGCCCCGATCCAGGCCCAGGTCCAGGCAGGTGACGGCAAAACAAAAGGGCGGCGCCGTCGCACCGCCCTCCCGATCGTCCAGCTGGCTGCAGATTACTTCGCGTTCAGGAAGTCGCCGACTTCGAGGCTGCTGAACTCGTTGTTGTCAGCCTTGTTGACGGCGCGACCGGCCGAGAAGGGCAGGTTGTTGTCGTTGCCGATGATGATGTGCGTGGCATCGACGCGGTCGACGTTTTCGATCGTCACGAAGGGCATGTTGTAGACGCCGGGCATATCGCCGGCCTTCTTCTTGTTGTCCGGGTCCTGGATGTTCAGGAGATCGATGTAACCGATCTTGCGAACGGCCTTGCCGACATTGGCGTCGTTGAACTCGATCTTGTAGACGCGCTTCAGCTCGGCCGGAGCTTCGAAGCAGTCCGGCTTCGGCTGCTTGGGATCGGCGCAGGCCTTGTCCTTCGTGCCGGCGCCGTTGTCGCGTTCGATCACGAGAGCGGTGCTGTCGTCGAGCATGTTGAAGTCGCCGATCGAAACGCCCTTGTCTTCGAACGGGTAGAGCCAGCTGCGGCCGGTCCACTTCTTGGAAGCGACATCGAATTCGATGACGCGGATGGCGGTGTGGCCGTCAACCGATTCCATCTGGCCGTCATCCTTGTAGATGGCGCCTTCGAGCAGGCCGTAGAGCTTGGAGCCGTCCTTCGACATGGCGAGGCCTTCGAAGCCGCCGGAGCGCTTCAGGTTGAAGGCCGGGTTCTTTGCCACCGGGTTGCCCGGCAGCTGGATCAGCGCGTTGTCGGGCGACAGGACCGGCTTGCCATCGAGGGTGGTCGGGATGACGTCCGTCAGGCGGCCTTCGGTGTCGATCTTCAGGAGGTAGGGGCCGAATTCGTCACCGAGCCAGAAACCGTCGGCGACCGGCTGCACGGATTCGATGTCGAAATCGGCGCCCGTGAGGTAACGCGTGTCGGAGGCTTCCGTCACGATCGGGAACGGAGCGATCTTGTTCGGGTCGGACAGGAAGATGTTCTTGACCACGTCGATCTTGTTGGCGTTCCAGTCGAACTTCAGCTGATGCAGGAACAGCATGGAATCGGACGAGGTGAACTTCGAGCCGAAGCCGTTGTCGGAGAGCGTCCAGAACGTGCCGTCGGGCATGGTCTTGATGCCGGAGAAGCCCTGGATCGGCTGGCCGTCGAGCGGCAGCTTCACGTCGGTGACACGGGCGCCGTCCTTGCCGTCAATCGTGCCGAGCTTTTCGGTGCGCTTGCGGTCCGGGGTCGTGAATTTGCCGGAGGTCTTGAGGAAGGCCGGCGCATCGGCCGGAGCCGGAACGACCGTGTTGGCGGGCAGGATGGCCTGGCCGGTGAGCTTTGCCGGGAAAAGCTGCTGGTCGGCGGAGGCGGAGCCTGCGACGAGCATGAAAAGTGATACGGAAGCAAAAAGAACGTTCTTCATGATGTCCCCATAGAACGGATTGCAAAAGCGCCATCCGCTTAGCAGGGCATTCATGTCGCCACATTGACGATTGGGTGAAGCTTTGGTGACGAGTGCATCAAGCCGCGGCGTCAGCCGCGCCGCAGCGTTGCAGGCTGGTTGAGAACGGTGACGGCCCGTGAGGAAAGGGCGATGACATCCAGCCCCTGGCCGCGGCCGCGCACGGCGTGATTGCCGAGGTTTTCGCCGACGATCTCCTCCGGCAGCGTCATGCGCTGGGCAAGCTCGGCGGAGATCAGCACGGGCCGGTTCAGCGTCCGGCAGAGCGACTCCAGCCGCGAGGTCGTATTCACGGTATCGCCGAAGAAGCTGATCTTGTGGTGGTCGACCCCGACTTCGGCGGTGATGACGCTGCCGCCGTGCAGGGCGGCCCTGAGCTTCGGCACATGGCCGTAGCTCTTCTTCCAGCTTGCGGCATTGGCGTCGATATCGGCGAGGATATCGAAGAGGCAGCGCACGCAGCGCGCATCCCTGGTGCCGCGCGCCAGCGGCCATGTAATGATGGCCGCATCGCCGACATAGTCGTTGATCATGCCCTTATGGCGCCGCACCGGCTCGGCAAAGGCGGCAAAGAGCGAACTTAGAAGCTGCTGCGCCCGCAGGTCCCCATGCTTTTCGGCAAAGGCGGTGGACTCGGCAAGATCGATGAACAGGAAGACGCGCTCCTCCTTGACCGGCCGGCGGTAGCGGCTGACCAGCATGCTGATGAAAACCTCGCGCCCCAGCAGTTCGCGCACCCTGAGCAGGAAGATCAATGTGGCGCAGACGGCGAGCGCGTAGAGAAAGACGTCGAACGGCATGATCAGCACGTGGATCATCTCCGGCGGCTTCAGGACGCCGAGCAGCGCAAGCAGGAGGCCCGCCGCCGCAAAGCCGATGCTCATCAGGATTTCGTAGATGACGAGTTCGGAGACGATGAAGAGAAGGGTCGGCAATCTCTGAATGCGCCGGTAGAGGCCGCGCAGAAACACCTTCCGTTCGAAGGCGAGGATCGGCATGCCGATGAAGAGCGCGAATACCGCTCCGATGATCGGCGTCTGGCCGGTATAGAAATACAGATCGTAGACCACGCCGCTGAGAGCCAGGACGAGCGCAATCAGGATCCAGTTCTGCGCCGGGGATATCTCTCTCATGCCGCCCTTTCGCCGAAGCACTTCATTCCGCTATTCTTTCCTGCGCGGTGCGGTGGTCAAGAGGTTTCGAATTTAAAGCATGTCGCGCAAAAGTGTGCGGCGGTTTTGCGGCGACGACATGCGTCAAGCAAAGCATGTCGCGCAAAAGTGTGAAGCGGTTTTGCGACAACGACATGCGTCAAGCAAAGCATGTCGCGCAAAAGTGTGAAGCGGTTTTGCGGCACCGACATGCGTCAAGCAAAGCATGTCGCGCAAAAGTGTGAAGCGGTTTTGCGGCGACGACATGCGGGAAACAACGGCTCGAACCGTTGCGGGCAGGCCCTGACGGCAGCGACACGCCTTTAAGCGGGCAGGGCGACGGTTTCGACCTTGCGGCCGGCAAAGCGCAGGGCGATTTCGCCGCGGATGAGCTGCAGCGCCGGCTCGCCGAAGAGATCGCGCCGCCAGCCGTGCATGGCCGCTACCTCTGCCTTTTCGCCCTCGGCCGCGATCTTGTCCAGATCGTCGCTGTTGGCGATCACCTTGGGCGCAACGCCGTGCTTTTCGGAGATCAGCTTCAGCAGCACCTTGAGAAGTTCGACGGCCGCTGCCGCGCCTTCCGGCGGCTGCGCCTGACGCGGCACGTGCGGCATGTCGGAGCGCGGCAGCGCCAGCGCGGCGTTGACCGCTTCGAGCACGGCGGTGCCGGCGGCCGAGCGCTCCCAGCCCTTCGGGATGGTGCGCAGGCGGCCGAGCGCTTCGGCATCCTTCGGCTGCTGCTGGGCGATCTCGTAGATCGCGTCGTCCTTCAGCACGCGCGAGCGCGGCACGTTGCGCGACCGCGCCTCGCGCTCCCGCCAGGCGGCGACAAATTTCAGGATGGCGAGTTCCTGCGGCTTGCGCAGGCGCAGCTTCAGCCGCTGCCACGCATCGTCAGGGTGGATATCGTAGGTCTCGCGCGATTCCAGGATGTCCATCTCCTCGCGCAGCCAGGAGGCGCGGCCTTCGCGCTCCAGTTCGGCCTTGAGGTAGAGATAGGCGTCGCGCAGATGGGTCACGTCGGCCAGCGCATATTCGAGCTGCTTGTCGGACAGCGGCCGGCGGCTCCAGTCCGTGAAGCGCGAGGACTTGTCGATATGGACGTTCTTGGTGCGGCTGATGAGCTGGTCGTAGGAAACGCTGTCGCCGAAGCCGCAGACCATGGCGGCGACCTGCGTGTCGAAGATCGGGTGAGGGATCAGGTTGCCGCGATTGAAGATGATTTCGATGTCCTGCCGCGCCGCGTGAAACACCTTCAGCACGTTGGGATTGGCCATCAGCTCGAAGAAGGGCGACAGGTCGATGTCTTTCGCCAGGGGATCGACCAGCACCTCCACCGTCGGGCTCGCCATCTGGATCAGGCACAGTTCCGGCCAGAAGGTGGTCTCACGCAGAAATTCAGTATCGATAGTAATGAAATCGGACTTGGCCAGCTCTTTGCAGGCGGCCGCCAGATCGGCGGTGGTTTCGATCATGTCAATTCATTCGTCAGGAAGAGGTCGTCTAACCTTCCTTCCCCTTTCGACGGGATATGTCAATACGGTGAGAGGACTTAGCCTCGGCGAAGCCTTATTCGCCGGGGTGAAGACGGTGTTTTCTGCGATTGCTGCGTTCGTTCGCAGGCACAGCCACCCTAACATGCGGCTCCAGCCGGATCGCCGGGGCGATAGCCGGAAGCCGTGCACTGTCAAACCACGCGAACATAGCTCGTCATGCCCGTCTTCTGGTGCTCGATAATATGGCAATGCAGCACCCAGTCGCCGGGATTGTCGGCGACGAAGGCGAGCTGCACCTTCTCGTCGGGCTGGATGAGATAGGTATCGGAGACGAGCGGCATCACCGCGCGCGTCGAGGAGGAGATGACGGTAAAGCTCATGCCGTGGAGATGGATCGGGTGCGTATGGGGCGTCACGTTCTCCAGGTTGAAGACGTAGCTCTTGCCAAGCTTCAGCTCGGCGAGCGGTGCGGTCGGATCGGCCGTATCGCCCGGCCACGGCACCTTGTTGATGGCCCAGAAGCTGTAACCGAGCGTGCCGCAGATGCTGTCGACGGCGGCGTTCTCGGCGGTCGCTGAAAGGACCAGCGGGATCTCCTCCGCCGAAGAGAGGTCGGCCTTGGCCACCGGGTTTTCCGCCAGCGGGCCGAGGTCACCGATATCGCGCTTCAGCGATTGTCCGCTGGCGCTGAGGCGCGCGAGCACCTTCGGCGTCGTGCCGCGAATATCTTCCAGCGTTGCGACCGCGCCTTCGCTGTCGGGCATGCGGACGGCGAGGTCCAGCCGCTGTCCCGGCCCGATCTGCAGCAGGTCCAGCGGGAAACGCTTCGGTACCGGGTTGCCGTCGATGGCGATCACGGTCGCATCGGCGCCTTCCATCTTCAGCTGGAAGATGCGGGTCACGTCGGTGATGACGATGCGCAGGCGGATCAGCCCGCCCGATGGTGCGTCATATGTCGGCTCCTGATGCCAGTTGGCGGTGCGGATCGTCCCGTAGGTGCCGGCCTTGGCCGCATCGCGCGGGCGGAAGGGGGCGATGAACTGTCCGTCGCCGCCAAGCCGCCAGTCACGCAGGTTGAGCACGACCTCCGCGTCGAAGACCGGATCGGACGGATCTTCCACCACGAGCACGCCCGTCATGCCGTGGCCCATCTGGGTCAGCGTGTTGCAATGCGGGTGATACCAGAAGGTGCCGGCATCCGGCGGCGTGAAGAGATAGTCGAATTTGTCGCCCGTATAGACGTAGGGCTGGGTCAGGAACGGCACCCCGTCCATCCTGTTGTCGATGCGCAGCCCGTGCCAGTGGATCGTCGTCGGCTCGTCGAGGCTGTTGGCGAGCCGCGCCGCATAGGGCTTGCCTCTCGGCATGCGCAGCACTGGCGGCAGGCCGCCATCGCCCCATGTCATGATGTCCCGGGTGGGAGCGGCATCAACGATCTGCGCCTCGGTCTTGCGCGCCGTCAGCACGCGCGGCTCGGGCGCTGCCTGCGCCATCCCGAACCGCCCCGCGATCGCCATGCCCGCACCGTAGGCGCCGGCGACGGCGGAAGCCTTGATGAGGTTGCGGCGCGTGAGCAGGGGCATCGGAAACTCCGTCTTGATGATGCCTCCTTTTAAAGTTGACTACCGTCTTCATCAATATGCCGCCCGCGGCCAAACTGCCGCAGCGCCAGCCTCCGGCCGCCTCCGAAACGCGGGGGCAAACGGCCCGTCGGCAGCGCCAAGCCTTGACAAATCAGAGCGTCCATGCGCTTGTCCGCCCGATTTTCTTGTCGGCGCCGCGGGTCCTCGGGCCATGCCGCCGTCTTAAGCCAAATGCCAGGATTTGAGATCATGCACCGCTACCGCAGCCACACATGCGCCGCTCTTCGCAAGTCGGACGTCGGCTCGAATGTCCGTATTTCCGGTTGGGTCCATCGTGTCCGAGATCATGGCGGCGTGCTGTTCATCGACCTTCGCGACCATTACGGCACGACGCAGATCGTTGCCGACCCGGATTCGCCGGCCTTCAAGCAGGCGGAAACCGTTCGCGGCGAATGGGTCATCCGCGTCGACGGCCTGGTCAAGGCCCGCACCGACGATACCGTCAACAAGAACATGCCGACCGGCGAGATCGAGCTTTACGCGCAGGAGATCGAAGTTCTCTCCGCCGCCAAGGAACTGCCGCTGCCGGTCTTTGGCGAGCCGGACTATCCGGAAGACGTCCGCCTCAAGTACCGCTTCCTCGATCTGCGCCGCGAAACGCTGCACAGGAACATCGTCAAGCGCACGCAGATCATCTCGGCCATGCGCCGCGAGATGAACGGCGTCGGCTTCACCGAATATACGACGCCGATCCTGACGGCCTCCTCGCCGGAAGGCGCGCGCGACTTCCTCGTGCCGAGCCGCATTCATCCCGGCACCTTCTACGCCCTGCCGCAGGCCCCGCAGCAGTACAAGCAGCTCCTGATGGTTGCCGGCTTCGACCGCTACTTCCAGATCGCGCCCTGCTTCCGCGACGAAGACCCGCGCGCCGACCGCCTGCCGGGCGAATTCTACCAGCTCGACCTCGAAATGAGCTTCGTGACCCAGGAAGACGTCTGGAACACGATGGGTCCGCTGATGACCAAGATTTTCGAGGAATTCGCCGAGGGCAAGCCGGTCACCAAGGAATGGCCGCGCATTCCCTATGACGAAGCGATCCGCAAATACGGTTCCGACAAGCCGGACCTGCGCAACCCGATCGTCATGGAAGCCGTGACCGAGCATTTCGCCGGCTCCGGCTTCAAGGTCTTCGCCAACATGATCGCCTCCAACCCGAAGGTTCAAGTCTGGGCGATCCCGGCCAGGACCGGCGGTTCCCGCGCCTTCTGCGACCGCATGAACGCCTGGGCGCAGAGCCAGGGCCAGCCGGGTCTCGGCTACATCTTCTGGCGCAAGGAAGGCGACAAGCTCGAAGGCGCCGGCCCGCTTGCCAAGAACATCGGCGAAGAGCGCACGGATGCGATCCGCACCCAGCTCGGCCTCGATGACGGCGACGCCTGCTTCTTCGTCGCCGGCGAGCCGGACAAGTTCTACAAGTTCGCAGGCGAAGCGCGCAACCGCGCCGCCGACGAACTGAACCTGATCGACCGCGACCGCTTCGAACTGTGCTGGATCGTCGACTTCCCGTTCTTCGAATGGAACGAAGAAGAAAAGAAGGTCGATTTCGCCCACAACCCGTTCTCCATGCCGCAGGGCGGCCTCGATGCGCTGAAGAACCAGGATCCGCTGACGATCAAGGCCTTCCAGTACGACGCCGTCTGCAACGGCTTCGAAATCGCCTCGGGCTCGATCCGTAACCAATCGCCGGAAACCATGGTCGCCGCCTTCGAGAAGGTCGGCTTGAGCCAGCAGGACGTCGAGGATCGTTTCGGCGGCCTCTACCGTGCCTTCCAGTACGGCGCGCCTCCGCACGGTGGTGCTGCTTTCGGTATCGACCGTATCGTCATGCTGCTCGTCGGCGCCAAGAACCTGCGCGAAATCTCGCTCTTCCCGATGAACCAGCAGGCCCAGGACCTGTTGATGGGCGCGCCGACCCCGGCAACGCCCGCCCAACTGCGCGAACTGGCGATCCGCCCGATCCCGCCGGTGAAGAAAGACTGAGGCAGACATCTCTCAACAAGAAGCCCGGCGAAATCATCGCCGGGTTCTTGTTGGATCCGAATAGTCCTTAGTCGTTGGCCGAAACCTTCACGCCGAGCATCTGCGGCACCGTGTTGGGTGCGCCCATGGCAGCGCCCAAGATCATCGGGAAGGCAACCGGCTTGTCCGGCGTGGCCTTGACGGTCAGGCTCTTCGGATTGTCCAGGAAGGTGCTGACGGCAGCCGAAATCGCATTCTGCAGTTCCGGAATGTTGAGCTGCGCCAGCATGATCGGCGTCATGGCCTTCAGCGAATCCGCCATCTGCTGGCCGGAAACGTTCTGCTTCGAACCGGCATAGTCCAGTGCGCGTTTGGTGATCGAGGCATCCTCGAAGCGGATTTGAGCGCCCTCGAAGGTCAGTTGCTGGGCAAGGCCGAGCACCGCGAGGCCGAGCGCCTGCTGTGCTTCTTCCTTGTTCGGATTGGCGTCGGCCTGATCGAGCGCTTGTCCTAACGACTTACCGAAAGCCAACGTATAGCCGGAGATCTTCAGGCCAAATTGCAGCTTGCCGACATTTGTGAAGTCAAAGGAGAGATCGGAGAGATCCAGCGTACCCGGCCCAAGGTCCCAAGATCCCTTCAAATTTATGTCGCCCTGGACATGTTGAAGGGCCAGCTTTTCGATCGCTTCCTTGCTCTGCGGGTCGCCGGCCTTGCTGAGGTCGAACTTCATCCCCTTCAATGCGCCGTCGATGTCGAAGCCGGACTCGTCCTCGCGGAGCGTGCTATTCACATCGCTTTCCAGCATTGAAAACACTTCCGCGCCGTCCTTAACCACTTTGAGGGCGCCGGTATGGAGATTTTCGGCCCAGAGCATGGTGTCCGGACTATCATCGCCTGGTTTGGCGGGTACGGTGATACCGCCGAGACTGAGGTCCTTTGCGGTTACCGTCACACCACCTGCGGTGCTATCGACATCTTCAAAAGTGGCCCCTTCAATATAGTAGCTGCCGTCCTCCTGCTCTTCCACGCCAGAGAGAGTGATATCGCCGACCGAAAAGCCTTGAACACCTTTGGGCGTGTAAATGGCGTTCTTGAGCGTGACGGTCGTCCCGTCGATATCGATGCTGTCAGTCGAAATCGTTCCGCTCTGCTGGCTGGAGGCAGCATTGATCTTCGTCAGCAGGTCCTGGCCGTCGAGCGCGAAAGCGGAGCCCGCGAAGGAAAGAATGGCTGCGCTCGACAGCATCAGCCGCGTCGTGCGGTAAAAGGTCATGAGAAAGTCCCCTGGGTGGCAAGTGCCGTGGAATATTGCAATGAAGCGACTGCGGAACAGTCCGGCTTTATATTCGCAGACCCCTAAATTTCTATTGAGAGTATCGGCGGGCAAAGTTCAAATTCAGGCGATAGTTTTGTCGCCTTTCATGTCAGCCGGAAGAGGTCATCCACAGCCGGAATGCCCGGATTCCTTGCCCCACAGGGGTTTCTGAGCTAGTCAGGATTCCATGGGACAAGAAATTTTACCGCCTTCCGGCGGAGACGGCGACAATATTCATCCGGTCGATCTGAAGGCGGCGCTCGAAGAGCGCTACCTGCGTTATGCGCTGTCGACCATCATGCACCGCGCGCTGCCTGACGTGCGCGATGGCCTGAAACCGGTCCATCGCCGCATCGTCTACGCGATGAACGACATGGGCCTGCGGCCGAACGCGGCCTTCAGGAAATGCGCCAAGATCGTCGGCGAGGTGATGGGTAACTATCACCCGCATGGCGACCAGTCGATCTACGACGCGCTGGCGCGCCTCGCGCAGGATTTCTCGCAGCGCTATACGCTGGTGAACGGGCAGGGCAACTTCGGCAATATCGACGGCGACAGTCCCGCCGCCATGCGATACACCGAATCGAAGATGACCGTGGTCTCCGAGCTGCTGCTCGAGGGCATCGATCAGGATGCCGTCGATTTCCGCGACACCTACGACGAATCCAATTCCGAGCCGATCGTTCTTCCCGGCGCCTTCCCGAACCTTCTGGCCAACGGCTCCTCGGGCATTGCGGTCGGCATGGCGACGTCGATTCCCTCGCACAACGTGCATGAGGTCTGCGACGCGGCACTGCATCTGATCAAGCATCCCGACGCCACGGTCGAAAAGCTCGTCGAGTTCATCCCCGGCCCGGATTTCCCGACCGGCGGCATCATCATCGACAGCAAGGAAAGCATCATCGAAAGCTACCGCACCGGCCGCGGCGGTTTTCGTGTCCGTGCCAAGTGGGAAACGGAAGATCTCGGCCGCGGCGGCTACCAGATCGTCGTCACCGAAATTCCCTTCCAGGTGCAGAAGTCGCGCCTGATCGAAAAGATCGCCGAACTGCTAATCGCCCGCAAGCTGCCGTTGCTGGAAGATATCAGGGACGAATCGGCCGAGGATATCCGCATCGTGCTGGTGCCGAAGAGCCGCACCGTCGATCCGACCATCCTCATGGAATCCATGTTCAAGCTGACGGAGCTGGAAAGCCGCTTCCCGCTGAACATGAACGTGCTCTCGATGGGCGTGATCCCGCGCGTCATGGCGCTGAACGAGGTGCTGAGGGAGTGGCTGGACCACCGCCGCGAAGTGCTGCAGCGCCGCTCGCGCTTCCGCCTCGCCGCCATCGACAAGCGCCTCGAAATCCTCGGCGGCCTGCTCGTTGCCTATCTCAATATCGACGAGGTGATCCGCATCATCCGCGAGGAGGATGAGCCCAAGCCCGTCATGATGGCGCGCTGGGACCTGACCGACGTTCAGGTCGAGGCGATCCTCAACATGCGGCTGCGCGCCCTGCGCAAGCTCGAGGAATTCGAGATCCGCAAGGAGCACGACGAACTCACCAAGGAAAAGGCCGATATCGAGGCGCTGCTCGCCTCCGACGAGAAGCAGTGGCAGACGGTTTCCTGGGAAATCGGCGAGGTGAAGAAGAAATTCGCCAAGGCCACCGATATCGGCCGCCGCCGCACGCAGTTCGCCGAAGCGCCCGAGACCGACGAGGAAGCCATCCAGCACGCGATGATCGAGAAGGAGCCGATCACCGTCGTCGTCTCCGAAAAGGGCTGGATCCGCGCGCTGAAGGGCCACATTTCCGATACGTCCACGCTGGCCTTCAAGGAAGGCGACGGCCTGAAGGTTGCCTTCCCGGCGCAGACGACGGACAAGATCCTGATCGTCACCACCGGCGGCAAGGTCTTCACCCTCGGCGGCGACAAGCTGCCCGGCGGCCGCGGCCATGGCGAACCGCTGCGCATCATGATCGACATGGAAAACGATCAGGATGTGCTGACCGCCTTCGTCCACGATGCGTCGCGCAAGATGCTGATCGTCTCGACCGTCGGCAACGGTTTCGTGGTGCCGGAAGCGGAAATGGTCGCCAATACCCGCAAGGGCAAGCAGATCATGAATGTTTCCATGCCCGACGAGACCAAGCTGCTCGTGCCCGTGACCGGCGATCATGTCGCCGTCGTCGGCGAAAACCGCAAGATGCTGGTATTCCCGCTGAGCCAGATGCCGGAGATGACGCGCGGCAAGGGCGTGCGCCTGCAGCGCTACAAGGACGGTGGCATTTCCGACGTTCGCTGCTTTGCCATTGCCGATGGCCTGAGCTGGGAAGACAGCGCCGGCCGCACCTTCACCAAGAACAAGGACGAGCTTGCCGAATGGCTGGCCGACCGCGCCACCGCCGGCCGCACCGTGCCGAAGGGCTTCCCGCGCAGCGGCAAATTCGCCGGCTGATCCCGGAAAATTGAGGCTCCGCCCTTGGCGGGCGGAGCAATTCCTCTATCTCAGTCCTGTCACCAAAAAGAAGAGCCGACAAGAAGGGCAAGGACGTTCCGCGGGCGGGCGGGACGGCCAATAAGCCGTGCGCCGGCAAGCGCGCGAACAACGATGGAGGACTGTCGATGCCTGCCGCCAATACGATCAAACTGCATGTCGCCCACAGCTACAAGGCGCCGCCCGCCAGGGTCTATGACGCCTGGCTCAACCCGGAAATTGCCCGCCGCTTTCTGTTTGCGACCGATGACGGTCACGTCGTCCGCGCCGATATCGATCCACGCGTCGGCGGCCGTTTCATCATCGTCGACCGCCGCCCGACCGGCGACGCCTTTCATCACGGCCTTTTCCTGGAATTGAAGCGGCCAAGGCATATCGCCTTCTGCTTTTCCGTCGAGGAGCACGACCACAATTGCGATCGCGTCGAAATCGACATCGAACCGCTCGGCAGCGGCAGCAGGCTGACCCTGACGCACGAAATGTGTGCGGAATGGGCTGAATATGAGGAGAAGACCCGGCAGGGCTGGACGCATATTGTCGAAGGGCTGGATCGGGAACTGGAGCTTTCGGCGGGTCCGAAACGATCGAACCCCGAAGCGGATCGGTCCGCCGGCGCTATGGCGTGAGCCGGACCGTGTGGTCGCGCCGTCCTCGTCGATTTCGCCTGCCGCGGGCAGCAATCGCCGCAAGCGGGATCGGGCCGCCGATCGCTGTCAGCAGCAGGCCCTTCCGATGAACGGAAAGGTGGGGCAGGGGTATCAGTCCTGCGGGTCGTCCTGGAGGGTAGAGGGATCGAAACGCTCCCAGCCGCGCGGCGTCAGATGTTCCTGCGGCTGGAAGCGTGTCTTGTAGTCCATCTTCCGCGAGCCCTGAACCCAGTAGCCGAGATAGACATGCGGCAGGCCGAGCGCTTTCGTGCGGCGCACATGGTCAAGGATCATGAACGTGCCGAGCGAGCGCCGGTCGAGATCGGGATTGAAGTAGGAATAGACCATGGAGAGGCCGTCGCTCATCGTATCGGTCAGGGCGGCGGCCAGCAGTTCGCCCTTCGGCCGCGTTTCCAGCCCCGAGCCTTCCTCGCGCCGGCGGTATTCGATGATCTTGGTGTTCACATGCGTGTCTTCCACCATGATCGCATAGTCGAGCACGGTCATGTCGGACATGCCGCCCTGCTGGTGGCGATAGTCGAGATAGCGGCGGAAGAGGGAATATTGCTCGCTGGACGGCTGGGCCGGAAATTCCGTGGCGATGATGTCGGAATTGCTCGCCAGCACCCGCTTCATCGATTTCGTCGGCTGGAATTCCTGCGCCAGGATGCGCACGGACACGCAGGCGCGACAGGCCTCGCAGGCGGGGCGGTAGGCAATGTTCTGCGAACGGCGGAAGCCGCCCTGCGTAAGGATGTCGTTCATCTCTGCCGCGCGCGGACCGACGAGATGGGTGAAGACCTTGCGCTCCATCTCGTGCGGCAGATACGGACAGGCAGCCGGGGCCGTCAGATAAAACTGAGGGGATGGCGTAGTCTGCGTATTCATCTCTCGCGGAGATTTCCTTTCAGGCGCGTGTCGATCCAGACAGCATGACGCAAGAATAAAAAACGTCAACAGCGCGACATTCAGTGCCGCGCAATCGAATATTCGATTTTTTGGATATGGCGCTCTTTTGTGGCCGTCAAAGGGCGGGCGGAGACTTTATTTCGTCTCCGCCGGGATGGGCTCAGCCGGTACGCACCGTCGCGGTGCCGACGAGGAAATCGTGCAGCAGGCGCGAGCGTTCCGTGAACAGGCCGACGAGCAGAATGAGCGGCGTCAGCAGCGAGTTCAGGATCCAGAACAGCGCCAGGTGAGCGATCGCCAGGATGAAATCCATCGGCCTTCCGTCGATGCGCACGATCGCGATACCCATGGCCCGCATGCCGAGCGAAGCCTGGGACGGGCCGCCGACGGTCAAGCCGAAATAGAGGCCGGCGACGATGACGAAGAGGGCCGGAAAGAGAATGAAGCCGAGCCCCAGCGTGACGATGCCGAGGAAGAACACCACCACCGCCGCCGGAATGCAGAGCAGGGCGACGATGACATAGTCGAGGATGAAGGCGAAGACGCGACGGCTGAGCACGCCGCTATAGGCGCGCCAGTCCTCCGGTGCGGCATAGACCGGGTTGGGGTTGTAACTCATCTGCATCTCCCTTCGAAAGACGATGCCGCTGATATGGTATCGTCAGGGGGAAATGCAATAATCCGCCCGAAAATCACCTTTTTGCGAGGATTTTGGCCACTTCCGGGGCAAAATAGGTGAGGATGCCGTCGCAGCCGGCGCGCTTGAAAGCCAGCAGCGTCTCCATCATGATCCGCTCGCCGTCGATCCAGCCGTTCATGGCCGCAGCCTTGATCTGCGAATATTCGCCCGAGACCTGATAGGCGAAGGTCGGCAGGCCGAAGGCCTCCTTCACGCGCCAGCAGATGTCGAGATAGGCAAGCCCCGGCTTGACCATCAGCATGTCCGCCCCTTCCTCGACATCGAGGGCGGCGTCGCGGACCGCTTCCGTGCCGTTGGCCGGATTGATGTAATAGCTGTTCTTGTCGCCTTTCAGCAGGCCCTTGGTGTTGATCGCCTCGCGATAGGGGCCGTAGAAGCCGGAGGAGAATTTCGTCGCATAGGACATGATGCCGACGCTCTGATGTCCGGCGGCGTCGAGCCCGCGGCGGATCGCGCCGATCCGCCCGTCCATCATCTCCGAGGGGGCGATGATATCGGCGCCGGCGTCGGCCTGCAGGATTGCCGCCTTGACCACCTGATCGACCGTCTCGTCGTTGACGATCTCGCCGTCGCGCAGGATGCCGTCATGCCCGTGGCTGGTGAAGGGGTCGAGCGCCACATCGGTAATAATGCCGATATTGGCCACCGCCTTTTTAATGGCCGCCGTCGTCTGATTGATGAGGTTATTGGCAACAAGACTGTTGGAGCCCGTCTCGTCGCGCAATTCCATCTCGATATCGGGGAAGGTGGCAATGGCGGGGATACCGAGATCGGCTGCTTCCTTCGCCGCTTCGACCGCCTTGTCGACGCTCATACGGTTGACGCCCGGCATGGCGGGGATCGGATCGACGATGCCGGTGCCGGGAACGACGAAGATCGGCCAGATCAGATCGTCGACCGTCAGGCGGTTTTCCTGCACCAGCCGGCGCGTCCAATCGGCCTTGCGGTTGCGCCGCATGCGGCGGTGACCGGTGATTTCATCGACGAGATGTGTCTTGTCCTGCATGATATCTGTCCCTGGGCCATTCCATTTATCGGAGCGCTCATTATCATGCGCCCCGGAAAATCCAAACCGGACGATTGGCCGCGGCGGATGAAGCCGCCATAAAATGAAGCCGCAACTCGAACGTGATGTACCGCCATGGAAACCGATTCTCCGACGATACCGAAACGGACGCTGACGGATATCCTCTTCATCTTCTTCCTGCGGCTGGTTGCCGTCTCCTGCTTCTGGTTCGGCCTGCAATACTGGGCGATGCTGGTGGGCTACTCGCTGGTCGGCGCCGGCCGGTTCGATCTGCTCAGCCTGCCGTGGAAGGTGGCAAGCACCTGCCTTGCCGTTCTCTTCCCGGTCGCCTCGCTCGGCCTCTGGCTCACCGTTTCATGGGGGCCGGTCATCTGGGTGCTGGCCGCCGGCGGCCAGATCCTCATGTACGGCCTGCTTCCGCAGATCTTCGGCGCCAACCGGCTGATCATCCTGCTGCATGTGATCGTCGCCGTAATCTACTGGATTTTCAGGCTTTCCCTGTGGCTGGAGCGGCGCCGGCAGCGACGCCAGGTAAGCGTTGATTTACCCTGATACACCAATGGGTTTCCGGTAAGCCTCTGTTAAGCCTGCGGTTTAAGTCGAATTTTATATGTATTCGATAGGGTCTCACTCAAGGCGGGAAGAAAACGACACCGCCAAACAAAACAGTGAGGCAGTCAAATGAACACGAAACTCAAGCCGCAGGCGGCATCGACTTTCCATGCACAGGATCAGGGCATCCGTGATCTTTACATGGAATCCCTTCATCTTGTTGAACGTCTTCATCGCCGTCTTCTCGACGTCATCAAGGACGAGTTCGACCGCCAGGGCCGCAGCGACGTCAACGCCATCCAGGCGCTCCTGCTTTTCAACATCGGCAATTCCGAACTGACCGCCGGCGAGCTGCGCTCCCGCGGCTACTATCTCGGCTCGAACGTTTCCTACAACGTCAAGAAGCTGGTCGACCTCGGCTTCATCAACCACCAGCGCTCGCGCATCGACCGCCGCTCGGTCCGCATCAGCCTGACCGAAACCGGCCAGGACATCGCCGAAACCGTCGGCAAGCTCTACGAACGCCACATCGCCTCGATCGACAAGGTCGGCGGCATCGGCACCGACGAGTTTACCCAGATGAACAAGCTGCTTCAGCGTCTGGATCGTTTCTGGAACGATCAGATTTTGTATAGATTATAATCATTTAACTGCGTACCGGATAGAGTGTATTCGGATTCACTAAGGTGCGCGAGGTGGCGCTTGATGGCGTAGCAGTTGCGTTGCAGGAAATGACCTTCCCTGACGACAAAGGGCGTCTCACGGCTTCCCTCCGTGAACGCCTTTGCCGTGTCACTTACGGGGCCATGCGTCATAAAGAGCAGCTTGAACAAGTCCCTCGGCGCCCTTCTGCCGATTCTCGGGGTGATCTACGAGATATTTGCAAACGATGTCCCGAGCTTGGCGCAGAACCATTCCGACCGGATAGCAGATAAAGCCATCCATCCTGTACTTCCGTGAGAAAGTTGAGATGTCGCCTGCTGGTACATTATTAAGTGCTTCAAGAGCGAGAAGGTCATAGCCGCTTTTGTCTATGACGCCTGTGACGTAGCCCAACACCGCCTCACGATCTCCCTGGCACAACTCGCGAAGCTTATTGCCGGTCTGGAAGCTAGCCTGAGCAGTGCTTGCCATGGCAAATAGCGTGAGCGCGAGAATCGCGCGCATGATAATCCCCGCGAGTGCGGAGGATGGTAGCTAACCGGTAAGCGGAATTAACTGGCAGGCGTCTCTTCTTTGGACCGTGCATGCCGCACTGCATCCTGAAGATACTCCTCGCGGTCAATAGATCTCATGCGGTGCTTACGCATATTCTGTAACAGCCACTTGCCGCTGCGGTGGAAGAATACCGCGCATCAGATAGTGCGGCGGGCGAAACCTGAAAACGCCCATACGAAGGCTGACCCAATAATGAGAACGAAGAGAGGTACGCCGAAAGCAAAGCCGAGCGAGCCCAAAAGCGCTCTCCATGGATGCGCAGGATAGAGGGGCACGCCTGCGTCAGCATAGGTTTTGCTGACTATCTCTTCATCGGTCTGGTCAAAATACTGGGGAAAGTTTCGCCGGAACTTATCCATATCATACCAGCACAACGCTTCCGGGTTCTGAGTCGTAGCGTTGGTGTCCAGCTCGTAATCAACGCCAAGAGCGCCCCGAGCGCGCTTACAAGTTACTGGTACGAGGGCTTTAGCATTAGCGGGTATCTCAACCATGATGTTTGATTTTTGAAATTCGCGCGCGATCTGCTCGTAGCTGAAGAGCATGATGGCTACCGCAAAGATTAGTCCGCAAACCAGCCACAGCCGGAAAAGCCCGCGTTTAATGTTCATAGATCCCCACCTCTGGCTGCATTATGCATGGCGGAGCGTTCTCGTCCAGATTGCCTGGAAGTAGGTCTAGGGGTGAACTCCACCGGTCTGCATCGACGCCTCAAAATCCTCGATGAAGCGGGAGTGCTCGGCGCGAAAGCTTTCTATTTCTGGCAGGGCGTTGGTTTTGAAGTAGGTGTGAACGATATGGGTGGTGTCTGATACGGCAGAGAGATAACCACTCAGGGTGCCGTTCAAGCTATCGGGCGATGGCTCCGCGAACATCACAAGCTGCGGGTTCTCGTTCGCGTCAAACCGGAAATGCCGGAGTGTTAGTGCTCTGATGTTGTTGTGGGACTCGTTGCAGAGGCTGTTGTAGACGGACTGATAGATTTGCTCGAACCCTGCGAGCCTGAACTTCTCGTAGATGCTCATCGGCTTTACGCCCAGAGCAGCTAGCTCGGCTTGGTGCTCGGCAAGTCTCTGCGAGGCATCAGCGCTGTTCTCGAATTTAATGAGGAACGGGTTGCCGCCGCGAACGCCGTACTGGGCCAGCTTAATCCATTGGTCGTGGAAAGAAGCTTGCATCTGCTTAAGGTATTCAGGATCGTTGCACAGATTTATCAGATCCACATACGCTTCGAGCGTTGATCTAAGGATGATGTCTAGCGTGGCATGCTGATCTGCGCGCAGCAGAACCAGGGCGTTGTATGTCTGCTCCATGATACTGGCGTAGAGCGACATGATGGTCCGGTGAAGCGGGTTCCCTTGGCTGAAGACAATCGCTTGGAGATTCTTGTACGACTGCCCGTAGATATATTCGAGAAAGTCCAGCATGTTTCGCCTCTGCATCCTGACCGTGCAAAGCGTATCAGATTCGCGGGAGTTAGCCTTGCGCTTGGCGTACCACTCTCGTTGATATTTGTCCTTGGCCTTGCGTTTCAAATCCAAAGCGTGTGCGGATAAACGGGGCACGAGATGGCACCGGTGGCGAGGATCGCTCGCCACTTGAACGCCGGCGATTTCCGACCTCCAATCGGCAACTAAAGCACGCGGTTTCCCTCCGCGAGGCGCTTTCTGCCGTTGTGTCAAAGGCCTGCTGTCGATCAGGCGGAAGCTGTACCGCCTTTCGCACGACCGGACACGTTGATATCGCCCAAAGGCATCCGCTCGCCTCTGCGTGGCATCTTTGCAACGCACGCCCACCAACCGCGAAGCCCGGTATTCAAGCCGTTTTTTAGTCGTTATTAACCCTCACGGTTTACCGGTCATATGGTTCGTTGCATGCGGTTTCCGGCAACCGGCAGTCTGTCGTCCGGCCCGGCAACACGAATTGGCCATATTGATGTGACAGCGGAATATTCGATAGCCGGCGTCCTCGAAGGACCATTGGCATCATCCGGATCGCCCCTCGCGATTCTGTGATGGGACTGGCGGAATTTCCTGCTGCGCCGGAAGAACGAACGGATAGGGATCTGCGTTAAGGCGCAGGATATCGCAAAGGGCCGTGGCCTCCTCCACCGCGGCATTGAGTGGTTGGGACGAATGTCTAAGAAGAACGGAATTGAAGCTCTCTCTCGCCGCGCCTTTCTGGCCTCGGCGGCAACGGTTGGTGCCGGCGCGCTTGCCGCGCCCGCATTCGCGCAATCGGCGCTCGACGGGCTGCTGAACGCCCCGAGGCGCGGCAACTGGGACGACCAGTTCGATGCCAAGGCCGCCTCGCGCACGGCCACCGCCGTTCTTTCCAATACCCCGATCCTCAGCCCGCAATCGATACCGAGCACGCAGCAGGCGATCATGCAGTATCAGCAGATCGTCTCCATGGGCGGCTGGCCGCAGGTCAATCCAGGCGACGTTCGCCTGCAGCTCGGCGTCACCGATCCCTCGGTCCAGGCCCTTCGCCAGCGCCTGGCGGTCAGCGGCGACCTGCCGCGCGAAGCCGGCCTTTCGAGCGCCTTCGATTCCTATGTCGACGGTGCCGTCAAGCGCTTCCAGGCCCGCCACGGCCTGCCGGCCGATGGCGTGATCGGCGAATTCACGCTGAAGGCGATGAACATCCCGGCAGATGTCCGCCTGCAGCAGCTGAATACCAACCTGATCCGCATCCAGACCTTCCCGGAAGACATGGGCCGCCGCCATGTGATGGTCAACATTCCGGCAGCTTACGTGGAAGCGGTCGAAGACGGCAGCGTCGCGACGCGCCACACGGCCGTTGTCGGCCGCCTGAGCCGCCCGACGCATATCGTCAATTCCAAGATCTACGAGGTCATCCTCAATCCGTACTGGACGGCGCCGCGCTCGATCGTCGAGAAGGACATCATGCCGCTGATGCGCAAGGATCCGACCTATCTCGAAAAGAACGCGATCCGTCTCATCGACGGCAAGGGCAACGAAGTCGCCCCGGAAACGGTCGATTGGAACGGCGAGGCGCCGAACCTGATGTTCCGCCAGGACCCCGGCAAGATCAACGCCATGGCCTCCACGAAGATCAATTTCTACAACAAGAACGGCGAGTATATGCACGACACGCCGCAGCAGGGCCTGTTCAACAAGCTCATGCGTTTCGAATCCTCGGGCTGCGTGCGCGTCCAGAACGTCCGCGACCTCACGACCTGGCTGCTGCGCGAAACGCCCGGCTGGAGCCGCCAGCAGATGGAGCAGGTGATCGCCAGCGGCATCAATACGCCGATCAAGCTCGCGACCGAAGTTCCCGTCTATTTCGTCTATATCTCCGCCTGGGGCATGCCCGACGGCGTCGTCCAGTTCCGCGACGACATCTACCAGATGGACGGCAATGCGGAACTCGCGCTCGACACCACCTCGGGCATCGAGCAGCCGGTCCAGTAATTACGCCTGCATATCCCTGAAAGCCGCGCCCGTTGCGCGGCTTTTTTCGTTCCGGCAAGGCCGCGCGCTGCGCGCAAACCGGTCGCCCGCGCGCTTAGCCCAGCAAATGTCGTTCTTCGTATTGCCCTCGCATCGGCGGAAGGCTAATACCTTGGCCGCATTCCAGTGAAGGAGCCAGCCCATGACCAATGCTTCCACCGAATCCTTCTTCAATCGCTCGCTCGCGGACGTCGATCCGGAAATCTTCGGCGCGATCGGAAAGGAACTCGGTCGTCAACGGCATGAGATCGAACTGATCGCATCCGAGAACATCGTTTCCCGCGCCGTTCTGGAAGCCCAGGGCTCCATCATGACCAACAAATACGCCGAGGGTTATCCGGGCAAGCGCTATTATGGTGGCTGCCAGTTCGTCGATATCGCCGAGGAACTCGCCATCGAACGCGCCAAGAAGCTGTTCGGCGTCAACTTCGCCAACGTCCAGCCGAATTCCGGCTCGCAGATGAACCAGGCCGTCTTCCTGGCGCTGCTGCAGCCGGGCGACACCTTCATGGGCCTCGACCTGAATTCGGGCGGCCACCTGACACACGGTTCGCCGGTCAACATGTCCGGCAAGTGGTTCAACGTCGTCTCCTACGGCGTGCGCGAGGGCGACAACCTGCTCGACATGGACGAAGTCGAGCGCAAGGCCCAGGAACACAAGCCGAAGCTCATCATTGCCGGCGGCACCGCCTATTCCCGTATCTGGGACTGGAAGCGCTTCCGCGAGATCGCCGACTCGGTCGGCGCCTACCTGATGGTCGACATGGCCCACATTGCCGGCCTCGTCGCCGGCGGCGTGCATCCTTCACCGTTCCCGCATTGCCACGTCGCGACCACCACGACCCACAAGTCTCTGCGCGGCCCGCGCGGCGGCGTCATCCTGACGAATGACGAGGATCTGGCGAAGAAGTTCAACTCGGCCGTCTTCCCCGGTCTCCAGGGCGGCCCGCTGATGCACATCATCGCCGCCAAGGCCGTTGCCTTCGGCGAAGCGCTGCAGCCCTCGTTCAAGGACTATGCCGCCCAGGTCGTCAAGAACGCCAGGGCGCTTGCCGAAACGCTCGTCGCCGGCGGCCTCGATGTCGTCTCCGGCGGTACGGACAACCACCTGATGCTGGTCGACCTGCGCAAGAAGAACGCCACCGGCAAGCGCGCCGAAGCCGCGCTCGGCCGCGCCTACATCACCTGCAACAAGAACGGCATCCCCTTCGATCCCGAAAAGCCCTTCGTCACCTCGGGCGTGCGCCTCGGCGCCCCGGCCGGCACGACGCGCGGCTTCAAGGAGGCCGAATTCCGCGAGATCGGCAATCTCATCGTCGAGGTTCTCGACGGCCTGAAGGTCGCCAATTCCGATGAGGGCAACGCCGCCGTCGAAGCTGCCGTGCGCGGCAAGGTGGTGAACCTGACCGACCGCTTCCCCATGTATGACTACATGGGCTAAGGAGTAGGCATGCGCTGCCCCTATTGCGGTTCGGAAGATACCCAGGTCAAGGATTCCCGCCCGGCGGAGGATAATACCTCCATCCGCCGGCGCCGCATCTGTCCGGATTGCGGCGGCCGCTTCACGACCTTCGAGCGCGTGCAGCTGCGCGAGCTGATGGTCATCAAGAAGACCGGCCGCAGGGTTCCCTTCGATCGCGACAAGCTGGTGCGTTCCTTCGACGTGGCGCTGCGCAAGCGCCCCGTCGATCGCGACCGCATCGAGCGCGCCGTCTCCGGCATCGTGCGCCGGCTGGAAAGCTCGGGCGAGACGGAAATCTCCTCCGAGCAGATCGGCCTGCAGGTTCTGGAAGCCATGAAGAGCCTCGATGATGTCGGCTTCGTGCGTTATGCTTCGGTCTACCGCGATTTCTCGCATGCCGAGGATTTCGAAAAACTGATCGCCGAGCTCAACGCCAAGATTGCCCGCGATCCACTGGACGTCTGACCATGGGCGAGAGGATCGCCGAGCATGAGGACGAACGCTTCATGGCAGCCGCGATCCGCCTGTCGCGCTGGCACACCGGCCGGACGTCCACCAATCCCTCCGTCGGCTGCGTCATCGTCCGTGACGGCGTCATCGTCGGCCGCGCGGTAACGGCACTCGGCGGTCGCCCGCATGCCGAGCCGCAGGCGCTCGCCGAAGCGGGCGAACTCGCCCGCGGCGCGACCGCCTATGTCACGCTCGAACCCTGCTCGCATCACGGCAAGACGCCGCCCTGCGCCGACGCGCTGATCGCCTCCGGCGTCGGCCGCGTCGTCATCAGCGTCACCGATCCCGATGTCAGGGTCTCCGGCCGCGGCATCGCCATGCTGCAGGAGGCCGGTATCGAGGTGATGACGGGCGTGCTGGAGGAGGAGGGCCGGCAATCGCTGTCAGGCTACCTCACCCGTCAGACGAAGAACCGCCCCTATGTGACTCTCAAACTTGCGGTTTCCGCCGATGGCATGATCGGCCGCGAGGGAGTAGGGCAGGTGGCGATCACCGGCCCGGAAGCCCGCGCCCAGGTGCAGGCGCTGCGCGCCGAAACCGATGCCATCCTCGTCGGCATCGGCACGGCGATTGCCGACGATCCGCTGCTGACGGTGCGGACACCGGGGCTTGAAGCGCAATCGCCCGTTCGCATCGTGCTCGACCCTGCTCTGGCATTGCCGTTGACGAGCAAGCTTGTCGAGACGGCGAAGGACGTGCCGGTGATTGTGGTGGCGAGCGAAGAGGTTTCACCACTGGGATCGGAGGAAGGATTACCCCCCTCTGCCCTGCCGGACATCTCTCCCACACGGGGGGAGATCGGCAAGGGGCCCGCTCCCAGTTCCTCTGACAGCAATGTTCCCGCCTCGGCGAATTTCGGGCGGGGAGCGGCCTCCCAGCCAATCTCCCCCCTTGTGGGAGAGATGTCCGGCAGGACAGAGGGGGGTAACACACCCGCCGACCCCACCGAGATGGCCTCCCGCCGCGCCGCGCTCGAATCCGCCGGCGTCGAAATCCTCTACTGCAATCCTTATCACCCCGAAGTCCTGCTGCCGGCGCTTGCCACCCGCGGCATTTCTTCGCTTCTCGTCGAAGGCGGCGCAAAGACCGCGAAGCTTTTCCTCGAAGCCGGTCTCGTCGATCGCATCCAGCTCTACCAGGCGCCCGTCGTCATCGGCGAGGGCGGTATTGAATCGCCGCTGCAGGCAACCGACATACCATCCGGCTTCGCCCACAGGGGCACTTACATACTCGGCGCGGATCGCCTGGACGAATACGAAAGAGAGACTTGATGTTCACCGGAATTGTCACTGATATCGGCACGATCGAATCCGTTTCGGCCCTCAAGGAGGGCATCAAGCTTCGTGTTGCCACGAACTACGACCCGGCGACCATCGACATGGGCGCCTCGATCTCCCATTCCGGCATCTGCCTTACCGTGACCGGCCTGCCGCAGGAAGGCAGTAACGGCCGCTGGTTCGAGGTCGAAGCATGGGAAGAGGCGCTGCGGCTGACCACGATTTCCACCTGGCAGGCGGGCAGCCATATCAATCTCGAGCGGTCGCTGAAGATCGGCGACGAACTCGGCGGCCATATCGTTTCCGGCCATGTCGACGGCAAGGCCGAAATCCTGTCGGTCACGCAAGAGGGGGACGCCACCCGTTTTCGCCTGCGCGCACCCGCCCATCTGGCGAAATTCGTCGCGCCCAAGGGCTCGATCGCGCTCGACGGCACATCGCTGACGGTCAACGCCGTCGATGGCACGGATTTCGACGTTCTCCTGATCCGCCATACGCTCGAGGTCACGACCTGGGGCGAACGCAAGGCCGGCGACTTCGTCAATTTCGAAGTCGACACGATGGCGCGTTATGCCGCCCGCCTCGCCGAATTCCCGACAGCATCGGCCTGAAAAATTGCAGCGCTCTAACGCGAAAACTGGATGATCGGGCCGTTATAGTCCGTGCGCGCCGTTTCCCTGAAGCCGAGCTTTTCGGCGACCCTCAGTGAGGGCGTATTGTCCGGGCTGATGATGCAGGTCATCGGCCGCCCCGGAAACGCTGTCTCACCCCAGCCAATGATCGCCTTCAGCGCCTCGGTGGCATAGCCTTTCCCGTGGGCCGGCGGCATCAGCGCCCAGCCCACCTCCATCGTGCCTTCGATCGAGGGCTGCATGTCGCGCCTGGCTTCCAGGAAACCCGCTTCGCCGATGAAGCGGCCGCTTTCCTTTTCCTCGATCGCGAAGAAGCCGAATCCCATGTGATGCCACATGCCGGCCAGGCGCAGCAGGCGCGACCAGCTCTGCTCGCGGCTGGAGGGCACGCCGCCGATGAAGCGTACCACGTCCTCGTCGCGCCAGAGTTCGAAATGTGCGTCGAAGTCTTCAAGCCGGTGCGCCCGCAGAATGAGCCGTCCGGTTTCCAGTCGCGGAATATCGATCATGAAAATATCACTCTGAATGGATTGCTGATGATGTCAGAAGCCCGGCTCGCCGTCCCAATAGTCGAGCGCGTTTTCGCCGCGGCCGATATGGTCGAAGGAGCTGCCGTCGCGGTTGGTCCTGGCGAGAAACTTGCCGGAATCGGGATATTCGCAGATTTCGGTCTTCGCCTTGGTCGACAGCCCGAGATAGATCAGCGGCGTCGATCCGGTATTGATGATCTGATGCGCCGTTTCCGGGCCGCCCGCCGGCGCGCCCAGCACGTCGCCCTTCCTGATCGCATGGCGCTGCTCGCCGAAACGATATTCGCCGGTTCCCTCGATAATGTAGAAGAGCTCGTCTTCGACGTGGTGATTGTGGAAAGGGCAGGCGGATTTGCCCGGCGGCACTTCGTTGTAGCTGATGCCGAGATTGGTAAGCCCGAGCTCTTTTCCGAAAGACGTGTCGCGGCTTTCGAAGAGCTTTCCCCTCGTCCAGTGTTCGAGGGCGAGATCGGCCGTGTTGATGACCGGTTTTGCGTGCGTCGCCATAGGCTTGTCCTCCGCTTCGGCGAGAAGACAATCCTGTGGCGGAAAATGCAACAGCGATCTGGGGAAAAGCGGTACGGGCGGTGAGGAGATCAGCCGCCCATACGCGCCTTTCTGTTGGCGGCCTCAGCGAACGTAGAACGTGATGCTGCCATCGGCTGCCTGTTCGGCGTTCACGACATTGCGGATGTTGACGCCGTCATTGTTGAGCTTGTGCGCCAGCGACTTGTTGGCGTCGATCGAGGCCTGGATGGCGTGGACAGCGCTTTGCGGGCGCTGCAGCACGGAGCGCGGGCCGGTGTCCTCGTCATCGAGATTGTGCCAGTTGTAGACCGGCTGTACGTCGAAATTGCCCTGGAAGGTGCGAAGCGTCTGCTCGATACCTTCTGCGCTATTCATGCCGAGGCTTTCAGCCCGGCTGACGCCGGCAAATGCAAGGGAGGTGAAAGCGGCGGCGATGGTGATTTTGGCAACGCGGTTCATGAGAGTGTCCTTTCGTCTGCTGCGACGGTCGGCTGTCAACAGGGATCGTCTGCGTTACGACTGGGATCTGGCGCTGCAGCATGGGCCTTTCAATGGCGTAAGTCGCTGAAAATCAATTAAAAATTGTTCATGAATCCTGCCTTGGATTTGCCGTTTTTCCGTCACCCGGCTAAGCATGTTTTCTGCGTCGCCGCGCCAGGGACTGCCGCGTCCGCCTATCCCATTGCAGATATTTTGACTTTCGCCCCGGAGCGCTGCCCGAATTTGCTTGCCATTCGCTCGAAGGCATGTTTTGACCGCGGCCTGCCCGAGTGGAAAACGCCCCTCCAACCGAAGGTGAACCATGCCGAAAGAGACCGCTCCCCATATTTTGATCGTCGAAGCTCGCTTCTATGACGACATGGCCGATGCTCTTCTGGAAGGCGCGACCTTCGCGCTCGAAGAGGCGGGGGCCACCTATGACGTCGTCACCGTGCCCGGCGCGCTGGAAATTCCGGCGGCGATTGCCATGGCGCTCGATGGCGCGGATAATGACGGCACGCAGTATGACGGTTTCGTCGCACTCGGCATGGTCATCCGCGGCGAGACCTATCATTTCGATATCGTGTCGAACGAGTCTTCGCGCGCGCTTATGGATCTCGCCGTCAGCGAATCCCTTGCCATCGGCAACGGCATCCTGACGGTCGAGAACGATGAACAGGCCTGGGCGCGTGCGCGCCGTTCGGACAAGGACAAGGGCGGTTTCGCCGCCCGCGCAGCTCTCACCATGATCGAGCTGAAGAAGAAGCTGGGTGCATAAAGAATGACTGACGAAAATACCGAACGACCGGTCAAGGCAGCCAACCAGCGGGGCGCCGCGCGCCTCGCGGCTGTGCAGGCGCTCTATCAGATGGATATCGGCGGCACCGGCGTTCTGGAAATCGTGGCCGAATACGAGGCGCATCGTCTCGGCCAGGAGATCGACGGCGAAACCTACCTGAAGGCCGATGCCGGCTGGTTCCGTTCGATTGTCTCGGGCGTCGTGCGCGACCAGCTCCGTCTCGATCCGCTGATCGCCTCTGCCCTGCAGGACGACTGGGCGCTGTCGCGTCTCGACAGCACCGTCCGCGCCATCCTGCGCGCCGGCGTTTTCGAGCTCGTCGACCGCAAGGATGTGCCGGTCGCCGTCATCGTCACCGAATATGTCGAGATCGCCCGCGCCTTCTTCGACGACGACGAACCGAAGCTCGTCAATGCCGTTCTGGACCGCATCGCCAAGCAGGTGCGCGGCGACCAGAAGAAATAGGCACTTAGCCGCCAAACGATCCCTCCCGTTCTTTCTGCGGAACTGCAAGGCTTTTGAGGTTTTGCAGGCTTGACGCGACGTTATCGACCACGCAATCTCCGCTCGCCGGCTGGGCGTTTCTGTGGAGAGGAGTCGAACCAGCGGCATTCGTCGCCGGAGAAGGAGTGAGCTCCGGCTTATGGGAGGAAAGAGCGAATGACCATTCTTTTATTGGTAATCGCGTGCGGCCTGCTCTCGGTGGTCTATGCCATCTGGGCAACCCGGTCGGTGCTTGCCGCCGATCAGGGCAACAGCCGCATGCAGGAGATCGCGGGTTATATCCGCGAGGGCGCCCAGGCCTATCTGACGCGCCAGTATAGAACCATTGCCATCGTAGGCATTGTTGTTTTCATTGCGGCATGGGTGCTCCTTTCCGCCACGGCCGCGATCGGGTTCCTGATCGGCGCCGTTCTTTCGGGTGCTGCCGGTTTCATCGGCATGCATGTCTCCGTCCGCGCCAATGTGCGCACCGCCCAGGCGGCTTCCGCCAGCCTCAAGGCCGGTCTGGACATCGCCTTCAAGTCGGGCGCGATCACCGGCCTGCTGGTTGCCGGCCTCGCACTGCTTGGCGTCTCCATCTATTATTATGTCCTGACGATCGTGCTCGGCCACGAAGCCGGCTCGCGTGAGGTCATCGACGCGCTTGTGGCGCTCGGCTTCGGCGCATCGCTGATCTCGATCTTTGCCCGTCTCGGCGGCGGCATCTTCACCAAGGGCGCGGATGTCGGCGGCGATCTCGTCGGCAAGGTCGAGGCCGGCATTCCGGAAGACGATCCGCGCAATCCGGCCACCATTGCCGATAACGTCGGCGACAATGTCGGCGATTGCGCCGGTATGGCGGCCGACCTTTTCGAAACCTATGCGGTCTCTGTCGTCGCGACCATGGTCCTGGCGGCAATCTTCTTTGCCGGCGCACCCATCCTGCAGTCGGCGATGATCTATCCGCTGGCGATCTGCGGCGCCTGCATCATCACCTCGATCATCGGCACCTTCTTCGTCAAGCTCGGCCCGAACGGCTCGATCATGGGCGCCCTCTACAAGGGCCTCATCGTCACCGGCCTTCTGTCGATCGTCGGTCTCGGTGCCGCGACCTCGCTCACCGTCGGCTGGGGTTCGCTCGGCCAGGTGGCCGGTTTCGACGTGACCGGCACGAACCTCTTCGCCTGCGGCCTCGTCGGCCTGCTGGTCACGGCGCTGATCGTCGTCATCACCGAATATTATACCGGCACCGGCAAGCGCCCGGTCGTCTCGATCGCCCAGGCGTCGGTTACGGGCCACGGCACCAACGTCATCCAGGGCCTTGCAGTATCCCTGGAATCGACGGCGCTGCCGGCCATCGTCATCGTCGGCGGCATTCTTGCCACCTACCAGCTCGGCGGCCTGTTCGGCACGGGCATCGCCGTCACCGCCATGCTCGGCCTTGCCGGCATGATCGTGGCGCTCGACGCCTTCGGCCCGGTCACGGACAATGCCGGCGGCATCGCCGAAATGTCCCACCTGCCGCCGGAAGTGCGCAAATCGACGGACGCGCTCGATGCCGTCGGCAATACGACGAAGGCCGTCACCAAGGGCTACGCGATCGGCTCGGCCGGTCTCGGCGCGCTGGTGCTCTTCGCCGCCTATGCGAACGACCTGCAATATTTCGCCGCGCATCCGGATCAGTATCCGTATTTCCAGAATATCGGCACGATCTCCTTCGATCTGTCGAACCCCTATGTCGTCGCCGGCCTGCTCTTCGGCGGCCTCATTCCCTACCTGTTCGGCGGCATCGCCATGACGGCCGTCGGTCGTGCCGCCGGCGCGATCGTCGAGGAAGTGCGCAAGCAGTTCCGCGAAAAGCCCGGCATCATGGAAGGCCGTGAAAAGCCCGACTACGGCAAGGCCGTCGACCTTCTGACCAAGGCTGCGATCCGCGAGATGGTCATTCCCTCGCTGCTGCCGGTGCTGGCGCCCGTCGTCGTCTATTTCGGCGTGCTCGTCATCTCCGGCTCCAAGGCGTCGGCCTTTGCCGCCCTTGGCGCATCGCTGCTCGGCGTCATCATCAACGGCCTCTTCGTCGCCGTCTCGATGACTTCGGGCGGCGGCGCATGGGACAATGCCAAGAAGAGCTTCGAAGACGGCTTCGTCGACAAGGACGGCGTTCGCCACATGAAGGGCTCGGATGCGCACAAGGCATCGGTGACGGGCGATACGGTCGGCGACCCCTACAAGGATACGGCCGGTCCCGCCGTCAACCCGGCGATCAAGATCACGAACATCGTGGCTCTGCTGCTTCTGGCGATTCTCGCCCACTGAAATAGCAAATCAGCGAAGTAAAAGACCCGCCGGATCGCTCCGGCGGGTTTCTAGTATCGGAAACAGGCTGCTTTAGCGCAGGCTGGACGGGTTCTGCGGCGTGCCGCCGGCACCGCCGCCGAACAGGCTGCGGGCCGCATTCGCCGCGCTGCCGCCGGACAGCATCTGCTGCAGGAAGGTGAGCTCGCGCCCGCCGGTCGGCGTCACGCGCGAAATCGTGTCGAAGACCTTGCCGTCCTGCAGGGTGTAGTTGGCGCGGCGGGAAACCACACCGTCCTTGTCGAAATAGATGGCGAGAATGCTCTGGTCGACGACGCGCAGCTTCTGGAAGGCCACCGAGCGCTGGCGGCGCTGCGAGATGTAATAGAAGACTTCGCCGTCGAAGGTTGCCGTCGTGGAAGGCGTGCCGAGCGACAGCAGCACCTGCTCGCGGCTGGAACCTTCGGGCACGAGCGCCAGCGACTGCTGGTCGACAATATAGCCGCCGTTCAAGACGGTGCTCGTCTGGCAGCCTGAAAGGGCGGTGGTGGAGGCGATTATGATGGCAATGGCGGCATTACTGAAGAATTTCATGTCTGACTTGAAATACCGTTTCTTCAACGACATCTACTCCCTTGAGTATCGATAGCAGCCATTCCGGGCACTGCGTGCTTCCTCCTGCAAAACCATTGTGGCCATTCCGGGGTCGAATTCTCCCGATCCGCCTCGTTGTGCACCGGAGCGCACCTGTCCCGAAACCGGCCACGAACAGCATTGCAATTCGCGCCTGCTTCGGTAAACCAGCTTTCGAAATCATGCAACAAGGCCCGGCCCCGCTCGGCGTCAAGAATGAGGCATTTCCGGAAAAAACAAATGATCTTCGGGCTCTTCGCAAAGAGAAACAGCAACCAGGCTATCGTGGACCGGCAATATGCCGCGCTGACGGCCGCCGCACGCATGCCGGAGCTCTACGAGCGCCTGAACGTTCCCGATACCGTCATGGGCCGTTTCGAGATGCTGTCGATCGCCATGATCCTGTTTTTCCGCCGCACCCGCGCCTCCGGGACGAGCGGCCAGGAAATCGCCCAGGAAATCGTCGATGCCTTCTTCCAGGATATCGACTATTCGATCCGCGAACTCGGCATCGGCGACAACAGCGTGCCGAAGCGCATGAAGAAGCTCGCGGGCATGTTCTACGGCCGGCTGGAGGCCTATTCGAAGGCGATGGATGCAGATGACGCGGCCGCTCTTTCCGTGGCCCTCCAGCGCAATATCTATCCCGAAGCCGCCGAGCCCGCCGACATGAGCGGGCTGGCGCACTGGATGATGGCGGCGGAAGCCCATCTGGCGGCCATCCCCGAAGAGGCGATCGCCACCGGTTCGGCGACGATTCCCGCGGTCGCCTGAGGAGCAGAATCATGAAGAAAGATCCGAGCGCGGTTCCCTTTTCCTATCCGGTCAAGGTCGGCCACATCTCCGCCAATCCCGTCGAGGTGCGCGTGAGCGCCGACAAGGACGAGCTGAAGGCGCTGGCCGAAAGCTGGAACGTCGTGTCGGTGGACAGCCTCCACGCCGACCTGCAGATCAACAGGTGGAAGCGTGACGGCATCCGCGTCAAGGGCCGGGTGCAGGCGAGAATCGTCCAGGCCTGCGTCGTGACGCTCGAGCCGGTCGAATCCGATATCGACGAGGCCTTCGAGCAGATCTTCGTGCCTGAAAATTCCAAGCTCGCCCGCCATCCCGCCAACGATGCCGGCGAAATGGTGCTGGATCCCGATGGCCCCGACCTGCCGGAAACCTTTACCGGCGATACGATCGATGCCGGCGAGATCGTCGCGGAATTCGCAGCGCTTGCCATCGATCCCTATCCGCGCAAGGAAGGTGCCGAGTTCGAGGGCCATATCGAAGACACGGGCGAGAATGACCGCAAGCCCTCCGCATTCGCCGCGCTCAAGGACTGGAAAAAGGACTGAAGCCTCCCCGGCATTTGACACAATTCAGTTGTAAGCGACGCCAAAACCGGTATTTTGGCCGAAATTTCGCCCCCCTCAGGCGAAAAAAAAGGATCAGGGACGCGTGATCAAAATATCTCTCGACCTCATGGGTGGCGACTTTGGTCCCCAGGTTGTCATCCCCGGCGCAGCCAAGGCGTTGGACAGGCATCCGGATATTTCCTTCGTCTTCTACGGTATCAAGGAACAGTGCGAGCCGGTTCTGGCAAAGTTTCCCAAGGTCCGGGAACGGTCTGTCTTCCATGATTGCGAACTCGCCGTCAGCATGGAAGAGAAGCCGAGCCAGGCGCTTCGCCGCGGGCGTTACATCTCCACCATGTGGCGCACCATCGAAGCGGTGAAGTCGGGGGAGGCCGATGTCGCCGTTTCCGCCGGCAATACCGGCGCACTCATGGCCATGGCGAAATTCTGTCTGCGCACGATGGCCAATATCGAACGCCCGGCGATTGCCGCCATCTGGCCGACGATGAAGGGCGAAAGCATCGTGCTCGATGTCGGCGCCACGATCGGCGCCGATTCGCAACAATTGATGGATTTCGCCTTGATGGGCGGCGCCATGGCGCGCGCGCTGTTCGAGCTCGAGCGTCCGACCGTCGGCCTGCTGAATGTCGGCGTCGAGGAAATCAAGGGCCAGGAAGAGGTCAAGGAGGCCGGTCGCCTGCTGCGCGAGGCCAACCTCGATTCGCTCGAATATTACGGCTTCGTCGAGGGCGACGATCTCGGCAAGGGCACGGTCGATGTGGTGGTGACGGAAGGCTTTTCCGGCAATATCGCCCTGAAGGCCGCCGAAGGCACTGCCCGGCAGATCGGCGCCTACCTGCGTGCCGCCATGTCGCGCACGCTGCTTGCCCGTATCGGCTATCTCTTTGCCAAGAGCGCCTTCGACATGCTGCGCGAGAAGCTCGATCCGAGCAAGGTCAATGGCGGCGTGTTCCTCGGCCTCAACGGCATCGTCATCAAGAGCCATGGCGGGGCGAATGCGGAAGGCATCGCCGCGGCCATCGAAGTGGGTTATGACATGGCCAAGAATGGCCTGACCCAGAAAATAGAAAACGATCTCAAGAAATATCATGCCAAGCGGCTGCCCCCGATCGGGCCGGAAGCCGCGTGAGCGACGGGGTTCAAGCAATATGATCCGATCAGTGGTTCGTGGTTTCGGGGCAGCACTGCCGAAACGCGTGATGACCAATCGCGAAATGGAAGGCATCGTCGATACGTCGGACGAGTGGATCGTCCAGCGCACCGGTATCCGCCAGCGCTACATTGCCGGCGACGACGAGACGACCTCCTCCCTCGGCGAGGCGGCGGCTCGCGCCGCGCTCGCCAATGGCGGCCTGACGCCCGACGATATCGATCTCATCATCTGCGCCACCTCGACGCCCGACAACACCTTCCCGGCGACGTCGGTCAACATCCAGAACCGGCTCGGCATGGCGCACGGCTTCGCCTTCGACGTCCAGGCCGTCTGCACCGGTTTCGTCTATGCGGTGACGACCGCCGATGCCTATATTCGCGGTGGCCTTGCCAGGCGCGTGCTCGTCATCGGCGCCGAGACCTTCTCGCGCATCCTCGACTGGAACGACCGCACCACCTGCGTGCTTTTCGGCGACGGTGCCGGCGCGATCGTGCTCGAAGCAGCCGAAGGCGAGGGGACGACGGCAGACCGCGGCGTGCTGACCGCCCATCTTCGCTCCGACGGCTCGCACAAGGACAAGCTCTATGTCGATGGCGGCCCGTCCTCGACGGGTACGGTCGGCAAGCTGCGCATGGAAGGCCGCGAGGTCTTCAAATATGCCGTGGGCATGATTACCGACGTCATCCAGGCCGCTTTCGATTCGACCGGAACGACCTCCGACGATCTCGACTGGCTGGTTCCCCACCAGGCCAATCGCCGCATCATCGACGGTTCGGCCAAGAAGCTCAACATTGCCCCGGAAAAGGTCGTCATCACCGTCGATCTGCACGGCAATACCTCTGCTGCCTCCATTCCGCTCGCTTTGGCGACAGCCGCCGGCGACGGACGCATCAAGAAGGGCGACCTCGTGATGCTGGAGGCCATGGGCGGCGGCTTCACCTGGGGTGCGGTTCTGCTGCGCTGGTAGGCGCAAATCCTGAAAAACTGGCGGCGAACAAGAGCTTGACCGTGAGGCACAAGACAAATAATCTTTGTCCACTTTCACAAAATATTTTCTATTGGGCGGGGAAACCATGACCGGAAAGACAGTGACGCGAGCAGATCTGGCGGAATCCGTTTTTCGGAAGGTCGGTCTCTCCCGGACGGAATCTGCTGAGCTGGTCGAAACGGTCATCGACGAAATCTGCAACGCCATCGTGCGCGGCGAAACCGTCAAGCTTTCCTCCTTCGCGACCTTCCAGGTGCGCGACAAGAACGAGCGCATCGGCCGCAATCCGAAGACCGGCGAGGAAGTTCCGATTTCGCCCCGCCGTGTCATGACCTTCAAGGCCTCGAATGTGCTGAAGACGCGCATTCTCAAGTCCCATGTTGCCCGCAAGGGCAAGACCAAGCCGCAAAACCCGGCAGCCTGACGGTCTTTTTCCCGCTGAACGAAAAGTTTTGCCGCACAGCGCTTCGGCTGTGCGCAACGCCAAGACGTGACTTGAATTCGCGGCTCCAAACCGTTGAAATATGATGAGTCGCCGTTTGGATGATCCGCGAGGTCGCGTAGCAGTATGACGTTGGACAAGAGCCCGGATGCCTTTCGCACCATCAGCGAAGTTGCTGATGACCTTGATCTGCCGCAGCACGTGCTGCGCTTCTGGGAAACGCGTTTTCCGCAGATAAAGCCGATGAAGCGCGGCGGCGGCCGCCGCTACTACCGGCCGGAGGATGTCGATCTTCTGAAAGGCATCCGCCATCTGCTCTACGATCACGGCTATACGATCAAGGGCGTGCAGAAGCTCCTGAAGACCAACGGCAACAAGTTTGTCGTCGCGGTCGGGCACGGCGATCTTGCAAGCGTCGAGGCGCTCTCGGCCAGCGTCAGCGATACCGTCGCCGGCGAACCGCGCGTCGCCATGGCGGAAGAGGATCAGATCGTCGGCCGCGCCAAGCCGCCGATCACCCGCCGCTTTTTCAATTTCGTCAGCGGCGAGGACGACCAGCCGGAAATCTCGGTCGGCAAATCGAGTGTCGGCAAGGAGGACCGTGCGCTGCTCCAGGAAGCGCTCTACGATCTCCTGGAATGCAAGCGACTGCTCGATCAGGTGCGATAGACCCTAAGCCATCGTTTTTTCCGCAATTCCGGACGCAAAGCCGGTTCCCGTTTTTGCCGGAACTGCTCTACGCCTGCATGCCCTTCAGCGCTTTTTCGAGATCGGAGAGCTGAAACGGTTTTCTGAGAATGGGCTGGTTCGAACTGCTGCCCTCGGGCGCGCTGCCGTATCCGGTGGCAAAGACATAGGGCTTGCCGAGCGCCTCGAGCAGTTTCGCCACCGGCAGCGAGCTTTTTCCCGCCAGTGACACGTCGAGGATCGCCGCATCGAATTCCTTGTTACGGGCCACGTCGAGCGCCTGTTCCAGATCGGGAACGCTGGCGCTGACGCGGTAGCCGAGATCTTCGAGCATCTCCTCGAGCAGCATGGCGATCAGCGCATCGTCTTCGACGATGAATATGTCTTTCATGGCCTCGTCCACCCTTTACCCTCGCGCCGGCCCTTGCCTGGCCCGGTGCCGGATATCACGGCTTATCTGTCCCGAGCCACCTGCTCGTCAAGGCTGGGGCGCCGTCTTGTGCGAGGTGGCATATTGCCGGGCCGGATTCGATATGCAAAAGCTGGAGGGCCGCTTTCGTAACGGAAGGGAAGGCTGGGAAATGGATCTGTTGAACGCCACGGACTGGCTGCGACACCGGCCGGGTTTGACCTATCCGCTCGCGCTCGCCGTCGTCGCCTTCACCTTCCTGCTGCGCGTTGCCGCCGGCGACTATCTCTCCGGCTTTCCCTTTCTGAGCTTCCTGCCCGCCGTGCTGGTCGCAAGCTTCATCGGCGGTGCCGGGCCGGGTGCCGTCGCCGCCCTTCTGTCGGGTTTCGTCGTCCAGCAATTCTTCGTCGAGCCGCGCAATGCCTTCTGGCCCGCCACGTTCGGCCAATGGATCGGCCTGTCGATCTTCATCGTCAACGCCTTCATCATCGTCGGGCTGATGCAGGCGGTCATCGTCTCGCATGGGCGGCAGGTGCGGCTGCGTGGAGAACTCAACGATTTCAACGGGAAGCTGGAAGACACGGTTGCCCAGCGCACCGGCGAACTCAAGCGCGAGATGGCCGAACACGCAAGCGCCCAGGCGCAGGTGCGCCAGTTGCAGAAGATGGAAACCATCGGCCAGCTGACGGGCGGCGTCGCGCATGATTTCAACAACATGCTGGCGATCATCATCGGCAGCCTCGACCTTGCCCAGCGGCGGCTGAACGGCAAGGAAGACCCGCGCCTGCTCAATTCGATCCAGAGCGCCAGGGACGGCGCGCAGCGGGCGGCGGTGCTGACGGCGCGGCTGCTCGCCTTTTCGCGCCAGCAGCCGCTGGCGCCCGAAATCGTCGATGCGAACAAGCTCGTCGGCGGCATGTCGGAACTGCTGCGCCGGACGCTCGGCGAGCAGATCAGCATCGAAGTGGTTCTGGCCGGTGGCCTCTGGCCGACCTTTGCCGATCTCAGCCAGCTTGAAAATGCCATTCTCAATCTCTCGGTCAATGCCCGTGACGCCATGCCCGATGGCGGCCACCTGACCATCGAGACGGCCAATACCGAACTGGACGATCGCTACGCGCGGCTGCACCAGGATGTGGAGGCCGGCCAATATGTGATGGTCAGCATCACCGATACCGGCATCGGCATGTCCCCCGAGGTTCTCGAACGCGCCTTCGATCCGTTCTACACGACGAAGGGATCCGGCAAGGGCACGGGCCTCGGCCTCAGCCAGGTCTATGGTTACGTCAAGCAGAGCAGGGGACACATCAAGATCTATTCCGAGATCGACCGCGGCACCACGGTGAAGATTTATCTGCCGCGCCATCTTGGCTCGGGCGTGGCGCGTCCGGCGCCCGCGACGAAGCCGATCCCGCAGGGGAGCGTCGAGGATACGATCCTCGTCGTGGAGGACGACCGGAACGTGCGGGAAATGACCGCCGAAAGCCTGCGCGAACTCGGCTACAGCGTGCTGCAGGCGGCAGACGGCCCCGAGGCGCTGAACCTGCTGGAGAACGAGCGCGTCGATCTCATCTTCACCGATATCGTGATGCCGCAGATGAACGGTCGCCAGCTCGCCGATGCCGTCACGGAGAAGTGGCCGGACATCCGGATACTGTACACGACCGGCTATACCCGCAACGCCATCGTCCACAACGGTGTGCTGGACCACGGCGTCTCGCTGCTTGCCAAGCCCTTCAGCCTGGAACAGCTCGCCCACAAGGTCCGCGAAGCCTTGAACGGCAAGCCTTCCGCCGATCAGGCGTGAGGCCCGGCAAGGGCCTGATCGCCGCCCCGGCCTGCGCTGGCCGCGGCCGGAATATTGACCATTTGTTAACCATAAGCATCGTTTATTCCTAATGAACGACATAAGGATTGTTGATTCGGAAATTCGCCGCGCTTTGTCCCCGCAGACAGAGATTAAAAATAAGATAGCAACGGCCAGGACATGCATTTTCCGAAGACGATATCGGTGGTGGCCGTTGCGGCCATGATGGCCGGCTGCACGTCGACAGGCGCAGTGCGTCAGCCCGCCGGGCCGGAGACGGTGGAGCCGGAAAAGGCGCTTGTCCTGCCGCCGCCCGGTGGCCCGTCGATCGTCAGCGTCGTCGAACGAAAGCGCGGAAACGGTGTGGAACAGACGATCTCGCTCTTCGCGTCCTCATCCGTTCCGGGCCAGAATTTCCTGAAAGTTCAGTTCCTTGGCGCGTCCGGCGCCAATCCCGGCGCCGGCAGCGCCTCTTTCCGGATGATCCGGGAAGGCGATATTGCCCGCGAGGCGGCGCGCTCGGTTCCCGGCGTTGCGATGGCGACTTCGGCCACCTTCCTGCAGAACAGCTACGGTCCCTTCGGTTATGCCTCCGGCCGCAGCCGCGCCGGCGATACCTGCATCTATGCCTGGCAGCAGATCCGCTCCAGCCGGTCGGCGCAGACCCAGGCGCGCAACTTCGGCATGATCCAGATCCGCCTGCGCCTTTGCGATGCCCGCGCCAGCGAGCGCCAGCTTCTCGGCATCGTCTACGGCTACACCGTCACCGGCACGTTCGACGGTGATATCTGGAACCCCTATGGCGCGCCGCCGCCTGCCAATCCAGCGCTCGGCCAGACCGGCGCGCCGATCTATCCGGACGAAGGCGGTTATCGCCCGAACGCCATGCCGATCGGCTACGAGCCTGCCCCGGCCGCGCTCCGCCAGCCGCAGGCCGTGACCGTGCGCCGCGCGCAGCCGGCGCCTGCCGCACCGGTCCTGCCGTCGCCGGTCGGCCCTCGCGTGCCGCTGCCGAACGACGACCTGCAGACGAATGCGATTGAGCCGCCGGCGGAAGTGCCCGCGCCGGTTCCACAGACAGCGAGGCCGATCGGCGTGACCGTGCCTTCGCCCGATTGCATAGGCAATGCGGCCATGACGGCCGCCTGCCGGAAATAGCAAACCTGCCCGGCGCGCCGATGCGTTACGGGCGAGCCATTTCGAAGGAATGTCCATGCGTAAGGCTGGCAGTATTGTCATATGGGCCGTGGTGTCGCTTTGTGTGATCGCCCTCGTCACGCTGCCCGTCAATCTGCAGACGCAGCTCATCGCCAGCTTCACCGTCGTTACGGTCATGGCGCTCATCAAGGTGCTGAAGGGCGAGGGCACATGGCGCCTGGTTGCGCTCGCCTTCGGTACGTCCATCGTGCTGCGCTACGTCTACTGGCGCACGACCAATACGCTGCCGCCGGTCAACCAGCTGGAAAACTTCATTCCCGGCCTGCTGCTCTATCTCGCGGAAATGTACAGCGTCATGATGCTGGCGCTGTCGCTCTTCATTGTCGCCACACCGCTGCCGCCGCGCCCCTCACGGGCCGGCAGGCTCGAGCGCTTTCCCCATGTCGATGTCTTCGTGCCGTCCTACAACGAGGATGCCGGCCTGCTTGCCAATACGCTCGCTGCCGCCAAGGCGATGGATTATCCGGCCGACAAGCTGCATGTCTGGCTGCTGGACGATGGCGGCACGTTGCAGAAGCGCAATTCCGGCAAGCTGATCGAAGCGCAGGCGGCTGCCGCCCGCCACGCCGAGCTCAGGCAGCTCTGCATCGATCTCGACGTCAATTACCTGACGCGCGACCGCAACGAACATGCCAAGGCCGGCAACCTCAACAACGGCATGCAGCATTCGAGCGGCGAGCTGATTGCCGTTTTCGACGCCGACCACGCGCCGGCACGCGACTTCCTGCTGGAGACGGTCGGCTATTTCGACGACGATCCGAAGCTTTTCCTCGTCCAGACGCCGCATTTCTTCATCAATCCGGACCCGCTGGAGCGCAACCTGCGCACCTTCGAAAAGATGCCGAGCGAGAACGAAATGTTCTACGGCATCATCCAGCGCGGCCTCGACAAGTGGAACGCCGCCTTCTTCTGCGGCTCGGCAGCCGTCCTGAGCCGCCGCGCGCTGCAATCGGCCAACGGCTTCAGCGGCATCAGCATCACCGAGGATTGCGAGACCGCGCTTGCCCTGCACGGCGCCGGCTGGAACAGCATCTATCTCGACAAGCCGCTGATTGCCGGCCTGCAGCCGGCGACTTTCGCAAGCTTCATCGGCCAGCGCAGCCGCTGGGCGCAGGGCATGATGCAGATCCTGCGTTTCCGTTTTCCGCTGCTCAAGCGCGGCCTCTCCCTGCCGCAGCGCTTCTGCTACATGTCCTCGTCGCTGTTCTGGCTGTTCCCGTTTCCGCGCACGATCTTCCTTTTCGCGCCGCTCTTCTATCTCTTCTTCGATCTGGAAATCTTCACCGCATCGGGCGGCGAGTTCCTGGCCTATACGCTCGCCTACATGATCGTGAACCTGATGATGCAGAACTATCTCTACGGGTCGTTCCGCTGGCCGTGGATTTCCGAACTCTACGAATATGTGCAGACGGTGCATCTGCTGCCGGCCGTCGTTTCGGTCATGCTCAATCCGAGGAAGCCGACCTTCAAGGTCACGGCCAAGGACGAATCCATCGCCATCAGCCGCCTGTCGGAAATCAGCAGGCCGTTCTTCGTCATTTTTGCCGTGCAGATCATCGCCGTCGCGATCACCGTCTACAAGATCTATGCCGAACCCTACAAGGCGGATGTCACCCTTGTCGTCGGCGCCTGGAACATCATCAACCTCATCCTTGCCGGCTGCGCGCTCGGCGTGGTTTCGGAGCGCGGGGAGCGGGCCTCTTCCCGCCGTGTGCGCGTCAACCGCCGCTGCGAATTCAGCGTCGGCGACCAGTGGTACACGGCCTCCATCGAGGATGTCTCCGTTCACGGCGCGCGGCTGCACGTCTTCAGCAAACATTTCGATGCGGTGCAGGTCGGCGCGCTCGGCGACATCCGGTTCCGCCCCTATAGCGGCGCCGATCTCGAAACCCTGCCCCTCATCGTCCGCAATATCGAACCGCTCGGCGATATCATAAATGTCGGCTGCCAGTATCAGCCGAAGAGCGCGCTGGATCACCGCCTGATTGCCGACCTGATCTTTGCCAATTCCGATCAGTGGACGCAGTTCCAGGCCTCGCGCCGCCGCAATCCCGGCCTGATCCGGGGCACCATATGGTTCCTCGGCCTGTCCTTCTACCAGACGAGCCGCGGCCTGGTCTATTTCTTCCGCAGCATGCGGCCGGAGCGGGAGGAACATCGCCAGCAGCAGGCGGCAAAGGTGAACGCCGGATGAGAAAGCTCTTCGCCGCGTCGCTCCTTCTGGCCTGCACATCGGTCCTCGCCTATGCGCAGATCAGCCCTTTCGATATGTCCGGCGAGCGCCCGGCCGGCGCGCCGCCGGTCAAGCCGCGCCTGACGCTGCCTGCCCAGCCCGCGCCGGCCCCCGTTCCCGTCGTGCCGCAGACGGCCGTCCCGCCGCCGGCGCCGCCTCCCGCACCGGCGCAGACGCCAGCCGCTCCGCCGCCTGTCGTCCGCCCTGTCGCGCCCGCTCCGCAGGCCGGTGACGTCAGGCGCTTTGTCGTGCCTTTCTCCGAACTCGGCCTCACGGGCGAATATGACCGCAGGTCATGGTCGGTCTATCTGACGACGGAACAGGCGGCGGCCAAGGCGCGGTTCACGTTCACCTATCAGAACGCCGTGGTCGTCGCTCCCGAGGCGTCGCAACTGACGGTGTTCATCAACAATCGCGCCATCGGCGAGCAGCAGATCGGTTCGCCCGACAGCCCCTCGGCGGTCAGTTTCGACGTTCCTCCGGGCCTGCTGCAGCCCGGCGCCAACCTCATCACCTTCGAAGCCAGCCAGCGCCACCGCACGGATTGCAGCATCGACTCCACCTATGAGCTCTGGTCGAACATCGATCCGGCCGGCACCTATCTGAGCTTTGCCGGCGGCGATGCCGGCCGGCTTTCCGGCACGGATGCGATCCGCGCCGTCGGCGTCGATGGTTCGGGCAAGACGGAATTCGAGCTTGTCGTGCCGGCAATGGAACAACCCGGCACCACCAGGCCGCTGCTCCGCCTGGCACAGGGCCTGTCGCTCCTCAGCGGCATGCCGAACCAGGTTTTTGCCTTCAGCACCGGCACGCTGCCATCAGGCGGCCCCGGCAGGATGGCGGTGCTCGTCGGTACGGCGGCCGAGCTGCGGCCGATTTTCCCCGGTCTTCCCCAGGGGGCAGAAAGCGCCCCGCTCGCGGCCTTCGTCACCGACCCGCGCAGCGGTTCGCCCGTCCTGCTGATCAGCGGTCCATCCTGGCCGGCGGTTTCGGCAGCGATCGATACCATCGTTTCTCCGACCGACCGTGCCCCCGAAATACGCCGCGACGTGCTGACCACGCAGCGCTGGTCGGCGCCCGACGCGCCGCTTCTTTTTGGCGATACGCGCATTGCGCTTTCGCAGCTCGGCATACGCACCGTCGATTTCTCCGGTCGCCGCTTCCGCACCGGCTTCAATATCGCGGTACCGGCCGATTTTTATGCCAATGCCTATGGCGAGGCGCAGATCCTGCTCGATGCCGCCTATTCCAGCAAGGTGCTTCCCGGCAGCCATATCGACGTCTATGTGAACGGCAATATCGCCTCGACCGTGCCGATCGCCACGACCAGCGGCGGCATTTTCCGCCAGTTGCCGATCCGCGTGACCATGCGGCATTTCAAGCCCGGCCTGAATTCGATCGCCATCGAGGCCGTGCTGACGACGCAGGAGGATGCGGCCTGCGCTCCAGGCGCGACGGCGTCGCAGACGCCGCGTTTTGCGCTTTTCGACACGTCCGAATTTCACATGCCGGATTTCGCCCGCGTCGGCCAGCGCCCGAACCTCGCGGCCATGGCCGGAACCGCCTATCCCTATGGCCGCAATCCCGAGCCGACGCCGCTCTTCGTCGATCGCACCGATGCCGACACGCTTTCGGCCGCCGCGACCCTGCTTGGACAGCTCGCCATCATGGCCGGCCACCCGATCGCCATCGAAACCGTCGCCTCGCCGGGCGTGATCGGGGACCGCAACGCCATTTTCATCGGCTCGATTTCGCAGATGCCCGCAACCGCGCTCGCCCAGGTCAATGTCGCAACGGCGAGCCAGGCGTCCTGGCGGCCGGCGAGCGAGCCGCAGCCGACGGAGATCGATAATCGACAGGCGCTGGAGGAATGGCGCTCGCGCATCGCGGGCGGCGCGCTGCAGGGCCGCATAGCGGCGTTCCGCGAATGGCTGCGCCGCAACTTCGACATTACCGGCAACTCGCTGCAGTTCATCCCGAATGCCGAACAGGTATTCACGCCGTCGAATGCGGCGACCCTGATGATCGCTCAGGGCAAGAGCCCGGATGGCGGCGGCGCCTGGACCGTCGTGACGTCCCCCTCGGCCAAGGACCTGCGCGAGGGGCTGAATGCGCTGACCGCCCAGATGAACTGGCCGCAGATATCGGGCCATATCACCACCTATTCCAGCCGCACCGGCAAGATCGAAAGCGTGCCGGTCACGCGCTTCGATTTCGTGCCCACCGCGGGCCTGTCGATCGCCAACTATCGCCTGATCGCGGCCAACTGGCTGTCGACGAATATTCTTTCCTATTCCTTCCTTCTGGTCGTGCTGTCGCTGCTGATCGGCCTCGTCACATCCAGAATGCTTTCAAGGCTCGGCAGGTCGAAATGAAAGGCTGGATCGCAACATTGCTGGCGGGCACGGCGATGCTGGCGCTTGCCGGCCATCCGGCACCCGCCCAGCAGCCGCGCATCAGCGGCGAGGCATGGGCGGCCTACAAGGCGAAGTTCCTCGATCCGGGCGGGCGCATCGTCGATAACGGCAACGGCAATATCAGCCACAGCGAGGGCCAGGGCTACGGCCTGCTGCTCGCCTATCTGGCCGGCGATGCCGCCGGTTTCGAGCAGATCTGGTATTTCACGAAAACCGAACTGCTGCTGCGCGATGACGGCCTTGCCGTCTGGAAATGGGACCCGTCCGCCAACCCGCATGTGACCGACACCAACAATGCGTCTGATGGTGACATATTGATTGCCTATGCGCTGGCACTGGCGGGCTCTGCCTGGAACCGTAGCGACTATATCACCGCAGCCACGCGCATGGCGCAATCGACGCTTGAGGAAAGCGTGGTCGATTTTACCGGCCGCACCCTGCTGTTGCCCGGCGCAAAAGGTTTCTCCGCCGCCGACCGCGACGATGGCCCCGTCGTCAACCCGTCCTATTGGGTCTACGAAGCGCTGCCCGTCATGGCCGCGCTCGCCCCTTCCGATCGCTGGCGGGAACTCGCCGACGACGGCCTTGCGCTGCTCAAGGCCATGCAGTTCGGCCCGCGCAAGCTGCCTGCCGAATGGGTAAGCCTGAAGCGCCAGCCGCGGCCGGCCGAAGGGTTCGAGGCCGTGTTCGGCTACAATGCGATCCGCATCCCGCTCTATCTGGTGCGGGGCGGCGTGACCGACGCGCCGCTGCTGACGCGCCTCAAGGAGGGCATGAGCGTGGCCGGCATGACCGCCACGATCGACCTGAATACCGGACAGCCGAAGACGGAGCTTTCCGACCCCGGTTATGAAATTGTTAACCACGTTGTGGCCTGTGTATTGGATGGAACTAAAATTCCTGCCGAAGCGCTGCAATTTGCGCCTGCCTATTATTACCCATCAACGCTTCAGCTTCTGGGGCTGGCCTATGTCGGGGAGAAGCATCCGGAGTGTCTGTGAAATCTTCTCTCGTGGCGGTTACGGCAGCAGTCCTGGTGGCGACGCTCATCGCCGGGCTGAAGGATCGTGAAGCGCTGCAGGAGCGCTTCGGCTTCGCCGGCAAGCCCCCCGAACTGATGATGATGGGCCGGATCAAGGGACCGGACGCGGCCTCCGGTCCGCCGGTTGACGTGCAGGCCGTGGCGGAACGGATCGAGGCCGCCACACAGGGCAGTTCCGCCGATCAGGAGCAGGGTCCCGCACAGACGCTTCTTGCCCAGACAGGTCAGGCCGGGCAGCCCGCTCCGGTTCCGGCCGTCCCGCCGGCCACGGCGCCCGCCGCCGCCCCGGCCGGTCCGCCGCCGGCAGGCGAGCCGCCGGCCGTCGACGAAAGCGCCCTTCGTTATTTCGCAAGCCGCGGCGATACGGTTCGCCTGCAGGCGGAAATCTCCCGCCTTCAGGCGCTCTATCCGAATTGGGTGCCGCCGGCCGATCCGCTCGCCATTCCGCAGAACGGCGACCGGCAGCTCGAAAACATGTGGCGCCTCTATTCGGAGGGCCGTTACGCCGAGCTGCGCAAGGCGATCGCCGACCGTCAGACCGGCGAGAGCGGCTGGCAACCGCCGGCCGACCTGCTCGACCGCCTCGACGTCGCCGAATCCCGTGTACGGCTGATCAATGCCTCCGATCTCAAGCAATATGCGACGGTCATCGATATTGCGGCCGCAACGCCGAGCCTGCTGACCTGCGCGGAGGTCGATGTGCTCTGGCGCGTCGCCGAAGCCTTCGTGGAGACGAACCGGCAGCAGCGCGGCCAGGATGCCTATAGCTACATTCTGAAGAACTGTACCGAGCCGGCCGAACGCGTGGCGACGATCCAGAAGGCCGCCGCGCTTCTGCCCTACGGCCCGATGCAGGCGCTGCTTTCGCTCGAAAGACCGGCCGACGCCAATGGTATGCGCGAGTTCGACAGTTTGCGCGACGATCTTGCCCGCCGCTTTGTTGCCGATGGCAACGACGATGCCCAGCTGGAGGTCGCTCCCGACTATGTTTCTCGCGTCGAGACGCTCGCCGAAGAAAAGGGCCAGCCCTCCGATGCTCTGCTGCTCGGCTGGTATCAGCTTCGCCGCAACAATGCGGCGGATGCCGAAAAATGGTTCCGCATGGCCCGCGACAGGCAGGATTCCGCCGTGGCTTCGCAGGGCCTGGCGCTGGCGCTGATCGCCCGAAAGTCGCCGCAGGAAGCCGAGGACGTCATGTACAGATGGCGCAACGATTCCAAGGATGCGACCGCCACCTATCTTGCCGCGACTGCCAACCTGATGGCCCTGCAGCCGCCGGCCGATCTCGGCGAGGACGTGCTCGGCCGCATCGCCGCGACGGTCATCGAGCAGAAATACGTGCCGACAGCCCAGCAGTTCGGCTGGTATGCCCGCTCCCTGAACCAGTTCCAGACGGCCGCCCGCTGGTTCGAGACGGGACTGCGCTGGAAACCGGATGACGAACCCTCGGCCTATGGCCTTGCCGTCACCCGCCAGCAGCTGAACGACCGTGCCGGGGTTGCCGAGATCCAGCGTCTCTGGGCCGGCCGCTCGGCCCGCATTGCCGCGCTGAGCGAGACCGCGGCCGCCGCCCGCGCCGGCGCGCCATTGCCGGCTCCGAACTCCGCGGCCGAGCCGCCCGAGGAAGTCCAATCCCGGACGCAGCAGCTGCAGCCGCGTCCCGTCGCGCCGCCGCAGCCTGTCGTGCGGGCAAGACCGGTAGAGGCCATGCAGACCGTTGCGGTCGGGCGCGGTCCGCGCCAGTTTCGCGGCTGCACCACGACAACGGATTCCGCCCGCCTGCGGCCCGGCGAGGCGCTGGCGCGCGGCTGGTGCCTGATGGATATCAACCGGCCGATGGAAGCGGTTGCGGCATTCGAGGCCGCGCTTGCAAGTCCCGTGCGTCGGGAACGCGAGGACGCCGCCTACGGCCAGAGCCTTGCCTATCTGCGCGCCGGCCTTTCCAACAGCGCTGCGGTCGCCGCCACCAAGGCGCCGCAGAACCGCGACCGCGCCTCCGAACTGCAGGTGGCAATCCTTGCCGATCGTGCGCTTGCCGCTTTCGAGGGCCGCCGTTACCGCGAGACGCTCATCTATCTCGACCAGCGCGCCCAGTTGCAGCAGGAGCGTGTCGACCTCATGGTGCTGCGCGGCTACAGCTACATGAACCTGAAAATGTATGGCGACGCCACGCGCGTTTTCGAGGCTGCGGCCGCCACCGGCAATCGCGACGCCACGCGCGGCCTGGCGGACGTGAGGAGCATCACCCATCCCGAGGTCAACGACTGACGCCTGCCGCGATCGTTGAGGTCCGTCCGCCATGCTCCAGGTTGACGCCGCTCGCGGGCTCGGTTAGTCGCGAAGGGCCTGACGGCTTTCCGCTTCGCAAGGAACCTTCCTTTGTCCGCTTCCCATCGCGTTCTCGACAAGACCTACGATGCCTTCCTCTTCGATATGGACGGCACGGTGCTGAACTCCATCGCCGTTGTCGAGCGCGTCTGGAGCGAATGGGCGCTTCGCCACGGTTTCGAACCCGACGTCCTGCTCAAGACCATCCACGGCGTTCGCGCCTCCGACGCCATCCGCCAGCTCGGTCTTCCCGGTGTCGATCCGGTCGCCGAGGCCAAGCTTCTCCTGAAGGAGGAGATGGAGGATTTCGACGGCATCGTCGAGATACCGGGCTCCGTCCGTTTCCTGAATGCGCTCCCGGCCGACCGCTGGGGCATCGTCACCTCCGCGCCGATCGAGCTCGCCCGCCGCCGCATGGCGGCCGCCGGCATTCCCATGCCCAGGATGATCGTCAGCGGTGAGGAAGTGTCGGCAGGCAAGCCGAGCCCGGAATGTTACCTGCTCGGCGCGCGCCGCCTCGGCGTCGATCCCGCCCGCTGCCTGGTCTTCGAGGATGCGGTTGCCGGCATTCTCGCCGGAGAGGCGGCCGGTGCCGACGTCACCGTCATCACGCAAACCCACGCGACGCCCTTCGCGACGCCGCATTTTTCGATTTCCAACTATGCCGCCTGGGGGCCGCGTGTGGCGCCGGACGGCAAGCTGTTTCTGTCCGCCATGTGATTGCCGGCAGATCGGCCTCGGAACGTGTAACCCATGCCGATCATGACGGCATGCTGGTACAAGTCGCAGTCTAGTCCGAGCAGGTCGGCGCTGACGTCGTCGTTACGGCGATATTCCAGCCGGCCGAAATGTTGTTGGCAAGGTATAGCTGATGCCGGCAAGGCTCAGAGCCTGGTGCGGTTGCCCTTGTTGTCGATCATCTGCAGCACCTTGCCATCCGTCTTGATCGAGATGCAGTCGGTCTGCTTGTTGGGGAAGAGAACGCAGATCTGGCCGTCCGAAATCTTGTAGCCGTTCTTGTTGCCCGGCCGGTATTCATAACCGTTCGAGGCCTTCCGCAGGTCGCGGGCGCCCTTCAGAAGCTGCCGGATTTCGTTTTCCCTGGCATTCCGGAACTGGACGTTTTCTGCCAATGCGATATGCGAGGAGGCCAGCGTCACGATCACGCCGATGAGAAGTGAGCGGCTTGGCAGCATGTGATAAACTCCGGCAATAGTCCGCGTGAAATTGATGAGAGTGAAATGATCAGGGTGGTTCTTGCCTTAGCTTTAGCAATGCTTGCCGGTAATGCAATGGCTGTCGATCCGACAAATCCGCGCGTCGACCGGCAGAACTACCAGGATTGCCGCCGCTTTCCCGAGCGCTGCGCCGGCGACGACCGCAACCGCAGCCGCCGCGACTATTACCGCGACAACACCCGCCAGGGCTCCGGCCAGTACATCTACCGTGGCCAGCGCCGCATATGGACGGATGAATCGCGCTGAGGACGCACGGCGCCCCCACTCTCGCGAGATGCGGAAAGACTGAGATTTCAAGGGATTAAATGGTCGGGGCGACTGGACTTGAACCAGCGACCCCTTGACCCCCAGTCAAGTGCGCTACCGGGCTGCGCTACGCCCCGACCTGCCGAAACGGCTTGTTTCCTTTATGTAATCGCTATTCGGAGCGCAAGCGGAAAATGGGGCAGGGGAGAATAAAAATGGAACGCCGCGCAGCCTCGGCGCCGCATGCCGGCCAGCGAAGCGGAGAAAATGACGCCGGCCGGGCCGCCGGCATCGTCTCCTGTCCCGCTGGAGGGTGCCGCGGTTTTTACGCCGGACAGAGCTGCCAGACGTCGTTCTGCACGCTCGGGCTCACATTGGTATTGCCGCAGACCATCAGGATTCGCCCTTCAAAGCTGAAGAGGGTCGGGGCATGGCGAGCCGGATAGGATTCAGTCACCGTGACCCGCTCCCAATTCTCGCCGTCGGGAGAACGCCACGTGTCGTTCAGGTTGACGGCGTCGAAATTGTCCCAGCCGCCCGTCAGGTAAAGCAGGTCCCCGTGGACGACCAGGCCGGGCCACATGCGCCTGCGCCACGGCGGTGTCTCGTGCTTCTTCCAGGACGTCGGATCTTCCGGATTGTCCGTGGACCAGACGTCGTTGACGGTCGTCCATTGAGGATAGGCGTCGGGATTTTCCGGCGGGCTGTTGGCGCCGTCTTTGGCCCCCGCGACGATATAGAGGCGGTCGTTGAACTTGATGCGGACCTGCCCCCAACGCGCCGGCACCGGATGCGGGGTTACGGCAAATTGACCTGTCGACGGATCGAAGCTTGCGACGTCGTCCTTGGTGATGATGTGAAGCTTGCCGTTCAGTTCGAACATGGCGGATTCAGGCTCGAACGGCGGATTGTTCGTCGTGGCGACGGGCTCGTAGTGGGAGCCGTCCCGCGTTCGGGTCATCTGGCCGTCGTAGACGTAGATGTAGCCTTGAAACGGCCGAACGGCGGCATAGCCCTTGTATGGCGTCGCGTCGTTCACGTGGTCCCACACGATGCCGTCGTCGGATGCCACGAGGTCCCGCACCGCCACGCTCCCGACCGCATAACCGTTGCTGATCCAGAGGCGACCGTTGAAGCGGAAGCCGGCGCCGCTGTCGCGTGCGGCAAGGCCGCCGTCTTCTGTCAATCTGACCCAACGATAGCTCGTCGCTCGGTCGATCAGTCCTGCCTTCGCCCTGCCGACCATCGGCAGAGATGCCAATCCGGCGAGAAATACTCTGCGTTTCATGCCTTCTTCCATATGCACTATTATCGCTATTAAGTTCACTCTCCCAATAGCGATAGATAAGAAGCGCATCGTAAAAAGAGATTCAACGCCGAAATGCTATTTTCTCGGCAGTTCACCCAGCTAAATCGCGACTTTGCAGAAATTCGCGCGCGCGACCATTCCGCCTCTCAGAGCAGGCCGCTGCCGCCCGCTTTGGCGCGTTGCCCGAATAATGTAGAGCATCGGTTGTAGTTTTTGATCAACTAAATTGCCGATAAACTATTTCATTAATATTTCCCGTACATAGAGACCGGTCGCAAAGGGGATTTATTTAACATTGCGTTAAAATCCACCTGTGATTGAAGATGATGTGTGTGATTATCCCATTTTTGGATTATTTGAAATTGAAATTTATTCGCAATTTTGTTTCCGAGCGTGTAAGGAAGAGAGACCGCAGAAAGGCATAGTTCCGGACCTTATGACGATCGACAACAGCAGCCAGGATTGCCGGCAGGCCCTTGCCGCCGCGTTTAAGACCCTCTCCGACGAAGCCGTGGAAGCAGGCTGGCCGGAAGGGGAGGTTGCCCTTGCGCTTGCCGAACTTGCCGAGGCGCATGTGGCGGAAATCGGTGCCAAGGTGATCGTTGAAGGCTTCAATCAGCTGCAGCTTTACGCTGCCGCTGGCCGGCGGAAAATCTGAGCATCTGGCAATCCTTGCAGCGGCAGCCCGGCTGTCCGGGCAGCAGTCGTGAAAGACGCCTGTGCGGCCCGCGGGCTTCTCAACCCGTCCATCGCATCGAGGCAGTGTTGCAGGGCTATCCGGTATTCACTGCCACGCCTGGTCGGCCAGCGCTTGAGATCTTCGACGGCCTCCCAGGCCGTTGAAACGATGAAGCTGCTGCCTGGAGATTTTACCCTCACGGGCGAGGGGAAGCTTTTTCGCCCACGGCTGTCTCATACCATATGAATTCCAAACGGCCCCGTAACGCGCGAGACAAGAAATTGTTCCCGACGATTTTGATTTGCGCAGTTGCTAAAATTGGGGGCCACGCGCATAATATGCGCAAGGCTGGCTGGGAGGGCGTCGGCTGCGCAGAACGATGCGTCATGCCCTCTGAGGGAAATGCAGCACGATGTTGAAATCGTCAGTTCATCCCCAGGATTTACCGCTCTTTTCGGAAGATATCGATTTGCTGTCGCAGGTCCTGAACCGGGTTTGCGACGACAGCGGCATCGCTCCGCGCACGCCGGAGGCCGACAGGATCGGCGCGGCCCTCATCCAGCTTTACAGGCAAGGCGTGAAGGACAGCGGCAAGCTGACCATTCTCGCCAAGACCTATCTCTGAAGCTCAGTTCTGCTCGATCGAGACACCGTTCTTGCCGATGCTCATCTCGATGCCGTCAGGTTTGCTTTCCTCGTGGAAAATATAGGCACCGAGGCCGACGACCACGACGACCAGTGCGCCGATGACAAGATAAAGACCGCTGTTGCGATTCAAGGCGGATGACCCCCAACACGTTGACAGGACAGCCGAAACGCCTGAGACGGCGCTTGGTTCCGTCAGTCGTCGTTGGCCGCGTTGAGGTTTTCGGGCCGGATGCCGTCATCGCTGAGGCTGCGGGCGCGCAGGCGTATGCCGGGGCCGCCCTCATCCTGGTTGCCGCTGGCGATGAAGATGACGCCGTGGGCCTCCAGCGTGTTGCGCACCTCGACCATGGCACGCGTCTCGCCCGCCCATTCGCCGTTTTCCAGCGCCTGGACCGTTTCGACCGAAAGCCCCGCATGGGACGCGAGGTCCTCGATGCTCATGCCGATCATGGCGCGCGCGCCGCGTATCTGTGCCCCTGTAATCATGCCGGGAATTTAGCGCTTCCGCCGAACTTCTCAAGTGTTCGCGAGCGGTTCAGGCGCCTGTGGCGAACTTCCAGCGCCGCACATCCCCAGACGATGCCGAACAGCAGGTAGACGTGCCGCCAATGGTCGATATCGATGACGTTGCCGATCGCCGCATGGCCGAGAACGGAGATCCACGCGACCATGAGAAACGGCTGCCACGGCCGGTCGAGCAGCATGTTGCGGAAACCGAGGGTGAGCGTCCAGCACAGCATGCCGACATAGCTGACGAAACCGAGCCAGCCGTAGGTGGTCAGCGACTTCAGCCAGATATTGTGTTCGTCCTCCGGAAACATTGTGCCGAAGACCAGCGGTCCTATGCCGAGCGGCCGTTCCATCATCATCTGGAAGCCGATGCGATGGCGGTCGAAACGGCCGAGATGCTCGCCGTCATATTGCTGCACGAGCTGGGCGCGGGCGGAGAAGAGCTCGCTGATCTTGGGCACCTGCAGCGCCACCAGCAGCGAGGCGACCATCAGGATGATGGCGCCGAGCGACAGGATCAGCACCCTCAGCCGGAATGCGCCGCTGCGCTCCTTCAGGAGCATGATGAAGATCAGCACCATCACGGCAAAGGCAAAGAGCCCCCAGGCGGCACGCGAGAAGGAGAGGAAGATGCCGAGTGCGAGGATGAGCAGCGCCCCCGCCTTGATCGGCGACGTCTTCAGGCTTCCGGCAAGAATGCCGTGGACGAGATAGAGCGCCGGCGGCACCAGGAAGGGGCCGAAGACGTTCGGATCCTGGAAGGCGCCCTTGGCCCGGTCGTAGAGCGTGAAGACTTCCGAGCCCGGAAAGGCGTGGAAATAGCCGAGGATGCCGAGCAGGGAGGTGATGACAGCCGCAAAGCTCCAGGCGTTGAAGATCAGCGGCAGCCGCTTGTGGCTGTCCTCGATGATGGCGGCGTAGAAGATCGATGTCAGCGCCAGGAAGGTGGAGACGGCGATATACATCGGGCCGGTCGCCAGGTCCCGCATCTGGGTGAGCGACAGCATGCCGCCGATGTTGAAGGTCAGCAGCAGCGCCAGCAGCGGCGCGGTGGTGCGGGATATCTTCAGGCCGAGGATGAACCAGAGGCCGATCAGCCCCGCCATCCAGAGTTCATAGGGGGCCGGCTCGTCGATGACGAAGCCGGAGAGAAAGACCCCGAAAGCGACCGCCGCCGAACCGATGAGGCGCAGCGTCAGCCGTTGCGGCTGCGCCACGCGCACATGGGGGGCGTCGACCGCGCTCAATAGGCGTTTTCCGTATTGAGCAGCCTGACCGGCGTCAGGAAGAGGATCTTGAGGTCGAACCAGAGCGACCAGTTCTCGATGTAATAGAGGTCGTAGGCCGTGCGGAACTTGATCTTCTCGTCACTGTCCACTTCGCCGCGCCAGCCGTTGATCTGCGCCCAGCCGGTGACGCCGGGCTTGACCCGGTGGCGGGCAAAATAGCCGTCGACGATATCGGCGAAAGCCCGCTCGCGCGCCTGGGCAAGCACTGCATGCGGGCGCGGGCCGACCAGCGAAAGCTCGCCCTTCAGCACGTTGAAGAGCTGCGGCAACTCGTCGATCGAGGTCTTGCGGATGAAGCGGCCGACGCGGGTGACGCGCGGATCGCCCTTGGTGACGGCGGCTTTGGCCGTCGGATCGCTCATGTTGGTGTACATGGAGCGGAACTTGAAGACGTTGATGACTTCGTTGTTGAAGCCGTGCCGCTTCTGCATGAAGAAGACAGGCCCTTCCGACGTCGCTTTCACGGCAATCGCCGTCGCCACCATGATCGGCCAGAGCAGGCAAAGCGCGACGATGGTGAAGAAAATGTCGAAGGCGCGCTTGGCGACGGAATCCCAGTCGCGGATCGGTTTCTTGAAGATGTCGAGCATCGGCACCGCGCCGACATGCGAATAGGCGCGCGGGCGGAAGCGCAGGCGGTTGGCATGGGCGGCAAGGCGGATATCGACCGGCAGCACCCAGAGTTTCTTCAGAAGCTCGAAGATGCGCGCTTCGGCGGACAGCGGCAGCGCGATGATCAGCATGTCGATGCGCGTCATCCGCACGAATTCCACGAGTTCGCTCACCGTGCCGAGCTTTGGATAGCCGGCGACCATGATCGGCGAGCGCTTCTCGCCGCGGTCGTCGAAGATGCCGCAGATGCGGATGTCGTTATCCGCCTGCTGCTCCAGCATGCGGATCAGTTCCTTGGCCGGCTCGCCGCCGCCGACGATGACGGCGCGGCGCTCCATGATGCCGTTGCGCGCCCAGTTGCGCACGCCCTGCGCCACGAGGAAGCGCTCGATCAGCAGGAAGAGCGCACCCGCGACGAACCAGATGCCGTAGGATTCCGCAGCCGCAGCGCCGAGGCCGTAAAACAGCGAAAAGCTGCCCGTCGTCAGCACGAAGATGATGGCGAAGGCGCCGGCTGCGCGCGGCAGATAGCGCAGACGGGCTCTGAGCGCCGGGATGGAATAGGCGTCGGCAAGCTGAAGTGCGACGACGGTCAATGCGGCAACGACGGCCGCCATGACGGCCCGCATGAGGATAGTGTCGCTGCCGTCGCCCGGCGCGAAATAGAAGGCGACAAGGCCGATGGCGAATTGCGTCAGGAATTCCAGTAGCCGCAACTGGCCGATGATGATGGCAGGCGAATGGGTCGCGGCACGGAACTGCTCGGCGATCTGGCGCGCATAGGGATTGATGCCGGGCGTCTCGCCGGCTGCATGTGGGGCGGCGGCGCTGCGCGTCTGCGCATCGGAGACCTGCTTGCGCAGGGCTTCCACGTCGAACTGTCCGCTCTTTTCCAGCTTGTTCATGGGATTTCGTCGCTCGTTGATGTGAGCGGGATAACAGAAAGCCCCTAAGAAACATTTACGAGGCGGCCGGGATCGCCTGTGCCGCAACGGGATTGACGAGTTCGCCGTAGAGCTTGAGCACTTCGCGGGCCATGACCGGCGCGGAAAAGACCGATTTGACCGCGTCGGGAGAGGGCATGACCCTGTCGTGCCAGCCGGGCACCGTCAGCGCTTCCGCCATCACGCGCGCCAGATCGTCGGAATCTCCCGGTGTCACCAGTGCGGGACTATCCGCCCCGAGCACCTCCGGAATGCCGCCGACGCGCGAGGCGATGACGGTCTTGCCGGCGCCGAGCCCTTCCAGCACGATATAGGGCATGGCTTCGGCGCGGGAGGGAACGACGAGGTTCTGTGCCATGGAGAAGGCCTCCTTGACGCGCATGGCCGGCAGCATGCCGATGCGCTTGCCGAGGCCGCGCTCCACCATCATCTCGCGATAGCGGTCGCGGTCCGGCCCGTCGCCGATCATCAGCGCCGAAAGCGGCCGGCCGAGCAGGCGCTCGGTCTTGGCGAAGGCATCGATAAAGATGTCCGGGCCCTTGAGGTCGCGCAGCATGCCGACATAGATGAAATGCACCGCATCCGAGCGGGTCGGAACGTCGGAAAAATCCCGCGCGCCGATGCCGTTGTAGATCAGCCGGTTCGTCACCCGCGGCCGACCCACCTTGGCGGCATAGGTCTGGCGCTCGTATTCGCAGATGAAGACCAGCGCGTCGGTAAAATATTCCTGCACCCGCTCCATGCGCAGCACGAACTGGCCGAGCAGCGAGGCGCGGGAATAGTGCAGGCTGCCGCCATGCGCGGTATAAAGGCGGGCTACGCGATACTTGTTGACCCGCAGGGCTGAGCCGGCAATGCGCGCGAGCACGCCGCCCTTGGCGCCGTGCCCATGCAGCACGTCCGGCCGCAAGCTCCTGATTTCCTTGAATGTATTCCAGAGCACCTTCACATCCGACGGGCTGATGGAGCGCCGGATCGGAATGCGCGTCAGGCCGAGCGAAAGGAAGGGGCGGATATCGTCGAAGAGGCGGTCCTCATATTCGCCGCCGGTCGAACTGTCGCAGATGATGCCGATTTCATGGCCCGCCCGGCTATGCTCCTCCACCAGGTCGCGGACATGGCGGAAAATTCCGCCGACCGGCGACCGGAAGCAGTGAAGAATACGGAGGGGCCTCTGTTCTGCCATCAGCTAGAAGAGCCGTTCACGGACATAGATCGTGTCGCCGGCGATGATCGGGCCGGAAATATTGACGCGGCCGGTCAGCACCTGTCCGTTGATCTTGCGCGTGACGTCGACCATGCTCTGGTTGGCGCGGCTGGTGAAGCCGCCGGCAACCGCGATGGCGTTCTGCACGGTCATGCCGGGCACATAGGCGTATTGGCCGGGCTGGCCGACTTCGCCCATGATGAAGACGGAGCGGTAGCGATCGACGTCGATCGTGACGTCGGGATCGCGAAGATATCCCTGCTGCAGCTTCTGCGCGATCTGGCCGGAAAGTTGCTGCAGGGTGCGGCCGCGGGCAGGGACCTGGCCGATGAGGGGGAACGCGATATAGCCGGCCTGATCCACCGTATAGGTATTGGTCAGCGTCGGCTGGTCGAAGACGGTGATGCGCAGGCGGTCGCCGCTGTCGAGCGAATAGGGCTGGATGGTCGCCTGGTTGAAGGCCTTGGGAGCGGGGCGATAGGTGGTGCAGCCGCCCAGAGCAGCCATCATGGCGGCGAGGCTCATGGCTATCAGGATCTTGGGCTGGACGAAGGGCATCCGCTTGCTCACAGGAAGATAATTCGGTCGAGCCGTTATCGATCTATTAGGGTTAATGCCCGGTAAAAGATCCGCCGATTTCCGCAATTCCTTTATCAGGAGCGCCTGATTTGCGGGGCAATTGCCATTAACCGTTGAGTTACCATGGTCGTTTACGCTTGCGGCAGTTCGTATTGGAGTATCGAGTATGTCCCGCGTAGCGAGTGATCAGGATGTGGACATCGACCTCGGCCAGCTTGTGCGCGCGGTCTGGTCCCGTCGTCTGAGAGTTTTGACGATCACCGCATTGGGTGCGGCTGTCGCTTTTGCCGGCGCCAAGATGGTTTCGCCGCAATATCGCAGCGAGACCCGCATCCTCATCGAGCCGCGCGCCCCGGCCTTTGCCAATACGCAGACGACCGACGCCGGCTCCGGGCCGCTGCTCGACGAGCTGAACATCGCCAGCCAGGTGCAGATCCTTCAATCGGCAGACCTCATCAAGCAGGTCATCAACAATCTGAAGCTCTACAATCTGCCGGAATTCGATGCGGCTGCGAACGGCTCCGCGCTCACCGATATCCTCGTGAGGCTGCACCTGAAGAAGAACCCGCTGGAAAATCCGCCGGAAGAGCGCGTCATCGATGCCTTCACCGAGCGCCTGCAGGTCTATCAGGTGCCCGGTTCGCGCGTCATCGGCATCACCTTCACCTCCAGGGATCCGAAGCTCGCCGCCAGCATTCCGAATGCGATGGCACAGGTCTATCTGGCGATCCAAAGTGGCGCCAAGCTCGATTCCAACTCGGAAGCCACCCGCTGGCTTGAGCCGGAGATCGACAGCCTGCGCCAGAAGGTGAGCGAGGCCGAGAAGAAGGTTGCCGACTACCGCACCGCCCACGGCCTGCTGCAGACCAACGGGACCACGACCTTCACCGCACAGCAGCTCAACGATATTTCCGTCGAGCTGACCCGTGTGCGCACCGACAAGGCCAATGCCGAGGCGAGGGCGCAGGCCGTGCGCAACGCGCTGTCGTCCGGCGAAGCCTCCGATACGCTGCCGGATATCATGTCGTCGCAGTCCATCCAGCGGCTGAAGGCAACCGAATCCGGCCTGCAGTCGCAGATATCGGACCTGCAGACGAGCCTGCTCAACAACCATCCGCGGCTGAAGAGCCTGCGCGCCCAGCTTGCCGATATCCGCACGCAGATCCGCCAGGAAACGCAGAAAATCCTCGCCAGCATCGAAAACGAGACCAAAGTCGCCGATCTGCGCGCCAGGGAACTCGAGCAGCAGTCCGACAGGCTGCAGGCCAACAGCGCCAGGGCGGGCGAGGACGAAGTGGGGCTGAACGCCCTGGAACGCGAGGCGAATGCCCAGCGCCAGCTTCTCGAAACCTATCTCGTTCGCTACCGTGAGGCCGCCTCCCGTGCCGACCGCAATTCCAGCCCGGCCGATGCGCGCATCGTCTCGAAGGCGATCGAGCAGGTCGATCCCTATTTCCCGAAGGTCGTGCCGATCGTCGTCGTCGCCGCGGTCGCAACGCTGATCATGAGCGCGATCGTCATCATGCTCTCCGAGCTTTTCAGCGGCCGCGCGCTGCGCCCGGTCGAACCTCTCGAAGTCGAGGGCAAGAAGGAAGAGGAGCATCCGGTCGAGGCGACACCCGTTCCCGCCGCAAGACCGGCCAAGCCCAGCATGCTGGCGGCAGCCCTTGATGAGGATGAGGACGAAGGCGAGCCTGACGCCGGGCAAGCCGATGAAGCGCCCGCCGACGACAACGAATTTTCCGTTTCCTCCGTCGCGACCTATCTCACCGATTGCCGCGCCCCGCTCGCCGTCGCCATATCCCCGACCGGTGACAATGGTTCGGCGGCAACCGTTTCCCTGGCCCGCGTGCTTGCCGATACCGGGCGGCGCGCGATCCTGATCGACATGACCGGCTCCGGCTATCCGAGCGAACTGATGGCCGAGAACCCCGAAGCATTGGGCGTCACCGATCTCCTCTGCGGCGAGGCCGCCTTCGGCGAGACGATCCACGGCGACCGCGCGTCGGATGCGCATATCATCCCGCAGGGTGTCAGCGACGTGCGCCGCGCCATGCGCGGCGTCGACAGGCTTTCGCTGCTGCTCGATGCGCTGACTTCGGCCTATGATATCGTCATCGTCGAATGTGGCGCCGCCGATGTCGCCAGCGTTTCGCGGCTGACGCGCAGCAAGGAAATCGAGATCGTCCTGTCGCTGCCGGAGATCGATGAGGCGGCTTTCGTCGGCCTGATGCAGGATTTCCAGGGTGCCGGCTACGAGCGCGTCGTCCTGATGTCGGGCGGCGAAGAGGCTGCCATGCGCAGCCCCGCGCGTCACGCCGCCTGATATTTAAAGCCCGCGACCTGCATACCTGATCGTTGCGCGCCGCGGGCGGCTGCCTAACCGACCCTGGCCCGGATCTTCTGGGCGAATTTATAGAGGCCGGGGCGGGCCTTGACGTAGGCCTTGCCGCGGGTGATCGCCCGGTGCGCCGCGCCGGCTGCGATGCCGATGCCGGAAATCGGCAGAACCACATCGTAATGGTCCGTTTCCACCGGTGCCCAGGAGCGCTTGTAGGTCTGGTCGCCGAGGCCGAAATCGAAGAGCGCGACACCCTTGTCGTGCAGGCTCGATATCATCTGCCAGAAGAGGAATTCGCCGGGGCTTGCATCGGCAGCCAGATCCTCGTCGATCGCGCCGAACTGGCAGATGACGTGATCGCCCTTGCGGGAAATTCCAGAGAGTGCGGCGATGCGCCCCTCATAGTCGCCTTTCAGGCGCAGGCCGCGCATCTGCAGGCCGAAATCGCCGCCGTTGCGCCTGTCGATCAGGCCGTGCAGGAAGGTCTTGGTCTGCGCATCCGCAAAGACGTCGGGCAGGCCGAGCGAGGCGAAGCGGGCGCTCTTCAGGCGGAAGAACATGTCGAGCAGTTCGTGCTGCTCCGCGGATGCTTCCGGCACGATATAGTCGAAGCCGCCAATCGCCTCCAGCCGCCGGCTCTGCGTGCGAAACTTCTTGCGCCGGCTCTTGGCGTTGAGCTGCTGCAGCGTCTTGTCGAACGTATCGAGGAGCGGAAGCTGGTAGGCGTGGTTCTGGTTCTGCACCATGGGCAGGCCGGCAAGCATGTTGCGGCGGCCGCGCCATTCCAGCGGGATATTCTGCAGGAGAAGCAGATCCGCCTTGCCGGCGAGCGTGGCACGAAGGCGGGCGGCAAGGTGATGGCTGTCCACAGCATCGCCGTCTGCGGCAAAATCGGGTGAGAACAGGCCGGTATTGATGTTGCTGTGCTCCGCACCGACGAATTTGGCGATCCGCAGGCCGCGCGAGGCGACGATCTCCACCGGCAGGATGAAGGCCGTGCGATTGCCGATGCTGCCGCGCAGGATGGCGAGCGGCCGGCCGAAGGCGGCCACCCAGGCCGCGCACCAGTCGTAGCCCTGGTGCAGCGAAGAAAGCCTGTCGCACTCCAGCGCGCGCCATTCCGCTTCCAGGGGCTCCATCCGGTCGAAAAGCTCTATATCGAGTTCTGCCATGGCAAGTTTCACGCTGAGCTGCCGCAGCCGGGAAATGCCGGCTTCGGCTTGCGCTACGGCGTCGAAATTCTGATCTGCTACATCGAGCCTCTGCGTCTGCACGGGTCCTTCTCCGGTCGAGAGATTGCTGCAGGGGAAGGTAAGGCGGCCAGACGTATATTTGGTTTAACTGCGGAGCCGGCGCGCGGATTTCCACGCATCAGGGTTATTCCGCCGTTAATTGGCCGCTACTGCTGTTTCGGACCGGCCATCCACTTGATGATGACCATGGCCGGCAGCACCCAGAGCAGGCCGGTCAGCAGGAAATAGAGCAGGTGGCCCCACCAGGGCGCGTTGCCGAGCGTGGCGACCGCGATCGTATTTGCCAGAACCGCATAGAAGAGCACGAGCAGGATGATCAGGATCGTGCCGATGAATTTGCGAAGGCGGACGGGCATCGTATAACTTCCGAGCGGGTGGAACTGAACCGGCGCGACGGCATGCCGCAAAGGATCGGGGCTTGTTTTGCATCAGCCGGTGGGGCAAATCAACTGCCGGATAAAAGGAGAGATCATGGCCGTCGCGAACCTGAGCCCGGAGCAGGCGATCCGCACCGAAATGCGCAGGCAGGACAACAACCGCCGCGCCGTACGCATCTGGCTCGGCTTCGTCCTTCTGGCACTCTTCTGTCTCGTGCTCGTGGGCGGGGCGACGCGGCTGACCAATTCTGGCCTTTCCATCACCGAATGGAAGCCGATCCACGGCGTCATCCCGCCGCTGAACGCCGCCGAATGGGATGAGGAGTTCAAGCTCTACCAGCGCATTCCCGAATTCCAGCAGCTGAACAGCGACATGACGGTCGACCAGTTCAAGGGCATCTTCTGGTGGGAATGGGCGCACCGGCTGATCGCGCGCGGCATCGGCCTCGTCTTCGCATTGCCGCTGATCTTTTTCTGGGCGACCGGCCGGATCGAGAAGCGCCTGCGCTGGCCGCTGGCCGGCATCCTGGCGCTTGGCGGCCTGCAGGGTTTCATCGGCTGGTGGATGGTTTCGTCCGGTCTTTCGGTGCGCACCGACGTCAGCCAGTATCGCCTCGCCACCCATCTCGTCATGGCCTGCCTGATCTTTGCCGCCTGCATGTGGATCATGCGCGGGCTTTCGCCGCATTCCGACGATCCGGCCCCGACGAGAACGTCGCACCGCTGGGCGGCAGCGATCGCCGCCTTCTCGCTTTTCCAGATCTATCTCGGCGCGCTGGTCGCCGGCCTTGATGCCGGCTTTACCTACAATACCTGGCCGCTGATGGACGGCGCCGTCGTGCCCGGCGACCTCTTCATCCAGCAGCCTTTCTGGATCAACCTTTTCGAGAACCCGAAGACCGTGCAGTTCGTCCATCGCCTTGGCGCCTACACGCTCTTTGCGATCGCGCTCGTCAATATGGTGATCGCCTTGCGCGCCGCATCCTGGACCACCCATGCACGCCGCGCCGTGGTGCTCTTCGCGCTCGTCACGATCCAGGCCGCGATCGGCATCACCACGCTGCTGCTCGAGGTCCCGCTGCACTGGGGCCTGCTGCATCAGGCGGGGGCGCTCGTGGTCTTCGGTTTTGCCGTCGCCAACTGGCGCGGCTATTACGGCGAATATCCCCGCGCGACTGCCATCGCCGAGCGCGATTGAGGCGGCATATCTGCCTCCTTCCGGCCGTGGCTCGCGCAAGAGTGAATGGGATCAATGCGATGCTCCTCGCATGGATTTGCCGTGACATGCTAGGTTAGCGGTCGGCGCATGGGCGATCCTACGAAGGGGGTGTTCAGATGAACAGATTTCGCACATTCGTGATGGCGGGCGCGCTGCTCACGCTTTCCGCAATCGCGTCGGGCTGCACGACATCGAGCGAGCGATACGACTACGGCGAGGATACGTCCCTGAACCCGGCCTGCGCGGGCGGTTTCCGTCCCAGCAACAATCGCCCCTGCTCTTATTGAGCCGCAGCCTGCCAGGTCCCGGCCAGTGCAGAGGCTGCCAGCAGCAGCCCGGTTTCACCATGTCGAGATCGAACAGTTCGCAATAGAAACTGCGCACCTCTTCGATGGAAGCGGTGGCGATATTCGCAACGATGCGCAGCACAGTCATGGCGCTCCTCCTCCAAAACGGCGGTTGGTGAGCGGAACGGCTCGGCCCTGTCTGCCGAACCGTTCCGTATATCGCAATCGTGGGCTTCAGATGCTTGCCTGCAGCCCGTAGAGACTGGCATAAATGCCGCCGCTTTCCATCAGCCTGTCATGGCTGCCTTCTTCGACGATGCCCTCGCCGGTGAGCACCAGAATACGGTCGGCATGGCGGATCGTCGAAAGCCTGTGGGCGATCACCAGTGTCGTGCGCCCCTTGGCAAGCGTCAGGAAGGCCTGCTGCACGGCGCGCTCGCTTTCATTGTCGAGCGCGCTCGTCGCCTCGTCGAAGATGAGGATGGCAGGATTCTTGAGGAAAGCGCGAGCGATCGTCAGCCGCTGGCGCTGCCCGCCAGACAGTTTTACGCCGCGCTGGCCGATATCGGTCTGGTAGCCTTGCGGCAAGGCCATGATGAAATCATGCGCATGGGCGGCGCGGGCTGCGGCTTCCACCTCCTCGTCCGTCGCGTCGGGGCGCCCGTAGCGCAGATTGTCCGCGACGGTGCCGGCGAAAAGGTAGACATCCTGCTGTACCACGCCGAGATGGCGGCGCAGCGAGGCAAGCGTCAGGTCACGGATATCGGTGCCGTCGATTTCGATCGAGCCGCCGGTAACATCGTAGAAGCGGGGAAGCAGCGCGCAGAGCGTGCTCTTGCCCACGCCAGAGGGGCCGACGAGCGCCACGAATTCGCCAGGGCGGATCGTGAGCGAAAGCTTGCTCAGCACCTCCGCCCCGTCGTCATAGCGGAAATCGACGTTGGAAAGCCGTATTTCACCTTTCGGGCTGGGCAACGCCCGTGCCGAAGGGCGGTCCACCACGTCGGGATCGATCTCCAGGATCTCCATCGCCCGCACGAAGCCGGTGTAACCCTCCTGCCAGAGCCGGGCGAGATTGGCCATGCGCTTGACCGGATCGACGAGAACCCCGACGCAGAGCAGGAAGGTCAGGAGATCGGCAAGCGTGAGCTCGGCCGCAAGGATGCGCAATCCGCCGAGGATGACGACCAGAAGCGTGATGATCTGGGCGAAGGTCTCGGCCCCGGCGGAAAACCAGGCTTCGCTGCGGTAGCCGTCGGCCCGGCTTTGCAGGAAGCGCCTGTTGAGGGCGGCAAAGCGCTTCCGTTCCAGGTCCTCGTTGGCGAAGGACTGGACGACGCGGATGCCGGCCAGCGCATCCTCGACCCTTTCGTTGACGGCGGCGATCTCCCGCTTGCTCGCCTCGAGGGCGTGGTTCATGCGCCTGTTGAAGTGCAGCGCATAGGCCACCGCAAAAGGCGTCAGGAGGAGGATCAGCAAGGCAAGCTGAGGATCGATGAAGAACAGCACCGTCATCGCGCCGCTATATTTGAGGACGGCAATCAGCAGGTCTTCCGGCCCGTGATGGAAGAGTTCGCCCAGCCAGAAGGAATCGCCGACGATGCGGCTCATCAATTGGCCGGTGCGGTGCCGGTCGTAGAAGCCGAAGGAGAGTTTCTGGCAGTGATCGAACAGTTCCTGGCGGATGTTCGCCTCGATATGCGCGCCCATCATGTGGCCGCGATAATCGACGAAGAAGATCGCCGATGTCTCGACCGCCACGACAGCCAGCATGACGCCGCCCATGCCGAGGATCTGCCAGTAGGCCGAAGCCGTATCGGCAAGCACGATGAGACGGCTCATGACGATGTTGGCGCAGAGCGGCAAGGCGACTGCGGCGGCAGCGACGACGATGGCGCAAGCGATATCCGCCATCAGCAGCAGAAGATGCGGCCGGAAGTAGGATGCGAATTTGCGCAGGCGCAGCTGGCGCCTGTTGTGAATTTGCGATGCGGTTGAGAGGCTGCGGTTAAGACGCCGCGGGTTTTTCCTCGCGCGTGAAAGCAAACTGGACATGAAGACGGATATCCTGAGTGTTGATCTTGTTTTTCTGGTTTCTCAGGATCGTTTTCATGGGTGCCTCCCGTTGGCGCGAACAGTCAGTGCAGTGGCTGCCGGAGTCGTTATGCGAGCAGATGCCGACAGGCGGCAGAGCCTGCGCGATGCCGCTTTTACCGCAAAACGCAGACGAAAGCGACCTCCTTGTCGCGCGACGGCCATTCATCGATGAAACAGCCGACATTCCCCCCGTCGTGTTCGGCTGGCGCGCATGAAATGCTTGCGGCGCCCTTGCCGGGAAAGCCTCACGGATCCGGCCCGCTGATTTCCTCCTGCAGGCGCTCGAAGGCTGTCGGAAACAGCGTGGCGGGCGGGCTGTAGGGGTTGGAAAAGGCGTAGATGAAGAAGAGGATGATGCCGGTAAAGACGCCGAAGATCGACAACAGCAGCAGGTTGCGGCCGTCTGGCGCGTAGGGGTAGTAGCCGATGGCGGTGAAGATGACCCCGGAAACGGCCGCAAACCAGAAGATCAGGCTGATGGAGTCGGTGCCGCTGTTTTCCCGCCGGTCGCGGGATTCCGAGATCGCGTGGATTTCCTCCAGCATGTGGCTGCGCAGGCTCTGCTGCTTGGCATTGGCGGGAGCCAGTTCGAGGATCCTCAGATAGGCGATGTTCCATTGGTCCCAGGCCGGCGAGGAGAGCTTGCCGCTATGCCCGAGTTCCCTCCATTCCTGCTCGATGACGATGCGGACATAGTCCTTCAACGCTTTCTGGATCGGCGCCTGCGCCTCCGGGCCGTAACGCTCTGCATCGTAGAAGACATCGCCGATCGCGTTGCTCTCCGTAGCGCTTTCCGAGCGCAACGCCTGGTATTCGATCATTTCCTGGGCAAAGACGAGCGCAAGGATAAGCGCATGCAGGCTGGCGATGCGGGTGATGACCGAACTCGCCAGTTCCCTGTCGCGCCCGCCGGGATCGCCGCCCATGAGCATATGCATGAAATAATAGGCCGCAAGCACCGTTGCGGTCGTGCCTCCAATGATGGCAATGCCGATCAGAACCGACGCCATTGAACTTCCCTTCGCGCGAGGGAGTGTAAGGCTTTCATAGCAGGCGGGCAATCGTATCGGGTGCTACCGAACAGGCCGCCGAAGGCAGCCACGCCGATCGCCCGGCAACGGGGAGATGCCGGGCGTCACGCGCCCAGCATCAGGTCCATGTTCTGCACGGCGGCACCCGAGGCGCCCTTGCCGAGATTGTCGTAGACGGCGACCAGCAGCGCCTGCGCGATATCGTCATTGGCAAAGACGTGCAGGCGCATGCGGTTGGTGTTGTTGTAGATTTCCGGGTTGAGCTCGGGCGTGCGCTCCGGCGCCTCGAAGGGGGCGACCTCGACGAAACCCTTGACGCCGGCATAATAGTCGGCAATCGCAGCGTGCAGGTCGGCACCCTTCGGCACCTTGGGCAGATGCGACAGCTGCAGCGGCACGGTGACGACCATGCCCTGCGCGAAATTGCCGACGACCGGCTGGAAGAAGGGCACGCGCCCAAGCCTGGCGTAGCGCTGCAGTTCCGGCAGGTGCTTGTGCTTGAAGGTCAGGCCGTAGGGCATGTATTCGGGCGCATCCTCGCCCTTGGCGACATAATCCTCGATCATCGTGCGGCCGCCGCCGCTATAGCCGGTGACGCCGTTGACCGTGATCGGGAAATCGGCCGGGATAAGGCCGGCCTCGATCAGCGGGCGCAGCGTGGCGATCGGTCCCTGCGGCCAGCAACCGGGATTGGCGACGCGCTTGGCCGAGGCGATGACGCCGGCCTGCTCCCGGCTCATTTCCGGAAAGCCGTAGGCCCAGCCTTCGGAGACGCGGTGCGCCGTCGAGGCGTCGATCACCTTGGTACGGTCGTTCTCGATCAGGCTGACGCTTTCCTTGGCGGCATCGTCAGGCAGGCAGAGGATGGCGATATCGGCCTCGTTGAGCAGTGCCGCACGCACCGCCCTGTCCTTGCGGCTCTCGGTCGGGATCGACAGCAGCTCGATATCGCGGCGCTCCGCCAGACGCTCGCGGATCTGCAGACCCGTCGTTCCAGCTTCGCCATCGATGAAGATCTTTGCTGCCATGATTATCCTGCGCTTTCAGTGGGTTCGGATCGTTTCCGGAATCAGTTTGCCATGAAGTTGAATCAATTTGATAACGGCATTCACCCTGCCGTCGCACGCCGTTCGGCATGGAGGCCCAGCATATACATCGCGACCGTCGCCCCCGCAATGGCGGTGATGTCGGCATGGTCGTAGGGCGGCGAGACTTCGACGACATCGGCGCCGCGTATGTCGAGCTGTTTCAGCCGCTGCAGCACGGAGAGGATCTTGGCGCTGGACGGGCCGCCGGCAACCGGCGTGCCGGTGCCGGGCGCAAAGGCCGGGTCCAGGCAATCGATATCGAAACTCAGATAGACGGGCGAGCCCTTCGTGTGCGCGATGATCGCGGAGGCGATGTCCGTCGCGCTCATGTCCTCCAGCTGGTGGCCGTAGAGAAGGTGGATGCCGAAATCCTCCGGCGCATGGGTGCGGATGCCGATCTGGATCGAGCGGTCGGGATCGATGAGGCCGGCGCGCGCGGCGCGGGCCACGAACGAGCCGTGGTCGATGCGGCGCTCGTCGTCGAACCATGTGTCCTGATGGGCATCGAACTGCACGAGCGCCAGCGGGCCGTGACGTTCGACATGCGCCTTCAGCAGCGGCCAGGTAATATAGTGGTCGCCGCCAAGCGTGAGCAGGAAGGCGCCGCTGTCGAGAATGGCGCTCGCCTGCCGCGCGATCGCATCGGGCGTGTCCTGATGGTTGCCGTAGTCGAGCAGGCAGTCGCCGTAGTCGATGACGGCCATTTCGGCGAAGAGATCGCGCTGGAACGGATATTGCGGATCGTTGTCGAAGATTGCCGACGCCCGGCGGATCGCCTGCGGCCCGAAACGCGTGCCCGGCCGGTTGGAGGTCGCCGCATCGAAGGGGATGCCCCAGACGACGGCGTCCGCGCCGGCCAGATCCTTGCTGAAGCGGCGGCGCATGAAGGACAGCGCGCCGGCAAAGGTCGGGTCGGAGGCGGCCGATGTCAGGCTCTGCGCGGTGAAGGCATGGTCGATCGTCCTATTGGCCATCTGAGCTTCCTTCCTCTGCCGTGAACTCATAGGCGCGTTCTACGCGCGCAATGCGAACCTTATATTGCTTGTACCAGCGTTCGCGGCCAAGCCGCTGGGCGGCCAGGTGGCTGACGACCTGTTTCCACGCCCTGAGGCTTTCCTCGTCGGCCCAGTAGGAATTGGTGATGCCGAAGCCGTCGGCATCGCGCGCGCTTTCGGCCCCGAGACAGCCCCGCTGCTGCAGCGCAAGCTCCGCCATCCGGTCTGCCATCGCGCCGTAACCGTTGTCGCCCGCGGTGCGGACCGAGGAGAAGGTCACGACGTAATAGGGTGGTTCGGGCGTTGCGGCAAAGGGTGAGGGCTTGGTGGTGGAAGACATGTTCGGGTTCCTCGTCTCTGCCCGAAGGGGTAGGCGAGCTTCCGCCGGATTTCAAGCAATCCCATTTCAGGGCAGGGCGGCGGATCGTCTCCGCCGCCCCCTGGCGTCAGCCGCAAGCGCCGATCCGGCGCAAGGCAAACAGGGTGAGGGTAGCCGTCACCGTGCAATAGCCGGCAAGCGGCCATGCCGTATCGCCGTCCAACAGCAGCACGAAGAGCGTGCCGATGCAGCCGACGATCAGGCTTTCGACGCAGAAATAGAGCGCGACCGCCGTTCCCGCCGTCTGGCCGAAGGCGGCCAGCGCGCCGTTTGCCGTGACGGCGGTCGTCAGCACGATGCCGACGGCAATCACCCACATCGGCAGGACGAAGCTGGCGAAGGACGGGGTAAACAGCACTTCGCCGATGCCGAGCAGCAATGCGCCCGCAAGAAGCAGGCCCATGCCGCGGGCAAGGCTGCCGGCCGTGCCCCATCGCGCAACGAAGCGGCCGGCAAGGCGCGCGGATAGGATCATCACCGCGGCAGCCGTGGCAAAGGAAAGGCTGAAGGCGAGACCCGAAAAGCCGGCATGGTCGATGAGAATGCGGGGCGCGGTGGAGAAGAACACGAAGAAGGCCCCCATCGCCGCGCTGAATCCCATCGTGTAGGTCCGGAAATGCGCATCCGCCAGGATCGCGCCGATACGGATCGTCGCGCCGGCCGATGCCGCCGGTCTTGTCTCCGGCCAGCCTTGGAGCGCGTTGAGCATGGCCGCAAGCATCAGCCCGCCGAGCATCAGGAAGATGGCGCGCCAGCCGAAGTGATCGGCAATCACCGCGCCGGCGACCGGCCCGAGCGCCGGCACGAAGGAGAGGATCGCGCCGAGCAGGCCGTAGATGACAGCGCCTTCCGGCCGCACGGCATAGACATCGCGCACCGTCGCAAAGGTCGCCACCAGCGCCGCCGATGCGCCGGCCGCCTGAAGCAGGCGCAGAAGGACGAACAGTGCGGCCGACGACGTGGCTGCAAGCAGCAGCGAAGAGGCCGCAAACAGCAGCGCGCCGCCAAGCAGTACGGGCCGCCGGCCGATCCGGTCCGAGAGAGGGCCGAAAAGCATCTGTCCGGCGCCGAGCATCAGCATGTAGAGGCTCAGCGTCAGTTGAACGACCGTCGCCGATGTGCCGAGCGCCTCGGGCATGGTCGGAACGACGGGCAGGTAGATGTCCATGGCAAGCGAGGCCAGGATATCGAAGGGTGCCAGAAGCAGCAGCGCTGCCGGCAGGGAGCAGGTCCAGCTCCTGTTTTGAAAAGACATGGGTATTCATCCGCTCGAATGAGTTCATCCGGCGGCGATCTGCCTTCTCATCGCAGTCTGGATTGATCGGACAGATGCCGCAACAACGTCAAAAGGTTGCTGCGGCCTATCTGTCTGCGGACGGGGTGGCTCCCATGTCAGGTCCTGTCTTGTCCGGTTCGAAACCTGATGCTGCTCTAGCAGCCGGGAAGGGGCGCGGCAACAGGTTCCTGCGGCGCGTTGACTTCGCAAGGCGCTTCCGGGAAGCTGCGCCGACCGAACCACGAGGGAGCCATTGGCAATGTTCGACCACATCTCGATCGGGGTCAAAAGCCTCGATAGATCGCGCCGCTTTTACGATGCGGCACTGGCGCCGCTCGGCTACGAGCGGCTGTCGAATTTCGACGGAACGATAGGATACGGCGCCGACAGGCCCGCCTTCTGGGTGAGCGAGGTGGAGCGCCCGGTGCCGGCCGACCGCGGCTCGGGCCTGCATTTCTGCTTCGTCGCCACCAGCGAGCAGGCCGTCAACGCCTTCCATGCGGCAGCCCTTGCCCATGGCGGCGAGGACAATGGCCCACCCGGCATCCGCCCGGATTACGGGCAATTCTACTATGCCGCCTTCATCGTCGATCCGGACGGCTACCGGCTCGAAGCCTTCTTCAACAAGCCGGAATAAACGAAAAGGCCGGGCGAAAACCCGGCCTTTCCATGAAAGCATGTCGAAAAGCGATTAGCGCTTCGAGAACTGGAACGAACGGCGGGCCTTGGCCTTGCCGTACTTCTTACGTTCGACGACGCGGCTGTCGCGGGTCAGGAAGCCGCCCTTCTTCAGGACCGAGCGCAGGCCCGGTTCGAAGTAGGTGAGGGCCTTGGACAGGCCGTGGCGAACGGCGCCGGCCTGGCCGGAAAGACCGCCGCCGGCAACGGTTGCAACGATGTCGAACTGGCCGTCACGGGCAGCAGCGACGATCGGCTGGCGCAGGATCATCTGCAGAACCGGACGGGCGAAGTAAGCCGTGAAGTCCTTGCCGTTGACGATGATCTTGCCGGAGCCGGCCTTGACCCAAACGCGGGCGACGGCGTCCTTGCGCTTGCCGGTCGCGTAGGAGCGGCCAAGCGAGTCGACCTTGCGGACGTGAGCCGGAGCAGCAACAGCGGCTTCCGACGACGTGCCGAGATCCTTCAGGGAGGAAAGGTCAGCCATTATCAGGCGCTCCTTACGTTCTTCTTGTTCAGCGTTGCGACGTCGAGGACGGTCGGCTGCTGTGCTTCGTGGGGATGGTTCGGGCCGGCGTAGACACGCAGGTTCTTCATCTGGCGACGGCCGAGCGGGCCGCGCGGAACCATGCGCTCAACAGCCTTTTCGAGGACGCGCTCCGGGAAGCGGCCTTCGATGATCTGGCGAGCGGTGCGCTCCTTGATGCCGCCGGCATAGCCGGTGTGCCAGTAGTAAACCTTGTCGGAATACTTCTTGCCGGTGAAAACGACCTTTTCAGCGTTGATGACGATAACGTTGTCGCCGTCGTCAACGTGAGGCGTGAAAGTTGCCTTGTGCTTGCCGCGCAGACGCATAGCGATGATGGAAGCGAGACGGCCAACGACGAGCCCTTCGGCGTCGATGACGACCCACTTCTTCTCCACCTCTGCAGGCTTCTGGGAGAAGGTTGCCATATCTGTCACTCTCTCTTGGATCCCCATGCCCGAAGGCGAAGGGGCGTTTCTTGTTGCTTGGATTTGGCCGCCCGCAGGACGGGCCAAAAAGAAAGCAGCCCCGGGAGGCTGCATTTCCGGCGCGGCTTATAGCGGCAATCGACTGGCCGGTCAATATGAGTGCTTTTGGCGACTGGAAAAATAACAGAGTAAAAACAATATGTTATACATGTGGTATCCATGTACCATATTTTAGCGCGCCTGAAAGACGAGAAGTTTTGCGCTTCGCGGCCGCGCCCTTGCCGTATTCGGCTCGAAATCGCCCCACCCTTGTGGCACAAGGGCGGATATTGACAGCGCAGGGGAACATGCCATGGCCGAGATCGTATCCTTCCGCAAGGACAACAGCAATTCGGGCGAGGGCGCCCTCGTGCTCCGCCAGCTTTCCGGCGGCGTCCTGCGCCTGACGCTCAACAATCCGCCGGCCAACGCCCTGTCCATATCGGTCATGGAAACGCTGATGGGCGAGCTGCAGGGGGCGGCCGGCGACGAGGATGTCAGCGTCGTCATCATCGCATCGACCGGCAATGTCTTTTCCGCCGGCCACGACCTCAAGGAACTGACGGCCCACCGCGCCGACGAGGACGACGGCGTGGCCTTCTTCGAGGAGAGTTTTGCGCTCGCCGCCGACCTGATGCTGGAAATCAACCGCCTGCCGAAGCCGGTCATCGCCGAGATCGACGGGCTGGCGACCGCGGCCGGCTGCCAGCTCGTCGCGAGCTGCGATCTTGCGATCTGCACGGATACGTCCACGTTCTGCACGCCGGGTGTCAATATCGGGCTTTTCTGCGCGACGCCGGCCGTCGCCGTTTCGCGCGCCGCCCACCGCAAGCAGGCGATGGAAATGCTCCTGACGGGCGAGACGATCGACGCCTCGACTGCGAAGGATTTCGGTCTGGTCAACCGGATCGTGCCGAAACAGTACCTCACGCAGGTGGTCGGCAAATACGCCTCCGTCATCGCTTCGAAGTCGCCGCAGGCGCTGCGGATCGGCAAGGAAGCCTTTTACAGGCAGCTCGAAATGCCCGTCGCCGAAGCCTACGACTATGCCGCAGGCGTGATGGTCGACGGCATGCTGACCGGCGACGCGCAGGAAGGCATCGGCGCCTTCCTCGAAAAGCGCACCCCCGAGTGGAAGGGCGAGTGATCAGGCAAGTTTCAGGATCAGCCCGCCCAGCGCGATGATGACGCCGGCGAGGTAGCGCCAGACGCTGGCCTTTTCCTTCAGCACCGTGACCGAGATCACGAGCGCAAACAGGATGGCGGTCTCCCGCAGCGCCGCCACCGTCGCCACCGGGGCCTTTGTCATCGCCCAGAGCGCCAGCCCGTAGGAGGCGATCGAGCCCGCCCCGCCGATCAGCCCGCGCCCCCAGTTCAGCCGGACATGGGTGGCGACAGCCACCGGGCCGCGCTGCGAAAACGCCCAGGCAAAGAGCAGCACCGGCGGCAGAAGCGACATCCACAGCGTATAGGAAACCGCGTTGCCGGAAAGCCGGGCGCCGATGCCGTCCACATAGGTATAGGTGGCGATGACACAGGCATTGGCGAGCGCCAGCACGATCGCGTGGCGGCTGCCGTGGCGGGCTTCGAAGGCGAGCGTGAGGATGCCGAACGAGATGGTCATCGTTCCGGCAAGCGCCCCGCCCGTCAGATGTTCCCCCAGGATGAAGCCGCTGGTGGCGACGACGATGAGGGGCGCCGCACCTCGCATCAGCGGATAGACCAGGCCGATATCGCCGGCCCTGTAGGCGGCGGCGACCAGCTGGAAATAGGCGAACTGCAGGATGGCGGAGGCGCCGATGAAGGGCCATGCCTCCGGCTGCGGCAGGGGAAGAAACGGCAGGAAAGGCAGCGAGGCGACCGCGCCGCCCGCCGAGATCAGCGCCGCGTCAAGCGACTTGTTCGTGCCGGCCTTGATGATGGCGTTCCAACTCGCGTGCAGAAGAGCACCGAAAAGGACGAGAAGGATAACGTCGAGGGGCAAGGCGGGCGGTCCGGGAGCAGTGCAGCAAAGAGGGAGAAACGTCGCAGCTTCTCATTTAAATCAGCATCATTGCGGCAACCTTTGTTTGCATGATTTGCTCGCCAGGGTGTAGTCCGCACGGTGCGAATTTCAATAACATGGATTGCTGAAGCGAACAATTGCCCACTGTCATAGCAATTTGCGCGTGCGCTCGAAATACGTTCAATTCCGATCGCCGCACACAACTATGAGATGTTGCTAATGCATGCGTGAACAAATCATGATCAAATTATGCATGAAAGGTGAAATTCTTTCTTAGAATGATAATGTCGACAATCCTATGGTGCTGAAATATAGACATTATTCTATAACTTTGAAACGATTATAAATCCACAACCAGGGGGCGATATTATCAGGATTTTGTATCTCTGGGGTGAACGTCAATCCCTTCGCAGGTGCGAAAGGATTGACGTTCGTCACGGTCGCGGCGGTCCGGGTTAGAGGCTGTAGTGGGGAATGAAGAGCATTCCGTCCAGGTTGTCTATGTTCTGGCAGTTCAGCACCCGACACCTGGGGTTGTCCTTGGAGGGAATGCTTGTCCACTCCGCATAGTCGGTCGCGTCGCAATAATTGCTGTTGCGGACATAGCGGTCGTAGAGCGGCAGGCCGCGCGGCGAGGTGTAGCGAAAGATGACGGCGCCTTCGTTGTGGATCGCCGCCCGCACGCTCTGGCAGTTCATGGTGAGCGGATTGTAGCGCGAGATCGCAAGCGTCGGCGAGGCGGCCATCACGAGCGCGAGTGTAAGGACGATTTTTTTCATGGCACGATTTCTCCCTGATGTTTCCGGCATCTATATATACGTGGAAACGAGCCGCCGGTTTCAACAAATCGCAGCCGGCACATCCGCCTTCTGAAGGACCCGGACTGGAGACAGCAGACATGAACCACGATGCCTATGCCGACGACTATCTCTCCGGCGTCCTGAAATCCGTCAGAACCATCGCGCTGACGGGGGCTTCGCCCAATCCGGCCCGGCCGAGCAACGGCGTCATGGGATATCTTCTGTCGCGCGGCTACAGGGTCATCCCCGTCAATCCGGGGCAGGCGGGCAAGACGATCCACGGCCAGACCGTTTACGCCCGCCTTGCCGACATTCCCGAACCGGTCGATATGGTCGATGTCTTCCGCGCGTCCGAACATCTTGGCGGCGTGGTGGAGGAGGCGCTGGCGCTGTCTCCCCGCCCGCAGGTCGTGTGGGCGCAGCTTGGCGTGCGCGACGACGCGGCCGCCGCCAGGGCCGAAGCCGGCGGCATCAAGGTCGTCATGAACCGCTGCCCGGCAATCGAATATCCGCGCCTCCTCGGCTGAGCCCGCCGCCAGAACGGATTTTCCTCCGGACGCGCCGTGGTTGAAAAAGATCGCGGTTAACTTTCACGTTCGAGCGGCTATGATCGCGCCCGTCAACAATTGCACGGGAGGACGACATGGCCAAAAACGATCCGGGTTTCAACACGCTGGCGATCCACGCGGGCGCGCAGCCCGATCCGGCGACCGGCGCGCGGATTACGCCGATCTACCAGACGACGGCCTTCGTCTTCAACGATTCCGACCATGCCGCAGCCCTTTTCGGCCTGCAGCAGTTCGGCAATATCTATACCCGCATCATGAACCCCACGCAGGCGGTTCTGGAGGAACGTGTCGCGGCCCTTGAAGGCGGCACGGCAGCGCTTGCCGTCGCTTCCGGCCACGCCGCGCAGATGATCGTCTTCCACACGCTGATGCGTCCCGGCGAGAATTTCGTCGCCGCCCGCCGCCTCTACGGCGGTTCGATCAACCAGTTCGGCCACGCCTTCGGGAATTTCGGCTGGCAGGTGCGCTGGGCCGACCCGGAAGATCCTGCGGATTTCGAGAGCAGGATCGACGACAAGACGCGGGCGATCTTCATCGAAAGCCTCGCCAATCCCGGCGGCACCTTCGTCGATATCGCCGCGATCGCCGAAATCGCCCACCGCCACGACCTGCCGCTGATCGTCGACAACACGATGGCGACCCCCTATCTCATCCGGCCGATCGAGCACGGTGCCGATATCGTCGTGCATTCGCTGACCAAGTTCCTCGGCGGCCACGGCAATTCCATGGGCGGCATCATCGTCGACGGCGGCACGTTCGACTGGTCGAAGACCGGCAACTACCCGATGCTGTCGAGCCCGCGGCCGGAATATAACGGCGTCGTCCTGCACCAGACCTTCGGCAATTTCGCCTTCGCCATCGCCTGCCGCGTGCTCGGCCTGCGCGACCTCGGCCCGGCCATTTCGCCCTTCAACGCCTTCCTGATCCTGACCGGCATCGAAACGCTGCCGCTGCGCATGCAGCGCCACAGCGACAACGCGCTCGATGTCGCCCGCTGGCTGAAGGCCCATTCCAAGATCGCCTGGGTAAACTATGCCGGCCTGGAGGATGACCCGAACCACGCCCTGCAGCGGCGCTATTCGCCGAAGGGCGCAGGCTCCGTCTTCACCTTCGGCGTCAGGGGCGGCTACGAAGCCGGCAAGACGCTGGTCGAGGGGCTGGAACTCTTCTCGCATCTCGCCAATATCGGCGACACGCGCTCCCTGGTCATCCATCCCGCCTCCACCACGCACCGTCAGCTGACCGACGAGCAGAGGGTCGCCGCGGGCGCCGGGCCGGACGTGGTGCGCCTCTCCGTCGGCATCGAGGACGTGAAGGACATCATCGCCGATCTCGAGCAGTCGCTGGCGAAGATTTGAGGCAGGGGCGGCCATGCCAAAAGCAATCCCCTTCGATATCGACGGCATCGAACCGGAAGTCGGCGCGCCTGCCGCAGAGCGCGTCCTTTCCGGCAATCCGCAATTCCGCACCTGGAACCTCGAGGAGGCCGAAGGCGGCCTCTATGCCGGCATATGGGAGGCGACGCCGGGCAAGTGGCGGATCGTTTATGAGGAGTGGGAATATTTCAGTATTCTCTGCGGCCATTCCATCGTCACCGAAGACGGCGGCGAGCCTGTTCATCTGAGGGCCGGCGACCGTCTCATCCTCCGACCGGGCTTTAACGGAACCTGGGAAGTCATTGAAACGACTCGCAAAGACTATGTGATCCGCCTCTGAGGGCGCGGCTTATTCGCCGCGATTGCCGGCGCGAAAGCGGGCGGCGAAATCCCGCGAGGCAATCAGGTTCAGCGTGTCGCGCAGCGCCTTTGCCTTCTCTTCGCCGAAAAGCTGCTCGAAGTGCTCGTGCGCTTGCCGCCACAGCCCGGTCGCTTCCTGCCATTTCTCGATGCCGGCTTGCGTCAGCCTGGCGCGCTTGACGCGGCGATCCTTCTCGTCGGGCACGAGTTCCACCAATCCGTCGCGGATCAGCGGCTTCAGCGTGTGGCCGAGGGCCGAAAGATCCATCACCATGCTTTCGGCCAGCGCCTTGAGCGACGAGCCGGAATTCATGTGGATCTGCGTCATCAGCGTATATTGCGTGCCGCGAAGGCCGCTCGCGTCGATGGCGTCGTCGTAGAGCTGGCCGAGCTGCCTTGTGGCGCGCTTCAGCGCGCTGTTGCTGCAGACCTGCCAGCCCTCGAAAAGTGTCGTCCGTTTGTTCATCACCGTTCTCCTGCGGCCGATGTCTCCAGTCTATTGCGATCCGTCAATCGCCGCCGCGCTTATTTTTCAGCGTGCCCCTTGCACAGCTTCTCCTTCCCTCTCAAATAGTGGCATATACCACTAAATTCCAGTCGTGAAAGGATGGAACATGTCTGCCTCTGCTCTCGGAACTGCCCTTGTTACCGGCGCCTCGTCGGGCATCGGCGCAACCTATGCCGACCGTCTCGCCAGACGCGGCTACGATCTGCTGCTCGTCGCCCGCGACGCCTCCCGCCTGAATGCGCTCGCCGCAAAGCTTTCGGCGGAGCAGGGGGGCAAGGTGGATGTGCTTCCGGCGGACCTGACCAGGCGTGAAGACGTGCGCAAGGTCGAGCAGCGCCTGCGTGACGACGAGACGATCACGCTTCTCGTCAACAATGCCGGTATCGGCCCGAAGGGCGCGCTGCTGGACGACGATATCGATTACCTCGAAACCATGATCGAGCTGAACGTGGTTGCCGCAAACCGGCTTGCCGTAGCCGCCGCCCAGACTTTTGCCGGGCGCGGCAAGGGCGCGGTCGTCAACATCGCTTCCGTCGTCGCCTTCATTCCCGAGCGTTTCAACGGCACCTACAGCGCCACCAAGGCTTTTGTGCTGAACCTCACTCATGCGCTGCATGCCGAAGCCGGCACCAGGGGCGTCAAGTTCCAGGCCGTGCTGCCAGGGCTGACCCGCACCGAGATCTTCGAGCGCGCCGGCCGCTCCTTCGACCACTTCCCGCCGTCCATGGTGATGGATGTGACCGACATGGTGGATGCCGCTCTCGCAGGCTTCGACCAGGGCGAACTGATCACCATTCCCTCTCTGCCTGAAATCGCCGATTTCGACGCTTTCACGGCCGCCCGCCACGGCCTCGGCCCCAACCTTTCCCATGACAGGCCGGCGCCCCGTTACGGCATTTCCCGGGCCTGATTGCGACATTTGCCGGAAGGGCTGCGGCAATCGACCGCAGCCCTGCGGCAATCGCGCCGCACCCTCTTCACTAAAGCTTTGTTAACGCCCGATTCATTCGGAAAGTCAGTGACTTCAGCAACTTATGCACAGCCTTGCATCGCACCCTGCCTGTCATAAACTGTCATCAAACTGTAATAATAGGCGCCTAGCCCCCCTGCTGTGACGGGGAAATTCAGCGCCCTCGACAATGGACACCCCCTCCATGGCGCCGGACCTCGTCGTCCTTTCGTTCCATCAGGGAAGAGTCCAAATGCTCACCAAGAAACTTCTTTCGGCCTGCCTCGGCGCTGGCCTGGTTGCCGCGCTGGCAGTCTCGGCCTCTGCTGCCGATATTACCGGTGCCGGTTCGACCTTCGTCTACCCGGTTCTTTCGAAGTGGTCGGCAGACTACAACAAGGAAACCGGCGACAAGCTGAACTACCAGTCGATCGGTTCGGGCGGCGGTATTGCCCAGATCAAGGCTGCAACGGTTGACTTCGGCGCTTCCGACGCCCCGCTCAAGCCGGAAGACCTGACGGCCGGCGGTTTCGGCCAGTTCCCGCTCGTTGTCGGCGGCATCGTTCCCGTCATCAACGTCAAGGGCATCAAATCAGGCGAACTCAAGCTCTCCGGCAAGGTTCTCGCCGATATCTACCTCGGCAACGTCACCAAGTGGAACGACAAGGCAATCGCCGACCTGAACCCCGGCCTGAAGCTGCCCGACAGCCAGATCGCCGTCGTTCACCGTTCGGACGGCTCGGGCACCTCCTTCAACTGGACGAACTTCTTCTCCAAGGTCAACGAAGACTGGAAGACCAAGGTCGGTGAAGGCACCGCCGTCAACTGGCCGGTCGGCATCGGCGGCAAGGGCAACGAAGGCGTCGCCGCTTACGTCACCCGCGTCAAGGATTCGATCGGCTACGTCGAATATGCCTACGCCCTGCAGAACAAGCTGCCCTACGTTCTCGTCCAGAACGCGGCCGGCCAGTATCCGAAGCCGAACGCCGAAAGCTTCTCGGCTGCCGCTGCCAGCGCCGAATGGGGCGAGGCCCAGGACTTCTACCTGATCATGACCAACGCTCCGGGCGAGAAGGCCTGGCCGATCACGGCAACCACCTGGGCGATCATGTACAAGGAGCCGAAGGATGCCGCCCGCTCCAAGGCTGCTTTCTCCTTCTTCAAGTGGGCTCTCGAAAAGGGCCAGAAGGAAGCGTCCTCGCTCGATTACGTCCCGCTTCCGGAGACCCTCGTGAAGCAGATCGAGGATTACTGGACAGCCTCCTTCAAGAGCTGATCCTGACGAAACTGCGGTCGGGGCGGGAAGCTTGGCTTTCCGCCCCGAATGCCTTTGACACCCCCTCAAAGCAGCAGAGCGTACGGATATGAGCGAAGCAATGGCATCGCTGCCCGCCGAGACCGCGGGCGTGAAGCGCCGCGACGGCGCTGCAGGCGATCGTATTTTCTATTGGATAGTCTTGGGCTGCGGCCTGTTTGTCCTGGTCGCCCTGCTGGCCGCGGCGATCTCCATGGCCATGGGCGGGCTGCTGGCGTTCCGCACCTTCGGTTTCGGCTTCCTGACCGGCACGGACTGGGATCCGGTCGCCGAGAAGTTCGCCGGCCTCGTGCCGATCTACGGCACGCTGGTCACGTCGGCGCTCGCCATGGTCATCGGCGTTCCCGTCAGTCTCGGCATTGCGGTTTTCATCACCGAGGTCGCGCCGCGCTCCGTTCGCGGGCCGATCGGCGGTGCCGTCGAACTTCTCGCCGGCATCCCCTCGATCATCTACGGCATGTGGGGCCTCTTCACCTTCGCGCCCTTCATGTCGGATTATATCCAGCCGGTGCTGATCGACTGGCTCGGCCCGGTCCCCTTGATCGGCGCCCTGTTCTCCGGCGCTCCGCTCGGCATCGGCATGCTGACCTCGGGCATCGTGCTGGCGATCATGATCATCCCCTTCATTTCCTCGGTCATGCGCGATGTCTTCCTGGTCGTTCCGGCGCAGCTCAAGGAATCGGCCTATGCGCTCGGTTCGACCCGGTGGGAAGTGGTGCGCGACATCGTCATTCCGCACACCCGCACCGCCGTCGTCGGCGGCATCTTCCTCGGTCTCGGCCGCGCGCTCGGCGAGACGATGGCAGTGACGTTCGTGCTCGGCAACACCCATAACATCGCCATATCGCTGATGGAGCCCGGCACCTCGATTGCCGCAACGCTCGCCAACGAATTCGCCGAGGCGTCCGACGATCTCTACCGGTCGTCGCTCGCAGCCCTCGGCCTCATCCTCTTCGTCGTCACCTTCATCGTTCTGGCCGCCGCCAAGCTCATGCTGGTGCGCATGGCAAGGCAGAGGGGGGAATAATCCATGGCTACCTATTCCGGCTCCCTCTACCGTCGCCGCCAGCTCAGCAGCGCCATCGCGTTGACGCTCTGCGGTATCGCCACCGTGCTCGGCCTCGTCTTCCTGGTCTGGATCCTCTGGACGACGCTCGTCCACGGCCTGTCGGCGCTCAGCCCCAGCCTCGTCACCGAAATGACGCCGCCGCCCGGCGAAGACGGCGGCGGTCTTGCCAACGCCTTCATGGGCAGTCTGCTGATGGTGGTGCTCGCCGTCGTCATCGGCACGCCGATCGGCGTGCTGGCCGGCACCTACCTGTCGGAATTCGCCCGCGGCAAGCGGCTCGGCGAGGCGATCCGCTTCGTCAACGACATCCTGCTCTCGGCCCCGTCGATCATCATCGGCCTGTTCGTCTACGAGCTGGTCGTGCGCCCGACGGCGCGTTTCTCCGGCTTTGCCGGCGGCATCGCGCTCGCCTTCATCTTCCTGCCTGTCGTGGTGCGCACGACCGACGAGATGCTGCGGCTGGTGCCCGACGTCATGCGCGAGGCGGCCCTTTCGCTCGGCATTCCGCGCTGGAAGGTCACGCTCAACGTCCTCTACCGCGCCGCCTCGACGGGCATCCTGACCGGTGTCCTTCTGGCGATCGCCCGCATTTCGGGCGAAACCGCGCCGCTTCTCTTCACGGCGCTGAACAACCAGTACTGGAGCCTGGATATGTCGCAGCCGATGGCGAACATTCCTGTCGTCATCTTCCAGTTCGCTATGAGCCCCTATGAGCAATGGCAGAATCTCGCCTGGGCCGGTGCCTTCGTGATGACCGCCGTCGTTCTGATCCTGAGCGTCGTATCGCGCTCCGTCCTGAACCGAAAAGGTGGGAAATGATGCTTCAGTCCGCAGAAACCTTCGACGCTGTCAGCAAGCCGGAAAAGCCGATGGCCAAAGACAAGATCGCGCTTGAGAAAGTCAATTTCTATTACGGCGACGCCCACGCCATCAAGGATGTGAGCCTGAGCTTCCCGGAGCGCCAGGTCTCGGCCCTGATCGGCCCGTCCGGCTGCGGCAAGTCCACGCTGCTGCGCATCCTCAACCGCATCTACATGCTCTATCCGAAGATGCGCGCCACCGGCTCGATCAAGCTCGACGGCAAGAATATTCTCGACCCTGGCTTCTCGATGAACGAGCTGCGCGCCCGCGTCGGCATGGTGTTCCAGAAGCCGGTGCCGTTCCCGATGTCGATCTACGACAACATCGCCTACGGCATCCGCCACCACGAGCGGCTGAGCAAGGCCGACATGGATGTCCGCGTCGAGCAGGCGCTGCGTCAGGCAGCCCTTTGGGATGAGGTCAAGGACAAGCTGAAGGGCAGCGGCCTCGGCCTTTCCGGCGGCCAGCAGCAGCGCCTGTGCATTGCCCGCGGCGTGGCGCTGCGCCCGGAAGTCCTGCTTCTCGACGAGCCGACCTCGGCGCTTGACCCGATCTCGACCGCCAAGGTCGAAGAGCTGGTCGCGCAGCTGAAGGGCGAGTTCACGATCGTCATCGTCACTCACAACATGCAGCAGGCGAGCCGCATTTCCGACAACACCGCCTTCATGTATCTCGGCGAGCTGATCGAATACGGCCCGACCGCCCAGATCTTCCAGTCGCCGAAGGTCAAGCGCACCGAAGACTACATCACCGGCCGTTACGGCTGATACGGCCTTCGCCTTTCAGCAAGGAAGCGGCCGGCATTCGATGAGCGTGCCGGCCGTTCCTGTTTATCAGGCGGAATCCGGATTACCAGCGGGTAAGCACTCCGAGCGTCTCGATCTGGCTGTCGATCGTGATCAACGCGATGTTCTCGATAATAGCCTGTGCCGCAAGAATTCGGTCGAAAGGATCGTTGTGTGTGCCCGGCAGCATGGCACTTGTGACCATGTGAGCACTCGTAATCGCAAGCTCATCAAAGCCGTTGTCCAGTACGACGCCTCTGAAGTCCGGCAACACGACCTCGCCAGTGGGCAGTTTGCCTTTCCTGTGCTTCGTGGCTATTTCCCATGCAGATGCGGCGCTGACATAAATTTCATTGGCCGGGTCGGCCAAGAGGTCGCGGATATTCTCGGGAAGCTTGGGGTCGTCAATCAGCCACCAGAGAAATGCATGTGTATCGAGGAGGAACCTCATTCGCCGGTCAAGTCCTTGACCTCTTCATCGCTGAGCGGTTCAAAAAAAGCGGGATCTACGATCAGACGGCCTTTCAGTCGGCCAGGCTTGCGTTTGGCCGAGCGTTCGGCCTTTATCTGTTCATCCGCCCGAAGTGATCTCCGGAGAAAGGCTGCGAATTCGTCACGCTGATCGGACATCAGAGAAAAACTAAAGACCTCGCGGCCTTTTTTAGCGCTCTTGCTCATTGTCGGCTCCATTCGACGGCGGCGTTTCCTGTCGCAGATATAGTGCCCTCATTTCACCACACCAAATCCAGACGGTCCAGCCCATGGAAGTGGTAGACGTCCTTGACGACGGGTGTCTTCGCAAGCTTCAGCCCCGGCAGCCGCTTGAACAGGATCGGCAGCACGACGTTGAGTTCCAGCCGCGCCAGCGGCGCGCCGATGCAGAAGTGGATGCCGGCGCCGAAGGAGAGGTTGGGCGCCTCGTTGCGATCCGGCTTGAAGGTGAGGGGATCGGAAAACTTTGCCGGGTCGAGGTTGGCCGCCGCCAGGATCATGCTCACCTTGTCGCCGCGCTTGAACGCGACACCGTCGATCTCGGCAGGCTCCAGCGCCCAGCGCTGGAAGATGTGGACGGGCGCGCAGATGCGCAGCGATTCCTCGACCGTGCGCTCGGTGGCGGCCTCGTCGCGGAAAAGCACGGCCGGATCGCAGCCGCTGTCGAGGATGATGCGCACCGAATTGCCGATCTGGTGGACCGTCGCCTCGTGGCCTGCGTTCAACAGCACGATGGTCGTCGAGACGAGCTCGTCTTCCGTCAGGTACTGGCCCTTGTGCTCGGTATGGATCATGTGCGTCAGCAGGTCGTCGCGCGGCTCGGCCCGGCGCTCGGCAATGACCGTCTTCACGTAGCCGGAAAATTCCCGCGCCGCCTGTTCTGCCGCATCCTCGTCCGCCCGCGTGCGGCCGAACATATACATGCGCACATAGGCATGCGACCATTTGAGCAGCTGCGGCCCCATCTCCTCGGGAATGCCGATCATACGGGCGATCATCGTCACCGGGATGATATCGGCAAAGGCCGACAGCAGCTCGACCTCGCCCTTGTCGGCGAAGCCGTCGATCAGCCTGTTGGCAAGCTCTTCCAGCTCCGGCTTCATCTTCTCGACATGGCGCGAGACGAAGGCGCGGTTGACGAGGGTGCGCAGCCGCGTGTGTTCCGGCGGCTCCAGTTCCAGAAGCGAATAACGCTCGGCAAGATCGAAGGCGGCGATATGCGGCTCGGGCTCGGGCAGGCCCAGCTCCTCGCGGCTGGCAATATGCAGGATCTGCCGGCCGAAGCGGCGGTCGCGCAAAAGCCCGTTCACATGGTCGTAGCCGGTGACGAACCACTGCTTCTGCTCTTCCCAATAGAAGGTGGGACAATGGGCATGAAGCGCGGCATAAACGGCGTTCGGATTGCCGTAGAAGGCCGGGTCGCTGCCGTCGAGCGAGACATGGCGGGTTGCGGGATCGATCTTGAGGAAGGGCGGTATCGTCATGGCCAGAGGCTTAGCGGATTTGCCCTGCCTCGAAAAGATGGGTCCTTTGTACGTCCGGATGGACGCGCGGCTCTCTAGCCCGCGCGGGAAAGCACGCCCATGCGGCGCAGGGCTTCCACCTGATCGTCGATGGTCGGCACGAGTTCGCCGGCATGGGAATTGGGCTCGCCCGGCGCGGGGGCTGCTGTCTCCTCTTCGCCGAAGACGACCGTGCAGTTGCGGCCGGCGGCTTTTGCCGAATAGAGCGCCCGGTCGGCGGCCGACATCAGCCGGTCGATATTGGCCTCGACCGCCGAAGACAGCGCGATGCCGACGCTGACGGTGGCAGGGATCAGCGCCTCGCCGGTGCTGACCGGCAGGCGGCAGAATTCGGCGCGGATCGATTCCGCCAGCGCTTCCGCTTCCGTCTGGTCGCGCACGGTCACGAAGGCCGCGAATTCCTCGCCGCCCATGCGGCCGAAAATGCTGTTGGGGATATACTGGCGGGCAAGACGGGCGAAGGCGATGAGCACGGCGTCGCCGGACTGATGGCCGAAGCGGTCGTTGACGCGCTTGAAATGGTCGAGGTCGAAGAGGATGACGGCCACCTGATGCTGCGCGTCATGCGCCTTTTCCCGGATATTGTCGAAATAGCCGAGCAGGCCGCGCCGGTTCAGCACGCCGGTCAGCGAATCCGTCAGCGTCAGCAGGCGCAGGTGACGTTCCGACCGTTCCATGATGAGACGGCAGGTGAGCGCGAAGGCGATGGTGAGCAGGAAAGCGCTCGCCATGGCGGCCGCGCCGCTGAAATTCGTCGCTTCGGTGTCCGAAGGCATCACCAGCGCCATCGTCACCGCCACGCCGAAGCAGAGGAAGGCCTGCAGCACGAAGATCGCCATCAGCTTGATGCGGGTACGCTCGCGGCGGATGTCGCCGACGGCGACCGCCATGGCAAGCGCGGTGGCGCCGGTCGCCGAGGCGAGATTGTAGAGAATGACACGATTGGCATAGTCCGCGTTGATCCAGGGCAGGAAGATGCCCGAGAGCCAGATCGCCGGCGGCAGCAGCGCCCACCATTCCAGCTTCTTGCGGTCGAGCGCCAGGAAGCCGGCGGCCCAGGCGCTCTGGCCGAGCAGCGCGACGGCGTTGCCGGTCTCGATGGAGAGCAGGTTGGGGATCTCGCCGCGCGCCGCAACCAGCGCAAAGCCGATGCCGCTGAACAGGAAGCCGAGCCCCCAATAAAGGTAGGCGACACCCTTCCGGTCATGGCGCCAGGCCACGAACAGAACCAGGGCGAGCGTCAACGCTTCGGAACACCAGATGGACAGACCTGTAGTGACATTGAACACGGCGGCAACCCCTTGAATAGTGGTCGCATCCTTGCCGAAGAAGCTCGCCGTTTGATTAATGGCCGGCATCGGCGGCCGGCGATTTTGGCGATATCTGGCGGTAAGCTTTCCGACCGGTAAATGCGCGTGAGGTCGGGCAGGCGCGGTAAGTCTTCCTTCATCCTGTCACAGAGAAAAACTGTGAGGGACAAAGCTGCGGCCTCGCCGTTAACAGGCGTTTGGGAGAAACGGGATAGGGAAATGCCAAAGCCATATGTCGCGCCCGCTTCTTAACGTTATCCTTATGCGTGTCTTGAAGAGGGGGGCTCCGACACTCTATGTAGGGACAAGGCATTTTTCTTTGATTCCCGGCATTCGCCGGAAAGACGTTAAAAGGACGCACATGAGAAACCCAGTCGATACCGCTATGGCACTCGTGCCGATGGTTGTGGAACAGACCAATCGCGGTGAACGCTCCTACGACATCTATTCCCGCCTGCTCAAGGAACGCATCATCTTCCTGACGGGGCCTGTCGAGGATCACATGGCGACGCTCGTCTGCGCCCAGCTTCTCTTCCTCGAGGCCGAAAACCCGAAGAAGGAAATCGCCCTCTACATCAATTCGCCGGGCGGCGTCGTCACCGCCGGCATGGCGATCTACGACACGATGCAGTTCATCAAGCCGGCCGTCTCGACGCTGTGCATCGGCCAGGCCGCTTCCATGGGCTCGCTGCTTCTGGCTGCCGGTCACAAGGACATGCGTTTCGCCACGCCGAATTCCCGCATCATGGTCCACCAGCCTTCGGGCGGTTTCCAGGGCCAGGCTTCGGACATCGAACGTCACGCCCGCGACATCCTGAAGATGAAGCGCCGCCTCAACGAGGTCTATGTCAAGCACACGGGCCGCACCTATGAGGAAGTCGAAAAGACCCTCGACCGCGACCATTTCATGGATGCGGACGAGGCTCAGACCTGGGGCGTCATCGACAAGGTCCTGACCTCGCGCATCGAAATCGAAGGCGATCAGGCCTAGTAATTAATAGGGATGGTGTTTTCGCCGCCACAGTTCTATCCCATTTGTGATTGAACAAGGGGTTTCATCTGGCGGCGGAGACGCTAATAGTAACTATTAATGCTATGTTGAATTTTTGTGACATAGCATTCGGCATTCGAAGGGGAATTCGTTGCCGCCGGTATCCCGACATGATTGATTGGGCCGGTTCGTACCCCCTGAAGCCTTTGTCGGCAGAAACTCCGGGTAGGGAGCGCCGTCAGGGAGCTGATTGAGTGGACCGCGATTTCGCGTTCGAAATGCGGCGTGCTGGAAGGAAAGTGATATGAGCAAGGTCAGCGGCAGCAACGGCGGCGACAGTAAGAACACTCTTTATTGTTCTTTCTGCGGAAAGAGCCAGCATGAAGTCCGGAAGCTTATTGCCGGACCTACCGTATTTATCTGCGATGAATGCGTCGAGTTGTGCATGGACATCATCCGCGAGGAGAACAAGTCCTCGATGGTCAAGTCCCGTGATGGCGTTCCCACGCCCCAGGACATCATCAAGGTCCTCGACGAATATGTCATCGGCCAGCGCCAGGCGAAGAAGATCCTGTCGGTCGCCGTTCACAACCACTACAAGCGTCTCGCCCACGCCTCCAAGAACGGCGATGTCGAACTGGCGAAGTCGAACATCATGCTGGTCGGCCCGACCGGCTGCGGCAAGACATACCTTGCCCAGACGCTCGCCCGCATCATCGACGTCCCCTTCACGATGGCCGACGCGACCACGCTGACGGAGGCCGGCTATGTCGGCGAAGACGTCGAAAACATCATCCTGAAGCTCTTGCAGGCTGCCGATTACAATGTCGAGCGCGCCCAGCGCGGCATCGTCTACATCGACGAAGTCGACAAGATCTCCCGCAAGTCCGACAACCCGTCCATCACCCGCGACGTATCGGGCGAGGGCGTGCAGCAGGCGCTTCTGAAGATCATGGAAGGCACGGTTGCCTCGGTACCGCCGCAGGGCGGCCGCAAGCATCCGCAGCAGGAATTCCTGCAGGTCGACACGACGAACATCCTGTTCATCTGCGGCGGCGCCTTTGCCGGCCTCGACAAGATCATCTCCGCCCGCGGCGAGAAAACCTCGATCGGCTTCGGCGCGACCGTCAAGGCACCGGACGACCGCCGCGTCGGCGAAGTGCTGCGCGAACTGGAGCCGGAAGACCTGGTCAAGTTCGGCCTCATCCCGGAATTCATCGGCCGTCTGCCGGTTCTGGCAACGTTGGAAGACCTCGATGAGGACGCGCTGATCCAGATCCTGTCCGAGCCGAAGAACGCGCTGATCAAGCAGTACCAGCGCCTGTTCGAGATGGAAGACGTTGAACTGACCTTCCACGAGGACGCGCTGCGCGAAATCGCTCGCAAGGCGATCATCCGCAAGACCGGCGCGCGCGGCCTGCGTTCGATCATGGAAAAGATTCTGCTCGACACGATGTTCGAACTGCCGGCGCTGGAAGGCGTTCGCGAGGTCGTCATCTCCGAAGAGGTCGCGCGCGGCTCGGCCCGTCCGCTCTATATCTATGCCGACCGCCAGGACGAGAAGGCAAACGTTTCGGCCTGACCTGTGCTCGGGGACCGTAATTTTAAGGGGCTTGCCTTGCGCGGGCCCCTTTCTATTTGAAATCTGGTACCCGGCGCTGATAATAGTTGCGGGCAAGGTTGAAAACAGCCCTGGCCGATATTGCGCAAACGACGACCCTTGGCAATGATGCCGTGATTCCGTAGCGTGTTGCTGGCGTTGTTATTTTAGGCGGTTCGGAAATGGTAAGCGTCGCTCCAGTCTGGCGCTTCATTGTGTTGGTGTTCCATTGTAATAAAGCTGTCACATCCGTGGAACGCGGGCGTTAACGTGGCTTGAAAAGCGTAGTCAGAACCTCCACTTGTAACAGCAAGTAGAGTGCCGGCCGGTCCCAAGCGGCCGCGCCAAAGAGCCCGGTAACGGGACGATGGAAAGGAATAAAAATGACGAAGAAAACGTCTGTAGCGAGCAGCACCGCCTATCCTGTTCTTCCCCTGCGCGACATCGTGGTTTTCCCCCATATGATCGTGCCGCTGTTCGTCGGGCGGGAAAAGTCGATCCGTGCGCTCGAAGAGGTCATGGGTTCCGACAAGCAGATCATGCTCGTTACCCAGATCAACGCCAGCGACGACGATCCGGACCCGTCCGCGATCCACCGCGTCGGTACGGTCGCCAACGTGCTGCAGCTCCTGAAACTGCCTGACGGCACCGTCAAGGTTCTGGTCGAAGGCCGCGCCCGCGCCGAGATCGATACCTATACGAGCCGCGAAGATTTCTACGAAGCCCTCGGCCATGTGCTCGAAGAGCCGCATGACGATCCGGTCGAGCTGGAAGCGCTGTCGCGTTCCGTCGTGTCGGAATTCGAAAGCTACGTGAAGCTCAACAAGAAGATCTCGCCCGAGGTCGTCGGCGCGGCCAGCCAGATCGACGATTATTCCAAGCTCGCCGATACGGTCGCCTCGCACCTGTCGATCAAGATCACCGAGAAGCAGGAGATGCTGGAAACCACCAGCGTCAAGGCCCGCCTCGAAAAGGCGCTCGGCTTCATGGAAGGCGAGATCTCGGTCCTGCAGGTCGAAAAGCGCATCCGCTCGCGCGTCAAGCGCCAGATGGAGAAGACCCAGCGCGAATACTACCTGAATGAGCAGATGAAGGCGATCCAGAAGGAACTCGGCGACGGCGAGGAAGGCCGCGACGAGATGAGCGAACTGGAAGAGCGCATCGCCAAGACCAAGCTGTCCAAGGAAGCCCGTGAAAAGGCCGACGCGGAACTGAAGAAGCTGCGCCAGATGAGCCCGATGTCGGCCGAAGCCACCGTCGTTCGCAACTATCTGGACTGGCTGCTCGGTATCCCCTGGGGCAAGAAGTCGAAGATCAAGGCCGATCTCAACAATGCCGAGAAGATCCTCGAAGCCGATCATTTCGGTCTCGACAAGGTCAAGGAGCGCATCGTCGAGTATCTGGCGGTTCAGGCCCGCGCCACCAAGATCAAAGGCCCGATCCTGTGCCTCGTCGGCCCTCCGGGCGTCGGCAAGACCTCTCTCGCTCAGTCGATCGCCAAGGCGACCGGCCGTGAATATGTCCGCATGGCTCTCGGCGGCGTCCGTGACGAAGCTGAAATCCGCGGTCATCGCCGCACCTATATCGGCTCGATGCCCGGCAAGGTCATCCAGTCGATGAAGAAGGCGAAGAAGTCCAACCCGCTGTTCCTGCTCGATGAAATCGACAAGCTCGGCCAGGACTATCGCGGCGATCCATCTTCGGCCCTGCTCGAGGTGCTCGATCCGGCCCAGAACTCGACCTTCATGGACCATTACCTGGAAGTCGAATACGACCTGTCGGACGTGATGTTCATCACGACGGCGAATACGCTGAACATCCCGGCTCCGCTGATGGACCGCATGGAGATCATCCGTATCGCCGGCTACACCGAAGACGAAAAGCGCGAGATTGCCAAGCGGCACCTGCTGCCGAAGGCCATCAAGGAACATGCGCTGCAGCCGAGCGAATTCTCGGTCAGCGACGGCGCCCTGATGGCGGTCATCCAGCAGTACACCCGTGAAGCCGGCGTGCGCAGCTTCGAACGCGAGCTGATGAAGCTTGCCCGCAAGGCGGTCACCGAGATCATCAAGGGCAAGACGAAGTCGGTTCATGTCACGGCCGAGAACATCCACGACTATCTGGGCGTTCCGCGCTTCCGCCACGGCGAAGCCGAGCGCGAGGATCAGGTCGGCGTGGTCACGGGTCTCGCCTGGACGGAAGTCGGCGGTGAGCTGCTGACGATCGAAGGCGTCATGATGCCCGGCAAGGGCCGCATGACCGTCACCGGCAACCTGAAGGAAGTGATGAAGGAATCGATTTCGGCGGCGGCCTCTTACGTCCGCTCGCGCGCCGTCGATTTCGGCATCGAGCCGCCGCGCTTCGACAAGAGCGACATTCACGTGCATCTGCCGGAAGGCGCGACGCCGAAGGATGGTCCCTCAGCGGGCGTCGCCATGGCAACCGCGATCGTCTCGATCATGACCGGCATCCCGGTCAGCAAGGATGTGGCGATGACGGGTGAAATCACCCTGCGCGGCCGCGTCCTGCCGATCGGCGGCCTGAAGGAAAAGCTGCTCGCGGCACTGCGCGGCGGCATCAAGAAGGTGCTGATTCCGGAAGAGAACGCGAAGGATCTGGCCGAGATTCCGGACAACGTGAAGAACAATATGGAGATCATTCCGGTCTCCCGCATGGGCGAAGTGATCAAGCATGCGCTGATCCGTCGTCCGGAGCCGATCGAATGGGATGGCACGGTTGATACGCCTGTCATCGCAACGGTCGAAGGGCTTGATGAAGCAGGCGCAACCATAGCTCATTGAGCTGTCGGCGCCTCATTTATGCCCAAATGTTGCAAAACGCGTGGAAAGGCCGGCGCAAACGCCGGCCTTTTTTGTGAAAACCTCACGTAGACGCTTGCTTTTCCTTGATTTGCAGGGTTTTTGGGTTCCCGGCGGGCCTGATGAAAGCGATTTCTGCGCCTAGCTCACAGATTGAGTTGTTTCATACCATTTAGAAAGGGGTGGAAACATGAACAAGAATGAACTCGTGTCCGCAGTAGCCGAAAAGGCTGGACTGACGAAGTCTGACGCAGCATCTGCCGTCGACGCAGTTTTCGACGTTGTACAGGCTGAACTGAAGAGCAAGGGCGACGTTCGCCTGGCTGGCTTCGGCAGCTTCACGGTTTCCCATCGCGCTGCCACGAAGGGCCGTAACCCGTCGACCGGCGCCGAAGTCGACATTCCGGCCCGCAACGTGCCGAAGTTCACGCCCGGCAAGGGCCTGAAGGACGCCGTCAACGGCTGATACGAGATTGTCCGCCGGCCGTAAACGAGAACGGCCGCGCAGGATTTGGAGGGGTTCGGCAGCGCCGGACCCCTTTTTGTTGTCGCCGCTTGCCGCGCGCCGCACTTTGTCTTACGACGGCAATGTTCTCAGGGCGGGGTGAAAGTCCCCACCGGCGGTAAGGGTTTCGGCCCAAGCCCGCGAGCGCCTTCCGAAGCTTCGGTCGCGGAAGGGTCAGCAGATCCGGTGCGATTCCGGAGCCGACGGTTAAAGTCCGGATGAAAGAGAATGAGCATGGCCGCGCGGGGCAGGGGACTGCCGCGTCCGCGTGCCGTGGCCTCATGCGTCCTGATTTATGTTTGGTCCCTGTCCTGGATGGAAGACATGAATCAGAATTCCCTCGTAATGCCGCATTCGCGCGCTTTTGCCGGTGCCGCTTTCATGGTGGCGGGCGGCGTTGCCTTCTCGCTTCTCAACGTCGTCACGCAATGGTTGACGATGACGCTCGCCTTTCCGGCCGCGTCAGCCGCCTTCTGGCAATATGCTTTCGCTTTCCTCTTTTCCTTGCCCTTCCTGCGCAAGGCCGGCCTTTCGGCCATGCGCACCCGCTATCCCTGGCGGCATCTCGTGCGCGTCGCCTTTGCCGCGCTCGGCGTCGAGGCCTGGGTCTCCGGCCTCGCCTCCGTGCCGATCTGGCAGGCCATCGCGCTTGTCATGACCTCGCCCTTCTTCATCATTCTCGGCGCGCGCCTGTTCCTCGGCGAGCGTGTCGGCCCGGCCCGCTGGGCGGCGACCAGCATCAGCTTTGCCGGTGCGATGATCATCCTCCAGCCATGGTCGGACAGCTTCACCTGGGCAGCGCTCCTGCCGGTCGCCTCGGCCCTGCTCTGGGGCGCGTCCTCGCTCATCACCAAGAGCCTCACCGGCATCGAAAAGCCGGAGACGATCACCGTCTGGCTGCTGGTGCTGCTGACGCCGATCAATGGCGGTCTTGCACTTGCGGCGGGCTTTGCAATACCGGCAGGCGGAACACTTGCGCTCTTCCTCCTGGCGGGCCTGCTGACCGTGGTGGCCCAATATCTGCTGACGCTCGCCTATGCCAGCGCCGACGCTGCCTATGTGCAGCCCTTCGACGATCTGAAACTGCCCTTGAACGTGCTCGCCGGCTGGCTTTTCTTCGGTTACGCGCCGGCCGGCTATCTGTGGCTGGGTGCTGCGCTCATTCTTGCCGCCTCGCTCTTCATCATGCGCACCGAGATGCGCCGCGAAAGGGAAACGGCCTGACGCGAACCCTACGAAAAGTTGCGGGACTGTCATGTGTCTGTCATGGCAGTCCCGCAAAACCCCTCTGTTCGATTTTTTCGACATTGGGGGATTTTCAATGACATCGTTTTCGCGCAAGGCAGCGCTTGCTGCAGTGCTTCTCGCATCCGTTGCTTTCCCGGCAGCGGCCGAGCCTGTTTTCAACCGCATCGCCTCGTTCCCGGTCGCAACCAACCTGCCGGCCGACAAGGACAAGCTTTCGACCACCTCGGCCGAAATCATCACCGCTTCGCAGGACGGCAACACGCTGATCTACAGCGACAGCCCGCTCGGCGCGATCGGCTTCATCGACATCACCGACGCCAAGGCCCCCAAGGCGGGCGGCGCGCTGATGATGGATGGCGAGCCGACCTCGGTCACGACGGCAGCCGGCAAGGCGCTGGTCTCCGTCAATACCGGCGAAAGCAAGCAGAAGCCGTCTGGCCGTCTGGCCATCGTCGATATCGCCACGAAGAAGATCGACGCGACCTGCGATCTCGGCGGCCAGCCTGATTCGATCGCCCTCAACAAGGACCGGACGCTCGGCACCATCGCGATCGAAAACGAGCGCGACGAAGAGGTCAACGACGGCAAGATTCCGCAGATGCCGGCAGGCGACCTCGTCGTCTTCCAGGTCAAGACCGACGGCACCGTCGATTGCGGCACGATCAAGCATGTCGCGCTGACCGGCCTGGCAGGCGTTGCCCCGGAAGATCCGGAACCGGAATTCGTTGCCTTCAACAGCCAGAACGAAATTGCGCTCACGCTGCAGGAAAACAACGAGATCGTCATTCTGGACGGCGCCACCGGCACGGTGAAGACGCACTTTACAGCCGGCAGCACCGACCTTGCCGGCATCGACACCAAGCGTGACGGCGCCCTGAAGTTCACCGGCGAGAAGAAGGGCGTCCTGCGCGAGCCCGACGCCGTCAAGTGGCTGGACGACAACCGTCTCGTCGTCGCCAACGAAGGCGACTACGAGGGCGGTTCGCGCGGCTTCACCATTTTCGACAAGACCGGCAAGGTCCTCTTCGAATCCGGCGGCTCCTTCGAACGCGCCGTCGCCGCTCTCGGCCACTATCCGGAAAGCCGCTCCTCGTCGAAGGGTGTCGAGCCGGAAGGTCTCGAAGCCGCCAAGTTCGGCGATGACAGCCTGTTCTTCCTGCTCGCCGAGCGCGCCTCCGTGGTCGGCGTCTACAAGGATACCGGCGCCGATCCGGAACTGCTGCAGATCCTGCCGTCGGGCGTTTCTCCGGAAGGCGCAATCGCCATTCCGCAGCGCAATCTGCTGGCCACCGCCAACGAAGTCGATCTCGGCGAGGACGGCGGCCCGCGTTCGCATGTCATGATCTATCAGCGCGGCGAAGGCGAGAAGGCCTATCCGCAGATCGTTTCGGCCGAAAAGGACGGCAATCCGATCGGCTTCGCAGCCCTCTCGGGCCTTGCCGCCGTTCCGGGCAAGCCGGGCATGCTCTATGCCGTCAGCGACAGCGTGCTGGGCTCGCAGCCGACGATCTACACGATCGACGCCACGAAGAAGCCGGCCGTCATCACTGACGCGCTCGTCGTCAAGCGTGACGGCGCCCCGGCCCAGAAGCTCGACATCGAAGGCATTGCCGTTGCCGCCGACGGTTCCTTCTGGCTGGCTTCGGAAGGTTATACCGAGCGCCTCGTGCCGCACGCGCTGTACAACGTCACCGCCAAGGGCGACATCAAGACCGAAATCGCCCTGCCGAAGGAGCTGCTCGCCAACGAAATCCGCTACGGTTTCGAAGGTGTCACGATCGTCGGCAGCGGCGACGAGACGACGCTCTGGATGGCCGTGCAGCGCGAGTGGAACGACGACGAGAAGGGCTTCGTGAAGCTCCTCTCCTATAATCCGAAAAAGAAGGAATGGGGCGGCGTGCGCTACCCGCTCGACAAGAGCGAGAGCGGCTGGGTCGGCCTCTCCGAAATCACCGCTCAGGGCGACAGCGTCTACATCATCGAGCGTGACAACCTCGTCGGCGATGCGGCCAGGCTGAAGAAGCTCTACAAGGTGGCAATCTCCGACCTGAAGCCGGCCAAGCTCGGCGGCGAACTGCCGGTCGTCAAGAAGACGGAAGCCCATGATTTCATCGGCGACCTGAAGTCGGCCACCAACGGCTACGTTCTCGACAAGCTGGAAGGCTTCGCCTTCGACGCCTCGGGCAAGGCCTATGCCGTGACCGACAACGACGGCGTCAGCGACTCCTCGGGCGAAACCCTGTTCTTCCCGGTCAACCTGACCGCCACGAACTGAGACCGCCTTTGCAGGGAACGGAAAGGCCGGGCGGACGCTCGGCCTTTTTCCTTGGCGCTAGGTCATGAAGCCGGGTAGAGCGGTCGCGAGCGCATCGACCGCAAGGCGGACCTTGAGCGGCAAATGCGGGGTCTGCAGCCATAGCGCATGGCAGTCATAGAGAAATTCCGGCTGTTCCGGCAGCAGCACTTCCAGCGTCCCTGCCTGCACACGGTCGCGGATCAGCCAATAGGGCAGCCAGGCAAGTCCCATATCGGCCGCTGCCGCATCGGCAATCGCATCGAGATCGTCGAGCCGCAGCCGGCTATTCGGCCGCACTTCCAGCGGCGGCGCATCGCCGCACGGAAAGAGCCAGGGGCGGAAGCGGGCCGAGCGCGCATAGATGATCGCCTTGTGCCTGCCGATATCCTCGATCCGATCCGGCCTGCCATGCATGTCGAGATAGTTCGGCGAGGCGCAGACCACCATGCGCTGGCGCGCGAGCCGACGCGCGATGAGGTCCGACCTGTCCTCCAGTTCGCCTGTGCGGATGGCAAGGTCATATCCGCCCTCGGCAAGATCGGTGATGGGATCGCCGAGCGACAGGTCGAGATCGAGCTTCGGATGTCGCTTTGCAAGTTCGGTCAGAACCGGAAGCACGCAATGACGGCCGAAATGCACGGGCATGGTGACGCGCAGCTTTCCGCATGGCTCTGAGAGATGGTCGACCGCCAGCGCATCCGCGGCCTCCGCTTCGGCAAGGATCAGCCGGCAGCGCTCGTAATAGGCGCGCCCGAAATCCGTGAGGCTCTGCCGGCGTGTCGTCCGGTTGATGAGGCCGACGCCCAGCCGCTCCTCCAGAAAACGGATGTGTTTGCCGACCATCGGCCCGGACAGGCCGAGCGCGGCAGCCGCGGCCGCAAACGAACCGAGATCGACGGCCTTCACGAAGACGGCCATGCTGGTCAGACGATCCATATTCAAAACTCATAGTTTATTCTGTCGTGCTTTCCGGCCAATTTATCTTCAATAATCCGTCTGTCATAGCTCATTCGGTTCGATTGTTTTGGAGTCGTTGGCAAATGGCACGCGTAATCCGCTTTCACGAGATCGGCGGTCCCGAGGTTCTTCGCATCGAGGACCTGGATATTCCGGCACCGGGGCCGGGGCAGGTCCGGATCCGCGTCAAGGCGCTCGGCATCAACCGCGCCGAAGCGCTGTTGCGCTCCGGCGCCTATATCGAGACGGCGCCGCTGCCTTCGGGTCTGGGTCTCGAGGCGGCCGGTCTGGTCGATACGGCAGGCGAGGGCGTGGATGGTTTTGCGCCCGGCGATGCTGTCAGCATCGTCCCGCCGATCTCCATGGTCCGCTGGCCGGCTTATGGCGAGCTTATCAATTTTCCCGCCGAATTCGTCGTCAGGCATCCGCCGGCGCTCTCCTGGGAGGCGGCCGCCGCCGTCTGGATGCCGTATCTGACGGCCTACGGCGCGCTCGTCGATATTGCCCGGTTGGGCAAGGGCGATTTTGTCGCCGTCACCGCGGCCTCCAGCAGCGTCGGGCTCGCCGCCATCCAGATCGCCAACACGGTCGGCGCGACGCCGGTCGCGATCACCAGGACCTCGTCGAAACGCCAGCCGTTGCGTGAAGCCGGTGCTGCCGACGTCATCGCCTCGCAGGAGGAGGACGTGGAAAGGCGGCTCAAGGAAATCGCCGGCCCGGATGGCCTGCGCGTCGTCTTCGATGCCGTCGCCGGTTCGATCTTCGAACCGCTGACGGCGGCGATGTCGCCGGGTGGCATTCTCATCGAATATGGTGGCCTGAGCCCGCAGCCGACGCCGTTTCCGCTTGCCGCCGTGCTCGGCAAATGCCTGACCTTACGCGGCTATCTGGTTCATGAGATCGTGCGCGATCCCGTGCGGCTGGCGGCGGCAAAGGCTTTCATTCTCGATGGCCTCGCATCCGCTGCGCTCAAGCCCGTCATCGCCAGGACCTTTCCTTTCGAGCAGATGGTCGAGGCGCACCGCTTTCTGGAATCGAACGAGCAGTTCGGCAAGATCGTCGTGACGGTCTGACATGGTCTCCGGCCCGGACGGAAAGTGCTGTCCGGGCCGGACGATCTGCCGGCGCCTACCAGCGCTGATGCACATGCGGCGCGATCAGGCGCTCGTAGATTTCGCGCGTCGCCGCCATGACGTCGGCCGAAAGCGGCGCAAGATCGGCGGCGGCCGCATTCGCGCTCGCCTGTTGGGCATTGCGTGCGCCGGGAATGACGACGGTGACGGCCTCCGCCATCAGGATCCAGCGCAGCGCGAAGGCCGCCATGCCGGCACCGGCGGGGACGAGCTTGCGCACGTCCTCGACCGCCTGTAGGCCGACCTCGAAAGGCACGCCCGCGAAGGTCTCGCCGACATCGAAGGCTTCGCCGTGACGGTTGAAGCTGCGGTGGTCATCGCTCGCGAACTGGGTGTCGCGGGTGATCTTGCCGGACAGGAGGCCGCTTGCGAGCGGCACCCGCGCGATGACCGCCACGTTCTTGCGGCGGGCTTCGCCGAAGAAGAGGTGATCGGGACGCTGGCGGAAGATGTTGTAGATGATCTGGATGCTGACGACGCCGGGATATTCGATCGCCTTCAAGGCTTCCTCGACCTTCTCGACGCTGACCCCGTAGCCCTTGATCTTGCCTGCCTTCTGCAGCTCGTCCAGAGCCGCGAAGACCTCCGGGCGGTAGAGCACCTCCGTCGGCGGGCAGTGCAACTGCACGAGATCGAGACTGTCCACCTGCAGGTTCTTGAGGCTGCGGTCGATGAAGCCTTCGAGATTGGCCTTGTTGTAGCCCTCGGCGACATGCGGGTTGAGACGGCGGCCGGCCTTGGTCGCAACCATCGGGCGTTGGCCGCCCCGCGCCTTCAGCACGTCGGCAATGATCTTTTCGGAGCGCCCGTCGCCGTAAACGTCGGCGGTATCGATGAAGGTCATGCCGGCGTCGAGCGCGGCATTCAGCGCTGCGCGGCCGTCCGCTTCGCTGACGTCGCCCCAGGAGCCGCCGATCTGCCAGGCGCCGAAGCCGACATCGGTGACGGTAAAGGGCAGGCGGCCGAAAGCATGATGTTTCATGAAAAATCCTCCGTTCGTGATGAAAGGCCCTCGCAGTAGCAGGCACCGGGGAGGGCGGCAATCGCCGATGCCGCTTGGATCGCCTGCTGCGATCAAATATCCTTGTGCGCGACGGCTTCAACGGCAGACGACGCAAGAACAGGAAAGACCATGGATATCAAGACTGCAGGTTCGCGCCCCTCGACGAAGGCCCAGGCTGATTATTTCACCGGTTCGGTCCGGCTGGATCCGCTCGTCGAAGCGCCTGAGCCGGCCCGCGTGCGGGCCGCGCATGTGACCTTCGAACCGGGCGCGCGCACCGCCTGGCATACCCATCCCCTGGGCCAGACATTGATCGTGACCGCCGGCAGGGGGCTCGTTCAGACCTGGGGCGGAGAAATCAGGGAAGTCCGCCCCGGCGATGTCGTCTGGTTCGCGCCGGGCGAGAAACATTGGCATGGCGCAAGCCCGCAGACGGCGATGAGCCACATCGCCATCCACGAAGCGCTGAACGGCAGCGCCGCAGACTGGCTGGAGCAGGTCAGCGACGAACAATATGCCGGCAGGGCCTGAGCCGGACGCGAGCCGACAAGCGGCGCATGGAGGCGATTCGCGCTTGCCTGCGGATCGCGCGGCCGGTGCGGCGGCAGGACCGCGCAAGCGCAAGGGCCAAAGGTCTGTGGAAAAGCGGCGCGCCCGGACGGGCCCTCGCGACACGGCGTTGCCAAGGCGGAATTGCCGGATTGGCGGGAGATCGGCAAAGGCTTTCCGAAACAATTTCCGGACTGTCATGGTTTTGTCTCCAAACCTGCTTGACACTAAATGGGGAACCCCTTAGTTAGCCGCTCATCCAAACGGCCAGCCCGTTCGGAGAGGGTGCCCAGGCACCGGATTGCTTGAAAGAATGCGGGTGTAGCTCAGTCGGTTAGAGTGCCGGCCTGTCACGCCGGAGGTCGCGGGTTCGAGCCCCGTCACTCGCGCCATTTCAAGGCAGGCGGCAAATCGTCGCTGTCGGTCCGGTTTCGTGTTATCCTCATGGTCCGAAAGGTCCAATGCGCGGGTGTAGCTCAGTCGGTTAGAGTGCCGGCCTGTCACGCCGGAGGTCGCGGGTTCGAGCCCCGTCACTCGCGCCATTCATCTCCGAAAAGCCATGCAGTTTCCGAGGGTCAGCCATGCGGCCTTCCACGACATTTGCGGATTTGTCGCGACATCATTGCATCTGCTTGATAATGTCCGTCCGGCACTGTTCGAATAGCTTCTGTAAAAGTCTTGCGCCGGGGCTCCGGCTGCGCTAACCACGGCTTGTTGCAACGCACGTTCGCTTGCCGGGCATTTGCCCAGTTGCGCCGCCCGGCGCCGCCGGCAAGCAGGGATGAACATGATGACCGAACTGCTCAGTTCCTATATTCCGATCGCTATTTTCATCGGCATCGCGCTCGTAATCGGCCTGGCGCTTCTCATTGCGCCGTTTGCCGTTGCCTTCAAGGCGCCCGATTCGGAAAAGCTCTCGGCCTACGAATGCGGCTTCAACGCATTCGACGACGCCCGCATGAAGTTCGATATCCGCTTCTACCTCGTGTCGATTCTCTTCATCATCTTCGACCTTGAAGTTGCCTTCCTTTTCCCCTGGGCCGTTTCCTTCGGCGCGATCGGCTGGTTCGGCTTCTGGTCCATGATGGTCTTCCTCTTCGTGCTGACCATCGGCTTTATCTATGAATGGAAGAAGGGAGCCCTGGAATGGGAGTAGTCCCCGCTGGCAATCAGACGCTCGTGGCACCGCAGCCGAAGGGGGTCATCGATCCCTCGACCGGCAAGCCGATCGGCAGCAATGACGCGTTCTTCGGCGAGATCAACAATGAGCTCGCCGACAAGGGTTTTCTCGTCACCTCGACCGACGAGTTGATCAACTGGGCTCGTACCGGCTCGCTGATGTGGATGACCTTCGGTCTTGCCTGCTGCGCCGTCGAGATGATGCAGCTCTCCATGCCGCGTTACGACGTCGAGCGCTTCGGTTTTGCCCCGCGCGCCTCGCCGCGCCAGTCGGACGTCATGATCGTCGCCGGTACGCTGACCAACAAGATGGCGCCGGCGCTGCGCAAGGTCTACGACCAGATGCCGGAGCCGCGTTACGTCATCTCCATGGGCTCCTGCGCCAATGGCGGCGGCTATTACCACTATTCCTATTCGGTGGTTCGCGGCTGCGACCGCGTCGTGCCGATCGACATCTACGTGCCGGGCTGTCCCCCCACGGCAGAGGCGCTGCTTTACGGCGTGCTTCTGCTGCAGAAGAAGATCCGCCGCACCGGCACGATCGAACGCTAAGGGCAAGGACAGGACATTATGAGCGAAGCCCTCACTGAGCTTTCGTCGTATCTTTCGCAAGCACGCGGCAACCTGATTGCCGCCTCGCAGCTGAAATACGGCGAGCTGACGCTGACGACGACCGGCGAAAACCTGATCCCGCTGCTGACCTTCCTGCGTGACGACGCCAAGTGCGGCTTCGTCAACCTGACGGATATTTGCGGGGTCGACTGGCCGCAGCGCGAACTGCGCTTCGATGTCGTCTACCATCTTCTGTCTCCGAAACAGAACCTGCGCATCCGCGTCAAGGTGGCGACCGACGAGGATACGCCGGTTCCCTCCGCCTGCGCCGTCTATCCGGGCGCCGACTGGTTCGAGCGCGAAACCTGGGACATGTACGGCGTCCTCTTCACCGGCCATCCGGACCTGCGCCGCATCCTGACCGACTACGGTTTCGAAGGCCACCCGCTGCGCAAGGACTTCCCGACGACCGGTTTCGTCGAAGTCCGCTACGACGATGCGGCAAAGCGCGTCGTTTACGAGCCGGTGGAACTGAAGCAGGAATTCCGCAATTTCGATTTCTTGTCCCCCTGGGAAGGCACGGAATACGTGCTGCCGGGGGATGAAAAGGCGAAGCAGTAACGCGAATAGTGAGTAGCGAATAGCGAATAGTTGGAAGGGGCGTGCAGACGATAAACTCCTACAAGGATCTTAGGGTCTGGCAGGTGGCAATCGACCTTGCGGTAGAGTGTTATCAGTTGACTCAAAGATTTCCGAAGGAGGAGGTCTATGGTCTGACGGCCCAGATACGCAGGGCGGCGACTTCGATTGCCGCCAACATTGCTGAAGGGCACGGTCGTGAAGTCACGGGAAGTTTCATTCAGTTTTTGCGTATCTCCCAGGGTTCGCTGAAGGAATTGGAAACGCATATGCTCATTTCTCATCGTATTGGTTTGATCGATGAGGGCGAGTTCAGGCAGATGGCCGGAAGGTGCGACGAAATCGGACGGATGATTCGGGCGCTAATACGGAGTCTCCAGGAGAAGTGATGAGACTGAACGAAACTATTCGCTATTCGCCATTCGCTATTGGCTTGATTGGCAGCGCGTTTGGCATGGAGCACGCAGCATGACCGAACATAACGTCCGTAACTTCAACATCAATTTCGGGCCGCAGCATCCGGCAGCGCACGGCGTTCTGCGTCTTGTGCTGGAGCTTGACGGCGAAATCGTGGAGCGCGTCGATCCGCATATCGGCCTGCTGCACCGCGGTACCGAAAAGCTGATCGAGACCAAGACCTATCTTCAGGCCGTTCCCTATTTCGATCGCCTCGACTACGTCGCGCCGATGAACCAGGAACATGCCTATGCGCTGGCGGTCGAAAAGCTGCTCGGCATCGAGATCCCGATTCGCGGCCAGTTGATCCGCGTTCTCTACTCGGAAATCGGCCGTATCCTGTCGCATCTGCTGAACGTCACCACGCAGGCCATGGACGTCGGCGCGCTGACGCCGCCGCTCTGGGGCTTCGAGGAGCGCGAGAAGCTGATGGTGTTCTACGAGGGTGCCTGCGGCGCGCGCATGCATGCTGCCTATTTCCGTCCGGGCGGCGTTCATCAGGATCTGCCGGAACAGCTGGTGCAGGACATCGGCAAGTGGTGCGACGAATTCCCGTCCAAGCTCGACGATATTGACGACCTTCTGACCGGCAATCGCATCTTCAAGCAGCGTAACGTCGATATCGGCGTCGTCTCGCTGGAAGATTGCTGGGCCTGGGGCTTCTCGGGCGTCATGGTGCGCGGTTCGGGTGCTGCCTGGGACCTGCGCCGCGCGCAGCCCTACGAATGTTATTCGGATCTCGAGTTCGACATCCCGATCGGCAAGAACGGCGACTGTTACGACCGTTACCTGATCCGCATGATCGAAATGCGCGAATCCTGCAAGATCATGAAGCAATGCGTGAACCGCCTGCTCGGCGACGCCAGGACCGGTCCCTTCTCGTCGATCGACGGCAAGGTCGTTCCGCCGAAGCGCGGCGAGATGAAGCGGTCGATGGAAGCGCTCATCCACCACTTCAAGCTCTATACCGAAGGTTATCACGTTCCGGCCGGCGAGGTTTACGCAGCCGTCGAGGCGCCGAAGGGCGAGTTCGGCGTCTACCTCGTCTCCGACGGCACCAACAAGCCGTACCGCTGCAAGATCCGTGCTCCGGGTTATGCGCATCTGCAGGCGATGGACTTCATGTGCCGTGGCCACCAGCTTGCCGACGTCGCGGCCGTTCTCGGTTCGCTCGACATCGTCTTCGGCGAGGTGGACCGGTAATGCAGGCTCTGCCGCTCGCAGCTGCACTTCTTCTCTCGGCCTCTGCCGCTCTTGCGCAGGAAGCCGGCAAGCTCGGCACGCCGCTGGGTCACGAGGAGGCGCAGCAGCCGGCAGAGCAATCGTCCATGGGCGAGCTTTTGTCCAAGGGCTACGAGATCAAGGCCGCTGTGCCGAATGGCGGCAAGTTTGTGGTATTTATGCAAAAAGACCAGTCGGCCTATGCCTGTGAAATGCAGTCCTTGACTGCTTCGCGGTGTGGAACGCTAAACTGACAAGGCGTGAGGAAGAATGTCCGTTCGTCGATTAGCCGAAGATCAATTCCAGCCGGCCGCATTCGCTTTCAGCGATGAAAACGCGGCCTGGGCGGAAAAGACGATCCAGAAATATCCCGCAGGCCGTCAGCAATCCGCGGTCATTCCGCTGCTGATGCGCGCGCAGGAACAGGACGGTTGGGTCACGCGAGCGGCGATCGAAAAGATCGCCGACATGCTGGACATGGCCTATATCCGCGTTCTCGAAGTGGCGACTTTCTACACCCAGTTCCAGCTGCATCCGGTCGGCACCCGCGCTCACGTGCAGGTCTGCGGCACGACGCCCTGCATGCTGCGCGGCTCGGAAAAGCTGATGGACGTCTGCCGCAGCAAGATCCACCACCACCCGTTCGAGCGCAATGCCGAAGGCACGCTCTCCTGGGAAGAGGTCGAGTGTCTCGGGGCCTGCGTCAATGCTCCGATGGTGATGATCGGCAAGGACACCTACGAGGACCTGACGCCGGAGCGCCTGGAAGAGATCATCGATGTTTTTGCCGCCGGCAACGGCGCGAGCGTCAAGGTCGGCCCGCAGATCGACCGTCATCTCTCCTCGCCCGAGGGTGGTCCGACGACGCTGCTGGACGATATTGCCGTCACCCGCGCCCGCGTTGCCGAAGCCCCGGCCGCCAAGCCGGCCGACGCCGCGCCGGTTCCGCCCTCCGAGGCCGCCCGCCCGAGGAGCACCGATGCCGAAACCAATGCGTCGCTGAAGACGCCGGCAACGGCGCCCAAGGCATCGGCCAGGAACGCCAAGGCTGCCGAAGCTCAGCCGCTGTCCGGCACGGCTGCTTCCGAACCCGTGGCAAAGCCTGCCGCGGAAGCCGCGCCAAAACCGTCGCTGAACGACAAGAACCGCCCGGCCGGCATCGAAAGGCCCGCCGCTCCGGACGATCTCAAGATGATCTCGGGCGTCGGCCCGAAGATCGAAGCGACGTTGCATGAAATCGGCATCTTCACCTTCGCGCAGATTGCGGCCTGGAAGAAGGCCGAACGCGAATGGGTCGACGGGTTCCTGAATTTCCGCGGCCGCATCGAGCGCGACGACTGGGTCAAGCAGGCCAAGGCGCTCGCCAAGGGCGGCGAAGCGGAATATATCAAGGTCTTCGGCAAGAAGCCGCGGTAAGAGGTGTGAGACATGCTGCAAGATAAAGACCGCATCTTTACCAATATCTACGGCCTCAAGGACAAGTCCCTGAAGGGCGCGATGAGCCGCGGCCATTGGGACGGCACCAAGCAGATCCTCGAAAAGGGCCGCGACTGGATCATCGAAGAAATGAAGGCGTCCGGCCTTCGCGGCCGTGGCGGCGCAGGCTTCCCGACCGGCCTCAAATGGTCCTTCATGCCGAAGCAGAACGATGGCCGTCCGCACTATCTCGTCGTCAATGCCGACGAATCGGAGCCCGGTACCTGCAAGGACCGCGATATCATGCGCAACGATCCGCACACGCTGATCGAAGGCTGCGTGGTGGCAAGCTTCGCCATGGGCGCCAACACCGCCTATATCTATGTGCGCGGCGAATATATCCGCGAGCGCGAAGCCCTGCAGGCGGCAATCGACGAGTGCTACGATGCGGGCCTTCTCGGCAAGAACAACAAGCTCGGCTGGGATATGGACATTTTCGTCCACCACGGCGCCGGTGCCTATATCTGCGGCGAAGAGACCGCGCTGCTCGAAAGCCTTGAAGGCAAGAAGGGCCAGCCGCGCCTGAAGCCGCCGTTCCCGGCCAATATGGGTCTCTACGGCTGCCCGACGACGGTCAACAATGTCGAATCGATCGCCGTTGCCCCGACTATCCTGCGCCGTGGCGCCGGCTGGTTCTCCTCCTTCGGCCGTCCGAACAATGTCGGCACCAAGCTGTTCATGCTCTCGGGCCACGTCAACCGTCCCTGCACGGTCGAGGAAACGATGGGCATCACCTTCCGCGAACTGGTGGACAAGCATGCCGGCGGCATTCGTGGCGGCTGGGACAACCTGCTTGCCGTCATTCCCGGCGGCGCATCCTGCCCGATCGTTCCGGCCAAGGACATCATGGACTGCCCGATGGATTTCGACGGCCTGCGCGCCGTCGGCTCCTCCTTCGGCACGGCCGCCTCGATCGTCATGGACAAGTCCACCGACGTCATCAAGGCGATCGCCCGTATCTCGGCCTTCTTCAAGCATGAGAGCTGCGGCCAGTGCACGCCCTGCCGCGAAGGCACGGGCTGGATGTGGCGCGTGATGGAGCGCATGGCGCGCGGCAACGCCCAGAAGCGCGAAATCGACATGCTGTTCCAGGTCACCAAGCAGATCGAAGGGCACACCATCTGTGCGCTCGGCGACGCCGCCGCATGGCCGGTCCAGGGCCTGATCCGTAACTTCCGCCCGGAAATCGAAGCCCGCATCGACCAGTACACGGCCAATGCCCTCGATCACGGTGCGGTTCTGGAGGCGGCCGAGTAAGCGCATGACGACCAGGGTGTCCGACAGCAAGACAGGGGAAGGGGCAGCCGATTTTGCGGCTGACTTCGGCCGCCTTGCTGCCGGCATGCTGGAAAGTGCGCGGGCCATGCCCGTCCATCCGCTGATGGCGCATCCGGCTGCGGCCTTTGCTGCGGCCACCGCGATCGGCTTCGGCATTTCCACCCAGATGGCCGGCGTCTTTTTCGGCGCGCTGCAGGGTGCGCTCGAGACGGCGAATCTGGCGGCCGCAGCGCTCGACGAAATGCCGCCGGACGAAGAGACGCCGGAGATGGATATCCGTCCGGAGAATATTCGCCGCCCGGCCGAAACGGCTGCGCCGGTTCGCAAGGCGGCAAAGCCGAAGCTGACGGTCGTGTCCGCCAAGGCTCCGGCCGCGGAGGCGGTAAAGCCGGCGGTTGCCAAGAAGAAGCCGGCCGCAAGGTCCAGGAAGGTTGACGACCTCAAGCTGATTGCCGGCATCGGTCCGAAGCTTGAGCAGGTGCTGAACAAGAAAGGCATCCGCACCTTTGCCGATATTGCGGCATGGAGCGATCAGGACGTTGCGAGCCTGGATGCCGAACTCGGCGTCGACGGCCGCATCCGGCGCGACGACTGGGTTGGCCAGGCCAAGGTGCTGGCGACGCGGGGCCGCAGGAAGAAATAGGTTTCCGGCCGCGGGCGACGGCTGGAGGAATGGCAGGTCGATCGGCGGGGCAGGGGGCTCCGGGTCGTGATGCCGATGGCGGGTTCCGGGTCTCGGAGCCGGCAAGGAGAATTTGGGCAATACCGGCGCCAGGACGGACGAAATCTCCGCCTTGGCAATACGGATGTTGCAAAAATAGGTTTGTTTGCCGGTACCCGGCGAACGGGAAACAGGACTGAGTGACGATGGCAAAACTGAAGATTGACGGTAACGAGATCGAAGTTCCGGATCATTTCACGCTGCTGCAGGCGTGCGAAGAGGCCGGCGCTGAAGTTCCGCGCTTCTGCTTCCATGAGCGCCTGTCGGTTGCCGGCAATTGCCGCATGTGCCTCGTCGAGGTCAAGGGCGGTCCGCCGAAGCCGCAGGCTTCCTGCGCCATGGGCGTGCGCGATATCCGCGGCGGCCCGAACGGCGAACTGCCGGAAGTCTTCACCAACACGCCGATGGTCAAGAAGGCCCGCGAAGGCGTGATGGAATTCCTGCTGATCAACCATCCGCTCGATTGCCCGATCTGCGACCAGGGCGGCGAATGCGACCTGCAGGACCAGGCCATGGCCTTCGGCATCGACACCTCGCGCTACCAGGAAGACAAGCGCGCCGTCGAAGACAAATATATCGGCCCGCTCGTCAAGACGGTCATGAACCGCTGCATCCACTGCACACGTTGCGTCCGCTTCACGACCGAAGTTGCCGGCATTTCCGAACTCGGCCTGATCGGCCGCGGCGAGGATGCCGAAATCACCACCTATCTCGAGCAGGCCATGACCTCCGAGCTGCAGGGTAACGTCGTTGACCTCTGCCCGGTCGGCGCGCTCACCTCCAAGCCCTTTGCCTTCACGGCCCGTCCGTGGGAACTGAACAAGACCGAATCGATCGACGTCATGGACGCCGTCGGCTCTGCCATCCGCGTCGATACGCGCGGTCGCGAAGTCATGCGCATCCTGCCGCGCGTCAACGAAGCGGTGAACGAAGAGTGGATCTCCGACAAGACCCGCCACGTCTGGGACGGCCTGAAGACGCAGCGCCTCGACCGCCCCTACGTCCGCAAGGACGGCCGCCTGCAGCCGGCAAGCTGGGGCGAGGCCTTCGGCGCCATCAAGGCTGCCGTTGCGGCAACGTCCGGCGACAAGATCGGCGCGATCGCCGGCGATCTCGCCTCCGTCGAAGAAATGTACGCGCTGTCCGAACTGGTAAAGTCGCTCGGTTCCGAGAACCTCGACTGTCGCCAGGATGGGACGGCACTTGATCCGTCGCTCGGCCGCGCAAGCTACCTCTTCAACCCCACCATCGCCGGCATCGAGCAGGCCGACGCGCTGCTCATCGTCGGCGCCAACCCGCGCTTCGAAGCTGCCATCCTCAACGCCCGCATCCGCAAGCGCTACCGCCGCGGCGGCTTCCCGATCGGCATGATCGGCGAGGGCGGCGAGCTGCGTTACAAGTACGACTATCTCGGCTCCGGCCCGGATACGCTGAAGGACATTGTCGACGGCGGCCACGCCTTCGCCGAAGTCCTCGCCAAGGCTTCCAAGCCGATGATTATCGTCGGCCAGGGCGCGCTCACCCGCACGGATGGCGCCGGCGTGCTCGCAACGGCAGCTAAGCTCGCCGTCAATGTCGGCGCGATCGCTGAAGGCTGGAACGGCTTTGCCGTCCTCCACACCGCCGCCTCCCGCGTCGGCGGTCTCGACCTCGGCTTCGTGCCGGGCGCCAAGGGCGTCAACGCCGCCGAGATGCTGAAGGCCATGGACGTGCTCTTCCTGCTCGGCGCCGACGAACTCGACTTCTCGGCCAAGGCCGCGAAGTTCACCGTCTATATCGGCTCGCACGGCGATAACGGCGCGCATGGCGCCGATGTCATCCTGCCGGCTGCCGCCTATACCGAAAAGTCCGGCACCTGGGTCAACACCGAAGGCCGCGTCCAGATGGGCAACCGCGCCGGTTTCGCACCGGGCGACGCCCGCGAGGACTGGGCGATCATCCGCGCCCTTTCCGACGTGCTCGGCAAGAAGCTTCCCTTTGATTCTCTCGGCGAACTGCGCGGCAAGCTCTATGCGGCATTCCCGCATTTCGCCGCCATCGACGAGATCGCCGAAGGCGATAGCGCCCAAATTGCCGCACTGGCGAAAAAAGCCGGTAAGATGAACAAATCCGGGTTTGCGTCGCCGGTCAAAGACTTCTATTTGACGAACCCGATAGCGCGCGCCTCGGCTGTCATGGCCGAGTGCTCGGCATTGGCCCGCAACAATTTCAAAGTCGCGGCAGAGTAAGGGCAGGAACTCATGGATTCTTTCTTCTCGACCTATGTCTGGCCGGCGATCATCATGATCGGTCAGTCGCTGCTGCTGCTCGTCTGCCTGCTGGTCTTCATCGCTTACATCCTGCTTGCCGACCGCAAGATCTGGGCTGCCGTGCAGCTGCGCCGCGGCCCGAACGTCGTCGGTCCCTTCGGCCTGTTCCAGTCCTTCGCCGACCTTTTGAAGTTCGTCTTCAAGGAGCCGATCATCCCGGCCGGCGCCAACAAGGCGGTCTTCCTCCTCGCCCCGCTTGTCACCGTGCTCCTGGCGCTGTCGACCTGGGCGGTCGTGCCGCTCGCAGACGGCTGGGTCGTTGCCAACATCAATGTCGGCATCCTCTACATCTTCGCGATCTCCTCGCTCGAAGTGTACGGCATCATCATGGGCGGCTGGGCTTCGAACTCGAAGTATCCGTTCCTCGGCGCGCTGCGCTCTGCCGCACAGATGGTGTCTTACGAAGTCTCGATCGGCTTCGTCATCGTCACCGTGCTTCTCTGCGTCGGCTCGCTGAACCTGACCGATATCGTCAACGCCCAGCGCACCGGCCTCGGCACGATGGTCGGCCTGCCGAACTCGTTCCTCGACTGGCACTGGCTGGCGCTGTTCCCGATGTTCATCGTCTTCTTCATCTCGGCGCTCGCCGAGACGAACCGCCCGCCCTTCGACCTTCCGGAAGCCGAATCCGAACTCGTCGCCGGCTTCATGGTCGAATACGGCTCGGCTCCGTACATGATGTTCATGCTCGGCGAATATGCGGCGGTCGTCCTGATGTGCTCGCTGACGACCATCCTCTTCCTGGGGGGCTGGCTGCCGCCGGTCGATTTCTGGCTCATCAACTGGGTGCCGGGCATCATCTGGTTCATGCTGAAGGCGTGCCTGGTGTTCTTCATGTTCGCCATGGTCAAGGCTTTCGTGCCCCGTTACCGCTACGACCAGCTCATGCGTCTCGGCTGGAAGGTCTTCCTTCCGCTGTCGCTCGCCATGGTCATCATCGTTGCATTCGTGCTGAAACTGACGGGATGGGCAGGCTGATGTCCAACCTCGTTTCCGGCAAAATTGGAGATTGAAGATGGGAAGCCTGTCCGCCTCCATCAACTCGCTTTTCCTCAAGGAATTCGTCGGCGCCTTCTTCCTGTCGATGCGCTATTTCTTCAAGCAGAAGGCGACGATCAACTACCCCTTCGAAAAGGGTCCGGTCAGCCCGCGCTTCCGCGGCGAACATGCGCTGCGCCGCTATCCGAACGGCGAAGAGCGTTGCATCGCCTGCAAGCTGTGCGAAGCGATCTGTCCCGCTCAGGCGATCACCATCGAGGCCGGCCCGCGCCGCAATGACGGCACCCGCCGAACGGTGCGTTACGACATCGACATGGTGAAGTGCATCTATTGCGGCTTCTGCCAGGAGGCGTGCCCGGTCGATGCGATCGTCGAAGGCCCGAATTTCGAATTCGCCACCGAGACCCGCGAAGAGCTCTACTTCGACAAGCAGCGGCTGCTCGACAACGGCGACCGGTGGGAGCGTGAAATCGCCCGCAATATCGCGATGGATGCGCCGTACCGCTGATTGAAATTTGAAATGCCGCGGCAAGGGCGCTCTTGTCCGCCGCGGTCAACATGCACCGGGGCTTTGCCGGCAGATGCCGTGCGAAGTCCTATCGGGCAGGGAAACTCCCGGCTGCCCCGGGGGAAGATGAAAAAGGCACCAACATGGGTCTGCAGGCTCTATTTTTCTATCTTTTCGCCTTTGTCGCGATAGCGTCGGCGTTCATGGTCATCTGGGCGAAGAACCCGGTCCACTCGGTTCTGTTCCTGATCCTGGTGTTCTTCAACGCAGCCGGTCTCTTCCTGCTGCTGGGTGCCGAATTCCTGGCGATGATCCTGCTCGTCGTCTATGTGGGCGCGGTCGCGGTTCTCTTCCTCTTCGTGGTGATGATGCTCGACATCGATTTCACCGAGCTTCGCGCCGGTGTCCTCGAATATGCGCCGATCGGCGCGCTGATCGGCCTCATCCTCGCCGCCGAACTGATCGTCGTCATCGGCGGCAGCGCGATTTCGCCCGAGATCGCCAAGACGGTCGCCATGCCGATCCCGGCCTTTAGCGAACGCACCAACACGGCGGCGCTCGGCGACGTGCTCTACACGGACTACGTCTATTTCTTCCAGATCGCCGGTCTGGTCCTGCTGGTCGCCATGATCGGCGCGATCGTGCTGACGCTGAAGCATCGCACCAATATCAAGCGGCAGAATATTTCCCGCCAGGTTGCCCGCACGCCCGCGACCGCCGTCGAGGTGGTCAAGGTCAAGCCGGGGCAGGGCGTGAACTGAACCGAGAGGTCAAGGAACAAAGAATATGGTCATCGGACTCTCCCACTATCTCACGGTCAGCGCCATCCTCTTCACGATTGGCATCTTCGGCATCTTCCTGAACCGGAAGAACATCATCGTCATCCTGATGTCGGTCGAACTGATCCTGCTGTCGGTCAACATCAACATGGTCGCCTTCTCGTCCTTCCTCAACGATATCGTCGGCCAGGTCTTCGCACTGTTCATTCTGACCGTTGCCGCCGCCGAAGCGGCGATCGGTCTTGCAATTCTCGTTGTCTTCTACCGCAACCGCGGTTCGATCGCGGTCGAAGACGTCAATATGATGAAGGGCTGAGCGGCTCATGTTCCTCTATAAGGCTATCGTCTTCCTTCCCCTGATCGGCGCGATCATCGCCGGCCTGTTCGGCCGTGCGATCGGCGCCAAGGCGTCGGAATATGTCACCAGCGGCCTGATGATCATCGCCGCCATCCTGTCCTGGATCGTCTTCTTCACGGTTGCGCTCGGCCACCCCGAAGGTGCCATCAAGGTCGAGGTTCTGCGCTGGATCCAGTCCGGCGGCATCGACGTTTCCTGGTCGCTGCGCGTCGATACGCTGACCTCGGTCATGCTGATCGTCGTCAACACGGTCTCGACCCTGGTGCACATCTACTCGATCGGTTACATGCACACCGATCCGCACCGCCCGCGCTTCTTCGCCTACCTGTCGCTCTTCACCTTCGCCATGCTCATGCTGGTGACGTCCGACAACCTCGCCCAGATGTTCTTCGGCTGGGAAGGCGTCGGTCTGGCCTCGTATCTGCTGATCGGCTTCTGGTACAAGAAGCCGTCGGCATCGGCGGCCGCCATGAAGGCCTTCATCGTCAACCGCGTCGGCGACTTCGGCTTCGTGCTCGGTATCGCCACCGTCTTCGTGCTGTTCGGCTCGATCAACCTCGACACGATCTTCGCCAATGCTTCGACCTTCGCTCCGGCTGAAGGCGGCGAGGCCGGTGAGGTGATCCTGAACCTCTTCGGCATGCATCTCGACAAGGCGCATGCGCTGACCGGCGCCTGCCTGCTGCTCTTCATGGGCGCCATGGGCAAGTCGGCGCAGTTCCTGCTGCACACCTGGCTGCCGGACGCCATGGAAGGCCCGACGCCGGTTTCCGCACTCATCCATGCCGCAACCATGGTTACGGCCGGCGTCTTCCTCGTCGCCCGCATGTCGCCGATCTTCGAACTTTCGCATGATGCGCTCGTCGTCGTGACGCTCATCGGCGCGATCACCGCCTTCTTCGCGGCGACCGTCGGCCTCGTGCAGAACGACATCAAGCGCGTCATCGCCTATTCGACCTGCTCGCAGCTCGGCTACATGTTCGTCGCTCTCGGCGTCGGCGCTTACGGCGCGGCAATCTTCCACCTCTTCACGCATGCCTTCTTCAAGGCTCTGCTCTTCCTCTGCGCCGGCTCGGTCATCCATGCCGTCGATGGCGAGCAGGACATGCGCTACATGGGCGGCCTGCGTCCGCACATCAAGGTCACGTTCTGGATGATGATCATCGGCACGCTGGCGATCACCGGTGTCGGCATTCCCTTCACCCCGGTCGGCTTTGCCGGTTTCTTCTCGAAGGACGTCATCATCGAGGCAACCTACGCGTCGCATTCGCCGGTTGCGGGCTTTGCCTTCTCGCTGCTGGTCATTGCCGCTCTCTTCACGAGCTTCTATTCCTGGCGCCTGATCTTCATGACTTTCTACGGCCGGCCGCGCGCTTCCCACGAGGTCATGCATCACGTCCATGAATCGCCGCAGGTCATGCTGGTGCCGCTCTACATCCTCGCCATCGGCGCGGTTGTGGCCGGCTTCCTCTTCGAAGGCCGTTTCTACGGCGAGGAATATGCCGAGTTCTGGAAGGGCGCGCTCTTCACCGGCGCCGAAAATGAGCTGGTGGAAGAATTCCATCACGTACCGGCCTGGGTCGGCCTCAGCCCCTTCATCGCCATGCTGCTCGGCTTCGTGATCGCCTGGTACATGTACATCCGGTCGCCCTCGACGCCGCGCAAGCTCGCCGAGCAGCACCGCGTGCTCTACCAGTTCCTGCTCAACAAGTGGTACTTCGACGAACTCTACGACTTCCTCTTCGTCCGCACCGCCAAGGCGCTTGGCAACTTCCTGTGGAAGAAGGGTGACGTCGGCGTCATCGATACCTACGGTCCGAACGGCGTCGCCGCCCGCGTGGTCAACGTGACCGACCGCGTCGTGCGCCTGCAGACCGGTTACCTCTATCACTATGCCTTCGCGATGCTGATCGGCATTGCGGCGCTCGTTACCTGGATGATGCTCGGGAGTTCTCTCTGATGACCGATTGGCCTATTCTTTCAACGGTCACCTTCCTGCCGCTCGTCGGCGTGGTGCTCCTGTTGCTGATGAACGGCGAAACCGAGAACGGCCGCAAGAACGTGCTGTGGATCTCGCTGATCACCACGGTCTTCACCTTCATCCTCTCGCTCTTCATCTGGATCGGTTTCGACAACGCCAATCCCGGCTTCCAGATGATCGAGCAGCATAGCTGGCTCGGCACCGGCATCGGTTATCATGTCGGCGTCGACGGCATCTCCATGCTGTTCATCATCCTGTCGACCTTCCTGATGCCCTTCTGCGTGCTCGCAAGCTGGCTGTCGGTCGAGAAGCGCCTGAAGGAATACATGATCGCCTTCCTCATCCTCGAAGTGATGATGGTCGGTGTCTTCGTGTCGCTCGATATCGTTCTCTTCTACGTCTTCTTCGAAGGCGGCCTCATCCCGATGTTCCTCATCATCGGTGTCTGGGGCGGTGCGAACCGCGTCTATGCGAGCTACAAGTTCTTCCTCTATACGCTGCTCGGCTCGGTGCTGATGCTGCTTGCCATCATGGCAATGTACTGGCAGGCCGGCACGACGGATATCGTCCAGCTGCTGGAATACAAGTTCCAGCCGGCCATGCAGACCTGGCTGTGGCTTGCCTTCTTCGCCTCCTTCGCGGTGAAGATGCCGATGTGGCCGGTTCACACCTGGCTCCCCGACGCGCACGTCCAGGCGCCGACGGCCGGTTCCGTCATCCTGGCAGGCGTGCTCCTGAAGCTCGGCGGCTACGGCCTGATCCGCTTCTCGATCGGCATGTTCCCGGTCGCGTCGGACTATTTCGCGCCGCTCGTCTTCGCCATGTCCGTCATCGCCATCATCTACACCTCGCTGGTCGCGATGATGCAGGACGACATCAAGAAGCTGATCGCCTATTCCTCCGTCGCTCACATGGGCTATGTGACGATGGGCATCTTCGCTGCGAACGCGCAGGGTCTGCAGGGTTCGATCTTCCAGATGCTGTCGCACGGCATCGTCTCCGGCGCGCTCTTCCTCTGCGTCGGCGTCGTCTACGACCGTACCCACACCCGCGAGATCGCGGCCTATGGCGGCCTGGTCAACAACATGCCGAAATATGCCGTCGCCTTCATGGTCTTCACCATGGCCAATGTCGGCCTGCCGGGCACGTCGGGCTTCATCGGCGAGTTCCTGACGCTCATCGGCGTCTTCCGCGCCAATACCTGGGTCGCGCTCTTTGCCGCCACCGGCGTCATCCTGTCGGCCGCCTATGCGCTCTGGCTCTATCGCCGGGTGATCTTCGGCGCGCTGGAAAAGGAAAAGCTGAAGGCACTGCTCGACCTTTCTCCGCGTGAACGCGTCATTCTCTATCCGCTGATCGCGCTCACCATCTTCTTCGGCGTCTATCCGGCTCCGGTCTTCGATGCGACCGCAGCTTCGGTAGACCATCTGATCAACAGCTATTCGGCCGCAGTGCAGGCAGCGCAGAATGTTGCGCTGTCGATGAAATGACGGGACTTTAGGACATGACTGCTGAAACAATCTCCCTGAGCCTGTACCTGTCCGCGCCGGAAATCATCCTCGCGATCGGTGCCCTCGTGCTGCTCATGATCGGCGTCTTTGCGGGCGAGCGGTCCGGTCCGCTCGTCAGCACGCTGGCGATGATCGTGCTTGCCGTCTCCGGCCTGTGGCTGATCTTCATTCCCGGCGACGGCCTCGCCTATGGCGGCGTCTACCTCGCCGACGGCTTTGCCCGCTTCATGAAGGTGCTGGCGCTGATCGGCTCCTTCGTCGCGCTGTTCATGTCGATGGGCCATGCGCGGGAAAACCAGCTCGACAAGTTCGAGTTCCCGGTTCTCCTGGTGCTCTGCACGCTCGGCATCATGCTGATGATCTCGGCCAACGACCTGATCTCGCTCTATCTCGGCCTCGAACTGCAGTCGCTGGCGATCTACGTCATCGCTGCGATCAACCGCGACAGCCTGAAGTCGACCGAAGCCGGCCTGAAATACTTCGTCCTCGGCGCCCTTTCCTCCGGCATGCTGCTCTACGGCATGTCGCTGGTCTACGGCTTCACCGGCCACACGCATTTCGCCGACATCGCCCAGGCGCTCACGGTCGAAGGCGCGAAGTCGCTCGGCCTGATCTTCGGCCTCGTCTTCATTCTCGCCGGCATCGCCTTCAAGATCTCCGCCGTCCCGTTCCACATGTGGACGCCGGACGTATACGAAGGCGCGCCGACCCCGGTCACCGCCTTCCTGGCAAGCGCCCCGAAGGTCGCCGCCATGGCGATGATGACGCGCATCGTCATCACCGCCTTCCAGCCGGTGCTGACCGACTGGCAGCAGGTCATCGTCTTCATCTCGATCGCCTCCATGCTGCTCGGTTCGTTTGCGGCAATCGGCCAGAAGAACATCAAGCGACTGATGGCCTATTCCTCGATCGGCCACATGGGTTATGCGCTGGTCGGCCTTGCCGCCGGCAACCATACCGGCGTCGCCGGCGTCATGCTCTACATGGCGATCTACATGGTCATGACGCTCGGCTCCTTCGCGATCATCATGTCGATGCGCCGCAAGGACGGCACGGTTGTCGAAAACGTCAGCGATCTTGCCGGCCTGTCGGCGACCAACCCCTTCATGGCCGTGGTGCTGACCGCGCTGATGTTCTCGCTTGCCGGCATTCCGCCGCTTGCCGGCTTCTTCGCGAAGTATTTCGTCTTCGTCGCCGCCATCGAGGCCAAGCTCTATGCGCTTGCCGTCATCGGTGTTCTGGCTTCGGTCGTCGGCGCCTATTATTATCTGCGCGTCATCAAGCTGATGTGGTTCGATGAGGCGACCGGCGAATTCGCCCGTGTCTCGGGCTCGCTGCGTCTCGTCTTCGGTCTCTCCGGCCTCTTCGTCGCCGCCTATGTTCTCATCGGCGGACCGATCGGCGGTGCGGCCGAGCTCGCTGCAGCGACGCTCTTCTGATGGCTTCCGACAAGCGGCGCCGGATATCGCTCGGCGATATCAGGCACGAGGCCTTGTCGGATACGTCGTCGACCAACACGGAATGCTTTGCCCGGGCTCGGGCAGGGGACGCCGGCCTGCTCTGGGTGACGGCGGAACGACAGACCGGCGGCCGCGGCCGCCGGGGCCGCCCCTGGGTTTCCGAGCGCGGCAATCTCTACGCCTCGCTTCTTCTCATCGATCCGGCGCCGATGGAGCGCCTTGCCTCCCTGCCGCTCGCCATCGCCGTTGCCGTGCATCAGGCGATCCGCAGCGTGCTGCCGCCGGGTGCTGAGCCGCTGGAGGTGAAGTGGCCGAACGATATTCTGATCGGGCGCAAGAAGACCTGCGGCATCCTCGTGGAAGGCGAACGGCTGGCCGACGGCCGCCATGCGGTCGTCATCGGCATCGGCATCAACGTATCCGTCATGCCCGACAATCCCATCTATCCCGTCACCTGTCTGCGAAATCAGGGAAGTGCGGCTTCGCCCGAAGAACTCTTCGCCCATCTCTTCGCCGCCATGGCCGAGATGCTCGATATCTGGGACGAAGGGCAGGGTATTGCCGAAGTCACGGCGCGGTGGCGGGCCGTCGCCTGCGGTATTGGCGAAAAGATAACCGTGAATCTGCCGGACCGGTCGATTTCCGGATATTTCGCGGGAATAGATGATAATGGCCTGTTGATGCTCGATACCGGCACAGGCAGGATGATGCCGATTGCGGCTGGCGATGTATTCTTTGGATAGTGGAAAAAACAAACATTATGGCGAAACAGGACGAACTGGTATTTCTCCCCTTGGGCGGCGTCGGCGAGATCGGGATGAATCTTGCGCTGTACGGCTACGGCCCGGCGGATCATCGCCAGTGGATCATGGTGGATTGCGGCGTCACCTTTCCGGGGCCGGATCTGCCGGGTGTCGATCTTGTCCTGCCGGATATCCGTTTCCTCGCCAACGAGCGCAAGAACCTCAAGGCGATCATCATCACCCACGCCCATGAGGATCATTACGGCGCGCTCGCCGATCTCTGGCCGGGCCTGAATGTCCCGGTCTATGCCTCGCCTTTCACGGCGGGCCTGCTGGAAGCCAAGCGCAATTTCGAGAAGGACGCGATCGGCGAAGTGCCGGTCACGATCTTCAAGGCGGGCGACAGGATCAATGCCGGTCCCTTCAGCATCGAGGGTGTGGCCGTCAACCATTCGATCCCCGAGCCCATGTCGCTGATGATCCGCACGCCGCTCGGCAATGTCATCCATACCGGCGACTGGAAGATCGATCACGAGCCTTCGCTCGGGCCGCTGACCGACGAGGCGCGTTTCCGCCAGCTCGGCGACGAGGGCGTTCTGGCTCTGCTCTGCGATTCCACCAACGCGCTGCGCGACGGCGTTTCCCCGTCCGAGAAGGATGTTTCCGAAAGCCTGCGCAAGATCATCGAGAATGCCGAGGGCCGTGTGGCGATCACCACTTTCTCCTCGAATGTCGGCCGTATCCGCACCGTCGCCGAAGCCGCCGAAGCTGCGGGCCGCGAAGTGCTGCTGCTTGGAAGCTCGCTGAAGCGCGTTTGCGACGTCGCCCAGGATATCGGCCTGATGGAAGGCATAAAGCCCTTCATCTCCGAGGAGGATTACGGCTTCATCCCGCGTGACAAGGTCGTCGTCATCCTCACCGGCAGCCAGGGTGAACCGCGTGCCGCCCTGGCCAAGCTTTCGCGCGACGAGATGCGCAACGTGGCCTTCGCCGCCGGCGATATCGTCGTCTTCTCCTCGCGCGCCATTCCCGGCAATGAGAAGGCGATCCAGGACATCAAGAACGGTCTCGTCGAACAGGGCGTCCACATCATCACCGATACGGAGGCGCTGGTGCATGTGTCGGGCCATCCGCGTCGCAACGAATTGCAGAAGATGTATGAATGGACGCGGCCGAAGATCGTCGTGCCCGTGCATGGCGAGGCCACGCATCTGACGGCGCACAAGGAACTTGCCGAACAGTCCGGCATTCCGACCGTGCCGCGTGTGCGCAATGGCGACGTGCTGCGGCTCGCTCCCGGTCCTGTCGAGGTGATCGACGAGGCGCCGCATGGCCGCATCTACAAGGACGGGTCGCTGATCGGCGACTTCGACGAGATGGGCATCGGCGAGCGCAAGAAGCTTGCCTATGTCGGCCATGTTGCCGTCAGCATCGTGCTCGACAACCGTTACGACATTATCGGCGAGCCCGATCTCGTGGCGATCGGCCTGCCGGCCTATGACGACGAGGGCGAGGATATGGAGGATACTCTGTTCGACGCCGCAATCAGCGCGATCGAAAGCATCCCGCGCGCCCGCCGCAAGGATCTCGACATGCTGCAGGAGGCCGCCCGCCGCGCCGTGCGCGCCGCCGCCAACAATGCCTGGGGCAAGAAGCCTGTCGTCACCGTCTTCATCACCAGGATCTGAGCGATGCTCGGCCGTGTGAACCATATTGCCATCGCCGTGCCCGACCTGACAGCTGCGGCCGCAAGCTATCGCGACACGCTGGGTGCCACGGTCTCGGCGCCGCAATCCCTGCCGGAGCATGGCGTCACGGTGGTTTTCGTTGAGCTGCCCAACACCAAGGTGGAACTGCTGGAGCCGCTGGGCGACGCCTCGCCCATCGCCGCCTTCCTCGAGAAGAATCCGTCGGGCGGCATGCATCACATCTGCTACGAGGTCGAGGATATCCTTGCGGCCCGCGACCGGCTGACGGCCTCGGGGGCGAGGGTGCTCGGGAACGGCGAGCCGAAGACCGGCGCCCATGGCAAACCGGTGTTATTCCTCCACCCGAAGGACTTTTTCGGTACCCTGATCGAGCTCGAACAGGTGTGACACACCTTTAGAATACAGCTGGTTTAGAATACAGCTGGTTTCCTGCCTGCACAATTTGCCTTTGGTTGCTATTATGCCTCCACACCGGGGAGGGTTGCATGTTCAAATCCATATATGTAGGCGCAGCGATCGCAATGATCACCTCTGGCGTAGCGCTAGCCGAAGCTCCAATGGATGCGAACGCGCTGGGTGACAAAGCAAGAGGGCAACTCGAATGTGCGGCGTTATATGGAGTGATCGCCGAACTATATCCGGAAAACTGGCAGACGCTTAGCAGAGAGAGAATGCGGGACGCCTTTGCTTTGCTGCGTAGCACCGGCCGGCAGAATCTGGCCCGTTCGGGCAGCGCGGGCGAATCCGCAGACCCGATCATCCAGGCGCGCGTTGAGGAAATCGTGAAGCTTGCCGAGGGGGAAGCAAAGACCGAGCTTCGACGGCTCTTCAACGATTGCAGCGATTTGTATAGGAAAACACTCCACGGGGATTGAAGCCGGTTAGTGCGTCAGAGTGACCTAAATTATTCCCCGCCTTTGAACTCTCCGTCATTCCGGCTTATAAGCTCGCAAAACCAGCCGCCAAGGCACCATATCGACGGGAACCACAATGTTTCAGGCCTTCCTCCAGGGATTCGCAGTCTATTTCATCATCTGGTGGATTACGCTTTTCGCCGTGCTGCCGATTGGCCTGCGCACCCAGGCGGAAGATAACGATATCGTGCTCGGCACCGTACCGAGCGCGCCGACCCGCTTCCGCCCGCTTTTCGTCTTCTCGCTGACGACGCTCATCTCAGGCGCGATCTATGGCGTCTGGTACATCTGTTCGACCTATTTTGGCCTCGGCTTCGATGCGCTTCCACAAATAGGGCCTAGCTTCTATTAGAACCTTTCCTGGTTAGATTGAAGCATTCTGCCGGAGCAGGTTTGTGTCAGGGCAAAGGCGATTGGCGCAGGGCATACCCTAAGGTACGTCCGAGCCGATCGCCTTTGATCCTGGTGCAAAGATGCCCGGCCCCGGCTGGTTTGCAAGCAAACCACCGGGGTTGGCTGAAACGGGCCGCCTGATCGACCGGCCGGCTTGGCCGTAGATCTGGCTACGACGCGCGCCGGCCGGTCGACCATCCGCCTCCGTTTGAGCCAACAGAATGCTGCAATCTAACCAGGAAAGGCTCTAAGAGTGACTTTTGCTCAATCTTTGAGCAGAAGCAAATACAACCGCGGAAAAATCTGTCATACGCACGTCATGCAACTCAGGCAAAGAGCTTGCGTAACGGAAAGGCGGGCCTACCTAGCGAAAGGCGGGTCTGGTTTTCGGGAGTGTCGGGAGCCGAAAAAGCAAAAAAAAACAAGGCCGGAAGCCTTGTTTTAATTATCGCGTGATCCTTAACCGTTACCGGGGCAGCGACAAGCGCGCCTAAGATCTGATCCTCCCAAGACTTGACCGCGAGTTCGGCAAGAATTTAACCTTCTTGCCTGTTTTGTGAGCTAAAGCTAGCTCAAAGATTGTGCTTTGTCATCAGCTTTTTTTGCATTTTTGCTACACTCACGCAAAATTTTTCTGTTGACAAGATTTACCTTCAAGCCCTTATAAATACGCGCTTTTTCGTGCCTGCTGAATTTATGGGCGCTAACATGCGTCTGCGGGAGGCGGCTCGCGTCGGTCGCGGGTTTCTTTCCTGCCGCGAAGCGGCTATGAACGCTCCCATCTTTAACAAAGACCGTCGATTCCGCTTGGGTAAGCGGCGTCTCAACTGTACCGGATTCCGCCATGCGTCTGTCCCGCTTCTTCGTGCCCATCCTCAAGGAAAACCCCAAGGAGGCGGAAATCGTCTCCCACCGGCTGATGCTGCGCGCCGGCATGATCCGCCAGCAGTCGCAGGGCATCTATTCCTGGCTGCCGCTCGGCAAGAAGGTGCTGGACAAGGTCAACAACATCATCCGCGAAGAGCAGAACCGCGCTGGCGCCATCGAGCTTCTGATGCCGACGCTGCAGTCGGCTGAACTCTGGCAGGAAAGCGGCCGTTACGACGCCTATGGCAAGGAGATGCTGCGCATCAAGGACCGTCAGGACCGCCCGATGCTCTACGGCCCGACCAACGAGGAAATGGTCACGGATATCTTCCGTTCCTTCGTGAAGTCCTACAAGGACCTGCCGCTCAATCTCTATCACATCCAGCTGAAGTTCCGTGACGAGATCCGTCCGCGCTTCGGCACCATGCGCTCGCGCGAATTCATGATGAAGGACGCCTATTCCTTCGACCTGACGCGCGAGGGCGCCGAACATTCCTACAACAAGATGTTCACTGCCTATCTGCGCACCTTCGATCGTCTCGGCCTGCGCGCCATTCCGATGCGCGCCGATACCGGCCCGATCGGCGGGAATCTCAGCCATGAATTCATCATCCTCGCCGATACCGGCGAATCCGAAGTCTTCTGCCACAAGGATTTCGTCGATTTCGACATTCCCGCCGAAAACACCGATTTCGACAGTGTCGAGGGCCTGAAGGGGGTCTTCGACAAGTGGACGTCGCTTTACGCCGCGACCTCGGAAATGCACGACGAGGCGGCCTTCAACGCCATTCCGGAAGGCGACCGTCTTTCTGCGCGCGGCATCGAAGTCGGCCATATTTTCTACTTCGGTACGAAATATTCCGAGCCGATGGGTGCCAAGGTGCAAGGTCCCGACGGCAAGGAACACTTCGTTCACATGGGTTCCTACGGTATCGGCCCGACGCGCCTTGTTCCCGCCATCATCGAAGCTTCGCATGACGAGAACGGAATCATCTGGCCGGAATCGGTCGCGCCCTTCGACGTCGTGGTCATCAACATGAAGGCCGGCGACGAGGCCTGCGACGGTACCTGCGAGCTGATCTATGCGGCGCTGACCAAGGCCGGCAAGGACGTGCTCTACGACGACACGGACGACCGTGCCGGCACCAAGTTTGCGACCGCCGACCTGATCGGCGTGCCGTACCAGATCATTGCCGGCCCGCGCGCGGTCGCGAACGGCGAAGTGGAAGTGAAGGACCGCAAGACCGGCGCCCGCGAAACGATGACCATCGAGGCGGCGATCAACAGGTTCGTGGCTTAAGAAAGACGGAGGCGAAATGGCAGAGGCAGCAGTGGACCGGAGTTCCAAATCCGGCTTGGGTCCGGCTGGCAAGCCATTTTCCACCTTCGAACGCCTGGTGGCGTGGCGCTATCTGCGCGCCCGCCGCAAGGAGGCCTTCATCTCGGTCATTGCCGGCTTCTCCTTCGTCGGCATCATGCTCGGCGTTGCGACGCTGATCATCGTCATGGCGGTGATGAACGGGTTCCGCACCGAGCTCGTCTCCCGCATCCTCGGCATCAACGGCCACATGATCATCCAGCCGGTCGACGGCCCCTTTACCGATTATGCCGACCTGGTGAAGAAATTCGAGGCCGTGCCCGGTATCAAGATGGCGCTGCCTCTGGTGGAAGGCCAGGTTCTCGCGTCCTCGCAGACGGGCGGCAGCACGGGCGCGCTGGTGCGCGGCACGCGGGCTGAAGACCTCAGCAAGCTCAAGACCGTCTCCGACAATATCAAGTCGGGCGACATGGTGGGCTTTGCCGCGGGCGACGGCGTCCTGGTCGGCAGCCGCATGGCAGACCAGCTCGGCCTGCGCGTCGGCGACCTGATCACGCTGACGTCACCGGAAGGTGACGTGACGCCGATGGGCGTCAATCCGCGCATCAAGTCCTACAAGATATCAGGCCTTTTCGAGATCGGCATGTCGGAATACGACGCCTCGATCATCTACATGCCGCTCGAGGAATCGCAGCTCTATTTCAATGCGGACGGGCTGGTGCAGTCGATCGAGCTCTTCGTCAACAACCCCGACGACATCGACAATCTGAGGCCCAAGGTGGAGGAGGCGGCCGGCCGGCAGATCGCCATCACCGACTGGCGCCAGCGCAACCAGACCTTCTTCTCCGCCCTGCAGGTGGAGCGCAACGTGATGTTCATGATCCTGACGCTGATCGTGCTCGTCGCCGCGCTCAACATCATTTCCGGCCTCATCATGCTGGTGAAGGACAAGGGCAGCGACATCGCCATCCTGCGCACGATGGGCGCCAGTTCCGGCGCCATCATGCGCATCTTCTTCATGACCGGGGCTGCGATCGGCATTGTCGGCACGATCGCCGGTGTGCTGCTCGGCGTCGTCGTCTGCATCAACATCGAATCCATCCGCCAGTTCTTCTCCTGGGTATCGGGCACGGTGCTCTTCGATCCGCAGCTCTATTTCCTGAGCCAGCTGCCGGCGGAAATGGATATCAGCGAAACGGTCTCCGTCGTCGTCATGGCGCTGACGCTCTCCTTCATCGCAACGATCTTTCCGGCCTGGCGCGCCTCCCGCCTCGACCCCGTCCAGGCCCTTCGTTACGAATAAGGCCGTGCCACAGGCCACGTTCAAGGCCCAATCCAAGGAATGCCGCATTCATGAAACGCAACGTCGTTCTCAAGCTCTCGGGCGTCGAGCGCCACTACGGACAGGGCGAAACGCTGCTGACCATCCTCAAGGGCGCGGATTTTTCGCTGACGAGCGGCGAGATGGTGGCGCTGGTGGCGCCGTCCGGCACGGGCAAATCGACGCTTTTGCATGTCGCGGGCCTGCTGGAACATCCCGATGGCGGCGAGGTGACGGTCAACGGCCGCCCCTGTGACGGCCTCTCCGACGAGAAGCGCACGGCGATCCGCCGCAGCGAGATCGGTTTCGTCTATCAGTTCCACCACCTGCTGCCGGAATTCTCCGCGCAGGAAAACATCATGATGCCGCAGCTCATCGCCGGCCTCTCGTGGAAAGAGGCGAGCGAGCGGGCAAAGATGCTTCTGGACTATATGCGCATCGGCCATCGCGGCACGCACCGGCCGGCGGAGCTTTCCGGCGGCGAGCAGCAGCGTGTGGCTATCGCCCGTGCCGTTGCCAATGCGCCGAGCCTGCTTCTGGCCGACGAGCCGACCGGCAATCTCGACCCCGAAACCGCCAACTACGTCTTCGACGCGCTCGAAGCGCTGGTGCGCCAGTCCGGCCTCGCCGCGCTGATCGCCACCCACAATCACGAGCTTGCCCGGCGCATGGACCGGCGCGTGACGATCTCCGACGGCAAGGTCGTGGATTTCTGATCTTCAGGCGACGATCAGGCCGCCGCGATAATCGAGCTCGTAAGCCTTCCGGCCACCCACCTCGATGAATTCGTGCCCGCGAAAATGCGTGCAATCGCCTTCGCTCGTATCGACATAGTGGCCGAGCGTGTGATCGAAGACCATGCCGCCGAGGAAGCGGCCCTGCCTGTAGAGCTGTGACAGGGCGGCGCGGATGATGCTGCCGGCGACCGTCGCATCGATGATGTCGGGCTCGATGATCCGCCCGAAATAGTTCATGGCCCAGACCGGCTTTTCCTCCAGCCACACGACTTCCTGACCGGCAAAATCCGTGCCGCCGAAATAGCTGTCGAGATAGCGCCAGATGCCGCGCTTGTAGCCGAGGTCATGGGCACCGATCCGATAGGAAGGCTGCGCCTTGGCGCCGGCGACATAGGTCTGCGATTTGGCTTCGACTATGAAGCCATTGAGTTCCAGAACGTCCATCGTCTCTCTGCTCCGACGTTAACCATGTCCCGCGGAAGCGGGAGGGAATCCTGTTGACAACAGAACATACATGGAACAAATTAAAAACATAAGAGCAAAGGAGAGCCAAATGACTGACATGATCCGTGATATCGCAGCATTCACCTCCATCGCAATGTTCATCGCCAGCTTCTCGCTGATCGTCATGGCAATGTAAGAATTCGGGGGACCGCATGGCTGCCATGCGGTCCTGAAGCGGGACTTTTTCTGGACAGAATCGCCTTCAATGCCGACAATGCGCGCTCTTCATTGAGGCGGTTGGAAGGGCATGTCATGGCGGATGCGGAACAGGGTGCGATCGGCGGAAAGCCGGGCTTCGTTCATCTGAGGGTTCATTCCGCCTATTCGCTGCTCGAAGGCGCATTGCCTCTCAAGAAGATCCTCTACAAGGCCTCCGGCGACAGCCAGCCGGCGATCGCCATCACCGATACCAACAATCTCTTCGTCGCCCTGGAATTTTCCCAGAAGGCGATGGACGAGGGCCTGCAGCCGATCATCGGCTGCCAGGTGTCGATCGACATGGAAGACGGTCTCGAAACCGAACGGCGGGGTGGTCAGCAGGCGCTCGTCAAGCTGCCTTCCATCGTGCTTCTGTCGGCGACCGATGCTGGCTACGAGCGGCTGGTCGACCTTGTCAGCCGCGCCTATCTCAGCGGCGAAGGCAACTCGACCGTCCATATCCGCTCCTCCTGGCTGGAGGAGATCGGCACGGATGGGCTGATCGCGCTCACCGGCGCCGCGACAGGCCCGGTCGACATGCCGCTGAAGGACGGCCATGCCGGCCCGGCGGAGACGCGGCTGCTGACGTTGAAGCGCATCTTCGGCGATCGGCTCTATGTCGAGCTGCAGCGGCACGGGACTTACGACAGGCGCCATGAACAGAAGGTCATCGGCCTTGCTTACAAGCACGACCTGCCGCTGGTCGCGACCAACGAGGCCTTCTTCCCGACGCGCGACGATTACGACGCGCATGACGCGCTGATGGCGGTCGCTCACAACGCCATCGTTTCCGATGACAGCCGCTTCCGTCTCTCGCCGGATCACTACCTGAAAAGCCGTGCCGAGATGGAAAAGCTCTTCGCCGATCTGCCGGAGGCGCTGGACAATACGGTCGAGATCGCAAGGCGCTGCTCCTTCGTGCTGAAGACGCGCAAACCGATCCTGCCGCGCTTCACCGGCGCCACCGCCGATCCGGAAGAGGCAGAACGCGCCGAGGCGCTAGAGCTTCGCCGGCAGGCGCAGGAGGGGCTGGACATGCGCCTGGCGACGCTTGGCATGTCGGCTGGCTACGAGGAGAAGGACTATCGCGAACGGCTGGAATTCGAACTCAGCGTTATCGAGCGCATGAAGTTCCCCGGCTACTTCCTGATCGTTTCGGACTTCATCAAATGGGCCAAGCAGCACGACATCCCGGTCGGTCCCGGCCGCGGCTCGGGCGCCGGCTCGCTGGTCGCCTATGCGCTGACGATTACCGACGTCGATCCGCTGCGCTTCTCGCTGCTCTTCGAACGCTTCCTCAATCCGGAACGCGTCTCGATGCCCGACTTCGATATCGACTTCTGCCAGGACCGCCGCGAAGAGGTGATCCGCTACGTGCAGCGCAAATATGGGCGCGAGCAGGTGGCGCAGATCATCACCTTCGGTTCGCTGCAGGCGCGCGCCGCATTGCGCGATGTCGGCCGCGTGCTGGAAATGCCCTATGGCCAGGTCGACAAGATCTGCAAGCTGGTGCCGAACAACCCGGCAAACCCGACGCCGCTGTCGAAGGCGATCGAGGAAGAACCGAAGCTGCAGGAAGAAGCGGCCAAGGAGCCCGTCGTCGCCCGGCTGCTCGACATTGCCCAGAAGATCGAAGGCCTCTATCGCCACGCCTCGACCCACGCCGCCGGCATCGTGATCGGCGACCGCCCGCTGTCGAAGCTCGTGCCGATGTACCGCGATCCGCGCTCCGACATGCCGGTCACGCAGTTCAACATGAAGTGGGTGGAGCAGGCCGGCCTCGTCAAGTTCGACTTCCTCGGCCTGAAGACCCTGACCGTGCTGAAGGTCGCCGTCGATTTCTGCAAGAAGCGCGGCATCGAGGTGGATCTCGCCAAGATCCCGCTCGATGACAAGAAGACCTACGAGATGCTGTCGCGCGGCGAAACCGTCGGCGTGTTCCAGGTTGAAAGTGCCGGCATGCGCAAGGCGCTGATCGGCATGAAACCGGACTGCATCGAAGACATTATCGCGCTGGTCGCCCTCTATCGCCCCGGTCCGATGGAGAACATCCCGACCTACAATGCCCGCAAGCATGGCGACGAAGAGCTGGAATCGATCCATCCGATGATCGACCATCTTCTCAAGGAAACGCAGGGCGTTATCGTCTACCAGGAACAGGTGATGCAGATCGCCCAGGTCCTGTCGGGCTATTCGCTCGGCGAAGCCGATCTTCTGCGCCGCGCCATGGGTAAGAAGATCAAGGCCGAAATGGACCAGCAGCGCGAACGTTTCGTTGACGGCGCGGTCAAGAACGGCGTCTCCAAGCCGCAGGCCGACAACATTTTCGAACTGCTGGCGAAGTTCGCTAACTACGGCTTCAACAAGTCGCACGCCGCCGCCTACGCCATCGTCTCCTACCAGACGGCCTATATGAAGGCGCATTACCCGGTCGAGTTCCTGGCCGCGTCGATGACGCTCGATATGTCGAATACCGAAAAGGTCAACGACTTCCGCCAGGATGCCAAGCGTCTCGGCATCGAGGTCATCGCGCCCTCTGTCCAGACCTCGTTCCGCCATTTCGAGACCGGCGACAACCGCATCTATTACGCGCTGGCGGCAATCAAGGGCGTCGGCGAATCCGCGGTTGATCACATCGTCGAAATGCGCGGCGACAAGCCCTTTGCCAGCATCGAGGATTTCTGCCTGCGCATCGATCCGCGCCAGGTGAACCGCCGTGTCTTGGAAAGCCTGATCTATGCCGGCGCTTTCGATTGCTTCAAGCTGGATCGCGCCCAGCTTTCTGCCGGCCTCGACCGCGTGCTCGGTTATGCGCAGCGCGCCCAGGAAAACAAGCTGAGCGGCCAGTCGGATATTTTCGGCGGCGCGCTGTCCTCGGGGCCGGAAAAGATCGCCCTGCCGCCGTTTTCGCCCTGGCTCGCCTCCGAGCGGTTGCTCAAGGAATTCCAGGTGCTGGGCTTCTATCTGACGGCCCATCCGCTCGACAGCTACAACAACATCCTCCAGAAGATGCGCGTCCAGACCTTCCAGGAGTTCTCAGCCGCCGTGAAGCAGGGGGCCGCCAACGGGCGACTGGCGGGCACGGTGATTTCCAAGCAGGAGCGCAAGACGCGCACCGGCAACAAGATGGGCATCATCGTCTTTTCGGATTCCTCCGGTCAGTATGAAGCCGTGCTCTTCTCGGAAATGCTGAACCAGTATCGCGACGTGCTGGAGCCCGGCAAATCCTTCGTCATCACCGCCACCGGCGAAGAGCGGCCGGAAGGTGTCAGCCTGCGTCTGCAGACAATCCAGTCGCTGGAGGAAAAATCGCTGCAGATGCAGAAGGCGCTGCGCGTCTACGTGCGCGATTCCGGCCCGTTGCGCGCCGTCGCCGCGCATCTGAACGCCAAGGGCGACGGTCTCGTCTCCTTCATCGTCATCAAGGAGGAGGGCAAGCGCGAGGTCGAGGTGGTGTTGCAGGACAAGTACCGCATCACGCCGGAGATCGCCGCTGCCTTGCGGGCGGCACCCGGCGTCGTCGACGTCGAACTCGTCTGACGGAAACGGCAACCGGCAGGGTGCCGGTTGCCCTCCTTTCAGCCGGCCTGCAGGCGGCAGGATGTATCCGCGCAGCGCCCCCGGCCCATGCCCATGATGACCATGCCGACCAGCGTCGCCCCGACCGGCACGAGAAGCGCGGCGCGCAATGCCTCCAGCCGTTCGGACGGGCTTTCGCCGTCGCCGAGGACAAACGTGCCGACGGCACTGACGGCGGAGAGGCCGAGGGCCGCGCCGAACTGGAACGAGGTATTCACCAGCCCGCTCGCCAGTCCCTGCTCGCCTTCGGCAATGCCATCGGTCGCGATGATCGTCAGTGGGCCGTAGCCGAGCGAGAAGGCAAGGCCGAGCAGGATCGTCGACGGCAGCATCGCCGCATAGGTCCAGTCGAGACCCATGCCGAGGAAGAGCGCGTAGCCGGCGACGGCAAAGGCAAAGCCGCCAAGCACCACGCGCCTGTTGCCGAAACGCTCCACGAGCATGGGTGTCAGCAGCGGCGCCAGAATGGCGTCCATGCCGATGACGATCAGGGCAAGGCTGGTCTGGAAGGAAGACCAGCCGAGCAGTTCCTGCAGATAGAGCGAAACGATGAACTGGAAGCCGAAGAAAGCGCCGGTAAAGAGCATCGCTGCGAGGTTGGATTGCACCAGCGCGCCAGACCGGAAGATGCCGAGCCGCACCAGCGGCGCCCGCGAATTGCGCTCGATGAGGATGAAGGCAAGCCAGAGCAGCGCGCTTGCCCCCGCCGCCGCGATCGTCCGGTTCAGGTCGTCGCCTGCATGCTCCAGCCGGGTCAGGGCATAGGCGGCAGATAACATGGCGCCGGTCAGGGTCAGCGCGCCGGCCATGTCGAACCTCTGGCGCGGGGCTGCCTCTTGCCGGGTTTCCACGATCAGCTTCATGCCGGCAACGAGCAGGACGGCCGAGAAGATGACCGGCGCGAAGAACACCCAGCGCCAGCCGACAGCGGAAAGAAGCCCGCCGATCACGAGGCCGAGCGAAAAGCCGGCCGAGGCCGTGCCGGCGTAGATCAGCACCGCCCTGTTGCGCTGCGCCCCCTCGGGAAAGCTGCCGTTGATGAGCGCGAGGCCGGCGGGCGTCATGAAGGCGGCCGCAGCACCCGTGACGAAGCGGGCCGTCAGCAGCATCCAGCCCTCGGTCGCAAAGCCGCCGAGACCGGAAAACAGCAGGAAGACGGTCAGCGCCGTCAGGAAGACCTTGCGCTTGCCGTACATATCGGCGACGCGCCCGCCGAGCAGCATCAGCCCGGCATAGGCAAGCACATAGGCCGACACCACGGCGCTGAGCGTCGTGGTCGAAAGCGCAAGTTCGGCGCGGATCGAGGGCAGGGCGATATTGAGCATGGCGGCGTCGATGCCTTCGAGGAAGATCGCGCCGCACAGGACGGCAAGCATGCCGGCGGCACGGCCGCTCATTTTCCCGCTATCGGCGGCCAGAGGAGGACTTGCAGACATCATCGATTCCTTGTTCGTGAAGCAGGGAAGAGCGAGAATGGTTACATACTGATCCTCGGTTCCCTATTGTAACCAAGGCTGACATAAGGCATGGTTCGATCCCATGGAAGAAGGCACTTCAAACTCACCGAGTGACTGCTGCAGCACCGATCGTGACTACGACATCCACCAGTGGGATGCGCGGGAGGACTGCGAGGTACGCCAGATCCTGGATCGCATCGCCGACAAATGGTCGCTGCTCGTCATCGCCCTGCTCGAAAAGCGCACCTTGCGTTTTACCGAATTGCGCAAGAGCATCGACGGCATCAGCCAGCGCATGCTGACGACGACATTGCGCCAGCTGGAGCGTGACGGCCTGATCGAACGGAAAGTCTATCCGGTGGTGCCGCCAAGGGTCGATTACGCTCTAACGGAGCTCGGCTGCACGCTGCACGACACGATCAAGGCGCTCGTGGTCTGGACCGAGACGAACCAGGCAAAGATCATCGCCGCCCGCCGAATTTACGACGAACGTGCCAGCGAGAAGCTCTGGTAGGCCTCAGCTCTCGCGGGTAATCGTGATGAATTCCGTGCCTTCGCCGGTCTCGGAACCGAGCCCCGTATCCGATATCGTCAAGGTCGTGCCGGGCGCAAGCAGCGCATCGATCCGGTGGCGGGTTTCGTCCGACATCGAGATGCGGCTGAGCGCTCGGGCGATCGGACGGCCGCTGATGATGGAGCTTTCCTGGCTGGTGATGCCGAGCCGTTTGGCCGTTTCACGCGACAGATTGTTTTCCAGCGTCACGCCCAGCCAGTCCGCCGTGCCGGCCGCCGCGTCGACAGCATGCAGCGAGAAGAAATGCGTGCCGAGAGCAAGGCCCGGATCGGCAATGGTAACGGGTGCCTCGAAAAGCGGCTTGAAATCCCGCCGCACCATGATGACGCCGTTCGGCGGTTCGCCTTTGCCTGCCGCAGCGTAAACTTCCCTGAGGAGAGTGTCGCTGATCAGGCTCTTGTCGCGGGCAAATTCCGTTGGCCGCAGCGCCTTGAAGGCATTGATGGCCTGAACGGTGGCAGGGCCGGCCAGCCCGTCGGGCTCGCCGGCGGCAAAGCCGAGACGGTTCAGCATTGTCTGGATATCGATGACGTTTTCGCGCAGCGTGCGGCGCGTAATCAGCATGCTGATCGGCGCGGCCTCTGCGGCGGGCGCCTGCAGCTGGATCTGCGGCATCGGCAGCGCAGCCGTCGTCTCGTTCATCGCCACCTGCACCGGGGTCCTGGCGTCGCCGATGGCGGGCCGCAACTCCACGTCCGAGAGCAGCGGCGCCGGCTCCGGCCGGTCGGGGCGGAAGAGGGCCGGGTGGTCGATCGGCTCGGGCGTCAGCTCGCTGTCTGTAATGATGACCGGCACGCCCATCTCGGTCATGTTGTAGAGCGATTTGGCAAAGGCGCCGGGCATGCGCACACAGCCGTGCGAGGCCGGGTAGCGCGGCACGGAATTGGATTCGTGCAGCGCGATGCCGGACCAGGTCAGCCGCTGCATGAAGGGCATCGGCGCATTCGAATAGATGTTGGATTCGTGGTATCGTTGCTTTTCGATGACGGAAAAGATGCCGCTCGGCGTCGTATGCCCGTCCTTGCCGCTCGAGATTTTGGACGTCGCCACGACCTGCGTACCGTCATAGACGGCGAGCGATTGTTTGTCCTTGGACACGAAAATCTGCAGCGTGCGCGCATCGGCGGCAAGAGCCGGATGGACAAGAGCGGTTGCCGACAGCAACCCGATGAGGACGCTTACACGCACAGACATGACGCAATACACCACATGCACAAAACGACCGGAGTTAAGCACGCGAAGTTTAACGAAGGCTTGAATACGCCGGCGCGTCGCGATCACGAGATTGTGGGATATTCAATTTTATGCAAATCTAAATTAGGAGGAGTCTTGGGGGAGACTTGGAAATGCATGTCGATATTGTTTCCGCGTTCGATGATCTGCATGCCCTGAAGGATAATTGGAACGAGGTGTACGCCGCCGATCCGGAGGGAAACTACTTCCTCTCCTGGCATTGGATCGCCAGATGGCTGGAGCGGCGCGCGTCCTGGTTCGTTCTCGCCGCCAAGCGGCAGGAGGGGGACGAGCGCTACGTGGCTTTCCTGCCCATCCAGCTGCATGTCGAGTTCGAGGAATGGCAGGGTCTCGTCAATATCGTCAGGCTCGGCGGCACGCCCTATGCCGGCTATAACGGCGTTCTGACACGGCCCGAGGATGCCGAAGCCGCGCTCGGCGCCTTTGCCGGCTGCCTGCAGACCTTCAACTGGAAACATTTTGATCTCGACGATGTCTACATGTCCGCGGAGAGGCTGAAGGCCTTTCAGGCCGCCTTTCCCGCCTCGGAATTCTCAAGAAGAAAGGTCCCGCGCCGGCCGCATATCACGGCCGACGGCGAAAACATCGATCACGACATCTATGTCTATGTGCCGCTCGGCGAGGATTTCGAAACCTTCCTGAACGAGCGCATGGGCGGCAAGACGCGGCGCAACGCGCGAAAGGCACTGCGCGATCTCGTCGCGCCGGAAAACGAGCTGCGCATGACGCATGTCACGCCGGAGACGATGGAGCGCGACCTCGAAATCTTCTACGAGATGTGGAACGTGCAGTGGGGCGAGCGCCAGCCGCGCTACGGCAAGTTCATCCTCGACAACAGCCGCCACATGCTGCCGGCCTGCATCGAGAACGGCACTGTCTTCATGCCGATCCTCTGGCACAGGGACAAGCCGGTCGCCACCTTCATCAGCTTTCTGGATCCCTACCGGAAGTCGATAATGTGTTTCCTCGGAAGCCGCGATCTGACTTTCCGCCGTTCGATCAGCCCGGGCTTCATGCTCCATTGCTACAATCTGCGCTGGGCGATCGAGAACGGCTACCGCATCTACGACATGGGCACCGGCAATTACAGCTACAAGAATCTCTTCGGATCGGAAAACCATGTCGTCGAGAAGCTGCAGATCTCCACGCTGACGGGCCGCAATATCGGCGATCGCCTCGATCCGCGGTCGCTGGGCATCGCCATGCACCAGGCGGTGCATTTCTTCAGGAACGAAAACCTGGCCGCAGCCGAACTCTGCTGCCGGCAGATCCTGGCCGCCGACGATGCGCATGCGCAGGCCGGCGCCTTGCTGGCGAAAATAGAGGCGGCGAGGCGGCCGAAGCCGACCGGCGATCCGGAAGCCCATTTCAGCGCCGCTGCCGAACGCCATCGGGCCGGCGATCTCAATGCCGCCGAAGCCGGCTATCGCGACGTGATCTTGCTCAAGCCGGATCATTTCGATGCCCTGCAGCATCTGGCACTGCTGCTGTTGCAGAAGGGCGACCTGCACGGTGCGGCAGCCTGTGTCGACAGGGCGATCGAAGCAAAGCCGACCTCCGCTTCGGCCTATTGCAACCGGGGCAATATTCTTGCGCTTCTGTCGAATTTCGAAGAGGCGCTGCGAAGCTATGACCGGGCCATCGCCCTGGACGCCGGCCACGCCATCGCCTTCAACAATCGCGGCAATGTGCTTCGCCGGCTGGGGCGCCAGAACGAGGCGGTGGAAAGCTACGATCACGCCGTCGCGATCGAGCCCGGTTATGCGCAGGCCGTGAAGAACAGGGAGGCGGCGCTCAAGGAAATGGCTCCGGCCTAGCGGTTGCCCTTGCCGCCGAACGTATAGCCGGTTTCGACCGTGCCTTTGCCGAACTTGTCGCGCAGCTTGTCCATGGCCGCTTCCGCCGCCGCGCGCCGGCCGGATTGCCGGTCGATGAGATCGGGCGGGTCGGCGCGGCCGGCATCGCCGAGATCGGTGACGCCGATGCCGATCAGGCGGAATTTCGTGCCGTCCGTTTCCTTCTCCAGAAGATCGAGCCCCGTGCGGAAGATCTTGTCGGCCAGTTGTGTCGGATCTTCGAGGCGCCGGTTGCGGGTGCGCGACTTGAAATCGGCCGTCTTCATCTTCAGCACCACGGTCCGGCCGGCAATGCCGCTCTTCTTCAGCCGCCACGAGACCTTTTCCGAGAGGTTGCGCAGGATCGGCACGAGATCGTCGTAACGCGAGATATCGTCGAAGAAGGTGGTTTCGGCCGAAACACTCTTGGCGGGATCGTTGGCATGCACCTCGCGGTCGTCGATGCCGCGCGACAGGCGGGAGAGCCGCTGGCCGATGCTGCCGTAGCGGCGCATCAGGTCGTTCTCCTCCATCTGCTGCAGCTGGCCGACCGTGCGGATGCCGTCTGCTTCGAGCGTCGCGGCAAAAGCCTTGCCGACGCCCCAGATCGTCGTCACCGGACGCGGCGCCAGAAACGCCACGGCCTCCTCGCGTCCGATGACGGAAAAGCCGCGTGGCTTCTGCAGGTCGGAGGCGACCTTGGCGAGAAACTTGCAATAGGAAAGGCCGACCGAAACGGTAATGCCGATCTCCTTCTCGACGCGGCGGGCGAATTTCGCCAGCGTGCGGGCCGGCGGGTCGTGATGCAGCCGCTCGGTGCCGCCGAGTTCGAGGAACGCTTCGTCGATGGAGAGCGGCTGCACCAGCGGCGTCAGCTCCTGCATCAGCGCGCGGACCTGCCGGCCGACGGCGACGTATTTCTCCATGTCGGGACGGATGACCACCGCCTGCGGACAGGCCTCCAGCGCCTTGAACATCGGCATGGCCGAGCGCACGCCGTGAATGCGGGCGATATAACAGGCCGTGGAGACGACGCCGCGCTTGCCGCCGCCGATGATGACGGGCTTGTCGGCAAGCTCCGGATTGTCGCGTTTTTCCACGGCGGCATAGAAGGCGTCGCAATCGATATGCGCGAGCGTCAGCTCGTAGAGCTCTTGATGGCGCACGAGGCGTGGGCTGCCGCAGGCGTGGCAGCGACGTGCCTCGCCCTTCTGCTCGGCAAGGCAGTCGCGACAGAAGCCGGGTGTCTTGTCAGATGCAGGCGCCATGACGGGAACAAAGGTTGAACATCGCAACATTACGCCCTAAGCTTTCGAGTCTCAAGAGAGGGAGGAGCGCTTGGCCGTGGATATTGATCTTCGTTTCGAACCCGTCACGGCCGAACGCTGGGGCGACTTCGAAAAGCTGTTCGGCCCGCAGGGCGCCTTCTACAATTGCTGGTGCGTGGCGCTGCGCCTTCCCCATGCCGTGCGCACGAAGATGGAGCCCTCGGAGCGCAAGGCCCATATGCAGGGCCGCATTGCGGCCGGCCCGCCGCCGGGCCTTCTCTCTTATGTCGAAGGCGAGCCTGTCGCCTGGGTGCAGGTGGGGCCGCGCCATGACGTGCCGCAGTTCAACTCGCCGCGAACCGTCTCGCGGCCGCTGGAGGAGGGCGATGCGCATGATCCCGGGATCTGGGCCGTCAGCTGTTTCTTCCTGTTGCCGAAGCTGCGCGGAAAAGGCCTGAGCCACAAACTGCTCGGCGGCGCCGTCGACTACGCCCGCAGCCAGGGCGCTCGGCTCCTGGAAGCCTGTCCGATCGACCATGTGAAGCAATCGAAATCGGTCACGCTTTGCATCGGTTCGACGGCGATTTTCGATACGGCCGGTTTTGAGACGATCGCAAGGCGCAAGGACGGCCGGCCGCTCATGCGGCTGGATTTGCGCGGCTGATCGCGTGTGCCGCAAGATGCTGGTCGATCAGCTCGGCGGCGTGGAGCCAGTCCCTTGCTCGCGCAATATCGGCGCCGGCGGTCGGCGCGAAGCGGTGAACGGGGGAGTCCGGCACGAGATGGATGAGCAGGCAATCGGCCACATGCTCCTTCACGGAATGCAGGTTGCGCGCCATATCGTCGATGAAGACGACCGGAAGGTCGCGGCCGCCATGCAGGGCGTGGACGATCGGCCCTTTCGGCTGTTCGCTGGCAAGCAGCGGGAAGCCCAGGCCGATCCTGTCGAGAAGGCGGCGGCGATGGGCGGAAAACTGCGGCGGCATTGCGGTGAGGAACAGGATATCGGCATCGCCGGACAGGCGTTCGAGCGTCGAAACGACCGGATCGATCGGCGTCTGCCAGCTTTCCTGGGCCGCGAAGAATTCCAGGATCAGCCGGCTGACATGCTGGTCCTCCAGCGCAAGCCCGTCCGCCAGCGAGACGATGTTACCGTGAAGGCGAAAGGAACGCGGCAGAAATTCGTGCCCGAGACTTTTGAGGTACAGCTGAAAGGGATCGATGAATTGCAGCACCACGTCGTCGACATCGCAGACGATGAGCGGCCTGTCGCCAAGGCGGATATGCGAAATGTCGAGCTCGCTGCCGTCGCTCACGATCAATATTCCCCGGAATCGAGGCCGGGCGGGGAGAAGTGGCGCCATGCCGCCGTCAGCGCTTCCGGCGTCGTACCCGTCGCCTCGCAGAAGGCGATCGCCGTCGGCTCGTGGTTCATGAGGAAATCCAGCATGCCGGCGAGAAAGGCAGGATCGTTGACGGCGTTGCGCACCTGCCGCGGTTCGACGCCGGTCAGCACCAGGAAGCGGCCGAAGAGATCCGCATCGTTGGCCAGCCATCCGAGAACGGCGATGGCCGTTTCCTGCGGATCGGCTGCTGCCGCAAGTTGTTTCGAAGTCTTGAAGTTGCTTTGCATTGCGATGGTCGAGTTACCTTTTCTTCAACCAAATACCGGTAGCTTGCACTATCGGTTTCATGGAGCCATTTGTCAGCTAATGTCTTTATCATGGGACATTTGGCTTCAAGAGCGGACGTAGGGACAGCTGGTCATGCCCAAACAGGTGATGATTGTAGAAGATAACGAGCTCAACATGAAGCTCTTTCGCGACCTCATCGAGGCCTCGGGCTATACCACGATCCAGACCCGCAACGGCATGGAAGCGCTTGATCTTGCGCGCAAACACCGTCCCGATCTTATTCTTATGGATATTCAGCTTCCGGAAGTTTCCGGCCTCGAAGTCACCAAGTGGCTGAAGGAAGACGACGACCTGCATGTCATCCCGGTCATCGCCGTCACCGCCTTTGCCATGAAGGGCGACGAGGAACGGATCCGGCAGGGCGGTTGCGAGGCCTATGTCTCCAAGCCGATCTCCGTTCCGAAATTCATTGAGACGATCAAGACCTATCTGGGCGACGCCTAGGGCATCGGAAAAGATTCATGACGGCGCGAATACTGGTTGTTGATGATATTCCGGCAAATGTGAAGCTGCTCGAAGCGCGGCTGCTGGCCGAATATTTCGACGTGCTGACCGCCGCCGACGGCCATGAGGCGCTGGCGATCTGCGACCGCAACCAGGTCGATCTCATCCTGCTCGACATCATGATGCCCGGCATTGACGGCTTCGAAGTCTGCGAGCGGCTGAAGGCCAATCCGAAGACCGCCCATATTCCCGTCGTCATGGTGACGGCGCTCGACCAGCCGGCAGACCGCGTGCGCGGCCTGAAGGCCGGTGCCGACGACTTCCTGACGAAGCCCGTCAACGACCTGCAGCTCATCTCGCGCGTCAAGAGCCTGCTGCGCCTGAAGACGCTGAGCGACGAGCTGCGCATGCGCGCCGAAACCGCCCACACGATGGGCATGGACGAACTGATGCGCACCGGCGACGGGCGCGCCGACGAGGCCGGGCAGGTATTGCTGGTCGACAGTCGCGCCAATTCGCAGGAACGCATCATCAAGACGCTGAAACCGGTCGCCGACGTCACCGCCATTTCCGATCCGCAGGCCGCACTTTTCGAAGCCGCCGAGAACGCCTTCGAACTCGTCATCGTCAACGCCAATTTCGACGAATACGATCCGCTCAGGCTCTGCTCGCAGTTCCGTTCGCTGGAACGGACCCGTTTTCTGCCGATCCTGATCGTCACCGAGCAGGGGGCCGACGACATGGTCATCCGCGCGCTCGATCTCGGCGTCAACGATTATATCGTGCGCCCGGTCGATCCGAACGAGCTCGTCGCCCGCAGCCTGACGCAGATCCGCCGCAAGCGCTACAACGACCGCCTGCGCGCCAGCGTCAAGCAGACGATCGAGCTTGCCGTCACCGATCCGCTGACCGGTCTCAACAACCGCCGTTACCTCGACAGCCATCTCAACGTGCTCTTCAACCGTTCGATGGCCCGCGGCCGGCCGCTCTCGGTTCTGATCACCGATATCGACCGGTTCAAGCAGGTCAACGACACCTATGGCCATGACGGCGGCGACCAGATTCTGAAGGAATTCGCAAACCGCGTGCGCTCGACCGTCCGTGGCGCCGATCTCGCCTGCCGTTACGGCGGCGAGGAATTTGTCGTCGTCATGCCGGACACCTCGCCGGAGGTCGCCGCAGCCGTTGCCGAGCGCCTGCGCGCGGCAATCGAAAGCACGCCCTTCCTGCTGAAATCGTCGGGCGAGACGCTGAACATTACCGCCTCGTTCGGCATATCCTCGCGCATCGCCTCCGTCATAACGCCCGACCAGCTGATGAAGCAGGCGGACCTTGCGCTCTATGAGGCGAAGAATACCGGGCGCAACCGCGTCGTGGCTTCGGCGGCCTGACAGCGACGCGTTCCGGAATGCGCCGCCATCGGTTATCCACCGATGGTGGCCGAACCTTACGAATATTTAATGTTGACGGCTGCAACGAAGGCGCCGTTTTTTCAACCCTATAGCCCAAAAATGGACTTTAAAGCCCGTTTCTTTCGATGGGACGTATCGCTAGCCCCTGAAAAACTAGAGGTCGTGAATGTCGCAAGAAGAGCGGACTATAATTTCTCTGTAAGGAGAGTGGCTGGGTAAATCGTATTTCAAAAAACGTAACGCCGGCACCTTACCTAAGGGAAGGGGATGGTGATGTTACTCAAATATAGCCGAGAGATTCTTGGGGGCTTCAAATATTGTCCTTTTGGTAAAAGAGAATTGGGCGCTTCTTTACACGTACCAAAACTGGACTTTTAACCATAGAATCATACTCGGAAATTTTACCATTAAGAATTTGTTGATTTTCTTTCATTTTTGCGCAAATTATCGGCTCAGAACAGAAAACGCTCCCAAGGAGGAGCTGTCGATACCCCATGATGCTCAGGTCCGCCGCATCTCCTGGGTCGTGGGGTCGGTCGGCTGGTACGCAATCTTAAACGGTTCCTCGTGCCGTTTTGCATGCTGGCCGACCCCCTTTCGAAAAAAAACGCCGTCACTTCCCAGAGAGGAAGGACGGCGTTTTTCTTGTTTGCGCTAACATGAACCGCCGGCTGGCCCGTTGCAAACAAAAAGCGCGCAACCCGAAGGCGCGCGCTTTTTTAAAAAACCGCAGGATCAGTTGATTACTTGATCTTGGTTTCCTTGAACTCGACATGCTTCTTGGCAATCGGGTCGTACTTGGTCTTCGTCATCTTGTCCGTCATCGTACGGCTGTTCTTCGTCGTGACGTAGAAGAAACCGGTGTCGGCCGTCGACAGAAGCTTGATCTTGATAGTGGTAGCCTTGGCCATGGTCGTCCTGCCTTTAAGAAAATGAAAGCCGTGGAAAGCCGGATAGGCTCCACGGCAAATTCTGGCGCGAAACTACGAATCTGACCCGAAAAGTCAAGCCCGCTTTCCGAGGAAAAGCAGTCTTATGCCGGCAAGCAGGGCATAAAGCCCGAAGAAACAGGCAATTGCCCAGGCAAAACCGTTGTTTCCGGCGACGTCGATGGCGGCGCCGATCACCTGCGGGCCTGCGACGGTGCCGACGGCATAACAGAAAACGAAGGCGGCATTGGCCGCCGCGAGGTCGGAACCTGTCAGGCGCGAGCCGAGATGGCTCAGTCCGACCGTATAGAGGCCGGAGACGCAGCCGCCCCAGAAAAGCAGGATGCCGGCCATCAGAAGCCAGTTGTTGACGAGAACGGGCAACATCATCGTGCCGACGAAACCGGTCAGCGCCATCAGGACCAGGAGCGGGCGCTTGTCCCTGATGCGGTCGGAGAGCAGGCCAAGCGGAATCTGGAAGATGACGTTGCCGACACCCATCATGGTGAGCAGCAGAGCGGCCTGCGATTCGGTGAAGTGGGCGCGAACGGCAAAGATCGGAAACAGCGACAGGCCGCCGGCCTCCACGGCGCCGAAGATGAACACGGCGGCCGTTGCGGTCGGCACCAGGAAGACGTAGCGCATGAAATGCAACTCGGGCTTCTCGTCCAGAACCGGGCTTTCGTAGCGGGCGATGAAGATCGGGATGGCGGCAAGCAGGATCGCGCCGGCGCCGACCAGGAAGGGCAGGATGCCCTCACTGCCGAGCAACGAGAAGATCAGCGGTCCCGCAGCAAAGCCGATGGACAGGACCGTGGCATAGATGCCGAGCACGAATCCGCGCTTGGACGGAGGCGAGGCGGCGTTGATCCAGAATTCGGAGAGGATGAAGAGTGTGGTCGTCGCACCGTGGAAGGCGAAGCGCAACGGGAACCACATCCAGAAGTCCTGCGCATAATAAAAGCCGAGCGCGCTGAGCGCCGAGATCAGCACCGCCCACATCATGGTCGGCGCCACGCCGTATTTATGCGCGAGCTTGGTGGTGATCGGCGCGGCGGCCATCGCCGCGATGCCGGCCATGGCGGTGTTGAGCCCGATGAGCGTGGAGGAAATGCCGCGTTTTTCGAGAATGATGCTAAGGAGAGGCAGTCCCAGGCCGATCGCTATGCCGACGGCGGAAATGGAAGAGACGGCTGCCACCAGAGAAGGCCAATGGATTTCCTCGACATCGCCCGGTGTGCCGTTCCTCGGCTGAGACATTTATCCATCCTTAGAGAAGTATGCGGACGAATCGTCCGTCTGGTGCCACATAGAAAGACATAGACATGCCAAATCCAAGTGACGGGCAGGGTTTCATAATATTTCCGGCGTCCGCCGGCGATGTTTTGAGTGTGAGCTTTCCCCGTACAAGAAATGATGAGCGTATCGTTCCTCTGCAGATAGTCGGCTACAGGCCATGGCGCTCTGGCCGCTGCCACTACACGCGAAATATGTCTGGAAGGTGAAGGTGCTCAAGCTTGTCGGCCGGGTGTCTCGTAATCGTCGGGTCCATCGTCGTGACCGCCGAAACCGTGCATCTTCAAGGCCCATTGCAGGCCGATGACCCCGCCCTTGATAGGCTGGATCGAGACGAGCGCGGTGATGACGGTGATCGGCGCCCAGATGGCGAGATGCACCCAGACCGGCAGCACGAAAGCCATGTCCGTCAGCATGAACCCGCCGACGACGACGTGGCCGAGCACGAGAATGACGAGATAGGGCGGCAGGTCGTCGGCGCGTTGATGGTACATCGCTTCGCCGCAGGCCGCACAGTGATCGACCGGTTTGAGGAAAGCGCGAAACAGCCTGCCGCTGCCGCAGGCGGGACAGCGGTTCAGCATGCCGCGCATGATCGAGCGCCCGAGCGGGCGCTCGGCATCGGGCGTATCCCCGTAGCGCACGACCTCGTCTGTCGGTGTGCTCATCGGCCTTTCCTTTCCGCAGATGAAGCCTTTCCATGTTTCCCTGGAAATACGGAAAGGCTTCCTCTCTGTCACTCCATGCAATTACGGCAAAAACGCTGCTCGTTTTTGCCGGAACTGCCTCAGCGCCGCCCGCGCGGCGGCCTTGTTCCAACCTTCTTGCGCGCGCGGCTCGCGTCGCGTCGTCCCGCCTTGTGGAAGGAGCGCACCGCCGTCGGCATCTTGCGTCCCTCGCTCAGCATCTCGAAACGCAGGGCGCCCGCAAGCGGTATCGCCTCTGCCAGCCGCACCGTCACATCGTCGCCGAGACGATAGCCGAGCCCGGTCTTTTCACCCGTCAGCGCCTGATGCGCCTCGTCATAGATGAAATAGTCGGTGCCGAGCGTTGATATAGGGATGAAACCGTCCGCGCCATAGTCCGGCAGGAGGATAAACAGGCCGGATTTGGTAACGCCGGAAACGCGCCCCTCGAATTCCTGTCCGATGCGGCCGGCAAGGTGGTGGGCGATGAGGCGGTCCACCGTCTCGCGCTCGGCGGCCATGGCGCGGCGCTCGAACGTGGAGATCTCGGCCGCGATATCGTCGAGCGTTGCCTCTTCGTCCGGCGTGATGCCGCCTTCGCCGAAACCGAGCGAGCCGACGAGCGCACGATGCACGATCAGATCGGCATAGCGGCGGATCGGCGAGGTGAAATGCGCGTATTTCATCAGGTTCAGGCCGAAATGGCCGATATTCTCAGGGCTGTAGATCGCCTGGCTCTGCGAGCGCAGCACCATTTCGTTGACCATCGTCTGGTGCGGCGTGCCGTCTGCCTTGGCGAGAATGCCGTTGAAGCTGTTGGCGCGCATATTGCCGCCCTTGGCAAGCGAGATGCCGAGGGTGGCAAGGAATTCGCGCAGCACCTCCTGCTTGGCAAGCGTCGGCGTATCGTGGATGCGGTAGATCAGCGGCTGGCGTTTCTTCTCCAGCGTCTCGGCGGCCGCGACATTCGCCTGGATCATCATTTCTTCGATCAGCTTGTGCGCATCGAGACGCGGCGGCACGAAGACCCGGTCGACGGTACCGTCGGGCTTCAGCAGGATCTTGCGCTCGGGCATGTCGAGTTCGAGCGGCTGGCGCCGGTCGCGACCGCGCTTCATCGTCTCGTAAGCATGCCACAGCGGCTTCAGGATCGGCTCCAGCATCGGCCCGGTCTTGTCGTCCGGCTTGCCGTCGATCGCCGCCTGCGCCTGCTGGTAGGAGAGCTTGGCGGCGCTCTTCATCATGATGCGGTGGAAGGTGTGGCCGATCTTGCGGCCCTCCTTCGAGAAGATCATGCGCACCGCAAGGGCAGGGCGGTCGACGCCTTCCTTCAGCGAGCAGAGATCGTTGGAGATGCGCTCGGGCAGCATTGGCACGACACGGTCGGGGAAATAGACCGAGTTGCCGCGCTTCAGGGCTTCACGGTCGAGCGGCGAATTCGGCCGCACATACCAGGAGACGTCGGCAATGGCGACGGTGACGATGACGCCGCCGGCATTCTCCTCCGACGGATCGTCCTCGGCATAGACGGCGTCGTCATGGTCCTTCGCATCGGCCGGGTCGATGGTGATCAGCGGCATGTCGCGCCAGTCCTCCCGGTGCGACATGGTGGCAGGCTTGGCGTCGTCAGCCTCCGCGACGACCGCCGGCGGGAAGACATGCGGAATGCCGTGCGCGTGGATGGCGATCATCGAGATCGCCTTTTCCGAAGCAACGGAACCGATGACCGAAAGCACCTTGGCGCGCGGCAGGCCGAACCGGCCGAGGCGGGCAATTTCCACTTCGACGAGATCGCCGTCCCTGGCATCGCCCTTGTAATCGGGATCGATCACCATTTCCTCGCCGCGCCGGTCGATCGGCAGCAGGCGTCCGGCGCCGCCCGGTGCGTCCTTGAAGACGCCCATGGTGGCGCCACGCCGCTTGTCGATCACCTTGATGATGCGGGCCGTGTAGGCAGGCCCGCCGCGGTCGACGGCCGGGAATATCTTGGCGAGGATACGGTCGCCGAGGCCGGCAACGGGCGATTTGCCCTTGCCCTGGCGGCCTGCCGGCGACTGCTGGCGGATGGCGACGGCCGGCGCGGCACCCTGGTCCTCGGGCCATTCGGCCGGGCGGCCGATCAGTTCGCCGTCCTTGTCGCGCGTGGTGATGTCGAGCACGGTGACGGGCGGCAGGGCGCCCGGCCGGATCAGCGACTTGCGGGTCTTCTGCAGCATGCCTTCCTGCTCCAGCTCCTGCAGCAGGTGCTTGAGCTCGACACGGCTTTCGCCCTTCAGCCCGAAGGCCTTGGCAAGCTCGCGCTTGGAGGCTTTCTGCGGATGATCGGCGATGAACCGCAGGATGACCTCGCGCGGCGGCAGGATGCCGTGCACGATGTTCAGCGGCTCAGGCGCAGGTTCCCTGCTCGCGCGTCCGAATTTTCCCGGGCGCTTGCCCATGGCTCTCGTAGTCTCGCGCGGTTCTTTCGCCACTCTCAGCTCTTTTTCGTTTTCGCCGGCGCCTTTGCCTTGGTTGCCTTCGGCTTCGCGGCGGTCTTCGTCGTCTTGGCTTCGGCGGCCGCAGCCTTCGGCTTGGCCGTCCTGGCCTTGGTCTTGGCGGCAGGGGCCTTGCCGGCCTTTTCCGCAATCAGCGCCAGCGCCTCCTCGACGGTGATGGCCTGCGGATCCTTGCCCTTCGGCAGCGTCGCATTGACCTTGCCCCAGTTGACATAGGGGCCGTAGCGGCCGTCGCGAACGGTGATCGCGCCGCCGTCGGGATGATCGCCGAGTTCCTTCAGGGCTGCCGGCGTGCCGCGATTGCGCCCGCCCGGCGCCTTGTTCTGTTTTTCGGCAATCAGCGTCACGGCGCGGTTGAGGCCGACCGAAAAGACGTCTTCGATGCTTTCCAGATTGGCATAGGTGCCGTCATGCAGCAGGAACGGTCCGTAGCGGCCGAGCCCGGAAGAGATCATCTTGCCGGTTTCCGGATGTTTGCCGATATCGCGCGGCAGCGAGATCAGCGCCATCGCCTTCTCGTAGTCGATATCCTCGGGCTTCCAGCCCTTGGGCAGCGAGGAGCGCTTGGCATCCTTGCCGTCGCCGCGCTGGATATAGGGTCCGAAACGGCCCGAACGCAGCGTCAGTTCCTCGCCCGTGGTCGGGTCGGTGCCGAGGTTCTTCGGCTCGTTCAGCGCAACGCCTTCGGCCTCGCCGCCATTCTCGGAGGAGAGCTGGCGGGTGTAGTTGCATTCCGGATAGTTCGAGCAGCCGACGAAGGCGCCGTACTTGCCGAGCTTCAGCGACAGGTTGCCGGTGCCGCAGACCTGGCAGATGCGCGGATCGCTGCCGTCTTCGCGCTTCGGGAAGACCAGCGGCGCCAGGGCTTCGTTGAGCGAATCCAGAACGTTGGTGACGCGCAGCTCCTTGGTATCTTCGATCTGCGAGAAGAAATCCTTCCAGAAGTCGCGGAGCACCTGCTTCCAGTTCAGTTCGCCGGCCGAGATCCGGTCGAGCTTCTCTTCGAGATCGGCCGTGAAGTCGTACTCGACATACTTCGTGAAGAAGCTCTCGAGGAAGGCCGTGACGAGACGCCCCTTCGCCTGCGGAATGAGCTTGCGCTTGTCGATCGTCACATAGTCGCGGTCGCGCAGCGTCGCCAGCGTCGCGGCATAGGTGGAGGGACGGCCGATGCCGAGCTCTTCCATCTTCTTGATGAGCGATGCTTCGGAGTAACGCGGCGGCGGTTCGGTAAAGTGCTGCGTGGAGTTGATCTTCTGCTTGGCGAGGTTTTCGCGCGCATTGATCTCCGGCAGGCGGCCATCCTCGTCGTCGGCGTCGTCGCTCTGTTCGCCATCCTCCTTCTGGTCGGTATAGGCGGCGATGAAGCCGTCGAAACGGATCACGGAACCGACAGCGCGCAGACCGGCTTTCTGGCCGTTATTGTCGGCCAGGATCTCCGCTGTCGTGCGCTCGATTTCCGCCGACGCCATCTGGCTGGCAATACCGCGCTTCCAGATCAGGTCGTAGAGACGGATCTGGTCGGCATCCAGGAACTTGCGCACACGGTCGGGCGAGCGGTTGAAGTCGGTCGGGCGGATCGCTTCATGCGCTTCCTGGGCGTTCTTGGCCTTGGTCGAATAGAAGCGCGCCTTTTCCGGCAGGTAGCGATCGCCGAACTGTTCGCCGATGGCGCGCCGCGCCGCGTCGATCGCTTCGGGCGCCATCTGCACGCCGTCCGTACGCATATAGGTGATGAGGCCGACGGTCTCTCCGCCGATATCGACGCCCTCGTAAAGCTTCTGCGCAATCTGCATGGTGCGCGAGGCCGAGAAGCCGAGCTTGGAGGAGGCGGCCTGCTGCAGAGTGGAAGTCGTAAAGGGCGGGGCCGGATTGCGCTTGACGGGCTTTGCCTCGACGCTGTCGACGACATAGCTCGCGCCTTCCAGGAGCGTCTTCAGCTTGCCGGCTTCCTCGCCATTGCCGATCGCGCGCGGCTGCAGCCGCTTGCCGTTGGCGGCAACCAGCCTTGCCTCGAACTCGTCGCCGCGCGGCGTCTTCAGGATCGCCGAAAGGTTCCAGTATTCTTCGGAGATGAAGCGCTCGATCTCGGATTCGCGATCGCAGACGAGGCGCAGCGCGACCGACTGCACGCGGCCGGCCGAACGCGCGCCCGGCAGCTTGCGCCACAGCACCGGCGACAGGTTGAAGCCGACGAGATAGTCGAGCGCGCGGCGCGCCAGATAGGCATCGACCAGCGGCACGTCGATATCGCGCGGATCGGCCATGGCGTCGAGCACGGCCTTCTTGGTGATCGCGTTGAAGACGACGCGCTTGACCGGCTTGCCGTTGATGACCCGCTTCTTGTTCAGAAGGTCGAGAACATGCCAGGAAATCGCTTCACCTTCGCGATCGGGGTCGGTCGCCAGGAACAGCGCATCGGAGGATTTTACCGCGTCGGCAATATCCTTGATCCGCTTGGACGAGGCGCCGTCCACCTCCCAGAGCATTTCGAAATCCTGGTCCGGAAGAACGGAACCGTCCTTGGCAGGCAGATCGCGCACATGGCCGAAAGAGGCGAGCACTTTGTATCCTGGACCCAGATACTTGTTGATCGTCTTTGCCTTGGCAGGCGATTCCACCACTACAACATTCATGATGATTCTCTAAAAAAGATGCCGATCCGGCGAAGAAGCAGGCGCAACACGCACTGCAACATGAATACCGGCCCTCCGACATGGACAGGGAATTCGCTCCGGTCAAGAGGTTTGCTTTAATTTTAGCTCTTTGCTGCGCATCGCAACCATTGCGAGATTTTGAACCTATTGCAATTCAGGATGATTGCGTTATCGTTTTTGAAGTGTGGTTCGGGCTCTGCGGCAAAGCAGCCCTCTCCGATTTCGCAGAGATAATTATGGCGCCCAAGGTTGCAGGAAAAGACGCCGATCGCTCGGCATCGCTTGAAAACATCGCTTTCATCCGGCAGATGCTCGCCGAGTTGCGCCAGGTGGCTGAACGCGAGAATGCGGAAATGCTGTGTTACCTCATCGAGATGGCCTGTGTCGAAGCTGGAGATCTGCAGCTGCGCATCGCCGGCGGCTCAGTCGGCCATGGAAATTGAGATGAGCCCGCCGGCATGGCGGTGCAGCCGCCCGGCCATATCCAGTTCCAGAAGGACGAGATAGACGGCGGAAGCCGCAAGACCGGTATGGCGGATGATGTCGTCGACCTCCACCGGCGTCGGGCCGAGCGCATCGATGACGAGCGCGCGATCCGTTTCGTCGGGCGGAAGCGCTATTCTGGCTTCGCGCTTCGGTTCCTCGGCTGAAGGCGGCGAGAAGAGATCGGGCTGGGAGAGCGGCGCCAGCGCTTCCACGATATCCTCGGGCGACGTGACGATGGTCGCTCCTTCTTTCAGAAGGCCGTTCGTGCCGTGGCAGCGCGGGTCGAGCGGCGACCCTGGCACCGCAAAGACCAGCCGCCCGAATTCACCGGCCATCCGCGCCGTGATAAGCGAACCGGAACGAACCGCCGCCTCCACGATCGCAACGCCGAGCGAGATGCCCGCAATCAGCCGGTTGCGGCGGGGAAAGTCACGCGCGCGCGGCTCCCAGCCGAAAGGCATCTCGCTGACGGCAAGCCCGTTGCCATTCCATATCTGCTCCAGCAGGCCGACATTTTCGGGCGGGTAGGGCTGGTCCAGCCCGCCGGCCATTGCGGCAATGGTGCCGGTATCAAGGCTCGCCCGGTGGGCGGCCGTGTCGATGCCGCGGGCCAGGCCAGACACGACGGCATAACCGGCCCGGCCGCAGTCCCGGGCAATCATCGCTGCGAATTTCGCGCCGCTGATGGAAGCGTTGCGCGAACCGACGATGCCGACCGCCGGCCTGTTGAGCACGGAAAGATCGCCCTTGACCGCGAGCAGCGGCGGCGCGCCGTCTATCTGGCGCAGCGCCTGCGGATAGTCGGGCTCGCCGATGCCGACGAAACGGGCGCCGAAGCGTTGTGCCGCCTCGAGCTCGCGATGGGCCTCCGCTTCGGTGGCGATGCGGATCGAGCGCGTCGCGCCGCCGCGGGCCGAAAGGTCCGGCAGCATGGCAAGTGCGGCTTCCGCCGAGCCGAAATGGTTGATGAGATCGCGAAAGGTCGCGGGACCGACATTGTCGGAACGGATCAGCCGCAGCCAGGCGATCCTCTGTTTGTCGGTGAGCGCAATTCCCTTTGGCCTTGCGCTGAGCGCGTCCATTACCCCTTAGCCCCGATCTTGCTTTCCGTGCCGTTCATCAGGCGGGAAATATTGGCCTTGTGCTTCCAATAGGAGATGACGGTCATGATCGCCATGATCGCCGCAACCTTTTCGTCGCCCAATATCCATAATGCAACCGGAATGACAAGCATCGCAATCAGCGCCGACAGCGAGGAGTAGCGGCTGATGAAGGCCGTCCCCAGCCACACGGCGGCAAAGAGCAGGACCATGAGCGGCGCAACGCCGAGAAGCGTGCCGATATAGGTGGCGACGCCCTTGCCGCCCTTGAAGCCGATCCAGACCGGGAAGAGATGGCCGATGAAGGCAAAGAAGCCGGCGATGATGCCCGCTTCCTCACCGGCGAAATAGGCCATGATCCAGGCCGCCGCGGCAGCCTTCAGCGCGTCGAGCAGCAGCGTTGCCGCCGCAAGCTTCTTGTTGCCCGTGCGCAGCACGTTGGTCGCGCCGATATTGCCGGAGCCGATGCTGCGAACGTCGCCAAGGCCGGCGGCGCGCGTGAGGATGAGACCGAACGGGATGGAGCCGAGCAGGTAACCGACGACGGCGGCGGCAAGCGCCAGAGGCAGCGTAATCTGCCAGGTGACAAGATCTGATATCATTTTGTTCCCCAATCCTTTGCCGAGAGCCCGCCTGCAAGGGCAGGGCAGGCCTCAGCCCTGCAATGCGTGAACCAGCCGCCCCCCGACATAGGTCGCGACAGCCCGGCCGCTGAAGCGCGCATCCTCGAACGGCGTGTTCTTCGAGCGGGAGAGAAGCATGTCCTTGGCGACAAGCCAAGGCTCCTCGAGATCGATCAGGGCAATATCCGCCTTTGCGCCGGGCTTCAGCGTGCCGGCGTCGAGGCCGAAGATCTGCGCCGGGCGCGTCGACATCGCATCGATCAGCCGCATCAGGCTGACCTGCCCGCTGTGATGGAGCCGCAAGGCCGCCGCGAGCATGGTTTCCAGCCCGACGGCACCATCCTCCGCTTCGCCGAAGGGCAGGCGCTTGGTATCGACATCCTGCGGGTCGTGCGAGGAAACGATGATATCGATCGCTCCCCTGGCCAGCGCGTCCACCATCGCGACCCGGTCGTCCTCGGAGCGCAGCGGCGGATAGAGCTTGAAGAAGGTGCGGTACTCGCCGATATCGTTCTCGTTGAGCGCCAGATTGTTGATCGACACGCCGCAGGTGACTTTCGCCCCGCGCGAGCGGGCAAGCTCGATCGCCTCGACCGATTCCGGAACCGAGATCATTGCCGCATGGTAGTTGCCGCACGTCAGCTGGGCGATGCGCAGGTCGCGTTCCAGCGGGATCAGCTCCGCTTCCTTCGGAATGCCCGAAAGGCCGAGCCAGCTCGCGAGCAGGCCCTCATGCATGACGCCGTTGGCGCCAAGATATCTGTCACGCGTGGCGCAGGAAATGACGGCGCCGAATTCGCGCGCGTAGGTCATCACCCGGCGCAGCACCTGCGTATCGGAAATGCTGGAATGTCCGTCGGTGAAGGCGACGGCGCCGGCTTCCATCAGCAGGCCGATTTCCGTCATCTCCTCGCCGGCGAGCCCCTTGGTGATGGCCGCTGCCGGATAGACGTTGACGACAGCCGTATCCCGCGCCGTCTTCTTGACGAACTCGACGAGCGCGATGTCGTCGATGACGGGATGCGTATCCGGCATCATGATGATCGACGTCACGCCGCCCGCTGCCGCGGCCCGGCTTGCCGAAGCGATGGTCTCGCGGTGCTCGCCGCCCGGTTCGCCGATATGGACGCGGGCATCGACGAGGCCAGGCGTTGCGACGAGGCCCGTGCAGTCGCGCACGACAGCGCCTTCCGGCACGCCCTGGTTCTGCGCATCCTTGCCGGCCGCAGCGATGAGGCCGTCCTTGACGATAATGGTGCCGACCTCATCGAGATTGCGCGAGGGGTCGACGATACGGACATTCTTGAGGACGAGATTGCTCATGCGCCCGCTCCATCTGTGCGCGGACCCTGGTTCTGGGAAACGAGCAGGGCCTCCATGACGGCCATGCGCACCGCGACCCCCATTTCCACCTGTTCGGCAATGACGCTCTGCGGGCCATCGGCCACTTCCGAGGCGATTTCCACGCCACGGTTCATCGGTCCCGGATGCATGACGAGCGCATCCTCCTTCGCCGCTTTCAGCGTTTCCGCATCGAGGCCGTAGAAATGATAATATTCGCGCACCGAAGGCACGAAGGCGCCGGACATGCGCTCGCGCTGCAGCCGCAGCATCATCACCACGTCGGCATCCTTCAGGCCCTCCTTCATCGAATGGAAGACCTCGACGCCCATCTCGGCGATACCGGCTGGCAGCAGCGTCGCCGGAGCGACGACGCGGACCCTGGCGCCCATCGCGTTCAGAAGCAGGATATTGGAGCGCGCCACGCGCGAATGCAGCACGTCGCCGCAGATCGCCACGATGATGCGCGACAGCCGCCCCTTGGCGCGGCGGATCGTCAGCGCGTCGAGCAGCGCCTGTGTCGGGTGCTCGTGCTGGCCGTCGCCGGCATTGACGACGGAGCAGGAGACCTTCTGGGCGAGAAGCGCCGCAGCACCGGCGCTGGAGTGGCGGATGATAAGGACATCGGGCCGCATCGCGTTCAGCGTCATCGCCGTATCGATCAGCGTCTCGCCCTTCTTCACCGAAGAGTTGCCGACCGACATGTTCATCACATCGGCGCCAAGGCGCTTGCCGGCAAGTTCGAAGGAGGATTGCGTGCGTGTCGAGGCTTCGAAGAAGAGATTGATCTGCGTCAGCCCCCGAAGGGTCGACGTCTTCTTCTCTCTCTGTCGGCTGATCTTGACGGCTTCGTCGGCCTTGTCGAGAAGATAGGTAATATCCTGCTCGGTGAGGCCCTTGATGCCAATGAGGTGGCGGTGGGGGAAAAAGACCATGACCCTGCCTCTTATTGTCTTCGCGGGGTCTATAAAGAGTGCGGGGGAAAGGGGCAAGCGCGTGCTATATGCAGATGCCCATGTTCCCCATGCATTTTCCGTCGAATCCCGCTACTGCATGATTCCTTAAATCGGAATCGATTAAGGATGGAATTATGCAGCAATTTAAGGTGCTACAGCGTCTTTTGCGCGTCTGAGAAGACGCATGGCGCCGTAGAGCAGAATTCTGCCAATCACGAACTTCCGGTTTCCTTTTGCCGGGCTCATGAAATAGAAGCGAACAATGACCGCCGCAAACCGGACTGAAGACAAACTCGCCGAACTCAACCAGCCGAGCCTCTGGTCGGGAATCAACGCCTATCGATCCGATCCGCTGATCGTCGATCTAACCGCCGCGCTGCCGCGCGCCATCCGCGACGACCTGGAAAACATGGGCCGCTTCGTGACCTCGCCGGAAGCGCAGGAACTGGCGCGCATGGCAAACCAGGGCACGCCGCAGCTGCGCACCCACGGCCCGCGCGGCGAGCGTCTCGATGTCGTCGAATTCCACCCCGCCTGGCACGCGCTGATGCGCCGTTCCATGGCGTCGGGCCTGCATTCCTCGGTCTGGGATCCGCAGGCCGATACCGAGGCCAAGGATCAGGCCCACCACATTCGCGCCGCCCGCTTCTATCTGACGGCGCAGCTCGAATCCGGCCATCTTTGCCCGCTGACGATGACAAGCGCATCCGTTGCCGCTCTATCGGCGTCGCCGGCGGTGCAGAAGGACTGGGCGCCGAAGATCCTGTCGCGCAAATACGACTCCTCCAATCGCCCGGCCATGCAGAAGTCCGCCGTGACGATCGGCATGGGCATGACGGAAAAACAGGGCGGCACGGATGTGCGTGCCAACACGACCGCGGCCGAAAAGGTGAGCGAGGGCATCTACCGGCTGTCCGGCCACAAGTGGTTCATGTCCGCACCCATGAGCGATGCCTTCATCATGCTGGCGCAGACCAAGGAGGGCATGGGCTGCTTCCTCGTGCCGCGCCTGCTGGAAGACGGCTCTGCCAACGGCCTGCAGTTCCAGCGCCTGAAGGACAAGGTCGGCAACCGTTCGAATGCGTCGTCGGAAGTGGAGTTCACCGATACGTTCGGCTTCCTGCTCGGCGGTCCCGATGCCGGCATCCGCACCATTCTCGACATGGTGACGCTGACGCGGCTCGACTGCGCCCTGGCCTCTTCCGGCATCATGCGCGCCTCGCTCGCCGAAGCCGTGCACCATACGCGCGGTCGCAGCGTCTTCGGCAAGATGCTGGTCAACCAGCCGATCATGACGCGTGTGCTCGCCGACATGGCGCTCGACGTGGCAGCCGCCACGGCTCTCTCCTTCCGTCTGGCCGACGCCTTCGACAAGGCCCGCGGCAATGCCGAGGATGCCGCCTATGCCCGTGTCATGACGCCGGTCGCCAAATACTGGTGCTGCAAGATCGCCCCGGCGCTGATCTACGAGGCGATGGAATGCATCGGCGGCAGCGGCTACATTGAGGAACGCCCGATCGCCCGCCACTATCGCGAGGCCCCGGTCAATGCGATCTGGGAAGGTTCGGGCAATGTCATGGCGCTCGATGTCTTGCGCGTGCTGAACCGAGGCAAGGATCTGTTCGAGACGGTTTTCGCAGGCTTTGCCCGCGATCTCGGCCCGGCCGGCAAGAAGACGATCGACGTGCTGCGCGCCGCAATCGCGCTCTGCGAACAGGACGAGGGCGCTGCCCGCCTGCTCGTCGAGCAGCTGGCGCTCGTTGCCGGTGCCGCCGAGCTCTACCGGCTGGGGGCAGGGCGCATTGCCGACGCCTTCATCGAGACCCGTCTTGCCGGCGGCTGGCGTTCCACCTACGGCATGCTCGATTCCCGCTTCGACGCAAGCTACATCGTCGATCTGCTCTATCCGCCGGCGGCCTAATACCGGCGTTCTGCGATGCGCCGCTGGACGATCTCGATGAGATCTGTGCCAGCGTGCCAGCGGCCGTCACCGCGGGCCTGACGCGCCCCGTCCCTCTCGCAATATCAGGCTGATCGGCCACACCCGTTCCGCTCCCATGGGCCGGGGAGCCGGAAGCAGCCATTGTCGTGCAAGGCGCCCACGGCACTGATTTTCCAGCCGCGCCTGCGGACGGCAGGAGGGCAGTCGCATTCGTTCCGGCGTCAAAGCCGCGCAGGGCTGCCTGCGCTTCTCGCCGCGACTTGCCTTGTCCACGGCACAAAAAAAATCCGGCCGCGTCGCCGCAGCCGGATCATGTTACCTATCGCCGAAAATCAGCTTTCAGAAGAAGCCGCGGCGCTGCCACCAGCCTGCCTTCTTCGGCTTGCCTTCACCTTCGGTTTCCGCGCTTTCGGCGCGGGTCGAGGTGACGGTCGGCTCGGAAGACGAGATGTTGGATCCGCGGTTGGCGCGGACCGGCTTTGCCTCTTCCTGAGCAGGCGCTTCTTCCTGTGCGGGGGTGGCAAGATCTGCGGAGGCTTCCGCCACTTCCGGCTCGGCTTCGGCTGCCGGCGCTTCGATCACCGGTTCCTCGACCGGCGAGGGTGCGGCAGCGGCCTTGCGGCGGCCCCGGCCGCGAGCCGGCTTGACCGCTTCGGCAACGCTTTCGCTGCCTTCGATGGCCGCCATGGCAGGCTGTGCCTCGACGGTTTCGACCGTCGCGACTTCGACTGCTTCGGTTTCGCTGCCGCTCCCGGCGCTTTCCTCGGCTGCGCTGTCGTCGCCTTCGCCTTCGTCAGTATCGCCGCCCTCGGAAGCGGCGTTCGCCTCGGCGCCTTCCTCTCCGCGGTTGCGGCGGCCGCCGCGCTTGCCGCGACGGCGGCGCTTGCGGCGCTGGGAATCCTCGCCGTCGGCGCGGGCCTCGGCCGGAGCCTCGGCGGCATCGCTGTCGCCTTCGCCGCCGTCGTCTTCGCCTTCATCGTGATCGTCGGCCGCGTCGGAAACGGAATCGGCGGCGACCTGCTGTTCGGCATTGCCGTTGCGGCCACGGCGGCGGCGACGGCGCTTGCGCTTGCGGCCACCTTCGCCTTCGCCCTCTGCGCGGGCGGCAGGGCGCTCGGCTGCGGCAGGCTTTTCGTCCAGTTCTTCGTCTTCTTCCTCGTCATGCTCGATCACGACATCGTCGTCATCGTCGTCGGGGATGGCTGCGAAGTTGAAGAGGCTCTCGATCTTGACCGGGTTCTCGACCGGCTCGCCGCGGTCGATCGCGAAGTGCTGCGCACCGACCGAACCGTCGGCATCGATGATGATCGCCACGCCGAAACGGGCTTCATAATCGACGATCGTCTGGCGCTTGTGGTTGAGCAGGTAAAGCGCGATATCGGGCGTCGTGCGTACGGTGATATTGTGCGTGGTGTTCTTCAGCAGATATTCCTCGACACCGCGCAGCACATGCAGCGCGACGGAGGACTGCGAACGCACGTGGCCGGTGCCGCCGCAATGCGAGCAGACCTGCGTCGTCGATTCCAGAACCGAGGCGCGGATACGCTGGCGCGACATTTCCAGAAGGCCGAAATGCGAGATGCGGCCGACCTGGATGCGGGCGCGGTCGTTCTTCAGGCATTCCTTCAGCTTCTTCTCGACAGCGCGGTTGTTGCGCTTTTCTTCCATGTCGATGAAGTCGATGACGATGAGGCCGGCAAGGTCGCGCAGGCGCAGCTGCCGGGCGATTTCTTCCGCCGCTTCCAGGTTCGTCTGCAGAGCCGTGTCCTCGATCGAGTGTTCACGGGTCGAACGGCCGGAGTTGACGTCGATCGAAACCAGCGCTTCCGTCTGGTTCATGATCAGGTAGCCGCCGGACTTCAGCGTCACCTGCGGCTGCAGCATGCGGTCAAGCTGTGCCTCGATGCCGGAGCGCGAGAAGATCGGGTGGATGTCGCGATAGGGCTGAACCACCTTGGCGTGGCTCGGCATCAGCATCTTCATGAAGTCTTTCGCTTCACGATAGCCTTCCTCGCCGGCAACGATGATCTCGCCGATATCCTTGTTGTAGAGGTCGCGGATCGAGCGCTTGATGAGCGAGCCTTCCTCGTAGACGAGGCAGGGGGCGGTGGACGCGAGCGTCAGCGTGCGGACGTTCTCCCACAGGCGCATCAGATATTCGAAATCGCGCTTGACCTCGACCTTGGTGCGGTTCGCGCCGGCCGTGCGCAGGATCACGCCCATGCCCTGCGGCACCTCGAGCATGCGGGCGATTTCCTTCAGCCGCTTGCGGTCCTGCGGGTTGGTGATCTTGCGGGAAATGCCGCCGCCGCGCGCCGTGTTCGGCATCAGAACCGAATAGCGGCCGGCAAGCGAGAGATAGGTGGTCAGAGCAGCACCCTTGTTGCCGCGCTCTTCCTTGGCGACCTGCACCAGCAGGATCTGGCGGCGCTTGATGACTTCCTGGATACGGTACTGCTTGCGCGGCTTGCGCTGCACGCGGTCCGGAACCTCTTCCATCGCATCTTCGGCACCGACGGATTCGATGACTTCCTCTTCGCCGTGGTCGTCATGGTCGTCGTCATCGTCGTCGTCCTGACGGCGCTTGGAAACGTCGACATCCTCGGAAATGGAGTCCGTTTCGACCATTGCGGCCATCTCGCCGCCGGTCGAGCCCTCGTCGTCGTTGTCGACGACCGATGCTTCCGCTGCGGTTGCCTCTTCGGCGACCGGCTCGGCTGCCTTCTTGCGGCTGCGGCGGGCGCGGGGCTTCTTGGCCGGCGCCTCTTCAGCGGCAGGGGCTTCCTCTTGCGCGGGCGCAGCTGCTGCTTCGGCGGCAACGGCTTCTTCTGCGGCTGCCTCGGGCTGCTCCACCGGCACGATGCCGATATCGGGCTGGTCCTGCGTGGAGAGATCGACGAGCGGGGCGGTCTCGACATGCTCGACATCTTCGTCGCGGCGATGCTCTTCGGCCTCGGCGCGAAGCAGGGCCTGACGGTCGGCAAGCGGAATCTGGTAATAGTCGGGATGGATTTCGGCGAAGGCCAGGAAGCCGTGCCGGTTGCCGCCGTAGTCAACGAAGGCGGCCTGCAGCGAGGGTTCGACCCTCGTTACTTTTGCAAGATAGATGTTGCCGCGGATTTGCTTCTTGTGCTGTGACTCGAAGTCAAATTCTTCTATGCGGTTCCCGCGAACGACAACGACGCGCGTCTCTTCCTCGTGAGACGCATCGATAAGCATTTTGTCTGCCATGTAAGCTGAGCTCCTCGGCGAGGCCGCGAGAGCGCATTCCCGACTGCTGTTGACACAGAAAGAATGCGGTCCGCCGTGGCCGCGCCGGATAATGAAAGTCGCGATTGGCAAGAGGGGGAAGGCAGCAGCCAGACCGCAGCCGGAACCATTTCGTTCCGGGGCCTGTACACTTCAGATAAAACCTGCTGCGAAACCATCAACAACCAAGCGTGATCGACAATGACGAAGACCCGTTTCGGGTCCGATGAGTTTGCTCCCTGAGAGCGTGGTGGCTGATCCACCGATGAAATCCCAGCATGAAGCCGGAAGATCAGGATCCAGTTCTTGGATGGAAATGCATTCGACGGCGGACGATTACCGGTTGTGGCGCCAGGTCCAGGGACCGGCTGGCTGCCTCGCGGCGACTCTATCCCGTCAACACTTCTACCCTAAAATTCGTTGTATGTTTTCTCTGTCACAATAGCAAGGGAAAAGCCAAATGTGCCATAATATTGATGGATTTCGTATCGCATAAACTTTTCGGGGATAAGCGATCCTGATTCGCGCCTCGGCGCGTGTGCGCTCGCCTCTAGCGGGCGTCCGCGGGTACGGTGTAGGGTCCATCGCAGAAATAAATAGGGTGTGGCGGGCTATTGTTTAAGAGGTTTCGGATCGCGGCGGAGTTGTCCGCAGGGCGAAATGTGGGTCTTGCGGCGTGGCTTTTCGCCTTCGCGGTGCTTTGCGCCGTTCCGGCCGGCGCCGCCGGTGCGAACAATCCCCTGCTGGCCTATGGAGCACGTATCGTCGGCGACGACGCCAGAACCCGCATCGTTATCGATTTCGACCGCGAGCCCCGTTTTTCCGTCCATTACATTGCCAATCCCGAGCGCATCGTCGTCGACCTGCCGGCAACCGCCTTCGGCTTCCCGGCCAAGGATCTTGAGGCGCGCGGTCTCTTCAAGGACATCCGCTACGGCGCCATGGACGAAGGCAGCGCCCGCATCGTGCTGACGGCGGCGCACCCGGTCCAGCTTGCCCTTGCCAAGGTCCAGTCGGATGAGAACGGCAATGGTCATCGGCTGGTGCTCGATGCGGAGATGATCGACAAGCAGAAGTTCGCCGAACTGGTGAAGACCCAGTCCTGGAACGATCAGGCCGATGCGGCCGAGACGACGAGCGCCATTCCCCAGCCGGAGAAGGCCGCGCCCGGAGATTTCGTCATTGCCGTCGATGCCGGCCACGGCGGCATCGACACAGGCGCCATCGGCGTCGATACGAAGACCGAGGAAAAGCAGGTGACGCTTTCCTTCGCCAGGGCGCTTGCCGATCGCCTGAACAAGGAGCCGGGCATCAAGGCCTTCCTGACGCGGGACGACGACGAGTTCCTGTCGCTGTCGCAGCGTGTGCTGATCGCCCGACAGAACCATGCGGGCCTCTTCATTTCCCTGCATGCCGATACGCTGAAGCAGAAGGATATTCGCGGCGCGACCGTCTATACGATTTCCGACAGGGCCTCGGACAAGCTCGCAGCCGACCTTGCCGAGCGCGAAAACCTGTCGGACCAGATCGCCGGCAAGGAAACGGTCGCCGAGCCGCCCGAGGTCGCCGATATCCTTCTCGACCTGACGCGGCGCGAGACGCAGGCCTTCTCGATCTCGCTTGCCGAAAGCGTGCTCGCCTCGTTCAAGGATCAGGTCGGCACGATCAACAATCCCCACCGTCACGCCGGCTTCCGCGTTTTGCAGGCGCCGGATGTCCCCTCGATCCTGCTTGAACTCGGCTTCCTCTCCAATGTCGAGGATGAAAAGCTGCTGCTCGACGATGCCTGGCGTTTGAAGATGGCCGATCTCCTGACCGATGCGGTCAAGCGTTACCGTGCGAGCCTGATGGCCAATGGTGGCTAGATTTGGCGTCCAGCCCCGGGCGTTGCCCGGAAGTGACACCGGGCGCGAAACCGGGCCTCCCGGCAATGGGGAAGGGGAAAGTGGCGGGACGAGCCCTATTTTGCTCACATTCGCGCCGTTACTCCGGTCTATATGTTTCGGGTGAGCGAGACGAAATCGGCTTGTGGCGCCAACGCGCATGGAGTAAGCCGCGCAACGTGCAATGAGACATGATCTGTGCGATTGTGCGGCTGCGCCGATCTAATGATTAGAAATACCGGTAGCTGAAAATATGGTTAGACTTCTTGGATATTTCTTCGGGATAGCATGTGTCCTGTTCCTGGGCGCTGCGGCGGTTGTTGCCGTCTACATTGCCAATGTCGCGAAGGATCTTCCTGATTACGCCGTGCTCAACAGCTATGCGCCGCCGGTCACGACCCGCGTTCACGCCGGCAATGGTGCGCTCATGGCCGAATATGCCAAGGAAAAGCGCCTCTTCCTGCCGATCCAGGCCATCCCCGACCGCGTGAAGGCCGCCTTCCTGTCGGCCGAAGACAAGAATTTCTACAACCATCCGGGCGTCGACCTGACCGGCCTTGGCCGCGCCATCCTCGTCAACCTCCAGAATTTCGGTTCCGGCCGCCGCCCGGTCGGCGCATCGACGATCACCCAGCAGGTCGCCAAGAACTTTCTCCTGACCTCGGACCAGACGATCGACCGCAAGATCAAGGAAGCGATCCTCTCCTTCCGCATCGAGCAGGCCTACAGCAAGGACAAGATCCTCGAACTTTATCTCAACGAGATCTTCTTCGGCCTGAATTCCTACGGCATCGGCAGCGCCGCGCTCACCTATTTCAACAAGTCGGTCACGGAACTGACGATCGCCGAATCCGCCTATCTCGCATCGCTGCCGAAAGGCCCGGCCAACTACCATCCCTTCCGCCATCCGGATGCCGCGCTTGAACGCCGCAACTGGGTGATCGACCGCATGGTCGAGAACGGCTACGTGAGCCAGAGCGACGGTGAGGATGCCAAGAAGCAGCCGCTCGGCGTCACCGCCCGCAACAGCGGCCCCTCTCTGTTTGCCTCCGATTATTTCGCCGAGGCTGTCCGTCGCCAGCTCATCGATCAGTATGGCGAGAAGTCGCTTTACGAAGGCGGTCTTTCGGTGCGCACCTCGCTCGATCCGCAGCTGCAGCTCTATGCGCGCAAGGCGCTGCAGGATGGCCTGACCAATTACGACGAACGCCGTGGTTTCCACGGGCCGATCAAGCAGATCAGCACGTCCGGCGACTGGGGTCCGGCGCTTGCCGAAATACCCGCTCTCTCCGACGTGCCGGAATGGCGACTGGCGGTCGTGCTCGCCGTTTCCAACGACGGCGTCGATATCGGCCTCCAGCCGTCGAAGGACGGAGGCGGCAAGGTTTCGACCGAGCGCGAGCGCGGCTCGATTGCGGCCAAGGACATGCAATGGGCGTTCCGCTCCGCCACCGGCGACCGCAAGACGACGAAGTCGCCGGTTGGCGTCGTCTCGGCGGGCGATGTCGTTTACGTCGAACGCCTCGGCGGTGACGGTTCCACCTCCTACCGCCTGCGCCAGCCGCCGAAGGTGCAGGGCGGCCTCGTCGCCATGGACCCGAAGACCGGCCGCGTTCTCGCCATGGTCGGCGGCTTCTCCTATGCCCAGTCGGAATTCAACCGCGCCACGCAGGCCATGCGCCAGCCGGGCTCCTCCTTCAAGCCCTTCGTCTACGCCGCCGCCATGGACAACGGCTATACGCCGGCCTCGGTCATCATGGATGCGCCGATCGAGATCGTTTCGGGCGGTCAGGTCTGGAAGCCGGAAAACTACGGCGGCGAAGTCGGTGGCCCCTCGACGCTGCGCTCCGGCATCGAGAATTCGCGCAACCTGATGACGGTGCGCCTCGCCAACGACCTCGGCATGAATATCGTCGCCGAATATGCAGAGCGCTTCGGCATTTACGACAAGATGCCGCCGCTGCTCGCCATGTCGCTCGGCTCGGGCGAAACGACGGTGCTGCGCATGGTTTCGGCCTATTCGGTCATCGCCAATGGCGGCAAGCAGATCAAGCCGACGCTGATCGACCGCATCCAGGACCGTTACGGCAAGACGATCTTCAAGCATGAGGAGCGTCTCTGCGAAGGCTGCAATGCCGGTGACTGGCAGAACCAGGAAGAACCCAACATCGTCGACAACCGCGAACAGGTTCTCGATCCGATGACCTCCTACCAGATCACCTCGATGATGCAGGGTGTCATCCAGCGCGGCACGGCTGCCGGCAAGATCGATCTCGGCGGCCGCGACGTTGCCGGCAAGACCGGCACGACCAACGACGAGAAGGACGCCTGGTTCGTCGGCTTCACGCCGGATCTGGTGGCCGGTCTCTACCTGGGCTTCGACACGCCGGCCCCGCTCGGCCGCGGCGGCACGGGCGGCGTTCTCTCGGCGCCGATCTTCAACGAATTCATGCAGGCTGCCGTCAAGGACATGCCGGAATCCAAATTCGTCGTCCCGGCCGGCATGAACATGATCGCGATCAACCGCAAGACCGGCATGGCTGCTGTCGACGGCGAGCCGGGCACCATCATCGAGGCCTTCAAGCCGGGCACCGGCCCGGCCGACAGCTTCTCCGTCATCGGCATGGACGGCACGATGGCGCCGGAAGAAATCCTGCGCACATCGCCGCAGGCAAACCAGGCGGTGCAGACCAACACGCCCGGCCTGTTCTGACGGGAACCGATGTCCTTTGCGCCCGCCGCGGCTCTTTACATCCGCGGCGGGCCTCTCTATGTCACCAGCCTTACAGAATACCGAAGCAAAGAAGCAGGAAAATGCGAGCGGAAATCCAGAACGTAGTCGATGAAACCAAGCAGGCTATCACCCTGCTGAGGAGGCATCTTTGACTGGGATCAGGCGATAAGACGACTGGACTGGTTGAACAACAAGGCAGAGGATCCCAGCCTCTGGAACGATGCGCAGGAAGCGCAGAAACTGATGCGCGAGCGCCAGCAGCTCGATGACGGAATCAATGGCGTCAGGGCGCTGGAGCAGCAGCTTTCCGACAATATCGAGCTTGTCGAACTCGGCGAGGAAGAGGGCGACGAGAGCATCGTCAAGGAAGCCGAAGATGCGCTGAAGGGCCTGCAGGCCGAGGCTGCGCGCCGGCAGGTCGAGGCCATGCTCTCGGGCGAGGCCGACGGCAACGACACCTATCTGGAAATTCATTCCGGCGCCGGCGGCACGGAAAGCCAGGACTGGGCGAACATGCTTCTGCGCATGTACACCCGCTGGGCCGAGCGCCAGCGCTTCAAGGTCGAGCTCATGGAAGTGCATGACGGCGAAGAAGCCGGCATCAAGTCCGCGACCTTGCTGGTCAAGGGCCACAATGCCTATGGCTGGCTGAAGACGGAATCGGGCGTGCATCGCCTCGTGCGCATCTCGCCCTATGACAGCAACGCGCGCCGCCATACGTCCTTCTCGTCGATCTGGGTCTATCCGGTCGTTGACGATTCGATCAACATCGAGATCAACGAAAGCGATTGCCGCATCGACACCTACCGCTCGTCGGGCGCCGGCGGCCAGCACGTCAACACGACGGACTCGGCCGTGCGCATCACCCACATTCCGACCGGTATCGTCGTGGCCTGCCAGCAGGAACGCTCGCAGCACAAGAACCGCGCCAAGGCGTGGGAAATGCTGCGTGCCCGCATGTACGAAGCCGAGCTGAAAAAGCGCGAGGAAGCTGCCAATGCCGAAGCCGCGTCCAAGACGGATATCGGCTGGGGCCACCAGATCCGCTCATACGTCCTGCAGCCCTACCAGCTCGTGAAGGACCTGCGGACCGGTGTTGCGAGCACCGCTCCCGATGACGTGCTCGATGGCGACTTGAACCCGTTCATGGAAGCGGCCCTCGCGCACCGCATCAGCGGCGCAGCCGATGCCGTCGTCGACGACGTCGATTGAGCGGCAAGGAGAGCGTCGAGATGAAGCCCCGGAAACGGGGCTTTTTTCGTTTCAGGAGGACGGCGAGGGGGGCGATCCGCATCCGGCACGGTCAGAGATCAGTGGCGCTCAGTTTGTCGCCTTCTCCACCGTAATGTCCCCGAACTCATCGATCAGCACCGTCCAGCCGTCGGGCTCGGCGGCTGGATCGGTCTTCAGATAGACCGTGGCGAAAAGGCCCGGTTCCTTGATGAAGCCGCTCGAATTTTCGGGCCGGATGTCGGTGACATAGGGCTTAAGATCGCTGATTTCCTGCAGTTCCACCGTCGAGACGACGGCAGGCCCGGCGTCATTCTGGGCGATCTGCTGCAGAAAGACCTTGGAAGTCTTGTCGGGCTGGCGCACGGCGAAGAGCTTGTAATAGCCGTGGCGTTGCCGGGTCTCGGCGTCGGCTCGGCCCATATCCTGGTTGCTGACGCTTTGCGTGGTCGTCGGGGCGCGCTCGACCGGCAGCAAATTGCCGTCGTCTTCCCAATAGCCTGTGCTGGTCGCAAAAATGACCGCGGCCGGCAGGATATCGTCGTGGACGGTCTGCGCCTCGGCGGCGATCGCCCAACCCGAAGCCAGGAGCATCGTGATAATTGCCTGCCGCATCGCCGTCATCTCAGTCCTCGAATTGTTCTGCCAGAATCCGGTCCGACCATGAGCGGTCGGGATCGGAAAGGATGCGTGCGGTCATGTCCTCCGACTGGGCGATGCGCACATGCAGCACGGATTTGATCTCCGTATTGTCGGCAACCGCGTTTACCGGCCGTTTTTCCGGTTCCAATATATGGATATCGACCGTCACCCGGTTCGGAAGCAGCGCCCCGCGCCAGCGCCGCGGCCGGAAGGCGCTGACCGGCGTCATGGCGAGCAGGGGCGCGTCAAGCGGCAGGATGGGGCCGTGGGCCGATAGATTGTAGGCGGTCGAACCCGCAGGCGTCGCCACCATCAGACCGTCGCAGATCAGTTCCTCCAGCCGCACGCGCCCGTCGATTTCCACCCTGAGCTTCGCCGCCTGATAGGATTGCCGGAAAAGATAGACCTCGTTGATGGCGAGCGCCGAGGAACTGCTGCCGTCGGCGTTGGTTGTCGTCATCTTCAGCGGGTGAAAGGCATTCTCGACGGCGGCACAGATGCGGTCGTGCAGGTCCGTGGTCCTGTAATCGTTCATCAGGAAGCCGACCGAGCCGCAATTCATGCCGTAGACGAGCTTGCCGCTGTTCATGGTGCTGTGCAGGGTCTGGAGCATGAAGCCGTCGCCGCCGAGCGCGACGATGACATCGGCCTCGTTTGCGGGCACATCGCCGTAAAGGCGAATCAATTCGTCGCGCGCGGCAAGTGCTTCCGTGGTCGGCGAGGCGATAAATGAAAGCGTCTGGAATGAACGGCCCATGCAATGCCCTTTGTTATGCTGCTCTAGCTAAAGGATAAAGGGCTTGTGCGACAAGACGTTTTGCGCTGCGGGCCGAAGTTCGGCCGATCGTGAGCCCACCGTAAATCACCCGTGATTGTGATGGCGAACACGTCCATATTAAGTCCGGCAGGCTTTTCCGGGCCGGAACATTGGCCGGCAGCCTGCTGTGGATAGGTTCGCCGGGCTCCCGGAAGGGGCAAATTTTCTTTACAAAAGATCAGAATCTGCTACTTCGCAGCCATTGCCCTTGTAGCTCAGTTGGTAGAGCACCTGATTTGTAATCAGGGGGTCGCGGGTTCGAACCCTGCCGGGGGCACCAGTTTTCCAGGTCACTCCATTAGATGAACGGAGACTGAAGGGTCGATTCAGCGGCAATTCAGGGGCTCCGGATCATTCTCGCTTCATCAGAAACGAGGAAGTGAGCCATGAGGATCTCCAGCCTTCTCCTAGCAGCCGCCCTTTCGGCCGGTACTTTGTTCTCCGCCGTAGCCCCGGCTGCGGCCATCCCTCTCGAGCGTCCGGCAGTCTCGCAACAGGGCGATCTCATCCAGGTTCGCGGTGGCGATCGGGATTGGGGCGACCGCGATCGGGGTGATCGCGATTGGGGTGATCGCCGTGACTGGCGCGAGCGCCGCCATTGGCGAGAACGCCGTCACTGGCGCCCGGTCTGGGGTTATGAACGCCGCTGGAACCCGTGGCGCGAGCGCCACTATTGGCGCCGCCACCACGGCGGACCCTATTGGCTCTACCGGAGCTGACCGCCGAGCAAGCCACGCTCCATATCCGGCAAATCCCGTCGCAAGGCTTCGAGCTTGCGGCGGGATTTTTGCTTGGCTGCTGTTTCGGCCATGTCCGCTTTGTGTGCGGTGACGCGTCCGGCGCTCACTTCTGCGCGGGCTCGTTCACGCTCGATTCGATCTTCTCGCCGTTGCCGGTCTGCCCCGCACCCGACGGCGACATCATCGCGATGCTGAGCACCGAGGCAATCATCACGGCAACGACGGCAATCATCAGGCGCATGGACATTCTTCCCTGTTTGTCTGCGGGGATTAAACGTCCGACGGCTTTACCGGGTCCGCTATTGCGCGGAAGGCGGTGGATTCGATGGCGTTGTCGAGGGTGCCAGCGGATCGGGCTGGCGGATCGGGTGTGACCTGTCCACCCAGATGATGCTCAAGATGACCATGACGAGGACCGCAATGAAGAGTACGCCGAAGATCAGCGGTCGAAATGCCATGATGCGGATTTCCTTTTTACCGGTGCCCCGAGGGTAAAATGCGGTGCCGATCTTAACGACCGGCCCGCCCTTTCCAAGGCCCAATATGGACTATGGGGGCGGGTGTTCAACCGCGATCCTTCCCTCATTGCGAGGCAGATCAAGGGTGATCCGCCGGGTGTGAACCTATGCCTTCAGGTGCAGCCTTGCCGCATAAAGGGCAATTGCCGCGGCATTCGATACGTTCAGCGACTTGATGGCGCCGGGCATGTCGAGCCGGGCAAGCGCGCTTACCGTCTCTCGCGTCTTCTGCCGCAGGCCCTTGCCTTCGGAGCCGAGCACCAGCGCGATCCTGCCGCCCGAGAACGTGCCTTCGAGTGCAGCCGGTCCTTCCGAATCGAGGCCGATCGTGAAGAAGCCGAGCTTGTGCAATTCGCCGAGCGCGTCCGAAAGATTGGTGATCTGTATATAAGGAATGAGTTCGAGCGCGCCGGAGGCCGATTTGGCAAGCACGCCCGATTCGGTCGGGCTGTGTCTCTGGGTGGTGATGACGGCGCCCGCGTTGAAGGCGACGGCCGAGCGCATGATGGCGCCGACATTGTGCGGATCCGTCACCTGATCGAGCACGAGAAGCAGCGGACTGTCCTTCAGTGCTTCCAGCCGCCGGACGGGCAGGGGCCGGGTTTCCAGCATCACGCCCTGATGGATCGCTTCGGGGCCGAGCACCCTGTCGATATCGTGGGGAGAAACCATGTCGACGGGAATGCCGATCGCTTCCGCGTCGATTTCCAGCCGTGCCAGTGCGTTCTGCGTCACCGACAGCCTGACGTTCCTGCGCTCGGGATTTTCAAGCGCGGCGCGAACCGTGTGAAGGCCGTAAAGGAAGACCTGGTCGGGCGCGAGCGCCGGCGGTTTCCAGTCGTCCGCGCCACGTTTGCGCTTTTGTGGTGCGGGCGTCGGGATCTCGCCGCGTTCGCGCTTGGCGTCGCGATGCGCCCGCCTCAGCGTTGCGTAATGCGTGTCCTTTGCGGACTTGTCGGTGGCGGGCTTCCCGCCGGATTTGTTATCTTTGCTCATGCGGCTTTATAACGATGGCGTCTGTTGCCGCATAGGCCTTCTTTCATGTGCCGGCTTTCAACAGGCGATGAAATTTTTCCTGTCTTTTCCATTGTCATCGTGTTGACAGACTGAAATCGTCCGGTCATATACGCGGCGCAGACGACGGGGCGGCAACGCTTCAAAGTCTGACGAACTTGGTCTTCACGATCCGGACGAAAAACTGGAGAGATGCCCGAGTGGTTAAAGGGGACGGACTGTAAATCCGTTGGCTCAGCCTACGTTGGTTCAAATCCAACTCTCTCCACCATTCGTCATTGGATCGGACCAGCCCCGCGGGTATAGCTCAATGGTAGAGCAGCAGCCTTCCAAGCTGAATACGCGGGTTCGATTCCCGCTACCCGCTCCATCTTTCCATCGCCGCAATCAAAGACTGGCCGTGACGCCTTGCGTTCGGGGCCGGGGAGTTTTGTGTCGCCGCTATCGGGCGATGCTTTCGCCAGCCTTTCCGAAATCAGAAGTCGCCTGAGATACAGGCCCGCCCCGGCCGTCGATTTTGTCAGGGATTTCAAATGTTTTGGGGAGGGCGCCGGCGAATCGCCTTGCTGGTTGCGAATTATCTCCCATATGCGCCGACACGCCAAGAATGGCGTCTGCAATTAAGTCTTGCGCAATTTCGCCGAAAGCCTTAAACGGCGGCACTAAACCGGTTCGCCGGGGTCACCCATTTACGTCCACAGGAAGCATTCAAATGGCAAAGAGTAAGTTTGAGCGCAACAAGCCGCACGTCAACATCGGCACGATCGGCCACGTTGACCACGGCAAGACGTCTCTGACGGCAGCGATCACGAAGTACTTCGGTGAGTTCAAGGCGTATGACCAGATCGACGCGGCACCGGAAGAAAAGGCGCGCGGCATCACGATTTCGACGGCCCACGTCGAGTATGAGACGGCCAACCGTCACTATGCGCACGTCGACTGCCCCGGCCACGCCGACTATGTGAAGAACATGATCACGGGTGCCGCGCAGATGGACGGCGCGATCCTGGTCTGCTCTGCCGCTGACGGCCCGATGCCGCAGACGCGCGAGCACATCCTGCTCGCCCGCCAGGTTGGCGTTCCGGCGATCGTTGTCTTCCTCAACAAGGTCGACCAGGTTGACGACGCAGAACTCCTGGAGCTCGTCGAGCTTGAAGTTCGCGAACTTCTGTCGTCCTACGACTTCCCGGGCGACGACATCCCGGTCGTCAAGGGTTCGGCGCTTGCTGCCCTTGAAGATTCCGACAAGAAGATCGGTGAAGACGCGATCCGCGAGCTGATGGCTCAGGTTGACGCCTACATCCCGACGCCCGAGCGTCCGATCGACCAGCCGTTCCTGATGCCGATCGAAGACGTGTTCTCGATCTCCGGCCGTGGTACGGTTGTGACGGGCCGCGTCGAGCGTGGCATCATCAAGGTCGGTGAAGAAGTCGAGATCGTCGGCATCCGTCCGACGTCGAAGACGACGGTTACCGGCGTTGAAATGTTCCGCAAGCTGCTCGACCAGGGTCAGGCCGGCGACAACATCGGTGCACTGGTTCGCGGTGTGAACCGTGACGGCGTCGAGCGTGGCCAGATCCTGTGCAAGCCGGGCTCTGTGAAGCCGCACAAGAAGTTCAAGGCAGAAGCCTACATCCTGACGAAGGAAGAAGGCGGCCGTCATACGCCGTTCTTCACGAACTACCGTCCGCAGTTCTACTTCCGCACGACGGACGTGACGGGCATCGTGACGCTTCCGGAAGGCACGGAAATGGTCATGCCGGGCGACAACGTCACGGTTGACGTCGAGCTGATCGTTCCGATCGCGATGGAAGAAAAGCTTCGCTTCGCGATCCGCGAAGGCGGCCGCACCGTCGGTGCAGGCATCGTCGCTGCCATCGTCGAATAATTGGGGATTGCCCTGATTGAGGAAAAACCCGCTGGAAACGGCGGGTTTTTTCGTTTTTTCGGCCTGCTCACGCGTTCCTGAGATGTTGTAAAAATATCGTTAAGATGCCCCATAACAGTATTTTGTTCATCTAGCGTTCAGAAACCGTTTTGCGATCCGGCCTTTTTAGTCCAGACTCCTCATTGTAGAGAGGAGAGTACGATGATTCACAAGGCTACATTCGTTGCGACGATTTTCGCGATGTATGTTTTCACGATGTTTTTCATCGCTGCAATTCCGCAGGAAGTTGTTCAGGCAGCTGGCGTGCAGATAGACGAAATAAGCGTCGTTAAGTGATGGCATAAGCGGATCGCCGGAATGCCGGCGGCCATGAAAAACAACAGGCAGGTGCTTCCGGTTGGAGGCTCCTGGCCGAGGCGGGTTTGAACCCGCTCCTCAGACGCTCGCTTGCTCTTCGCGCGGAAGAGTTTATTTATGCCTCCGATTTCATGACGCGGAGGATATTCCATGAAAAAGCGGATTCTGTTCACAGGCGGTTCCGGCAAGGCCGGTCGCCATGCTGTGCCGTGGCTGGTCAATGCCGGCTACGAGGTCCACAATGTCGATCTCGTGCCGCTTCAGAGCCCCGGCGTCACCAATCTCATCGCCGACATCACCGACAGCGGTCAGATGTTCAACGTGCTCTCCATGCATCGGGATTTTCCCGATCTGGAAGCGGGCAAGGGCGTGCAGCCTTTCGACGCCGTCGTCCATTTCGCCGCGGTGCCGCGCATCCTGATCAAGCCCGACAACGAAACCTTCCGCATCAACACGATGGGCACCTACAATGTCATCGAGGCGGCGGTGAAGCTCGGCATCAGGAAGGTCATCGTCGCGTCGAGCGAGACCACCTACGGCGTCTGCTTTGCCGAAGGCCATCGCGACTTCCATCAGTTTCCGCTGGAGGAGGACTATGACGTCAATCCGATGGATTCCTACGGCCTTTCCAAGGTCTTGAACGAGAAGACGGCGCGTGCCTTCGCCGAACGTTCCGGCTTCGACATCTACGCGCTGCGCATCGGCAACGTCATCGAGCCGCACGAATACGAGAAGTTCCCGACCTATTTCGCCAATCCCGAAATGCGCAAGCGCATCGCCTGGAGCTATATCGACGCGCGCGATCTCGGCCAGATCGTCCATCTCTGCATCCAGAAGGACGGGCTGGGCTTCCAGGTTTTCAATGCCGCCAACGACACGGTTTCGGCCAACACGCCGTCGAGGGAACTCGCCAGGCGATTCTTCCCGAATGTGCCCTTCACCCGCGAGATCGGCGAATATGAGGGGCTGCTCTCCAATCGCAAGATTCGCGAAGTGCTCGGCTTCAAGGAAGAGCATAACTGGCGCAAATACGTGAAAGTGTGAGATTGCGCTTGAAGAAACCTCGCGGCCGGGCGGCAGGCAATTGCGCGTCCGGCCGCTTCTTGCGGCCGGCGGCCGAGAATGCTTCTGAAAATCGAAAATCGCTCTTGCATATCCTGAGCCGCCGTCTTAAAGGGAGCGCCATGCTTTTCACGGGGCGCTGGCGGTCGCAAGGCCAACAGGCTGAATGCAAAGCGTAAAGGGGTATAGCTCAGTTGGTAGAGCGGCGGTCTCCAAAACCGCAGGTCGGGGGTTCGAGCCCCTCTGCCCCTGCCATTTTCCTTGAACGGACAGCGCGGACGTATCGCAGCGTTCCGGCGAGGATTGAGCATATGGCGACAAATTTCGTTAAACATCGGTTTTCCTCTTGTGTATTCGGAAATCGATGTTTATTTAGGGTTCAACAGACACGCGGTGCGTGGGGCTGATAGTTTCAGCTTTACGCGCCGTAATTGCGTGGGCAGTCGATGGCATCCAAATCCAATCCATTCGCGTTTCTGCAGCAGGTCCGCACGGAAACGTCCAAAGTTACCTGGCCGTCGCGCCGCGAGACGATGATCTCGACGGTCATGGTGCTCGTTATGGTTGTGTTTGCTGCGCTGTTTTTCTTTGCCGCCGACCAGCTGATTGGCTGGGCGCTGAGCTACGTGCTCAATACCGGCAACTGATACGGGTGGAGATGAAAATGGCGGCACGTTGGTACATCGTCCACGCATATTCCAATTTTGAAAAGAAGGTCGCTGAGGACATCGAGAACAAGGCTCGCCAGAAGGGGCTTGAGCACCTGTTCGAAAAGATCCTCGTGCCGACCGAGAAGGTGGTGGAAGTGCGTCGCGGCCGCAAGGTCGATTCCGAGCGCAAGTTCTTCCCCGGCTACGTCATGGTTCGTGCCAACCTGACGGACGAGGCCTATCACCTGATCAAGAATACGCCGAAGGTCACGGGCTTCCTTGGCTCCGACAACAAGCCGGTTCCGATTCCGGATTCCGAGGCCGAGCGCATCCTTGGCCAGGTTCAGGAAGGTGTCGAGCGGCCGAAGGCTTCCGTCACCTTCGAGATCGGCGAGCAGGTTCGTGTTTCCGATGGTCCGTTCGCGTCGTTCAACGGCACGGTTCAGGATGTGGACGAAGAGCGTTCGCGCCTGAAGGTGGAAGTGTCGATCTTCGGTCGCGCGACCCCGGTCGAGTTGGAATATGCTCAGGTCGAGAAGGTCTGATTTCGAGATCGGGGCTCAGCCGCTTGTGGCTGATCCCTGCGCGGCGATTGCCGCATCGCGTGGAAGGTGAGGGGTCTTAGCCGGACCTCAAGAATCCGAACCACGCAACCGCAGCCGCCGGAGCAATCCGGCATCAAGGGCCGGGCAACCGGCCATCAGTGAAAGGCAGAGAGATATGGCTAAGAAAGTTGCAGGCCAGCTCAAGCTGCAGGTCAAGGCAGGATCGGCAAACCCGTCCCCGCCGATCGGCCCGGCACTTGGTCAGCGTGGCATTAACATCATGGAATTCTGCAAGTCGTTCAACGCGGCTACGCAGGAAATGGAAAAGGGTATGCCGATCCCGGTCGTCATCACCTATTACCAGGACAAGTCCTTCACCTTCGTCATGAAGCAGCCGCCGGTCAGCTACTTCCTGAAGAAGGAAGCCAAGATCCAGTCCGGTTCCAAGACCCCGGGCAAGGGCGCAAAGGCTGGTTCGCTCACCAAGGCTCAGATCAAGTCGATCGCCGAAGCCAAGATGAAGGACCTGAACGCAGCGGATATCGAAGGTGCAATGGCGATGATCGAGGGCTCTGCCCGCGCCATGGGCCTGGAAGTGGTGGGTTAAGACCATGGCAGGCAAGCGCACTCAGAAGATCAACGAAGGTGTTGATCCGACCAAGCTCTACGCTCTTTCGACCGCCATCGGCATGGTCAAGGAACGTGCCGTCGCCAAGTTCGACGAAACGGTGGAGATCTCGATGAACCTCGGCGTTGACCCGCGTCACGCAGACCAGATGGTCCGCGGCGTCGTCAACCTGCCGAACGGCACCGGCCGTACGGTTCGCGTTGCCGTTTTCGCCCGTGGCGCCAAGGCTGACGAAGCCAAGGCTGCCGGCGCAGACGTCGTCGGCGCGGAAGAACTCGTCGAAATCGTCCAGGGCGGCAAGATCGAATTCGATCGCTGCATCGCGACCCCGGACATGATGCCGCTCGTCGGCCGCCTCGGTAAGGTTCTCGGCCCGCGTGGCATGATGCCGAACCCGAAGGTCGGCACGGTCACGATGGACGTCGCCGGTGCCGTCAAGGCTTCCAAGGGCGGCGCTGTCGAGTTCCGCGTCGAGAAGGCTGGTATCGTTCACGCCGGCATCGGCAAGGCATCCTTCGATGCCAAGGCTCTGGAAGAAAACATCCGTGCCTTCGCTGACGCCGTCATCAAGGCAAAGCCGGCCGGCGCCAAGGGCAACTACGTCAAGCGCGTAGCGCTCTCCTCGACCATGGGTCCGGGCGTCAAGATCGAAGTGGCTTCGGTCACCGCAGCTCCGGCTGCTTAAGTTTCATCGGGCCACGGCCCGATAACAACAATTCCGGCCTCGCAAGGGGCCGGGATATTCCGGAGAAATCCGGAATCCTGTCCGAGATTGCAGGTGGTTCTCCCTTAATCACTTTGCCTGCATGAGACGGGTAAGACCCGAATTGCATGAAGTTCTGCTTCTAGGAAATCGGTTCGAGCCTTGGATGCCTTGTGCCTCCTTTGCCTTTGATGGCGCGGAGCGCGAGGGGACAGGATCCTCAAGCGCCGCTTGGGATCTTTTTGATCCCGGGAGGCAAAAGGCAACCCGGTGGGGCCGTCCAAACGGTCCTGCCAACTGGAGATAGGCAGTGGAAAGAGCGGAAAAGCGCGAATTCGTCACGGAACTGAACGATGTCTTTAAGGCATCGGGCTCGGTTGTCGTGGCCCACTATGCTGGTGTCACAGTCGCACAGATGAACGACTTCCGTTCCAAGATGCGCGCTGCTGGCGGCACCGTCAAAGTCGCGAAGAACCGCCTGGCCAAGATTGCCCTTCAGGGTACGGAGTCCGAAGGGATGAGCAATCTCTTCAAGGGTCAGACGCTGATCGCATACAGCGAAGACCCGGTAACGGCTCCGAAGGTCGTCATGGATTTCGCCAAGACCAACGACAAGCTCGTTATTCTCGGCGGCGCCATGGGTTCGACGACGCTCAATGCGGACGGTGTGAAGTCGCTTGCGACCATGCCTTCGCTGGATGAACTGCGTGCAAAGCTGCTGGGCATGATCCAGACCCCGGCTACCCGCATCGCAGGCGTCGTACAGGCACCGGCAGCTCAGCTTGCCCGCGTGTTTTCGGCCTACGCCAAGAAGGACGAAGCCGCTTAAGGCGGTTTTTCGCTGTACATACTCAACAGTTCGAACCGAACAAAAGGAACTAGAAAAATGGCTGATCTCGCAAAGATCGTTGAAGACCTCTCCTCGCTGACCGTCCTGGAAGCCGCTGAGCTTTCCAAGCTGCTCGAAGAAAAGTGGGGCGTTTCCGCCGCTGCTCCGGTAGCTGTTGCTGCCGTTGCTGGTGGTGCAGGCGGTGCAGCTGCTCCGGCTGAAGAAGAAAAGACCGAGTTCGACGTCATCCTCACGGATGCCGGCGCAAACAAGATCAACGTCATCAAGGAAGTCCGCGGCATCACCGGCCTCGGCCTCAAGGAAGCCAAGGACCTCGTCGAAGGCGCTCCGAAGGCTGTCAAGGAAGGCGTTTCCAAGGCTGAAGCCGCTGACATCAAGAAGAAGCTTGAAGACGCCGGCGCAAAGGCCGACGTCAAGTAATCTTGAACGTCTTTTGGGAGACGGTATCTACCGTCTCCCATTTGCCGTTTTTTTGAACGAATTACCCAAAAGCCGCGTGAAAACGGCTTTTGGGTAATGGGTTCTTCAAGAGCATGGTCTCGAACCGAGGCGCCAAGGCAATCCGGCCTGGCTGTTTCGGGAGGTGGGACGAGGTTGAACTACTCATTGGTTGACGGGATCGACTGGCCATCGGTTCCCGTCCGTTGCAGGCCCGGATGCAATTTTTGAAGGAGCGACGATGGCTCAGACCCTTTCGTTCAATGGTCGCAGGCGCGTACGCAAGTTTTTTGGTAAAATCCCCGAAGTCGCGGAAATGCCGAACCTCATCGAGGTTCAGAAGGCATCCTACGACCAGTTTCTGATGGTTGAAGAGCCCAAGGGCGGTCGTCCCGACGAAGGCCTCCAGGCCGTCTTCAAGTCCGTTTTCCCGATCACCGATTTCTCCGGCGCGTCCATGCTGGAGTTCGTGTCCTATGAATTCGAACCGCCGAAGTTCGACGTCGACGAATGCCGCCAGCGCGACCTGACCTATGCCGCGCCGCTGAAGGTTACTCTCCGTCTCATCGTGTTCGATATCGACGAGGATACCGGCGCGAAGTCGATCAAGGACATCAAGGAACAGTCCGTCTACATGGGCGACATGCCGCTCATGACGAACAACGGTACGTTCATCGTCAACGGCACCGAGCGCGTGATCGTGTCGCAGATGCACCGTTCGCCGGGCGTCTTCTTCGACCACGACAAGGGCAAGAGCCATTCTTCCGGCAAGCTGCTCTTTGCTGCCCGCGTGATCCCCTATCGCGGTTCCTGGCTCGATATCGAATTCGACGCCAAGGACATCGTCTATGCCCGTATCGACCGCCGCCGCAAGATTCCGGTGACGTCGCTGCTGATGGCCCTCGGCATGGACGGCGAGGAAATCCTCGACACTTTCTACACGAAGTCGCTCTACAAGCGCGACGGCGAAGGCTGGCGCATTCCCTTCAAGCCGGAAACACTGAAGGGTGCGAAGGCGATCACCGACATGATCGACGCCGATAGCGGCGAAGTCGTCGTCGAAGCCGGCAAGAAGCTGACCCCGCGCCTGCTCCGCCAGCTCTCCGACAAGGGCCTGAAGGCGCTGAAGGCGACCGACGACGACCTCTACGGCAACTACCTCGCCGAGGATATCGTCAACTACCAGACGGGCGAGATCTATCTCGAAGCCGGTGACGAAATCGACGAGAAGACGCTCGGCGTCATCCTCGCCAACCACTTCGACGAGATCCCGGTCCTCGGCATCGACCACATCAATGTCGGCGCCTACATCCGCAACACGCTCGCAGCCGACAAGAACGAGAACCGTCAGGACGCTCTGTTCGACATCTACCGCGTCATGCGTCCGGGTGAACCGCCGACCATGGAATCGGCCGAAGCCATGTTCAACTCGCTGTTCTTCGATGCGGAGCGTTACGACCTCTCCGCCGTCGGCCGCGTGAAGATGAACATGCGTCTCGACCTGAATGTCGAAGACACCGTCCGCATCCTGCGCAAGGACGACATCCTGGCCGTGGTCAAGATGCTGGTCGAACTGCGCGACGGCAAGGGCGAGATCGACGACATCGACAACCTCGGCAACCGCCGCGTCCGTTCGGTCGGCGAGCTGATGGAGAACCAGTACCGTCTCGGCCTGCTGCGCATGGAGCGCGCGATCAAGGAACGCATGTCCTCGATCGAAATCGACACGGTCATGCCGCAGGATCTGATCAACGCCAAGCCGGCTGCTGCAGCCGTCCGCGAATTCTTCGGCTCCTCGCAGCTGTCGCAGTTCATGGACCAGGTCAATCCGCTCTCGGAAATCACCCACAAGCGCCGTCTCTCGGCTCTTGGCCCGGGCGGTCTGACCCGCGAGCGCGCCGGCTTCGAAGTCCGCGACGTTCATCCGACCCACTATGGCCGTATCTGCCCGATCGAAACGCCGGAGGGACCGAACATCGGTCTGATCAACTCGCTGGCAACCTTCGCGCGCGTCAACAAGTACGGCTTCATCGAAAGCCCGTACCGCCGCATCGTCGACGGCAAGGTGACCAATGACGTGCTTTACCTCTCCGCCATGGAAGAGGCCAAGTACTACGTCGCCCAGGCCAACGCCGAACTGGCTGCGGACGGCTCCTTCGTCGACGAATTCGTCGTCTGCCGTCATGCCGGCGAAGTTATGCTCGCGCCCCGCGACAGCATGAACCTGATGGACGTCTCGCCGAAGCAGGTCGTTTCGGTCGCGGCCGCTCTCATCCCGTTCCTGGAAAACGACGACGCCAACCGCGCTCTCATGGGCTCGAACATGCAGCGTCAGGCCGTTCCGCTCCTGCGCGCCGAAGCGCCGTTCGTCGGCACCGGCATGGAGCCGGTCGTCGCCCGCGACTCCGGTGCTGCCATCGGCGCGCGCCGCGGCGGCGTGGTCGACCAGGTCGACGCGACGCGTATCGTTATCCGCGCCACGGAAGACCTCGAAGCCGGCAAGTCCGGCGTCGATATCTACCGCCTGCAGAAGTTCCAGCGCTCGAACCAGAACACCTGCGTCAACCAGCGCCCGCTGGTCACCGTCGGTGACGTGGTCAACCGCGGCGACATCCTTGCCGACGGTCCCTCGACCGATCTAGGCGATCTGGCGCTCGGCCGTAACGCGCTCGTCGCGTTCATGCCCTGGAACGGCTACAACTACGAAGACTCGATCCTGCTCTCCGAGCGTATCGTTGCCGACGACGTGTTCACCTCCATCCACATCGAGGAATTCGAAGTGATGGCGCGTGACACCAAGCTTGGTCCGGAAGAAATCACGCGCGATATCCCGAACGTTTCGGAAGAAGCGCTGAAGAACCTCGACGAAGCCGGTATCGTCTACATCGGTGCCGAAGTTCAGCCGGGCGATATCCTCGTCGGCAAGATCACGCCGAAGGGCGAAAGCCCGATGACGCCGGAAGAAAAGCTTCTGCGCGCCATCTTCGGTGAAAAGGCATCCGACGTGCGTGACACGTCCATGCGCATGCCGCCCGGCACCTACGGCACGATCGTCGAAGTGCGCGTCTTCAACCGCCACGGCGTTGAGAAGGACGAGCGCGCGATGGCGATCGAGCGCGAAGAGATCGAGCGTCTGGCAAAGGACCGCGACGACGAGCAGGCGATCCTCGACCGTAACGTCTACGGCCGTCTGATCGACATGCTGCGCGGCCAGGTTTCCATCGCCGGCCCGAAGGGCTTCAAGAAGGGCACCGAGCTGTCGAACGCCGTCGTCTCCGAATATCCGCGCTCGCAGTGGTGGATGTTCGCGGTCGAAGACGAGAAGGTCCAGAGCGAGCTCGAAGCGCTCCGCGGCCAGTACGACGAATCCAAGTCGCGCCTCGAACAGCGCTTCATGGACAAGGTCGAAAAGGTCCAGCGCGGCGACGAAATGCCTCCGGGCGTCATGAAGATGGTCAAGGTCTTCGTCGCTGTTAAGCGCAAGATCCAGCCGGGCGATAAGATGGCCGGCCGTCACGGCAACAAGGGTGTCGTTTCGCGCATCGTGCCTGTCGAAGACATGCCGTTCCTCGAAGACGGCACGCATGTCGACGTCGTTCTGAACCCGCTCGGCGTTCCCTCGCGCATGAACGTCGGCCAGATCCTCGAGACGCACCTCGGCTGGGCTTGCGCCGGCATGGGCCGTCAGATCGGCGAGATGCTGGAAGCCTACAAGGCCAGCGGCAACATCGAACCGCTCCGCAAGACGATCGACCAGGTCGTCGGCTCCGGTCCGAAGGGCGAGCCGGTCAAGGAATACGATGATGAATCGATCCTGCGTCTGGCCGACCAGTGGAAGCGTGGCGTTTCCATCGCGACCCCGGTCTTCGACGGTGCGAACGAAGAGAACGTCAACGAGATGCTGCGTATGGCAGGTCTCAAGGATACCGGTCAGTCGACGCTGTACGACGGTCGTACCGGCGAGCAGTTCGACCGCCAGGTCACGGTTGGCTACATCTACATGCTGAAGCTCAACCACCTGGTCGACGACAAGATCCACGCCCGTTCGATCGGCCCGTACTCGCTCGTCACCCAGCAGCCGCTGGGCGGTAAGGCACAGTTCGGCGGCCAGCGCTTCGGCGAAATGGAAGTCTGGGCGCTCGAAGCTTACGGCGCAGCCTACACGCTGCAGGAAATGCTGACGGTGAAGTCGGACGACGTCGCCGGCCGCACCAAGGTCTACGAAGCGATCGTCCGCGGCGACGATACGTTCGAGGCCGGCATTCCGGAAAGCTTCAACGTTCTCGTCAAGGAAATGCGTTCGCTGGGCCTCTCGGTCGAGCTCGAAAATTCCAAGGTCGAGGACCTGCAGGCTGCAAGCCAGCTGCCGGACGCCGCCGAGTAACCACTTGATAGGGTGTGCGCCTTAATAGGGCGCACACCGGTCCCGCCAAGGCCCCGTAACGTGTCGGCCGGGCAGGGACGCTTTCGCCGCTTACTGCGGTTATTGTCGTTTAAGCGATGGCGCGGCTCCCGGGAATTTGCCGCCAACCTCGCAAGCTAAGGGCGCTTTCGCCCATGAAGGAGACAGGCATGAACCAAGAGGTCATGAATCTTTTCAATCCGCAGGTGCCTGCACAGAACTTCGATTCCATCCGGATTTCGATCGCCTCTCCGGAGAAGATTCTTTCCTGGTCCTACGGCGAGATCAAGAAGCCGGAAACCATCAACTACCGTACGTTCAAGCCGGAACGCGACGGCCTCTTCTGCGCGCGCATCTTCGGACCGATCAAGGACTACGAGTGCCTGTGCGGCAAGTACAAGCGCATGAAGTACAAGGGCATCATCTGCGAAAAGTGCGGCGTCGAAGTGACGCTGTCGCGCGTTCGCCGTGAGCGCATGGGCCATATCGAGCTCGCCGCTCCCGTTGCCCATATCTGGTTCCTGAAGTCGCTGCCGTCGCGCATTTCCACGCTGCTCGACATGACGCTGAAGGATGTCGAGCGTGTCCTCTACTTCGAAAACTACATCGTCACCGAGCCAGGCCTGACCGCGCTCAAGGAGCACCAGCTCCTGACGGAAGAAGAGTACATGCTCGCCGTCGACGAATATGGTGAAGACCAGTTCACGGCCATGATCGGTGCCGAAGCCATCTACGAGATGCTCGCATCGATGAACCTCGAAAAGATCGCGGGCGATCTGCGCTCCGAGCTTGCCGACACCACGTCGGATCTCAAGCAGAAGAAGCTGATGAAGCGCCTGAAGATCGTCGAGAACTTCATGGAATCCGGCAACCGCCCGGAATGGATGATCATGAAGGTCGTTCCGGTCATCCCGCCGGACCTGCGCCCGCTGGTTCCGCTGGACGGCGGCCGTTTCGCGACGTCGGACCTGAACGATCTCTACCGCCGCGTCATCAACCGTAACAACCGTCTGAAGCGCCTCATCGAACTGCGCGCTCCGGGCATCATCATCCGTAACGAAAAGCGCATGCTGCAGGAATCTGTCGACGCGCTCTTCGACAACGGCCGCCGTGGCCGCGTCATCACCGGCGCCAACAAGCGCCCGCTGAAGTCGCTGTCCGACATGCTCAAGGGCAAGCAGGGCCGCTTCCGTCAGAACCTGCTCGGCAAGCGCGTTGACTATTCCGGCCGTTCGGTCATCGTGACCGGTCCGGAGCTGAAGCTGCACCAGTGCGGCCTTCCGAAGAAGATGGCGCTCGAACTCTTCAAGCCGTTCATCTACGCCCGCCTCGACGCCAAGGGTTATTCCTCGACCGTCAAGCAGGCCAAGAAGCTGGTTGAAAAGGAAAAGCCGGAGGTCTGGGATATCCTCGACGAGGTCATCCGCGAGCATCCGGTTCTCCTGAACCGCGCACCGACGCTGCACCGCCTGGGCATCCAGGCCTTCGAACCCACCCTGGTCGAAGGCAAGGCCATCCAGCTGCACCCGCTCGTCTGCACGGCCTTCAACGCCGACTTCGACGGTGACCAGATGGCCGTTCACGTGCCGCTGTCGCTCGAAGCCCAGCTCGAAGCCCGCGTCCTGATGATGTCGACCAACAACATCCTGCATCCGGCAAACGGCGCGCCGATCATCGTTCCGTCGCAGGACATGGTTCTCGGCCTCTACTACCTGTCGATCATGAACCAGAACGAGCCGGGCGAAGGCATGGCCTTCTCCGATCTCGGCGAGCTGCACCACGCTCTCGAAAACAAGGTCGTGACGCTGCACACCAAGATCCGCGGTCGCTTCAAGTCGATCGGCGAGGACGGCAAGCCCTACTCGAAGATCTACGAGACGACCCCCGGCCGCCTGCTCATCGGCGAACTCCTGCCGAAGAACGGCAAGGTGACCTTCGATATCTGCAACCAGGAAATGACCAAGAAGAACATCTCCAGGATGATCGACGCGGTCTACCGCCATTGCGGCCAGAAGGACACGGTCATTTTCTGCGACCGCATCATGCAGCTCGGCTTCAGCCATGCCTGCCGCGCCGGCATTTCGTTCGGCAAGGACGACATGGTCATCCCGAGCACGAAGGCGAAGATCGTCAACGACACGGAAAACCTGGTCAAGGAATACGAGCAGCAGTACAACGACGGCCTCATCACCCAGGGCGAAAAGTACAACAAGGTTGTCGACGCCTGGGGCAAGGCGACTGAAAAGGTCGCCGAAGAGATGATGGCCCGCATTAAGGCTGTCGAGTTCGATCCGAACACCGGTCGTCAGAAGCCGATGAACTCGATCTACATGATGTCCCACTCGGGCGCCCGCGGTTCTCCGAACCAGATGCGCCAGCTGGGCGGTATGCGCGGCCTCATGGCCAAGCCGTCGGGTGAAATCATCGAGACGCCGATCATCTCGAACTTCAAGGAAGGCCTGACCGTCAACGAGTACTTCAACTCGACGCACGGCGCCCGTAAGGGTCTGGCAGACACCGCCTTGAAGACCGCAAACTCCGGTTACCTGACCCGCCGCCTCGTCGACGTCGCGCAGGACTGCATCGTCACGCATGTCGATTGCGGTACCGAATCCGGCCTCACCATGACCGCCATCGTCGATGCCGGTCAGGTCGTTGCCTCGCTCGGCGCCCGCATCCTCGGCCGTACGGCCCTCGACAACATCGACCATCCGGTCACCGGCGAGCGTATCGTCGATGCCGGCAAGATGATCCTCGAGCCCGACGTCACCGAGATCGAAAAGGCCGGTATCCAGTCGATCCGCATTCGCTCGGCGCTGACCTGCGAAATCCAGACGGGCGTCTGCTCGGTCTGCTACGGCCGCGACCTTGCGCGCGGTACGCCTGTTAACATGGGCGAAGCCGTCGGCGTCATCGCCGCTCAGTCGATCGGTGAACCGGGTACGCAGCTCACCATGCGCACGTTCCACCTTGGTGGCACGGCAACCGTGGTCGACCAGTCGTTCCTGGAAGCCTCGTATGAAGGTACGGTGCAGATCAAGAACCGCAACGTGCTGCGCAACTCCGAAGGCAGCCTCGTTGCCATGGGCCGCAACATGACCGTCCAGATCCTGGACGAGCGTGGCGTGGAGCGCTCCTCGCAGCGCGTCGCCTACGGCTCGAAGCTGCATGTCGACGAAGGCGACAAGGTCAAGCGCGGTCAGCGTCTGGCGGAGTGGGACCCCTACACCCGTCCGATGATGACGGAAGTGGCCGGTACGGTTCAGTTCGAAGACGTCGTCGACGGTCTCTCGGTTCTCGAAGCGACCGACGAATCCACCGGTATCACCAAGCGCCAGGTTATCGACTGGCGTTCGACGCCGCGTGGTTCTGACCTGAAGCCGGCCATCGTCATCAAGGACGCCAGCGGCAATGTCGCGAAGCTGTCGCGTGGTGGTGAAGCCCGCTTCCTGCTCTCGGTCGATGCGATCCTGTCCGTCGAGCCGGGCCAGAAGGTCTCGCAGGGTGACGTTCTCGCCCGCTCGCCGCTGGAAAGCGCCAAGACCAAGGACATCACCGGTGGTCTGCCGCGCGTTGCAGAACTGTTCGAAGCCCGTCGTCCGAAGGACCACGCCATCATCGCTGAGATCGATGGCACGATCCGCCTCGGCCGCGACTACAAGAACAAGCGCCGCGTCATCATCGAACCGGCAGAAGACGGTGTCGAGCCTGTCGAATACCTGATCCCGAAGGGCAAGCCCTTCCACCTTCAGGAAGGCGACTATATCGAAAAGGGTGATTACATCCTCGACGGTAATCCGGCTCCGCACGACATCCTGGCGATCAAGGGCGTGGAGGCTCTGGCTTCCTACCTCGTCAACGAAATCCAGGAAGTCTACCGTCTCCAGGGCGTTGTCATCAACGACAAGCACATCGAAGTGATTGTCCGTCAGATGCTGCAGAAGGTGGAAATCACCGATGCGGGCGACTCGACCTATATCGTCGGCGACAATGTCGACCGTATCGAGCTCGAAGACGTCAACGACCAGCTGATCGAGGAAGGCAAGAAGCCTGCCCGTGGCGAACCGGTTCTGCTCGGCATCACCAAGGCGTCGCTGCAGACCCCGTCCTTCATCTCGGCCGCGTCCTTCCAGGAAACGACCAAGGTGCTGACGGAAGCTGCGATCGCCGGCAAGACCGACGGCCTGCAGGGACTGAAGGAAAACGTCATCGTCGGCCGCCTGATCCCGGCCGGTACCGGTGGCACCATGACCCAGATCCGCCGCATCGCCACGGCGCGCGACGACCTGATCCTGGAAGAGCGCCGCAAGGGCTCCGGGGCAGGGGCCGCAACCCCGATGCTGCAGGACATGGCGAACGAAAGCGCTCCGGCTGCCGAGTAAGCTTACGGCTGCAGCTGCGTCAGATATTTGTGCAAGGCCCGGAGAAATCCGGGCCTTTCATTATTTCGCGGCCGGTTGATCTCGAACAAGGAGAAGGCCGGGCGCCTTTCTAGGCTGGTTTCCGTTGAGATTTATGGAGACTGCTATGAAAGCCATTTTGATATCCCTGGCGGCATGTCTTGTGACGACCGCAGCCTGCGCCGATTCTCTGCCGGCGAATTTGCGGCAGATGGCCCTGGACAATTTCAAGCCTTTGCCGTCGACGGTTCCCGCCGTGCATGACAACCCGATCACGCCGGAGAAGATCGCCCTCGGCAAGGCGCTGTTCTTCGATCCCCGCCTGTCTGCCTCCGGCGTCTTCTCCTGCAATTCCTGCCACAATCTTGCGACCGGCGGTGACGACAACCTCGAAACCTCGATCGGTCACGGCTGGCAGAAAGGCCCGCGTAACGCGCCGACGGCGCTGAACGCCGTATTCAACGAAGCCCAGTTCTGGGATGGGCGTGCCGAGGACCTGAAGGCTCAGGCCAAGGGCCCGGTCCAGGCCGGCGTCGAAATGGCCAACACGCCGATGCAGGTCGTAACGACGCTGAATTCGATGCCGCAATATGTCGGCTGGTTCCGCACGGCCTTCCCGAAGGATGCCGATCCCGTCACCTTCGACAACATGGCAAAGGCGATCGAGGCATTCGAAGTGACATTGCTGACGCCGGCTCCCTTCGACGCCTATCTGAACGGCGATGACGATGCCATGAGTGACGAGCAGAAACAGGGCATGGCGCTGTTCATCGAAAAGGGCTGTTCCGCCTGCCACAACGGCATCAATGTCGGCGGCACCGGCTATTATCCTTTCGGTCTCGTCGAAAAGCCCGGCGCCGAGGTTCTGCCCGAAAATGACAAGGGCCGCTTCTCCGTTACCCACACGGCCGACGATTCCTACGTCTTTCGCGCCGCACCGCTTCGTAACGTCGCCGTTACCGCTCCCTATTTCCACTCCGGCAAGGTCTGGAACTTGAAGCAGGCTGTCGGGATCATGGGAACGGCCCAGCTCGGCGAAGAGCTGAACAGCCAGGAGGTCGATCAGATCGTCGCCTTCCTGGATTCCCTGACGGGCCGTATGCCTGATGTCGCTCTGCCGCTCCTGCCGCCGGAGACGGAGACGACGCCCAAGCCGGACGGAGCGGTCAGGAAATAGATCGGGCCAAAATGCGCAAGCCGCCGGCCTTGCTGCGGCGGCTTGCTTCAATGCTATCGGCTATGAGGCGAGGGCGGGTACCGGCGCACCTCCATTCCCCAAATGTTCAGCTGAAACGGATGATCGAGACTTCGCCGTCCAGGGCGCCCTGATAGGCGGAGGCATGCGGCTCTTCGGAGGGCACTTCGGTCAGCATGCCGATCTGGTCGAGGTCGGCTTCGATGAAGCCTTCCTCGGCGAGTGCGTTGAGAGCTTCGCGCACAGCGCTGTCGTCGTCGGCGGCCTTCAGCATGACGTGCAGGTCCACGCCCTCGCTCGTATCGGATTCATAGCCCTTGCCGATGATGATGAAGATCATCGGTCCGTCGAAATTGTTGTCGTTGTCCGGTGTCCCGATCATCTTCTTGTCCTTCGGCTCTCTTAGAATCGCAATATGCAGGTCCCATATAAGGGCTTGATGTCTGCAAATACTGATTCCTATCCGTTTTTGCTGCAATGCCCAAGTTTATCTTGCCGGATATCTTCAACCGGCCTAAAGAGCCCGTAAACGGCGTGCCCACAGGGCTTTTCAGGCCGTTGGGCCGGAGATTATTTCTTAACCGGCCTTGACGAACTGGGCGGAAACCAGTAGTACGCCCGCCATCAGATCCCATGTGAGGTTTGGCTGTTTGGGGCGACGCGCCCTGGAGATCGCCTCAAACAAGGTTCTATACGCACGTTGAAGTCATGATGCTGCACGCATGACGCATCTCTTTTGCGTCCTCTGCTCTATGTGGTCCATCTGCGGAAGCGGATCGGGCCATATTTTGCGCATTGAGGGAAAATATGTGTGGCAATGCCGGAAACGGCGAAGTTCGAGCCCGCAAGGGTACTGAGACAAACGTAAGGGATGGTTGAATGCCTACCGTAAACCAGCTGATCCGCAAGCCTCGCCAGGCGAACGTAAAGCGTAACAAGGTTCCCGCTCTCCAGGAGAATCCGCAGAAGCGCGGTGTTTGTACCCGCGTTTACACCACGACGCCGAAGAAGCCGAACTCGGCTCTGCGTAAGGTCGCAAAGATCCGCCTCACCAACGGCTTCGAAGTCATTGGTTACATTCCCGGCGAAGGTCACAATCTTCAGGAACACTCTGTCGTCATGATCCGCGGCGGCCGTGTGAAGGACCTTCCGGGTGTCCGTTACCACATCATCCGCGGCGTTCTCGATACCCAGGGTGTCAAGAACCGCAAGCAGCGCCGTTCCAAGTACGGTGCGAAGCGTCCGAAGTAATTTCGCCCCGGGCGGTACTGCCCGGATTGGCTTGAATGTGAGTTTCCGGCGCTGCGCGAGGTCCTCCGCGTGGTAAAGCGCCTTAACAGTTAAAGAGACGAGAAGTATGTCCCGACGTCATAAAGCAGAAAAGCGCGAGATCAATCCGGACCCGAAGTTCGGTGATCTCGTTGTTACGAAGTTCATGAATGCCATCATGCTGGACGGCAAGAAGTCCGTCGCTGAAAGCATCGTATACGGCGCATTTGACTCCGTGCAGAACAAGTCGAAGCAGGAGCCGCTGACGGTTTTCCATTCCGCGCTCGACAACATTGCTCCGCACGTTGAAGTCCGGTCGCGCCGCGTCGGTGGTGCGACCTACCAGGTTCCGGTCGACGTTCGTCCGGAGCGCCGTCAGGCCCTTGCCATCCGCTGGCTGATCGCTGCTGCTCGCAAGCGCAACGAAACCACCATGATCGATCGTCTTTCGGGCGAACTTCTCGACGCATCCAACAACCGCGGTTCCGCGGTCAAGAAGCGCGAAGACACGCACAAGATGGCTGATGCCAACCGCGCGTTCTCGCATTATCGCTGGTAATCCCGAACGATATCGAAAGGCAGTCCATAATGGCTCGCGAATATAAGATCGAAGACTACCGCAATTTCGGTATCATGGCGCACATCGACGCCGGCAAGACCACGACGACCGAGCGTATTCTTTACTACACCGGCAAGTCGCACAAGATCGGCGAAGTTCATGATGGCGCTGCCACGATGGACTGGATGGAGCAGGAACAGGAGCGTGGCATCACGATCACGTCTGCTGCGACGACGACCTTCTGGAAGGGTCGCGACGGCAAGATGCGCCGTTTCAACATCATCGACACGCCCGGCCACGTCGACTTCACCATCGAAGTCGAGCGTTCGCTGCGCGTTCTCGACGGCGCCATCGCGCTGCTCGATGCCAACGCTGGTGTTGAACCGCAGACCGAAACCGTCTGGCGTCAGGCTGAGAAGTACCATGTTCCGCGCATGATCTTCTGCAACAAGATGGACAAGACCGGTGCGGATTTCTACCGCTCCGTCGAAATGATCAAGACCCGTCTCGGCGCAACGGCTGTTGTCATGCAGCTGCCGATCGGCGCTGAAAGCGACTTCAAGGGCGTTGTCGACCTCGTCGAGATGAACGCCCTGATCTGGCGCGACGAATCTCTCGGCGCCCAGTGGGACGTCGTCGAGATCCCGGACGATCTGAAGGCCAAGGCTGAAGAATATCGCGAAAAGTTGATCGAGACGGTTGTCGAAATCGACGAAGCCGCGATGGAAGCCTATCTCGAAGGCGTCATGCCGGACAACGACAAGATCCGCGAACTCGTTCGTCGCGGCACGATCGACGTCAAGTTCCATCCGATGTTCTGCGGTACGGCCTTCAAGAACAAGGGCGTTCAGCCGCTGCTCGACGCCGTTGTCGATTATCTGCCGTCGCCGCTCGACATTCCCGCGATCAAGGGCATCGACTTCAAGACCGAAGCCGAAATCGAGCGTCATGCAGACGATTCCGAGCCGCTCTCCATGCTCGCGTTCAAGATCATGAACGACCCCTTCGTCGGTTCGCTGACTTTCGCCCGCATTTACTCGGGCAAGCTCGAAAAGGGCGTTTCGGTTCTGAACACGGTCAAGGACAAGCGCGAGCGCGTCGGCCGCATGCTGCAGATGCACTCCAACTCGCGTGAAGACATCGAAGAAGCCTATGCGGGCGACATCGTCGCTCTCGCAGGCCTCAAGGAAACCACCACGGGTGACACGCTCTGCGACCCGCTGAAGCCGGTTATCCTCGAGCGCATGGAGTTCCCGGAGCCGGTCATCCAGATCGCTATCGAGCCGAAGTCCAAGGGCGACCAGGAAAAGATGGGCCTCGCGCTCAACCGCCTGGCAGCCGAAGACCCGTCCTTCCGCGTGAAGACGGACCAGGAATCCGGTCAGACGATCATCGCCGGCATGGGCGAACTGCATCTCGACATCATCGTCGACCGCATGCGTCGCGAGTTCAAGGTCGAAGCAAACGTCGGTGCGCCGCAGGTTGCTTACCGCGAGACCATCACGCGCCAGACCGAAGAAGATTACACGCACAAGAAGCAGACCGGTGGTACCGGCCAGTTCGCGCGCGTCAAGATCATCTTCGAACCGAACCCGGAAGGCGAAGACTTCAAGTTCGAATCCAAGATCGTCGGCGGTGCTGTTCCGAAGGAATACATCCCGGGCGTTCAGAAGGGTATCGAAAGCGTTCTGTCTTCCGGTCCGCTGGCAGGCTTCCCGATGCTGGGCGTCAAGGCGACCCTCGTCGACGGTGCCTTCCACGACGTCGACTCCTCGGTTCTGGCGTTCGAAATCGCTTCCCGCGCCTGCTTCCGTGAAGCGGCAAAGAAGGCCGGCGCTCAGCTCCTCGAGCCGATGATGAAGGTCGAAGTCGTCACTCCGGAAGACTACGTCGGTGACGTTATCGGCGACCTCAACTCCCGCCGTGGTCAGATCCAGGGTCAGGAAAGCCGCGGTATCGCAGTCGTCATCAGCGCCAACGTTCCGCTGGCGAACATGTTCAAGTACGTCGATAACCTGCGCTCCATGTCGCAGGGCCGTGCTCAGTACACGATGACCTTCGATCATTACGCGCCGGTCCCGTCGAACGTCGCAACTGAAATCCAGGCAAAGTATTCCGGTCAGAAGTGACCGGAATACCAATTGACCGAGAACAAGAATTAGCGCCCTTCGGGGCCAAAGAATGGAGAGCCGAAAATGGCAAAGAGTAAGTTTGAGCGCAACAAGCCGCACGTCAACATCGGCACGATCGGCCACGTTGACCACGGCAAGACGTCTCTGACGGCAGCGATCACGAAGTACTTCGGTGAGTTCAAGGCGTATGACCAGATCGACGCGGCACCGGAAGAAAAGGCGCGCGGCATCACGATTTCGACGGCCCACGTCGAGTATGAGACGGCCAACCGTCACTATGCGCACGTCGACTGCCCCGGCCACGCCGACTATGTGAAGAACATGATCACGGGTGCCGCGCAGATGGACGGCGCGATCCTGGTCTGCTCTGCCGCTGACGGCCCGATGCCGCAGACGCGCGAGCACATCCTGCTCGCCCGCCAGGTTGGCGTTCCGGCGATCGTTGTCTTCCTCAACAAGGTCGACCAGGTTGACGACGCAGAACTTCTGGAGCTCGTCGAGCTTGAAGTTCGCGAACTTCTGTCGTCCTACGACTTCCCGGGCGACGACATCCCGGTCGTCAAGGGTTCGGCGCTTGCTGCCCTTGAAGATTCCGACAAGAAGATCGGTGAAGACGCGATCCGCGAGCTGATGGCTCAGGTTGACGCCTACATCCCGACGCCCGAGCGTCCGATCGACCAGCCGTTCCTGATGCCGATCGAAGACGTGTTCTCGATCTCCGGCCGTGGTACGGTTGTGACGGGCCGCGTCGAGCGTGGCATCATCAAGGTCGGTGAAGAAGTCGAGATCGTCGGCATCCGTCCGACGTCGAAGACGACGGTTACCGGCGTTGAAATGTTCCGCAAGCTGCTCGACCAGGGTCAGGCCGGCGACAACATCGGCGCACTGGTTCGCGGTGTGAACCGTGACGGCGTCGAGCGTGGCCAGATCCTGTGCAAGCCGGGCTCTGTGAAGCCGCACAAGAAGTTCAAGGCAGAAGCCTACATCCTGACGAAGGAAGAAGGCGGCCGTCATACGCCGTTCTTCACGAACTACCGTCCGCAGTTCTACTTCCGCACGACGGACGTGACGGGCATCGTGACGCTTCCGGAAGGCACGGAAATGGTCATGCCGGGCGACAACGTCACGGTTGACGTTGAGCTGATCGTTCCGATCGCGATGGAAGAAAAGCTTCGCTTCGCGATCCGCGAAGGCGGCCGCACCGTCGGTGCAGGCATCGTCGCCGCCATCGTCGAATAATTCCTTCGGCTGCTCCGAAGGGGCAGCCGATTCGATGACATTATTATGATGCAAGCGGCGCAAGCCGCTTGCTTATTACACAGAAATGTTGCAAATGGCGCGCGAGCGCGATTTGCGTACCGCTTTGGATGACGAAGCGGCGACTAAACAAACAATAAGGTGGGCTAAAAGGCCCTGAAGAATGGATGGGGATGCCGTAACAGGCGTCTCTCTCGATCTTTGAAACCGGTGGTCCGCCTTAGGAAGAAAGAAAAACCCGTGTCTTGTCCAAAGACATGCGGAAAACAAACACAAGGATAACGTCGAATGAACGGCCAAAATATCCGCATTCGCCTGAAGGCGTTCGATCACCGGATTCTCGATGCTTCCACGCGCGAGATCGTGTCGACGGCGAAGCGCACCGGTGCAAGCGTCCGGGGCCCCGTTCCGCTTCCGACCCGCATCGAGAAGTTTACGGTCAACCGGTCCCCGCACATCGACAAGAAGAGCCGCGAACAGTTCGAGATGCGCACGCATAAGCGCCTGCTCGACATCGTAGACCCGACCCCGCAGACGGTAGACGCGCTGATGAAGCTCGATCTCGCCGCCGGTGTCGATGTTGAGATCAAGCTCTGAGCTTGCTCGAGCTGAGTTGGAAGGATTGAACCGATGCGTTCAGGTGTGATTGCACAGAAGGTGGGAATGACCCGCGTCTACAACGACGCCGGCGAGCATGTCCCTGTAACGGTACTGCGTTTGGATGGCTGCCAGGTTGTGGCCCAGCGCACCGTAGAAAAGAATGGCTATACCGCGCTTCAGCTCGGTGCTGGCCAGGCTAAGGTAAAGAACACGTCCAAGGCCATGCGCGGCAACTTCGCCGTCGCAAACGTCGAGCCGAAGGCCAAGCTGCAGGAATTCCGCGTTTCGGAAGACAACCTGCTTGATGTCGGCACCGAGCTCAAGGCCGGTCACTTTGCTGCTGGCCAGCTCGTCGATGTCACCGGCACGACGATCGGTAAGGGCTTTGCCGGCGCCATGAAGCGCCACGGTTTCGGCGGTCTTCGCGCCACGCACGGTGTGTCGGTTTCGCACCGCTCGCACGGTTCGACCGGCTCGCGCCAGGATCCAGGCAAGGTTTTCAAGAACAAGAAGATGGCTGGTCACATGGGCCAGACGCGCGTGACGACGCAGAACCTTGAAGTGGTTTCGACCGACGAAGATCGCGGTCTGATCCTGATCAAGGGTGCAGTACCCGGTTCCAAGGGTGCCTGGATCATCGTGCGCGACGCCGTCAAGTCGGCAGCGAAGTAAGGGAGCCAGACCAATGGAATTGAACGTCAAGACCCTCGAGGGCAAAGACGCTGGGAAGGTTTCCCTTTCTGACGCGATTTTCGGCCTTGAGCCCCGCGAAGACATTCTCGCCCGCGTCATCCGCTGGCAGCTTGCCAAGAAGCAGCAGGGCACGCACCAGGCAAAGGGCCGCGCCGATGTCGCGCGCACCGGTGCCAAGATGTACAAGCAGAAGGGTACGGGCCGTGCTCGTCACCATTCGGCTCGCGCTCCGCAGTTCCGCGGCGGTGGTAAGGCTCACGGCCCGGTTGCTCGCAGCCACGAGCACGACCTTCCGAAGAAGGTTCGCGCGCTCGGCCTGCGTCACGCGCTCTCTGCCAAGATCAAGGCTGACGAACTGATCGTCATCGACGATCTCGTCGCCAAGGAAGCAAAGACCAAGGCTCTGGCCGGCGTATTCGCCTCGCTCGGCCTGACCAACGCCCTCTTCATCGGCGGTGCCGAGCTCGACGGCAACTTCAAGCTCGCTGCCCAGAACATCCCGAACGTCGATGTTCTGCCGATCCAGGGCATCAATGTTTACGACATCGTCCGCCGCGGCAAGCTCGTGCTTTCCAAGGCTGCCGTTGAAGCGCTAGAGGAGCGATTCAAGTGACCGATCTTCGCCACTACGATGTGATCGTTTCTCCTGCGATCACCGAAAAGTCCACGCTGGTATCGGAAAACAACCAGGTTGTTTTCAATGTCGCCAAGAAGGCGACGAAGCCGGAAATCAAGGCTGCAGTCGAGGCGCTCTTCGGCGTCAAGGTCACGGCCGTCAACACTCTGCTGCGCAAGGGCAAGACCAAGCGGTTCCGCGGTTTCGCCGGCAAGCAGCAGGACGTGAAGAAGGCTGTCGTGACGCTGGCTGAAGGCCAGACGATCGACGTCTCCACCGGTCTCTGAGGAATAAGAAGATGGCATTGAAAACATTCAATCCGACGACCCCGAGCCAGCGCCAGCTGGTCATCGTCGACCGTTCGGGCCTCTACAAGGGCAAGCCGGTCAAGGCGCTGACGGAAGGTCTGACCAAGAGCGGCGGTCGTAACAACCTCGGCCGCATCACCGCCCGCTTCATTGGCGGCGGTCACAAGCGCAGCTACCGTCTGGTGGACTTCAAGCGTCGCAAGTTCGACGTCGAAGGTGCCGTCGAGCGTATCGAATACGATCCGAACCGCACCGCGTTCATCGCGCTCGTCACCTACACCGACGGTGAGCAGGCCTACATCATCGCTCCGCAGCGCCTTGCTGCCGGCGACAAGGTCATCGCTTCCGACAAGGCTGTCGACGTCAAGCCCGGCAACACGATGCCGCTGCAGTATATCCCGGTCGGCTCCATCATCCACAACGTGGAAATGAAGCCGGGCAAGGGCGGTCAGATCGCCCGTTCCGCCGGTTCCTACGCACAGCTCGTCGGTCGTGACGCAGGCATGGCCATCCTTCGCCTGAACTCGGGCGAACAGCGCCTCGTGCACGGCAGCTGCCTTGCATCGATCGGTGCAGTATCGAACCCGGATCACGCCAACATCAACGACGGCAAGGCCGGTCGTACCGTCTGGCGCGGCAAGCGTCCGCATAACCGCGGTGTCGTCATGAACCCGGTCGACCACCCGCACGGCGGTGGTGAAGGCCGCACCTCCGGTGGTCGCCACCCGGTGACCCCGTGGGGCAAGCCGACCAAGGGCAAGCGCACCCGGTCGAACAAGTCGACCGACAAGTTCATCATGCGTTCGCGTCATCAGCGCAAGAAGTAAGAGAGGAAGTCCTCAATGGCTCGTTCAGTATGGAAAGGTCCGTTTGTTGACGGCTATCTTCTCAAGAAGGCTGAGAAGGTTCGTGAAGGCGGACGTGCAGAAGTAATCAAGATCTGGAGCCGTCGCTCCACGATCCTGCCGCAGTTCGTCGGTCTCACCTTCGGCGTCTACAACGGCAGCAAGCATGTTCCGGTCAGCGTCAACGAAGACATGGTCGGCCACAAATTCGGTGAATTCTCTCCGACCCGGACCTATTACGGTCACGGCGCGGACAAGAAGGCAAAGAGGAAGTAACAATGGGCAAGGCAAAAGCCGAACGCCGGCTGAAGGACAACGAGGCGCAAGCAGTCGCCCGTACGCTCCGCGTCAGCCCTCAGAAGCTCAACCTGGTTGCCGCTGCAATCCGCGGCAAGAAGGTCGATCGTGCACTCGCTGAGCTGGAATTCTCCCGCAAGCGTATCGCAGGCGCCGTTAAGAAGACGCTTGAATCCGCGATCGCCAACGCCGAGAACAACCATGACCTCGACGTCGACGCGCTCGTCGTCGCCGAGGCTTATGTCGGCAAGTCGATCGTCATGAAGCGCTTCCACGCCCGCGGCCGCGGCCGCGCGTCGCGCATCGAACGTCCGTTCGCTCACCTGACGATCGTCGTTCGTGAAGTGCAGGCACAAGAGGAGGCCGCATAATGGGTCAGAAAATCAATCCGATTGGTTTCCGTCTTGGCATCAACCGTACCTGGGATAGCCGCTGGTTTGCGGACAATGCCGAGTACGGCCAGCTCCTGCACGAAGACCTGAAGATGCGCAAGTTCGTCATGAGCGAACTGAAGCAGGCCGGGATCTCCAAGGTGGTTATCGAGCGCCCGCACAAGAAGTGCCGCGTCACGATCCACTCGGCCCGTCCGGGCCTGATCATCGGCCGCAAGGGCGCCGACATCGACAAGCTGCGCAAGAAGCTGTCGGACATGACGAACTCCGAAACGCACCTCAACATCGTTGAAGTGCGCAAGCCGGAAATCGACGCAACGCTCGTTGCCCAGTCGATCGCCCAGCAGCTCGAGCGCCGCGTGGCTTTCCGCCGCGCCATGAAGCGCGCCGTTCAGTCCGCGATGCGTCTCGGTGCCGAAGGCATCAAGATCACCTGCGCCGGCCGTCTCGGCGGCGCGGAAATCGCCCGCACGGAATGGTACCGCGAAGGCCGCGTTCCGCTGCACACCCTGCGTGCCGACATCGACTACGGTACGGCTGAGGCCGAAACCGCATTCGGTATCTGCGGCATCAAGGTCTGGATCTTCAAGGGCGAAATCCTTGAGCACGATCCGATGGCTTCCGAACGCCGCGCGCTGGAAGGCGACGCACAGGGTCCGGCAAGCCGCGAACGCGACCGTGGCGATCGTCGCCGCGAACGCGACAACGCGTAATTAGCGCTGGCGAAAGATAAGCTCGGAGAAGTAAGAAAATGTTGCAGCCAAAGCGTACTAAGTACCGCAAGCAGTTCAAGGGCCGCATCAAGGGCGTCGCCAAGGGCGGTTCTGAACTGGCCTTCGGCGAATTCGGCCTGAAGGCTCAGGAGCCGAACCGCGTTAACGCACGTGAGATCGAGGCGGCCCGCCGCGCGATCACGCGTTACATGAAGCGCGCCGGCCGTGTTTGGATCCGCGTGTTCCCGGATGTTCCGGTAACCGCAAAGCCTACCGAAGTCCGCATGGGTAAGGGTAAGGGTTCCGTGGAATACTGGGCATGCAAGGTCAAGCCCGGTCGTATGATGTTCGAGATCGACGGTGTCTCCGAGGAAATCGCGCGTGAAGCGCTTCGCCTCGGCTCGGCCAAGCTCTCGGTCAAGACGCGCTTTGTACAGCGCATCGCAGAGTAAGGAGAAGGCACGATGAAAGCCGAAGAAGTACGCGGCCTCACGGCCGACCAGCTCAAGGACAAGCTTGCCGACCTGAAGAAGGAGCAGTTCAACCTGCGCTTCCAGAAGGCGACCGGCCAGCTCGAAAAGTCCTCGCGCATCAACGAAGTCCGCAAGGACATCGCCCGCGTCAAAACCATTGCCCGCCAGAAGGCGGCAGAAGCAAAGGCTTAAAGGAAGAAGAACATGCCGAAGCGCATTCTGCAGGGCGTCGTGGTTGGTGACAAGAACGAGAAGACTGTCGTAGTTCGTGTTGAGCGTCGTTTCGCTCATCCGCTGCTGCAGAAGACCGTTCGTCGTTCCAAGAAGTACAAGGCCCACGACGAAAACAATCAGTACAAGATCGGCGATATCGTCTCCATCGAGGAGTGCGCACCGATCTCGAAGGACAAGCGCTGGACGGTCGTTGCCGCCCAGGCCAAGTAAGAATTTCGCGCGAGGCCTTGCGTCTCGCGGAAATTTCTGTATGAAGCAGCGTCGGAACGCTCGAATGCCGGGCGTTCTTTTGCTTTGAGCGCACGGAAGGTCCCGTTTGGGAAACCACCCTGGCAACGATCTACCCCGCGCTATTCAAGCTATTGCCGTGTTTTCGCTGTCCTCGTGACGAGCGGCCGGCAGACAATTTTCATAAGCCGGAAGAGGGGGCTTTGCCCAACCATTCCGGTAAGAACAAGAAGGCGACCTGATATGATTCAGATGCAAACAAACCTCGATGTGGCGGATAATTCCGGCGCACGTCGTGTCATGTGCATCAAGGTGCTGGGCGGCTCGAAGCGCAAGTATGCCTCGATCGGCGACGTCATCGTCGTTTCGATCAAGGAAGCTATTCCGCGCGGCCGTGTGAAGAAGGGTGACGTGATGAAGGCGGTTGTCGTTCGCACCGCCAAGGACATCCGTCGTCCGGATGGCTCCGTCATCCGCTTCGACACCAACGCAGCAGTCCTCATCGACAACAAGAAAGAGCCGATCGGCACCCGTATCTTCGGACCGGTTCCGCGCGAACTTCGCGCAAAGAACCACATGAAGATCATCTCGCTGGCTCCCGAAGTACTGTAAGGAGCGGGAACGATGCAGAAGATTCGTAAGGGCGACAAGGTCGTCATGCTCGCAGGCAAGGACAAGGGCCGCACCGGCGAAGTCCTTCAGGTCCTGCCGAAGGAAGATCGCGCCGTCGTTCGCGGCGTAAACGTCGTAAAGCGCCACCAGCGCCAGACGCAGACCCAGGAAGCCGGTATCATTTCCAAGGAAGCCCCGGTCCACCTGTCCAACGTCGCGATCGTCGACAAGGACGGCAAGCCGACCCGCGTCGGCTTCAAGGTTGTTGACGGCAAGAAGGTCCGCGTGGCCAAGCGTTCGGGAGAAGTGATCGATGGCTGAGGCAAAGTACGAGCCGCGGCTCAAGAAGGAATATGTTGAGCGGATCCGCAAGGCGCTGCAGGAGAAGTACTCCTACGCCAACGAGATGCAGATCCCCAAGCTCGACAAGATCGTCATCAACATGGGTGTTGGTGAAGCGACGGCTGACTCCAAGAAGCCCACCGTTGCCGCCGCCGACCTGGCCGCCATCGCTGGCCAGAAGCCGGTCATCACCCGCGCACGCAACTCTATCGCTGGCTTCAAGGTCCGCGAAAACATGCCGATCGGCGCGAAGGTCACTCTGCGCGGCGCCCGCATGTACGAGTTCCTGGATCGCCTGGTCAACATCGCGCTTCCGCGCGTTCGCGACTTCCGCGGCCTGAACCCGAAGAGCTTTGACGGCCGTGGCAACTTCGCCATGGGCATCAAGGAGCACATTGTGTTCCCTGAAATCAACTACGACAAGGTTGATCAGATGTGGGGCATGGACATCATCGTTTGCACGACGGCCAAGACCGACGACGAAGCTCGCACGCTCCTCACGGAGTTCAGCTTCCCGTTCCGTCAGTAACCGTAACGACGAGCGTAGAAAAGGAACCTGACATGGCGAAGACAAGCGCAGTTGAAAAGAACAAGCGCCGCCGTAATACGGTCGCAAACCAGGCTGCCAAGCGTGCTGCCCTGAAGGCGATCATCATGAACCAGGCTCTTCCGATCGAAGAGCGGTTCAAGGCCTCGATCAAGCTGGCATCCCTGCCGCGCGACGGATCGAAGACCCGCATTCGCAACCGTTGCGAAGTGTCCGGTCGTCCGCGCGCTTACTACCGCAAACTGCGCATGTCGCGTATCGCGCTGCGCGAACTGGGCAATCTCGGCAAGGTGCCGGGCATCGTCAAGTCGAGCTGGTAAGGAGCAGGTTAGATGACAATGACTGATCCGTTGGGCGATATGCTCACCCGCATCCGCAACGGCGCTTCGCGTCGCAAGTCGTCGGTTTCGACGCCTGCTTCCAAGCTCCGTGCGCGTGTTCTCGATGTGCTCCAGGCCGAAGGCTACATCCGTGGCTACTCCGTCGTCGATTTCGGCAACGGCAAGTCCGAGCTCAACATCGAACTCAAGTACTATGAAGGCGCATCGGTGATCCGCGAGATCGGCCGTGTGTCCAAGCCGGGCCGCCGGGTTTATGTCTCGGTCAAGTCCATTCCGCAGGTCGCGAACGGCCTCGGCATCACCATCCTTTCGACCCCGAAGGGCGTGATGGCCGATCACCAGGCTCGCGAACAGAACGTTGGTGGCGAGGTTCTCTGCTCGGTCTTCTAAGACAGGGCAGGGGTCTCCATAGCGAACAGACAGGATAGAAACATGTCTCGTATCGGTAAGAAGCCCGTTCAGGTGCCTGCTGGGATCACGGCTACGGTCGATGGCCAGAAGGTCTCCGCTAAGGGTCCGAAGGGCGAGCTGTTTTTCGTCGCGAATGATGAAATCAGCGTCAAGCTCGAAAACAATGCGGTCGTCGTAACGCCGCTCTCCCAGACGAAGGATGCTCGGTCCAAGTGGGGCATGTCCCGCACGATGATCGAAAACATCTTCAAGGGCGTCAAGGACGGCTTCGAGCGCAAGCTCGAAATCAACGGCGTCGGTTATCGTGCCGCCATGCAGGGCAAGAACCTGCAGCTGGCGCTCGGTTTCAGCCACGACGTGGTCTATGAGCCGCCGCAGGGCATCACGATCGCTGTGCCGAAGCCGACGGAAATCGTCGTCACCGGCATCAACAAGCAGCAGGTCGGCCAGGTCGCCGCCGAGATCCGCGAATATCGCGGTCCGGAGCCCTACAAGGGCAAGGGCGTCAAGTATGCCGAAGAGCGGATTGTCCGCAAAGAAGGCAAGAAGAAGTAAGGATCACGCGAAATGGCTAGCAGGAAAGAAGCACTTGCACGTCGCGCCAACCGCGTGCGCCGTCACATCAAGTCGGTGGCCAATGGCCGTCCGCGCCTGTCGGTTCATCGCTCGTCGAAGAACATCTACGCTCAGGTCATCGACGATGTCGCCGGCAAGACGCTTGCCGCTGCATCGACCCTCGACAAGGATCTGCGCGGTTCTCTGAAGACCGGCGCCGACACCGCAGCAGCTGCCCTCGTCGGCAAGCTCGTTGCAGAACGCGCTTCGAAGGCGGGCGTCACCGAGGTCGTCTTCGACCGCGGCGCCTTCATCTATCACGGCCGCATCAAGGCCCTGGCAGATGCAGCCCGCGAAGGCGGTCTGACCTTCTAATCAGTTTCCGGCCGAAGCCTTTCTGAGCCTTCGGCCGGATCTCACCGGACCGCAGATCGTTCCCTTGGGGAAGGCGATGCGGTCCTCGTTTTGTTTGCCGATTGCACCCGGAAAAGAAAAAGGAAGAGGACAATGGCACAGGAAAGAAGGCCGCAGCGGGAAGACCGCCAGAGCCGTGAAGAGCGCGATAGCGAATTCGTCGACAAGCTGGTCGCGATCAACCGCGTCGCAAAGGTTGTCAAGGGTGGCCGTCGCTTCGGCTTCGCCGCTCTCGTCGTCGTCGGCGACCAGAAGGGCCGCGTCGGCTTCGGTCACGGCAAGGCACGCGAAGTGCCGGAAGCCATCCGCAAGGCAACCGAAAGCGCAAAGCGCGACATGATCTTCGTACCGCTGCGTGACGGCCGTACGCTGCATCACGACGTTCATGGCCGTCATGGCGCCGGCAAGGTTCTGCTGCGCTCGGCCAAGGTCGGTACCGGTATCATCGCCGGTGGTCCGATGCGCGCCGTTTTCGAAACGCTCGGCGTCCATGACGTCGTCGCCAAGTCGACCGGTTCGTCGAACCCCTACAACATGGTTCGCGCCACCTTCGACGCTCTGAAGCACCAGGTTCACCCGAAGGACATCGCAGCCCAGCGCGGCATCAAGTATGCTACGCTCCAGGCTCGCCGTGCCGCTTCTGGCAACGCCTCTGAAGAATAAGAGGAGCTGACCAATGGCCAAGGCTACCAAGAAGGCTGAAGCGAAGACTGTCACGATCGAACAGATCGGCAGCCCGATTCGCCGTCCGGACGTCCAGCAGCGCACGCTGATCGGTCTCGGACTGAACAAGATGCACCGTCGCCGCACGCTGGAAGACACTCCGGCCGTTCGTGGCATGATCCGTGCAGTCCAGCATCTCGTTCGCGTCGTCGACGAGAAGTGAGACCGGAGTAACGCTCATGAAACTCAATGAAATCAAGGATAACGAAGGCTCTACTCACTCGCGCAAGCGCCTCGGCCGCGGTATCGGCTCGGGCTCCGGCAAGACCGGCGGTCGCGGTGTGAAGGGTCAGAAGTCCCGCTCGGGCGTCGCCATCAACGGCTTCGAAGGCGGTCAGATGCCCATCTACCGTCGCCTGCCGAAGCGCGGCTTCAACAACATCTTCGCGGCTGACTACGTCGTCGTATCGCTGGCACGCATCCAGGCTGCCGTCGATGCCGGCAAGCTCGACGCGAAGGCGACCGTTGATGCGGCTGCTCTGAAGGCTGCCGGCGTCATCCGCCGCGCCAAGGACGGCGTTCGCGTTCTCGCCGATGGCGAGCTCAAGGCCAAGATCACGCTCGAAGTTGCAGGCGCTTCCAAGTCTGCCGTCGAGAAGATCGAAAAGGCCGGCGGCAAGGTAACGCTTCTTTCTGCCGCAGCGGCAGAATAATAAACTCATGATATATCGCCCGGGGTGCTTCACACCGGGCGATTTTGCTCCCATATGTGAGCCTCACGAAAACTGTCTGGACGCGGCTTGCGCCAGGGCGGTAAGACTGGAAACGAGGGTGAGGCACAGGGTTGCGCCAGCGATCCGTCCGAAGCCCGGTTTTTAAAAGAAATTCATACTGATTCCGGTGCCGGCCATCTCGAGAGCGCCGGAATTGGTAGCGCGGAGAAACGCATGGCTTCTGCAGCGGAACAACTGGCATCAAACCTCAATTTTTCGACCTTCGCCAAGGCCGAGGATCTTAAGAAGCGCCTGTGGTTCACACTGGCAGCTCTCCTCGTCTACCGGCTGGGCACCCACATTCCGCTTCCGGGCCTCAATCCGCAGGCCTATGCCCAGGCTTTCCAGGGCCAGGCTGGCGGCATTCTCGGCCTCTTCAACATGTTTTCGGGCGGCGCCGTGCAGCGCATGGCGATCTTCGCGCTCGGCATCATGCCCTATATCTCCGCCTCGATCATCGTGCAGCTCATGACCTCGGTCGTGCCGGCGCTCGAAAATCTCAAGAAGGAAGGCGAGCAGGGCCGCAAGATCATCAACCAGTATACCCGCTACGGCACGGTCATCCTCGGCGCGCTGCAGGCCTATGGCATTGCCGTCGGTCTTGAGAGCGGCAACGGCCTCGTCGTCGATCCGGGCTGGTTCTTCCGTATCTCGACCGTTCTGACGCTGCTTGGCGGCACCATGTTCCTGATGTGGCTCGGCGAGCAGATAACCTCGCGCGGCATCGGTAACGGCATTTCCCTGATCATCTTTGCAGGCATTGCCGCCGGCCTTCCGTCCGCGCTTGCCGGCACGCTGGAACTTGGCCGCACCGGCGCGCTGTCGACGACGCTCATCCTGGCCGTCATCGTCGTCGCCATCGCCGTCATTGCCGTCATCGTCTTCGTCGAACGTGCGCAGCGCCGTCTGCTGATCCAGTATCCGAAGCGCCAGGTCGGCAACCGCATGTTCCAGGGCGACACCTCGCACCTGCCGCTGAAGCTGAACACGTCCGGCGTCATTCCGGCAATCTTCGCATCGTCGCTGCTGCTGCTGCCGGCGACGGTCGCAGGTTTTGCCAACACGACGGCGATGCCGGCCTGGGCGACCTCCATCGTTGCGGCACTCGGCCACGGCCAGCCGCTCTACATGGTCCTTTACGCGGCGCTCATTGCCTTCTTTGCCTTCTTCTACACGGCCATCGTCTTCAATCCGAAGGACACGGCCGACAATCTGAAGAAGCATGGCGGCTTCATCCCCGGCATCCGCCCGGGCGAACGCACCGCCGAATATATCGACTACGTGCTGACCCGTATCACGGTGATCGGCGCGATCTATCTCGTCTTCGTCTGCATCCTGCCTGAGATTCTGGTGTCGCAAACCGGCATCCCATTATCCCTTGGTGGGACTTCGCTTTTGATCGTGGTTAGCGTAACTCTTGATACGGTGGCTCAGATCCAGGGCCATCTGATCGCGCAGCAGTACGAAGGCCTGATCAAGAAATCGAAGCTGCGTGGAGGAAAGAGGGGGCGATGAGACTTATACTTTTGGGGCCGCCGGGCGCGGGTAAGGGGACCCAGGCCCAGCGGATCGTGGAAAAGCATGGCATTCCGCAGCTTTCCACGGGTGACATGCTGCGCGCCGCCGTTCAGGCCGGTACTGAAGTCGGCAAGCGCGCCAAGGCTGTCATGGACGCCGGAAACCTGGTCTCGGACGAGATTGTCAACGCCATCGTCTCCGAACGAATCGATCAGCCCGATTGCGCCAACGGCTTCATCCTCGACGGCTTCCCGCGCACGCTCGTGCAGGCGGATGCGACCGAGGCGATGCTGAAGACCAAGGGCCTCGACCTGTCTGTCGTCATCGAGTTTCGCGTCGACGACAAGGAGCTGGTCCGCCGCGTGGCCGGCCGTTACTCCTGCGCTGAGTGCGGCACCGTCTACCACGACACGGACAAGGTCCCGGCCAGGGAAGGCGTCTGCGACAAATGCGGTTCCACCCACTTCAAGCGCCGCCCGGACGACAATGCCGAGACCATGACCAAGCGTCTCGAGGTCTACTACAAGGAAACCTCGCCGCTCATCGGCTACTATTATGCCAAGGGCAAATTGAAGTCCGTGGACGGCATGGCCGAAATCGATCAGGTTACGACCGAGATCGAACGCATTCTTTCCGAGCTTTAAAGCTTTGAAAATAAACTTGGCGGGAGCGGTTGCTTTTTTGCACTGATTCCGCTAAACCGCGCCAACTCGCGACATTCCCTGCGATCGGCGCGGATTTCCCGAAGGAAGTCCGGGTTCGATCGTTTTGTGATGTTGAGAACCCGAATTTGAACGAGCGGCCTCTGGCTGCATAACGAAGCCCTATTGCCGGATGGCAACTGGAATGCAAGGAGAATAGGCGTGGCACGTATCGCTGGCGTCAACATCCCGACTGCAAAGCGCGTCGTCATCGCGCTGACCTACATTCACGGGATTGGACCGAAATTCGCGCAGGAGATCATCGAGAAGGTCGGTATTCCGGCTGATCGCCGCGTTCATCAGCTGACGGACGCTGAGATCCTTCAGATCCGCGAAACCATCGACCGCGATTATCAGGTCGAGGGCGATCTTCGTCGCGAAACCGCGATGAACATCAAGCGTCTGATGGACCTCGGCTGCTACCGCGGCCTGCGTCACCGTCGTGGCCTTCCGGTCCGCGGTCAGCGCACGCACACCAATGCCCGCACCCGCAAGGGTCCGGCAAAGGCGATCGCTGGTAAGAAGAAGTAATTTCCGGGAAACCGGGATGGGGAGGCTGGCGGTCTGCGCCGGCCTCTTTTGAGTTTGGAGCGGGACCATATAGGCGCCGTTCCGGTGTAGCCGCTGGGATTACGGCGGTGAAGAGATCCAAGAAAGGAATAGCATGGCTAAGGAAGCCGTCCGCGTTCGCCGTCGCGAACGTAAGAACATCTCGTCGGGTGTCGCTCACGTCAACTCGACCTTCAACAACACGATGATCACCATCACCGACGCGCAGGGCAATGCGATTGCATGGTCGTCGGCTGGCGCCAAGGGCTTCAAGGGCTCGCGCAAGTCGACCCCGTTCGCAGCCCAGATCGCTGCCGAAGACTGCGCCAAGAAGGCTCAGGAACACGGCATGAAGTCGCTGGAAGTCGAAGTCTGCGGCCCGGGCTCCGGCCGTGAATCGGCTCTGCGCGCGCTCCAGGCTGCCGGTTTCATGATCACGTCCATCCGCGACGTGACTCCGATCCCGCACAATGGCTGCCGTCCGCGCAAGAAGCGCCGCGTCTGATCATCGCTATCGTCACCGGTGAGCGCTCCGGCGTTCCCGGTGGTTTTCAAGCTCGGTTGCCACGATTGGATGGTGGCAACGAACGGAAGGCAAAATTATGATTCAGAAGAACTGGCAGGAATTGATCAAGCCGAACAAGGTGGAGTTCACTTCGAGCTCGCGCACCAAGGCGACTCTCGTTGCAGAGCCGCTTGAGCGCGGTTTCGGCCTCACCCTCGGCAACGCGCTGCGCCGCGTTCTGCTCTCCTCTCTGCGCGGTGCCGCTGTTACGGCCGTGCAGATCGACGGCGTGCTGCATGAATTCTCCTCGATTCCGGGCGTCCGCGAAGACGTGACGGACATCGTGCTCAACATCAAGGAAATCGCCATCAAGATGGATGGCGACGATGCCAAGCGCATGGTCGTGCGCAAGCAGGGTCCGGGTGTTGTAACGGCTGGCGACATCCAGACGGTCGGCGATATCGAAATCCTCAACCCCGAGCATGTCATCTGCACGCTCGACGAGGGCGCCGAAATCCGCATGGAATTCACCGTCAACAACGGCAAGGGCTATGTTCCGGCCGAGCGCAATCGTGCGGAAGATGCTCCGATCGGCCTCATCCCGGTCGACAGCCTCTATTCGCCGGTCAAGAAGGTGTCCTACAAGGTTGAAAACACCCGCGAAGGACAGGTTCTCGACTACGACAAGCTGACCATGACCATCGAAACCGATGGTTCTGTCTCCGGCGAAGATGCCGTCGCTTTCGCGGCTCGCATCCTGCAGGACCAGCTTGGCGTCTTCGTCAACTTCGACGAGCCGCAGAAGGAAGCCGAAGAAGAGGCAGTCACCGAACTGGCCTTCAACCCGGCGCTCCTCAAGAAGGTGGACGAACTCGAACTGTCCGTTCGTTCGGCAAACTGCCTGAAGAACGACAACATCGTCTACATCGGCGACCTTATTCAGAAGACCGAAGCAGAAATGCTCCGCACCCCGAACTTTGGTCGCAAGTCGCTGAACGAAATCAAGGAAGTTCTCGCTTCCATGGGCCTGCACCTCGGCATGGAAGTGCCGGCATGGCCGCCCGAGAACATCGAAGATCTCGCCAAGCGCTACGAAGACCAGTACTGAGCGGCGTGAGGAAAAGTGTGAAGCGGTTTTCCGCCCGCACGCCGATCGCAAGAACATAACAAAGGCAGGTTCTTTACGGCTGCCTTTCCCCGTCAAACAGCAGGCATATCGCCTGCATGTGCCAGGAAACGGCAGGCCCGGTAACGAAGTAAGGGCACTGCATTAAAGGAGAATAGCAATGCGCCACGCAAAGGCCGGCCGCAAGCTGAACAGAACCGCAAGCCATCGCAAGGCAATGTTTGCCAACATGGCTGCTTCGCTCATCACCCATGAGCAGATCGTAACGACCCTGCCGAAGGCGAAGGAAATTCGTCCGATCGTCGAGAAGCTCGTCACTCTCGGCAAGCGTGGCGACCTGCACGCTCGCCGTCAGGCGATTTCGCAGATCAAGGATGCCGCAGTCGTTTCGAAGCTTTTCGACACGATCGCCTCGCGCTACGCAACCCGCAACGGCGGCTACCTGCGTATCATGAAGGCCGGCTTCCGTCAGGGCGACAACGCTGCTCTCGCCGTCATCGAATTCGTTGACCGCGACACCTACGCAAAGGGCGCAGCCGACAAGGCCCGCGTCGCTGCTGAAGAGCAGTCTGTCGCCGCCTAAGATTTTCCGGTTTCGGAAAGCAGAAAAGCCGGGCTTAGCGCCCGGCTGAGACCGCTGACAAACCCGTCGATTTTTTCGGCGGGTTTTGTTTTTGAAGGTTTGGTTGTTTCCGGTTTGGCCGTGAGGCAGACGAAGTTGCGGCCTTTGGCCTTCATGTCATGGCTGGTTTGGGTGCTTTGGTGAGCGGCCATGGCGATCTTCTTGATGTTTTGGGCGGCGGCGGCAAGCAGGCATTGGCAGGCGACGCGGGTGAGACTTCGGAAGCGGGCATTGCGGTGGCCGTGAAGCTGCTTGGCATCGCTGCTTCGTCTCTATCACACACCCTGGCTCGATGCGTTTCGATTGACGACGGCAGGCGCGCCTCTGCTCGGCCGTGTCTTTTCGCTCTGGAATATTGTCGCCTATGCGATCGGCATCGCTGCGGCCCTGCTGCTTGATCCCATGCACTGGAAATCACCGCCGTCCGGCAATGGCGGACAGCCTCACGATGCGGAGGAAGCGACGGCGCGGCCGCGTGTGCGCCCCTGGCCTTTCTTCCGGCTGCGCCCGATCGGCTTATAGGAGCGGTAGAGGATGAGCGCGATGATCAGGCCGACATAGATATATTGCTCGAGGTCGAGAATCTTCGTCGATAAGGCGAAGTGCAGGGCTGCCGAGGCGGCGATGATATAGACGAGGCGGTGCAGCCAGATCCAGTTCTTGCCGAGCCTGCGGATCGAGACATTGTTGGAGGTGAGGGCGAGCGGCACGAGCATGGCGAGTGCAGCCATGCCGAACATGATGAAGGGGCGTTTGACCACGTCATCGATGACCGCCGCTATGTCCAGCGCCTGATCGAGCACCATGTAGACGGTGAAATGCATCAGCGCGTAGTAGAAGGTCAGAAGACCGAGCGCGCGGCGATAGCGCAGGTAGTTCCAGCCGAGGAGATCGCGGGCGGGCGTGACGGCAAGCGTCAGGATCAGGAAACGGATGGTCCAGATGCCGAGAAAGAGCTCGAATGTCTTCACCGGATCGGCGCCGAGCTGGTCCGTCGCACCGAGATAGAAGTTCCAGGCGGCGGGCACGAGCCCGACGGCATAGAGCAGCCAGACGGATGCCGGCTGCCAGCGCTTCGGGATGGCGAGCGAAAACGCCGTCATCAGAAATTCACCCTCAGATCCATGCCGTCATAGAGGCTGGCAACCTCGTCGGCATAGCCGTTGAAGGGCAGGGTGGGATGGCGACTGGCGCCGAAGAAGCCGCTTTCGCCAATCCGTCGCTCGCTCGCCTGGCTCCAGCGCGGATGGTCGACAGCCGGATTGACGTTGGCATAGAAGCCGTATTCCTGCGGGTTCGTCACCTGCCAGGTGTTCTTCGGCTGCTGATCGGTCAGCGTGATGCGCACGATCGACTTGATGCCCTTGAACCCATATTTCCAGGGCACGACGAGCCGAACCGGGGCGCCGTTCTGGTTCGGCAGCGTTTCGCCATAGAGCCCGACGGCAAGCAGCGTCAGCGGATGGCGCGCCTCGTCCATGCGCAGGCCCTCGACATAGGGCCAGTCCAGCGACTGGAAGAAGCCGGCCTGGCCGGGCATCTCCTCGGGACGCACGACGGTCTCGAAGGCGACATATTTGGCGCTTCCCTGCGGCTCCACCTTGTCGAGCAGCGAAGCAAGCGGAAAGCCGTTCCACGGAATGACCATCGACCAGCCCTCCACGCAGCGCATGCGGTAAACGCGCTCCTCGATCGGAAATTCCTTCATCAGCGCCTCGATATCGAAGGTGCCGGGCTTGTTGACCATGCCGTCGACCTTGATCGTCCAGGGCAAGGGTTTGAACTTGTCGGAAAGCGCGGCCGGATCGCCCTTGTCGAGGCCGAATTCGTAGAAATTGTTATAGGTGGTCACGTCCTTGAGCGGCGTCAGCTTCTCATCGACCGTGTACTTGCTCTTGACAGTGGTCAGCGCTGCCGCGCTCGCCTTGCCGGCGCCGTAGAGCGCGATCGCGCCGAACGCCGCGGCACCGAGAAATTCCCGGCGCTTCAGGTAGATCTCGCGCGGCGTGATTTCCGAAGAGCGGATCTTTGGCGGACGATAGGCTGGCATATCGAATTCCTCCTGGGCGAGGGCGGCCCGTGTGAGTTTTCAAACGCAAACAGCGCGCTTTGGATCAGTGTGTATGCCCTGAATATTAGCGCGGAAAAGCCAATTTTTTGTGTTCGCCCGTGATGGAATAAACCGTAACAAAACGACGCTTGCGCTCGTATATGCCTGATGGTGCTGCCCGTACCGCTTTGGGCATTCCCGGTAGTGACAGGTTGGGGCGATTGGATTAGGACAATTCCAAAAAGCAGCGACTGCCCGGCCTTCGCAAATCCCTTGCCGCCCCGCATCGCCAGACAATTCCTGGATATTGAGGAAGATACCGATGCCAGCTTATCGTTCCAGAACCACGACCCACGGCCGCAACATGGCGGGCGCGCGCGGCCTTTGGCGCGCTACGGGCATGAAGGATTCGGATTTCGGCAAGCCGATCATCGCGGTGGTGAACTCCTTCACCCAGTTCGTCCCCGGCCACGTTCACCTCAAGGATCTCGGCCAGCTCGTCGCCCGCGAAATCGAAGCGGCCGGTGGTGTTGCCAAGGAGTTCAACACGATCGCCGTCGACGACGGCATCGCCATGGGCCATGACGGCATGCTCTATTCGCTGCCTTCGCGCGAGCTGATCGCCGACAGCGTCGAATACATGGTCAATGCCCACTGCGCCGACGCCATGGTCTGCATCTCCAACTGCGACAAGATCACTCCCGGCATGCTGATGGCCTCGCTTCGCCTCAACATCCCGACCATCTTCGTTTCCGGCGGCCCGATGGAAGCCGGCAAGGTCGTGCTGCACGGCAAGACCCATGCGCTCGATCTGGTCGACGCCATGGTGGCGGCCGCCGACGACAAGATCTCCGATGAGGACGTCAAGGTCATCGAACGTTCGGCCTGTCCGACCTGCGGTTCGTGCTCCGGCATGTTTACCGCAAACTCCATGAACTGCCTGACGGAAGCGCTCGGCCTGTCGCTGCCCGGCAACGGTTCGACGCTGGCAACGCATGCCGACCGCAAGCGCCTCTTCGTCGAGGCCGGCCACCTGATTGTCGATCTCGCCCGCCGCTATTACGAGCAGGAGGACGAGAAGGTCCTGCCGCGCACCATTGCCTCCAAGCAGGCCTTCGAGAACGCCATGGCACTCGATATCGCCATGGGCGGCTCCACCAACACGGTTCTGCACATTCTGGCGGCCGCCCATGAGGGGGAGGTGGATTTCACCATGGCCGACATCGACGCGCTGTCGCGCCGCGTTCCCTGCCTTTCCAAGGTCGCGCCGGCCAAGTCCGACGTGCACATGGAAGACGTCCACCGCGCCGGCGGCATCATGTCGATCCTCGGCGAACTCGACAAGGGCGGCCTGCTCAATCGCGATTGCCCGACGGTCCATGCCGAAACGCTGGGTGATGCGATCGACCGCTGGGACATTACCCGCACCAACAGCGAGACGGTGCGCAAGTTCTACCGCGCCGCGCCGGGCGGCATCCCGACCCAGGTGGCCTTCAGCCAGGAAGCGCGCTGGGACGAACTCGACACGGACCGCGTCGGCGGCGTCATCCGCTCGGTCGAGCATCCGTTCTCCAAGGATGGCGGCCTTGCCGTTCTCAAGGGCAATCTTGCGGTCGACGGCTGCATCGTGAAGACGGCCGGCGTCGATGAATCGATCCTGAAATTCTCCGGCCCGGCCAAGGTCTTCGAAAGCCAGGACGCGGCCGTCAAGGGCATTCTGGGCAACGAGGTCGTGGCCGGCGATGTCGTCGTCATCCGCTACGAAGGCCCGAAGGGCGGCCCCGGCATGCAGGAAATGCTCTATCCGACGAGCTACCTGAAGTCGAAGGGCCTCGGCAAGGCCTGCGCGCTGATCACCGACGGCCGCTTTTCCGGCGGCACGTCAGGTCTCTCGATCGGTCATGCATCGCCGGAAGCCGCCAATGGCGGCACGATCGGCCTCGTGCGCCCGGGCGACATGATCGACATCGACATCCCGAACCGCACGATCAGCCTGCGCGTCAGCGATGCCGAACTTGCCGCTCGTCGCGCCGAGCAGGACCAGAAGGGCTGGCATCCGGCCGAGCCGCGCAAGCGCAACGTCTCCACCGCGCTCAAGGCCTATGCGGCCTTCGCAACCAGCGCCGACCGCGGCGCCGTTCGCGACCTGAACGGGCGCTAAACTGTCCTGTTGAGGAATGCCTGGAGCCGCTGATCAGGAGTCAGCGGCTCTTTCGTTTTCACAGATGCCGCGTCTCCGCCGGCACGGTCCACCAGCTGTTGTTCCTGCCGTCAAAATATTGCACCGGCGCTTCGGCAAGCTCGGCGGGATCGAGATCGTCCAGGCAGGCGAGATTGATCGACACATAAGCGCCGCCGATGGCCTCGACGTAGCCGTCCCCATAGGCCGCCACCCCGCAATTGGCGCAGAACCTGTGATGGCCGGACAATGTGCCGAACTGGTAGTCGCTGATGCCGGTTTCCTCGCAGAGAAGGCGGAAGTCCTCGGGCTTGATATTGGCGCCCCAGTAGCGGCGCTTCCAGCAGATCGAGCAGTTGCACTTTCCCGTCCCTGCCTGCAGGTCAATATCGGCCTCGTAGCGGATCCGGCCGCAATGGCAGCTTCCGTGATAGGTCTTCTTCATGTGCTCCTCCTTGCGTGTTGCTGCATCATATGACAATATATTGTCATTATCGGTGAGTGACAATATGTTGTCAAGATGACGAAAAACCGTAGCCCTGACGGCGACGCCTTTGCCGCCCTTTCCATCGCGGTCCTTCGCCTTTCCGCCCATTTGCAGGCCGAGGGCGATGCGCTTGCCAAACCCGCCGGGCAGACCAGCGCGCGCTGGCAGGTCCTTGCCGCTGCCGATCACGCGCCGATGTCGGTTGCCGACGCGGCGCGGGCGCTCGGTCTGGCGCGCCAGGGCGTGCAGCGCATCGCCGACCTCCTGGAGGGAGAGGGGCTGATTGCCTACCGCACCAACCCGGTCCATCAGCGCGCCAAGCTGATGGTGTTGACGGAGGCGGGGAAGAGGGCGCTTGCCGACATTTCCGCCCGCCAGGCCGTCTGGGCAGACGAACAAGGCGCCATCTATGGCGAGGAAAGGCTGCGCCAGGCCGCCAGCCTCATCAACGAGGTGATTGCCGGTTTCGAGGGCCGGGCAGATTGAACATTCTCAGAGCGGACGATTGATGTTCCTGTACGTCCCGTCGAGCTGTTTCAGCCGCTCCTGGTAAGCGGCGCCAATGCAGGCGGCATCCGCGCCGCAGGCCTGCCGCTTCTTCAGCCAGGCGGTCTGCTCATCCTGCAGCGTGCCGCGCGCGCCCATGGCGAGCAGGCCGGACAGCAGCTCGAAGGTCGTCACCATCTTCACATCGGCATCGTTGAGCGACCGGTTCTCACAGATCATCTTCTCATCCGGCTGCAAGGCCTTTGCATCGCAATCGAAGCTCGCCGCCTGTGCGCCGTGCGATGCAAATGCGAAAAGCGCAGCACAGGCTGCGGCTGTTGAAATGGTGCTCTTCATGATCTCTCCCACTGCAAGAAAGCTCGGTTGCGGCTCCACGGCAAAGATGATGCAGGTCCGTTTTATGGCAAGGATCAAACCCGTCTGCCTGTCATCAAGACGACGTCCCCATGTGGTGACAGATTCCTGCTTTTGAGCTTGGATATCAGCGACATGCCGGATTTTCCTGATTCGGATTCGCGAATCCGTGATGCCTCGATCTTCCATGCTTCCGCCCTCTTTCCTTTCTAGCGTCGGGCGCTACAACATTTTTCGTGAAAGCATTTCAAAAGGATTCCCATGCAAGGCCTGTTCAAACACGCCTCCGTTTCTCTTCTGGCATTGACGCTCCTGCTGCCGGCCGTTGCCGAAGCGCAGACCAGGACCGTGCCGGAAAGCCAGATGCAGATGCAGCTTTCCTTCGCGCCGCTGGTCAGGCAGACGGCGGGCGCCGTCGTCAATGTCTATGCCGAAAAGACCGTCCAGCGTCAGTCGCCCTTTGCCGGCGATCCCTTCTTCGAGCAGTTCTTCGGCCAGCAGATGCCGAATCGCACCGAAAAGCAGTCTTCGCTCGGCTCCGGCGTCATCGTCGAGGCGAACGGCACCGTCGTGACCAACAATCACGTCATCGAAGGCGCCGATGACATCAAGGTGGCGCTCTCCGACGGCCGCGAGTTCCCCTGCAAGGTCGTGCTGCGCGACGACCGCGTCGATCTTGCGGTGCTGAAGATCGACAGCAAGGCCGATTTTCCGACCTTGCCGATCGGTAATTCCGATGCGGTGGAAGTGGGCGATCTCGTGCTGGCCATCGGCAATCCCTTCGGTGTCGGCCAGACGGTGACGAGCGGCATCGTGTCCGCACTGGCGCGCAACCAGGTCGTCAAGAACGAGTTCGGCTTCTTCATCCAGACGGATGCCTCGATCAATCCCGGCAATTCCGGCGGCGCGCTGATGAACATGAAGGGCGAACTGATCGGCATCAACACGGCGATCTTCTCGCGCGGCGGCGGCTCGAACGGCATCGGTTTTGCCATTCCCGCCAATCTCGTCAAGGTCTTCCTCGCCTCGGCCGATTCCGGCGTCAAATCCTTCGAGCGGCCCTATATCGGGGCGAGCTTCGATCCGGTGACGTCAGAAGTTGCCGATGCGCTCGGCCTCGACAAGGCGCGCGGCGCGCTGATTGCCAAGGTCACGGCAGACAGTCCCGCTGCCAGGGCCGGCCTCAGGGCGGGCGAGGTCGTCACCGCTGTCGATGGCGTCCCGGTGGAACATCCGGATGCGCTTCTTTATCGGCTGACGACGGCCGGCCTCGGGAAGTCGGCCAACCTGACTGTCGTGGAGAACGGGCGCGAGCAGCAGGTGACGCTTGCCCTTGCCCGCGCGCCGGAAACCCGGCCGCGCGATCAGCGCACGATCGGCGGACGCACGCCCTTTACCGGTGCGGTCGTGGAAAACCTTTCGCCGCGTGTGGCCGACGAGCTGAGGATGCCGCTCGATTCGACCGGTGTGGTGATCTCCGACGTCCAAGGCGGGTCTCCCGCTTCCCGTCTCGGCTTCGAGCCGAAGGATATCATCGTGTCCATCAACGGGGCGGAAGTGAAAACCAGCCGCGACCTGCAGGAGATCGCCGATTCCGATCCGGGCCTCTGGCGCGTCGAGATCGAGCGCGATGGCCAGCGCATCAGGCAGTTCTTCCGATGAGTGACGATCTCTTCGCGCCGCGTGTTCCGGAAGAAGTCGCCAGCCGGCGGCCGCTTGCCGATCGCCTGCGGCCGAAGACGCTCGGCGAAGTCACCGGTCAGGAACATCTGACCGGCGAGGATGGCGTTCTGCGCCGGATGATCGCGAGCGGTTCGCTTGGCTCCATGATTTTCTGGGGTCCGCCCGGAACCGGAAAGACCACGGTCGCCCGCCTGTTGTCGGGCGAGGCGGGCCTGGCGTTCGAACAGATCTCGGCGATCTTCTCCGGTGTCGCCGATCTGAAGAAGGTCTTCGAGGCCGCCCGCATGCGCCGCATGGACGGCCGCCAGACATTGCTCTTCGTCGATGAGATCCATCGCTTCAACCGCGCCCAGCAGGATAGTTTCCTGCCGGTCATGGAGGACGGCACCGTCATCCTCGTCGGCGCCACCACGGAAAACCCGTCCTTCGAGCTCAATGCCGCTCTCTTGTCGCGTGCGCGTGTGCTGACCTTCAAGTCGCATGACGAAGAAAGCCTCGAGGAATTGCTGAAACGAGCCGAAACGGTCGAGGCAAGGCCGCTGCCGCTCACCGAAGACGCGCGTGCCAGCCTGATCCGCATGGCCGATGGCGACGGCCGCGCGGTGCTGACGCTGGCCGAGGAGGTCTGGCGCGCAGCCCGCGAGGGCGAAACTTTCGACACGGAAGGCCTGACGCGCATCGTCCAGCGCCGCGCCCCCGTCTACGACAAGGCGCAGGACGGTCACTACAATCTGATCTCCGCACTTCACAAGTCGGTCCGCGGCTCCGACCCCGATGCCGCACTCTACTATCTCGCCCGCATGTTCGATGCCGGCGAGGACCCGCTCTATCTCGGCCGGCGGCTGGTGCGCATGGCGGTGGAGGATATCGGGCTTGCCGATCCGCAGGCGCTGGTCATCTGCAACGCCGCAAAGGACGCCTATGATTACCTGGGCTCGCCCGAGGGCGAACTCGCGCTTGCGGAGGCCTGCGTCTATCTCGCGACCGCTCCGAAATCGAATGCCGTCTACAACGCCTTCAAGGCGGCGACGATCGCCGCCAAGCAGAACGGTTCGCTCCTGCCGCCGAAACATATTCTCAACGCGCCGACCAAGCTGATGAAGGGCGAGGGATATGGCGAAGGCTACCGTTACGACCATGACGAGCCGGATGCCTTCTCCGGCCAGGATTATTTCCCGGAAAAGATGGGCCGTCAGACCTTCTACGATCCGCCCGAACGCGGTTTCGAGCGCGAGATCCGCAAGCGGCTGGACTGGTGGGCGAAGCTTCGCAAGGAGCGCAATCCCCGCTGAAACCGGGCCGCGCTGAGATCAGGCGCGCTTCTGCGCGGCCGGGGCGGCGATCAGCTTGACGGAGGAATCCGCCAGTCCGTGATGGCCTTCCATATCGACGACGATATGCCAGTGCCCGCTTTCGGGAATGGCGAGCCTGACCGGCGACTTGCGGGCGACGCCGCCGATATATTTGAAGTCGAGCACTTCGGTGAACCGCTGAAAATTCGGTGCCGTCATCAGCCGCACATTGTTCACGGCGCTCAGCGACACCTCGATGATCGTTCCGGCGCGCTGTTCCTTGAGATCATAATGGGTGAAGCGGAAGTTCGGTTTCGGCATAGGTCTCGCGGCATATGAAGTCTCTGTATGCGGGACTTTATCAGGACGCGAGTTAAGGAAAAGTTGGAAATCGGCGCTGCGATGCCGTTCCTGCTGTGCCAAAATGGCAGGAACGGCACAGTATTTAGTGGATATTGCCGGAACTGCGCGCAAGAGGTGCAAAATCGAGCGTCGTACCGGCGCGGCAGATTTCATCCGGATTGTGGTTGCACTCTTCCGCCGCGAAATGAAGGGCGGCTGCCTCGTTGATGAAGAGACCGCCGACGCGCCCCTCGCGATCCTGGACGATCCAGCGGCCGCCCTTGTCGCGGCCGACGGTGAAGCGGGCAGGGCGCGCGGTGCGGTGGGCCGGAATCTGTCGGCGTTGCTGTGCATTTGCCATTGTCGTGATCCTATCCGGCGCTTACTGCGAAATCAGGTGGAAGCTCATCTGCACGAGCCCGGCAAAGGCCATCACGGCGCCGAGCCGCGGTGCGACGGCAACCATGCCGGCAAGCAGCGGATGGGAGGGATCGGCCACAGCCGCGTGGGCGATTTCGCCACGTTGCAGCGGGTCGGTCTTGGCATTGGTATCGGTCAGGCGTGACATCGTTTGTCCTTTCGAAGTCTAACTCAACCGCCGTTTGGTGGTCCCGGCGGTGTCACGCTCATCAAGATAGATGCCGGCGGATAGGGTTTCCATTTGCCGCCGGAACCGAAAACATTAAAATCTCATAGGGATAGCGCCATGCGCGCGGCGCTGTCGCCAATGAAGGGGGCAAGCGCCTCGGCAATCGCGCAGCGGCTTTCGGCCTCGGCCGGTACAAGCGGCAAGCGAAGATCGGGCTCAATACGGCGCAGCGCCTGCAGCCCAAATTTCAGCCGGGCAGGATCCCCCTCCGAGCCCAGCGCCAGCAGTAGCGGGTACAGCCTGTCGCTGAGCGCAAGCGCCGCCGAGATATGGCGGCCATAGGCCGCCTGCTGCAGCGAGGTGACGAGTCGCGGAAGGAGATTGGCCGCTGCCGACACAATGCCGTCGCCGCCTGCGAGATGGAAGGAAAGCGCGGTGGCGTCGTGAGCGGACAGGAAGCGAAAGCGTTGCCGCAGGGCCCGGTGGCAGGCCGGTGAAGCGGGCGATGTCGCCGCTCGAATCGACGATCGCGACGATTGTCTCGAGATCGGCCAGCCGTTCCAGCGTCTCCACCGTCAGGTCGCTTGCCGTGCGGGCCGGCGCGTTTTCGATGAGGATGGGCAGGTTGCTGGCTGCCGCGACCTGTCGGAAATGGTGGAGAACGCCCTTCTGCCCCGGCTTGGAATAATAAGGCACAGTCACCAGCACGGCGCGGGCGCCGCATTCTTCCGCGTCCCGTATCAGGCCAATCGTGCTTTCGGTGCAATTGGTTCCGGCCGCGGCGATCACCGGAATACGGTCCGCCGCGGTCCGGATGCAGATGTCGAGCGCCATGCGGCGTTCCTGCGGCGAGAGGCTCGGCCCTTCGCCCGCCGCCGTGCAGATGGCAAGTCCATCGACACCGCTCAGCACCTGCCATTCAACAAGGTCTTCCAAAGCCGCGCCGTCGATTTCGCCCTTGCGGAACGGCGTCACGAGCGCGGTGATCGCGCCGCCGGCGCGCATGTATCCTTCGCTGTTCATGATGGGGCGTCAGAACGAGCCGAGGATCACGTAGAGTTCGACGCAGGCAAGCACGATGCCGAAAATCATCAACGCCTGGGCCGTGCGCTTCTCGCGCATCTGCCGCTTGCCCCGCGTGATGCGGTGCGGGCGAAGCGGCAGATAGTGAGGGGACATGACATCTCGCATGGCAGTGACCTTTGCTGTTGCGGCAAAGGCTACTGCTGTCGCCGATAGGAATTCCATTCGGGGTGGCGGGCGAAGATATAGGAATTGCATAAAGGGGCTGGTGTCAGCCGCCGCGCTGGTTTTCCCTGTCGAGCTGCGTCACCAGTGCCAGCACGACTTCCGAGACGGGCGTCGGCACATTCGCGGTGCGGCCGAGGGCCACGACCATGCCCACAAGCGGCACGATTTCCAGCGCCTTGCCGGCAAGCAGGTCCTGCAGCATCGATGTGCGCACCGGGCCGATATGACGCGACTGTTCCAGCCTCTCGTCGATGGTGATGTTGAATTTTGCGCCGAGCGCAGTGCCGACCGCGCGCACTTCCTTCATGATCTTGCCGACCATGGCGAAGAGCGCCGGATCGGCCATGATGTCCGTCATCAGGGCGCGCGTCAGGGCGCTGATCGGGTTGAAGGCCGCGTTGCCCGTCAGCTTGCTCCAGATCTCGTCGCGAATGCGCGGCGTGGTCGAGACATTGAGACCCGCCTTGGCAAAGAGGCCGGCAATGGTTTCGAGATCGGCCGACATCTCGCCCGAGGGTTCGCCGAGCACGAAACGACCGTTGTTGGAGAGGCGGATTTCGCCGGGATTGACGACTTCGGCCCCCTGCAGCGCCACGCAGCCGATGACCCGCTGCGGACCGATCAGCCGCCACAGCTTGCCGCCGGGGTCGAGTTCGTCGAACTGCAGTTCCGCATGGCCGCTTTGGCCGTCGCGATGGAAATACCACCAGGGAATGCCGTTCAGCACCATGACGACGCGCGTATCGTCCTTCAGGAGCGCGGCCATGCCTTCGGCAGCCGGGGCGAGCTGGTGGCCCTTGAGGCCGGTAATGATGAGGTCCTGCGGCGGCAGCGTGGTCGGATCGTCCGTTGCCGTGATCCGCACATTGATCGGTCCGTCGGCTCCCGCTTCATGCAGGCAAAGGCCGTTCTTGCGGATCGCTTCCAGATGCGCGCCGCGGGCGACGACAGAGATGGTCGCGCTGTCGCCAAGACGGCTCGCGAGTTTGACCGCAATCGCGCCTCCAAGGGCGCCGGCCCCGTAAATACAAATGGATGTGCTCGCCATGCCTGCCTCTTCCTCTTCGTGATAACGCGCTAGACATAGGCCATTGCTGCGGCGCGGCGAATGAAAAACTTGCCGCCTGGACGCGTTTCACGCCGAAATGAAAACAAGCGCACCGATGGCGCGCTTGTTGTGTCTGGGGAAGGTCGGGCCTTTTCAGGCCGTCTGCCCGAAGTCGGTGGAGACGGCGAGCGCGCGCCACTGGGCCAATTCCTTTTCCACCCTGGCATGTTCTTCCTCGATCTTGGCGACCGTATCCGTGCCGAAGGGCATGCGCAGCGGCGGGTTGGCGGCGTTGACCATCTCGATGATGCCGGCCGTCAGCCTGGCCGGGTCGCCCGGCTGGGCATGGTTGGCGCCGGCTGCGAAATCGCGCATGTTGCCGGCCGGCGTGCCGACATAGTCGGGGATGGAAGCCGGGCTGACCGCCAGCGAATTGTCGTGCAGGAAGTCCGTGCGGAAGAAGCCGGACTCGACGATCGTGACCTTGATGCCGAAGGGCTCGACTTCGGTTGCGAGGGATTCCGACAGGCCTTCGACGGCGAACTTGGTGGAGCCGTAGACACCCCAGCCGGGGAAGCCGGCATAACCGCCGATCGAGGAGAAGTTCAGGATGTGGCCCGAACGCTGGCGGCGCATATAGGGCAGGACCGCGCGTGTCACTTTCAAGAGGCCGAAGACGTTGGTGGCGTAGATCTTCTCGATCTCTTCGGCCGTTGCTTCTTCCACAGCACCGAGCAGGCCGTAGCCGGCATTGTTGGCGAGAATGTCGATGCGGCCGAAGCGGGCGATGGCGGCAGCGGCAGCCTCCTTGGCCTGCTCTTCATTGGTGACGTCGAGGGCGACGGCAAGCAGGTTCAGATGATCGCCGAACTGTTCGGTGACGGTCATCGGGTTGCGGGCAGTGGCAACGACGGCGTCGCCGGCAGCAAGAGCGTCCTTGGTCATCAGCGCGCCGAAGCCGCGCGATGCACCCGTAATGAACCAGACTTTCATGGCAATGTCCTTTCCTCGGATTGTTTGTTTCAGCAGTGCGTTGCTGACGGAGAGGAATTTGACGCAAATCCGGCTCATGTATAAGATTTGTTATTTGAGAGACTATGATGAGCAAAATTCAGCAATGAGAGCAACCGAGCTTTCCGAGATGGCGGCTTTCGCCGCTGTCGCCAGGCACAAGAGCTTCCGCAAGGCGGGAGAGGAGAGGGGTGTCACCGCCTCTGCCATCAGCCACGCCGTCCTCAATCTGGAGGACCGCATCGGCATCCGCCTCTTGAACCGCACGACCCGCAGCGTCTCGCTGACGGAGGCCGGCGAGCTGCTGCGCTCGCATCTCGATTCGGCCTTCGGCGAGATCAGTTCCGCCCTCGATGCGCTGAACCGCTTCCGCGATACGCCCTTCGGCCGGGTTCGCATCAATGTCGGCAATTCCATAGCGCCCTTCGTCGTCGGCCAGATCATCGGGCCGTTGCTGATGAAGAACCCCAATCTGCAGCTTGAAATCGCGGCGACGGACCGGCTGGTGGATATCGTCGAGGAAGGCTTCGATGCCGGCATCCGCTTTGGTGAGCGTGTCACCGAGGGCATGATCGCCGTGCGCGTCAAGCAGCGCTTGCGCCTTGTCGTCGTGGGCTCTCCCGCCTATTTCGAAACCCGGCCGAAGCCGGTCACGCCGCATGATCTGAAGCGCCATATCTGCATCCAGAACATGTTCCCCTCGGGTGCGCGTTACCCCTGGGATTTTGCGAGGGACGGTCAGGCCATCACCTTCCATCCGAGCGGCCCGCTCTCGCTCGACGACCACGAACTGATGACGGCAGCCGCCTTGAGCGGTGTGGCACTGGCCTATGTCTGGGAGGGCAGGGCGGCGCCGCTGATTGCGAGCGGCCAACTCGTCCAGGTGCTGGACGACTGGTGCCAGCCGGAGGAGCCGCTTTATCTCTACTATCCCAGCCGGCGGCATATTTCGGCGGGCTTCCGGACGGTGATCGACGCAATCCGCGGCGACTGAAACAATTCAAGGACCTGAAGCACAGGAGAGTGAATCCGAAGGATCGCGACATCTCCTGGCGCTCAGAGTTTGCGGAATTCCAGCCGGTAGACGACATCCTCTCCCGTCACAGGATCGATGCCGAGCGCATCGTCGATGACGAGCATGTCGCCCTCGATATGCACCGGGCGGATAAGAGGGCGCTCCCATGTCGGGTTCCAGGCGGCCTCGACATGATGGATCACCTTATCGCCTTCCAGCGTGTAGGAAGCCGTATAAGCCAGCATCGTATCGAAAAGCGCGGCCTTCTCATCGTCGCTGGGGGCTTTGCCGTTGGGTTTCGGTCGGCGCCGGTTGGTAACGAAAGCCATCATCCGGCCATCGGCATGATAGGCGATATATCCGATGGGATCGGCACCCATGGCGTCGCTGACTTCTCCCGTCGCAACGACGGTTCTCGTCCACGAAATCATGCGCCACGTCCCAAGCAGGGCGGCTTTGTCCATGATCGTCCCCTCCTTAAAGTAGTCTAGCACAACCAATAAATGCAGACTACGAAGCGGGAGCCTTTCCTGGTCGGAATGCTCCGATCTCAGCGGGAAAGCGCGGAGCGATCACCCAAAAACTGTCTTTTGACTCTCGGTGGCGAAGTGGTGAAGATGCGCCGCACGAAGAAAAGCAGCGCCGGAGGGGCGAATGAGAAAGCCGGTTTATTCTGCTGGCAATGAATGGAAAGTGGAATGTCGTCATGCGCTGCTGGCGGTTTTTTCGGCCGCGGTTCTGTTTGCCTTCCCCACGGCGGCACAGGAAAAACCGGCGCGCGACATGCCGGCACAGACGCCCGCCTCGCATGAGCAGGTCGAAAAATTGCTCTCGCGCTGGCAGGAGCATTTCAAGGACACTGCAGGCCTGCGCGACCGCCGCGCCGCCTTTCGCGATTTCATGGCATCGCTGCCCGAGCCGACGCGCGTCCAGATCCGCCATGTCGATGCCGATGGGGTCGATGCCGAGCTTATCTGGCCGGCGCGCCTTCATCATCCGATCGGCCGGCGTGCGATTCTCTTCATCCATGGCGGCGGCTTCTACAGCGGCTCCATTCGCACCCATCACCTGATTGCCGGCTCGCTTGCCAAGGCCGCGTCGAGCGATGTGCTGCTCATCGACTACAGGCTGGCGCCCGAATATGGCTATCCCGCGCAGGTCAATGATGCGCTGACCGCTTATCGCTATCTGCTCGACAACGGCTACAGCAACGGCAATATCATCCTTGTCGGCGATGGCGCCGGCGGCAATCTCGCCCTTGAGGCCGTGCTGCGGCAGATGCGCTCCCGCCAGCCGCTGCCGGCCGCCGTCGTGGCGCTCAGTCCCATCACCGACCTCTCCGCTTCGGGTGCATCGGTCACGGCGAATGCTGCCAACGATCCGGTGCTGGACAAGGACGCGCTGGAGGCGCTGCGCAAGGCCTATCTCGGCAACAATTCGGCGACGGATCCCGATATTTCGCCGCTTTACGCCAATCTGACCGGTTTTCCGCCGCTGCTGCTGCAGGTCGGCTCCGGCGAGCTGCTGCTTGACGACACGCTGCGGCTTGCCGACAAGGCGCACAAGGCCGGTGTCGATGTGACCGCCGAGGTCTGGCCGGGAATGCCGCATCAATGGCAGCTGTTCCCCTCGGTGCTCGATGACGCCGACCGCGCCGGCCAGAAGATCGCCGAATTCGCGATCGCGCATTTTGCGGACCCGCCGGCACCGTAAGCGCCGATCCCACAGCATGCGATCGCAGGTCTTATGAGGGGTTCGAATTCAGTCCCTCGATCGGCCGGCCGATCGCGAGATTCTGGCGAAGCTTGGGGTCGAGGCGCTCGGCATAGGCATGATCGGGTGCCGCACCCAGCGCATCGAGCATTTTGGAGAAGAAGCAGCGCGCGGCCGCTGCCGCGGTGACATCGAAGATCTCCGCGTCGCTCAATCCCTGTCGCTTCAGGCCGTCCACGTCCTTTTGCGTCACCGAGGTCGCATCACGCGCCACCTTGGCGGCAAAGTCCATGATCGCCCGCTCGACGGCATCGATGGGCGCCTTTTCGCTGCCGCCGGCGACGGCCGAAAGACTGTCATTGGTGAAACCGTCGCGCAGCAGCACCGACCCGTGCGCCAGCATGCAATAGGACGACTTGAGTTCTCTGGCCGCTGCCAGCGTCACCAGCTCGTAGCGCCGCTGGCTCATGTGGCCGCGAATACTGGCAAGCAGCGTCCCCCAGTTCTCCATCACCTCCGGCCGATGGCCGAAGGCGCGGTACATGTTCGGCAGATAGCCGTAGCTCGCTTCGGCCGAAGCGTACATCGAAGCCGTCTTCTCGCTGGCGGATGCGTCGGGGGTACGAATGAAGGCCATGGCACGATCCTCCCTTGATCTATTGGGAGAATAGAGCGGCATCCGATGACATCAATCTGCCCGCCGACCGCTTTCCGCAAAACGGATGCCGGATATTTCAGCCGGCCGCCCGGCTTTGTCGCTGGCGGTAGAACGGCAGGATGTGATGTTGCGTCAGCGGCGCCATGACGATCTCGCCCGGTGCCGATGGCGATATCCAGCAAACCTCCTCGATCTCTCCGGAGGCCTTGATTTCGTCGTCCTTCACATGCAGCAGGAAGACCTCGGCCACGACGCGATGATCCGGCTCGTTGGCCGCCGGCGCCTGGAATTGCCCCAGGAATTCGAGTTCGGCCGATGTGGCGGTGATGCCGATTTCTTCCGAAAGCTCTCGCCTCAAGGCTTGCTCGGGCGTCTCTCCCGGCTCGATCTTGCCGCCCGGCTGCATGAAGGCCGCCGTGCCGTGCTTGCGCACCAGAAGCGTGTGGCCATCGCTCCGCAACAGAAGCGCAGCCGATATTCTGATCGTTTTCATCATGGCCAAATCTGATCGGATTCGCAGCCGCGATTCAACTGCCGCGCCCGGATCGGCCGTTTGTCAAAACCTGCCCGACCTCCTATATCAACGGCTCGGAAACAGGAAGCGGATGTGACAATGTTCCAGGCGGCGCAGATCGAAGCGGACAACAAGGCCGAGTTCTATCGGGAGCTTGCCCGGCAATTGGAGGGCCTGCTCGCAGGCGAGCCGGATATGATCGCCAATGCCGCCAACACTTCGGCCCTGATCTATCAGATGATGTCGGGTCTCAACTGGGCAGGGTTCTACCTGCTGAAGGGCGACGAACTCGTGCTCGGCCCGTTCCAGGGCAAGCCGGCCTGTGTGCGCATCCCCGTTGGCCGCGGCGTTTGCGGCACGGCGGTCAAGGAGCGCGCCTCGATCCTTGTGGAAGACGTTCATGCGTTTCCCGGCCATATCGCCTGCGATGCCGCATCACGCTCCGAACTCGTCGTTCCCGTCAGAAACGGCGAGGAGATCGTCGGCGTCATCGATCTCGACAGCCCGCTTCCCGCCCGTTTCGACGCTGAAGACCAGGCGGGGATCGAGCGGCTGGCGGAAATCTTCGTTTCGGCAACCCGTTTCTGAACGGGCGGCTGCCGTGAGCCCGGCGCGCGCGGAGCGTCCCTGCGCCGGCCATCGGCTTTGATCCCGTATTCACCGTCGGCGAAATCGTGCTAGGTCACTCACCGAGGAACATGCGCGTTCAAGCCGGTCCGGTTGTTGGGAGAGAACCATGAAGAAGCTGATCAACGATCCTTCGTCAGTCGTACGGGAAATGCTGGAGGGGGTCGTCGCTCTCAGCCCGGCAAGCATATTGCTGGCCGACGAAAACGTCGTCATCCGCTCCGATCTTCCCGAACCTTCCAGGCGCAAGGTCGCCGTTCTCTCCGGCGGCGGCAGCGGCCACGAACCGGCCCATGCCGGTTATGTCGGCAGCGGCATGCTGACGGCGGCGGTCGCGGGAGACATCTTCACCTCGCCGAGCACCGATGCCGTGCTTGCCGCCATCAGGGCCGCAAGCGGCCCGGCCGGTGCGTTGCTGATCGTCAAGAACTATACGGGCGACCGCCTCAATTTCGGGCTTGCGGCGGAACTGGCGCGCGCGGAAGGAATTCCCGTCGAGATCGTTGTCGTTGCCGATGATGTGGCGCTGCGGGAAACCGTTTCCGCAGATCGTCGCCGCGGCATCGCCGGCACGGTCCTGATCCACAAGCTCGCCGGCGCTGCCGCCGAGAAGGGCCTGGCGCTGGACGAGGTGGCGCGCATCGCCCGCTCCGCCGCCGAACGGCTTTCCTCCATGGGCATCTCGCTTGGGCCTTGCACTCTGCCGGCCGCCGGCAAGCCCGGCTTCTCTCTCGGCGAACGGGAGATCGAAGTCGGCCTCGGCATTCATGGCGAGCAGGGCGTTCGCCGGATGCCGATCGCACCGGTCGACCAGCTCGTCTCGCTCGTGCTGGAGACGATCGAAGCTGACGGAGGGCTGGGCAGCGGCGACCGCGTCGCCCTGCTCGTCAACGGTCTGGGCGCCACTCCGCCGATGGAATTGTCGGTCGTTGCCCGCTCTGCGCTCGCAGCCCTCGAAAGCAGAGGCGTCACGGTCGAAAGGGCGTGGGCCGGCACGCTCCTGTCGGCGCTCGACATGCCGGGCTTTTCGCTCTCGATCCTGCCTGTCGATGCCGGCGCTCTCGAGCTCATCGACGCACCAACCTCTGCCGGCGCATGGCCGGGGGGCGGGGCGGTCAATCGCAACCGCGTGCTGCCCTCATCGAGACCGGCAGAAAGCCCGGCCGAATCCGTGACGGTCACAGCCTCCGGCCAGCAGCTTCAGAAGACGGCGCAGGCCGTGGCGAAGGCGCTGATCGATGCAGAAGCGCATCTGACCGAACTCGACGGCATTACCGGCGACGGTGATCTCGGCGCCAGCATGAAGCGCGGCGCCGAAGCCGTGCTCGCGCTTCCCGATGCCGCCTTTGCCGATGTCGCAGGTGGGCTGATGGCGATGGGCGATGCCGTCAGGCGTGCGATCGCCGGCAGTTCCGGGCCATTCTACGCCACCGCCCTGATGCGCGCGTCGCGTCACCTTGCCGGCCTTGCGGCCCCGACATCGGCCGACATGGCGCAGGCCTTCTCCGCGGCCGTCCAGGCCGTCTCCGATCTTGGCGGGGCAAGGCCCGGCGACCGGACGATGATCGATGCCCTGCGTCCGGCCGCAGACGCCTTCATCGCAAGCCTTGGAGAAGGGCAGGCAAGCCGCGAAGCGTGGCAGAAGGCCGTTGCCGCCGGGATTGCCGGAGCGGACGCCACGAAGGCGATGCGCCCGAGGCTGGGGCGTGCGAGCTATCTCGGCGAGCGCGCGCTCGGCCATCCGGACGGCGGGGCCGTGGCGGTTACGGTCTGGCTGAAGGCGATCGGATCGGCCTGATTGCCGGGCCGCCAGGCAACGTTTCCGGCAAGGGGCGCCAGAGCCAGGATCGCGGCCGAAAACAGCAGGATGATATTGTGCCAGCGTGAGTACCACGGAAAGGTGGTGCCCTCTGGAAGCGATGCCGCGGCACGGTAGCCGAGAACCGCGCCGCCGCGCCAACAACAGCCCGTGCGCGAATGACGAAATCTTGATCGACGGCACGGTTATCGGAATGCCGGACCGGCCTATGTCCTTAGCCGACACCCATTTGCTTGCGTTCGAGTGTCGCCGATTATCGGTATGGGGGTAGATCGCCATGTCCCAGTTTCGAAAACTTCTGGCTGCCGGTGCAGCCGTCGCCCTGGTCATCATCACATCGTCCTGCTCGACGAGCCCGGACACGTCGATACAGACCGGTTCCGTCGGTTATTCGGCCCAAGGCACCGATTTTGCGCTGCGGCCGGCATGCCGCGACGGATTCGGCAATGACAGGCCCTGCAGTTATTGACAAATAGGCTGATGACGGGAACGGGCTGGGCAGACGAACATGCGCCGAATCGCGAGGTCAGCGGATCGGCGGATGTTTGCTGTTTCTATGGAAGCCATTGAAAGAGAACAGATATCGTTGGGAGAGCTGGGCTGATGCGAAAGGACGCAGTTTCTTCGATTGCGGCACTTCGCATATCGTTGCCGCTGGCATAGAATGCAAAAAATCGATAATCACTCGCTTACACGATGCCGACCTCGGTCCGAAGGCGGCAGATTTTCATAACCTATGGGAGCTGTATCATGGAATATCGTCGTTTGGGGAAGTCAGGTCTGAAGGTGAGCGAATTCTCCTTCGGCTCATGGGTCACGTTCGGCAAGCAGGTCAACGGCGGCGATGCCGTCGATCTAATGAAGCTCGCCTATGACAACGGCATAAACTTCTTCGACAATGCCGAAGGTTATGAGAGCGGCAAATCCGAAATCGTCATGGGCGAGGCGCTGAAGTCGCTCGCCTGGAGCCGCGACAGCTATATCGTCTCCAGCAAGGTCTTCTGGGGCGGTCAGAAGCCGACGCAGCGCGGCCTCTCGCGCAAGCATGTGACCGACGCCTGCCACGCGGCCCTCAAGCGGCTTCAGGTCGATTATCTCGACCTCTATTTCTGTCACCGCCCGGACATCGACACGCCGATCGAGGAAACGGTCCGCGCGATGCACGATCTCGTCGCCCAGGGCAAGGTGCTCTACTGGGGCACGTCGGAATGGTCCGCACAGCAGCTGACGGAAGCCTATGCCGTCGCCCGCGACCTGCGCATCACGCCGCCGACCATGGAGCAGCCGCAATACAACATTTTCGAACGCCAGAAGGTCGAAGCCGACTATCTGCCGCTCTACGACCTGATCGGCCTCGGCACCACCATCTGGTCGCCGCTCGCCTCGGGTGTTCTCACCGGCAAATACAATGACGGCGTACCCGCCGACAGCCGCATGAACCTGCCGGGCTATGAATGGTTGAAGGAAAAATGGTCCACCGATGCCGGCCGCGCCCAGCTCGAAAAGGTCCGCCAGCTCGCCAGGCTCTCCAACGAGATCGGCCTGTCGATCACCCATCTCGCCCTTCTGTGGTGCCTTGCCAACAAGAACGTCTCGACCGTCATCCTCGGCGCCTCGCGCGCAAGCCAGCTGCAGGACAATCTCGCGGCTCTCTCGCATAAGGATAAGGTGACGTCTGACGTGCTGGAGCGGATCGACAGCATCGTCGGCAACAAGCCGGAGGCGCCGCGCCGCTTCTAGGCAGGGCCAAGCCTATCCGGATCGAGCCTTGGGCTCCCATCTTTTCTGCAGGATGAAAATGGCCGGACCGTCTGGTTCGGCCATTTCGTCTTTTCTGGGATTCGTTGACCGCCAGTCGGAACTGGTGCCGGAACCGGTATCGGCCTGGAACGCCTGGATGACGTCACTGTGGCCAAGGTCCAGGTTGAACTCGTTGGCCGGTCGTTGTGCCCTAACTCTGCGATTTCGCTGCATGAAAGGGCAGGGCTGGACGGAAAATCTATCTGTCACAGGCTGATGGTCACTGTGGTTCCTGTCGGGCCGCCATCGAGTGTTACGCTTCCGCGGTGACGGGTTACGATCTGCTTCACGATGCTCAATCCGAGGCCGGCACCGCTGCTCCTTGGTGCGATCCGGTAGAAAGGTTCGAATACGAGATCCTGATGCGCTGCCGCAATCCCGGGCCCCTCGTCCGAGACCGAGATTCCGCCCGATTCGCTCACGCGAACCGATATTGTGCCGGTATTTCCGCCATGGTCGATCGCGTTGCGCACCAGGTTGCTTATGGCGCGCGATATCGCCGACCGGCTTACCAGCCGATACAGCGCCTCCACGTCGTTGTCGAACGAGATTTCATATCCGTTTCTGATGGCAATCGGGGCTTGGTCGGCGACGACGTTCCTGGCGATTTCCACCAGGTCGGCCTGTTCGAACGGCTCCGGAGACTGCTCGCTGCGTTCGAAATCGAGCAATTGCTCCGCCGTCTCCCGCAGACGCCCGATATCGTCCATCATCGTGTCGCGAGCGCTTCCTTCAAGGGTCGTATCGATACGCGTCTGCATGACGGCGATCGGTGTGCGCAGCTCGTGTGCGGCATCGATGAGAAAGCGCTCTCTGGCTGCGAACTGCTGTTCCAGCCGCTCCAGTACGGAATTGAACGCATGGATCAGCGGAACGACCTCGCTCGGAACCCGATCCACCGGCAACCGGGATCCCGGCTGGCGAGGGTCGATCTCGGGCGCTTTCCGAACGACGTCGTTCAAGCCTGAGAGCGAGCGCCTCACCAGCCGCGGCACGGCAAAGAAGAGGGCGGGCAACGTAACTGCGAGCAGGGGCACGTAGATCTTGTATGTGCCGCCAAGCATGGTGAGGAAGATCGACTCGTTTCCGTTGCGACCGCCATAGAGCACCCGGATCTCGGTCCCGCTGATCTCGATGTCGTCGACCGAAGCCGGCACAGGGGTGCTTGCCTCCGTTCCGCGAATGTCGGCGTCCTTGATAAGCGGCACGAACCTGGCAAGCTGCACATATGCGGGCGGGATATTTCCATAAGCCACTGCCGTTCCGTCCGGGGCTGCGGCGTAGAAAAACAGATTGGGCGTATCGTCCTTCAACGCCGCGAGCTTTTGGCTATCTTCGATGCGAAGCCCCTGTCCGGGTTCGTAGCGCAAGGACCCTTCCAGGGCGTTCAGAAGCCGGTGCTCCATGCTGACGTTCGGAGAAAGGATCGTCGCGCCATAGATGCACAGCCCGACAATCACCGATGCCGTCGTGCCGACGAAAAGCAGGCTGAGCTGCCAGTTCAGTCTCCACCACAGCGACGTATTCGGAAATCGCATCAATGTTCCTTCAACAGGTATCCGACGCCGCGGATGTTGTGAATGGATACGCCGGCGTCCGCGTCGGCGAGGCGTTTTCTCAATCGTGACACATGGGCATCCAGGGCGTTGGACTGGATTGTCTCTTCGTAATTGTAGATTTCGGCTTCCAGCGCCGATCTGAGCACGGTCCTGCCTTTTCGCTTCGCAAGCGTAACGAGCACCATCAGCTCTCGGCGAGGCAGGTCGAGCTGCAGTTCGCCGACCGTGACATCCATCCGGATCGGATCCACGGTCATCCGTCCCGCGACTATGGACGGCTCCGCCAGGGCCGACGGGCGTCGCAAGACCGCGCGCAGTCGGGCGAAAAGCTCCTCCATCAGAAACGGCTTGCCCAGATAGTCGTCGGCGCCGAGGTCCAGGCCCGCGACCCTTTCCTTCGGTTCGTTTCTGGCCGTCAGCACGATGACCGGCGTCACGACGCCGGCACTTCGCAGCCAGGGAATGAACGTGATGCCGTCGCCGTCCGGCAGGCGCCTGTCGAGCACGATCGCGTCGTAGGTCTGTTGTCGGGCCAGTTCGATCGCATCCCCAAGAAGAGCGGTATGGTCGACCGCAATACCCGTCTTGCTGAGCGAAGCCGCAACCGCTTCCGCCAGCCTAGTCTCGTCTTCGACCAACAGGATCTTCATGCCTCGCCCACCTTTCCGATCCTATGTTCACGACGACCATTGCGACAGGATTACGGCATGGGCCTTTCGGACGAGGAAGGCATGGGGCGCGCTGTGAGCGGGTAAGGAGATTACCGGTCGCTTGAACAGAAAACTCCAGGCGCGTGGCGCCTGGAGTCGTTTTCTGGTCGGTCGACCTGAAAAAATCGGACGTCTGTTTCAGGTAGAAGCTGACTTTCCCGAAGAAATCAGCTGCAGCCGCTCGTCGCGCCGCACGTGTCGCACTTCTCGCAGGTGCCGTTGCGCACCATCGTGAAGTTCTGGCACTCGCTGCACATATTGCCCGTATAGCCCTGCATGATCGAACGGGCGCGGCGTTCGGCTTCCATCTTCTTGGCTTCCGTCTTGGCGGAGGCAGCATCGGCTGCAGCCTTGTCGGAGAAGAGGGCGGTTGCGTCGCTGCCGGTTTCTTCGAGCACTTCTTCGGCGATTTCCTCGGCCAGTTCCTTCGCACGCTCTTCATAATCGCGCTTGAAGGCGACGATCTCGGAGGTGGAGATGGCGACAGTCGGCTCCAGCTTGCGGGCCGCCGCACCTGCAAAGGACGTTACCGAGCCGCCGGTCGAGGAGGCGCGGGCAGGCGCTGCCGTTGCCGCACCCTTCGGTTCGCCGAGCAGACGGTCGCTGCCGGTGTTGGAGACCAGCGTCGGCTTGTAGCCGCGGGTCCAGCCGGTCGAGACGAGGTTCGTCTTGCCTTCCTGGATGCCCTTGCCGAGCGCCGTGTTGGAGAAATCGGACGTATCGACATGGGCGAGATCGTGGCGGCCGAGATAGGAGACGGCGAGTTCGCGGAACACGTAGTCGAGGATCGACGTGGCGTTCTTGATCGCGTCATTGCCGATGACGATGCCGGCCGGCTCGAACTTGGTGAAGGTGAAGGCCTCCACATATTCTTCCAGCGGCACGCCATATTGCAGGCCGAGCGAGATGGCGATCGCGAAGTTGTTCATCATCGCACGGAAGGCGGCACCTTCCTTGTGCATGTCGATGAAGATCTCGCCGAGGCGGCCGTCACCGAATTCGCCGGTGCGCAGATAGACCTTGTGACCGCCGACGGCAGCCTTCTGGGTGTAGCCCTGGCGGCGGTTCGGCAGCTTCTCGCGTTCGCGCGACACGCGCTCGATCACCTTCTCGATGATCTTTTCGGTGACGGTCACGGCCTGGGCCGCGAGCGGCTGCTGGATCAGATCCTCGAGCGCATCCTCGTCGTTGTCGTCCTCGATCAGCGAGGCGTTGAGCGGCTGCGAGAGCTTGGAGCCGTCGCGGTAAAGCGCATTTGCCTTCAGGCCGAGCTTCCAGGAGAGCATGTAGGCGTTCTTGCAATCCTCTACGGTTGCCTCGTTCGGCATGTTGATCGTCTTGGAGATTGCGCCGGAGATGAAGGGCTGGGCAGCCGCCATCATGCGGATATGGCTTTCGACCGAGAGGTAGCGCTTGCCGATCTTGCCGCAGGGATTGGCGCAATCGAAGACCGGCAGATGCTCCTTCTTCAGGAAGGGTGCGCCTTCCAGCGTCATCGCGCCGCAAACGTGGATATTGGCAGCCTCGATATCCTTCTTCGAGAAGCCGATATGCTCGAGCAGGCTGAAGCTCATGTCGGTAAGCTGTTCGTCGGAGACTTTCAGCGTCGTCTTCAGGAAGTCGGCGCCGAGCGTCCACTGGTTGAAGACGAACTTGATGTCGAAGGCGCTCTTCAGCGCCGCATTGACCGCTTCCACCTTCTCGTCGGTGAAGCCCTTGGCCTTCAGCGTCGAGGGGTTGATCGCCGGTGCCTGGTTCAGGTTGCCGTGGCCGACAGCATAGGCTTCGATCTCGGCAATCTGGCTTTCGGAATAGCCGAGCGTGCGCAGCGCATCCGGAACGGCGCGGTTGATGATCTTGAAGTAGCCGCCGCCGGCGAGCTTCTTGAACTTCACCAGCGCGAAGTCAGGCTCGATGCCGGTCGTGTCGCAGTCCATGACGAGGCCGATCGTGCCGGTCGGTGCGATGACCGAGACCTGCGCGTTGCGGTAGCCGTGCTTTTCGCCGAGTTCGAGTGCCTTGTCCCAGGCGGACATCGCATGGGCTGCAAGATCCTGGTCCGGGTTTTCCGAATGGTTCAGCGCCACCGGGTTGACCGAGAGCGCCTCGTAGCCGGCGTTCTCGCCATGGGCGGCGCGGCGATGGTTGCGGATGACGCGCAGCATGTGCTCGCGGTTCGGCTCGTAATTCGGGAACGGGCCGAGTTCGGCAGCCATTTCGGCCGAAGTCGCGTAGCAGATACCGGTCATGATCGCCGTCAGCGAGCCGGCAATGGCGCGGCCTTCGGCGCTGTCATAGGGAATGCCGGTCGACATCAGCAGGCCGCCGATATTGGCGTAGCCGAGGCCGAGCGTGCGGTATTCGTAGGAAAGCTCTGCAATGCGCTTGGACGGGAACTGCGCCATCATGACCGAGATTTCGAGCACGATGGTCCACAGGCGCACAGCATGTTCGTAGTCGCCGATATTGATGCGCTTGGTGGCCTTGTCCTTGAACTGCAGCAGGTTCAGCGAAGCGAGGTTGCAGGCTGTGTCGTCGAGGAACATATATTCCGAGCACGGGTTCGAGCCGCGGATCGGACCGCCGGCCGGCGACGTGTGCCAGTCGTTCATCGTCGTGTTGAAGTGGATGCCGGGATCGGCAGATGCCCAGGCGGCATAGGAAATCGTTTCCCAGAGGTCGCGGGCCTTCAGCGTCTTCATCACCCGGCCGTCCTTGCGGGCGGTCAGGTTCCAGTCGCCATCTTCCTCGACGGCGCGCAGGAAGTTGTCCTTGATCGAAACGGAGTTGTTGGAGTTCTGGCCGGAAACGGTGAGATAGGCTTCCGAATCCCAGTCCGTGTCGTAGGTCTTGAACTCCATGTCCTTGTAGCCCTGGCGGGCGAACTGGATGACGCGCTGGACGTAGTTTTCCGGAACCTGATCCTTCTTGGCGGCGCGGATTTCGCGCTTGAGCGCCGGGTTCTTGGCCGGGTCGAAGCAATCGCCATTGTCGGCTTCGCAATTGACGCAGGCCTTCATGATCGCCTTCAGATGCTTGGCGACGACCTTCGAGCCGGTCACGAGAGCGGCAACCTTCTGCTCTTCCTTGACCTTCCAGTTGATATATTCCTCGATATCGGGATGGTCGATATCGACGACGACCATCTTGGCGGCGCGGCGCGTCGTGCCGCCCGACTTGATGGCGCCGGCCGCGCGGTCGCCGATCTTCAGGAAGCTCATCAGGCCGGAGGAGCGGCCACCGCCGGAAAGCTTTTCGCCTTCGCCGCGCAGCATGGAGAAGTTGGAGCCGGTGCCAGAGCCATACTTGAAGAGGCGGGCTTCACGAACCCACAGATCCATGATGCCACCTTCGTTGACGAGGTCGTCCTCGACCGACTGGATGAAGCAGGCATGCGGCTGCGGATGTTCGTAGGCCGACTTGGACTTGGTGATCTTGCCGGTGAAGGGATCGACATAGAAATGGCCCTGGCCGGGGCCGTCGATGCCATAGGCCCAGTGCAGGCCGGTGTTGAACCATTGCGGCGAGTTCGGGGCGACGCGCTGCGTGGCGAGCATATAGGCAAGCTCGTCCTTGAACGCTGCCGCATCTTCCTCCGAAGAGAAATAGCCGCCCTTCCAGCCCCAGTAGGTCCAGGTGCCGGCAAGGCGATCGAAGACCTGGCGCGCGTCGGTTTCCGAGCCGGTCTGTTCGTCCTTCGGCAGCGCCTTCAGTGCTGCGTCGTCGGCAACGGAGCGCCACAGGAAGGAGGGGACATCGTTCTCTTCGACCTTCTTCAGGCGGGAGGGAACGCCGGCCTTGCGGAAATATTTCTGCGCCAGAACGTCGGTGGCGACCTGCGAGAACTGCGCGGGAACGTCGATGTTTTCGAGGCGGAAGACGATCGACCCGTCCGGGTTCTTGATCTCGCTCGTCGCCTTGCGGAATTCGATATCCGCATAGGCGCCCTGACCAGCCTTCGTAAACCGACGTTCGATGCGCATTTTCTCTAACCTCGTGTTGGCACCCGAAAGGGCGCAAAATTCCCTTCCGGCTACACGTTGTCCCTTCGTGCAGCCGGTGCTCGTTCCGTCTTGTGACAGGATGTCATCCGCAGATGATTTCCTGTATCTTGTGGTGAGGCTGGCTGCAAACGCTAAATATAGTGTTAACAGCTTATTTTTACCAGTCCCCGATGTTGTTTTTTGAGGCTGGAAAAAGGCGCAAAATCCCATCGGGCGTTACCGCCCCCTGACGGTGCAACACCCTGAATATGCGTTCGATTTTCCTTGGGAGAACCGGGCTCGTTACCTCCGGTTCAGTCGCCGCCGCAACATCTGGAACATTAAGTTTGAATCGACTGATTCCGTCAAGGGGTGGAATGTAACCGAATGCTAACCACAACATCTTGTGGATGCACTTGTGGAGACTGGGGAAAGTCCGGGTAAGCCTGAAAATACAAGGGCTTGCGCCGGCGATTTGCCGCACTGGAGTGCCGAATGCCAAAAAAATCGGCTGCGGCAAAAGTTAGGATGGCTTTTGCGACGGAATTGCGCATGCCGATTCGTTCAGGGAAATCAGCACCTTCTAGAGCGCGTCGATGGCGATCGTGACCGTCGCGGTGCCGATCGGCTTTCCCTTCTCGTCGGTGACGACGAAGCTTGCCTGAGTCTCCAGAAGCTGGGTCGACTCGTCGCGCTCCGCCCGGCCGATATAAATATCCCGCGAAGCGAGGGCGAAAGTTTTCAGAAACTTGTCCTCGTCGCCCTGCCAGTAATCGTGGGTGACGACGCTCTGGCCGACGTTCAGGCCGTTACAGTCGGTCACGAAGAATTCCAGGATCGTCCCCTGCGAATCGTCCTGCTTCTCCTTCAGGTAATGCGACACGGATTTCGCCATCAGCGCCTGGACCATCTGGAACTCGCCCTGAGCGACCTCCGCCCGGTAGGTCTCGTCCAGCACCCGCAGGTCCATTTCGCTGACGTCGCCGAACTTCTCGTTCTGCTCTTCGATCGCTTTGACCACGATGGCGTTTTCGGCCAAGGGCCGGACGAGCTTTTCGACATATTGACGCACGACGCCGATATAGGCCGGCTCAGCGCCGGCGGGCGCATGCCAGACCACACAGCCGATGAGCCCGATGGCCATCGCCATTCGAAATTTGCCCCAGCATGCCATTGCGCTTCCCCAACCGCATTCAGTCATACTTTGCGTCCGGTCTTTGCGACCGGTAGTTGCCTGACATTATGCTAATAAAATAAAACGGATGTTACCGTCGGGCATGGGAAAGCGCTGTGGAGGTGACAAAATTTGGAACAATTTCCAATTGCATAATTGGAAATTGTCACCGAAATGCGTGTCTGAAGAATGGTTTAGCCGCGCGTGCCTTTGGCGATCGGTTCCTGGTAGGTAAAGCCCATGTCCCAGGGGAAGTAGATCCAGGTATCCTGGCTGACTTCGGTGATGAACGTATCAACCGTCGGTACGCCCTTCGGCTTGGCATAGACGCAGGCGAAATGCGCCTTCGGCAGCATGCCGCGCACCTGGGCGGCGGTCTTGCCGGTATCGGTCAGATCGTCCACGACCAGCACGCCTTCGCCGCCGTTTGCCGCAAGTTCCGGTGCAATGCCCTTCAGGAGCACCATGTCGCCCTGATTGACGTAGTCGTGATAGGAGGCAATGCAGACGGTTTCGATCAGGCGAATGTTCAGCTCGCGCGAGATGATCGCCGCCGGAACGAGGCCGCCGCGAGTGATGCAGACGATCGCCTTGAATTCCTGGTTGAGGCCGGCGAGCCGCCAGGCGAGTGCGCGGGCATCGCGGTGGAACTGATCCCACGAAACGGGGAAGGCTTTATCGGGAAGGGACATCGGGCTACTCCGCGGCATGAAAAAAGACACGCCGTTTGCCGGCGACCGAGCGGACATCGGCGGGCAAAACGCAAATCGCGCAGCCGGAACTGCGCGAGGGATGCCGAAGCCAATGTCATCGGTCGCCGCAATTAGCGGAATTTCGGGGCAAAAGGCAAGAGCAGCCTTCAGCGTGAAAGCAATGTGAGCGCCGTCATGGATTGCAGCAGGGTTTTCGTCGTCCCCCCGAAGATCGCCTGCCAGAGCCAGGAATGTGTGTAGGCGCCCATGACCAGAAGGTCGATGCTGTCGTCCGAAAGCCGGTTTTCGATGACATGCGAGGCGCTCCTGTCGCCGCTTGCGGCGGTCGCAAGCGTCACCTTGATGCCATGGCGGCTGAGCGTGGCTGCAATGTCGGCGCCCGCCGTCGTGGCCGATTGTGTCGCCATTTCGGCCGGATCGACCGAGAAGATCTCGACGGCTTCGGCCGCCTGCAGGATGGGCAGGGCATCGAACGTCGCGCGTGTTGCTTCCTTCGATCCGTTCCAGGCAATCAGCACGCGCCTGATCGGCTTCGGCTGGCGGATGATGTAAGGGATCATCAGCACCGGCCGGCCGCTTTCGAAGAGGAATTCGTCGACATCCACATGGCTGTCGGAGGGCCTTGCCGGATCGGCCTGGGAGGCGATCAGGAGGTCGGCGCTGCGTGCCGTTTCGATCAGCGGCACGGAGCCGTAACCCGTCGAGGTGGCAAAGGCGCGCCATTCGAAGGAAGCCCCGGCAGCCTCGGCACGGGCGCGGAAAATTCGCTCCACCTCGACGGTTTCGGAATGGGCCATGTCCTGAAGGGCCTGGACGGCGACCGGGTCGGGAATTTCCATCGGCGCCACCAGCGGCACGGCGGCGATCGTTTCGGCATGCAGGCCGATCACATGGGCGCCGCTCTCGGCTGCGATGGCAAAGGCGAAATCGGCAACAGCGCCGCTATTGTCTACCGTATCCAGGATGGCGAGAATGGTTTTGTAAGACATATCAATTCTCCTTTGCCGCTTGAAAATCGTCTTCCGCGAGGAAAGGAATGCGCCGGACCGCGCTGCGGTTCCTTGACCGACATCAAGGCCGCAGCGCTTGCCCTCACGCTTCCGCCTGCTCGTTTTCCTTCCTGCGCCTGATATCGTCGATCATGGCCCGCACATCCGCGCCGGCCGCCTCGATCACCTCCTCAGAGCGGCCGCGCACGACGATTTCGGTCGAAAATCTCTGCCCGACATAGCGCGGATAGGAGCCGATGCTGGTTTGCGGGTGCGCCTTCTGGATCGCCGTCAGCGGCGTGCCGATCTCGCCCTCGCCATAGGGGCAGGCAATGGCGAGCGAAAGGACGGGCGTGCCGGTCTTGAGCGTCGGCAGCACATTGTCGACCATGGCCTGGAAGACCTGCGGAACGCCGGCCATCACATGGACATTGCCGATGATGAAGCCGGGCGCGGTGGACACGGGGTTGGCGATATGGGCAGCGCCGCGCGGCATGCGGGCCATGCGCTGGCGGGCCTCGGTGAATTCCATTTCGCGCCGCCTGTACATGTCGGCAAGCAGCGCCATCGCCTCGGCATCGTGCTCGCAGGGAACGCCGAAGGCCTTCGAGACCGCGTCGGCGGTAATGTCGTCATGCGTCGGCCCGATGCCGCCGGACGTGAAGACATAGTCGTATTTGCCGCGAAGCGCGTTCAGCGCCTCCACGATCGCATCCTCCTCGTCGGCGACGATGCGAACCTCCTTCAGGTCGATGCCCGAGATCGTCAGCATATCGGCGAGATGGCCGATATTCCTGTCCTTGGTGCGGCCGGAAAGAAGCTCGTCGCCGATGGCAAGCATGGCGGCGGTAACGACAGTCTCATTGCTCATGGGGATATTTCCGTGGTGTGAAGCTTGGAAATAGGTAGCGCCGTTTGGCCGCTTTGCAAACGGCAAAGCGGAGAGCCCGTTCAAACGAAAACGAAACGGCAAGTGAAATTTCGTCTACAGGCGGTGAACAGTGAGTTCTTGGCGGCGGGACTATGTTGGGCCGGATGCCCTGCTAGAAGGGTCGGACCCGCGAATTCAATCAATCCTTGATGGAGATCACTATGGCGAAGGTTCTCGTCCTCTACTATTCGGCTTATGGCCACATCGAAACCATGGCTTATGCCGTAGCCGAAGGCGCGAAGTCCGCCGGCGCAGACGTCACCGTCAAGCGCGTTCCGGAACTGGTTTCGGAAGAAGTCGCCAAGGCTTCCTACTACAAGCTCGATCAGGCAGCCCCGATCGCAACCGTCGACGAACTGCCCGACTACGATGCGATCATCGTCGGTGCCGGCACGCGCTTCGGCACGGTCGCTTCCCAGATGCGCAATTTCTGGGACCAGACCGGCGGCCTGTGGTTTACCGGCAAGCTCGTCGGCAAGGTCGGCTCGATGTTCACCTCGTCGGCCACGCAGCACGGCGGCCAGGAATCGACGATCCTCGGCTTCGTGCCCACCTTCCTGCATCATGGCATGGCCTATGTCGGCCTTCCCTATGCTTTCCAGGGCCAGATGGGTACGGAAGAAGTCAAGGGCGGCTCGCCCTACGGCGCATCCACCATCACCAACGGCGACGGCTCGCGCCAGCCGTCGGCAATCGAACTCGAAGCTGCGAAGTATCAGGGCGCCCACGTCGCCAAGATTGCCGCAAAGCTCGGCTGAGCCTGGCCAAAATCCATTTCGTGAAACGGCGGTCTTCGAGGCCGCCGTTTTGTTTTTGCGGTTGGGCGCCGGCCCGTTTGTCGAGCACCCGCAGAGCCGCGCAAACATTTTCTTGACGAATCCACCTAAGTCGTTGATCTGGACGGCGCGCGAGCGTGGCGAAACTGGTAGACGCAAGGGACTTAAAATCCTTCCAGTGTCAGTTCGAGTCTGACCATGGGCACCATAATTTCAATATGTTAGTGCCGAAAGTGTGATCATTTTTAACGCATTCTGGCGTGCACAGTCCGTACACATTCTGGTATCGTTTTCCTCGGAAACTGAAGCTGGGAGTCAATCATGGCCAGTCATGCGATTTTGGGAGGTAAGGTTCTCGTCTACCGGCGCGAGAATAGCGGGCGCTGGCAGTGCTCGACCCGTATCAACGGCAAGAACTGGCGAGTAAGCACGGGTGAAGACAGCCTGGCGCTCGCCAAGGAGTTTGCCGAAGACTGGTTCTTCCGGATGAAGGCCAAGGAGAAGGGAGGCGGACTGAAGGACGAGCGGACCTTTAAGGAGGCTGCCAAGCGGTATCTGGAGGAATACGATGTGGTCACCGGCGGATCGCGTAACCGTGTCTATGTCGCTGGCAATGAGCGCCGCCTGCGTCTCTACCTTCTCCCGTTCTTTGGCGAGCTAGGCTTATCGGAGGTGACGGCCGGGAAAGTCCAGGAATACCGGGTGATGCGGCATAACAGCAGCCCCGAAGGCAAACCGCCCGCCAAGAACACGCTGCATCAGGAAATCGTCACCTTGCGCCAAGTGCTGAAAACAGCAATCCGGCACGGTTGGCTATCTCATCTGCCGGACCTCTCCACGCCTTATAAGTCTGCCCAAAAGATTTCCCACAGAGCATGGTTCTCTGCCGACGAATATAAGAAGCTCTACACGGCCACGCGGAAGCGCGTGGATATCCACCGTGACAAACGCTTTCAGTGGCATGCTGGACAGCTGCACGACTACGTACTTTTCATGGCCAATACTGGCCTACGGCCCGATGAAGCCAAACGGCTTCAGTATCGGGACGTCGAAATCGTTATTGACGAGGAAACGAAGGAAACCATCCTCCTTATCCAAGTGCGGGGCAAACGGGGGGTCGGCTACTGCAAGAGTACGACAAATGCGGTGCATCCGTTTGAGCGCCTGCTTGAACGCAATCTGCCGAAGCCGGAAGACCTGATCTTCCCTGGCAATCACGTCATGATGTTCAACTCCGTCTTGAGCGAGGAGAACCTCAAGTTCGATCGGGAAGGCAGTCGCCGGACGGCCTATAGCCTACGGCACACCTACATCTGCTTGCGGCTGATGGAGGGCGCGGATATCTATCAGATCGCCAAGAACTGCCGGACCAGCGTGGAAATGATCGAGAAATACTATGCCTCGCACATCTCCACGAGTATCAGCGCCGCAGCCGTCAACGTGAAGCGCAAGGCCAAATCCAAGAAGGCGATCATTGAGCACGCCAAGCGCAACGCGCATAGAGGGCTATGAGAAAGCTTTACTGGTGCGGACGGCGGGGATCGAACCCGCATAGCCGAAGCCGAGGGATTTTCTTACCAGCTACGGCTTTCGCCGCCGCCATCAGGCGTTTGCGGTCTGGACTATACCTTCACCCTAGCTTCCGCCGTAGGTGCCGCCCGTCTAGTCTCTACACCTTCCTCTGTTGAGGCTTGGCTCGGGATTGCCATTTGACAGGGTTCCCCGACTTTGAGCAGTTCTACAGCCGACGTTTCCGCCGGTGCACTCAAATTGCGTTTAAGTCCCTTGTGTCTACCAGTTTCACCACGTCCGCGTGGTTCCTCTGCTAGCAAAGTGGCGAGGTATTCTCAACCAATAATCACGCGGTCGGCAGACTTTCCAAAAGGCATTGCGAAGTCGCTTCGATACCCGGTTTTGTTGCTGTCACCTTGAAAGAAATCAACGCGCCATTGTATGAATGCGTACAGCGCACCTACGCATCGCCCAACGCGTACACATTGAGCTATGGGCGATGCTCTGCACGGTTTTCTAACCAGCCGCACGGCGTCTGGAGAAAACCGGCAGGTGCGCCAGGGGCAAGCCCCTGGACCCCGTCCGTGCCGGAGCAAGGTGAATGGCTATCTATCACCTGAACGTCAAGAACATCAGCCGTGGTGACGGGCGTTCCATCGTGACGGCTGCGGCCTATCGGGCGGGTGCGATTCTGCCGAATGAGGCCGAGGAACGCCTGTCGGATTTTGGCGGGCGGCGTGATGTGGTCGCACATGACATCCGCCTGCCTGCCGGTGCGCCGGAGTGGATGGCCGACCGGACACAGCTCTGGAACGCCGTGGAGGTGGTCGAGAAGCGCAAGGATGCGCGTCTGGCCAAGGAGGTGGAATTCGCACTGCCGCGCGAGTTGCCACGCACGGCCTGGCTGACCGTGGCGCGGGCCATGGCCGATGCGTACGCGGCGCAAGGCTTTGTGGCCGATTTCGCCATCCATGACGATGGCACCCAGCACAATCCCCATGTGCACATCCTGCTGACCACGCGCGTTGTGACGGCCGAAGGATTTGGCCCGAAAATCCGCAGCGCGGACGGGCGGCAGTTTGTGACCGAAGCCCGCGCCCTCTGGGAGCGCATTGCCAATGAGGCGTTGCGCAAGGCGGGTGTTACGGTGGCGATCGATAGCCGCAGCTATGCCAAGCGCAAACTGGACAGGGAGCCGGGCCAGCATCGCGGCCCGAACCCCGACGAGAGACGTGCGCGCCGGGAGCGCCAGCGCGAAAAGGAGCAGACCATGCAGCGCGACGATGATCCTGATTTGCCAGTGCCGGACCCGGATGGGTCGCCCATTCATCCCAAGGAACTTCATGCCGCCGAACGGCGCATGCTGGACGAAGTCCATCGGGAGGAACCTCCCGTTCTTCAAGAGCCGAACGGCGATCTTCATTCCGCCCGAACGGCGGTAGATCAACAGAACAATCGCGAGTTTTCCGAGGACGAGGCCGCCGCCTACCGGCTTGCGCCGGACAATGCGCTGGACTGGCTCACAGAGCAGAAAGTGCAGGAGGACGCGCAGGTTCTGGAGCGCTGGGAAAACCATCTCGACTGGCTGGAACTGGACAAGCAGCGTCCATCTGCGCCGTCCGAAGATGGGGCGTGGCACGAACCGGACCAAAGCCGCAGGTAGCACTTGCAGGATGGCCGAGGTCGTCCCATCATCGGTGCATGACACAGGTTTATGCAGGTTCCGTATTCGGCATCCGTGAGTTGACGGAGGAGCAGCGTGCGAAGACGCGGAAGGAGTTGGAATGGCTGGAAACCGACCTCATCCGCCGCCGCAAGCGGCTCGCTTACTGGGCCATGCGCAAGGTCCAGGCCGAGACCCTGCCTAACATCCGGGAGGAGTTGCGGCAGAGCGCCTTTTACTTCCATGCGCGAGCCCAGGAACTTGTTGCGTCCGGTGAGCGCCTGCGTGCCTTTCTCATTGCCGAACTGCAAGATCAACCCGAACATCAGTCCGCCTATCATTACGCCCACTGATCCTGACTTGGCCGGAGGCCGCCATGGATATGAAAGCCGAACTGGAAGCCTTGCGTGAACGTGCCCATACCCTTGAGGACACGATAGAGGATATCGACTACCAGATTGAGCGGGCCATCCATGCGGTGGCTGGCCCAACCGATGATGTCGGCCACGCCATCATGGTGCTCACCGAGCGCCAGAAAACCCACGCGGGTTTCATGTTCGAGCTTGGCAAGGTAACGGCGCAGATCGAAGACCTTGAAAACCGTATCCGCGAGCAGGACGAAAGAGGCGCGGAACGGTTGGCCGTTCAGGAATGGGAGGCCGAGGTGCCCGCGATGCAGGAGGATCATCTGGACTGGCTGCGGCCCGTGCTGGATGCGTCGGAATCGGAGCAGCAGGACACCGGGCGGGATGAGCGGCATCCGCACCATGAGGGTGAGGAACGGATGCTCAGGGAGATGCAACGCGAGGACCGAGAGCCGGAGGATTATCTGGATTGGTGGAAGCGGTAGCGTTACGGGATAGGCATAGTCTTGATGAGTTGGGCATCAACGGCTTGCATGAAAACCAGCGTGTCCTTCGTCATTTTCCGGAACAAAGCGGCTTGTTCCTGTCCGTAGACCGCCGCAAAAAACTCGTCTCCCCCGCCGTCAACCGTTGCCGTGGCCGTATCAATAAACTCATCAACTTCCGTGAACCGGTCCTCCCCGAGTTCGCAGTTCTTGGATATCTCCTCGAATGCGTCCTTTTTCTCGGGGCCGAGCTTCGCAAACCAATATTGCTGCGTCATGCAGGTGAGTTCATCATTTTCGAGCGCGTAGGCGGTTGCATTAAGGCTTGCAAGCGTCATGCAAATAAGTGTTGCAGTAGTAAGTACCTTCCGCCGCCCGATGACTTGACCATTCGAGCGCTGAAGTGTTTGGAGACTTAAGAGCTTCGTTGCGGGCTTTTTTGCTGTCAGCAACATAGGAGTCGATTCCCTTTTTAATTAAGCCTTTCGCAGGTCCGGCGGCATTTGCAGCCTGCTTCAGTCCCAGTCCGGTAGCGTCATCCAGGGCGTCACCGAATTTCCTTTCAAAGTCCCGCAGCCTGTTGATCTCCAATTTCTTCATGTCTTCGAGCGAGAGCGGAGCGTCTTCCGGAACTGACACAGGTTCGCAGGTTACGAATTTGCCTGAAAGGAAGGGTTTCGCCGCATGATTTGTACTGGTGACTTTCACAACTATGCTGTCTTTTCCAAGAAAAGCAACGCCCTCAATGTTGATGATTTCGTAGAGTTTTTCGCGACCGTAACTATCGACCTCCATTCCTTGGTAGACGGTGTTGAATTTGACCGCCTGACCTTTGCCGATATTTGAAACGGTAATATTCTTGGCCTGTTTAAGCCGGACATATTGAATATTAATATCCAGAATCGGCCTTAGAATGTCACCGATTTTGCTTTTCCAGTCAGGCCGCGACAACGTGTATTTGCACGACTGGTCCTCCTGATAGACCATCGTCTCAAGGCGGAACGTCTCGGCTGATGCCATGACCGTGCCGGACATAAGAAAGCAGCCTGCTAAAGCCGCATATTTCCATAGCATGAGATACCCCCGTGTGCATGGCGATGTCGCCGGGTGACCGGCTAGTGGTGATTCCGAATGTCAGCGTTTTGCGTAAGCGATATCCTCCGCCTTCGGCAATGCCGCTGCGGGCTTGGGTTCTATTACGACCTTCATTACGGGAACCCGCCGCAGATACGTTTCCCGCTGGAGAGCCGCCCGCCGTTCCTTAAGGGTGGGGTGTGTCGAGAGTAGTGAACCTCTGGCGAAGCCACGGAACATCAGGCGCGCATGGGTGCGCTCGAATTCGCTGAGTTCCGGTCCCTCATGCAGCTTTTCCAGCGCGGCGATCATATGCTCCTTGCTGGTAAGGGCTGCACCGATGGCGTCGGCCCAGTATTCGCGTTTGCGTGACAGGCGCAGCACGAACAGTTCCGAAAGCCACGTCAGGAGCCAGCGGCCCCAGCGTTGCAAGGTGTCGGAAAAGCCGAGATACCAGACCAGCGAGTTCTGGAACGAACGAGCGAGGCCCATGCGGCGCATGTCGTTGTTGGCGATGTGGCCCAGTTCGTGGCCGATGATGGCATCCACTTCCGCTTCGGTCAGGGAGTCGATGAGCGGCTGGCCGATGACAACAAGGGCGCTGTTGGTGTTGGCGCCGATGGCGTACGCGTTATTGTGCGGCATGATGCCGACCCATGGCCGGGTGTTCAGCCCCAGTCTGGCGGCGAGGACGTAGACCCTCTGGGCGAGCGGGTCGTCTTCCGTGAGCAGCGTGATACCGTGCTGGCGTACGGCGCTTTCGCGCTGCCTGCCCAAGCCCACCAGACCCCAGAATGTCCCCCAGAGAGGAACGGCCAGAAAGCCGCCGAATGCGCTTCCGGCGGCCACGCCGAAGCCGATTCCAACCGGCGCGGAAAGCAGGCTTCCCCACGCCAGTCCAAACCAACTGCCTATGACCAGCCCGAGCCATGTCGGCAGACTGCTATTCCTGAGTTTCCGGTAGTTGATGCTCGTTTCGGTCACGATTATCCCCCTTTGACATCATCCCGATACGGTTCCTGCAAGTTTCGCTCTTTTCATGCACCACGAGTTGCGTTTTGAACGGCCGCACTCCGGCAATATCGAGAATGCCGTAACGCCAGCCGTCGCCCTGCCACCCGCCGAGCAGTTCCCGCACCTCGTCACTGGTCAGCAGCGGACGGCCGAGGAACTGGATACCTTCGGTCATCGAGAACCCCGTGTTGGTCGAGGCGTCGCCGTACCATCCGCCGAGGTGCGACGAGACATTCGTGCTGGCCGTGGTCGTGCGAATGGCATGGGTCTTGTGCCCGAGGTAGCCGCCGACCATTTTGGCCGTGTCATCGTCGTTAATGCCGAAGAACTGCTTGACCGCGCAGTTGAGGAACGGACGCCAGCTATTGCCGGGGTAATGCTCCTCGATGGAATAGATATCCTGAAGGAAGAACCACAACCGGATGCCCGCGCCTGCGTGGGTGCGGATGGCGTCGCGGTATTCGGGAAACGCGCCGATGTTCAGAAACTCATCCAGCACAAAGAGAACCGGGATATCCGGGACGCGCGGGTTGGCAAGCATGGCGTCGAGCGCGGTTTTCAGGACGACCCGCAGCCATCCCGCGAACGTCTGCATTATATCGAACGGGATCTCGATATAGACCGTGGCGGGTCTGTCCTTCAGGCTTTCGAAGCTCACGTCGCTGCCGCTGACGCTGCGCTGGATATCGCCGTCTTTCCATTCGTAGAGTTTGCTGGTCAAGGTGTCCTGCAGGACCTTGAGCCCGCGCTGGGCATCCTTTTCCAGAATGGCCCGTCCTGCGTCGGCGGATGGCGGGAACTCGGCCATCTGTTTCGCTGCGTTGATCAGGCTGGGACCTTTCAGCATGGCCATTTGGCAGACCGTCGCCAGTGTTTGGCGATGCGGCGGAGCCTTGTGGCGAACAAACATAATGAAGCCGGTCATGATGCCGACCGCATCATCCGCGAAGAACGCCGGGGACTTCGGATCGCGCGGAAACATCTGCTGCGCGATGGAGCGCGCGTCGGCCTCTTTCCTGACCCGGCTGACGGGGTCGAAGCGGTGAACGGGTTTGCCGGAGCCTTCGTCCAGCGGAGCAATCCGGTAAACGGGGCCAAGCGTGCTCCGCCACTTTGACGTGGTTTCGAACAGCTCGCCCTTGGGATCGAGCACCACGCAACTGCCCTGATAGCGAAGCAGGTTCGGGATGATGGTGGTCAGGCCCTTGCCCGAACGCGTCGGTGCGACCGTCAGAAGATGGCCGTCACCGTCCCAATGCACGAACCCGGCGGGTGTCGTCTGTCCTTCATCGCTGAACGTGCCGAGAAGGATGGAGCGGGGATCGTGAAAGGCGTTCCTGTCGCGCAAGTACGGTTGCAGGTCGGCCGAGGTCGGCCATCGGGCCGAGCCGTAGAGCGGCGGCGGATCGGCAAGCTGGCGCTCGCGCTCCTGGCGGGCTTCAAGGTCGCGTCTGGCCCGCTCGATGATCGGGGCCGGATCGCGGCCGGAACGGATCGCGGCTTCCACGGCGTCGGCAACTTCGGGGCCGTAGAGTTCTTCAACTTTGCGGCGTGCGGTATTGGCTTTTATGTGGCGTCCGGCCTTGAGACCCCACTTGCCCCATTTGAAGAACAGCGCGGCATCGCGCTCCAGATCGCCGAACGGATCAAATTTATTGGTCACATGTCTGTCCCAGCCCAACCAAAGCGAGAGTAGCAATCGGTTTTGGAATTGCAAGAACAGACATGGAACTACTTAGTATGCGCCAGAATGACTTCGGATACGAATATAAGAGAATGTTAAAAGATCATGTCAACTTTCCAAATTCACCGAACACTTGGGAGTTTCAGTTGCAACAAGATCACACAGTACGCGTATGTGTGTTTTTGCCCGGTGTAGGATTGACCCCGGTTTGGCGACCTTGTTTAAAACTCCAAGGGGTTTATGGGGATTCGAATGCTCGCATGCAAAAGAGTATTTCAAACTGCGTTTTTACTGTCTGTCGTCAGTTTTCATAGTGTTCAAGCACAAACCATTCCATCTACAGTAGCACCTGGTCGCGAGGTGGAACAATTCCGTCAGCCGGAAAGACCACTTTCGCAGCCTTCTGCTCCCGTTATTCAACTTGCGGGAACAACGGCTCCTGATGGAGCATCAGCAATCCAGCTCGTGGTCACGCGCGTTACCATTGAAGGTTCGACCGTCTATTCCGACGCGCAGCTTGCGGCATTGTCGTCCGAGCTGACGGGAAACCGGGTCTCGCTCCAGCATATTTACGACGTGGCCGGTCGGCTCACCGCCAAGTATGGCGAAGATGGCTACGTGTTCTCGCGTGTCATTGTACCTCCGCAATCCCTCGACCCGAAGGGCGCGACCATTAGGCTTCAGGTTATCGAGGGCTATGTCGATCACGTTGAATGGCCCACGGATTTGGCGGGCCGGTATCCGGCCCTATTTGCGGAATATTCGGCAAAAATCACGGCAGTACGACCTGCGAATATCAAAACCATCGAGCGTTATCTGTTACTGGCGAATGACCTGCCGGGGGTGACGGTGCGCTCAAGATTCGAAGCGTCCAAGGAGAATTCAGGCGCGACGAGCTTGAAGGTTGAGATGGACCACAAGCCTTTCACCTGGGGCGCACAAGTCGACAATCGCGGCACCAAGGGCCGTGGCCCTTGGCAATATCTGACCTCCGTTGAAGCCAACAACCTCCTTGGGCTTCAGGAGCGCATGGGCCTGGTCTATGCCGGTTCCTTCGATACCAACGAATTGCAATATCTTGCCGGTAACTTCAGCGTTCTCTTGAATACCGAAGGTCTTACGTCGTTCAGCAACATCAGCTACAGCAACGGTGATCCGGGTATTTATGAGCTGCGCCAGCTTGGTTATGGCGGCAGAAGCTTCAGTTTCGAAACGGGCCTTTCCTATCCTCTCATTCGTTCCCGCGACGAGAACCTTATCCTTTCCGGCAGCTTCTTTCTCGAAGACTCACGCGGCGAAACCGACAGCCTTTTGATCAGCAATGACCGCATTCGCGGTTTCAGGCTCAAAGCCGACTACGATAACGCTGACGAATTCAACGGGATCAATCAGGCCACGTTCACGCTGTCGCAAGGCATTGGAGGGCTAGGTGCCACCTCTGCGGACAACCCCTATGCTTCGCGCGAAAACGGCAGGCCGGACTTCACTTCCATTAGCCTGTATCTGAGCCGTCTCCAGGGGTTGGGATCAGGATTCAGCTTCTTCGGCGCTGTGGAAGGTAGCTATTCCTTTGATCCTCTGCTGGCGGCAGAAGAGTGCAGTTATGGCGGTCGCTTCGCGGGACGAGCGTTCGACCCTTCGGAGCTGACCGGAGACCGGTGTTTCACTGCGCTCGCGGAGCTTCGCTATGACCTGCCGGAAATCTCACCGGATGTGTCGTCGGCTCAATTGTATCAATTCATCGACTTTGGTTCGGTTCACCGGATCGACCCAGCCGCCGGAGAAGACAGAAACGCTGACGGATCGTCGGCGGGTGTGGGCTTTCGGGCCGGTTGGCAAAATCACCTCAACATCGATGTCAGCGCCGCAAAGCCGCTCCATGGCCGGAGTGACAAGGACTGGCGCTTTTTTCTTGCGGTTAATACCCGTTTCTAGGGGGATGGAATGCGCTTCTGGCGATTTTGCTTGGCAACCACGGCCCTTGTGCCGCTTACAGGTCAGCCGCTTTGGGCCAACCCTCTGGACGGGAAAATCGTCGGGGGGCAGGCAACCATTCAAGGTATGGGCACGAGCGACCTGACCGTCACGCAGCACACGGACCGTGCCGCGATTGAGTGGAAAAGCTTCAATATTGAAAAGGGTGAGCGCACCCGTTTCGTCCAGCCCTCCGAAAGCAGTGTCATTCTCAATCGCGTAACCGGCAGCCAGGCTGCCTCGCGTATCTACGGCACGCTGGAATCGAACGGCACGGTTTACCTGATCAACCCCGATGGTGTGCTTTTCGGGCCATCCGCCGTTGTAAATACGGGCAGCCTACTTGCGACCACGCACGACATTACCGATACTGATTTTATGGCCGGACGTGATCGCTTTTCACTGACGACTGATGCGCGGGCATCTGTTGTCAATGAAGGCTTGATTACCGTTCGTGAAGGCGGATTTGCTGCGCTGGTGGCTCCGGGTGTCCGGAACGACGGCATTATCACCGCAAACTACGGCTCCATCGGTATGTCTGCGGTGGGCAGTCAGTTTTACCTCGATCTGCGTGGTGACCAGCTTATCAATTTTGCCGTCAGCGACGAAATCGCCGAAGAGGTGAAGGACGTCAAATCCGGAAAGACACTCTCCAAGCTCGTAGAGAACAAGGGCACGCTCAAAGCAGACGGAGGACGTGTCGCCTTGACTGCGGCCACTGCCCGCAAGGTCGTGGACAGTGTCATCAACACCAGTGGCGTAATTGAAGCGAATACCGTGTCATCCAAGGGTGGCCAGATTATCTTGGGGGCCGCGACGGCGAATACGAAAACGTCCGGCTCTCCCAAACAGGTTGTTCGGGTTTCCGGCAAGGTATCCGCAGCCGGGAAGAAAGCGTTCGAAAATGGCGGCACCATTCAGGTTACCGGAGAAGCTGCCCTTCTCAACAAGGCCACCGTTGATGCCAGCGGGAGTGCGGGTGGCGGCAAGATACTGGTCGGTGGCGACTATAAGGGCGGCGAGCGCATCGCGGATGCCCCTGTCGCCTATGAGGACGGTCTCATTCCCACCGCAGATTATGTTTATCTGGATGAGGCTACGATACTCAACGCCTCCGCAACCGGAACCGGAAACGGCGGCAAGGTCATTCTTTGGGGCAATCAGGCCAACCTCTTCACCGGCAATGTCCTGAACACTGGCGGCGTCTATGGCGGCACTGGCGGCTTTGTGGAGGTGTCGAGCCCTAACAGCCTGTCGTTTACCGGGAATGTTGATACGGGTATTGGCGGGCAACTCCTGCTTGATCCGCATAACCTCGTCATTGGGTCATCTGACCTGAACTACATGGACAATAACTCCACGGTTGACCGCTGGCTTACGCCGCAGTTTTTCAACCCGGATTCGACCTCCTATATTTCCGCCGCGACCATCGAGGACATCATGCGCACCAACGGGATGGTGACGCTGTTCTTGACATCAAGCACCTCTGACAAGAGCGGCATCATCTCCATTGACAGCAACATTACCGCCCCGGCAGGTAACTCCACTTTGTGGATCATCCAGAACTCGAACTTCACCATGGATGTGCATCTGAATGCCGTGGTGGATTTCAGCGCATCCACAGGCCAATTCCGCATCGGCTCGACGGTTACTCCGGCGCATTCGATCACGACCTCGGGCAACGGTAAAATCATCGGCAACACCGGCTATATCTCGCTCGATGCCTGGCAGATCGGAACCGCCTCGAACCCGATCAGGGTTGAGGTCGTGCCGGACAACGATGCGACGGCAGCCAGCTATGTCTATTGCGCGAATGATGGCGTGTGTTCTGACACCGGCACGCGGATTACCGTGCCTAGCGATTACGTTCTGGACTCTCAGGCATTCCGCGACAACGTCTTCGTTGCCGTCAGCCTTCGAGCCGACCAGACCATCACACCGCCTACCGACCCGGAGCCGCCTGTTGTAGACCCGGAACCTCCGGTCGACCCGGAGCCTCCGGTGACAGAGCCGGAAGAGCCTACCGATCCGGAGCCTCCTGTGACGGAGCCAGAGGAACCGACCGAGCCCGAGACGCCGGTTACAGAGCCAGAAACTCCTACACCAGCATCGCCAACTGCTGCTGATGTGAAGAAAAAGCTTTCTCCTGCGAGTGAGCCTACTAGCGTCTTTAACTATTGGAACGCTGGGTACTCAGGGGGTAGCAAATATACTCCCGGCCTTGGAGTTTTGGGCGGCACGGCGGGAGTAACGGGGAAAGCTTCCGCCTCCTATCTGTCAGCTTCTTTAACTAAAAATGGAGTTTCTACTACTCTCGATGTGTACAGATTAAGCGGCAGCTTAAATGGAACCGTTAACGCAAATTCAGCTTCTTTGAATGCCGAGCTTGGGGTGATGCTGGCAGATGCAAATGTAGTATATTCTTTCCGGGTTGCCAGTTATGACGTTTCGTTATCTGCAAACGCTGGGATTGGCGCAAAGGCAAAGGGTAAAATAAACATAAGTGAAAATAAGATAAATCTTGGATTTGGCATTGGACTTGGTGGAGTATTGGGCGCATCTTTGGATGCGGAAAGGGTGAATGCTCGATGATTAGATTTGCGCTATCAATATTTATAATTTTTATTTCGTTTAACGCGGACGCTTCAGACCATACAAATTTCAATAGAGTAAATGCTTCAGACTATACAAATCTGGATAGTATTTCCAGTCGCGTAAAGGCCTTAATATATACACCAAATGGCTGGAGTCTCACTGCCTATGAAAAACCTAGCGTAATTGTGGGTGATCCCGATCTCAGAACCTATGCGACGTTTAATACCAACAACTCCAACATTCGTGGAGAAATCAGGCTTCTAAAAAAGGGCCAATATGATGCCGCAACTGTTTTGTCGGACGTCGCCGAACAAACCATAGATGCGAAGCTGCAGGGGGCGGATATTATCGCCGGAAACCAGGATATCGGTGTTTTTCGAATGCTTTATGCAGATAAGCAAGGCTCGCAATATATCGAACAGGTGGTGAGTGTGGATGATATTGCGGTGACAATTATATTCTCTTTGGCCAAAGACTCTACCCTTGAAGAAAAGAAACTAGCTTCTTCTGTTCTAGATAAATCATCGATTACAGTTGATAGAAAATAGAAATAACTTTGATATTTTTACTCTATTACCAAGAAATCACCAGCTCCGGGTACTCCGTCACAATCGAAGGCCGGAACGCATCCTGTTCGAGGAACGTCGGTCTCCAGATGTAATGGAATTGTTCCCGGTCAAGCCATTCCTCTAACGCTTGGGCCGCATCCGTGTCGGACAGATCGAACGGATGCTCCTGCACGATGCGGTACTGGCGATGACCGTTAAAGGCGGCTTCGTCTATAGCTATCGCGATGGTGGACGGTTTGAACAGTTTGTCGGCGTACCGTTTGCGGAAATCCGCCGCCATCAGGTAATTGCCTTCGGCACGTTTCATCAGAAGGCACTCCCCAGGTAGGTATCGGTGATTTTCAGGCGGCCATGGCCGAGTTCGGCCGAGATGTGGCGGCGTGCTGCGCGATCGGCTTCGCGTTCCTTCGCGGTCATGTCGGACCACTTCTTGCCACCTGCCAGCGGGCAGGCTTGGCCGGTCAGGGTGCGGTAGCGATTCTGGGCATAGGCGTGCCGGAACCCGTGGGTGTTGCGCAGGCCGACCTTAAGAGTCTGGTATTCGAACCGCTTGAGGTGTTCGACGTAGGTGAGTTGCGCCGGGATCAGCGAGCCGCGACCGGGGATGAGTTTCACGACATGCTGGAGCACCTGCCGTTGCTCCAGTGTTGTGATGGGGATGGTGCGCGCCCTGCCGCCTTTGGTCCAACTGGCCTGCAGGGTGATATGGTCGCTACGGATGGCGGCTTGCGGCTGGAATTTCATGGCCTCCTCGCGGCGCAGGCCGAAAGCGGCTTGCAGCAGCAGGGATGCCTTGATGTTGGGACATTCGATGGTCTGGAGTTTCGTGTGGTCGAGGGTCTGGGCGCGGTTGCGGGTGACTTCGCCGCGTTCGGCCACGCCATAGGCCGCGTTGTCGCGGTTGACGACGTTCGGCTTGTTGACCTTCTCCGCCCACCAGCGCAGCCAAGTGAGGCGATTGCGGATGCTGGCGTCGGTGGTGTCTGCGTCGAGCCACTTTTCCACGAGGGCTTCGATATGTTTCGGTTTGAGGGAGCCCGCCGACGGCAACTTATAGCCGAGGTCTGCGAGATCGTCGGCCATTGCGGTCAACCCGCGCCGGCGATTGTTTTGGGTGCCGTAAGAGCCGTCCCTGTTGCGTTGACACAGCCGCACAAGGTCCATGGTCAGATCGTCCATCTGCGCTCGCTTTCGTATTTAGCTGAGTGTTGATGGCCGATGCCTGTCCGTAGATCAGGGCACCCCGCGAAGGTCATTCGCGGCAAGGCCGGGAATGCGTATTACGGTACGAGCCTCACGAGCCAGCCGGGCGGCTGGCCGATGTGGTTTGCCCTGTTGGGCGTCCGGCACCCGAAAGGTGGGCACCGAAAGGATGGCCGCCGCGGCGGCGCACGGATGAGATGAGCAAGCATTCTGCTCTCCTATGGTTGGGAAAACGGTCGGGTGAGATGGGTCAGGCGTTTGGTTGCCTCAGCGGATAGTGAACGCCTGCGGCTGCTAATGGCCAGCATCTTGCGCCGGAAATGATGTCCGTGACGGAGAGCGGAGCGCAGCGTCATTGGCGGGTCATGTGGCGACGTTTGCGGATAGACCGCTGCCATCATGGCTTTTGGGGCGGTCCGTCACTCCCCAACGTATTGGCGAGTGACGGACCTCCGGTCTTCCACACGGACGGACGTTTTACGTCCGACTTTATTTGTCGTGGCTCTGCCCGAAGCCGGGGCGCGGCTTCGGCCACAGCGCCATGCCGTCGTCGGCATGGCAGGGTGGTGCCGTTGCCGAAGCGGCCCGTTGGGGCGGTCTCGACCTTCGCAACCGGTGTGGTCGGGTGTGACGCCGCGCGTTCCGCCCGCAAGGCATCCAGCCGTATCCCGTGGGAGCCTCGGCCGGACCCTCCGTTGCGGGCGGGACGATGGCACGGCGTCTTTGGGCACCCGACCGGTCGCGAAGGGCGTGACCGGGCCAACCAACGGGAGCCTCCCAAAATGAGCAACGACACCACCAACACCACGCCGACGCATCACGTCTATGTGGTCGAAGGCAAAGGCGACAACGCCTTCTGGACCAAAATCGGAGCCGCATGGCAGCACGCCGACGGCAACGGCCTCAACATCACGTTGAGCCTGCTGCCCCTCGATGGCCGCGTGGTCATCCGCACCGCCAAGGCGGGCGAAGCCGCCAGCCGCAAAGGACGCGGGCAATGAAGCCCGCATCCTATCGCGTCCGCGACGGCCACCTCCATTTCCCGGAGGTGGCCATGCCGGAGAATAACGTCATCCATGGCGACTGCGTGCAGGTCATGGCCGGAATGCCCGGTGAATCCGTAGACTTCGTGCTCACCGATCCGCCGTACATCTGCGGTTATCGTGACCGGCAAGGGCGCACGATTGTCAACGACACCCATTCCGATTGGCTGGAGCCCGCGTTCCGCGAGGTCTACCGCCTGATGAAACCCGATACCTTGTGCTTCAGCTTCTACGGCTGGACGGCCGCCGACGCCTTCCTTGCGGCGTGGCGCGCGGCAGGTTTCCGCCCTGTCGGGCACATGGTCTTTTGCAAGAATTATCCCTCGCGAACCGGCCTGTTTCGAGCCATGCACGAATCCGCCTACGTCCTGGCGAAGGGACGCCCGGAGCTGCCAGCAACACCTTTGTCCGATGTCGCGGGCTGGGTCTACACCGGCAACAAACTGCATCCGACGCAGAAGCCTGTCGAAGTGCTGGAGCCGCTTATCCGCACGTATTGCCCAGCGGGCGGACTTGTCCTTGATCCGTTCTGCGGGTCAGGCTCCACGCTTGTGGCGGCGGAATCCTGTGGGCGGCATTATGTCGGCATTGAACTTGAACGCGAACATGCAGCGCAAGCGCGGGACCGTCTCAGGTTATGATCCTGATGGATACTTCGGCATGCTAATTGTCAAATGCCGACATCTCGTTTGTGAGCGGGTGGACCTAGGTCCTCAGGGCTTGATATCCGTTCGGCACTGCTTCTACCTTTTGGGAGAGACCCGATCGGCATATACTTCTGCCTGCATAAACAACAAGTCGGTTGCATGCTCGCTAGAGCGTCGTAGACTGCATGCAGATTAGTTCTGGGGGAACAGATGCTGCAGGAAGTCTTTATCGCAAATATCGGAAGCTATCCGGCCGAAGGTAAGCGGCTTTCACCCTGCAAAGAAATCAACTTCATTTTTGGGACCAATGGCTCGGGGAAGACAACGATTTCCCGTGTCATTGCAGACCCGGATGCTTTCCCGGACTCCCGCGTGACCTGGTTGGGAGGCAGAGCCTTGGAGCGGCTTGTCTACAACGCCGACTTCGCCGCCCGGAACTTCAAATCCCAGATGCCCGGCATTTTTACGCTCGGTGAGGAGTCTGCTGAGACTCTTGCCCGGATCGAACAGGCACGCAGACGCCGTGAGGAAGCGCAAGAGGACGTGAGGAGGCGTCGGGTGGTTCTCTCCGGAGAGGATGGAGCTGGTGGAAAGGTAGCAGCCCTGAAGGCGCTCCGAGCGGACTTTGAGGAGGCATGCTGGATTTTAAAGAACCGCCACGACGAGCATTTCAAGGACGTTTTCGAAGGATTGCGGAATTCGAAGGCCCGCTTTTGCGATAAAGTCCTTTCCGAACTGGGCGCCAACGCTGCCGCGCTTCGAGCACTTGAGGAACTCAAGCCCCGAGCCGCTACGGTTTTCAAGCGTGGGCTTCAACCGGCCGCCCCCTTGGGACGACTTAACTTTGACGCCCTGCGCAGTCTGGAAGATGCGCCAATCCTTGCCAAGAAGGTGGTCGGGAAGGACGATGTCGATGTTGCCGCGCTAATCAACCACCTCGGAAACAGCGACTGGGTTCAGGAAGGGCGACCCTACCTAGCGGTCAGCTCCCCTCGCTGTCCCTTCTGCCAGCAGCAGCTCCTGACCGACCTGAGAAGCAGCCTAGACGACTATTTCGATGAGTCGTACACGGCTGACCTGGCCCATATCCAGCAAGTGAGGAGCGCATACGTCACTGCCTCCGACCAGCTCGTCGGAAGATTGCAAGGGATTCTGGAGAGCGAGAACCCTCATTGCGATCTCGCCAGGCTCGGTGTCGAGCTTTCGCGGTTGAGTCAGGTGGTTAACTCGAACCTGGCAAAACTGGATGCGAAGGCGAAGGAGCCGAGCTCGGTTGTCGAGCTGGACGGCGTGGCGGAAATAGCGACGGCGATTAATGAGCTTGTGGACGCTGCGGATGCGTCCATCGCAGAGCATAACCGATTGGTGAGTAATCTAGCGACGGAGCGCGCGCAGCTGATCTCGGAGGCATGGCGCTGCCTCCTCAATGAGGCTCAGACGACCATAAATTCCTATGTCAGCGCAAAGACTGATCTGGAGCGGGCCATCCAAGGCCTAACGGATGGAATATCCGCCAAGAACACCGAGATTGCGGGGCTAACGGATGAAATTGAGGAGCTTGAGCGTAACATTACCAGCGTGCAGCCAACGGTCAACGAGATCAACGGTATCCTGACCTCCTTCGGTTTTACGGGCTTCGAGCTGGCGACTGCGGGCGAAAGCAGCAACCTCTATGCCGTGATCCGCCCTGACGGCACTGATGCCACAAGGACTTTGAGCGAAGGTGAAAAGAGCTTCATCACCTTCCTCTATTTCTATCACCTCATCCGAGGGAGCACGTCGAGCAGCGGCATGAACGACAACCGTGTCGTTGTGTTCGATGATCCGGTGTCGAGCCTTGATAGTGACGTTCTTTTCATCGTGAGTACGCTCATTAAACAGGTCATGGCAGAAGCGATCGCGGGCACAGGCCGCATCCGCCAGGTCTTCCTGTTGACGCACAACATCCACTTCCACAAAGAGGTCTCCTTCGACCCCAAGCGTTCATCTGAAACGTGCCGCTCCCATGAGACGTTCTGGGTGGTACGCAAGCGCAACAACGAAACCGCCCTGGAGCCGTACGACCACAATCCAATCAAGACTTCGTACGAACTATTGTGGGCAGAGGTCCGTAATCCAAACCCCTCGCCATTGACCATCCAGAACACCTTGCGGCGTATCGTGGAAAGCTACTTCACGGTGCTCGGCAACATGGACAAGGATGATATCATCGACATGTTCGAGGGACGCGATAAGCAGATCTGTGGTTCGCTCTTTTCTTGGGTCAACGACGGCTCACACGCCGTACATGACGATCTTTACCTGTCTGCCGATCAGCAGATGATCGACCGGCACCTCGCGGTGTTCAAAGCCATTTTTGAAAAGACGAAGCACATGGGTCATTACAACATGATGATGGGCATGCCTGCGGAGGCTGCGCCCAACGTGGTTCCCTTCCCTATGTCAGCTGGAGAACCCGCCGTACAGGAAGCATAAGACCATGCGCGTTCGCCAACTGACTGGACGCGGCGGCCAATTAAAGCCCAGATTCCAAAGAAGGACTTGCTAACTATAAGGCAGTTTAGCGGCAATAGGTACGTATAGTCCGTAGATATAAGCGTCATCTCGGCTCCCATGCCAACAATCGCGACTTGGATATCTGCACTTTTCAGATCCACGATGCCATCCGGGAAGCAATCTCGTCGGAGAACAGCTCCCGGAACGATATGACGTTCTTGCGTCCAGCATATTCGGCTTCCTTGGATTTCTTCAGGCTTTCCGGCACGACCAGCACAACCCCCATTGATGCCATGTCATCGATGGCATTGGCGGCGATGTTTTCATCCACGGTGGCAAGGAACAGCTCGCTTCCCCCCATCTCCCGCTCCACCTGCTTCCATCTCTCACGAAGAGTGGTCTTGGCACTCAGAATGAGACCGGGAGCCCGACCTTCGTCCTTCTTGCGGAGAACCCGGAGCGACGGAAGAATGAAGTCGGGCCGTTTCTTGGCTTCGATCACGACCTGCTTTTCGAATGGTACGTTGCCATCGGCGAGCATGCTTTCAATGTGATGCTCGAACGAGTAACCCGCACGCGACTTTCGCTGCTGGCTGGCCGAGAGCATGAGGGTGTCAACCTCCTGAACCTTCTCGATCAGGCTCCGGATTACGGAAGGAGCATCCACCGGGTACGGCGCATCCCCCATGATGATGCGGACAAGGCCAATCGCACGTTCACGCCGCTGGAACTCGCGGAAGAGTTCCCATTCGATGCCCCTGCTGATTTCCCGCAGGGCGTCGCCTGGAGAACCCAGTGCAAAGGGATCAAGACTGGTCAGCCGGTAGATATCCAGAAATTTCCGGCGGGCCTTTTCAGCCATAACGGCTGTAGGAGGCAAGGCGGCATTGTCGTGGGCAAACGGGACAATGGTCCCCTTCAGCCACGCGGCGATAGCCTGCTCCACAAAGTCGAGAATGACTTCCTTTTCCTTCTGCCGGTAGTCAGCCGGTCGCCGGATATCGATCAGAAAATCCGGCTCAAGCTCCAGGGCGTCGGCCAGCAGAATGGCATCATCGGATGCGGAGTCGATCGTCAGGCAGGTATAGGCAGTTTCTCCGGTCCTCGCCATCACCAGGAAAGAGGCAGGAGAGAGTTCGGAAAACGCCTCCTTCGGAAGGCGGGTCATGTGGGTTTCCGGGCCCTTGCTGGTGTAGTGCCTGATGAACGTTTCCCTGGTCACATCAAACTGCGGCCAAAATGTTGAGAAGGTGGTTACCCTGATCGGAGCCGCGTTGGGGTCAGGCCGCTCTATCTCCTGCAATGGCGGAAAGAAACCACTGTCGCGCTGCGCCGGAGGCATGTAGACACCTGCCTGATGCTTGTTCCCAAACTTCGCCCAGTCGCGGTCATTGTTGGAGAGCTTCTTTACAAGAACGGCATCAGCCGTTTCCAGCAAGGACGCCAGCAGGGATGCGCTGGGCTGCTCCATTTCAAAAAGGTCCGTCTGCACTGCTTTCACGCTGCCTCCAGTTCCAGCCTTTGTTGATCTGATCTCAGCCAGTCGGCGACAGTTTTCACCATCTGCTGCTGTCCGGCCTTTGACCTGGTGGCACATTCCCAGATGATACCAACCCGCCAGCCCGCTTCTGCGAGCATTGCCTGATGACGCACGTCATTAGTGATGTTCCGGCCGATCTTTTCACGCCAGAACTCCTCACGCGTTGCCGGCCACTTGAAAAGCCGGCAACCGTGCCCGTGCCAGAAGCATCCGTGGACAAAAATTACTGCATGCCACTTTGGAAACACCATGTCCGGGGTGCCGGGCACCTTCCGGTCATGAAGGCGAAAACGGAAGCCTGCCGCGTGGAGGCCTTTGCGAAGCACGATTTCAGGCTTCGTATTCTTGGAGCGAATACCTGCCATCATGCGGCTGCGGACGGCAGGAGCAACAATGTCAGCCATTCACTACGGCCTTTTCCGGGAGCTGTCGCTCTGGCAGGGAGACGACTTCACCAGCCTTGAAGCCAGGAAGCCAAGGGCCCATGGCCTCAGCGATGGCCTCAACGACTGGCATCACCACCGCATTGCCGAACTGCTTGTAGGCCTGGGTATCGGATACCGGAATCTCCCACACACGGTTTCCCCGTTCGAAACCCATCAGGCGGGCACATTCCTTGGGAGTGAGCCGGCGCGGACGCTTTCCCTTCCCCTGATCGATCAGGATTTCCGAGCCATCCTTGTAGTAGCGGGCGGACAGCGTGCGGGCTACGTCACCCGGGCCAAACAGCCCGAATCCGAACCCGTTCCCCTTGGCCTCGTGCTTCTTCTTGTAGTTCTGGAGATATTCCCAGAGCTTGGGGGTCAGGGTGTATTTGGCATCAACGTCGGATTGCAGGATACTACCCAGAGTCGGCTCCGGACCTTCCGGAATTGCCACGTCATCGAACGTGAAGGCAGCGCTGTGATCCCGGAACCCGGCAATAAAAATGCGCTCCCTCCCTTGGGGAACCCACGGACGGGCACTGACGATGCGGGTCACCACCTTGTAGCCCAGCTCCTTTTCCAGCACCTGCATGATGGTCGCAAACGTGCGTCCCTTGTCATGGCGCTGGAGGTTTTTCACATTCTCCAGCAGGAAAGCCTTCGGCTTGTGATAGCGAATGATCTGCGCCACATCAAAGAACAGCGTTCCCTGTGTAGCGTCCAGAAAGCCATGGGGACGCCCCAGCGCGTTTTTCTTGGACACTCCGGCGATCGAGAACGGCTGGCACGGGAACCCTGCCAGAAGCACGTCGTGCGCCGGGATTTTCGCCAGCGCGGCGTCATCTTTCGTGTATTCCCGGATGTCGCCGGCAAACACATGCTCCTCGTCCTCGGGGAAGTTCTTCCGGTAGGTCTCGGCCGCATACTTGTCCCATTCGCTGGTGAAGACGCATTTGCCGCCAATGTTCTCGAAACCCACCCGGAGACCACCGATGCCGGCAAAGAGGTCGATGAAGCGGAACCGCACAGGCTTCTCGGGCAACCGGTGGCTTTTGGCCATCAACCGCAGCATATCAAGGGCGAGTGGAGAGGGTGAGCATTCCCCGTTTTCGTGACGGTAGGCAGAACGGAGCGATACCTTGGTTATCCGGGCAGCTTCCTCAATGGTAAGTCCGGCCTGCTCCCTGAGTCGTGCAAATTCCGATTTTCCGTCCTGCTGCATCACGTCCCCGAATCTCCGCTGTGTCGATTTTTGCCACCTTGGCACAGACTGACTCAGCGGGCAAACAGGATGTTCGTTTTTTGTTCACATGGCGACACGAATTCGCACAGAAGAATTTGACAACAGCTTTCAGGACGCTGCCGCTACCGTGCAACCCCCAGTGCCGTATAGGAAATCCGAGCCTGCCGTTAGCTGGCCGACAACAGTGTCTGCCTGTGCGTTATGGTCGTACACGCAAAATCGTGCTCTCGCTAACCCCGAAGGCCCTTGCAATCCGTTCGCAAGTTTCCCCTTTGGCGCGCCACTCAAATATCTTCTCGCGCTCTTGCAGGCCGAGCTTCGGCTTCCGCCCGAACTTCACACCGCGTCGCCGTGCCTCCTCGCGCCCGTGGGCGGTGTTTTCCAGAATGCGGAGCCGCTGCCAGCGGGCCGCCCAGCCGACAATGAACAGGATCAGGTCAGAAAATTCCGAGGTCGTGTCGATGAATGGTTCATCAAGAAGACGCAGGCCCGCGCCCGCCTTCTTCACCGTATCCACGATGTTCAGCAGATCGAGCGGATTCCTAGCAATCCTGTCGGTGACAGTGGCAAGCACAACGTCGCCGGAGCGGAGGGACTTGAGAAGTCTCGCAAGCTCAGGGCGGCCGTCCCGGCTCTTGCCGCTCCGCTTCTCATGAAATATCTGCGCACATCCGGCCGCCTTCAGCTTGGCTAGTTGATAGGCCAGGTCCTGCCCCTTTGTGCTGACGCGGGCATAGCCGAAAACTCGGCCGGAAACGTGTGTGTTCATGCTCAAAGCCTCCGTAAATGGCGGAGAGCCTTGAATTCCCTAAATATTGCTAATTATAGGCGGAAGCTTCTGCGCCGTTTTACAGGTGGTCAAAAGTCACGACTTTTGCAAGGTGTCGGGATTCACATTTTTTAACATGCTCAGAGGTGGTTAATACTGGAAAACAAGGATTCTGTTCCTCCGGCACTTCTTCGCATCCGGCATTTCGGCTTCCGTCAAAAGTCGTGATTTTTGATAACCAGAAAGGGCCAAAGGCATAGGCCGGACGGCGGTTTCTGCCGTTCTGCCACGGTACGGATTCCGCCCCCGGTTGCAGCACAGGGGGTCCCTTTTTCCGATGCAATCCAAGCCGAAAGTAAATATTTCCCGATTCCGGTCCGTTTCTGCCGCCTCTTTCGCAATTTTCCTTGCCGCCTGCTCGGAAACTCCCGGCCTTGAAGGTAAATACCGGGAGGCTGACGGCTCGGCCATTGAGTTCACGAGCGACGGCACGCTTGTCATCGTGACCAGCACCGGAAAGCAGTCCGTCTGGCAATGGAGCAAGCTTGATAACAGCCGCATCAAGATCGACCCCGGTCCGGGCCTGCTTAATCCGCCTGCCGGTGTCTGCGGCTATACCGCTACCGGTGACACGGTGCGCCTGACCGGTTGCCCCTTCGCCACCACCCTTACCCGTTTGTAATCCCTGAGGACATTTCCATGATTCTCATTATCTGGCTCGTCGTCGCGCTTGTCTGCGCCTTCATAGGAGCGGGCATGGCCCGCACCCGCAACCGCAATACGGCGGTGTGGGGAATTCTATGTTTCCTGTTCGGCCTCGTCGGCATTATCCTGCTGGCCCTTGTCGGGCAGGGAAGCCCCGGCGCGGCCGCGCCGCAGGTTGTCCACCAGAAGGGGCCGGACATGGCCCGCTGGAAAACCCTGACCGAACTGGACCCGGATATCGCCTCCGCCGCCACGTCGGCCCGCGCGGCAGGGCTGCAATACGAGCAGGCGCTGGCCGAAAAGTACCTCATCCTCAATGACAAGCAGTATCTCGCCTCGGCTCTCGCCAAGGTGCTTGAACAGGCCGAACAGGACCGGCTTGCCCCACCAACCGGGACGGTCGGGTCCGCCAAGTACAAGCGCAATGCGGACGGCACGTACATGGTCACCAGCGGCCGCCATGTCGGGCGGACGTTCGCCACCTTCGACGACATGAAAGCCGCGCTCTCCTGAAAGGTATCCCCATGCACACCAGACTGCTTGCTGCGGCGCTGGCCGCCGCCCTCCTGTCGTCCTGCTCGGATTCCAAGACAGACTCCCAATCCCAAACCGGCCCCTTCGACGGCAAGAGCGCCGCCGAGGTCGCCGCCTTCATCGCCTTTGGCTTCGAGGACGGCGCAACCGGCTATCCGAGTTGGGCGCGGAGGGTCGGCGTCAAGAACGCCACGGCCAAGAAGCTTTCCGACGAACCGTTCCGGTTCACCTATACCCAGACCACTGGCACGGACACCCAACGGATTGTGACGGTGACGATGACCACGGCCGACAACTGTGTGTTCGATGTCAAGGCGGAGAAGGGTGATGCCGTCGAGGATGGTCCTTTTGGTGGTACGTTCCGGCTGGATTTCAGCGGACTGACCGCCTTGAACGTTGGCGAGGATAGCTCGCAGTTCGACGGGGCGAAGCTGCAATGTGTCTCAATCGACGGCGGCCAGTATGTCGATTGCGAAAGGATCAATAAAGACGCCTTTTCTAAAGGCACGTGGCCGACCTTCCTGCTGTACGCCGACAGCGGCGTGACCCGTGACGAGAAGACCAGCAGCCGCGCTGCCTATCAGGGGCGCGTCAATCAGGCCATCGTGTATTTCCGCGAAAATATCTGCAAGCCGAAGGGGTGAGCACCATGAAGCCCGTTATCGCCACGCTCCTCTGCCTGATCCTCGCCAACCCGGCCCCCGGCTTCGCGGCCGGGGTCCGTGCGAGTTTCCCAGCCGCCGCCCCGGAGCTGGTGGAACTCGTCGGCCAAAAGACTCCGAAAAAACGTCCCGCCAAGCCCAAGCGCCTGCCCGTCCGGGAGGAACCGGCTCCCGGCGACGTCAACCTCGGCCCGGTCAAGGCCCAACCCGGCAAAAACGATCGCCTGATTGGCCGTGTGCCGAGTTCAAGGCGGGCCACGGCCCGCGATGCCGCCGCCAACCTCTTCATGGGCCTGATGCTCGGCGCGGCCGTCGGCACACTGGCCGGGTCGTCAGGCAGGGGTGGCAACCCTTACGGCGGGCATGGCGGCGGCACCCGCCGCAGTGGCGGTGCCCCGTCCTCGGCCCATCATTGCAGCGTGGACTACACCACGCCCAACCCCACCAGCCTGTATTGCCGCTAGAGGTGAACCCATGAAAACCAGCCTTTTTACGGCGGCACTCGCCGCCGTCCTCCTGCCGTCCTGCTCGGATGCCGGTCCCGTCGACGGCAAAAGCCCAGTTGAGATCGCCGCCTTCATCGCCTTCGGCTACGAAGACGGAGGTACAGGCAGCACAGGTGTCACAAGCGGCCCCATGAAAGACGTGAATTTCACCGCGACAAAAATCTCCGGAGAACCGTTCACGTTCGCATTCGACCTGAGCAACGGGATTCGGTTTTACACGGCGGCCATCACCACGACGGACAATTGCACCTTCGATGTGACGTTCACGCCGGGGAGCCTCTTGGGTCAAGACATTCCCAAGAGCCTCCTTCGCTTCGATTTCAGCGGACTTACCGGGGCAACGGTGGAACGTGACCATGGCGGCCTAGGCGTCCAGTTCGAGGGAGCCACGCCGCAATGTGTCAAATCCGATGATCCAAGGTACTGCAAGGAGTTTGGCAAAAGTCCTTATGGCGAGAACGACTGGCGGTTCCGCACCGGCCTCGTGGACGAAGCCCACAAGGCCGGTGCTGATAAATACAGGCAAGAGCGCCTCGATCAGGCCATCGCCTATTTCCGCGACAACATCTGCAAGCCGAAGGGGTGAGCGCCATGAACCTCGCCCGCTACGCCCTTGCCTGCCTCGCGGTCCTCACCGCCAGTCCGGCCGCCGCCATGGTCGAACAGATTCCCACCATCGACCCGGCCGGCACATCCTGCGCCGCCTACACCCGGGAAATCCGCCAAGGCAGCATCGGGCGGTTTGTGTTCGCCGTGAACCTGCTGCCGGTCACGGCCGGAAGCCCCAACGTCGGTAACCCCGGCGAACACAACCTCTACGGCGACATGGTTGAGTATGTGGTGGTCCCGGTGGACCCGGCCAGCTATGCCGCCATCGTCAAGCGGAAGCTCCCGGCGTGGCTGTTCCTGTCGTTCGATGCCGACCCCGCCGCCAGCGGCACCCTGCGCCGCAGTATCGCCTACGCGGCTCCCAAGGGGTGCCAGGCGGGCGAGGCCCAATACATTGCCATCAACAACGCACCGCGCAACATCAAGCAGAACCTGCTCCGCGCCCTGCTCGACGTGCGCAACGGCGGCAAGGGCAACCCCATGGCCATCCCGTGGGATGATTATACCCGTATCGATAACCTGTTCCCCGCCAGCCTCGACGCGGAGCTCCAGACCGTCTTGCAGTCGCTTCCAGTTGCCGCCCATGCCGACGCTTTGGCCGACATCTGCGGGACTGGTTATCGCCGCAGCCTGCCCGCCAAGGCGAAGGTGGAGGCTCCGGTAAAGGCGTCGATCGCGGATACGCGTGTCGTCGTCACCCTGAACGGCATCGCGTCACCGCAGCGCATCCCCTTGCCGGACGACCCCGACGATGAGTTTAGTCTCCGCATGGCCGTGACCAACAACAGCCTTGTTGCCGTCATCGTCAACGGTCAGGTGACGCTCCACGGAGCATTCCAGATGGGAACCGCTGGACAATACGACGACGAGCAAGATGCGGAATCGACCTGCTATGCCATAACGCCCCCGCACCGTATTCGCCCGTGACGGTAATTGCTCCCTTTACTATCGGAAGGCTCGCTTCGGTGGGAATTGATGGACGCGGGCAACCAACCGGTCGGGGTTTCCCTCCGCTTCCCCACGTCGATGCTCCGGCCCTGAAACCGAGCCGCGTGTCTCGGTTTCTTGCTATCCAACCGGACCTCCCGCATCGACATGTGGCCCCGCGCGTCGGTGACGCCATGCGGGGCGACATGTTTGCCCTGCGGGCACGGTCAGGTGATGGGACCTGACCTAAACCAGTCTAGGCCGCCCCGCATGGCGTCAACCCCAACCTAGCCTCGAAGGCCGTGGATATGTCCTTCCCGTACAAATGATCGAATCAAGCGTCTGTGCTATTGATGGTAGTGGGGATTGCGCTCGGGGGAAGGTCGATGATTGAAATGAAGGATATGGTGACAATGGGGCTTGGCACCATCGGCGCCGTGCTTGGCGTGATGAACACATGGAGCGCTATGAGCCAGCGCCGTGTTCGCCTTCGTGTGACACCGGCATTTCTGTCCGGGCCAGGCGGTGAGCCGCTTGGGTTTTCGATCGAAGCGATCAACCTCAGCAGCTTTTCTCTGACGCTGTGCGAGATCGGGTTCCGCACCGGTGTCAACCAACGGATGGTAATAAGCAGCTATCGGACGACCGACGGGCAATCATTGCCGCGCCGCCTAGAGCCGCGCGCGGCGGTGACGTTCATGTTTGCGCTGACTGATTTTCCACCAGCAAGCAATTATCGCATCGGGCCAGCTTATGTCCGCACCGCTTGCGGTCGGATCATTACCGGCGACAGCCCGGCGCGAAAGCAGTTCAGTGAGATGATAGCTGAAGTTATCGGGCAGGGGAGACAATGATGCCGAGGGGATATTTCCTCGGGTCTTCTGTCGATATCAGAAAATGTGTCGCCTACGTACGCACGGTTGCAGCGGAGGAAAGCAAATTTCTATTTACACGTTTGATTACACACGAAACAATGCTTCAGAAAGAATCATACAGCGTGGGGGTCGCAATGGATTGGGGCAGTATCGTTGGAAAAGTCGGCGGAAATCAGTATCAGAGCCGTCTCGCAGCGCTTACATCCAAAAATATCGATACGCGGTCTATTGAAGATACCGTTGAGAAGACCATCAAAAACCTCAAAACAAGTGGTGGCAGGTCGTTTGTTATATTCGGAGAACCGCAAAGCGGAAAAACTGAAATGATGATAGCCTTGAATGCCAGGCTACTTGATGAGGGTGCCGGCGTCATCGTCAATCTTCTCACGGACAGCGTGGACCTCCTAGAGCAAAGTTTATCCCGGTTCCGCGCTTCCGGCCTCAGCCCTTCTCCGAAACAGTTCAGTGAACTGCCTCATCAGCCAAAGGACCTTGGCGACAAGAAATGGGTTATCTTCTCGAAAAAGAACGCCAGAGATCTCGAAAAGCTCATCGCGCTTCTTCGCGCGCGGAAGGATATCATTGTTATTGACGATGAGGCCGACTTTGCGTCCCCCAACGCCAAAGTGAACAATGACGAGAAGACGAAGATCAACAAACTCATACACGACCTTTTGGGGGAGAATGGCCAATACATTGGCGTCACGGCGACACCGGCTAGACTCAACCTAAATAATACCTTCGAGAACGATAGCGAGTTATGGGTCGATTTCCTTCCGCACCCGTACTACGTCGGCCAGGATTTCTTTTTCCCTACAGACGGCGTGATAAATTACCGCCTGCACACTTTTAGGGCGGATGAGGGCTCGGAAAGAGGTGAACTGGAGAACGCCATCCTTCATTTCCTCTGTGGCGTCGCCGAGCAGCATAAGCGGGGGCATGAGCAGAATTTCACGATGCTGGTTCATACTAGCGGAAAGCGCGACGAACATGAAAATGATATCGATGTCATACAAAACACGATCACCGCGCTTTCCACACCGTCGCACTCTGGGTTCAACCGGATCGTCAAGAAGCTAGAAAAGACTGCGGAGCAATATTCTCAGGATCATCCTGACGCCATAGTCGAGTTCGTCCTCCGGAATATCGACAGGCACGCTATCGTCGAGATAAATTCCAAGGGTCAAAGTGGTAAAGTGTCCGATATTGCCAAGCCAACCAGTTTATTCTCGTTCGGTGCAGGCGGGAATATTATCTCACGAGGTGTAACCTTCGATAATCTGCTTTCCATGTATTTCACGCGAGCGGTGAAGGGCAAATTTGCTCAAGACACATATATTCAGCGAGCGCGAATGTTCGGTTCTCGCGAGGACTACAAGGAGTATTTCCAGCTCTGGATTCCTACCGAACTCCTAAAAAATTGGACCAAGTGTTTTGCATTTCATAAGCTCGCCATCCAGGCCATGCGCAGCAAGGCAGGGGCGCCTGTCTGGCTCTCAGACCACAAGACAACCCCAACTGCTGCCAACTCCATCGACAAATCGACGGTGGATTTCGAAGGCGGCGAGATGTCGTTCGGCTTGTTTGAATTCGACAAAGACCAATGTGACTCCCTGATGAACCGGAAGGGGCGCTCCAACCAGCAAATGCTGGAAGCGCTGCGCAAGCATTTTTCAGATAGCGAATTCCCAGAATACTTATACGACTACCTGAAGCACGATTTGATAGCCTCAAATGCCGATATTTCGTTCCATCATGCCAGCGGCTTCGGTACCGGTGCAAGTAGCTACACTGACGAGGAAATCAAGAATATCCGCCGTAAGAAGGGAATATTCGCGAACAACGAATTCGCCAGAAGCGAACGGCCAGACGCGCGGCATCACGTAAAGATTTTTTATAACAAGTACGGAAAGGCCCGTCTCTTCTACAAGATTAATGGAAATTCCATCAGATTTATCCAGAACAGAAGATGATTTCAGACGCTTCGAGATACTACGGGTGCGTACTCCACCAAGTCATAGAGCAGCCCGGCCAGCATGTCACCATTCGACGCCTGAATGGCGACATACCTGGTTTTTATCTGATGAACGGCAATCTGCCTTTCTACATCAAATATTCCACGAGCCGCACCGGTCCCTGGAGTTTCAATTTTCAGATGGCCCACCAAGAGCGGCAAAAAGAACTTTTTGATAGCTACGGTGAATGCGTTACAGCCTTTGTTTGTGGGCGTGATGGCATAGCCGCACTGCCTTATACAGAGTTGCAGAAGGTTCTTGACGGTAATTTTGAGCTACAAGAAGGTGTGTCGATACGAAGGCGACACAACCAGATGTATCAGATCAAAGGGCGTAATGGGGCCTTGGATCGGAAGGTCTCACGAAGCAGCCTTTCAGAGATACTTGAAAAATACAATGAAGGGCTGATATGCGAATGAAACATATTCATCCATTTCCGGCGCGTATGGCGCCTGAAATCGCCCTTGAAAAGATACAGTCTCTCAATCCAGGCCAAACGGTTTTAGACCCCATGACCGGTTCCGGCATGGTGCTCTCGCAGGCGGTGCGGAGCGGAATCAATGCAATTGGTGTGGATTTGGACCCGCTTGCGGAGCTGATTTCTCGCGTCGGAGCAACCTCAGTAGATGAGGACGAAGTCCGGGCAGGATTAAACGCGCTTCTTGAGCGGTGCGCGGCAATGTCGGACGAAGTGTTTTTGTCATGGATTGATGAAGACGTCGAGACTGCCGACTTTATCGACTTCTGGTTTGCACCCAAGCAAAAAGAGCAACTGAGAAAGTTGTCCTTTCACTTGATTGCCCAGCCCGTCAACATATCTGAGGGGGCACTGGATGTTCTCAAAGTTGCCTTGTCTCGACTAATTATTACCAAGGAGCCGAAGGCTTCTTTGGCACGGGACACTGCTCATAGCCGACCACACAGGACCATCCGGGAGAATGACTTTGATGTGTTCAGCGCCATGCAGCCTTCGTTGAATCATGTGTTAAGTGCATTGGATAGTCCATCGGTCAAAACAAGAGCGGAAACTTTTTTGGGGGATGCACGGAAACTGACGGTTGTTGAAAACAATTCGATCGATTGCATTGTTACTTCTCCCCCCTACCTGAACGCGATTGACTACATGCGAGGGCATCGCATGTCGCTCGTTTGGTTGGGCTATCGTTTAGAGGACCTCCGTAAAATCCGTGGAAGTGCCATCGGAGCAGAACGTGCCCTGAATAGCAAGCTGAGCGACGATTTCACGGATATGCTTGTTGACCTTGGCCTAGACCAACTCGAAAACAAAAACAAATACATGCTCGATCGATACTTCTCCGACTTGGTACAGCAGGCCAAGGAAGCGTATCGAGTCTTGAAGAAGGGCTCCATTGGAACATATGTGATTGGGAATTCAACGATTCGCGGAACATACGTCCGGAACAGCGAACTTTTGAAGCGTGCCGGAGCGCTTGCTGGCTTTGAGGTCCTGGGCGAAACAGAGCGCGAGATACCCGACCACCGACGCTACATGCCCATGGCGGTCACCACTGGAAATAGCCTCGCGAGCCGCATGCGGACGGAGCACATTATCGATTTTAGAAAACCATTTGGCGAATGAAGTCGGTTGCCAGATTCGGCTTCATGGCGGGCTCGGAGCCCGCAGTAAGGCCGCCTTTCGGCTTTCGTTCCGCAGGCAAGGACTCGACCCCGACTGTGGAGGTCTGCCCCTTGGGGGCAAATGAGAGAGCGGCGGCGTGCGTGCCGCATGGGTTCGCGATGAATTTCCACGAAAACGGAACGGAATCGCTGGCAAATAGCGCCGATTTGCCCCAGATTCGTCCACAGTATCGTACACATACACACTGGAATTTGAAATTTATTAAGTAAATACAGATGGATATTGGTCTGCATCTAGGACTTAAAATCCCTCGGCCTTAGGCTATACGGGTTCGATCCCCGTCGCTCGCACCATCTTCATAAACGTGTTCGAATGTGCTTGTATAATGTGGATAAACCATAGGCAGCGCTTGTCTATGGCGCCGGTGCTGCAAAAAATGTAGGCACTGCGCGGTTGAGTAAGTGTTGTCTTAGTGGGAGTAAGACGATGGTTTACGACTGGGATGGAGCAAGAACGCGACGCATCAGGCTCTTCAAGATGAGCGCCTTCCTGCTCTTGGCAACCGCTGCCGCAGCGGTGCCGCTCTTCTTCTGGGCCTTGCAGATACGCGGGCTGTAGCGTCCCCGCCCACAGGCAAGGTGCGCGCTAGGCGGCGGCATCCGCCCCGGTTTTCGCCTCGCGCCACTTGTTGAAGGCCCAGCCGGCGACCAGTCCGAGTGCCGCGCCCGCCGCCTTGACGCCTGCATCGTGAAGTCGCGCATGCCGCGTCGGCGAAAGGTACTGAAGATATTCGATCGCGACCGCGCCGAAGACCAGCAGCAGGGCAACCGTCTTCCAATGTTTCGGATAGGCAAGGGCAAAAGCCAGACCGGCCGCCAGATAGGCAGCGGCACGGTCGATATCGGGCGTCTCGATCGTATGCGGCCGCATTTCGATCGGCGAAACCGTCACGAACAGGATGAAGGCGAGAAGAAGCCACGCCAGCGGCTTTGCGATCTTGGATGTCATCTTCCCGTCATATTAGCAATTGCTGTGCGCCATCAAGTTAAAAGCCGTCCACGTGACCGCAATTCGGGGACGCGCTTAAGGAAGCCTTTCACAGAGCGAACCGCAAAGGGTGTAATCGGGCTTCTTTCCGCTGGCTGCTTGTGTCATAGCGGCGTCTGGATTTTTGAAGAATGGACGAACGCCCGTGACAAGACACGATGTCGAAGGCGCCGAAGAGGCCATGCGCAGCCTTTTCCCCGCCACGCCGCTGCAGCTCAACGACCACCTTTCCGCCCGCTACGGCGCCGATATCTGGCTGAAGCGCGAGGATCTTTCGCCGGTGCGTTCCTACAAGATCCGCGGCGCCTTCAATTTCTTCCGCAAGGCGATCGCCGAGGGGGCCGGCGGCAAGACCTTCGTCTGCGCTTCCGCCGGCAACCATGCACAGGGTTTTGCCTTTGTCTGCCGCCATTTCGGCGTTCCGGGCGTCGTCTTCATGCCGGTCACGACGCCGCAGCAGAAGATCGACAAGACCCGCATGTTCGGGGCCGGTTTCATCACGATCGAACTTGTCGGCGATTTCTTCGACCAGTGCTACCAGGCCGCCCGCGATCATGTGGACGCGATCGGCGGCGTCATGGTGCCGCCCTTCGATCATGCCGATATTATCGAGGGCCAGGCGACGGTTGCCGCCGAAATCATGCAGCAGCTTCCCGAGGGCACGGTGCCTGACATGGTCGTCCTGCCGGTCGGCGGCGGCGGCCTTGCCGCCGGCATCACCGGTTACCTGGACGGCGTCGTCGCAAAATCCGATTTCGTCTTCGCCGAGCCTGCCGGCGCGCCGAGCCTGCGCCGCAGCATCGAGGCAGGGCAGGTGGTCACGCTTGCCAAGGTCGACAACTTCGTCGATGGCGCGGCGGTCGCCCGCATCGGCGACCTCAATTTCGCGGCGCTGAAGGCGTTTTCGCCCGATCAGGTCAGGCTGATGCCGGAAAACGCCATCTGCGTCACCATCCAGGAAATGCTGAACGTCGAAGGCGTGGTGCTGGAGCCGGCCGGCGCCCTGTCGCTGACGGCGATCGCCGCCATGGATCGCGAGGCCATCAAGGGCAAGACGATCGTCGCCGTCGTCTCGGGCGGCAATTTCGATTTCGAGCGGTTGCCCGATGTCAAGGAAAGGGCCATGCGTCATGCCGGCCTGAAGAAATATTTCATCCTGCGCCTTGCCCAGCGCCCGGGGGCGCTGCGCGATTTCCTCAATCTTCTCGGGCCGCATGACGATATCGCCCGCTTCGAGTACTTGAAGAAATCGGCGCGCAATTTTGGTTCGATCCTGATCGGCATAGAAACGACGGCGCCGGAGAACTTTGCGACGCTGGTCGCCAATTTCGAAAAGGCGGGCATGGGCTTCGAGGACATTACCGAAAACGAGATCCTCGCAAATCTGATCATTTGACTTTGCGTCAACGGTAGTGCGTGCTAAAGGCGGATCATGGCTTCGTTTTTGTCAAATATTCTCTCGGTTTTCTCCGGCGGCAAATCCTCCGGTGAGGCGGCTGCCGGGCCTTCCGGCGAGCCGCAGCTCTATGGCGATTGCACCATCTATGCCGAGCCGCAGAAGGAAGGCAGCCAGTACCGCCTGGCCGGCCGCATCGAAAAGAAGGTTGGCGAGGACGTTCTGGTGCGCAAGTTCATTCGCGCCGATCTCTTCTCCTCCTCCGATGACGCGATCGAATGCACGGTGCGCAAGGCGCAGCAGATCATCGATCAGCACGGCCCCTCACTTTTCAGCGATGGCGAGAAGCTTCGGCAGGTCTGAGCGCCCGTTAGCCGGGAAAGCCTCGTGCGAACTGACATTTCCCGTTGTTTTTCAAAACTATGACAGTATTTTCCTAGTGGAAACCGCTGCCTTGCTCACCTAATCTTAAAGGATTGTGGTGAAGGTGGCGCCTGCAGGTTTTGCAGGGCGCCGCTTGTGTTTGAGCTTTCCGGACGATTGACCAGAAGATCCGCCGCTGCGGCCACGGCTCTCTCGCGCGGTTCTGTCGGCGGCGGAGAGTGGTGATGGAACTCTTCAACACCGCGCTCTTCATCATCGAGGCTGTCGGTTATTTCGTGCTGATGGTCAGTCTTCTGCATTTTCGCCAGCGCCTCGGATTGGGCGTCTTCCTGACCGCGCTCGGCGTCATGCATTTCATGGAGACCTACCTTGCCGCGGTCTTCTATGTCTCGCTGCCCTTCGGGGATGTCTCGCCAGGGTCTTCGATCTTCTTTTCCGGCAAGCTGATGATGATCCTCATGCTCTATCTGCAGGAGGATGCGGCGACCGTCCGCCAGCCGATCTACGGCCTGTTTCTCGGCAATCTCCTGACCGTCTCCATTGCCTGGGTGCTGCAATTGCACCAGCCGCTGGAATTGACGCCCGGCCATCCTGCCGACGTCAATTTCCTCAAGGATATGGGCTGGCTGATGGTCTGGGGCACGGCAATCCTCTATCTCGATTCGCTCGGCATCATCCTGCTTTACGAGAAACTGGGCGACGTCATGCGCCGGCGCGTCGTGCTGCGCTTCATGATCTCCGGCCTTGTGCTTCTGACCTTCGATCAGATCTGCTTCTTCAGCGGCCTGCACTATTTCATGGGCGTTCCGATGGCCGCCTTCTGGGCGGGGTGGAAAGCCAAGATGCTGGCTGTCTGCCTCTATTCCCTGATGTTTGCCGTCTATGAATACCAAGTCCGCCGGGCCGGCGCTGCCGCCTCGGCCCGCTCGATCGGCGATCTCTTCGGCGATCTGACATTCCGCGAGCGTTATAACGATCTGCTGGAACGCACGGGCCGCGATATGCTGACCGGCGTCTACGACCGCAGCCGCATGGAGCTGGAAGCGCCGCTGATGGTGCGCGAGGCGCTGCGGCAGGGCCAGTATGTGACCGTTCTCATCATCGATGCCGACCATTTCAAGGACGTCAATGACGGCTTCGGCCACCTGCAGGGCGACGAAGTTCTGAAGGCCATCGCCAGCAGGCTCGGAACGACGCTGCGCTCCAGCGATCGTATCTTCCGCTTCGGCGGCGAAGAGTTCGTCGCCGTCTGTCCCGGTACGGGTCATGAGGAAGGCCTGCTGCTGGCGGAGCGCCTGCGCTGGACGATCGTGACCAGCGTGAAGACGCCCGATGAGGCATCGGTATCCGTGAGCATAGGCGTTGCGACCGCCGATGAAGACGGCGCCAGCTTCACCACCGTGCTGTCTGCCGCCGACAGCCGGCTCTACGACGCAAAAAAGAGCGGCCGCAACTGTGTCGTCGGCCGCTCCGGCTTGGTAAAGGTCAGCTAAGGCAATTCCGGCAATAGCCCGAAATTGTCTGAGCGAAATGCCGCCTGTCCGGCGCGCTCAGGCGGCGCGGAAGATCTTGGCGCCGGAGGGAGCGCTCGTCATGCCGCCGTCGACGGTGATCTCGATTCCCGTGACATTGCTGGAATCGTCAGAGGCGAGATAAAGCGCAGCCTTCGCGATCTCGTCCGCTTCGCTCATGCGGCCGAGCGCGCTCATGTTGCCGAGCTTTTCTTCGAGCGCCGTCATCGCATCCTGCGTCTGCGCATAGGGAGACCAGATCGGCGTGCGCGTACCGCCAGGCGTCACCTGGTTGACCCGGATGCCGCGCGGCGCAAGCTCGGAGGCGAGGTTGCGGGTCATCGAGCGCACGGCGCCCTTCGTGGCGGCATAGGCCGACCAGCCCGGCGCACCGAGGACGGCATGCACGGAACCGTTGAGAATGACCGAAGCGCCGTCGTTCAGATGCGGCAGCGCCGACTGGACCGTGAAGAAGACCGAGGTCAGGTTGGTGCTGATGATCTTCTCGAACTGTTCCAGCGAGGTCTGGCCGAGAGGTGTGGCGCCGCCGATGCCGGCATTGGCAAAGACGATGTCGAACTTGCCCGTCTTCGACGCGGCCTCGGCGAAGGCCTTCTCGGCCGCCGCAACGTCGGTGAGGTCGATCTTCAGCGCCAGCACATTGCCGCCGAGCGCCTTTTCGGCTGCTGCGAGCGTTTCCGGGTTACGGCCGGTGATGATTACCTTCGCGCCTTCGACAACGAAAACCTTGGCGGTGGCAAGCCCGATACCGCTGTTGCCGCCGGTGATGAGCGCGACCTTGTTCTTGAGACGCATGGGAATGGCTCCTATTGGAAAATCTCTCGATCTGGATTATGATCGATATCTAGAAGGATTATGATTGTAATCCACATAAGTCAAGTCATATTGCCGGGAGATTTTCGATGGGCCATTCGCAACTGGAAAAGCAGAGGACGCACGACAGGATCGTTGAGATCGCTTCCAGGCGTCTGCGGGAGAAGGGGCTTGAGGGTATCGGTGTCGCCGACCTGATGAAGGAGGCGGGCCTGACGGTTGGCGGCTTCTACAAGCATTTCGCCTCGCGTGACGACATGGTGGCCGAAGCCATGAAGCTCGCTTTCGGGTCATGGGAGGCGACGGTGCGTTCGCAGGGCCGCGCACCGGCCGATATTCCGATGGCGGAATATTCGGCCAATTATCTGAGCGAGGATCATCGCAACGACGTGAGCGGCGGCTGCCCCTTTGCCGCGCTGACCGCCGATCTTGCCCGCAGCGGCGAGAAGTGCCGCTCGCTTGCGACGCAACAGCTGAAGACCAATCTCGGGAACATGACGGGCCGCATGGCGGCGGCCGATGAGGCTGAAGCGCGCCGCAAGGCCATCATCGCCTCGTGCCTGATGACGGGCGCAGTCGGCCTTGCACGCATTGCCGACGACGAAAAGCTTTCCGAAGAAATCCTGGAAACGGTCCGGTCCTTCGTCGTTGACCTCGCGGCAAAATGAAAGGCCGGCATTGCGCCGGCCCCTCGAGTGGAACTTCTGAACTTGTCGATCAGGCAGCCAGAGCAAGCTCCTCGACGCGCGACTTGGCAGCGCCGATGGCCTTTTCTGCTGCTTCCGGGCCGAAGGCCAGGCCTTCGACATAGATGGTTTCGATGTCGGTGATGCCGAGGAAGCCGAGAACGGACTTCAGGTAGGGAACGGCATGGTTCATGCCGGCAGCCGGGCCCTGCGAATAAACGCCGCCCGAGGCGAGAACGACATAGACCTTCTTGCCGGTGGCAAGGCCGACCGGGCCGCTTTCGGTATACTTGAAGGTCAGGCCGGCGCGGGCCACATTGTCGATCCAGGTCTTCAGCGAAGAATAGATGTTGAAGTTGATGAGGCCGGTGCCGATCACGATGCTGTCGGCTGCGAGCAGTTCATTGACCAGTTCGTCGGAAGTCTTGACGGCGGCAGCTTCCTCGGCCGTGCGGGCTTCCGGCGGCTTGCGGATGGCTGCGGTGAACAGGTCGTCGATATGCGGCAGCGGATTGACGGCAAGGTCGCGGCGAACGATCGTGCTGCCCGGGTTCTGGGCCTTGAGCTTGTCGGCGAGTTCCACGGCGATCGACGTGGAAAGGGATTCCGAACGCGGGCTGGACGTCAGCAGAAGAATGGAAGACATGGTTGAATTTCCTCTCGAATTGGGTTTCGGCGGCCGTTGGGAGCGGCAGGCCGCTGTGTTCGAAAGAAGAAATAAGGCTGGCCTGATATCCAAAAAACTGGGATAATGTCGATCAAAATTATCGATGGATTGGATGGAAGATGCTTCCCAACCCGACACTGGATCAATTGCAGGTTTTTTTGACGGTTGCCGAAACCGGCAGCTTTTCGGCGGCGTCGCGCGTGCTGAACCGCGCGCAATCGGTCATCAGCTATACGATCGCCAATCTGGAAGCGCAGCTGGAAGTACCGCTGTTCGAGCGCTCCGGCGCCCGCCAGCCGAAGCTGACCGATGCCGGCAAGGCGATGCTGGAGGATGCCCGCCGGCTGGTGGCCGATCTCGAAGTCATGCGTGCCCGCGTCAAAAGCATGAAACAGGGGCTCGAAGCCGAGCTTTCTCTGGCAATCAGCGTTATGGTGCCGGCCAATGCCGTGATGATGGAATTGCGTGAGTTCCGCGAAAAGTTCCCCGGCGTTGCGCTGAACCTCAATGTCGGCGAACTCGGCATGGTCATGGATATGGTCTTGAACGGCAAGGCCGATATCGGCATCGGCGGCGCGCTTCTGCGGCAGGAGGATTCGCTGGTGGCCGAAAAGATCGGCTATTCGTTCATGGTGCCCGTGGTGGCGCCCGACCATCCGCTGGCAGCCATCGGCCGCCCGCTGACGCTGGCCGATGTGCGCGAAGAGATCCAGCTCGTGGTTTCGGATGCCTCCGGGCTGAGCAAGGGGCGCGATTTCAACGTCCTGTCCTACAGGACATGGCGCGTCAGCGACATGGCGACCAAGCACCAGCTCATCAAGGGCGGTCTCGGCTGGGGCGGCTTGCCGGTATCGGTCGTCGGCGACGACATCATGAAGGGCAATCTGGTTGCCATCAAACTTGAGGCTTACGAGCAGGGCGAATACCCGATCTACGCCATGCGCAAGGCGGCCAATCCGCCAGGCCCTGCCGGCCAGTGGCTGATCGAGGCGTTTCGCCGGCGGCTGTCCATGTGCCCGAGCCATGGCGAAATGATCAACATGCTCGGCATAGACGGGCTGCACGCCGTTGCCGAGGCTGCCGAATAGCCGCGCAGTTGACGCTTTTCCGGCCTTTGTTATAACGGCGTCACGGTCAGCAGTTCACCGAGGCGTCGCCGTCCCGCAAGGGAAGCTAAACCTGCTTCAAAGAGATCATCAGCACGTATCCTGTGCCGAAGTCGAAAGCCGGCGACCACCGACACCTTCTTGGGAACGGCGCGTTGAGGATGAGACGTGACCAGATCTATCTTTCCAATGGAAATCGCCGATCTCTCGGCCTTTGCCAAATCGCTGCGCAAGCAGATCGAAGCGCTCGCCGACAAGCCGAGCCATGTCGAGATGCTCAATCTGCTGGCCCGCGCGGCGGGTTATCGCAACTACCAGCATTTCCGCAGCCTGGCGCAGTCCGCCAGGGTCCTGCAGGACTGGAACCTGAAACTGGACCCTGAGCCTTTGCCGGATGAAGAGCGCGTGCTGAAGGCGTCGCGCCATTTCGACGGCCACGGTCGGCTGGTCCGCTGGCCGGGCAGGAGGGGGCTGCAGGAGCTTTGCCTATGGTTTCTGTGGTCGAAAATACCGGCGAATGCGGAACTGACCGAGCGCGAAATCAGCGACTTGCTGAGCCGCCTGCATCTCTTCGGCGATGCGGCGCTGCTGCGCCGCGAGCTTTTCGATTTCGGGCTTGTCCACCGCACGAGGGACGGCCGGCAATATCGCCGGATCGAAAGGAAACCGCCTGCTGAACTTGGCCCGCTTCTTCGTCGCATCGAAGCCGAGGCGGAAACGGCCTGAGCAGAAGGGGCGCGGTCGAAGAGACCGCGCCCCTGGCCGTTAGAGAACCAGCCTGAACTTCGTAAAGCCCTCGGTGCCTTCGCCGGCATCTTCGATTTTCACGCTCTTGACGTCGGCCAGATATTGCTTGGCTTTCGGGCCGCTTTCGAAAACGACGGTCGTGCCGGGCAGGGGCTTGAAGGTCCAGTTGCCATCGGCGGACGGATTGATCGTGTCCTGATCGTGGACGTAGCGGACGATGACGTCCCGGTTGGTGTCGGGCGCCTGGAAGATCACCTTGTCGGAGGCAATATCCGGGAAGCTGCCGCCGCCGCCGGCGCGGTAATTGTTGGAAACCACGACGAATTTCTGCGCCGGATCGATCGGCTTGCCCTCGAAGGCAAGGTTCTGGATCCGGTTGGAGTCCGGATTGACCGCCTTGCCCGACGAATCGTATTTCGCCGGCTGCGACAGGTCGATCTGATAGGTCACGCCATCGATCACGTCGAAATTGTAGGAGGGGAAATCGGTGTTGAGGAGGGGCGCATCCTTGGCGCCGGGCTCGATGTGGTTGAACATGCCGGCCGACATTTCCAGCCAGTTCTTGACCTGCGCGCCGGTGATGGCGACGGCCTGAACCGTGTTCGGATAAAGGTAGAGGTCGGCGACGTTCTTGATGGCGATGTCGCCGGCCGGGACGTCCGTATAGTAGTCCGCGCCGCCACGCCCGCCCGCCTTGAAGGGGGCGGCGGCGGAAAGAACCGGCAGGTCCTTGAACTGGGTATCGGCCAGCATCTGCTTGATGTACCAGGTCTGTGCCTGCGAGACGATCTGCACGGAGGGATCGTCGGCCACCAGCGCGAAGTAGGAATAGAGCGGCGCCGAAGTCTTGCCGACAGGCGTGCGCACATAGGCAAGCGTTGCCTCATGCTCTGCCTTGGCGGCTTCCACCACTTCCTTCTTGTCGGCAACGTCGGCAACGACCTTCTTCTTGTCGTCGCGATGGTAGATCGGCCGCGCTTCGGACGTGAAATCGACGATTTTCCAGCTGTTGCCGTCCTTTTCCAGGAGCAGGTCGATCAGGCCGAGATGCGAGCCCCAGAAGCCGGCCATGACGGCGGGTTTGCCATGCAGCGTGCCCTTGACCGGATCGGCATTGGCGATGCCGTCCCAGGTCTTGGGACCGGGGAAGACGAGATGCTGGTGGCCGGTAAAGATGGCGTCGATGCCCTCGACTGCGGCCAGATGCAGGGAAGCGTTCTCCATCTTCTCGGACGGTGCTGCGCCGTCGATGCCGGAGTGGGAGAGCGCGATGACGATATCGGCGCCGGCCTCCTTCATCGCCGGCACCCAGGCCTTGGCGGCCTCGACGATATCGCGGGTCTGCGCCTTGCCTTCGAGATTCTTGATGTCCCACAGCATGATCTGCGGCGGCACGAAGCCGATGAAGCCGATCTTGACCGGGCTTTCGTTGCCGGCGCCATCCTTGATCTGCTTTTCGACGATGATGTAGGGCTTGAAGAACAGCTCGTCCTGCTTCGGATCGGAGGCGAGCTGGCCCTTGGTCAGATTGGCGCAGACGAAGGGGAAGTTCGCGCCGTTCAGCACCTTGAACATGAAGTCCAGGCCATAGTTGAACTCATGGTTCCCGAGCGTGCCGACCGTATAGCCGAGCGTGTTCATCGCCTTGATGACCGGATGCACGTCGCCATCCTTCATGCCGTGCTGATAGGCCATGTAATCGCCCATCGGATTGCCCTGCAGCACGTCGCCATTGTCGATCAGCAGCGAGTTGACGGCTTCTGCGCGGATCGTATCGATGATCGTTGCCGTCCGCGACAGGCCCATCGTGTCGTTCGGCTTGTCGGCATAATAATCGTAGGGGAAGACGTTGACGTGAATGTCGGTCGTTTCCATGAGCCTCAGATGCGCCTGGTTTGCCGCAGCGCGGGCGCTGAACGGATGCAGCAATATGAGGGCGGAAGTGGCGGCAAGACCGCCGAGCAGGGAACGGCGGCTCATCGCAGGCGCATCGAAAATGGAAGACATGGAAACACTCCTTTTGACATCATGCATCATCCGGTTCGACGAACTTAGGATGATTGGCAAAGGAGTACATCCCGAAAATGACAGAACGGCAAAGACAGTGCCGCAAAAGCGGCACCGCCTGAACGCTCACATCTAGCGCACGCGCGGCACGTCGCGATGGAAGAAGCGGAAATAGGAGGCAATGAGCGCGCGGGCATTGGAATTGACGTCGAACTGGATGCCGACGCGGCCATTGTGTTTCCAGCGAACGACGCCGTCGAGCAGGCCGAGATCTTCCGCTTCGATGCGCACCTTGCTGCCGGCGGCCGCATAAAGCGGGGCCTTGACTTCAAGTGCGGCGCCCGTGACGGAGAGGTCGAGAATGCGGGCATCCACCTGGCTGTTCATGTAGCTGATTTTGCCGAAGACGCGGCAACTCCTGCGGTCGGCCTTGCGGGCGGTGATCTTGAGGTTACGTGTCATGCTTGTCCCCATGAAGAATTCGGGAAAAGCATAGGCGCGGAAGATTGAGATGCCTTTAGAGCCTTATCTAAAATTGTGCCGAAAGCATCAATACGGCACGGCCGCGCGCCGCGCCACCACATGTTCGCGCCAGACCGTGAAGATCCCCGCCGCAACCACGATGAGAGAGCCGACAATCATGTTCAGCGTCAGCGTTTCACCGTAGATGAGCACCCCGAGGATCGAGGCGTAGACGAGCTGGATATAGGTCAACGGCTGCACGGCGGCCGCATCGAGGCTGTCATAGGCGCGGATCAGGAAATAATGGCTCGATGTGCCGGTCAGGCAGACGGCAAGCATCCACATCCAGTCCCATCCCTGGATCGGCGTCCAGTAAAACGGCCCCGCGAAGGTCATGACGGCGGCCCCGACGACGCCCGTATAGAAGAAGCTCGTCATCGCCGAATCCTGCCGGCTCACGTAACGCGTGGCGATCACATAAAGGGCGAAATTGAAGCAGGAGACGACGGCAAGAAGCAGGTTCACGTCGAAAAAACCGCCTTCCGGCTTGAGGATCAGCAACACGCCGAGGAGCCCGAGGCCGATCGCGGTCCAGCGGCGCCAGCCGACCCTTTCGCCAAGAAGCGGAATGGCAAGCAGCGCGACGATGATCGGCGTGGCGGCAAAGATCGCCTGCGAATGGGCAAGGCCGATCAGCGCAAAGCAGGTAATTGCCAGCACCACCTGCGTGGCAAGCAGAACGCCGCGGGAAAACTGAAGAAACGGGTGTTTGGTGCGGGCGGTCGCGGCGATGCCGCCGCGCATCCTTGCCGCCAGAACCACGGTGAACAGGCCGAAGGCCCAGTAGCGGACCATCGTCACGAAGATGGGCGAATAGGCGGAGCCGAGATGCTTCGAGATGGCGTCCTGCGCTGAAAAGATCGTCAGTGCCAGCAGCAGGAAGATATAGCCGTGTGTCTTGGATTTCATGTCTTGCCGTTGAAGCGGAGACGCCCGCAACATCAAGCTAGGGCAGGATTCCGGGGGCTTTGCAAGGGCTCAAAGGCCGACATTCGGCCTGTCGATGATTTCGCGCAGCGCAAAGCTCGAGTTGATTTTCACGACATGCGGCAGCGCCGAAAGCCAGTCCCGGTGAATGCGCTCGTAATCTTCCAGGTCGCGGGCTGCCACCCGCAGGATGTAATCGTATTCGCCCGACATCAGGTAGCAGACAAGCACGTTGGGGCAGCGTTTCACCGCCGCTTCGAATTCCGACAGTGTCTTGGCGAACTGGCCGGAGAGCGAGATGTGCACGATGGCGATCATCTTGTAATCGAGCGCCTTATGCGAAAGCCGCGCATGATAGCCGCCGATGACGCCGCTCTTTTCAAGAATGTCGAGCCGCCGCGAGCAGGCCGAAGGCGACAGCCCCACCTTGTCGGCAAGTTCCGCATTGGTGATCCGCGCATTGATCTGCAGCGCCTTCAGAATCGCAAGATCGATATTATCGAGGTCGGACATTCGAAGAACCTTCGAAGAATGGATTTCTGGCGCAATAATCTTCGAAACTTCGCCTCCATGCAAATCCTCTTTGCAAGGACATTTCGCGCCTGCGGTGATTGGATTCCGCAATCAACAAACGCTCCGCGCAAAGCGGGCATAAAATGAGAGGAACGCGAATGCGTGTCGGTTGCCCGAAGGAAATCAAGAACCATGAATATCGCGTCGGCCTGACGCCGGCTTCGGTGAGAGAATATGTCGCCCACGGCCACGAGGTCTGGGTGGAAACGAAGGCGGGTGCCGGCATCGGCGCCGATGACGCCGCCTATGTGGCCGCTGGCGCGAAGATCGCCGCCTCGGCCAGGGATATCTTCGAAAAGTGCGACATGATCGTCAAGGTCAAGGAGCCCCAGCCTTCCGAATGGGTGCAGCTCCGCGACGGTCAGCTCCTCTACACCTACCTGCATCTTGCGCCCGATCCGGAACAGACCAAGGGTCTGCTCGCCTCCGGCGTGACGGCAATCGCCTATGAGACCGTCACCGACGATCGCGGCGGCCTGCCGCTCTTGGCACCCATGTCCGAAGTCGCCGGCCGTCTGTCGATCCAGGCTGGCGCCACCGCGCTGCAGAAAGCCAATGGCGGCCTCGGCATCCTGCTTGGCGGCGTGCCCGGCGTCCTCCCGGCAAAGGTTGCGATCATCGGCGGCGGCGTCGTCGGTCTGCACGCCGCCAAGATGGCTGCCGGCCTCGGCGCCGATGTCAGCATTCTCGACAAGTCGCTGCCGCGCCTGCGCCAGCTGGACGATATTTTCAACGGTCGCATCCACACGCGCTATTCCAGCATCCAGGCGCTGGAAGAGGAAGTCTTTTCCGCCGATCTCGTCATCGGAGCCGTGCTGATCCCCGGCGCTGCCGCCCCTAAGCTCGTCACCCGCGAAATGCTCTCGGGCATGAAGAAGGGCTCGGTCATCGTCGATGTCGCGATCGACCAGGGCGGCTGCTTCGAAACCTCGCATGCGACGACCCATTCCGAGCCGACCTATATCGTCGAAGGCGTCGTGCACTATTGCGTCGCCAACATGCCGGGCGCCGTCCCGGTCACGTCGGCCCATGCGCTCAACAATGCGACGCTCGTTCACGGTCTGGCGCTCGCCGACCGCGGCCTGCGTGCCATCGCCGAGGACAAGCATCTGCGCAACGGCCTGAACGTTCACCGGGGACGCATCACCAACAAGCCGGTCGCCGACGCGCTGGGCTACGAGGCTGTCGCCCCGGAAAGCGCGCTGAACGTAGCGTAACCCAGCTTACTCATGGTGAGACAAAGGCGCCGGCTTCCGCAAGGGCCGGCGCCTCTGCCTTGTCGATCCGGCACTGATAGCAATTGTTGCGCGCCGAGCGCACATGCACATAGGCAATGCCGGGCCGTGCAAGCAGTTCGGCCGCATAGGCCGGGATCTTTTCGATCGGCGTGACCGCGCCGGTGCCATAGACGATCCTGTCATTGTCGCTATAGCCGCGCACGATGAAATCCGGGCTTGTCGTCAGCACTGGCGGCAGAACCTCCCTGGCGGCGTAGCGCCGGCAGGGCTGCTTGTGCAGGAAGATCGGGCCGGTCTCGGCATAGGGCTGCAGGTCCGGAAAGGGCCGATAGGCAAGGACGAGAAGCTCTTCGCCGGCGCCGATATTTGCTAGGCAATGGCGGCAGGGATAACCGTCGCCATCGGAAACCAGCGTTTCCGGCAGGCGGCCGTAAGCGTCGCGGCCCCCGTTCCAGAGCGCCTCCGCATCTGATGTCGGCATGACGGAAAACTGAATGCTGGTCATGGCAAATCTCCTTGTGATCTTTGCCGCAGTTTCCGCCCTGGCGCTCATCCGGGCCACCCGATTCTTGCCTCGGAGGGCCGGTGGCGGGCAGGGGCAATCAGCCTTTCCTGGCGATTTCCAGCAATTCCTTGTCGCTCAGCGGCCGGACGATCCCCGTGCCGGTGGAAACCGGCGAAAAACCGAACATCTGGTAAAGCTGCAGGGCGCGCGGGTGATCGAGGTTGTTGGTCGTCGTCGTGACCTTCTTCGGGTTCAGCGTCCAGATCGCATAGAGCGCCTGGAGCAGGAACCATTTGCCGATGCCGAGGCCGAGCGCATGTTCGAACAGCCCGAAATGGGAGAGTTCGATCGTGTCTTCGTCCTCGCAGAGATATTCGTAGAAGCCGGCAGGCGCGCCGTTGACATAGAGCACGCTGATATTGTTGCGCTTGTCGTGCAGGGTGGCGGCGAGCTCTTCGTCGCTCATCCTCAGACGGTCGACCCATTGCCAGCGCGCGCCCACCTGCCGGTAGAGATACCGATAGAAGGCAAGCGGGATGTCCGGCGCGCGCATGATCGCCGTCTGGATATTGACGGGCACGGGCAGGCTTGCCTTTGGCGGCGCGACCATTTCAAGCCGCGTGATATGGGCCTTGAGCGAGGCGGGCGTCTTTCCCATGGTCAGGCTTTGACCGGTTCCGGCGGGCCGGTGACGACCGGCGTATCCTCGCGGCTGCCCCATTCGCTCCAGGAGCCGTCGTAAAGTTTGTTGTCGCTATGCCCCAGCGATTCCAGCGCCAGCGTGATGATGGCAGCGGTAATGCCCGATCCGCAGGAGGTGACGACCGGTTTGGAAAGGTCGATGCCGGCATCCTCGATCGTCTGCTTGAGTTCCGGCAGTGACTTGAAGCGGCCCTGATTGGCGAAAACGCCTGACGGCAGGCTGCGCGCTCCGGGCATGTGGCCGGAGCGCATGCCGGCGCGCGGCTCCGGCTCGCTGGCGGCGAAGCGGCCGGCGCTGCGGGCGTCGGCAATCTGCAGGGCGCCGCTCGAAACGATCTCGCGCATCTGCTCGAGATGGACGACGCGGCTGGCATCGTAATTTGTCTTGAAGGTGGCTGCGGCATAGTGCGGCACTTCGGTTTCAAGCGGTCTTGCTTCGGCCTTCCAGCCGTCCAGCCCGCCATCGAGCACGAAGACGTTTCTCGCGCCCATCACCCGGAACAGCCACCAGACGCGCGGCGAGGCGAACATGCCGATACCGTCATAGACGACGATCCGGTCGTTCTCGCTGATGCCGAGCCTGCCGACTTCGGCGGCGAAATAATCGGGCGAGGGGATCGTATGCGGCAGGTTCGTCGAATGGTCGGCGATCTTGTCCTGGTCGAAACGGATGGCGCCCGGAATGTGGCCGGCGGCATATTCCGCATCGGCATCGCGTTTCTGCGCCGGAAGATAGAAGGATGCGTCGAGCACGCGCAGATCGGGCTTGCCGAGTTCAGCCTGCAGCCAGTCGGCCGAAACGACGAAACGGCTCTTGGTGTCGCTCATGGTGATCTCCCCAATTATCAGGCCCAATATCAGGCGTCGTTCATCAGGCTTCGTCGCCGGGCGTGCCGAAGCGAATGCGGAAGCGCCGGTTTTCTTTGCCCTTCTTCTCGATCTTGGCAATATGAATCTGGCCGACTTCCTGCGTTTCCGAAACATGCGTGCCGCCGCAGGGCTGGCTGTCAATGGCGGAGTTCTCGCCGATGCAGACCAGGCTAACGCGGCCGAGACCAACGGGCGGGCGCACATTCTTCGATTTGACGATGCCGGGATTGGCGGCGAGTTCCTCGTCCGTAATCCACTGAAGATAGACCGGATGGTTCTGGTTGACGAGGTCCATGAGCCGGGCCGTCACCTCGTCCTTGTCGATCGTATCGCTCATGTCGAAATCGACACGGCTTTCCTCTTCGCCGACGGCTGCCCCCGTAATGGGATAGGAGCAGACGACCGATAGGAGGTGGCAGGCGGTGTGCATGCGCATCAGCCTGTAGCGGCGCGGCCAGTCGATGTGCAGCACCAGTTTCTCGCCGACCTCCGGCCGCGACTGGTCCGCCAGCGGCACGTGGATGATGATGTCCTTCGTGGTGCCGTGCCTGGCCTGGCCGAGCTCTATCCTGGAGCCGTCGGTGCGTTCGAAGAAGCCGGTATCGCCCGGCTGTCCGCCCGATGTGGCGTAAAAGCACGTCTGGTCCAGCTCGATGCCCCCATCCTCGTGAACGGCCGTGACGACCGCTTCGCATGTGGAAAGATAGAAGTCGTCACGGTAGAGGGCATTGACTGGCATGGAGGCTCACGCTGCGGGTTCGTAGGGTATCTTGATATCCGTCGAGCCGACCATCCATGCGGGGATGGGAAGGCCCTTGGACGAAAGGAAGTCCGGGTTGAAAAGCTTGGACTGATAGCGGTTGCCATAGTCGCAGAGGATTGTCACCACCGTGTGGCCGGGGCCGAGATCCCTGGCGAGGCGAACCGCACCGGCAATATTGATCGCGGTGGAGCCGCCAAGGCAAAGCCCCTCGTGTTCGACCAGATCGAACAGATAGGGAAGCGCTTCGGCGTCGGTGACGTGATAGGAAAAATCAGGCGTAAAACCTTCGAGGTTGGCGGTAATGCGTCCCTGGCCGATGCCTTCGGTGATCGACGATCCCTCCGACTTCAGCGCTCCGTTCTGGTAGAACTCGTAGAGTGCGGCACCTTCGGGGTCGGCAATGCCGATCTTGATATCCTTGTTGAAGCTCTTGAGGCCCGCCGCAACACCCGCAAGCGTGCCGCCCGAGCCGACCGAGCAGACAAAGCCGTCGATCTTGCCGTCGGTATCCTTCCAGATTTCCGGTGCCGTGGTTTCGATATGCGCCTGGCGATTGGCGACATTGTCGAACTGGTTGGCCCAGATCGCGCCGTTCGGCTCGCTCTTGGCAAGCTGCTCGGCAAGGCGGCCGGAAACCTTCACATAATTGTTCGGGTTCTTGTAAGGAACGGCCGGGACTTCGACGAGTTCGGCGCCGAGCAGGCGCAACGCGTCTTTCTTCTCCTGGCTCTGGGTTTCCGGAATGACGATCACGGTGCGATAGCCGAGCGCCTTTGCGACGACCGTCAGGCCGATGCCGGTATTGCCGGCCGTGCCCTCGACGATGACGCCGCCGGGCTTGAGTAGCCCCTTCTTCTCGGCATCACGGATGATATAGAGCGCCGCCCGGTCCTTTACCGACTGGCCGGGATTGAGAAACTCGGCCTTGCCGAGAATGGTGCAGCCGGTCGCTTCGGACACGCCCTTGAGCTTGATGAGGGGCGTATTGCCGATAGCCTCGATTACGGAGGGGTGGAAGGTCATGGAATCTGCCTCGTTTACGCTTAGTTTAGGAACGGTCTTTTCCCTTCACAAGGCGGCATTGGCAAGAAATCCTATTCCATGGCTTTCGAGCCCACGATAAAATTAGTCTTCCGTTTCCTGCCCTTCGCCGTGCCCGGGCAAGCAGTGATCCGAAGATTGACTTTCGGCGTATGGATGACGACAAAGCAAGCACGGGCGCAGGAACGAGGCGTGACCGAATCCGACATGGTTCACGAGCATATCGACACGATCGATGCATTGATGGCGCATTATGTTGCTGGCTCCCTTCCGGAGCCGGCGCGCGTGCTCGTGGAATCCCATCTCGAAATGAAGCCGGACAATCGTGGCCTTGTGGCCGACCTCGAACGGCTGGCCGGAGAGGCCCTGGAGAAGACGCCGGCAAGCCCCATCAGCGACCGCGATGCCAGGCTTGCGGCAATCTTCGGCTCGAAGGCCCCCGCCGCCTCCGCGACGCTCCCGCCGCGCCCGCAAGGCGCCCTTTTCCCGCGCGCGCTGCGCAATCTCATGGGTTTCGAAGCCGATGACGTGCCGTGGCGCAGGCGCCTTCCGGGCTTCAAGGAATATGCAAGGGATATGGACGGCTGCGAGGTCAGCCTCATGTGGATACGGCCGGGTCGCGCCCTGCCTGCCCACACGCATGCGGGCATGGAACTGATCCTCATTCTCGACGGCGCTTTCCGCGACGAGCGCGGCCGGTTCGGGCCGGGGGACATCTCGGTTGCCGATGCCACCGTCGACCATCGCCCCGTCGCCGAAAAGGACCGGCCCTGCATCGCCTTTGCCGTTTCGGACGGGCCGGTCAAACTCACCGGCTCCTTCCGCCAGATCATCGGCGACCTCATCGGCTGAAAGCAGCCACAATGCTGTGATAGAGCCATGGTCCCGGGAGAGATGAGGAGCTTCCGGGCCTGTGTTCGTCTTCAGATCGGCAGACCGGAGGAAGTGTCATGCGTAGTTTCATCGCCCGCCCGGAACATGGAATCGTCTGGATTTCCGGTGCAAGTTCCGGAATCGGGCGAGCGCTGGCGCTGAAGCTTGCCGGCGAGGGATACAGCGTCGCCGTCACTGCCCGCAATCACGAAAAACTGGTCGAGCTGCAGCTCGAGGCAGCCGGACTGCCCGGCAGCATCATCGTTCTCGACGGCGACGTGACCGATGCCGAGGACATGGAGCATGTCATGGCCTCGATCGAATACGAACATGGGGCGCTTGCCATGGCGGTCCTGTGTGCGGGCGTCTATCAGCCCGTCCGTGGCGAGGATCTCAACCGGGCCGATTTCGAGAAGACCTTTGCCGTCAACCTGTCCGGCGTCGTCAATTGCCTGCTGCCGGCGATCCGCCACATGAAGGCGAAAGGGCAGGGGCAGATAGCCATCGTTTCCTCGGTAACGGGCTATACGGGATTGCCGACCAGCGCCGCTTACGGCGCGACCAAGGCTGCCCTTATCAACATGGCCGAAAGCCTGAAATTCGATCTCGACAAGATCGGCGTCCGCATCCAGCTCATCAATCCGGGCTTTGTCGACACACCGGCAACACGCAAGAATGCCTTTCCCATGCCGGCGCTGGTCTCGCCCGAGACGGCGGCGGAGCGCATTGCGGCGGGCCTCAAGTCGCAGGCCTTCGAGATCACGTTCCCGAAGCGCTTCACCTATGTGCTGAAGCTCCTGCGGATCCTGCCCTACGGTCTCTATTTCGCGCTGGTGAACCGCTTCACCGGTTGGCGCGAGCGGCCAGTCAAGACAAATCACCGGCCGGTGACGCCGCACCCGGCGGAGTGATCAGCGACGTGAAAAGACCACCTGCCGCACATCGATGTTGCGGGCGCGGAAACCCGCCTCGCAATAGAACAGGTAGAATTCCCAGAGCCGCTTGAACCGCTCGTCGAAACCCATCGGTCTGAGCTTGTGCCAGACGGACCAGAAGCGTTCGCGCCATTCCGCGAGCGTGCGGGCGTAGTCGAGGCCGAAGCCGAAGTCCCTGACCAATGACAGGTCCATCTTCCTGCCGAGTTCGGCAAGGTGATGGCGCGTCGGCAGCATGCCGCCGGGAAAGACGTATTTCTGGATGAAGTCCGGATTGCTGCGATATTGCTGGAAAGCCTCGGGACGGATGGTGATGATCTGCAGGCCGGCCTTGCCGCCCGGTTTCAGGCACTGTTTCAGTTTGGAAAAATAGGCCGGCCAGTATTTCTCGCCGACAGCCTCGAACATTTCGATGGAAACGATGCGGTCGTAGACCCCGGTTTCGTCGCGATAGTCCTGGAAACGGAAATCGACCTTGTCGCCAAGGCCTGCCTTGCTTATGCGCTCCTGCGCGAAGGCCAGCTGCTCGCGGCTGATGGTCAGCCCCGTTACCCGGCAGTTCAGTTCGCTTGCCGCAAACTCGGCAAAGCCACCCCAGCCGCAGCCGATTTCCAGCACGTGGTCGCCGGGCCTGATGCCGGTTGCCTCCGCCAGCGCCCGATATTTGGCGTTCTGCGCCGATTGCAGGTCGTTGGCGCCGGTCGAATAGAGCGCCGAGGAATAGGTCATGCTCGGATCGAGCCATTGCCTGTAGAAATCGTTGCCGAGGTCGTAATGGGCGGAGATGTTGCGCCTGGAGCCCGTCCTGGTATTGGCGTTCATCCAGTGGCGGACGCGCTCGACGAAGCGGCCGACACCGCCCCTGCCGTGGGAATAGCTGTGTGCCGCCTCCCCGTTAACGAGGAAAAGCTCGAGGAAGGCGGTAATGTCGGGGCTGTCCCAGTCGCCGTCCATATAGGTTTCGGCGACACCGATCGTGCCGCTGCTCAACGCCCGGCCGGCAAGGTTCCAGTTCTTCAGGGTGAGTGCGGCATTCGGACCGGCAATCCTGCCCTTGGCGATGACCTTGCGCCCATCGGGCAAGGTTACGGCAAGCGAACCTTGCTGCATGCGCATCAGGCCGCGCAGCGCAAGCTGGGCTTTGAAGGGCAGGCCCTTGACGATGCGCGAGATATTTTCCGCCGTCAGCGTCACCGCGTCCCGGGCAGATTGGTTAAAGTCCTGAACATTGCTCACCGTCCATCCTCCCGCATTATTGGGCCGGTCAGGTCAATGCTTACGCCTCTCCTCCGGCGATTGCGGCAAACGCTAGATTCATTCCGCAGCTTCTGCAAGCCGGCTCGCGGGCTTCACGCTGACAGGCGGCGGAGGCGGTGGCCTGCGGATGTAAACTGCGCCTTTCAGCCAGAGTTTCAGAGCCTGCCAGTGAATGCCGGCCATGATCTTGACCGTCAGGAAGGGAATGGCTGCGAGGAGATGGCCGAGCGCGCGGCTGGTCAGCGGCCTTTCCCGGCCGCAGAACGTTGCGGCAAGAAGCGGTCCTTCCGCATCGGTTTCCAGAATACGCCAGCGGATTTCCCGGCCGGGCGGCAGCATTCGGAAGTGATAGCGCATGTTCGTGGCTATGAACGGGGAAACGTAAAGCAGCTTGTCGCAGCTTTGGCGGATGCCGCTTTCGCAGATTTCCTCCCGCTCGACAGGGCAGACATAGCTGTGCCGTTCGCCGAACGTGTTGCGCACTTCATAGATCAGCGCGACCGGCGCATCGTTCCCGTCGAAGGCATAATAGACAGAAAGCGGGTTGAAGACGTAGCCGAGGATGCGCGGATAGCAGACGAGCAGGATTTTGGCCGGTCGCTCGACGCAGGCCTCCGCAAGCAGGCGGTCGGCATAAGAGCGCAGGCTTCCGCCTGCCGCATGGTCCCCTTCATGGAACGAGACGAGATTGCCGCGGTTGACCGAAAACAGCGCCGATTGCCTGTCGGCCTCCTTGAGCCGGTCGAGATCGATGGAGAGCGAAAAGACCCGGTACCGGAAGCGATGGCCGAACGGCCTCATGCGCTGGTGCATGACTTCGCCCGCATAGAGCACCGCCGCTGCCTCCGGCGGAGGGCCGTTGCGCGTCATGCTGACGCCAGGCTTCGATGCGCGGGATGCCGTCATGCCAGCGTCTCCAGCATGTTTCCGCGGGGGCAGGCGTTCCGCCAGGGGGCGATCCCGCCCAGCGCTTCGGCCGCCGCAAGGCCGGAAACGAGCCCGTCCTCGTGGAAACCGTATCCCGTCCAGGCGCCCGCGAAATAACAGTTGTTCCTTCCCTGAATGGCTGCGATCGCGCCTTGCGCTGCCATCGCCTCCGCGGAAAACTGCGGGTGCTCATAGGTGAATTCGGCAAAGACCTTATGGCCCTCCGGCTCACGATCCGGATTGAGCGTGACGAAGAGCGGAAAGCCCTGCTCTATGCCCTGCAGCCTGTTCATCCAGTAGGTCACGGCCACGCCGGCCCTGCCGTCGGCATGGCTCGAACGCAGGTAGTTCCACGAGGCCCATATCTTTCGCCGTGTCGGCATCAGACTGGCGTCACGGTGCAGGATGACGCGGTTGGGCTGATAGGGGACGGCGGCGAGCAGGCGCTTTTCCTGATCCGTCGCGTCCATCAGCAGCCGTGCCGTCTGATCGCTGTGGCAGGCAAGGACCACCTTGTCGAAAAAGGCTTCGTCGCCGGTCTGGTCGATCAGCGTGACGCCCTTGTCGCTGCGGATCACGCCGCGCACGCCGCAGCCGAGCTTTACTCTATCACCGAGTGGAGACAGAAGCCTTTTCAGATAGTTGCGGCTGCCGCCGCTGACGGTGCGCCATTGATGCTGCCGGCGATAGATCAGCCGGTGATTGTCGAAGAAGTTGACGAAATGTTCGGCGGGAAACTGCAGCATCCGCGCTGACGGCGTCGACCAGATCGCCGCGGCCATCGGCACCAGATAGTTGTTGGTGAAACCCGGCGAGAAGCCGCGCCAGTCGAGATAATCGCCGATCGAGCGCGAGGCGAGATGCCCTGCCGCGCGATCTTCCAGGCAGGTGCGGTTGAAGCGAAGGATCTCGCGGATCATCCAGAGAAAGGAGGGGCTGAGCAGGTTGCGCTTCTGCGCGAATATAGCCGACAGCCCGCCGCCGCTCCATTCCAGCCGGCCCTGATCGAGCGACAGCGAAAAACTCATGTCGCTGGCATGCGTGGACACGCCAAGTTCGGCAAAGAGCGCGGTCAGATTGGGATAATTGTGCTCGTTATAGACGATGAAGCCGGTATCGACGGCAATGTTCAGCCCGTCATAATCGACATCGACCGTTGCCGTATGGCCGCCCGGCCGGGCGTTCTTCTCGTAGAGTGTCACGTCATGGACGGGGTTGAGCGCCCAGGCCGCGGATGCGCCCGATATGCCCGACCCTATGACGGCGACCTTGAGGCGGCGCGGCAGGCAAGGAACATGCGCGTTCATGCTGCATCCTTTATGGCGTTGAAGACCTTGAGCGCCCGCCGGCGCGCCATGGCGTGATCGACGATCGGGTTGGGGTAGGTTTCGCCGAGCCTGATGCCGGCCCTTTCCAGCACGCTTTCGGGGGCATCGAAGGGGCGGTGGATATATCTGTCCTCGAGCTTTGCGATCTCCGGCACGAATTGCCTGATATAGCCGCCGGCGGCATCGAATTTCTCGCCTTGCAGCACGGGATTGAAGATGCGGAAAAAGGGCGAGGCATCGGCGCCCGATCCGGCCACCCACTGCCACCCGGCGGCATTGTTGGCCGGGTCCGCATCGACCAGCGTATCGCGGAACCAGGCTTCGCCTCGCCGCCAGTCGATCAGCAGGTCCTTGACGAGAAACGAGGCCGTTATCATCCGCACGCGATTGTGCATCCAGCCATGACGCCACAGCTGGCGCATGCCGGCATCGACAATGGGATAGCCCGTCTGGCCGTTGCACCAGGCATGGAATCCGTCTTCATCCTTGCGCCAGCCGAAGCCGTCGAAACTGTCGTTCCAGTTGGCCCTGGCAAGTTCCGGAAAATGGAAGAGCAGGTGGTAGGAGAATTCCCGCCATGCCAGTTCCCTGCGGAAGCGCACGAGATCGTCGGATGGGATGCGGCGGGAAAGACCCTTTGTCGCCTCCCAGACGCGCGCCGGCGAAATCTCGCCGAACGCCAGATGCGGGGAGAGCAGGGAGGTTGCCGTCTTGCCGGGGAAATCCCGGTCGCTCGAATAGCCATGAAGCCCGTTTTCGATGAAATCCCGGAGCTTTTCGTGGGCGGCCGCTTCGCCCGGCGTCCACATGTCGGGAAAGGATTTCGCCCAGTCCGGTTTCTGCGGCAGAAGATTCCAGGAGGCGAGCGTTTCGGATGCGGGAAACTGTTGGGGGAAGCGGAAGCGCTGGGGCAGATCGACGGGCGCCTCCGGCTCCCCACTTTCTTCGAGGGCGCGCCAGAACGGCCCATAGACGCGATAGGACGTGCCGCTCGTTGTCTTCAGTATCGTCGGCTCGTGCAGCAACTGGCCGCTAAAGCTGCGCACCTCGATTGCCTGTTTTTCCAGTTCGTGCCTGAGGCGCGTATCGATTGCGGTCCCCGGCGGATCATAGCGGCGGTTCCAGAATATCGCCTCCGCACCGCTTCGCCTGATGATGTCGGCGAGCACGTTTCGGGCATGGCCGCTGGCAAGGACGAGCTTGCCGCCATGTCTCCTGATGGTGGCATCGAGCCCATGCAGCGAATGGTGCAGCCACCAGGCTTGAGCGGCGCCAAGCGGTCCGGTGCCGTCTTCACCGGGTTCCCGGATGTAGAGCGGAATGACCGGCCGCCCCGATGCGCATGCCGCATGGAGAGCCCTGTTGTCGTCAAGGCGCAGATCCTTGCGAAACCAGACGATTACCGCTCTTGCAACAGTCTCGCGTGCCACTGGCTGCTCCCTGTCTTGCCTCTGGGCTTGTTACGGAAGTACGAGGCAACCGGATCAACAGTTTCACCCGGCGCGCATGAAAAAGGCCGGTCGAGCCGATCTGTCTCGGTGAAGGGTCTTTGCCCGGTCCGCTGTCCTATCGGCATGCTTCGCCGAGCGGCAGCCTTTGGCCCCAGCGATGGATTTTCCAGCTTTCCTGCGGGTTTTGGAGCTTCGTTTCTTTAGTCCATAAAATTTATGGATAATTCTGGCGGGCATGCGCCGCAGCAATCTGCTGCGCGTGCGCCAGGAGGCAGCGATGACGAAAATCCTGATCGTGCCGGGCCTGTTCGGCTCCGGCGAGGGGCATTGGCAGCACTATTGGCTTGATGATGTGCCGCAGAGCCGGCTTGTCGCCCAGGCCGAGTGGAATCACGCCCGCCTTGACCACTGGATGGAACGGCTGGAGCAGGCGCTTCAGGAGGCGGGGGAAGCCTATATCGTTGCCCATAGCCTCGGCTGCATCCTGACGGCGAGGCTCGCCGACCGGCCGCTGGCCCGCCGGGTGAAGGGAGCGCTTCTGGTCGCGCCGTGCGATTTGCCGGCAACGGAAAGGCTGCATTCCGGTTCGCTCGCCTTCGGCCCCATGCCGACGAGCCCGTTTCCCTTTCCGAGCCTTACCGTCGGCAGCCTCGACGACAAATACATGTCGCTCGACCGCCTGAGTTTCTACGCCCGCCTCTGGAAAACCGAGGTCCGCAACATAGGGCTGGCGGGCCATATCAACATCGCCAGCGGCTTCGGCCGCTGGACCGGGGGCTATGCGTTGTTCGATGCGGTCAAAGGCAAGGCGAAAGCGAAGCGGCCGCAGATGCCCACGCTATCGGCAACTGCCGCATCGGCCTGACATTTTGCCGGGACTGCGCAAGAAACGGGTTGAACTTGAGCCCTTGCGGTACGATTCTGCTGCCTGACGGAATGTGAGGGCTTCACCATGGCTCAGAAACTGCACCAATACCTGATCTTCGAAACCGCCGGCGGCTTTTGCGGCATTGCCTGGAGCAATGCCGGCGTGACGCGGTTCCAGTTGCCGACCAGGAGCGCCGAGGCGACCGAACGCCTGTTGCTGCGCCGCTTGCCGGCTGCCGAACCGGGCAGGCCGACGCCGCAGATTCTCGAGGCCGTTGCCGCGGTGAAGCGCTATTTCGAAGGGGAGGAAGTCGATTTCTCCACCGTGGTCGTTGACCTCGACGGCCAGGACGCATTCTTCCGCGATATCTATGCCGCGGCCCGCCGTGTCGGCTGGGGACGCACGACCACTTACGGCACGCTCGCCAGGGAGCTTGGCGCGGGGCCGGAAGCTGCCCGCGACGTCGGCCAGGCAATGGCGAAAAACCCTGTCGCGCTTATCATTCCCTGCCATCGCGTGTTGGCCGCAGGCGGCAAGATCGGCGGCTTTTCGGCGCCCGGCGGTTCGAATGCCAAGCTGCATATGCTGGAGCTTGAAGGCGTGCATGTCGGCCCGCCCGCGCCGGCCCAGCAATCTCTGGATTTCTGACCGGAAACCGGCAGCAGGTGCTTGGAACGCACCGAAATTCCTCGCTATAAATCCCTGTTTGCAGCGAGGTTTTTCATGAAGAAGATTTTCAATCCGCCTTCCGTCCGCCGCCCCTTCGGAAATTACAGCCACGGCCTTCTCGTGCCGCCCGGCGCCTCTCTGCTCGTCACCTCCGGTCAGCTCGGCATCGGCCTTGATGAAACAGTCCCCGAGGATGTGACGGCCCAGGCCGAACTCTGCTTCGAGGCGATCAAGGCGATCCTCGCGGCGGCCGACATGAGCTTTGCCGATGTCATCCGCATTTCCGGCTTCGTGACGAAGCGGGAGGATTTCCCGGCCTATATGGCCGTGCGCGACCGCTTCACACTCGACCCGAAACCCGTTTCGACGCTCATTATCGTCAACGGCTTTACCCGGCCGGAATTCCTGGTCGAAGTGGAAGTGACGGCCGCGAAGGTTTTCTGAGGTCTGATTTCAGGCGCTGCTGCGATCGCCATGCCGTGGTCTCAAGACCACGGCACATCTTGCGCGACAAGCCTGCCGCGGAAAAGGCGCGCAGTTTGGAGCGATCTGCTTCAGAAGCGTTCCATCGCGCACTTCACTTTCGCCAGAAACGCCGCTCGCGTCTCCGGCGTGCAATTGTTCATATCGTAGTGGGCGAGGAAGGTGACGGGGTTGAGCGGGTTGATTTGCGCCCGCAAGACCCGCTTGACGATCTTCTTCGGCGGATTGCCGGCAACGAAGGCGCGGAAAGGTGTCGCGCCATAGGTCAGCACCGCCCCGAGCTTCCTGATGTGCCGCAGCCGGGATTCGACCTTGCCGTCCACCAGTTCGAAGGAGACGCCGGGAAGCCAGACCCGGTCGAAATAGCCCTTGAGGATGGCGGGAAAACCGAAATTCCACACCGGCGTACAGATGACCAGCGCCTCGGCCTGCTTCAGCCTTTCCACATAGGGTTTCACCAGCGATGTATTGTCCGGGTAGTCGTGGTAGACGAGCCGGTCATGCCGTGAGAGAACGGGATCGAAATTTTCCGCGTAGAGATCGCAGGCATCCACCTCGTGCCCGGCCTTGGCGAGGCTCTCCAGGGTCTGCCTGTAGAGTGCCTTGCCGTAGCTTTCCTCGACCGGGTGCGAGTGGAGGACAAGAACCCTCATGAAGCCTCCATGACGGCGGCGAGGCCCGGGAAAAGATAATTCTTGCCGGCATTGAAATCGAAATTGGGATTTTCCCAGGCGATCATCTTGCCGGGATTGAGCAGCCCCTTCGGATCGGTCTCATGCTTGAAGGCAAGCTGCACCTTGTCGGTGCGCTTCATGCCGCCCTCTTCCAGCGTATAGCGGTGCGGGTTGAAGATCGGGCAGCCATGATCCTGATGGATCCTGATGATCTCTTCCAGCCGCTCCTCGCTCGTGTAGCGCACCAGCGGCAGGCCCGAGCACTGGATCTGCCCGTCGAACTTGATGAATTCGAGATGGCCGGGCACCTCGTCACCGAAAATCTCCACCATCTTCTGCACCTTGGCGACATGATCCGGCCCCGGATACTGCACCTGCAGATAGGTGAAATTGGGATCGACCTTGAGCGCACGCAGCGTCGTGTGGTTCCAGGCAAGCTCGTAGGCATGCGGGATGCCGCGCATGCTCTCGACCTTGTCGGAGCGGAACATGATCTCGCCCTTCTGCGCTGCCGTGAACGCCAGGAAGGCATCCATCGAGTGCGGCGCGATCATCAGCACGACGATCGACTGGCCCTGGCGGATATAGGGCTTGTGGCGGGTGAAATAGTCATGCGGAATGGGAGCGGCGATCGGCGCGATTTCCTTGACGAGAATGCCGTTGCACTTCGCCAGCGCATCGGAATAGCGCACCGCATCCATGAAGTCGTCATAGCCGACCAGAACGTCCACCCAGTCATAGGCGGGTGCGAGCGGCATCTCGATTTCCGTGATGATGCCGTTGGTGCCATAGGCATGGCTGACCTTCTGCAGGTCCCAGCCGGTGAGGTCGAGCACCCGCGGCTCCGCCTCCATGGTCACGACCCGCAGGCGCAGGATATTGCCGAGATCGCGCAAGCCGCCCCAGGTGATCGAGCCGACACCGCCCGAACCGCCGGCGATGAAACCGCCGACCGTCGCCGTCTGCGCGGTCGAGGGGTGGAAGCGCAGTTCCTGGCCGGAATGGGCCTTGGTCTGCTTGTCGAGCTGGGCGATCACGATGCCGGGTTCGCAGATCACGCGGCCCGGATGGATTTCCTTGATCCTGTCCATGGCCGCCAGATTGAGCACGATGCCGCCTGATAGAGGCATGGCCTGGCCGTAATTGCCGGTGCCCGCACCACGTGGCGTGACGGGCACGCCATGGGCGAAGGCGACCTTGAGCGTCTGGATGACCTCGGCCTCGTTTTTCGGCGTGACGACGATATCGGCCGTCACATTGTCGAGCTGCGCCTTCAGGATCGGCGAATACCAGTAGAAATCCCGGCTCTTCTGGCGAACGAGCGCCGGATTGTCCTCGATCGCGATGCCTTCGAGTTCTTTTTTGATCTTCTGATAATCGGCCATGTCAGGCTCCAACGACGCTGTCGAGTTCACGGTAATCCGGCAGGCTGCGGTCGATCACCTTGCCGCGGCGAAGCACGACGCGGTCAGACTGCGGACGGGAAAGGAATTCGCTCCAGCGCCTTGCGCTGAAGAGCACGAGATCGGCGGGGTTGCCGATGGCAATGCGCCCCATCTGCGGCCTGCCGGCGATCCTGGCCGGTGACGTCGTGACGACGCGCGCCGCGGTGTCGAGCGGATGGTCGAGATGCAGGATGCGCACCGCCTCGCGAAACACTTCGACAGGGTCGAGATCGCCGTAGGCATAAAAGGGGTCGCGCGTATTGTCGGAGGAAACGGCCGTCTCGACACCGGCCGCCGCCAGTTCCTTGAACAGCGTGACGCCGCGCCAGCGCGGCGTGCGGCCGGGATAGCGGTCCTGCAGGTACATGTTGCACATCGGCAGTGAGATGACCGCGATCCCCGCCTTTTGAACCAGTTCCACCGTCCGCTGCGCAACATCGTCATCCTGCCGCGCCAGCGAGCAGCAATGGCCCGCCGTCACCTTGCCTTCGAACCGGTTGCGCAGCACGGCCTCGGCGATCGCCTTCAATGTCTCGGCACCCGGATCGTCCGTCTCGTCGACATGCAGATCGATATCGAGGCCGTTCTCCGCTGCCGCCCGCAAAAGCGTATCGAGCTGCCAGTCGAGTGCCGGTCCCATCCTGGTGACACCGCCGAGCAGGCCGCCCGTGTCCTTCACGACGGCGACGAGATCGGCGAAGAAGGCTTCGTCGGCCATATTGTCGAGCGGGAACAGAGCGACCGCCTGCAGGGCGATCCTCTCTTTCCACTCGTCGCGTATGTCGGCAAACACCTCGAAGGAAATGCGGTGCTGGGGAGCGAGCGAATCCAGATGCGTGCGGATCAGGCCGGTGCCGTGCGCATAGGCCGAGCGCAGCGAGAATTCCATGCGCTTGCGCACATCGGCGGCCGACCAGTTGGCCTCGCGGTCCCTGCCGACGGCTTCGAGCGCGCCCATGAACGTGCCGTCCGGATTGGGTTTGCGCGGCCAGATATGGCCCTTGTCCAGATGCGTATGGATGTCGGCAAAGCAGGGCCAGACCATGCCTTCCTTCATGTCCGATTTGGCAAATTCCGCCGGCGCCGTGCCCGGCGGCAGGATTGCCGCGATGAGGCCATCCGCAATCACGATATCGGCCTTGACGAGCCCTTCCGTTGCCGGGGCCGCGTAGCCGGTCGCGACAGCCGGAAGCGTCGCATTGGCCAGCACGAAGCGGCCCGCATTGGGAGGAGACATGAAGGAATAGGTCATCAGTTTTCCCGCTTCAGGCTGCTCTCATGCCAGCGATGCAGGCTGAGCCATGAAATGAAGGAGGTGATGGCAAAGATCGCGACGCCGAGCATCGACAGCATGAAGAGCGCTGCAAAGAGGCGGGGGATATTCATGCGGTATTGCGATTCCAGCAGGCGGAAGGCGAGGCCGGAACCCGCACCCGCCGAACCCGCGGCGAATTCCGCAACCACGGCTGCAATCAGCGCCAAGCCGCCGCCGATGCGAAGCCCGGTCATGAAATAGGGCTGGGCGGCGGGGATCTTCAGATAGATCAGCGTCTGCCAGCGCGAGGCGCCATAGAGTTCGAAGAGGTTGATCAGGTTGTGATCGACGCTCTTCAGGCCCTGCACCATGTTCGACAGGATCGGAAAGAAGGCGACGAGGAAGGCGCAGATCAGAAGCGCGACCTGCGTCGACGGCGCATAGATCAGGATCAGCGGCGAGATCGCGACGATCGGCGTGACCTGCAGGATGACCGCGAGCGGATAGAAGGCGATTTCGATCCAGCGCGATTGCACCAGGAAGATCGCAAAACCGACGCCGCCGATCAGCGCCAGCGCAAGCGATATGAAGGTGATCTGGGTCGTCACCCAGAGGGCAGGGGCAAGCGTGCCCCAATCATTGACGAAGGCGGCCGCGACGGCGCCGGGGCCGGGCAGGATATAGGGCGGCACGCCCGACATCACGACATAGATTTCCCAGATGACGATCAGCACGCCGATGACGAGAAAAGGCACGGCGATGCGCAGCGCCAGATCGCGCCTGCCGGCATTGATCGGATTGGGAAGGGGCGGGGGCAAGACCTCGGCCGTTTCGATACTCTCGACGCTCATCAATGGTCCTCCGCTCCGCCCATCGCCTCGATCAGCGAACGCGACGCCGTCTCGCAGGCCTGCCGGTATTCTTCCGAGGTTCGGTAGTGCGAATCCCGCTCGAGGCTGGTCGTCAGCGGAAAATCCGCGTGAACGCGGCCCGGCCGCGCCTTCATGACGACGATGCGGTTGGAGAGATAGGCGGATTCGAAGACGGAATGCGTCACGAAAATCACCGTGATGCCCGTCGCCTTCCACAGCCGCAGCACGTCGTCGTTGAGCCTCTGACGGGTGATCTCGTCAAGCGCCGCGAACGGTTCGTCCATCAGCAGCAGCTTCGGCTTCGTCACCAGCGCACGGGCGATCGAAACGCGCATCTTCATGCCGCCCGACAGTTCGCGCGGGAAGGCATCGGCGAAATCTGCGAGGCCGACCGTTGCCAGCACCTCCATGATCCGCTCCCTGGCGTCCGCCTTGGAAACGCCGCGCAGCTTCAGCGGCAGGTAGACATTGCCGAAAACCGTCTTCCACGGCATCAGTGTCGGTTCCTGGAAGACGAAGCCGATATCGCCTTCCGGCAGGCCCTTCGAATTGATGCGCGAACTCGGCCAGTCGATCTTGCCCGCGGAGACATCGCCGAGACCGGCGATGATGCGCAAGGCCGTGGATTTTCCGCAGCCGGAGGGACCGAGAAGGCTGATGAACTCGCCGCTTTCGACCGTCAGCGACATGCCCGAAAGCGCGATCGTGCCGCTGGAAAAGACCTTCGAGACCGACTGCATGACGACCAGCGGCCGCTTGCGTGTCTCCTTCGAAGGCGCCGCCTTGGTTTCGGCTAGGGACATTCTCTCGCTCTTTGATCGAAGGGGATGCGGCCCGCCGCTGAAGCGCGACGGGCCCGCCTTGGGAGGCTTACTTCTTCAGCGACGCGCCGACATTCTTGCAGACGAATTTCGTCGTGAAGGCCTTGGTGTAATCGGTGTCGGCCTTGACGACCTTGATCGCCACCATCTCGTCGAAGAACTTCTTGTAATGCGCGTCGGTGATGCAGCCGATGCCCTTGTCCAGGCCCTCGCCGGATTCGATGATGCCGTATTCCTTCATCTTGGCGATCGAATAGGCGATCTGGCCATCCGTCATTTCCGGATTGTCCTTCTTGATCAGCTCGTTGGCCTTGCTGTTGTCGCCGTAGAGATAGTTGTACCAGCCTTCGATCGAGGCATCGACGAAGCGCTGGACGACATCAGGCTTGCTGTCGATCATCTGCTGCGTCGTGGTGATCATCGTCGAATAGGGCGAATAGCCGTTGTCGGCGAGCAGGAAGACCTTCGGCTCCCAGCCGGTCTGCTTCTGGATCTCGTAGGGTTCCGAGGTCAGGTAGCCCTGCTGCGCGGAGTGCTTGTCGGCAAGGAACGGACCCGGATTGAAATTATAGGGCTTGTACTGCTCGTCCTTGAAGCCCGGGAAATTCGCCTTCATCCACTCGAAATAGGTGAGGTAGCCGTCCTTGCTGAGAAACAGCGTCTTCAGCTTGGCAAGATCGGCGAACGTGTCGACGCCGGCATCGGGATGGGCGATCAGGATCTGCGGATCCTTCTGGAAGATCGCCGCGACATCGACGAGCGGAATGCCCTGCTCGACGGCCGAAAGCTCGCCCTGCGGCCCGCCCATATAGAAATCGATCTTGCCGGAGATCAGCAGTGCGCTGTTGGCCGCGTTCGGCCCGCCCTGCACAATGGAAACGTCCAGGCCGTATTTGGCATAGGTCCCGTCGGCCACGGCCTGATAGAAGCCGCCATGCTCGGCCTGCGCCAGCCAGTTGGTGCCATAGCTGACCTTGTCGAGCGCATAGCCGGGTACGCTGGCGGCAAGCATGCCGCCAAGCCCAAGGACTGCAGAAAAGACGGATGTTTTCAATCTGTTGGACATGGCGGCGTTCCCCTTCTGGTGCCCCGGAAGCTCGTTTTCGGCCCCCGATTTTCTTCATTTGAGCGGTTGCTTCGCTCTTTGAAAAGCATCAAAATTCGTGCGCAACGATGCCTTTTTGGCATCCCATCCGCGGTCTGTGCCTAAATTGGGCGCCGTGCTTAAAAACAATGCAACGAGGCCGGAATGCTGCACTCCAGAAAGCTTCTCTACATCAACGAGATCGCCCGCACGGGGTCGATCCGCAAGGCCGCGGCGCGCCTCAACGTCGCGTCTTCGGCCATCAACCGCCAGATCCTGGCGCTGGAGGAGGAAATGGGCGCACCGCTCTTCGAGCGCCTGCCGAGGGGGCTGCGCCTGACGGCTGCCGGCGAACTCTGCATCGAGCATATTCGCGAGGTTCTGAAGAACTACGAGCGGCTGGAGGGGCGCATCCGAAGCCTGAAGATGCAGCAGGCCGGCAAGGTGCGGCTGGTCACGACCGTCGGCCTTGCCTCCGGCCCGTTGCCGGAAATCATCGCCCGCTTCCAGTCGGAGCATCCGCGCGTCTTCATCCAGCTGCGCAACGATGCCGGCACGACGACCGTCAACCCGGTGCTTTCGGGGGAAGTGGATATCGGCCTCGGTTTCAACATTCCCGCGACACCCGGTATCCGCACGCTCGGCAATTTCGATATCCCGATCGGCGTCATCCTGCCGCCCGGCCACCCCCTGATCGGGCCGGGTCCGATCAATCTCGCCGATGTCGTGCAGGAACGGCTGGTGCTTGCCCAGCAGGGCACCAGCCTGCGGGAGGTCATCAACCTTGCCATGGCGCGACTCGACGTTTCCGTCGAGCCGGTTCTGGAAACCAATGCTTCGGAAATGCTGAAGAAACTCGTCAAATGCGGGGCAGGGCTCTCCATGCTGAACCCGCTCGACGTCATCACCGAATGCCGGCAGGGCGAACTGGTGTTCCGCCCGATTGCCGAGCCGCACAGCCGCCATCAGCCGATGAAACTCTTTGCCCGCGCTCGTGCGCCGCTCGATTCCGCCACGAGCCTTTTCGTCGAATATCTGCTGGCCGAACTCGCCGGCCTCGTTCAGGAACTGCAGGCCAAGGGGCACATTCCGCTGGAGCGGCCTGTTAGCTCCTGACTACTGTGAATAAAGGTTGGCGAGCGGATAGCGCTTCAGGTCTTGGAGCAACTCGATAAAGCCCTTCACCTGATGGCGGCAGATCGCTTCACCCTTTTCGGCCGTGCCCTTCGAGGCATCGCCGACGACACCGTTCGGATTGAGGTCGTGGGCGATCCAGGCCAGCGAATGCGGCGGCAGCGGCTGGATATGGCGGGATTGCTCACGCATCCATTCGGCCTTCGAGGCAAAATTCTGGGCCTTCTCCATCCGCACCAGGTCCGGCCGGAAATGCAGCATCAGGGATGTCTCCACCTCGCCGCCATGAATGCCGTAACGCGTCTCGTGCTCGCTGATCATGCCGTCGGGATTGCCGAAACGTCCCCATTGCGTGGAAACGACGGCCATCTGGTGGCGCACGCGCAACTCGCGGGCGACGATGCTCATGATATCGACGTTGCCGCCATGCGAATTGACGATGACGAGCTTGCGCAGGCCGGCTTCCGCCACTTTCGCGCCGATCGCCGTCCAGACAGGGATCAGCAGTTCGGCGCCGAGGGAAAGCGTGCCCGGACCGTAGACATGCTCGTTGGCCTTGCCGATTTCCTGGGTCGGCAGGACGAGGATGTCGAGGTCGCCGGGCCGCTGCCGGCGCAGTTCCGCCAGCATGCCGTTGGCGATTGCGACATCGGTTGCGATGGGCAGGTGCGGGCCGTGCTGTTCGGTCGAAGCGATCGGCAGGATGGCGATGGTCGTATCGGCGGAAAGCGCGGCAAAATCGTAGGTGTTCAGTTCGTTCCAGTAGAATGGTGTCGCCATCGCCGCGTCTCTCTTGTCGTTATTGGAGAGTGAGTAGGCAATAACGCGGCATGCGAAAAGCATCGATTTGCGTGCGCGCCGTTGCCTTTTTGCGCGCATGATGTCTCATCGTGTCTCTGGCTCGCTGTCACGCAGGGTCGCCGGCGGGAAATAATATTTCGCCGCCGCCCTTTTCGGGGAAGGCTTTGGTTTGACCGCGCTTGGCACAGGTCTGTAGATAGTCACCAGCATGCAGGCATGCCTGCAAGTGTTCGAAATAAACGATTGGCAACTGGAGGGCCGACCATGAGTCTACGTATCAACGATATCGCTCCCGATTTCACTGCGGACACGACCCAAGGCCCCATTCAGTTTCACGACTGGATCGGTGGCGGCTGGGCCGTCCTCTTCTCGCATCCGAAGAATTTCACCCCGGTCTGCACGACCGAGCTCGGCACCATGGCCGGTCTCGAAGGCGAGTTCACCAAGCGTGGCGTCAAGATCATCGGCATTTCCGTCGATCCGGTCGAAAGCCACGGCAAATGGAAGAACGACATCAAGACGGCAACCGGCTTCGATGTCGAATATCCGCTGATCGGCGACAAGGATCTCAAGGTCGCCAAGCTCTACGACATGCTGCCGGCCGGCGCCGGCGAAAGCTCCGAAGGCCGCACGCCCGCCGATAACGCCACCGTGCGCTCGGTCTTCGTCATCGGCCCGGACAAGAAGATCAAGCTGATCCTCACCTACCCGATGACGACGGGCCGCAATTTCAACGAGATCCTGCGCGCCATCGATTCCATCCAGCTGACCGCCAGGCATCAGGTTGCAACGCCGGCCAACTGGAACCAGGGCGACGACGTCATCATCACCGCCGCCGTCTCCAACGAAGACGCCATTGCCCGCTTCGGCTCCTTCGATACGGTTCTGCCGTATCTGCGCAAGACCAGGCAGCCGACGGCCTGAAATCGCCGCGGCGCTGACCGAGTGATGGAATCAATAGACGCCCCGTCCGCGGGGCGTTTTTCTGACCTGCTGCCAAGCCCCGTATTTTGAGCGTATGGGCTTTATGTTCTCTATTTGCTGGACGTGATGCTCGCGTAGGCGAGGCCGGCTGCGAAAAACGCAAATGCTGCGACAACGCCTGCTACGATGATGATGGTATCCGTTGGCATGATAATCTCCGTCGATTGCCGACGGAGATTACGGTGCTTTCAGTCCCGGTCGTTTGAGCGAAGTCAAATGGGCCGGCCTATTCGGACGGCGTCACGCGGGTCCAGAAGTCGTTGAACGCGACCGAATCGAAGAAGGCCGAGGCGCGGACGATGCGGTCGTCGCGCATGTCGAGAAACCAGGCATAGGTATTGACGTAGGGCTTCCCGTCGCGGGCAATGCCGCGGGCGTCGAAAAACACGATCACGGTATCGCCGTCGGCATAGACGTTGCGGATCGCGGGCTTCAGCGGCGCCTTCATCCGCGCATTGAACGGGCGGATCACTTCACGCAGGAACGCCTCGCGGCTGGGATAGGTCTTCGATGCCAGCGAATAGCCCTCGATCGTCCAGCGGGCGTCGTCGGCAAGCAGGTCGTAGGGGCTGCCGGTGCCGTTCGCCCAGGCTTCGAAGCCGGCCTCGACGGCGGCCTTGTTGCGACGTTCGGTTTCGGTCAACGCCTGCGCTGCGGCACGGGTTTCGAGCCCGCCGAGGGCCAGGATGGCGGCGGCAATGCCGAGGGCGGCGTGGAAAATGCGGCGGCCGAGGGATGCTGGGCTGCGGACGGTCGCGCTTGCGGTCATGGACATGGCTTCCTCCAGGGGTGGGGTGCTGGTGCGGCACCCGCCGAGCGGGTGCCGTTTGCGGGTTCGTCGCCGGTCAGATCTGGTTTTCCCAGGCCTTGAGCTGATGGTCCTTCAGCATGTCTTCGATGACCTTCGGAACGACGTTGCGGAACCGGCCGCTATCGGCAGGGACGATCTCGATCATCCGGTCGATCATTTCCTTCGGGTCCATCTTGCCTTCCGGTGTGGCAAAGAATTCGTCGAAGCCCCTGCGCAGGTCGGCGCGCTTGGTGAAGTTCTTGCTGTCGTCCAGCCAGCGGAACGGATTGTCGGCCATCGTCTCATTGTAGCCGGTGTAATAGGCGCCGGGATTGATCGTCTGGATCTTGATGCCGTAGGGGCCGAGTTCCTGCTGCAGGGCTTCGGCGATGGATTCGAGCGCGTGCTTGGTGGAGACGTAAGTGCCCCAGTTGGCGGGCGTGAACAGGCCGCCCATGGAGGAGGTGAAGACCACCTTGCCCTTCTTGCCTTCGCGGACCCATTTCTGGACGACGCCCTGGGTCAGCGTGAGCGGCAGGAAGACGTTGACTTCATAGTTCTTGCGCACGAGATCGACCGGGATTTCCCAGACAGGACCGGCTTCGCCCATGCCGGCATTGTTCCAGAGCACGTCGAAATCCCAACCCTGCGCCTGTTTGATGTCGTAGGGGTCGGTGAGATCGAGGCGCTCGACACGAAAATTCTTCAGGCCAAGGGCGGCCGCCTCTTCACGCAAGGGCGTGACCTGGGACGAAACCTGCGTGGTGGCGATGATGCTGTGGCCGTTCCTGGCCATGCCGATACCGGCGGCCTTGCCGAAGCCGGAGCCTGCGCCGGTGATGAGGATGGTCTTGCTCATGACAATGTCCCTTCGATGTGCCTGCGGTTGAAAAAACGCGTTCAAACGGTGGTGGCCGCCGCTGCGGCGGCCTCGGCGATCGCGCGGTCCTGGGCGACAGCCCCTCCGGACACGCCGACCGCCCCGATCACGATGTTGCTGCTGTCGGTGAGGGGAATGCCGCCGGCAAAGACGACGAGGCCGCCATTGGTCTGCTCCAGGCCGAACGAGGTGCCGCCGGGTTTGCAGAATTCACCGATCGCTTCTGTGCGCATGGAAAACAGCGCCGCCGTCCGGGCCTTGCTGACGGCGATATCGATGGAGCCCAGCAGCGCGCCGTCCATGCGGACAAAGGCTTTCATATGGGCGCCGGCGTCGAGGACCGCGATATTGGCCGGAACACCGATTTCTTTCGCCCGCGCCTCGCCGGCGGCAATGATCCTGCGAGCGTCTTCAATGGTAATCATGTCCCTGTCTCCTCTTTTCGTTCGAGGAATGCTCCCCGTTCGACGAGACAGGTGTAGGCCGCAAGGCGCGTTTTCGTATTTCCATCTCTTGCTGCACTATGTGCAGATCTTGCGCTCGGACGGCACAAAGGGAGAGGGCGAACGCCCACGTCCGGCGAATGTTGCTAAGCGGTGAAGAGTGCGCGGTACTGGCCGGGCGTCAGGCCGGTCCTCTTGCGGAAGACGCGGGTGAAGTTTGCCTGCGAGCCGAAGCCGGTATCGATGGCGATCTCCACGAGCGAGGACTGCGCGAAGCGAAGCTTCTCCTTGGCCGCCTCGATCCGGCGTTCGGTAACGTAGCGATGCGGAGCAAAACCGGTGGCCGCGCGGAACTGGCGGGAAAAGTGAAACGGGCTGAGGCAGGCCTCGGCGGCGAGATCTTCAAGCGTTATCTCCGCGGCGATGCGAGCCTCGATGAAATCGAGCACGCGCCGCAGCCTTTTGGGATCGATGGCCGGCTTGCGCACGGGCGGGCGCCAACGGGCGGACGAATAGGTGCCGAGCAAATGTGCCGCGAGCGCCAGCTGGATCCCGTCGAGGAACAGCCGGTCCGTCGGCTCCAGTTTTCGATTGAGCACCCCCCGGAAAAGTTCCCCAAGCTGCAGGACAACCGGATCGGGGACGGCCCCGGCATAGGCGAGCTGCACCCTGGCCGGGTCGATGTCGAAGTTCGAAAGCGCGTTCTCGGCAACGAGCGAGGGCGGCAGGAAGATGTGCAGGGATTCGGGCATGGTGCCGACGATTTCCACATCGCTCTCATGCACGCCGGCCGGACATACCCATGCGACGCCGGGACGGGCAATCGCTTCCCGCCTGTGGCCGTCGCCTGTCCACCTGATCTTCGACTGGCCCGAGAGCAGGACGGCTATTTCCGTGCATTCGAGCGTAAGGTCGACCTGCCAGCCCGGATCGAAACGCCTGAGTTCGACCTGCAGCGACGAGCATTCGACAAGCCCGCCCACCCGCTCGCTGGTGCGATATTTCCTGTCCCCCTGCGATGCTTCGAAATCCATGTCGCATCCTCGCCATGAAGATGGGGCTGAAAATTTGAATTGTTCGGTGCCGGCTGCCGCTTGCCGGTGCCACGCTGCCGCCAATCGGCAGTCCTGTTGGATATATCAATGAATGTTTCCCGAAGCAGTCCGTGCTGCCTTCGGGGTCCTGCGCATCGGGATCGGGATTTTGACAAAAACGCCGGCGAGTTCAAGTGCCGTAACCCTCAAGGATTATCGCCGCCGACTTGGCGACGTCAGCGCCTGGAGGGGGCAAGCCCGCATCGATCTTGCCGTGGCCCGGCGACATGCCTGGACATCGGGCGCCGAAACGACGGCAAACCGGGATCGACTATGCTGAGAAGAGGCCTTAAACGACTAGAGCGCGCCTTTGGCGCGCTCTAGCGAGAAACTGGCTCCCCGGGCCGGATTCGAACCGGCGACCTGTCGATTAACAGTCGAATGCTCTACCGCTGAGCTACCAGGGATCACCGCTTGGCCGCGGCGTGAGCGGGGTAATACAAATGCTTTCCCGATTTGCCAAGCAGTTTTTTCAAAAAAATGAAATCAGCTTGTATTCGCGGCGCTTGCGCCCATCTCTTGTGGATGACTAGCAGGAAAAATGGGCCGAAAAAGGCCGGAGAGACGCGTTTCGGGATCGATCACAGGGATGGCAAGCTGGTTCTCGGCTCGCTGCGGCTGCCGATGCCGCGTTCGCGCATCGCCCGCATGACCACCGGAACGCTGCTTATTTTTGGTGGCGTCCTCGGTTTTTTACCCATTCTCGGCTTCTGGATGCTGCCGCTGGGTTTCCTTGTCCTGTCTCACGACCTGTCGGTAGCCCGCAGGTGGCGCCGCCGTGTCGCGGTCTGGTGGCATCGCCGAAAGCGACCGGTCTGAAATCGTCAAAGACGCTGCAGGCGGCAATGCCGGGCACGGCGGGCGCCGGTTAAATTGCCTTGACGCAGGACCGGCACGTTGCGGCTTGGGCCGGGCTCCCGTCACTGCTGGGAGAGGGCGGGATTTTCGCCGGAGCCTGCGGCCGCCGTTCCGGCCCCGGTGATCTCCGACAGATGGATTGGCAGCTCGCCATTTTCCTCAAGCGCCGTCGCCGTGATCACCAGTGCGCCGATGAGCAATATCAGGACCTTCACCGCATGGGAGCCGAGATTGGCTTTCTGCCACCAGCTGGTCTGGATACGCGAAGGCTCCAGATAATATTTATAGTAGAATTCCGGATCGCTGGTTTCGACGAGATTGTCGTAAATATGCTGCGGCACCCCGACATGCCGGACTGCGCCGCGCCCGGCGAATTTGGCATACAGAACCTGGGTCTCGGGATCGTAGGAGACAGCGCGAATCTGTCTGGAATTCAAAGGCACCCAATTCATGTCTGCTCCTGTCTCTCCCAGAGGTTAGGATGGAACGAGGATTCTGAAAGTCAAGTTAAGAATTTATTGTCGATATTAGGGCTTATATTTCGATATATCTAATATAAAGTCGATGAAAGCGTTGTCTCGATTGCAGAACACACCCATTGAGTGAGTATAGGCAACGGGATAAACTCGCTGACACCTGCCAATTGCGCGGACGGGGTAATGTGATGGCCTGTCTGAGCAGCTATTAGCCTAATTGTTGTTCAGGCAAGCGCGAACTTTCGGCAGAATGAGCCTTTTGACATCAGCCGCGCCCGCTGCGGTGGCAGCGCCTTTCCGGGTTGGATCGGTCCCGCCTCTGTAGGCGCGCGATGTGGCCGGAGTTTGAAATTGCAGGAAATGTTTTTGGAAAGCCCTCTTGCGATTTCCTTACGATCATTCTAAACGCTCGCCACGGCTAACATGACAGCCTGTGAGGCCTCGTGGCGGAGTGGTGACGCAGAGGACTGCAAATCCTTGTACCCCGGTTCAATTCCGGGCGAGGCCTCCAAATATTTCCACTGACATGTAAATCGGCCCGCAGTTCCGCATCACCAGATGCCGGGAACCGCGGCGAAATCGAATTGCGCCGGCTTGATGCCCGTCAGGGCATAGAGCGCCCGCAATCCGCCGCTGCGCAGGCCCGCCAGATAGTCGGCATCGTCTTCTGCCGTTTCGTTCTCTATCCGCACGTTAGGGCCGAGCAGGCGCTGCAGCGCCTGCGCCGGAATGCGCGTGAAGCTGCAGATGGCGCCGCTTTTGAATTTCACGAGCAGCAGCCGCGCCTGCGCATTGTAGTGGAGCGCTTCGATATCCGGCGATTGAATGGCGAATGTTTGCATGCGGCCAACCTATCGAAAGCCGCAGCCGGCGCAACAATATGGTTGACATAAAGTTAATGGCGCGGACCGGCGTGCCTTATTGATCCGCGAGGGGGCGTCGAGCTGTTGTCGGACACCGTGCCGGCGCCCGGAGATGTTCGCCCGAGGCGGCGATCTGTTCAGGTCTTTTCGCCGTCCAGCAGGCCGCAGCAGAATATGCCGACGAGCGCTGCGAGGATGAAAAAGTCGAACAGCGTCAAATATTCCAGAATGGCAGACATCGCCTGCTCCTCCTCATTTCCTCCGCCTGCGATCATATCACCAAACGCTCATTTGTTCCACGCAGGAGTTGCAGCTTCCGGTCTTCACCTGTTGCATGCGGGGAAGGGCGGGCGGGATTCTGCAAACCGACTGCCGGCAAGCCTTGAAAGCATCCGTGCCGGAGATTAAGAGACGGAGGACAAGAACCGCTTTCATCGGCGAGAGGATATGATGGATTTCGAAGCAGCACGCGTAAAGATGGTCGATAACCAGATCCGTACCACGGACGTTACCTCGCATTCCGTGCTGACGGCCTTCCTGGACGTGCCGCGCGAGGCATTCGTGCCGGAAAAGGCAAAGGCGCTTGCCTATGTCGATTATGACATTGAGATTGCTCCGGCCGCCGCCGGCAATCCGGGCCGTTTCCTGATGGAGCCGTCGCCGCTCGCCAAGCTGCTGCAGCTCGCCGCCATCTCCAAGGACGATGCCGTTCTCGAAGTCGGCGCCGGCACGGGCTATACGTCCGCACTGCTGTCGCTGATCGCGGGCTCCGTGGTCGCGCTCGAATCGGACGAGACCCTTGCTGCTCAGGCCAAGGCAAATCTTGCCGGTTATGCAAATGTGCAGGTGGCGACCGGCCCGCTTGAAAAGGGCAATGCCGCCGGCGCTCCCTATGACCTGATCTTCATCAACGGTTCGGTGGAGGAGGTTCCTGCCGCACTTCTCGGCCAGCTGCAGGAAGGCGGCCGTCTTGTTGCCGTGCAGGGCTACGGCAACGCTGCCCGCGCGAAGGTCTTTGTCAGCGAGCGCGGCGCTGTTTCCGAAAACGTCTTCTTCAACGCTTCGGTCAAGCCGCTGCCCGGTTTTGCCAAGGCTCGCGAATTCGTATTCTAGGCCGTTTCCGCTGCCGTTTTTTCGAGCGGGCGCCACGGGCGCCCGTTTTCGTTCCGGCTGTCCGAATAGCCTTCACAGACTTCGCTTACGCTTGGGTAATAAAACTGTGCATGGCTGCATTTGTTTGATTCGCGCTGATTTTTTTCCCTCATGGGGTATTCTAAGGTCACGGTGATTCGGATGCATGCTCCACGCCGTCCGGTCGTTGTTTAAGGGATAACGGGGATAGATATGGCTCAGCCAGGTGTAGCGCGTGAACCGTCCATGGAAGAGATTCTGGCCTCCATTCGCCAGATCATCGAGAGCAATGAGCCAGGCGCCGGAAAGGCGATTTCCGCCTCGCTTCCTCCCGTCTACGGTGCGGAGGAAGAAAACGATTCCGAAATTCATCTGACGGTTGACGATACCTATGCCGGTGTCGAGTTCCCGGAGTCGCCGGCGCTGCGCCCTGATCCGCGTTTCGTCGCTGCCAATTCCGCCGGCACGGCACCCGAGCCGGAAATGCCGGCGCGCGCCATGTCGCTTGCCGACGTTGCAGCCCGCGTCCGTGCCGCTTCCGAGCGCAGCGCGGTGCAAACGCCCCGTGATATGCCCCAGCAGTTCCGCGAACCGGAGCCGCAATTCGAGCCGCGTGCAGCGGCCGCGTCGCGCCCGGTCGAGCCGGCCCAGGCGCCCCGCGTTGCCCCGATTGCCCCTGTTGCCCAATATGCGCCGGAGCCCGCGCCGGTCTTTGCCGAGCAGCGCCTGCCCGAGGTTCAGCAGCCTGCGATCGTAGAGGCGGCGTCTGTTTCTGTCGCCGCCCACCAGCCCGCCGAGGCCGCGCCCGCGCGCGCTGCGGAAGACATTCAGCCGTCTCTTCTGTCGCAGAACACCGGCCTGCAGGTCGCCCGCTCCTTCGAAGAGCTTGCCGCCGCCATCGACGGCGCTGCCGAGCGTCGCTCGCTCGACGAAATCGCCGAAGACATGCTTCGGCCGATGCTGCGCGAATGGCTCGACGACAACCTGCCGACGCTCGTCGAACGTCTCGTGCGGGAAGAAATCGAACGTGTGGCGCGCGGCCCGCGCCGCTGATCGGAACCGCTTTTTTACACAAGAGCCGCTCCGGTCTCCGGGGCGGCTTTTTTATTGACTTGGCCGTAGCCATCCTATTTACAAAACGCCCATCCTCGAACCTCGAATTGGTCAGAAAATGCTCGAAAAGACCTACGATTCCGCCGCCGTCGAACCGAAAATCGCCGCGAAATGGGATGAGGCGGATGCCTTCCGCGCCGGCGCCAACGCCAAGCCGGGTGCGGAAAGCTTCACCATCGTCATCCCGCCGCCGAATGTCACCGGTTCGCTGCACATGGGCCACGCGCTCAACAATACGCTGCAGGACATCATGGTGCGGTTCGAGCGCATGCGCGGCAAGGATGTGCTGTGGCAGCCGGGCATGGATCATGCCGGCATCGCCACGCAGATGGTTGTCGAGCGCAAGCTGATGGAACAGCAGCTTCCCGGCCGCCGCGACATGGGCCGCGATGCCTTCATCGAAAAGGTCTGGGAGTGGAAGGCTGAATCGGGCGGCCTGATCTTCAACCAGCTGAAGCGTCTCGGCGCGTCCTGCGACTGGTCGCGCGAGCGCTTCACCATGGACGAGGGCCTGTCCAAGGCCGTGCTCGAAGTTTTCGTCACGCTCTACAAGGAAGGCCTGATCTACAAGGACAAGCGCCTCGTCAACTGGGATCCGAAGCTGTTGACGGCAATCTCCGATCTCGAAGTCGAACAGCACGAGATCAAGGGCAATCTCTGGCACCTGCGTTATCCGCTGGAACCGGGTGTCACCTATCAGTATCCGGTCGCTTTCAACGAGGAAGGCAAGCCGACCGAATGGGAAACCCGCGACTATCTGGTCGTCGCCACCACCCGCCCGGAAACCATGCTTGGCGATACCGGCATTGCCGTCAATCCGCAGGACGAGCGTTACAAGTCGATTGTCGGCAAGCATGTCATTCTGCCGATCGTCGGCCGCCGCATTCCGATCGTTGCCGACAACTATGCCGATCCGACGGCCGGTACCGGCGCGGTCAAGATCACGCCGGCGCATGATTTCAACGACTTCGAAGTCGGCAAGCGGGCAGGTCTGCGCGCCATCAACATTATGAATATCGACGGCACGATCACCATCAAGGACAACGAGGATTTCCTCGAAGGCCTCGATCATCCGGCAGCGCTCCACGGCGCCTGGGATCGCCTTGAAGGGCAGGATCGTTTTCACGCCCGCAAGGTCATCGTCGAGATCTTCGAGGAAGCCGGCCTGCTCGACAAGATCGAGCCGCACAAGCACATGGTTCCGCATGGTGATCGCGGCGGTGTGCCGATCGAGCCGCGCCTGACCGAGCAATGGTATGTCGATGCCAAGACGCTGGCCGAGCCGGCGATCGCCTCCGTTCGCGAAGGCCGCACCAATTTCGTCCCGAAGAACTGGGAAAAGACCTACTACGAGTGGATGGAAAACATCCAGCCCTGGTGTGTCTCGCGCCAGCTCTGGTGGGGCCATCAGATCCCGGCCTGGTACGGCCCGGACGGGCAGGTCTTCGTCGAGAAGACCGAAGAAGAGGCTCTGCAGGCGGCTATCCAGCACTATCTTTCGCATGAAGGGCCGATGAAGGCCTTCGTTCAGGACAAGCTGGAAAACTTCCAGCCAGGCGAGATCCTGACACGCGACGAGGATGTGCTCGACACCTGGTTCTCTTCGGCGCTGTGGCCGTTCTCGACGCTCGGCTGGCCGGACAAGACGCCGGAGCTCGAGCGCTACTATCCGACCAGCGTTCTCGTCACCGGCTTCGATATCATCTTCTTCTGGGTCGCCCGCATGATGATGATGTCGCTGCACTTCATGAAGGATGAGGACGACAATCCGGTCGAGCCGTTCCACACCGTCTATGTTCATGCCCTGGTGCGCGACAAGAACGGTCAGAAGATGTCGAAGTCCAAGGGCAACGTCATCGATCCGCTGGAACTGATCGACGAATACGGTGCGGATGCGCTGCGATTCACCCTGGCGATCATGGCCGCGCAGGGCCGCGACGTGAAGCTCGACCCGGCCCGCATCGCCGGCTACCGCAATTTCGGCACCAAGCTCTGGAACGCCACGCGCTTTGCCGAAATGAACGGCGCAAAGAGCGATCCGCATTTTGTGCCGGAAGCCGCTGAACTGACCATCAACCGCTGGATCCTGACGGAGCTTGCCCGTGCGGAACGTGACGTAACGGAAGCGCTCGAAGCCTACCGTTTCAACGATGCTGCCGGCGCGCTCTACCGTTTCGTCTGGAACCAGTTCTGCGACTGGTATCTCGAACTCCTGAAGCCGGTCTTCAGCGGCGAGGATGAAGGCGCCAAGGCCGAAGCCCAGGCCTGCAGCGCCTATGTTCTGGAAGAGATCTACAAGCTGCTGCATCCCTTCATGCCCTTCATGACCGAAGAACTGTGGGCGCACACGGCAGGTGATGGCGCCGAACGCGACGGGCTGCTCTGCCACGCCGAGTGGCCGTCGCCGTCCTATGCCGACAATGCGGCGGCCGATGAGATCAACTGGCTCATCGACCTCGTTTCCGGCATCCGCTCCGTCCGCTCGGAAATGAACGTTCCGCCGTCGGCCACCGCGCCGCTCGTCGTCGTTGGTGCCAACAGCCTGACGCGCGAGCGCCTGTTCCGCCACGACGCGGCCATCAAGCGGCTGGCACGTGTCGAGGCCATTTCGCTTGCCGAATCCGCACCCAAGGGGGCCGCCCAGATCGTCGTGGGAGAGGCGACCGCATGCCTGCCGCTCGGCAACCTGATCGATCTTGCCGCCGAAAAGAGCCGTCTCGAAAAGGCGATTGCCAAGGCCGAAGGCGAAGTCGCGCGCATCGACGGCAAGCTGTCGAACGAGAAGTTCGTCGCCAACGCCAATCCGGAAGTGGTGGAGGCCGAGCGTGAGCGCCATGCGGAACTGACGAGCCAGATCGCAAGCCTGAGGACTGCTCTGGCGCGAGTTAGCGAAGCGGGATAATCGCGGCTGACGAGTATAACGTTTCTGGAGGCGCGTTCCGTTGGAGCGCGCCTTTTGCGTTAGAAAGTATGACGATTCCACGGAAAACGGGCCATTTTGCCGTTTCCGCCTGTGGATATCACCCGTTTGGGGGATGGCGTGCGCGAAAACTACCACTGTTGTCAGTTTGATACAGCTGCCACCCTTAGTGGAATGGGAATCTAACAGACCCCTAAAAATCAACAGATAGAAGAATAGAATTTTATCTATCTGATTTTTTGACGTGCCCGTCAATTCCTTACGTAAATTAGTCATGATGCAACTTCGCGACGCCGCCGGGCGTCTCGTTGCGATTTGTTAAGCTCCCTAGCACAGTGTGCCTACTTCAATTGCTTGAGTGGGGGAGACACAATGGCAGCGCGTATGTTTTCCAGGGGCGTAACATCGCTCATCATCCTTTCGGCAGTCGCCTCACCCTCCTTTGCGGGTGGTCTGGAGCGCGGCGGCTACAATATCGATCAGCTGTTCGATACCTCGCCCTTCTCGTTCCAATCGGGCGTTACCTATGTCATGCCCCAACGCAAGCTGAAGAACGCACAGGATGTCGATCCTTCGAATGGATTGGGCAATAACGGCCTTGGCGGCGGTTCGACTTCCGCAGACGAGACCGACGATTACGCCATTCCCTATGTTGGTATTAAAGGCGGCTACGGGCCGGTCGACTGCCTTGTCGACTATTCGCAGCCGTTCGGCGGCCATTCCGATCCAGGTGCGGGCTGGGTCGGTGCTCAGAGCAATATCGAAACGAAGATCACCACCGACAATTACGGCGCCACCTGCTCCTACAAGTTCGATGTAGGCCAGGGGCAATTGCGCATTATCGGTGGCGCCTTCTATCAGGAAGTGGAAGGTTTCAAAGAACGCTATGTGGCGAACCCGGCTCTTTTCGGCCCCGGCAACAGAACCGGGCGGCTGGACCTGAGTGATGAAAGCTGGGGCTGGCGGGCAGGTGTCTCTTATGAGATTCCCGAATACGCCTTCCGCGCGAGCCTCGTCTATAACAGCCGCGTCGATTACGACAATCTGACTGGCACAGTCGATCTTCGTCAGGTTCCTGCCGCGCTTGTGCCGCTATATGGCGGTGTCATTACCGATGTTTCCGGCGCTGCCCAGGCTCCGGATTCGCTCGAGTTTAAGCTGCAGTCGGGCATCGCTCCAGATTGGCTAGCATTTGGCTCGGTAAAATGGACGAACTGGAGTGTGCTGCAGTCTGTTCAGTTCTGCCCCACGAATACTCTCCTTCCGTGCCCAGCAGGTGGTCTGGCTTCGCTGGACCTTCACTATCGCGATGGCTGGACAATTACCGGAGGCATCGGTCACAAGTTTAATGATCAATGGGCCGGTGCTGTCAGCCTCACTTGGGATCGCGGTACCAGCCAGGGATACGGTTCCCAGACAGATAGCTGGACCATCGGCCTTGGTGCCGCCTATACGCCGACGGACAATATTGAATGGCGTCTGGCGGGCGCACTCGGCGTCCTGACAAGCGGATCGTCAGGAACCGTTGTTTCTGACGGCATTACCTACGGCGACGATGTCCATTATTCCTTCGGCAACGATCTGGTTGCCGCGCTGTCGACCAGCATAAAGGTCAAGTTTTAATTCCCTGCTTTGAAGAATTGAGGAGTCCGGCAGCGCCGGGCTCTTCTTTGTTGACCTCTCTTAATCATCCCATCTTCTCGTCTCGTTTTGTGACGATTCAGCAACACTTTTTTACGACGGTTCGCGTATGGTGGCGGCGGGGCGAATTTGTCCATTTCCCGCCACAAAGAGGGCGCAGCGCTATTGGCGGGCGAGGAGATGACAAGCGTAAGGTGTGCGTAAGCATTAGCATGGGTCGAATTTTTTCCGGCAACGCCAGATATCGCGGGAGCAGCGGCGAAAAGCCAGCGGCAGCGGCCGTTTCGCTTTTCGCCAAAGGCGTTTCCGGCCGGAAATCCACCCCTTCGGTAGTGTTGCAGATTTACTCGTTTCAATCATTTTCACTTCGCCGGAATGAGGCTTCGTCCTCCACGGACGGTAGCGATACCGGTTTGGTCACATTTGCTGTTTACGAAGACGATAAAGGCGGTCGGGTGAGGACTCGGATCGCGAGGAGAGTGCCACAGGCATCGCAGGTGGGCCGTGCCGGAAGCCGGATGGTTCACAAGGGTGTGCTGGTTTTGAAAGAGGGGCATGGGGCTGGAAGCGACGCGGGCAAAGGGGCCTTGGAGCCCGCCGCGGGATCGCTCGCCTGGAAGGAATGCATCCACGCGGGCAGAGCGGCCCAAAAAGCCGCCGCCAGGCGTCTGTGATGAACGAAAGAAACCGGTAAAGATGGTAACGTCCGAGTTCAGACTGTTCAAATTCACGCTGCTCAGCATGTCGATGGCCGTTTCGCTGGCCCTGGCCTGTCCGGTCCTGGCATTTGACATCAAGACGGGCGTGACGAAGGAATCGGGACCCTTCGATCTCTTCAAGTTCGGTTTCAAGGCTTACAAGAACGGTCAGAAGGAAGAGGCGGTAGAGGCCTATAAATACGCCGCCGAGAAGGGCCACACCGGTTCGCGCTGGGCGCTCGCCAACATGTATGCCGATGGCGACGGCGTGGCGCAGGACGATTTCGAAGCCTTCAAGATCTACAGCGAGATTGCCCAGCAGGGCGTGGAGCCCGGCTCGGAGGATACCGGCTTCTTCATCAACGCGCTGCTGTCGCTGGCCAACTACTACAAGCACGGCATTGCCGGCAGCCCGGTGAAGATCGACCTCAACCAGGCCCGGCAGCTCTATTTCCAGGTCGCTTCCACCTTCGGTGTTCCCGAGGCGCAGTTCCAGCTCGCGCAGATGATGCTCGCGGGCGAGGGCGGCAGCGCCAACATCAACCAGGCCAAGAAATGGCTCAATCAGGCCCGCAAGAGCGGCCATCCCGGCGCCATGGCGGTCTTCGGCAACATCCTCTTCGATGAGGGCCAGTCTGCCCGCGGTCTGGCGCTGATGACGGCCGCCCTCGACCGCTGCAAGCCGAAGGATTGCGGCTGGATGCAGTCGCTGCAGGAAGATGCCTTCTCCGTCGCCAGCGAAGCGGACCGGCGCACGGCCGTTTCCCTGTCGCATACGATTGCGAGCGGTTCTGACGACTGATTTCTAAATCTCAGGCGGCAAAATCGAAATAAGCCACGACCGGCACGTGGTCGGATGGCTTTTCCCAGGCGCGCACATGTTTTTCGATCGCCACCGAGGTCATGTGGTCGGCAGCCTCCGGCGATAGCATCAGATGGTCGATGCGGATGCCGTTGTTCTTCGGCCATGCGCCGGCCTGATAATCCCAGAAGGAATAGAGTGCCGTCGCATCGGTTGCCGAGCGCACGGCATCGACGAGGCCGAGGTTTTCCAGGCGGCGGAAGGATGCGCGCGTCTGCGGCAGGAAGAGCGCGTCGCTTGCCCAGACCTTCGGGTCGAAGCAGTCATGCGGCTCGGGAATGACGTTATAATCACCGGCGAGGATAAGAATTTCCTCGTATTCGAGGCGTTCCGTCGCGAATTTGCGCAGACGTTCCATCCAGGCGAGCTTGTAGGGATACTTTTCCGTTTCCGGCGGGTTGCCGTTCGGCAGGTAAAGGCAGCAGACGCGTGCCACCTTGTTGCCGGGGAGGGAGAAGACGGCTTCGAGGAATCGCGCCTGCTCATCGAGCGGATCGCCCGGCAGGCCGCGATTGACTTCGGAAGGCGAGCTCTTGGAAAGAATGGCGACGCCGTTGAAGCCCTTCTGCCCGTGCGTTTCCACATGGTAGCCGAGTGCTTCGATTTCGAGACGCGGAAAGCCTTCGTCGACCGTCTTGATTTCCTGCAGGCAGACGATGTCAGGATTGGAATCTTTCAGCCATTGCGTGAGATTATCGATGCGCGCCTTGACGCCGTTGATGTTCCAGGTCGCGATCTTCATGGCTCTGTCCTGTGTCTGTCCGGAATGTCCTTCTATCGCGCTCCGGCGCCGGCGGACAAGACGGGAAACCGGCCGGAAGGCAATCTTCGGCCGGTTATCGGTGGAAAGCAGGTATCGCGTCAGATTGCGAAGCTGGTGCCGCAGCCGCAGCTTGCCACCGCATTCGGATTCTTGATCTGGAAGGACTGGCCGAGCAGGTTGTCGACGAAATCGATCTCGGAGCCGGCCATATAGACCAGCGAGAGGCTGTCGATCAGCACCTTGGCGTCGTTCTTTTCGACGATGACATCGTCCTCGGCGGCAGCGTCCACGAGATCGAACTTGTAGGAAAAGCCGGAACAGCCGCCGCCTTCCACGGAGACGCGCAAGGCGCTCTTGCCGGGATCGCTGCCGACTATGGCGGCAATACGCTTTGCCGCGGCATCGGAAAGGGTTACATTCGCTTCAGTCATTTTTCCTCCTGCCGGGGTCAAGATCCGGAGAGAATCCGATTTGCACGTTTGATGTTCAAACGCATGATATCAAAGAAACTTATCATGATCCTTCCGTAAAGGACAGGATTTGGCGAAGCGGTCGACAAAGCGCCTCTTTGCCGTTTCTGCAAGCTATAGGTATGAAGAGCGGAAAGCGGCGTCAATGGGCAAGGCCGCAACGCGTTGGTGACGGTGAAGAATGAGCTTCGACAGGCATGCATTGGGTTTCGGTTATGGCGAACGCGCGGTCTATGCGGCGGATCCGTGGAATTCGCGCGGGCGTCTCTATCCGGAAAGCGGCAGCCCGACGCGTTCCGATTTCCAGCGCGACCGTGACCGCATCGTCCATACGACGGCCTTTCGCCGGCTGAAACACAAGACTCAGGTTTTTATCGCCCAGGACGGCGACCATTACCGCACGCGCCTGACACATACGATCGAGGTGGCGCAGATTGCCCGCGCGCTCGCCCGCGCCCTGAAGGCCGATGAGGATCTCGCCGAGGGTGTGGCGCTCGTCCACGATTTCGGCCACACCCCCTTCGGCCATACCGGCGAGGATGCGCTGCATGAGGAACTGCTGCCCTATGGCGGCTTCGATCACAATGCCCAATCCTTGCGCATCGTCACCAAGCTCGAGCGGCGTTATGCCGAATTCGACGGCATCAACCTGACCTGGGAAAGCCTGGAAGGCCTCGTCAAGCACAACGGACCGCTGCTGACGGCCGATGGTGTGGGCACGCGCGGACCGGTGCCCCAGCCGATTCTCGACTATTGCGAGCTGCACGATCTGGAGCTTGCGAGCTATGCGAGCCTGGAGGCCCAGGTGGCGGCAATTGCCGATGACATCGCCTACAATACCCATGACATCGACGACGGCCTGCGCTCGGGCTACCTGAATTTCGAGATGCTGGAGGAGATTCCCTTCCTCGCCGGACTGATGGCCGAGGTGAGGGAGCGTTACCCGCATCTGGAGCCGAGTCGCTTCACGCATGAGATCATGCGCCGCCAGATCACGCGCATGGTCGAGGATGTGATCGGTGTGGCGCAGAAGCGCCTTGCGGCGCTGCAGCCGCAAAGCGCCGACGATATCCGCAGGGCGGATCACGTGATTGCGACCTTTTCGGATGAGATGGCCGAAACCGACATGCAGATCAAGGCGATGCTCTTCAAGCGCATCTACCGCAATGCCGATATCATGCGCATCCGCGCCGGTGCCGCCCAGATCGTCAAGGATCTCTTCGGCGCCTATATGGCCAATCCCAAGGAGATGCAGAGCCATTACTGGGTAGACCATATCGCCGGCCTTTCGGATGCGCCCAAGGCGCGGCATGTCGGCGATTATCTGGCCGGCATGACGGATACCTATGCCATCAGTGCCCACAGGCGATTGTTTGACCACACTCCGGATTTGCGATAGGCAGCGGGCGCCCGGCAGCCGCCGGCAAACCTGTTGGCACAGCCTGTGCATGGAAGAGTGCGATGAACCTTTTTACCGATTTTGAAGCCAGGATTAAAAACGCCCTTGAACAGCTCGATCTGGTCAAGGAAAAGCGATCCGAGCTCGATTTCGGCCGCATTGCCGTCGAGCCGCCGCGCGATGCGAGCCACGGCGATGTCGCGACCAACGCCGCCATGGTGCTTGCCAAGCCACTTGGCACCAATCCGCGTGCGCTTGCCGAAATCATCATCGCCAAGCTGCAGGAAGACGCCGATGTCGCCGAGGTCTCGGTCGCCGGCCCCGGTTTCATCAACATCCGGCTCTCCGTCGGTTACTGGCAGCGCCTGCTTGCCTCTATGATCCAGTCGGGCACCGCTTACGGCCGCTCGGGCCTGGGGCAGGGCAGGAAGGTCAATGTCGAATATGTCTCGGCCAATCCGACCGGCCCCATGCATGTCGGCCATTGCCGTGGCGCCGTCGTCGGCGATGCGCTGGCGAACCTGCTTGCCTTTGCCGGCTATGATGTCGTCAAGGAATATTACATCAACGACGCCGGTTCGCAGATCGACGTGCTCGCCCGCTCCGTCTTCCTGCGTTACCGCGAAGCGCTCGGCGAAAAGATCGGCGAAATCCCGTCCGGCCTCTATCCCGGCGACTATCTGGTCCCGGTCGGGGAATCGCTTGCCGGCGAATATGGCGTGCGCCTGCACAACATGCCGGAAGAGCAGTGGATGCCGATCGTCAAGGATCGGGCGATCGAGATGATGATGGCGATGATCCGCGAGGATCTTGCCGCCCTCAACGTCCATCACGACATCTTCTTCTCGGAGCGTACGCTGCATGCCAATGGCGCGGCCGCCATCCGCACCGCCATCAACGATCTGACCTTCAAGGGCTATGTCTACAAGGGCACGCTGCCGCCGCCGAAGGGCCAGTTGCCCGAGGACTGGGAAGACCGCGAGCAGACGCTTTTCCGCTCGACCGAGGTCGGTGACGACATCGACCGTCCGCTCATCAAGTCGGACGGCTCCTATACCTATTTCGCCGCTGACGTGGCCTATTTCAAGAACAAGTTCGACCGCGGCTTCGACGAGATGATCTATGTGCTCGGCGCCGATCACGGCGGCTACGTGAAGCGGCTGGAGGCTGTCGCGCGCGGCGTTTCCGACGGTAAGGCCAAGCTGACCGTGCTGCTCTGCCAGCTCGTCAAGCTCTTCCGCAATGGTGAGCCGGTTAAGATGTCGAAGCGTTCGGGCGATTTTGTCACATTGCGCGACGTGGTTGATGAAGTCGGGCGTGATTCGGTCCGCTTCATGATGCTTTACCGCAAGAATTCCGAACCGTTGGACTTCGATTTCGCAAAAGTAACGGAGCAATCGAAAGATAATCCGGTCTTTTACGTGCAGTATGCGCATGCCCGCTGCATGTCCGTCTTCCGGCAGGCGAAGGAAGCCTTCCCCGATCTTGCCCCGACGCCCGAGCTTTTGGCGCAATCCGTTGCAGGCATTACGGATTCGGCCGAATTGCAGCTCATTGCCAAGGCCGCGGAATTCCCGCGCGTCGTCGAAAGCGCGGCCCAGTCCCAGGAGCCGCATCGCATCGCTTTTTACCTCTATGATCTTGCCAGCGCCTTCCACGCCCACTGGAACAAAGGTAAAGATCAGACCGAATTACGATTTGTTAACGATAAGAACCGAGAATCGAGTATTGCCAGACTTGGGCTGGTGTACGCCGTCGCGTCGGTTTTGAAGTCGGGACTTGCCATTACGGGCACTGCCGCACCGGACGAAATGCGATAACGTCACCATTTCCCCACAATGCGCTGGCATTGAAGTGTTTGCGTTTTTGAGTGGGATGGGCATGGCTGATAAACGACTTGCGTATGATACGCGTGGAAAAGACGATATGTTTGCCGACGACGATCCGTTGGCAGAACTCGCTCGTATCGTCGGCTTTGAGCCTCGTGTTGCCGCCAATACCGTAAGTGATCCCGAACGACAGGAGCCCGCCCTCGATCTCGAGGACGAGCTTTTGCGCGAGTTCGAGCGTTACGATGCGCCGCGTCCCCTGGCTGCCCTCGATCATCCGGCTGAGCAGGTCGCTCAGGATGGTGATGCTTACGACTATGTCGAGCCGGTTCAGGAAGATGTGCCCTCCATCGGCGAAGAGCTCGTCCCTTCGGTTCTGGCCCATTTCGAGACGCCTGTCGTCGAGCCCGTATTTCCTGAAGAGGTTGCTGCCGCTCCCGAGGTGGCTGCGCCGGAACCGGTTGCCGCCGAATGGGAGGCGCCTGCCGCCGCCGGCTGGGCTCCGGCTCCCTCGAAGCCTGTCGCCGTTTCCGCGGAGCCTCCGGTGACTTTCACGGCCTATGGTGGTGCTCGCGACCTGATCGAGGAGCTGGAGCTTTCGATCGGCAGCGCTCTTCCTGCCGCTCCGGTCGTCCAGCCGCCGGCGAAGGCGCCGCAGTGGTCGGCCGCCAGCATTCGCCTGCCGCTTGCCAATTTTCATGCGCCGCGTCGCGAAGAGCCGGTTCTTTCGGAGCCGGTCGCCGAACTGCCGGTTGCCGAGGTGCCCGTTGTTGAGCCGGCTCAGTCTGCGGTGGAAACCTTCGCCGTCGCCGACGCGTTTGTGGCCGAGCCGGAATTGACGGTCGAGCCCGAGCTTGTTGCGCCTGATGTGGCTGAAGAGGCTCCGGCTGTTGCTGCGGTTGAAGCGGCGGATTTCGAGCCGGCTGCGGCCTCCTTCGGTTTCCCGGCCGAGATTGACCGCCACGAAGACATCGCCCGTCCGCAAGAGCCCGTCGCAACCCTTGATGATGTCGCTGCTTTGGAGAAGCCGTCCGAGCCCGACAATGCCGGTTTCGATCTGCTTGCGGCTGCCGCCGAAGGCGATGTTCACGCCGATGCGGCCCTGACGGAAGCGCCGCCGGAGCCGGTCTTCGATGCGGATGCCTTCGATCTCGACGATCTCCTGGCGGACGTATCGCGTTATCCGGTGCCGCAGCGTGCCGCTGCCCCCATCGTATCGGAGCCTGTTGCCGCCGCGCCCGAGCCTGCTGCGCCGCAGCCGGCCGCGCCTGTTTTCCAGGCGCCCGTCTTTGAGGCCCCCGTGTTCGAGGCACCCGTGTTCGAAGCGCCTGTCGCTCGCGCGCCTGCGCAGCCGACGGTGATCGCGCCGGTGCCGATGAGCCGTGCGACGCCGGTTCTTCGCCAGCCGGAAGCACCGAGGCCCGTCGTTCGCGAACCGGTCGAGCCGGTCTCGCAGCCTATTGCGCCCGCACCTGTCGTCGCGCGTCAGCCGGAGCCGGAAGCCGAAGACCCCTTTGCCGGCCATGATTTCGAGCTGGACCTTGCCGGCATCGAGCTGGAACTCGCCGATCTCGACTTTTCCGAACCGGCTCCGCAGCCGAAGCCCGAGCCCGCGCGTGCTGCGGCACCCGTGGCTGCGGCGCAGCCTGCTCCGCGTCCGCAGCCTGCGCCGGTTTTCGCGCCGGAGCCGCAGCCTGCTCCGGTGAGCCGCGCCAAGCCGGCGCCGGCAGGCGAAACCACCGACGACCTGCCCTTCGACCCCTCGATGATCTCCGATCCGGAAGATCGTCCGGAAACGGTCGAGGACATGCATGTCCCGACGCTGCCGCCTGTCGAGCACCCGGAACCGGTCGCCAAGACCGCCGATTTCGATTTCGATCTCGATGCCGAGATCGCAAGCTTCTTCGAGCCTGCCAAGCGGCAGGAGAAGGCGCCGGCTGCCCCTGCCTGGGCGCCCCCGGCTGCTGCTGCAACGGCCGCCGCTGCGGCCAAGCCGGCGGGCAACGCCTTCGCCGACGGTCTTGATGATTTCGAACGCGCGCTGGAGGAGGATTTCCGCCGCAGCGTCCGTGAGCCGGTCGAGCGCCGCGAAAATGTTTCCGAAGTCCATATCGAATCCGCAAGCCAGACGGCGGATTTCAATCGCGCCCGCTCCATGCGCCGTCTCCTCGCGGCGGCCGCCATGCTGGTCGTCTTTGCCGGCGGCGCTTACGGCGTCTACAGCTGGCTGTCCAACGGTCCCGGCCTCGGCATCGTCGGCTCGGGCGAGCCGCGCGTCATTGCCGCCGATAAGGACCCGGTCAAGGTCGTGCCCGAAAATCCGGGCGGCAAGACCGTGCCGAACCAGGACAAGGCCGTCTATGACCGCGTTGCGGGTGCTGCCGAAGAGCCGAAGCAGAAGGCTCTCGTCTCCTCCGACGAACAGCCGGTCGATGTCGTCCAGCGAACCCTGACGCCGGAAGTCTCGCCCGATGACGATGAGGGCGGCGCCGATCCGGTTCTGCCGACCGCCGTCGGCGAGACGCAGGATCCGCGCCTGCTGCCTGACCACAATGCGACCGCGGATGCCTCCGCTGCCGATGACGGTGCCGCATCGTCCGTTTCTCCGCGCAAGGTCCGCACGATGATCGTCAAGCCGGATGGCACGCTTGTTGCCCGCGAAGAGCCGGCGCCTGCCGGGCAATCCGCACCGGCCGACGAAGTCGCTTCGGCCGCGCCTGCAGGTCAGCCTGCCGCAACACCGTCTGCCGTAAGCTTCCCGGCCAGCGCCGGCAATCAGAACGGCAATCAGGCTGCGTCCTCGGCGCTTCCCTCTGCCGAAACGGCACCTGCGGCCGAGCCGGCTCAGACCGCGGCCAAGGCGGCCGAAGTGAACGCCGCCAACGCCGGCCAGGTCGATCCGCCGGTTCGCGAAGTCGCGACGACTGCGATCACCGATGCCGCATCCACATCCGCTGCGCCGACGGATACGGCACCCGTGCCGATCGCCCGTCCGGCCGAGCAGCCCGTCAATGTCGTCGGCACCGTAACGGAAAACGGCAATGTTCGCCCGACAGCCCCGCAGAAACCGACCCAGGTTGCCTCTGCGCCGGCCGCCGCCGCCCAGCCGGCACAGCAGGCTCCGGCCGCCGCAAGCGGTGGCTACGGCATCCAGATCGCATCCTTGCCGTCGGAGGATGAAGCGAAGAAGTCCTATGCCAGCCTGTCGAAGAAATTCGCAGGCGTGCTCGGTGGCCGTGCCTATGAAATCCGCAAGGCCGATATTGCCGGCAAGGGCACGTTCTACCGCGTCCGTATCCCGGCCGGTTCCAAGGATGAAGCTGCCGCGCTTTGCGAGCAGTATCGCGCGGCCGGCGGAAGCTGCCTCATCTCGCGCTGAGCTTTCTCGACTGTCTGATCGGAGCGGCGGGCCTGTCCCGCCGTTCTTTTTTGTGGGATCGCGCTTGACCTCGCTCGCAATTCGCCGTGCGGCCCTTATGATTCGGGTATGAGCGAATCAAAAGCAATGATCCTTGGCTGCAGCGGCCTCACGCTGACCGACGAAGAGAGGGCCTTCTACAGGGCGGAGCGCCCGTGGGGCTTCATTCTCTTCGGGCGAAACATTTCCGAAGCGCCGCAGATCGCCGATCTCGTTGCCGAGCTGCGTGAATGCGTCGGCTGGCATGCGCCGGTGCTGATCGATCAGGAGGGTGGCCGCGTCCAGCGTATCCGCCCGCCGATCCTGCAGCACTATCCGCCGGGGCAGGCGCTCGGCGATCTCTATCGCCGCGACCGTGCCCTTGGCCTGCGCGCCGCCTGGCTGATGTCGCGCCTGCATGCCTTCGATCTGCGGAGGTTCGGCATCAATGTCGATTGCCTGCCGGTGCTCGACGTTCCGGTCGAAGGCAGCAGCAATGTCATTGGCAACAGAGCCTATGGCGGCGATCCCGCAACCGTCACGGCGATGGGACGGGCGGCCGCGGAGGGCTTGAAAGCCGGCGGCCTGCTGCCGGTCATGAAGCACATGCCGGGCCACGGGCGCGGTTTTGCGGATTCGCATCTCGAGCTGCCCGTCGTCACCGTCTCTCGCGAGGAATTGCAGGCGCATGACTTCCCGCCCTTCGTCGCCATGAAGGATGAGCTGATGGCGATGACCTGCCATGTCGTCTTTACGGCCATCGATCCGGACAATCCGGCGACGACCTCCCGCAAGGTGATCGATCAGGTGATCCGCACCGAGATCGGCTTCCAGGGGTTGCTGCTTTCCGACGATACGTCGATGAATGCGCTTTCGGGCACGATCGGCGAACGTGCTGCGAATATCATTGCAGGCGGCTGCGATATCGTGCTGCATTGCAACGGCCATATGGACGAGATGCGTGAGGTCGTGGCAAATGTTCCGCCGCTGACGGGTGCTGCCCGAAAGCGGGCACGGATCGTCGAGGACGGGTTCCCGGCGCCGGACGCGACGGACGAGGCGGCGATAAGGGCAGAATTCGACGCCATGTTTGCAACGGCGTGACGGCGGCCGGAAAGGCAGGGTCAGGGTGAACACGATCAAGGGCACAGAGCGGTCAAAGGCAGCGTCCACGCCGATGGACAAGCTGTGGCAGGAGAACGGCTCGGAACGTGCCACCCATGAACCCGCGCTCGTGATCGATGTCGCCGGCTTCGAAGGCCCCCTCGACCTGCTGCTTTACCTTGCCCGCAACCAGAAGGTCGATCTGTCGCGCATTTCCGTCCTTGCCCTTGCCGAGCAATATCTGCAGTTCATCGAAAGCGCGCGGCGTATCCGCATCGAGCTTGCCGCCGATTATCTTGTGATGGCCGCCTGGCTTGCCTACCTGAAATCGCGGCTGCTGATCCCGCAGCAGGCCAAGGACGACGGCCCCTCGGGCGAGGAGATGGCCGCGACGCTGGCCTTCCGCCTCAAGCGGCTGGAAGCGATGCGTCAGGTGGCCGACGGCCTCGTCAATCGCAACCGGCTCGGACGCGACATTTTCGCCCGCGGTGCGCCTGAACACATCCCGGCCCGCCACCAGTCCGATTATGACGCCAATCTCTACGATCTCCTGAGTGCCTACGCGGCCTTGCGCCAGCGCCATGCGATCACGCAGGTGACGATCGAGCGGCGCAATGTCTGGTCGCTGACCGATGCCCGCGAACTGCTGACCCAGATGATCGGCGACATCGTCGATTGGACCGCGCTCGAACAATACCTGCTGCGCTACCTTGCAAGCCCTGCCGAGCGCGTTACCGCCGTCGCCAGCGCCTTTGCCGCTTCGCTTGAGCTGGTGCGCGAAGGCAAGCTCGAAATCCGCCAGGACGGCGCCTTCCAGCCGATCTATATGCGTCGCGGCCCGAAACATGCCACCTTGCAGGTGGTCGAACAGGAGCAGTCGGATTGATCGACGTGCGAGACGATGATTTCGAGGGCGAGGACGAGGAAGGCGAGGGCGAGGGCATTGCCCGCGATCTGCAGGCCGAGATAGAGGCGGAGCGCATAGCCGAAGCTTTGGTTTTCGCCTCCGCCCAGCCTGTATCGGAAGCTTTCATCACCGATCGCCTGCCGAAAGGATTCGACGCGCACACGGTCATGCTGCGCCTGAAGGACCAGTACGCGCCGCGCGGCGTCAATCTCGTGCAGGTCGACGATGCCTGGGCCTTCCGCACGGCTGCCGATCTCTCCTTCGTCATCCGCCGTGACGAAAACGAGGTGAAGAAGCTTTCCCGCGCCGCCCTCGAAGTGCTGGCGATCATTGCCTATCACCAGCCGGTGACGCGCGCCGAAATCGAGGATATCAGAGGCGTCCAGACTTCGCGCGGCACGCTTGACGTGCTGATGGAGGCGGGCTGGGTGCGTTTCCGCGGCCGTCGCCGCACGCCGGGCCGGCCCGTTACGCTCGGCACGACGCGGGATTTCCTCGACCATTTCGGCCTTGAGGAACTGCGTGACCTGCCGGGCCTCGAAGAACTCAAGGGCGCCGGCCTGCTCTCCGGCCGCATCCCCGCCAATTTCAACATACCGTCCCCCCTCATGAACGACGAACTGACCGAGGACGAGGATCCGATTACACAACTGGACCTTGAAGAGCTTGGACTGCTCGCCCCGGGCGGTGCCGCGGAAGACTAGCGAAGGTTGGTCTTGCTTTTGCCATGCGCGCGCAAAACAATGTCAATCACTACTTTTCGATGGATGAATGGCTTGTCACAAAGGCCGATACCGTGACATTAAGCTCAATCCAGAAGGATTGATGTTGGAAACCGTATCGGAAATTCTTACATCGAGGGAACACCGCAACAGGGAGTATGCGTAATGGGTTCTTTTAGCATGTGGCACTGGCTGATCGTCCTGGTCATCGTGCTGTTGTTGTTCGGTCGCGGCAAGATCCCGGAACTGATGGGCGACGTTGCCAAGGGCATCAAGAGCTTCAAGAAGGGCATGAACGACGAGGACGCGCCGGAAGCCGCAAAGACCGTCGATCACAAGGCCGACGAAACGAAATAACCACGTACGGGAAAGGGCGCAGCCCCCGCGCCGCCCGTTCAGGAGCCTTGCATGTTCGATATTGGCTGGACCGAGCTCTTGGTTATCGCGGTCGTTCTGATCGTGGTTGTCGGTCCGAAGGATCTGCCGCCGATGCTGCGCGCTTTCGGCAAGATGACGGCACGTGCCCGCAAGGTGGCGGGCGAGTTTCGCGCGCAATTCGACGAAGCGCTGCGCGAAGCCGAACTTGACGACGTGCGCCGCACGATCAGCGACGCCCAGCAGCTCAATCCGGTCAACAGCCTGCGCGAGGCGATGAACCCGCTGCGCCAGATGGGCAACGAGATCAAGGCCGATCTGCAGAACGCGACAAGGGTCGACAAGCCGGCAGAGCAGGCCGCGCAGAACAAGACGGAAGTCCCGCCCGCGGACGTATCGGCGCCGGCGCCGTCTCTGAGCCTGCCGGAAACGCCGCCGGTCGTGCCCGCGCCGCAGCCGGTCGCCGCCGCAACCGTCGCGCCCGTTGCCGTGGCGGAAAAGCCGAAGCCCGTGCGCAAGCCGCGCGTGAAGGCGGCGGACAAGGCCGATGCCGCCGCACTGGTGGCCGCGCCGGCCGAAAAGCCGAAGCGGGTCGCTGCGGCCAGGAAGCCGACCGAAGTCAAAAAGCCGGCGGCCAAAAAGAAGAAGGATGAGGCATGAGCGGTGATATCGAAGACAAGCCGCAGCCGTTGATCGAGCACCTGATGGAGCTGCGCACGCGGCTGATCTGGTCGATCGGCGCGTTCTTCCTCGCCTTTATCGCGTGCTTCATCTTTGCCAAGCACATCTTCAACTACCTCGTCTATCCCTACAAGCTGGCTGTCAGCTGGGCGCATCTCGATGTCGACAAGGCACAGCTGATCTATACGGCGCCGCAGGAATTCTTCTTCACGCAGGTCAAGGTCGCCATGTTCGGCGGTCTTGTCATCGCGTTCCCGATCATTGCCGCGCAGATCTACAAGTTCGTGGCGCCCGGCCTCTACAAGAACGAACGTCAGGCCTTCCTGCCGTTCCTGATCGCCTCGCCGATCCTGTTCCTCATGGGCGGTGCGCTGGTCTATTTCTTCTTCACGCCCATGGTCATGTGGTTCTTCCTGTCCATGCAGCAGGCGCCCGGCCATGATGAAGTGGCGATCTCGCTTCTGCCGAAGGTTTCGGAATATCTGAGCCTGATCATGACGCTGGTCTTCTCCTTCGGCCTCGTCTTCCAGCTGCCGGTCATCACCACGCTTCTGGCCCGCGTCGGCCTTCTGACGTCGCAGTGGCTCGCCGAAAAGCGCAAGTTCGCGATCGTGCTTGCCTTCGTGGTCGCCGCGGTGCTGACGCCGCCCGATCCCATGTCCCAGATCGGTCTTGCGCTGCCGACGATCCTTCTCTACGAGATTTCCATCTACGCGGCACGACTCGTGGAGCGTCAGCGTTCCAAACAGGCGCTTGAAGAGGCCAGTGAATCCTCCGAGGTCGCCAAGACGGACAGCGTCTGAGCGCGTCACGACATTTCTCCGAGTTCTGCCGTTTCCCATCCGGTCGGGTTTTTCCCGACCGGTTCATGTCTGTTGAAACGATCTGGAACGACGATGCTCGATATCAAATGGATCCGTGAGAATCCCGAGGCTCTCGATGCCGCCCTTGCAAAGCGCGGCGCGGAACCTCTGTCGCAATCTCTCATCGCCCTTGACGAAAAGCGCCGCTCCGCCGTGCAGAAGGCGCAGGACCTGCTCTCCCGCCGCAACGCCGCCTCCAAGGAGATCGGCGCCGCCATGGCGCAGAAGAACACCGAGCTTGCCGACAAGCTGAAGGCCGAGGTCGCAGAGATCAAGGAAACGCTGCCGGCCGCCGAAGAGGAAGAGCGCGCGTTGTCCGCCGAGCTCAACGACCAGCTCTCGCGTATCCCGAACGTGCCGCACGACGACGTGCCTGTCGGCAAGGACGAGCACGACAATGTCGTGACCCGCATCGTCGGCGAAAGGCCGCGCTGGAACCATGCGCCGAAGGAGCATTTCGAAATCGGCGAAGCGCTTGGCTATATGGATTTCGAACGCGCCGCCAAGCTTTCCGGTGCGCGCTTCACGGTCCTCACCGGGCCTCTGGCCAGGCTGGAACGCGCGCTCGGTCAGTTCATGATCGACCTGCATACGAAAGAGCATGGTTATACCGAAGTTTCCTCGCCGCTGATGGTGCGCAGCGAGGCGCTGTTCGGCACCGGCAACTTGCCGAAGTTTGAGGAAGATCTCTTCAAGACGACGGATGGCCGATATCTCATTCCGACTGCGGAAGTGACGCTGACGAACCTGGTGCGTGAGGAAATCCTCGAGCAGGAGAAGTTGCCGCTGCGCTTCACCGCGCTCACTCCCTCCTTCCGTTCGGAGGCAGGTTCCGCCGGCCGCGATACCCGTGGCATGCTGCGCCAGCACCAGTTCTGGAAATGCGAGCTGGTCTCCATCACCGACGCAGAGAGTTCGCTCGCCGAGCACGAGCGGATGACGGCCTGCGCCGAGGAAGTGCTGAAGCGCCTCGGCCTGCATTTCCGCACGATGACGCTCTGCACGGGCGATATGGGTTTCGGCTCGCGCAAGACCTACGACCTCGAAGTCTGGCTGCCGGGTCAGAACACCTTCCGCGAAATTTCGTCCTGCTCCGTCTGCGGCGATTTCCAGGCGCGGCGCATGAACGCCCGCTACCGCGGCAAGGACGACAAGGCGACGAAGTTCGTTCACACGCTGAACGGCTCCGGCACGGCTGTCGGCCGCTGCCTGATCGCCGTTCTCGAAAATTATCTGAACGAGGATGGTTCCGTCACGATTCCGGACGTTTTGCTGCCCTATATGGGCGGCCTGACGAAGATCGAACGGGCGGCCTGAGAGAATGCGCATCCTGCTGACGAATGACGACGGTATTCATGCCGAAGGCCTGGCTGCGCTGGAACGGATCGCAAGGGCGCTTTCCGACGATGTCTGGATCGTCGCCCCTGAAACCGACCAGAGCGGCCTTGCCCATTCGCTCAGCCTTTCGGAGCCGCTGAGGCTCCGGAAGATTTCCGACAAGCACTATGCGCTGCGCGGCACGCCGACCGATTGCGTCATCATGGGCATCAAGCAGGTGCTCGACATCAAGCCGGATCTCGTGCTGTCAGGCGTCAATTCCGGTTCCAACGTTGCCGACGACGTCACCTATTCCGGCACGATCGCCGGTGCCATCGAAGGCACGATGCAAGGCGTACGCTCCTTCGCGCTCAGCCAGGCCTATGTTTACGACAATGGCGCCCGGCTTCTGCCCTGGGAAGTGTGCGAGGCGCACGCGCCTGCGCTGCTCGAGAAGCTGATGACGGTCGATCTGCCCGAGGGCACCTTCCTCAACCTCAACTTCCCGAACTGTCGTCCCGAAGACGTCGAAGGTGTCGAAGTGACGTCGCAGGGCAAGCTCGCCTTCAACCTGCAGGTCGATGCGCGCACGGATGGCCGCGGTTTTCCCTATTACTGGCTGAAATTCGGCGAACGGGCCGGCGCCTTTACCGAGGGCAGCGATATCCACGCCCTCAAGCATAATAAGATTTCGGTAACACCTTTGAAACTGGATCTGACCGATTATTCCGTGACGGACCGCGTGGCGCAGGTCCTCGGAAACGGAGTAAAGGCTTGACGGCAAAACTGGCCGAGAAGGAAGGCTTCGCAGCGCTGGTCCTCAGACTGCGCGCGGAAGGCATTTCCGACATCGATCTGCTGACGGCTGTCGAGCAGACGCCGCGCTCGCTGTTTGTGCCGCCGCAATTTATCGAGAATGCCTATTCCAGCCGCACGATCCCGATCGAATGCGGCTCCTTTCTGGAAGGCGTCGATTTCGCCGTCCGTCTCCTGCATCATCTGAAGGTCCGTCCCGGCCAGCGCGTGCTCGAAATCGGCACAGGCAGCGGCTTCACGGCGGCGGTCATCGGTCGCATTGCGGAACGCGTGCTGACGGTCGATCGCTACAAGACGCTGACGCTCTCGGCCCAGCGCCGCATGGAAGCCCTCAGCCTGCGCAGCGTCATCATCCGTCAGGCCGATGGCAGCAACGGCATGCAGGGCGAGGGCACGTTCGACCGCATCCTGGTCACGGCAGCCTTCAATTCCATGCCGCGCTTCTACGCCGATCAGCTCGTCTCCGGCGGCTCCATGATCGCGCCGCTGATGATCTCCGAGAACGAATGCCGCATGGTGCGGCTGACGAAAACCGGCAGCCGCTTCGAGCGGGAAGAGCTTTTCGATGCTCCCTATCTGCCGATTGTGCCACGGCTTGCTTCGCAGCTTTAGATCTGCAGGCGGCAAGGCCCGGCGGGCTACGATTTTTCGCCCGCAAACTTATGGTTATCAAGTTCTCAAAAATATAGCCCTGATTCCAGCGCCTTAACCGCATGGTAACACTAACGCGCTTTAATAGATTCACAAATGGTTGCGTTCTAAGTGGGTCGAGTCATGCGTTTCAGTCTTTCGCCGAAGTTCGGGAAATCGGCCGGCAATTTTCTGGTCGTCGCCTTGCTGGCGAGTGCGGCTACGAGCTGCAGCTCCGATGTAACACGTTTCGGCAGTCTCTTTTCCTCCTCCGGGCAGGATCAGATGACGACGAATTCGATCCCGCGCAGGAGTTTCAACGGGCCGCAGGGCGACCCGGTGCCGCGCGCCGATCTCGGCGGCTCGGCCATGCAGCCGGCTTACGCCCGCAACGATGCGATGAGCCAGCCCTATCCGGGTCGTCCGAGCTATGATCCGGCCGTCGGCTCCGGCTCCGCTGCGCGGATGGCATCCGCACCGGTTTCCATTCAGCGCTCCGAACTTGCGCCGCCGAGCGCAGGGTCCGTCTCGCCCCGTCAGCGGGAAAGGGACGTCGCTCTCGCCCAGCCGTTCCCGGCCGCTCCGAAGCCCGATCGCATCGCTTCGGCAGGTGCAAATGCGCCGAAGGTCGTTCCCGATACGCTGACGACGGGCACGACGCCGAAGGTTTCCGGCTGGTCGGCGACCAATGCGCCCTCCGTCACGCTGCGTCCCGGTGAAAATATCGCCGTCCTTTCCCGCCGCTACGGTGTTCCGGAAAAGGAAATCCTGCGTGTCAACAATCTGAAGACGGCGTCTGCCGCCCAGCCCGGCCAGTCGATCCTCATCCCGACCTTCAATGGCGGCAACAATGCCGCCAAGGCCGCGGCCCAGTCTGCCGATCTTTCCAAGCCCGGCAACCTGCCGCAGCCGACGAAGGGCCAGGAGCAGAAGGTTGCCGTGGTTCCCGGCGCCAACTCCGCCCGCGACAAGGCCGTCGCAAGCGCAGACCCGCTGGGCAAGGCACCGGCCGGCGGCGGCAAGAATCCGAATGGCGCTGCAGGCACCTATACGGTCAAGCAGGGTGACTCGCTTGCCAAGATCGCCAAGGCGACAGGCGCCGATATCGACGATATCAAGGCGGCCAACAATCTGTCGGCAAGCTCGATCCGCATCGGGCAGGAACTGAAGATCCCGAACGGCGCGGCCTCTGCCGATACGATCAAGACCGCCTCCATCCCGGCGCAGAAGGTCGAGCCGGCCAAGCCCGCCCAGCCTGCCGCCGCTCCGGTCCAGGCGGCCTCCGCGCAGCCGGCGCCCTACAAGGCTCCTGCCGCCACGCAGACGGTCGACGATGTCGAGAAGAAGTCCGACGTTAGCGCCGCCGCACCGGAAGCCACGGGTATCGGCAAATATCGCTGGCCGGTTCGCGGTCAGGTGATCGCCGCTTACGGCGCCAACGTCAACGGCAGCCGCAACGACGGTATCGATATCTCGGTTCCGCAGGGCACGCCGATCAAGGCTGCCGAAAACGGCGTCGTCATCTATGCCGGCAACGGCCTGAAGGAACTCGGCAACACGGTTCTCGTCCGCCACGACGATGGCACCGTCACCGTCTACGGCAATGCCGATACGCTGAGCGTCGCCCGCGGCCAGAAGATCCAGCGCGGCCAGACGGTCGCCGTCTCGGGCATGAGCGGCAACGTCAAGCAGCCGCAGGTCCACTTCGAGGTTCGCAAGGATGCCTCTCCGGTCAACCCCATGACCTTCCTGGAATAGTCGAAGAGCGTAGATTTCCTGAGCAGGTAGAGCGTCCCAGGAACATGCAAAAGCCCGGCCAGCCGCCGGGCTTTTGTCGTTTTGAAGCTATCGCGAAAATATGCGGCGGTTCAGGCGCGGTCGAGATGGACGCGCATGCGGCCGGCAAGATCCTGGATATACTGCCAGGCCACACGGCCGGAGCGGGCGCCGCGGGTGGTGGCCCATTCCAGCGCCTCGGCATGCATTTTCTCGCGCTCCAGGCCGAGCTTGAAGTGCTCGGCATAACCGTCGATCATCGTCAGATAATCTTCTTGGCTGCACTTGTGGAAGCCGAGCCACAGGCCGAAACGATCCGACAGAGACACTTTCTCCTCGACGGCCTCGGACGGATTGATGGCTGTCGACTGCTCGTTTTCCATCATGTGGCGCGGCAGCAGGTGGCGCCGGTTGGAGGTTGCGTAGAACAGCACATTGTCCGGGCGACCTTCGACACCGCCGTCGAGCGCCGCCTTCAGCGACTTGTAGGCGGTATCGTCATGGTCGAAGGATAGGTCGTCGCAGAAGACGATGACGCGATGCGGCGTGTCCTTGAGCAGGTCGAGGAGCGTCGGCAGGCTGGCAATATCCTCACGATGGACCTCGACGAGCTTCAGCGACACGCCGCTCTCGCGGCGCACGTCTTCATGCACGGCCTTGACCAGCGAGGACTTGCCCATGCCGCGCGCACCCCAGAGCAGCACGTTGTTGGCCGCATAGCCCTCGGCAAAACGCACGGTGTTTTCATGCAGGATGTCGCGTACGTGATCGACGCCGCGGATGAGCTTCAGCGCCACGCGATTGGGGCGCTGGACGGGCTGCAGATACTGCCGGGCAGGGGACCAGACGAAACAGTCGGCGGCGTCCCAGTCGTTGGCGGCGGCTGCCGGGCCGGCCAGCCGTTCGACCGCATCAGCAAGTCTCTTCAGCTCCTGAAGAAGAACGCTATTGATTTCCTCGGCCATCGGGTGCCTCCTTGATAGATCGCAGCGATTATCCGCTTTCGTTTTTGATGCCGGGTAGCATGGCCTTTCCACAGCGGAAAGGTTATGAGGCAGCGGAATCGGTACGGTTTCCGGCTGTTTTTGTTGCATTCATCAAGGCTGCAACTATAGTCCGGCGACTTGAAAAGAGAGGCGGGGTTCCGCCGCCCACAGCCTGAGGAGTTTAGCATGTTTATCACCCCGGCATTTGCCCAGAGCGCAACCGACGCCACGAGCGCTTTCGGCGGCTCAGGCCTCGAAATGATCATCCTGTTCGTGCCGCTGATGGTGGTCTGGTATTTCCTGCTGATCCGCCCGCAGCGCGCGCAGGCCAAGAAGCGCGAGGAAACCCTGAAGGCGATCCGTCGCGGCGACCAGATCGTCACCGGCGGCGGTCTTGTCGGCAAGGTTACGAAGGTTGTCGATGAGAAGGAAGTGGAAGTCGAAATCGCCGAAGGCGTGCGTGTGCGCATCGTCCGTACCGGCATTTCCGAAGTCCGCGTGAAGGGCGAGCCGGTCAAGGCAGACGCTGCATAACATGCGATAGCAACACCTGCCGGATCGGAAGATAGTCGAGAGAATGCACCATTTTTCCCGCTTGAAAACACTTCTGATCTGGCTGGTTGCGATTGCCGCAATTATCGTCGCTGCGCCCAATCTTCTCAGCCAGGCGCAGCTCTCCTCCCTGCCGGGCTGGTTGCGGCAGGCCCGCGTCACCCTCGGTCTCGATTTGCAGGGTGGCTCCCATATCGTCCTGCGCCTCGAACGCTCCGACATCATCCGTGATCGGCTCGAGGCAACTGTTGCCAGCGTTCGTGATGCGCTCCGCGGCGCCGGCATCCGCTATACCGGCCTTACCGGGACCGCGCAGACCGTGACCGTGAAGATCACGGATACGGCGCAGCTTGAAGCCGCGGCCGGCCTCCTGAAATCGCTGACATCGGCCAATATCTCGCTGCAGCAGAGCAATGACGGCCAACTGACGCTGCAGATCTCCGACAAGGCGATCGATGCCGACACCGTTGTTGCGCGGACCCGCTCGCTCGATATTGTCGCCCGCCGCATCGCCGGTTTCGGCAAGCAGGATTTTGTCGTTCGCCCCGACGGGGACGACCGTATCGCCCTCCAGGTGCTGGGCGCCGTCGATGCCGAACGACTGAAGAACCTGCTGAACGAGCCCGCCGCGCTCTCCTTCCATCTTATCGATGAAAGCATGACCGGCCAGCAGGCGCTTGCCGGCCGCTGGCCGGCGACATCGCAGGTGCTCTATTCGCTGGACGATCCGCCGGTTCCCTATCTCGTCGATCGCACGGTGATCGCGACAGGCGCCGATTTTGCCGAGGTCGATACGAAGACGGACCCGCAGACGCAGGACGGCGCGATCGTCTATCGCCTGAACGACGAGGCCACGAAGCGTCTGGCGCGGGCAACGACAGATAATGTCGGAAAACATCTTGCCATCGTCTTCGACGACCAGGTGATGGCAGACCCGGTAATCGAGGCGCCGATCACGGACGGCAGTGGCGAAATATCGGCCAACTTCTCCGAAGAGGGCGTTCAGGATCTGGCCGTCATGCTGCGGGCCGGCGCATTGCCTGCGACGCTGACATCGGTGGAGGAACGCACCGTCAGCCCGGTCTTCGGCTCCGAATCCGTCTTCTCCGGTCTCGTCGCCGGCATCGTCGCCGTTGTGCTCGTCGCAGCGCTCATGATCGCGCTCTACCGCATGCTCGGCATCATCGCCGTCGTGTCGCTGGCCTTCAATCTGGTGCTGATCGTCGCCGTGCTCAGTCTTTCGGGCGCCATATTGACGCTTCCGGGCATTGCCGGCCTCGTGCTGATCGTCGGCATGGCCGTGGATTCCAATGTGCTGATCTATGAGCGTATCCGCGAAGAGGAGAGGGTGGCGCATACCACCTTCGCCCAGGCGGTCGAGCGTGGCTTCTCGCGCGCCTTCGCGACGATTGTCGATGCCAATGTCACGATCTTCATCGCGGCGGTCATTCTGTTTTTCGTCGGCAGCGAATCCATCCGCGGCTTTGCCGTGACGCTGGCGGTCGGCATCCTCACGACCATCCTGACGGCCTTCACGTCGACGCGCGGCCTCGTGGCCGCTTGGCTTGCAAGGCGCCATCCGCGCCATCTGCCGAAGAGCGCGCTGACCGGGTTGTTCGAGCATGCCAATATCCGCTTCATGGGCATCCGCCGCTATGTCTTCACGGCATCGGCAGCACTTTGCATCGCCGCCATGCTTGCCTTCGCAACGGTCGGCCTCCAGCTCGGCATCGACTTTACCGGCGGTTCGCTGATCGAGGTCACGGCGAAGCAGGGCAATGCCGGTCTTGCCGATCTGAGCGCCCGCCTCAACGAACTGAACCTCGGACCGGTGCGTGTCGAGCCGATCGGCGATGCCGCCAACGCCCTGATCCGTGTCGGCTCGCAGGACGGCGGCGAAAATGCCGAGCAGTCAGTTGCGACGTTCATTCGCGGCGAACTCGCCGAAGACTACGATTTCCGCCGCGTGGAAGTGGTGGGGCCGGCCGTCTCCGGCGAACTGACGATGCTGGCGACATCGGGCATCCTGGCCTCGCTGTTCGCCATCCTCGTCTATATCTGGATCCGCTTCGAATGGCAGTTCGCGGTCGGTGCAATCGTCGCGACGCTGCATGACGTCATCATCATGCTCGGCCTCTTTGTGCTGACCGGCATGGAATTCAACCTGACGAGCGTGGCAGCCCTTCTGACCGTCGTCGGCTATTCGCTGAACGATACCGTGGTCGTCTACGACCGCATGCGCGAAAACCTGAAGCGTTACAAGAAGATGCCGCTGCCGATCCTGATCGACGCGGCGATCAACCAGACGCTGTCGCGCACCATTCTGACGGCCGCCACGACCCTGCTGGCGCTGCTTGCGCTTTACGTTTTCGGCGGCGCCGTCATCCGCTCCTTCACCTTCACCATGCTCTTTGGCGTTGCGCTTGGAACATTCTCCTCCATCTATATAGCGGCGCCCGTTCTCATCATCTTCCGGCTGCGCCGGGAGACCGGTGACGGCGACGAGGGCGACATCAGCATGAAATCCGGCAAGCCGGCGGTATAGATACATGGCAAAAGGCATTGAAATCCGCGACGCCCATTTCCCGGGCCGCGCTCCCATCGACACCTATGGAAATGGCGGCTTCCGCTTTGCGGACATGTCGCATCGCGGCTCCATCCTCTGCCTGCCCTCGGGCATTCACGGCTGGGACATGGACATGACGAAGCCGCTGTCGGTGGAGAATTTCCGCCGCGTGCTCGATGAAGCCGCCGATATCGAGGTGCTGCTCGTCGGCACCGGCACGGAGCTGCGCCGCCTGCCTGCAGAACTGCGCGCGGCGCTCAAGGCGCGCGGCATCTCTTCCGACCCGATGAGCACGGGTGCCGCCGTGCGCACCTTCAACATCATGCTTTCCGAACAGCGTGCCGTCGCCGCCGCCCTGATCGCGGTCTGAAACATGGCCGATCCGAAGACGAACCAGGAGATCAGCCTGGCGACGCTGCGCGATACCGATCGCGACCGCTACCTTGCGTGCCTGCTGTCTCCCGAGGACAAGCGCGGCGCGCTCGCCGCCCTCTATGCATTCAATGCGGAGCTCGCCCGCATCCGCGATCTCGTGCACGAACCTCTGCCCGGCGAAATCCGCATGCAATATTGGCGCGACCTTCTGGAGGGCAATGCGCGCGGCTCGACAGAGGCCAATCCGCTCGCCGCGGCCCTTCTTTCGACTGTCGAGACGCATCGGCTCCCGCGCCAGACGCTGGTCAATATGACCGAGGCCAGGATCTTCGATCTCTACGACGACCCGATGGAAAGCCGAACCTCGCTGGAAGGCTATGCGGGCGAAACGGCTTCGGCACTCATCCAGCTTGCGGGCCTGATCCTTTCGCCCGAGGACGCCATGAACTGCGCCGATGCCGCCGGTCACGCCGGCGTGGCGCAGGCCATTTCCGGCATGCTGCTGCTGATGCCGCTGCACCGACGCCGCGGCCAGCTCTATATCCCGCTTGAAATCCTCAAGGCGACGGGTCTCGATCGGGAAACCTTCCTGGCCGGTGCGGACAAGCTGCGTATTTCCGCAGCCATCGAGGCCTTTGCCGGGCTTGGCCGCGACCATCTTGCCAAGGCGAGGGCGGCTGCCATTCCGCCGTCCGTGCTGCCTGCCTTCCTGCCGGCAACGCTTGCGGAACCGGTGCTTGTGAAGGCGCAGAAGCGGGGTGCGGCCGTTCTGGAGGTCTCGCTGCAGGAGCCGCAATGGCGCCGTCAGCTGCGCATGGCTTTTGCCGGCATGCGCAAGAAAATCTGATGACGGTCAAACTCGCGCAAGTCTCGCGCGTTATGTCTGCGACGACCCCATTTTAAACGGAGACATCGCGTGGGCATTATCGTCTGGTGCGTTCTTTTCGCCATCGTCGTCTTCTTCGCCTTCGTGGCGACGCGCATGGCTGCTCAGAACAAGGAGGATGGCCTGCACGATACGGGCCTCGCCATCATCGAATTCGGCCGTGCATTTCCCAACGAAGCGATCCGCCAGCTACAGGCGACCGTGGACGGCCAGGCCGTCTTCGTGCGTCTGCACGACAACAAGGCCGGCTTCATGCGCAACATGTCGCGCCACTTCGCATGCCATCTGATCGAGCCGGGAACGGTGCGGGTTCTCGCCTCCGAGACGGGCCGGGGGCTGAGCATCGAATTTGTCAATGCGCCCTCGCACAACGGCACCTATGAGTTCGCCTCGGCCAAGGAGGCGTCGGAAGTCTCGCTCTGGCTGCTCGGCAACTATGTTGCCGAGCCGGACAAGGAATTGCCTGCGCCGAACAGCACGGCGGCAAACGGGCATTAACCGCGGTAATCTCAGGAACCGCGGTAATCTCAGGCGCTTTCGGCGAGCTTGACGTCCTGGCCCAGCCAGGCGGCGCAATCGGCAAGCGCCCGCTTGGCAATCAGCTGCCGCTTCATGATCGTCTTGTCCTTGCCGCGGAAGCGCTTGATGCCTTCCGGCTTGACGATCGAACCCGGCTGCAATTCCGGAAACAGGCCGAAATTGATGTTCATGGGCTGGAACGAACGCTTGCCCGGCTCCTCGTCCGTGACGAGATGGCCGCCGGTAATGTGGCCGAGCAGCGAGCCGAGCGCAGTCGTTGCCGGCGGAAGCGAAACCGCCTCGCCCTTGCGCTCAGCAGCCGCAAAGCGGCCGGCCAGTAGCCCGACGCTTGCGCTTTCCACATAACCTTCGCAGCCGGTGATCTGACCGGCAAAACGCAGGCCCGGACGCGATTTCAGCATCAGCGACGGGTCGAGAAGTGTCGGAGAGTTGATGTAGGTGTTGCGGTGCAGGCCGCCGAGGCGGGCGAATTCGGCATTCTCCAGGCCGGGGATCAGGCGGAAGATCTCCGCCTGCGCACCATATTTCAGTTTCGTCTGGAAACCGACCATGTTGTAGAGCGTGCCGAGCGCATTGTCCTGGCGAAGCTGCACGACGGCATAGGCCTTCACGGAGGGGTTATGCGCGTTGGTCAGGCCCATCGGCTTCATCGGCCCGTGGCGCAGCGTTTCGCGTCCGCGCTCGGCCATCACCTCGATCGGCAGGCAGCCGTCGAAATAGGGCGTGCCTTCCCACTCCTTGAAGCCCACCGTATCGCCGGCGATGAGGGCGTCGACGAAGGTGTTGTACTGCTCTTCGGTCATCGGGCAGTTGATATAGTCCTTGCCGGTGCCGCCGGGGCCGACCTTGTCGTAACGCGACTGATACCAGCAGGTATCCATGTCGATGCTGTCTCGATAGACGATGGGCGCGATGGCGTCGAAGAAAGCGAGCGAATCCTCGCCCGTTTCCGCCTGGATGGCGCTCGCAAGCGACGGCGCCGTCAACGGCCCGGTGGCGATAATGGCGAGATCCCACTCTTTGGGCGGCAGACCGGAGATTTCTTCGCGCACGACCGTGATCAGCGGATGCTCGTGGATCGCCTTGGTCACGGCATCGGAGAAGCCGTCGCGGTCGACGGCCAGCGCGCCGCCCGCCGGCACCTGATGTCTGTCGGCCGAAGCCATGATCAGCGAGCCGGCCATGCGCATTTCCGCATGGATGACGCCGACGGCATTGCTGGTCGCATCGTCCGAGCGGAAGGAATTGGAACAGACGAGCTCGGCAAGCCCGTCGGTCTTGTGGGCATCGGTGCCGCGCACGCCGCGCATTTCGTGCAGGATCACCGGCACGCCGGCGTTGGCGATCTGCCAGGCGGCTTCGGAACCGGCCAGTCCGCCGCCGATGACATGAATAGGGGAATAGGAGGAGTTCTTGCTCATTGGCGGCTGATATCACGCCAGCCCACACGATCCAACAGCAGAATCAAAAACGGCGCTTCCGGCACCGTAACGTGATCGGCTCGGCCCACTGAACCGGCATCGGGCCGGTTTGCCGTGGTTGCGATTGCTGCGATCAGGACCTGAAAACGAAAACGGCGCCCGATGGCGCCGTCTTGGGGAACGTCTCGTTCGCGTTTATTAGCGGAACGAACGCGATGCGATGTTGCGGATGTCGTAGCGGCTGACGCCGATGTCGGCAAGCGTCTGGTTGGACAGGTTGCCAAGTTCGTTGAGCGTGCGGCGGTAGCTAATCCAGCTCTTTGCAATGCGGATCGGGTTCATGGTCTCTTCCTCAGATGTCTTGCGCAGGCGGCAGGATCGCCGTCTCTGCGGTTGACCTCTATATAGTCGCGGTCCCCGAAATTGTGCAGTGCAAATAAGAGGCGTCTGCTATGCAAATGTGCAATCTGATGCCCGGTAAATATGCAGAGCGCGATTTTTGAGCGGGCTAAGAATTAACGGTTCCGCAACCTTTGCGGCAATCTGGGCGACCGGGAAAAAGAAAACGCCCGCTGCGAGGGCAGCAGGCGTTTTGGGAAGGCAATCTGCTTGGGAGGAGCAGCGATTACCTGTACTTAGCGGGCGGCAGCTTCGCGAGCAACGCGATGGATGTCCGAGCGGTCGATGCCGAGGTCATGCAATTCGCGGTTGGTCATGCGGCCGAGTTCGGTAACGGTCTGACGATACTTGCGCCAGTTGTTGAACGAGCGAGAGAAGTTCATGTTAATCCCCTTTCCTAGGGCTTGATCCTGCCAGCAGCCTGTCTTCGGCTCTGACCTCTATTTGATGACCAGAATATATGTTGCGGCGCGAAGAACTAACAGAGCCAAGATTTCAAGCCACCTATGCGTGATTCGCAAAGCTCAGCCCTCGATTTACACGCTTTGGCCGTTTTCTGGTCAACGAATAGGCAGAATGATTTTTTCGCGAACGGGTGTTTTCGCGAAGCAATATTTGGCCGGCTTCCGGGTCCGTGAAGAGCGTTTTCCTGCACATGCCTTTTCGCGGTGCGTTTTGCAGAACGTGAGCGGGCCGGCGGTTGCGGCAAGGTCGCGCCGGCAGCCGATACGGCTTAACGAAGGCTTCACCATAACTCGCGGGAAAGCCCGGAAAGGCGGGGCGCTAATCGTTTAATCACCCGTTAAGCAAAACGCCCACCGGGGGAGGATCCGGTGGGCGTCATGATGGTGACTGGCAACTGGGAGGAGGAGTGTTGCCAGTCTATCGCAGGGCGCTGGGAGGAGGAGTGCGCGTCTGCGAATCTCGTCACGGACATATGGTCCGCAGGCATCCGGAAAACCGGGCCGGGGCGCCATCCCCGTGCTTCGACATGCAGGTAAATAGTATGACTTTTGATGATTTTGCAGTGCAATATCTTCATGAGGGCTATGCGGTTCATGCATGCCTCTTCGCCGGCCCTTATATATTGCCAATATTGCGGTTAGTGTTTCGTTAACGCCTGATGCGAATTAGGCCAATGAGGAAATTGCATATTTGCAAGGCTGGCGTTTCCGCGGGCCGATCCTGCGCTATAAAGGCGAAAGCCGATAATGACGGAACGATGCGGGGGTGGGCATGTATCGCGGCAGGTTGGAGCGGGATCTCTCGCTCTGGGTGGAGAAGGGACTTCTTGAGGCGAAGGCGGCTGAAGCTCTGCTTGCCGAATATGATGCGCGTCCGGCAAGTTTCAGCCTCGGCCGCGTATTGATGGGGCTGGCAGCCGTGCTGCTCGGCGCGGCGCTGTTGCTGCTTGTCGCCTCCAATTGGGAATATATCCCACGCCTTGTCCGTGTCGGCCTGATGCTGGCGCTGATCTGGGCCGTTCACATCGGCGCGGCGCTCCTTCTCCTGCGTGGCGCGCTCGCAACGGCCGGCGGCCTGCTCGTCATCGGCGCGCTCAGTTTCGGCGGTGCCATCTCCCTTGTCGGCCAGATGTATCACCTGTCCGGCGACGAGCAGGCGGTCATGTATCTCTGGTTTGCCGTCGCCACCGTTTCGGCAATTCTGTTCCGCTCTGCGGCCGTGACCGTCGTCGCCGGCTTTCTTTCCTGGGCCTCCTTCGCGGTCTATCTCGAGAATTTCGATACCCGCTGGTTCGGCTTCGGCCCCTATGTGCCGCTTGTCATGGCAGCTGTCGTCATCGGGCTCGTGCGTTTCACCGGCGCGGATCGGGCGCGCCATCTTGCCTATCTGCTCGTCGTCGGCTGGCTTGCCTGGCTCTACGTCGTTGTTGACGAGATTTCCGTAGCGATCGCCTTCGCGGCCCTCGGCATGCTGGCCTTCCTGCTGACCGCCTTGCCTGTCCGCCCGATTTCCGCGCTCGTCGGAACCGCGGGTGCCGCGCCGGCATTCTATAGTTTCCTCGTCGCAATCATGGGACTGCTCCTGCTTCATACGGAATTGGACGAAGGCGCCCCCATGGTCGTAATCGGCCTGCTGACGCTTGCCGCCGCTGTTGCGGCGATCGTGCTGCACGGCCGCGACAATGGTGCCGTCCGCTATCTGGCCTATGGCGCCTTCGCCGCCGAGATGCTCTATCTGGCCTCGGTGACGGTCGGCACGATCCTCGGCACGTCGAGCCTCTTCCTGTTTTCGGGCCTGGTGGTCGCAGCCGTCGCCTGGGTCGTCATCCGCCTTGAAAAACGCTTCGCCGCAGGCCGCGTGGAGGAACGCGCATGAGCTTTGCCTTCGCAAGACCGCAACCCGGCCGCTTCTATATTCTTGCCGCGATCCTCGTCGCCGGGCTGCAGACGCTGATCCTCGGTTACGTGATCCAGAGCAGGGCATCGATCCTGGCAAACGGTACGGAAGTTCTGCTCAAGACGGCCCCGGTCGATCCGCGCGATTTCCTGCGTGGCGACTATGTGGTGCTGAACTACGACATATCGTCGGTCCCGGTCTCGACGATCATCGGTGGCATTCCGGCGCAGGCCGGCGAACAGACCCTGTGGGTACGCCTCAGGCGCCAGCAGGACGGCTTCTGGGGCATCGTCGAATCGTCGTTCGGGCCGCTGCCGGCAGCCGCGGATACGGTCGTGCTGCGCAGCCTGCCCTTTTACAGCTATGGTCCCGATAGCGGCGATACCATCCGGGTCGAATACGGGATAGAGCGTTATTACGTGCCGGAAGGCGAGGGCAAGCCGCTGGAGGAGGCCCGCAACGAGGGCGACGTTTCCATTGCCGCCAGCGTGTCTTCCTCCGGTGCCGCGCAGATCCGCAGCCTCGTGGTGGACGGCAAGCCGGCCTATGAGGAGCCTCTCTATTGAGACCCCGCGCGGCTGGCGGGAAGGTCGCGCTTTGGGCCGCAAATCCCTGTCATTTGCCGTTCATTTTTCCTTTGCCTGTTCTAAATCGGGTGATATAGAGACGCCGCGCTCGGAAGGCCTCATGCGCAGGCATATGCATGCGGTTTCGCGAACGCGGGTATGGTGAAATTGGTAGACACGCCAGATTTAGGTTCTGGTGCCGCAAGGCGTGGGAGTTCAAGTCTCTCTACCCGCACCAGACTGCCTTGCAGCGCGGGAGGACTGGGAACTTCATAGTCTCGGATACCCGAAAAGCGAGTGCTGTTCCGCTTCAGGCGGAACGAACAGGAATTGAGAAAAAAGCCACGTGCGGCAGTTGGCCGGCGTCGTGCTCACCGAAACGAACGGCGTCTGGGCACGGCCGCCACTGAAATGAAGGTAGGAAGACATGCAGGTTATCGAAACGCTCGCTGAAGGGCTGAAGCGCGAAATCAAGGTCGTTATCCCGGCCAAGGACATGGAAAACAAGCTGAACGAGCGCCTTGCCGACGTAAAGGACAAGGTCCGCATCAACGGCTTCCGTCCGGGCAAGGTTCCGGCCGCGCACCTTAAGAAGGTCTACGGCAAGTCCATCATGGCCGATCTCGTCAACGAGATCGTTCGCGACCAGCCGACCCAGATCCTGTCTAGCCGTGGCGAAAAGTCGGCGACCCAGCCGGAAATCAACATGACGGAAGACAAGGACGAGGCAGACAAGATTCTCGCTGCCGAGCAGGATTTCGAGTTCACCCTGTCCTACGAAGTTCTCCCGCCGATCGAACTGAAGTCGAACAAGGGCATCAAGGTCACGCGCGAAGTCGTCGACATCTCCGACGACGAAGTCAACGAACAGGTTCTCAAGGTCGCTGAAAGCGCCCGCGACTACACCGAAAAGAAGGGCAAGGCCGCCAACGGCGATCGCGTCAAGATGGACTATGTCGGCAAGGTCGGCGGCGTTGCCTTCGACGGCGGCACCGATCAGGACGCCGAACTGGTTCTCGGTTCCGGCCGCTTCATTCCGGGCTTCGAAGACCAGCTGGTCGGCGTCAAGGCTGGCGACGAGAAGACCATCACCGTAACCTTCCCGGCCGACTACCCGGCCAAGAACCTCGCCGGTCAGGAAGCGACTTTCGACGTCACCGTCAAGGAAGTTGCCGCTCCGGCTGATGTCGAAATCAACGACGAACTCGCCAAGAAGCTCGGCCTCGAATCCGCCGATCGCCTCAAGGAAATCGTCCGCGGCCAGATCGAATCCCAGTACGGCTCGCTGACGCGTCAGAAGCTGAAGCGCCAGATTCTCGACCAGCTCGACGAGATGTACAAGTTCGAAACCCCCTCCAAGCTCGTCGAAGCCGAATATAACGGCATCTGGAGCCAGGTCAGCAACGACCTCGCACAGTCCGGCAAGACCTTCGAAGACGAAGACACGACCGAAGAGCAGGCACGCGAAGAATATCAGAAGCTCGCTGAGCGTCGCGTCCGCCTCGGCCTCGTTCTCTCCGAGATCGGCGAAAAGGCCGGCGTCGAAGTTTCCGAAGACGAAATGCAGCGCGCCATCTATGAGCAGCTGCGCCAGTATCCGGGCCAGGAAAAGCAGATCCTCGAGTTCTTCCGCAGCCAGCCGGGTGCCGCAGCCTCGATCCGCGCTCCGATCTTCGAAGAGAAGGTCATCGATCACCTGCTGACCGAAATCGACGTCACCGACAAGAAGGTGACGAAGGAAGAGCTGCTCGCCGACGAAGAGGGCGAAGCTTCCGAAAAGGCCGACGCCAAGAAGGCTGCTCCGAAGAAGAAGGCTGCCGCCAAGGCCGAGGCTTCTGCCGAAGGTGAAGAAGCTGCGCCGAAGAAGAAGGCCGCTCCGAAGAAGAAGGCTTCCGAGGACAGCGCCGAATAATCGGCTCTTCCGGACCGACATCGAAAGCCCTGCCGCTCGCGGCAGGGCTTATATATTGCGAGGCCGGTGCTTCATACGAAGCACCGGCCTCGTTTGTCATTTAGTGCTTCTTGTCGAAGCTTGGAGACCAGCCGGCCGATCCTCGGCCCGGAACCCGTGTCAGACGGGTTTGGGAGCGTGAGTAAGTTTGGCAATCTTCTTGATGTGGCTGACGGCAGCCGTGCCGCCGGCGGTCTTGGTGAAGAGGTCGAGAACGTCTTCATCGTCGTCGCCAACCGGCGTCAGGGCCTTGTCCATATAGGTTCCGGCATCTGCCCTGCGCGCAATCAGGAAGGCCGTGACGCTGAGATTGATGATCGTGCCGGCGAGCGAGACGTGTTTGCGGATCGTCTCGAAGGTAAAGCGCGGCCAGAACAGTAGTGGATGCTCGCGCTTGAGGCCGGGGCGCCGCTCGGAAGGATGTTTCAGGCGCAGAAGGCCGCTCTGCAGCGGATGCACGTTCTCCAGCGGCACGGTGGTCGCAAACGAGACCAGGACCTTGACCAGACTGCTCAGCGAAATGCCGGTTGCGACAGCGCGGCGAAGCAGGGTCTTCATGTGCTCGGGCGAATAGTAGAGCGACCAGGCCTCCCGGTAGATGCTCTCCCATTCCGGCTTGCTCATCTTCTGATGCGCCGTGCAGACATGTTCGACGTCGTAAATATTGAGATCGGCGTCCATATCGACGCCCTTCCTCCAGAGGACCTGGTGGTCCTCCGAACCGGGCAGCGGCGTCAGGACGAAGAATTCGATGACGTCGAGCGGCAGCTCTTCCTGAATGATCCTGATGTCGCGGCGGATCGAGTCCGGCGTGTCTGCCGGGAAACCCAGGATATAGCCGGCAAGCGTCATGATGCCCTGCGCCTTCCAGGCAAGCAGCATCTTGCGGTATTCGGTGATCTTGTTCTGGTTCTTCTTGGCGGCGGTCAGGTTGTCCGGGTTGACGTTTTCAAGGCCGATGAAGACGCGGGTGACACCGGCGCGTTTCGATTTTTCGATGAAATTCGGGATCTTGTGGCAGAGCGTGTCCACCTGGATCATCAGCCCGAGCGGAATGCCGTCCTTTTCCCTGAGCTCGATCAGCCGGTCGAAGATGGCTTCCCAATCCTTGTTGCGGGCAAAATTATCGTCGGTGATGAAGAACTTATGGATGCCTTGCGCCCAGTTCATGCGCACCAGTTTCTCGACATCGTCGGCCGAGCGGAAACGGGATTTGCGGCCCTGCACGTTGATGATCGTGCAGAACGAACATTGATAGGGACAGCCGCGGCCCGCATCGAAGCTGGTGCTGAGGCCAAGCGTGCGCTGGATATTGTCTTTCGGCAGGAACGGCACCGGGGTGCCGCCGATGCCGGGCAGATCGTTCATGAAATTGTAGAGCGGCTTCAACTCGCCGGCGGCGGCATCCCGCAGCACTGTCTCCAGCCGCCCTTCGGCCTCGCCGGCAAACATGGAAACGCCCATCTTGCGGCATTCCTCGAGGCCGATCGCATCGCCGTCGAGCATCGACAGGCATCCCGAGACATGAAAGCCGCCCATCGAAACCGGCAGTCCCGCATCGCGGAAGGGGCGCGCAATGTCGAGCGCGCGGGGATATTGGTTGGATTGCACGCCGATCAGCGCGACCATGCCGAAATTGCCGTTTCGGCTGAACTGCGACAGCAATGCCGCAAAATCGATTCGCGTATTGGTTTCGTCGATAACGGTGATGTCGATGGCGGTATCGGCGCCCAGGACCTGTCGCTCGGCGCAGTCGACGGCGATGCCGTAAATGGCAGCCAGCGAGTTGGACGGAATCATGGCCCGCCACCAGCGAATGACGTAGCCGTCATCGTCATAGTGCGACGGTTTTATCAGGATCAGCTGAAACCGCCTGCGAGCAACCTCTGAACTATGGGGCAAAATATCGATCTTTCGTTATGGGCTGCGCGCCGTATCCGGGTGGCGTGGCAGACCGGTCTGAGACATGTATTTCATGCTGTCGAAAGGCGCGGTCCCATAAGTGGGAACGCTGTAAACAAAACGCAATGGACCGATGCGGGCGCCTGCAACCCTAGCTTACCAATATCTTTTGACATAGGATATAGGTAGTTGGCGCAGGGCTCCAGTCAGCCGCAGGCGATGCGCCGATCGGCGCCTCGTCAAGAAATAAAGCTCAAAGATCAATGGGTTGGGAATAGTGCCCGGAAAGGCGAGGGGAGATCCCCCCGCTTCCTCACAGTTCGGATTTTATATCGCCCATACGGTTCCAGGCATCGAGACCGGCAATCTTGTAGGCTTCGGCGAGCGTCGGGTAATTGAACGTATTCTCGACGAAATATTCGACCGTGCCCTTCAGGTTAAGCACCGCCTGACCGATATGCACGAGTTCCGTGGCGCCTTCGCCGACAATGTGCACGCCGAGCAGGCGGCGCGTCTTCAGCGAGAAGATCAGCTTCAGCAGGCCCGTGTCCAGACCCATGATGTGGCCGCGCGAGGTTTCGCGGAAACGCGCAATGCCGCATTCGTAGGGAATGCCGCGTTCCTTCATTTCCTCTTCCGTCAGGCCGCAGGTCGAAATCTCCGGCACGGCATAGATGCCGTAGGGAAAATATTTCTGCGGCTCCTTGGCCACGGCGCCGATTGCGACGCGCGCCGCGATACGGCCCTGTTCCATCGAGGTCGAGGCAAGGCTCGGGAAGCCGACAACGTCGCCGGCGGCGTAGATATTGGGCACGGACGTCTGGAACGTCTCGGGATTGACCTTCAGGCGTCCGCGGCTGTCGGCCTCGAGGCCGATGGCCTCCAGGTTGAGTGTGTCGGTGGCGCCCATGCGCCCGGCCGCAAAGAGCACCATGTCGGTCACGAGATGCCGGCCGCTGTCCAGCGTCAGCTGAACCTTGCCGCTGTCGAGCCGCTCGACCTTTTCGGCCTTCGTGCCGAGCAGCAGCTTCATGTTGCGGTCGCGCAGCTGATAGGTGAAATCCTCGACGATCTCCTTGTCGATGAAGTCGAGCATGGTCGATTTCGGGTCGATAACGGTGACGGCCGTATCCAGCGCCGAAAAGATCGTCGCATATTCGATGCCGATGACGCCGGCGCCGATGACGACCATGCTGCGCGGCAGTTCCTCGATATCGAGCAACTCGTCGCTGTCGAGTACGGTCTTGTTGTCGAAGGGCATGTAGTCGGGCCGGAAGGGCTTGGTGCCGACGGCAAGCAGAATGCTGGCGCCCGTCACCGTCATGGTCTCGCCGTCGTCCTTGATGACCTGCAGGCTGTTGGCGTCGATGAAGCTTGCCTTGCCGCGGATATGCTGGACGCGGTTGCGGGCGAACTGGTGTTCGAGCACTTCGACTTCGTGGTCGAGCGTGATCAGCAGGCGGCGGCGCAGGTCCTCGGCGCTGATCTCCTGCTTGACGCGGTAGCTGCGGCCGTAGAAGCCGCGCTCACGCCAGCCGGAAAGATTGAGCGCGGTTTCGCGCAGCGTCTTGGACGGGATCGTGCCGGTATGGACGGAAACGCCGCCGACGCGTTTTCCCTGCTCGATGACCAGCACTTTCTTGCCGAGTTTTGCAGCCTGGATTGCGCCGCGGCGCCCCGCCGGTCCGCTGCCCACTACCACGAGATCGTACTGGAACATCCTTTAGCCCCGAACTTGAATTGGAATCATTTTGCGACGCGAAATGTCGCGCGTTCATCGGTAGCCGGTCAATGTTACAGTTTGGTATTCCGGGCAGTTCAGGAATTCAAAAAGCCGAACATTGGCTCAAGCCGCTCGAAGGTGCGATCCATCGCATAGGCGCCGATGAAGAAAAGGGACAGATGGCCGTATGTCAGCGAGATCTGCGACTCCGCCGCCATCTCTCCCTCCTTGGCAACCCCGGCGACGTAGATGGCGGAAGCCAGTCCCGTACGGTCGGCGCCGGCCTTGCAGTGGATGAGCATCGGCTTGGGGGCGGCGGCCATGATCGCCATCAGCTGGCGTCCTTCCTCGACCGACAGCTCCTTCGTTGCCGACATGCGGAAATCGATATGCTTTATGTTGAGGCCCTTTGCTGCGGCGACTTCGTTGTCGTACCAGGCCTGGCCGCTGCTGTCGCCGCGCAGGTTCAGTACGGATTTGATGCCGTATTCCTTGGCGAGTTCGCCAAGCTTTGCCGGCGAGGGCTGGGCGGAACGGTAGACCTGGCCTTCGACGACCGCATGCACGTTGGTCGAAAGCTGCAGGTAGCCGAGATAGAGGCCGGTCACGACGAGCAGCAGAAGCGTCAGCCGTACCAGCGATCGAAGGCTCGGCGGCGCGTACAAGCGACGAGGAGAAATGCCCATAGTTCCCATCCGGTTGTCAGTCATCCAGCTTGGAGAACGTCAAGATGGCTTTTTCATGCCTTGGCCGCCGTCTCAAATCAGGCGCAGGCCCTTGAGGCTCGCTTGTCCGTCCTTGCCGATGATGATGTGATCGTGAATGGCAATGCCGAGCGGCTTTGCGGCATCGATAATCATCTTCGTCATGTCGATATCGGCGCGCGACGGCGTGGGATCGCCCGAAGGGTGGTTGTGCACCAGAATCAGCGCCGTTGCCGAAAGCTCGAGCGCCCGCCGCACCACCTCGCGCGGATAGACAGGCGTGTGGTCCACGGTCCCCTGTCCCTGCACCTCGTCTGCAATCAGCGCATTGCGCTTGTCGAGGAAGAGAATGCGGAACTGCTCGCGCGTCTCGTGCGCCATGGCCGCATGACAATACTGTACGACCGACGACCAGGAGGACAGCACCTGCTTGCCCTTGAGTTCGCTCTTCAGCGTGCGATGGCCAATGGTGGATATCAGCTTCAGATCGAGCGCCACCGCCTCTCCGACGCCCTTGACCTCCTGCAGCAGCGCTGCCGGCGCGCCGAAGACGCCGGCAAGCGAACCGAAGCGATCGATCAGCGCCTTGGCGATCGGTTTGGTGTCGCGGCGGGGGATCAGCCGGAAAAGCAGGAGTTCGAGGATTTCGTAATCGGCAAGCGCCGTATCGCCATGGTCGCGGAAGCGATTGCGCAACCGCTCGCGATGGCCGTGATAGTGCTCCTGCCCGGCGGGCAGGGCGGCCTTCGGCACGGAAGATGCCGCCTTTGCCGGCTGAGCGAAAAACGCCCGTTCGTCCGCAGCGATATCCTCGTCCATGTCGAAAGGCAGCTTGTCTTCGCCAGCCTGCGGAACGGGGCTCTTCGCCATGGAGACCGTCACCCGTTCAGCGGCGGCAGGCCCGGCCGGTCGAGGCCGGCCGGCGACAGCGTGAAGATCTCGCAGCCGTTGGCGGTCACGCCGATCGTATGTTCGTATTGGGCAGACAGCGAGCGGTCGCGCGTCACCGCGGTCCAGCCGTCTGCCAGCACTTTCACATGCGGGCGGCCGAGATTGATCATCGGTTCGATGGTGAAGATCATGCCCTCGCGCATTTCCGGCCCTTCGTTGGCGCGGCCGTAATGCAGGATGTTCGGCGAATCGTGGAAAAGGCGGCCCACACCATGGCCGCAGAAATCGCGCACGACCGAGCAGCGCTCGGCTTCGGCATAGGTCTGGATCGCTTCGCCGATCGCGCCGGTGCGGGCGCCGGGGTGAACGGCGGCAATGCCACGCATCAGCGACTCGTAGGTCACTTCCAGCAGCCGTTCGGCGGCGCGCTTGATCTGTCCGACCGGATACATGCGGCTCGAATCGCCGTGCCAGCCGTCGACGACGAAGGTCACGTCGATATTGACGATGTCGCCGTCGCGCAGCGGCTTGTCGTCGGGAATTCCGTGGCAGACCACATGATTGATCGACGTGCAGGTGGATTTCGTATAGCCGCGATAGTTCAGCGTCGCCGGATAGGCGCCGTGATCCATACCGAATTCGAAAACGAAGCGGTCGATTTCATTGGTTGCGAGGCCCGGCTTGACGATATCGGCAAGCGCATCGAGGCAGCGTGCGGTCAGCTGGCACGCATTGCGCATTCCCTCGAATGCTTCGGGGCCGTAAAGCCTGATGGCGCCGGTATTTTTGGGCGGCGCGGTTGCGGCTTCGATATAGTTCACCATTGCAAGGCCTTAGCAGAAATTGTCGTCTCTTTTCATAATGCAGCTATGCCGGGTTCGTCCATCGGGATCAACCGCATGGGCAAGATTTCTCGGGCGTGTCGGATCGGATGAAAGGGTGCCGCCGGGCCGCCCACCGGCTTCACGGGAGCTGCGGACCATCAGTATCCACAGTCTTGTCAATGAGATAGGATTGTGGGCGGAAAATTCCACTGTTACTCACCGATTGGTGACAGACCGGGGTTGACCGAATGCTGAATGAAACTGCCGTGGCCGCGCTCGAACAGACGGGTGCAGCCGAGCCTGAGAAGCGTATCCGCGACAGGGGCGCCACCGAGCGCGCCATTCTGAAGGCGGCCAAGAACCTGCTGGCGGAAGAGGGGTTCCAGAATTTCGGCATCAATGCGGTGGCCCGCCGCGCCGGCTGCGACAAGCAGTTGATCTACCGCTATTACGGCGGCCTCGACGGACTCGTCGAAGCGATCGGCGCCGATCTGGGCAGCTGGGTCAAGGACCGCATTCCCGAGGATACCGGCGGCATGTTCCTCCTGACCTATGGCGACCTGATGGAGCGGCTGTCGCTGCTATTTCTCGAAGCGTTGCGCGACGATCCGCTGATGCGCCGCATCGTCGCCTGGGAGGTCTCGGAAAATACCGAGCAGGTGAGGCGTCTTTCCGAAGCGCGTTCGAAAGCGCTCGGACTGTGGCTTGACCGCATGCGCGGTTCGCTGGCGCCGCCGAAGGGTGTCGATACCGCAGCCGTCAACGCCCTGATCTTCGCTTCGATCCAGCATCTCGTGCTTGCGGCCGCCGCCGGCGGGCAATGCGCGGGCCTGGTTCTGAAGAACGGCAAGGATTGGGAAAAGGCGGCAACCGCGCTGAAGCGGCTGGTGCGGGGCGTCTACGGCTAAGGCCTGCCGCGCAGGAAATGTGCCGCGGCTTTGCGACATGCACATGCGAAAACGGGAGTCTGAGGGGCGGGCGTCTCTGCGCGATGGCAGCGCGCTTCAGGCAATCCACAGCCTCCGCGTCCTCGTTAACCTTAACAATTGGTTTACGTTGCGTGGCACTGGTTAACTCGCCAGTGTGCCCCACATGAGAGATGAACGAGTGTGGACCCGAGTTCAGTGATGGGAACCAGAGCAGCCAGAACCGCGTTGCTTGTTGCGGCGATGATGTTTTTCGCCGTACTGGCGCTGGATATCGCCGTGCCCACGCTCGTACTCTGCATCATGGCATCGTCGGTCTGGCTCGTGTCTCTTGATATGCCGGTCCTGCGCAAGCACGAAGGAGGAGCCGCATGAAGTGGTTTCTGATCTTCTGGGCCGGCCCGATCGTCTTCCTGGCGGGTTGGTACTGGCTTTCCTACTACGATCTGAATTTCGGCATCTTCATGCTGACCCGGCAGGTCCATGACCTGACCTTCGAGATTTACGGCAAGGCGCTCGGCCTGCCGCCGCAGGAAATTCCGCCGCTCGTCGCCCGCGCCATTGCCGTCGACAGCCTTGTCGTCTTCGCCGTCATGGGCTTCCGCAAGCGCCGCCAGATCGCCGGCTGGTGGAAGGCGCGTCACGCCTGCGTGTCGTCAGCCGATCTCGCCAGCAAGGAAAGCCTGTCGAGCGCTCCCTGAAGGATGAAACTCGCCGCTGCCGAATCGATGCGTTCGGCGCGTTTTGCCCGCGAGACATCCATTTCCAGCAAGGCCCGTTCGGCCGCCACGGTCGATAGCCGCTCATCCCAATAAATGAAGGGAATGGCGGTCTTCTGCTCCATGTTGCGCACGAAGGCCCGCGTTGCCTGCACGCGCGGTCCCGCCGATCCGTCCATGTTCATGGGCAGGCCGATGACGAAGGCCGCGACCTTCTCCTTCGCCGCGAAACCCAGCAGCGTCTCGGCATCGATCGAAAATTTCTCGCGCCTGATGACAGGGCGCGGCGTGGCAAAACGGCGCCCCAGATCGGACATGGCAAGGCCGATCGTCTTCGTGCCGAGGTCGAGGCCGGCAATTGCCTGTCCGGGGCCGAGCATTCCCGCCAGTTCCTCGATCGTCAGCACTGTCATTGCCCTGTCATCCCGTCAAAAGAAATTGAAGCTCCCACCGCTTTTCTTTGCGGCCATATCGGCTATGTCCTTAGAGCAATTCCAGAAAAAGTGCGAAACGGTTTTCCGACCGGAATTGTTTTAACCCATTCTGGCCCCCGAAATCGTCTTTTGCAGCACGTAATAAAGGAGACTTTTCATGAAGATCACCTGGCTTGGCCATTCTGCTTTCCGCCTTGAGACGAAAGCCGCCAAAATCCTGATCGATCCCTTCCTGACCTATAATCCGTCTTTCGCCGGCCAGGATATCAAGGAAGTGACCAGGGGCATCACCCATATCCTGCTGACGCACGGCCATGCCGACCATGTCGGTGATACCGTCGAGATCGCCAGGCAGACCGGTGCCGTCGTCCTCGCCAATGCCGACCTTGCGTCCTGGCTCGGCACCAAGGGTGTCGAGAAGCTCGAAATGGGCAATACCGGCGGCACTGTCCCGCTCGGCAGCTTCACCGCCACCTTCACCAATGCGCTGCATTCGTCTGCACAGACCACCGAAGACGGCGTTTCCCATTCGCTCGGCAGCGCCAACGGCCTGATGCTGCATTTCGACGACGAGCCGAGCCTCTTCCACATGGGCGATACGGACATCTTCTCGGATATGGCGCTGATCAACGAGCTGCACCAGCCCGATATCGGCATCGTGCCGATCGGTGATCGGTTCACCATGGGCGGCGCGGTGGCGGCCCTTGCCTGCCAGCGTTACTTCACCTTCAAGACGGCCATTCCCTGCCACTACGGCACCTTCCCGATCATCGACCAGACGCCGGAAAAATTCGTTGTCGGCATGGAGGCATCGAAGACGGAAGTGAAGGCGCCGAAGCCCGGCGAAAGCCTGTCGCTCTGATGTGTCAGCCCTCAAATCCCGGTGGGTTTGAGGGCAGGAATTCTGCATTACAGAAAAGGCAAACCCGTTGCACAGGACGGCCATGGTCTTTATAGCGGTAGGAAAATTCCTATCCGGAGAATGCCATGTCCGTCGATCTCGCCACCGTTAAGCGCGTCGCGCGCCTTGCCCGTATTGCCGTCTCGGAAGAAGAGGCAAATCGCATGGTCGGTGAGCTGAACGGCATCCTCGGCTTCGTCGAGCAGCTGTCGGAAGTCAATGTCGATGGCGTCGAGGCCATGACTTCGGTGACTCCGATGGACATGAAGAAGCGCGCTGACGTCGTCAACGACGGCAACAAGGCCGCCGATATCGTCGCCAATGCGCCGATCACCGACCACAATTTCTTCCTGGTGCCGAAAGTCGTCGAATAAGGCTTCGCCCGCCTCTTTCCGACCCTGTTGCCATTTTCAGATCTGAAGCGAAAACACGATGAGCGAACTCACCAGCCTGACCATTGCCGAAGCCCGCAAGAAGCTGCGCGCCAAGGAGATCACCGCGACCGAACTGACCGAGGCCTATATTTCGGCGATCGATGCGGCCAATGGCCAGCTCAACGCCTATATCAAGACAACGCCGGATCTCGCCCGTGTCATGGCGAAGAATTCCGACGAGCGCATCGCAGCCGGCAAGGCGGGCGACCTTGAAGGCATCCCGCTCGGTATCAAGGACCTGTTCGCCACCGTCGGCGTGCATACGCAGGCCTGCAGCCACATTCTCGACGGTTTCGAGCCGCGTTATGAATCGACCGTGACCCAGAACCTCTGGGACGACGGCGCCGTCATGCTCGGCAAGCTGAACATGGACGAGTTCGCGATGGGCTCCTCCAACGAGACCTCCTATTACGGCGCGGTTATCAACCCCTGGCGCGCCGCCGGCTCCAACCAGCAGCTCGTCCCCGGCGGCTCGTCCGGCGGTTCGGCAGCAGCCGTTGCCGCCCATCTCTGCGCCGGCGCCACCGCGACCGACACGGGCGGCTCGATCCGTCAGCCGGCCGCCTTCACCGGCACCGTCGGCATCAAGCCGACCTATGGCCGCTGCTCGCGCTGGGGCACGGTCGCCTTCGCCTCCTCGCTCGATCAGGCCGGCCCGATCGCCCGCGACGTTCGCGATGCCGCAATCCTCCTGAAGTCGATGGCAAGCGTCGACGCCAAGGACACGACCTCCGTCGATCTGCCGGTTCCGGATTACGAAGCCGCCATCGGCCAGTCGCTGAAGGGCATGAAGATAGGCATTCCGAACGAATATCGCGTTGACGGCATGCCGGACGAAATCGAATCCATCTGGCAGCAGGGCATTGCCTGGCTGAAGGACGCTGGTGCGGAGATCGTCAACATCTCGCTGCCGCACACGAAATATGCCCTGCCGGCCTATTACATCGTGGCCCCGGCCGAAGCCTCTTCGAACCTCGCCCGCTACGATGGCGTGCGCTACGGCCTGCGCGTCGACGGCAAGGACATCGTCGACATGTACGAAAAGACGCGCGCCGCCGGCTTCGGCCAGGAAGTCAAGCGCCGCATCATGATCGGCACCTATGTTCTGTCGGCCGGCTACTACGACGCCTATTACCTGCGCGCCCAGAAGGTTCGCACGCTCATCAAGCGCGACTTCGAAATCGCCTTCGATGCCGGCGTCGATGCCATCCTGACGCCTGCCACGCCGTCGTCTGCCTTCGGCGTTGCCGACGAGAACCTGGCTGCCGATCCGGTGAAGATGTACCTGAACGACATCTTCACGGTCACGGTCAACATGGCCGGCCTGCCGGGCATTGCCGTTCCCGCCGGCCTCGACCACAAGGGCCTGCCGCTCGGCCTGCAGCTCATCGGCAAGGCCTTCGACGAGGAAACCCTCTTCAAGACCGCCCATGTCATCGAACAGGCCGCCGGCAAGTTCACGCCGGCCAGGTGGTGGTAACGGACCTTACGATCCGCAAGATGACCGACGCCGACCGTCAAGCGGTCGGCGCTGTCGGTTTTGCCGCATCGGCAGCGAGCGATCCGCGCGAGGACAGCGACCGCGACCCTGATGTCATCGAGCGCGTGCGGCAGGAATTTGCGATCTTCGCCAATAAGACGGCAGGAGATATTGTCGTTGCCGAACTGGACCGCGAAGCCTCTCTGTCTCTGCGAATTGATGAAGGCGGAGCGTCTGGAAACGGCGCGACTCGAGACACATGCGAGCATATCGGTGCGATCCGTCTTTACGGGCGATGCGGTTTCAGCATCATTTGGCACGGCATCGAGTTTTCCGAGCGCATGGGTGTTCCGCTCGAAAAGGTCCAACTGGAGAAACGGCTGACCGATTGATGGCGGCGGCCCGAGGAGGTGTTATGGCAATTAATGATCTTGCACGATTGATCGAGGCCTTTGATCGCCTCGCCTCCGCCGGCTTCAAAATCGGTTCGGAGTGGGAAACGGTTCACGAAATCTGCCAGAACCACGAGGGCGAACAGCTGTTCGATTGGGGCCATGCCCTCTGCCACCGGGTCGAAGGCGACGACTGGAACGCCGGCTATTGGTATCGCCGTGCCGGCAAGACGGTCGGCGCCGGCACGATCGCCGAGGAGTGGGCGGCAATGCGCCCGGCGCTTTCTGAGAAGCTCTGAGCGTTCCGGCCGCACGGCGATGTCGCCGCGCGGCCGGGTTCTTGTCACACCCTATCTGTTGTCGAGTTGCGAGCGGACGAGGCGCAGCCCGCGTTCGGTGATCCGGTAGGGCTGGCCGGCGGAAGACTTGATGGCCTTCAGCCGTTTCAGCTTGCGGAAAAGTTCGAGACCGAAACCGGGATAGACCCAGCCGTCGCGGGTGAAGCAGCTGACGGCCTCGATTTTCCTGTTGTCGTCACGGGTAATTTCGATGCGGCCGCCCTGGGCCATAAGGTGCAGGATGCGCTGTTCCGCGCGTGAGATGTCCATTGCTGTTGATCCGGAAACGCGCCTTCATGAAGGCGCACGAAAACGATCTGGCGATCGGGCTTATCCGATACGCCGCGGCTTCGTTTTTCTGGCCCATGCGCGCGAGGCAGTGCTTGCGGGCAGGGGCCTTTACCGGGACTCAGACAGGTTAGACATAGACACCTCTTGAGCAATTCCAGCAAAAGCATGCAGCGGTTTTGCTTTGGGAACTGCGTGTAAACAAAGAGATAGGGTCGTTCCGCAGTTCGAAGAAAACGGAACGGCCCTATCGCGCTTTTTATCAGCAACCGCAATCCGGTCAAGCCGGTGCAGGGATAGGGAAAACGCCGAAGAAGTTGCGCTTTGGTCGTTTATCTTATTGGAGGGACTGGAAAAAAGCCCGACTCAATGGTCTACTCTTGGCTGTAACGCGGAGGTGCCATTGATCCACATTCGCAATGCCCGCGAAGGCGAAACGGAGCTCTTGGGCGAAATCGGCTTGCGCGCCTGGCAACGGGCGATGGCGTTGATCGGCGAATCGGATGCCATGACGGATGCAGCCCGCAACGCTTTCCGAACCTTCGTGGACAATAACTGGCTGACCATCACTGTTATCGAACAGAACGGGCAGGTTGCCGGCTGGGCTGCGCGCGAGGGGCTGGACGAGACCATTTCCGACTTCTGGATCGATCCGAGTTTCAACCGCCAGGGGCTGGGCAGCGCGCTGCTGGAACATATCGAGGCCGATATTTTCGAGCAGGGATTCGAGGAGGCAGCGATGCAGACCCATTCCGGAAATACGGAGGCGATCTCCTTCTTCCAGAAGCACGGTTATGCGATCCACTGGCTTTCGGTCGCCTATAATCCGAAGCTTGATCGCGACCTGCCGTCCGTCGGCCTCAGCAAGCATCTCGGCCCGCAGGAGCCGGAAGGCTACGGTCCGGGTTTCTAGGCTGCCGAAAGCCTTGCACCGGCAGGCCATTTCCTTTACCTCACCAGTTGAAAAGAACAGCCTTCGAAGAGCATCTCATGACCATTGTCGACGTTCGCACGCCTGATCCGAAACGTTATATCCCCGGCGCCACCGGCGATTGGGAAGTCATCATCGGCATGGAAGTCCATGCCCAGGTGCTCTCCAATTCCAAGCTGTTTTCCGGCGCGTCGACGGAATTCGGCAAGCCGCAGAATTCGAACGTCTCGCTCGTCGATGCCGCCATGCCCGGCATGCTGCCCGTCATCAACGAGGAATGCGTCAAGCAGGCGGTGCGCACCGGTCTCGGCCTGAAGGCTCAGATCAACAAGCGTTCGCTCTTCGACCGCAAGAACTACTTCTATCCGGACCTGCCGCAGGGCTATCAGATCTCCCAGTACAAGGACCCGATCGTCGGCGAGGGCAAGATCGTCATCTCCCTCGGCCCGGATCGCCAGGGCCAGTTCGAGGATATCGAGATCGGCATCGAGCGCCTGCACCTGGAACAGGACGCCGGCAAGTCGATGCACGACCAGCATCCGACCATGTCCTACGTGGATCTCAACCGCTCCGGCGTGGCGCTGATGGAAATCGTCTCCAAGCCCGACATGCGCTCCGCCGATGAGGCCAAGGCCTACATGACGAAGCTGCGCTCGATCGTGCGCTACCTCGGCACCTGCGACGGCAACATGGACGAAGGCTCGATGCGCGCCGACGTCAACGTTTCCGTGCGTCGCCCGGGCGAGCCCTTCGGCACGCGCTGCGAAATCAAGAACGTCAACTCCATCCGTTTCATCGGCCAGGCGATCGAAGCCGAAGCCACCCGACAGATCGACATTCTGGAAAGAGGCGGTGAGATCGAGCAGGAGACGCGGCTCTACGACCCGAGCACGGGCACGACGCGCGCTATGCGCACCAAGGAAGATGCGCATGACTATCGCTATTTCCCCGATCCGGACCTGCTGCCGCTCGAATTCGACGACGCTTTCGTCAAGGAACTGGCCGACCACCTGCCGGAACTGCCCGACGACAAGAAGGAGCGTTTCGTCCGCGAGCTCGGCCTGTCGATCTACGACGCTTCCGTGCTCGTCTCGGAAAAGGCGATCGCCGACTATTTCGAAGCCGTCGCCGAAGGCCGTGACGGCAAGACGGCCGCCAACTGGGTTATCAACGATCTGCTCGGCGCCCTGAACCGCACCGGCAAGGGTATCGAGGAAACACCGGTTTCCCCGGCCCAGCTCGGCGGCATCATCGACCTCATCAAGGCCGAAACCATCTCCGGCAAGATCGCCAAGGACGTCTTCGAGATCATCCTCAACGAAGGCGGCGATCCGGCCGAGATCGTCGAGAGCCGCGGCCTGAAGCAGGTGACGGATACCGGCGCCATCGAAAAGGCCGTTGACGAGATCATCGCCGCCAACCCGGATCAGGTCGCCAAGGTCAAGGTCAAGCCGACGCTGGCCGGCTGGTTCGTCGGCCAGGTCATGAAGGCAACCGGCGGCAAGGCCAACCCGCAGGCCGTTCAGGCCCTCGTCAAGGCCAAGCTCGGCATCGAGGAAGAATAAGCCAGCGGTCTCGGCCAACAGCGCGAAGCGGTTTTCGGGGGCCGATGCCGCAAGGAGAAGGTCTTGGTCTATTTCGTCCGAACGGCGAGCGAACGCGATCTGGAGAAGGTCCGCACCCTGCTGGTCGAGAGCTTTCATGCGGCCTATGACGCAAGCCATGGCACTGCGAAGGTCAACGAACTGATCGCCCATCTGTTTTCGCCGGCTGCGCTGAAAGCGCGGCTGGCGAAGAAGAATGCCGAATTCCTCGTCGCCGACGACGGCCGGCATATCGGCGGCATGGGTTATGCGGCAATGTCGTCCGAGATGACGAAAACCGTCATGCTGCATCTCCTCTACGTGAAGCCGGATCTGCAGCGGCAGGGTATCGGCCGCGATATTTTCGCCGAACTCGAAACCTGTTTTCCGGATGCCGAGATCATGCGGCTGGAGGTCGAGGTTCAGAACCGGGAAGCCATCCGTTTCTATGAGCGGCTCGGCTTTGTCGAAGCCGGCCGCAACGAGAACAGCGGCCCGGGCCAGTCCGGCGTTCCGACGCTGGTTTTCGAAAAGGCGCTCGAGCTTCACTGACATGAAATCGGGCAACATCATCATCCGCGAGGCGCGTGAAGCCGACCTGCCGGCCCTGATCGCGATGTTTGCCGCCGATCCGCTCGGCGGCCACGGGGATACTGTCGATCCTGAAGCCTATCCGGATTATCTCAGCGCCTTTGCGACGATTGCGGCTTCGTCCGGCCAGACGCTTTATGTCGCGGAGCGGGACGCTGACGTTGTCGGTACCTTCCAGACGATGATTACCACCTCGCTGAACGCCCGCGGCTCATCCGCCATGATCATCGAGGCGGTGCAGACGCGTGCCGACATGCGCGGGCAGGGCATCGGCGCCCGGATGATCGAATTTGCCGTTGCCGAGGCGAAAAGTCGCGGCGTGCGGCTTGTCCAGCTGACATCGAATGCTGTGCGCAAGGATGCCCATCGTTTCTATGAGAGATTGGGTTTCAAGCCGTCGCATCTCGGTTTCAAGATGGCGCTGAAATGACCGCAGTTTCGGCGGGAATCACTGGACAATTCGGCTTGGCGGCGGCATAAGCGAAAAAGCCTATCTGCTTTCGTCCGCGTCCTGCGGCCACGAGGAAAAGACATGATCAAGTTCCTGCTTCACACCTTCACCTGGTGGAACAATTACACTTTCGGCACGCTGTTTGCCCTTCGCGGCTTTAAGCGCGTTGGTGAAGACGAGTTTGGCAATGTCTATTACGAAGGCGGTCTTTCCTCCTACGGCCTGCCGAAGCGCTGGGTGATTTACAAGGGTTATGCCGAAGCTTCGGCTATTCCTCCGGGCTGGCACGGCTGGATGCATCACCGCACCGACGTTCCGCCGTCCAAGGAAAATTACGTTGCCAAGGAATGGCAGAAGCCGCATCGCGCCAACCCCACGGGCTCACCGCAGGCATACCGCCCGCCGGGCTCGCTTTCGGTAGCCGGCGAACGTCCGCGCGTGACCGGCGACTACGACGCATGGACGCCGGGCAACTGAGCATCGGGCGCCCGATGGCGGGTTCTGCCCCGCGCTTTGGCCACAATTGACCTTTACCCGCAGGTTGGCCGCAATCGCTGCGGCCGTGAACCTGATATGTGCTGGAGACGGGTAGATATGAAGCTTTCCCTGCGAAACACGGTTCTGCCGGCGGCGGGAGCTGTATCGCTATTGGCGCTGTCCGCCGGGCTTCTTTCCAATCCGGCACAGGCTGCCCGCATCGACAATCCGGTTGCCGTCTTCTCCGGCCTCGACAAGATCACCGGGCGTATCACGACCTTTGACGTATATGTCAACGAAACGGTCCAGTTCGGCGCCCTGCAGGTCACACCGAAGGCCTGTTATTCGCGCGACCAGTCGGAAGCCCAGAAGATCGACGGTTTCGTCGAAGTTGACGAGATCACGCTGGACCGCAAGATCCGCCGCATCTTCACCGGCTGGATGTTTGCCGACAGCCCCGGTCTCAACGCCGTCGAACACCCGATTTATGACGTCTGGCTGAAGGACTGCAAACAGAATTCCGACGTGCCGCCGCCCGATAGCGCCGGCGCGAAGTAAAGGCGCAGGGCGTATTCGCCGCGTTCGCGATATCAGCTCTTGCCGCGAGGACGCCGGGCAATGTCGTGCGAAAGACCTCCGAAGCGACACTGCCCGCATGTAAGAACTATGCGCTGGGCGTCTTGTTGCCGGTGAAGAGCTTCTTTACAAGGCTGACCGCTCCGCCAAATAGCACGAAGACAAGGATCCAGGCCTTCTTCAGGAAAGCGGCGGCGATAGCCAGCAGGCCGACCTTCGCGGCCACCTTGGCGCCGGCACCGGCAGCGATCATGCCCGCCATCCCGTAGGCCGCGACCTTGTCGCCATCCACGTAATCGCTGTAGGCCATTCCATTGTCGAATTGCACGAGCTTGGTCACGGTCGGGACTGCGGTTTCGATTTCCTTCAGCTGCTCGAGGCCGGCAACGAAGTCGAACTGCAAGACGCCCTCGCGGCCCAGCGTGCGCACGGAATAGTTCAGGGTATGCTGCGTGTTTCCGTTTTCGTTGAACACCAGATCGCGCGCCCAGTGCAAGGCATGTGCGGCTTGGTCGTAATGCGGGGAAGAGGCCCAGCCAACGAGCGTCACCGTCGGAAAGCCCTGCTTCTGTCGCTCGGCATTGCTCTCCGCAATCGAGTCCTTGATGGACTGCAACAGCTCATCGTAGTCGATCGTCGCTGCGTCGGCATCGGAGACATAGCCATCGGCGCTGAATTCGACGACCGACCCCCATGATCCGACATCGGTCGGGGAATATTGTGCAGGAAACAACATGCCGAGCGCATCAGTCGCCGACGTCGGAGGGTTCCCCCATATGTCGACGAGCACGGTCTTCGTATCCTCGGGGCTGAGATAATAGAACCCCTCCGGCACGTTCAGCGTCGCCTTCGCAGCCGGCAGCCTGATTGCCCCCTGCTGGAAGTCGAGCTTCTCCAGGAGCGGCTTCTCTTGATCGGAGAAATCCGTTCGGTTTGGAAACATGTCCTGGTAAGGACGGGCATCGGCTGCGCCGGCAGCCATGGCGAGCAGGATCGCTGCCGCAAAATATCGCTTCAAGATTTCACCCTCCGTTGCGGTCCGACCTTAAACCGGTTGGCCGGAAAATCAACGTGAAGATGAAAAATTCAACCTTAAAACTTCAGGTGTGGCGATTCCATTGCTGCAGCGAGCAGCAGCGCATAGTCCGCCTTGGGTACGTCGATCGCCCCGAAGGTCTTCAGGTGCTCCGTCGTGAATTGCGTGTCGAGCAGCGTGAAATGCTGCTGCCGCAAACGCGCCACCAGATGCACGAGGCAGATTTTGGAAGCGTCGGTACGCCGCGAGAACATGCTCTCCCCGAAGAAGGCGGAACCGAGCGATACACCGTAAAGGCCGCCGACGAGTTCGTCGCCATCCCAGGCCTCGACGGAATGGGCATGGCCCATATGGTGCAGGGCCGTGTAGAGCGATTTGATCGTTTCGTTGATCCAGGTGCTCGGGCGGTCGGATGTTTCCTGCGCGCAGGCGGCAATAACGCCGGCGAAATTGCTGTTGAAGCGAATGTCGAAAGGCTTCTGCTTGATCGTCTTTCGGAGGCTTCTGGAAACGTGGAAGCGATTGTCGAGCGGCAAGACGCCGCGAACGTCAGGTTCGACCCAGAATATTTCCGGGTCGTCGGCGGATTCGGCCATGGGAAAGAGGCCGATCGAATAGGCGCGCAGGAGGATCTCAGGGGTAATGCCCGGTGATTTCCTGCGCGCTCCTGCCATTCCCGTCCTATGCTGCCGGTTTACTGTTGGCGAGATACTTTTCCAGCCAGTGGATATCATAGTCGCCATTGGCGATATCCTGGTTGGAAACGAGATCCTGGAACAGTGGCAGCGTGGTCTTGATCCCGTCAACGACAAATTCATCGAGCGCACGGCGCAGGCGCATCATGCACTCGACACGCGTGCGGCCATGGACGATCAGCTTGCCGATGAGGCTGTCGTAATAGGGCGGGATCTTGTAGCCCTGATAGGCACCGGAATCGATGCGCACGCCAAGACCGCCGGGCGCATGGAAATGCGTGATCGTGCCGGGCGAGGGCACGAAGGTGCGCGCGTCCTCGGCATTGATGCGGCATTCGATGGCATGGCCCTGGAAATGCACCTCGTCCTGCGTGACCGAGAGGCCGCCGCCGGAGGCGACGCGGATCTGCTCATGCACGAGGTCGATGCCGGTGATCGCTTCCGTGACCGGATGCTCCACCTGCAGGCGGGTGTTCATTTCGATGAAATAGAACTCGCCGTTTTCGTAGAGGAACTCGATCGTGCCGGCGCCGCGATATTTCAGCTTCTTCATGGCGTCGGCGCAGATCTGGCCGATCTTCATGCGCTGTTCGACATTGAGGGCAGGCGAATTGGCCTCTTCCCAGACCTTCTGGTGACGGCGCTGCAGCGAGCAGTCGCGTTCGCCGAGATGGATCGCATTGCCCTCGCCATCGCCAAACACCTGGATTTCGATGTGGCGCGGCTTTTCGAGGTATTTTTCCATGTAGACGGCATCGTTGCCGAAGGCCGCGGCCGCCTCGGTGCGGGCCGTCGACCAGGCTTCGATCAGGTCGGCTTCGGTCTTGGCGACCTTCATGCCGCGTCCGCCGCCGCCGGCCGTTGCCTTGATGAGCACCGGATAGCCGATATAGGCCGCCGTCTTCAGCGCGTCCTCTTCGGTCTTTACTTCGCCGTCGGAACCGGGAACGACGGGAATGCCGAGTTCCTGCGCCGTCGTCTTGGCGGTGATCTTGTCGCCCATGATGCGGATATGTTCCGCCGTCGGGCCGATGAAGGTAATGCCGTGCGCTTCGAGAATATCGGCGAACTTGGCGTTCTCCGACAGGAAGCCGTAACCCGGATGCACGGCGTCGGCGCCGGTGATCTCGCAGGCCGCGACGATCTGGTGGATGTTGAGATAGCTTTCGCGCGACGGCGGCGGGCCGATGCACACGCTCTCGTCGGCAAGGCGCACATGCATGGCGTCGGCGTCGGCCGTCGAATGCACGGCAACGCTGGCAATGCCGAGTTCCTTGCAGGCGCGCAGCACGCGAAGGGCGATCTCGCCGCGATTGGCTATGAGGATCTTCGAGATCATGGCTGAAGCCTTATTCGATGACGACGAGCGCCTGACCGTATTCGACGGGCATGCCGTCTTCGACGAGGATTTCCGTGACCTTGCCGGACTTCGGCGAAGGAATCTGGTTCATCGTCTTCATCGCTTCGATGATGAGCAGCGTCTGGCCTTCCTTGACGGTCGCGCCGATTTCGATGAAGGCGCGCGCGCCCGGTGCCGGCGCCATGTAGGCGGTGCCCACCATCGGCGCGTTGACCGTATTGGCCGGGTTGCGGCCGGCAACGGCGGCCGGGGCGGCGGCGGCCGCGACCGGGGCTGCGGCTGCAGCGGCAGGTGCCGCATAGGCAGGAGCTGCGATCGGCGCCTGGATGTACTGGGTCGTGCCGGCGCGCGAAACGCGGATGCGCAGGTCTTCCTGTTCGACCTCGATCTCGGTCAGATCCGTGTCCTTGAGAATGTTGGCGAGATCGCGGATCAGAGCCTGATCGATACCGGATTTCTTTTCAGCCATGAGTGTTGCCCTGTCTTCTTCTTATGCTGTGATGTTCTTCAGCGCTTGCAGCGCCAGGATGTAGCTGTGAGGCCCGAAGCCGCAGATCACGCCCTTGCATGCCGGCGCGATCATCGACTTGTGGCGGAATTCTTCCCGTGCATGCACGTTGGATATGTGGAGTTCGATGACGGGAATGGAAATGGCGCGGATCGCATCATGCAGAGCGACCGACGTATGCGTATAGGCGCCTGCATTGATGGCAACGCCGGCGGCCTTTTCATCCGCTTCGTGGAACCAGTCCACCAGCGTGCCTTCGTGATTGCTTTGGCGGAAATCGATGTCGAACCCGAGTTCGCGGCCTGCAGCCTTGCAGTCCGCCTCTATGTCCTTGAGCGTCTTGCCGCCATAGATGCCAGGTTCTCGCTTGCCCAGCATATTCAGGTTGGGTCCGTTCAGGACAAAAATCGTTTGCGTCATCGAATGTTCCGTTTGGCGCTTCGGCTCCCGATCCTCTCTGGACCGGGCAACCGTTACGCGGTTCATTGTATTCATCACGTCCTGCGCCAGCCTTTTGGCGACAAGGCACGGGAATGCGCGAGCGCCACCTATAGACTCCACGCGGGCTTATTGAAAGCCCTTACAGAATCGGCAGGGGACGTCGCGCCATGTTTGTCCACATGGCTGAAACGCTTTGATTCAGGCTATTTGATGAGCGTGTATTCAGCAGCTTGTCTTGCCGCAGGCCCGCATATTCTTCACCTTGGCTTCGAGATCGTCGATGCCGACGGCGCCGGGCACCATTTCGTTGCCGATCACGTAGGACGGCGTACCGCTGATGCCGAGATTGGCGGCGAGCTGATAGGTCGCCTGCACGATATCGTCGTTCGGGCTCTTTTTCATCTCCGCCCGGATCTTGTCTTCACTGACGCCGAGGGCGGCGGCGACCTGCATTGCCGTGTCCTCCGAGGCGCGGCCATCGCTGCTCAGCATCGCGACGTGGAAATCGCCATATTTTTCAGGCGCAAGCCGCCGGAAGGCATCGGCAACGCGGTGCGCCGCAACCGAATCCGGCCCAAGGATCGGGAATTCCTTCAGCACGAAGCGGACGTTCCGGTCCTTTTTCAGGAGCGCCTGCATGTCGGGCAGGGCGTGGCGGCAATAGGTGCAGTTGTAGTCGAAGAACTCGACGACGGTGACGTCGCCCTTGGGGTTGCCGAGGGTCACGTCATCCTTGGAATCGAAGATACCGCCATTGTTGTCTTCGATGGCCATGGTGGCCTTCACCTGCTGGGCCATCTGCTGCTTCTTCTGCAGCGCATCCTGCACGTCGAGCATGATCTCCGGATTTTCGATCAGATACTGTTTGATGAACTCACCCAGTTCCTTCTTCTGCTGGTCGTCGAGCGCAAATGCCTGAACCGGAAGGGCGATGGAGGCTGCGAGCGCCAGCGCGGTAAGCGTTTTGGGGAAGAAGGCCATGATATCCTCGTCGTCGGCTGATGGATTTTCGAAGCGGAAAATAGCATCGCCGGGTTAATGGGCTTGGAGCGTCGTATCAAATTACGGCGCCTCGGGCCGCCATCAAACAGGAAATTTCCCCCGATCCAGGCCCTCGCGGGATTGTGATGAACCGATTATTGCGGCAATTGTCTGGCCGTCAGTTGAAGTCAGGCAGGAAGTGATCGTGTTTTCCATCTCCAAACGCAGCGAAGTCGAGCCGTTCCACGCCATGGACGTTCTGGCTGAAGCGACGAAACGGCGTGCGGGCGGCCACCCCGTCATCTCCATGGCTGTCGGCCAGCCCTCGCACCCCGCGCCCCAGGCGGCTCTCGAAGCGGCCCGCACGGCGCTCGCCGAAGGGCGCATCGGCTATACCGATGCTTTGGGTACGGCGCGGCTGAAACATGCGCTTGCCTGGCATTATCGCGACCGCCACGGTCTGGAGATCGACCCCGCCCGCATCGCCATCACCACGGGCTCGTCGGCCGCCTTCAATCTCGCCTTCCTGTCGCTCTTCGATGCCGGCGATGCAGTTGCCATTGCCCGGCCGGGCTATCCCGCCTACCGCAACATCCTCGGCGCGCTTGGCCTCAATGTCGTCGAAGTGCCGGTTACGGCCGAGACCCATTTCACTCTGACGCCCGAAAGCCTTGAAGCAATCCAGCTGGAAAAACGCGTGAAGCTGAAGGGCGTGCTGCTTGCAAGTCCGGCAAATCCGACCGGTACCGTAACCGGCCGCGAAGGCCTGAAAGCGCTGGCTGCCTATTGCGACGCCAACGACATCGCCTTCATTTCCGACGAGATCTATCACGGCCTGACCTTCGCGGGCGAAGAGACCAGCGCACTGGAACTGACGGACGAGGCGATCGTCATCAACTCCTTCTCCAAATATTACTGCATGACCGGCTGGCGGATCGGCTGGATGGTGCTGCCCGAACGGCTGGTGCGCCCGATCGAGCGTGTTGCCCAGAGCCTCTACATCTCTCCGCCGGAACTTTCCCAGATCGCAGCGACCGCAGCGCTCGGCGCGAGCGAGGAGCTGGATCGCGTCAAGGCAAGTTATGCCGCCAATCGCGAGCTGCTGCTCGACCGGCTGCCGAAGATCGGCCTTGAGCCGGCGTCACCCATGGATGGCGCCTTCTATGCCTATGTCGATGTCTCGCGCTTCACCAACGACAGCATGGATTTTGCCCGCCGCATGCTGGCGCAGATCAATGTCGCGGCAACTCCCGGCCTCGATTTCGATCCGGTGGAGGGACCGCGCACCCTGCGCATGTCCTATGCCGGTTCGGAAGCCGAAATCGCCGAAGCGCTGGAGCGCATCGGCGCCTGGCTGAAATAGAGGTTCCTAGTTCTTGTATTCCGGCGCCTGCCGGTCGAGGACACGCCGGACGCTTTCCAGATGCAGCCGTGCGCTTTCCGGATCGCCTTCGCGCATCTGTCTGGCCGCCTGTGCGGCGATGTCGGCGGGAACGGGGATCAGCGGACGTCCGCTGCTCATCGCCTTCAGCTGAACCTCTGCCGCACGTTCCAGGTAATAGAGATCGTCCCAGGCTTCCGCGATATTGGGCGCGCAGACCATGACGCCGTGGTTCTTCATGAACAGGATGTCCTTGTCGCCGAGCACGGCGGCAATCCTGTCGCCCTCGCGCTCATCGAGCGCCAGACCGTTATAATTCTCGTCGACGGCGACGCGCCCGTAGAACTTCAGGGCCGTCTGCCCGGCCCAGACGAAAGGATCGCCTTCGATCATGCTGAGCGCCGTCGCGTTCGGCATATGGGTGTGAAAGGCGGCTCCGACGCGCGGCGACATCCTGTGCAGACGGGCATGGATGAAGAAGGCGGTGGCCTCGGGCACGCCATCGCCGGCCACGACATTGCCTTCGAAATCGCAGATCAGCAGCGATGAGGCCGTGGCTTCCTGAAATGCCCAGCCAAGCCTGTTGACGAGAAAGAGATCGGGATGGCCGGGCACGACCGCGGAAAAATGGTTGCAGATGCCTTCTTCGAGGCCGAGCCGTGCCGCCATTCTCAGGCATGCGGCCAGATCGACGCGGGCCTGCCGGATCTCGTCCGTATCGAGCGGCAGATTGCGCAATATCGCCGGCTGTCCCTTCGCCAGATTCAGTTCATGAGCCATGTCTCGCCTCCAATGAATTACATCCAGCCCTTCGCCGCAAACAGGCCGGGGACCCTGTCCAGCGTCGGCACGATCTCGTTTGGGCGGTAGTCGCTGAGCGGTTTGCGCCCGGTGCCGCGATCCACCCAGATCGCACGAAAACCGAGTTCGCGGGCGGCGGCAAGGTCGAGATGCGGGCTGGCGCAGATATGCACGAGATCATCCATGCCGATGCCGAGCGTTTTCCAGGCATGCCGGAAGATCTGCGCGGACGGCTTGTAGGCTTGTGCCTGCTCGGCGGTTATCACCCGGTCGACGAAACCGCCAAGCTGCGCGATGTTGCCGGCGATGATCGCATCGTCCGTATTGGAGATGACGGCCAGCTTGAAGCCGGCGGCCTTGAGCCTGCCGAGCGTTTCGACGACTTCCGGGAAGGGCGGCATCCGGCCGATCGAGGAGGTCAGGAGGTCGCCATCGGCGCTGTCGAAATTCAGGCCGAATTCCTTCATCGCCAGTTGCAGCGCGAGCGCCGTCACCTGCTTGAAGGAACGGTGCGGCCGCTGTTCTTCCAGCTGATGTTCGTATCGGTCATAAACGGCAATGAAGGCGGGCTGGTCGATGTCGCCGCCCTTGGCCGACAGGATCGCATCCATGGCGGCCAGCAGGCCTTCGTCCCATTGGATCAGCGTGCCGTAACAATCGAAGGTCAGCCAGGTCGGCCGGTTTCCGGGAAGCGTCATCTCTCGTCTCCATGATTTGCCGCATGTTGACAAAGAAGCGGGCCATTGAAAAATTAAATGTCGAAATCATCAACATTGGAAAATCGAATGAGCTTCGCCTTCGATCTCGATCTTCTCCGGACTTTCGCGGCCGTCATCGACGCCGGCGGTTTCACGCGCGCGGCCGAGCGCATTCATCTCACCCAGTCCACCGTCAGCCAGCAGATCAAAAAACTCGAAGCCAATATCGGCCACAGCCTGCTTCTGCGGGACAAATCGACGGGCAGCGTCCAGACGACGGAGGAGGGCGAGGTTCTGCTCAGCTATGCGCGGCGCCTGCTGGCAACGGCCGAAGAGGCGATGGAAATCATGCGCAAGCCGGCTGCACCCAAGACCGTCAGGCTCGGTGTTCCCGAGGATTTTGCCGGCCGCAGGCTTATCGATCTGCTGTCGGGCTTTGCGGCCGCCTCTCCGCATATAAGGCTCGATACGGTCAGCGGCTGGAGCGTCGAGCTTCGCCGCCTTCTGGACGCCGGCGAGATCGACCTTGCGCTGATCAAGCGCGAGCCGGGCGACGGCGGCTGTCTGGCGAGCTGGAAGGAGGAACTGGTCTGGGTCGAAAGCATGAGCCGGCCGGTTCGGGGTGAGCCTGTCCCGCTTGCGGTTTTTCCCGTCGGCTGCATCTACAGGGAGAGGGCCATCCGTTTTGTCGAACGCAGCGGACGGCGCTGGCGCATCGCCTATACGAGCCAAGGCCTGATGGGTGTCCAGGCGGCGGTCGCGTCAGGCCTCGGCATCAGCCTGCTTCCGTCGGATGCCGTCCTGCCTGAACATCGCCGGCTTGGAGCGGCGGACGGCTTCGATCCGCAGCCAGCCTCCGAACTTGCCCTTGTCGGGGGAAGGCCGCGGCTCTCGGCGGAGAGCCGCTCGCTTGCCGATTTCCTTGCGGCCAATCTTTAGGTGCGTGAGGAGAAGAGCGAGGCCAGCGTCGATGACGGCTTGTTGTTCAGCCGCGGCACGACGACGAGCTGCCTGATATCGCCGCGTTTGTAGGCGGCGAGGAAGCGCTTGTAATCCTTGAAGGAAACGCAACCGTTGGAATCGCCGTTCCGGCCGAGCATATAGGTATGCGCCAGCAGGCCGACACGGTTGAAGATCGCTTCCGAGCCCTGTACCGGTGTCAGGCGAATGGCTTCCACGCCATGGAACAGCGCCTCGCGCATCGTCAGGTTGTAGGTGTGCGGCGGCGTCGGTCCGCGCATCTTCTGGTTCACGAAACGCGGATTGTCACGCATCTTGCCGAGGCCGGAATGGGCCTCCAGGCGTTCGCCGTTCGGCAGATAGACCGTGCTGTTTTCGATATCGTAGATGGCGACGCCGGCCCGCAGGCGCGGCGTAAAGACCGGCTTGTCATAGCGCGGCACGGCATCGTCGTCGTCATCCTCGATCGGCGAGTTCGGCTTGGCATAGGCAAGCACCGGCTCGGCAGCGCGAGGCGCCCCCTTGGAGGCCGGGGCGGGTTTGCCGACGAGACCGTCGGGCCGCGCCATCGGCAGCGGTATGGAATCCTCATCGGGCGCGAGAACCAGATCGAAAGGCTGGGCGCCATCGTCCGCCTCGGCAACGTCGACGGGCTGAGCGGCGACAGGAGCGGTGGCGCGGTTGACCGGCGCCGGTTCGATCGGAGCAGGTGTCACGCGTGCCCCGGCATCGGCCAGGGCGAGCATCGCCGGCATCTCGGCGGCAGCGACAACCTCCTTCGACGGAATGATGATCCGGTCGGCATCGTCCTCGTCGGAGACGGCGGAAGCGGTTTCGACGGCCGGCGGTGTCGCCTTGATGGCATCTTCCTTGCTGAAGCGCGGATTGTCGGAGACGGCAACCGGCTGAACCTGTGCGACGGCAACGGCAAGACGATTGGTCTTCGCAAGCGCCAGGACCGCATTCGAGGCCGCCGATGTCTTCTCTGCATGCGACTGGATCAACTGCGCCGTCAAAGGCACAACCGGCTTGGCATCGAATGCGGCAAGGCGTGAAGCCTTGTTCACATGGATGAGACGCTCACGCGTGGCGGCAACAGGTGCTGGCCTTGGCGCTGCCGTGACCTCGGCCATTTCCTTATGCGAGGAAAACGGCATCGACACGGATTGCATCGTCGCGACAGTGCCGATCAGCCATGTGGAGGTCAGGAGCCCGGCGATTGCGATGCCGGCAAGAAAACCGCGAGATCTTCCCGAACGAACAGGGGATCCGCCAAAAGGGGCGACGTTATTGAACGTCCCTACCGCAAACGCCATACTCTACTCGTCTTCCAAACACGCTACGCAGGCCGGCAGCACTGGCTACTTGATCTTTGCCGGAGCCGCTAACTGCCCAAAAAGGCCGAATTTTGGCCTGTCCGCGACATGCGACCGTTTCTTAAGGATGACGAACTATGGTTTCCAATTGGTTTACGGATGCGGGGCTCTGCTTCGATTGTCGCGAAAAGAGACGCAATATTTTAGGGATAGCTGTTTTTCGAAGGCTCGTCTCGTCTGCGTGTCACCGTCCGGTGCGGGATGGCTTGCGGGTAGGTTTTCCTGCCGTCAGCTGCGGGCCATGACGTAACTGCCGGGAGCTTCTTCGATCGCGTTGAGGGCTGCCCCGCCCACCTTGCGGGCAGCCACGCGCTCGCCGTTCTGCGCCTCGATCCAGGCGTGCCAGTGCGGCCACCAGGAGCCGGCCGTCTCCTTTGCCTTGGCAAGCCATGCATCATAGTCGCCCTTGGCCGGTCCGCCGGTCCAGAACTGGTACTTGTGCTTGTCGGGCGGATTGACGACCCCGGCAATATGGCCGGAGCCGGCAACGACGAACTGCACCTTGCCGCCGAAAAACCGGCTGCCGAGGAAAACGGATTTCGCCGGCGCGATGTGATCCTCGCGGGTTGCAAGATTATAGATCGGGATCTTGATGTCCTTCAGCGACAGGGTCTTGCCGTCGAGGATCATCTCATCCTTGGTAAGTGCGTTCCTGAGATAGCAGTTGCGCAGGTAGAAGGCATGGTTGGCCGCCGCCATGCGGGTCGAATCGGCGTTCCAGAACAACAGGTCGAAGGGCAGGGGCTCCTGGCCCTTCAGGTAGTTGTTGACGAAATAGGGCCAGATGAGCTCGCTCGCCCGCAGCATGTTGAAGGCCGTCGACATGCGCGAACCGTCGAGATAGCCAAGCTCCTGCATATGCGCTTCCAGCGCCTGCAGCTGCTCCTCGTCGACAAAGACCTTCAGGTCGCCGGCATGAGTGAAATCCACCTGGGTGGTGAAGAGCGTCGCGCTCTTGATGCGCTTGTTCTTCTCCTTGGCGTGCAGGGCAAGGGTTGCCGCCAGCAGCGTGCCGCCCACGCAATAGCCGATGGCGTTGACCTCCTTCTCGCCTGTCGCCTTCTCGACCGTTTCCAGCGCGAAATCGACGCCTTCCCTTGCGTAAGCCGTCCAGTCCTTCGATGCGTGGCGGCTGTCCGGGTTGACCCAGGAAATGACGAAAACCGTGTGCCCCTGGTCCACGCACCATTTGATGAAGGATTTCTGCGGGTTGAGGTCGAGAATGTAGAATTTGTTGATCCAGGGCGGGCAGATCAGCAGCGGCCGTTTCAGCACGGTTTCCGTGGAAGCTTCGTACTGGATGATCTGGCAGATCTCGTTCTGGGCGATCACCTTGCCCGGCGTCAGCGCCATGTCGCGGCCGACCGCGAATTTGGTCATGTCGGTCTGGCGCAGCCTGAGTTCGCCGCGCCCGGCGACGATGTCCTCGGCGAGCATTTTCATGCCGCGCACGAGGTTTTCGCCGCTGGTCGCGATCGTCTCGCGGTAGATCTGCGGATTGGTGACGACGAAATTGGTGGGCGAAAGCGCAGCCGTGATCTGCTTCACATAGAAGCCGGCCTTGTGTTTCGTGTGCTCGTCCAGTCCCTCGGTCTCGGCCACGAGCTTTTCGGCCCAGTCGGCGGTCACGAAATAGACCTGCTTTAGAAATTCGAAGAAGGGATTTTTCTGCCAGTCCTCGTCTGCGAAGCGCTTGTCCTTGCGCTCGGCCTCCTGCTTGATCGTCTCGCCCTGCATACGCTGCATCGAGCGCATCCAGATGCCGAAGAAGGAGGTCATGAGCTGGGTTTGCGCCTCAAACGTCCGGCGCGGATCGGAAATCCAGTATTCCGTGACCCTGGAAAGCGTCTTCACCATGTCGGTGACGGGTTCGACGACCGTATCGGAGATTTCGCCGCGCTCGCGCGGGCCAAGCCATGCAGACGCCGCCTTGCCGAGATTTTCGAGCGCACGCGCGAAGTTCATCGCCATGGCCTCGGGATCCTTCAGGAGATAGGGATCGAGATCCTTGGCGTCGAAACCCAGCTTGGCACCATTCTCCTGTTTGCTGTCGGTCACGCATTTCCTCCGGCGGCAGCATCCATTGTTTGTTCGTTGTACATCTGCGTCGATGAAGAAAACAAGTTCCGCACGTTCGCTCTCATGCTATTGCTTTGTCGCTGCGACGAATTTAACAGTCGAAGCAGGCAGGATTGGATCATCAGGCATGACGACGACAGGCATTGGGCATATCGCGACCTTCACCCGCACGGCAGCACTCTGCGCGGCGGCTGCGGCCATGGCCATCGCGCTTGCCGGATGCAACAAGACCGCCGAGGAGAAGCAGGCCTTCGCCCGGCGCATGGCCGCGCCGACGGCCGTTGTAATGCCGGCCTCCAAGGGCGAGCCCGTCGAAGGCGGCCTGGCCAAGAGCAAGGACGGCTACCCGTCCTTCGGCGCGCCGCTGACGGCCGCCAACGTGCAGATGAGCGACGAACAGGCGGCCGAACTGCAGCATCAGCTGACGGCCCTGACCGCCAAGCGCCAGGCCGGCGCGATCACGGAGGCGGAGTATCAGCGCCGCGTTGCCGAGATGCGGAAACTGGCCGCCGAACACGGGGCCGAAACGCTCTCCGAAATCTCCAAATAAGCCTTGCCTTTCAGGCGATTTGGACGCAAAGCCTTCCGGATGGATCGGAAGATGCAATTTTCCCGATAATGCGCTTCATGCGCGGCCTCTCCGTCAAAGATTTGCCGCGCAGCTTGAGTTCAAGAGGAATACGGCGCTGCGAGTCTGAAGCTCGTATCGCAGATGCCGGGAGACGGAACGAGCTTCGACAGCGGTCAGGTTGGCCGCATTTCCATGGGGAAAGAGATGGAAGAGTTTCACAAAGTCCGGCGTTTGCCGCCCTACGTTTTCGAACAGGTCAACCGTTTGAAAGCGAGCGCGCGAGCGGGCGGGGCCGACATCATCGATCTCGGCATGGGAAACCCTGACCTTCCGACCCCCCAGGCGATCGTCGACAAGCTTTGCGAAGTCGTCCAGGACCCGCGCACCCACCGCTACTCGTCCTCCAAGGGCATTCCCGGCCTGCGCCGCGCCCAGGCTGCCTATTACGCCCGCCGATTCGGCGTGAAGCTGAACCCCGACACGCAGGTGGTTGCCACCCTCGGCTCCAAGGAAGGCTTCGCCAATATGGCGCAGGCCATCACCGCGCCGGGCGACGTCATCCTCTGCCCGAACCCGACCTACCCGATCCATGCCTTCGGCTTCCTGATGGCCGGCGGCGTGATCCGCTCCATGTCGGTCGAGCCGGACGACAGCTTCTTCCCGCCGCTCGAGCGCGCCGTGCGCCATTCGATCCCGAAGCCGCTGGCGCTGATCCTGAACTATCCGTCGAACCCGACGGCCTTCGTGGCAACCCTCGACTTCTATAAGGAGGTCGTGGCCTTTGCGAAGAAGCACGACATCATCGTGCTTTCGGACCTTGCCTATTCGGAAATCTATTTCGATGGCGAGCCGCCACCGTCGGTCCTGCAGGTTCCGGGCGCAATGGATGTGACGGTCGAATTCACCTCCATGTCCAAGACCTTCTCCATGCCGGGCTGGCGCATGGGCTTTGCAGTCGGCAACGAACGGCTGATTGCGGCCCTGACGCGTGTGAAGTCCTACCTGGATTATGGTGCCTTCACGCCGATCCAGGTCGCGGCGACCCATGCGCTGAATGGCGATGGTTCCGACATCGCCGAAGTCCGCAACGTCTACAAGCGCCGCCGCGACGTCATGGTCGAAAGCTTCGGCAAGGCCGGCTTCGAAGTGCCGCCGCCGGCCGCCACCATGTTCGCCTGGGCGAAGATCCCGGAAAAGTTCCGTCATCTCGGTTCGCTGGAATTTTCCAAGCTCCTGGTCGAGAAGGCAGACGTTGCCGTTGCCCCGGGCATCGGCTTCGGAGAACAGGGCGATGACTACGTTCGTCTGGCGCTGGTCGAGAACGAACACCGCATCCGCCAGGCTGCGCGCAACATCAAGAAGTTCATGTCGACGGCAGACGAGACGATGCACAACGTCATCTCGCTCAACGCCCACCGTTAATTCCAACCGCGAAGACAGCCGCAAGATCTGCGGCTGTCTTTCACCAGACATTTCAGGATCGATCCATGGCAGATGCCCTTAAAATCGGCATTGCGGGCTTGGGTACCGTCGGTGCCTCGCTTGTTCGCATCATCAGGCAGAAGAGCAACGAACTTGCAGTCACCTGCGGACGCCCGATTACGATTACGGCAGTTTCGGCCCGCGACCGAACGAAGGACCGCGGCATCGATCTGGCCGGCATCGCCTGGTACGAGCGCCCGGATGAACTGGCCGAAAAGGCCGATATCGACGTCTTCGTCGAGCTGATTGGTGGCGCCGAGGGAGCTGCCAACAAGGCCGTTCGCGCCGCTCTTTCGCGCGGTCTCCATGTGGTGACAGCCAACAAGGCGCTGCTTGCCTATCATGGTGTCGAGCTTGCGGCGATCGCCGAGGAAAAGGGCTCGCTGCTCAACTTCGAAGCGGCCGTTGCCGGCGGCATCCCGGTCATCAAGGCGCTGCGTGAATCCCTGACGGGCAACACGATCTCGCGCGTCTACGGCATCATGAACGGCACCTGCAACTACATCTTGACCAAGATGGAGAAGGAAGGCCTGTCCTTTGCCGATTGCCTGAAGGAAGCCCAGCGTCTCGGTTATGCCGAAGCCGATCCGGCTTTCGACATCGAAGGCAACGACACGGCCCACAAGCTGTCGATCCTGACGACGCTTGCCTTCGGCAACAGGATCGCCGCCGACGATATCTATCTCGAAGGCATCACCAATATCTCGATAGAGGATATCCGCGCTGCCGCCGACCTCGGCTACCGCATCAAGCTGCTCGGCGTTGCCCAGCGCACCGATACGGGCATCGAACAGCGCGTGCATCCGACCATGGTGCCGGTCGATTCCGTCATCGCCCAGGTCGATGGCGTCACCAACGCGGTCGCGATCGAATCCGATATTCTCGGCGAACTTCTGATGGTCGGCCCCGGTGCCGGCGGCAACGCTACGGCCTCTTCGGTGCTTGGCGATATCGCCGACATCGCCAAGAGCCAGCCGGGCGCCCAGCGCGTTCCGGTTCTCGGCCATCCGGCAAAATCGCTGGAACCCTATCGCAAGGCGCAGATCCAGAGCCATGAGGGCGGCTATTTCATCCGCCTGACCGTTCTCGACCGCACCGGCGTCTTCGCCAGCGTCGCAACCCGCATGGCCGAAAACCACATTTCTCTCGAATCGATCGTCCAGCGCTCCAAGCAGCATCTGGCGCCCTCGCATCACCAGACGATCATCCTCGTTACCCACGCGACGATGGAAGACTCAGTGCGCAAGGCCGTCGCCGCGATCAAGGAAGAGGGCTATCTGGTTGGTGAACCGCAGGTGATCCGCATCGAGCGTCCCAAGGAAGAAGCCTGACATTTGTTCCAGATTGGAACAGATCAGCCCGCCCGGAGCCTCTCGGGCGGGTTTTCTGTTATTAATCAAAGCACTTCACCAAAATTCATATTAACAGATATGCGGATATCGATATAATCAATCCGGGAGCCGTTGGAGTCGCGGGTTGAGGAAGATCGAGCAGACGCAGGACGTAGTGATCGAGCTCGAGAGCCCTCGGGCGAGTTCTCCGAAATCTGAGCCGACGGCGCTTGGAGCCGCCCTTGAATGCGAGCCGCGACAGGGGCGAAATTGGGCCACGCTGCTGATCCTGCTCTCGGTCCTCTTCGTCCAGCTGCTGCTTATCGGCTTGGTTATCTGGGCAATTTTCTGGTAATCCACAGGCCTGAAATCAAGCGCTTTGCTATCCGTTCCGCATCTGTAAAAAGGGCAGATGATGAAAGCGGAGTTTGGCATGGCAGATCAGGTCGATCCGGTACCGCGCGCCTTTCTGGGCGTCGAAAGATCCGTTCTCGACAATCGCTGGGTTTCGCGCCTCGATCAGGCGGGGCAGAACCGCGCCCTTGCCATGTCACAGATGCACGGCCTGCCGGATCTCATCGCCCGCGTGCTTGCCGGACGCGGGGTGACGGTGGATGAAGCTGTCGAATTTCTCGATCCGACGATCCGCAGCCTCATGCCCGACCCCTACAGGCTGACCGACTGCGAGAAGGCCGCCAGGCGCCTCGCGGACGCGATCCGCAAGGGTGAGCCGGTTGCGATCTTCGGCGATTACGACGTCGATGGTGCGGCCTCTTCCGCGCTGATGTATCGCTTCCTGACCCATTTCGGCGTCAAGGCGCATATCTATATTCCCGATCGCATCTTCGAAGGTTACGGCCCCAATCCGACCGCCATCAATCAGCTGATCGACAACGGCGCGCGCCTGATCGTAACCGTCGATTGCGGCTCCACCAGTCATGAGGCGCTGGCGGCCGCCGCCGACCGCAACATCGATGTCGTGGTCATCGACCACCATCAGGTAACGCACGAGCTGCCGCCCTGCCATTCTCTCGTCAATCCGAATCGCGAGGACGACCTGTCCGGGCTGGGTCATCTCTGTGCGGCCGGCGTCGTCTTCATGGTGCTGGTGGCAACGCTGCGCCTGCTGCGCGAGGCGGGAGACAAGCGCATTCTCGCGATCGACCTCCTGCAGTGGCTGGACATCGTGGCGCTCGCGACCGTTTGCGACGTGGTGCCCCTCAAGGGGCTCAACCGCGCCTACGTGGTCAAGGGACTGGTTGCCGCGCGCCACCAGAGCAATGCCGGCCTTGCGGCGCTGTTCCGCAAGGCGGGCCTGGCAGGGCCGGTGACGCCCTACCATTTCGGTTTCCTGATCGGCCCGCGCATCAATGCCGGCGGGCGGATCGGCGACGCGGCGCTCGGAAGCCGCCTGCTGACGCTGGATGATCCCGTAGAGGCCGAAGCCATCGCCCAAAGGCTGGACGAACTCAACCGCGAGCGGCAGGCCATGGAAGCGGCCATGCTGCAGGAGGCCGAGGCCGAAGCGTTCGCAGAATATGGAGACGGCGAGGGGGCTTCCGTCATCGTCACCGCGCATGAGAAATGGCACCCCGGTATTGTCGGCCTCATTGCCGCGCGCCTGAAGGAGAGGTTCAAGCGGCCCGCCTTCGCCATCGCCTTCGACCCGTCGGGCCGGGGGACCGGCTCGGGCCGGTCGATCAACGGCTTCGACATGGGCCGGATGGTGCGCGCGGCGGTCGATGAAGGGCTGCTGGTGAAAGGCGGCGGCCATGCCATGGCAGCCGGTCTGACCGTCGAGCGCGGCAAGCTCGGCCTTCTCAGAGCCTTCTTCACCGAGAAGGCGCAGAAGACGGTGTCGGCCCTTGTCGCCAATGAAACGCTGAAGATCGATGGCGCGATTGCGGCAAGCGGCGCGACGATCGATCTCATCGACCGTCTGGAAACGGCGGGGCCGTATGGTTCGGGGCATCCCCAGCCGGTCTTTGCCGTCCCGGCGCACCGGGTGCGCGATTCGCGCCTGGTCGGCGAGCGCCATGTGAAAGTGACCTTGGAAGCCATGGACGGCGCGCGCCTCGACGGCATCGCCTTCCGGGCCGCCGAGACCCCGCTCGGCAACCTGCTGCTCAATTCCCGCGGCGCCAACCTGCATGTCGCAGGCTCGCTCGGCGCAGAGCATTATCAGGGCTCGCGCAGGATCCAGCTGCGCATCAGCGATGCCGCGCCGGCCAAGTGACCGGCCGAAGGCGAGGCTGCGGTCGGGAAAGCGCTGATTTTCCGTGAAGGCAGGCAGGAGCTGGCGTTACGCCGCCCGCGATCGTGCCGATGGCCGGCGGCAGAGGGAACGGGCGCGCGCTTCTCTTGCCGACAGTTTTTGCCCATCGGGATCCGCAAACGCAACTCTATGAAAAACATGAGAATAATGAAGGAGAGTGGCACGCCCTAGGGGAGTCGAACCCCTCTTTACAGAATGAAAATCTGTCGTCCTAACCGATAGACGAAGGGCGCGTGCTCTGTGGTGGCGCCCTTATAGTCAGCACTTTTGTGCACCGCAAGCGGCAAAATGAGAAAATTTTGTAGGATTATGCAGTTTTTTGCTGGGCTTGTGGAAAAGCCGGAAATGGCGGCTTCATTGCCCGTATTCGGTGCCGCCACGGATCCGTTCACCGCTCGCCGACCGTGAGCCGGACAATCTTGCTCTAGGGAAAATGTCGGCTGATGCTGGTACGCCCTAGGGGAGTCGAACCCCTCTTTACAGAATGAGAATCTGTCGTCCTAACCGATAGACGAAGGGCGCAGGCTTTCAGCTCAAATAGGAAAGCGCAACGCGTTCGGCAAGCGGTAAGGAGATGCGAAATTGAAAGAAGGAAGTGGCACGCCCTAGGGGAGTCGAACCCCTCTTTACAGAATGAAAATCTGTCGTCCTAACCGATAGACGAAGGGCGCGTGCTGTGGTGGCGCCGTTATAGTCAGGCACTTCCGATCCCGCAAGCGGCAAAATCGAAATTTTTCAAAAAAATGACAGGCAGTTTCCGTCTGTGGAAAATGAGGATTATCGCAGCCGAATCAAAGGGCTGCGGCGGCCGCCGAAAACCCGGCGCAGACCGCTTGCCCAGCGTCAGGTTTGCAGGCCTTCGAGGTCAGATCGCTCTCGCCGAAGCAATCGGCGCGCGCTTGCGGCCGCAGCCCCAGTTCCAGTCGCGGGCATTGCCCGTGTCCAGATGGACCGAATCCGTGTGGCAATAGGTGCCGACGCCGCCGCGGTTCGGGAGCGACCGGATATATTCGGCGATATCCCATTTGCTGACGCCGTCGATCTGGATATCGGCGGCTTCGCAGCTCTTGTGCATCGATTCCTCGGCCCCGCCCACTTCGCGGTTGTGCTGTGGATCGCGGTAGCCCGAGGTGACGACGACCGGCTTGCCGAAATGCGTCTCCACCGTCTTGATGACCCGCATGAGATCGGGCTTGAAGCAGCCGACCTGGACGCCATCGTTCTGCACATGCAGGCCGTTCGGCGCGATGCGCGTCATGCCGGGCAGCGACGCTTTCTGCAGGAGCCCGGAAAGGCTGCCGAGCAGGTTCTGCTTCGGCGCGCTGTAGAGGGCATTCATCGTCGATCCCGGAATGCTGCTGCCGGTAAGCGAGGCGGTCTGCACGGGCGCGAGCTTCGTGCTGGTATTCTGCGACGATTGCTGCGGCAGCATCTCGCCCTGCTGCGGCTCGGGCGGCGCGCTGAACACGCTCGATCGCGGGCCGGCATTCTGCGGCGCGTAGGCGTTCACGCCCTGCGGCTGGATGATCGTCGAGGTCGAATTGTTCTGCGCCTGCGGCTGATGATCGGAAAAGATGCTCATCGCCTGCGCATTGATTCGCGTCGACTGCATGACGAGGCCGCCGATATTGGCCGGCTGCTGCTGTTGCATCGCCGGATCGGCGGGCGGAGCGACCGCTGCGGCATTTGCATCCTGCGCCGCCACCTGCGGATCGACGCCGGAGACATTGGTCAGCATCGGATCGCGATAGGGCTGTTTCGGCGCGCTCGACGATGCGGCGGGCATTGCCGCCGCCAGCCGCGGTGCCGGCTGCCCTTCCGCAGCCGGTGTGGAGACGGCGGCCGAATCAAGCGCCTTCTTGTCGGAGACGCAGCCGGAAAGCGCCAGGATGGAGCTGGCGATCAGCAAAGCACCGACGGCCTGCCGGCTCGGAGGGGCAATGCGCTTGTTGTTTCTGGTCAACCGAGAAGTCTCCGGTGAATGCGGAAGGCGCCCGAAAGCGCGCTTCCGTTACGATGGAGCCGGAGAATGCCTCGTGAAGCTTGCCTGCAGCTTGGCTTACCAGGTGCCGGTATTGCCCATGGACAGCCACGGCTCGGCCGGGGCCAGTCTTTCGCCCTTCTGCAGGATCTCGATCGAGATGCCGTCGGGCGAACGGACGAAGGCCATATTGCCGTCACGCGGCGGGCGATTGATGATTATGCCGTTATCCATCAGCTTCTGGCAGATCGCGTAGATATCATCCACCTCATAGGCGAGGTGACCGAAATTGCGTCCTCCGGTATAATCTTCCGTGTCCCAGTTATAAGTGAGCTCCAGGCAGGGGGCTTTTTCGCTGCGGGCGCGGTCGAGATCATCGCGAGCAGCCAGGAAAACGAGCGTAAAGCGGCCCTTCTCGTTCTCATGGCGGCGGATTTCCTCGAGTCCGAAGAGTGTGGTGTAGAAATGGAGGGAAGCGTCGAGGTCTTTGACGCGAACCATGGTGTGGAGATAACGCATTGTGTTTCCTCTCTCTATTTAGGCTAGCCCATCTGGAGTAACAGACGCCAGTTTCGGGCAAGTCATCGCGATAAAATGTACAGTTGGGAATAACCGAAAACTAGGACTTGCGCTTATCCGTTACCAAGATGTTAATCTTGATTTCAAGAATCAGTTAACCGTAACAGTGTGACGCGTATTGAGGGGCTGGCGACATGGCTGACAGGATTTCACCGAATGGCTTTACCGACCTTGAAGAGTTGTCGGGGGAACCGGTTGACCTCGTTGAAATCACCGGCGTGGTGAAATGGTTCGACGTGGCCAAGGGCTTTGGTTTCATCGTTCCCGATAACGGCATGCAGGATGTGCTGCTGCACGTGACCTGCCTTCGCCGCGACGGCTACCAGACCATCCTCGAGGGCACACGCATCGTCGCTCTCATCCAGCGCCGCGAGCGCGGCTTCCAGGCCTTCAAGATCCTTTCCATGGATCAGTCGACTGCGGTCCACCCCTCGCAGATGCCGCCGGTTCGCACCCACGTGCAGGTCACGGCAACGAGCGGCCTCGAACGCGCGCTTGTAAAGTGGTTCAACCGCACCAAGGGCTTCGGGTTCCTGACGCGCGGCGAAGGCACGGAAGACATTTTCGTGCATATGGAAACGCTGCGCCGCTTCGGCCTCACGGAACTGCGGCCCGGCCAGGTGGTGCTGGTGCGCTTCGGCGACGGCGAGAAGGGCCTGATGGCCGCGGAAATCCATCCTGACGTTCCGAGCCCGGTCGGCCGGTCTCACTGATGCGCAGCCTGTTCTCTGTGGAGATGATGAGAAGCGCCTTCATGGCGCTTTTTTTCATGATCGCCCTGCCGGCATTTGCGCAGCAGGACATGCACTTCGACAAGGAGCCGTTGATCATCCAGACGGCTGCCGGCAAGATGCTGCATTTCACCGTCGAGATCGCCGCCACCGGCGACCAGCGCGCTTACGGGCTGATGTTCCGCAAGGCGATGGCCGAGGATGCCGGCATGATCTTCGATTTCGGCGTATCGCGGCGCGTCACCATGTGGATGGAAAATACCGTGCTGCCGCTCGACATGCTCTTTGCGGACGACAGGGGCATCATCACCCATATCAAGGAAGACGCCACACCTTTTTCCCGCGACATCATCGATTCGATGGGGGAGGTCCGCTATGTGGTCGAGTTGAATGCCGGCATCGCCCGCAAGCTCAACATCCGCCCCGGCGATCGTCTCGTCAGCGCCACGACGACGAAAAAGGCAAAGTAAGCCTGTGAAATCTGGCGGCAAAGGCCGATTTATGGGGTTGCGAGGGCAGGGGGAAGCGTGTATTCCCGCTGCCATCAAAGGCTCGGAGTGTAGCGCAGTCTGGTAGCGCATCTGGTTTGGGACCAGAGGGTCGGGAGTTCGAATCTCTCCACTCCGACCATTGTTTTCCCAATATTTTCCGTGATTTAAGCTGGTTTCGCAGTCCGTCGACATGCGGGCCGCAGGGCCGGTTCGCGTTCAGGAAATCCCTCGGCCAGAATGGTTTCCCCGATCTGCAAGATGGTGACGATGCCGTTCACATGGCAGGGCACGCCTGCTGAGGCGTGCCGTCAATCAGCCCTGAGCAAGCAGGCCGACATATTGGGCATAGCTGATCGCCGCATAGAAAAACGCAGTGATGCTTGCTCCAATCATGATGGCATGAAATTCCGCTGAGGTTCTCATAGCTCGCACCCGTGTCACAACGGTTGGTAGACACCCTAGTCGCCTATGCCGGCCATAACAATTAGAAAGCGATCAAAACATGCAACAATCCGAAACATTTCGGATCGGCTGACAGGATTGCCCGTTTATCCACACCCGGCTGCGAATGAGGGCTGCGCTTGCGCGCTCTGCAGCAATAACGCGCTGCGAGCCATTCGGTTTCACCGATCCGCCGGTCCTGTGGCAACGGCGCTTTTCCCTTGAAAAAACGGGGATTCGCGGATAAGCAAAATTCACTTCTTCCTGCCATGCTGGGTGTGGAAGCGCCCTGTCACGGGCTAAGTCATGAAAGGCGGGCCTTGCCCGCATATCGGAGGCGTCGCAGTCATGTCTGCTAAGATCTATCGTCCGGCCAAGACCGCAATGCAGTCGGGCAAGGCCAAGACCCATCTCTGGGTGCTGGAGTTCGATCAGGAGCAGCCGCGCAAGATCGATCCGATCATGGGCTACACGTCGTCTGGCGATATGCGCCAGCAGCTGAAGCTGACTTTCGAAACGCAGGAACTTGCCGAAGCCTATGCCAAGCGCAACGGCATCGAATACCGCGTCATCGCTCCGAAGGACCCGGCCCGCCAGGTCGTCGCTTATCCGGACAATTTCCGCTATACCCGCACGCAGCCCTGGACGCATTGATCCGTTTGCGGCTTGCATGCTGAAATGCCTGGTGTCGCGCCATCGCGACATTGAGACGGCCCCTTAGCTCAACTGGATAGAGCAGCTGCCTTCTAAGCAGCAGGTCGCAGGTTCGAGTCCTGCAGGGGTCGCCATCTTTTCAGACTTTTCTGGACGCCGTGACTGGCCGTGAACCGCTGTTCGCGGTCAAATGCTGTTTGGCATCGGCAGCAATAGTTCGGCCGGCGGCGCACGCGGTATGACGAGGCGCCGCCGGCCCTTGCCCGTTTAGCCCTCGGGCGTCAGCGTCATCGATGTGCCGGTGGCGGCCAGGTTGAGACCAAGCTGGCCGGTCACGCTGATCGTCTGCAGATGGATCGAACCGGAGGTGCCGCCAAAGAGCACGTTGGTGCCGATGCCGCCGACCAGCGTCGCTTCAGCGGTTGCACCCTGATAGAGGCCGGCCAAGGAGCCGCGATGATAGCCGGCGGTCGGTGCGAAGACGGCCCAAAGGAGGCGACCGCGCGTGGTGAAGCCAAGATCGACGCCGAACTTGCGCAGCGCGCCGCTGTAATGTTCGGGCGCTTCCGCATTGCTCGTCGGCTGGAAGACGCAATCGATCTGCTTGGAGGAGCCAAGCACATAGCCGACGCCGCCGCCGATATCGCAGCTAAGGTAGCCGATCTTCACGCCCCCGCTGACGTCGGGAGCAGCCGGCGGCGCCGCCCGTACCATGTCTGCAGCGCTGGCACCCATGACGAAGGCCTGAAGCAGCGAGGCTGCGGCGATTGTGGTTGCGAGTATCTTTTTCATTTCAATCTCCTTTGGATATCGCAGGAAGGATATAGCGTCGGCTTTGTCATAACCAAGGCAGGAAAGTCTTTGCTCTCATTTTGGTTCCGGCCGTTGCCTGTGCCAACCTGCCGCGGCCGTCTTTTATGGAACCCTATCGGGCTGCAAAGGTTGTGCGATCGTCCATTGTTCCAACGATGGCGATCCGAACGGGCAAGACCGATTCAGACGAGATCCGCGGGAAAGCAGAGCGGCAGGTAGAGAAGACCAGTGCCGGCGGACATCTCGGCGCAACCTGTTTCGGCCGTCAGCCCGACGGCAAGACCGCCTCTTCCCGCAGCACACAGGCGCGAAAGTCGCGGCCGAACGACGGCCGCAACTGATCTGAAGCGGGTTGCCGTAAAATACGAGGCCGGCTGTTCCCATTCTTGGGGATTGGGCGCTCATTCCGAGGCAGGCACTGACAGTTTTCGGCCGGGATATCACCGCCGGCGGCGGCTACGATTCCGGCCTTGCCGGACTGTGTGGCCTGCTGCGTTCGACGGCATCGCGCTGAAGCACAGGAAAAACCCGCCGGCAGCCCGCCGGCGGGTTTTGAAGCGGAGATCGCCGATCAGTGCAGGATCTGGCTGAGGAACAGCTTGGTGCGCTCATGCTGCGGATTGTCGAAGAATTCGGCCGGCGAATTCTGCTCGACGATCTGGCCCTGGTCCATGAAGATCACGCGGTTCGCCACCTGCCGGGCAAAGCCCATTTCGTGCGTGACGCACAGCATGGTCATGCCTTCCTCGGCAAGGCCCACCATCGTATCCAGAACTTCCTTGATCATTTCCGGGTCGAGAGCCGAGGTCGGCTCATCGAACAGCATGATTTTCGGGTTCATGCAGAGCGAGCGGGCAATCGCCACGCGCTGCTGCTGGCCGCCCGACAGCTGACCCGGATATTTGTTGGCCTGCTCGGGGATCTTGACGCGCTTGAGGAAATGCATGGCGATTTCTTCCGCCTGCTTCTTCGGCATCTTGCGCACCCAGATCGGCGCCAGCGTGCAGTTTTCCAGGATGGTCAGATGCGGGAACAGGTTGAAGTGCTGGAACACCATGCCGACTTCGCGGCGCACTTCATCGATCTTCTTGAGATCGTTTGTCAGTTCCGTGCCATCGACGATGATCTTGCCCTTCTGATGCTCCTCCAGACGGTTGATGCAGCGGATCATCGTCGACTTGCCGGAACCGGACGGACCGGCGATGACGATGCGCTCGCCGCGCATGACCTTCAGGTTGATGTCGCGGAGCACGTGGAAGTCACCGTACCACTTGTTCATGTTGATGATCTCGACGGCAACGTCGGTTGCCGACACGGTCATCTTTTTCGTTTGGGCTTCTGCCATTGCTTGTTCCTCTTTTTATCGTTTGTGGCCGGTATCGAGATGACGTTCCATGAATGCTGAATAGCGAGACATGCCGAAGCAGAAAAGCCAGAAGGTAAAGCCCGCGAAAATCAGCCCGGACAACGGCGTCACGGCAGTTGCCCAATTGGCGTCGGTGAAGTTCAGGCGGACGATGCCGAGCAGGTCGAACATGCTGATGATCGACACCAGCGACGTATCCTTGAACATGCCGATGAAAGTGTTGACGATGCCGGGGATCACCAGCTTGATCGCCTGCGGCAGGATGATCAGCCGCATCTTCTGCCAATAGCCGAGGCCGAGCGAATCCGCCCCTTCGAACTGACCCTTCGGGATAGCCTGCAAACCGCCGCGAATGACCTCGGCCATATAGGCGGAGGCGAAGATCGACACGCCGACGATCGCGCGCAGCAGCTTGTCCACCGTCCAGCCCGCCGGCAGGAAAAGCGGCAGCACGACGCTTGCCATGAACAGCACCGTGATCAGCGGAACGCCGCGGACCACTTCGATGAAGACGATGCAGACCATGCGGATGACAGGCATATGCGAGCGTCTTCCGAGCGCCAGGATAATGCCGACCGGGAAGGAAACCGCGATGCCGACGAAGGAGAGAACCAGCGTCACCATCAACCCGCCCCAGAGCGGCGTTTCGACCGTCTCGAGACCGAAGCCGCCATAGAGCAGGACGAAGGAGATGATCGGCAGCACGATGAAAAGAAGGATCGCGTTCAGGCCCTTGCGCGGCACCGAAGGAATGAGCATCGGCACGAGCAGGAGCACGAAGAGAATGCCGACGAGGGTCGGCCGCCAGCGCTCGTCGAGCGGATAGCGTCCATAGATGAACTGGTCGAACTTGGCGTTGACGAAGGCCCAGCAGGCTCCGCTCCAGCCGTCGGGCTGGATGCCGCCCTGAACAGTCGTGGCGCAGAACGTGCGGTCCGGACCCGTCCAGACCGCCTGCACGAACAGCCAGTTGATGGCCTGCGGCAGTGCCCAGCCGAGAAAGGCCAGGGCCAGCACGGTGAAGACGATATCCTTCGGCGTTGCAAGCAGGTTGCGGCGAATCCAGGCTCCGGCGCCCTTTTCCCCGGGCGGCGGCGGTTCCTGCGCCAGCATGTTGGTTCTGACGAAACTGTCGCTCATCTTATCTCTCCACCAATGCCATCTTGGCGTTGAACCAGTTCATCAGCAGCGAGGTCACGATGCTGATGGCGAGATAGATGACCATCCAGATGAGAATCACCTCGACGGACTGGCCAGTCTGGTTGAGCGTCGTGCTGCCGACGGCCACGAGATCGGCAAAGCCGATGGCGATCGCCAGCGACGAGTTCTTGGTGAGGTTCAGATATTGGCTGCTGAGCGGCGGAATGATGATACGGAATGCCTGGGGAATGACCACCAGACGGGTGATCGACGACGGATGCAGGCCAAGTGCGGCTGCCGCCTCCGTCTGTCCCTTCGGCACGCCGCGGATGCCCGAACGGACGATCTCGGCGATGAATGCCGCCGTGTAGAAGGAAAGCGCCAGGAAAAGCGACATGAATTCCGGGCCGATCACGGAACCGCCGCTCAGGTTGAACTTGCCCGCGACCGGAAAGTCGAAGGAAAGCGGTGCGCCCGCAAGCAGGAAGGCGATAAGCGGCAGGCCGACGATCAGGCCGATGGAAACCCAGATCGTGTGGAACGGCTGACCGGTTCTCGCCTGCCGGTTATGTGCCCAGCGGGCGGTCACGATCACCGCGACCACCGCAACCAGCAACGCGACGCCGACGAACCAGAAGCCTTCTCCGAAGATCGGCTTCGGGAAAGAAAGGCCGCGATTGTTGAGATAGGAGCCGAAGGGCAGGTGCAGCGATTCACGCGCGTTTGGCAGAACGGCAAGCACGCCGGAATACCAGAAGAAGATGACGAGCAGCGGCGGAATATTGCGGAAGACTTCCACATAGACCGTGCAGAGCTTGGCGATCAGCCAGTTGCGTGAAAGGCGGCCAATGCCGATGACAAAGCCGATGATCGTTGCGGTGATGATGCCGGTCACGGCGATCAGCAGCGTGTTGAGGAAGCCGACGAGCAGCGCGCGGCCATAGGTCGAATCGCTCGAATAGGCGATCAGCGACTGGCCGACTTCGAAGCCGGCGCGGCCGTTCAAAAAGCCGAAACCCGATGCGATGTTGGCGCGGGCCAGATTCACGGCCGTGTTGTGAGCAACCGACCAGATGAAGGCGACCAGCAGTATGATGGTAAGAGCTTGAAAGAAGATGCCCCGGATTTTGGGGTCGTAAAGGGCGGACTGGAAGGTCCATCCGCTCCTGGATATGGGTGTAGATTCCGCAACCTGATGCGTCATTCCTGGCCAATTCCCCACGTTATGCGCCCCTTTTCGGAGCTTTTTTATAGGAGGAGGAAAGGCGGTCGCCCGCCTTTCCGGCTTTTCATGCGTAATGCCGGTCAGCGAACCGGCGGAGCGTACTGAATGCCACCCTTGTTCCAGAGCGCGTTAAGGCCGCGTGCGATCTTCAGCGGGCTGCCCTGGCCGATGTTCTTTTCGAAGACTTCGCCATAATTGCCGACGTTCTTGACGACGTTGTAGGCCCAGTCGTTGGTCAGGCCGAGGTCGGTACCGATCTTCGTATCGGCCTCAACGCCGAGGAAGCGCTTGATATCCGGGTTCGGCGAGTTCTTCATCTCGTCGACATTGGCCTGCGTGATGCCGAATTCTTCGGCGTTGATCATCGCATAGCCGACCCAGCTGACGATATCGAACCACTGGTCGTCACCCTGGCGCACGGCCGGAGCCAGCGGCTCCTTGGAGATGATTTCCGGCAGGATCATGTGTTCGTCGGGGTTCTTCAGCGTCAGGCGCAGCGAGTAGAGGCCGGACTGGTCGGTCGTGTAGACGTCGCAACGGCCGGAATCGTAGGCGGCGTTGACTTCATCCAGCTTCTCGAAGACCACCGGATTGTACTGGAGGTTGTTGGCCTTGAAATAGTCGGCGAGGTTGAGCTCGGTCGTGGTGCCGGACTGCACGCAGACGGATGCGCCGGAAAGCTCGAGCGCCGACTTCACGTTCAGGCTCTTGCGAACCATGAAGCCCTGGCCGTCATAATAGTTGATGAAGCGGAAGTTCAGGCCGAGAGCCGTATCGCGGTTGATCGTCCAGGTCGTGTTGCGGGCCAGCACGTCGACTTCGCCGGACTGCAGGGCCGGGAAGCGGTTGGCGGCGCTGAGGGGGGTGAACTTTACCTTGTTGGCGTCGCCGAAGATCGCAGCAGAAACTGCGCGGCAGAAATCGACGTCGAAGCCGGACCAGTTGCCGGACGCGTCAGGAGCGGCAAAGCCGGCAAGGCCGGTATTGACGCCGCACTGCACGAAACCTTTTGCTTTTACATCTTCAAGTGTGGTGGCCGAAGCGGCCGAAGCGCCAAAAGCGAAAACTGCTGCGCCGACTGCTGCGGCGGACAGGAGCTTGTACTTCATTTTTCCCAACCTTTTCCGTTGTCTTATCTTTATCTATTCGGGGACTGGCCGGTTTGAAATTGCCCGTTTGCCTCCCCGTTTCCCGCAACCCTCCCGGCGCGAGTGGTTCTATCACAGTCGCAAATGTCACCATGGTCAAGTGTCGCGGCCGATAATTGCGGCAAATTTCAGCATTTTGGCAGATTGCGCCGCGTCCATAGGCACTTGGTCAGAAATTGAGCGCCGCACTGACGAAAAATAGCGCTGAAATCACGATGTAAAGGCCGCAGGCGCCGTTGGCCTGGCCGATCACGTCAAGTTGTAGGGGTTGACCGGAAAGGGCACGGGGTTCAAAAGTTTGCGCCTCCGCATACGCTTGCCAGAAGGCCATTCTCCATATGAAAGATCTAGACAGTCTCCTGCCGGATGCCGGCGTCAATACCCGTCTTTCCCACATCGGCTACGACCCCAGCGACTACCACGGCTTCGTCAATCCGCCGGTCGTGCGCGCATCGACCGTGCTTTTTCCCGATGCCAGATCGATGGAGACGCGTACCAAGAAATATACCTACGGCACGCGCGGCACGCCGACCACCGACGCCCTCGCCGAAGCGATCAACGCGCTTGAAGGCTCCGCCGGAACCGTGCTGGTGCCTTCCGGGCTCGCGGCCGTCACCGTCGCCATTCTGGCCTATGTCGCAGCGGGCGATCATGCGCTGATCGTCGATTCCGTCTACGGCCCGACGCGCCATTTCTGCGATACGATCCTGAAGCGGATGGGCATTGCGGTCGATTATTTCGATCCGGCCGCCGGTGCGGGCATCGAGACGATGATCAAGCCGAACACCACGGTCGTGCTGACCGAGGCACCCGGTTCCAATACGTTCGAAATGCAGGATATCCCGGCCATCGCGGCTGTCGCGCACAAACATGGCGCCGTCGTGCTGATGGACAATACCTGGGCCACGCCTCTCTATTTCCGTCCGCTGGACCATGGCGTCGACGTATCGATCCATGCCTCCACCAAATATCCTTCCGGGCACTCCGACATACTGATGGGAACGATTTCCGCCAATGCCGAACACTGGCCGCGGCTGATCGAAACGCACGGCACGCTTGGCCTCTGCGGCGCGCCGGATGATTCCTACCAGATCCTGCGCGGCCTGCGCACCATGGGCATCCGGCTCGAGCGTCACTACGAAAGCGCGCTGAAGATTGCCTCATGGCTTGAAAACCGGGAGGAGGTTGCCCGCGTGCTTCATCCGGCCCTGCCGAGCTTCCCCTCGCATCACATCTGGAAGCGCGACTTCAAGGGCGCGAGCGGCATCTTTTCCTTCGTGCTGCGGGCCGACGATCCGCAGAAAGCCAAACAGAAGGCCCATGCCTTCCTCGATGCGCTTTCCTATTTCGGGCTGGGTTATTCCTGGGGCGGCTATGAGAGCCTTGCCGTGCTCGTCAATCTTTCCGACCGCAAGATCGCCACGGCGCCGGCCGAAGGTCCGGTCATTCGCCTGCAGATCGGCCTTGAAGATATTGTTGATCTCAAGGCCGATATCGAGCGCGGCTTTGCTGCGGCAAATGCCGTCTGAGCGGCCCTTGTCCGGTCAGCCAACCGGGCGGTAGCCGTAAATCCAGTCGAGATCCGCCGCGAGGCTTTGCGGCGGTTTCAGCGACAGCACGATATCCCGGCCGAGGCGGATCGGTCCGCTTGCATGATAGGCGAAGCGGTTGAAGGCGCCGCGCTGGCGCAGCCTGGCGATGCGCGGCGTGCGATGCCGTTCGAAGAGCGAAATGGCTTCCGCAACCGGCCGGGTGGCCAGGAAGGCGGCAAGCTCGAACGCATCCTCGATCGCCATCGCTGCGCCCTGGGCGGCAAAGGGCATCATGGCATGCGCCGCATCGCCGATCAGCACGGTCCTGCCGCCGTCCTGCCATCTGCCTGGCGTTGCCTCGAAAAGCGGCCAGAAGGTGATATCGCTGTGCCGCGCGAGCAAGGCGGCAACGGCAGGATGCCAGCGGCGGAAGCGCGACTGCAGAAGCTGCTGCTGCGCCTTGGTCGGTTCGCCTTGCCAGGCCTGCGGCGCAATATTGCCGGCGGTGATCGCCACCATGTTGAAGCCGCCGGTTTCCTTCAGCGGATAGCAGACCATATGCGCCGACGAGCCGAGCAGGGCCGAAACGCTGCTGCGATCGAGAAAGCCCGGCGCCTCCGCTTCTGCGATGGTGAAGCGGAAGGCGATATTTCCGGAGAAGCGCGGGGCAGGGGCGCCCGGTATTGCCTGGCGCAGCCTGGACCAGACGCCGTCGGCGCCGATGACGACATCGGCAGGACGCGAAGCCTGCGGCAGACCCGATTCGAAGCGCGTTCCCAGATGGAGCGCACAGAGCGGATTGGCGCTGACCGCATCCAGAAGGGCCTTTTGCAGCGTCTTGCGGTGCAGGACGCCATAGGGTGCGCCCCAGCGGTTCCTGGCGAAACTCCCGGCAGGAACGGCGGCGAGTTCGCGCAACGAACTGCCCGCGATCAGCCGGATGGATTGCGGCTCGAGCCAGAGGCTGGCAAGCCCGTCGAGCACACCGAGTTCGGCAAGCACGCGCGACGCGTTGGGAGAGATCTGCAGCCCGGCGCCGACCTCTGCAAGCTCGGGCGCCTGTTCGAAAATATCGGAGCTGATGCCGCGTCGCGCCAGCGCCAGAGCGGCCGTCAGGCCTGCAATTCCGGCGCCGATAATGGCGGCATGTTCGACCGGCATGGGATATCCGATCTAAAGAGGGAAATTACGCCGCCTTGACGTGGAAGACGCAGCCGGGCGGGTTGGTCTGGTTGGACTTCAGCGACGCGTTGAAGCGATAAAGCGTCGAGCAGTAGGAGCAGACCTTCTCGTTATCGTCGCCCATATCGATGAAGATGTGCGGGTGGTCGAAGGGAACGGATGCGCCGGTGCACATGAATTCCTTGACACCGACTTCGATAACGCGGTGACCGCCGTCGTTCTGGAAGTGGGGAATGCTGTGGCCGGCCATGTCTGTCTCCGAATGCTTTGAAATTCTGCGCGGACCTTATAGGCCTTCGCAGGAAAAGTGTAGTGCCAAAGCATGGCTCCCCTGCGAGTTTTTGGCTTCACGCTGAAAGACCGCTCGACTATGGTCGCGCCAAACAAGGACGACCCGATGAACCTGAATACGCCTGCATTTTCAAGCTTCACGCATGATGGACTGAAACTCGCCTATTTCGACGAGGGCGATCCGTCCGGCGCACCGGTGCTGCTGATCCACGGATTTGCTTCCTCGGCCAATGTCAACTGGGTTCATCCGGGCTGGCTGAAGACGCTGGGTGACGCCGGCTACCGGGTCATCGCCATCGACAACCGCGGTCATGGCGCCAGCGACAAGCCGCGTGATGCCGAGGCTTACAGGCCGTGGTTCATGGCAGGCGATGCGATTGCGCTGCTCGATCATCTCGGCATTCCCGAAGCCAACCTGATGGGTTATTCGATGGGCGCCCGCATTTCCGTCTTTGCGGCACTTGCCCATCCGCACCGGGTCCGCTCGCTGGTTCTCGGCGGCCTCGGCATCGGCATGACGGACGGCGTCGGCGACTGGGATCCGATTGCCGATGCGCTGCTGGCGCCGTCGCTCGCCGATGTCACCCATCAGCGCGGTCAGATGTTCCGCGCCTTTGCCGAGCAGACGAAGAGCGACCGCGAGGCGCTTGCCGCCTGCATCAAGGGATCGCGCGATCTGGTTGCCCGCGCCGATATGGGCAGGATCGAGGCGCCGACCTTGATCGGGGTTGGAACGAAGGACGATATCGCCGGCTCTCCCCAGGAGCTTGCGGCGCTGATGCAGAATGCCGAAGCGCTGGATATTCCAGGCCGCGACCACATGCTGGCCGTGGGCGACAGGGTCTTCAAGAAGGCCGTTCTGGAATTCTACGAAAGGGTTGCCGCCGGCTGATGTCGCCGGCGGGTGACATATGCGTGATATCGCGAAAAACGCGCTGAAAATGCGTGGCTCCGGCACCCATTTATGTTATCGGCGTTTTCCTCTATATAATCGCATTCCAACGGGAAATGAGGAGACCTGTAATGGTCGCTAAGACGGATATCCGCACGCTGGACACAGCCCATCCGCTGAAGGTGATGGACCCGATCTGGGACAGCCTGCGCGAGGAGGCACGTCTTGCCGCCGAAGGCGATCCGGTGCTGGCCGCTTTCCTCTATTCGACGGTTATCAATCATCGCTCGCTGGAAGAATGCGTCATACACCGCATCTGCGAGCGCCTGGACCACCCCGACATGCAGGCAAACCTCCTGCGCCAGACCTTCGAGGAAATGCTGGAGGACTGGCCGGAATGGGGCTCGATCCTGCGCGTCGATATCCAGGCTGTCTATGATCGTGATCCCGCCTGCCTGCGCTTCATGGAAGCCGTTCTCTACTTCAAGGGCTTCCATGCCCTGCAGACCCACCGGCTGGCCCATTGGCTGCTGAACCGCGGCCGCCGCGACTTCGCGCTCTACTTGCAGAGCCGTTCGTCCAGCGTCTTCCAGACGGATATCAACCCGGCCGCGCGGATCGGCAAGGGCATCTTCCTCGACCACGCGACGGGCCTGGTCGTCGGCGAAACCGCCGTCATCGGCGACAATGTTTCCATCCTGCATGGCGTAACCCTCGGCGGCACCGGCAAGGAAGGTGCGGACCGCCATCCGAAGATCGGCACGGGCGTATTGATCGGCGCCGGCGCCAAGATCCTCGGCAATATCGAGATCGGCTTCTGCTCCCGCGTCGCCGCCGGTTCCGTCGTGCTGAAGCCCGTGCCTCCGAAGACGACGGTGGCGGGCGTGCCGGCCAAGGTCGTCGGCGAGGCAGGCTGTTCCGAGCCTGCGCGCATCATGGATCAGGTCATCGGCGCCGATATCTGAACTTTCATTGGAAAAATGCGGGAAAGCGCCTAAATCCAGGCAGGGACAGACATTGCTAACTCGATCTCGCGACCTTTACAGCGCCGCTTTACCTGTGCAAGAAGCGGCCAACCGAGATCGATTACGGAGATGAAAGAGTGAAGCCCGAAGAAATCAAGAAGCTCGACGCCTATTTCAAACGCACGCTGAACCCGCAGATCGTGGTGAAGGCGCGTCCGCGTAAGAACGATTCCGCGGAAGTCTATATCGGCGAAGAATTTCTGGGTGTCATCTACATCGATGACGAGGACGGCGACCGTTCCTACAATTTCTCGATGGCAATTCTCGACGTCGATCTCTGATTGTTCGTCACTTCGATCGAAAGCCGTGCGTCGCCAACCGATGCACGGCTTTTTGTTTGCGCCCGTCGCCGGATACGCCGGTCTGCCAAAATTTCCGATAACCCTCTGGTTGCAGCCGCGTGATATATTTTAGCAAAATCAATAAAAGACGAACGTGCCCGGAAATCCGGCCTTTGGCGCCGATCGTCGCCGCAACCTTTGGGTGTTTTGCGATGCACAAGACTACTTGACTCTTTGTGCGTTGCAGCTACCCTCTGCCTGCAACAGCCAATTGGAGGATGGTCATGTTCAATTTCGACGATGCAAACCGGAAGAGCAAGGAAGCGGTGGATTCGATGCTCAAGAGCTATTCCGATACCGCCAAGGGTTTCCAGGCGATCGCCTCTGAGGCGGCCGAATATTCCAAGAAGTCCTTCCAGGATGCCGTCACCCATTTCGAAACGCTGTCGGGCTTAAAGAGCTTCGAGGCGGCCTTCGAATTGCAGACCAATTATGCGAAGTCTTCCTACGAGGCCTTCATCGCCGAGGCGACCAAGCTCGGCGAAATGTATGCCGACATCGCCAAGAATGCTTATAAGCCCTACGAAGCACCGATGGCTGCTGCTGCCGCCAAGGTTTCGAAAGCCGCTCCGGTCGCCCCCGCAGCCGCATAAATCTTGTGGCGCGCCGCGCCGCCTATTGAAAATCAAGGACCGGCACCGCATCTGCGGCCGGTCTTTTTTGTTTCCCGAAGCACGCCCGGTTTTTACGCAGACTTTTTTGGCCTTTGCGTCAAGTCCTGCGGAATTGTGATTGCAGTCGGAAACAAGGGGCTTAAAATCGCTCTATTATGAACTACGTTAGTGTTTCAGATATTCGACGGGAAAGCACCCCTCCCATGCTGCCTGCCGGATTGATTGAGGAATGAATGACAATGATCGCCAGACCGATCCGGATGCAGAATGACAGCGAAAGGAACGGGGACAACGGAAATCGCGGAACCTCGGTCATTACGCGCACCAAGCCGAAGACCAAGAAACCTAATCTCTATCGCGTACTGCTTTTGAATGACGACTACACCCCAATGGAATTCGTCATCCATATCCTGGAGCGTTTTTTTCAGAAGGATCGGGAAAGTGCCACCCGCATCATGCTGCATGTCCATAACCACGGCGTCGGCGAATGCGGAATATTCACATACGAGGTGGCGGAAACCAAGGTGAGCCAGGTGATGGACTTTGCCCGGCAGCACCAGCATCCGCTGCAATGCGTCATGGAAAAGAAGTGAGGAACTGAACGTGCCAACATTTTCGCCTAGTCTTGAGAAGGCGCTCCATCAGGCACTGACCTTTGCCAACGAGCGGCACCATGAATATGCGACGCTCGAGCATCTGTTGCTCGCCCTGATCGACGATGCCGATGCGGCAGCGGTCATGGGTGCCTGCAATGTCGACCTCGACGCGCTCCGTAAAACGCTCCTGGAATATGTCGATAACGAACTCTCCAACCTGGTCACCGGCTACGACGAGGATTCCAAGCCCACATCGGGCTTCCAGCGCGTCATCCAGCGCGCGGTGATCCATGTCCAGTCTTCGGGCCGCGAGGAAGTGACCGGCGCCAACGTGCTTGTCGCGATCTTCGCCGAGCGCGAGAGCCATGCTGCCTATTTCCTGCAGGAGCAGGAAATGACCCGCTACGATGCCGTCAACTACATCTCCCACGGCATCGGCAAGCGTCCGGGCTCGTCGGAAAGCCGCCCCCCGCGCGGCGCCGAAGAAGAATCCGAATCCAAGCCGACCGCACGCGGCAACGAGGAAGAGGGCGGCCCGAAGAAGCAGCAGGATGCGCTGAAGGCTTACTGCGTCAACCTCAACGAGAAGGCCAAGGGCGGCAAGATCGACCCGTTGATCGGCCGTCACGCCGAGGTGAACCGGACCATCCAGATCCTGTGCCGTCGCTCCAAGAACAACCCGCTCTATGTCGGCGATCCCGGCGTCGGCAAGACTGCCATTGCTGAAGGCCTGGCCAAGCGCATCGTCGAAGGCAAGGTGCCGGAAGCCTTGGCTGACGCCACGATCTTCTCGCTCGACATGGGCACGCTGCTGGCCGGCACCCGCTATCGCGGTGATTTCGAAGAGCGCCTGAAGCAGGTCGTCAAGGAACTGGAAGAATATCCGGGCGCCGTGCTCTTCATCGACGAAATCCACACCGTCATCGGTGCGGGTGCGACGTCGGGCGGGGCCATGGATGCCTCGAACCTCCTGAAGCCGGCTCTGTCTTCGGGCGCGATCCGCTGCATCGGTTCGACCACCTACAAGGAATATCGCCAGTTCTTCGAAAAGGATCGGGCTCTGGTCCGCCGCTTCCAGAAGATCGACGTCAACGAACCCTCGATCGACGATGCGATCGAGATCATGAAGGGCCTGAAGCCCTATTTCGAAGAGTATCACCATCTGCGCTACTCCAACGAGGCGATCAAGACTGCCGTCGAGCTCTCGGCCCGCTACATTTCGGACCGCAAGCTGCCGGACAAGGCGATCGACGTCATCGACGAGACCGGTGCGGCCCAGATGCTGCTGCCGCCCTCCAGGCGCCGCAAGCTGATCACCGAAAAGGAGATCGAAGCGACGATTGCGACGATGGCCCGCATTCCGGCCAAGACCGTCTCGAAGGACGACGAAGCCGTTCTTGCCAATCTCGAGCAGGAACTGCGCTCGGTGGTCTACGGTCAGGATACGGCGATCGAAGCCCTGTCCACCTCGATCAAGCTGGCGCGTGCCGGCCTGCGCGAGCCGAACAAGCCGATCGGCGCCTATGTCTTCTCCGGCCCCACGGGCGTGGGCAAGACGGAAGTCGCCAAACAGCTTGCCGCCTCGCTCGGTGTCGAGATGCTGCGCTTCGACATGTCGGAATACATGGAGCGGCATACGGTTTCCCGTCTGCTCGGTGCCCCTCCCGGCTATGTCGGCTTCGATCAGGGCGGTCTCCTGACCGATGGCGTCGACCAGCATCCGCATTGCGTGGTTCTGCTCGACGAAATCGAGAAGGCGCATCCGGATATCTACAATATCCTGCTGCAGGTCATGGACCATGGCACGCTGACCGATCATAACGGCAAGAAGATCGACTTCCGCAACGTCGTTCTGATCATGACGACCAATGCGGGCGCTTCGGAAATGGCCAAGGCCGCCATCGGCTTCGGTTCGTCCAAGCGTACCGGCGAGGACGAAGAGGCCCTGACCCGCCTGTTCACGCCGGAATTCCGCAACCGTCTCGACGCGATCATCCCGTTCGCGCCGCTGCCGACGGCCGTCATCCACAAGGTCGTGCAGAAGTTCATCATGCAGCTGGAAGCCCAGCTTTCCGAACGCAACGTCACCTTCGACCTGCACGAGGATGCGATCGCCTGGCTGTCTGAAAAGGGTTACGACGAGAAGATGGGTGCCCGCCCGCTGGCTCGCGTGATCCAGGAAAACATCAAGAAGCCGCTGGCGAACGAAATCCTCTTCGGCAAGCTGAAGAAGGGCGGCGTCGTCAACGTCACCGTCGGCCCGAAGGAGGACGGCAAGTCCGGTCTTATTCTGGAAGCCATTCCGGAAACGGCGCCCATCAAGCCGAAGCCGGAGGCCGAGCTGGTTCATCAGGAAGCGATCGACGAGGATGATGGCGAGCTGAAGACCAAGCCGGTCAAGAAGACCAGGGCCAAGACCGTGCCGCAGCCGGAGCCCGAGGTCCGCGACGCCCCCAAGAAGGGCTCGACGGTTCCGAAGGTGCCGCGCAAGAAGTAGGCTTTGAATAAGACGAATGCGAAAGGCCGCTGCGAGGCGGCCTTTTTATTTGCGCAGGAAAAGGCTTGAGGCGCGGCCCCGGCACGCTCCGCAACGTCAGAGCCTGGCGTAGTCGATTTCCAGGAAGTCCGCGACTTCGGGCACCCAGCGGTCGCGCACGAAGGCCACATGCCGCGGGTGGGTGTTGTAGGCGTCGTAACCGGCCTGATCCTCGAACTCCATCGAGAAGCCGAAGGTGAAATCGTTCTTCGGGCTCGTCTGACGGAGTTGCTCGAAATTTCGCACGCTTGGGATCTGCTTGAGCGTCAAAGCCTCATCGAGGAAAGCCTTCTCCTCGGCAGAGCCCGCGGCATGCTTCAGGCGGAACGCAACTGTGTGGCGGATCATGGTTTCCTCCTAAATCGATGAAGTAATTCAGTATATTTTAAAGCGGGGCGGCCTGCCCTTACGCGAGTTCCGCCTTGATCTTCTCTGCGTGGGCGGCGAGCACCGCGCCATCCTCCATCTTGCCGGAATGCGGCTTGAGCGCCACGCCGGCATGCCGCGGGATGACGTGGAAATGCAGGTGGAAAACGGTCTGGCCGGCGGCCGGTTCGTTGAACTGGGCGATGAACACGCCATCTGCGTCGAACGCTTCCTTGACCGCATTGGCCATTTTCTGCACGACCGTGATCGTATGGGAAAGCGAGGCCGGATCGGCATCGAAAATATTGCGGGAAGGCGCTTTCGGCAAGACCAGCACATGGCCGGGCGCCTGCGGCATCACATCCATCAGGGCGACGGTCATGTCGTCTTCGTAGACGCGATGTGACGGGATTTCGCCGCGCAGGATCTTGGCGAAGATATTGTTGTCGTCATAGGCGGCGCTGGTCATGGCGAAATCTCCTCATGTTTTCTTGGATCGCGTAGCGCGGCGGGGCCAAGCGCGTCAATCCTCCTGCAGCCGTTCGCCCTTGCGGAAGGGCGTGTGTTCGGCAAGCACCTCATTCATATATTCGACATCCTCCCGCTCGCGCTCGAGATAGTCGGCGACCGCGCGCCGCAATCCCGCATGGGCGATATAATGGGCGGAATGCATTGTCACCGGCAGATAGCCGCGCGCGAGCTTGTGTTCGCCCTGCGCACCGGCCTCCACCTTCTTCAGGCCCTTTTCCAGCGCGAAGTCGATGGCCTGGTGGTAGCAGACCTCGAAATGCAGGAAGGGATGGTCCTCGATGCAACCCCAGTGCCGTCCGTAGAGCGTATCGCCGCCGATGAAGTTGATGGCGCCCGCGACATAGCGGCCGTCGCGTTTTGCCATGACGAGCAGGATGTCGTCGGCCATGCGCTCGCCGATCAGCGAATAGAACTTGCGCGTCAGATACGGCCGGCCCCATTTGCGCCCGCCCGTATCCATATAGAAGGCGAAGAACTGGTCCCAGATGTTTTCGGTCAGGTCTCGTCCGGTCAGCCAGTCGATGGTAATGCCGTTCTCGACCGCCGTCCGCCGCTCCTTGCGCAATGCCTTGCGCTTGCGGGAGGCGAGCGTCTCCAGGAATTCATCGTGGTTGGCATAACCTTCGTTGATGAAATGGAACTGCTTGTCGGTGCGGTGCAGATAGCCGTCGGTCTCGAAGACCGACATTTCGTCCTCCGGCACGAAGGTGATATGGGCCGAGGAAACATCGAGGCGGCGCACGACCTCTTTCAGGCTTTCCGCCATCGCATTCTGGATCGGATGCCGTTCGAAACCCTCGGCGACGAGCAGGCGAGGCCCGGTGGCTGGCGTAAAGGGGATCGAACATTGCAGCTTCGGATAGTAGCTGCCGCCGGCCCGCTCGAAAGCGTCGGCCCAGCCGTGGTCGAAGACATATTCGCCCTGGCTGTGGTTCTTGAGATAGCCGGGCAGGGCGCCGACCAGTTCGCCCTTGTCCGTCTCCAGCAGCATGTGATGGCCAAGCCAGCCGGTCTGTGCCGTGGCCGAGCCGGATTCTTCCAGCGACGAGAGAAAGGCATGCGAGACGAAAGGATTGTAGGCGACGGTGCCGCAATCCTTCGACGCCCCCGAAAGCCTGGACCAGCGCTCGGGGGAAATGGCGGTGAATGATCGCTCGATGCGAATGGAAAGTTCGTCTGACGATTGGTCTGTCATGAAGCAAATGCGAAGCCGTTGGGGGGAGGGAGCGGGCTCCCTCCCAGTCTGCGCACGATCTTGTTCAAAAAGCGAGCGTCAAACCGCCGCGCGCGGATCGAAGCCTTCGAAAGTCATCTGATCGGCATTCTCGAAAGTATGCTTGCGGGCTTCTTCGTCGCGCACCGTCCAGGTGATGACAGGAATGCCCTTGCCGCGCTGGCCGCTGATAAAGGAGTTCGGCAGGTCGGCATAATAGTAGGAGATGAAGTCGAGGCCGAAGGCCATCGCCTTCTCATGCGTGGCATAGTCTTCCGGCGTATTGCCGTTGGCCGTCAGGCCGACCGGATAGGGCGCGTTCAGGTCCTTGAGATCTTTCAGCAGCCAGTGGTCGAAGCTCATCAGCGCGACCTTGCCCGCATAGCCTTCCAGCACGTCCAGAACCGCTTCCGCAAAGCCTTCGTCGTCGGCTTCGCGGCCCTTGAGTTCCAGCACCAGCGGCACTTTGCCCTGCACGAGGTCGAGAAGCTGCTTCAGCGTCGGCACCTTGTCCGCGGTGCCGCCGACGGCGATCAGCCCGAGCTCCCTGGAGGTCCGTTCCCGCACGTCGCCTTTGAGGTTGCAGAGACGTTCCATATCTTCGTCATGGAAGATGACCGGCACGCCGTCGGATGCGTAATGCAGGTCGCATTCGATGGCAAAGCCCGCTTCGACGGCGCGGGAGAAGGCCGAAAGCGTGTTTTCCCAGATGGCTTTGTTGAGGTCGTGATAGCCGCGATGCGCAACCGGCAGCTCTTTGATCCAGGCGGCATTCGTCATTAGGCGATTTCCATGATAGCATCGATTTCGACGGCGGCACCGAGCGGCAGGGCCGCCATGCCGACGGCGGCGCGGGCATGTTTGCCGGCTTCGCCGAGCACGTTGGCGATCAGGTTCGAGGCGCCGTTGATGACAAGGTGCTGCTCGACGAATTCCGGTGTCGAGGCAACGAAGCCGTTGAGCTTGATGACGCGGCGGATGCGGCCGAGATCGCCGCCGAGTGCGGCCTTCGCCTGCGCGAGAATGTTGATGGCGCAAAGCTCTGCGGCGCGCTGGCCGGCGGCGACATCGACGTTCCTGCCGAGATGGCCCGACACCGCGACCTTGCCGCTTTCGAGCGGCAGCTGGCCGGAAATGGTGAGCAGATTGCCGCTGATGACATACGGGACATAGTTGGCGGCAGGTGCGGCAGCTTCGGGCAGGGTTATCCCCATTTCCGACAGACGCGCGGCGATTTGATCGGACATTTTCGTCTCCGCTTTTGTTGTCAATTCTTCAAAAATTATGCATCAAGACTAGAATCTTTAATGTGACAGTTTCGAGCCTCGATTTGGCCGCCTCGATTTGGCCGAAAGCGTTCTTATAACATCGCGGACGAGTCCAACAGGAGTTAATGAATGTTCCGATCGTTACTTGCCGCTCTTCTCCTCGCGAGCGTTTCCGCCAGTGCTGTGGCGGCTGCGCCGGCGACGAGCGCTGCGATCGCGACCGGGCTCGTCGCTCACCGCGCCGTTTACGATCTGGAACTGAAGGACGCTTCCGAACGTTCCGGCATCGCCTCCATGTACGGCCGCATGGTCTATGAGTTCGACGGCAATTATTGCGAAGGGTTCACCACCAATTTCCGCTTCGTCACCCAGATCGACACGGGCGACAACGTGCGTGTCAGCGACCAGCAGACCAGGACCTACGAAAGCCTGAAGGACGGCAAGTTCACCTTCGACACCAAGTCCTTCACCGATGACCAGCTCGACAAGGAAGTCAACGGCGCGGCGGAAGACAAGCCGGAAGGCGTGAAGGTCGACCTCACCCAGCCGGCAAGCCGCGAGTTGCAGCTTGAAGAAAGCCGCTTCCCCACCGAGCACATGCTCGACGTCATCCGGAACGCCAAGGACGGCAAGCGCTTCTTCGAGGCCCGCGTCTTCGACGGTTCCGACGACGGCGACAAGTCCCTGGTGACGACGACCATCGTCGGCAAGCAGGAGACCCCGGTCACGGACGAGGCCGATGCCGGCAATGCCGGCCAGTTCGCCAGGGCCGCTTTCTGGCCGGTGACGATCTCCTATTTCAACGAGAATGCCAAATCCGACACGCTGCCGGTCTACCGCATGTCGTTCAAGCTCTATGAGAACGGTATTACCCGCGACCTGACGATGGACTACGGCGATTTCGTTCTGACCGGCAAGCTCACCAAGCTCGAACTGCTGGACAAGAAGGCCGCGCCGACCTGCCAGTAAAGCGGCATGGTCATAGGCTGGCCTGTTGCTGGCGGGTTGCGCAGCCCGCATCCATGTCATTGCCACGCGACCGCAGGCAGATTTTTCAGCGAAAGCCTTGCTTTTGCGGAGAATCGAATGTAAGGGCACCCGCATTCCACACGTAAGGCATGGGATCGTCCGGGAGAAATCCGGCTTTTCCGCCCGGTGGCGTCCTCAAAGAGGATGCTGTTCGCCTTGCGGAGGTTCAACCGGAAAAGGAGTAACAAGGCATGGCATTGCCTGATTTTTCCATGCGTCAGCTTCTCGAAGCAGGCGTCCACTTCGGCCACCAGACGCATCGCTGGAACCCGAAGATGAAGCCGTATATTTTCGGCGATCGTAACAATATCCACATCATCGACCTGGCCCAGACCGTTCCGATGCTGTCGCGCGCCCTGCAGGTCGTGTCCGACACCGTTGCTCGGGGCGGCCGTGTTCTCTTCGTCGGCACCAAGCGTCAGGCTTCCGAGCTGATCGCTGACTCGGCCAAGCGTTCCGCCCAGTACTACGTCAACTCGCGTTGGCTCGGCGGCATGATGACGAACTGGAAGACGATCTCCAACTCGATCCAGCGCCTGCGCAAGCTCGACGAAATCCTCGCCGCCGAGCAGTCCGGCTACTCCAAGAAGGAGCGCCTGAACCTCGAGCGCGAGCGCGAAAAGCTCGACAAGGCCCTCGGCGGTATCAAGGACATGGGCGGCACGCCGGACCTGATGTTCATCATCGATACCAACAAGGAAAAGATCGCGATCGACGAAGCCAAACGCCTCGGCATCCCGGTCGTCGCCATCATCGACTCGAACTGCGATCCGGACCTGATCGACTATCCGATCCCGGGCAACGACGACGCCTCGCGCGCCATCGCTCTCTACTGCGACCTGATCGCCCGCGCGGCCATCGACGGTATCGCCCGTCAGCAGAGCGGATCGGGCCGCGACCTCGGCGCTTCGACCGAAGTTCCGTTCGAGCCGGCGCTCGATGAGGCGAGCGAAGCCTGATAAAAGCGGGTGGAGCAAAAGCTCTGCCCAAGCTTGCAAAGATTGGGAAAGGCCGCTCGCGACTCTCAGAAGTTCGGCGGCCTTGCCCGTTTCAGGCGGAAGCCGCGACTGCTTTCGCCTCCACGAATTCTGTATGGCGCGTCTTCATAACGCTGTCATACATACAGGTACATTTCGTGCCTCAATCCGGTGCCGCACCGCCTTCCGCGGGCCACCGTATGAACCGACAAGAGGAAGCTTATGACCGAGATTACGGCTGCACTGGTGAAGGAACTGCGCGAAAAGTCTGGCGCAGGCATGATGGACTGCAAGAAGGCGCTGACCGAAACCAACGGCGACATCGAAGCCGCGATCGACTGGCTGCGCGCCAAGGGCATTTCCAAGGCCGACAAGAAGTCCGGCCGTGCCGCCGCTGAAGGCCTGGTTGCCATCGCCGGCGCAGGTCACAAGGCTGTCGTCGTCGAGCTCAACTCCGAAACCGACTTCGTCGCCCGTAACGACGCCTTCCAGGACCTCGCACGCGGCATTGCCGAAGTTGCGCTCTCCACCGACGGCACGGTCGAAGCCATTTCCGCTGCGACCTATCCGGCATCCGGCAAGCCGGTCGCCGACACCATCAAGGAAGCGATCGCGACCATCGGCGAGAACATGACGCTTCGTCGTGCGGCCAAGCTCGAAGTCGAGCACGGCGTCGTGGCGACCTACATCCACAATGCTGCCGGCGACGGCATCGGCAAGCTCGGCGTTCTCGTCGCGCTGAAGTCGGTCGGCGACAAGGCCGTCCTGACCTCGATCGGCCGCCAGATCGCCATGCACATCGCTGCCACCAACCCGCTGGCGATCCGTGCCGAAGAAGTCGATGCCGCCGTCGCCGAGCGCGAGCGCAACGTCTTCATCGAGCAGTCGCGCGAATCCGGCAAGCCGGAAGCCATCATCGAAAAGATGGTTGAAGGCCGCATGCGCAAGTTCTTCGAAGAAGTCGCTCTTCTCTCGCAGTCTTTCGTCATCAATCCGGACCTGACGGTCGGCGCCGCGATCAAGGCAGCCGAAAAGGAAGCCGGCGCTGCGATCGAAATCACCGGCATGGCACGCCTCCTCCTCGGCGAAGGCGTCGAGAAGGAAGAGACCGACTTCGCGGCCGAAGTCGCTGCTGTCGCCAAGGGTTGATCCTTCAGCCATATTTGGGAAAACCGAAGGGCATCGCGTGACAACGCGGTGCCCTTCGTGTATCGGGCAATTGCGGCAATATACGAGGAGCCAACATGACGTCGGAACCAATCTATAAACGTGTTCTACTCAAGGCTTCCGGGGAAGCCATGATGGGTGCCCAGGGCTTCGGGATCGACGTTGCGGTGGCAGACCGCATCGCCTCCGATATCGCCGATGCAAGGCAGATGGGCGTTGAAGTCGGCGTCGTCATCGGCGGCGGCAACATCTTCCGCGGCGTGGCGGTTGCGTCCAAGGGCGGAGACCGCGTCACCGGCGACCACATGGGCATGCTCGGCACGGTCATCAACGCGCTGGCACTCGCCACTTCGCTGCGCAAGCTGAACATCGATACGGTGGTTCTCTCGGCAATCTCCATGCCGGAAATCTGCGAGAGCTTCTCGCAGCGCGCGACACTCTATCACCTGTCTCTCGGCCGGGTGGTGATCTTCGCCGGCGGCACCGGCAACCCCTTCTTCACCACCGATTCCGCGGCCGCGCTTCGCGCCGCCGAAATGGGCGCCGAGGCGATCTTCAAGGGCACGCAGGTGGACGGCATCTACACGGCCGATCCGAAGAAGGATCCGGACGCGACGCGTTTCGACCATCTGACCCACAAGGAGGTTCTCGACCGGGGCCTCGCCGTTATGGACGTGGCTGCTGTTGCTCTGGCGCGCGAAAATTCCATTCCGATCGTTGTTTTCTCGATCCACGAGAAAGGACGTTTCGCTGAAATCTTGACGGGTGGTGGTCTCAAGACCATCGTATCCGACAACTGATAGGGAGCTGCGCCGCCGCCGGTGCAAATCCTCTGAGACGGGAGAATAGGTATGAGTGAAGGTGTCGACATCAAGGAACTGAAGCGCCGCATGGATGGCGCCGTTTCCGCATTCAAGAGCGATATTGCATCGCTGCGCACGGGGCGTGCTTCGGCCAACATTCTCGATCCGGTGACGGTCGAAGCCTACGGTTCGCGCATGCCGCTGAACCAGGTCGCCAACATTACCGTGCCCGAGCCGCGCATGCTGACGGTCTCCGTCTGGGACAAGAGCATGGTCGGCGCCGTGGACCGTTCGATTCGCGAATCGAATCTCGGCCTGAACCCGATCGTCGACGGCCAGAACCTCCGCATCCCGCTGCCGGAACTCAACGAAGAGCGCCGCAAGTCTCTCGTCAAAGTGGCGCACGACTATGCCGAAAAGAGCAAGGTTGCGATTCGCCATGTTCGCCGCGACGGCATGGACGGCCTTAAGAAAGCCGAAAAGGATGGCGTAATCGGCCAGGACGAAAGCCGGGCACAGTCGGACCGCGTCCAGAAAATGACGGACGAGACGATTTTGGAAATCGACCGCTTGCTTGGCGAGAAAGAAAAGGAAATCATGCAAGTCTAGTATACTTGCGTCCTCGCCAAGAAAGACCGGACGAAAAATGTCGGAGACCTCATTTTTGACTGTGCCAGAACATGTTGCCATCATTATGGATGGCAACGGCCGTTGGGCAAAGCAGCGCGGCCTGCCACGGACGATGGGACACCGCAGGGCGGTCGAGACCGTTCGCCAGACCGTGCGCACTGCCGGCGATCTTGGCATCAAATATCTGACGCTTTTTGCCTTCTCGTCGGAGAACTGGCGTCGCCCGGAGGCCGAGGTCACCGATCTCCTCGGCCTGTTGAAGGCCTTCATCCGCAGCGACCTCGCCGAGTTGCACCGGCAGAACGTGCGCATCCGTGTGATCGGCGACCGCGTCAACCTGCGCAGCGACATCCTCAAGCTTCTGCTGGAAGCCGAGGAGACCACCAGGGCCAATACGGCGCTGACGCTTGTCATCGCCTTCAACTACGGCTCGCGCGATGAGATCGCCCGCGCCATGATGAGCCTTGCCAAGGACGTGGAGGAGGGGCGCCTGAGGTCGCAGGATATCACGCCGGCCCTCATCAACGCCCGGCTCGATACGGCCGGCATCCCGGACCCGGATCTCATCATCCGCACCAGCGGCGAGGAGCGCCTGTCCAACTTCCTGCTCTGGCAGGCCGCCTATTCGGAATTCGTCTTCCTGCCGGAATATTGGCCGGATTTCAGCCGCGAGCTCTTTCTGTCGGCACTTGAGAAATTTGCCTCGCGCGATCGCCGCTTCGGCGGTCTTTCCGCGCAGGCCGCGGCAGTGAACACCTGATGAAGCAGGAACTGAAGCTCCGCATCGTTTCAGGTCTGTTTCTCGCGATCGTCGTTCTTGCCGCCACATTGTATGGCGGCTTTGTCTTTCGCATCCTGGCCGCGGCCATCGCGCTGCTGATCTATTACGAATGGTCTGCCATCACGGGTATCGCCCGCGACCCGGTCACGAATGTGCTCGGCTGGGTGGGGCAGGGGCTGGTTGCCCTGCTCGTGCTGGCCGGTTCGTTCGAATATGCGCTCGGAATGCTGATGGCCCTGACCGCTCTCGGCATCGCCATGGTCTTCCTGCATCGCGCCAGCCGCTGGTTCGCGCCGGGGCTTTTATATGCCGGCGGCACGGGACTGGCGCTTGCCGCCATCCGTGGCGACGGAACGCTCGGGCTCTATGCGATGCTGTTCATTTTCGCTGTGGTCTGGGCGACCGACATTCTCGCCTATTTCGTCGGGCGCGCGATCGGCGGTCCGAAGCTTGCCCCGCGCATATCGCCCGGCAAGACATGGTCGGGGGCGGTCGGCGGCGCCATTGCCGCCGTCATCGCCGGGGCCGTCATCGTCCATTTTTTCCTGCCGGAAGCGCAGGATCGCGCCGCGGTGATCGCGCTCGTCCTGTCCGTCTTCAGCCAGTCGGGCGATCTTTTCGAGAGCTTCATCAAGCGAAAATTCGGCGTGAAGGACTCCAGCCGTCTCATTCCGGGCCATGGCGGCGTCATGGACCGTGTCGACGGACTGATTTTTGCCTGTTTTTCGGCGTTCTTGCTTGCTGGCCTTTTTTCGCTGATAAAGGGCGGTGGAACGACGTCGCTCGGCGCGGCATTGTTCGGCCTTTGATCGTTGCGGCCAGATAGAAGCCAGATAGAAGAAGGAACTCATGGAAGCGGTGACCGGAATATTCGGTTTTTTGACGGGCTATATCGTCCCCTTCGTCATCGTGCTGTCGCTGCTCGTCTTCGTGCATGAGATGGGCCACTATCTGGTCGGGCGCTGGAGCGGGATCCGTATCCTCGCCTTTTCCGTGGGCTTCGGCCCGGAGATTGCCGGTTTCACCGATCGTCACGGAACGCGCTGGAAGATCTCGGCAATCCCGCTCGGCGGCTATGTCCGCTTCTTCGGCGACGAGGATGCGTCCAGCAAGCCGGATACGGACAAACTGGCGTCGATGACGGACGAGGAGCGCGAGCGTTCCTTCGCCGGCGCAAAGCTGTGGAAGCGTGCCGCAACCGTCGCAGCCGGCCCGATCGCCAATTTCATCCTCGCCATTGCCATCTTCACGGTCCTGTTTTCGATCTACGGCCGCACCGTGTCCGATCCCGTCGTCGCCGAAGTCAAGCCGGATAGCGCGGCTGCCGCAGCCGGCGTCCTGCCTGGCGACCTGCTCGTTTCCATCGACGGCACCAAGGTGCAGACCTTCGACGACGTGCGCCGCTATGTCAGCATCCGCCCGAACCAGAACATCGTCGTCACAATCGAGCGGAACGGCGAAAAGATGGATCTGCCGATGGTGCCGCAGCGCACCGATATTACCGACCAGTTCGGCAACAAGATCGAGGTCGGCCTGATCGGAATCGTCACGAACGAAGAGGTCGGCCACTTCCGTCTGCAGACGTTCACGCCGCTGGAAGCGCTGCATGAAGGCGTGCTCCAGACCTGGCATATCGTGACCGGGACCTTCAAATATATCGGCAATCTGCTCACCGGAGCGATGAAAGCCGACCAGCTGGGCGGTCCGATCCGCGTGGCGCAAGCTTCGGGCCAGATGGCTACGCTTGGAATAGGCGCGCTGCTGCAGCTTGCTGCTGTTTTGTCAGTTTCGATTGGATTGCTGAATTTGATGCCGGTTCCGGTACTTGATGGCGGCCACTTGATGTTCTATGCGGTGGAAGCGGTTAGGGGAAGGCCGCTGGGTTCTTCGGCTCAGGAAATTGCGTTTCGCATTGGCCTGGCCATGGTGCTTACATTAATGGTTTTTGCGACCTGGAATGACATTAGTGCGCTCATCGGATAGCGCGTATGAGTAAAGGAAAATTACTGTTTATTTACGATGTTTCAAAGCTGTAGTGGCGAATGGGTCACGCTTCGAAATGAAGTAAACAGAAATTAACGAGCTCCCTTGCTTGTATGTCAAAAGCGGGTAAAACGACACACGTGGCCGGAATCGGGAGGCTTTCCCGGGGCCGGAGACGAGGGAAAAAAGGTAATGGGTGAAATGAAGGCTGGTTCAAGGTTTTTGAACGCAGTATCGGCGATTGCGCTGTCTGCTGGTGTTGTTGCTTCTGGCGCAGGTGCTTTGACTTTCGTTTCGGCTACGGCTGCGGAAGCTGCCGTCATTCAGCGGATCGATGTGCGCGGCGCGAGCCGCGTCGGTGCTGAGGCTGTTCGGTCGAACCTCACCATTACCCCTGGCAAGAGCTTCTCCAACACCGATATCGACGACTCCGTAAAGCAGCTTTACGGCACCGGTTATTTCTCCGACGTCAAGATTTCGGTTTCCGGCAGCACCCTCGTCGTCAATGTTCAGGAAGCGCAGCTCGTCAACCAGGTCGTCTTCAACGGCAACCGCAAGGTCAAGGACGACAAGCTGGCAGCCGTCGTCAAGACGCACGCCGCAGGTCCCTACAGCGATGCGCAGATCCAGGCCGATATCGCCGCGATCAAGGAAGCCTATGCCGCGACCGGCCGCAGCGAAGTCGAAGTGACGACGCAGGTCGTTCCGCTCGGCGAAGGCCGCGTCAACCTCGCTTTCGTCATCAATGAAGGCGACCGCACCAAGATCGCTGCCATCAATTTCGTCGGCAACAATGCCTACAGCGCCGGCCGCCTCGCCGCCGTCATCCAGACCAAGCGTTCCAACTTCCTCTCGTTCCTGACCCGCAAGGACGTCTACAACGAAGACAAGCTGCACGCCGACGAGGACGCGCTGCGCCAGTTCTATTACAATCGCGGTTATGCCGACATGCGCATCGTCTCTTCCGATGCCGCTTTCGATGAAGCCACGAACAAGTACACGCTGACCTTCAACATCGAGGAAGGCCCGCGCTACGATTTCGGCCCGGTCAGCGTTCAGTCGACCGTCGAAGGCGTCGATGCCCAACAGCTCCAGTCGCTCGTCCAGACCCGCGAAGGCCAGGTCTACAGCGCCAAGGAAGTCCAGAAGTCCATCGAGGCGATTTCGGATCAGGTTGCTTCGGCCGGCTATCCCTTCGCGCGCGTCACGCCGCGCGGCAACCGCGACCTGAACAACAACACGATCGGCGTCGAATATCTCGTCGACCAGGGCGAGCGCGCCTATGTCGAGCGGATCGAAATCCGCGGCAACAGCCGCACGCGCGATTATGTCATCCGCCGCGAGTTCGATCTCAGCGAAGGCGACGCCTTCAATCAGCAGATGATCACCCGCGCAAAGCGCCGTCTTGAAGCGCTCGGCTACTTCTCCTCGGTCAACATTTCGACCCAGCCGGGCAGCTCGCCCGACCGCGTCGTCATCGTTGTCGACGTGCAGGATCAGTCGACCGGTTCGTTCGGCATCGGTGCCGGTTACGCGGCCGGCGGCGACGGCCTGCTGCTCGAAGCGTCGATCGAAGAAAAGAACTTCCTCGGCCGCGGCCAGTATATCCGCGTTTCGGCCGGTGGCGGTCAGGAAGGTTCGCGCGCTTACGGCATCAACTTCACGGAACCTTATTTCCTCGGCTATCGTCTTGCCGCCGGTTTCGACGTCAATCACAGCGAGACGTCGAGCAACGACAATTACGACTACGAAGAAACCAGCGTGGTTCTGCGCGTAACGGCGCCGATCACCGAAGATCTGGCGACGACGTTCCGCTATAACTACAAGCAGATGAAGTATGACGGCGACACGGCCGACCTGTCTGCGACCTATGCAAACCTCGTCGACGAAAGCCCGTGGACGCGCTCGTCGATCTCGCAGACGCTCACCTACAACACGCTCGACGATACCGTCCTGCCGCGTGAAGGCATCTATGCGACTGCGACGCAGGAAATTGCCGGCCTTGGCGGTGATTCACAGTATTACAAGATCTACGGCAAGGCCCGTTACTACCATCTGCTCGCTGACGACGCCGACATCATCGGTTCGGTCTCGGCCTCGGCTGGTTATGTCGTCGGCTTCGGTGATCACCTGAACGTCTTCGACCAGTTCACGCTGACCAACTCGGATATTCGTGGCTTCGAGAACAAGGGTATCGGCCCGCGCATTGCCGGTGTTAACGACGATCCGCTCGGTGGTACGACCTACTTCACGGCGTCGGCCGAAGCGACCTTCCCGATGCCGGGCTTCCCGCGTGACTTCAACCTGCGCGGCGCCGTCTTCGCAGATGCCGGCACGCTGTTTGGCAACGATGTCGAGCTCCTCGGTTCGGATACCGAAGAGGGCGATGGCTCGTCGCTGCGCGCCTCGGTCGGTCTTGGCCTGATCTGGCAGTCGCCCTTCGGCGCGCTGCGCGTCGACTACGCGATCCCGGTCGTGAAGGAAGACTTCGACAAGACCCAGCGCTTCAAGTTTGGCATTAACAACCAATTCTGATATCGGCAGTCCGGAACTGTAAATTTCAATTCCGTTCTGGAGTTTTGCCGATGGAGCAAAATAATTTTTTTCTGCCCCATGAAGGCGTGAAACTCGTCGAGTTGGCGCAATTTCTTGGGGCAGAGCTTGGCAATTCCGCTCATGGCGACGTCATCATTCGCTCTGTGTCCCCGATAGCGAGGGCGCGGGCGGGGGATATCTGTTATATCCTGTCTCGCCGCAATCGTGACGAGCTGCTGACCTGCGAGGCTTCGGCCGTGATCTGCGACAAGGCGCTGGCCGCGCTGGTGCCGTCGCATATCCCTGTCGTGATCTCCTCCAATCCGCATGCTGCCTTTGCGATGGCCGGCGGCTATCTTTATCCGGCAGCGCTCAAGCCCGTGACTTTTTCGTCCGGCGAGACCGAGATTGCGCCAAGCGCAGTCGTCGATCCGACCGCGCGGCTTGAAAAGGGCGTGATTGTCGAGCCGATGGCGATCATCGGCCCCGGCGCGGAGATCGGCGAGGGCACGCGCATCGGCGCCCAGTCGATCATCGGTCCCAACGTCAAGATCGGCCGCAACGGTTCGATCGCGACGGGGGTCAGCATTCTCTGCGCGCTGATCGGCAATGGCGTCATCATCCACAACGGCGTCCGTATCGGCCAGGATGGATTCGGTTACGCGCCAGGCCCGCGCGGCATGATCAAGATCGTCCAGATCGGTCGCGTGATCATCCAGGACAATGTCGAAATCGGCGCCAACACGACGATCGATCGCGGCGCCATGGACGACACCGTCATCGGCGAGGGAACCAAGATCGACAACCAGGTCCAGGTCGGCCACAACGTCCGTATCGGCCGCCATTGCGCGATCGTTTCGCAGGTCGGTCTTGCCGGCAGCACAATCGTCGGCGACGGCGTGCAGATCGGTGGACAGGTCGGCCTCAAGGGACATATCACCATAGGGGATGGCGTGCAGATCGCCGCAAAGAGCGGCGTGATGACCGATCTCGCTGCGGGCGGCCGCTATGGCGGAATACCTGCACGTCCTCTAAATGAATATCTGAAAGACGTTGCCCAGCTCATGGCTAAGTCCGGAGTGCGCGGAAAAAAAGGAGGCAAGAATGACTGAGGAAGCAGCCAGCACGCTTTCTTCGGCTGATATCCTGGAGATCATGAAGCTTCTGCCGCATCGCTATCCGTTTTTGATGGTCGACAAGATCGTCGATATCGACGGTGACAATGCCGCCGTGGGCATCAAGAACGTAACGGTCAACGAACCGCATTTTACCGGCCACTTCCCCGAAGCGCCGATCATGCCGGGCGTCTTGCTCGTCGAAGGCATGGCACAGACGGCCGGCGCGATCTGCGCCAAGAAGGAAGGCCAGACCGGCAACCTCGTCTACTTCATGACGATCGACAATGCGCGCTTCCGCAAGCCGGTCGTGCCGGGCGACCGCGTTGAATATCACGTGCAGAAAATCAAGCAGCGCGGCAATATCTGGAAATTCCATTGCGACGCGAAGGTCGATGGCGCGCTTGTCGCCGAGGCCGATATCGGCGCGATGATCGTACGTAAGGACAACGCATGAGCATGATTGCCGAAAGCGCCAGAATTCATCCGATGGCCGTGGTCGAAGACGGTGCCACGGTCGGTGAAGGCGTAGTGATCGGCCCGTTTTGCCATGTTGGTCCCAAGGTCACGCTTCAGGATAATGTCGAACTGATCAGCCATGTGGTTGTTCTCGGCCTGACGACGGTCGGCAGCGGCACGCGCATATTCCCCTCGGCGGTCATCGGTGGCGACTCGCAGAGCGCCCGTCACAGCGCCGTCGATACGACCCTGATCATCGGGCGCAATTGCACGATCCGCGAAGGCGTGACGATGAATACCGGCACCGTCGAACATGGCGGTTCGACCGTCATCGGCGACAACAGCCTTTTCCTCGCCTATTCGCACGTCGCCCATGATTGCCGGGTCGGCAACCATGTCATCATGTCGAACAACGTCATGCTGGCCGGCCACGTGTCTGTCGGCGATCATGCGATCATCAGCGGCGGCGCGGCCGTGCACCAGTTCACCCGTGTCGGCAAATATGCCTTTGTCGGCGGTCTTTCGGCCGTAAGTTACGATGTCATTCCTTATGGCATGCTGAACGGCAATCCCGGCATCCTGAGCGGACTCAATGTTGTCGGCATGACGCGCGCCGGCGTTGATCGCGCTGTCATTCACACGGTTCGCCGCGCCTACAAGGCGATCTTCGAGGGACCCGGTTCAATCCGCGAGAATGCCGCCCATATTCGCAATGAATATGCCGATTGCGAGCAGGTGATCGAAATCCTCGATTTCATTGCAGCAGAGAGCGATCGCGCTTTGTCTTCGCCGAGCCGGGGGCAGAAGGGCTGATCCGTGGCTTCCGCTGGCGACACCGCTGAAGGCCGGCTGGCGATCATTGCCGGCGGCGGCCTTCTGCCATCCTATGTCGCCGAGGCGGCGCGTTCGGCCGGCGAAAACCCCGTTATCGTGATCTTGAAGGACGAGGGCGACCGTCGCTGGGACGGTTTCGACCACGCCACGATCGGTATCGGTGATTTCGCAGCCCTGGACAGGCTCTTCAAGAAATACCGCATCGACCGCGTCGTCATGTCGGGCAGCGTGCGCCGCCGGCCGGAATGGCGCGAGGTGCGGCCGACGCTGAGGATATTGCGCAAGGTTCCCTCTGCCATTCGCACGCTCCTGTCGGGCGGGGACGACACGGTTCTGCAGATGGTCATCAAGTTGATCGAAGGCGAAGGACTGCGCGTGGTCGGCGCGCACGAGATCGCACCCGATCTTCTCGCCACCGTCGGCCCTCTTGGCGCCATTGCGCCTGGCGATGACGACCGGCGCGATATCGCCCGTGCCGGCGAGGCGGCAGATGCGCTTGGCCGTCTCGATATCGGGCAGGGTGCCGTTTCGATCGGCGGCCGTGTTGTCGCAACGGAAGGCCTGGAGGGCACCGACGGCATGCTTGAGCGTGTCGCAGCGCTCAGGGCCGCCGGCCGTATTTCGCCGCGCCGGCGCGGCGTGCTCGTCAAGCTTTGCAAGCCGCAGCAGGACATCCGCGCCGATCTGCCGGCAATTGGCGTCTCCACTGTTCTCAACGCCAAGGCCGCCGGCCTCGCGGGGGTCGCGATCGAGGCTGGCCGGTCGCTGGTGCTGGATCGAGACGCACTCGTCAAGGCGGCCGACGAGAACGGTCTTTTTGTCTGCGGTATCGATAAGGGCCTGCCGGGATGGGGGCTTTAATGAACGACAGGCCGCTGAAGATCGCCGTCATAGCCGGCGAAGTCTCCGGCGATCTCCTGGGCGCCGATCTCATTGTCGGACTGCGGAAGCTTCATTCGGGGCCGATCGAGCTTGTCGGCGTCGGCGGCGAAGGGCTGCAGGGTCAGGGACTGACATCGCTCTTCGATTTCTCCGAACTTTCCATCATGGGCATTACGCAGGTTCTGGCGAAGCTGCCGAAGCTGGTTTCCCGCATCCGGCAGACGGCCGCGGCGATCGTTGCGGCAAAACCCGACATCCTGCTCATCATCGACAGCCCGGATTTTACCCATCGCGTCGCCAAGCGCGTGCGTGCCGCGCTGCCCGATCTGCCGGTCGTCAACTATGTCTGCCCCAGCGTCTGGGCCTGGAAGGAATATCGCGCCCAGCGCATGCTCGCCTATGTCGATCATGTTCTGGCCGTCCTCCCGTTCGAACCGGAAGCGATGCAGCGCCTCAACGGCCCGCAGACCACCTATGTCGGGCACCGCCTGATTGCCGATCCCGCACTTCTGGAGACCCGCCGCCGTCGTGACGGCCGGCAGCCCGGCAATGGCTCGATCCTGCTTCTTCCCGGCTCGCGTTCGTCCGAGATCAGAAAGCTTCTTCCCTATTTCGAGGCTGCTGCGAATGAACTCGTCGCCCGCAACGGGCCGATGCGCTTCATTCTGCCGACCGTCACGCACAAGGAAGCGCTTGTGCGGGAGTTGACGGCGGGGTGGGCGGTCAAGCCCGACATCGTCGTCGGCGCCGAGGCCAAGTGGAACGCCTTCGCCGAGGCCGACGCAGCCATGGCGGCGTCCGGCACGGTGATCCTTGAACTGGCCCTTGCCGATGTTCCCGTCGTTTCTGCCTACAAGGTCGACTGGATCATGCGCATGCTGACCTCGGGCATCAAGACCTGGACGGGCGCATTGCCCAACCTGATCGCCGATTACGCGGTCGTGCCGGAATATCTGAACGACATCGTTCGCGGCGCAAGCCTCGCGCGCTGGATGGAAAGGCTGTCGGCCGATACCTATCAGCTCAAGGCGATGAAGGAAGGCTATGAGCTGATCTGGCAGCGCATGCGGACGGAGCGGCCGCCCGGAGAACATGCGGCCCAGATCGTGCTCGACGTTCTCGCCAACAAAAAACCCGGCCATTCCTGAACTGCCCCCCGAAGTTGGTTGTCCAACTTTCGGAGGGCAGTTCATTCTGACCGGGTTCTTTTGTCCTGTCGCAGCGCTTAGCGCTTGGAAACCGGCACGTAGTCGCGCTTCGGTTCGCCGATATAGAGCTGGCGCGGACGGCCGATGCGCTGTTCCGGATCTTCGATCATCTCGTTCCACTGTGCGATCCAGCCGACGGTGCGGGCCAGAGCGAAGAGCACGGTGAACATGGTCGTGGGGAAGCCCAGAGCCTTCAGCGTGATGCCGGAGTAGAAGTCGATGTTCGGATAGAGCTTCTTCTCGATGAAGTAGGAGTCGGTCAGGGCGATGCGCTCCAGCTCCATGGCCACTTCGAGAAGCGGATCGTCCTTGATGCCGAGTTCGCCGAGAACTTCATGCGTGGTCTTCTGCATGATCTTGGCGCGCGGATCGTAGTTCTTGTAGACGCGATGACCAAAGCCCATCAGGCGGAACGGATCGTTCTTGTCCTTGGCGCGGGCGATATATTCCGGAATGCGGTCAACCGTGCCGATTTCCGTCAGCATGTTGAGGGCCGCTTCGTTGGCGCCGCCGTGGGCGGGACCCCAGAGGCAGGCGATGCCGGCGGCAATGCAGGCGAACGGGTTTGCGCCCGACGAACCGGCCAGACGGACCGTCGAGGTCGAGGCGTTCTGCTCGTGGTCGGCATGCAGGATGAAGATGCGGTCCATGGCGCGCGACAGCACCGGGTTGACCACATATTCTTCGCAGGGAACGGCAAAGCACATGCGCAGGAAGTTGGACGCGTAGTCCAGATCGTTCTTCGGGTAAACGAAGGGCTGGCCGATATGGTACTTGTAGGCCATTGCGGCAAGCGTCGGCATCTTGGCGATCATGCGCAGGCTGGCGACCATGCGCTGGTGCGGATCGGTGATGTCGGTGGAGTCGTGATAGAAGGCCGAAAGCGCGCCGACGCAGCCGCACATGACGGCCATCGGGTGCGCGTCGCGACGGAAGCCGGTGAAGAAGCGGCTCATCTGCTCGTGCACCATCGTGTGATGGGTAACGCGGTAGTCGAAGTCCTTCTTCTGAGCGGCAGTCGGCAATTCGCCGTAGAGCAGCAGGTAGCAGACTTCAAGGAAGTCGCCGTGCTCGGCCAGCTGCTCGATCGGATAGCCGCGATGCAGGAGAACGCCTTCATCACCGTCGATATAGGTGATCTTCGATTCACAGGATGCGGTTGAGGTAAACCCGGGATCGTAAGTGAAGGAGGTCGTGTTTTTATAGAGTGCACCGATATCGATGACGTCAGGTCCGACCGTGCCTTTTCGCACGGGCAGATCGACAGATTTGTCACCGATTTTGATTGTAGCGCTTTGATCCGTCATGCTGATCCTCCGGAGTGGCGGTGGCGCCGCAAAAGCGCCATAAGAGTTAAGCGTCCTCAGCGATAGCTATATGATCGGGAAGCTAATGCCAAGTTACCGTGATGCCATTTTGTGCATCGCGGCATCATCTTTTAGGCACTGCAGCGATGAGCTGGATGCATATCAGAACACCATGATTTGACTGGATTTTTCGCTTCCCTGATTTTTCCTCGTATTTCAATCGATTATTGTTTGCTCCTTTTGATCTCAGGTTGCATTCTGCCGGTCTGCGGGGGCGGGTCCAGGCGATTATGACGGGGTTGGAGACAAGACAGCGGCAGGCGAAATCCATCGATGAAAAGATGGATTTTATTGGCGTTGCCCCGCGCGCCATTGTGACGCAACCGGTCCGGACGCAAGCCGCGACACCCTTTCCATGGCGACTGGCGGCCGTTGCGAAACGGTACGTCTCCTTGTCCGTGCATATGGCGGCCGAGGAGGCCGGTCACGGCCGCCTCATCCTCTTCTCGCCGGTCTTCCTGGGGGCGGGTGCCGCCACCTGGTTTCTGACAGGCTCGGACTTTCCGACCGTCTTGCTCGGTCTCTGCCTGCTTGTCCTCCTTGTCGCCGTCACGGTCTGCGGCCATGGCCGGACGAAATTGCGGGCGACATTGCTTGGCCTGCTTCTCTTTGCCGGCGGCATGTTTTCGGCACAGGTCGAAACCTGGCGGGCAAGGACCCTGATCCTCGATTCAGCCGTCACGACGACCGTGACCGGCCGCATCGAGCGCCGGGAAGGCGATGGCGAGGGACGCTGGCGTTATATTCTCAAGGTCAACGGCACAAGCGCACCCGAGATCAGGCGTCCGCCCGAACGCGTCTCCGTGCTGGCGCGTGGCGCGGCCCGGCCCTTCGAACTCGGCGACATCATCGAGGGCAGGGCGCGGCTGACGCCTCCGGCGGGGCCGGCGCTCCCCCATCTCAACGATTTTGCCTTCAGCGCCTATTTCGACCGCATTGGCGCCAACGGCTTCTTCTATGGGGCGCCGAAAAAGGTGGCGGAACAGTCGGAGCAGGCAGGCTCGCTCGATGAGGCCGTCCTGGAGTGGCTCTATCGCCTGAGAAGCGGCATCGGCGATCGGATCCGCTCCACCCTGCCCGGCGACACCGGGGCCTTTGCCGCCTCCCTTGTCACCGACGAGAGACGCGCGATCTCGGATGAAACGACGGAAGCGTTGCGGCAATCCGGCCTTGCCCACATTATCGCAATCTCCGGCCTCAATATGGCGCTCTCCGCCGGCATCTTCTTCGTCGGCCTGCGTGTCGTCCTCAGCCTGTTTCCCGGCATTGCCCAGGCGTGGCCGACCAAGAAGATCGCGGCCGCCGGCGCGCTCGCTGCGGTAACCGCCTACTATCTGATCTCGGGTTTTGCCGTCTCCGCCGAACGCGCCTTCATCATGATGGCGATCATGCTGGTCGCCGTCTTCTTCGACCGGCCATCGATCAGCCTTAGAAACGTGGCGCTGTCCGCTCTCGTGATCCTCGCTGTCTCGCCATCGGAAGTGCTGGGACCAAGCTTCCAGATGTCCTTTGCCGCCACGCTCGCACTTGTCGCCGGCTACGATCTCTGGAAGCGGCGGCCGATGCGTGAGAACGCTCTTGCCAGGCTGCCGATCATGAAGCCGATCTCCATGGTTGGCAGCTTCTTCGGCGGCGTTTTCCTGACGTCGCTGATCGGCGGCTTCTCGACGGCACTGTTTTCGATCGAGCATTTCCACCGCCTGACGGCCTATGGCCTGCCGGCAAATCTTGCGGCCATGCCGGTCATTTCCTTCATCGTCATGCCGGCGGGCATGCTGGCAATGCTGCTGATGCCCTTCGGCCTGGACGGCTGGCTGTGGCAGGTGGCAGGCTTCGGGCTCGATCTGGTGATCACGATCGCCAAGGCGATCGCGGGGTGGGGCGGCAATATAGATATCGGCCGCTTGCCCGGCTGGTATTTCCCGACAGCCGTCTCCGGCTTTCTGCTGCTGACGCTGCTCAGAACGGGGCTGCGGCACATGGGAACAGCAATTGTCGCGGTCTCCACGCTTGCTGTGGCCGTTCTCCCGTCCGGTGCGGCGCCCGATATCGCCATCTCAGAGGATGGCGGACTCGTTGCCATAGTCGATGGAGAGGCGATGGCTTCAAACCGTGAGAAGCCGCCCGCCTTCATCTTCGAACAATGGCAGCGGGCGCTTGCCCTCGAAGAGCACCGCAAGCCGGTAATGCTCCAAGCCGCCAAGGCGCCCGCCGCGCCTGACGGCAAACGGTTGCAGCTTTCGCCGGATCAGCAGAATGAAGCCAGAGAGGCGATGCGACAGGCAGCCGACACCGGCCCTCCCTCGCGTTTCTCCTGCCTGAAGGGCGCCTGGTGCAGCGTCGCGCTCGCCAACGGAAAGAGGCTGACCGTCGTCGACAATGCCGCCCATCTCGGGCCGGCCTGCGATACGGCCGATATTGTCGTGACCCCCGTCCGGCTGCGCTTCGACCGCTGCCGTTCCGGCGCGCTGCTCTTTACCGGCGAAACGTTGCGCAGGACAGGTTCCGTCGAACTTCGGTTCACAGCCGACGGAGTCGAGGCCACCACCGCATTCGACACGTTGCAGCGCCCCTGGATGCGTCACCGCGCCTATGACTGGCGAAGCAATACATTCGCGGACGCCGGCCTGTCACCGGTCAGTGATAGCGGCGAATGAGGCCGACGAGCTTGCCCTGAACCTTGACGCGATCCGGCGGGAAAATGCGGGTCTCGTAAGCCGGGTTTGCAGCCTCGAGCGCAATCGATGCGCCCTTGCGGCGGAAGCGCTTGAGCGTCGCTTCCTCGTCATCGACGAGTGCAACGACGATATCGCCGGGATTGGCCGTGCTGCCATTGCGGATGATGACCGTGTCGCCATCGAAAATGCCGGCTTCGATCATCGAATCGCCGCGAACTTCCAGCGCATAATGTTCGCCGGAGCCGAGCATATCGGTCGGAACCGTGATGTCATGCGTATTGTTCTGGATCGCCGAGATCGGCACGCCGGCGGCGATGCGCCCCATGACGGGAACGGAGACCGAATTGCCGTTGTCGGCGGCAGGTGCCGGCTTGGCCGAGGCGGGAGGCGCCACAGGCTGCGGCTTGCCGAGACTGCCCTCGATGACGCTCGGCGAAAAGCCGCGGCGGGGTTGCAGGCTCGGGCTGTAGGCTTCCGGCAGTTTGATGACTTCGAGCGCTCGCGCCCGGTTCGGAAGCCGGCGAATGAAGCCGCGTTCCTCGAGTGCCGTGATCAGCCGGTGAATACCGGATTTCGAGGCCAGATCCAGGGCGTCCTTCATCTCGTCGAAAGACGGCGGAACGCCTGACTCCTTCATCCTTTCGTGAATGAAAAGAAGGAGTTCCTGTTGTTTGCGCGTGAGCATGGCGTGTAACCCCAGTCTTGAAACAAATCCAGAACGGACACTATATGTTCCATATGTGTTCCGCAAGTGGCTAAATTTTCGTAAAACTTCTGTTCATTCTGTCGAGAATTTTATTTTTCGCGGCCCTTGCGCCTTCGCGCCCTTGCCTCGCAAGGCCTGCTGAAGCACATCTCCTTGTCATTGCTGGAGGGAACCCGATGCGCAAAGACAGGCTTCCGATCGATCATCTCGTCTTGCCGGTGACGGATATCGACCTTGCCCGCGAAAGGCTGGGCAAGCTGGGTTTCACGGTCGCGCCTGATGCCCGCCATCCCTTCGGCACGGAAAATGCCTGCGTGTTCTTTGCCGACAAAACCTATCTTGAGCCTTTGGGCGTCGCGAGCGTTGCGGAGAGCGAGCAGGCGGCGCGTCGCGGCAACGTCTTTGCCGCCCGTGACCAGGCATTCCGCTTCCGTTGCGGCGACGAGGGCCTTTCCGCGATTGCCTTCGCCACCGGCGATGCAAGGCGAGAACATGCCCGATTCGTCGAGGCCGGCATCAGCGCCGGTTCGCTGCTGCAGTTCGAGCGTCCGGTGAGAATGCCAGATGGCGCAGAAAGTGTTGCCGGCTTCCGGCTCGCCTTCGCCGCCGATCTCCGGGCGCCGGATTTCCTCCTCTTTGCCGTCGAGCGCGTGAACCCGTTGCCCGCCGATCGCGCCGTATTGGAAACGCATGCCAATGGTGTCACGGGTATTGCCGAAATTGCCCTGGCTGCGCCGGAGCCGAACGCCTTCGGTGTTTTCGTCCGATCGGTCGCGAGGGTCGTGTCAGCTGACGACACGGGCTTCGGGCTGCAGATTGCCACCGCCAATGCGAAGATCAGCCTGATGACGCCTGAAGGACTGGAGGCCTATTACGATCTGGTGACGCCCGATACCGATCGCGGCCTGCGTGGACGGGCAATCCTCTTTGCGGTCGGCGATCTGGCCGTGACAGAAGCGCATTTGGCTGCTAACGGGGTCACATACACACGCAAGGCCAACCGAATTCTGGTGAAGCCGGCGCCCGGGCAGGGCACGCTCTTCGCCTTCGAGGAAAGATCATGAGCACCAATACGAACTCCGTGGTGACGGTCGGCGAGGGCGCCGGCAAGGTTACTTTTTCCAATACCGGTCGCCTGTCGCTGATTGCCGGCGCTTGCGAACTGGAAAGCCGCGACCACGCGTTCATGGTTGCCGGTACCTTGAAGGAACTCTGCGCCAAGCTCGGCATCGGGCTCGTCTACAAGACGTCCTTCGACAAGGCGAACCGTTCCTCGCTGTCGAGCAAGCGCGGTGTGGGCCTTGAGAAGGGGTTGGAGGTCTTCGCCGACCTGAAAAAGGAACTCGGCATTCCGGTTCTGACGGACATCCATACGGAAGAACAATGCGCCGAGGTGGCCAAGGTCGTCGATGTCCTGCAGATACCGGCTTTCCTGTCCCGCCAGACGGATCTTCTGGTGGCCGCGGCAAGGACCGGCCGCGTCATCAACGTCAAGAAAGGCCAGTTCCTGGCCCCCTGGGACATGAAGAACGTGCTCGGCAAGCTGAACCAGAGCGGCAATCCAAACGTTCTTCTGTGCGAGCGCGGCGCCTCCTTCGGCTACAACACCCTGGTTTCCGACATGCGCTCGCTGCCGATCATGGCGGCAACCGGTGCGCCTGTCATCTTCGATGCCACACATTCGGTCCAGCAGCCCGGCGGGCAGGGGGAAACCTCGGGTGGCGAGCGGCAGTTCGTCGAGACGCTGGCGCGCGCAGCCGTTGCCGTCGGCGTTGCCGGCGTCTTTATCGAGACCCATCAGGATCCCGACAACGCGCCCTGCGACGGCCCGAACATGGTCTATCTCAAGGATATGCCGCGGCTTCTGGAAAAGCTGCTCGCTTTGGACGCGGTCGCCAAGGGCTGACAGTCAAAAGCCTGACATGATCGTGTTATAGCGACGGTCAGACATGCAGGACGAAGGTGTCGCAAAGTGCCATTGTAATTTGCGCACCTTCGATTAAGACGGTTTCAAACGATTTATCCACCCACCGAGCAGGAAAAAACCATGACTGCAATTACCGATATCATCGCCCGCGAGATTCTCGATAGCCGTGGCAATCCCACCGTCGAAGTCGATGTCTATCTCGAAGACGGCAGCATGGGCCGCGCGGCTGTTCCCTCGGGTGCTTCGACCGGCGCGCATGAAGCCGTCGAAGTGCGCGATGGCGGCAAGCGCTATCTCGGCAAGGGTGTCGAAAAGGCTGTCGAAGCCGCCAATACGGAAATCTTCGACGCGATCGGCGGCATCGATGCCGAAAACCAGATCCAGATCGACCAGATCATGATCGAACTCGACGGCACGCCGAACAAGTCGCGCCTCGGCGCCAACGCCATCCTCGGCGTTTCGCTCGCCGTTGCCAAGGCTGCCGCCCAGGCTGCCGGCCTGCCGCTCTATCGCTACGTCGGCGGCGCTTCCGCAAGCGTGCTGCCGGTTCCGATGATGAACATCATCAACGGCGGCGCCCATGCCGACAACCCGATCGATTTTCAGGAATTCATGATCCTGCCGGTGGGCGCGGATTCGATCCGCGAAGCCGTCCGCATGGGTTCGGAAGTCTTCCATACGCTGAAGAAGGAACTGGCTGCCCAGGGCCACAACACCAATGTCGGCGATGAAGGCGGTTTCGCGCCCGGCCTGAAAAGCGCTCCGGAAGCTCTCGACTTCATCATGAAGTCGGTCGAGAAAGCCGGCTACAAGCCGGGCGAGGACATCTATCTCGGCCTCGACTGCGCCTCGACGGAATTCTTCAAGGACGGCAAATATGTGCTGGAAGGCGAAGGCCGCACGCTGGAATCGGGCGCAATGGCCGAATACCTTGCCGAACTCGTCGCCAAGTATCCGATCATCTCCATCGAAGACGGCATGGCTGAAGACGATTGGGAAGGCTGGAAGACGCTGACGGACCTCGCCGGCAAGAAGTGCCAGCTCGTCGGCGACGACCTGTTCGTCACCAACTCGGCCCGCCTGCGCGACGGCATCCGCATGGGTGTTGCCAACTCGATCCTCGTCAAGGTCAATCAGATCGGCTCGCTGACGGAAACGCTCGACGCCGTCAACACCGCGCACAAGGCTGCCTACACCGCCGTCATGTCGCACCGCTCCGGCGAAACCGAAGATTCCACCATCGCCGATCTCGCGGTTGCCACCAACTGCGGCCAGATCAAGACCGGCTCGCTGTCGCGCTCGGATCGCCTTGCCAAGTACAACCAGCTGATCCGCATCGAAGAAGGCCTCGGCCCGCAGGCTCAGTATGCCGGCCGCTCCATCATTCGCGGCTAATACGATCTTATAAATCAGGCATTTGGAACCCGCGCTCCGGCGCGGGTTTTTTGTTGGGTCCGTTTACGAGGGATGCAGAGTCAACGAACGATTAATCTCTGCGCGCTAGATTGAAATGATTGGTAATGCGTCAGAGCATGCGTGTATGTGGACAAAGCATCATAAGAAGAGAAAGACCGGTCGCTTCGTCATTCCGGCCATGACGGTCGCCTTCCTCTCCTATTTCGGCTATCATTGTATCCATGGTGATTACGGTCTGCGTGCGACGGAGGCGTTCGAGCGCCAGCGGATCGCGCGCGAGAAGGAGTTGGCCGTGCTGAAGGCCAGGCGCGAGCATCTGGAGGCGCAGGTGGCGCTGCTCAGCGACGGCTCGCTGGACAAGGACATGCTCGACGAAAAAGCGCGGTATCAGCTCAACATGTCGCGCGCGGACGAGATTGTGATTTTCAACCACTACCGTAATTAACCGAATTTAGGTTAATCTAAAATTTCGCTTGTTTATCAATAATTTACTGGCGAATATGAGCCATGCAATTATGGCATTGCTGTGGTCATTTTTCTTCCCTATGGTACGCGCCACCTGAGAACCGATAAACCCATAGGGAGGGTTGAATGGCGTTGCGCAAAACCGCGACCGTTTCCAGCCGCAAAACCAGTGCGAAATCCACAGCCAAGGCATCGAACGGCGGCCCCATTGCCGATTTCGATCGCGACGAGGAGCTGAAGGCCTATCGCGAAATGCTGCTCATCCGCCGTTTCGAGGAGAAGGCGGGCCAGCTGTACGGTATGGGCTTCATCGGTGGTTTCTGTCACCTTTACATCGGCCAGGAAGCTGTCGTCGTCGGCATGCAGATGGCGCAGAAGGAAGGCGATCAGGTCATCACCGCCTATCGCGACCACGGTCATATGCTGGCCACGGGCATGGAAGCGCGCGGCGTCATGGCCGAGCTGACCGGCCGCCGCAGCGGTTATTCGCGCGGCAAGGGCGGCTCCATGCACATGTTCTCCAAGGAGAAGCATTTCTACGGCGGTCACGGCATCGTCGGTGCGCAGGTTTCGCTCGGCACCGGTCTTGCCTTCGCCAACCGCTATCGCGGCAATGACTCGGTGGCCGTTGCCTATTTCGGCGATGGCGCTGCCAACCAGGGCCAGGTCTACGAGAGCTTCAACATGGCTGCTCTCTGGAAGCTGCCGATCGTCTATATCGTTGAAAACAACCGCTACGCCATGGGCACCTCGACCGCCCGCGCCACCGCCCAGTCGAACTATTCGCTGCGCGGCTCCGGCTTCGGCATTCCCGGCATGCAGGTCGACGGCATGGACGTGCGCGCCGTCAAGGCGGCCGCCGACGAGGCGCTTGAACATTGCCGTTCCGGCAAGGGGCCGATCATCCTGGAAATGCTGACCTATCGCTATCGCGGCCACTCCATGTCCGACCCGGCGAAGTACCGCACGAAGGAAGAAGTGCAGAAGATGCGCTCAGAGCAGGACCCGATCGAGCAGGTCCGCATGCGCGTGATGGAAAAGGGCTGGGCGACCGAAGACGATCTCAAGGCGATCGACAAGGAAGTCCGCGATATTGTCGCAGACAGCGCAGATTTCGCCCAGGCCGATCCGGAGCCGGATGCATCCGAGCTCTACACCGACATTCTGCTCTAATCGGGGAGGGAACCCATGCCTATCGATATCCTCATGCCCGCCCTTTCTCCGACGATGGAAGAAGGCACGCTGTCCAAATGGCTCAAGAAGGAAGGCGACAAGGTCACGTCCGGTGACGTGATTGCCGAAATCGAAACCGACAAGGCGACGATGGAAGTCGAAGCCGTCGACGAAGGCGTCATCGGCAAGCTCTTGGTTCCGGCCGGCACCGAGAACGTCAAGGTCAACGCCAAGATCGCTGTCCTGCTGCAGGAAGGCGAATCCGCCGATGCGATTTCCGCCGCTCCGGCCGCCGCTCAGCCGGCCCCGGTTGCCGCGGCTCCCGTTGCGCAGGAGGTAAAGCCTGCGGCAGCTTCTGCCCCGGTCCCGGCCGAGCCCAAGGCTTTCGTGCCGAACGATCCGGAAATCCCGGCCGGCACCGAAATGGTGTCGATGACGGTTCGTGAAGCGCTTCGCGATGCCATGGCCGAAGAAATGCGCGCTGACGACAGCGTCTTCGTCATGGGTGAAGAAGTCGCCGAATATCAGGGCGCCTATAAGGTCACGCAGGGCCTGCTGCAGGAATTCGGCGCTCGCCGCGTCATCGATACGCCGATCACCGAGCACGGCTTTGCCGGCGTCGGCGTCGGTGCGGCTATGGCCGGCCTGAAGCCGATCGTCGAGTTCATGACCTTCAACTTCGCCATGCAGGCGATCGACCAGATCATCAACTCCGCTGCCAAGACGCTCTATATGTCCGGCGGCCAGATGGGCGCTCCGATCGTCTTCCGCGGTCCGAATGGTGCGGCTGCCCGCGTTGCCGCCCAGCACAGCCAGGATTACGCGGCCTGGTACAGCCACGTTCCCGGCCTCAAGGTCGTCATGCCCTATACGGCATCCGACGCAAAGGGCCTGCTCAAGGCTGCCATTCGCGATCCGAACCCGGTCGTCTTCCTTGAGAACGAAATTCTTTACGGCCAGCATTTCGACGTTCCGAAGCTCGACAATTTCGTCCTGCCGATCGGCAAGGCCCGTATCCACCGTCCGGGCAAGGATGTCACGGTCGTCTCCTTCGGCATCGGCATGACCTATGCGACGAAGGCGGTCGCCGAACTCGAAAAGATCGGCATCGATGTCGAACTGATCGACCTTCGCACCATCCGCCCGATGGATCTTCCGACGGTCATCGAATCCGTCAAGAAGACCGGCCGTCTCGTCACCGTCGAGGAAGGTTATCCGCAGTCGTCCGTCGGCACGGAAATCGCCACGCGCGTCATGCAGCAGGCCTTCGATTACCTCGATGCGCCGATCCTGACGATCGCCGGCAAGGACGTTCCGATGCCTTACGCCGCAAACCTCGAGAAGCTTGCGCTTCCGAATGTCGGCGAAGTGGTCGATGCGGTGAAAGCCGTTTGCTACAAATAAGGGGAGGGCCTTTCGATGCCGATCAATATCACGATGCCCGCCCTCTCCCCGACCATGGAAGAAGGCAATCTGGCCAAGTGGCTGGTCAAGGAAGGCGATAAGGTCAAGTCCGGCGATGTGATCGCCGAGATCGAAACCGACAAGGCGACGATGGAAGTCGAAGCCGTCGACGAAGGCACGGTTGCCAAGCTCGTCGTCCCGGCCGGCACCGAAGGCGTCAAGGTCAATGCCCTGATCGCCGTTCTTGCCGCCGATGGCGAAGATGTCGCCGCCGCCGCAAGCGGCGCCGGCTCTGCCGCTCCGGCTCCGAAGGCTGCTGCTGCTCCGGCCGAGGCACCGAAGGCCGAGGCCGCACCGGCCCCGGCACCGTCGGCTGCGGCCGCCGCACCCGCGCCGGCTGCCGCTTCCTCGAGCGGCGCTCGCCCGTTCTCGTCGCCGCTTGCCCGTCGTCTTGCCAAGGAAGCCGGGATCGATCTTTCCGCCGTTGCCGGCACCGGTCCGCATGGCCGCGTCGTCAAGAGCGATATCGAAGCGGCTGTTGCCGGCGGTGGCGCCAAGGCTGCTCCGGCCGTTGCCGCGGCTGCCCCGCAGGCGGCTGCACCGGCTCCGGCCGCTGCCGCCCCGAAGGGCGCTTCGGACGAAGCCGTGCTCAAGCTCTTCGAACAGGGCTCCTACGAACTCGTGCCGCATGACGGCATGCGCAAGACGATCGCCCGCCGCCTCGTCGAATCCAAGCAGACCGTTCCGCATTTCTACGTCTCGGTCGATTGCGAACTCGATGCGCTGATGGCGTTGCGCGCCCAGCTGAACGACGCCGCTCCGCGCAAGGACGGCGCTCCGGCCTACAAGCTTTCGGTCAACGACATGGTCATCAAGGCCATGGCTCTCGCCCTGCGCGATGTTCCGGATGCCAACGTCTCCTGGACCGAAAACGCCATGGTCAAGCACAAGCATGCCGACGTCGGCGTCGCTGTCTCGATCCCTGGCGGCCTGATCACCCCGATCGTGCGCAAGGCCGAGGAGAAGACGCTTTCCGTCATCTCCAACGAGATGCGCGATCTCGGCAAGCGTGCGAAGGACCGCAAGCTGAAGCCCGAGGAATATCAGGGCGGCACGACCTCGGTTTCCAACATGGGCATGATGGGCGTGAAGAACTTCGCAGCCGTCATCAACCCGCCGCATGCGACCATCCTCGCAGTCGGCGCCGGCGAACAGCGCGTCATCGTCAAGAATGGCGAAATGGCGATTGCAACGGTCATGACCGTCACGCTCTCGACCGACCATCGTTGCGTCGACGGCGCTCTTGGTGCCGAACTGCTGCAGGCATTCAAGGGCTATATCGAAAATCCGATGGGCATGCTGGTCTAAGCAGGACGCGGGAGGGCGGACATGACGAAGACTGTTCTTTGCTATGGTGACTCGCTGACCTGGGGCTATGACGCCGATACGATCGGCCGTCATGCCTACGAGACCCGCTGGCCGAGCGTGCTTCAGGCAACGCTCGGAAGCGAGGCTCGCGTCATCGCGGAAGGCCTGAACGGCCGCACCACCGCCTTCGACGACCATCTTGCCGATTGCGACCGCAACGGCGCACGCATTCTGCCGACCATCCTGCAGACGCATGCGCCGCTCGATCTCGTCATCCTGCTGCTCGGCACCAACGACATGAAGCCGGTCGTCGCCGGCTCCGCCTTTGCCGCCTGCCAGGGTATCGGCCGTCTCGTGCGGCTGATCCGCAACCATTCCTGGCCCTTCGAATTCGACGGGCCGGAAATCCTGATCGTGGCGCCGCCGGCAATCTGCGAGACGGGCAACGTGCCCTTCGCCGCATCCTTCCCCGGCGGCGTCGAGGAATCGGCAAAGCTTCCCACGCTCTACCGTGACCTTGCCGACGAACTCGGCTGCGGCTTCTTCGATGGCAATTCCGTCGCCAGGACCACGCCGCTCGATGGCATTCACCTCGATGCGGAAAATACGCGTGCGCTCGGTCGGGGCCTTGAGCCCATCGTGCGGATGATGCTGGGCCTTTGACGGTGACTGCCTTTCTCGCTCTCCGGCGGGCCTCCCGCCGGGATGCCTCGGAACTGGCGATCCTGGCTGACATTGCCTCGCACGGCTTTGCCTCATGGCTCTGGTTTGCCGATGTCGCAAGCGGCATGAGCGACACGCCGCTGGAGCGGGGCCGGCTGAAGATGAGCGACGAGGCGCTGGGCGGCTGGAAGAATGCCGTCATTGCCGAGGCCTATGACGAGATCGCCGGAATGGCGATCGGTTATGAAGTGGATGAAGGCATACGCGATCTCGAAGCGCGGCATCCGGCCATAGAGCCGATGCTGGCCATGCAGAGATCGGTGATCGGACACTGGTTCATTGGCAGCCTTGCGGTCTATCGCCATATGCGCGGGATCGGCATCGGCAGGAGGCTGCTGGAAGACCAGATCGAAAGGGCCGCCGGGCGACCGGTCAGCCTGATCACGTCGGACAGTAACGAAGCGGCTCTGTCGCTTTACAAAAGAAACGGATTTTCGGAAGCGGCGCGCATGGATGCCGTGCCGCTCTTCGACAACAGCAAGAAGCACGCATGGGTTCTGATGACCCGCGCGGGAGCGTAACAAAGGCAGGAAAGCAATGGCTCAATCCTACGACGTCATCGTCATCGGTTCCGGTCCCGGCGGTTATATCGCCGCCATCCGCGCCGCGCAGCTCGGCCTCAAGGTCGCCTGCGTCGAGCGCGAACATCTGGCCGGCATCTGCTCCAACTGGGGCTGCATCCCGACCAAGGCACTGCTGCGCTCGGCGGACGTCCTGCATACGGCACAGCACGGCAAGGATTACGGCCTGACGCTGGAAGGCACGATCAAGCCCGATATCAAGGCGATCGTCGCCCGTTCGCGCGGCATCGCGCATCGCATGAACAATGGCGTCGGCTTCCTGTTCAAGAAGAACAAGGTCGATATCATCTGGGGTGAAGCGAGGATCACCAAACCCGGCGAGATCGTCGTTTCCAAGACGACGAAGAAGCCGATGGAGCCGATGGGTCCGGTGCCGAAGAATGCATTGGGTGAGGGCACCTACAATGCCAAGCACATCATCGTCGCGACCGGCGCCCGTCCGCGCGCGCTGCCGGGCATCGAGCCCGACGGCAAGCTGATCTGGACCTATTTCGAGGCGATGAAGGCGGATGAACTGCCGAAATCCCTTCTCGTCATGGGCTCGGGCGCCATCGGCATCGAATTCGCAAGCTTCTACCGCACCCTGGGCGTCGATGTCACCGTTGTCGAAATCATGAGCCAGGTAATGCCGGTCGAGGATGCGGAAATTTCCGCGCTCGCCAAGAAGCAGTTCGAACGCCAGGGCATGAAGATCCATCTGGAAGCCAAGGTCGCCAAGGTGGAGAAGGGCGCGAACTCGATCACCGCCACGATCGAGAAGAAGGATGGCACGACCGAGACGATCACCGCAGACCGCATGATCTCGGCCGTCGGCGTTCAGGCCAATGTCGAAGGCATCGGGCTCGAGGCTGTCGGCGTGAAGACGGACCGCGGTTTCATCGTCATCGACGGTTACGGCAAGACCAACGTACCCGGCATCTATGCGATCGGCGACGTCGCCGGCCCGCCGCTTCTCGCGCACAAGGCCGAGCATGAGGCTGTCGTCTGCGTCGAAAAGATCGCCGGCCTGCCGAACGTTCATCCGATGGACAAGCTGAAGATCCCGGGCTGCACCTATTGCAACCCGCAGGTTGCCTCCGTCGGCCTCACCGAAGCCAAGGCCAAGGAGCAGGGCCGCGATATCCGCGTCGGCCGCTTCCCCTTCAGCGCCAACGGCAAGGCTGTCGCCCTCGGCGAGGACCAGGGTCTGGTCAAGACGATCTTCGACAAGAAGACCGGCGAATTGCTGGGCGCCCACATGGTCGGCGCCGAAGTTACCGAACTTATCCAGGGCTTCGTCGTCGCCATGAACCTGGAGACGACCGAAGAGGAACTGATGCACACGATCTTCCCGCATCCGACCATCTCGGAAACGATGAAGGAAAGCGTGCTCGATGCTTACGGCCGGGTACTGAACGCTTGATAATTTCCTGGTTCGCCCTCTATCCGGGCGTGGCGTAACGCCATCGCCCGGAGTGAAAGATGCCAGCCTGCTCCGGGGTGGAAAAAGCGAAAGGAAATCATCATGTCTATGGGTACGCAGTCGCTTCTCGTCTTTCTGCTGATCGGCCTCGTTGCGGGCTTTCTCGCAAGCCTCGTCGTCGGCGGGGGCGGGTTGATACGCTGCCTGCTCAGCGGCATTATCGGCGCGTTCGTGGGCGGGTTTCTGTTCAATGCGCTGGGGATTTCGCTGGGCATTGAAAATGCATTGGTGGTTCAGATCGTCCACGCCACTGTCGGCGCCATCATCGTGGTGCTGATCGCAAGGGCGATAGCGTAATAGCAATTCCAGCAAAAGTGCGCAGCGGTTTTGCGTCCGGAATTGCGGAAACGAAATGACGGAGCAACGGCTCTAAGGTAGAGGCAAGATGGAAGGCGTCGGCTGGATTTCGGCAATCATCATCGGTGGACTTGCGGGCTGGCTCGCGGGCAAGCTGATGGAAGCGCGTTACGGCATCCTGCTGAACATCGTTCTCGGCATTGTCGGTTCGGTGGTCGCCACTGCCGTTCTGGCACAGTTTCATATCGCGGTGGCCGGCGGCAGGCTCGGCTATTTCGTGACAGGTTTCATCGGCGCCTGCCTGCTGATATTCCTCGCGCGTCTCGTGCGAAGATAAGGTGCGTGCCGTCAGATCGAAGGATTTGAATAAAGGCGCGATGCGCACTATGGCAATCCGGGCCGCATGGGGCGGCGGAAAGTTGAACTGACATGGTCACTATTCTCGACACGATCAATCCCGAGGCAAAGCGCGTACGGCATCCGGAAAAGGCCCATCGCCCCGATACGGAAGTCCTGCGCAAGCCGGACTGGATTCGTGTGAAGGCGCCGACCTCTAAAGGCTACGCGGAAACCCGCTCGATCGTGAAGGAGCACAAGCTCGTCACCGTCTGCGAGGAAGCCGGCTGCCCGAATATCGGCGAATGCTGGGACAAGAAGCACGCCACGTTCATGATCATGGGCGAGATCTGTACCCGCGCCTGCGCCTTCTGCAATGTGGCGACAGGCAAGCCGAACGCGCTCGACATGGCCGAGCCGGAAAACGTCGCCAAGGCGGTCAAAGAAATGGGCCTGAGCCATGTCGTCATCACCTCCGTCGACCGTGACGATCTGGAGGATGGCGGCGCCGAGCATTTCGAGAAGGTGATCTGGGCGATCCGCGCCGCTTCGCCATCGACGACGATCGAAATCCTGACGCCCGACTTCCTGAAGAAGCCCGGTGCGCTGGAGCGCGTCGTTGCGGCCAAGCCCGACGTCTTCAACCACAATCTGGAAACGGTTGCCGGCAACTATCTGACGGTCCGCCCCGGTGCCCGTTACTTCCACTCCATCCGCCTGCTGCAGCGCGTGAAGGAGCTTGACCCCACCATGTTCACCAAGTCCGGCATCATGGTCGGCCTCGGTGAGGAGCGCAACGAAGTCCTCCAGCTGATGGACGACCTGCGCACGGCCGATGTCGATTTCCTGACGATCGGCCAGTACCTGCAGCCGACCCGCAAGCACCACGCCGTGATGAGCTTCGTCACGCCGGAAGAGTTCAAGTCCTACGAGACGGTCGCCTATACCAAGGGCTTCCTGATGGTCGCATCCAGCCCGCTCACCCGCTCTTCGCACCATGCCGGCGACGACTTCGCCCGCCTGAAGGCCGCGCGCGAGAAGAAGCTGCTGATGGCGGCCGAGTAAGGGCTTACCCCTTGATTTTCATGGGACCGCGGCGATTTTCGCCGCAGTTTTTCTTTGGGCGCTTCATTGTCATCGTCGGGTCACACGAAGCAGCGAGGTACTGCTCTCCCGGCCATCGGCCGCAAGGGGATGAACGGAGGGCTTGCGATGGAACGGACAGCCGGCGAGGCCGTCAACAATGTCGATAATGCTTTTGCCGCCGGACAGATCCGCAATGCGAGGCGCATCATGGTCATCGGCTGCTCGGGCGGAGGGAAATCGACGCTTGCGCAGAAACTGGCGCACCGGTTCGACCTGACCTATCTTTCGATCGACCGTGATATTCTCTGGCTGCCGGGCTGGGTGGAGCGCAGCAAGGAAGAGCAGCGGCAACGCATCGTCGAGAGGATTGCCGGCGAACGCTGGATCATGGACGGCACCAATCCTTCCACCTTCGATATCCGCCTCCCGCGCACCGATATCGTCATCTGGGTGCGCATGCCGCGCCTGCTGTGCGTCTGGGGCGTGATGACGCGCTGGCTGAAACATATCGGTCGCACGCGCCCTGAAATGGCGCCCGGCTGTATCGAAAAGGTCGACTTGCAGTTTCTGGAATATATCTGGACCTTCGAGGCGAAGTTCGCGCCGCGCGTGATATCGGCGATTGCCGCGCACGGACCGCATGTGCCGGTTTTGCAGGTGAAATCCCGCCGCCAGATGCGCGCGCTTCTTGATCTTCTCGGTGTGCCGGCTTAACTGCGCTTCATGCCGCAATTCGAAACGCATCGCTCCGTCCCGCACACGCCCGACCAGATGTTCGACCTGGTGTCCGACATCGAACGCTATCCGGAGTTTCTGCCGCTCTGCGAAGCCCTTGTCGTGAAGAACCGCAAGGAGCGCGACGGCAGGATGCTGCTGATTGCCGATATGACCGTCGGCTACAAGGCGATCCGCGAAACCTTCACCACCCAGGTCCTGCTGAACAGGGCCGAGCGCGTCATCGACGTCAAATATATCGACGGGCCGTTCCGCTACCTCGACAACCGCTGGCGGTTTGTGGAAGCGGAGGGTGGTGGCTGCACGATCGATTTCTTCATCGACTACGAGTTCAAGAGCCGCATTCTCGGCGCCCTCATGGGCTCGATGTTCGACCGGGCCTTCCGCATGTTCACGGAAGCCTTCGAGAAGCGGGCGGCGGCGATCTACAGCTGATTGGTCAGCGGTCGAAGAAATGATCGAAGATGCGCGTGGCCGGATAGGCATAGGCACCGCGATCGACGAAGCTGTAGCGATAGAGGCAGCTCCGCAGCGCCGCATTGTAGATCAGGCTGCTCGTATCCGGTGAGCCGCGGTAGCCCAGGGCTTCCGGCTGGCAGCGGGCGAGCGCGTGATCGTATTTGCGCAGCAGTGTCGGGTCGGAATCCACCCTGATGCCGCCGCGAACCTGATAGTTGGATGGTGCCTCAGCCGCCGAAACGCAGGCGAGGCTCAAGACGACACCGATGCATGCGAAATATCTCATCTGACTGGTCCCTCAAAACAGGCTGTTGCCTGGATGCGGCAGAAACCGAAATTCCTGCCTTTTGTTCCCTCACGCAAGATCACGCAATTTCAATAAGCATTTGAAGCGCCGTCCGGATTGTTGCCAGCCGGACTTCCGTGCGGCCGATATCGCCGTAGAGCATCTTACGGTGAACAAGCTTACCTGAACGTGATTTCGCCGCAAGATGCACCAGCCCGACCGGCTTTTCCGGCGATCCGCCGCCGGGGCCGGCAATGCCTGTCACGGCAATCGCAAGGTCGGCGCGCGAGCGGAAGAGGGCGCCATGCACCATCTGCCGCACCGTCTCCTCCGATACCGCGCCGAAACGGAGGAGCGTTTCCTCCTGCACGCCGAGCATCTGCATCTTGGCAGCGTTCGTATAGGTCACGAAACCACGGTCGACGACGGCGGACGATCCCGAAATTTCCGTGAGCGCGCCGGCAATCAGGCCGCCGGTGCAGGATTCTGCCGTCGACAGCATCCGTCCCGCAGCCGTGAAATCGCGAACAATGCGCGCAGCGATCGAGGTAATATCCGCCGGAAACAGGCTCATCGCTTCGTGCCTCCATAGACGACGGTTGCTGTCGCAATCGCCGCGATCCCTTCGCGCCGGCCGACGAAACCGATCTTTTCGTTGGTAGTGGCCTTCACCGAGCAGCGCTCGATGTCGATGCCGAGGAATTCCGACAGATTGGCACGCATGGCCTCGCGATGCGGCCCGACTTTCGGTGCCTCCGCGATCAGCGAGACATCGGCATTGGTGATCGTGCCGCCGTGATCGCGCACGATCCTTGCCGCATGTTCGATGAAGATGCGGGATGCAGCCCCCTTCCATTGCGGGTCGGAAGGCGGGAAATGGTCGCCTATATCGCCGGCGCCGCAGGTGGCAAGCAGCGCATCCGTCAGCGCATGCAGCGCAACATCGGCATCCGAATGGCCCTTGAGCTTCTGGTCGTGCGGAATGAAGACGCCGCAGAGCGTCACACCGTCGCCGGGTTCCAGCTGATGCACGTCATAACCGTTGCCGGTGCGCACATCCGGAATGCGGGTTCCCGAGAGCTTGTCGTCGGCCATGGCGATATCGCTCCTGACGGTCAGCTTCACATTGGCCGAGGCACCTTCGACGATCGTCACGGGAATACCGAGCCATTCGGCAATCGAGGCGTCGTCGGTAAAATCCGTTCTGCCGCTTGCGGCCGCCTTCTCATGCGCATCGAGAATCGTGGCGAAGTGGAAGGATTGCGGCGTCTGGGCCGCATAGAGCTGGTCTCGCGAAACGGTCTTGACCACCTTCCCGTCGCTGCCGGCCCGCTTCAGCGTATCGGCAACCGGCACTGCCGGCAGGGCGGCCGGCGCGCCGGCCAGAAGCGTATCGGCGATCCGGTCGAGAAGCCGGTGATCGAAGAAGGGGCGCACCGCATCATGGATCAGCACATGGCTGATGCCCTTGTTCTTGAGGTGCCGCAGACCGGCGAGCACCGATTGCTGTCGCGTCGCGCCGCCATGAACCGTCTCGATCGGCGTGGCCGAGATGATGTGCCGGGAGGCTCTGGCAAACAGCGCTTCGTCGTCCGGGTGGATGACGACGACGATCTGCTTTGCCGGTCCCCATGTCATGAAGTTTTCAAGCGTATGGACGATAACCGGCTTGCCGCCGACCATCCGGTATTGCTTGGGGCCTTCCTCGGGCGATCCGGCGCGTTCGCCGCGGCCCGCCGCAACGACGACAATTCCAGCCGATATCGGTTGCTTAGTATGCATTTGCAGCATAAATCCCTGAAATATGCGGAATGGATGTCAGTTGCTCTATCGCCTTGTTTGGACCTTTTCCAGCATTTGCCCAAAAAATATCAATTCGGGCTCGACCCTCTTGGCAAGCCGCAGAACTATGGCTAAAAATAATGCAGTTACATGGTGTGCCTGAAAGATAATCATTTGATTTCCAAGGACCTCGCAACGCCTTTCAGAATCGGACCTGTGTCCGTGCGGAACCGCGTTGTGCTTGCACCGATGTCGGGCGTGACGGACATGCCGTTCCGCGAGCTTGCCTGGCGCCATGGCGCCGGCCTCGTCGTGACCGAGATGGTGGCCAGCCGGGAGCTGGTGAACGATACCGCCGAATCCTGGGCGCGCCTTCGCGCTGCCGGCTTCCGCCCGCACATGGTTCAGCTCGCCGGCCGCGAGGCCTATTGGATGGCTGAAGCCGCCAGGATCGCGGCCGATCATGGCGCCGATATCATCGATATCAACATGGGCTGCCCGGCCAAGAAGGTGATCGGCGGTTATTCCGGTTCGGCGCTGATGCGCGATCCCGATCATGCGCTCGAGCTCATCGAGGCGACGGTGAAGGCGGTCGATATCCCCGTCACGCTGAAGATGCGCCTCGGCTGGGACGAAAATTCCATCAACGCGCCGCATATTGCCAGACGTGCCGAAGAGGCGGGCGTGCAGCTCGTCACCATTCACGGCCGCACCCGCATGCAGTTTTATACGGGCAGGGCGGACTGGGATGCGATCCGCCCCGTGCGCGATGTGATTTCCATACCGCTGATCGCCAATGGCGATGTCGAGACGGCCGAGGACGCACGGGAGATCTTGCGCCGCTCCGGCGCCGATGCGGTCATGATCGGCCGCGGCTGTCAGGGCAGGCCTTGGCATGCCGGCGTTCTCGCTGGCGCGCGCGAACCGTCGCGCGAAGAGATCGCCGCCATTGCTGTCGAGCACTATCGCATGATGCTGGACTTTTACGGCGAGGCCGTTGCCGTCAGGCACGCCCGCAAACATCTCGGCTGGTATCTGGAGCGTTTCGCGCCGGATCTGGCGGGCGAAGACAAGGCTGCGATCATGACATCGCGTAATCCGGATGACGTTATCGCCCGCTTCGGCGACGCGATGGCGGCAGGTGCAGTGGAACGGCGGGAGGCGGCATGAGCAAGGACGGCACGGCTTCTTCCGAGAGTGCGGTCAACCCCATGGCGATGGCGGTGCTGAACGCCATCCAGAACCCGGTCGTCATGGTCGATGAGGGCGGCTTCATCGCTTTTGCGAACTGGGAGGCCGAAGCCTTTTTCGGCGCCAGCGCTGCGCATCTCTCCCGCTATCGCATCTCGACCTTCATTCCCTTCGGCAGCCCGCTGCTGGCGCTCATCGATCAGGTGCGCGAACGCAAGGCGCCGGTCAACGAATACCGTGTGGATCTGAGCTCGCCCCGCCTCGGCCAGGACAAGCTCGTCGATCTCTATGTCGCGCCCGTGATTGCCGAGCCGGGCTCCGTCGTCGTCGTCTTCCAGGAGCGCTCGATGGCGGACAAGATCGACCGGCAGCTGACGCATCGCGCCGCCGCCCGCTCGGTCACGGGTCTGGCCTCGATGCTGGCACATGAAATCAAGAATCCGCTCTCCGGCATCCGCGGCGCCGCCCAGCTGCTCGAGCAGTCCGTGGTCGATGACGACCGCGCCCTGACGCGGCTGATCTGCGACGAGACGGATCGTATCGTCTCGCTGGTCGACCGCATGGAAGTGTTTTCCGACGAGCGCCCGGTCGACCGGGTGCCCGTCAACATCCATTCCGTGCTCGACCATGTAAAGGCCGTGGCAAAGGCAGGCTTTGCCCGCAATATCCGCGTGACGGAAAATTACGACCCGTCGCTGCCGGCAGTCTACGCCAATCGCGACCAGCTCGTGCAGGTCTTCCTCAACCTGGTGAAGAACGCTGCCGAAGCCGTCGGCGACCGTCCGGATGGCGAAATCATCCTGACGACGGCCTATCGCCCAGGCATCCGCCTGTCGGTTGCCGGCACGCGCGAGAAGATCTCCCTGCCGCTGGAATTCTGCGTCATCGACAACGGTCCCGGCGTGCCGACGGACCTGCTGCCGCATCTCTTCGACCCGTTCATCACCACCAAGCCGAACGGCAGCGGTCTCGGCCTCGCCCTGGTTGCCAAGATCATCGGCGATCACGGCGGCATTATCGAATGCGACAGCCAGAACAACCGCACGATTTTCCGCGTCCTCATGCCGGTCTCCAAGGATGCCTCGCTTGATGACGCCGCTATTGCAAGCTCGACAGGACCCAATCGATGACAGCCACGATCCTCGTTGCAGATGACGATGCGGCCATCCGCACGGTGCTCAATCAGGCCTTGAGCCGCGCCGGTTATGATGTGCGCATCACCTCCAATGCCGCAACGCTGTGGCGCTGGGTTTCGGCAGGCGAGGGCGATCTCGTCGTAACCGACGTCGTCATGCCGGATGAGAATGCCTTTGACCTTCTGCCGCGGATCAAGAAGGCGCGGCCGGAACTGCCGGTTCTCGTCATGAGCGCGCAGAACACGTTCATGACGGCGATCAAGGCTTCCGAAAAGGGCGCCTACGATTACCTGCCGAAGCCCTTCGACCTGACGGAGCTGATCGGCATCATCGGCCGCGCGCTCGCCGAACCGAAGAAGAAGCCGGCCAAGCTCGATGAGGACATGCAGGACGGCATGCCGCTCGTCGGCCGTTCGGCGGCCATGCAGGAAATCTACCGCGTGCTCGCCCGCCTGATGCAGACGGACCTGACGCTGATGATCACCGGCGAGTCCGGCACCGGCAAGGAGCTTGTTGCCCGCGCCCTGCACGATTACGGCAAGCGCCGCAACGGCCCCTTCGTCGCCATCAATATGGCGGCCATTCCGCGCGACCTCATCGAGTCCGAGCTCTTCGGCCACGAGAAGGGTGCCTTTACCGGCGCCCAGACGCGCTCGACCGGCCGTTTCGAACAGGCCGAAGGCGGCACGCTGTTCCTCGATGAGATCGGCGACATGCCGATGGATGCCCAGACGCGTCTGCTGCGCGTGCTGCAGCAGGGCGAATACACGACCGTCGGCGGCCGCACGCCGATCCGCACCGACGTGCGCATCGTGGCCGCGACCAACAAGGACCTGAAGCAGGCGATCAACCAGGGCCTCTTCCGCGAAGACCTCTACTATCGCCTCAATGTCGTGCCGCTGCGCCTGCCGCCGCTGCGCGACCGCGCGGAGGATATCCCGGACCTCGTCCGTCATTTCGTCCAGCAGGCCGAAAAGGAAGGTCTCGGCTCCAAGCGTTTCGATCAGGAAGCGCTGGAACTGATGAAGGCCTATGCCTGGCCGGGCAACGTGCGTGAACTGGAAAACCTTATTCGCCGCCTGATGGCGCTTTATCCACAGGATGTCATCACCCGCGAAATCATCGATGCCGAGCTGCGTTCCGACGTTCCAGACAGCCCGATCGACAAGGGGCCGATCCGCAGCGGTTCGATGACGATCGCCCAGGCGGTCGAAGAGAACATGCGCACCTATTTCGCAAGCTTCGGCGAGAACCTGCCGCCGCCCGGCCTCTACGACCGGGTCCTGACGGAAATGGAATATCCGTTGATCCTTGCGGCATTGACGGCCACCCGCGGCAACCAGATCAAGGCTGCCGATTTGCTCGGCCTGAACCGCAATACGCTGCGCAAGAAGATCCGCGAACTCGGCGTTTCCGTCTACAGAAGCTCGCGGACCGCCTGACCTTCGACCTTGACATTGTGGCAAGGCGCGTTGCATTTTCGCCACAATGCGTTGCTTAAAGGTCACGCATAGGGTTTGGACATTCGCCCACGATCGAGTCGTTTGAACGCCGGTTTCTCGCAAGCCGGCGCCGTTCGGCTTCCCGTTGGGCGTGGCGGCAATGCCGTCCGAAGAGAGGCTGAATGGACGAAGAAGGGGTATCGCCGGAAGCGGCGAGCGAGGCGGTGACAACGGTGACCGACCGTCGTGCCCTGTTTGCGGTACCGGGCCTCGTGCTTGCCGGCGGCGCGCTGGTCTGCGCGACCGTCACGCTCTTCGTGCTGCTGGGGGTAACGCCGATTGCCCCGACCTCGCATGTGGTCATCGGTTCGGTCGTCATCAATTCCTTTTTCGTCCTCGGCCTGATCGCCCTGATCGGCCGCGAGGTCGCGCGGCTTTTCAAGGCCCGCACGCGCGGCCGCGCGGCTGCGCGCCTGCATATCCGCATCGTCGTGCTGTTCTCGATCGTCGCGATCACGCCGGCGATTCTGGTGGCGATCTTTGCCAGTATCACGCTCAATGCCGGCCTCGACCGCTGGTTTGCCCTTCGCACCCAGGCGATCGTCAGTTCGTCCCGCAATATCGGCCAGGCCTATATGCTGGAAAATGCCAGCTATCTGCAGGGTCAGACGGTATCGATGGCCAATGACCTGGAGCGCAACCGCGCGCTCTACAGCCTGGACAGGACCGGCTTCGGCGAGCTGATGACCCGGCAGGCAAGGGGGCGCGGCCTGCTCGGCGCCTTCCTGGTCGAACGTGACGGCTCGGTCATCGTCCAGGCCGATATCGCTACGGAAAAACCGCTCCCTGCCATCCCGCAGGATGCGTTGGAAAAGGCGGCCGCGGGCCAGCCGACGCTCATTCCGCCCGGTGTCACCAACCTCGTCGGCGCCATCATCCGGCTCGAGGCGATCCCCGGAACCTTCCTCTATACGGTGCGCGCGGTCGATCCCAAGGTCATGAACGCCATGCGCATGATGGAGGAGAACGCCACCGAATACCGCTCGATGGAGGCTGGCCGGGTCTCGCTGCAGATCGCCTTCGCGGTTCTTTATATCGGCTTTGCGCTGATCGTGCTGCTGGCGGCGATCTGGACCGCGATTGCGGTCGCCGACCGTATCGTGCGGCCGATCCGCCTGTTGATTACCGCCGCCGATAGCGTCGCCTCCGGCAATATGGACATCGTCGTTCCCGTCCACGCCGTTGATGGCGACGTCGCCAGCCTCTCGCGCACCTTCAACAAGATGATCTCGGAAATCCGCACCCAGCGCGACGAGATCCTTGAGGCGAAGGACGAGGTGGACGATCGCCGCCGTTTCATCGAGGCCGTGCTGTCGGGTGTCACGGCCGCCGTCATCGGCGTCGAACAGGACCGGCGCATCACCATCGTCAACAGTTCGGCAGAAACGCTGATGGCGCTCCAGGCCGACGACATGCTCGGCAAGCAGCTGTCGGAAATCGCCCCTGAAGTCGATCAGGTGCTGACGGAAGCTGCCGCACGTTACCGCGGCGATTTTCGCAAGCAGATCGCGCTGGTGCGCGGCGGCACGGTGCGCACGCTGAGCGTTCAGGTCACTCGCGAGGAAGTGCGCGATCTCAGCGAATCCTACGTTATCACGCTTGATGACATCACTGATCTCGTTATCGCACAGCGTTCGACTGCCTGGGGTGACGTTGCGCGCCGCATCGCCCACGAGATCAAGAATCCGCTGACGCCGATCCAGCTTTCGGCGGAACGCATCCGCCGCCGTTACGGCAAGCAGATCGACGAGAACGACCGTGCCGTCTTCGACCAGTGTACGGACACGATCATCCGGCAGGTCGGCGATATCGGCCGCATGGTCGATGAATTCTCCGCCTTTGCCCGCATGCCGAAGCCGACGAAGGAGCCGAGCGACCTGCGCGCCATCCTTCACGACGCAATCTTCCTGCGTGAGATGGGCAACAACCATATCACGTTCCTGCAGGAACTCGGCGAGGAGCGGCTCGAAGGCGCCTTCGACAGCCGCATGCTGGGGCAGGCCTTCGGCAATCTGATCAAGAATGCGGTGGAGGCGATCGAAGCCGTGCCGAGTGAGGAGCGCGAGGAGCGCAAGATCCTCGTCCGCACGTCCAAGGATGAAGCGCGCGACCGCTTCACCGTCGACATTATCGACAATGGCCGCGGCCTGCCTGTCGAGAACCGTCACAGCATTCTGGAACCCTACATGACGATGCGGGAGAAGGGCACCGGCCTCGGCCTCGCCATCGTCAAGAAGATCATCGAGGAACATGGCGGGCAGCTCGAACTGCATGATGCACCCGCAGATTTTGACCAGGGAAGAGGAGCCATGATCCGCGTGCATCTGCCACGCCGGGATGTCGCCGCAACCCCGGCAGCCAGTGACAAGGAAAGCGTATATGGCCTCTGATATTCTCGTAGTCGATGACGAACATGACATTCGCGAGATCGTTGCCGGTATCCTGTCGGATGAGGGGCACGAAACCCGCATGGCGCATGACAGCGACAGCGCGCTGGCGGCGATTTCCGATCGCGTGCCGCGCCTCGTCTTCCTCGATATCTGGATGCAGGGCAGCAAGCTCGACGGCCTCTCGCTGCTGGACGAGATCAAGACCCGTCATCCAGAGCTTCCCGTCGTCATGATTTCCGGCCACGGCAATATCGAGACGGCCGTCTCGGCCATCAAGCGCGGCGCCTTCGACTTTATCGAAAAGCCGTTCAAGGCCGACCGGCTGATCCTGATCGCCGAGCGGGCACTGGAAAACTCCAAGCTGAAGCGCGAGAATATCGAGCTGAAGCGCCGCGCCGGCGATGCGGTGGAGCTGATCGGCACCTCGGTCGCCGTCTCGCAGCTGCGCCAGACGATCGACAAGGTCTCGCCCACCAACAGCCGCATCATGATCTTCGGCGCATCCGGTTCCGGCAAGGAACTCGTGGCGCGCATGATCCACAAGAAATCGGCGCGCGCCAACGGCCCCTTCGTGGCGCTGAACGCCGCCAACATCACGCCCGACCGCATGGAAGTGGCGCTGTTCGGCACGGAAGGCGCTCCGGGTCAGGCCCGCAAGATCGGCGCGCTGGAGGAGGCCCATCGCGGCATCCTCTATCTCGACGAAGTCGGCGAGATGCCGCGCGAAACGCAGAACAAGATCCTGCGCGTGCTGGTCGATCAGCAGTTCGAGCGCGTGGGTGGCTCCAAGCGCGTGAAGGTCGATGTGCGCATCATCTCCTCGACCGCCTATAATCTGGAAAGCCGCATCGCCGAGGGCTGGTTCCGCGAAGATCTCTATCATCGCCTGGCTGTCGTGCCGGTGCGTGTGCCGCAGCTTGCCGAGCGTCGCGAGGATATCCCGTTCCTCGTCGATCAGCTCATGCGCCAGATTTCCGAGCAGGCGGGCATCCGGCCGCGCCGTATCGGCGACGATGCCATGGCCGTGCTGCAGGCCCACGACTGGCCGGGAAACATCCGCCAGCTGCGCAACAATATCGAGCGGCTGATGATCCTTGCCCGCACCGACGGCCCGGATGCTCCGATCACCGCCGACATGCTGCCGACCGACCTCGGCGACATGCTGCCCAAGGTCTCGACCAAGAACGACTATCACATCATGACGCTGCCGCTGCGCGAAGCCCGCGAGATGTTCGAGAAGGATTACCTGATCGCCCAGATCAACCGCTTTGGCGGCAACATCTCGCGCACGGCCGAATTCGTCGGCATGGAGCGCTCGGCGCTGCATCGCAAGCTGAAGTCGCTCGGCGTCTGATTTTTCCCGGCGCGGGCTCAAGCCGCGCCGGTTCCCTCCCTTTGCCTGAAGCAGGTTTTCAATGCCCAGAATCGCCTATGTGAATGGACGTTACGTGCCGCATTCCGATGCCACGGTGCATATCGAGGATCGCGGCTATCAGTTCGCCGATGGCGTCTACGAGGTCTGCGAAGTCCGTCACGGCCTGATCGTCGACCTGACGCGGCATCTCAACCGTCTCGATCGTTCGCTGGGCGAATTGCGCATCGCCTGGCCGATGAGCCGGGCGGCCCTGACGCAGGTGATTCGCCAGACCTTGCGCCGCAATCATGTGCGCAACGGCCTCTTTTATCTGCAGGTAACGCGCGGCGTCGCCCGCCGTGACCATGTCTTCCCGGCCGAGGGCACGCCGCCGTCGATCGTCGTGACGGCCAAGAGCACCGATCCGTCGATCATTGCCAGGAAGAATGCTGCCGGCATCAAGGCGATCACCGTTCCCGACAACCGGTGGGACCGTGTCGACATCAAGACGGTGGGGCTGCTGTCGAACGCCCTTGCGCGTCAGCAGGCGAAGGAGGAGGGCGCTCAGGAGGCGATCTATGTCGATGCCGACGGCATGGTGAAGGAGGGCGCTGCGACCAACGTCTGGATCGTCGATGCCGATGGTAAGCTGGTAACGCGACCGGCCGACCACGGCATCCTGCGCGGCATCACACGCACGACCCTCATCGATGTCGCGGCCAAATTGGGGGTTGAAATCGTCGAGCGAAAGTTCTCCGTTTCGGAGATGATGGCCGCCCGCGAGGTCTTCATCACCGCCGCCACAAGCATTTGTTTTCCGGTGGTTTCCATCGACGGACAGGCCATCGCGAACGGTCATCCGGGAAGCCTGTCACAGAATATTCGGGAAGCCTTTTTCGACGTTGCGGAAAAGATTACGATTTGATACCAAGATTTGCTGGGCTGGAGGAATGAGGGTGCCACCTGCCTTGCTGGAGAGGTTGATTGATATTCTACCGGCTTGATCAGGCTGGCAATAAAGAAAGAAGCGGCGCGATGGCGGAACGTTCTCAGAATCTGCAGGACTTATTTCTCAATACTGTACGCAAGCAAAAGATTTCCCTGACAATCTTTCTGATTAACGGTGTAAAACTCACGGGCGTTGTCACGTCTTTTGACAATTTCTGTGTTTTGCTTCGCCGTGACGGACATTCGCAGCTCGTGTATAAACACGCGATCTCGACCATCATGCCTGGTCAGCCAATGCAGATGTTCGAGAGCGAAGAAGCAGCGTCCTAACCAAGGCCGGCCGTCATTTCGACACGCGATACAAAGAACGATTCCATCATCCCTGAAGCCGCCAAGCACAGGGATGATATGCGCGCGACCGTCGTCGTGCCGGTATTGAAGTCGCGCTCGCGCGGCGGGCAGACCGAGTCGGCATCGACCCGCACGCCGGAAAGCCGTCTCGAAGAAGCGACGGGCCTGGCACAGGCAATCGACCTTGATGTCGTCAACGCCTCCATCGTGCCCGTCAACGATCCGCGCCCGGCAACGCTGCTCGGCACGGGCAAGATCGAAGAAATCAAGCACCTGCTCGATGAGCGTGATTCCGGTCTCGTCATCGTCGATCATCCGCTGACGCCGGTGCAGCAGCGCAATCTGGAAAAGGAATGGAACGCCAAGGTCATCGACCGGACGGGCCTGATCCTCGAAATCTTCGGCCGGCGCGCTTCCACCAAGGAAGGCACGCTGCAGGTCGATCTTGCGCATCTGAACTATCAGAAGGGCCGGCTGGTTCGAAGCTGGACCCACCTTGAGCGCCAGCGCGGCGGCGGCGGTTTCATGGGTGGTCCGGGTGAAACCCAGATCGAAGCCGACCGGCGCCTGCTGCAGGACCGTATCATCAAGCTCGAACGCGAGTTGGAGCAGGTGGTGCGCACCCGCCAGCTGCACCGCGCCAAGCGCCGGAAGGTGCCGCATCCGATCGTGGCGCTCGTCGGTTACACCAACGCCGGCAAGTCGACGCTCTTCAACCGCATCACCGGGGCAGGGGTTCTCGCCGAAGACATGCTTTTTGCGACGCTCGACCCGACATTGCGCCGCATGAAGCTGCCGCATGGCCGCACCGTCATCCTGTCCGATACCGTCGGCTTCATCTCCGATCTGCCGACCCATCTGGTCGCCGCCTTCCGCGCAACGCTGGAAGAGGTGCTGGAAGCCGATCTCATCCTGCATGTGCGCGACATGTCCGACGTGGACAATCAGGCCCAGAGCGCCGACGTGCTGCGTATTCTCAACGATCTCGGCATCGACGAGGCCGAAGGCCAGCGCCGCATCCTCGAAGTCTGGAACAAGATCGACCGTCTGGAGCCAGACAGCCATGACGCTATCGTGCAGAAGGCCTCCGGCACACAGAATGTCATCGCCGTTTCCGCCATCAGCGGCGAGGGCGTGGACAGGCTGATGGATGAAATCAGCCGTCGTCTCTCCGGCGTCATGACGGAAACGGCGATCACGCTGCCGGTGGACAAGCTGGCGCTGCTGCCCTGGCTCTACGATCATGCGATCGTCGATAGCCGCGAGGACAACGAGGACGGCTCGGTGACACTGGAACTGCGTCTGTCGGAGACGGAAGCCGCAGAACTGGAACGCCGGATCGGCAATGGCCCGAAGCCCGCGAAGGAAGATTGGGAGCGGTAGGTCCGTCCGGGCGGAGTTTATTCCGCCCCCGACACGACCGCCCGCTCGATCGCCTTGGCCGCCTGCCAGATCTCTTCCATCCGCTCCAGGCTGGCTGCCTCCAGCGTCTCGCCTTCTGCCTCAAGAACCGTCTCGATGTGATTGAATCGGCGGCGGAACTTCGTATTCGTTCCGCGCAGTGCCTGTTCCGGGTCGGCTTTTACATGCCGGCCGATATTGACGACTGCGAAGATCAGGTCGCCAAGCTCGTCGCTGACCTTGGTTTTGTCGCCGTCGCGCAGCGCGACACGCAACTCGTCGATCTCCTCCTCGATCTTGTCGAGGATCGGTTCCGGTGCCGACCAGTCGAAGCCGACCTTGGCGGCACGCTCCTGCAGCTTCAGCGCTTCGGTCAATGCCGGAAAGCTGCGTTGCACGGAGCCGAGGAAGCCCGCCTTGAAATCCTCTGACAGGCCGCGCCGCGCCCGGCGTTCGGTGCGCTCGCGCTTTTCGGCCTGTTTGATCTCGTCCCACTGCTTCTTCACGGCATCGGGCGTATCCGCATCCGAACGGGCAAAGACATGCGGGTGGCGGCGAATCATCTTGCGGGTGATCGCCTCCACGACGTCGCCGAACGAGAACTCGCCGGCTTCCTCGGCCATGCGCGCGTGGAAGACCACCTGCAGCAGCAGGTCGCCAAGCTCGTCGCAGAGATCGTCCATATCCTTGCGCTCGATCGCATCGGCAACCTCATAGGCCTCCTCGATCGTGTAGGGCTTGATGCTCTCGAAATCCTGCTCGATGTCCCACGGGCAACCGGTCTGAGGGTTGCGAAGGGCTGCCATGATCTCGATCAGGCGGGAAATGTCTTTCGAAGGTTCCATGGTCTCTCAGTTCAGCGGAATGTCGTTGGCGCTCTTGTTGGCCTGATAGGTGCCGGAAAGGGCGGCGTAGCGTGCTTTGATCCGTGCCGTCTGCGCCTTGAGTCCGGCCTTCAGGCCTTCGTCTTCGGTCTCGACCAGATCGGCGATCGCAAAGCTGTTCCAGAAGGCGTTCTGCCGCCTGTAGCGACCGGGCTCGAGACCGAAGACTTCCTTCAGGATTTTCAGATCGTGCGGGATCGCAAAACTGTCGCGCGAATCCTCGTGGCTGAAAAAATAATGGAAATTATCGAAGCCGGCCCAGGTGATCGCCGACATGCACATCGTGCAGGGTTCGTGCGTGGAGAGGAAAATCAGGTCTTTCGTCGCCGGTCTGTCCTTGCGTTCATAAAAGCGCTTCAGTGTATGCACTTCACCGTGCCAGAGCGGGTTTTCGAGCTCGTTATTGGTTTCGGCGAGGATGAGCGACAGATCGGATTTGCGCAGGATCGCTGCCCCGAACACCTTGTTGCCGGCGGCGACGCCAAGCTCCGTCATCGGCAGGATATTCTCTTCCACGACCTGCAGCAGGCGGGCGGCGATTGTCTTTTCCGGCATGAAAATCTCCTGTTCGCCTTATCCTATCGCCCATCGGTGTGAAGCGGAATGCGCAACTGTCCGGCAGGCGACTTTGCCACAAGCTTTATTCGCCTGCCCGGTCGGCCGCTCGCGGCGAAAACCTTGGCGAAAGGCTCAAGTTATGTGATTTTTAGGTCGCACGGGTGAGTTTTCTCAAATCATTGATCAACCGGGTAAAAGAATACGCGGCTGGCCGGCCTTTGGAATTCTGTTTCTTCATTCGTCTGTCCGGAGAATGCATATTCGGCCAACTTCGAAGTGGATTGAGAATGCCTCCCAGGACTGAACAGCTTTCCGTATTTCCCGCCTTCTTTCGCGTGGAAGGCCGGATTGCGGCCGTTTTCGGCAATGGTGACGAAGCTTTCGCCAAGGTTCGCCTGCTCTTGAACACACAGGCGCGCATTGTTGCGCATGCCGATCGCCCGCAGGCCGATTACCACGCTTTTCTGATCGCCAACCGCATCGAAACCGTTCGCGAAGTCTTCGCTCCCGAACAGGTTGAGGGTGCCGTTCTGGTCTTTGCCGCAACCGGTGACGCCGAGCAGGATCGCCGCATCGTCGATGCCGCCCGCGCCGCGAAGATCCCGGCCAACGCCGTCGATCAGCCCGACTACTGCGATTTCTTCACGCCGGCTCTCGTCAACCGTGCGCCCGTCGCGGTTGCGATCGGCACCGAAGGGGCAGGGCCGGTGCTGGCCCAGATGATCCGCGCCCAGATCGACCAGCTTCTGTCGCCGTCCCTGGGGCGCCTTGCCGCCCTTGCGACCAGCTATCGCAGAGCGGTGGAACATCTCGTTCCGCGCGGTGTCTCGCGTCGCATCTTCTGGCGCCGCTTCTTCTCCGGCCCCGTTGCCGATGCGGTCGCAAACGGCAATTTTCCGCAGGCTCGCCGTGCCGCCAACGGCTTGCTCCGCTCGCTGGACCGCGTCGAAGGCCATGTCTGGCTCGTCGGCGCCGGTCCGGGCGCCGAGGATCTGCTGACCTTGCGCGCCCAGCGCGTCATGATGGAAGCGGATGTCATCGTCTATGACGCTCTCGTGCCGCAGGCGATCGTCGATATGGGCCGCCGCGATGCCGAGCGCCTTTCGGTCGGCAAGCGCAAGGGCTGCCATTCCAAATCCCAGGAAGAGATCAACGACCTGCTCGTCGATCTCGGCCGCCAGGGCAAGCGTGTCGTGCGCCTGAAGAGCGGCGATCCGCTGGTCTATGGGCGGGCCGGGGAGGAGATGGCCGCGCTGCGCGCTGCCGGCATCTCCTACGAGATCGTGCCCGGCATCACTTCGGCCTTCGCCGCTGCCGCCGATTTCGAGCTGCCGCTGACGCTACGCGGCGTTGCCTCCTCCCTGGTCTTCACGACCGGCCATGATCTGACCGGCGATGTCCTGCCGGACTGGGCAAGCCTTGCTGTATCGGGCGCCACTGTCGCCGTCTATATGGGCCGCACGGTCGCCGCTTCCGTCGCCGGGCGGCTGATGCAGGCAGGCATTCCCCCGGAAACCACGGTTGCCGTTATCGAGAATGCCAGCCGCGCCGACCGCCGCCTGTTGCACGGCACCCTGCGCGATCTTCCCGACCTGCAGCACCGTGACGAATTGACGGGACCGGTGATGGTCATTATCGGCGATGCGGTCGCAGGCGCCAATTTCGAACTGTCCGAACCGCTGGTGCGCGAGCGCATCCGGTTCGATGAACTTGCAAGGAGCTGACATGGTAGACAAGGTTCTGACCGCCAACCGCCTGACGGACGGCATCGCCGTGTGGCTGAACGCCAACGGCGAGTGGGTGACCTCGTTGCAGGAAGCGCTTGTCGCCCGCCATGCCGAAGCTGTCGCCGCCCTCGAAGAGATCGGCAAGAAATCCTACGCCGACAACAAGGTCGTCGATGTCGCCGTTGTCGAGGTGCAGGAAAACAACGGCCAGCTCTGGCCGCTGCGCCTGCGTGAACGCATCCGCGCCCAGGGTCCGACCATGGAATATGCGCCCGGCTACAAGCCGGCCGATCCCGAATTCATTGCAGTCTGAGGAAGACGATGTACCGTTACGACGAATTTGACCACGCCTTTGTCTCTGAGCGCGTCGAGCAGTTTCGAGATCAGGTCCAGCGCCGCCTTTCGGGTGAGCTGGCCGAGGACGCATTCAAGCCGCTGCGCCTGATGAACGGTGTCTACCTGCAGCTTCATGCCTATATGCTGCGCATCGCCATTCCCTACGGCACGCTGAGCTCGCGCCAGATGCGCATGCTGGCCCATATCGCCCGCACCTATGACCGCGGTTACGGCCATTTCACCACGCGCCAGAACCTGCAGTTCAACTGGCCGAAACTGTCCGAGATACCCGATGCGCTTGCCGACCTCGCAACGGTCGAGATGCACGCTCTCCAGACCTCGGGCAACTGCATCAGAAACGTGACGGCCGATCACTTCGCCGGCGCCGCGGCCGATGAGGTCGCCGATCCGCGCCCCTATGCCGAAATCCTGCGCCAGTGGTCTTCGGTCCACCCGGAATTTTCTTTCCTGCCGCGCAAGTTCAAGATCGCCGTGACCGGTGCCGAGCGCGATCGCGCCGCCATCCAGGTTCACGATATCGGCCTGCACCTGAAGAAGAACGACAAGGGCGAGATCGGCTTCGCCGTCTATGTCGGCGGCGGTCAGGGCCGCACGCCGATGATCGCCAAGCTGATCCGGGACTTCCTGCCCGAGGAGGACCTGCTCTCCTACACGACCGCCATCGTGCGCGTGTACAACCTGCACGGCCGCCGCGACAACAAGTACAAGGCCCGTATCAAGATCCTCGTCCACGAAACCGGCGCCGAAGAGCTTGCCCGTCAGGTCGAGGCCGAGTTCGCGCAACTGAAGGATTCCGAGCTGAAGCTGCCGGAGCAGGACGTGCAGGCGATTGCCGCCTATTTTGCGCCGCCGGCCCTGCCGGAGCGGGCGGAAGGCTGGGAAAACCTCGCCCGCTGGAAGAAGGCCGATCCGGCATTTGCCCGCTGGGTTCAGCAGAATGTCCAGCCGCACAAGAACCCCGATTACGGCATGGTGACGATCTCGCTGAAGCCGATCGGCGGCATTCCGGGTGACGCTTCCGACGCGCAGATGGATGCGGTTGCCGATATCGCGCAGGAATATGCTTTCGACGAGATCCGTGTCAGCCACGAGCAGAACCTGATCCTGCCGCATGTGGCGCTCGCCGATCTCGAAGCCGTCTATCGCGGCCTGGTGGCGATCAATCTCGCCGAGGCCAATGCCGGCCTCATCACCGATATCATCGCCTGTCCGGGTCTGGACTATTGCGCGCTCGCCAATGCGCGCTCCATTCCGGTCGCGCAGGAAATCTCCCGCCGCTTCGGCGATCCGGCCCGCCAGGCCGAGATCGGTGAGCTGAAGATCAAGATCTCCGGCTGCATCAATGCCTGCGGCCATCACCATGTCGGCCATATCGGCCTGCTGGGTGTGGAGAAGAAGGGCGCCGAACTCTACCAGATCACGCTCGGCGGTTCCGGCGACGAGCATACCTCGATCGGTGAAATCATCGGCCGCGGCTTCGAGCCGGACAAGGTGACGGATGCGATCGAAACGATCGTCGACACCTATCTCGGCCTGCGTCAGGATCCGTCCGAAACCTTCCTCGCCGCCTATCGCCGCGTCGGTCCGCAGCCTTTCAAGGATGCGCTCTACGGCTCGGCAGCGGAAGCGGCATAAGGAGGGAATGATGACGAAGATCTGGAGAGAGACCGGTTTTGTCGAAAACGATCCCTGGGTGATCGAGACGGACGAAGTGAAGGCAACGGGCGACCAGAAGCCGCTTCTGACGCTCGACGAGCTGATCGCCAAGGCCGACGAAAGCAACGATGTCGGCTTCGGCGTGCTGATCAGGCCGGCCGATGACGTGCTCAAACTCGAGCCCTATCTCTATCGTCTGGAGATCGTGGCCGTAGCCTTCCCGGCCTTCAACGACGGCCGCGCCTTCAGCCATGCGTCGCTGCTGCGGCAGCGCCTCGGTTATACCAACGAGCTGCGCGCCGTCGGCGACGTGCTGATCGACCAGGTGCCGCTGATGCTGCGCGTCGGCATCGACAGTTTTGCCGTCACCAACGAGACGGCGATCCGCCGCCTGTCGGAAAAGCGCCTGCCGTCCATTCCGCATCATTATCAGCCGGCGGTGCGTGACGCCGAAGCCGGTAAGGGCTATAGTTGGCGCCGTCAGGCAAAGCCGGCCGCCTGAGGTCGCCGGTTCTGCCGTCTTTTCGATGACGGAACGATAGAATGAGAAAATTCGAAGTGGCGGTGATCGGCGGCGGTCTCGCCGGCATGATCGCCGCGGTTGCCCTGGCACGCGGCGGTCGCAATGTGGCGCTGGTTGCGCCGCCATCTCCCAAGGAAGATCGCCGCACCACGGCGCTGATGGACCAGTCGATCCGCTTCCTGGATCGGCTGACACTCTGGGAAAAGCTCCGTCCGGCCGCAGCACCGCTCACCAGCATGCGCATCATCGACGGCACCAACCGGCTGCTGCGCGCGCCGACCACGAGTTTCCGCTCGGCCGAGGTCGGGCTGGATGCCTTCGGCTACAATTTCCCGAACAAGGCGCTGATGGACGTGCTCGAAGCCGCTGCGGCTGCCGAGGGCAATATCACCCGTTTCACCGACATGGCGGAAACAATCGCCATCACACCTGACGATGTGACGATTACGCTTGCCGGCGGCGAAGAGCTTACCGCCGATTTCGCCATCGGTGCTGACGGCCGCAAGTCGAAGCTGCGTGAGACGGCCGGTATCGACGTGCGCAGCTGGTCCTATCCGCAATCGGCCATGGTGCTGAATTTTGACCATACGCTGCCGCACCAGAATATTTCCACAGAGTTCCACACGGAGCACGGCCCTTTCACCCAGGTGCCGCTGCCGGGCAATCGTTCCAGCCTCGTCTGGGTGCAGAATCCCTCCGATGCCGCAGCCCGCATCGAGCTATCGCTTGCCGAACTCGGCAATGTCGTGGAAGAGCGCATGCAGTCCATGCTCGGCAAGGTCACGGTGGAAGAGGGCGTTCAGATCTGGCCCCTGTCCGGCATGATGGCGCATCGTTTCGGCAAGGGCCGCATCGCGCTGATCGGCGAGGCTGCACACGTCTTCCCGCCGATCGGGGCGCAGGGCCTCAATCTCAGCCTTCGCGATATCATGGCGCTGACCGATCTTCTGTGCGCGCGCGCCGAACTGCCCGTTGCCGCCGATGCCGGCACAAGCTTCGACCGCAAGCGCCGGGCCGACATCATGACGCGCACGGCAAGCGTCGATCTCCTGAACCGCTCGCTGCTCTCCGGTTTCCTGCCGGTGCAGGTGCTGCGGGCCGCGGGCCTGCACATCCTGTCGGCCATCCCGCCGCTGCGCAACATCGTCATGCGCGAAGGCATCGAGCCGGGCAGGGGCTTCCGCGACATTCCCGATGCGATCAAGGAACACTTCAAGCGGAAGAAGGCCTGATCCTGCTGCGATCTGCCGCTCCTGCGGGAGAACATGCGGCCGGCTGAGCCTTGGGCTCAGCCGATCTGCATGAGGATCGGAAAGGTCTGCTGGAACCAGATCGCGACATTGCTGACCCAGCCGAGCAGGAAGGCAAGCCCGGTCAGCACGAGAAACACGCCCATGATCTTTTCCACCGTGCCGAGATGCCGGCGGAAACGCGACAGGAAGCGCATGAAGGCCCCTGAAAAGCCGGCAGCGATCCAGAAGGGCACGGCAAGGCCGAGCGAATAGACGGCAAGCAGTCCCGCGCCGGAGCCGATCGTTTCACGCGATGCGGCAACGCCAAGAATCGCTCCGAGCACCGGCCCGATGCAGGGCGTCCAGCCGAAGGCAAAGGCCAGCCCCATGATGTAAGCGCCCGTCAGCGTCGCCGGCTTGCCGTTGCCCTGGAAGCGCGCTTCCCGCGCCAGGATGCCGATGCGGAAAAGCCCGAGGAAATTCAGCCCCATCACGATGATGATGAGACCGCCGATCTTGGCAAGCAGGTCGAGATGCTGGCGCAGCACCATGCCGATCGTCGAGGCCCCGGCGCCGAGCGCCACGAAGACCGTCGCAAAGCCGAGCGTGAAGAAAAGCGCCGAGAAGAGCACGCCGCGCCGCACGTCCGGCGCGGCCGCAACCGTGCCGCCGCCGCGGAACTGCTCGACCGAAATGCCCGCCATATAACAGAGGTAAGGCGGGACGAGCGGAAGCACGCAGGGCGACAGGAAGGAGAGCGCTCCGGCAAGCAGCGCGCTCCACAGGGAAATATCGGCAATCGACACGCATTCTCTCCGGCAGCAATCAAGCGATGTTCCTAGCGCCGCAAAGGGGTGATTGCCAATCACCTTTTCGCGCTGACCACGGCCGGCCCGATCTGCAAATTGCCGCAGGCCCTGCGGCTTTCCCATCCATCCCATCATGGCACAAGGCGCGTGTATATTTACCGCGCGCAAACCGTCGTTGCTTCTGTGAATGGATCGGATCCGGCATGACTGGTGGTATCGACCGGCATTTGCAGGCACCCCACTGCAAATGCCGGGAGGTCCGGTCGGCGGAAATACGAGGCTCACGCCGGACCTTCCGCGAAATCTCCGGTCGTCGGCGACGGAACAGGGCCGACATGCTTTGCGCCGATGTGTTTGCGCTCGCCATGCGATCTCGAATGTAGAAAGGCCGCAGAAACCGGCGCCGCGAACACGGGTTGCGGCCTTTTCCTTTATAAAGCCATTCCGTTGCGGCGACCGCGTGATAAATTGCCGACAGAGAATCCACGAGGAGAAATATTGATGAGCAGATTTCGGGCATTCATGGCGGTCGGAGCGCTGATTGGCATTTCCGTGCTGACGGCATGCGCGACTCCCCCGAATTCATACGGCTCCGCCTCGGGTTACGTGCCGGGAGATTCGATGAACCGCGCCTGCCGGGACGGCTTCAGACCGAATGACGGTCGCTCCTGCAGCTATTGAATGTGAGTAGGCCGGGATAGCCAGCAGCCGGGCTTTTCTCCCGGCAATATCCCGTCAATGCAGTTGCGGCTCGTCGTCTTCGAGAAAGCTTTCCAGGCCATCGCGTTCCGCGGTGGCCAGGAATTCTTCCCAGGCTTCGAGATCCGTGGCAAATTTGTCTTCCCAGATCGTCACGATCTCGGTCTGCGAGATGACCTCGAGGGTCCAGTCCCCATTGGTGCCTGCCGGCCGGGATATGTCGACCAGCACCGTAATGCCACTATCTTCGAATTCGCCGGAAAAATCCGAGTGTTCAAGCCTCGGCTC